>PGZF01000001.1:0-749184 GCA_002840125.1 Gammaproteobacteria bacterium HGW-Gammaproteobacteria-15
ACCACCTGATCCCATTCCGAACTCAGAAGTGAAACGCAGCTGCGACGATGGTAGTGTAGCATTCGCTATGCGAGAGTAGTTCACCGCCAGGCTCCCAATAAGTAAATAAGCCTCACGCGTAAGCGTGGGGCTTTTTGCATTTAGCGGCCTAAAAAGCTATCCCAATCTTTCCATACCGGCTGCAGGCCTTGTCGTATCAATGCCTTTGCCACCTGTTGTGGCGTGCGATTGTCGTCTATGCTGAATTGTTCGAGGTTTTCCGGTTCGACACTGTAACCACCGGGTTGGGTTTTTGAACCGGCGCTGACACTGGTGATAGCCAGTGGTACCACGTGCTGGCGGAACACGTCAGACTCGCGCGTAGACAGGCTGATTTCCAGCTCAGGTGCAAACAAGCGAAAGGCACAAATCAGCTGGATCAGTTCTTTATCACTGATTGGATTGATCACCTCGTTACCGCCGCTGCAGGGGCGGATCCTGGGTACGGACAGGCTAAAGCGGCATTGCCAGTACTGTTTTTGTAAATATTGCAGATGCTGCGCCAGTAAGATGGCATCGGTACGCCAATCGCTAAGGCCAAGTAAAATACCCAGGCCGATTTTGTCGATCCCGGCCAGGCCCACTCTGTCCGGCGCATCCAGCCGCCAATGGATATCACTTTTCTTGCCCTTTAGATGATACTGCTGATATGCCGACGCATTATAGGTTTCCTGGTACACCATAACCGCATCTACGCCAAGGCTTTTCAGCCTGACATATTCATCAGTACTTAGCGGCTGCACTTCTAGTTGCACACTGCTGAAGTAACGACGGATGATTGGCAGCGCATCGCAAAAGTAGTCTATACCCACTTTACGCTCATGCTCACCGGTGACAATCAGCACCTGATCTATCCCCAAGGCTTTAATAGCACGGCATTCCTGTTCTATTTCGGCAGGGTTTAAGGTACGTCGTTTTACTTTTTGGCTCAGCGAAAAACCGCAGTAAGTGCATTCATTAGCGCAAAGGTTAGAAAGATACAAAGGGGCATAAAATTGTACACTGTGGCCAAATCGTTGCCGGGTCAGCTGCTGGGCTTTGGCTGCCAGCATCGGCAATAATGGTAACGCTGCCGGAGATAACAGCGCTTGTAAGTCACTGAGCATTAAGCGTGGCTTATGCAGTGCTGTTTGCACCTGAGCCGTTGAAAAGTTACGGCTTTGCAGCTGCAGTGTTTGCCAGTCTTGTTGCTGCCATTGCGTATTAAAGCTCATAGTGCCGCCAGAAAATCAGTTAGCGGGCTTGACGCCGTAGCATGTGGCTGTGCTGTTGCTAAACCGGCGTTATAAGCCATACGCCCGGCGTTTACTGCTTGTGCAAAGGCACCGGCCATAGCAACCGGATACTGGCTGGCAGCAATCGCGGTATTAACCAGCACTGCCGATGCGCCCAGCTCCATGGCCGCAGCAGCGTGGGATGGCGCGCCAAGACCGGCGTCGATAATAACCGGCACTGTGGCTTGTTCGATAATAATCTCCAGCATAGCCCGGGTTTGTAAGCCTTGATTAGAGCCAATGGCAGCGCCCAGCGGCATTACCGCGGCGCAGCCGGCTTGCTCCAGCCGTTTACATAAAACAGGGTCGGCGCTGCAGTAGGGCAGTACGACAAAACCTAATTTAACCAGTTGTTCTGCTGCCAATAATGTTTCGATAGGGTCCGGCATTAAATAGCGCGGATCCGGGTGGATTTCCAGTTTCAGCCAGTTGGTTTGCAAGGCGTCACGTGCCAGCTGTGCAGCAAAAATGGCTTCTTTGGCTGTTTTTGCACCAGAGGTATTAGGCAGCAGTTGGATATTCATCTGCCGCATTGGGCTGAGCAAATCATCCTGTGGCTGATCCAACTGCAGGCGTTTAAGTGCCAGTGTAACCAACTGACAACCACTGGCCTGTATTGCTTGCTGCATAAGGCCGGGGCTAGCAAATTTACCACTGCCCAGCAGTAAGCGGCTGCTAAAGCTTTTGTTCGCTATGTGAAGCATGGTCAACCTCCGGTTACTATCTGAAACAGTTGCACCTGAGCATTATTTTGGACCTGATGTTTGCCCCAGTGTTGTTTAGCAATGACGACATTATCTATTGCCACTGCCAGGCCTTCAGTTTTTAGCTGTTGCTGCTGCACAAGCTCAGCTACTGTACAATTTGTGGCAAGCTGAAGGGGGGTGTCGTTAAGCATGATGTGCATAATATTGCTCCACGCGATGTTTAAGCAGTAAAAACGCCTGCTCCGGTTCAGCTTGCGCTGTGATGGCAGACACAACGGCAACACCGGAGACACCGCATTGCAATACAGCATCAAGTCGGTGTGTATTAATACCGCCAATTGCAACAGTCGGAATGTCGTCGCACAGCGCGGCATAATATTTCAGGCGTGTTAAACCTTGCGGCTGCGACGGCATCAGTTTGGTTTGTGTAGCAAAAATATGCCCCAGCGCAATGTAAGAGGGGCGCAATTGATGTGCCCGCAGCAGTTCTACATAGCTATGCGTTGAAATACCAAGGCGTAAACCCGCTGCTGCTATTGCATTAAGATCAGCCTGTGCTAAATCCTCCTGCCCAAGGTGGACACCATAAGCACCGTATTTAATGGCCAGTTGCCAGTGATCATTGATAAATAGCCGTAGTTTATAATCCCGGCTAAGCAATACTGCTTCTGCTATCTGCAGCTCAATCTCATCTGGCGTGCCTTGTTTTAGGCGTAATTGAATTACATCGGGTTCAAGTGGCAGCAAACGCTTTAACCACTGCACGCTGTCAATCACCGGATAAAAGCCGATAGGTGTACTTATGCCGGCAAAGCTCAGCGTTCCGTACTGTGTATCCTGCGGTAGTTTTAACTGCGGGAAATAGCACCGTTTTGTTGGCCAGCTATGATGTTGCAGACAACCTGCACCTTTGCCAGTGGCGTAGCTGTGGCTTAACGCCTGCTGCAAATAAGCACGGGCAACGATGATGCTATCAGCAAGTTCATAGCCATAAGCGTATGCAGCAGCGATAGCGCTGGACAAAACACAGCCGGTGCCATGGTTATGCAGTGTATTAAGCCGGGGCTGTTGCAGGCTAAAGTGTTGCTCTGGGCTGAAGTAATGGTCGGTTACCGTGTCTGTATCTGCACAGTGACCGCCTTTAACTAATACGGCTTTTACACCCCACTGCAACAATTGATTTGCCTGTTTGTTGCTGTCTGCGAAGGCCATGTTACTGAGTAATGCCAGTTCCGGCAGGTTTGGCGTAATAAGGTCAAGTAGTGGCAGTAGTCGTTGCCGCCAGATGCTTACTGTGCTTTGACTGACAAAGTTATAGCCGCTACTGCTACTTAGCACAGGATCGGCTATAACCACAAACTGATGTTCAGCTTTGTGCTGTGCCAGCCAGATTGCTAATTGTTCCAGCAAGCCTGCATCAGGAATAAGGCCGATTTTAATCACTTTGGGCGACATATCCTGCAACAGGCAACTTAGCTGAGTGACAAACAGCGTTGGGCTGACGGTCTCATAGCCGACGACTTCAGTGCTGTTTTGTGCAGTTACGGCGGCAATAACACTGCAACCATGACAACCCAGTGCAGCAAAGGTATGCAGATCAGCCTGTATACCGGCACCGCCGCCACTGTCTGAACTGGCAATGGTCCAAACAATGGGTTTAGTTTCAGCTGTTGGCTCATGCATCAGTTGCCGCCTCTTGCTGCTGAATTTGCTGATTAAGCCGCATTGAACAAAACTTGGGGCCGCACATCGAGCAAAATGGCTCGGCATCGGCGCCTTCATGGCTTAGCGTTTCATCGTGATAGGCTTTGGCGGTAAACGGGTCCAGCGCCAGATTGTACTGATCCTGCCAGCGAAACTCGTAGCGGGCTTTAGACAACGCATTGTCTCTTTGTTGCGCTGCCGGATGACCTTTGGCCAGATCCGCGGCATGGGCGGCAATTTTATACGCAATAAGACCTTGTTTTACATCTTCTTTATTTGGCAGGCCTAAATGCTCTTTCGGCGTGACGTAACACAGCATAGCGCAGCCAAACCAACCAATCATTGCAGCACCGATGCCGGAGGTAATATGATCATACCCCGGTGCAATATCGGTGGTGAGGGGGCCAAGCGTATAAAACGGTGCTTCATGGCAGTGTTTTAGCTGTTCAGTCATATTTTCCTGAATCAGCTGCATCGGCACATGGCCCGGGCCTTCAATCATTACCTGCACATTATAGCGCCAGGCAATTTTCGTCAGCTCTCCCAGGGTACGCAGTTCAGCAAATTGCGCCTCATCATTGGCATCGGCAATGCTACCAGGGCGCAGGCCGTCACCCAGGGAGAGTGAAATATCGTAGGCGGCACAGAGCTGGCAAATTTGTTCAAAATGCTGGTATAAAAAGCTTTCCTGGTTATAGAGCCTGGTCCACTGCGCCATAATGGCGCCGCCACGTGACACTATGCCAGTAACGCGGTTAGCGGTTAAAGCAACATAGTCTTTCAGTACCCCGGCATGGATAGTAAAGTAATCAACACCTTGTTCGGCTTGCTCTACCAGGGTGTCGTAAAATACCTGCCAGTTAAGCTGGCTGACATCGCCTTTCACTTTTTCCAGCGCCTGATAAATCGGTACTGTGCCAATGGGTACCGGGCTGTTACGTAAGATCCAATCCCGTGTTTGATGAATACGCCGGCCGGTGGATAAATCCATTACGGTATCGGCGCCCCAACGGGTGGCCCATACCAGTTTTTCTACTTCTTCTTCAATACTGGAGCTGACCGAGGAGTTGCCGATATTGGCATTTACTTTGACTTTAAAGTTACGGCCAATAATCATTGGCTCCGCTTCCGGATGATTAATATTGGCCGGAATAATGGCGCGCCCCGCTGCAACTTCCTGGCGCACAAATTCTGCCGTGATTTGTTTGGGTATCGCCGCACCAAAGCTTTCGCCCCGATGGCTTCTGACACCATCGGTAGTAGCCGCCATATTTTCTCTAAGCGCAATAAAATGCATCTCCGGCGTAATAATGCCGGCGCGGGCGTAATGCAGCTGAGTTACAGTTTTACCGGCTTTAGCCCGCAGCGGCTGATGCTCAAATTCGGTGATCTGTTCATCCAGAGCAATATCTGCAAAGGGTGGTAACGGGGAGGGCGCAACATCGCCGCGTGCGGTAATCCAGTTAAGGCGTAATTTAGGCAGGCCTTTTAATACATCTAATTGCTGCGCCGGATCGCCGTAAGGGCCTGAGGTGTCATACACCGCTAGGCTGCGGTTAGGCTGCTCGCTGCCATCGGCTAAGCGGCTGGGGCTAAGATGAATATCCCGCACCGGTACCTGTACGCCACTGTTTTCACACAACAGGTAACGACGGCTGGAGCCAGGGAAGGTTTCACCCTGCAGCGCCTGAATATAAGCACGGGCATGGGCACGTAAATCACGGTTGGATAATGTTGGTACAGACATAGCAAACTCCGGTTAACAAGTTGAGGTTGCTTGTCCGGAGTGGGGGCAGGTGATAACAGGTTGCAAAACCGCCAGGCGGATTACTACTGTGTTATGTGCTGTATTTCCCCTTGTTTCCCTTCGCAGGTATTAGCCTGATCAGGTTCAACGGATCCCGTTTTCACGGTCTCAGCCCGCTGTAAACAGCTAGGCACTCCGACAAGATGGGGCTAAGTATTCACTTATTGCTAATTAAATTCAATAGCGATGTTTAAAAGCTTGCGCCGGTAACACCCGTTGTGCTCGCCACAGCAACTCGCCCTAATGCCTACGGCAGGGCTCAGACACTCTGCGGCTGCGCAAACGGGGTTATCGGCTTCGCTATTGCGCAGCATGACGCTCGGAGCTATAAACTTTGCACATAGAGATAAAGCGACTTTAGAATTTTCATCTTCTGCTCATCACTGGCATGCTCATGCGCCAAATTTTCCAATACCAGACTAAAATCTTCCATCGTCAGGTTGGGGTTATCCACACCGTGCATTAATTTGTCGGTGCGGTAGCGTTGCCATTTTTGCTGCTCGCTGTCGGTCAGGCTGGCCGGATAATTACGGGCGCGGTATAAAAATAGCAGGCTGTTTAGGCGCTCATCACTAAACACCGGGGCGCTAACGGCTAATTGCTCCGGTGGTAACTGATGCAGCTGCTGCATTTTTTGCTTATCGCCGTCACTGATAAAGCCGTTATATAGCTGATAGTCCGGGTTGGTTTCAGCAGGGAATTCATTCAGTTGCTGATACAACTCTATCGCTTTAGCTTGTGTTGCCCGGTGTTGGCGCAAAAAATCTAAATGCTTAAGGCACTGCGCACGGTCAATACCAAAGGCTGCTGCGCGCTCTTCAGTCAGTGTTTTTGCCGGTGCTAACACAGGGCATTTATTCAGATGAATAAGCTTTAAGCCCAGCCGCTGTTCGCCGTCGGCCAGATCCGCGGTTTTGGTATACAGCTTTTGCTGTAAGGTGGCAATATCGTCTTCAAGCAACGGTGTTGGATCAGCCTGCAGGTTATAGCAAATCACCGCATTTTTATTGGTAGGGTGGAACGCCAGCGGCACTATCCAACTAACACAGCCAGAACTTGCCGGAAACTTAGACGACACATGTACCAGTGGCGTCATGCCGGCAACATCAATTAATTCGGCAACTTTGGCTTTTTTGCGCAGCTCAAATAAATAACCAAACAGCTTGGGCTGCTTTTGTTTTATCAGTTTTGCCATAGCAATGGTAGCGTACACGTCGGATAACGCATCGTGGGCGTTTTCATGTGCCAGGCCATTAGCCTTGGTCAATTCTTCCAGTTTAAAAATAGGGCTGCCATCCTCGCGTACAGGCCAGTTTATGCCTTCGGGGCGCAAGGCGTAGCAGGCACGCACCATATCGATAAGGTCCCAGCGACTGTTACCATTTTGCCATTCGCGGCCATAGGGCTCATAAAAATTGCGGTACAGGCTGTAACGGGTGACTTCGTCGTCAAAGCGCAGGTTGTTATAGCCCAGCACACAGGTATTTGGCGTGCTGAAACGTTGCAAAATACGCTGCATAAACTCAGTTTCGGCCAGGCCTTTTTTATTACACAGCTGCGGCGTTAGGCCGGTTATTAATGCCGCTTGCGGATGCGGCAGGTAGTCGTTTGCCAGTTGGCAGTACCATACATCAGGCTCGCCAATAACATTCAGCTCAAGATCGGTGCGGATCCCGGCAAACTGAGCCGGGCGGTCGCGCTTGGGATCAGCGCCCCAGGTTTCGTAGTCGTGGAAATAGAACGTAGGCTGTTGGTTCAATTTTTATGTCCTGCGTTGTAATGTGTAGTATTCGTTCGGGGCAAAGACAAAACCATGCCTTTTGCCATAGTGTAACAGCTGGGGGTAATGTCGTCGATGCAGTCAATACGCAGCATAAAAAGCATAATGTACAAATGTTTGTACCATTTCCTTGCATTTGTGTACTAAAGTTTGTACGATGTTTTCTGGGATAGGATCCTTTACGGTTTGAAGGATATCAGAGTTGAGAAACTCTGTTGGAATTTGCTTATTTGGTGGGAGCATAGGCATGAACATTCTTACAGTTAGTGAAGCAAGAGCTAATTTTAAGGCCGTTATCGATACCGTGCTGGATACTCACGAACCTACGCTTGTGACTAACCAGCGGTCTGGCAATGTTGTAATGATTTCGCAAGAGGATTACAACGCCATGCAGGAAACGCTGTACTTATTGAGTACACCGAACAATGCTAACCGTTTACGGGAATCGGTAGCACGCATTAAAGCTGGCTCCTTCGAGTTGAAGGAAGACTTTTTGGATGAGCAAGAAAAAGGTTAAACCCGGCGTAGCATTTGATGCCAGTGCATGGGGTGACTACCAGTATTTTAAGCAGTACGACAAAAAGCTAAGCGCACGTATTGATGATTTAATAAAGGAAGCAATGCGTTCGCCGTTAGAAGGTAAGGGTAAACCTGAACGTTTAGTCGGGGATTTCGCCGGCTTCTATTCACGCCGGATAGACCGTGAACACCGCTTGGTTTACACCTACGCAGATGGGTATCTGATAATAGCGCAGTGTCGGTTTCACTATTAAGAAAGGGGCTCTAAGCCTGAGGGATCCCCACGAAATCGTGCTCTCATATAATGCTGCAACTCGTGGTGTCGAGTAAATGTATGCAATGGTGCAATGTATCGCGCCATTGCTTGACTGTCAGCTTTACACGCTTTGCAATAGACCGTAACCCCAATGTATGAAACGATAACACGCGTTTTTCTCGCTCGGTATTTGCCTGAAACTGCCAATGCTTTTGGGCAACCGTCACTCCGACGCCGAGTAAGATGAGTGCCAGTGAAGCTAAGTTGGCCAACAGCAGTAAAATACTCAGGCGATTAAGTTTGCTAGTGCAGTTTTGCTCAAACCCTAAGCCAAACTGGGTACTCTTCATATCTCTGAAGCTTTCTTCTATTTGCATACGTTGCCGGTAAATTGCCACGACTTTTTTACCGTGACGATAGGGCTGCGGCAAATTAGATGCTAACAGCCATGGGTCTGTATTCGCTCGCGCATTTGACTGCGATGTTTTAGAAGCCTTTATGCTGCCATCAGCATTGAGTGCATGACGCCCCTTAGCTTTTTGCTTGTACAGTGTAAGCGTGCAGGCAAACGGCGAACTTCGAGCTATTGCAGCTTGGTATTGCTTGGGCCGCTGGGATGCCTTGGTATACAACTGGCTAATACACTGCCATTGCGCGCCCTTGTCGGTGCTGTAAAAATTAGGTTTGCGTACCCGGCCAACAAAATACCAGCCCAGTGCTTCAATTTGTCTGAACCACGGAGTTTTAAACCCTGCATCGGTGACAATAACTGGTTTACAGTCAACAGGCAGAAGCAGCGATAATGTTTGCAGAAACAGCTTATGAGTTGCAGATTTCTCTTTGGTACTCAGTGGATGAACCTCCTCGTACAGCGTGATAGAGCGACCATCGAAACTCAACGCAGCTCGTAACAGAAAATGTCTTTTACACTCATCAAGATCAGACCAATCAATGCTTATCGTCGGATGTTTGGCTGTGCAGAATAGCCGACAGACAGCCCCATAAACTAACGTTTTCTCACGCAGCAAATTCGCATTAGAGAGAAGCCTGTCAGCTCGTTTAATACTATGTTTTTCGTAGGCTGCGGAGTCTATGCCGCGACCAATATTGGTGACGGTGGCAGTGCTACCGTTTGCCAGGCTGTAAACGCAATCAGTCACGGCTTTTTGTCTGGTTGCATGCATTTTAGGTGTGACAAATGAAACGATATTGGTCAAGATAGTGCGGACATTCATGGCTGTTGGGTCTCAGTGATGTTTGGCGATTGATCTGATCACCGAACGCCATGAATGTTCTTTCCGAATTCATCTTTTTGTTTCGTCTAATAATTTTGTGGGGATAGCTCAGGCTCTAAGCCCCTTTGTCATTTTTCTCATATCCATTTGAACGCCTTACTTATCATCATCCATTAAACTTTCCAGTGCAGAGCCCGGGTCTTCTTCACCACAAACAGAGCCGTCATCCGGGCAGGCTGCTTCTGCATCCCGGTGCGATAAGGGCTTGCGTCGTTTGGGCTGATCAACTGGTGGGCGGTTCAGGGGTTCAGTATCGGCAGGACGTGACATAGGGTTATTTTACCTTAGCTAAAAGTGCTTTAAGTATAGGCAACAGCAGCCGCTATGCAATGTTGGCTTATGCTGCCGTTACCGGTTTAATGGCTTGGGCAGATAGCGCCGGCGTAATATCCTGAGCCGGGCGTGGTGGCGAAACCAGATAGCCCTGGCCTTTATCACAGCCTGCCTGCAGCAGAAAATCCAGCTGTTGCTGATGTTCAATACCCTCAGCAATTACATCCAGCCCTAAGGCTTTACCCATAGCAATAATGGCACTAACAATTTGGCAGGCGCTGATATTGCCCGGCAGATCTTGCACAAAGCTCTGATCAATTTTTAATGTATCTAATGGCAGCCGGCGCAGGTATGACAGTGAGGAATAGCCTGTGCCAAAGTCGTCTATAGATAATTTAAACCCCAGAGCTTTGAGTTGGGTCAGTTGATACAGCGTTTGCTCTGCCTGCTCCGGGATCAGGCAGCTTTCGGTTAGTTCAAGTTCAATCAGCTGCGGCGCTATATCTGCCAGTTGTACTATCCGATGCAGCCGGGTAACAAACTCAGTATCTGCCAGTTGCAGCGCCGAGATATTCACTGATACAGGGATAGCCAGTTGTTGCCATTGCTGCAGTTGCAGACACACCCGTTGCAATACCTGCTCGCCCAGAGCGGCAATTAAGCCAAGCTTTTCTGCCAGCGGAATAAACAACACCGGCGATACCGTGCCAAGCTCGCTGTGCTGCCAGCGCACTAATGCTTCAAGGCCTACCAGTTGTTGGGTTGCCAGTTCAAACTTGGGCTGATAATACACATCCAGTTGCTGCAGCCGCAGCGCTTCACGCAGTGCCTGCTCCAACTTTAATTCATCGGCATTTTGCTGTCCTGCGCTGGCCTGATAAAAACAGTACTGATTACGGCCAGCACTTTTGGCCTGATACATGGCAACGTCGGCATGTTTTACCAATTGCTCTGCCGTGCTGCCATCTTGTGGATACACTGCAATACCAATACTGGTGGTAAGGAAAAACTCCTGGCCAAGTAAACGCACCGGTTTTTCTATTTGGGAGATCATGCGTTTAGCCAGGTACTCTACTGTTGAACCATCTGTTACCTCGGGTAGCAAGATAGTAAATTCATCGCCGCCAAGCCTGGCAACAGACTCGCCCTCGCGCACTGTTGCGCTGATCCGGCTGGCCACTTCTTTTAATGCCTGATCGCCCGCCTGATGGCCCAGAGTGTCATTAATCCGTTTAAATAAATCCAGATCCAAAAACATCACCGCGAGTTTATGCTTATGCCGGTGTGCGTTAGCTAAACTGAGCTGCAGCCGGTCAAGAAACATGCGCCGGTTAGCCAGGCCGGTTAATTCATCAATATAAGCCAACTGGTGGATTTTCTGCTCTTGCTGTTTACGCTCGGTAATATCGCTGAAAATAGCGGCAAACTGGCTTATTTGCTGCTCTTCATTGCGAATAGCGGTAATGGTAAGCCATTGCGGATATTGCTCACCGTTTTTACGTTTGTTCCAGATCTCGCCTTGCCATCGCCCTTGCTGTAGCAGCACCTGCCACATACTGTGATAAAAGTCAGGCTGGTGCCTGCCAGAGCTTAATAAGCGAGGGCTGTTGCCAATAACATCCTGCATGCTATAACCGGTAATATGACAAAAACTGGGGTTTACTGACCGAATAATACCGTCTTTGTCAGTGATCATAATGCCATCCAATGAGGCATCAATAACCTTATGCGCAAGCCGTAAATAATCGGCAGAGGTGCGCAGCGCCACATCACGTGCCAGCAGTGCGGTTCTGAGCTGGTCAACATAGGCGTATTCAACATTGCGCAAAATGTCGTTAAAAGATAATAAGCCAATCAGCAGGCTATCGCTGTGCACCGCAATATGCCGCAGTTGGTTGTCTGTCAGCAGTTTTACGGCCTGCAATAGCGTGGAGGTAGAGGCTATGCTCAGTAGCGGCGTTATTGCCAGCTCTCCGACTGTCAGGCAGTTGCTGTGCTGCGCCAGAAAATGGATCAGGTCTTGTTCAGTAACAATGCCATTGCGGCCGTCATTAAACTGCACAATAGCGGCTTCTGTATTAAGCTGTTGCATTTGCTTTACTGCTTGTGCCAGCGGCATAGCCGCATTTAACTGCAAGGGCGCTGCAGTAATACAGGAGCTGACATCACGAAATTGCAGATAAAATTCAATTTTTTGCTGCCGGACAATATCGCTTTGTGTTAGCAGGCCAATCGCGTCGCCGTGTTTATTCACTACCAATAAGCGACGGATACCATGCTGCTGCATAGTGCTGGCCGCACTGCTAAGCCGGCTGCTATCGGTAATACTGCGTACCGGTGAGCTCATCACTTGTGTCAGTGGCGTATCTGCTGCTTCCGGGTGGCTGAAATCCAGTTTCCGGGCATCGGCTGCTGTCCAGATGCCACACACTTTATCGTTGTGCGCTGCGGTGATCAAAATACAACTGATAGCATGCTGGCGCATCAGCTTAGCGGCCTCCCGCACGGTTTGCGTACTGTTACAACAAACCGGCTGTTTTAGCAGAACAGAAGCAATTATCGGATCGTTATCCTGTTCTTTAGCGTGTGACACAACAGACATAGAACAACCTGCAAAGTATGGTGGACAAAGCCGGTACTTTATCGTGATTGCCGCTAAGCGGTATTGCGTCAGATCAAGCTGGCGATTTTAAAATTTCGGTTTAAGGTACGGGCTGGCACAGCTGACGTAATATGGCCAGCGATGCAGAATGCTGATTTTTTCCGTAGGCCAGTCCCAGTTGGCGCTCAAGTTTAAGCTGGGCGATAGGGCGCAGCACTATGTCCTGGCGTTGTAGCAAGGTGTCGAAGTTTGGCACTAAAGCACAACCAACACCAGCAGAAACCAGGCCCAGCGCATACTCAATGGTTTGAATATCCGCCCGCACATCGGCTTTTATACCCCGGCGCACCAGCTCGGGGTACAGGGTGTTCCAGGCATCGCACGGGGTACGTTTTATCAGCGGCAGTTGTTCAAAGTCCGCTAAATGCACTTCGGCCTGTAAGCTAAGCGGTGTACCGGGCGGCATCGCCAGTAAATAGCTGTCATGCCAGAATGGCTGAAATGCTTCACCGGCTTTTAGCAGTTGTGGGGTAATGATACGGGCATCACAGTGTTCATCAGGCTCTACCAAATGCAATTCCAGCCCCTGCACATTGTTGCTGAATTCACGTAACAGCTGGCTCATCCGCTCTACGCCTAACGCACGAATTAAACCAAGGCGGAATTTTACCCGTGCCACCGGTTGGCTGAATGACGCTTTAAGTGACTGCAACTGGCTTAGCAGGCGCCCGGCATGGCCATACAGTTTTTCGCCATCCTCCGTTGGAGTTACCCCTTTAGGTAAACGGGCAAACAGTGTAACCCCCAGCTCTTGCTCTAACTGGCGTAAGGCGGCAGAAAGCGAGGGCTGTGCCACGCAGCACAGCCGGGCTGCGGCGCTGACACTGCCTTGTTCGTACACGGCAACAAAGTAACTGAGTTGGCGAATGTCCATAGTTTTAAACTATACCTGATACAGAATTATTATATTTTAACTCTATATCAAAGCAGGCTAATCTGGCCATAACAAAAATTATTTCGCTGGTTTTATTGAGGAATTTGCTATGACACGTGCACATTTTGACTGGCAGGACCCGTTTGCACTCTCTGCCATGCTAACCGAAGAAGAACGGATGATCCGCGACAGCGCGCAGCAGTATTGTCAGGATAAATTGCAGCCACGCGTACTGATGGCCAACCGCGAGGAGCATTTTCACCGTGAAATTATGACCGAGCTGGGAGAGTTGGGTTTGCTTGGCGCGACCTTGCCGGAAAAATACGGCTGCTCGGCAGTAAATTATGTCTGTTATGGCCTGGTGGCCCGTGAAGTAGAGCGGGTAGACAGTGGTTATCGCAGTGCGATGAGTGTGCAATCCTCGTTAGTAATGCACCCCATTCACGAGTACGGCACAGAAGCGCAGCGAATGAAATATTTGCCCAAGCTGGCCAGCGGTGAGTGGGTAGGCTGCTTTGGTTTAACTGAACCGGATGCAGGTTCTGACCCGGCAGGTATGCGCACTACGGCGAAAAAGACCGCCGGCGGTTATGTATTACACGGCAGCAAGATGTGGATCACCAACTCGCCAATTGCCGATGTGTTTGTGGTGTGGGCCAAACTGGACGGTGATATTCGTGGCTTTGTACTGGAAAAAGGCATGAAAGGTTTAACAGCACCGAAAATTGAAGGCAAGTTCTCACTGCGCGCCTCTGTTACCGGCGAAATTGTGATGGATAACGTTGAGGTACCGGAAGATGCGTTGCTGCCTAATGTCAGCGGTTTAAAAGGGCCCTTTGGCTGCTTAAACAAAGCCCGCTATGGTATTGCCTGGGGCGCGTTGGGCGCGGCAGAGTTTTGCTGGCATGCGGCAAGGCAATATACACTTGACCGTTATCAGTTTGGCCGATCGCTGGCAGCTAATCAGCTGATTCAGAAAAAGCTGGCTGATATGCAAACTGAGATCAGTATTGGTTTATTGGCCTGCTTACAGGCCGGGCGTCTGATGGATCAGAATTTATTGGCACCGGAGACAATCTCGCTGATTAAACGTAACTCGTGTGGCAAGGCGCTGGATATTGCCCGTATGGCGCGTGATATGCACGGCGGTAACGGTATTGCCGATGAATATCATGTTATTCGTCATGTGATGAACCTGGAGGCGGTAAACACCTACGAAGGCACCCATGATGTGCATGCCCTGATTTTAGGCCGCGCGCAAACCGGCTTACAGGCATTTAGCGGCTAACAAGCCTGACATTTTACTAAAGCGGAGTAAGCCTTATGTCAGAAGCCGTACATCCCTGGGTTAATGAATATCGTCAAAGATTAAGTGGCGGCAAATTGCCGGTACACAGCAGCCACCACAGTATTGAATTTGCAACCCTGTATCAGCTGTGGCACAGCCAGCTTTGCAGCCGGTTGCTGGACTTACAATCACGCTTGTTACAAGCCAAAGGTCAGAGTTTTTATACCATAGGCAGTGCCGGCCATGAGGGTAACGCAGCGGTTGCTGCGGCGTTACGTGTTACCGATCCAGCTTTTTTGCACTACCGTAGTGGCGCCTTTTTTATCGAACGCAGCAAGCAGTTACCGGGCAGTACACCACTGTACGATATGCTGCTGTCATTTTGCGCCAGCAGTGACGACCCAATTTCCGGCGGGCGGCATAAAGTACTGGGCAGCCTGGCGCTGAATATTCCACCGCAAACCAGCACCATAGCATCACAGTTACCCAAAGCGGTTGGTGCAGCCTTTGCTATCGACTTAAGCAAGCGCCTGGGCATTGTTGGCCAGTGGCCTGTTGATGCCATAGCGTTGTGCAGTTTTGGCGATGCTTCGGCAAACCATTCCACGGCGCAGGGGGCAATTAATTCAGCTTGTTGGGCTGCTTATCAGCAAGTGCCGTTGCCGGTGCTGTTTTTGTGTGAAGATAACGGCCTGGGTATTTCTACCCCGACACCAAGCGGTTGGATAGAGCAGGATTTAGCCGACAGACCGGCACTGAAGTACTTTGCCGCTGATAGCCGCGATTTAGCACAAGTTTATGCCGTTGCTAAACGTGCAGCCGACTATGTCCGCATTAAACGTAAACCGGCAGTGTTGCATTTATCCACAGTGCGTTTATTTGGTCACGCCGGAGCTGATGCTGAAGTAGCCTATCGCAGCAAAGCACAAATTGATGCCGAGCTGGAACTGGACCCTTTACTAAGCAGTACCGCCGCGCTACTAGCCAGCGGTGACATTAGCACTGAACAATTATTGATACAGCTGGACAGGCTGGTTGCGCAAATTGCACGGGTTGCTGCCGTTGCCAGCAGCCGGCCTAAACTGATCAGTGCCGCACAGGTTATGGCGTCAATTGCACCGCAGCGGCAGGCTCTGCCTGTACCGCCCTTACCAGCAGCTGAAACACGCCAGCAGTTATTTGTCTTTGACCAGCATAACACCGGTAAAAAGCAGCATCTGGCCAAACTGTTGAACTGGGCGCTGCATGATGTACTGGCGCAGTATGCTAATACCGTAGTGTTTGGCGAAGATGTCGGCAAAAAGGGCGGAGTTTACGGCGTAACCCAGCATTTAGTGCATGCCTTTGGCAGTAACCGGGTAATTAATACGCTACTGGATGAGCAAAGTATTCTCGGGCTGGCAATTGGCCTGGCACAACAGGGCTTTATTGCAATTCCGGAAATTCAGTTTCTGGCTTATGTGCACAACGCGGAAGATCAAATCCGCGGTGAGGCGGCCACCTTGCCGTTTTTCTCTAACGGCCAGTACCACAATGCCATGGTAATACGTATTGCCGGCCTGGCTTATCAGCGCGGTTTTGGCGGCCATTTTCATAACGACAACTCCTTTGCGGTATTTCGTGATATTCCCGGCGTTATTTTATTGTGTCCGTCTAACGGCCATGATGCTGCCTTATTGCTACGTCAGGCGGTGCAGCTGGCGCATCAGCAAAAGCGCCTGGTCATTTTTCTTGAACCTATTGCGCTGTATATGACGCGTGATTTAACCGCCGCCGGTGATGGCTTGTGGCTGTGTGATTATCCGGCGGCGGATACGCCTTTACCCGAATTAGGCGAACCTGCAGTATTTGGTGATGGCGAACAGCTGGCTATTATCAGTTATGGTAATGGCTATTATTTAAGCCGCCAGGCAGAGCAGGCATTAAATGCCCGCGGCATTCGGTTACGCGTACTGGATTTGCGCACCCTGGTGCCACTACATATTAATTTAATTATCAAAGCTTTAGCAGGTTGCAATAAGGTGCTGATTGTAGATGAGTGCCGCCGGCGGGGTTCACTCAGTGAAGAGCTGTTTACCGCACTGCATGAAGCAAAACCGGGTTATTTCCAGCTTAGCCGTTTATGTGCACAAGACAGCTTTATCCCACTGGGCGCGGCAGCTTATACGGTATTGCCATCGACGCAGCAAATTATTGACCAGGCACTTCAGTTACTGGGCGCCACCACGATGGAGGTAGTACAATGAAAAAAACAGCCTTAGTGGTATGCCCGGGCCGTGGCACTTATAACAAAGCTGAGCTGGGTTATATCAGCAACAACTTTGGTGATAAGGCATTGCAGGCGCAGTTTGATGCTGTGCGAGCCGCTGCCGGTTTAGCTACAGTAAGTGAGTTAGATCGACAGGCGGTATTTAGCCGCAGCATACATTTAAAAGCAGACAATGCCGCTGCGTTAATTTTTGCGGCAGGTGTCTGTGATTACCACAGTATTAACCGTAATAATTTCGAGGTAGTAGCTGTTACCGGTAATTCCATGGGCTGGTATACGGCTTTGGGTTGTGCCGGTGCACTGACTTCTGCAAGCGGTATGCAACTGGTAACCGACATGGCACAGCTAACGGCAGACGGTGCCGGTGCGCAGTTTATTTACCCTGTTATCGATGATAACTGGCAACCAGATACTAACCGTATTGCGTTAGTGCAGCAGCAACTGGCTATGCACGCCAGTGAGTTATATATGTCTATTGTGTATGGCGGTTATGCGGTAATAGCCGGCAGCGAGCCGGCAGTAAAAGCGGCGATGGCGGCACTACCACCTTGCGATGAGCGTTTTCCAATGTTACTGGCAGGCCATGCCGCTTTTCATACCGGTTTTATGAAGGCAGCATCGGACAAAGCGTTGTCGCTGTGGCCCGCCGCGCGGTTTAATCAGCCGCAATTACCCTTGATCGATGGCCGTGGCCAGATCTGGCCTAATTTCGGTAGCGATTTAACCGCACTGCAGCGTTATACACTGCAACATCAGGTGTGTCAGACCTACGATTTTAGTAAGGCGCTGCAGGTGGCAGTAAAAGAGTTTGCGCCACAGCATATTATTTTATTGGGCCCCGGCGCCAGCTTAGGTGGGGCCGTAGCCCAAAGCCTGATTGAGATTAACTGGCAGGGCTTCAGCTCAAAGCAGGATTTTATCGCTGCCCAGCAAAGTGAGCACCCTTATGTGTTAAGCATGGGCATAGCCGAACAGCGCTTATTGCTTGGCTAGTTTGCTAATAAGCGCTGCTAAGCTGATTTAGCACCGCCAGTTTATGCCGGTAGCGCTGCTGATCATAAGCTGAAGGCGCGTGACGCGTTGCTTTTAGCATATAACTGGCTGCCAGCTGGTTGTTTTGTGTGGCATAGTAACTACGGGCTAAACCAAAGTAAGCTTCATGATTTTTATTATCCAGTGCCACAGCTTTTTCATAGTGGCTAATGGCAGTGTCGTAACTTTGCCCTTTGTACGCTTCGTTTCCCAGCATCAGGTGGTAGTAAGGGTTGGTGCGTCGTTTAAGCATCACGCGTCTTTCCAGCGGTTCGGCTTTAGCTATTTCACCACGTTGGCGGTATAAATAGGCCAGGTTAGCCAGCGTATTGATGGAGCCTGGATCCAGCGTTAAGCTTTGCTGATAACTGCGCTCGGCCAAATCGTGCATTTCATTGGTACGGTATAACACGCCAAGGTTTGACCAGCTTGGCGCAAAATAAGCATCGATCTCGATGGCTGCCTGATAATAACGATAGGCCTGGGCATCATTACCACTGGCAAAAGCCACGGCTGCTTTATTGTTGTAAAACATAGCAACAATGCGATTTACGCTGATGGCATGCTCCGGAAATTGTTGCTTCAGGCTGTATGGATCAAAATCGACCACAATGTCTTTTGCCAGTAATACAAAGCCCGGTGCTCCTCTTAGAGCTCTGCCGTGTTGCAGGCGCAGGTTAACATGGCCATTAAGCCAGGTCTGGCTGAGTTCACTGGTCCAGTATTCGGGGATCTGCACATCCTGAAACACGGCCGTCATTCCCAGCTCTTTTGCCATGCTGTAAGCCAGTATCGACAAACTTAAGCAGTTAGCCCGCCCGGCGGCAATTGTTTCACTGGCGGTTTTGGTGGCGGAATTGTCATAAAGCAGGCCGTCCTGAGCATAGGATAAAATTAACTTCAACACGCTGGTAGTGCGCTCTTCCATCGATTGAGTGGAGTTAATCAGCCGTGACAGTTCAAAGCGGGTGTGTTGTGGCAGGGTGAATATCTGCTCTGCTGTTTCCGGCTCAGTGACTTCACCTTTCAGTTGCGGCGCTACCAGCAGTTGCTCCGGCGGGAACAGCATAGCTGGCGCAGTTGACTGACAACCACTTAGCAGCACTATTAATGCGATTGGTATTGCGATTGGGTATATCAACAGCGGTAACTTCATAAACCACCCAGCCAGATTTGCCTGCTGATAAATATAGTTCAGGCCGGCCAAAATACCGCAGTTGCTTTGTAACAAAGCACGACAACAACAGGCATGAAAGCTTTACATATAGTTGCTCCGCTGCAGGATATAAAGTACAAAGGTGCGATAACACACTCTGCGGGGGAGGCAGAACAATGAAACAACTACTGCTTATTATACTCATGCTAAGTTCCGCCGGAGCTATGGCATCAAAAGCGCCGATAGGCATAGTGATCCACGGTGGCGCTGGTACCATAAACCGCGACAGTATGACGCCAGCGCAGGAACAGGCCTACCATGCTATGTTAACCCACGCAGTAAACCAGGGTTATGCTGTGCTGGAGCGCGGCGGCTCCAGTTTAGATGCAGTAACGGCTGCGGTAATGGTACTGGAAGATTCGCCATTGTTTAATGCCGGTAAAGGTGCGGTTTACACCTTTGATGAAAGCCACGAACTGGACGCTTCTATTATGAATGGCCGGGATCGCAGCGCAGGGGCTGTTGCCGGTGTCACTAATGTAAAAAACCCGATATTGCTGGCGCGGGCAGTAATGGAGAAATCAGATCACGTTATGTTGTCCGGCAAAGGTGCCGAGCAATTTGCCAAACAGCAGAAACTGGAGTTAGTAGATAACAGCTATTTTAATACGGAATTTCGCTACGAGGCGTTAAAACGCGCAAAACAGGCTATAGCGCCGCAGCCGCATCAGGCGGCAATACCTTATGATCCGGCCTGGAAAATGGGCACAGTGGGGGCTGTAGCTATAGATCGCAAAGGTAATTTAGCGGCAGCAACCTCAACCGGCGGCATGACAGCCAAACGCTATGGCCGTATTGGTGATGCGCCTGTTATTGGTGCCGGTAACTTTGCCGACAATAAAAGCTGTGCCGTATCAGCCACCGGCCATGGCGAGTTTTTTATCCGTTATCAGGTGGCCAGTGATATTTGTGCCAGAGTGAAATACCAGAAAAAAACGGCAGCCGTGGCAGCAAAAGAAGTTATGGCCGAACTGAAGGCCGTTGGCGGTGATGGTGGGGTAATAGTGGTTGATAGCAAAGGGCAGTTAAGCTGGACCTTTAACACTGAAGGTATGTACCGCGCACTTAAAGCCGAAGGTGGGCAGGTTATCAGCGAAATCTTTGCTGCTAAAAGCTGATTTTGCAGCAAAGCGGCTAAATTCGGCTAACCTTAACAAGAGCCTGATGCTCAGCAATACAGTGCAGGGGGAAGCATGGATTTACTAAAAGTGGCAGATTATATGAACCGGTATCCGGTAACCTTTACTGCTGATATGCCGGTAGAAATGGCCGTAGCCCGCTTAATTAAAGGCCGGCAAACCGGTGGGCCCGTTATTGATGAACAGCGTAAAATAGTCGGCTTTATCTCAGAGCAGGATTGCCTGCAACGCATGCTGATGTCTACTTATCATGATCAGCAGGCATCAAGAGTGGCTGACGTGATGAACCCGGCAGTGTTAACGGTAAAAGGCTATGATGGCATTATTGATTTAGCGCAAATTATGCTCAAAGCTAAACCTAAGTTGTACCCGGTGGTAGACGATGACGGCTATTTACTCGGCATTATTACCCGCTCAGATGTACTTGGAGCCATAGATAAAGAGCTGCATTCGCATTATGGCAAGGTAGGATAGCGTTAAGCGCTGGATTTTTACCTGCTGCTCTTGGTAGCATGGCGCCCTCTGTTAACGAGGGCGTTGTTTTGTCTGAAGCTGTTATCTCTGTATCCGATCTTATTTCCCGTATTCCCGCTTGTCTGTTAAAAGACCAGTTTCGCCTGCGCCGCCGGTTACATAACTGCAAAAATCTGGCAGATGACGCAAAAAGCACCCAACTAACACGTATTGCTGCCGATATCGCCCGCTCTGAGGCACAGCGCACAGCCAGGCTGGCTGCGCTGCCCAAGGTAAACTATCCGCCACAACTGCCTGTATCGGAAAAGAAAGACGATATTAAAGCCGCCATTGCCGCCAATCAGGTGGTGATTATTGCTGGCGAAACCGGCTCGGGCAAAACTACGCAAATTCCGAAAATCTGCCTGGAGTTAGGCCGCGGTGTAGCCGGTATGATAGGCCACACTCAGCCGCGGCGTTTAGCCGCGCGCAGTGTCTGTGATCGCATCGCCGAAGAGCTGCAGTGCCAGGTGGGTAACCAGGTAGGCTATAAAATCCGTTTTGGTGATCACACCAGCGACAATACTTTCGTTAAGCTGATGACCGACGGTATTTTGCTGGCCGAAATTCAGCAAGACCGCTTTTTAAATCAGTACGACACCTTAATTATTGACGAAGCGCACGAGCGCAGCCTGAATATCGATTTTTTACTCGGTTACTTAAAACAGCTGCTGCCCAAACGGCCGGATCTCAAGCTGATTATCACCTCAGCAACCATTGACCCGCAGCGTTTCTCGAAGCACTTTTTTAATGCGCCGGTAATTGAAGTCTCCGGCCGCACTTTCCCGGTAGAAACCCGTTACCGGCCGGTAAGCGAGCAGGACGACAAAGACGCTGACCAACTGCAGGGCATTTTTGATGCGGTAGACGAGTTATACCGCGAGCCGCCGGGCGACATTTTGATTTTTTTAAACGGCGAGCGTGAAATTCGTGATACTGCCGATGCGCTGGAAAAACTCAAACTGCCGCATACCGAAGTATTACCACTGTATGCCAGATTAAGCGCGGCCGAGCAAAACCGCATTTTCCAAAGCCATGCCGGGCGGCGCATAGTGCTGGCCACCAACGTGGCAGAAACCTCGCTGACAGTGCCCGGTATTCGTTATGTTATTGATCCCGGTACCGCGCGCTTATCGCGCTATAGCTATCGCTCTAAAGTACAACAACTGCCGATAGAGGCCATCAGCCAGGCCAGTGCTAACCAGCGTAAGGGCCGCTGTGGCCGCGTGGCCGCCGGTATTTGTATCCGGCTTTATAGCGAAGAGGATTTTAACGGTCGGCCCGAGTTTACCGATCCGGAAATACTGCGCACTAATCTGGCGTCCGTTATTATGCAAATGCTGGCGCTGGGCCTGGGTGATATTGAAGCTTTCCCATTTTTACAAAAGCCGGATAGCCGCTTTGTGAATGACGGCGTAAAGCTGCTTGAAGAGCTGGGTGCCATCCCGTTAAATCGTAACAAGCAAGGCCTGCAATTAACTGAACTGGGTAAAAAGCTGGCGCGCTTACCGATAGATCCGCGCCTGGCACGTATGGTGCTGTTTGGCGCTGACAACGGCGCTTTAACTGAGTTGTTGGTGCTTTCAGCTGCATTGTCCATTCAGGACCCGCGTGAGCGGCCGTTAGATAAGCAGCAAAAAGCTGATCAATGCCATGCCCGTTTTGCTGATCCGGACTCAGACTTCGCCGCCTGGCTTAAGCTGTGGCAATACCTGCAGGAGCAACAAGAGCAGTTAAGTAATAACCAGTTTCGCCGTTTGTGCCGGCAGGAGTTTTTAAATTACCTGCGGGTGCGCGAATGGCAAGACCTTACCGGCCAGCTTACCCAGCTTATGCAGGAGCAGGGTTATCAGCTAAACCAGCCAGCGGCCGGTTATCAGGCTATTCACCAGGCGGTGCTAAGTGGCTTGCTCGGCCAGGTAGGTTTTAAAGACTCAGAAGCCGATTACTTAGGCCCACGGCAAACGCGGTTTTATGTGTTTCCGGGCAGCCATTTATTTAAACGTAAACCTAAGTGGGTGGCCGCAGCTGAATGGGTCGAAACCAGCAAGCTGTATGCCCGTACGCTGGCCAAAATTGAACCGGAGTGGATAGAGCCGCTGGCAGAGCATTTGGTAACGCGCAGTTACAGCGAGCCACACTGGGAGAAAAAGCGCGGCGCTGTTATCGCTTATGAGCAGGTCAGTTTGTACGGCTTGGTTATCGTGGCCAGGCGTGCGGTGCTGTACAGCAAAATTGACCCGGCAGTGTGTCATACGCTGTTTGTGCGCGAAGCGCTGGTGAACCAGGAGCTGGGCACTAACGACAGCTTTTTACAGCATAACCAGCGCTTAATTGATGATGTGACCGCGCTGGAAGAGAAATCACGCCGGCGCGATATTCTGGTAGATGAAGACACACTGGCGGCGTTTTATCTTGAGCGCGTGCCACAGTGGGCCAACAACCGGATAGACTTTGCCAAATGGTGGAAGAAAAAGCGCAGCGAAGATGCCTCTTTTCTTAACTTTGATCCCGATAGTCTGCTGAACCGCGATGCCAGTGATATTACCGCCGATAAATTCCCTGAGACCTGGCGTCAGGGCAATTTAACCCTGCCGCTGGAATACCATTTTGCGCCCGGTGAGCCGGACGATGGTGTCAGCGTGATTATTCCGCTGGCGCTGTTAAATCAATTGGATGATAACGGCTTTGACTGGCTGATCCCGGCGCTGCGCCACGAGTTGCTGGTGGCATTAATTAAATCGCTGCCCAAGCAATACCGGCGTAATTTTGTGCCGGCACCCAATTATGCCGATGCGTTAATGCAAACGCTGAGCCCTGATGAAGGCAAATTGCTTGATGTCATTACGCAGCGTTTAAAGCGGATGTCCGGCGTAACCATTCCGGAAGATGCCTGGGATTTAACCAGCCTGGCGCTGCATTTAAAAATGAATTTTAAAGTGGTGGATGACAAAGGCATCACTTTGCGCCAAGGCCGCTCGCTGGCTTTACTAAAACAAGGCTTGCAGGGCGAAGTGCAACAAAGTTTAAGCCAGGTAGCCGAGCAGGGCATAGAGCAGGATCAATTAACCCAGTGGAGCTTTGGCCAGCTGCCACGCGAATACGTTAAATTGCAGGCCGGCTATGAAATTAAAGCCTTCCCGGCGTTAGTGGACGAGCGTGACTCGGTAGCCATAAAGCTGCTGGATAACCCGCAGCAAGCGCTGGCAGTAACCAAACAGGGGCTGCGGCGCTTATTACTGCTGAATATTCCGTCACCGGTAAAATACCTGCAGGAATCACTACCGAATAAAGCCAAATTGGGTTTGTACTTTAACCCCTTTGGCCGCGTGCTGGAGCTGATAGACGATTGCATCGCAGCCGGTGTTGATGCGCTAATAGCGCAAGGCGAGCTGCCGCAAAACGAGCAGGATTTTACTGCGCTCAGAGAAAAAGTGCGCGCAGAGCTGGGCGACAGCGTGCTGACCATAGCACTTAAAGTAGAACAAATCTTAACGCTGTGCCATGACATACAAAAGCGTTTAAAAGGCAAAGTCGATTTAGCTCATGTACAGGCGCAGGGGGATATTAAGCAGCAGCTAAACGAGCTTATTTTTAAAGGCTTTGTCAGTGGCCATGGTGCCGCGCGGCTGGACGATATACTGCGTTATTTGCAGGCCATGCAAAAACGGCTGGAAAAACTGCCGGTTGATCCTCAACGCGACCGCTTATTGATGCACGAGTATCAAAAAGCCTTTGATAGTTATAATAATCTGTTAGGTAAATTTGCCGGCAGTAAAGTATTACCCGAGCCGGTACAGGCGATTTACTGGATGCTGCAAGAGCTGAAAGTGTCTTTACATGCGCAGCAGTTGGGTACGCCGTACCCGGTGTCGGTGAAAAGAGTGCTGCATGCAGTGAATGAGGCTAAGGTGTAATGGCGGCGATATGTTAACGCCTACTTTACACCAGCGATGGAAAGTTCTATAACTAACCCTGACGTAGTTAGGGGAGGTATTATGCTGACAAAAGGCGACAACCGGCATTATTTCAGGATGATGGTCAATGCTGACGTAAAACTGATGATTAATGATCCTGAAACCGGACGGGTGATAGACGGCATTTGCCGGGATTTAAGTGCATCAGGTATGTCAATTGAAGTGGATGAACCGCTGGAAATGGGCACCTTGATCCGGGTGCGGCTTGATTCTGCCAATGCCAGCATACCGCCACTGGATGCAAGTGCAAAAGTAATGCGCTGTAGCCAGGAAAGTGAAGATATTTATCAGTTGGGTTTAGCTTTTATGGAGCTAAATTAGCCAAAAAAAGCAGCTGAAGCTGCTTTTTTTGCATTAGGGCTTAGCCAAACTAAGCTTTTACTGTTGGTTAAAGCGCACAGTAAAGCTCACCGGTACTAAGGCTTCAATACTGTTCAGCCCGGCCAGCTCCTGCAATTTGGCTACGCCGTCAGTGAGTTTAAAGCTGCTGGTGTTCAGCATCAGTGGCGCTTCTGTTACCGCTTGCAGTGTATTGGCACTGAGTTTGGTAATACGCAGCTTGGCATTTAGTGCCACCGTTTCTGTGGCAATAGTGACGTTCAGTGGCAGCTCCAGCAGTATGCTGTCGCGGATTGCCAGTTTTGCTACGGCATCTTGCTTAAGCTCAGCAGATACCGTAATGGCCGCAAATTGTTCAGCCTGCAATACATATTGCCATATCCGCTCGTTACGAATAGGGATCAGCGTGTCCAGGCTGCTCACCGGAATACTGATGTTAACCTTGCTACCATCCCAGTTGCCGCTTAACTGTTTAAACTGATGCGTTTCAGCAACGACTTCATTTTTTACTGACACAAAATGTAGGCTAGACTGGCTGTTATCCAACTGCCAGCTGGCAGCAGAAACCAGGCTGCTGCTCAGTGTTAAGGCAAGGGCGAATAGTTTCATGTTGTTTCTCCAATGATGACAATTTTATGTCAGCATACCGCAAAGCTATGCTGATACCCAAGCGCTAATGTCAGTAGATTTTACACACTAAGCCTTTGAGATAACTGCCTTCCGGGTAAAAGCTGGCTACCGGGTGATCACTATCCTGGCTCAGTTTTTCAATAAACAGACAGTCACGTTTGGCATCAAGTGCGGCATCGGCCACAATTTTCTGAAACAGGCTGTCTTCCATCAGGCCAGAGCAGGAGAATGTCAGCAATAAACCGCCCGGTTTTACAATTTGCATCGCTACCATATTAATGTCTTTATAACCGCGGCAGGCGCCCATTAGCTGTGCTTTGCTTTCGGCAAATTTTGGCGGGTCCAGGATCACCATATCAAACTGCTTACCTTGTTCGCGGTACTGGCGCAGCAGTTTAAACACGTCAAATTTAACGTTATCAATTTTTGACAGATCAAGCTGATTAAGTTCAGCGTTTTTCAGGGCAGTACTAAGCGCCAGATCAGACAAATCAGCATTAGTTACCGCCTGCGCACCACCTTGCAGTGCAGCTACGCCAAAAGTACCGGTATAGCTAAAGCAATTCAGTACGGTTTTATCTTTAGCATAGCGTTTGGCTGCCGCGCGGCTGGCACGCTGATCCAGATAAAAGCCGGTTTTATGGCCTTGCATTACATCAACCAGCAACGACATACCGTGTTCTTTAATCACGACTTCGCCGTTATCACGCGGTAAATGCAACCAGCCGGTAACCGGTTTTAAGCCTTCTTTTTTGCGCACATCAACATCTGAGCGCTCATAAATACTGTGCTCAGGAAACAGTGCTATCAGCGCCTGCACTATGGCATCACGCCAGACATCAGCACCGGCAGATAACAGCTGGCACACCAGTATGCTGTCGTATTTATCGATGGTGACACCGGGTAAACCGTCAGATTCTGCCGCTACCACCCTTAAACCTGTGGTGTGGCTAAGATCAAACAGCTCTGTGCGTAACTGCCAGGCCCGGGCAATACGGCGCTGGAAAAATGCCGCGTCTATTTGCTCTTGCGGGTTAAAGCTCCAGATCCGCGCCCGTATTTGTGACTCGCCAGAGTAAGCGCCATAGCCCAGCCATTCACCTATGCTGCTGACAACCTCAACCGTCTGGCCATTGGCCGGATTACCACTGACACTTTTTACTGCTTTGGAGAAAATCCACGGGTGCAGCCGTTTTAACGACTTCTCCCGGGTTTCTTGCAGGGTTAACCGGGGTAATACAGATGAGACTGAAGGCTTATTCATGGGCATTTACACACTGTGCTAGACTAAAGGCCGCATTGTAGAGAAGCGCTGCCCAAAGCTAAAGCACAATTTAAGCTAAAGCAGCCAATTTGCTAAGGAGTTAGTTTTGGTCAGCATTCCAGCCACTATGCAGGTTATTGCCGTAGAAAACGCCGGTAAAGACAGCACATTGCGTATCGAACAGCGTGCAGTGCCACAACCGTCAGCAGAGCAACTGCTGGTTAAGGTAGCCGCTGCGGGTATCAACCGGGCAGATTTAATGCAGCGCCGTGGCTTGTATCCGCCACCAGAGGGCGAAAGCGATATTTTGGGGTTGGAAGTGGCCGGAGTGGTAGTGGCTGCAGGGCCACTGCATAAAAGCTGGTTAGGTAAAGCGGTGTTTGGTTTGGTGCCGGGTGGGGGTTATGCCGAGTACGCACTGTTACATGCCGGCCATGCCATGGCGGTGCCTGCAGGCTACAGCATGGCTGAAGCTGCCGCAACGGCAGAGGTCTTCTTAACGGCTTATCAGTTATTGTGCAGTATTGGTAACCTGCAAACTGACCAGCGGGTGCTTATTCACGCTGGTGCCAGTGGGGTGGGTACGGCAGCCATACAACTGGCAAAAGCCATTGGCGCAAAAGTGGCGGTTACGGCCAGCAGTGCCGATAAGTTGGCAGCTTGTACCACACTGGGCGCTGAGCTGGCGATAAACTATAAAACAACTGCTTTTGAGCAGGAATTGGCCAGCCACTGGCCACAAGGCGTAGATCTGGTGCTGGACCCGGTAGCCGGCGAGTACATCAGCCGTGAGATACCGTTACTGGCAATGGATGGCAAAATAGTGCTGTATGCCATGATGGGCGGCCACGAAATACCCCGACTGAATTTAGCAGCTTTGTTTAAACGCCGCGGTCAGCTGATATGTTCTACCTTGCGTAATCGCAGTAACCGGTATAAAACTAATCTTACTCAGGCGTTTAGTCAGACTTTTGCTACCATGCTGGCGCAGCGCCAAATACAGCCGGTGCTGCAACAACAATTTGACTGGCGCCAGGCACAAATTGCACATCAGCTAATGGCCAGTAATGCCACCATTGGCAAGCTTGTGTTAACATTCTGATTTGCCGAAAACGTTTACATGCCCGCACATAGTTTTCTGCTAGCGGGGCAGCGCGCATATTGTAACAAGGACGCCTTACCAGAATGACTTTAGGTACCATCGGAAAATCAACTTACAGCAAGTTGGTGTCAACACTGATTAACCGTATTTGTGATACTACTGCAGTAGCCGACTCATTGTACGAGCAGGCGGTGCAGTATTTTCAGCAGGCGGTAGCGCAACAGGCAGAAAAAACTGAACTGGAACAACAGGTATTTTTATTTGAGAACCGGCAGAAACAGGTAAACAAGCGCGATCTGGCTTTGGTCGAACGCAATTTGCAGCAAGCGCAAAATGAAAGACAAACCTTTCAGCAAGCCCGAAATGAAGAAGCCAGTACACGGATGGCAGCACTGAAAAAGATATGCCTGGATATTCTGGAGTTATGTCAGGGCGAATCACAGGAAGACACTCATATGAATAGTGCCAAATTACTCGGTACTATTCAGCTGCTATCACCGACCGAAGGCAAGCATGTTGCCGCCAGTAATCAGAAAAGTAAGCACCTATATAAAGCTATTTTGTCACTGCGGTTGCTGGACAAACTACTGGCCGATGGTGAGCTGAATAACGCCTATGTACAGCAGCGTTATCAGGCCAGCAAAGGCTTAAAAGCTGCCAAAGACGAGTATGACCCGTTTCGGGACGACGTGCAGGTCCCGCTGTTAATGGCCGCACTGTTGCAGGACATTGGTAATTGCCACCCTGAAGCACTGTTGATATTAAAAGGTGCCGATGGCAAAGCCGACGAGTTTCGGGTGCTGGAGAATGACGAGCGGCTGGCGTTGCTGCAAATTAGTTATCGCGAAAGCCTGAAATATATTACTCAGGGGTTAGGGCTGGATAAATACAGTGGTAATTCCAGAGAAGAGCGTGATCAGTTTATTAAGCTCGAAGGCGAACGGCAGAACTTTGTCCTCACCTTACTGAAAAATGCGATTAAGCCCGAGCACGGTATTGGTAACTTACTTAAAATTCCACAAATTTATACCTCGGTGGTGTTGTCCACTAAAAGTAGCTTTGCCTATGAAACCTTACCCAAGGTAGCACTGGTGCTGGAAAAAGGCGTCGAGAAGGGCGTATACAGCAAGGTCGCGGTAGATGCACTGCTCAGTATTACCGGTATTTTCCCGCAGGGCTTTGGCATAACTTACATTCCGAAAGACTCCGATCGGCAAGATCTGGATCGTTACGAATATGCCATCGTTACCGGGCTGTATCCGGCTGATATTCGCCAACCGGTTTGCCGTATGGTAACCCGTAACCTCACTTATAACGTGTCTGCCCAGGGTTGTATTGTCAGTATTGAAAACAACCTGTATTACCCGCAAGCGCGCAAAAAGCTGGAGCGGATCAGCGAAGAGCGCTTACTGGAAATTCTGAGCAAACTGGTATCAAACTTTGAAGAGCGCAAAAATATGCCGTTGCTGCCTAAATTTTGGCGGCCGGATGAATATTTTTCTTATGTTAAAAACCAGAACCTGTGGAACAAAGTGGTTATGCACAGTAACTAACACAGTTACCAGCAAATAAGCAGCACAGCAACAAAACCGTCATTAGACGGTTTTGTTTTGCTCAGTATTGCGCGGGTAGTTGTCAGCGGGCTCGCCAGGCTCAAAATGATCTTCCGTCTGCTGCTCTTGTTCAATGTCTTCATCATAACCGGCAGGTACCTGCTGATAAGCGGCAATAAAGTCTTCGTCGCGCATTTGTGCCACAACCACTTCTTCGTCAACACGCGGATCAAGCGCGGCCGCCAGTGGTGATGATACCAAATCACCCGAGCCCATTTTAAACTGGGCATTTTGCTGTTCGTCCATCATCCGCTTAACCATTTTTTGCGTGTAATTTACCCGGATCAGCCGCAAAAACAGTGTTAGGGCACAGCAGCTGATAAAGGCATACAGCATAGCCGGGCCAACTAACTGCATCAGTGCCGACGCCAGCAGCGGGCCAAAACAGGCGCCCAGGCCAAATGTCAGTAATACGGTGGCAGATAAGGCCACCCGATCGTTTTGCTCTACGTTTTGGTTGGCAAAAGCAGAAGCAATAGGGTACAGCGTAAAAGCCAGCACGCCATAGCAAAAGGTGGCAATCAGTAAGGCAAAGCCCGTTAATGGCAATAAAGCCATTGATAGCGTAAGAATGCTAAGTATGGCTGCATTAAAGCGCAAAATACGGCTGCGCGGAATGCGGTCAGAGATTTTGCCCATTGGCCACTGTGCCAGCAGGCCGGCCAGTATAGTAACAGACATAAACAGGGTTACCTGTTCAGTATTCATGCCTTTGCTGGCAGCATAAGCAGGGGCCAGGCCATAAAAAGCGCCTGCCATCATGCCGGCTACAGTGACAGCAGTCAGCGACTGCGGCACCAGTTTCCAGAACGCCAGAATTTTCAGCGGTGCCGGTTGCAGTGGTGCCGGGTGAATACGTTTAGTCAGCGCTATCGGTACTATACACAGCGAATAACACATGCTGATAATCAGCAGTGGTGCTATGCCAAGCTCAGGGAATTGGCTAAGCATTAACTGGCCGCCAATCATACCAAGATAAGAGGTGATCATATAAAAGGCGAACACGGTGCCACGCTGCGAGCTTTCGGTTTGCTCATTCAGCCAGCTTTCCAGCACCATATACTGGCACATCATGCCCATACCGACGATTACCCGCATTACCAGCCACACTTCTAACTGCGACGTTAATACGTGTGTCATGGCGCAGGCACTGACAATAGCAGCACTGGCGACAAAGGCGCGGATATGGCCCACCCGGGCAATCACTTTATGGCCCAGTTTAGAGCCCAGCACCAGCCCGAGGTAATAGCAGGACATCAAGGCGCCAATCCAGATCGAATCGACGTTTTGCTGTGCCAGCGATAAGCCCAGGTAGGTTGATAACGAACCCTGGGCCACCAGCATCAGCAAGGTGGTAAGAAATAAGGCGCTAAAACTGCGGTAGGGGCTGTTACTGGTCATCCTCGGCCTTAAAAAATACAGGCAGCCAAACGCTGCCTGACAACTTACTTCACCCGCATACCCGGCTGCGCGCCGTCATCCGGAGATAAAATAAACAAGTCGCTGCCGCCAGGGCCTGCGGCTAACACCATGCCTTCTGATAAGCCAAAGCGCATTTTGCGTGGTGCCAGGTTGGCCACCATCACCGTTAAACGACCTTCCAGTTGCTCCGGGCTGTAGGCCGATTTGATACCGGCAAACACCTGGCGTACTTCGCCACCGCCAATATCCAGTTGCAGTTGCACCAGTTTGTCGGCACCTTCTACCGCGCTGGCTTTAATGATTTTGGCCACCCGTAAATCAATTTTGGCAAAATCATCAATGCTGATGGTATCGCTGATTGGCTCGCGCGCTGTGCTGACGGCTTTTTCTGCTTTAACAACAGCGTTAACCGGTGTCGCCGTTTGTGGCTGCAGGTTGTCTTTCGAGGCATCCAGCATAGCAGCCACTTTTACCGGGTCAACCCGCTGCATCAGTGCTTTAAACGGGTTGATGGCATGGCTGGTTAACGGCTGCTGATAATTTTGCCAGTGTAGCTCGCTGTTTAAAAAGGCTTCGGTTTCTGCTGCCATCAATGGCAACACCGGTTTTAAATAATGCATTAAGACGCGAAACAGATTGATGCCCATGGAGCACACATCATGCGCTTCTTGCTGTTTGGCATCATCTTTTACCAGCACCCAGGGCGCTTTGGCATCAATGTATTGGTTGGCTTTGTCGGCCAGCGCCATAATGTCGCGGATAGCCCGGGCAAACTCGCGTTTTTCAAAGCTGTCGGCGATGCTTTCGCCCATAGCGGTAAATTCTGCCAGCAGGGCGGGTTCAGCCACGGTAGCCGATAACTTGCCATCATAGCGCTTAGTAATAAAGCTGGCACAGCGGCTGGCGATATTCACCACTTTACCGACTAAGTCGGCATTAACCTTCTGGCTGAAATCGTCCAGGTTTAAGTCCAGGTCAATAATGCTGCTGCTAAGCTTGGAAGCAAAGTAATAACGCAGGTATTCCGGGTTTAAATGATCCAGGTAAGTACGGGCTTTAATAAAGGTGCCGCGTGACTTGGACATCTTGGCGCCGTTTACGGTAACAAAACCGTGAGCAAAAATGGCGTTGGGTTTGCGCATACCGGCGCCATGCAACATGGCCGGCCAAAACAGGCTGTGGAAATAAATAATGTCTTTGCCGATAAAGTGATACACCTCAGCGTCAGAATCTAACCGCCAGAAGCTGTCAAAGTCGATACCGGTTTTATCACACAGGTTTTTAAAGCTGGCCAGATAACCGATAGGCGCATCTAACCAGACATAGAAGAATTTGCCCGGCGCATTGGGTATTTCAAAGCCAAAGTAGGGCGCATCACGGCTGATATCCCACATTTGCAGGCCGTCTTTAAACCATTCCTGCAGTTTGTTGGCCATCTCGTCCTGTAAGCTGCCGCTGCGTGTCCAGTCCTGCAGCATCTGGCTAAAGGCAGGTAAATCGAAAAAATAATGCTCAGAGTCTTTTAATACCGGTGTGGCACCGGATACCACAGAGCGGGCGTTTTTTACTTCTGTCGGGCTGTACGTGGCACCACAGACATCGCAGCTGTCGCCGTTTTGATCCAGCGCGCCGCATTTTGGGCAATCGCCTTTAACAAAACGGTCGGGCAAAAACATTTGTTTTTCCGGGTCAAATAACTGGCTGATGGTTTTACGCTTAATGTAGCCGCCATCATTGAGTTTAGTGTAAATCTGGCTGGCAAATTCGCGGTTTTCTGCGCTGTGGGTCGAGTGATAATTGTCAAAGCCAATGCCGAAACCGGCAAAGTCGGCCTGGTGTTCAATATTGGTTTTGGCAATCATTTGCTCGGGTGTAATGCCCTGTTCCTGCGCTTTGAGCATAATAGGCGTGCCGTGCGCATCATCAGCGCAAACGTAATAGCATTCATGGCCACGGGCTTTTTGAAACCTTGCCCAGATATCGGTTTGAATGTATTCCAGTAAGTGGCCTAAATGGATAGGGCCGTTGGCATAGGGTAAAGCGCTGGTAACAAGTATTTTGCGTGTCGACATTAAGCGGTGCTCTTTTGCATAAATAACTGAAAAAATTTCACTAAATGATACACTAGCCGCCATCGATCCGCACCCGCCAAGGTGCGGATCTGCTAAAAAAACGCGTTAAAGCCTGAATTTGGAACTTGCTGATGTTTAACTGGTTTAAATCCGCCAAAACCGACGCTTTGCCGGAAGCTGCCCAGCAGCTGCTGCAACACTGGCAATTGCCTGACAGCGGCGCGCCCTTGGCACTGCTGCTCGATAACGTAAGCCTGCAAAAAAACAATCTGCGTGTCAGCCTGAAGCTGCCATTGTTATCCATAGCACAGCCGTTGCAGCAGGCGCTGCTTGATGCCGGCTTTAGTTATCAGTTAACGCTGGATTACCAGCTGACAACAGCGCCGGTATTTAAAGATATTAAGCAGATTATTCTTGTTGCGTCGGGCAAGGGCGGGGTGGGTAAATCGACCACTGCGGTTAATCTGGCAGCAGCACTGGCGCTGGAAGGCGCCAAAGTTGGCTTGCTGGATGCTGATATTTATGGCCCGTCTATTCCTGTCATGCTGGGGCTGAGTGGTGAGAAAATCAGCTCGCCGGATAATAAGTTAATGCAGCCCAAATTTGCCCATGGTGTGTATTTGCAGTCTATTGGCTTTCTGGTTGACCCACAGCAAGCCTCGGTATGGCGCGGCCCTATGGCCAGCCAGGCTTTATTGCAACTGCTAAACGAAACCTTGTGGCCAGAGCTGGATTATTTAATTGTTGATATGCCACCGGGCACCGGTGATATTCAGCTGACTATGGCGCAAAAGCTGCCGGTAACCGGTGCTGTGGTGGTAACCACGCCGCAGGATGTGGCGCTGTCGGATGCAGAAAAAGCCATCAGTATGTTTCGCCAGGTGAATATTCCGCTGCTGGGCCTGATTGAAAATATGAGTTTTTACCAGTGCAGCCACTGTGGCAGCACGGATGATATTTTCGGCACGGCAGGCGGTATTTTATTAGCAGAGCGTTATCAGGTGCCGATGCTGGGCCAGTTACCGCTGCAAAAGCAGATCCGCGAGCAGGCTGATGCCGGGGTGCCGATAGTGCTAAAACAGCAGCCAGTGGCGCAAATTTACCGTACAATCGGCCGGCAATTAATGCTGGCATTGCATTGGCACGCTACTGCGCAAGCGGCTGGCCAACCTGAAATAATAATAACGGACGATTAAAATGAGACTGTGTGACCGCGATATAGAGCGCTATTTAGCCGAAGGCAAAATCACTATTACCCCACAGCCAGACGCCGACATGATAAGCGGTGTAAGTGTTGATATTCGTTTGGGCAATAAATTTCGTGTCTTTGTGGCGCATACGGCAGCTTATATTGATTTAAGCGGCCCGCGTGGCGAAGTGGATAAAGCCTTAAACAGCGTAATGAGCGACGAAATTTATATTGCTGATGGTGATAAGTTTATTCTGCACCCCGGTGAGCTGGCTCTGGCGATGACGCTGGAATCGGTCACCTTGCCGGATGATATCGTGGGCTGGCTGGACGGGCGCTCGTCGTTGGCGCGTTTGGGCCTGATGGTGCATGTTACGGCGCATCGTATTGATCCGGGTTGGTCTGGTAATATCGTGCTGGAGTTTTACAACAGCGGCAAGCTGCCGTTGGCGCTTCGGCCACAGATGAAAATTGGTGCGCTGAATTTCGAACTGATGACAGGCCCGGCTGAGCGGCCTTATAACAAGCGGCTGGATGCCAAGTATCAGCAGCAAACCGGCGCTGTAGCCAGCCGCATTGGCCATGACGATAAAAGCTGAATATTGGCCGCTACAAAGTAAAAAGCCCACGCAAAGCGTGGGCCAAAAGCTATAAAGCAAAAATGAAGCCGGATGATTATGCAGTAAAGCTGCATAGCTTGGCAATATCGGCGGGTTAAAATTCCGCATCAGGCTATTTGGTAATATTAAGCTACTTGGTAAATAGTGCAGCGCTGCATTATGCTAAATTGACTTTTTTGTCTCAGGGAGTGACGACCGTGACTAACAATACTACACCACATAAATGGCGTTTTTTCCGCTCTGGCAGCTTTGATCAGGTTGCGCTGGAAACTGCAGCCGACTTACAACACCTGAGCGAGCTTGATCCTAAACTCTGGACAGTGCTGAGCTGCCCAACCTCTGGCCTGGAAATTAACAGCCGTACTCTGGCATTACTGGATCTCGACGGTGACGGCCAGATACGGGTGCCGGAAATACAGGCTGCAGTAAGCTGGAGTTGTCAGCGTCTCACTGATGCGGAGCTGATGTTTCAAGCGCCGGGTGTACCATTAGATGCAATTTCTGACGCTGATGAAATTGGTGCTGCCATTAAACTGGCAGCTTTACGGGTGCTGGAATATACCGGTAAAACGGCCGATGACAGTTTGCAGGTTGACGATTTTGCCGATAAATCCCGTTTATTTTCGCCGGATCATTGCAATGGTGACGGCGTTGTTATGGCAGAGCTTACTGCTGACGAAGACGTAAAGCAGTTGATCAACGACATCGTCAGCATCTTAGGTGGTGTGGCAGACCGTAGTGGCGGCATGGGTACTGACGCGCAGATGTTAAGCAGTTTTGTGGCACAGGCGCAGGCCATTGTGGACTGGCATACTGCCGGCGCAGCCGAGTCGGACGATTTGCATCCGCTGGGTAGCGACACCGCCGCGGCTGTTGCGGTATTTGATAGTGTGCAGGCAAAAGTAGATGACTTTTTCGTCCGTTGTCAGTTAGCCGCGTTTGACAGCCGTGCAGCCCAGGCATTAAACCCTGAGGCCACAGTGTACGCCGTGCTGGCAAACCGGGCGATAGGCCATGGCGACGATGACATCGCTGCTTTACCGCTGGCTGAGGTCGGCGCAGGTTTGGCATTGCCATTAGGGCAGGGTATTAACCCGGCGTGGGCAGAGAAAGTTCAGCAGTTATGTCAGGTTGTTATTAAGCCTTTACTGGGTAAAACCCCGGAGAGTTTAAGTTTTGCCGATTGGTCAGCTATTTCTGCCAAACTGGCAACATGGCGCGCCTGGCAGGCAGCCAAGCCCGACTCAGCATTACATCAGCTTACGCCCGAACGTTTAACTGCCATTCTCAGCACCGATGCCACAGCGCGGCTGGAACAGCTTATCGCGCTTGATTTGGCCGAAAAAACCTTTGCCGATAATGTCGATGCAGTAGAGCGGCTGGTACATTATCAGCGCAATCTGGTTACCTTGTTGCGAAATTATGTGTCGTTAAGTGATTTTTATCAGGGCGAAAATAAAGCCATTTTCCAGGCCGGCACCCTGTATCTGGATCAACGCAGTTGCGAGCTGGTGTTGTATGTGGCTGATATGGCCCGCCATGCCAGTATGGCGCCGTTTAGTGGTTGTTATCTGGTGTATTGTACCTGTACACGCCAGGGGGAGGCCGCAGTAAATATTGTTGCTGCGCTTACCGGCGGTGATGTCGACGAGCTGATGGTGCCTGGCCGCAACGGTATATTTTACGACCGCAACGGCCGCGACTGGAAAGCCAGCGTAATAAAAGTTGTGGCGCAACCGGTGAGTATCCGCCAGGCTTTCTGGTCACCCTACAAGCGGGTAGCCGCTTTTATTGAGGGGCAATTGCAAAAGTTTGCTGCTTCGCGCGATAAAGATATTGAAACCCAAACTACCAGTGGTGTGGCAGATGCTGCCGCCGCGCCGGCAGCGGCAGCATCTGGCTTTGATATCGCTAAATTTGCCGGTATTTTTGCCGCTATTGGCCTGGCATTGGGCGCTTTGGGTACCATGCTCGCGGCTGTGGTTGCCGGTTTGTTTTCGCTGCAGTGGTGGCAGGTGCCGTTAGTGCTGCTTGGCGTTATGCTGCTAATTTCATGCCCTTCTATGTTAATGGCTTTTATGACACTACGGCGGCGTAATCTTGGGCCTTTACTGGACGCCAATGGCTGGGCGGTTAACACCAGAGCAAAAATTAATGTGCCTTTTGGTGCGGCGTTAACCGGTTTGGCTAAATTGCCTAAAGGCGCTAAGCGCTCATTAAAAGATCCCTACGCCGAGAAAAAACAACCCTGGGGTTTAATACTGCTGGTGCTGCTGGTAATTGCCGCTGCAATTGGGTATTGGTTGTACTGGTAAGTGCGGTGGCCAGTAATTAAAGATAGACAGCAGTAATAACTGACAAACAGGAAAGTGAAGGTGAATTCAGGCAGTATTATTCGGTTATTTTCGCTGGCCGCCATTTGGGGCGCGTCTTTCCTGTTTATGCGTATTGCAGTGCCGGAACTTGGCCCTGCCTGGCTGATGTTTGGCCGGGTGCTGCTGGCGGCGCTGTTTCTGGCTCTGGTTGCCATAGCGTTTAAACGCAGTCTGCCAATACGCGGCTATGCCGGCCATTTTATGATACTGAGTTTTTTTAATACGGCTTTACCGTTTCTGCTGTTTGCCTATGCGGCACAAACACTAACCGCATCGTTACTGGCGGTGCTTAATGCTACGGCGCCGTTGTGGGGCGCCTTAATTGGCTGGCTGTTTTTCCGCCAGAGTATGTCATTAAAAATTGCCGGCGGCTTACTGTTGGGGATCTGTGGTGTGACCATACTGGTAGGTTTTGATGCTACAGCAAATGGCAACGCTTTACCGGCAATTGCTGCCGCAGCAGGTGCGGCCTGTTGTTATGGTATCGCCACCTGGTATACCCGGCTGGCTAAACCGGTACCGGCTTTTACCAATGCTCATGGCAATATGTGGGGGGCCTGCCTGTGGTTATTACCTTTACTCTGGTTTATACCTTTGCCGGTAGCTGAACCGGCCAGCCAAAGCTTGTATGCTGTGCTGGCGCTGGGGGTAGTGTGTACCGGTGTGGCCTATATGCTGTATTTCCGGCTGGTGCAGGATTTGGGCGCCACACCCACGCTAACGGTTACCTTTTTAATTCCGGTATTTGGTGTGCTCTGGGGCCACCTGTTTTTAGATGAAACTGTCGGCTGGCATACGCTGGCCGGTGCTGCCATTGTTATTACCGGTACCATGCTGGTAACCGGTTTTAGCCTGAATTCATTACGCGCTGCAACAGCGCCTGTTAAGGAGTAAATATGAAACTATATGGTTCACAAACCTCACCTTATGTGCGGCGCATTCGCTTATTGTTGGCTACTACCGCGCATGAGTTTATTAACCTGAATATTTTTGCCGGTGAAGGGCGCCAGACACTGGCAGCCATTAACCCGGCACTGCGTATTCCAATGCTGGACGATGCTGGCCAGGTTATTTTTGATTCAGGCGTGATCTACCGTTATCTGGCACCCAAGCTGGGTATAGCGCCGCTTAGCTGGTATCAGGAAAACCAGCTAACGGTGATTAATGCCGTAAGTGATTCTTTAGTTATGCTGCTGCAATGCAGCCGCAGCGGTTTTGACACCAATGACGACAAGCTGTTTTTTAATTTACAGCGTGAGCGGGTAGCCACCTCTTTGTATGTGCTGGAACAACAGGCAGCAAACAACGAGTTTGCCAATTGGGATTACGTTGCCATGGCGCTATACAGCCTGGTGGACTGGACCTTATTCCGTGAACTGCTGGAGTTTGATGATTATCCGGCGCTACTGGCATTTGCTGCGCAAAACAACGCGCAACCGATGATTAAAGACAGCGATCCGCGCCTGGGCTAAGCAGGCGCAGGCCTTTATTACTGTGCTGCTACTGTGCTGCTTTTAGCAGCACAGGTTCAATTAACACACTTTGCTCTGCATCTGACAGCCAGATCTGGCCTTCGCTGATATTGCACTGCAGGTTCATATTGCGGCTTACCAGTTTTGCCATGGCTTTTACCGATTCTTCGTTAATTTCCAGCACGGCCAGATTGTGGTAACGCTCCAGTGCCTGCTGAATGTTTTTCCACCACACCGGCACACTGCGCCCGCCATAGCAAAACAATTGCACCTGTTTTGCCCGTCCGGCGGCTTTACGCAGCCATTTTTCATCGCTTTGGCCAAATTCTACCCACAGGTTAATGTCACCACTTAGGGTTTTGTCCCATAGTTCAGGTTCATCATCCTCTGCACTTAAGCCTTTGGTAAAGGCCAGTGTTTCGCTGGCATTGATGGCAAAAGCTAACAGGCGCACCATCATGCGCTCGTCATTTTCTGACGGGTGCTGGGCCAGTGTCAGGCTGTGATCCTGATAATAATGCCGGTCCATATCTGCAATTTGCAGCTGAACCTTAAACACGGTGGCTTTTAATGCCATATGCAAACTCGCTATCAATACAAAGGCGGCGAGTGTAACGCGAACCGCGGTTTTGCTCAATTTAACTGTTTGCTGTGGTTGCATCTGCCGCGGCCGGAAAAACTGCGCTATGCTGTGGCCAATAACCGCTAAACGACTGAGTTAAATCGAAAGTGTCTGAATTTGATATTGATATGGTGCAAAACTTTTTAATTGCTTTGTTGTTGGGGGCTCTGGTTGGCATTGAGCGGGAAAAACACCGCCGTGACGAGCACCCCGGCAGTTTTGGTGGTTTACGCACTTATATTTTATTTGCCCAGGCAGGTGCAGTATCGGCCTGGTTATCGCTGCATCTGCAATCGCCCTGGTTATTTGTTATTACGGTACTGGTGGTGGCGCTGGCAGTACTCACAGCCTACATACTGGAAAACCGGCATAACCCATCAGAGTTGGGGTTAACCAGTGAGATCAGTGCTATTACCGTGTGTTTACTCGGTGGTGCGGTGATGTTTGGCTATGCTGAGCTTGCCGTTATGCTGGGTATACTGACATCGGCCATTCTTACCTTTAAACGGCCGCTGCATATTATGGTCAGTAAAATCGACAATGAAGATTTATACGCCGGAGTAAAGTTGCTGATTGCCAGTTTTATCGTGCTGCCATTGTTACCCAACGAGCCGATCGATCCCTGGCAGGCACTTAACCCTTACCGGCTCTGGTTGCTGGTAATACTGATCTCCTCTATGTCGCTGCTGGGTTATGTTGCCGTGCGCTGGCTTGGTGCTGCCCATGGCGCTGTGGTTACCGGTATCAGTGGTGGCCTGGCATCATCTACGGCGGTTACCTTAAGTTTTGCCCGTAGCAGCAAAGTTGAGCCCGATCCGTTAGCTGCCGATACGCAGGCCTGCGGGGTATTACTGGCCTGGCTGGTAATGTTTATCCGTGTGCTGGTAACGGTAAGTATTGTGTATAAACCTTTGCTGGCGCATTTGTGGCTGCCGTTTTGTGCCATGGCAACGGCTACCGCCATTATGGCGGCAATTTACTACCAGCTTGGCCGCAGGCGTTATCAGGCACCACAGCAAAGTACCGTTAAGGTTAGCAACCCGTTTAGCCTGATTGCAGCAATAAAGTTTGGTGCACTGTTTGCGGTTATTTTGCTGCTGGTAAAACTTACCGAGCAATATGCCGCCAGCGAAGGTTTGTATTTGCTGGCCGCTGTCGCCGGTTTAACCGATGTCGATGCCATAACCTTGTCAATGGCGGATTACGCCCGGCGTATACCAGACGGCATAGCACTGGCCGCAGGTGCGGTTACCGTAGCAGCACTGAGTAATACCGTTGTTAAATGTACTCTGGTGTTTGTATTGGGGGGCAGGGCGCTGGCGAATAAGTTGTTAGCTGCCACGCTGGTAATACTGGCATTGGGGCTGGCAGTACTGTTTTTTGTTTAAAGCGAGATTTTTGTTTAAAGCAAGGTTTTCGTTTAAGCGCTGCGCCACAAGCCTTCAGGCTGGATTAAGCCTGAGCCTGTTCAGATGGCGCGATAAAATACATTCCGGAGATAATATGATTAAGCGAAATAGCGTTGCCGGTTTGGCACTGCTTAGTGTGTTTGCTGCGCCTGCAATGGCGGCAACGGTGCTGACAGATGCCAACCTGGACCAGTTTGAAGCCATGCTGCCCAAGTTGCAGCAGTTAGAGCAAAGGCCGCAGAACAAGCAGTTTAATTTGCAGCAACACTGTGACTGGCCGCGGCACTACCGCGAAATTAGCGCCCAGGAAAAAGACTCAGCTTATCAGACACAAATTGAACAACTGGCAAAAGAGCATGGTTTTACGCCGGTGCAATTTGTTGAGTTAAGCGCCAAAGTGACCTGGCCGGTACTGGACAGTGTGCAACCTATGCTGGAAGTATCGCGCCAGGCATTGATGTTTTTACCGGCGGCACAGCGGCAAAAAACGGAAAAATCCATCCAGCAGGGCCAGCAGTATTACCAAACACTAACCGGCTGTTTAACCGCAGATGATAAAACCGCACTGGTCAAACACCATGACCGTATTATGCAAATGGCCAAACGCCTTGGCGGTGTTGAGCAAATATTGCCACCGGGCATGGCGGTAGAAAATAAACTCTAGCACTGGTTGATCTACACGTATTTAGGTACAGTAACCCTGTTATCAACACAATAAGTGTTATAGCAAGGTTATTGTCGCAGCTTAGTCGCTCCCCCAGTCGCTATTTAGTCGCAACCTAAGGTTTTCAGATGAAATTGAGTCATTATGTTTTAGCCAGTGTTATCAGTACCGCCATGGTGTGCGGTGCAGCAATGGCCCAAAGTGCTGCACCACAAGGTTTTTCTTATGGTGTAGGTGTCGGGGTTAATCAGGAAATATATCAGGGCTACAGCAACCGTACTATTCCGTTACCGATCATTGGTTATCAGGGCGACAGGCTGACGGTATACGGGCCTTTTGTCAGCTATAAACTGCTGGATCTGGGTAATATCAGTTTTAGTGCCAAGCTGGCACCAAGGTTTGCCGGTTTTGATGAATCTGACAGTGCGGTATTTAGCGGCATGGCCAAACGTAAAGATTCAATTGACGGCGGTATTGGCATGCAGTTGCGCCAGGATAACTGGAAGTTTGAAGCCCAAACCGTATTTGATTTGTTAGGCAACTCTAACGGCCAGGAATCAAAGGTATCAGTGGGCTATAGCTACCGTGCCGGGCCAGTCATCATTGAGCCGGCATTTGGCGTCAGCTATTCCGACAGCAAACTGGTAGATTACTACTACGGCGTGCGCCCGGATGAAGCAACAGCCCAGCGCCCGGCTTATAAAGCCAGTGGTGCCGTTAATTATAATGCCGGTGTTTCTGTTACTACGGCGCTGTTTTTTGGTGGTATGACAAGGCTTGGTGTAGAACATCACTGGTATGGCAGCAGCATCAGTGACAGCCCGTTAACGGATCGTGATACCGGGCTGTCAGCGTTTTTATCCTGGTCGCGACTGTTTTAACTTAATTTGTTAAGGCCTGCACTAACTGGTGTATGGCCTTAAGTTGCATCCCTTCTTTGGTAGCATAATCTGCTCCGGTATAACCCCACCAATCCCAGCAGGCGTTAGGGTTAAACGGGTTTATGCTGCTGGCAGTAGTTTGCGGGTATAACACCACAATATTATTGCTGTCGGCATAATTATTCAGCCCGTTGCCGCTTACATAAGCCTGGCCTACGTTGGCGGCATTTTGCTTACAGCCATGAAAACTAACATGTAACCGGCAACTTTCACCGCTGGCACAGCTTTGTGGTACGTACAAATAACCGGTTTCAGCTAAGGTGCCTTTGGCGGCAGCGGCCAGCTGATGCTGGTTAAATGGTATTAACTGGCCGCTGCCAGTGGCTGTTTTAGCTTTAATACTGCCCAGTAAGTGCTTAAGCAGCTCGCCGGCGGCATCATAATTACAGCTGGCCAGAAAGGGCGCCTCAGAGACATCGCAACTACCCAAAGCGGTATTGTCTGTTGGAAAGGTATGGCCGAAAGCTTTATCCGTTATCAGCGCAATATTGCCGGCATCCACCCATTGCTGGTACTGCTGGTTAAGTACTGCGGCCAGGCCCGGGTATATTGTGGTGTCTTTACTGCCGTGAAAAATCCATACTTTGTCATCTTTAAGAGCTGTAACCGGCGCCAGCTTGCCAGCGGTGCGCTGTGCGGTTAAATATTGGTTTATTGCACTCATGTCTGGCGAGCTGCTGGCTTTATTAAAGCAATGTTCCAGTGCCAGGCCTAAACTGTTTTGCGCACAATACACCGGGCCACCGGCCAGCATGGCCACGCCGCTAACCTGTTCAGCAAATGCCAGATGATATTGCCCGGCCATATAAGCCCCGCTGGATAAACCCGACAAGGTGATCTGCTCTGCCAGCTGCAGTTTGGGCAATGCCTGCTGTGCTGCCAGTGGTAAGGTAACAGCAGATAACAGAGTAAAACTAAACAGCTTAAATGTGCGCATAAAGGCTCCGGCCATGGCGGGGTAATTTACTACTGAATTTTGCATAAAAGCGCCCCGGCAACAATAAGGCTTTAGTACAGCACTAAAGCCAAAGAAAAAGTAAAGCTAAAGCCTTATTGCCAAACTTGGAGTTAATGCAGGTTAATTACCTTAGCTACACCACGCGAACGTGGATCGGCAGCAGCCGTTACTTTGCCGTCAAGCACCTGAATTGCCTGAATGTCGCCAAGGTTCCAGCCCTGGGTAACCAGCTGATAGCCTTTGGCTTTTAGCTCATCCTGCACGGCTGTACTAAGGGGCGCGTAAGGCTCCATGGTGATCTGATCTTTGGGCAGTAACTGATGATGAAAACGCGGCGCAGCCACAGCGTCACTCAGCGGCAGCTGGTAGTCGTACAAATTAGTCATCACCTGAAAAATCGAGGTGAAAATGGTTGAGCCACCCGGCGTGCCGATCACCAGCTCGACTTTGCCATCTTTTAACAGCAGGCTGGGCGTCATCGACGACAACATCCGTTTACCCGGTGCTATGGCATTGGCGTCACTGCCTACTACGCCAAAAGCATTCGGTACCCCGGCTTTGGCAGAAAAATCGTCCATTTCGTTATTCAGTAAAAAGCCGGCACCTTCTACTACCACGCCGCTGCCAAAATCTAGGTTCAGGGTATAGGTGTTAGACACGGCATTACCGTCTTTATCCAGCACAGAAAAGTGCGTGGTATGGTAGCCTTCCAGCCCCGGTTTTACTGCCGCTGTGGCAGATATCGCTGCAGGGTTTATTTCAGCGGCGCGTTTATCTAAGTAAGCGCTGTCGAGTAACTGTTGCTGCGGTACTGTGGTGAAATCAGGATCGCCCAGATAATCGGCGCGATCAGCAAATACCCGTTTTTCTATTTCCGCAATTAAATGCACATACTGGCTGCTGTTAAGTGCAACATTATTAAAGTCTGCACTGCGCCGTTGCTTTAACGCCAGTAACTGGCTGAGCGCAATACCGCCGGAGCTTGGTGGTGCAGCAGTGACCAGCTGGTAATCACGCCAGGGGGTAATAACCGGCTCGCGCCAGCCGGCTTTATATGCAGCCAGATCTTCAAGCGTGATCAGGCCACCACCGCGTTGCATTTGCGCTACCAGCAACTTGGCTGTTTCGCCCTGATAAAAGTCAGCCGGGCCATGTTCAGCAATACGTTTAAGGGTGCTGGCAAGCTCGCTCTGGACAAAGTTTTCGTTGGGCTGCATAGCGGCAAAATAGCGGGCAAAATTGGTTTTGCCTTCCAGCTGGCTAAGTAAGTCAGCGCGATACTGGTACTGGTTTTCTGCTACGGTAAAACCGCTTTGGGCATAGTAAATAGCCGGTTGCAGCAAATCTGCCCAGGGCAGGCTGCCAAAACGCTGGTGGGCCTGCCATAACCCCATCACGGTGCCTGGCACCCCACTGGCTTTATGGCCAATTAAACTTAAGTTTTCAATAACCTGTTTTTCTTCATCCAGATACATATCACGATGTGCAGCAGCAGGCGCTGTTTCACGGTAATCGAGAAAGTAAGCTTTACCGTCAACCCACAGTGTCATAAAACCACCGCCGCCAATATTACCCGCCTCGGGGTAAGTCACGGCCAGGGTAAAGGCGGTAGCTACTGCAGCATCAACCGCATTGCCACCTTTTTTTAATATTTGCTCTGCTACTAAAGCGCCATACTGATCCGGCGAAGCCACGGCAGCCTGGCCTTTAAGGCAAGCCTGCGCCGTGGGTGAAAGTACAGCCAGGCTGAACAACAAGTAAAAGCTAACGCGATACAAAAACTGCATAACAAACCACTCCGGTGAGAACCAGTTATCAGTTCTAACGTGGTTATTTGTTAAATACAAGATGTGACAGCTTATAAAGCGCCAGCTATGCTGATAAAGTAAAAAAAGCTTTGACTCTGGTAGCTAAATTAGCTGCTAAATCAGGAACATCGAAGTAGATAAAAAAGGATACATCATGGGATTTTGGAAAACCGTAGGCGGGCGTTTGTTAAGCATTCCTTTACTGGCATTGCTTGGTTTTGTGGTACTTGGCGCAGTTGCCTTAAATGCATTACAGCACAGCCTGACAGAGGGCAGAGAAAACAGGGTAGTAGCGGTAATTGACAGTGCCCTTAGCCTGGTAAAGCATTATCAGGCACTGGAGCAAAGCGGTAGCCTGAGTAAAGAACAGGCACAGCAACAGGCCATGGCCGCCATTAAAGCCATACGTTACGATGGTACTGAATATATCTGGATTAACGACACCGGCCGGCCCATTCCCAAAATGATTATGCACCCGACAGTGCCAACATTAGATGGCACTGTACTGGACAGGCCAAACTTTGACCATGCCACCTTAATGCGCAACCGCGATGGCAGCCAGCAGCAAACCTTAAATAATGCCAATCTGTTTGTCAGCTTTGTTGACGTAATAGGGCGCTATGGTAATGGTTTTGTCGAGTATCAGTGGCCTAAGCCAATCAAAGGCGGCGGGGTAACTGAAGAGCGCTATACCAAGCTGTCTTATGTGGCCAAAGACGATAACTGGGGTTGGGTGCTGGGCTCAGGTATTTATATCGATGATGTAAACGCGGCATTCTGGGCTGTTGCACTGCAAATCGGTACGGTGGTGTTGATCGTTATTCTGTTAACGGTGGGCGTATCGTTGTTTATCCGCAGTTGGTTACTGCGCTCGCTCGGCGGTGAAGTCGCCGACACCAAGCTGTTGGTGCAGCAGGTTGCCGCAGGCGATTTCTCGGTACAGTTTGCTCTGCGAAGTGGTGACAACGACAGCCTGCTGGCTGCGCTTAGCATTTTGGTTAATCAGCTGCGCAGTATTATCAGCCAGCAAATATCGATGGCTGAACAACTGGCAATACAGTCTGAAGCGTTAGACGACAGCAGCCAGCAAACACAGCAGATTTTGCAAAATGTAATGGATCAAACCGCGCAGGTTGCTACTGCGGTAAATGAAATGACTGCCACCTGTGAAGATATGGCCCGCAGCGCCACCACCGCCGCCAAAGCCGCCCGTGATGCCGACACCGAAACGCAAAACGGGGTAACTTCGGTAGGTCAAACCATTATCGCTATTGATGCGTTAAAGCTGAAGTTAGAGCAGGTATCTGAGGTTATTGCGCAGTTATCCAAGCGTGGAGAAGAGGTTGGGGCAGTAACCGATGTTATCGGTGCCATTGCCGAGCAAACTAACTTACTGGCACTAAACGCCGCAATAGAAGCCGCCCGCGCCGGTGAAATGGGCCGCGGCTTTGCTGTGGTAGCTGACGAAGTACGCACCCTGGCCAGCCGCTCGCAAGCCTCTACGCAGGATATCAACAAGCGTATTCAGGGTATTCAGCAGGATTCAGCCAACGCCGTGCAATCTATGGCACAAAGCAAAGCCGAAACCGAGCAAACCATAGTCTGTTCGCAGCAGGCCAATGAGGCGCTAAAACGCATTAATACCGCGGTATCCAGCATTACCGACGTTAACGATCAACTGGCCAGCGCTACCGAAGAGCTGGCCGTGGTGTCGGGCACCATCAATGAAAATATGGAGAATATCGCCACAGCAGTGGAAAGCACCACAGCAAAATCGACTGAGCTTTCAGTAGCCAGCCAGCAACTGCGGAAAATGGCCAGCGATATGAAAAAATCGCTAAGTGGGTTTAAACTCTAAACCAATATAGGGAAGTGCAGAAACAACAAAGCCCCGCGAAAGCGGGGTTTTGTTTTACCAACACTAAAGATTCAAAAATGCGAGGTGCGGCATAATTACAGTCATGTTCGACTTAATTAATGCCGCACTGCCGCCGAATATCAAAGCAAATAAAGTACAGGCGGCAGTAAAGCTAACCCGCTTGTAAACGAGTTCGTGAAACTTATCCATCAGGTTCCACAACATAAACAATGCACCCACCCAGAACATGGTATCAAGTTGATAGAGCAGGGCGATGATAATAACAGCCAGCCCACTGATAAGTGCTGCCAGCTCTGCAATAAATCGCAGCCAAAACCGGTGCTTTAGCAAGAAAAAGCTTAGGTAGCCAAGTGCAGTAAAATACGCCAACGGCAATACGGTTAGCATGCCCAGCTCAAAAGCTTGTAGGGTTTGTCTAACAGGCATTAAGGCAGACAGCCAGGTAGTATAAAAGATCAGCCATGCCAGCAGCGTTAACAACAGACAGGCGAGAGCTAAACGCAGTACCACAGCTATACGAGCTTCGTTAACACCAACTGCAATCATTCCCGGCGTAATCAACATGACAAAGCCTAAACTGTAAACAAAGGCGATAACACTACAAACACCGAAAACGCTATTGTCAAAGCACCATGCCAGAAGGCCCAGCACCAGCATTAACAGCCATCCAGTCCATCGGCGTGCTTTACCTGGATTCTCAATACGGCTATTTACAGAATAAGCCAGCACACCAGCCAACGAGAACCCTGCTACCAATACAACGTATTCCTGGTGGAAGACCAGCAACGTGACTGTGGATGCTACATATACCAGTGCTTCATTCAGGATTGCTGGGAAATACGACATTATTTTGGCAACGAGTGCCAGTAACAATAGTGCTGAAATACTGTATAAAGCTGACGTAAAGCTGTCTATCCGTTGTTCGGTGGCTGATGCTGACGGCATATCTTCGAGTGATATCTGGTATCTGCTGTAAGCCTGCTGTTTAATACTTTCAGACTTCTCGTTAAACACAGCTTCAGTTATCGCATTTTCAGCTTTTAACTCTAACAGCAATTGATATTGGGCACGCAGCTCTGCTGCTGAGTCAGGTGTGTATTCGGTGGCAAGGCTTATAAAGGGTAAGAAAACTAATAGTATAAAAATAAAACGCATCTGGCTTTATTGCTCTTTATTGGTAAGTAAGTTATCAGCTGTATTATCAACCGGGCTCACTTTTAAGCTATCCAGTACCATTTGTTGGGTCGCTTTGGCGTGTTTAAGCCAGCGCTTATTTCCGTACCCAGGGGCGTAGAGTGTAAAGCTAATTGCAAAGCAAAATTGTTCGCTCAACGGCAGGCAGTAATAATCTACCCCTCTTAATGAAGCAGGAAAGGGTTTGTCTACATAAGATACCCATTCCATACCATGCATTGTAATGATTTTTGCTGGTTCCAGAGGTGGATAGTTAATGGATAAGGCAATATGTTTTTCAAGATTATCTAACCGGCTGGTAGACCCTCTGGAGGCAGCTAATTCTGCTTCAGCACGAATCTTTTGTCTGGTACGGGTATTCACCCCCCTAGCTTGTTCGCAGGGATCATCCGGTGTTATTTCGGCGTTATAATGTTCATCATATTCGCGAATAAGGTAGTCAGCCAATTGTTGCCGATCTAATGCATTTACGTCAGACGGAACCCGTTTTAGCCAGAGAGAACAAAATAAGTGGCCTAGTTCACCATCGCCAAAGCGTAGTAAAGGGAACATATAAAACCAGCAGCGAGTTTGCAAATGCACGTAATAATGTTGTCTTTGTTGTTCCATATTACGTTCAAACCAGCCCGGCGTTTTATAAGGAAAATTAACATGACGAGGTGATGCAATGGTTTCGACATTAGAATGCGGCAAGCGCACTTGCACCTGAATATCTTCCAGTAAAAACCGGTGTATTTGCTGGCGATTTAAATCCGGCCCACCGGCAAAACCCTGCCATACATTTTTAACTAAGCCCATTAGCGAACCTTACCTGCATGCATCTGAATATATCGTTGTACCTGTGCTGCTTTTTTATGATTACCCAACATCCATAATTGCTGCCTGTAAGTTTCGATGCCGAGATAAGGCAACGTATGTGGGCTTACACCTGGGCCTGAGTTTGGCCCAAATACCAAACCGCAGAATTTCAAGCTGCGGCATAAACTGCTGGGTGATAAATCGTTACCACCTGCTATATTGGGTACCAGATCAAAGGGGTTATTTCTTACGGCGTTAACTTTTATACCTAAGCCACTGGCCATACTGGTTAGTCGTTGTACATTTGCGCCACTACCATGTATCGCCAACTGTTGCAGGTTTAAGCGGCCACCATAATGCGCCCGGTAATGTAATAGTGCGGCATTAAAAATAATCGCGCCCTGACTATGCACTACCCATTTTACAGACCTGCTTTGCTGTTGCACTTGTGCCAGCACCGCAGCTATATATTGCGCATTATGGGATTTAGTGCGGCTAAGTTTATCAAATAAACACTCTGTCAGGTCTAACATACCGCCATCAGTGGGGTTATGAAACAACGTATAGGCAGATATCGTATCCGAGCTATAAGCCGTCTGGGCATGCACGCCCATTAACCAGGCTGCTTTATTTAAATCGTTCAACATGCCATTTACTGCAGCATGCTCGGTGCGAACCTGATTGGTTGGTTCGATATTTTGTACTGAGAGACCTAAAGCGTCGATACCCCTCTCATCTTTCGCTTGATCATAACGTTGATTAGCGTCTCTACCTATATGATATAGCATGGTGCGCTCGGCTGCAGTATTGGTTTTTTCGCCAGCCAGAGTTTTATCAAAAAATATTTCATCAATCACAACCTGGCCATTGGCCGCCGTGCGGTATTCAATTAAATAATGGTAACTACGAAACGGATACCGGGTGCGGTAGATACGCCGGAACGGGTTTAAACTGTGCTTGGTAGAGTAGGTTGTACTTGGGTAGCGGGTAACGTATTCAATCTCTTTCATGACCTGCTGCTGGTCATAATCGTTCAGGCTGGCCAGCATTAACAGTGCTTGATGAGTCAGCTGCCATTTGTTGACAAAATACTGAGCGGGTAACCGAATACCGTGCTCCTGCGCCAGATTTTTATCCAGACCGGTGTAATTAAAGGCCTGTGTCTTACCAGTGTGTATCCAGCTCATTTCTAACCTCCCTGTATCAATTTAACTTGCGCAGCATACATAATTTCTTTTTGTAACTCAACGTTCACAAATTAATTTCATTTGAAGTGCGTTTGCTTGAATTTGACAAGCGGAGGCAGCTCAGGATATCAACAAACGTATTCAGGGTATTCAGCAGGACTTTGCCAACGCCGTGCAATCTATGGCAAAAGCAAAATCGACCGAGCTTTCAGTAACCAGCCAGCAACTGCGAAAAATTGTCAGCGATATGAAAAAATCGCTTAGCGGTTTTAAACTCTAAACCGGTATTTAAACGTAGAAACAAAAAAAAGCCCCGCAAAAGCGGAGCTTTTTAGAGAATTTAATCGTCGGTTGGAGAGGATTCGAACCTCCACGCTCCATGATAGCAGTGTGTAAGGTTTTTTAGTTTAAAAACAGTCGGTTATACAAGCAGTCCGTGCTTTTTTGCCGTGCAAAAATCCCGCTTTGGCGTCAAAGTGCAAACTATACAAATCAATAAGTTAGCGTTATGCTACCACAGTATATTACGGTGAAACATAATGATGAGATCGCTATTCAATGAACATGATTTCTGTATACTCACGCCACTTTTCCAGTGGAGAAATAAGTGACTCCGAGTTAGAGGTGCTGAGGGCAAGCTGGGCCGGTATACTCTCAATTTATGAAATCTACCTACAGTATTCTTTAGTCACCACATCTCTTATAAATTTCAAAAAAACAATGTACTCCAGGGCAATTGATGTCAGCGAGTTAGATAATTCTGACCTTCAGAAAACAAGCGAAACTTTTATTGATGCAGAGAATTCGGTCATGTACCTATCTGCATCTTTGATTAAATTTGTCAAAATTTTACCAGCTTTGTTCAGCAAATGTTTTCTTAATGAAGCGAATGTTTGTGGTGATACAGAAGGCAAGATCACGGATTTGTACAATGAAAGTAATCGAGTGTACATGTTCGTTTATGAGTTGAGAAATGCCATTGTTCACAACAGGGTTTCAGTTTCAGTTAGAAGTGGGATAAGCAGAGAGTTAATTGCGAACGAAAGCGCGATGTACATAGGTTACTACTTAAATCTTGTTAAGTTTGCCGAACAACATGTTGACACGAAAACCAAAAGAAAAAGGTTGTTGGCCGCAACCGATATGCTGGCTGATGCACAAGGAGACGTGGATTTGGTAAAAGTGATGTCCCAGCTTGCTCGCAGGATTTATGAACATTTAGTTACTCCCCAAAAGGCTGCGCTAAAAATTCAGCTGGACTCATACAACAGAATATCCTCAGATTTATTATTACGAAATCGATTGCTTAATGCTGAAGACATTGAATATGTACATGTGAAGCTCGATGAGGAATTACTATATTCATCTGAAGTATTATCTCGTGTGTACGCAATTTCAAATTTAATCTATTCACCTATTAAAGGAACTAGCATCACAATCACTCCGTCAGTAATTAAATAGCCGGCTCTGCTGTTGGGACTTTCACCCATTGCACATGTCATTCTTGGTTTTCGCATCGGTGACGCTGCACGTGCCTGTGGTCCTATGTCGGTGGACAGTTGAATGGATAGTGGCGTACTTCGTGAAACATTGGCCTTGCTTCTGCGCCAAGTGACCGAGTGAATTTAAACGTTAGCCTGAGCTAAATACAGTTCCCATTAACACTTCTTTTGTAAATGAGCTATCGTTAATCGATTGCTTTTTATACAAAAAGGTTTATTGCATGACAGCACCTCTGAATTTGATAATCAAAGATCGTCAACGGCTACAAAATCCATGGGCACATCTCGATGATGAAGGTGAATTTAGCGCTGACATGCCCAGCCAATTAGCTGCCACTAACATAAATAAAGATCAAGCTGATATTGCTGCGGCTAATGGAGGTCCTCGGCACCCGTATGAAGTGTTAGCTGACCAGATTGATGATGATGAAATTAAAGTGCCATCATCTTTAAACACTTATCCCGGCATTCCGGCGACAAATTATGAAAGCAAAGAACTGCACGAAGGTTACAAAGGTAGCCTGAACCGCTACGCAGTAGCGGCAAACCAGGAAGAAGATGAGTTCTTGTCTGCTGGCGGTAATGAAAAACAGAACGCACCTTTACCGCTGCTGCAATTTAATCAGCTTGTGACTGATAGCAAAGGCAAAATTAGCTATAAGCATATTGAAGAGGCAGCCCGAAAACTCGCTCATGCCATATGGCATCAGAAAGAAGCGCTTTGGCCGAACGGTGTGCCTGATGATCCGGCAGAGTTGCTGAACCCTGAAAAGGCGTTTGAACTGTTGGGGTATAAGGTATCTAAAAGAAGCTCCTTGGGTGTGATCGAAGGCGATATTGATGTAGCCGGAATTATAGACAAAGACAATCGAACAGCAGAACTCTCGCTGTTAATGCCACCTGAAATTATGAATTTTACAGCTGCTCATGAAGTAGGGCATGCCATTATGCATCAGCAGTCTGGTTTACATCGTGATAAACCATTAGATGGTAGTAGCACCGCACCCCGCGACCATATTGAGCTTGAAGCCGACAAGTTTGCAGTATATTTTTTAATGCCCGCTAAATTAGTTACCAGCCGCTTTAACGCGCGGTTCTCAGAGGACGTGTTGTTACGGGATAACCTGCAATATCTGCTTAATAGTAGTAACGATAAACGCATAGAAAAGGAGTTATCGACCAAACGGGGGCTGGCTAGAGCTTTAGCAGGTTTGGATCGTATAAACGGTGAAGCAGTATTCTCGCTTGCTGAGCAATTCAAGGTTTCCAGAGAAGCAATGGCTATTCGGCTGGAAGAGTTGTGCTTGATACCAGAATACTAAATTTGTACTTAAGGCCGACAAACCGGCTTTAGATGTTAGTTGCAGAAACAACAAAGCCCCGCATAAGCGGGGCTTTGTGTTGAGGAATTTAATGGTCGGTACGAGAGGATTCGAACCTCCGACCCCTTCACCCCCAGCGAAGTGCGCTACCAAGCTGCGCTACGTACCGACGTAGCGCGTATCATAATGATTCCCCGCCAGAATGCAATGCTGTATCGCCTGACTGCAGCAATTTTAGCCAGTTTAACAACAACCTGCCGGGCGATTAAGTAAGCATTCAGTCTTTACTGCTATTAGTTAGGTTGCACTAATGGAGGGCAAATTTAATGAAACAGACAATACTGACAAGTGCAGTACTGGCATCGTTGTCGTTACTGGCCGCTTGTGGTGGTAGTTCTTCTGATGAACTACAACCACAGATGGCCCGCTTTAGTTTGGCAATAAGCGATGCTCCGGTAAATGAGGCTAAAGTCGTTATGCTGTGTTTTAGCGAAATTGAGTTAACCGGCAATGGCGTGGGCAATCAGAGTTTTACCGTGGGCGATGATGACGCAGCGGCAGAGGCGAATGATGAGTGCCGTGATGCTCAGGGCACTATTATTCCCAATACCCGTGGCATAGATTTACTGCTGCTCGATGGGGCTAAGTCTGAGGCGCTGCTAACCGATGCAGATATTGAGGCTGGTAATTATGGCCAACTGCGGCTGGAAATTGCCCCCGGCAGTTATGTAGAGCTGGAAGATGGCATGCGTGAGCCGTTACAGGTGCCGTCAAATGAATTAAAGCTGGGTAGTTTAACGCTGGCAGAGGGCAGCAGTTTTAGTTATACGCTGGAGTTTGATTTACGTAAGGCGCTAATTAACCCACCTGGGCAAAATGCTTACTTAATGAAACCAACAGGCTTGCGCCTGGTTAATAACACTGAGGTTGGCCATTTAACCGGCCAGGTAGCAGAGGGGGTGCTGATCAATAATAATTGCACTGTGGCCCCCGCAGATGCCTCTGTGCCTGTTGCAGCGGTGTATTTGTATCAGGGCGCAGATCGGCCGCTGGATCAGTTAGCCGATAACGGCGGCGATAATACCTATCAGCCTTATGCCAGTACCAATGTGTACTTTGATGGTGTAAGTGAATACCACTACAGTATTGGCTTTATTCAGGCTGATAATTACACCGTAGCGCTAAGCTGTGATGTAGACGACAACCCAGAAGCAGCCGACGATATCAGCTTTTTGCAGGCGAAAAATGTGGTGGTAAGCCCTACAGCCACACCGGTTGAAGTGGACTTTATGGATTAAACAGCCCATCAGCTTATTGAATGGCCGCTATTATTGCGGCCAGCTATCAACTTTTACGCTTTCTTGTTAGCATAGCCGTCTTTACGTCTTCAGGTGTGTCGCTGTGCTGTGGATCCCTTTTACCTTGCTGGCTGCATTTATGCAGGCCTGGCGCAATGCGTTTCAAAAACAACTAAGCAAAGACGTTAGCGTAGCCGGTGTTACGCTGGCACGTTTTATCTGGGCTTCGCCTTTAGCGGCGCTTTATTTATACCTGTTATATCAGTGGCAGCCGGTGGCTGTGCCGGTATTTAATGGCCATTTTGCCGGTTTTATTGTTGCGGCCTCTTTGGCACAAATACTGGCTACGGCCCTGATGGTAAAACTGTTTAAGTTAAGAAACTACGCTATAGGTGCCGGCCTGGCAAAAAGTGAAGCCGTGTTGGCTGCGGTGCTGGGCGTAGTGTTTTTTAGCGAGTCGTTAACTGTACTGGGCTGGTTTGGTGTGGCTTTAGGCGGTTGTGCGGTGTTTTTACTCAGTGGCGCCAGTTTACGCCAGTTATCTGTGCCGGTGTTGTTACTAGGCCTTGGCAGCGGTTTAGCGTTTGCGCTGACATCCTTGTGGGTACGTCAGGCCAGTTTGGTGCTGGGCTTGCCATTTCCCTATGGCGCTGCCTGGGTATTGCTGCTGGTTATTATGCTGCAAACGCTGTTGTTGTTGCTGTGGTTAACGGTAAAAGACCGGCCCACGTTAACGGCTTTATGGCAGCGGCCCAAACTTACCTTACTGATCAGCCTGTGCAGTTGCGTTGGCTCCGTAGGTTGGTTTACCGCCATGAGCCTGGAATCGGTTGCACTGGTAAAAACCCTGGGGCAGGTTGAAGTGCTGTTTATGCTGCTGATTTCTGCTTTTGTATTCAAAGAAAAACTGCAAAAAGCCGATCATTGGGGCCTGGCATTGATTGTACTGGCAGCTATTGCGGTAATGTGGGCCTGAGGCAAACTGCCTCAGGCTGTTGCTTTTATTAAGGCTGGGTTAGCGCCCATTGCGTTAGCAGTTGTACGCCATAACCGGTTGCCCCTTCAGGGGTAATACCGCTGCTGCTGTTGGCCAGGGCATTACCGGCAATATCAATATGCGCAAAGGGCGTGCTGCCGACAAACTGCTGTAAAAACAGCGCTGCGGTTGACGCGCCGGCACTGCGGCCGCCATTACGCAGATCGGCAATACGGCTTTTCAGCTCTGGTAGCATGTCGTCGCTAAGCGGCAGGCGCCATAGTTTCTCGTTTACCTGCTCGCCGGCCTGCTGTAATTGCGCCACCAGATTATCATTTTTGCTAAATACACCGGCATAGTAGGCGCCAAGCGCTGTAACTTTAGCACCGGTCAGGGTAGCAATATCTACCATAGCGCGTGGCTTGTAGTGTTTTTCGGCGTACCAGAGCGCATCGGCCATTACCATGCGGCCTTCGGCATCGGTGTTAATCACTTCAACGCTAATGCCAGCCGCTGTATTAACCACATCACCGGGCAGGTAGGCGTGGTCAGAAATCATATTTTCTGCCAGTGCCATAACGGCCACCACATTTACCGGTGCTTTTTGCTCGGCTAAAGCGGCAATAGTACCCAGGGCCGCTGCGGCACCGGCCATATCGCTGGTCATACGGATAATAGAATCTGCCTGGGTTTTCAGGTTATAACCGCCGGTGTCAAAGGTAATGCCTTTACCGATAATTGCCAGCGGGGCCTGCTGGCTGCCTTGCCAGTGGGCAATAACCAATCTTGGTGGGCGGGCACTGCCGCGGCCAACGGCTAAAATGGCGCCCATATTGTTTTTCTGCAGTGCGTTTTCATCGAAAATGGTAACTTTTACCCCCAGCTTTTTCAGCTCATTGGCTTTGTCAGCAAAATTAGCCGGTGACAGCCCCATAGCCGGCTCGTTAGTGAGATCCCGCGCCAGCGTTACACCATTGGCAATGGCACTTAACTGGGCGTGGCGGCGCTGTGCCTCGCTGGCATTGGCAACCACAAAATTCAGTTGCTGGCCTTGGGTATCCGTTTTGCCATCTGCAGCCTTAGCTTTGTACCGCGTAAAGGTATAAGCGCCTAAGGTAGCGCCGAACGCCAGCTGTGCTGCCAGCTCGGTGTCGGCCAGGCTGCTGTTAATCTGGCTGGCATCAATAACGATATTTTTTCCGGCTGATTTAGCCAGCAAGCGGGCAAGATCCGCGCCAGCGTTGGCCGCATTGCTTGTAGTGTGTTCTGTAACGTTACCAACACCGAGCACTATGACACGTTTGTAGGTGTTATAGGGCGCGGCCGGGCTTAGCCACTGCAGGCTCTGGCCGGATTTACCGCTGAAATTTTCGCTGCTGGCCAGTTGCTTCAGGGGCTCCTGTTGCAATGGTGTATTACTGGCGCCAAGTATAATTAATGTATCGGCATCGGTATTGGCCTGCTCGGTAAAGCGGATATCAAAGGCGGTAGCGTAAGTGGTAAAGCTTAGCAGCATCAGGGCTGCGGTAATTATGCGGTGCATGTGTTAAGTCCTTGTGTGGTTTCCGGTATTGTCTGCAGCAAATTCAGCGGATGCAACTACAATGCGATAGGCCGTTCGCAGCATGTTATAAAACAATTGGTTGTCGGTACTGGTGAATTTTGATTAACTCAGTAAAATAGTTCGCTCTTTGAGCCTCATATGTAGTGATCCCAGTGCCAGACCAAGATTTATATGCCGATATCCGGCCGTACAATGATGATGAAGTCGCGCCGGCAATAGCCCGTTTAATTGCCGACGACGAGTTTATTCAGGCTATTTTGCATTACCGTTTTCCACATTTATCCGGCCCGTTTGGCTGGCTGCTGTCGCCTATGGTGAAATTTGCCCTAAAAAGGCGCTGGGCCAAATTAAACAGTGTGCATGCAGTGCAAAAGCAGGTTGCCAGTTTTATGGACCGGATGATAGACAACACCACCAATAAAATTACTGTGTCGGGCCTGGAAAACCTGACACCCAGCCAGGCTTACCTGTTTGTGTCTAATCACCGGGATATTGCCATGGATCCGGCATTGGTAAACTGGTGTTTGCATCATAACGGCTTTGATACAGTGCGCATTGCTATTGGCGACAACCTGCTACGCAAAGCCTGTGCTACCGAGCTGATGAAGCTGAATAAAAGTTTTATTGTTAAGCGCGGTGCCAAAGGCCCACGCGAGATGCTGAAAAACTTCTCGCAGTTGTCGGCCTATATTAAGCATTCGCTGCAACAGCAGCAGTCGGTATGGATTGCACAAAAAGAAGGCCGTGCCAAAGACGGTAATGATGAAACCGATCCGGCTATTCTGAAAATGTTTTATATGGAAGGCAAAAAACGCGGCGAAGACTTTGCCACTTATATGGCCGGTTTAAACATTGTGCCGGTGTGCTTATCCTATGAATATGACCCCTGTGATATCAATAAAATTAACGAGTTGTGGCAAAAGCACACCGAGGGCTCCTACCAAAAAGGCGAGTTTGAAGATATCGACAGCATTATTAAAGGCATAGTCGGTTATAAAGGCAGGGTGCATGTGGCTTTTGGTAAACCCTTAACTACTGTGCCAGCAGAGCCGGAGCAACTGGCTGCTGTAATTGACCAGCAGATCTGGCAACAGTACCGGTTGTTTCCGGTAAATTATCTGGCAGCAGGCCAGCAACACGTTTCTGTAGATGAGGCTGTTGTAGAGCTGTGGCAACAGCGTTTACAAACCTTGCCCACAGGCGCTGCCCCTATGCTAAGTGCACTTTATGCCGCGCCGCTGATTAAGCAACAATTACAACTGCAGACGGAACGCAGCGTTTGAGCTATCTGGTTGGCGTAACCCTGTTATGGGCGTTTTCTTTTAGCCTGATTGGGGTATATCTGGCCGGACAGGTCGATGCTTACTTTGCTGTTTTGCTGAGGGTGGTACTGGCCCTACTGGTGTTTATACCCTTTATGCGCCGGTTACCCTGGCAACTGGCCTGCAAATTGTCAGCCCTGGGGGCTGTGCAGCTTGGGCTAATGTATTTGTTTTATTATCAGTCATTTATATTGCTAACGGTGCCGGAAGTATTAATTTTTACTATTTTTACGCCGGTATACATCACCTTACTTTACGATGCGCTGCAGCGCCGGTTTCAGTATCGCTTTTTACTGGCGGCGTTACTGGCCGTTATTGCAGCAGCACTAATGCGTTATAAAGGCTTAACTGAGGATTACTGGCTGGGTTTTGCCGTGGTGCAGGGCGCTAACCTGTGTTTTGCCATCGGCCAGGTTGGTTATAAAGTGCTGCTGGCCAGGCAGCCGGTTAAGTTGGTACAGCATCAGGTGTTTGGCTGGTTTTATCTGGGGGCGCTTGCGGTAGTGCTGCCGGCCTGGTTGTTGCTGGGCTCGGCGCAGTATCCGCAGCAAAACAGCCAATGGGCAGTGTTGCTATGGCTTGGTTTGGTGGCATCCGGTGGTGGTTACTACTGGTGGAATAAAGGCGCTACCCTGGTCAGCAGCGGCATGCTGGCAGTAATGAACAATATGCTGATCCCGGCCGGTTTGCTGGTGAATATTCTGCTATGGAACCGCAATGAGAATTTACTGACTCTGGCAACAGGCTCGGTGTTATTAGTACTATCCTGTATGTTGTGTAAGCCTGTACGCAGCGCAGTTAAACCCGGAGGGGCAAGTGGCCAGACAAATTAGCTATACCTTTAACAAGCAGCGCAAAGTGATTAATTTCAGTTATGACAAACACCATGATATGTACGAAGCCGTTGCCGCTGCTGAGGGCATAGATTTAACCCGCTTTCTGGCGATGGAGCAGCAAGTGGCAATGACCGCCAAGCGTGGCGCAGCAGTAAAAAACTACCGCCAACAAGAGTTTGCCCGTATGGGGTTTGCTGATATCGCTTTTGTCAGAGAAGAGCAATAGGGCGTACTAGCCTTGCGAATATGATAAATAGGGCGCCTGTATTTGGCGCTTATTTTTTTATATTAAATTACAGGCAATAAAAAAGGACACCGCGGTGTCCTTTTTTTAGCAAGTGCTTAAATTACAGAACTGTAACGTTAGCAGCTTGTGGGCCTTTTTGGCCTTGTTCGATTTCGAAAGCTACGCGTTGGCCTTCGTTTAAGGTTTTGTAACCTTCAGTTTGGATAGCACGGAAGTGAACGAATGCGTCAGCGCCGCCGTTATCCTGAGTAATGAAACCGAAACCTTTATCAGCGTTGAACCACTTTACTACACCAGTTACTTTAGCCATGAATGACTCCTAAAAATTTTAATAAAACTAATTGACGCTTAATTGCGCTTTTAGCCTGACTGTTACCTTACTTATGCGGCCAAACGTGCGTGAATCTTCAGGACATGACTTACAATGAAGCTGTGTAGCGAAGTTTTCATAAACATTTTGTTACATAGGTCTGCTTTACAGGCCGGGCAAATAAACCGTTGTCTGGTAATAAAAAAGCGTAAAAAAATAAAAAAGGCCGCAAAAGCGGCCTTAATCGAAGTTGATTATTTATTGAGCATTAAGCATTTAATGCAATTTTAGGCTCAACAAAAGCAAAACCCAGTGCTTCGGCAACGCTTTGGTTCGTCACATGACCATTCATCACGTTTAAACCATTCATTAAATGCTGATCATCCAGCAGCGCCTGCTTATAGCCTTTATTAGCTAAACGCAGAATAAATGGCAGGGTGGCGTTGTTCAGCGCAAAGGTAGAGGTGCGTGGTACAGCGCCCGGCATGTTAGCTACACAATAGTGCACAACGTCATCCACTATATAGGTAGGTTCAGCATGGGTAGTTGGCTTAGATGTTTCCACACAGCCGCCCTGGTCGATAGCAACATCAACAATAGCTGAGCCGGGTTTCATCCGCTTGATGTGGTCTTTGGTAACCAGTTTAGGAGCCGCAGCGCCTGGTACCAGCACACCACCGATCACTAAGTCAGCCGCCAGTACTTCCTGCTCCAGTGCATCAGCGGTAGAGTAAATAGCTTTTACTGCACCGTTAAACTGGGCATTAATACGGCGCAGTACATCAACACTGCGATCCAGTACGGTAACGTCAGCACCTAAGCCCAGCGCCATTTGTGCAGCGTTAGTACCTACCATACCACCCCCGATCACGACAACTTTAGCCGGAGCAACGCCCGGTACACCACCTAATAACATACCGCGGCCACCACAGGATTTCTCCAGCGCGCGCGCACCGGCCTGAATTGACATCCGGCCAGCCACTTCAGACATTGGCGCTAACAGCGGTAAGCCGCCACGGTTGTCTGTTACAGTTTCATAAGCAATACAAATAGCTTTGGATTTGATCAGATCCTGCGTTTGCGGTAAATCAGGTGCCAGGTGCAGGTAGGTAAACAGGATTTGGCCTTCACGCAGCATAGCGCGCTCAATTGCCTGAGGCTCTTTTACTTTAACAATCATGTCTGCTTTGGCAAAAATTTCAGCAGCAGTGCCCATAACAGTAGCACCGGCAGCAGTGTAATCTTCGTCGGTAAAGCCGATGCCCATGCCGGCATGGGTTTCAATCAGTACGCTGTGTTTGTTATTTACCAGTTCACGCACGCTTGCCGGCGTCATGCCTACGCGGTATTCATGGTTTTTAATTTCTTTTGGTACGCCAATGATCATAATGTTATGCCCTTTTCTGAGGTAAATGTTGGCTTGGGTAAAATTTGTGCGCAGTATACTGCTAATTTTGTAGAATTAATGCTTGTTTTAGGGCTCTGTAGTAGTGCAAAATTCTGTTTAAATTTAAAAAGCGAATTTTTTAGCTGCTATGTACTCTTTAAGTAAAAGTATCAAGAAGTTAGACCGGATAGATCGCAAAATACTGTTGGAGTTACAACGCGACGGCCGTTTAGCCAACGTAGAACTGGCGCGCAGGGTAGGGCTTAGCCCGACGCCTTGCCTGGAGCGGGTGCGGAAGCTTGAAGCTGAAGGGGTGATTTTAGGCTACAGTGCGCAAATTGACCCACAGAAAGTGGGCGCAGCCTTGCTGGTGTTTGTCGAAATTACGCTAAGTAAAACCTCACCGGAAGATTTTGACGAATTCAGCAAAGCCGTGCAAAAACTGGAAGAAATTCAGGAGTGCCATCTGGTATCCGGTAGCTTCGATTTTTTGCTGAAAACGCGGGTGGCCAATATGGCAGCCTACCGGGAACTGTTGGGGGAAACCCTGCTCAGATTACCCAGTGTGCGTGAAAGCCGTACTTATGTGGTGATGGAAGAAGTGAAGCAAACCACCTTTGTTGCGATAAATGTGGCGACAAGCAGCTAATTAGCGGTTCAGCCGTGCTTCACGGATGCACTTTTACAGTGTCTCTGGTATCTTAGCCTGCAGTACTACACTCTGGTGCGCTTGAACAAAAAACGATGATAAAAAAGGTAGGGCCTTTCATTTGCAAAACCGAGCTTATTTTCCGCTAAACGGTGTACAGCGCTTGCTGGAAGTCGGATTAATTGTGTTTTCCGGCTTTGCCTTATTTCTATTACTGGCACTGTTGTCTTTTGACCCAGCCGATCCCAGCTGGTCGCAAACCGGTTACCAAACCAGCATTCATAACTATGCCGGGCCAATAGGTGCCTGGCTGGCCGATTTATTATTATTCAGTTTTGGCTGGATTGCGTATCTGATCCCATTTTTGGTGGCATTGGCCGGTTATCTGCTGTTTAAACGCTTTCACGATTTAATGAGCCTGGATTATTTGATCCTGGGCCTGCGCCTGATTGGCCTGGTATTAACACTGCTAACGGCAACAGCTATAAGCAGTATGAATTTTAATGATATTTTTTATTTTTCATCCGGCGGAGTTATAGGTGATGTCGTTAGTGGCGCCTTGCTGCCGTACTTTAATTTTATTGGTACTGTTTTACTGTTGTTGTGTGGTTTTGCTACCGGCTTAACGCTAATGACAGGTATTTCCTGGCTAACGGTAGCTGATGCGCTGGGCGCGGCCTGTTACAGCGCAGTGCAGTTTGCTATGTCTGTGCCACAGCGCTTACGTGAACGTAGTAAAGACGACTATGACCCTTTTGCTGCCGAACCGGAGCAAGACGAATTTGACGATGAGCCTGTCGTTATAGCTGAAAAACCACGTAAAACACCGCAGCTGAGTAAGCCGGTGGCAGATACTTTGCCAATCACGCCGTTAAATGCCAAAACTGAAGCTAAGGCGTTTTACAGTGTTGATACGCTGGCTGATGAAGAGTTGTCGTTCAGTGCTATTGATGAACCGGACGCTGCGCGCTGGAGTGATACCCTGCAACAACTTGATTTACCGCCAGACTCTGAAATTGAAACCATTCTGACTGAAATTGCAGATGAGGAAGATGATAGCGAAGAAGTCTCGCATTTGATGGAAGAGCTGCCATCACTGGCGTTGCTGGACCGGCCTGACAAAGCCGTAAACCCGATAGACCCGGCCGATTTAGAACGGGTGTCACGTTTGGTAGAGGCGAAGCTGCTTGATTTTAATGTTGACGCTAAAGTAGTAGGCGTACACCCAGGCCCGGTAGTTACCCGTTTTGAGCTCGATTTAGCACCTGGTGTTAAAGTCAGTAAAATTACCGGCCTGGCCAAAGATTTAGCGCGCTCGTTGTCTGCTATCAGCGTGCGGGTAGTGGAGGTTATTCCGGGTAAGTCTTTTATCGGTTTAGAGCTGCCAAACCAGCACCGTGAAATAGTGCGTTTATCTGAAGTGATTGGTGATGAAATATTTGAAAGCTCTAAATCACCACTGACAATGGTATTGGGTAAAGATATTGCCGGTAAGTCGGTAGTAGCTGATCTGGCCAAAATGCCGCATTTGCTGGTGGCAGGTACTACCGGCTCTGGTAAGTCGGTTGGCGTAAACGTAATGATTTGCAGCCTGTTATATAAGTCGACGCCGGATGATGTGCGCTTTTTAATGATCGACCCGAAAATGCTTGAGCTGTCTATTTATGAAGGTATTCCGCACCTGCTGACAGAAGTGGTTACCGACATGAAAGATGCCGCCAATGGTTTACGCTGGTGTGTCGGCGAGATGGAGCGGCGCTATAAACTGATGTCTGCGCTGGGTGTACGTAATCTCAAGGGTTATAACGCCAAAGTAAAAGAAGCGATTGCAGACGGCGCTCCGTTAAAAGATCCGCTGTGGCGCCCGTCAGATAATATGCGTACTGAAGCGCCGTTATTAGAGAAATTACCGTCTATTGTTGTCGTTATCGACGAATTTGCCGACATGATGATGATTGTCGGTAAAAAAGTAGAAGAGTTGATTGCCCGTATTGCGCAAAAAGCGCGGGCGGCAGGTATTCACCTGATCTTAGCTACCCAGCGGCCATCGGTAGATGTGATTACCGGTTTAATTAAAGCCAATATCCCTACCCGGATAGCGTTTCAGGTGTCATCGAAAATTGACTCCCGTACTATTTTGGATCAACAAGGCGCTGAAAGCTTACTGGGACAGGGCGATATGCTGTATCTGCCACCAGGCTCAGGTGTACCAAACCGGGTGCATGGTGCCTTTGTTGATGACCATGAAGTACATGCTGTGGTTGCCGACTGGAAAAAACGCGGCAAGCCAAACTATATTGCTGAAATTTTAAGCGGCGAAACCACCGAAGAAAATCTGCTGCCAGGTGAAACGCTGGAAGGTGAAGATGGTGAAGCTGATCCGCTGTATGATCAGGCCGTGGCCTTTGTTACCGAAAGCCGCCGTGCTTCGGTATCCGGTGTACAGCGCAAGTTTCGTATAGGGTATAACCGTGCCGCCCGTTTGGTAGAACAAATGGAACACAGCGGTATTGTCAGTGGCCCCGGCCACAATGGTAATCGTGAAGTGATGGCCCCACCGCCACCAAAAGGATATTAAATGCTACGTAGTTTGTTAGCGGTTGTTGTGTTGTGTAGTTCTGTTTCTGCTGTGGCGCAAAATGCTGAGCAGACGCTACAACGTAAACTGGCCAGTATTAAAAGTTTTTCTGCCAGTTTTGAGCAGCAGGTGTTTGACGCACAAAAGCAGTTGCTGCAACAGGGCAAAGGCGAACTGATGATCAAGCAGCCGGCACTGTTCCGCTTTGAAACCACTGAACCCGAGCCAAACCTGTTTATTGGTGATGGCCAAAGCCTGTGGTTTTATAATGAAGCGCTGGAGCAGTTAACCATTTATGACGCTGCCAGTGAAGTAAACCGTACGCCCTTCGTGTTACTCACATCAACGAAGCCTGAGCTGTGGGCGCAGTATAACGTAGAGCAACAAGGCGAGCTGTTTGTTATCCGCTCAAAAGACGCCGATAGCCCGGTAAAACAGCTAACCCTTAGCTTCGCCGGCGCGGCATTATCAAAAATGCAGGTACTGGATATGAACCAGCAAACCAGCGAATTTAATTTCACGTTAATGCAGCTGAATATTGAGCTGGAGAAAGGTTTGTTCCGGTTTAACCCGCCAGAGCACACTGATATTGATGATCAGCGTCAGCGATAGCAATTTGAAGATAACACTGTGAACTCATTACCACTTGATTTTGCTGATGACTTTCGCCCGCTGGCAGCCAGAATGCGGCCGCAAACACTGGCCGAATATGCAGGGCAGCAGCATTTAATTGGCGAGGGCACCGCACTTAAAAAAGCGATTGAAGCCGGGCGGGTGTTTTCGCTTATTTTGTGGGGCCCGCCGGGCACCGGCAAAACCACTTTAGCAGAAGTAATAGCCCGGCATGCCGACGCGGCTATCAGCAAGTTATCAGCGGTAACCTGCGGTATTAAAGAAATTCGTGAAGCCATTGCACAGGCACAGCAACGTCAGCAGCAGTATCAGCAACGTACTTTACTGTTTGTCGATGAGGTACATCGTTTTAATAAAAGCCAGCAAGATGCCTTTTTACCTTTTATTGAAGATGGCACCATTATTTTTATTGGCGCCACCACTGAAAACCCGTCTTTTGCCCTGAACAACGCCATTTTATCCCGTGCCCGGGTGTGTGTACTCAAACCGCTGACTAATACCGATTTACAGCAGGTATTGGCGCAGGCTCTTACAGATAAAGAGCGTGGTTTGGGCCTTGAGGCTGTGCGCCTGGCCGCCGATGCTGAGCAATTGCTGTTACAACTGGCAGACGGTGACGCGCGTAAATTGCTTAACCTGCTGGAACAAGCGGCAGAGCTTACCGAGGCGGATAACGACAGCAAAGTAATAAGCTTTGAGACGCTGAAAAATCTGGTGCCAAAGCAGTTACCGGGCTTTGATAATCAGGGTGATATGTTTTATGACCTGATCTCCGCCTTTCACAAATCAGTACGCGGCTCAGATCCGGATGCAGCCTTGTATTGGTACTGCCGTATTCTGGCTGGCGGTGGCGATCCGCTATATGTCGCCAGGCGGTTACTGGCCATTGCCAGTGAAGATATTGGCAATGCCGATCCGCGTGCGTTAACACTGGCGCTAAACGCCTGGGATACCTTTGAACGGGTAGGGCCGGCCGAAGGTGAGCGGGCTATTGCCCAGGCTGCAGTGTATCTGGCGCTGGCACCGAAAAGTAATGCCGTGTATAGCGCCTTTAATCAGCTTAAACAGCTGGTGGCAGAACAACCTGCTTTTGAGGTGCCGCTGCATTTGCGCAATGCGCCAACTAAGTTAATGAAGCAGCTGGGTTTTGGTGAAGGTTATCGTTATGCACATGACGAAGCCGGCGCTTATGCCGCTGGCGAGCGTTATTTGCCGGCAGAGCTTGCCGGGCAACAATTTTATCAGCCGGCAGAGCGTGGCATGGAAAAGCAGCTGGCAGAAAAGCTGCGTTACCTGAAGCAGCTTGATGCCGACAGCCCACGCAAGAGAGATAAATAATGCTGACTTATCTGGCGGTGGCTATTGGCGGTGCAGTAGGAGCATGCTTGCGCTTTGGCGTTAACGAGCTGGCCATGAATGTTTTAGGTAAGTCATTCCCTTTTGGCACTTTGCTGGTTAATATTCTGGGCTCTTTTGTGCTGGGTTGGTTGTATGCGCTGTTCAGCAGTGGTGTGCTGGCAGTTTCACCCTGGCGGGCACTGATAGCTATTGGCCTTATCGGTGCTTTTACCACGTTTTCAACCTTTTCGCTGGATACCGTTTTGCTGTTAGAGCAAGGCGACTGGCTAAAAGCAATCGCCAACGTATTATTAAATGTGTTGTTGTGTTTAACGCTTGCCTGGTTAGGGCTTAAACTGGGTTCAATGAAGTAATTACTATGCTAGATGCGAAATTTTTACGTACCGAATTAACTGAAACGGCCAACCGTCTGGCCCAGCGAGGCTTTGTGCTGGATGTAGCGCGTTTAACTGCGCTTGAAGAGCAGCGCCGCACTTTACAGGTAGATACCCAGGAGCTGCAAAACCTGCGTAATACTAAATCCAAAGCCATTGGCCAGGCTAAAGGCCGCGGTGAAGATATTACGCCACTGTTGGCAGAAGTTGACGGCCTGGGAGCTCAGCTTGATGCTGCCAAGCAGCAACTGGATGCAGTGCTGGCTGAGGTAGAGCAAATTGCCCTGACTATTCCTAACTTACCGGATGCGTCAGTACCAGCCGGGAAGGACGAAACACAAAACGTAGAAGTACGTCGTGTTGGCCAGCCACGCGAGTTCGGCTTTACTATTCAGGATCATGTCGCCCTGGGCGAAGCGCTGGATAAGGGGCTGGATTTTGAAAGTGCAGTTAAAGTAGCCGGTTCACGTTTTGTGGTTATGCGCGGCCAGGTAGCCAGGCTGCACCGTGCGTTAACCCAGTTTATGCTGGATTTACACACCACCGAGCATGGTTACACTGAACTGTATGTGCCTTATCTGGTAAATCATGCCAGCTTATATGGTACCGGACAGTTACCTAAATTTGGCGGCGATTTATTCCATACCCAGCCAGCCACCGAAGAGGGGCAGGGTATGGCGCTTATTCCCACTGCGGAAGTGCCGGTAACTAACTTAGCCCGCGACACCATTTTTGATGCTACCGAATTACCGGTTAAATATACTGCCCATACGCCATGCTTTAGAAGTGAAGCTGGCTCTTACGGTCGTGATACCCGTGGTTTAATCCGTCAGCATCAGTTTGACAAGGTAGAGCTGGTACAACTGGTGCAACCTGAGCATTCTATGCAGGCACTGGAAGAGTTAACCGGCCATGCCGAAAAAGTGTTGCAGCTGCTAGGCCTGCCATACCGTGTGATGCTGTTATGTACCGGTGATATGGGTTTTGGTTCAAGCAAAACTTATGATCTGGAAGTGTGGTTACCGGCACAAAACACTTACCGCGAAATTTCATCTTGCAGCAATATGGGTGATTTCCAGGCCCGGCGTATGCAGGCCCGTTATCGCAGCACTGAGATGAAAAAACCAGAGCTGATCCATACTTTAAATGGTTCTGCTCTGGCTGTCGGGCGTACTCTGGTGGCTATTCTGGAAAACTATCAGCAGGCAGACGGCACTATCACCGTGCCAGAAGTACTGCGCCCTTACATGGGTGGCTTACAACAGCTGGGTTGATAAGCTGCAGGTCGTCGTTAGCTCCACGTCAGCTATACTGGGTGGAGCTTTATAAGGATAGCTAAATGGCGCCAAAACCGCGTAAAAGTAGTAAACACAGCAACCCGGCTCTGATGCGGGCTATATACTGGGCTATTATTATCGGCATTGTTGCCGTAGTTGCCCTTATTACCCTGGAAGCTATTGTTGGTATTGTCAGCGACGCCGTTTAACGGTTAAAGGCATTTTGCCGGTTTAGGTAACCCCGCTATGCGGGTTGCCTGCTTGGCCGGCCCTTGTGGGAACAACATAAACAAGTATTTACTGTTGCCTTTATCCGGGCCGAGCTGTTGCGCCATGGCTTTTACCAGAATGCGGATAGCAGGGGAGGTATTAAATTCCAGATAAAACTGCCGCACAAAATGTACCACTTCCCAATGTGCATCAGTCAGGTTAATGTTTTCCAGCCGGGCAAACTCTTCTGCCACTTGCTTATTCCACTGTTGCATATCTGCCAGATAGCCATGTTTATCCAGCGCCAGCGGCGCATCATTTACTATCAATTCTGCCATAACACATTCTGCTCTGCGTTAATACTCAGCTCAACCCAGCGTTGGGCACTGATAACGGTTACTGCTGCCAGCGGCGAGATTAGCCTTACCTGTATATCCACATCCAGCGCATAAAGCGGGCAAGGCCAGCTAAGATCAGTGCGTAAACACAGATAGACTGCATCCTGGCGCAGCAAAATAATATCCTGAGGCTGGCATATAAGGCTTAGCTCACTCAGGCTCACTGACGGATTAATAACGCTGATTAATTTCATTAGCTGCTGATCACCTGATGTTGGCGGGCAAACAGTTCTGCTATACCCTGAGTATCGAGCCCGGTAACGTCAATACTTAAATCTGAAGCATTAATGCCGCGCTGTTTAAGTGACTGCTGGCAAACATATACCTGCTCAATATCATACAGCGCAAACAGCTTAAAACTGCGCGGATACGCTTTAAGCTTAAAATCTGGCTGATCTTGTGTTGGCAACAACTGATATACCGCATCAGCACTGAATAGCACGCTGACATTGTGCTCTACTGCAGCCAGCGCCAGTACCATATCCAGTGCCTCACGGCCTTTACTGTTGTTAAACGGGCTGCTGCGCTGCAATAACAGAATATTACGCATTAAAATTGTACCAGTTTATCAATGTTGGTCTGTCGCATAGCAAACTCTGCCAGGCCGGCGGCAATATATCCGGGGCGTGCACTCAGGTTGCTTCCGGTTACACCACGTTTTTCGGCTGCAGTGACACAAAACAATAAAGGAATATTGTGTTGCTGACAAAACTGCGCCAGTTCAGCACTGAGATCGGGTTCATCAGCGGGCAAATCGATATGGTTTGCCGCACTGTAGACGGCATCCTGATATAAAAATATATGCTCAATACTGTGGCCGAGAGTAACCGCTGTTTTAGCAAACAACAGCGCACTGGCAAGGCTTTGGCTGGCAAAGCTATCGCTGGTAAGCAGCAATCCAAAGCGTGTCATAGCGATCCCTAAAAACAAAAATGCCCCGACTGGCGGGGCATTTTAGCGAATAACCTGATTAAGGCAAAGCGCTGTGCTTAATCATCACCACCAAAAATACCCAGCAGCTGCAGCAGGTGGACGAAAATGTTAAAGACATTCAGGTACAAACTTACTGTGGCGCGAATATAGTTGGTTTCGCCGCCGTTAATAATACGGCTGGTATCAAACAGGATCAGTGCTGACATAATCAGGATAATAGCAGCGCTGATTGTCAGGCTTAATGCCGGAATGGCCAGGAAAATATTTGCCAGTGCGGCTACCAGCACCACAATAAGACCTACCATTAAAAAACCACCCATAAAAGAGAAGTCTTTACGTGTGGTAAGAGCATAAGCTGACAGGCTGAAGAAAATCAGCGCAGTACCGCCCAATGCCTGCATAATTAATGCAGTACCATTTGGCAGGCCGGCGTAATGATTAAGCATTGGGCCTAATGACGCACCCATCGCTGCGGTAAAAGCAAACACCCAGAAAATACCACTGGCAGAATCTGCCTTTTTATTCACCACAAACAGCATGATAAAACCAGCAACAAAACACACCAGAGACATCATAGGTGACATGTTCAGCGCCATGGCAACGCCTGCCGCTGCCGCACTAAATGCTAACGTCATTGCCAGCAAAAAGTAGGTGTTGCGTAGTACTTTATTAATCTCAACACTACGTCCGGCAGTACTGAGAGTAGAGGTTTCTCTGTATGACATAATTATGTTCTCCTGATACAAAGTTTATTAACGCATTTGAGGACATCATACCCAGTTAGTTCCCGCCAGACCAGTGCCTGAGGATACAAATTGATAATAGCGTTAATTTTTTTGCATTTAGTGCTTTCTTTTGCTGTTCTAACTGATTAATATACGCGTCGCCGGAGGGATGGCAGAGCGGTTTAATGCACCGGTCTTGAAAACCGGCGTGGGTTAATAGCCCACCGAGAGTTCGAATCTCTCTCCCTCCGCCACTAAAACCACCTTTACCGGTGGTTTTTTTGTTTTGGTACAATTAAGTTGGGCCTGGCAGGGCATTTTGCGCAGATTAATTGCCTGATAAATGGCTTTGTTGATGATTTACTAAGCAAACGGCTAAAAATAGCAAAAAAGCCCTTTACAAAGCAGCAGCCAGTTTCTAATATGCGCCCTGTAACGCGGAGGGATGGCAGAGCGGTTTAATGCACCGGTCTTGAAAACCGGCGTGGGTTAATAGCCCACCGAGAGTTCGAATCTCTCTCCCTCCGCCACTTTCCTGTTTTTACCTATTATCAATTACATCCACATAAATCATCTCAAATCATCTAGATTTGTTTCATATGATTAACCTTTCTGGCACACTAAGCTGCAACCGTGCAAAACAACCTTTATTGATTTAATTTGTTTAGCAAAATGGCTGATGCTCGGCTATGCTAGACAGCTAGAACAATTCTAAAAACCAGTAATCCGGAGAGCGAAATTGATTAACGTTCTGTTAGTTGATGATCATGAGCTTGTTCGTACTGGGATCAGTCGCATACTAATGGATGAGCGCGGTATCAAGGTGATTGGCGAGGCTGGCTCAGGCGAAGAAGCATTACAATTTTGCCGTCAACACGAGCCCGATGTAGTGTTGATGGATATGAATATGCCCGGTATGGGCGGTATGACTGCAACAAAGCGTATTTTACATTACTGCCCGGACATTAAAGTGTTGGCGTTGTCGGTATCCTGCGAAGAGCCGGTACCTACTAAAGTAATGCAACTGGGGGCGGCAGGGTTTATTTCAAAAAATTCACCGCCGCGTGAAATGGTGGCTGCAATACGCAAAGTGTATTCTGGTGCCCGGCATATTTCTGATGAAGTGGCGCAGAAAATGGCCATGAGTAAAGTGAATAACCAAAGTCAGAACCCATTTGATGATTTGTCAGATCGCGAACTGCAAATCATGATGATGATTACGCAGGGACAAAAAGTAAATGATATTGCCGATCAGCTCAATGTCAGTGCTAAAACGGTGAACTCATATCGTTACCGGATGTTTGAAAAGCTGGCAATTAGTGGCGATGTAGAGCTGACACATATGGCATTGCGCCATGGCATGATCGACATCGCTAAAGCCTGATGTTTGACGCTAAAACCTTTTTAAAGCAGGTTCCTCATCAGCCCGGCGTTTATCGTATGCTAAACGCCGCGGATCAGGTTATTTATGTTGGTAAAGCCAAAGATCTGCGTGCCAGGCTCAGTAGCTATTTTCGTACTAATGTCGACAGTATAAAAACCCGTTCTCTGGTTAGCCAGATAGAGCAGGTTGAATACACGCTGACGCATAGCGAAACCGAAGCACTGATCCTGGAAAACAACCTTATTAAGCAGTTTTTGCCGCGTTACAACGTATTACTGCGGGACGACAAATCTTACCCTTATATTTTAATCAGCGATCATAAACATCCGCGTATCAGTTCGCACCGTGGGCCGCGTAAAAGCGCCGGGCAGTATTTTGGCCCTTACCCCAATGCCGGGGCAGTGTGGCAAAGCCTGAAAAGCCTGCAGAAAATTTTTCCCATCCGACAGTGTGAAGATGGCTTTTATCGAGCCAGAACCCGTCCATGCCTGCAGTACCAGTTAAAACTTTGCTCTGCCCCCTGTGTCGGGAAAATTTCTGATGAGGAATACCAGCAGCAGGTGCGGCTGGCCAGTTTATTTCTGCAGGGCAAAGATCAGCAGGTTATTGATAATCTGGTGCAGCGGATGACGCAGGCCAGTGAGGCGCTGCAGTTTGAACAGGCGGCCCAGCTGCGCGATAAAATTATTGCGCTGCGAAAAGTGCAGGAACAGCAAAGCGTCAGTGGCGAGCATGACGAAATGGATATTATTGGTTTTGCTTATTCACATGGTGTGGCTGCTGTACATGTATTGTTTGTGCGCCAGCAAAAAGTTCTGGGCAGCAAAGCTTACTTTCCTAAAGTGCCGGCAGATACTGAAGAGAGCGAAATTCTCAGCGCTTTTTTACTGCAGTTTTATCTGGATGGTTATGGCACCCAACAAATGCCACGCGAAATTGTTATTGCCAAACCACTGCCTGAGATGGACGCCGTAGCGGCTGCTATCAGCGAAATTGCCGGTCGCAAGGTGCGCATTACGTATGCCCAGCGCGGTGAGAAAGCACAATATCTTAGCCTGGCACAAAAAAATGCCCAGCTGTCTTGCGACAACAAGCAATCGCTTAGCCAGAAAATGGCCTTACGCTATCAGCAGTTGCAACAATTATTGCAGTTAGATCAGCCGATAACACGGATGGAGTGTTTTGATATCAGCCATACGATGGGGCAGGCCACTATTGCCTCCTGTGTGGTGTTTGATGGTCAGGGGCCATATAAAGCAGAGTACCGCCGTTATAATGTTACCGGTATTACCGGTGGCGATGACTACGCAGCTATGCAGTTTGCGCTGGACAAGCGTTACACTAAGCTGCAGGATGCAGAAAAAATACCGGATATTATTTTTATTGACGGTGGCCAGGGCCAGCTGAATATTGCCATAGCACAATTTGCTCACTGGCCGCATGCCAAAATGCCTTTGCTGGTTGGCGTGGCCAAAGGTACCAGCCGCAAACCTGGCCTTGAAACCCTTATTCTGGCACAAAGCGGACGCAGCATTAATTTGCCGGCCGATGCGCCGGCATTGCACCTTATTCAGCAAATTCGTGATGAAGCGCATCGTTTTGCTATTACCGGGCATCGTAATAAACGTGGCAAAGCGCTGATTAAAAGCCCGCTGGAGCAAGTAAAAGGTATCGGTGAAAAACGGCGTCAGGCTCTGTTGCAGTATCTTGGCGGCTTACAGGGCGTAATGCGCGCTTCCGTTACCGAGCTTAGCTCAGTGCCGGGAATATCAAAAGCACAGGCAGAAAAGATTTACCATGCCTGTCATAACAAGTAGCATAGCGGCATATATGCCGTAGAGAATATTAAGATGTGGAATATTCCCAATCTGTTAACCCTGTTCCGACTGTTTCTGATCCCGGTTTTTATTTTATGTTTTTATTCAGGCATGGAAAACGCCCGGTTCTGGGCGTCATTTGTATTTTGTCTTGCTGCTATTACCGATGCATTGGATGGTTATCTGGCCCGTAAGCTAGAGCAGTCTACGCCGTTTGGCGCTTTTCTTGATCCGGTTGCAGATAAAGTGATGGTAGCGGTAGCACTGGTATTGATAGCGGTAGACAGTATATCGCTTTGGGTGACGATACCGGCCATTATTATGATAGGGCGTGAAATTGTCATTTCTGCCTTACGGGAGTGGATGGCAGAGCTTGGCAAGCGCGCTAATGTGGCGGTATCTAATTTAGGCAAATACAAAACTATTGCCCAGATGCTGGCATTAATTGGCCTGATCTGGCGGCCGGAGTTCTGGCTGGTGAGCTGGTTTACGCCGGTAGGTATGTTGTTGCTGTACGTTGCAACGGTGCTGACAATATGGTCGATGTACAGTTACCTCAAAGCGGCGTGGCGGGATTTGATACATTAATAACTGTTTTTGTTGCTTATTAGCGCAACTCAGTCAAATTTTAATCAGTCAGTCATAAAAGCAAAAATTTATTATTGACTGGCTGAATTAAAACAGTAGAATGCGTCTCGTGTTAAGGCACATGGCCATAACAACGCGAGTATAGCTCAGCTGGTAGAGCGCGACCTTGCCAAGGTCGAGGTCACGAGTTCGAACCTCGTTACTCGCTCCAACTCTTTCAAAGAGTGAAAATTGTTTGAATGGCGGGTTGGCAGAATGGCCATGCAGCGGATTGCAAATCCGTCCATCTCGGTTCGACTCCGGGACCCGCCTCCATCACACAGTTTTGTCTGGTAAAACCAGAAAAGTAACACAAGAAAGTTGTCTGCCCGGGTGGTGAAATCGGTAGACACAAGGGATTTAAAATCCCTCGCTCGAAAGGGCGTGCCGGTTCAAGTCCGGCCCCGGGCACCATTACTCATTAAGAGTAAATAACCAGATTTTCGCGAGTATAGCTCAGCTGGTAGAGCGCGACCTTGCCAAGGTCGAGGTCACGAGTTCGAACCTCGTTACTCGCTCCAAACATAAAAAACGCAGCCCAGTGGCTGCGTTTTTTATTGTCTGCATTCTTTATTTTCTACAGATAGCCCACCCGTTGGCCGGGTGGGGTAAAGCTTAAAAATCAAATATATAACGCGCCAGAAATAACACCGCTAGTGTAATCAGCACTATGGCTGCCAGGTTCAGCGCCAGGCCAGCTTTTACCATATCAATAATTTTCAGCTTGCCGGATGCAAACACTATGGCATTTGGCGGGGTGGCTACCGGCATCATAAAGGCGCAACTGGCTGCCACTGCTGCCGGGATCACCAGCATGGCAGCTGAGGTGTCCAGCGATACGGCCACTGGCCCCAATAGCGGAAGAAACGCCGCTGCGGTGGCGGTGTTGCTGGTGATTTCAGTCAGAAAAATAATCACAGCGGTCACCAGCACAATCAGCAAAACCAGATTAATGCTGCCAAGCTGGCCAATTTGTGTGGCGATATAAGCAGATAAGCCTGAGTTATCAATTTGGGTTGCCAGGGTTAAACCACCGCCAAATAACAGCAATACGCCCCAGGGTAGTTTCTGGCAATCTTCCCAGTTCAGAATGCGTTGGCCGGTTTTTAATGACACCGGCAGGACAAACAGCAAACTGGCCGCAAAGATAGCAATTAACGTATCGTCCAGTTTAATGCCGCTGATATTGCTAAGAGGCCCGCGAAATACCCAGAAAAAAGCTGCCAGGGAAAACACCATCAGCACTAACTTTTCAGCAGTGTGCATAACCCCCAGCGCGGATAGCTTTTGCCGGTATAAGGAGCGGCTATCTACTGACGGCATCTTGTCCAGCCGGAAATGCAGCTGTGTCAGCCAGAACCAGCATACCAGTAACAAACTAACTGCCAGTGGCACACCAAACAGCATCCAGTCACTAAAGCTGAGTTGTAACTGATAACTGCGCTCCAGATAGGCAGCAAGCAGGGCATTAGGCGGTGTGCCAATTAAGGTGGCTACACCACCAATGCTGGCGGCATAGGCAATGGATAACAAAATGGCTTTGGCAAAATTATCGTTACTGATACCTTGCTCTTGCTGCATGGCAATAACAGACAAACCAATTGGCAACATCATTACGGCGGTTGCCGTATTAGACATCCACATAGATAAAAAAGCGGTTACCAGCATAATACCGGCAATTTGCTGGCTGGGTTTGGTACCTACCAACAGCATGGTTAACAGCGCAATGCGTTTGTGCAGGTTCCAGCGCTCCATGGCAATTGACAACATAAAGCCGCCAAGAAACAAGAAAATTAACGGATGAGCGTAAGGGGCTGTCACGTTGCCTATAGTATCAAGGCTAATAAGCGGCACTATAACAATCGGCAGCATGGCTGTAACCGGTATCGGCACCGGCTCTGTTATCCACCACAAGGCCATCCAGCAGGTGAGGCCGGTAATCAGCCAGGCATTTACTGACATACCGCTAAACACCGGTTCAGAGACTAATGTCAGTAAAAACAGTAAAGGCCCAAGCAGCAAAGTAATATAAAACGGTAATTTAAACTGTATCTGCATAATGCTCCCTGATTGTGTCAATTATCCAAGCGGCCTTAAGCATCAAAACTGCTTAATCATCAAAGCTGTCATTGCCCAAGCTGTTGTCGGCGGTTTTACTGGAGTTTAGCAGCTCTGCTTCAAGCATTTTTATTTCAATGTCATCGAGTAAACGCCATTGCCCCGGTTTTAAACCCGCGCCACGAATATGCATAATGCGGGTACGTTTTAAGGTTTGTACTTCGTAACCCAGATACTCACACATGCGGCGTATTTGCCGGTTTAGTCCCTGCGTTAAAATAATAGAAAAACTCTGTTTTGAGCGTTGCTGCACGGTACAGGGCAGGGTTACGGTATCGAGAATGGGCACACCTTTGCCCATCTGCTGAATAAAGCGCTCTGTAATGGGCTTATTAACAGTAACCACATATTCTTTTTCATGCGCATTACCGGCGCGCAGAATTTTGTTGACGATATCGCCGTCATTGGTCAGAAAAATAAGCCCTTCAGAGGGTTTATCCAGCCGGCCGATCGGAAATATGCGCTCCGGGTAACGTACGGCATCAATAATATTGCCGTGAATATGGCGCTCTGTGGTGCAGGTAATGCCTACTGGTTTGTTATAGGCCAGATAAACCCGTTTTGGCTTGGCTTTTAACGGTTTACCGTCAATCAGTACCTGATCATTTTCAGTGACTTTAAGGCCAACAGGCGCTACAGCGCCATTAACCGTAACCTGACCATTTTCAATAAATCTATCGGCTTCACGGCGCGAGCAAAAACCTGTATCACTAATAAATTTGTTTAACCTGTATAACGTGGCATCAGACATAACGCAGAAGTATTCCGGCAGCATTTAATAATGGCGATAGTGTAGGGGTTCATGCTGTTTTTCGCTACACTATCGCGGTATTTCATTGTCAGGAGTTTTTATGATCCCTTTATCCCGGCATCTGCCCGGTATTAGTTCACTGGCGTTTGGCTGTATGGGTTTGGGCGGCAGCTGGGACAGCAACGCCACCAGTGCGCAGCAACAACAGCATGCGTTTTCTGCTATTGATGCAGCGCTGGCTAATGGTATTAATTTTTTTGATCACGCCGATATCTACACCCGTGGTAAAGCCGAGCAGGTGTTTGGCCAGTACCTGGCGGCTGCGCCGTCTAAGCGCACAGAGCTGTTTATCCAAACTAAATGTGCTATCCGCTTTGCCGACGAGCAGGGCCCCGGCCGGTATGATTTTTCTAAAGACTATATTATCCGCTCTGTGGAGCAGAGCTTAACGCGGTTAAACACCGACTATCTGGATCTGTTGCTATTACACCGGCCGGATCCACTGATGCAACCGGAGCAGGTAGCGCAGGCGTTTGAACAGTTAGTACAGCAAGGTAAAGTACGCCACTTTGGCGTGTCCAATATGGGCTGGGCGCAAATGCAGTGGTTACAGTCGGCATTATCTCAGCCGTTGTTGGTGAATCAGCTGCAAATGAGCCTGGCCGACATCGACTGGCTGGAAGAAAGTGTGCTAACGGGCCTGTCGCAAGGTAGTAACAAGCATTTTAGTTATGGCACTGTGGAATATTGTCAGCAACAGGACGTGCAGCTGCAAAGCTGGGGCAGCCTGGCAAAAGGCGCTTTTAGCGGGGCACAAACACAAACCGACACTGAGCGTGCCACTGCAGCTTTGGTGGCTCAATTAGCCGAGCAATATCAATGCAGCCGTGAAGCCATTGTACTGGCCTGGCTTATGCGGCATCCAGCCGCTATTCAACCGGTGATTGGTACAGCCAACCCGCAACGCATAGCGGCCTGCGCTGAAGCAAACCAGGTGCATTTAAGCCGCGAGCATTGGTATCAGTTGTATATCAGTAGCCGGGGCGCGCCGTTACCCTGACAGATAAAAAACCTTAACGGCAAATACAAAAAAGGCCTGGCGTTAAAATGTCAGGCCTTGTAGCTAAGCCGCCAGGGTTATTCTGCAGCGGCTTTTTTATTAGTTTGCGGGTTAAGTGAAATAACTTTGGTTTTACTGATCTTATGCCGGTAAATCTCGCGCAGGTACTTAATGGCTTTTTTCACGCTGTCGCGGCTTAGACGAATATCATTAATCGAGACAAATTTGTCTTTGTTATGAATAAGTTCACGGTATTTTTTCTCGTACATTGGCTTAATGGCATACCAATTGGTGTCGAGTATTTTGGCCGGGTTCTCAAATTCGTGCAGCATTTTATCCAGTGCTTCTTCATCGAAGTGTTCAGCGCGGATAAACTCCAGCATCGCCTGATCTAACTGCTCGTCAAAGCGATAGTTGTCTTTGGCAAAACAGCGTTTAATAAAGGCAACTATCAGCGTTAAAAAGTCGTCGCTTAAGCAGGGGCTTTTCACAATCAGCGTTGTCAGTGAAATGTTGGCAGAAGCACCAATTACCAGTGCATAGCGTTTTAGTGTGGTGTTAGGAAACAACGCATTTAAATGCGACTTCAGCCGGTTTAAATCCATGTAAGACAATTTGTAGTCTTTTGGCAGTGACACTATAGACACCACTGACGAGCAATTTTTAAAGAAATGCAGATCTTTTAGCTCGGCAGCGTTATAGCCATTTTTGACATAGCTGGCCAACGTTTCGCGGTAGCGGCCGGATTCAATTGGCAGCAGGCTGATACCTTCGATGGCCTGGGTCACTTTATTAAAGTGTGGCAGGTCAATAGAGCGGAAGAACAAGTCATCAATATTTAAACCGGTACCGGTTTTCTCAAACAGCTTGAGTTTTTCGGCATTGCTGCTGTCGCCTGGTATTACGGATTCGGCATAGGCCACCGCAACGGGGCCGGCCAGGCTCATAAACAGGTCATTGGCATCAAGGCGGATAGTTTCACCGATATCGATACCGGCACGGCGGAAATAGTTTTCGTCGTAATCAGTGGTAACGGCCTGGGCGGTCAGAATATTAAAAATCTGCTGTGAGATGTACTGGTTGGCATATTTTTCCATCGCATTAACATCGATATGCTGAATACCACCGTCATCGGTTTCTTCGGCATAACGCATAATGTCATTGGAGATCAGCATCATGGCATTCCAGGGCCGAATGCGGTGCATTACGCTGGATTCGCTGCTGTCTTCGTTATCAAAGTTGTAGGAGAAATCCCACTCTTCAGCCAGGTATTTGCACAATAAGCGTCCGGCGTTTATATGCAGTGCTTCAGACATTTCCACGCCATGATCAGAAATGTTCGGCAAAATACAAATACCGCTGGTAAAGATCGGTTCAAATACAAAGGAGTGGCCGCGGTTTTCTTCATCTTCGCCCATAGTGCGGGTATCGAAGGTTTTGCTCATATACGCATATTGTTGGGCCAAGCCAAACTCTGACGCCATACCCGAGCCGGTACCGCCGCCGGCGCTGAAAATATAGAAATACAGCCGCGACTGATTAGCTTTAATACCACACGAATCAATAAGGTAAGAATGAATATGCTTCCAATCGGCATTAGCAAAGCGCTGGGTGTCTTTATTGAGGATAATTTTTGCCAGATACTGGCCAAGAATAGGTGCATTACCGGCGCCACCGGCATGCACTTCAGACAAGTCCATAATTTTCATCTTGGTGTAGTCATGCAAAAAGCCGCTTTTTTCACCTTTGTGGGAAAAACGGATGCGGCCTTCGATGTCTTTATCCAAATCGCCGAGCATCACCAGCGGTTCAATTAAAAATACCGGTTTAACGGCCTGTGTGTCTGATAAATTCAGGCTGCGCTTAATCCAGCGCATAGGCCGGTACTCTTGTTCACGGGTTTGTTTTTCTTCGTTGTTAAATTCGTTCAGGTAAAAGTTACGGGCGTTATACACTAATGAGGCTACATCAAGCGCAATATTAGAGCCGCACCGGCCCAGGCCAATCAGACATACCGAAGGAAAGTTTTGCTGTTTACGGCTTTCTATTTCGTTGTCAGGATTAACCAGCGGAAAAACGCTACTGCGCAGTGCATCCAGGTTCGTCAGAATTTTATTCAGATCGCGCTCAGTAAAATACATGTAGCGATCGCTGGCGAAAGAGGGGGGCAGAATTTGAGGTGAATTTTTTTTCGGCGCGTTTTTTACAATTACTACATCATCTTGTACGGTCCGTTCCGTATTTATTTTATTTGTCATCACACTACTTCCTGTCTCTGGCGAAGCCTTTCAGCTTGTTAATTTAAACAATACCCATAACCAAAGGTAGTTGTTGTTTAAAATTAATACAATGAAAAGCTTAAAAACACCAGCATATAAACAGTAAATATCAGTAAATTAAAATGTAGTAAGTAAAACAGCGCCTTAACGTCATATTCTCGTAGGAACAGGCGCAGGCGCTGTCGGTTTATTGTTACATATTCGGGTAGTTAGGCCCGCCAGCCCCTTCAGGAGTAACCCAGGTAATATTTTGCGACGGATCTTTAATATCGCAGGTTTTACAATGAATGCAGTTTTGTGCATTTATTTGAAACTGTGGTTCATTATTTTCGTTCTGAACGATCTCGTACACTCCGGCCGGGCAATAACGCTGGGCCGGCTCATTATATTTGGGCAGGTTAACGCTAACCGGGATCTGGCTGTTAGCCAGTTTAAGGTGGCAGGGTTGTTCTTCTTCGTGGTTGGTGTTGGATAAATACACCGAAGATAACCGGTCAAAACTCAGTACATTGTCTGGTTTAGGGTAGTTGATGACCGGAGCTTCACTGGCGAGCTTCAACTGGGCGTAGTCCAGGCTGTTATCTTTTAATGTAAACGGAAATTTACCGCCAAACCAGTTTTGCTCCAGCGTATTAAAGGCACCGCCCCAGAAAGTGCCAAACTTATGCATAGCCGGGCCAAAGTTGCGTGAACGGTATAGCTCGTCATACAGCCAGCTATTTTTTATTGCCTCGGCAAAAGCGGTCAGATCTTGCCCACCTTCGTCAGCATTACTGATGGCGTTAAACAGCGTTTCAGCCGCCAGCATGCCGGATTTCATTGCCGTGTGATTGCCTTTAATTTTAGCGCCGTTAAGGGTGCCGGCGTCACAACCAATCAGCAGACCGCCGTTAAAGCTCATTTTAGGCAGGCTGTTCAGGCCACCTTTGGCGATAGCACGGGCACCATAGCTGACTCGTTTGCCGTTGCTAAGGTACTGGCTGATCACCGGGTGCTGTTTATAGCGCTGAAACTCTTCAAACGGGTTTAAATGCGGGTTGCTGTAGCTAAGATCAATAATTAAGCCAACCACAATTTGCTGGCTTTCAGCATGGTATAAGTAGCCACCACCGGCAGTATCATTAGTTAAAGGCCAGCCGGCCGAATGCACCACCAAGCCAGCGTGATGTTTGGCTGCAGGCACATCCCAGATTTCTTTAAAGCCAATGGCATAATGCTGCGGTGTTTTACCTTCATCCAGTTTAAAGTGCTTTATCAGCTGTTTACCCAAATGGCCGCGGCAGCCTTCTGCAAATACGGTGTATTTTGCCCGCAGCTCCATACCTGGCACATAACTGTCTTTAGGCTGGCCGTGTTTATCCAGCCCCATATCACCAATAACAATGCCTTTTACTACATTGTTTTCAATCAGTACTTCACTGGCAGCAAAACCGGGGAAAATTTCCACCCCAAGTTGCTCGGCCTGCTGTGCCAGCCAGCGACACAGGTTCGCTACCGATACGATATAGTTGCCACTGTTATGCATGGTTTTAGGCACAGCAAAGCCCGGCAGTTTGGTCGCGCTTTGGGCATTTTTCAGCAGATAAATATCATCATGAGTAACAGGAACGGTTACCGGTGCACCTTGCTGTTGCCAGTCGGGGAGTAATTCATTTAACGCCCGCGGTTCGAATACAGCGCCCGATAAGATATGCGCGCCTACTTCAGAGCCTTTTTCAACTAAACAAACGCTGAGTTCTTTTGCTGCTGCTTTGGCTTGCTGCATCAAACGGATAGCAGCCGACAACCCCGCCGGGCCACCACCTACTATAACAACATCGAATTCCATTGATTCTCTTTCCACAGCCCTTGCCTCTTGGAGTTTATTATTTACAGCTTACACTGCTTTTATCATGCTGTTTAGGGTATTGCAGGTTGACGTTAACGTCAACAGTAAGTAGATTGTGGCAAACCAAAGCGTGCTAGCTTTACCTTAACGTAAACCTGTGGCAAAGCTGCTTGCCTGTTACAGGAAAAGAATGAGGAATTTATGAAAATACTGGTGCCGGTGAAACGGGTAATAGACTACAACGTAAAAGTGCGGGTAACGGCGGACCAATCAGGTGTTGATCTGGCTAACGTTAAAATGGCATTAAACCCGTTTTGTGAAATCGCAGTAGAAGAAGCTGTACGGTTAAAAGAAGCCGGTAGCGCGACAGAAATTGTGGTTGTGTCCATTGGCACCACAGCGGTACAAGAGCAACTGCGCACTGCGTTGGCATTAGGCGCAGATCGTGCACTGCACATAGAAACGGATCAAAACCTGGATTCATTACAGGTGGCAAAATTGCTGGCCAAAGTGGTAGCAGATGAGCAGCCTGGCCTGGTTATTTTAGGCAAGCAGGCGATTGACTCTGACAACAACCAAACCGGCCAGATGCTGGCAGCGTTAACCGGTATGGGGCAGGGTACTTTTGCTTCCAAGGTACAACTGGCTGATGGCAAAGTGCAGGTTACCCGTGAAATAGACGGTGGCTTACAAACGGTAGAACTGTCACTGCCAGCGGTAGTGTCAACCGACTTACGCTTAAACGAGCCGCGCTATGCGTCACTGCCCAATATTATGAAGGCAAAGAAAAAGCCGCTGGATGTTAAAGCTGCCGACAGCTTTGGTGTCAGTTTAAGCTCTAATGTTACTGTGCTAAAAGTGGTGCCTCCGGCAACCCGTCAGGGTGGTGTTAAGGTGGAATCAGTGGCAGAGCTGGTAGATAAGTTAAAGCATGAAGCGAAGGTGATCTGATGGCTATTTTAATTATTGCAGAGCATAACAACCAAAGCCTGAAGAGCGAAACACTTAAAGTGGTACAGGCTGCCACCGCTATTGGTGGTGATATTACCGTGCTGGTAGCCGGCTTTAACAGTGCGGCAGCGGCAACTGAGGCGGCGGCGATAGCGGGCGTAACAAAGGTGCTGCATGCTGACAACGCCGCCTACGAGCATCAGCTGGCAGAAAATATTGCTGCTTTGGTAACCGAGCTGGGTAAAGACTACAGCCATATTCTGGCAGCTGCGACCACCACCGGCAAAAACTTCCTGCCACGGGTAGCGGCCATGCTGGATGTAGCGCAAATTTCAGATGTCATCGCCATTGAAAGCGCTGATACCTTTGTCAGGCCAATTTATGCCGGCAATGCTATTGCAACAGTAAAATCTGCTGATGCCATTAAAGTACTTACCGTGCGCCCGGCAGCATTTGGCGAAGCGCAAACCGGCAACAATGCCCCGGTTGAAACGTTAACAGCTGTGCATGATGCCGGTATATCAAGTTTTGTGGCGCAAGAGCTGACAAAATCTGAGCGGCCTGAATTAACCGCAGCCCGGGTGGTGATCTCCGGTGGCCGTGGTATGCAAAATGGTGAGAACTTTGCGCTGTTAAATGGCATTGCTGATAAGTTAGGTGCCGCCATTGGCGCCTCGCGCGCAGCGGTAGATGCCGGCTTTGTACCAAACGATATGCAGGTTGGCCAAACCGGTAAAATTGTAGCACCAGAGCTGTATATAGCAGTGGGTATCTCCGGTGCTATTCAACATCTTGCCGGTATGAAAGACTCTAAAGTGATTGTAGCCATTAATAAAGACGCCGAAGCGCCGATTTTCCAGATCGCCGATTACGGTCTGGTAGCCGACTTATTCACCGTGCTGCCAGAGCTCGAACAGCAACTCTGAAGCTAGCAAGTGTGCGATAAAGCCAGCATCTTGCTGGCTTTTTGCGTTTTAGCCCTTGTTGATTACAACTAAACCCCCTTAAGATAATTACCTGTATATTGTGAAGGACGCCATTATGCCCGCTGTGATCCGCCATGCTGAACCCGCTGACATTGACGCTATTAAAGCTATTTATGATCAACCTACTGTGTATGCCAATACGCTGCAGCTGCCTTATCAGCCAGTGGCAAACTGGCAAAGGTTGTACACCGCTGGCGCCGGTTTTTATAACCTGGTAGCCGAGGTAGAAGGTAAAGTAATAGGCCAGCTCGGGTTACAGGTATGCCAAAACCCACGCCGCCGGCATGTGGCCGAGCTTGGCATGGGCGTGTCGGAAGAGTATCAGGGGCAGGGCATTGGCTCGGCCTTATTGCGCTCGGCATTAGAAATGGCCGACAACTGGCTGAATATCCGCCGTATGGAGCTTACTGTTTACACCAGCAACGAAGCAGCAATAGCGTTATACGAACGCTTTGGTTTTGAAGTAGAAGCAGAGCTAACCGATTTTGCCTTTCAATACGGCAATTATGTCAATGCGTTATGTATGGCGCGTATCAATACCGGTTCTGTTTGAATATAAAAAAGCGGAATTAAACCACCTTTAAACAGACTTAAACCAAACAAACAAACAGCCGGGCGCTAACCACAGCGCCCGGCTTTTTATTGTCTGCGATACCGTTCGTCATTGAGTACAACTGCTCAGTTATCTTTCAAACAGCTGATATATTTTATTTACACGGCACATATATATGTTGCACATGCAAAATACTTTAGCTAAGTTAACTGCTTATGGCAGCGGAGCGGAGAAATATCACGCACGCCAGTAAAAATATAGTACAAGCTTGTTGTTCCAAAACGTGAAAATCGAGATTGAAAATTTGTGTTTATTTTCCAATAAATTATCAATTTCCGTTTCCGCTGTTGAAATTGAGAAAACGAGCGTACCCAAGAATAAAGCGTTATCTTTTTTGACACAGGAGTTTATTTTGCCAAATTTATTTGAAATTATTGATTTTACGGATCCATTTGTTTGGTCATACCATATTCTTGGACTAGCATTAGCTCCAGCGATTTGTGGTGCGTTATTCGGAAAATCTAAAGATAACGATATGCAGAAAACTTGGGCTTATAGGGGCGCAGGATTTGAAATATCATTCGTTTTACTTCCATTTTTTATTTACTTTTTGATAAATATTTTTAGTGGAAAAATAAACTCGCTACTTATAAGCCCAGAGCTGCCGATGGCAGGTTTGTTGCTTAGCAGCATATCCTTACTGTGGATAATGAAAGGTGCAAGAGCAACCAGAGATTTATTTCCTATTGAAAGCCTACAGATTATGCAGCTTGTTGCTATTGTATTTTTTGTAGTTAATTCTTTGGTGGTTTTCTATTTAACTACATCTTCCGGGGTGGCTGATTGGTTCAGTATTATTAATTCGATACTTATTGTCCTGTGTGTATATGGTTCATTTGGTATCGTCGCAGTAATGAATTATGCATCGCAATATCCGGAGAAACTTGCACGAAAAAGCTAACAAGCACCAGCTCAAACACGCTCTCACAACAAGTTGCTTGCGTGTGTGGTGTGCGTTATATCCAATCAATAATCTAAAAAGGAAAATTTATGGCAGACTCCCACCCTTACATATCCGGTCCCGGAAACATTGCACAAATGATTCTTCAGCTGCGCAATTCATTTCCGCCGAGTGTCACTTCAGATACTGTAAAAAGACTTGGACTGGCGTCAAATAACGAAAGTTATGTTATTAATGCGCTTCAGTTTGTTGGAGTGATTGACTCAGATGGAAAGAGGACTAAGGAGGCTGCAGATGTATTTTCTCATCATAAGGACGAAGAATTTTCTTCATCCTTCAAAGAGTTGGTTTCAAAGGCCTACTCAGATCTGTTTGACCTTCATGGTGAAAAAGCTTGGACTCTGGATGAAGATTCTTTAATTACGTTTTTTAGGCGTGCCGACCAAACTAGCGTAACTATCGGGAAGAGACAGGCTGGTACTTTTAAAATATTTTCGGCATTGTCTGGGTACGGCGAACTTCCGACCCCACGAGGGGCGAAACCAAAAGTTAATAGTGATGCGGCAAAAAAAATAACTAAGCGAGATCCTCCTAAAAAGCAAGAACCTGCCAAATCAGATAATCCATTATTTTTAAGTGAGCGGTCAAGCAACAAAGGGACGAATAGAGACTTCGGTCTCAGTGTCCGAATTGAAATAAACTTGCCTGCAGATGGATCCAAGGAAACTTACGACAATATTTTCAAGAGTATTAGAGAGAATCTCTTGAATGACTGATGTGCTTAAACGGTTTGAGTCAATTGCTAGAAGAGCTTTTGAGTATACGTCTGCGTCACTTCAAGAAGAAGCAACAGGAGTGCATCCTTTTGACGAAAGAAACATGCACCCTGATATTGCATCACTCACTCAAAAGCTTTTTGATGACGCGCATTATGCTCAGGCAACATTCGAAGCATACAAATATGTGGATAAGAAAGTTGCTAAATTGGCAGGAGTATCAGATACAGGTGTAAAGCTTATGATGAGGGCGTTTAACGAAAAATTCCCTTTAGTAAAACTCAATGCTCTGAGCTCTATAAGCGAAACAGATGAACAAGAGGGCTATAAATTTCTTTTCTCTGGTAGCGTAATGGCAATTCGAAATCCTCGGGGCCATGAACCCAATATGAAAGAAACTCCTACAGAGTGCCTAGATCACTTGAGTCTGGCTTCTATGCTATTAAGAAGAATTGAAAAGTCGCCATGGGTATAACAAATGCGGTGTTGTCACTTTAAATAAAAAGGGGCAGATGAAAATTAAAAGGTTGAGAAATCAAGCTTATTTTTTTGACCCTAATAATAGGATGGTGTTAGCGGCTAGGTTGTTGTCCATCAGCAATATAGACGGCTCCATCTGTCATGATGGTTGCCCGGCGATTCAGCAGTATGAGACAAGGACTTTTTCCGAGGGGTTAAAATGCCTGAACAGATGACACGATTGACCTTGCAGCAAATCAGAAAGCTAAAAAGCCTGTCTGATGCAAAGAAATTTAAAGAAACCACAGAAGAGGAAATTGATAGGCAAATTGCTGAAGACCCGGATCTTTACCAGCTTACGGATGAAGAACTAAAGCAATTTGAACTGGCCAGGAGAACATAATGAAAAAGGTTGCAGGAAGGACACGAGTGACGTTAGAAGAGTTGCGTAAGATGAAGGGAAAATCGAACTTCGCATTGCTGTATAAGCAGCAAAGAGAAGAAAAATCGAAACCCAAGTCTGATGACTGAAAGGTCACAAACAAGCAGCATTCAAAACGTGCCCAAAGTGCGCTCGGCACGCAACAAGTTGCTCGTGTTTGTAGCGGACGTTATAGAAATATCATCGAATAAACAAGCGGGATTATGCTTAAACTAAAATTTATTACTGCCGCAATTTGCATTTTTTGCTTACTGGTTTTCGGTTTTTACGCAAACGAAGCACGAAAGGAAGTCTATTATCTTTGCGGCAATGTTAGTAAAGGAACGGCTTATTCAAGTGTGGTCCGGCAATTAAATACGGTTAATTTGTCGGAGTACAAAGTAGAAAACCTGCAGCAGGGTAAACGTGTTGTTCACAGCAGCGCACTGCATTTTCACTTGCTTAGCTGCGATATAGAGTTTAACCCGCAAGAAAAGGTGGTGTCTGTTTTATATGGCTAAACATAACAACAGCAATCAGATACGAGTACTGCTACAGCGTCGGCTTGAGCTGCTTGAAAGGCTTTTAATGGGAGAGCAGGCTGTGTTTGAAGGAAGAACCTGCAGCCAAGCTGAGGCCAGAGAGAAAATGAGTAAATGGCTGGCCGCTACAGGCAATAAAAAAGGCGCTGTTTAAAGCGCCTTTTCTGCATTTTGTGTTTGGGAGTTATTAAAACTCAGCATTGCCCGGCGTACGCGGGAAGGCGATAACGTCGCGCACGTTACCTACACCGGTAACGTAAGACACTAAACGCTCAAAGCCCAAACCAAAACCGGCGTGTGGCACTGTGCCGTAGCGGCGCAGGTCGCGGTACCAGCTGTAGTCTTCTTTATCCAGACCCATTTCAGCCAAACGCTTATCAAACTCTTCGAGGCGCTCTTCACGCTGGCTGCCACCGATAATTTCACCGATACCGGGGGCCAATACATCCATTGCCGCTACGGTTTTGCCGTCGTCATTTAAGCGCATGTAAAAAGCTTTAATGTCTTTCGGGTAGTTTTGCATAATGATCGGTGCGCCGATGTGCTCTTCAGCCAGGTAGCGCTCGTGCTCAGATTGCAAATCGACACCCCATTCCACAGGGTATTCGAACTTCTTACCGCAGGTTTTTAAAATCTCGATAGCGTCAGTGTAATCCATCCGCACAAACGACGAGTCAACTAACTGCTGTAACCGGGTTACGGCTGTCGGGTCGATACGCTCGGCAAAAAATGCCATATCATCGGCGCGCTCGGTCAGTACGGCTTTACATACGTACTTCAGCATATCTTCGGCCAGCTGGGCGATGTCTTTAAGCTCAGCAAAGGCTACCTCTGGCTCAATCATCCAGAATTCCGCTAAATGGCGGCTGGTGTTGGAGTTTTCGGCACGGAAAGTCGGGCCGAAGGTGTAAATTTTTGACATGGCGCAGGCATAGGTTTCGCCGTTTAACTGGCCGGATACGGTTAAGAAGGTTTCTTTACCGAAGAAGTCTTTGCTGTAATCAATGTTGCCTTTGTCGGTACGCGGCAGGTTTTCCAGGTCCAGCGTACTGATGCGGAACATCTCACCGGCGCCTTCAGCGTCTGAGCCGGTAATAATTGGCGTGCTGATCCAGTAATAACCCTGCTCATGGAAAAAGCGGTGTACCGCCTGGGCTAAACAATGCCGCACACGGGTAACGGCACCCATAATGTTGGTGCGGGCGCGCAAATGGGCATGTTCACGCAGGTATTCCATGCTGTGGCGCTTGGGTGCCATAGGGTAGGTGTCTGGGTTTTCTACCCAGCCTAATACCTCAACTGCAGCAGCTTGCAATTCAAATGCCTGGCCCTGGCCTTCAGAACGTGCCACAGTACCGGTTACGGCCACAGAGCATGACGTTGTCAGGCGTTTTACTTCAGCTTCATAATTGGGTAAGTCTGAAGGGGCTACGGCCTGTACCGCATCAAAGCAGCTGCCATCATGAATAGCTAAAAAGGAAATACCTGCTTTTGAATCGCGGCGGGTGCGGATCCAGCCTTTAACGGTGATAGACTCACCAACGGCATAGCGACCAGCTAAAACATCTTTAATAACGGCGTGCGTCATGCAACAAACTCCAGAGGGTGTAAACTTAGCAAACTGCGTAAAGCCTGTAATGATACTGAGCCAAACGCACAACACAAGTAAAAGTTATCAGGACTTTAAAATTGATCACAGAGCAGGAAAAGTCAGAAAAATATGAGCGCCGCCAGGGGCCGGATATACTGTGCCGGGCTTTTGGCTGGCTGGCAATAACCGGCTGGATATTGTTTATTGCCGGTATGGTGCTGGCGCATTATGCCAGCCCGGAGCTGGATACCGGGCTGGTGCGTTATTGGGGTATAGAAATTCGTAGTGACTGGCATCCGCAGTTAACGGTTTATCTGCAATACCTGCTGTGGGCCGTGGCACTGGTCAGTGGTTTGAGTTTATTACTTAACCGGCTGCGTTTGCGCCGCCGCGGCGATCATCTGCATTTTAATATTGTTATATTGCTGCTTAGCAGCATTGGCTTACTGCTTTACCTGTATCGGCAGGTCTAAGCTTTGAGTTTTGAGTTGTGAGTTTTGAGGTATAAGTTTTAAAGTATGAGCATTGGTCGCTTTACACTCCGCTTACCTTGCGCATGGCTGCAGTCAGCTCGCTTAGCTGATCTGGGCGGATAATAAACGGCGGCATTACGTAAATCAGGTTATTAAACGGCCGGATCCATACCCCCAACTGAACAAACTGCTGCTGCAGTGCACCAACATCTACCTTGTTATGCATCTCCAACACACCTATAGCACCCAGCACCCGCACATCTTTTACTAACGGTGATTGGCGGCAGGCGGCCAGCTCCTGCTGTAATTGTGCTTCAATCGTGGCTACCTGCTGCTGCCAGTCGCCTTGTGCAATCAACGTTAAACTGGCATTGGCCACGGCGCAGGCCAGCGGGTTGGCCATAAAAGTAGGGCCGTGCATTAAACCACCGGCCTGGCTTAAGCTGATGCCGCGCGCCACTTCATCCGTGCACAGTGTAGCGGCCAGCGTAATATAGCCGCCGCTGAGTGCCTTACCTACACACATAATATCCGGTTGAATACCGGCATGCTCACAGGCAAATAACTTGCCGCTGCGACCAAAGCCGGTGGCAATTTCATCGGCAATCAGCAGCACTTTATATTCATCGCACAAGGCTCTGGCACGGCGTAAATACTCCGGGTGGTAAAAGCGCATGCCGCCGTAGCCCTGCACTATAGGCTCTAAAATCAGCGCGGCAATGTCGCTGTGTTGTTCTGCCAACAGTTGCTGCAGCGGCGCTATATCACTTGGTAAAAATTCGCCGTCAAAGCGGCTTTGTGGTGCCGGCAAAAAGTAATGCTGTGGCAGTAAGGCTGCGAACATATCGTGCATACCATCTACCGGATCGCATACCGCCATAGCGGCAAAGGTATCGCCGTGGTAGCCCTTACGCAGGCTGATTAACTTTTGTTTTTGCGGTGTGCTGCTTGCCAGCCAGTATTGCAGCGCCATTTTAATCGCCACTTCTACTGCGATAGAGCCACTGTCGGCCAAAAACACCTTGGTTAAATTTGGCGGCACCATACTCAGCAGTTGTTTACATAAATCAACCGCCGGCTGATGGGTAATACCACCAAACATGACATGCGCCATTTTCCCCAGCTGCGTGGTAACAGCTGCGTTAAGGGCAGGGTGGTTGTAGCCATGTACCGCCGACCACCAGGATGCGGTGCCGTCAATTAAACGCTGACCATTTTCCAGCACCAGCTCACAGCCTTGTGCGGCCACCACCGGATACACCGGTAACGGGTTTTGCATTGAGGTGTAGGGGTGCCAGATATGCGTGCGATCAAAAGCCAAATCGATGCTCATTATTTAACCTGTAGTAAAGTTTTAATTCTGGTCAGCGTTGACAACGCGAAGGTGGCGGTTAGACTAGCCGAAAACACCTTTAACCTCAATTTAAACAGGGATTTTTATGCAGGCTGTTGTCCGCCACAACTGGACCCTCGCGCAGGTCAATGCACTTTATGCGCTGCCATTTAACGATTTATTGTTTCAGGCGCAAACGGTACACCGCCAGCACTTTAAACCGAATGAAGTACAGGTAAGCACCTTATTGTCGATTAAAACCGGTGCCTGCGCGGAAGACTGCAAATATTGCCCGCAAAGCGGCCACTACAATACCGGGCTGGAACGCGAGCGCCTGCTGGAAGTAGAAAAGGTATTAACCCAGGCCAAAGCCGCTAAAGATAAAGGCGCCAGCCGTTTTTGTATGGGCGCTGCCTGGACCAACCCGAAGCAGCGCGATATGCCGTACATTATTGAAATGGTGCAGGGCGTAAAAGCCATGGGGCTGGAAACCTGTATGACACTGGGCATGTTAACCGGTGAACAGGCGCAAACCCTGGCCGGTGCCGGGCTGGATTACTACAACCACAACCTGGATACCTCGCCGGAGTTTTATGGCGAAATTATCACTACCCGCACCTATCAGGACCGCTTAGATACCTTAAGCCATGTGCGCGATGCCGGTATGAAAGTATGCTGCGGCGGTATTTTGGGTATGGGCGAGAGCGCCAATGATCGCTCGGCGCTGTTAATGCAGCTGGCTAATTTACCGGAGCATCCGGAGAGTGTACCGATTAATATGCTGGTAAAAGTTGCTGGTACACCGCTGGAAAATGTTGACGATTTAGACGCCTTTGAGTTTATCCGCACTATTGCGGTGGCGCGCATTATGTTGCCGCAAAGCCATGTACGCTTATCGGCCGGCCGCTCGCGGATGAACGAGCAAATGCAGGCGCTGTGTTTCTTTGCCGGGGCTAATTCTATTTTCTACGGCGATAAATTGCTGACCACCGATAACCCGGAAGCCGATGCCGACATGCAACTGTTTGCCAAACTGGGCATTACGCCGGAGCAGCGCCACGGTGTATCCGACGAAGCGCATGAACTGGCGCTGGCCGATGCGATAAAAGAGCAGGCTAACCCGCAGCTGTTTCACGCGGCACAGTAAAGATGTTACAAGCCAGGCTGGCACAGTTAAGCCAGGCGCTTGAGCAGCGTGCAGCCCAGCAGCTACTGCGCCGCCCGGTAACGCTGGACAGCTACAACGGCAGGCTGGTAATTGTAGCCGGTAAAAGTTACCTCAATTTTTGCGGCAATGACTATCTGGATCTTGCCACAGCGCCACAGGTACTGCAGGCGTATGCCGATGGCGCAGCACAGTTTGGCGCAGGCAGCAGCGGCTCGCCACTGGTTACCGGCCAGCATGCGGTGCATCAGCAGCTGAGCGACAGCATAGCCGATTGGCTGGGGGTAGAGCGGGTATTGCTGTTTTCCTCCGGCTTTGCTGCCAACCAGGCCATGCTGCTGACGTTAAGCAGCAAAAACGACACCCTGCTACTGGATAAGCTTAGCCATGCCTCATTAATTGATGCTGCACTGCACAGTGAAGCCAGCTTAAAGCGCTTTGCCCACAATGATGTTGCTGCCTTGCAGAACCTGCTTAGCCAGGTAAGCCAGCCGATGGTGGTGACAGAGGGGGTGTTTAGTATGGATGGCGACAGCCCCGACTTAACTGCCATGTTAACGCTGTGCCGGCGCTACCACGCACCGCTGCTGCTGGATGATGCCCATGGCTTGGGCCTGTTGGGGCCACAGGGCAGAGGCACTGCTGCGGCACAGGGCATTGCGCAAAGTGAGCTGTTTTGCACCATGGCCAACTTTGGTAAAGCATTGGGCACCGGCGGCGCTTTTATCGGCGGCAGTAAAACCGTGATTGATTATATCGAACAGTTTGGCCGGCATTATATTTACAGCACAGCGTTGCCACCGCCGCTGTGTGCGGCCGTATTAAAAAGCATTCAGTTGTGCCGTGCCGATAACTGGCGGCGCGACAAACTACACAGCAATATTGCCTTATTTCGCCGCCTGGGAGCCGATCTGGGGCTGCTTAATTCGCAAAGCGCCATTCAGGGCGTGGTGCTGGTCAGCAGTGAGCGCGCTTTGGCCGTTAGCAACCAATTAAAACAACAGGGCATTTGGCTTAGCGCCATTCGCCCGCCAACAGTACCACAGGGCAGTGCCCGTTTACGTATTACGCTAAGTGCAGCGCACACGGCAGAAGATATTACACTGTTGCTGCAACAATTAAGGCAGGTGCTATGACAGCAGTTAGCGCTGAAACCACGCAGGGCTTTATCCGCCAGGTGGCGCACAGCTTTGGTAAAGCCTGCGACAGTTATTTACCGGCGGCCCGGCTGCAGCAACAGGTGGCACTGGATGCATTGGCATTGCTGCCGGCAAACAAACAGGGCCATTTACTCGATTTAGGCTGTGGCCCGGGCTGGATCCATCCGCGTTTTGTGTCTTATTGCAGCCAGTTTACCGCAGCAGATTTAAGCGCCGGTATGCTGGCTAAAGCGGCAACTCAGCAGTTAGCCCCACACTTAACTACAAACTACGTGCAAGCCGATGCACAGCAATTGCCATTGGCGGCGCAAAATGTTGATAAGCTGTTTTCCAGCTTAATGTTGCAGTGGTGCGCCAAGCCGGCTGCAGTATTTGCTGAAATAGACCGCGTACTGGCGCCCGGCGGCCGGGTAGTGCTGACCACGCTGGTCGATGGTACCCTGGCCGAACTGAAACAGGCATTTGCCAGTGTTGATACATTGCCGCATGTAAACCGCTTTTTACCTGCCGCCGCTGTGATTGCGGCCGCTGAGTCTGTCAGCGCTATTAACTGGCAGTTTGAACAACGCTGTTACCCGCTGTTTTATCCGGATGTTATCAGCCTGGCGCGCGAGCTAAAAGCACTGGGTGCCAATCAGGTTGCCGGCCGGCAAAGCCGCGGTTTAACCGGCAAGGGTTACTGGCAAAATCTGGCCGCTGCTTATGACAGCAATCGCACCGCCCTGGGTTTACCGGCCAGTTATCAGGTGTTGATTATCAGCGGGTATAAAAATGCCAATTAACCGCTGCTTTATTACCGCTACCGATACGGATGCCGGTAAAACCTATGTCAGTGTTATGTTGCTGCAGGGCTTTAAAGCGCTTGGCAGCGTAGCGGTAGGCGTAAAGCCAATAGCAGCGGGGGCTGACGGGCAAGGTCGCAATGGTGACGCGTTACTGTTGCAGCGTCATTCTGGTATCGCGTTACCCTATAAAGTGATAAACCCAATTTGCTATCAGGCGCCGGTGGCACCGCATTTGGCCGCTGTGGCTGAGCAAACCCCGATTGATGAAGCCGAACTTAATAACGCTTTGGCGCGCTGGCAACAGTTGCCGTTGCAACAGTTATTAATTGAAGGCGCCGGTGGTTGGTTATTGCCGATAAATAATCAGCGTTATCTGGCCGACTGGGTGGCCGATAAGCAGTTACCGGTGGTGCTGGTAGTAGGGATGAAACTGGGCTGTTTAAACCATGCCATGCTAACGGTACGTGAAATTGAGCGCAGTGGCTGCCGGCTGCTGGGCTGGGTAGCAAATTGTATTGATCCGCAAATGGCGTTACTTGAGCAAAATATTGCCGATTTACGCCAGCGTATCGCTGCGCCTTGTTTAGGTGTAGTACCTTTTGCGCCGGACCCGGCGCAGTATCAGCATCTGGCAATAGAGCTGGCGACACAACTTTGCACCAACGCCGGTTACAACACCCGATAAGCTCGCCACAGCAACTCGCTACCGCTTGCGCGTCCGCTCAGACACTCTGTGTCGACTGATCGGGTATTCTAACCTCTGAGTCTCAGCAGTTGATGATGGTTATTGCGTTACAACAAAAACTCAGCTAAATCGCTATTTTCTGCCAGTGGCGTTTTATTACCGCCGACAAACAGATAACCGCCGCCTGTACCGAGCAAGGTCAGGTTGTTACCACTGCGTTTTAGTGCTGTACCTTCGGGCAGGGCAATAATCGGCGTGGCAGGATGCAGCTGCATAAACTCAACTAAGCGCATATCGCGGGTTTCACCGTGAAAACCCTCCGGTTTATAGTCGGTGTAATGCGGGTTTAATTGCAGCGGTAACAGGTTTAGCGCATTAAAAGAAGCTGGTTCAATGATGGGCATATCGTTGGTAGTGCGAATGGTTGCACCAGCGATATTTGAGCCGGCACTCCAGCCTATATAGGGCACACCTTCGGTTACGCGTTTCTTGATTAATTGCACTATATCCTGTTGATATAACTGATAAAGCAGGTGAAAGGTATTACCGCCACCTACTGCAATAGCCTGAGCTTGCACCACTGCCTGGCGTGCGTCAGCAAACTGGTGAATACTGCGCACCTTAATGCCCTGTGGCGCCAGTGCCTGCTGTACAGTTGCCAGATAGTCGTCGTAGTTAATGCTGACGCCGGCGTAAGGAATAAACAGCAATTCCTCTACACCGCGTAAGTGCTGCGTGATCCACGCCATATATGGGGCCAGATAAGCGCTGTTATTAGCGCGCGAACTGCTAAGTAGTAATAATTGCATGGCTAACTCCTTCATGTTGAAGCCATTGTAGCCAAATGCACTACGGCAGACACCTTTTCTTACAAATAATCCGCGTTGTTTAAATTGAAAATGGCCTCCAAAGCCATATATTACGTGCAGTAAACCAATTGAGGAATGCAGTATGAAAAGAGTCTTTTTATTTTTAGCCACCAACCTGGCGGTTATTCTGGTGCTGAGCATAGTGCTCAATATCGTATTCAGTTTCCTCGGCGTGGATCGCAGCAGCATTGGCGGCTTACTGGTATTTGCTGCAGTGTTTGGTTTTGGCGGCTCTTTTATATCCCTGGCTATGTCAAAGTGGATGGCAAAACGTTCTACCGGTGCAGTGGTAATAGAGCAGCCACGCAATGCTACCGAACAATGGCTAATGACTACCGTAGCGCGCCAGGCCAAAGCCGCCGGTATTGGTATGCCGGAAGTGGCCGTGTACGACTCGCCGGAAATGAACGCCTTTGCTACCGGCATGAACCGCAATAATGCTTTGGTTGCCGTAAGCACCGGTTTGCTGCGCAATATGCGCGAAGATGAAGTAGAAGCGGTGTTGGCGCACGAAGTGTCGCATATTGCTAACGGCGATATGGTGACGCTGACGCTTATTCAGGGCGTGGTAAACACCTTTGTAATCTTCCTTGCCCGTTTGGTTGCCGGCATGCTGAACAATAACGGTAATAATAATCAGGGTGGCGGTATCGCCTATTTTGCCACAGTAATAGTGCTGGAAATGGTATTTGGCGTACTGGCCAGTATTATCGTGATGTGGTTTTCGCGCCAGCGCGAATACCGGGCCGATGCCGGTGCCGCTAAGCTTGAAGGCGGGCCGAATAAAATGATCGCTGCACTGGAACGGTTAAAGCATAACCACGAAAGCCGCCTGGAAGGCAGTATGATGGCGTTTGGCATTGCCGGCGGTGCCGCTAAATCTGAGCTGTTTTTAAGCCACCCGCCGCTGGAAAAACGTATTGCAGCACTGCGCGGACGTTTTTAAGTAGTAGCTGGTAAAAACAAAACGGGGCTTTATGCCCCGTTTTTGTTTTCTTAGTCTTGTACTTTACGGACAAACTCCGACTTTAAGCTCATAGCACCAAAGCCATCAATTTTGCAGTCGATATCATGATCGCCCTCTACCAGGCGGATATTTTTCACCTTAGTGCCAATTTTTACTACTGAGGATGACCCCTTTACTTTTAAATCTTTGATCACGGTAACGGTATCGCCATCTTGCAGCACATTGCCGGCGCTATCGCGAATTTGTTTACTGTCGGTAGTATCAGCCGCTGTAGCAGACCATTCATGGCCGCATTCCGGGCAGATCAGCAAAGCGCCGTCTTCATAGGTGTAAGCAGACTGGCATTTAGGGCAGGCGGGTAATGTACTCATAGCAGGGTTCCTGAAACGGCGCTTAAGCGCAAAAACGCGCATTATACCTCAGGCCGGTACGATGGTGACACTATTGATCCTTTGAATAGCGGCAATAGCCGAACAATACTGCTATCAAGCTGTGATTTTGCTAAGGTAAGCAAAAAATAACTGTACGGAGTGGCTATGCTACAAACTATGTTACCGGCACCGAAAATAGACGCTTTTTTACCACCACGCCGCATTTTAATGGGGCCGGGGCCATCTGATGTGCACCCTCAGGTGTTGGCCGCCCAGGCCCGGCCAACAGTTGGCCATTTGGATCCGCTGTTTATTGGCATGATGGATGAGTTAAAGCAGCTGCTGCAGTATGCCTTTCAAACCAAAAACGACATGACACTGGCAGTATCCGCGCCCGGCAGTGCCGGTATGGAAACCTGCTTTGTGAATCTGTTAGAGCCAGGTGATACGGTAGTAGTGTGCCGTAACGGCGTATTTGGCGAGCGGATGCGCCAAAACGTTGAGCGCTGTGGTGCCACAGCAATCACTGTTGATAATGTCTGGGGCGAGCCGGTAGACCCAACTGCAGTGGAAGCAGCATTAAAAGCCAACCCGCAGGCCAAGTATCTGGCCTTTGTGCATGCTGAAACTTCAACCGGCGCCTTGTCGGATGCGAAGACCCTGTGCGCTCTGGCGCAGCAATATGACTGTTTATCCATTGTTGATGCCGTTACCTCATTGGGCGGCGTTGAGTTGCGGGTAGATGACTGGGGTATCGATGCCATTTATTCTGGCAGTCAGAAGTGTTTATCTTGTGTGCCGGGTTTATCGCCGGTGTCATTTTCGCCCAAAGCGGTTGAGCGCATTAAAGCGCGCACGCGGCCGGTACAAAGCTGGTTTTTAGATCAAAGCCTGGTTATGAGCTACTGGAGTGGTGGCGCCAAACGCAGTTATCACCACACGGCACCGGTCAACGCCCTGTATGCACTGCATGAATCGCTGCGCTTGCTGACCGGCGAAGGGCTGGAGCAAAGCTGGCAGCGCCATAAGCAAATGCATGAACTGCTAAAACAAGGTTTAACGAATTTGGGGTTGGAGTTTGTGGTGGCAGAGCCGTACCGCCTGCCGCAGCTGAACAGTGTGTATATTCCGCAGGGCGTCGATGATGCCGCAGTGCGTAAACAGTTGCTGGCACAATATAATCTGGAAATAGGTGCCGGCCTGGGTGAGCTGGCGGGTAAAACCTGGCGTATCGGCCTGATGGGGTATGCGGCCCGGCGCGAAAATATCGCACTGTGTATCAAAGCGTTAGAGGATGTTCTGGCGTAGTTTATTGGCTAATCATGCCTTGTGGTTATTTGGTCGTTTTTGTTTGGCGCGTTTTGCTGCTTCTGCTAAGTTGAAGCACAAAATAAACATAACGAAGCCACTCAATTAAGTTAAATAGGCACGAGGCCATAATGAAACTACGTTACACCTTACTAAGCCTGGCGTTGCCGGGTTTATTGTCGTTGCCGGCATTGGCAGTACAGGGTTATTACCGTTCGCCGGTATTACAGCAGGATCAGCTGGTGTTTACCGCTGAAGGCGATTTATGGCAGGGCTCGCTAAACAGCGAAAAAGCCCGGCGTATTACCAGCCATCCGGCAGAAGAAACCCAGCCGCTGTTATCGCCTGACGGTAGCCAGTTAGCCTTTGTAGCCGATTATGACGGCGCTGCTGAAATCTATGTTATGCCATTAACCGGTGGCGTAGCCAAACGTATCAGCTACGAAAACAGCAGGGTGCGTATTCAGCAGTGGTTAGCTGATGGCCGTATTTTATACGCTACCGATAGTGGCGCCGGGCCAGCCAATTACTGGCTGTTGAAAACGGTTGATGCGTTAAGTTTAGCCACTGAAACCTTACCGCTGGCCGATGCCTCTGGCGGCACGATCGATGAGCAAAGCGGCACGGTATTTTTTACCCGCTTTGGTCTGCAATTAACCGGCGACAATAGCAAGGTATACCGCGGCGGTGCCATGGGTGAGCTATGGCGCTGGACGCTGGGTAGTAAAGATGAAGCCGTACTGCTAAGCAAGGGGCACAATGGCAGCATCAGCCAGCCGCTGTTTTATCAGGGCCGGGTGTATTTTGTCAGTGATGCCGACGGTAACAGCAATATCTGGTCGGTTGCCGCTTCAGGCGGTGATTTTAAGCAGCACAGTTTTCATCAGGACTGGCGTATTGGCCGCATCAGTGTGTCGGACGGGCGTATTGCGTATCAGTTGGGTGCCGATTTGCAGCTGCTGCAACTGGCAGATGGCCAAAGCCGCACTTTAGCGCTTGAGATACAGTCTGATTTAGTCCAACAGCGCGAACGTATTATCAGTAAACCGCTGCAGTATTTTAATTCCGCTATGTATCAGGCGCAGCAGGATGACAGCGATAAAGTGGTGGTAACCGCCCGTAGCCAGATAGCGGTTGTCATGCCGGGTAAGCAGCGCTTAGTACAGATCAGTACACCAGCTGGCAGCCGCTCCCGCGCGGCGGTGCTGTCTAAAGATGGTAAATGGGTCTATGCCATTAACGATCACAGTGGCGAAAATGAAATTTGGCGTTTCGCTGCCGATGGCTCAGATAATAAGCAACAATTAACTAAAGATGGCAGCGGCCATCGCTGGCAGCTGATGTTATCGCCCGATGGCGACTATCTGGCACATGATGATAAAAACGGCGATTTATGGCTGCTGCAGTTAAGCACTGGCCGTAATAGTAAAGTTTACAGCGGCGGCATAGGCTTAGCTGGCTATGAAGATATTAACTGGTCGGCCGACAGCAAACTGCTGGCATTTACCCTTAACTCGTCAAGGCAAAACCGCTCGCAGGTAGTGTTGTATAGCCTGGCCGAGCAAAAAAACGCAGTGCTGACCTCCGATAAATATACGTCATTTGCACCGGCATTCAGCCCCGATGGTTTGTGGCTGTATTTTGTTTCAGACAGGCAGTTTACTGCTACTCCAGGCCATCCCTGGGGGGATCGTAATCTGGGCCCAATGTTTGACCGGCGCAGCCAGCTGTTTGCCGTTAGCCTGAAGCAGCAAGCCTGCTTTGCGTTTCGCCCGGTGCAGGAGCTGGAAAACTGTGACGACAAAGCGGCTAAAGACAGCCTGACAGGCAAAAAAGCGACATTAGTGGATTGGGACGGCCTTAGCACCCGCTTGTGGCAGGTGCCGGTGGCGTCAGGCAACTACAGCCAACTGGCGGTAACCGATAAACGGCTTTATCTGCTGGATCGTAACAGTGGCCCGGACAGCAAACCGGTATTAAAGCAGATTAAGTTCAGCCAAACAGAAGCCAAAGCTGAGATGTTTGCCACTGATATTGCCGATTATCAGTTAGCTGCCAATGGCAAGAAGCTGTTTATGCGTAAGCATAGCAGTGAGGGTGCTGGCGCTATGTATGTGGTGGACGCCGGCGATAAAGCGCCTGCTGATCTGGCCAAAAGCCGGCTTAATAGTGACAGCTGGCAGCTGAGTATTAACCCGGCAGATGAATGGCAGCAAATGTTTGCCGACGGCTGGCGCATGCATCGTGACTTTTTATTTGATAAAGGCATGCGCGGCCTGGACTGGCAAGCCAGCAAAGCTAAGTATCAGCCATTATTAGCGCGGGTGACCGACCGCTATGAGCTGGATGATATTTTTGCCCAGATGATGGGCGAGCTTAATGCATTGCACTCGCAGGTACGTGGTGGTGAATATCGTGCTGATGAAACCGCAGCAAAAGCCGCCAGCCTGGGGGCCGAATTTAACGCCGGTAAAGATGGCCTGGTGATCCGCCATATCTACCGCACTGACAATGAACTACCGGCACAAGCTGCGCCTTTGGCTAAACCCGGTGTTAATGCCAAAGTGGGGGATAGCTTAGTGGCTGTTAATGGCCGGGCGGTAAAGGATATTCCCGGCCTGACTCAGGCCCTGCGTAATCAGGCTGGTAAGCAGGTATTGTTAACTCTGCAACGTGGTAAGCAACAATGGCAAACGGTGGTAGAGCCGGTTAGCAGTAGCCATGACAGTATGCTGCGGTATCAGGATTGGGTATCAGCTAACCAGCAGCAGGTTGCCGGCGCGACCAATAACCAGTTAGGTTACTTACATTTGTATGCGATGGGCGCCAATGATATTGCCAACTTTGCCCGCGAGTTTTATGCCCACTATGATAAACCCGGCTTAATTATTGATGTACGGCGCAACCGTGGCGGTAATATTGACAGCTGGATTATTGAGAAACTGCTGCGCCGGGCCTGGGCTTTCTGGCAGCCGACACAGGGCGATGCCTACACCAATATGCAGCAGGCGTTTCGTGGCCACCTGGTGGTGTTAACCGACCAGCTGACCTACTCAGATGGCGAAACCTTCTCTGCCGGGGTTAAAGCGCTGGGATTGGGGCCGTTAATTGGTAAACGCACAGCAGGCGCCGGTGTCTGGTTATCCGGCCGTAACCGGCTGGCCGATAATGGCATGGCGCGGGTGGCGGAAACGGCTCAGTTTGCCATGGATGGGCGCTGGATCATTGAAGGCTATGGCGTAACACCGGATCAGGAAGTCGATAATTTACCTTATGCCCGCTTTAACGGCAAAGACGCGCAATTAGAGCAGGCTATTGCCTATCTGCAACAAAAATTACAGAGCCAGCCGGTTGCACCGCTAAAAGCGCAACCTATGGCAAAACCGCTGGCGGCGGATATATTGCCTTAGGGCGTTTCACTTGCATTCAGCTTTGTATAAGCCCGGTGAGATTGCCGGGCTTTTTTTGCTGCTGTATTTCACATCAGCGCTTTGCTTTTAGGCCAAGGGCAGCTATGGTGAGTAAAACAACAGAGCAGGAACGCACCTATGCCAATATCACCACAACTTAATGCTGAAATTCGCGTGTTAACCTTATTTAATCTCGACAGTGCCATGGAGGGGATCAAAGTGCATAAATCGGCCGATACGGATACGCTGGCCGCGATAAAACGCCTGTATGACAAAGGCCTGGTCACACAGGAAGATGGCGGTTACCTGACCGATCTTGGCATCCACTGCGCCGAACATCTGCAAACGGCTTTACGTATTCTTGATGGCACGCCGCAAACGGCCTAACTCTGCTTTATGGCACTTAAGTAGTTGTTTCAGCTGATTAAGTGCCTCAGTGTCCTCTTTATATAATGCCTGCTCGTATAGTGCAGTTAACTGCTTAAGGTACGCATCGTGTGCCGGATAGCGCTTAGCGCATTGCAGCAAAAATGCCGAAACAGATAGCGATAGCGGTTTTGTCGCCAGTGCTTTGCCCAAATAGCGATACAGCTGTTTTGTTGCTTGTGGTGTGTTGTCAGTGCCGCTTTGCGTTAAGCGCAAATACAGCAGCACCACAATAATAATGCTAAACAGCACAGCCGCCGAATAAGCCATAGCCGGCAAATGACGGTACAAGGTACGCCACAGCTGCCGCTGGCTGTTATCATTAAACCCCAATACCCATACTGACCAGTAATAGTCGAGATGCATCAGCTGTTGCCGCAGATTTTGCAGCAAAACCAGCTGGCGCCAGCCCGGATCCAGTAAAGCACGCTCATCTTCCGGTAAGGCAGAGTCCAGGCTATCCAGAATGCGATCAGGCGCTACCGCCGCTGTTGGATCAAACGGCTGCCAGACACCATTATGCAGATATTCTACCCAGGCATGGGCTTCGCGCTGCCGTACTGCCAGATAACCTTGCTGCGGGTGCCAGTTACCGCCCTGATAACCACCCACCACCCGTGCAGCAATACCGGCATGGCGCAGAATAACGGCGCTGGCTGAAGCATAATGGCTACAAAAACCGGTACGGCTGTCAAACAAAAAAGCGTCAATACTGTTGCTGCCAAGCGTCGGCGGGGTAAGGCTGTAATAAAATGGCTGCTGGCGAAAATGCTCGGCCAGAGCCTGCACCAGCTCATGGCTTTGTGGATACTGCTGCTTCAGCTGATAGGCAAATTGCTGTGTATGCGGGTTACCTGGCGGCACACGCAAGTTAAGCTGTTGCTCCTGCTCAGATACCAACACCACGGGTGTAAGGCTGCTGCTTACCTGATAACTTAACCGCTGGCTCACAGGCTTATTGCTGCTTAACAGCCCACTTGGGCTGATAAAAACATTACTGCTGCTGGTAACCGGTGTAGCTAAGGCAAATAAGCCGGTTTGCTGGCTGGCTTCGGCAATAATACGGTAACTCAGGCTGCTGTCTTTACTAGCTGCAGCATTGTCAGGCGCGCGCTGACGGCTGGCATTTTGCCGCAGCGCATTTACCTGCCAGCGCCTGCCATCAAAGTCTTCATATAGCCTGGCGCGCCAATACAGCTGCTGCCGCGGTGGTAAGGTATCCGTAAACTCTACCCGAAATGCCAGGCTGTCATCCTGTACCAGTTGCTCTATGCTGCCCGGATCCAGAGTGTCGCTAAGGCCGGTACTGGCAATATTAGCATTGGGGATTTGCCAAAACGGCGGCAGGCGCGGGAACAGTAAAAATATGGCCAGCCATAATGGCAGAATAATCAGTATGCTGCGGCCAGCCTGCAACCAGTTTAAACGGCTGACAGGGGGCGAAAACAACCGGTAATGGCTGTACAGGTTAACGGCAAACACCAGCAAAATGAACAGGGCTATCAGCATGTCCTGGTGCAGAATAAAGCAGCAGGCAATCAGAAAATAATGCACCCACACCAGTTGGCGGGCTTCGTACAAATGCTGCAAAGCCAGCAGGCGTGCTGTGGCCGCCAACAGCAGAATTTGCAACATAAAATGCAGTACACCGGCTTGTCGTAGCTGCAAAAAGAATGTTATCGCAATAATGCCGGCCAACAGATTCACCAGTTTAAGGCTAATGCCGGCTTTGGCTTTAAATACGCTTAACAACCGGTACAATAGCAACAAAGCAAATATGGCAATAACCCAGCCGGCAAAAGCTTGCTGCAGTAGCAGCAACAATGAAAACTGAATGGCAGCCCAGCTTAGCAGTAATTGTTTTTGTTTCTGCATCTGCTGTGTCAGCACAGTGCCAGCTCCTGCAGGCAGCGCTGTAAATGTTGCGGGCCTTTTGCCTGAGGCAATGTCAGTGCAGGCAGTTTCAGCCCGTAACTGCTGCCGGATTGCTCCAGTTGCAATAATTGCTGGCAGGCATAACGTAATGCACGCTCTAAGGCATCACCTGATAACGCCGGCACGACTATCCAGCTTGGCTCTGCCTGAGCAGAAAAGTGTTGTTGCCTTACCACAGGGTTCGTTGGATCGCGGGCCAGGCGTTTCCACACCATATGTCGCACGCTATCGCCGGCACGATAAGGTGCCAGTGTTTCACCGGCATCGGTTTTAGCCTGTTGGCTGCTATCAGTGGCTGCGACGTTAACAGCTGATTTATCTGCATCAGGTGCCGGGTATACCCAGTATGGCTGTGCCAGAGCTACATAGCTCCAGGCGCGCCATAAACCAAAAGGGTACTGGCTGGTTATTTTTATACGTGGCAGGGTGTATTTACCGCGCTTTGTGCCGGTAAGGTTTAGTGATGCTGTCGTAGCTGGCTGGCTTAACAATACTGTTTCATTGTGCCGGACAAAATTCATGTTCAGCATAAAGTGTTTTTTGTCACTGCTAAGATTTACCGTCACGGTGGTGTCTGTACCGGCAAAGCCTTCTGCTGCCTGCTGGCATTGCAGTGTTAAACCACTCATATTCTGGTAAGCCAGCACAATATTGACCAAAAATACACTTAGTAATAGGTAGCACAATAATAGGATCAGGTTGTTTTGATAGTTGGTACCCAATAAATATAACAGCGCAATCAACAACACAAACCACCAGCCATAACGGGTTGGCAGAATAAAAATCAGCTTTTGCACCAGCCTAACCTTGTCTGCAGGGGGTTGGCGCTTATCCAGATAGCGGCTGATCAGTTGCCAGTATCGCTGGTATAGCCGCTGTTTTAACGTCAGATTGGGCATGGCGTCTGTAATAGCAGTATCTGGCTTAAACGGCTCTCCTGTGCGTCCGACGATGGCGCCAGACGGTGTTCAGCCACATAAGGAAACACCTGTTGTACATCTGCTGCGGTAACATAATCACGCTGGTTAATTAAAGCGAACGCTTTGGCGGCACGCAAAATAGCTTTTGATGCGCGGGGGGACAATGGCAGCATATCGCTGCGATGACGGCTACTGTTAACCAGCGCCAGTAAATAATCTATCAGCGCATCTGATGCAGCAACTTTGGGCACTTGCTGCTGCAGGGCGCGCAGCTGTTCGGTATTCAGTTGCTCGGTTAGCAACTCGAGCCGCGAAGTACTGCTGTCGCGTTGTAATAACTGATGTTCAGCCTGATGATCGGGAAAGCCCAGCGACAGGCGAAACATAAAGCGGTCCAGCTGTGACTCTGGCAGTGCTGAAGTACCGGCATGAAATAACGGGTTTTGCGTGGCAATAACAAAAAATGGCGTAGGCAGGGCGCGGGTTTCACCATCTACTGACACTTGTTTTTCTTCCATCGCTTCGAGCAATGCGCTTTGTGTTTTCGGGCTGGCGCGGTTTATCTCATCTGCCAGTAATACCTGGCTGAATACCGGACCGGCCTGAAATCGAAATTGTTGTGACCGGGTATCGTAAATGTTCATGCCGACTAAATCGCCGGGCAGTAAATCGCTGGTGAATTGTACCCGGCGGTAACTAAGGCCAAGGCTGTTTGCCAGAGCATGCGCCAGAGTGGTTTTTCCCATACCGGGTAAATCTTCCAGCAGTAAATGGCCTTCTGCCAGCAGGCAGCATAACGCCAGCCGGATCTGGCTGCTTTTTCCCAGAATCACCTGATTAAGGCTTTGCTCTACATTATGCAACTGAGTTAACACCATGGCTCCTTACTGCTGTGAGCGGAAAAACATTATACCGTTGACTCATACTACCTCTGAGATGCAGAACTGCAAACTAAAAAGGCGGCCGAAGCCGCCTGTAGATACTTTTAGCTTTATTATCAGAAGTTAACGGTTAAATCTGCCGAACAAGCGTCTGTACCTGCCAGACAAATCTTGTACGTTACTGTTGCCGCTTGTGAGTTAAAACGATCACGGTAGCTGCCGCTATTATCAATGGTTTCTACCAGTTGACCATCGCGGAACAGATCTAACTCACCAGATGCACCTGTCCAGCGCAGATCAACAATGGTTGAACCGGTACGGGTACGTACAGAGCGTTGCAGGCTAAGTACAATAGTGCTGTCGGTTACGGTTACTGTTTTCTCTGCTGTGTTGCTCAGGCCGGTACTGTCAGTGGTGGTTAAGCTAACGCTGTAACTGCCGCTGCTGGCATAGGTATGGCTTGGGCTGGCAGTATCGGCCTGATTGCCGTCACCAAAATCCCAGCTCCAGCTGCTGATATCGTTATCTGCATCGGTGGAAAGATCGGTAAAATTAACGGTTAAGCCTGACGCGACAAAACTAAAATCAGCTACCGGTGCCACAGGGCCGGGTGGGGTATCATCGTCAGACAATGCCGTCAGCGTCAGCGTCCAGCTATTGAGGGTTCCGGTATCTAACCCGGCGTTGTCAGACACTAACAGTGTCCAGTCGCCCTGCATGCTTTCGCTGTTAAAGCTGTCCACTTGCCAGTTTTGTATCAAATCGTCAGCACTGCCACCGGTACGGTTATGCAGCATATGCTCTGTGCCCTCTGGCGAGCGCAGTTTAACGATAAGATCTCCACGCCAGGTATGGGTAATATTTACGCCAACATCAGTACCAAACACCACGCCGGTTTGCGGCACACTAATAACACTTTCTATACCGGCCGCATTGTTGTCCGGAATAGCCACAGCAGTGTTGTTGCTAAAAGAGTAATCCTGCAAGCCTTGTGGCAATATATTCAGGCTGGCATTGACCGATTTCACCAGCTCACCGGTGGCACTGTCGACGCCGGTAACAGTAAACTGATAGCTACCCCAGTCAGTATCAGCCGACGTTACAACGTCCAGCGTCACAGTATCACCCGGTTGTGCCGTGCTGGCAGACAAGCTGACGCCATCCAAATCGGGTTGTACATCAACACTCAGGGTAACTTCGCCTGTCCAGTCGGCAATATTGCCGATGTCCAGCGTGTACTGCGCGGCATCACCGGCGGTAATTTGCTGAGTACGCGGGCTGATAGCCAGTTTAAACGACGGAGTAGGATCGGCTTCAACCATTGCGCTGGACAGATTCAGCCGTTTGCCTGATACCGTTTTCCCATCTAGTGCTGGCAGGCTATCGCCTGAATCCATCAGAATGGCCTTCATTTCAAGCGGTGTAATCTCAGGGTTAACTGACCACAACAACGCTGCCGCACCCGCCACATGAGGCGATGCCATAGAAGTACCTGAGTAGCTGGCATAGCCGCCACCGGGTACGGTAGATAAAATAGCAGAGCCTGGCGCGCCAAGATCTACCGACGTTGCGCCATAGTTAGAAGCGCCATTGGTAAAGATAGACAGGTTGTCATTTCTGTCGGTCGATGCAACCGATACGATAACATCAAGATCATAAGCTGCCGGATACATTGGCGTGCTGTCTGCATCTGCGCCATTATTACCTGCTGCGGCAATAAACAGAATACCGGCATCGCCACCTGACTGAATTGCGGCCCTTAAGGTTTCAGAAAAAGCACCACCACCCCAGGAATTATTGGTTGCCTTAATATCAACGCCGTGGTTCAGTTTTAAATCAGTAAAATAGTTAATACATTCGATAGCGCCAGCGGTGCTGCCCCCCAAAGGCCCCAAAAACTGACAAGGTAACAAGGTTACACTCCAGTTCACGCCTGTAATGCCAACACCATTATTGCCTGATGCACCTATAGTACCTGCTACGTGGGTACCATGGCTGTCGCTGTCCATAGGATCTTGTTCGGCATTTAACGTTGAATAACCATAAGTGCTGCCTGGCAGATTACCCGGATTTACCCAGCGGTTATCTAAAAGATCCGGGTGGGTGTAGTCCATACCGCTGTCGATTACGCCAATAATAATGTCATGGCTGCCGGTCGAGATATCCCAGGCATCAACCGCTTTAATATCGGCACCCGCAGTGCCGCCGTTTTGCCCGGTGTTTCGCAGGCCCCATAAATCACCAAAACTTGGGTCATTTGGCACTGCCAAAGCGTGTAACGGATAATCTGGCTCGGCTACTTCAATGGCCGGGTTTGATGCCAGTTTCTTGATCAGATGATCACGCTGACCCCCTTTGGGCACCTGAACTTTAACGATACGACCCTCTGCAACATAGCGCATTTTCATATCGCGGCCCTGTGCATCCAACTGACGCAGGCTGGCGCCATGCTGCTGAATAACAGTTTCACGTTCTTGTTTGGATACGCCATGTTTAAACATCACCAATACAGCATTTTCTGCTGAACTTGTTGCGGTGTCAGCCAGTGCATTTGCTGATAACAAGGCTGCTGCTACAGCCAATGCGATCATTTTTTTATTAGTCATAACTGTCCCCAGATTAATTAATTGTGAAAAATATGCTTATTTTTAGCACCAACTAGGAATAGCATGCAATGCAACAACTATTAAACAATTTATACAAAAATAAGCCAAATTAACTAGGCTAATAGGTGGGGTAGTTGTAAATAATAATCTGCATATGTTTGTTTATTAATGGTTATATTGTTTTAATAAGTGTTGTAAATGTTTTTAAAAATAGCTCTTTATTCCTATTGCGCCTTTTTCGTGGTGCTTTAGCCTAACTTTCGTCGTAACGATTTGAGGTAGATATTTTGCATGGAATTAACAAAAAACTGGCATTAGTGAGTTTGTTGCTGATATGCGGCTGCGTGCATGCTGATATCTCGTTGCAAATGACGTCTCTGCTGGAACGACGTGCACTGGCAAGCGGTGTTGATATTACGCAATTGGGAGATCTGAACGTGGCCGATGTTACCCAGTCTGGTCAGGCTCATTACGCTGTGCTGTTGCAACAAGGCGTGCTAAATCAAATTTTGTTGCAACAAACTGGCTATGGGCATCAGGCTGAACTGGTGCAAACAGGTAACAATAATATTGCCAACATCAGCCAAACTGGTGAAAGCAATCTGATCCGGGTAGAGCAGTGGGGCAACAGACAATTGTCCATTGAGCAAAGCGGTGTGGGAGAGCGGATCTCTATTGTGCAGTACTGAGGTGAGGACTGAGGGCGCTTCACTTTGCAATAACGTTATCCGGTAACAAGACGCAAATAATAAATTAATAAACAACAATGAGTTAGGGAGAATCAGATGAAAGGTCTAATTTCACGTAAACATATACTTGGCCTTACGGTTGCGCTGGCGATGTCGGCACCTGCGATGGCTGTCAGCAATGAAGTTATTATTAATCAGACATCAGCAGCAGCGGTTGAAGGCAATCTGGCTGAAGTGACACAAAGCGGCGAAATCAGCCTTGCTGTTATTGATCAAAACGGCAGCATAAATACTGCCAGTGCTATGCAGGATGGTGTTTGGCTGGAGGCTTATCATTTTGTCAGCGGCAACGACAACCAAACCCGCACTGAACAACTAACAGACTGGCATATTGCCTATATTGATATTGTTGGTGACGACAACACCGTAAGCATGACGCAAGACGGTTTTTACAACGTTGCCGAAGCGGTTATAACCGGCAATACCAATGATGTTGCTGTGTTACAACTTGGCGATTTGAACGAAACCTTTATCAACATTACCGGCAACGGTAATTTGGTTGAAACAACGCAGGAAGGTTTTGCTAACTGGACCAACGCTGGCTTCAGTGGTAATGACAACAGCTTGTTCAGTGTGCAGGTTGGCGATAACAACGAAGCCGGTATGTTTAATCTGGCCGGCAACCGCAATACCTTTGAATCAGAGCAAATCGGTAATGCCAACGTTGGCGGTATTGTTGGTGTAAGCGGTGACAACAATAGCACTTTTGTGCAACAACAAGGTGATGGCAACGTTTTTATCCTGTCTAACCTGATTGGCGATGATAACCTTATTGATGTGTATCAGAATGGTAATGCTAACCAATTCCTGCTTGACCCATTACAGGGCGAGCAAAATCTGGTGTTAATTGATCAACGTGGCGATGGCAACCTTATTGAGGCACCGCTTGGCCTGGTTGGCAATGACAACCAAATTGATATCTGGCAAAACGGTAATCTTAATACCACGTTATTTGCCACTGATGGTGATGGTCATAACCTCGAAGTTATTCAGCGTGGTGACGGTAACATAGCAGAGCTGGTACTTGCCGGTAGTGATAACAGCGCCACAATTTACAGCCGGGGCGATGATAATATTGCCGCTGTGGGCTTATTTGGTGCTGGCAACAGCGCCGATATTCAGCAATTAGGTGATGCAAATTTTGCTGTGGTTGATGTGCTTGGTGATAACAATGATTTTTATATCGACCAGTCAGGTTCTGCCAATGAATTGCTGATAACCAGCGATATAGCCGTGAATGGTAACAGCGTAAATGTTGAGCAAAACGGCGATATTAACCTGGTTGATGTGTTAATTGCCGGCAATGCTAATACGCTGGATATCCTGCAGTCAGGCAGTGGTAACTGGGTTGCCGGTGATAATGGTTATTTTGCATTAAGTGGTAACAACGGCCTGGTGGCAATTACTCAAAACGGCAATGACAACCTGGTACTGGGTAGCCAGTCTGGTCAGGGCAATGTGATGAGTGTTACGCAAAATGGCGATTTCAATACTGCCATCGTAGTACAAAACTAATGCGTTGGCTCAGGCAGCCTGCCTGTCTGAGCCTGCTGTATTACCTGCTATGAAATTATTTTTTATTTTGTTGTTGGCCAGCGGCCTTAGTCTGCCGCTGGCCGCTACCGATATTGAGCTGGAAGGACTGGTGCTGGATCGCACCATTTCGCGTTTTGGCAAAGATTTTACCTATTACTATGCCGGTTACTGGCGCGATATGCCGGGGACCGATGGTATCACTGTTGTGGTGTACGAACAGGTATACCCGCAAGCCGGCACCTTTTTGTGGGTAGAAATGAATCAGAGCCGGGTGTATCAGACTTATTTCGGCCGGCGCTATAACGACGTCAAACAAATGGCTGAACAAGCTATTCTTTTAAGTATTAACGAGTTAGCCAATATACAAACTGCGCGTATGCTGGGTGACCCACAGAGCGATAAGCTGTGAAAGGATTAAAAATGAAGTGGATATGTCTGTTGTTATTCATGCTAAGCGCCGGTATTCAGGCCACTGAACTGGTGTATACACCAATCAACCCCAGTTTTGGTGGTAATGCGTTAAACGGCAATTTTTTACTGCAAAAAGCCCAAAGCCAGAATGCGCATACGGCCAGCCGACCTGGCCAGTCTTTTGTTGACAAGTTTCGTGAAGCGCTCGAGCGCAGTATTATTAACTCACTTACCCGGCGTATCGCTGATGGTGAGCTGGTCGAAGGGGTGTATAACACCGGTGAGTTCCTGGTTGAAGTGACCACCGGAACTAACGGTAGCGTTATTGTTAATATTACCAATCTTAATACTGGCGAAATTACCGTAATAACCATTCCGGTAATTGGAGGATAAATGAAAGCAGTATTCTTCCTAACCGCTGCCTTACTTAGCGGCTGTTCGTTATTACCCAAACCGGCAATTAATATCTCGGCGGCCAGTATTGATGTACCAAGTACACTGATGCAGGAATTGCAACAAGGCAATAAACCCAGGCTGGCTATTCCGGTATCGGTGTATACTTTTCGTGATCAAACCGGGCAATACAAACCTCAGGCCAATGTTTCCAGTTTTTCTACTGCCGTTACTCAGGGCGCAACCTCTATATTGACTCAAACCTTACTGGACAGTGGCTGGTTTGCCCCACTTGAGCGTGAAGGGCTGCAAAACCTGCTGACGGAGCGTAAAATTCATGGCTCGAATAAAAAAGCGGCTGAATTGCCACCGCTAAAAGAAGCCCGTTTACTGTTTGAAGGCGGTATTATCAGTTATGAAACCAACCTGACAACCGGCGGTATTGGCGCGGAATACTTTGGCGTGGGTGCCTCTGAGTTATATCGTGAAGATCAGGTCACCATTTATCTGCGCGCTGTGGATGTGCACACCGGCCAGGTGTTGTTGTCTGTGGCCAGCAATAAAAAGGTATTTTCGCAGGAGCTGCGGGCCGGGCTGTTCCGTTATGTATCGTTAAATCGTTTATTGGAAGCAGAAGGCGGTTACTCAACCAACGAGCCGGTACAGTACTGTGTGAAGCAGGCTATTGAAACCGCCGTTGCTGAACTGATAAGTCAGGGCCAGCAACGTGGTTTTTGGCGGGCAGATACTCAGGCGGGCCTTACCAGCGAAGGTTGATCATGTCGGCTGGGCTGCTGCAGCCAGCGCAGCAGCTCTACCCGGTTTCTGGCCTGAGTTTTACGGAAAATGGATGACATATGTGCTTTAACAGTATGGGCACTGATATTGAGGTTGTCGGCAATTTCTTTATTCCGCGAGCCTTCTGCCACCAGTTGAATAATACGTTTTTCTTGCCTGGTTAGCAGATTACTGTCTGTAACATGGCGTTGCCCGGCATTAGAGTTCAGCCTTTGCAACAGCAGTTCATCCAGCAATTCGGACATTACCGGGCGGGCATAATACAGCTGGCCGTCCATCATGGTTTTCAAGGCTGTTAGTACCCGGTCCAGCTGCTCGTCGCGGTATATCGCACCGCGAATGCCGTTTACTAAGGCCTGGGTGGGATTAAGCAGGGTACGTTCAGCCTGAAAAAAAAACACTGGCGCTTTTTGTTGCAAACATTGCAGTTCTACCGACATGCCTTTTTTATTTAAATCTGTACTGTGATATGGGCAGGCCAGTAACGTGCCTGCTTTAAGTTGCGGCATTTGCAATACATCTGAACGACTTTGTTGTTGTACTTTAATGCCGACAGACTGCGCCAGCAGTGAAATATTGTGTACAGTTTCCTGCTCCGTCAGCACGATAAGTTTGACAAACTTATCCATTTACTTCTCTCCGAAAAACAATCAAATTCTCCTGTCAGGAAACGCCATACTGAACCTGTGTTTAGCAATATGCAACCATTTAACGTTCAGCTCAAAGCATGCTAGCATAGTAAAATTGAGATACAGGGAGTTGTTATGCCAAGGAAAATCTTGTTTGTCTGTCTGGGGAATATCTGTCGTTCACCCACCGCTCATGCGGTTATGCGCTATAAAGCGGCGCAATATGCTTTGGCGGTTGAAATAGAATCGGCCGGTACCAGCGCGTCGCATCGTGGGGAAGCCCCCGATCAGCGCAGTGTACGGGAAGGCCAGGCGAACGGTTATAAGTTTAACGGTATAACATCAAGGCCGGTAAAAGAGCAGGACTTTGCGTACTACGATCTGATCCTGGCAATGGATAATGATAATTTGCAGGAATTGAATCGCCGTTGTCCGCCAGAGCATCAGCATAAGCTGCAGTTGTTTTTGCAATACCATCCTGAATTTCCGGCCATAAGTGAAGTACCTGATCCCTATTACGGCGGCAGCCGGGGCTTTGCGCTGGTATTACAGCTGATTGAACAAGGCTGTGATGGTCTGGTGGAATATTTGTCAGATCCGTACTTTAGGCAAGCCTAACTGAACAAAACTACAGCAGTTTTTCGCCAGCAGATAAAATTGTCATAAATTATGCCATGTTCAGCATTGAATTTACGTCCAGAAGTCTATAACTTGCATGGCAATTCATCAGACTCATCATCAAATATAGGAAAATCATCGTGACCACCTGGACGCCTCAAAGCTGGCGCAGCTTACCGATCCAACAGCAACCAAGCTACAAGGATCAGGATTTGCTAGACCGTGTTGAACAGCAATTACATAAATATCCGCCGCTGGTGTTTGCCCAGGAAACGCGGGATCTGTTTAGCCAGTTGGGCCAGGTTGCTGAAGGTCAGGGTTTTTTACTGCAAGGTGGCGACTGCGCCGAAAGCTTTAACGATTTTAACGCGCCTAAAATTCGTGACACCTTTAAAGTATTACTGCAAATGGCGGTGGTGCTGACGTTTGCCGGTGGTTTGCCGGTAGTAAAAGTTGCCCGTATGGCCGGGCAATATGCCAAGCCCCGCTCAAGTGATCTGGAAACCATCAATGGCGTGTCACTGCCAAGCTACCGCGGTGATATTGTTAATAGTTTTGAATTTACTGAAGCGGCGAGGCTGCCCGATCCAAACCGGTTAACCACGGCTTATCATCATTCCGCCGCTACGCTGAATTTACTGCGCGCTTTTGCGCAGGGCGGTCTGGCCGATTTACATCAGGTCAGTAAGTGGAATATGGGCTTTGTTGAGTCTAACCCGCTAAAAGATCGCTATCAGGATGTGGCGCAACGTATTCAGGAAGCGCTGCGCTTTATGGAAATTTGCGGCATTACCGGCCAGAATTCACCCTCTATCCGTGAAACCCAGTTGTATACGTCGCATGAAGCTTTGCTGCTAAATTATGAAGAAGCACTGACACGACGTGATTCGTTAACCGGCGACTGGTACGACTGCTCGGCGCATATGGTGTGGATTGGTGAGCGTACCCGCCAGTTGGATCATGCGCATATTGAATTCTTCCGCGGCATTCATAACCCGGTTGGCGTAAAAGTTGGCCCGGGTATGCAGCCGGACGATCTGATCCGCCTGATTGATGCATTAAACCCGGACAATGTTGCCGGGCGCTTAACACTCATCACCCGTATGGGTGCAGACAAACTGGCAGATAAATTACCCGCTTTAGTGCGTAAAGTGCAGCAGGAAGGCCGTAAAGTAGTGTGGAGCTCAGACCCGATGCACGGCAATACGGTAAAAGCGAGCAACGACTACAAAACCCGTGATTTTGAAGCCATCTTACGTGAAATCCGTAATTTCTTTGCGGTGCATAAAGCCGAAGGCAGCCATGCCGGTGGTATCCACCTGGAAATGACCGGTGAGCATGTTACCGAATGTACAGGCGGTGCTTACGGTTTAAGTGAACACGATTTGGGTAAACGCTACTTTACTCAATGCGATCCGCGCTTAAATGCTGATCAGGTACTGGAATTAGCCTTCCTGATTGCCGATACTCTACGCACTGCGCGTAAATAATCACGCGCTCAAAGGAGCGTAAGTGTTATCAGGACAACAAGCTCAGGATGACGCTGGCCAGTATTCTACTGCTGGCCAGCGTTACTGTATTGGTATAGTGGGTGCAGGCAGTGTGGGTTGCTATCTTGGCGCTTACTTATGCCAGGACAGTGCACTGGACGTTAAATTTTTTGGCCGTGAAACTATGGCACTGGAACTGGCGGCTAATGGTTTAAGTGCTACCTCGTTTGATCATCAGGCATATTTCGCCCAGCCAGTTGCTTTTTACAGCTCGCTTAACAGCTTAATTGAGTGCGATGTGGTGCTGTTAACAGTAAAAGCCCCCGCATTAGTGCCAATGCTGACCCAGTTAAAACGCTTTTTACGTCCTGAAGTCCCGGTGGTGGCAATGCAAAATGGTATAGGCATTGGTGAAATGCTAACCCAGGATCTGACTAATCCGGTATTGCGCGCCATAGTGCCATTTAACGTGGTAAAAAACCGCGCGGGTCAGTTTCATCGTGCCACCGAGGGTAATATTGTCTGGCAGCAAAGCCAGTATGCAGCGGTAAATTACGTGGTCAGCGTGTTTAATCATTTACAGTTGCCGGTGCAATTGACGACAGATATTACAGCTGCGGAATATGGCAAGCTATTACTTAACTTAAACAATGCGCTAAATGCGATCAGCAATGTCCCACTGAAACAGCAGCTGCTGCATGCCGACAGCCGTATGTTACTGGCGCTGGCCATGCAGGAGTGGCTGGCAATATGCAGTAAAGCAAAAATCCGCCCGGTGCCATACACCGGCTTACCCAACGCTATGTTGCCATGGTTGCTGCGTTTACCTACTGTATTGTTCCGCCGTATTGCCGGTAAAATGTTGCCAATGGATGAACAAGCCCGCTCATCGATGTGGGATGATATACAGGCAAAAAAGCGCACTGAAATTATGTTTTTAAATGGTGCAGTGGTGCGGATGGGCCAGCTTTATCAACTACCCACCCCGGTTAATACCTTATTGGTTGAGCAGATAAAACGGCTGGAAAGCGGCGAAGCTGAGCCGCTTTCTATTAGTGAGATACTGCAGCAAGTGTTACTAAAAAAGTAGAAACTAATATTTATGCCGTTTAAGCCCGGTTTTGGCGATAATCTTTGCTGAAATCTCCTCTATCGACAGATGGGTGGAGTTTAAAAACGGAATTTGCTCGCGCTGGTATAAGTTTTCTACCTCAGCCAGCTCCAACTGACACTGACGCAGCGACGCATAACGGCTATTCGCCCGGCGTTGCTCGCGGATCTGGCTTAAACGCTCAGCGGTGATCGTTAAGCCAAACAGTTTGCTCTTGTTACGCTTTAACACCTCCGGCAAATGCAGTTGCTGCATATCTTCTTCTACAAACGGGTAGTTTGCCGCTTTAATACCGTATTGCAGTGCCAGATACAGGCTGGTCGGGGTTTTGCCGGAACGGCTTACCCCCACCAGAATAATGTCGGCCTGATCAAAGTTTTTCAGGTTAGAACCATCATCATTGGCCAGGGCAAAATTAACTGCATCAATGCGAAAATCATAACTTTGTTCATGGATGCTGTGAGTGCGATGGGTTTTGGGCACCGGTGCCACACCAAGCTCGCGTTGAATGGGTTCGACAAAGGTATTGAGGAAGTCGTAACAGACGCCGTTGCTGCTGTTAATAATCTGCCGTAACTGGTCATCAACAAAGGTTTGAAAGATTAACGGCCGTTGCCCCGTTGTTTTATAACGATCGTTAATACGCTGTTTTACCTGCTCGGCCATATCGGCAGTTTCAACAAACGGGATGGTAACATGCTCAAATTGTGCAGGAAAAAGAGTAAGTAAGGCATGGCCAAACACTTCTGCAGTAATAGCGGTTCCATCTGATATGTAAAAGGCTGTACGCACCGGAAACTCCGTTTTGTTGTTATAAAATTACATTGAAATTAAGGTTTTAATTAACCCTGACGCCAGTGTAAAATCGTCTGGCCCTGTAATGCTGGATGTAAGCTTACACGCCATACGACAAAAATTGGAGACGAACTGTGCAAGAATTTGTGATTTGGTATGAAAACCTGGGAATGCACGATGTAAACCGGGTGGGGGGCAAAAATGCCTCACTGGGTGAAATGATCAGTAATCTGGCCAATGCCGGGGTACAGGTACCGGGCGGCTTCGCTACTACGGCCTACGCCTTTAACCAATTTCTTGAACAAAGCGGCGTTAATGAGCGCATTTATCAACTGCTCGACGGCCTGGATGTTGACGATGTAACGGCACTGGCCAAAGCCGGCGCACAGATCCGCCAGTGGGTTATTGATACGCCGTTTCAGCCGGAATTAGAACAGGCCATTCGCCAGGCTTACCAACAACTGCATCCGGACGCAGCGCAAGATGTATCTTTTGCCGTACGTTCATCGGCAACCGCCGAAGACATGCCGGATGCGTCTTTTGCCGGCCAGCAGGAAACCTTCTTAAACGTGCGCGGCTATGATGCCGTGATTATCGCTATTAAACATGTGTTTGCCTCGTTATTTAACGACCGCGCTATTTCTTACCGGGTGCACCAGGGCTATGACCACCGTGGCGTGGCGTTATCAGCTGGTGTACAGAAAATGGTGCGCTCTGATTTAGCCTCTTCCGGCGTTATGTTTAGTATTGATACTGAGTCTGGCTTTGAAGAGGTGGTGTTTATTACGTCTTCTTACGGCTTGGGCGAAATGGTGGTGCAGGGCGCCGTTAACCCGGACGAATTCTATGTGCACAAACCCACACTGGCAGCAGGCCGTCCGGCAGTGGTAAAACGCAACTTAGGCAGTAAAAAAGTCGAGATGATTTACTCTGGCGAGCAAGGCCACGGCAAGCAGGTTAAGGTAGTGGATATTGAACCACAGCGTAGCCAACAATTTTCACTTACCGATGCTGAAGTCGAGGAGCTGGCTAAACAAGCCGTTATTATTGCTAAGCATTATGGCCGCGCGATGGATATCGAGTGGGCCAAAGATGGTAACGACGGCAAGCTGTATATCGTGCAGGCGCGGCCGGAAACGGTAAAAAGCCGCGAAGACAGTAACAGCATGGAGCGCTTTCAACTGTTGGCGAAAGCGCCGGTATTGGTTGAAGGCAGGGCTATCGGCCAGCGTATTGGTGCCGGCACTGCTAAGGTGCTCAAAGGCATAGAGCAGATGGACCAAATTCAACCGGGCGATGTGCTGGTAACCGACATGACTGACCCGGACTGGGAACCGATCATGAAGCGGGCGTCGGCCATTGTCACCAACCGTGGTGGACGCACTTGCCATGCCGCCATTATTGCCCGTGAATTGGGTATTCCGGCGGTAGTGGGCTGTGGCGATGCTACGGCCAAAATTAAAACCGGCCAGCAGGTTACCGTGTCTTGTGCTGAAGGCGACACCGGCTTTATTTACGACGGTAAGCTGGAATACAAGGTGGTAAGCAGCCGCGTTGATCAGATGCCAAAGCTGGATTTAAAAATAATGATGAACGTCGGCAACCCGGAGCGGGCATTCTCGTTTGCCAAACTGCCACATGCCGGTATTGGTCTGGCACGGCTGGAGTTTATTATTAACCGCATGATTGGCGTGCACCCTAAGGCACTGCTGAACTTTGATGCGCAAACACCAGAGCTTAAAGCCACCATCAGCGAAATGATTGCCGGTTATGCCAATCCGGTTGAGTTTTATATTGCCAAGCTGACCGAAGGCATCGCGACCTTAGCCTGTGCTTTTGCGCCGCAAAAAGTGATAGTGCGGATGTCAGATTTTAAATCAAACGAATACGCTAACTTAGTTGGCGGACGCCAGTACGAACCACACGAAGAAAACCCGATGATAGGTTTTCGCGGCGCTTCGCGCTATATCTCCGAAGATTTCCGTGATTGCTTTGCACTGGAGGTTGAGGCGTTAAAGCGGGTGCGCAATGTGATGGGCTTTACCAATGTAGAGGTGATGATCCCGTTTGTACGCACCCTGGGTGAAGCAAGCAGCGTAATTGATTTACTGGCAGAGCACGGTTTAAAACGTGGCGACAACGGTTTACGTGTGATTATGATGTGTGAGCTGCCGTCTAACGCCTTACTGGCAGAAGAGTTTTTAGAATACTTCGATGGTTTCTCCATTGGCTCAAACGACTTAACCCAGTTAACACTGGGGCTGGACAGAGACAGCGGCCTCATCGCCCACTTGTTTGATGAGCGTAACCCGGCGATTTATAAGTTGCTGGAAATGGCCATCAAAACCTGTAAAGCCAAAGGTAAGTACATTGGTATTTGTGGCCAGGGCCCGTCGGACCACGACGATTTTGCCGCCTGGTTAATGCAACAGGGCATCGACAGTGTATCGCTAAACCCGGATACCGTGCTGGAAACCTGGCTGTATCTGGCTGAAAAATACGGTAAACAATAACCTGTTTTTCGCACACCAAGCCCCTTTAACAGGGGCTTTTTTATGGCTGGCGCCCGGTATGGCATCAGTATGATACAAAAGCTGATTGTGATTTTTGCCACTTCAGCACATAGTAAATAGCTATACGTCACTAAGGAGCCCTGACTATGCGTGAACTCTATATCGCCAACAAAAATTATTCTTCCTGGTCGTTACGGCCCTGGGTGTTAATGCACCAGCTGAATATTCCGTTTATTGAGCAACTGGTGCCTTTTAGCCAGCAGGGCAATTTTGAAAAATTCCGTACTTTCTCACCCTCTGGCAAAGTGCCATGTTTGGTGCAAAAAGACATTGTGGTATGGGATTCGCTGGCCATTGCCGAATACCTGTATGAAACTTATCCGGCGGTGTGGCCCAAAGACGTGAAAGCCCGCGCTTTTGCCCGTTGCGCCGCAGCAGAAATGCACTCTGGTTTTAGCACACTGCGTAATACCTGCGGCATGAGCTGTGGCCATACTGTTAAGTTGCATCAGGTAACTGCAGCTCTTTTACAGGACATCGAGCGTTTAAGTGAATTATTTGAGCAGGGGATCCGGCAGTTTGGCGGGCCATTTTTAGCTGGTAAAGAGTTTTGTGCCGCAGATGCGTTTTTTGCGCCGGTGGCATTTCGTATGCAGAGCTATGGTTTGGCGTTTAGTCAGGTAGCCACCAGCTATCTGCAACACCTGTTAGCCTTACCTGCCATGCAGGACTGGTACAAGCAGGCGTTGGCAGAGCCATGGGTGGATCAGGCGCATGATGATGAAATCGCCACGGCCGGGCAAATTATCGCAGATCAGCGGCAAAGCAGCTAACGGCGTAGCAATTCTGCTTTTGCTGTGGCAAATTATGCGGCGTATAACACAATTAGCTGAAAAATAATTATAAGGAAGGGAAATGGAAGGCTTTATTAGTGCGCTAAATGGCATTATCTGGAGCCCGGCGCTGATCTATCTGTGTCTTGGCGCTGGCTTATTTTACTCAATACTGACCCGGTTTGCGCAGGTTCGTCATTTTAAAGAAATGTGCAAACTGCTGCTGAACAACACCGAATCAGACAAAGGTATCTCGTCATTTCAGGCACTGGCTGTGTCGTTATCCGGCCGGGTTGGGGTGGGCAATATCGCTGGTGTGGCCGCAGCTATTGGCTTTGGTGGCCCAGGTGCCGTGTTCTGGATGTGGGTTGTCGCATTTTTAGGCGCCAGTACTGCCTATGTTGAATCTACACTGGGGCAAATTTATAAAGTTGAAGAAAACGGCCAGTATCGCGGGGGCCCGGCTTACTATTTTGAACGTTGCCTTGGTTGGCGCTGGTTAGGTATTTTGTTTGCTATCTCGGCTATTATTGGCTGCGGTATCTTTTTACCGGGAGTGCAGGCCAATGCTGTAGGTAATGCTGTAACGCAGGTTTTTGGCGACGGTAATATGGTGGTGACCAGTTTTGGTGAAGTAGGTACCCATAAACTGATTGCGCTGGCAGTGATCCTTATTGTACTGGCGTTTATTATTTTTGGCGGTATTAAGCGTATTGCTCATTTTACCCAGATTGTGGTGCCTTTTATGGCGCTTGGTTACATTGTACTGGCACTTATCGTGGTATTTCTTAATCTGGACAAAGTTCCTGGCATTTTTGGCATGATCCTCACGGATGCCTTTACAGCACAAGCCGGTTTTGGTGCCGCAATAGGCTGGGGGGTGAAGCGGGGTATCTACTCGAATGAAGCCGGCCAGGGCACAGGCCCACATGCTGCGGCAGCCGCTGAAGTTGATCATCCGTCACAGCAGGGCTTAGTGCAGGCGTTTTCGGTTTATGTCGATACCCTGTTTGTTTGTACGGCCACGGCGCTTATGATCTTAATTACGCAGCAGTACAATATTCAGACCGAGAACTTTAATGCAGCCACTGGTGTTGGCACCATGATCCTGCAGAACGTTGATGCGGCAACCGAAGTAGCTTCACCTGCCTTTACCCAAATGGCCTTATTAAGTGTCTTTGGTCAGTTTGGCCAGGTATTTGCCGGCTTAGCTATTTTCTTCTTCGCTTTTACTACCATTTTGGCGTACTACTACATTACAGAAACTAACGTGGCTTATTTAAACCGGGTATTTAATAATAAACTACCCAATATCGTATTTAAGCTGTTGTTGATGTTTATGGTGGCGTACGGCACGGTAAACAGCGCCGGTTATATCTGGAATATCGGTGATATAGGCGTAGGCCTGATGGCCTGGGTTAACGTGGTTGGTATTCTGGTAATATTTTTTATGTATAAGCCTACTATGCGCTGCCTGCGTGATTTTGAAGAACAGAAAAAGGCAGGAGGGCCTATTACCTTTGACCCGGTAAAACTGGGCATTAAAAACGCGACCTTCTGGGAAAAGCGCCTGGCCAAACAGCAGCAACAGCAGAAATAACCTAGCCTGAGTGCTAAAATCTGCTTAAAGAGAGCCCGGCCAATGCGCCGGGCCCGTAACGAGCATGTGCAACGCGTGGTTGTGGGACATACAAGTTGAAACGCCTCACACAATCTTAATGTTAGTTGGTTTATGTTGGTGCTCTGGTTTGTCAGGTTGTTAAGAGGAAACATATGAAACGTACTTTACTTGCAATAGGGCTCTTGTTGTCGTCTGGTGTTGCGTGCGCTGGCGAGGCCGCCTGGGGTTATAGTGGCGATACCGGGCCTGAGCAATGGGTAAAACTAACTCCGGAGTACAGCAGTTGCGCGGGTAGCCATCAATCACCGATCAATATTGATAGTGCTGTTGACGGCAAGCTTGAACCGATTAAATTTAACTATACCCGTGGCAGTGCAAGCATTATTAATAACGGCCATACCGTGCAGATAAATATGTTACCGGGTAACAATATTACTGTTGATGGTATCGAGTTTGAATTAAAGCAGTTCCATTTTCATGTACCCAGCGAAAACCTGATCAATGGCGAGTCCTTTCCGATGGAAGGACATTTAGTGCATGCCGACAAAGCAGGGCATTTAGCTGTTGTTGCCGTGATGTTTACCCAAGGTGGCAGTAATAATGTCCTTAGCAAAGCCTGGGCGCAGATGCCACAACTTGGTGAAACAAAACCGCTGTCGGCGGATATTTCAGCGCTGGATATTCTGCCGGCCAGTCGAAGTTATTATCGTTTTGAAGGCTCACTGACCACTCCACCTTGCTCGGAAGGTGTGCGCTGGCTGGTAATGAAACAACCGGTGTTTGCTGCACCAGAGCAGATCACGCAATTTTTGCATGTAATACATCATCATAATAATCGTCCGGTGCAGCCTGTTAATGACCGTGTGGTACTGCAATAAGGCAGAGTAAAATGCGGCCCCGATAGACACAGCTCTAAATGTAAACGCCGGCTAAGTGCCGGCGTTTTACTAAATTGGGGTAGAATGGCTGATTAACGCTTTGCTTTATTCTACGCCAATAAAACCACCGGTTTGGTGCGCCCACAGCTGGGCGTATATGCCGCCGCTGGCAATCAGCTCGCTGTGGCTACCTTGTTCAACGATATTGCCCTGATCCAGCACAATAAGCCGGTCCATCTGTGCGATAGTAGATAACCGGTGAGCAATGGCAATAACGGTTTTACCGGCCATCAGCGTGTTTAAGCTGGCCTGAATAGCGGCTTCTACTTCTGAATCCAGTGCCGAAGTGGCCTCATCCAGAATTAAAATCGGCGCGTTTTTCAACAGTACCCTGGCGATAGCGATACGCTGGCGTTGGCCGCCGGAGAGTTTAACGCCGCGCTCACCAACCTGGGCATCAAAGCCGCTGTTGCCTTTAGGGTCAGTTAAATCACGGATAAAATCACCGGCTTCGGCTTGTTCTGCCGCCAGCTGCAATTCAGTTTCTGTGGCGTCCGGTTTGCCATAGGCAATATTATCGCGCACTGAGCGGTGCAGCAGGGAGGTATCCTGCGTTACCATGGCGATATGTTGGCGCAGGCTTTCCTGGCTTACCTGGCTGATATCCTGGCCGTCGATCAGTATTTTACCGCTCTCGATATCGTAAAAACGCAGCAACAGGTTTACCAGCGTGGATTTACCGGCGCCGGAGCGGCCAACTAAACCGACTTTTTCGCCTGGTTTTATGCTCAGGTTCAGTTGTTGCAATACTGCCGCTTTGCCGTCTCCGGTTGTGGCTTTGCCATAATTAAAACTAACCTGCTGAAATTCTATTTTGCCCTGTGGCACCGTTAATTTAGCGGCGTTATCGGCATCTTTTACTTCAATCGGCCGTGACAGTGTGGCGATACCGTCGGCAACCGTGCCGATATTTTCAAACAGTGCACTAACTTCCCACATAATCCACTGTGCCATACCATTTAAACGTAGCGCCAGGCTAATCGCGATAGCGATAGCACCCACTGTAATGGCACTGCCAGCCCATAAATACAGCGACAATGCCGCCACACTGAAGACTAAAATATAGTTAAGCGTTTGCACTGATACACTTAACCCGGTAGCCAGGCGCATTTGCTGATATACCGGCTGCAGGAAAACATCCATACTGTCTTTGGCATAACCTTCTTCGCGGTTTGTATGCGAAAACAGCTTAATGGTGGCGATATTGGTGTAGCTGTCAACGATACGGCCGGTCATCTCTGAGCGGGCATCAGCCTGTGCGGTGGACACGCGTTTTAAGCGAGGCACAAAATAAAACTGCAATGCGATGTAAAACACCAGCCAAATCAGCATAGGCACTATTAAGCGTATGTCGGCATCTGCCACAAAAAACAGCATGGCGCTGAAATACACCAGCACGTATACCATCACATCCAGCAGCTTCATTACCGTTTCGCGCACCGACAGCGCCGTTTGCATAACCTTGGTTGCGATACGGCCGGCAAAGTCATTCTGATAAAAACTGACACTCTGGCGCAATAAGTAACGGTGGGCCAGCCAGCGGATCGACATTGGGTAATTACCCAGCAAAGTTTGATGCACTATTGCCGAGTGAAGAAAGGTCATTAATGGCAATAACACCAGGGTTACCAGCGCCATCCAAATCAGGGTGGCGCGCTCGTCGGTAAAAAAGTTTTCCGGATCATTAGCTACCAGCCAGTCAACCAGCTGGCCCATAAAGCTAAACAGCGACACTTCCAGTACGGCTAAGATGGCTGACGATAAAGACATAAATAACAACGAAGTTTCCATGCCCTTGGTATAGTGGCGACAAAAAGCCAGTAAGCCACGTGGCGGTTGGCCTGGCTCGGCTGCTGGAAAGGGTTTGGTAAGGCGTTCAAAAAAGCGTAGCATGAAGAATAACCGGTAGTAAAAACAGCGGCTATTGTAACCTGTTTAATAAAAATTGCATGGCTGCTGCGGCAATTCACCGGTTTTTAACGGTGTTAGTCGTGGACACATTTCGCGGTGTTGTTTTGTGATATTATCACAACTTATCTGCTTATTTGACAGTGAACGCTGCTATAATACCGGCTTTGGGTCTCCTTGAATTAACGGCACTATGGCCCCATTAAGGCCCAATGAAAGCTTGCGCTTTAGCCAATAAAGCTTGTGCTGTATTAAGTGCGGCCGTTATCTGAGAAGTCATGATGAAACTAAAACTTGTAACCTCAACATTGTTACCCACTCCTTTTGCTGAATTTCGCCTGCATGGTTTTGAAGCACCTAATGGTAAAGAGCATGTCGCATTAACGCTGGGCGATGTCACAACAGACGAGCCCGTACTGGCGCGGGTGCACTCCGAGTGTTTAACCGGTGACGCCTTGTTTAGCTTGCGCTGCGATTGTGGCCCGCAGTTAGAAGCTGCGATGCGTAAAATTGCTGATCTGGGCCGCGGTTGCATTTTGTATTTACGCCAGGAGGGCCGCGGCATTGGCCTGATTAATAAAATTCGCGCTTATGCTGAGCAGGACAAAGGCCTGGACACGGTAGAAGCCAATGAAATTCTGGGCTTTTTACCCGATATGCGTGAATACGATATAGCGGCGCAAATGTTTGCACAACTGGGTATTGGGCAAATACGCCTGCTTACCAATAACCCGCGTAAGCTAAAAGCCTTAACCGATGCCGGTGTTAACGTATTAGAAAGAGTACAGCACCGGGTAAAAACCTCGGCGCACAGCCACCGTTATCTGGCTACCAAAGCCAGCAAGTTGGGGCATTTACCTTAAGCTGCTGTGCCATTGCAGCAAAATACGGATTTAACGGCGGCTGTGGTATTATAGCCGCCGTTTTTCATCAGACTTTTGCTACAGGATATTATCTTGACCAATAACGACGTACTGCGCAGCCTGCGTTACACGCTAAATGCACCCAACCACGGCATCATTGCCATTTTTGCTTTAACCAATGTCACGGTAACGAAAGAGCAGGTGATGGCCTGGCTGGAGTCTGACGAAAGTGAAGATTTTGCCTTGATTAGCGACGTATTGCTGGCCGGGTTTCTCAATGGCGTGATTATCCAGCGCCGCGGTGCCAAAGACGGTGTAATTCCAGAGCCGGAAACCAAGCTCAATTACAATATTATTCTGCGTAAACTCAAAATTGCCTTTGATTTAAAAGACGATGACATTTTAGCCTTATTAGAAGGTGCAGAGTTCCGTTTAAGCAAGCATGAACTTAGTGCGTTTTTCCGCCGCCCGGATCACAAACACTACCGTGCATGCCAGGAGCAGGTGCTGCGTTATTTCTTACGCGGCTTGCAGCAGAAAATACGTCCGGCAGTCAGTTAGTTTTTACCGCGCAATTGCAGTTAAATCTGCTGGCAAGTTAATGTTATACTGCAGGCACTTATTGCCGAGTGTCTGCAGTTATGATCCCAAAGCTTAATCCCGAACTCGCGCTGGATGCCAGCATTGTTGCTTTTAGCAAAGCCTTAGTTGCCGCTGGCTTTAACGGCGATATCGAAACCAGTTATGGCAGCCGTTTAGCCGTTGCCACAGATAACAGCGTGTATCAGGCGCTACCCCAGGCCGTGTTGCTACCCAAAAGCACCGACGATCTGGTTATTCTTACTTCTCTGGCGCAAACGTCCAGTTTCTCGCATATTAAATTCAGCCCGCGCGGCGGCGGTACCGGCACTAATGGCCAGGCACTGACAGAGCACGTGGTGGTCGATTTATCGCGGCATATGCGCAATATTCTGGAAATTAATGTCGAACAGCGCTGGGTCCGGGTGCAGGCCGGGGTAATTAAAGATCAGCTGAACGCTTTTTTAAAACCTTACGGCTTTTTCTTTGCGCCGGATTTATCCACCTCAAACCGCGCCACTATCGGCGGCATGATAAATACCGATGCCTCGGGGCAAGGCTCATTAGTGTACGGTAAAACCAGTGATCATGTGCTGGCATTAAAAACGGTGCTGATAGATGGCAATATATTAAATACTCATAAAATGGCCACCTTTGAAGCCGAGCACCGCGCCCAGATGCCAAACAGCATCGGCCGCATTTATCAACAGGTGCTGGATAGCTGTCGTACTTTCCGGCCACAGATTCTGCAGAAATTTCCCCGCTTAAACCGCTTTTTAACCGGCTACGATTTAGAGCATGTGTTTAATGACGATCTCAGCGAATTTGATTTATCGCGCATTATCACCGGCTCTGAAGGCTCACTTGGTTTTGTAACAGAAGCCAAACTGAATATTACGCCGATTGCCAAATATAAATGTCTGGTTAATGTTAAATACGACAGCTTTGAAAGTGCGCTGCGTAACGCCCCGTTTCTGGTTGCGGCTGAAGCGACATCGGTTGAAACTGTTGACAGTAAGGTGCTGAATTTAGCCCGCGCCGATATTATCTGGCATCAGGTAAAAGACTTAATCACCGACGTGCCCGGCATTGAAATGCAGGGCCTGAATATGGTGGAGTATAACAGCGAACAGCAAAGCGAAATTGAACAGAAAATTGCCGCACTAACGGCCCGGCTGGATGGTGCAATAGCCGATAAAACCGATGGTATTATCGGCTACCAGCTTACCTATGATAACGCTGCTATTGGCAATATTTACGCCATGCGCAAAAAGGCAGTAGGGCTGCTGGGTAATGCTAAAGGCCGGCAAAAGCCCATTCCTTTTACCGAGGACACTGCCGTACCGCCGGAAAATCTGGCCGATTTTATTATGGAATTTCGCGTACTGCTCGACAGCCACGGCCTGCAATATGGCATGTTTGGCCATGTTGATGCCGGCGTATTGCATGTGCGCCCGGCGCTGGATTTATGCGAGCCACAACAGGAGCAACTGCTGCGTACTATTTCCGATCAGGTGGTGGCGCTAACTGCCAAATACGGCGGCCTGATGTGGGGTGAGCATGGTAAAGGTTATCGTAGTGAGTACGGCCCGGCATTTTTTGGCGATGAGCTGTTTAACGAGCTGCGTAAAATTAAAGCAGCGTTTGACCCACGCAACAGAGTAAACCCCGGCAAAATTTGTACGCCGTTTAACAGTGCAGACAGCTTAGTGTCGGTTGATGGTGTAAAGCGGGCTTACTTTGACCGGCAAATTCCGGTAGCGGTAAAAGACAGTTTTGACAGCAGCTTAAACTGCAATGGTAACGGCCTGTGTTTTAACTACGAAGAAAACTCGCCGATGTGCCCATCCAGTAAAGTAACCAAAGATCGGCGCCACAGCCCTAAAGGCCGGGCCGGTTTAATGCGTGAATGGTTACGCCTAACCGAATTGCAAGGCCTGGATGTACTGGCACAAGAGCAGCAGTTGCTAGATAAATCATCCGGTATCAATGGCTTATGGCAGCGTATAAAAAACACTGTAGCAAAACGGCAAGGCGAAGAAGATTTCTCGCATGAAGTGATGGACGCTATGGAAGGTTGTCTGGCCTGTAAAGCCTGTGCCGGCCAGTGTCCGATAAAAGTCGATGTACCGTCGTTTCGCGCGCGGTTTTTACAACTGTATCACAGCCGTTATTTACGCCCGGCCAAAGACTATATCGTCGGCAATATTGAGCGCACAGCGCCGTTGCTGGCCAAAGCGCCGAAGCTGGTTAACTTTGTATTAAAACGCAGTATTACTGCTACGCTGCTTGAGAAGACAGTAGGCTATGTCGATACGCCGTTGCTATCGGTACCCACGTTGGCGCAGCAGATTGGTGAGCAGTATCGTTTCGATTTAGTTAGCTTGCAGCAGTTACCAACAGAGCTAAAAGCACGCACCGTATTGCTGGTACAAGACCCTTTTACCAGTTTTTATGAAGCTGAGCTGGTAGCTGATGCGTTAAATTTACTGCAAAAACTCGGTTTTAACCCGGTATTGTTGCCGTTTTTACCCAACGGTAAGCCGCAGCATGTAAAAGGCTTTTTACGCGAATTTGCCAAAACTGCGGCCACAGCAGCACAGTATTTAAATCAGTTGCAACAGCTGGGCTTACCAATGCTTGGGCTGGATGCGTCTTTAGTGCTGGTATACCGCGATGAGTACAACAAAGCACTGGCGGATAAACGCGGTGATTTTAACGTACAGTTACTACACGAATGGCTGGTGCAACAAACCTTACCCAAGGTAAGTAAAACCGCTGAGTTTGCTTTACTGGCGCATTGCACGGAAAAAACCGCCTTACCAGCGACAGAAAAAGCCTGGCAGCAAATATTTAGCCGCACCGGGCTAAGCTTAAAGCCGGTGAGTGTGGGTTGCTGCGGTATGGCGGGTACTTATGGCCATGAAGCGCAAAACCTGGACAACAGCAAAGCACTGTTTGATATGAGCTGGCGTGCACCGGTTGAGCAGTATGGCACCGGGCAAATACTGGTTACCGGTTTTTCTTGTCGCAGCCAGGTAAAACGGCTGGTAGGGGATAAGCCAAAACATCCGCTACAGGCCTTGTTGGCTGCGCTGTAAAACAAAAAATCCGCCGGTTAAGGCGGATTTTTGTTTTACAACAGGGTTTGTCAGAAGCGGTAAATGCCCTTCAGATAGTAGTAACCACCATTGATGCCCATCGGTGAGGTTTCAAAGTACTTGGCACCGAGTATTTCGCTCATCCATTGTGGCAAACGCTCTGGTTTGGTATCAAACAGATTTTGTGCCCCTAAAGCGACAGAGAAGCTGTCGTTGAAGTGGTAGCTGACTTCTGCATCGAACGTCACCTTAGATGATGCCATCTGTGTAAGCTCAGGATCGTCAGCGTGCACGCCCTGATAGCTGCCATAATAGTTGGCGCGAACAAACATATCGATACTATCCCAGTCCTGTTTCCAGGTCAGGGTAGCGCGGTGGTCTGGCAAATCTTTTTCCAGCCGTGATACTTTAAAATCACCTGTCACTGCGGTGTAGTTAGTGACAGTGGTATCGGTCCAGTTGTAAGCCAGACTAAAGGTGCTGCGACCGTTAAGTAAGCTGGCAGAATAATTGGCAACCAGATCCAGACCACGGGTGACGGTATCAAAGTCGTTAGTCAGGAAGGTGATCTGCGATAAGCTTTCAACGCCCCTGACACCTGCAGCCCGCAGAGCATCCCGGTCAGCCTGGGTTACATCAAACTCGGCTGATTGACCAATCCGATCATCAACTTCAATACGGAATACATCCGCGGTAAAGAAGAAATTATCACCGTTGTACACCAGGCCCACGGCAAAACTTTTTGACTCTTCCGGCGTTAACTCTTTGCCGCCTTTAAGCAGCGATACCGGATTAGTGGCGGGTAATAAAGCAATATCAACCAACTCTCCGCCGATCAGTGCCGTACGCACATTGCGCACATTTGCCTGGCCTACCGTAGGCGCTCTGAAGCCGGTACTGTGAGAGCCGCGCATCGCCCAATCTTCACTTAAGCGGTACTGCGCGGTTATTTTGTAGTTAGTGGTGGAACCGAAGCTTTCATAGTCTTCAAAACGCAGCGCTGCGGCCATCAAAAAGTTTTCGGTAAATTCGGCTTCAACATCAACATAAGCTGCATAGTTACGGCGGGTATTCGTACCGGCATCATCCGGCTGAAACCCAGGAAAACCATTAGAGCCATTGGTTAACTGGCTTACATAAGGGCCAATTTCCCACGATGCAACCTCGCCGGCTACTATCTCAAAGCTCTCTTCTGTCCACTGCAGACCACCGGCCACCGTCACGTCTTCGTACAAACCGGCGGCTACATACTTAACAAAGTCTGCAGCAAAGGTTTTTTCTAACTGAATGTATTTCCCGGCTTCAAATTCAGTAGGGGTATTAGGGCCTAGTGACGCATTCACAGTATTAACAATGTTAAATGTCGATTCGCTACGGCCAACTGAGCCTGAGAAGTCATATAATATGCCTTCCATCCAGCCGGATTTAAACTCGCCTTTAGTGCCGGCTGTTAATGAGGTATCAGTGATATTGCCGCCAAAATTAGGTGTAAAGCCTCCAGGGAACATCGAGAAGAACGTAAAGCAGTTAGCAGGTAAAGCGCCTACAGCCGTGGTTATCTGCTGATGGTCAAGACCGGCGATAGGAACATTTGCACAACCACCAGCGCCGGTAGTATCGACAACCTCCAGTGTTTCACCGCCGTCGTTTGAAAACACACCCCCACGGGTATGTGGGTTGCGGTAATAGAAACCACCTCTCACATCACGCTCAGAATAGTTACCGAACAGATAGGCTTCACGGCCATTGCCTAATTCCAGGCCTGCATTAGCAAACAGCGTGATATCATCTTTAATTTTAGGCGCGCCCCATACCTGAGTAACCGGGGCGATAAAAGGATTACCGTCATCGGCTATAGCCTGCGCATCACCGCGTTGCACGCTACGGCTGGTAGGATCAGCATTTTTCAGTTGGGCGCTGATGTTGACAAAACCATTGTCGGTTAATGGCATACCAATATTCGCCGCTATTTCCGTTGAAGTACCATCACCGGCGTAATATTCACCACGCTTTACTTCTAAAGAACCACCTTGATCTGCATCTTTGAGCACAAAGTTAATTACACCCGCAATAGCATCCGAGCCATACTGTGCGGCAGCGCCGTCCCGTAATACCTCGACTTGCTTCATTGCAATACCAGGGATCACTGAGATATCAGAACCCTGAGCACCATCGTTGATACCACCACCTAAAAAGGTAATGACAGATGCTTTGTGCCGGCGTTTACCGTTTAACAGGATCAGCGTGCTGTCTGAAGACAGGCCGCGTAAATTTATTGGTCGGATCAAACTGGCCGCATCGCTGATAGGATTGGCATGCACGTTTAACGACGGTACTGAACTGGTTAGCATGTTTAACATGTCAGAGTTACCACTTTTCATCAGTTCGTCGCCACCAATGATATCGATGGGCACCGGAGAATCACCAATAGACCGTGGCGCTGAGCGACTGCCTACTACAGCAATTTTTTCTACAGATTGTTCTTTCTTGGCAGCATCGGCGTCTTCCTGTGCCATAGCTACGCTGGTACTGATACCGAACGACAGCGATGCTGCAAGACCGAATTTAACGGCACGAGCAACCGGGTGGTAGTTATTATGGTTTTTCATAGTTTGTTCCTGGATTATTTTTCTATTTAGCAGACGCTTATGTTTTTGTCTTGCGTCCTGATAACCATATTGGATAACTCGAATGTTGTCTATCGTATATTTCTGGTATTTCGACTCTAAAATAGAAAGTTACATTCGATTGCATGGAAAAAAACATTGCCGTCGCCGCAACGACTGATTTATAACAACGCTACTGTTCTTGTCCTGATCACCACGATGCAAATCACCGAACTTACCCCGGCTTTTTTCCCTGCAGTAGTCAGCCTGGCCAATACTATTCATGGCGATAATTATCTTAGTCACGACAGCCTGACAGCGATGCAGCTGCAAGGTATTGCAAAGGGTATTAATGCCAGTTTTGTTGCGGTTGATGAACAACAGCAGCTGATAGGTTACCGTTTAAGCTTTGCTGCCGGGCAGTGGCACCCCGACAACTGGTGCACAGAAGCTTTATGGCCGGTACCGCGTGCTGATATGGCGTATTTTAAGTCTGTTGGCGTAAGTACAGCGCAGCGGGGGAAAGGCATTGCCTCGTTATTGCTGCAGGCGTCTGTTAGGGCATTAAAACATCAGGGCGCCAAAGCGGGGCTGGCACATATCTGGCGTGAGAGCCCGGGCAATGCGGCGCAACGTTACTTTAGCCAGGCGGGGGCTGTTTTGGTAAAAGTTCACCCACAGCGCTGGCGGCATTTGTCTGAAACCGTTGGCTATTTTTGCCCGGTTTGCGGTGCATTGTGCAACTGTAGCGCTGCTGAAATGGTATTAACCTTTAGTGCCGGTTAGTTCAGGAGTGGGCTATGTATGATCCGCTGGTTGATAAGGATATCGGGCAGGGCGCAGCTTATCCTTCCTCGTACTGGGCAACGCAAACACAAACCGGTGCCAGCACTGGCGCAATTGTAGCGGACCAAAGCAGCGACATCGTGGTGATTGGCGCCGGTTATACCGGCCTGAGCTGCGCCTATCAACTGGCCAGTCGTTTTAACCGCGAGGTTACTGTATTAGAAGCGCATCAGACCGGCTGGGGCTGTAGCGGCCGTAACGCCGGTTTTGTGCTGCGTGGTACCGGGCGGCTGGGTCTGGCGCAGTTAACACAGCGTTTTGGCTTAGAGACTACCCAACGGTTTCATCAGGAATACGGCGCTGCTGTGGCTCAGGTCAGGCAGATGATTGCTGATGGCAATATCGCTTGCGATGTCCAGCCCGAAGGCTATTTAAAAGTGGCCCACAAAGCCTCTTTGGGCGCCGATTTACCCGCACAGGCGGCGTTTTTGCAACGTAGTTTTGGCTATCAGACGACTTACTTATCGTCGGAGCAGCTAAACAGTGACTATATGCACAATACACAAGCTTATGGTGCGATTAGATTTCCGGATTGCTTTGGCGTCAATCCGCTGGCACTGGCAAAGGGCTACAGTACTATGGCGCAGCGCAGCGGGGTGCAAGTGTATACGGCGTCACCGGTACTGCACTGGCAACGCAGCGGCAATGATTTTGTGGTGCATACACCGCAAGCCCGCGTGCGATGTAAGCAACTGATACTGGCGACAAATGGTTATACAGCAAAAGATTTGTATCCGCCGTTAAACCGCGGCTGTTTGCCGGTATTAAGCAGCATTATTGTGACAGAGCCTTTAACGCCGGCACAACTGCAGCAAAGTGGTTTGCACCATACCCAGTTAATAATGGATACGCGCGCGCTGAAGTACTATTACCGTAAGCTGCCGGACAACCGTATTTTATTTGGCGGACGCAGTGCAGTGTATGGCCGCGATGCTAAAAAAGCAGTATATCCGCAGCGCTTGCTAAGCGCGTTGAAAAGCTGTTTTCCGATGCTGGCTGATGTGCGCTGTGATTATCACTGGAGTGGCTGGGTAGCGGTGTCGTATGACGATTTGCCGCGGCTGTGTCAGGCGGAAGATAATGTATTTTATGCTGCTGGCTACTGCGGCAGCGGTTTGTCGTTCAGCACTCTGGCCGGGGTAAGGCTGGCAGAAATGGCAATGGGTATTGCTTTACCATCGCTGCCGATATATCAAAGCCGGCTGCAGCCGTTCCCGTTGCCGGCTTTTCGGCGTCTGGGCCAGCTGGCCTATTATCAGTGGGGCCGTGTTAAAGACCGTTTCCTGTAATAAAAAGCCCGGCTAAACCGGGCGTAATTTATTAAAAGGTTGCCCGCAGGCCAAGCGTTACAGCCCGGCCCGGTAATGGCGCGTCTGCTTTGATAAAGGAGCTGTGCACAAACCCCAGCTCGTTGGTTAAATTAGTACCGCGTAAAAATACCGTCATATCTAACTGCGATAAGCTGAAATCGTAATTTACGCTGGCATCAAGCAGAGTATAGGCTTTGGTAACGGTTTCATTTGCCGCGACTTTGTTCTGCTTTGCGTAACGTGTTACACCTAAATCTGCACTCCAGCTAACACCGGTATACTGATAGCCCAAACCGGTTTTATAGGGTGGGATACGCGGCAGATAATTGCCACCGTCCAGTTTGGCACGCACGGCATCAAAAAACACATTTAATGATTGAGCATGATCTAACTTATAGCGGGCTTCAAATTCGGCACCATACAAGGTAGCGTTTTGTTGTTGATACTGATACAGGCCAAAATTGTCGTGGTGGTGTTCCTCTTCGCCTGTTTCATCATCATGGCCTGCTTCCAGATCTTCCATGGTCAGGCCGGTATCCGCCAGGTACAGATAGTTGTGTACCTTGTTATAGAAAAAGTTATAGGTAAAGCTTAAGTCGCCTTTAAAGCTGCGAAAGGTGATGTCGACATTATTTGCTGTTTCTTTTTTTGCTTTATGCTCAGATAATTCCAGTTCACCATCGTGTAGCTGATACATCAGGCCAAGTTCATAGCTGCTGGTGGCAATATGCGCACCGTTAGAATACAGCTCTGCTGCACTTGGAGCTCGCTCTGAGCGGCTAACGGCTAAAGCCCAGGAGAAGCCCGGTACAAACTCCCAAACCACACCAGCCGATGCACTGACAGCAGCAAACCTGTCAGAAATACCATTAACTAAGGCGCCATCGTGCCCCAGTTCCAGAACGCCGGCGTCATGCTTTGTCCGCTCAATACGGCCACCCAGCTGAGCGGATAAATTACCGAACTGTTTTTCTTCCAGCACAAACAAAGCATGCGTTAATGTTTTGCTGTCTGGTGTAAAAGCCTCTTCGCCAAAGGCCTGATAATCAGAGTGTTGCACATGATAACCCACCAGGCCATGCCAGCCACCAATGGCTTCATGTTCCAGCGTAATACGGCTTTCCAAAGCTTTATTTTTAAAGGTAGTACCAATGCTACCTGCCTCAATTTCCTGATGCTGATAGTCGGTGTAAGCGGTATTAAGCGATAAGGTCTCAATACCCGCAAACGGGGTATACCATTCACCGGCTACGCTGACGCGGTTTTGCTTTAGTTTGGCAAAAACACTTTCTTCATCATGCAAATGCTCATCGTCATGTTCTTCTTCGTGCTCCTCTGCGTGGTGATGATGGCCCGGGATACCGTAGTCTGACTCTAACCGGCCAATACTGATACCGAACAAACCCCGGTCGCCAATATAGCTGACACCGCCATTGACGGCTTTACTTTGGATCCAGGAGTTCTCCAGTGTTTTACTGCTGTCGCCTTCATCATTGGTAAAGCGTGGTACATCATAGTCTGAGCCGTCACGGTTAAAGCCATCAAAATGCCAGGCAATATTGTCGTTACTGCCTTCATGGTTCAGTGCGACAGTTTTTTCATCTGAAACATCAACGTAGCGTGTTTCCAGTTTGGTTTCGCTGCTGCTGCGCAATTGGCGCGGAATACGGTTGTCTACCACATTAACGACGCCACCAATGGCACCACTGCCATACAACAAGGTAGCGGGACCGCGCAGTACTTCAATTTGTTGCGCGGTGATGGCATCAGCGCTAATGGCATGATCCGGCCCGACGCGGGATACATCAGCTGTGTCCAAACCATTATTTAAAATACGTACGCGCGGGCCGTCCAAACCACGGATCACCGGGCTTGATGCAACCGGGCCATAGTAATTGGCGTGCACGCCGGGCTCGTATTTCAGGGTTTCGCCAATAGTAGGCTCGGTGCGCCGGCTTAACTCTGCACCGGTTAATACTGATACCGGCGTCGCCATTTCCAGGTTGTATTTATGTATCCCTGAGGCGGCAACCACAATACGCTCTACACCACCTGCTGATAAGTTGATATTCAGTTGTGGTTGCGCCGGCGTGACTGTAATAAAGCTATCGCCATAGCCGGCGGCTGAGATATGCAGCTCTGCATTGGCCGGAGCCTGAATACTAAAACGGCCTTGTTCATCGGCATAAACATACTGCTGGCGGCCGTGAATGTGGACGCGGGCATTTTTTAGCGGTTGGCCCTGGGTATCAGTTACAACGCCGTTATAGCGTTGTGATGGCTCTTGTGCAGCAACATTAAATGCCAGGCTGACAAATACCGCTAGCAGGCTGTAACGTCGCAAAACAGGGGTACGGCGCATGTTGGATTCTCTCAATAAATAGCGTGATGTTGTAACATTTTACAGATTTATGCTGCGCCGGCAAACGCCTTACGGATTGAATAGCTTAAATGACAGCTTTAAGCGATTAAACTCTGGCACAACACCGGCATAAGTTATTAGAATGTTTGCTTTTTACCATTGAGGTTTCTACGTGACAGGTTTTTGGCCGGAGTTCTTATTAATTGCAGTAGTGCATCTGATGGCGGTAGCAAGCCCCGGGCCTGATTTTGCCATAGTGCTGCGTTACGCCGTGCGGTTTGGCCGTCAGCAGGCGATCGCTGCCAGTATTGGCATTGGTGCGGCAATACTGCTGCATGTTACCTGGTCACTGGTGGGCATCGCCGTGCTTATTCAAACTACGCCCTGGCTGTTTAAAGTGCTGAGCTTTGCCGCAGCGGGTTATTTGTTTTATATCGGTATTATGGCCCTAAGAAGCAAAGCGCCGTTACATCCTGAGCAAGCCATTGCTGGCAGCGCAAATGAGGATGCACCATCTGCCCGTAAAGCCTTTGTTGCCGGTTTTATTACTAACGGCTTAAACCCCAAGGCTACGTTATTTTTCTTATCACTATTTGCGGTCATTATTTCGCCAATGACACCACTTTTTTACAAAGTAATTTACGGCGTTTATATGGCTGTAGCCACGGCCGCCTGGTTTTGCATGTTATCGATAATTCTAACCCAAACAAAAGTAAGAGGTTTTTTATTACTAAAGGGCTATTGGTTTGATCGGCTGATGGGGTTGTTACTGTTGGCATTGGCTATGCATCTGGTTGTCTCAAGTATTAACAGCTAAACTCTGCTTACCCCAGGCAGAGTCTGGTTTAGTGAGGTTGTGATCATGCAAATGGTCAGTAAGGTTATAAAGCTCGATCTGGATTATAGCTGTGATGCCAGCCATGCTTATCAACAGCAACGTCATTATGTCTCACCCTGGCAAGGTGAGAGCGCAGAGCATTTTGCCAAACGCTTACTGGCGTATCTGAGCCTGTACGAGCAACACCCCAGTTTTGCCAAAGATAACTCCGCCGGCAAAACGCCGGATCTGTATATTCAGGATCAACAGCAGCATTTTCAACTCTGGTGTCAACTGGAGTTAATACCGGAAAAACGCCGGTTACGCGCCTCGCATCTGGCGGACCAACTGCTGCTGGTACTGGACGAACAGGAGACCTACAAAGCACAACACGACCAGTGGCCGGCTAATCAACGTATTTTCACGCTTAGTTCTGTACAGTTAGCCGAGTTTTGTCTGATGCTCAAAAGCCATATGAAACTCAGCGTTTGGCGCGAAGATCCGCTGTTGTCTATCACCGACGGCGAGCATTTATTACAGCTTAATCTTGCTGCATTGCTGGAAAAACCACATTAAGTTTGTGGCCTTGCCTTAATTACTGCGAACGCTATAATACGCGCGATTTTAATATTGCTGCGGATTTACGGTCCGCCGTTGCAAGAGGTAAGTTATGTACGTAGTTGCTGCTTTATATAAGTTTGTCCGTTTGCCTGATTACGTGACGCTACGCGATGCGTTGTACGACCACATGGTGGCGAACAAAGTCAAAGGTACTTTATTGCTAGCCGAAGAGGGTATTAACGGCACCATTTGCGGAGAGCGCGCCGGTGTCGATGCGGTTAAAGCCTGGCTGGATGCTGACGGCCGTTTTGATGGCATGAGCTACAAAGAGTCATTGGCTGACGAACTGGCGTTTTACCGCACTAAAGTAAAATTGAAAAAAGAAATTGTGACGATGGGCGTAGAAGGGATTAACCCGGCGCATATAGTGGGCACTTATGTAAAAGGCGACGACTGGAACCAATTGATCAGCGATCCAGACACCATTTTAATTGATACCCGTAATGACTACGAAGTGGCTATCGGCACCTTTAAAAACGCGATAAACCCTAATACCACCACCTTTCGTGAGTTTCCGCAGTGGGCCGCTGACAATTTAGATAAAACCAAACATAAAAAAGTCGCCATGTTTTGCACCGGCGGCATTCGCTGTGAAAAATCCACCGCTTTTTTAAAAGAGCAGGGCTTTGACGAGGTGTATCACCTTGATGGTGGTATTTTAAAATACTTAGAAGAAATGCCGGCACAGAACAGCCTGTGGCAAGGCGAGTGCTTTGTATTTGACCAGCGCGTTGCGGTAAAGCATGGCCTGGAGCAGGGCAGTTATGATCAGTGTTATGCCTGTCGAATGCCGTTATCAACAGCTGAAATGGCATCCGAGCATTATGTTAAAGGCCTGAGCTGCCCACATTGCTATGATAAAACAACAGACGAGCAAAAAGCCGCCTTTGCCGAGCGCCAGCGCCAGGTAGAACTGGCCAAACAGCGTGGCGACAAACATATCCGCGACGGTAAGTTTGAGTAAAGAGTGCTAATAACTGTAATCTGAAGCCAGCTTAATGCTGGTTTTTTTTTCGCCGGGTAAAAATTCGTTGGCTAACCTTTCTAATAAATAGAATTATCTTTGAGGAATATTGCAATTTTACTTTGATCAAATTGCTATATTATCAGGAAATTACAGGAGCTCAGTATGCTGAAAAATAGTTCATCTCATTACGGTTTGGTGAGTGTGGTGCTGCACTGGCTGGTAGCGTTGACCGTATTTGGCTTGTTTGGCGTAGGTTTTTGGATGGTAGATCTGAGCTACTACAGCGAATGGTACAGAACTGCGCCATACTGGCATAAAAGTGTTGGTATCTTACTGGCCATAGCAATGCTACTGCGTTTACTGTGGCGGTTTTTAAGCCCGCCGCCAACCGCACTGGCATCACATAAAAGTTGGGAAAAGCGCACATCGGCCGTAGTACAGTTTTGTTTGTATCTGGGTATTTTTATGCTGGTGTTAAGTGGCTACCTGATTTCAACCGAAGATGGCCGGCCAATAGCGGTATTTACCTGGTTTGAGGTGCCTGCACTGGGCGCTTTGTTTGCTAATCAGGCCGATATAGCCGGTTTGGTGCATGAATATGTGGCATACAGTTTGATAGCACTTGCAGTATTGCATGGTTTGGCGGCGTTAAAACATCATTTTATTGATAAAGACAATACGCTAAAACGTATGTTTGGGCGTAAACCTTAACTTTGGAGATCTTCATGAAAAAACTACTACTGGCTGCGTCAATGGCCGCTATGATGGCAGTTCCGGCGGCGCAAGCGGCTGACTACGTCATTGATACTCAAGGTGCTCATGCCTTTGTACAGTTTAAAATAAGCCATTTGGGATACAGCTGGCTGTATGGCCGCTTTAATACGTTTTCCGGTGACTTCAGCTATGATGCGGACAAACTGGAAGCCTCTAAAATTCAGCTAACCATCGACACTAACAGCGTAGATTCTAACCACGCCGAGCGGGATAAGCACTTGCGCAGCGGTGATTTTTTAAACGTTAGCAAACACCCTAAAGCCACTTTTGTCAGCACTAAAATTGTACCAAAAGCAGGTGATACTTTTGATTTGCATGGCAACCTTACCTTAAATGGTGTGACTAAAGAGGTGGTTATTGCTGCTGAAAAACTGGGTGAGGGTACAGATCCGTGGGGTGGTTACCGGGCAGGTTTTGCCGGTACTACTACATTAACCCTTAAAGACTTTGCTATTAATACCGATTTAGGCCCGGCATCTGCCACAGTGCAGCTGGATTTAACGGTAGAAGGTATTCGTAAGTAAGCCGCAAAACAGGAGATCATCAGATCTCCTGTATCGTTTCTGCCTGATCTTGCCCGTTATCTTGTTTTTCTTCCACCGGCTCTGGTGCAGCTTCAGATTGCTCAATAACAGCCGGTGCGTCTTTGGCTTTTAATGCACTGAGTAAGCTTAACAGAATAAGGTTAAATTCTTCATCGGCAACCCGGGCATGGGTCAGGCTGCCCACCAGCAATGTGGCTTCAAAGTTATCACCGGTGCGGTACATTAGTTGTGCCAGGCGCAAGGTGGCCCAGGGTAAGGTTTTGTTTTCGCTGTCGCTGTAAAATTCCAGATATTGCTGCAGCGCAGTAATACCCAACATAGCATCCTGATCAGCCACTACAGCCAGACGGCCGATATGGTACAGCGCGTTGTATTTATCGGTCAGATCGGTAGCATATTCTGCCGCCAGCTTGTAGTTGTCAAAAGCCGCGTCATATTCTGCCAACTCATTGAGGATTTGCGCTTTACGTGCCAGCAGGCGGGCATTGGGAGGATCTGGCATCATTTGTTCCAGCAGCGCCAGGGCTTCGGCTGGTTTTTTTTCATTTAGTAAAATACGGCTTTGCGCCAGCAGTGCCTGGGCCGGGTTTTCTTTTGCCAATTGCTCTGTCATTGCCAACGCGAGTTCTTTATCGCCGCCGGCATTGGCAGGCGCAACGCTGTAAAAATCAATCAGTGCCTGACGCGCTGCAAAGTGATCAGGCTTTATAATCACGGCTTTTTGCAGTAATTCTACCCCACGGGCGGCACGCTCTTTGGCCGAAAATACGTTACCGTTACTTGCCAAACGGATTTTACTCAGGCCTGCCAGATAATTCAGCTCGCTGTTACCCGGAAACTGTTCTACTGCAAAGTTAAGCAGGGTATTGGCATCTTCCAGCCGCTGCTGTGCAATTAATGCCCTGGCATACACCACTAAGACATCGCCATGCTGCTTATAATCACTTTGTTGTAAAATCTGATGTTCAAGTTCGCTAAACTGAGATTTAGCCAGCAATTCTTCGTATTGGGCTACATTGCTGGCTGGCAGGGCGCCGGCGAGCAAAAACAATAAGGCTTTCATTATCGATCTCCTTAAAGATCAACGAGTATTATCAATAGTCTGCGGGAATACGCCGGAAATTACCATCAGTTCAGGGGATTTCAATTTCTATATCTGTAACCGGAACGCTACAGCAAGGCAGAAACTCACCTTTACGGACAAAAGCCAGCGGTTCATTTATATAACTCACCTCGCCGCTGACTAATTTACAGCGGCAAGCTCCACAATAGCCTTCCCGGCAATGAAAATTTACCTCTAACTGCTTACGCTCCAATGCATCAAGTAAAGTTCGTGCGCTGCCATCAAAATTGATCACAACGCCATTGCTAAGCTTAACGCCAGGCATAAGCAGGCTTACAGATCGAAGTCGCCGAAGTCGCCACCATCAACTTCGTTATCAATCTGGCCAACCAGATAAGAGCTGATCTCGGCTTCCTGCGGTGCTACCTGTACATTGTCTGACACCAGCCAGGTGTTGATCCACGGAATAGGATTTTGCGTGGTAGAAAAAATGGCTTTCATACCAACAGCCTGCATCCGGCTGTTGGTAATGTATTCGACATACTGGCAGAGGATATCTTTATTCAGGCCAATCATTGAGCCATCTTTAAACAAATATTCTGCCCAGTCTTTTTCCTGCTCGGCGGCTTTACGGAAAATAGCATAAGCTTCTTCTTCGCATTCTTTGGCTATTTTGGCCATGTCGGCATCGTCATCACCGGCAGCCATTATATTCAGCATATGCTGGGTGCCGGTTAAGTGCAGTGCTTCATCACGGGCTATCAGACGGATAATTTTGGCATTACCTTCCATCAGCTCGCGCTCAGCAAAAGCAAAGCTGCAGGCGAAGCTAACGTAAAAGCGAATAGCCTCCAGTACGTTTACCGACATTACGCACAGGTATAAGCGGCGTTTTAATTCGTACAGGCTGATGCTGTGTGTTTCGCCATTAATGCTGTGCGTACCTTCACCACAGCGCTGATACAGGTTAATGCCGTCTATCAGGTCGTCGTAATAGCGGGTAACATCTTCAGCACGCTCAAGAATTTTCTCGTTCAACATAATATCGTCAAACACTTTGTGCGGCTCGGCACTAATGTTACGTACTATGTGGGTATAGCTACGGCTGTGAATGGTTTCACTAAAGGCCCAGGTTTCAATCCAGGTTTCCAGTTCAGGCAAAGAGACAATAGGCAAAAAAGCAACGTTAGGCGAGCGGCCCTGTACCGAATCTAACAAGGTCTGGTATTTCAGATTACTGATAAAAATATGCTTTTCATGATCCGGCAGGTTCTGGTAATCAATCCGGTCTTTACTGACATCAACTTCTTCCGGCCGCCAGAAAAAGCTGAGCTGTTTCTCGATCAGTTTTTCGAAAATGCCGTATTTTTGCTGATCGTAGCGCGAAACATTCACCGGATTACCGAAGAACATTGGCTCTTTCATTTGATCGTTAATTTGTCGGTTAAAGGTTGTGTACGCCATTGCCGCTTATCGTCCTAATAGGGTGTCATTACAAAGTACGGGCTACCGAAGTAGCCCGTTTAGTCCGGAATTAAATTTTGCAGGCGCCGCCTGCGCAGCCATCATCTTCCACTTCAGGTTTAATATCTTCCTGCATATCAGATGCACCATCACGGGTGTTGTGGTAGTACATGGTTTTTACACCCAGCTTGTACGCCGACAGTAAGTCTTGCAGTAACAGCTTCATTGGCACTTTGCCGCCGTCGAACTTATTCGGGTCATAGTTGGTGTTAGCAGAGATAGTCTGGTCGATAAATTTCTGCATAATCGCCACCAAAGAGATATAACCGGTGTTGTTCGGAATATCCCACAACAGCTCATACTGGTTTTTCAGCCGCTCATATTCTGGCACAACCTGCTTTAAAATACCGTCTTTACTGGCTTTAACGCTGATATGGCCGCGCGGTGGTTCAATGCCGTTAGTGGCATTGGAAATTTGCGACGACGTTTCAGACGGCATTAATGCCGACAGTGTGGAGTTACGCAAGCCATGATTAACAATGTCTTTACGCAGTTGCTCCCAGTCCAGCAGCAGTGGCTCGTTACAGACTTTGTCGAGATCTTTCTTGTAGCTGTCAATTGGCAGTATGCCCTGGGCATAAGTGGTTTCATTAAATTTAGGGCAGGCGCCAAATTCCTGTGCCAGCTTGTTTGACGCTTTGAGTAAATAATACTGAATGGCTTCAAAAGTGCGGTGCGTTAAACCATTGGCTGAGCCATCAGAGTATTTCACGCCGTTTTTCGCCAGGTAATAAGCGTAGTTAATCACACCCACACCTAAGGTGCGGCGGCTGATAGAGGCATGGAATGCAGCCGGAATAGGGTAGTCCTGATAATCCAGCAGGCTGTCCAGTGAGCGCACCGCCAGTTCAGCCAGCTCTTCAAGTTCGTTCAGGTTTTCAATGGCACCTAAGTTAAACGCTGACAGGGTACACAGCGCAATTTCGCCTTCCGGATCGTTGACATCGTTCATCGGTTTGGTGGGCAGGGCAATTTCCAGACACAAATTACTCTGGCGCACCGGAGCCAGCTTAGGATTAAACGGGCTGTGGGTATTACAGTGGTCAACGTTTTGCAGATAGATACGGCCGGTACTGGCACGTTCTTGCATAAACAAGGTAAACAACTCTAATGCTTTTAAGCGCTTTTTACGGATAGACGTATCAGCTTCATACTTAACGTACAGCTCTTCAAACTTTTCCTGATCTTCAAAGAAGGCATCGTACAAGCCTGGTACATCAGATGGGCTAAACAGGGTGATGTAATCATCTTTAATCAGCCGGGTGTACATCAGGCGGTTAAATTGCACGCCGTAATCTAAATGCCGTACACGGTTTTCTTCTACGCCGCGGTTGTTTTTCAACACCAGCAGAGATTCAACTTCTAAGTGCCACAGCGGGTAGAACAACGTAGCGGCACCACCACGGACACCACCTTGCGAGCAACTTTTAACCGCGGTTTGAAAATGTTTGTAAAATGGTATACAGCCGGTGTGGAAGGCTTCGCCGTTACGGATTGGGCTGCCCAGCGCACGGATACGACCGGCGTTAATACCGATACCGGCACGCTGGCTAACGTATTTAACAATGGCGCTTGAGGTGGCATTGATTGAATCCAGGCTGTCACCACACTCGATCAGCACGCAAGAGCTGAACTGGCGGGTAGGGGTACGCACGCCTGACATAATCGGGGTTGGCAGTGACAATTTAAATAATGAGCAAGCATCGTAGAAGCGGCGCACATAGGTTAAACGGGTCGATTTAGGGTAGGTGGCAAACAGACAGGCAGCTACCAGCATGTAGAGGAACTGCGCACTTTCGTAAATTTCACCGCTAACCCGGTTTTGCACCAGATACTTACCTTCCAACTGCTTTACCGCAGCATAGCTGAAGTTTAAATCGCGGCTGTGGTCGATAAAGCTGTTCATTTGTTCCAGCTCATCGCGGCTGTAATCGGCCAGAATATGTTGATCATAGCGTTTGGCTTCCACCATTTTTACCACCTGGTCGTACAGGTGTGGTGGTTCAAACTGGCCGTAGGCCTTTTTACGCAAATGAAACACAGCCAGGCGGGCAGCCAGATACTGGTAGTCCGGGCAGTCTTTTGAGATCAGATCTGCTGCTGCCTTAATAATGGTTTCATGAATATCTTCAGATTTAATACCATCGTAAAACTGAATATGAGACTTTAGCTCAACCTGAGATACCGATACATTTGATAAGCCTTCGGCGGCCCAGGTAATAACGCGGTGAATTTTATCCAGATCTAACGCTTCACGGCGGCCATCACGTTTAGTGACGAAAAGAGATTGAGTCATTGCTGCAGCTTTCCATTTCAGTTGTAATTAATGGTTATAGTCAGCCATGTAGCGCACGGCTATTTTACCAGCAGCCATTGTTGCTTAATTACACAACATATAGGTGCTTTTTTGAAAGTGATCACAAGATAGTGTGTATTTTGACTTTTTGCAAGGCTTAACATTGAGGAAAAACAGCGCCGCTAAGGTTGGGGTTAGTAGCTGCTAACCGCCTTGCCAGTGTGCAAAGATATACCCGGACAACGCAAGCTTTTTCTCCGGTTAAATTTATTTATTCTATTAATCTTTTTTTTATAGCCAGCAGCTATTTAGATGCTGGAAAAATCACCAGCCTGATGTTTCAGACTGGCTTACGGGCAACTACAATGTAGTTTACATCTACACCCGGGCCGGTTTTAAAGCTTTCGTTAATTGGGTTAAAGTGCAGCCCGGTGGCGTCTGTTACTTCAAGCCCGGCTTGTTCGATAAAACGCATTAGCTCGGATGGGCGGATAAACTTACTAAACTCGTGTGTACCTTTGGGCACCAGTTTTAACACGTGCTCTGCGCCAATAATGGCCAGCAGATAGGCTTTCCAGGTTTTGTTCAGTGTAGAGAAAAACAGTGTGGCACCGGGTTTGGCTAAATCAGCACAGGCCTGAATAACCGACATTGGCTCTGGCACATGCTCGAGCATTTCCATACAGGTTACCACATCAAACTGTGCTGCATGGCTTTGAGCATACTGCTCGGCAGTAACTTGCTGATAGTTTACTTCAACACCGGCTTCCAATGCGTGCAACCGCGCTACATTCAGTGAATCTTCGGCCATATCCAGCCCGGTTACCACGGCACCGCATCGCGCCATGCTTTCTGCTAAAATACCGCCACCGCAACCTATATCAACAACTGCTTTACCAAACAGGCCCTGCAGCTCGTCGCTAATGTAGCTTAACCGTACCGGGTTGAGTAAATGCAGCGGCTTAAATTCACCCGACGGGTCCCACCAGCGCGAGGCAATATCGTTGAATTTGGCGATTTCGCCCGGATCGACATTCATATCTGCAGTCATATTGGATGCTCGTTAGTTTTTGCGCATTATAAAGACTTGATCCATTTGAGCAATGCCAAAGCTCAGTTTGCGTTGCATTTGGGGCATGGCAAGCGGGATTTTCTGTGTTAGAATCCTGCGTTGTCTCGCGCTTTATAACATCGACAAAAGCGAGTTATCTATCTGATTTAAGGGAAATTAGCGTTTTATGACAGATCTGGCCAGAGAAATAGTTCCTATTAATATCGAAGACGAATTAAAGAATTCGTACCTCGATTACGCAATGAGCGTCATTGTTGGCCGCGCCTTACCGGACGTAAGGGATGGTTTAAAGCCGGTACACCGCCGCGTGTTGTTCGCGATGAAGGAACTGGGCAATGACTGGAACAAAGCCTATAAAAAATCTGCCCGTGTGGTAGGTGACGTTATCGGTAAATACCACCCGCACGGCGACAGTGCTGTGTACGACACTATAGTACGGATGGCGCAGCCATTCTCGCTGCGTTATATGCTGGTAGATGGCCAGGGTAACTTCGGTTCTATCGACGGTGACTCTGCAGCAGCAATGCGTTATACCGAAGTACGGATGGCGCGTATTGCGCACGAACTGTTGGCCGATTTAGACAAAGAAACTGTCGATTTTGTGCCAAACTACGACGGCACTGAACAAATTCCGGCAGTAATGCCAACCAAGTTACCTAACTTGCTGATTAACGGCTCCAGCGGTATTGCTGTGGGCATGGCCACCAATATCCCGCCGCATAACTTAACTGAAGTTATTGACGGCTGTTTAGCCTTAATTGCTAACCCGGATATCGAGCTGCACGAGTTAATGCAGTATATCCCGGGCCCGGATTTCCCTACTGCCGCTATTATTAATGGCCGCAAAGGTATTGAAGAAGCCTACCGTACCGGTCGTGGCAAAGTGTATATCCGCGCCAAAACCGTGGTAGAAACCGACGAGAAAACCGGCCGCGAAGCCATTATCGTTAATGAGATTCCGTACCAGGTTAACAAAGCCCGTTTAATTGAAAAAATTGCCGAGCTGGTTAAAGAAAAACGTATTGAAGGTATTTCCGCGCTGCGCGACGAGTCTGACAAAGACGGTATGCGTATTGTTATTGAGCTAAAACGCGGTGAGTCTACCGATGTAATGCTGAACCAGCTGTATACCAACACCCAGATGCAAACGGTGTTCGGTATCAATATGGTGGCGTTGGATCAGGGCCAGCCTAAGCTGCTTAGCTTAATTGAAATGCTAAAATGCTTTGTATTGCACCGCCGTGAAGTGGTTACCCGTCGTACCGTGTACGACTTACGTAAAGCCCGCGATCGTGCGCATATCCTTGAAGGTTTAGCCATAGCACTGGCTAATATCGACGATATTATTGATTTAATTAAGCAATCTGCCAGCCCGGCAGAAGCAAAAGCCGGTTTAGTTGAACGTGGCTGGCAGTTAGGCGACGTCAGCGCTATGCTGGAACGTGCCGGACAAGATGCCGCGCGGCCGGAATGGTTAGAGGAGCACTTCGGTATTCGCGATGGCATGTACTTCCTGACTGAACAACAGGCGCAGGCGATACTGGACTTACGCTTACATAAGCTGACAGGTCTTGAGCACGAGAAAATCCTCGACGAGTACAAGCAGCTGTTAGAACTGATTGCCGAGTTACTGCATATTCTGGCTAGCCCTGAGCGCTTAATGGAAGTGATCTGCGAAGAGCTGGAAGCGGTTAAAGCGCAATATGCTGATAAACGTCGCACCGATATCCAGGACAATATGCTGGATATCAATATGGAAGATTTGATCACTGAAGAAGATGTAGTAGTAACCTTATCACATCTGGGCTACGCCAAGTATCAGCCATTGTCTGATTACGAAGCTCAGCGCCGCGGTGGTAAAGGTAAAGCGGCTACTACGGTAAAAGACGAAGACTTCGTTGATAAGCTGTTGGTAGCCAGCACCCACGATACTATCTTGTGTTTCTCTAACCGTGGTCGTCTGTACTGGATGAAGGTATACCAATTACCGCTGGCCAGTCGTACAGCGCGTGGCAAGCCGATTGTGAACTTACTGCCGCTGGAAGAAGGCGAGCGTATTAACGCTATTCTGCCGGTGCGTGAGTACGAAGCCGATAAATACGTGTTTATGGCAACCGCTAACGGTACGGTGAAGAAAACCTCACTGGTAGAATACTCGCGGCCACGTTCTAATGGCATTATTGCCGTTAACCTGAACGACGGCGACCGTTTAATCGGTGTGGGCATTACCGATGGCAGCAGCGAAATTATGCTGTTCTCTGATGACGGTAAAGTCGTGCGCTTTACGGAAGATCAGGTGCGAGGCATGGGCCGTACCGCTACCGGTGTACGCGGTATTAAACTGCGTGAAGGCGGCTCAGTGGTGTCGTTAATTATTCCAAACGGCGAAGGCCCGATCCTTACGGTGACGGAAAACGGTTACGGTAAGCGTACCGCGTTAACTGAATATCCGGCGAAGAGCCGTGCAACCCAGGGCGTGGTATCCATTAAGGTATCTGAACGTAATGGCCTGGTGGTTGGGGCTGTACAGGTGAACGAGTTGGATGAAATTATGATGATTTCCAATAAAGGCACCCTGGTACGTACCCGCGTGAATGAAGTCTCTGAAGTAGGCCGTAATACCCAGGGCGTGATCCTGATCCGCACCGCCGAAAATGAGAAAGTGGTGGGCGTGGCCAAAGTGGACGAAATTCAGGATGCTGAAGAGTTAGCCGCTGCCGAGGCAGAAAAAGCCGCCAGCACTGTACTGACGGATACCCAGTTAGCGCAGGATGAAGAAGAGTAACACCCAGATAAAACGGGCGCTTATGCGCTCGTTTTGCTTTTTATCAGCTACAAAAAGATCGGTATTAAGCCGGCAGCAGCAAATACCACCAGGCCAGTTAAATAGACGTGCTAAATCAGGAGTAAGCAGTAAAAATGACAACCTTTAATTTTTGTGCCGGCCCGGCAATGTTACCAACAGAGGTAATGCAGCAGGCACAACAGGAATTTATTAACTGGCAACAACATGGCTGCTCAGTAATGGAAATGAGCCACCGTAGCAAACCCTTTATCCGCCTGGCCGCAGAAGCTGAGCAGGATTTCCGTGATTTGCTCAGTATTCCGGCAAATTATAAAGTGTTGTTTATGCATGGCGGCGGTCGGGGCCAGTTTTCGGCGGTACCGCTTAATCTGTTAAAACCTGGCTCATGTGCCGATTATATTGTCTCTGGTGCCTGGTCACAATCAGCGGTAGAAGAAGCGGTAAAATACGGTGATATTAACATACAGGATATCCGCCAAAAAACGGCCAACGATATTCGCACTGTTACCGCACCGACTGACTGGCAGTTAACAAAAGGTGCCGCTTATGTGCATTGCTGCCCGAATGAAACAGTAGATGGCGTTGAGTTTACCACCTTGCCAGCTACTGATAGCCCGATAGTGGCCGATTTGTCCTCCACTATTTTATCCAGGCCAATTGATGTCAGCCGCTACGGAGTGATCTATGCCGGGGCACAGAAAAATATCGGCCCGTCAGGTTTAACCCTGGCCATAGTGCGCGAAGACTTATTGCCCGGCAAAACTGCGGTTATTCCGTCGGTACTGGACTATCGCTTAGCGGCAGAAAACGACAGCATGTTTAATACACCGCCTACTTTTGCCTGGTATCTGGCGGCGTTAGTATTTAAATGGTTAAAACAGCAAGGCGGCGTTACCGCCATGGCTACGCGTAACCAGGCAAAAGCCAGCTTGTTGTATGATTATATTGATAAAAGTGATTTTTACAGCAATGACGTGGACCCGGCATACCGTTCGTGGATGAACGTGCCGTTTTTCTTAAGTGATGAGCGGTTAAACGATTTATTTGTTGATCAAGCTGAAACACATGGCTTACTGGCACTAAAAGGCCACCGTATGGTTGGCGGTATGCGTGCCAGTATTTATAACGCTATGCCGCTGGAAGGTGTGCAAACGTTAGTGAGCTTTATGCAGGAATTTGAGCGGGTACACGGATGAAAACACTAACCTTAAACCCGATCAGCAAAATGAACGGCGAAGTGCATTTGCCGGGCTCAAAAAGTATTTCTAACCGTGTGCTGTTGCTGGCGGCACTGGCAGAGGGTCCCACCCATATCACTAACTTGCTCGATAGCGATGATATTAAACACATGCTTAATGCCTTAACGGCCTTGGGTATCAGCTATACGTTGTCTGCCTGTCGCACCAAATGCGAAGTACAGGGTATTGGCGGTTTATTTAATCACCCGCACGCGCTAACGATGTTTCTCGGTAACGCCGGCACGGCAATGCGGCCATTAACCGCCGCGTTGGCCGCATCTAATGTCGATGTAACCCTCACCGGCGAGCCACGTATGTATGAGCGGCCAATTGGCCATTTAGTTGATGCACTTAACCAGTGGCAGGCCGATATCCGTTATCTGGGCAGTGCGGACTTTCCACCGCTGCAGATCAAGGGTAAAGCATTGTCTGGCGGTAAAATGCAGATTGACGGCAGTATCTCCAGTCAATTTTTAACTGCTGTGCTGATGGTCGCACCGCTACTAAATGGTGACAGTGAAATAAACATCATCGGTGAGCTGGTATCCAAACCCTATATTGATATTACCCTGGCCCTGATGCAGCGTTTTGGCGTTAACGTGCAAAACCATGACTACAAGCGTTTTAGTATCAGTGGTAATCAGCTTTACCGCTCGCCGGGCCACTGGCTGGTTGAGGGTGATGCGTCATCAGCATCTTACTTTTTGGCCGCTGCAGCCATTAAAGGCGGTAGCATTAAAGTGACCGGTATTGGCAGACACGCAGTGCAAGGAGATATTCACTTTGCCGACGCACTGGAAGCAATGGGAGCCAAAGTTGAGTGGGGCGATGACTACATTATGGTTACGCGTAATGAGCTTAACGGCATAGACCGTGATTATAACGCCATACCCGATGCCGCCATGACCATTGCCACTACAGCATTATTTGCCAAAGGCCCCACGGTGATCCGCAATGTGTATAACTGGCGGGTAAAAGAAACCGACCGCTTAGCCGCTATGGCAACGGAGCTTCGAAAAGTGGGTGCTGAGGTAGAAGAAGGCCATGACTTTATTAAAGTGACACCGCCAGCTGCACTTAAGCATGCCAGCATTGCAACCTATAATGACCACCGTATGGCGATGTGCTTTTCACTGGTTGCTTTAAGTGATACGCCGGTAACTATTGAAGATCCAGATTGCACAGCCAAAACCTTCCCGAATTACTTCAGTTTATTTGCCCAACTGGTTGGTTAAACAACCAAAAACATCCAGACGCGTAGCCTTCTAACTGCGCGTCTTTCCTTCGCTTTAGCGCAATTAAACACAGATCTTGTCGCAAAAAGCTGTATAATACCGCCGTTTTTAAATCCGATTAACCAGTAGTTTGAAAGGGGGTAGGATGCCACATTCTGCAGCAGTAATTACCATAGATGGCCCCGGCGGTTCCGGCAAAGGTACCATTTGCCGTTTACTGGCCCAGCGTTTAGGCTGGCAATTACTCGACAGTGGCGCTATTTACCGCGTGCTGGCCCTGGCAGCTATGCATCACCAGATTGTTTGTGATGACGAAGAAGCCTTACAACCTTTGGCGGCGCATCTTGATGTGCAGTTCAGTAGTGATGAGCACGGCAATATCCGTATAACCCTCGAAGGCGAAAATGTGTCGCATACCATTCGCACACAAGAAGTCGCTGATTTAGCATCAAAAATTGCGTCACTGCCACGGGTAAGAGAAGCATTGCTACGCCGCCAGCGTGCCTTTGCTGAAGAGCCCGGTTTAGTGGCCGACGGCCGTGATATGGGTACTGTGGTATTTCCACACGCTGCCGTTAAAATATATTTAACAGCTACCCCGGAAGAGCGCGCCAGACGGCGCTATTTAGAGTTGAAAGAAAAGGGCTTTGATGTTAACATCGGCGACCTTTTGAGCGAAATCCAGGCAAGAGACGAGCGCGATATGAACCGTGCTACTGCGCCGCTGAAACCAGCCGCCGACGCCTACATGCTGGATTCGACCAATAAAACTATTGAACAAGTGTTGGAAGAGGTACTGAACTATGCGGGTATGAAAATACCAGGCTTAGTGTGAACCAGGCCAAAACCGCATTTTGGACAGCCTGTTAAATGGATTTAAACAGGTAAATTTAGCAACCCCACAACGCACGACGCGGCGTGGAGCACTTAACTGAAAAAGTGACTATGACTGAAAATTTTGCACAACTACTTGAAGAAAGCTTCAAATCTGAAACACGCCTTGGCTCTATCATCAAAGGAACAGTTGTTGCTGTTCTGAAAGATGTTGTTATGGTTGACGCAGGTCTGAAATCAGAAGCCGCTATCCCGGTTGAGCAGTTCAAATCTCTGAACGGCGAAATCGAAGTAAGCGTTGGCGACATCATCGACGTAGCGTTAGACGCTATTGAAGATGGTTTCGGTGAAACCCAACTGTCTCGTGAGAAAGCTAAACGCCACGAAGCATGGGTACGTCTGGAAAAAGCCTGTGAAGATAAAGAAACTGTTATCGGTGTTATCACTGGTAAAGTTAAAGGTGGTTTCACAGTTGAAGTTGACAGCATTCGTGCATTCCTGCCTGGTTCATTAGTAGACGTACGTCCGGTGCGTGACACTCTGCACCTGGAAAACAAAGAACTTGAGTTCAAAGTTATCAAGCTGGATCAGAAGCGTAACAACGTGGTGGTATCACGTCGTGCCGTTATTGAATCAGAAAGCAGCCATGAACGTGACCAGCTATTAGAAACGCTGGAAGAGGGCATGGAAGTTAAAGGTATCGTTAAGAACCTGACTGACTACGGCGCATTCGTAGACTTAGGTGGCGTAGACGGCTTACTGCATATCACTGATATGGCATGGAAGCGCGTTAAGCACCCAAGCGAAATCGTTAACGTTGGCGACGAAATTCCAGTAAAAGTACTGAAATTCGACCGTGAGAAGCAACGTGTATCTTTAGGTCTGAAGCAAATGGGTGAAGATCCATGGGCCGCTATCGCATCACGTTACCCAGAAGGCGCCCGCATCACTGGCCGCGTAACTAACCTGACTGATTACGGCTGCTTCGTAGAAATCGAAGAAGGCGTAGAAGGCTTAGTACACGTTTCAGAAATGGACTGGACCAACAAAAACATCCACCCATCTAAAGTAGTTAACTTAGGTGATTCAGTGGAAGTTATGGTTCTGGAAATTGACGAAGAACGTCGTCGTATTTCTTTAGGCCTGAAACAGTGTAAAGCTAACCCATGGGAAGAGTTCGCTAAGGGCTTCAACAAGGGTGATCGCGTAAGCGGTAAGATCAAGTCAATCACTGACTTCGGTATCTTCATCGGTTTAGATGGCGGCATCGACGGTCTGGTTCACTTATCAGACATCAGCTGGAACGCTACTGGCGAAGAAGCGGTACGTGACTTTAAGAAAGGCGACGAAGTACACGCAGTTGTGTTACAAGTTGACCCAGAGCGTGAGCGTATTTCTTTAGGTATCAAGCAACTGGACGAAGACCCGTTCAACGGCTACCTTGCTGACAACAAAAAAGGTGCTATCGTTAAAGGTGAAGTAACTGCCGTTGACGCTAAAGGCGCTACTGTGATGTTAGAAGGTGCGGTAGAAGGTTATGTTCGTGTGTCTGATATCGCGCGTGAGCGTATTGAAGATGCCACTACAGTGCTGAAAGTTGGCGAAGAAATTGAAGCTCGTTTGATGGGTGTTGACCGCAAGAACCGCGTAATCAGCCTGTCAATCAAAGCGAAATTTGAAGCTGAAGAAAAAGAAGCTATGGATACCGTTAACAGCAAGCAACAAGAAGCTGATTTTGGTGGTAACGCTATGGCCGAAGCATTTAAAGCTGCTCAGAAGCAGGATTAATTGCTAACGAAGCAGGGGGCTTAAGCCTCCTGCTTTATCCAAAATCAGGTTTGCCGGAGGGGCTATGACCAAGTCTGAATTAATTGAAAAATTAGCTACTGATTTCCCGCATATTCAGGTCAAGGATGTTGAAGCTTCAGTTAAAGAAATCCTCGAGCAGATGGCGCAATCATTAGCCGCTAACGAACGCATTGAAATTCGTGGTTTTGGAAGTTTTTCACTGCATTACCGTGCACCGCGTGTAGGGCGTAACCCTAAAACCGGTGACAAGGTTGAACTGGACGGTAAACATGTACCGCATTTCAAGCCTGGTAAAGAATTACGTGACCGGGTAAAAGACAACACCTGAGCCTCAATTTATTGAGTTTGCAGGCGTAAACGGAGTTTCCCTTGCGCAGACTACTTTATATCGCAGTAATAGTAGCCCTGATTGTAGTAGGGGTGCTGTTTGGTTCTATTAATCAGCAACTTGCTGATTTAAATCTTCTTATTGTCAGCGCACGCTTAAGAGTTGTTGATATTGCGCTGATTTTCCTGCTGCTGGGCATCCTGCTTGGCCTGATGATAGCCCTGCTGTATTCACTGCAACGTAAAGCAAAGGGTTGGCTGCGTAAATCAACGGAAAACAGCTAGCCTATGTTAGAGCTGCTGTTTTTGTTATTGCCGGTAGCTGCAGCCTATGGCTGGTTTATGGGACGCAACAGCGTTACACATAAAGAACTTAAAGGCCGCGCCAGCATTACCCGCAATTTATCTTCCGGTTTAAATTTCTTATTAACCGATCAGGAAGATAAAGCTATTGAGCAACTGCTCGAGTTGCTTGATATAGAAGCCGCAACCATTGAAACCTATCTGGCGCTGGCGAATTTGTTTCGCCGCAAAGGCGACTGGGATAAGGCTATTCGTATCCATGAAAAGCTGCATCAGCTTAAATTACCTAAACCACAGGCTCAGCAAATTCAGTTTGAACTGGCCAAAGATTACTTTTCTGCCGGCTTGTATGACAGAGCTGAAAAATTACTGGTTAACCTGGTTAAGTCACCTGTGCTTGGAGAAGCAGCGCTAAAGCAGCTGTTTAGTATTTTTATCGCTACTCACGAGTGGCATAAAGCTAAGCAATATAGCGCTGTGGTAGATAGCACCGAATCAAACACTTTGCGTATTGCTCAGGCCAATATGCAAATTGAAGCACTTAAGCAACAACCCGAACACAGCACCGAGCCCTTGCTGGAGTTAGCTTCACGTTACCCGGCTGCGGTACGGCCTAAGTATGAGCTGGCCAAACGAGCACTGGCAGAGCAGCATACTGCGCTGGCCAAATCTGCCTTGTTATTTATTGTTGAACACAGGCCGCAATGGAGCGCTGACATTTTACCGTTGTTACAACAATGCGCTCTGACCGACGAAGAGTGGTATCAGCTACTAAGCCAGCTGGCCAATAAACAACATAATATCAGTGCAGTGGTGCTGCTGGCCAGTTGGCTGGCTCAACATGGTTCAGCCACCGCTGCGGAACAATTTCTGCTGGATAAATTAAAACAGCAACCCAGTATCAGGTTGTTTCAGAAGCTACTGCAGATCCGGCAACAGCAGTCGGCACCGGCGGCTGAGGCTTTGTCTTCAGTTGAAGAGCTGGTTAACGCCTATCTGGATAAAAAATCGTTATACAGTTGCCGTAACTGTGGCTTTAAAACCCGTAAACATTATTGGTTGTGTCCGTCTTGTCAGCAGTGGGAAACTGTAGAGCCTATCAGCGGCATTGACGGTCGTTAGTGAAAGGAAAAAGCATGTCCTGTAAGACTCCTGTGGTGGTGGCTCTTGATTTCGAACAAAAAGCAGAAGCACTGAATTTAGTCAGCCAGTTAGATCCAACCTTGTGCCGGTTGAAAATCGGCAAAGAAATGTTTACTCACTTTGGCCCACAGTTTGTGCAACAACTGCAGCAACGCCATTTTGATGTGTTTCTGGATTTAAAATTTCACGATATACCCAACACCGTAGCTAAAGCGGTAAAAGCGGCTGCTGATTTGGGTGTGTGGATGGTAAATGTGCATGCCAGTGGCGGCAGTAAAATGATGCATGCAGCGCGTGAAGCGCTGATAACTTATGGTACTGAGAAACCTTATCTTATAGCCGTGACTGTGTTAACCAGTATGGAGCAGAGCGATTTAACAGAACTAGGTATTAATCAAACGCCAGAGCAACAGGTACTGAAACTTGCCACTTTGGCACATGGTGCGGGTTTGGACGGCGTAGTGTGCTCAGCACAAGAAGCAGCATTATTAAAGCAACAGTTTGGTAAACACTTTTGCCTGGTTACGCCTGGTATTCGCCCACTAAGCAGTACACAGGACGACCAGAAACGTGTTATGACACCGGCTCAGGCGCTGGCTGCAGGTGTCGATTATATGGTGATCGGGCGCCCAATTACTAAGGCAGTACAACCACTGCAAACACTGAATGCTATAGTTCAGGAGATATCAAACGCTTAATTTATCTGGAGGTTAGGGTGGATGGCATAAACCTCGCGATATTAATTGGCGGTTTTCTTTTTGTTATCAGTATCATAGCTACTCTTATTTCAGCCCGTCTTGGCGCGCCGATGCTATTGGTATTTCTTATCATTGGCATGCTGGCAGGTGAGCAGGGCCTGGTTGGCATTAAATTCGATAATCCGCAGGTAGCGTTTTTAATTGGCTCTATAGCCTTAGTTATTATTCTGTTTGACGGCGGCATGCGCACCCACCCGGAGCGCTTTCGCGTGGCTCTGGCACCGGCATCAATGCTGGCCACTCTCGGTGTAGTGCTTACCTGTGGCATTGTAGGTGTTGCTGCAGCTTATTTACTTAATCTGACGTTCTTACAGGGATTACTGCTGGGGGCCATTTTAAGTTCAACTGATGCTGCAGCGGTATTTTCCATTTTCCAGTCGCAAGGGCTGCGTATTAAAGACCGGGTGGCGGCAACGCTGGAAATAGAATCAGGCAGTAATGATCCTATGGCGGTTATTTTAACGCTGACTTTGGTAGGAGTATTAGTTGAAGGCAACACCTTAAGCTGGGATGTTGGGGCAACTTTTTTGCAGCAAGCTGTAGTAGGGGGCCTAATGGGCTATACGGCAGGGCGCATTTTTGTATTTTTATGCCGCAAACTGCCACTTAGCTTTGCTTTTTTCCCCTTATTGGCTGTCGCCAGCTGTATCTTCACTTATGCGGCAACCAACTCTTTTGGCGGCAGCGGTTTTTTAGCAGTGTATTTAATGGGTTATCTTGTCGGTAATGCGCGCTTGCCACAAATTATTCATATTTTGCGTATGCATGACGGTTTAGCTTGGATCAGTCAGATTGGTATGTTTCTGATGTTAGGCTTACTGGTTGTACCCAGCAACTTAATGAATCATCTGGTACCGGCGTTATTGCTGGCTGCGGTGCTGATTTTTATTGCCAGGCCGATAGCCGTATTTTTCAGTTTAATACCATTTCGTTTTCCGGCACGCGATCAGTTGTTTATCAGTTGGGTTGGGCTACGTGGCGCAGTGCCTATTATTTTGGCACTATTTCCCTGGTTGGCCGGCATGCCGGATGAGCATTTGTATTTTGACGTTGCCTTTGTTGTGGTTATCGTGTCGTTAGTGGTGCAAGGCTGGAGTATAGTGCCAATAGCCCGCTGGTTAAAACTTGAAGTACCGGCTGAACTGACACCGGATCAGGTGATGCCACTGGATGCAGTACCCAGCAACGACGTAATGGAAGTGCTGGCATTTAAAGTAACAGACAACTCGCCGGTGCTGGCTTCAAGTTGGCCAGATTTACAGTTTAAACAACCGGTACAGTTTTTAGGTGTGGTACGTAACGGTGAATGGATATTGCCGGCAAAACAACCGGTGTTTAATGCCAAAGACACCATAATGGTGCTAACCAAACTTAAACATGCCCGGCAAATAAGCGAAGTGCTGGCCAAAGATGCTGAGAAATCGGTATTAAGCCAAAACAGTTTCTTCGGTGATTTTGTGCTTAACGGCAATATCAGCCTGAGTGACTTAGATGCGTTTTACACCATAAACTTTGAGGATCAGGATCAGCAGCAAACCCTGGCGGGCTATATTACCCAGCGTTTTCACCGCCGGGTGGTTATTGGTGACCAGGTGCAGCTTGATAAACTGTTACTAACAGTACGCCAGGTAAACGACGCCGGCGAAGCAACTCAGGTGGGTATCAAACCCGTAGCGGATTAGCGCAGTTAATCCTGCGCTTTGGCATCATTTTGCAGCATGCGTTCCAGCTTGGTTTTCGACATAACATACATGGTTACTGTGTCTTTTAGATCGGCATGCGCATTTAGCAGCGCGTTATGCTTTTTTTCCAGCTCATCAAAGTCTTTTTTCAGCTGCACATATTCGGCAAGGCCTTTAAAGATAGCTTTTGAGTAAGTAAGCTCAGCCGTCATACGCTGTGCTTTGGCTAGAATAGCCAGTTGCTCGTCATTGGGGCGAATGGTAATTGCCATATATAAAACCTGAAAAAGTACCGAATGACAGCATTCTACAGCGCTGAGTTAAAATAGAAAGCCTATTGGGTGCATAATGAAGGTGATTTGAAGTGATACACGAGCTTTATGGTTTCAATAGCGGCTTTACCAGTCATGCCTTTATATCCCATAATGTCTTTTTTATGTTAAATCAAAGGCTTATGTTAACAAGGCTGGTGTTAAAACTGGCCTTTTTTTATAGAAAAACGGGTTTATAAAAAAGATAACTGCAATTTTTAAACCTCTAACCATCTGCAAGACATCAAAGTACATTTATGTAGGCTGGAAGTATCAATTAGTCTCAAAATGAGACAAAAGAGCAGTATCACTACACTTTTCGCCTGTCGGCCCAAAGCAAAAAATAAATTATCTCCTTTTGTGAGCCGGAAAAATCGCAGGCGCGGAGACGCGCCAAGAAAACGCCGAGGGCGGCGGCCGAAGACGGCCGGGGAAAACGCGAAAATCGCGGGCGCCGGAGACGGCGCAAGAGTGACGCACGTTGTGCGGAACGCTAAAGCGAGCTAATGCCTGGCTGCGCCAGAGCTGTTTATGGCAGCTTCGCTGCCGGAAGCGGTCGACAGGGCGCGACCGGGCGGCGGATTGAAATTCTGGTTAGTTTGACGCGAAAAACACATCTGCAACCAAGCGGTGGTTTGGTTCCCGCTGTGCGTCTCCCTCCGGTCGATGCTCGCTGCATGGCCTGCGGCCATCTATTTAATCTCGTTCCAAAGATTTCCATAAGCACGACCGCAGGAGCTATTAACGTGCATTTTATTGCGGTCTGAGCGCTCCTTTTGGTACTGCTGACGCCAAAAAGTGCAGGTTTGCATATCGGCTTTACTGGCAGAAGATTGCAAGTAAGGAGCAGCTATTTGCTGCATAGACTTATTAGCTAATTGCTGTAAATCCTTCTGCAGGCCATCAGAGTGCTGACTTTTTGGCTGAGAAACTGCCGTGGTTTTTGCGTTAAACTCAGAGAAAAGCGAACTGACAACGGCAGCACTAAACAACATGCTGATCACACCCATTATGAAAAATGCGGTAATGATGGCAGCAACAATTGTTAAGTAGAGCTTGGCGTAACTAAATGGATGGCTAAGCTGTTGAGCAGGGGCTTGGTATTGCCTGGATGGGTCATGATTGCCCCAGTTCTCATCGGTCATAATATTATTCCCTTAAATAAAAACAATATAGCAAAGGGATATAACAATTTAAATACTAACGGTTTACTGGGAGCCCTTTCCCCGAAGGGGGCCCCTTTCCCAGTAAGCCGTTACGTAACGCAAAGATTATTTGCCATCACAACCCCAATACCAGGTCATAGGCAATGCAGAAAATTAAGGTCACTAACATGACTATTAAAATTACCCCAACTATTTTGCAAAAATTCTCGTAAAAAGGCATTTGAGTTTCCTTAAGTTAATCACTACCTGAGAGCGTATTACCGGCTGTTGATACAACCGTTGTCGGGGTGTCACACAACACAAATCGCTCATATTTGTCACCGTAGCTCACTCTGGCAACGCAATCAGCTAAAAGCTGAACATTATAGCCAGCCAGTGCTAAATCGGCGTTGGTGACTTCTGATAGGTATTGGCCATTGCGGCTTACTGCAAAGTATACGGTCTTTTTAAAGCGGCCCTTGCGGTCAAAGTCCTGGTACCAGCCAGATAAATGCAAATCAACACCGTTGAAAGGGTGCTGGCCAGTAGATTTATCTTCTGGCTTGGGTGCAGGTTGCTGCTGAGGGGGTACTGAAGCTACAGGAACGCCAGTTACAACAGGCTGCTTTTGCTGTTCAGCATGCGTACCTTCGCGGAGTTTTTGCAGTGTCTCAATGGCCTTGGCTTCGTGGTCTGGCTTTTCCCTGGAGAAATTAGCAGCGAGAATTAGAACGGCAAACACTACGCAGATAATTGCGCCTTTGGTGGTCCAGCGCTGGTACCACTTTTTAACGTCTACCGTTGCGGCTTCTTTAACGCCACCTTCAGCTTTGGTATGGCTCTTATAGGCGCCGTAGTACTTGCTGTCGTATTCGCGTTCATGGGTGGTAATGATGTTGCGGCTTACGCCGTCTGCCACTTTAACAATGTATTTTTCATCACGCCCCAGGAAAGAAAGCTTGGTGCAGAAGTAGCAGTTCTGCACCATGTCTTTCACGTCGATGTCTACTTTTCTGAAATTTTGCGTCAAAAGCATAATGTCATGGCCGTAGTGGCGGTGCATTGATAAGTACTCTTTAAGCGGGGTATCAGTGCCGCCTTTTGGCATAGCAAGGTGCGCTTCATCGACAAAAAAGTACACGCCCTGGCCTTGTTCATTGCGCCAGGTGTCGTACTTTAAAAAATCATCAGCCTGGCAAAAATAACGCTTTTGGCCGTACTTATGAAAACCACCATCGACCAGTACGATCAGTTCGCGTACTGGCTCGCCCAGGACACTGACAAACCAGTCGACGTTAAGCGGTATGTTGCTGACAATTTTACGGCCTTGCTGCAGGGCAGGCAGTATGTGCCTTACTACAGCTTCGTAGGTTTTACCGGCGCCCGGCCGGCCAGATAATCCATTAATCATTAGCTGCCCAGCCTTACAAAGGGAATTAACTGCAGGAAGAACCGGATAATTAACGAGCCTATAACCATTGTCATAGCCTGGCCAAAGCCGATTTGAGACATTACCCAGGCCACTTCTGGCGGTATGCCATCAAAGTACTGGGCAAAATTAAGCCCTTCAAACAGGTTGCCCATTGTGCCGAGGATAAAATTAACCAGGATAAGCAGCTGCTCGATAGCGAACAAAAAGACGTCCTTCATCATGGTCAGCAAGGTATTAGCCATCGTTTTAAGGATGTCCAATAACCAGTTACCAAAATCAATTAACCACTGTGGCATGTTAACCCCCGAATATAATGGCGCGGCACAGGAAGGCTGCGGTTATCAGTATGCAGATGCGGATAAAAACCCAGACGAATGCCGGTATATTAAGGCTGTGGCAACCATAGTCACCCAGAGGGCCTAAATTGACGCAAACCGACCAATCAGGCTGGGTGCCGACAGGTGAAAACTTAAACTGGTCAAGAAACTGAACCGCTGGCGTGTTGTTAAAGGCTTCGCTGTGCTCTTGCCAGATACCCACAATGCCATCAGGGTAGGCGCTTTCGTACCATGAGCCGGTGCAGTCACCTTCACAGCCGCCATCTGGGGCGCCGTCATCACCAAACGCATCTTCTATGCCGTCAGCTATTCCCTTAAGGGTTTTACCCTGGCCATCTAACTGCTGGCCTATACCGTCAAGCTTCTTGTTGGTCTGGCCGATTTTATCGCCGATGTTCTGCAGTTCATTAGTGTTGTTGTTTACACCAATAATCACGTTGTCCAGGCGCTGCTCTGAGCCTTTTTGAATTTCTTTCAAATCGCCTTTATTGATGTCCGGCATCGTTTTATTGGGGTCGGTTATGGTGTCATCGATAGGTTTCATATCGTCGTTTGGCCGGTCCGGGATAACGGGGTCGTTTTCCTCATAACAGACAAAATCACCGTTGATATAGCCACAGCCACTGCTGCATTGCTGCTGGCCATTAACCACTGTGCACTTTTCATCGGGGTTGCTAAAGCACCATTTCTGGCCGGATTTGAGCGTAAAACACTCTTCTTTTTCCGGTGGTGCGGTATCGGCATCTTCATCACCACAGGCCGCTCCGGTGTACGTGCCAGAAGGCTTGTCTCTGTCGTATGGAAGCGGTGACCAGGTGCTGTTTTCACCTGAGCCGGTTTCTAACCATTTTTGTGCAATTAACTGGCAGTGGCATTGCTGACCGGTGTCCGGGTCGGTAACGGTGTTGCACTGCGGCGGATTAGCGGCGCTGTATACGCCTTTTTTAGCAGTAAAGCTGGTATAGGGTAGTGTGCCGCTACCAGCAAGCTCTGAGCAGTCGCAGGGCTCAGAGAATGCAGGAGCCCAGCATATTTTTGCGTCACCAGCTTCATAATATGCAGTCAATTTAGGTGATTCATCAGGAGGGCAATAGTGAGCAGGGGGCAATAAGTTTGCAAAGCCATTTCCCCTGATAGTAGCCTGCCGTTCAGTCGGTGTTTGGTAGTTATCAGATGCCGAGCGAGTAACCCAGCGAACTGTCAAACGGCACTCAACGCCAACTAATAAAGTGCCTCCATTGTATTCAGGTGAGGAAGAGGGCGGAGAGCCAGGGCTATAAGCATAATTATCACCAAAAAGTATGCAGGCCCTTTCACGAGCTTGTTGTTCAGTGGTTCCTTGAGCGATAGATCCAGCATAGTTTGCCTCCCATATTGTGCCGTAAGGGGCAGGCGTAGAGCAAATTTGACCTAAGTCAGGGTGGTTTTGAAAGGTACCGCCATCGGGGCATTTATTTTGCTGCGCCGTTACGTAACTAGAAAAAAAAGCCCCGCATATGAGCAGGGCGCAGAGTAGTAAATATTTCATAGTTAAACCCTGAAAAGGTTCCAAGAAACAATAAAACCGCATAGCGCCCCAATCATCGCGACAACCGTGAGGATTAGGGCGACAGTTAAGCCGCCCATTTTTTTACGCCTTCTTAACGCCACGTTTGCCCAGGTCAATGCCTTTGAACGCCATTGCAATACCGATAACAAGCACGCCGGTTGCAACAACGAAAGCGGTAACAGTGGTCAAATCTACAGCTGCAAAAATATCGCCCATTTTAAATTTTCCTTACGATGGTGGTGCCTAAGCGCACCTTAAAAGCTAAAAAGGAGAAAAAGACAACGGTGCCCATTCCCCACATAAATGCCACGGTGACATCCGCGACAGTGATTTCTACTGCTGACAAATAGGCGTTGTACTCGGATGCTGTAACAAACCAGTAACCGGCGCACTGTGCTGCTGTGTCAGCGGTAAAAATAAAGGTGCCGTCCTGCTGTGGGTGTGCGCACTGTGCAAGCAGTTCTGGAGAGATAAGCGCTAACAGTAGGACGGCGAAAGTTTTCATTAGCTGGCTGCCTTCAATTTATCCTGCATAACGAAGTGTGTTTGCTCCCAGTCATTAGCCAGGTAGCAAGTGTGATCAGCACCAGACTTGGTTTTATAGGAGCGGTTCCACACCGGCAGAATTAAGCGCTTATCTTTAAGAGCGTTGAGTTTTGATACTGCGCCGGAGTCGATTAGCGTTTTGCTCAGGGCAATGATTTTGGTTTGTTCCTGCACGTAGCCGAAGTTATCAACGGTAGTGGTGGCCAAACCAAGCTCTGTGAAAGTCATTATTTCGCCGGTAGTGCGGTTGGTGAAGGTGCGCTGTGATACACCTTTACAGATGCCGATTGCTGCATCGCCGTCGAATTTTAAGTGGTTAATATCCATGTTGTTGCTCCTAGTGAACAATGTAAGAAAGTAAGTGGGTTGGTATTGAAACGGGCTTAGCTTCAAGCACGCGCACCAACGGGACTACGTTGCTTGCATGGTTGTCGCATTGCTCGTGTGGTAATGAGATATCAATCTCATAGTCTTTAAGCAGGGTTTTATGGCGGTAAAATGTTGCTTTTGGCAGCATTGACCGGACATCAAAACCTTGCCGCCACAGAGCGTAGGTGCCTTGAATTTTCGACGGCAAATCGGCTAATTTTTCGTCTTTAATACTGACATTGGCGGTCATTTCTAACCTCGATATATATTCGTTAAAAAGGGAACTGATACCCAGTTCCAGTATTTGGCGTGCAGATGGATTTTCATCGTCAGTGATTTTCTTGAGCTCTGGTGCACGCAATACCAGTTCAAGTCTGAGCTTGTCTTCAGTGAAGCCAAGCAAAGGGGAGCTGAACAGCTGAGCAGGCAATCTGTGGCCTTTCTCACCGCCCATAATTTCATCAAACTTGCTGTAACCTTTAATGGCCCAACGCTTACTGGTTTGGCCTACGTAAAAGGTGCCTTTCTTGATAGTGCTACGCCCGTGCCGGGTGCGGGTTTTTATACCGGCAGCGTCAATAAATGCCCGGACATCAGAAAGGCTTGGCAGCTGGAACATATAGTTAATGTCGATACGCTTAACGAAGTAAAAGCCATTGCGGATACGGCGGCGGGTTACATCGTCCAGAACGAAGCCAGCTTTATCTGCAATGGCTTCTAAGGTGCGCTCAACAAGCAGGTTTAAATCATCTGTCCCGATAACGTTATGGCCCTGCAAAAACTTAGTCGGGTTGCCTGAGATATACAGCTTGTCTGCATACTGTAGGCACTCTGACAAATCGTTACTCTTAACGGCGATAGAGCTTTCAAAACTGCCCTCAAATTGCTTAGGGCAGGCCACAAGCCAGCGCTCAACACCATCAGAATCAATTTTCTGCACATGGCCGTTGTTAATGCGCTTATGGCGAAAGGGGATAACAGCAGTAATCCAGTCAATCATGCTATTACCCCTTTTGAAATGCCGTCTAAACCAAACTGACAGGCCCATTCATCAGCAGAGCCAATAGGGCGCTTACATACCTGAGGGCATTCCCAATTGTCTGATTTACCGCACTGGTTGCAGTACACCGTACCAGCAGGCAAAAAGCGGAATATGGCATTCGTGTAATCGTCTGAGCGGCGGTTATCAAGCCGGTTAAGCTCGTTGGTAATAGCTTTAGCTGCTAACGGGTTTTTGCGGCGTGTAACGGTTGTTACGGGTTTAGCCGGGTGGATCGCAATAATTACAAAGTCACTCATGCGAATTTCTCCGCAGTGAAATAGCGATCACTTGAGGGAAATACAAAGTGCAACTTGTGCTTTGGTACACCGGCGTTAGTAAAAAAACGGGTTATTTCAGACTGGTCAGCAAAGGGCCGGTCTGTTGAGAATGTGAGCGAAATGCGGACTTTAGGGTCTGGCGTTTTGATAAAAGCCACAACGTCATAGGCTTTGTAATCGGCGTATATGGCCGGTTGTGCTTCGATTAATTCGAGCATGTTGTGACTGATAAAGGTTTTCAGGTCGTGCAGGTTCATGCTGCACCGCCTTCGCGAGGAACACGGTAAGGGCCAAGTTCAATGCCAAGCTCGCTTTCAATGTAACGGCGTAGCCAGGTAACGCCTTCCTGGTAATCCATGCATTTAGCAAAGTCAGGATTATGCACGCGCCAATAAGCCTTGTAATAAGCACGGTGCAACGCTTCTTTTAACTCTTCGTCGTTACGTAACGGAGTGGAAAGGCGTGACTTAATTCTCTGGCGGTGCAGTTTTTGGCGTTCAGAATTAGAAAGGGCCATAAGAACCCCCGTTACGTAACGAAGGAAATAAATTAAACCTGCTCATGCTGCACCGCCAACAGGTGCTAATGAAGCAACAAAAATTGCGCCAAAAATAAGAGCTATACCCAAAATGCCGTAAAAGGATTTGCCTGAGTAAATCCACTTATTGCAGCAAATAAAGCCACCAATAAGCATAGAACCGGCATAAAAAAGATAAGGCAGAGATGGGTCGTTAAATAAATCATTCATGACGATAACCCCTTAACCCGTGAGCCTTTAAGTCGGCGCTCTTCACGTAAGGTGTTACGTAGGGTTTGAAACGGTATCGTCTTGATAGACAGGTAAGACACGGTGCCGGTAACGGCATTACGGCTTAAGGTAACTAGGCGCTGACCAGTGGTGTCAGGAGAAGCGGCGGGAACCGGAGTTTCCACTGTTTCACACTGGCCAGCTAAAAAAGAACGGCGGTCATCATAATCGAAAAGGTTGCCGTTAATATAGACCGCCAAGGGGCAACGTGTGCTTTGTGTTGGCCAGAAGGTTACATCATGGCCGGTAATGTGGTAGCCGTTGTCTGTGAACGTACAAGCGCGGTATTGGATACCCAGCTCGGTTAATTTGGTTAATGCGTCATTCAGGTTTTGTGCGTTAAACAGCACTGTTTTGATTAGGTTAATGTCGCTCATGGTTCCCGCCTAGAGTATACTTTGTTAATCGAATTAAGTTTTCAAATTTGAAAACCATAACTGAAGTGTGATCCTCTTTTAAATAGTTGTCAATAACGAAAACCAAATGAAGGGCAAAAAATGTTCAGCTACGAATTAATTCAAGAGCTTAAAAAGAAGCTAGGAGTAGAAAAAGACGTTGAAGTAGCTGAACTAATGCCAGCAATGAACAAAGGTAATCTCAGCTCAGTTAAATCAGGCAGACGCCACTTAACCGAAGAGCAAGCGTTATTCATTGCTAACGAGTGCGGTTTAAACACTGAATGGGTGTTAGTGCATCTGGCAGAGGAAACAGCCAAGTCAGAGGAAGCTAAAAGCGCATGGCATAATCTGGCAAAAAAGCTGAATAAGTCAGTCTCAGCCGCAATTCTGGCTCTAATTGTTGTTTTTGGCGGTTTGGATGCTAACAGCGAAAAGGATGCTGTTTTCGTATAGTTTTAATATCCCATAATGTATATTATGTTAAATTGAATGCAGCAGTAATAATTAGCAGATCAGCGTAACTCTTCCAGCTTCCTCTCAAACTGTTTTCGACACCTAGGATGGCTACCATCACCAAATACGTCAAAGTAACCCTTTTCACTCCATCGCAACCAGCGCTCAACTGCGCTACCCAAAGTTATTTGCCTCTGCATCTACACCATTTAAGAAATGCTCCGGCCGTTCAAAAAACTCGTCTATGTACCAAACTGCTGAAGATGCCACAGCTACGCAGCCATCTTGGTAATTGTACTTAGGAATAACCGTTCCGCTGTTAAACAGCTTCAGCCAGTCTTTATTGGCATACTTACCAACTTGCTGGATACCAGACTTAATCAGCAAGCCACAGTTTGCTGCAAAATCTGCACGGCTTTTCCAGTAGCCAATGCGTAAATGGCCTACCGGACAATTGTGTGCGTAGACTCATGTGTTCTAAGCACATAGCACCACAACTCATTGGTTGTTTGCTTAGCTCAGTTATGTACTGGTCAAATTTTTCCGGGTGTTTATAAAAGTCTGGTACGTTATAAATCTTGTCGCTTACGCATTCCAGCCAGTCCTGCCTTACGCCAAATAAGCTTGATGCTTGTTGCAAAATTTCAGGTGTAAGCTGTTTACTCAGCTCGGCCAGACCTGTCATTTAAAGCAACACGGGAAAAACTACATGACATAACCAGTGACACTAAATACAAAGTGTTTTGACATGCCGTTGACTATTTAAACCGGCTTGCTCAGGAGTTTTCGGATAGTTTGCGTTAATGCTTGATTAACCTGTATTGGTTAATCTCAGATTAACTAAGCCATTGATATAAAAGAACTGTTTGATCTCATCATTGAAGAGTGACATAATTTCTCTGCTCAAATATCAATCAGTCACCGAGGTGCTAAAATGTATTCTATTAACTTTATCCATAGCAACGGCTCAGCAGGCATTAAAGAATGTCCTGAAGTGCCAAAGCTTGGTTCTACAATAGAGCTTTTGAACAATGAATATATTGTTAAAGCTGTATACCCCTCTAAACTGGATGGCGTTGAATGTGATGTTCAGGTATCCCCTGTTCAAGCAGCCAAACGCTTTGCTGTTAGTCTTAACTCTAACCGTTACAGCTGATTACCTGAATAGGCTTTAAAAGAAATTAACGAACAAGGTCGGATAATGTCACCCACTCAAATTATTAAAAAGTTTGATGAAATTCAAACTTTAACAAATAAGCATACTATTAATTGTAAAGATTCTGATTTGAAAAGAGCTTCTGACCTTTTAACTGAAATCAGTCCTAAAATCAGACAATATGTTACATCAGCATCTGTCCCTTATGGCCTTGTTGTACATGCAGCTCAAGTTCAAAATAACGACAAATTATTGTTAGACCGTGATCTGCAATTTGTTGCTAACGAACAACGCTTAATTGAAGAGCATGTCTCCAAGCATAATAGTTTTTTTACTACCATGACAGGAGTCGGCTATGCTGGTTATTTTGGTTATTACTCTATGGTATCTGGCACTGATATAGCCGATATTTATAAAACTGCCTCTTTACTTTTTATGTTTGTGTCACTTATAACTTTTGCATATACAGAGTTAAAAAAATATTGGAATGTCACTGGCGCCCTTAAAAAAGGACATGAAAGGGTCTTAGCAGCTAAAAATTCGATTGGTTCTTATCAGGAACTTCGCAGAAAACATTATATAGAGCATGCTAATTTTTTTTCTACTGGTGAGAAAATTAGAAGAGTGATTGTTGCCTCCTATCTGTTATCGTTTTTAATTTTAATTACCCCTATTCTTTGTAAAACTCTTATTTCGCTGTATAAATTTTTTATTTAATAAAAATGAGGCATTAAGCCCCTTATTAAAAATAAATTTGGCAATTTGACTACAGCTAAGCTGTCCTCAATTTCTATTAAACGCCGGTTCGTCGAAGTAATCGTAGTCGCCTGCTTTTAATGCTTGTTGGCGCTTGGTACGTTCGCTGGGTTTACGCTGTTCTATACTGCAACCAAACACAGCCTGATGCTGCAGCTCCATTAGCTGCGTAACGTCTTCACGGCTACACAGTTCCAGCAGCTCACCGACGTAGATAAAACCTTGAGTGCGCGACTTTAAGTTGGTGGTATCTTTACCCGCTTTACTGGTGGTAAAAATATCGACAAATTGCTGCTTCAGCGTGCTTAAAAACAGCTCTTGTTGTGCGTTATTCATCACTGTTCCTTTATCAACTGCAGCACATTCGTCCAGTTTGCGGCATAACGTTGATACTACAATACTTTATTGAACAAGTTCACTTATTTGCTGCAAAGATGCTACTCTGTTTGCGTTTATTTCCCTTAGATCACAACAGAGGTTTTATGAAGTCAATTATCGCTGGCCTGATACTTACTACTTTAGGCTGCTCTGCTTTTACTGCACAAGCCAATACGTCAAATATTGGCTGGAAACAGGCTGCTAAGTCTGATATTAACTGGAATTACGTAGGTGCTGGTTATGCCAAAGCAACGATTAAAAATATTGGCCCTGATGACATTGATCTTGATGGTTATCAGCTAAACGCCCGTTATTTGCTGTCTGATAACCTGTACCTGCATGCTTCTTACTATGATGTATCAGGTGATGTTGGCATGGATGATATTATGGGGCTTGAGCTGGAAGCGTCTGAATTAGTTGTAGGTTTGGGCCTGCGCCAGGCAGTGGCTAAGAACATCGATTCCTTTATTGAAGCTGGCTATGTACGCTCAGAAATGGAAGTGGTTAGTTTTGAAAAACGAACGTTCAACGGTTTTCAGGCCAGCGCTGGTTTTCGTTATCTTGTGATCCAGGATCTGGAACTGTCAGCAGCGCTACGTTATAACGACAGCTCAGGCAGTGACAGCAGTACTTTTGGCGATATCTCAGCGCGTTATCGCGTTACGCCAATGATCGATTTATACATTAACTATCAGTTCGATAGTGATGCTTCTTTGCTGGGCACCGGCGTTGCACTGAATTTCTGACAAGGTGACCAAATTAATGCAAAGCGATCTGCCCTTCTCCCAGGCTTGCGAAAACAACAAAGCGCCCATTTTAGCAGTGTTGCAGCAAGCCTTTGCCAATTGCAGTAAAGTACTGGAAGTAGGCAGTGGCACCGGCCAGCATGCAGTGCATTTTGCTGCTGCTTTGCCGCATCTGTGCTGGCAGGCGTCGGATCAGGCGATGTACTTGCCTGATTTAACCGAGAGGCTGCGCCGGGCAGCCTTGCCTAACCTGCCCTTGCCGTTGCAACTGGACATCAGTGTCGATGCATTGCCAGCGCAGCAGTTTGATGCGCTATTTAGCGCCAATACGTTGCATATTATGCCGTGGCCGGTGGTGGAGCTGTTTTTCAGCCGCTTAGCAGGCTTAACAACACAGCAGGCAACGCTTTGTATTTACGGCCCTTTTAACTATAACGGCAGCTTTAACAGCGATAGCAACAGAGCCTTTGCTCTGTCACTTAAAAGCCGCGACCCGGCGATGGGTATTCGGGATATTGCTGCGGTTGTGGCTTTGGCCGATGCCGCCGGTTTTACCCTACAGCACGACCACAGTATGCCGGCGAATAACCGTTTGCTGCAGTTTTTACGTACTAGCGGTTAAAAGCATCGGCTTAAAACGTGGTGTTATATATCTTATTGTACAAGGCGGTAACCTTGTGATGTGAGCTGGCATCAAACCAGCGTAAATGCGCCTGCAGGTAGCGTTTGTCCTTGCTGGCAAGTTGTATAGCATTGCTGTATGCCTGTAGTAGCATTTTACCTTGCTCATTTTTACTGCACATAATGTAGCCGCCAGTGTACTCAGCCGCTTCGCTAATTTCTACGCTAACCAGTTCTACAGCATGGTTCAGCGCTTCGCTGTAGTGCTGAACCACGTTGGGGTATTCCACTACCAGCTCTACTCTGCCGTTTGCCAGCATGTCCAACATAGCCGCCGCACTCATATCATTGCCTGTACGGGTGTAAATGCGGTTGCGGCCTGCCAGTTGATCAAAAATAGCTTGTAATGGCTCACCATAATTACGCCCGCCCACTACACCTATACGACTGCGCGGCAGCCTGGTACTTATCTCTGCAAAGGAATGACGCTTGTCATGTTGCAGCTCTGCTGCTATACCGGCATTCTCTGCTGTGCCTTTTAACATATATAAACGCATGCCGGGGAAAATCAGCTGCGGCACATCACTGAAGTAGGCAAAGCTCTCACGATCGGCATTGCGCACTTTATTTCCGGTACAAGCCAAAGTGTCTGCTTTTAGTATCTGAAAGGCACGTTCGTTATTAACGATAGTGATACTGTCCTGATGCCCAGGCATATGCTCCAGTAACAACTGCCGTGTGGCGGCATTAATATCAATGCCGGGCACACTCTTATGCACCAGAGCACTCTGGTCCATATCGGTAAGCCATAAAGGTTTAGCGACGCTGTGTGGCATAACAGCGATAGTCAGGATAAATAATGCTGCTAATGAAGTGTTTGTCATAACCACCTTATATTTTGCAGTAACTTGGGCAAATCATTACCAGCGGTTGCCGTACCTGCTACAACGGTGCTTATGTCAGTATAGGCAACAGCCGATGCACTGACCGTTATATTTTTTTGTAAGGTAAAACTTGCATTGCCTGCGCAATGTACGCTTTAAGATGTTCAGTTTCCTGTTGAAAATACGCTGTAATCGCGCCGCTTAAAGGCGTGTCGGCAAATAGGTAACTGCCATAACGCATTACCGGTTCAAAACCGCGCTTAAGTTTATGCTCGCCCTGGGCACCGGCGTCATAGTCGCGCAGGCCATGTCTGATACAATACTCAATACCCTGGTAGTAGCACAATTCGAAATGCAAATGCCCGGCATCAATAAGGGTACCCCAGTAACGACCATACAAAGTATCAGCACTTTTAAAACACAGGGCAGCGGCAATAATGTCTTGTGCTGCTGCGCCGGTAAAGGCCGCAAATACCACGATGCTATCGGCCATAGTTTCAGCCAAAGCCATAAAGCTTTGCGGGCTGATATAGCCCTGATGGCCAGAGCGCTTTAAATAGGTCGCTTGATAACAGCGGATAATCGCCTGCCAGTGTGCAGCGCTAAGCTCGTTGCCATGCAGGGTTTTGATGCTAAAACCGTTGGTTTGGTTACGCTCCTGGCGGATTTGCTTGCGCTTACGGGCGTTAAGCTGCTGTAGAAAATCATCAAATTGCTTATAACCGCTGTTTTGCCATAAAAACTGCACATCATGGCGCGCTAAAAAGCCCTGCTCTGTCAGGCTGTGTTGCAATGGTGCAGTGGTATATAACCATTGCGCACTGCAAAAGTCGTTAGCGGCCAACCGCTGCTTTATTGCTGCACAAATATGTGGCAACAGGCTATCGGCAAGATCAGCACTTAGCAGGCCAAGCCTGGGCCCTGTAGCCGGTGTAAAAGGAATAGCTGCTATCCATTTCGGATAATAAGCCAGTTGGTGCTGCTGGTAAGCCTCAGCAATTTGCCAGTCGAACAGGTATTCGCCATAGGAGTGGCTTTTAATGTAGCCGGGTACTGCAGCCAGCAAAACGTTGTCCTGCCATAGTGTAAGATGCTGGCTATACCAGCCACTATGCCGCCTGGTGCCGGTGCCACTATCTACACTGCCACCCTGCTCCAGCGCCAGTAAAAAAGCATGCCGGCAAAACGGATTAGTGTCGTTTAGCTTATCGTTGGTAAACAACGTATCCCACTGCTGGGCGGTGACCTGTGTTAGTGAACTAAGCCATTTAAGCTGCATAATGATTAGTCGGTTTGGTTATCAGGTAGAACAAAGTGGTATGCATGTTGTTTATCAGCCCCTTGAGATGTTTTGCCTGCGTAACTATATCTTGTATAAGCCTATTCATCGTAAATATATTTTATCCGCCCAGTTTAAGGAGACATTATGAGCCAACAGTATACCCCACCCAAAGTCTGGACCTGGGACGCCGAAAATGGCGGCCAGTTTGCCAGTATTAACCGCCCTGTTTCCGGTGCTACCCACGATAAAGTGTTACCCAAAGGCAAACACCCTTTGCAGCTATACTCACTAGCCACGCCCAATGGCGTTAAAGTAAATATTATGCTCGAAGAACTGCTGGCGGCTGGCCACAGCGCAGCTGAGTATGACGCCTGGTTAATCAGTATTAAAGATGGCGACCAGTTTGGTAGTGGCTTTGTTGCAGTAAACCCCAATTCGAAAATTCCGGCACTGCTGGATACCACTAACGGTGTGCGGGTGTTTGAATCAGGCTCTATCTTATTGTACCTGGCAGAAAAATTCGGCGATTTTTTACCCAAAGACAGCGCCAAGCGCACTGAGGTACTGAACTGGCTATTCTGGCAAATGGGCAGTGCGCCTTTTGTCGGTGGCGGTTTTGGCCATTTTTATGCTTATGCGCCGGAAAAATTTGAATATCCGATAAACCGCTATGCGATGGAAACCAAGCGGCAGTTGGATGTGCTGGACAAACAGCTGGCACAGCATGAATTTGTCGCTGGCGATGAATACAGCATTGCTGATATGGCAATATGGCCCTGGTACGGCGGTATCGCATTAAACCGGGCTTACAACGCGGCAGAATTTTTAGATACCCAAAGCTATAAACACCTGATGCGCTGGGCAAAACAGATTGATGAGCGCCCGGCTGTTAAACGCGGTTATATTGTTAACCGTAACTTTGGTGATGGCCCGCAGTTGCCTGAGCGCCATAGCAGCGAAGATTTCGCGCAATTTAATCTCTGAGCATACTCTGAGCTAAAGCTGATGGCCTGCTAAATACCGGCAGGCCGCTTAGGATCTGTTTAATCTGTTACTTTACGTGCCGATTCTGCCCAGATGTAGGTGACACCAACACCAAACGACCAGCCTCCCGTTTGCACCAGCAACGGGCTGTTGGCATTTTTAGCACCCTGCGTCCATTCATAGCGGGCAAAGCCGAAACCGCGCCATTTATCAGAAAACTTTTTACCAACACTGGCCGAGCTTCTAAGGGCAATTAAACCGGCTTGAGCATCGTAAAACGGCCGCTGCGCAGTAACATCAGCTTCGGATACCTGATAAAAATAATCGTTTAACTTTTCGTTGCCAAACAGTGCACTTACGCCAAAAGAATAAAACGTTTGTGCTGCAGTGATAAGATCCGCATTTAACCCTGGTTCAAAGCTCACGCCGCTGTAACGCAGGCTGTCGTCCAGATCAAACACCGCCCGTAATGGGAAATCAGCCCGTACTCTGGCACCGAAAAAATCCTCGCTTAATGTCCAGCGCAGGCGTGGCCCCGCTTCTACTAACATGCCTAAGTCGTCCATACCTTCTCGTACGGTAATATCGTCATCGGACGAGCCCAGCGAGCCGGCAAAACCCAGATCCAGCTCCAGAGAGTCGGTTTTAAATGCGCGCAAACCAACATTATTACGATCTGCGCGCAGTATGTCGCCGCGATAAATCAGATACGGCAATACAAAGTTGCGCCGCACCAGCTGATCTGAACCCGGATACGCTAACTGGTTAACGTTAACACCAATTAAACCTGCTTCCCACAGCGGTAACGCTGGTTGGTCTGCCAACACCGGGCTGGCTAAAAGCAGGCTGTATATCAGAATAGGAGAAAACTTAACTGTCATCTATACCTCAAGGTTATACCGTTACAATGTCGCAAACCGATATCGGCAAAGGCCGTTTGATCATACAGATCGGGGTGGCACCGCTGCAACCTGCAGAATTTATGGTAATCAGGTTGAACACCAATACCAACTACCAAACCAGGCTGGCTAGCGCGCTAAAGCAATACGGCCGGCTTTAGTAAAACCCGGCCATAAGCGTGGTGCAGGTGCCAGTACAAACAAATCGCCGTTTAAACCGGTAAGTTGTTGTGGCACACCGGCGGCTTTGGCAACTTCAGCATTAGCAGCCAGGTGCGCGGCTTCGCCATGCACCGGCACCGCAATTTGCGGCTGTACCCAACGGTAGAGCAAATCCAGCTCACCCCGGTTTGGATGACCGGACACATGAATGGGCAGTTCGGTATCATGGCTTTGTAGAGTTTGAATATTCCGGGCATTAAATTTTTCTACCAGGCGGCTAATCAGCATTTCATTACCGGGAATGATAATAGAACTGAAAATCACCAGATCGCCCTGCTCCAGCAACAATAACGGGTGATTATCATCAGCCAGACGGCTGAGTGCTGCACGTGGTTCCCCCTGTGAGCCGGTAGCAATAACCAGCACTTCTTCTTTTGGCAGATAACCTATATGGCTGGCGTCCACTACCGTAAGTTCATCCGGCCAGTAGCCGGTAGCACGGGCAGCGCCCACCATATTGTCCAGCGAACGGCCAAGCAATGCCAGATAGCGGCCGGTTTTGGCCGCTATGCGGGCTAACGAGATCAACCGGCCAACATTAGAACTAAAACCACTAACCACAACCCGGCCTGTTGCTGCTTTAACCACATGTAGCAATGCGTTATAGCAGTCTGTTTCAGACAGAGAAAACCCCTCTCGCAAGGCGTTGGTAGAGTCGCACACCATAGCGGTAATATTGTGCTGGGCCAGGCGTTTAAATACGGCGCTCTTAAACGCCCGGCCGGTGATTGGGCTGGCATCCATTTTCCAGTCAGCGGTATGAAACACTGTGCCAGCTGCAGTTTTAATCACTAAAGCATGAGGTTCCGGAATCGAATGGGTAATAGCCAGCCAGTGCAAACAGAACGGGCCGATATTAATAGTGGCACCAGTTTGTACTTCAATGACGGGTACTTTGTCAGCTAAGCCAAGCGGACTTAATTTGCGGCGTAAAATTTCAGCAGTAAACGGCGTGGTATACACCGGGCAGTTAAACCGCTGCCATAACTGTGGCAAAGCACCGATATGATCTTCATGCGCGTGTGTGATCACAATACCGCACAAGTTGTCTTTCTGCTGGCTGATAAACGCCGGATCGGCTGCCAGTATCTCTGCATTTTGTGTGCTACCGACAACCGAATTGTAATCTGGCGACAAAGGGCTGTTAAAGGTTACACCACAATCTACCATTAGCCACTGGCCAGCATGGCCATACAGGTTAAGGTTCATGCCAATTTCACCGGTGCCACCCAGCGGTAGAAACCACAAATCGTTAATACCCGGTATCGCCGCAGCATGTTGCTTACTTATAACCCGCTCCTTTTAGCCAGCCTTTAGCGTAATTGCCAGGCAGTTTGACAGCATCCTTGCTGGTTTGCCAGTACTGGTATTACTACGCGTGGCTAATGACTGGATTAGGGCTAACTGCGAAGTCAGGCGGCGTGGCGCCCTTCCCGTATTTCTTCCACCAGTTTTTTATTAAACGCGTCTAAATCATCAGGCTTACGGCTGGTTACGAGGCCATTATCTACTACAACCTGCTCGTCTACCCAAATGGCGCCGGCGTTTTTTAAATCGGTCTTAATACTATGATATGACGTAACTTTACGTCCTTTAAGTACTCCGGCTTCTGCCAGCAACCAAGGGCCATGGCAAATTGCGGCCACCGGTTTATTGGAGTTATCACTAAAAAAAGCCTGAATAAAGCGGATAGCTTGTTCGTCCTGGCGCAAGGTGTCTGGGTTTATTAAGCCACCTGGCAACATTAAAGCGTCATAGTCCGTTGCTTTAGCATGTTGCAGGGTTTTATCCACTGCTACAGTGTCAGCCCAATCTTTACCCGACCAGCCTCTGATCCTGCCATCTTTCTGTGAAACAATGTGTACTGTAGCACCCGCAGCAATCAGAGTATCGCGTGGGGACGTAAGCTCACTGAACTCAAAGCCATCAGTGGCAAGAATAGCAATTTTTTTACCTGCTAAAGCTGATTGAACGTTCATACTATGCCTCCTAATCATTCAATGTTACATGGTGTAGTGTAAAGTTTACCTAATGCCTGAGAACTGCAACGGCGTAACCTGTTAAAGATCTTCCAACCTGTTAGCGCCGTGCATCATTTGCTGTGCCTCATTTTTCTCCAAATCACGTACCTGTGCTAATAGCTCCTGAATTTTTGGCGTTTGAGAGCGGTCATACAAATTCTGATATAGCAAAAGGATTTGCTGATGTTGATTCTCTATTTCAGTAATAATTTCGGTAGTCGTCATAGAGATAAAGGCGTCATCACAAGCTGCACCGGCTAATAGCGGATGGCGATCTAAATGCTCTGTACACCAGGTGTTTAAAGCTTTGTCTTCACCCACATCCTTGAAGCCCTGCACTGCAATGGCGAGTTTCATTTCTTTGTCAGCAAGGTAATTCAGCAACATTTGGCAGCGATCATCTAGCTGATGTCTGGCACAATCAGCCAGACAATTGGATAAATGGCGGTGATACCCTGAGGTCCAATCTAACAAACTACGGAGTGATTCAACTTTCATCTGGGCTCCTCTAAAAGTATTACAGTCGTAAATAACACGCAAAAAACAGGCCGCAATTGCGGCCTGTGTATTTAACGTGACTTAAGACTTAATCGGATTACCCTGCTTTTACGGTATTAACCCAGTTGTTAACCCGTTTTTCTAATACGCTAAGTGGCAAGGCGCCACCGCCAAGTACGGTATCGTGAAAGGCGCGGATATCAAATTTATCACCGAGCTCTTTCTGTGCGTTGCTACGCAGTTCAAGAATTTTAATCATACCGATTTTATATGCTGTTGCCTGACCTGGCCACACGATATAACGACGCACTTCAGAGATCACTGCACCTTGGGCAATCGGCGTTTTCTCCAGGAAGTAGTCTATCGCTTGTTGTTCATTCCAGCCTTTGCTGTGCAGGCCTGTGTCTACCACCAGCCGGACTGCCCGCCACATTTCAGTAATCAGGCGGCCAAAATCTGAGTACGGGTTCTGGTAAGCACCCATTTCTTTTGCCAGTTGCTCAGAATACAGCGCCCAACCTTCAGAATAAGCAGTAAATCTTGCCTGCGTTCTGAACACCGGTACAGTGGTCAGCTCCTGTGCGATAGAAATCTGCATATGATGGCCCGGGTTGCCTTCGTGATAAGCAATGGCTTCCATCTCATTTTTCGGCATTGAGCGCATGTCTGATAAATGCGCATAATAAATGCCTGGCCTTGCGCCATCCGGGGTACCGGGGAAATAATGCTGTGCAGCACCCGGTTGTTCACGAAATGGCTCTACCCGTTTCACTGTCAGCTCAGCTTTGGGTAAAATGCCGAAGTACTCCGGTAGTTTCTCATTGATAAAGGCCAGATACTGTCTTGAGTCTTCCAGATAGCCTTCACGGCCTTCATCAGTGTCCGGGTAGTAGAACTGATCATCATCTTTGATAAACTTAAAGAAAGCCTGTAAATCGCCCTGAAAACCCACTTTGTCTTTAATCGCGATCATCTCTTTGGTCAGGCGTTCAACCTCATCCAGGCCAATCTGATGGATCTGATCTGCGGTTAAATCGGTGGTAGTAGATACCTTTAATCGGTAGTTATAAAAGTCGGTGCCGCCAGGTTGCTTGCCCACACCGGTGGCAATTTCATCAGTAAACTGAATATCCTGTTGTAACCACTGTTTCAGCGCTGTGTAAGCCGGCAAGAAATGCGTTTGCAGGGCACTTTTTGTGTCATCCGCTAATTGTTTGGCTTGCTCGTCAGTAAGTTTGTCGGCTGCAACCAGTGCGTCAATTTTGCCTTTGGCATCGGCCCACAGTGGTATGTCCTGCTCAGCCTCGGTAAATGGCGCGCCGCTTATCAGGTTATTAATTTGCTCTATAACGCCATCGTAGGCAAAGCGTGGCGGCCTTACATCATGCTCGGCATTTGCCTGCGCCCGCTCCAGCAGTTGTGTCAGAGCCCGGCTGATGCCTTCAATCCGCTTAATATAGGCTTGCATATCTTCTGCAGTATCAACTTTATGAAAGTTGATCATAATTTGCGGCAGCATGGCGTGAATACCGTGCATCTGGGTAAACACATAACCATTTTTACGAAAGGCTACGCCCTCTTTGGCTTGTTCATACTGATAAACCCAGATGTCATAAGACGTTTGCGCCTCAATATCCAGCTTGCTGTAATCAAAACTGTTTTTAAGCTCTTCCACTGTCGCTGCCTGCCAGGCCAGTCGTTTGTCTTCTGCAGCAATTGACGTGTCGTCTATTTGATCGTACTTATCTTTGCGGCCCAAAAAGGTCATTTCCAGCGGGCTTTGTTGCAGCTGTTGCTCGTATTTAACTTCAAACCACTGATTAAGCCGCTCGGTTTCTGATTGTTGCGTTTGTGCTGCAACCACATCAGTTGTCGGGCTGGAGGTGCTGTTTTGCGGAGCCGGGCCGCAGCCGGCAAGAATACCGGCCACAGCAAGGGCAATAAGAGACTTATGCATTAGAGGGTTCCTTATAGTTTTGGTTATACCAAAACACAGCCTACCCTCAAGCTAATGATTAGTCTAAAACTAATTGTAAGCAGCTTTGTCAGGTTCAGGCACTGACGCGCTTATACTGGCGGTATTGCGGCAACCAGAAATTATCCTCAATTTTCTGCAGCAACATGGCATCGTCCAGCTCAAGTGCAAGGCCTTGCTGCATTGCTACTTTAGCGACGTTAAATGCAATTTGCTTACTCAGCGCTGACAATTCAGTAAAGGCTGGTAATAAGCCGCCCTCGCCGCTGTTTGCTTTTGGCGATGCAGCCGCCAGTGTTTTACTGGCTTCGCGCAACATTTCATCGCTGATAAGCCGGGCTTTACTGGCAATAACGCCAAGGCCGATACCAGGAAAAATATAGCTGTTATTACACTGCGCTATCGGGTAAAGCCTGCCGTTATACGCCACAGGCGCAAAGGGGCTGCCGGTGGCAATAATAACATCGCCTTCGGTCCAGTTAATGACTTGCTCTGGTGTAGCTTCTACCTGGCGTGATGGGTTGCTAAGCGGGAAAATGATCGGCATAGCGCAGCCTTTTTTCATCGCCCGCACGACCGGCTCGGTAAATAAACCAGCCTGGCCTGATACACCAATTAAAATACCCGGCTGGGCACAGTTCATTACATCCAGTAAGCTTGGAAACTCGCTGCTGTAACTCCAATCTGTAATGGCTGTTGATGACTGCGCCAAAGCTTGCTGGAAATCGCGCAGGCCCGGTGTGGTATCGGTAAGTAAGCCAAAGCGGTCAATCATATAGATTTGGCTACGCGCCTGCGCTTCACTTATGCCTTCAGCCACCATCTGGCTGATAACCTGTTCGGCAATACCGCAACCGGCTGAGCCTGCGCCAACAAACACCACTTTTTGCTCAGACAACTTCGCGTTTTTACTGCGACACGCCGCCAGTAAAGTGCCGACCGTTACCGCAGCCGTGCCTTGTATGTCGTCGTTAAAACAGCATATTTTGTCGCGATACCGTTGTAGCAAAGGCATGGCGTTGGGTTGGGCAAAGTCTTCAAACTGAATAATAGCGTCTGGCCAGCGGCGTTTCACCGCCTGAATAAATAAGTCAACAAACTCATCATACTCTGCCTGGTTAACCCGCTTTTGCCGCAACCCCATATACATGGGGTCGTTCAGGAGTTTTTCGTTATTGGTGCCTACATCCAGCATTACCGGTAATGCATAAGCCGGGCTGATACCACCGCAGGCGGTATACAACGACAATTTGCCGATAGAAATACCCATACCGCCAATACCCTGATCGCCAAGCCCCAATACCCGCTCGCCATCGGTTACTACAATTACCTTCACTTTACGTTTGGTGGCGTTACGCAATACGTCGTCCAACTGATGGCGGTCCTGATAACTGATAAATAAGCCACGGGCACTGCGATAAATATCAGAAAACTGCTCGCAGGCATCACCTACGGTCGGGGTATAGATGATCGGGATCATCTCTTCCAGATGTTGTTGCAACAGGCGGTAAAACAAGGTTTCGTTGTTGTCCTGAATTGCGCGCAGATAGATATGCTTGTTAATCGCAGTATCAAAACTTTTATATTGCATATAAGCGCGGCTTACCTGTTCTTCTATTGTTTCATAGCGTGGAGGTAACAAACCGGCAAGGTTAAACGCCAGGCGCTCATCTGCAGTGAAAGCACTGCCTTTATTTAGTAATGGCGTTTCCAGTAAAGCTGAGCCTGAATAGGCGGTATACAACGGAGATTTTTTGCTTGAACTGCTCATGAACGGCTTCCAGATAACTGTTCCGGCAAACCTGAGGTTGTACCGGCCAGAAAATATTAATAAATAGTGCTGATCCTGGGGTTTAATACGGACAAAATAAACAGGCCTTCAGTGTTGCAAAAGTCGATGGCGCGAATAATGTCTGGCTGAGTTAAGTTTAATAACTCCAGTACAAAAGGGTCAACAAGTTGCTTAGTGGAATACATCTCGGGATGTTGATTTGCCAATGCTAAACGCACCGCCAGATAAATAATCAGTTGGGCTTTGTTTTTCTGATCAAAGCGGGTGCTGTGTTGCAGCGCTACCGGCTCGACAATACTGTCGGGTAAATGCCATAAATGCAGCAACTCTGCGCCGCATTCTGCGTAAGTAAACCCCAGTTTACTTTGCTGAATCTGCCATGGCCGTTGCTCTGCGCTATATTCCTGACAGCTGTACGCTTGGCCGGCATCGTTCTGTAATACCGCCAGCTCGCCAATATTGTGCAGCAAACCGGCAACATAAAAGCGATCTGTTGGTTTAATCTCGCAGCACTGCGCCAGATGTTTGGCAATAAGTGCAGCATTGATGCTTTGCTCCCAGAACCGCTCAAGATCAATGGCGGAGGTGTCCACTTTACTGCAGGCTGATGCAATGCCGATACTCAGTACCAGATTATATACCTGAGTTTTGCCCAGCACTAATAACGCTTTACTGACGCTTTCTACCTGATAAGGCAAACTATAAATTGCACTGTTAGCCAGTTTAAGCAATTTTGAAGTGAGTACCGGGTCGAGCAAAATGACATCCGCCACTTCATCCAGACTGGCGGTGTCAGAGTCCATCAGTTCTTTAACCCTCAGATAGCCTTCAGGCAGGGCAAACAGATCGGATACATTCTGGGCATACTGCAACGCTTTCATTGGGTGACTCTCCTCCAGCTGACACCGACGTACTGCAGCCAGCTATAAGTGTTACTGCTGCCAGCGATTTTACAAGCTTTGGCCAGAAAATCTTAGTTTTTTTTACCAGGAGGGTTAGTTTCTGTACCAGATAGTGCAGAAATCAGCCAAATAAGGCACTGGCCCGATTACTTCGGGCCAGTGCACCTGTATCAGGCGACCAGACTACGCAGCATCCAGGCTGTTTTTTCATGCACTGTCATGCGCTGAGTCAGCAGATCAAGCGTGACCTCGTCAGAGGCTTCATCGGCCACCGGCACAATAGAACGTGCCGTTTTAGCTATGGCTTCCTGGCCTTTAACCAGATCTTTAATCATCTCTTCGGCAGATGGAATACCATCAGCTTCTTTAATGCTGGTTAGCTTGGCGTACTCTTTGTAAGAGCCCGGGGCAAACTCACCAAGGGCACGAATACGTTCAGCAATGTCATCCACTGCCAGAGCCAATTCATTGTACTGGGTTTCAAACAGCGTATGCAGCGTCTGAAACATTGGCCCGGTTACGTTCCAGTGGTAGTTGTGCGTTTTTAAATAAAGGGTATAGGTGTCGGCCAGCAGTACAGATAAACCACCGGCAATAGCTTTACGTTGTTCTTCATTAATACCAATATTAATTTTCATAGCGCTTCCTCTTAAATGAGCACGGAGACTGTCTTAACATAGCATAAAAAAGGTGGCCAGCTTCAAGCCTTGCTAATTAAAACAGTATCTTACCGGGCGTGAATGAATATACCTGCAGAAGACATGGGGATAAATGACGAAAAAATCAAGGTATAAAAAAAGCCGGTCAATATAACCGGCTTTTAACGTTACACTGCGGTTTGCGCCGCCAGATATTCTTCATAGGTGCCGACGAAGTTACGGATATCCTTGTCGGTAATTTCGATAATACGGCTGGCAAGGCTGGAAACAAACTCGCGGTCATGGCTGACAAACAGCAAGGTGCCTTTGTAGTGCTCCAATGCCAGGTTCAGCGACTCGATAGATTCCATATCAAGGTGGTTGGTGGGTTCATCCATTACCAGTATATTTGGCCGTTGCAGCATTAATTTGCCAAATAACATACGCCCCTTTTCACCACCGGATAACACTTTAACCGATTTTTTTATCTCGTCTTGTGAAAACAACAACCGGCCAAGAATACCGCGTATGGCCTGCTCGTCATCTGACGGCTGTTTCCACTGGCTCATCCAGTCAAATAATGTCATCGCTTCACTGAATTCATGGGCGTGATCTTGCGCATAGTAGCCAATTTTGGCATTTTCCGACCATTTCACCATGCCAGATTCTGGCGTTAAATCGCCTACCAGACATTTAAGCAAGGTGGTTTTACCAATACCGTTGGCGCCTAAAATAGCCACTTTTTCGCCTACTTCAATGGTTAGGCCTAAGTTTTTCAGCAAGGAAAGCTCGCCAAAACTCTTGTTCAGGCCTTCTACTTCTAATGCCAGCCGGTATAACTGCTTTTGTTGCTCAAAACGGATAAAAGGGTTAACCCGGCTGGACGCTTTTACTTCTTCCAGCTGAATTTTATCAATTTGCTTGGCGCGTGATGTGGCCTGCTTGGCTTTAGACGCGTTGGCAGAGAAACGGCTAACGAAGGTTTGCAGTTCTGCTATCTGGGCTTTCTTTTTCGCGTTATCTGACAATAAGCGTTCCCGGGCCTGAGTAGCAGCAAACATATATTCGTCGTAATTGCCCGGATACAGGCGCAGCTCGCCGTAATCTAAATCGGCCATGTGGGTACAAACACTGTTTAAAAAGTGACGGTCATGCGAAATAATCACCATAGTGCTGTTACGCTCAGCCAGTACGTTTTCCAGCCAGCGAATGGTATTAATATCCAGGTTGTTGGTAGGTTCGTCCAGCAGCATAATTTCCGGATCAGCAAATAGCACCTGTGCCAGTAACACCCGCAGTTTAAAACCGGGGGCGATTGCCGACATGGGGCCAAAGTGTTGCTCAACCGGAATGCCTACACCAATTAATAACTCACCGGCACGCGATTCTGCTGTGTAACCGTCCATTTCGCCAAAGGCTACTTCAAGATCAGCTACTTTCATGCCGTCTTCTTCGCTCATTTCGGCACTGTTATAAATGCGGTCACGCTCTTCTTTCACTGCCCACAGCTCAGAGTGGCCCATGATCACAGTGTCAATAACCGAATATTGCTCAAAAGCAAACTGATCCTGATGCAGCTTGGCAACCCGGTGGTTTGGTTCAACAAACACATTACCGGCGCTTGGCTCCAGTTCACGGCTTAAAATCTTCATAAATGTTGATTTACCGCAACCGTTGGCACCGATTAAACCATAGCGATTACCTTCGCCAAATTTAATCGAAATATTTTCAAACAACGGCTTGGCGCCAAATTGCATCGTAATGTTAGCAGTTGATATCACAGTGTGTTCCAGAACAAGTTAAGACAAATAGCCAAAGCAGCTAAGGGTAACAGGCGACTAAGAATAAAAGTGCGATACTATACGCGTTTTTACCGTTAAACTCAAAAACAAACGCCCGGTATTTACCGGGCGTAAGCTAAGCCTTTTGCATAAAACCTTTTATTTCCGGGCGGCTTGCTCTACTGCAGCCTTACACAACTGTGTAATGCGATCCCAGTCTTTAGCGGCAACCGCATCATCAGGTACTATCCAGGAACCACCAACACATTTTACATTTGGCAGTGCCAGATATTCGAGGAAGTTTTTCTCGTTAATACCACCGGTTGGGCAAAAACGGATATCGGCAAAAGGGCCGTAAATCGACTTTAACGTCTTTACACCACCAGCAGCTTCAGCCGGGAAAAACTTAAAGTGGCTGTAGCCTAAACCGGTACCTTCCATCAGCTCAGAAATACTGGCAATGCCTGGGATCAGTGGAATAGCAGCGTCTTTACCGGCCTGCAGCAGCTCACGCGTTAAGCCCGGACTGATAGCAAATTTAGCCCCGGCATCCACCACCTGTTGCAGCTGAGCTGCGGTGGTAACGGTTCCGGCACCAACAATGGCGTCGGGTACTTCTGCCGCCAGCAAACGGATGGCATCAAGTGCTACCGGCGTACGCAGGGTAACTTCCAGTACCTTAATGCCACCGGCCAGCAAAGCTTTTGCCATAGGCACAGCGTCTGCTAAATCTTTAATAACTATTACCGGTACCACTGGGCCCTGGTCAAACAAAGTGCCAGGTTGCAACTGCCAGTTTTCAAATGCCATATTAATTACTCGCCAAAAATTGTTTCAGGTAGACTGCGGCGCCAACCAAACCAGGCTGTTCTGCAGTAACGACATAGGTGGCGATCTGGCGATTAAAAGCGCTAAACCGGCCTTTTGCTTCAAAACGGGCTCTGAACTCGCTATCAGCAAGCAGAGGTAATAATTTCGGGGCTATACCACCAGCAATATAAACACCACCGAAGGTGCTGAGCGTTAGCGCCAGATCACCGGCTACACTGCCTAAACTGGCAAAAAACTGCAGCACTGTATCACGGGCTAATGCACATTCGCCTGTCAGGGCTTGTTTGGCAATCTCAGCGGCACTGAGCGGCTCGGCCACCTGTTGGCGATACAAAGCCAGTGCTTTATAAATGGCTTCCAGCCCCGGCCCGGATAACAACCGTTCGGGTGACACATGGCCATATTCTTTGGCCAGCATTTGTTGAATAAACCATTCCTGTTCGGTTTGAGCTGCCCAATCTACATGGCCGCCCTCGCCTGGCAACGGAATAAACTGATCATTTACCGGCAGCAAATGTGCAACACCCAGGCCGGTACCTGCGCCAAGCACAGCCATAGGTTTACCGTGCTGAATGTCGCCGGGGCCTATTTTCACTTTTTGTGCCGCTGTTAACGCCGGCAAACACATAGCAACAGCAGTAAAGTCGTTCATTACCTGAAGCGCTTCAAGGCCCAGTTGCTGCTGCATGGCTTTAACGGAAAAGCGCCAGTGAAAATTGGTCATACTGATCTGATCACTGGTTACCGGACAAGCTATAGCAATAGCCACGTGCTTAATGTCCGTTAAACCTTGTTGCTGCTGATAATGTATTAATGCATCGGCCAAAGTAGCAAATTCTGCACAGGGATAAACAGCAACCTTGTCCATCGCCAGGCTGGCAAGCTCCACCCGGCTAAAACGGGCGTTGGTACCACCGATGTCAGCTACAATAGCGTAGGCAGGCAACTTAGCCATGCAGATGCTCCTCTGTAGTAAACAGACTGCAAGCACCCTGCTCAGCGCCGGTTAACTGACTGCGCAGTGCGCCAAACATTTCACGGCCCATACCATAGTAACTGTCAGCCATATCCATAGTGGCAACGTCGCGGGCGGCCAGTTCAGCATCAGATACCAGCACTTCAAGCCGGCCGGTGTTGCCGTCTACCAGCATCATATCGCCGGTTTTAATCCGGGCGATATTGCCGCCATCAACTGCCTCAGGTGTTACATGGATAGCGGCAGGTACTTTACCTGAAGCGCCTGACATACGACCATCGGTTACCAATGCTACTGTAAAGCCGCGATCCTGTAACACACCCAGCGGTGGGGTCAGCTTGTGCAGCTCTGGCATGCCACAGGCTTTAGGCCCCTGAAAGCGCACTACCACGATACAATCTTTGTTTAAGTCACCGGCTTTAAAGGCAGCGTCTAATTCATGCTGGCTGGAGAATACCACCGCAGGCGCTTTTACAATCTCGGTGCCTTCACGCAGTGCTGAGGTTTTAATCACGCCACGGCCAACATTGCCGGACAATACTTCCAGACCACCGTGAGCTTTAAAGGGTTTTTTCACTGTTGCCAATACATCCGGGTCAAGCGACGTTTGTGGTGCATCAACCCAAAGCAGTTTGCCATCCTGCATCACAGGTTGCTGGGTATAACGGCGTAAGCCGGGGCCAGCAACAGTTTGCACATCTTCGTGCAATAAACCGGCATCCAGTAATTCGCGGATCAGCAGCGCCATGCCACCGGCATGCTGGAAGTGATTAATATCGGCCTGGCCATTGGGGTAAATACGGGTTAGCAATGGTGTGGCAGCAGACAGCTCGGCAAAATCATCCCAATTAACAATAAAGCCAGCAGCGCGGGCCATAGCAATTAAATGCATAGTGTGATTAGTAGAACCACCGGTAGCCAGCAAACCGACAATGCCGTTTACTATGGCTTTGGCATCGATCATTTTGCCCACTGGCAGGTAATCTGTGCCTAAGTCTGTTAACCGCGTAACCTGACGTGCCGCGGCTTTAGTTAACTCGTCACGCAGTTCGGTGCCCGGATTGACAAAAGACGCGCCGGGTAAGTGCAGGCCCATAATTTCTACGACTAACTGATTTGAGTTAGCTGTGCCGTAGAAAGTACAGGTACCAGCAGAGTGATAAGAGGCCGATTCAGCCGCCAGCAACTCTTCTTTGCCGACTTTACCTTCAGCATACAACTGGCGTATGCGCGCTTTTTCTTTGTTCGGAATACCTGAAGGCATAGGGCCTGCTGGTACAAATACAAACGGCAGGTGGCCAAAGCTCAGTGCGGCCATAAATAAACCCGGCACGATTTTATCGCAAATGCCCAGCATCAAACCGCCGTCAAACATATTGTGCGATAAGCCTACTGCTGCTGACATTGCAATAATGTCGCGGCTTAACAGGCTAAGTTCCATGCCCGGCTGGCCCTGGGTTACGCCATCGCACATTGCCGGCACACCACCGGCAAATTGCGCCACGCTGCCAACATCTTTTACCGCCTGTTTAATAATTGCCGGGTAATGTTCATACGGCTGATGCGCCGACAGCATGTCGTTGTAAGACGATACGATACCAATATTCGCTTTGGTCAGGCTGCGTAAATCGCCTTTTTCCTGTTGATCACAGGCGGCAAAACCATGTGCGAGGTTACCACAGCTTAATACTCCACGATGCGGGCCTTTTAAGCGGGCTTTTTCCAGCCGTTGCAGATAAATATCGCGGCTGCGTGTACTGCGGGCAATAATTCTGTCCGTTACTTTCTGAATCACAGGATCCATGACTATCCCCTAGTTTTCGGTGTACATCACCGTAACTTGCGCTACAGGATGGTGTAAAAAGGCACGGATCGGCATGGCCAGCACATCCTGCTCTGCCATAGCGTTGTTCAGTACCGAGAGTTTATTGCTGCCAACCAGATGCAAAAAGATATTACGGCTGTTTAGCAGCCGGGGCAGGCTTAACGACATACGCTGATAAGGTGCGGTTTGCGGTTGCACCGCTAATACCGCAGGGGCGTTATCAGCCAGGCCATCCTTAATTTGTTCGCTGCACGGGAATAATGATGCCGTGTGGCCATCCTCCCCCATACCAAGTATTACAGCATCAAAGGTTGGCAAAGGCGTAATACGTGGCAGCACCTGGGCAACGCCGTCAAACGCTGATGCTACATTGGCATATAAGCTGATAAAACGGGCTGCCTTAGCGTTATTTTGTAACAACGTGGCCTTAACCAAACGCTCGTTAGAATCTGTCTGATTAGCATCAAGCCAGCGATCGTCGGCCAGTAGCACCGTAACCTTGTTCCAGGCTAAATCAACCTGGCTTAAGGTATTAAACAGTGCCTGCGGCGTTTTGCCGCCGGATACCACTAAATATGCTTCGCCGCGTTCAGCTATAGCCTGCTGTAAAATGCTGACTAAACGGCTGGCGAAATCGTCATTAAGGGCACTGGTATTGCTAAATTGTTTTAGTTGCATCATGGCTTATTCTTCCCAGTTGCGCTCGTCACGGGCTAGCATAGAAATAGCTGCAACCGGCCCCCAACTGCCTGCCTGATAAGTTTTTGGCGGCTCATTGCTGGTTTTCCACGCATTAAGAATACCATCAACCCATTTCCAGGCATGTTCAACTTCATCACGGCGTACAAACAGATACTGGTTACCCAGCATGGCTTCCAGTAACAACCGCTCATAAGCATCGGCAATGCGCTGCGATTTAAAGGTTTCGTCAAAGCTTAAATCAAGCTTACTTTCCTGCAGGCGCATATTTTCGCCCAGGCCAGGTATTTTGTTCAGTACCTGAATTTCCACGCCTTCGTCTGGCTGCAAACGAATAATCAGTTTATTAGCCGGTAACTGGTTGTAAGTAGCATGAAAAATATTATGCGGCTGCGGTTTAAAGCAAATCACCACTTCACTTAACTTAGATGCCATACGCTTACCGGTACGCAGGTAGAACGGCACACCAGCCCAACGCCAGTTATCAATATCTACCTTAATAGCAACAAAGGTTTCGGTTTTACTGTTTGGCCTGGCGCCCTCTTCTTCCAGATAACCTGGCGCGGCTTTACCGGCAACAAAACCACTGCCGTACTGACCGCGTACGGTTTTTTCCTGAATGTTACTGATATCAATGCGGCGTAGTGCTTTAAGTACTTTTAGCTTTTCGTCACGAATACTGTCGGCGTCCAGACGGGCCGGCGGCTCCATCGCTATCAAGGTCAGTACCTGTAACAGGTGGTTCTGCACCATGTCACGCATTTGCCCTGCATCGTCGTAGTAGCTCCAGCGCCCTTCTACACCTACTTCTTCTGCGACCGTTATTTGCACATGATCAATAGAATTATGATCCCAGTTACCGGCAAAAATAGCGTTAGCAAAACGCAGCGCTAACAGGTTAAGTACAGTTTCTTTGCCCAGATAATGATCAATACGATAAATTTGGCTTTCTTTGTAAAACTCAGCGACCTGATCATTGATCACTTTAGAAGACGCTAAGTCGTGGCCGATGGGTTTTTCCAGCACTACGCGTGCTGGCTCTTCTGCCAGCCCTGCTACCGCCAGCCCTTTACAGATAGAGCCGAATAACGAAGGTGGTGTAGCAAAGTAACTTACCGGAACACGCTTATTTATATCAGTAACCGCTGTCAGCTTTTTATAGTCCTGCTCATTTGTCAGATCCAACTGCACGTATACCAGTTTTTGCTGCAAACGCTGCCATATATCATTGTCCAGCGGCTCTTTAAGGAATTTGTTCAGGTTGGTTAACACCAGCTCAGCATAGGCTTCTGTCGACATTTCATCGCGGGCAACGCCGATAATGCGGGATTCAGGACAAAGCAAATCTGCTTTTTCCAGCTGATACATAGCAGGTAACAGCTTGCGCCGTGCTAAATCACCTTTAGTGCCAAACAGAATTAAATCACACGCTGAATTTTGTGCTGTTGTCGTCATAGCTGACCCTTGATTTAGATGTAATTTTACAACACTTCGGCCATACTAGCGCAGCATAACAGGGTTGTAAACCAGATATCTTGTAATTAAATTACAGATTGCGTAATGTTTTGACTATTCTTATATAATAAGGCAGCCTTAGCAACGGATCTGTGGTTTTGTAGTAAATTTAGCACTATTTTGACCACCGCCCTGACGGGCTACACCCTGTATTACAAACCTGTATCAGCCTAATTATAAGCCAGGAATTGCCGGATGAACGTGCTGGAAAAAATCGTCAATAGCGTAAACAGTTTTAGTAAATCGGAACGTAAAGTAGCCGATGTGATTCTGGCTAACCCACAAACAACTATACATAGCAGTATAGCGGCATTGGCTAAAATGGCCGATGTCAGCGAACCCACTGTTAACCGGTTTTGTCGCAGGCTGGATACCAAAGGCTTTCCTGACTTTAAGCTGCATTTAGCCCAAAGCCTGGCCAATGGCACACCTTATGTAAACCGCCATGTAGAAGAAGAAGACGGCCCGGAAGCTTATACCGCTAAAATCTTTGAATCCACTATGGCTGCACTGGATACAGCAAGGCAACGTGTTGATATTAACACAATAAACCGTGCGGTGGATGTGCTGACCCAGGCGAAGAAAATTTCTTTTTTCGGTTTAGGGGCTTCTGCGTCGGTGGCCCATGACGCGCAAAATAAATTTTTCCGTTTTAATGTGCCTGTGGTGTGTTTTGACGACATTGTGATGCAGCGGATGAGTGCAATAAACAGTGCTGAAGGTGATGTTGTGGTATGTATCAGCCACACCGGCCGCACGAAAAACCTATGTGATATTGCCGCTATAGCGCGTGAAAACGACGCTACAGTTATTGGTGTTACCGCTTATGACAGCCCGCTGGCAAAAGAATGTACACTGGTATTGTCGCTGGACGTGCCGGAAGATACCGACATGTATATGCCAATGGCATCACGCGTAGCGCAACTGGTGCTGATAGACATTCTGGCCACCGGCTTTACACTGCGCCGCGGTAGTAAATTCCGCGAAAACCTGAAAAAAGTCAAAGACAGCCTGCGCGGCTCCCGCTTCGACAAAAAAGATTTCAACAACTGATAAGCCGGTGCAGTTGTGTCGGCAACTGCACCAACCTGTAATTTTTCTTCATTGCTTTGCTGTATTCTGTAATTAAATTACATTAAACTAACAGCAAGCTACTACACCCTCTTTGCAACAAGCAGGAAATAACCATGCACAGAAGAACTAAAATCGTCGCGACGCTAGGCCCCGCCACCAATACACAACTGTCTATTGAAAAACTGATAAAGGCTGGTGCAACCGTATTCCGTCTGAACTTCTCGCATGGCAGTGCTGATGATCACCGTGAGCGTGCCACTATGGTGCGTGCTGCAGCTGAAGCACTGGGCGCACACGTTGCTATTTTAGGCGATTTACAGGGCCCGAAAATTCGCGTTTCTACCTTTAAAAATGGTGCGGTAATACTCGAAGAAGGCATGCCATATGTGCTGGATGCAGAACTGCCAAAAGGCGAAGGTGATGAGCATCAGGTAGGCATTGACTATAAAGAGTTACCGCAGGATGTAAAAGCCGGTGACTTATTACTGTTAGACGATGGCCGCATTCAGTTAGCTGTAGATAGAGTTGAAGGCGCCAGGGTTTATACCACTGTTACTGTTGGCGGTAAGTTAAGCAACAATAAAGGTATTAACCGCCAGGGTGGTGGTTTAACTGCCCCTGCCCTGACCGACAAAGATAAGCGCGATATTATTACAGCGGCCGAAATTGACGTTGATTATCTGGCGGTATCTTTCCCACGCTGTGGTGATGACTTACGCTTAGCCCGTGATTTAGCGCTGGCAGCGGGTTCTGAAGCCCGTATTATGGCAAAAATAGAACGTGCTGAAGCGGTTGCTGATGACGAAACGCTGGATGACATTATCCGTGCTTCTGATGCGGTAATGGTTGCCCGTGGTGATTTAGGCGTTGAAATTGGTGATGCGGAGCTGGTTGGCCAGCAAAAACGCATTATTGCCCGTTCGCGTCAGTTAAATCGTGTGGTGATCACTGCAACCCAGATGATGGAAAGCATGATTGAAAGCCCGATGCCAACCCGCGCCGAAGTAATGGATGTGGCCAATGCCGTGCTGGATGGTACAGATGCTGTTATGTTGTCAGCTGAAACGGCTGCCGGCAAATACCCGACAGAAACCGTGCGGGCGATGGCCCGGGTATGTGACGGAGCGGAAAAACACCCAAGCGTGCAAATTTCTAAGCATCGCATGGATGTTACCTTTACTGAAATAAGCGAAACCATTGCACTGTCTGCTATGTATGCTGCCAACCACCTCGAAGGCATTAAAGCCATTATTACGCTGACAGAATCAGGCTATACCGCCAAACTGATGTCACGTATTACTTCGCCACAACCTATTTACGCTTTGTCGCGCCATACCAAAACGCTGAACAAAATGGCGTTGTACCGTGGTGTTTATCCGGCGTTTTTTGACAGCACAGCGTTACAAGGGCAATCACTGGCCGATGCGGCTATTGAAGCGGTAAAAGTCAAAGCAGGTTTAAAAAGTGGCGACTTGGTTATCATGACACACGGTGATGTTATGGAAACTATCGGTGCCTCTAATACCTGCAGAATTGTGCAGGTAAAATAGTACGCCTACTGCTACTAATACGAAGGGCTCATACGAGCCCTTTTTGCTGCCTGCTATTTAAAACACATCGCGTTGCAGCTTACGTATTTTAAGTGCGCTATGATATTGCACAAATTGCGGTGCCAGCGCGGTTAACGCTGATCCCACAACCACCAGCGCTGCGCCCAGCCAGGACCAAAGGTTAAGTTGTTGTGCCGCTAAATAAGCCGGAAACAGCCAGCCCACAATATTGGCAAACAAAATAGTAAACAGTGGTGTTACGGCCAATACCGCACTGACTTTAGATGCCTCCCAGTGATGCAAGGCTTCAGCAAAAGCGCCGTAGGCTACTACGGTATTTAAACAGCAAAAAATAAGCAGCAACCAGTGCAGGCCCGTCATAGTTAACAGCGGTGTAAAATCAGATACCGGTATAAAAGCAATAGTACCTGCTACATAGAGTAAATACATAATTTGCTTTGAAGTGTAATGCACCAGTAATTGTTTTTGTGCCAGAGCATAGGCTGCCCAGGTTACCGCAGCAGCAATCACCAGCAATACGCCCAGCGTTTCGGTACCCGCTTGCAAGATCAGTTGCACCAGGCGCTCATTAAAAAACAGCAGCAAACCCGCAACCAGAATAACCGCACCGGCTTTTTGCCACAGCAACAGGCGCTCTTTAAATATAAACACACCGCCTATCATCATTAAAAATGGTGCCAATTGAATAACCACTTGCGCGGTTTCTGCACTGAGGTAGTTCAGGCCACTTAAATACATAATGTAGTTAGACAGCAAGCCCACCACAGCAATCAGCATCAGTTTTGCTATATTGGGCTTAAGGAGTAAAGCGGCTTTGGGCAATTTACCCCGTACACCGAGCCAGATACCGACGATAACAGCAGCGACCAAAAACCGGATTAGCGTTATGGTATTCGCGGTTAATACATCGAGCAAAATTTTTAATGCGATAGGCAAAATGCCCCATAAAACGGCAGTGGTTAAGGCTAACAATAACCCAACCAGGCTTTTACCTGTAATTTGATGCATGGTGCAGATCCAATGTAATAAACAAAGTGGCAGGCGTTGCAGATTATATCTCTGCGCAGAGTGGCGCTATTTTCGCTTATTTTACCTGGTGCTGTCTTTAGACTGATACTGTTATATCGACTAACACACTAACTATTGCGCTATATCAAACACGGCCCGGACTTTAACACCCTATACTGAGCAACATGGTAGCTGTAAACAGAGATAAACGATGATTAAACGTGTTGGTGTATTAACCTCAGGCGGCGACGCCCCGGGGATGAATGCGGCAATCCGCGCTATTGTCCTTACCGGCGCGGCATACAATATCGATATTATTGGTTTTCGTCATGGGTTTAACGGTTTACTCGACGATGACTATCAAACGCTGCTGCCGCAGCACGTACAGAACATTATTCAGCATGGCGGTACTATCTTAAAAAGCGCCCGCTGCAAAGCATTGCATACCCAGGAAGGCGCAAAACAAGCTGCAGAGGCATTGCAGCGTTTGCAACTGGATGCGCTGGTGGTTATTGGTGGTGATGGCAGTTTTCGCGGCGCACTGGCAATAGCAGAATATTATCAGGGCCAGATCATCGGTGTGCCCGGCACAATTGATAATGATGTAGACGGCACCGACTACACCATCGGTTTTGCTACCGCTATAGACACTGCGTTAGATGCAATAGATAAAATCCGCGACACCGCCGATGCATTTGAACGGATATTTCTGGTTGAACTGATGGGTCGTCATTCTGGCTATATTACCTTGTCTGCGGGTATCGCCGGTGGAGCTGAACAGATTATTTGCCCGGAGTTTGACACCCTGCAACCTGATGACTTAAAAACGCTGATAGCGCCGGTGCAGCGCGCCCAGCTACTACGTGGCAAAAGCAGTTACATTATTGTTGTTGCAGAAAACAGTTACCCTGGCGGTACAACCGCATTGGCAGAAGCACTTAGCGGTGCCTTGGGCATTGAATGCCGGGCTTGTATTCTTGGCCATATCCAGCGCGGAGGCTCACCTGTGGGGGCAGACAGAATTCTGGCAACTAAACTGGGTGCTTATGCCATAGAGCAGCTGGTCTTGGGGGCTAATTTAATGATGGCAGGTGAAATAAACCAACAGGCGGTTTTATACCCTATGGCACAAACCGGTGCGAAGAAAAAGCAGATAGACCCTTATCTGGTGCGCTGGCAACAAACTATTGCCAGCGATTAAGCATGCCAGATAACAAGGTACTACTGATTAAAAACCTGTTTTACCCGATCTTTATAGCTACGGCTTACTTTAACGGCCTGGCCGTTGGTTAACATTAACTGATGCTCACCATTGGCCAGCATCTGTAATTTGGCAATGGTGTGCACGTTTACAATAGCAGAGCGATGTACCCGTACAAACAGCTTGGGATCCAGCTCCTGCTCAAGCTCTTTCATGGTACGGCGCAAAATATGTGTTTGCCCGTCACGGGTATGAATACACATGTAGTCGCCGGCAGCGTCAACCCACTCAATGGCGGCTACCGGCACCCGGGTAATTTCGCCGCTGTCTTTAATACTGATCGCATCCGGGAAACGGTCATTTACCACCGGCTGAGCATTATCCAGCCGCTGCAGTATATTACCGGTGTCATCTCCGGTGAGTTTTGCAACAGCCTCTGCCAACTGACCTTTATGTCTTTGCGTGTCCTGTGCCTGATATATTTTCAGAACCTTTTCTACTGCCTGTTTTAAACGCTCAGGTTCAACCGGCTTTAACACATAATCCAGCGCACTGACTTCAAAAGCACTGTAAGCATAATGGTCATACGCTGTAACAAAAACAATGTAAGGTAAAACCGCATTTTGCGCCTGCAATTGCTTAAGCACCGCAAAGCCGTCCATGCCTGGCATTTCAACGTCCAGAAAAACCAGATCCGGTGTTAGCTGACTGATACTGTCAATAGCCTGCTGGCCATTGGTACATTCGGCGATAACTTCCAGCTCAGGAAACTCCCGTAACCGCACCATCATTCCCTTGCGGGCTAAAGGTTCATCATCAACTACTATTACCTTAAGCATGTTCCTGTTCCGTTTTTTCTAGTTGTAATGGAATTCTGATATTTACTTTTAAGCCCTGTGGCTGATTATGCGTTAAAACCAGAGCAAAGTTATTGTCGTACAGTGCGGATAAACGCTCTTTAGTGTTAACCAGCCCAACCCCACTGTCACTGCTTTTGGGCAAACCATTGGTAATGGTCATACCCGGCCCGTTATCAGCTACTTCCAGCAATAAATCATGGCCAAACTTTTTCGCTGTAATGGCTATTTCACCGCCATTAATCTGGCTGGCTACCGCATACTTAATAGCATTTTCAATTAGCGGCTGCAAAATTAAACTGGGTACCAGCGCTTTCTCTGTTCCTGGCTCAAGATCGAATATAACAGACAAACGCTCGGAGAAGCGCACCTTTTCAATCTCAAGATACAAACGGGCGGCATATACCTCTTGCTCCAGCGGTACCTTGTTAATAGGATCTTTGTACAATGAATAACGCAAAAAGTCACTAAGCCTGGTTACCATTTTATTGGCAGTATCGGCCTCATTAATTAACACCAGCGTGGAAATAGCATTAAGGGTATTAAACAAAAAATGCGGGTTAAGCTGATAACGCAGCATTTTCAGCTGTGCTTCATGTGCTTTGTTGGTTGCTGTCAGTGATTTTTGCTTCTCTTGCTGTAGTGTTTGATAGTACTTAATACCGAAATATAAGCCACTCCAGCTTAACATGACATAAAACGCCACCGGCGTATCACGGATATACTTTAGCCAGTCATCTGGCCGCGCGCCGTGGCGATATATTTCCCAATAGTTAAAGTTACGCACTGCTGTCCATATTGCCGCGACAAAAAATGCCAGCAGCAATACGGTTATGATCATTTTCCAGGGTGTCCAGTACCAGGCGCGTTGATAAGCGTAGCGCAGAGGTATGGTAATTAACCAGCCAATATAAGAGTCCAGCGCAACGATAATCAGGTAAGCGTCGCGTGTTTCCTGGATCAGAGAGCCAAGATAATTGACGATGGCAAAACCCAGCCAGCCTAATGTATGCAGTATCCAGAACTGGCGGGTACGATCTTCAAATAACTTATACAAAACAATAACCCGCAGGCCAATAAGGTAATAGCCCGATTATAACTAAATGGTAGCCAAAATCCCCGTTCACTGGCCGTGTTTGCATATGTATTAATCGCATTATATTAGTCATTTAGCCAGGCAACCCGGTGCTTTAGCCCAACACCGGTGTGGGTTTGCGATCTGGCCCTAAAGCAACAAAAGTAAAGTTGCCGGAAATCGCTTTATGCTGATCATCGTTATACATATGCTCAACAAAAATATCGACATGTACACGAATACTGGTGCGGCCAATGTGTTCAACCCGGGCAACCAGTTCAATAATAGTGCCGGCCGGAATAGACTCTTTAAAATCTACCCGGTCTGAGCTGACAGTAACCAGAGGTTTGCGACAAAAGCGTGTGGCCGCAATAAAGGCCGCTTCATCCATCCAGGCCAGCGCTTCGCCGCCAAATAAGGTGTTATGGTGATTAGTCCGGCCGGGAAATACTGTTTTAGTCACCCGTGTTACCGCATGTTCCATCCGTTTGGCAATTAACGCTTCGTTACTCATAGCAATACTCAGTTATAGCAGTGAAAGACGCGGCGATTCTATAAGAGCCACACCCAATTGCAACAGTATCGCACACAAATACGGATCCGGCGGCCCGGTTGCCGCTTTAGTTAAGTTACCGGCTTAACATTGGGCCAAGTGCTCTGCCGCCAACCAGGTGCAAATGAATATGATAAACTTCCTGCCCGCCATGGGCGTTGCAGTTCATTATCAGCCGGTAGCCTTTGTCTGCAATACCATGCTCTGCAGCCAATTTACGTGCTACGGTAAACAGCCTGCCAAGCGCGGCCTCATGCTTTGGCTCAACATCATTAACGGTTGGAATAAGCTGGTTAGGTACTAACAAAATGTGCACCGGTGCACGCGGGCGGATGTCGCGAAAGGCGGTAACCAGGTCGTCCTGATACAAAATATCGGCTTGTGCCTCGCGGCGAATAATTTTGCTGAATACCGTTTCTGTTGCCATGTCATTTTCCTTATTCGGTTTTAGCGGCATAATAGCCAGCTTAATACGGCACAACGCTGTAGGCAAAGGGTAAACCTTTTACCTACAAAAAGAGTAATACTATGAAATCTGTGAAATACCAGCTTGATATAACCGATGTCAGCGCGCATCTGATATCTGTAACGCTCTGTTTTACTCCCAGCTCACCGGTACATGAACTGATGCTTCCTGCCTGGATCCCCGGCAGCTATATGATTCGTGATTTTGCCCGCAATATTGTCGCAATAACAGCCTGCGATAAATTCGGCGTTCTTGAGTTGCAACAGCTGGATAAACAGCGCTGGCAATTACAGTGTAACGACAGCCCGGTGACGGTTAGTTATCAGCTTTATGCTTACGATTTATCCGTCCGGGCCGCTTACATTGATGATGAGGTAGCGGTGTTAAACCCGGCCAGCCTGTGTTTAAGCGTCAATACGTTGGAAGCCTTGCCGCATCGGGTTAATATCAGCAAACCTCAGTCACGCGTTACCGAGGGCTGGCAGGTAGCTACCGGTTTAACCCGGTGCCAGGGCACGGAGTTTCTTGGTTTTGGTGAATATAGCGCGGCTAATTATCAAGTGCTTATCGACAGCCCCATTCTGCTGGGTAAATTTACCCTTACCGAGTTTGTCATTGCGGGTATCAGCCATTATCTGGTCGTTACCGGTGATAACCTGACCAACCTTGACCGCTTCACCGACGATTTAACCCGGATTTGCCAGCAGCAGGTTAACGTATTTGGCAGTTTACCGGCAGATTTAACCAGCTACTGGTTTTTGCTGTGGGTAACAGAAGATGGTTACGGTGGCCTGGAGCATCTGAACTCTACTTTACTGCTGTGCAGCCGTTTTGATTTGCCAGCACCGGAACAAACTCTGGTAGATGAAAACTACCAGAACCTGCTGGCACTATGCAGCCATGAATATTTTCATACTTGGTGGGTTAAGCGCTTAAAGCCTGCTGTCTTTCAGCAGTATCAGCTAACAGCAGAGCAATACACCCGCCAACTTTGGCTATATGAAGGGTTTACCTCTTACTATGATGATTTGGCGTTGATACGTGCCGGCTTAATTGACAGCAAAACCTATATTAAAACGCTGGAAAAAACCATTTCAAGAGTTACACGTAACCCGAGCGACGGCCAGCAAAGCCTTATAGACAGTAGCTTTACTGCCTGGACCAAGTTTTATAAGCAAGATGAGAACGCAGTAAATGCCGTAGTAAGTTATTACGCCAAAGGCGCCTTACTGGCCTTGTGTCTGGATGCCAGCCTGCGCAGCTGCAATAGCTCACTGGATGACGTTGTGCGCCAGTTATGGCAACGCTATCTGGTGTCTGGTACGCCAGATAATGCGCTGCACAACGTTTTGACAGAGCTTGGCTTTGCTGAACTTGCCACACAAAGTGATAAATGGCTGACACAAGCTGCAGCACTGCCACTGGCAGAATTATTGCCAGCACTTGGCCTGACGTTAACACTGCGGCCGATGCAACATGGTGATGATTTCGGAGGTGAAGCAGGTGCTGAAAATTTACCCTTTATTGGTGCCCAAACTAAACCGCTAAATGGCTTGCTGCAATTAACACAGGTTTACCGTGGCGGTAGCGCGCATCAGGCCGGTTTAATGAGCGGAGATCAGCTGTTAGCTCTAGATAGCCGTAAAATCAGCGCTGTCAGCCTGCCACAGCTGTTAAAGCGTTACCCTAACGGCAGCACGTTAACTGTGCATTTTTATCGGAAAGATCGGTTGTTGCAAAGCCAACTGACGTTAAATGCCGCGCAACAACAGGTCGCGGTGCTTACTGTGGCTGAGCAAGCGCTGTGCGACAGCTGGCTGCAGCAAGCACTGCCAGGTTAAGGTAACTTCAAACCTGGTAGCAGCGCGGGGTCAAGCCGTTCCTGCTGCCAGTTAATCCGCCAATCCAGGTGCGGGCCGGTTACTCTCCCGGTCGCCCCTACTTCAGCAATTTTCTGCCCTTGCTCAATATTATCGCCAACAGCAACGTCAAAGCGGCTTAAATGCATAAAGGTAGAACTGATACCAAAACCATGATCAATGATCAGTGTTAAGCCAGAATAGTATAAGTCTTCAGCTAACAATACTTTACCACTTAACGGCGCTACAACAGGCGCACCAACAGGTGCTGCAACATCAAGGCCGTAATGTGGATTTCGCGGCTCACCGTTAAATACACGCTGGCTGCCATAAACACCGGAAATGCGGCCTTTGGCCGGCATTATAGGAGTATCAAAGATAAACGGCAGGCCGGATACAGTTTCACGCACAGCACGCACCTGCTGGTTGTCACGGCGGATACGTTCGGTTACCTCTGCAGGTGGCGTAACGTACTTTTGTGCCACACCGTTAACATGCTGAATATCATACTGGCGCGCAGTAAAGGTTAACGGCTTGATATACTTTTCGCCATTAAGTTGCACGGTAAGCTGATGCTTAAGCGGTGCATCCCGGCCAATACCAAACACAAAACGACCATCGCTGCTTAGTGGCAGTTCAATGTCATTAAAAAATACTTTACTACCCACCGCAGCCTTGCCCCGCAGCAAACTGCCCTGGGTTAACTGCCCTTCCAGCTCTAAAGCAGGTTGAGCGAATAATGCAAAGCTAACACTAGCTAACAGCGATAGCGCCTTTACCCACACCTTCATAAGCTACGACCTTATATTGTCTGGTGTTATCCAGTTGCTTTAATTCTGCTGCGATATATTCCGCCAGACATTCTACAGTAGTATCACAGGGTACAATTTCACAATGGGCTTTGGATATTGTCAGTTCAAACCAACCCTGTGCGGCCTGATAGCGGAAGCTATAGTCATCAGTACCGGCAGTAAGATACTGTAAAGCCTCAGCGCTGCATAAATCTTCCGCAGATCCGAGATAAATATCCTGCCAGCGCTCGCACCAGTATTTATTCAGCCGCGGCGTTAACATACCGTCAGCGTATATCTGAATGGTTGAGCGATGCCCATGGGCAATACGCTGGCAATTGCCATCGTGCTTCTTTAAACCATGGCTGTAATGATAGTAAAAGCCACTGACAGTTTCTGCACGCAAGGTAAATACCAGTTTATCAATATTGGCCGGTAACAATGGCTTAATACTGTGCTGTAAGAACTCAGTAACGGTTTGCAGGTTAATGGCATCAGCCTTAATGGCTACAATAGCCTCGGCCGGCGCTGCCATCTGAATATGACCACGACTACTTTCGAAGCTCAGTTGCTGCAACCCTTGTGCATTTCGCAGTTTTACGGCAGCCGATAATTCTGGTACTGCCAGCTTATGATCAATCAGCTGATCAATAGCATGTTTAATAACTTTTTTTACCTTGCCAAAATCCAGCACCATCGAGGTTTGGTCCAGGCCGCCATGCAGCTCTACATCAACAATATAGCTTTCGCCCAACATGCCACGCTTTTGACACAGGTAAGAAAAATCAATAACGGTCAGATCCCTTACAAACAAAATCATCAGTGGCTCTCAATTACTAACTAGATTGCCGGCATTATACCGCTGAACGCAATACAGCAACACCTCAGGCCGGGTATTTTAACGCTTATGCTCGGTAAGCCAGCTATTTAAAATACCTACCTGGCCGCATTTATGCGCCGCATACATCAACCGTATAGCGTTGCTGAGCAAGACACTGTCGCTCCACTCGGTTTTTTGCTGAATTTCCTGATAGCAACTTAAGGCCTCCGGTGTTAGATATCCACGCAGCTCTTTTTTACCGGATTGCTTTTGCCGTTCACGATACCGAAATTGTTTTTCTGCATTGGTCAGCGCTTTTCCACTCGAATTTGTCATGATGTCACTCTTTGGCAATAACACTGTCATACACTCAAGCAGTTAACTGCTTGATGCGTAAAATTAAGACTTAATACAAATCGGACTTGTTTGGCGTACAAGTGTTCGCTAAAGTGGCCCGGTATTTTCAACGGATTAAACATACATGACTAAGAATAGCTTTACAAAAGAAGATTTGATCGCCTGTGGCAATGGCGAGCTGTTTGGTGAAGGCAATAGCCAGCTACCCTCTGACAATATGCTGATGATGGACCGTATTATCCACATTTCAGAAGAAGGTGGCCTATATGGTAAAGGCCAGATCATTGCTGAGCTGGATATTACACCAGACCTGTGGTTTTTTGCCTGTCACTTTAAAGGCGATCCGGTAATGCCAGGTTGCCTTGGGCTTGATGCTATGTGGCAACTCGTCGGCTTCTTCTTAGGCTGGTGTGGCGGCCCGGGGAAAGGCCGGGCACTGGGCGTGGGTGAAGTGAAATTTACCGGCCAGGTGCTACCTACCGCCAAAAAAGTGACTTACACCATTAATATGAAGCGTGTTATCAAGCGCAAACTATATATGGGCATTGGCGACGGTGTGGTAAGTGTCGATGGCCGTGATATTTACGCAGCAACCGATCTTAAAGTCGGTTTGTTTCAGGATACATCCAGTTTTTAATATGCCTCATGCTTAATGCTAAAAGCCCCGCAAGTTATCCTGACGGGGCTTTTTTAATGCCTGGGCTTACCGGGAAAAATTACTGACCTTTATTAAACAGCCCAACATTGCGATCTTCGATGGCTTCGCGCCAGCCTCCTAACCATTGTGAGCGCGTATCTAAACCTTGATAAGGGCAAATTTCTTTTGACCGTCCGGTTACACCGGCACGATAACCTTGAGCATGAGCACGTTCCAGACGATCACGTTTTTGTCTTTTCATACGGCAGTCTTCCTCAACTTTATGTGATAAAAAATAACCGCAAATAAGTTTGCGATTACTCTTTAATTGATAGTCGACAGTGATAAAAGGTTCAATCTGAAATGGACAGATTAAAAGCTTGACAAGGACTAACAAGCTGAAGTTGTTTAAGATTTGATGACAGTTTTATTTATATCGAATTACACTAAGCAGCTAGCTTTTATAACTATAACGCTGCAACAACCTTACAGGCATTAAAAAAGCTGCCGAAGCAGCTTTTTATTCACGTTATACTTTACGCCGACGCCACCAAACTAACGCTGCGCCTAATGTTAACCAGCCAAAACCCGCTGGGCCGCCTTTACGCTCATATTCTGTTTGCTCAGATGCACAGTCTTCCGGCTCACCATTGGCTACTGGCTGCAATTTAACTGTCACTGCCAGCTCTTCCTTTACAGGGTTGCCTTGCGCATCAACAACGACTTCACCCAGCAAATCTTTACGCTCTTTCATTATCAGCGCTGTTGCCAGAATGTCACCATTGTTATTGATATCGGCTGCATCAACCACAGTATAAGGCGAGTTACAGCCAATTAATGCATTCAAATCAGTAAAGCTGTTAGCGGTAATATCGTAAATAAAACCATGGCCTCTTCGGGTAGTCGTGCCACCGAGAATAACTTCAGCCTGGCCTACAATCTGATTACTGTCATTAATAGCACGTGGAAATGTGTTTGAACTGGAGAAAAATCCATCAACAAAACGTGTCTGGCCTGAACTGTAATCATGGTAAAACATCTTGTTGCGCACAGCGCTGTTAATTACCTTCTGGCCATAACCAATAATAATGTCGTTGTTATTAATAGCTACAGCATCACTGATAGACCACTCAAGCGGGTCAACCAAAGGTAATACCTGATCTTCAACATATAAACTGGCATGCTGGGCCCTGACAATCCGATCCACAACCTGATTACCCACCCTTACTCGCTCCGTACGATCTGAGTCACTATAAAGTGAACGGCCTACCGCAATGCCATTATTATTTACATCATTGGCCACGCTAAAATAAGTTACAGCATTGACCCCTTCACCTTCAAAAGCAGTTCCGGTATTTTTATCACCTAAAAAGCCTAATATCTCAGGCGCAGCGACACTGCCATCCGCTTGTAACTGCCATACCATACCGCGTTGCAGATAACTACCCGCAACAGCTCTGTTATATAAACACGTAGCTACCGGCTGACTTGCGCCGGTACAAGCCTCTTCAATGGCTTCCTTGATATCATCCGTCATGCCGCTGCTGCCATAACCGGCAATCAAGCCATTATTACTAATAGCTCGTGCAACCGTATAACCACCACCTAGTTCCTGATAAGGAGCCGGTATAACCCTGACTTGCCCGTCCTGAACAACAGCGCCTAACTGATGTGATGCCTCTGGAACCCATAATTCAACTGTTTCCGGCTCTGGCTCGTCATCTGTTACATCAGGAGTATAACTTTGCCAAGTAAAGGTGGTGGTTGCCACACCTACAGCAACGCCGGCGTTATTAATGTCATACAGATATTCACTATTGCTGCGCTGTTGCGTGAGGTCACGTAGCGGTAGATTTTGTAAAACCCCATCAATCCCATTGATATAACTAAGAGAAAAACCTATACGTTGAGCGGCTGGATTCAGACTTAACAAAATGTTCTGTACAGTAGCATCAATATTGCCATTGATGGCATCAGCAAGTTGTTCATCAGTTAAAACTGCAGTAATGCTTTCACTTTCAAAATCAATAGCGTTTAAATCAATCGGAAAATTAAACGCACCCAAGCCATTGCCGTTTTGGGGGACACCCTGCGCATTGAGTGCACTGTTAGTACTGATAGCACCGTTAAATACTGCGTGCCCGCTATCATTGATAGCCGCAGCATAGGTTGATTTGACTTCACTTACTTCACCAATCTCAACGACGTTATAAACGGCCGCTTGTACAGAACACAGACTTAACAGCGGCAATATCGCCAGACTGATGCGTGATAACTTCATTCGGAGCCCCTAAATATACTTCAATTCTTATGCGTCTAATTCTTCCCAGCGTGCATACGCTTGCGCCAGCTTCGACTCGATCTGTTGCAGTTGGTTCAACGTGTTTTGGGTTTGCTCGGTACTTTGCTTAAAAAAATCGGCGTCATTTACTTTCAGCTGTAATGCTTCAAGCTCACCTTCCAGTTGCTCCAGCAAAGCAGGCAGTTGTTCTAATTCACGTTGTTCTTTGTATGATAACTTTTTAGCACTGCTAACAGAAGCCTGCGCTGGTATTTCTTCTGTTACGCTCTGTGATGGCTTTGTCACTTTTTGTGCTGTCGCAGCAGGTGCCTGCATGCGTTGCTGGTAAGCGGTAACATCATCATAACCGCCTGCTATTTCAATAATACGCCCTGCACCGGCAAACAACAGTGAGCTGGTGACGGTATTATTAACAAATTCCCGGTCATGGCTTACCAGTAATACGGTGCCTTGGTACTGTTGCAAAATATCTTCCAGCAGCTCCAATGTTTCTACATCCAGATCGTTGGTCGGTTCATCCAGGATCAGCAGATTACTGGGCCGGGCAAACAATTTGGCCAGCAACAGACGGTTTTTCTCACCGCCCGATAAGGCTTTTACCGGAGTGCGAGCCCGCGCAGGTGGGAATAGAAAATCCTGCAGGTAGCTAAGCACATGGCGGCTTTTACCGTTTTGGGTAATTTCCTGCTTACCTTCAGCTACGTTATCCTGCACTGTGGCTTCTAAGTCCAGTGCAATACGATGTTGATCAAAATAGGCCACTTCAATATTGGTGCCGCGCTTAATCTCGCCGCTATCATGTTTATAGTCACCCAGTAACAGCTTAATCAGGGTTGATTTACCCACACCATTGGGGCCAACCAGGGCAATACGGTCACCACGCATTACCAGCAAGTCCAACTGGTCGATAACGGTTTTACCGTTGAAACCGCAGCTAATGGCTTTGGTTTCAAATACCAGCTTGCCAGAGCGATCGGCCTGTTCGATATTAAAATCGACCTTACCCAGGCTTTCTACCCGTTCGGCCCGTTCACGGCGCAGTGCTTTAAGGGCTCTTACCCGGCCTTCATTGCGGGTACGGCGGGCCTTAATGCCCTGGCGGATCCACACTTCTTCTTCGGCCAGTTTTTTATCAAACAATGCGTTGTGTTGCTGCTCGTCTTCGAGCATTTTTTGTTTGCGATCCAGATACTGCTGATAATTACCCGGATGCGAGGTTAATAAACCACGGTCCAGATCAATAATGCGGGTAGCCAGCGCGCGAATAAAGGCCCTGTCGTGCGAGACAAAAATAATGGCACCGGAGAAATTCAGTAAAAATTGCTCCAACCACTGAATAGCGGCCACATCCAAATGGTTGGTTGGCTCATCCAGCAGTAAAATATCCGGCCGTGCCACTAAAGCCCGTGCCAGCGCCGCCTTGCGCAACCAGCCGCCAGATAGCGTAGCCAGGCTGGCATTGCCATCCATACTGAATTGCTGACACAAATCGGCGACGCGCGATTCCAGCCCCCAGCCATCGCGGGTATCCATTTCACTTTGTAGTTGCTCAAATAAGCGATAGTCGGCATCTGAGGCGCCGTCTAAATTTTCTGACAAGGTATAAAACTGCTGGGCAATTTGGGCTAAATCACCGGCACCTTCGCGGATAAAATCGGCAATTTTTACGTCCATTTTTGCCGGTGGATCTTGTTCCAGCCGGCTTAATACCACTCCGGTATTCACCACTATCTGGCCGTCATCCAGGTTTTGCTGTCCTGTCAGCAATTTTAATAATGACGATTTACCGGCGCCGTTACGGCCCACCAGACACACGCGCTCGCCGCTGAATAAGCTGAAGTCGACATGATCTAATATCGGGTTAGTGCCAAAAGCTAAACACGCCTGCTGAAAACGTAATAATTCCACTACTGTACATCCTTAAGCCATGTTGCAAGCCGGTCCGCATCAAAGGGCCAGCATAATTCGTTATTTCCCTGGCACAATACCGGGATCATCAAGCGGTAACGCGCAAATGCCTGCTCGTCATCAACAATATCAGTAACCTGAAACCGGCCCGCAAGGCCAGCCTGCAATAATAACTGCTCAGCTTCATCACACAGATGACAACCCCAGGTACTGTATAAGGTTAAGGCCGGGCGCATGCTATTCATACTATTAACGCGTTAACTCAAAACAAACGTGAATATTGGGGTTGCGCTTATAATCTTCCGGCAAGGTTGCTGCAGAGATATCTTTTACCTGCCAGCCAGCGTCATTAAGTGCTTGAGTATCAATTTTAAAGCGGCGTTTATTATTAGAGAAAATCACTTTGCCACCCGGTGCCAGCCTTGCTGTCAGCATATTTAATAAGTTAACGTGATCGCGCTGCACATCCCAGTTATCCTGCATCCGTTTCGAGTTAGAAAAGGTTGGTGGGTCTACAAAAATTAAATCGAACTGAACACGGCTGCGGCTTAGCCATTGCAGGCAGTCGGCTTGTTCAAACTGATATTGCTTACCGGTTAAGCCGTTAATGGTGAAGTTGCGCTTGGCCCAGTCTAAATATGTGTTCGACATATCTACTGTTGTTACGCTGGCCGCACCGCCAATGGCCGCATGCACAGAAGCACTGCCGGTATAGGCAAACAGGTTTAATACCGTTTTACCTTTGGCCTGCTGCTGGATCATCCGCCGGGTTATACGATGATCTAAAAATAAACCGGTATCCAGATAATCGCGCAGGTTGACTAAAAATTTAGCACCGTACTCGCTGACTTCTTTATACTGGCCAGCTTTGGCCAACGCCTGATATTGCGAAGAGCCCTTTTGCTTTTCACGTACCTTTAAAATCATTTTGTCCGAGCCGATACCCAAAACCTGCGGCACCTGGTTTACCACATCGAACAAACGTTTTTGCGAAACCTGCTCGTCCACCGTAGCCGGGGCGGCATATTCATGCACCACCACTTCGCCGTCATACCAATCTACCGCCACGTTATATTCCGGAATATCGGCATCATATAAACGGTAACAACTTAAGCCTTCTTTTTTCGCCCACTTTTGCAATTGCTTTAAGTTTTTCGCTAAGCGATTGCCAAAAGAGCTGCTTTCATTAAAAAACAGCGACGGTGCATCAGAGCTTACTGCCACCTGCTTTTCAGTTAAATCAAACAGGGTGAAATCACAATCCAGCGGGCCATTGGTAAATTTATAGCTTTTGCTTTTTGATAAACGCAGCGCCCGCAATAAATCGGTATTTGAGGTAATAATGGCTAGGCGCCAGCCCTGATAATGCTGCTTTAACGCTAAGGAAAACTTACTGTACAGCGGTATTAATGAGGGTAAATCGCCCAGGCGTTCACCATAAGGCGGGTTGGTAACAATAACACCCGGCACATTAGTTACCGGCGCTTTTAACGCTGTGGCATCGGCATAATCAAACTGCACGTAAGCAGCAACACCGGCACGGGCGGCATTTTGCTTCGCTTTGGCTAAATTGCGCTCATCAAAGTCCGAGCCCCAAAACTGTACCACAGCGGGTAAAGTACGCTGTGCTGCTTTGGTCTCTTGCTTTAATTGCTGCCAAATAGCATCACGGTGGCCGGGCCAACCTTCAAAGGCAAACTTCTCGCGGCTTAAGCCGGGTGCTTTATTCAGCGCTATCAGTGCCGCTTCCAGCACTATAGTGCCACTGCCGCAAAACGGGTCAAATAACGGCTGCTCTACCTGCCAGCCCGAGCGCTTTAACAGCGCCGCCGCTAAATGCTCTTTTAATGGAGCTTCGCCCTGCCCGGTGCGATAACCGCGCTGATGCAACGACGGACCGGAAAAATCCTGCAAAAAGTGAAAATGAGCTTTATCTAACCGCACCTGAAAGCGAACATCGGGGTCCATGCGGTCAACATCCGGCCGGTGGCCGGTTTCTTCACGGAACTGATCAACAATAGCGTCTTTTAAGCGGATAGCGCCAAACTGGGTGTTATCAATTTTCGGGTGCTTGCCAACACAGTCTACTGCCAGCGTATTGCGCAGCGACATCTGCTGTGGCCAGTCAATTTTTTGCGCAATCTGGTAAATATCACTATCAGCCGTTACCGGCTCAGATTGGATTAAACGCAAAATACGGGTAGCCAGGCGCGACCACAAACATAACTGATACCCGGTGCGCAGTTCTGCCTTAAAGCGCACCACGCCCATGGTCACTTTTAATACTTCGCCACCCTGATGGCGAATTTCATCCGCCAGCAGTTCTTCTACCCCTTTAGACGTTAACGCCCAGAATTCCAGCATGCTACCCAAACCCTTATCAAAAATGGCGGTTAGTATAGCAGAATGTGCTATTTATCCGTTTGAGTTTTTGCAGCAGCGCTAAATTGCCGCTTAAATCAGCGCTTTGTTTAACAAAGCAGCAGTTAAGCAACAGGTTAAAAATAAAAGCAGATAAAGGCTTGCATGGCTTGGTTAAAAACACTAAGATGCGCCCCGCAATGACGGACGCGGGATGGAGCAGCCTGGTAGCTCGTCGGGCTCATAACCCGAAGGTCGTCGGTTCAAATCCGGCTCCCGCAACCAACTAATCATTGCATATCAAAATATTACAACAACTGCTCGGTTGTAATATCACGGACGCGGGATGGAGCAGCCTGGTAGCTCGTCGGGCTCATAACCCGAAGGTCGTCGGTTCAAATCCGGCTCCCGCAACCAACACTAAGGCCGACTTAATAGTCGGTTTTTTTGTGCCTGTTATTCGCCCTCGGGCTCCTCTTTATAATCGCGGGGCGAAGGTCGCAAATCCGGCTCCCGCAACCAACATTTAAGCCTACTTTAACGTAGGTTTTTTTGTGTCTGGAATTCGGGGAACCCGAAGGTCGTCGGTTCGCTCTTCATAAAGATCACGGCTCCCGCAATCAACATTTAAGCCAGCATTAAGCTGTTTTTTTTGTATCTGAAATTCAACAACCTAAAGGTCGATGATAAGTAATCTGATTGCTTTTTGACTGCGCTCCTCCTATATTGAATGCACTTTAATGAGTTCTTCACTTTTTCAGAGCTCCCGGAGGTGGCTATCTATGGCTATGATGACGGTTAGAAACATACCTGATGAGATACACAGCGCTTTAAAAGCCAGAGCCAAGCGGCACAATCGCAGTGCCGAGGCTGAAATGCGGGCAATTCTGGAAGAGGCAATATTACCCAAAACACGCATTCAAATCGGCGATGCACTGGCAGAACTGGGGCGTAAGATCGGGCTGACAAATGACGATTTAACCGCTTTAGACCAAGCACGCACCACTACCCCTGCAGAACCGATGGAATTTGAATGATCGTTCTGGATACCAACGTTATATCTGAAGCGATGAAGCCAAAACCTCATCCACAGGTGAAAGCCTGGCTTAATGCGCAATCAGCCGAAACGCTGTACCTGTCCAGTGTTACCCTGGCTGAGCTGCTGTTTGGCATTGCCGTGTTACCCGCCGGCAAGCGTAAAGATATGCTAAATGAAGCTCTTAACGGACTTATGGCGCTTTTTACCGGAAGGATACTGTCTTTTGATCACGCTGCGGCTATGCAGTATGCCCGGTTAGCGTCCACAGCAAGAGTTGCCGGAAAAGGCTTCCCTGTACCCGATGGCTATATTGCGGCTATCGCGGTGTCACAGGGCTTTAAAGTCGCATCGCGCGATATGTCTGCATTTGTAGCAGCGAATATGGATGTTATTAATCCGTGGGAAGCAAAGTAGTAGGTTTTGCTGTTTACGAACATTACGGCCTTGCGTTGCTTAAGCGCAGCATCAACACCATAGGGTTTACAGGCGACGGCTGAAAACCATAATACTCGTAGAACCCTTTGCCTTGCTCATGCAGAGCGTGCACCAATAATGCTCTTACTCCGGTATTTTGCGACACATTTACCGCCCTTTGTACGGCATCTTGTAACAACCCTGCCCCAACCTTCATGCCCTGGGCGCGAGTATCGACCGCTAAACGAGCCAAAACCAACACTGGCAACGGGTCTGGCATGTTTCTATGCACGTTCGCACTAGCAGCCCGCAACGCCACCGCACCTGCCGCCAACGCATAATAACCCAACACGGTATTTTGCCTGTCGGTAACAACAAAGGTACGGCTGGCACCACGTAGCTGATTAGCCATTGCCCGTCTTTTTAGCCAGTTATCTAATTCCGTCTCACCACAGCTAAAGCTATCAAGCTGGTGGTTTACAGTTAACGGCTGTGGTGCAACAAGGTCAAAACTCATGCTTTATACCACGGCGCCTGCACTGCCAGTAAGCGTTCTAACCCGGCATTGTGTTGCGGTTGTTCATCAAGTAAGCCAACAAACTGGTTAAACTTGGTCTGGTCCAGAGCAAAATGCAGCTGATCTAACATCACGCTTTGTGCCCGCTCACAAGCAGCTTCCAACATAAAATCAGAACGGTTTTTACCCAGCACTTTAGCGGCCTGATCAATAAGATCACGCTGTTCCGGCAAGGCCCGTAAATTGATGGCGGCGTCACGCATAAATAAACCCTTTGTGTAAATACAATAGCTATACAGACCCTAAATGTGCGTATAGCTGTTGTCAAGACAGCAGTCTAATTACTATTGAACTCAACTGTAGCGATGGCGGAACAATCTGCGCAGCTAAGTGTTTACATTGTGCTGCTACCCAGCAACAACACAAACAACACGCAGCACAGTAACGCCGTCGTTGAAACCAGCGGGCGGTTAAGCGCGCGGTTTATGCGTCGCTCCAGTGGGCGCAGGCTAAACGCAGGCCAATGCCATTGTGGCTGACTAACTGGTTGATACAAACGTTTTAGCCGTAGCGAGTAATACAGTGCCGGGGCGTTACGGTTGTACCAGTGCACCGGTAGCTGTAAGCCAAATTTATACCACAGCCACCTTGCCAGCACAGCCAACAGCAACGGCAGTAATAGTGCGCCGCTCTGCGACAATGTTGGCCGGGGCAGCTGCCACTGCTGGACGATAAACCACGGCAGTAGCCACAGCGCGGCAACTAATAGCGAAAGCAGGGCCCAGCGCACAGAGGCATTAACGCTACTTTTACCCTTGGCAACCTCTCCGCCCTTAGTAAGCTGCTTTAGCTGTGCGGCTAAATGCAATAGCAGCAGCGCGGTAAGTGCGGCCCCTGCCGTTAACAGCAGGCTAAGCACGTCGGCATTAAGCCAGTTGGGTAAATTGGCCGCCGCCAGCTGCGTTTTCAGGCCGGTTTTTACCAGAGCGCCACTGCTCAGTGGCAATGCCATTAATGCCAGTGCCGCTAACCAAAATAATGCCTGGCGCCAGATGCGCCCTGCGGCTTCACCCGCCATTCCGGCATATAAAAACAACGACGCCTTAGCCATGCCGTGGTGCACTACATAGGCCAGCAATACCGGCAATGCTGCTACGCCGGTTAAACTTAAAAGCGCAAACAGCAGCAATAAATAACCCATTTGGCTAACAGAAGAGTACGCCAATATCACTTTGGCTTGTGTGTATAATAAGCCTGCTAACACACCATAAAAAGCCGAGATCAGGCCAATAACTAGCAGCAACGGTGCCCACTGCTGCATTAGCGTATCAGTAGCAGGTAAAAACATCAGCATACCAAGCAGGCCGGCTTTAATCATTACGCCGGATAACAGCGCGCTGGCCGGTGCCGGTGCCACCGGGTGTGCCTGTGGCAGCCACCAATGCAGTGGCCAAAAGCCGGCTTTTAAACCCAGCCCCAGCAGCAATAAGGTTAAACTTAATGGTTCCAGCGGCACGGCCTGCCAGCTATGCCAGTCAAACCGCCCGCCAGCAGCAGAGGCACGTAGCAGCAAACCGCTAAACAGCAAAATTTCGCCCAGTACTGCCAGTTGCAGATACAGCCTGCCGGCACGCCTGGCTTTAGCGGTATTGTTGTGGATCACTAAACCATAGGCTGCCAAACTCATCAGGCTAAAACCAAGATAAAAACTCACCGCGTCCAGTGCGGCTATCAGCAACATATTGCCGGCAAAACACAGCGTAAAAAACAGCCAGTAACGTAACGCCCTTGTATCGCGCAGCTGCGACAACAGGCTAAACCCACCAACCAGTAACCATAACAGTAAACTGAAATACCACCAGGGCCGGGTAAACTCATCACCTAAGCCCAACCCGGCGCCGGGCCACAGCCAGTTGCTTAGGTCAATCATGGCGAAACTCCCGCTCAACTATTAGTTCGGCCCAGCTTAGCGGGCTCAATTCAGTGCTGGCAAACAAGCCCATGAGTAACAGCAGCACTGCAGTAAAGACGGCGGGCGTTAGTAACATCCAGTGTGTTTCAAACCGGTTTGATAACTGCTGTTCTTGCGGCCAGGGCCCGCTTTGCGGTAAAAACCACATGCGGTAAACCAGTGGTAAAAAATACGCTGCGTTAAGCAAACCCGATAGCGCAAACACCAGAATAAGCCAGTTTTGCTCTACTTCTGCCGACCCCAGCCCCAAATACCATTTGCTGATAAAACCAGCGGTGGGTGGTATGCCTATCATACCCAGGGCCCCCAGCGTAAAAGCCATGGCCGTTATTGGCATACGCCGCCCGACGCCATTTAACTGACGAATTTTATGAATGCCTAAGGTTTCGGCAAAGTTACCGGCACAAAAAAACAACGTGATTTTCATTACGCCCTGATGCACCAGATGCACCAGGCCACCTACCGCCGCCAACGGCCCCAGCATTGCCACACCCAGCGTAATGTAAGACACCTGGCTGATAGTAGAGTACGCCAACCGCCGCTTAAGATCCTGCTGCGCCAGCGCGCGCCAGGAACCGTACAAAATAGTCGCGGCCGCCAGCAGCATTAAGGGCTGTGCCAGTTGCAGTGCGTGCATGCTTTCGACGCCAAAAACATCGTACACCAGGCGGATAATGCCAAAAGCACCAGCTTTCACTACTGCTACTGCATGCAATAAAGCACTGACCGGCGCCGGCGCTACCATCGCCTGCGGCAGCCAGCCATGTAGTGGCAATAAGGCCGCTTTTACCCCCAAGCCTGTGATCATTAACGCAAAGGCCAGCATTAACAGGCCCTCATTGCCACTTATAACGGCTGTAACATAGCCGCCGGGGGTAAATAGCGGGCTTTGTACCAGCGAATGTAGCAGCGCCACACCCAGCATCAGTATTACACCACCGCCAAGGGTGTACGCCAGATATTTGCGCCCGGCAGCCAATGATTCTACCGTACCGCGATGCACCACCAGCGGAAAAGTCGCCAGCGTCAGCAGTTCATAAAACAATAAAAAAGTAACCAGATTACCGGCCAGCGCCAGGCCAACCGTGGCGCTGACACAAAGGCTGAAATAACCAAAAAAGCGCGAGCGCAGTGGTGAGTGTTCGAGATAACCAATGGCATAAATGGTGGTAGCCAGCCACAGCACGGAAGACAGCACCACAAACAGCAGCGACAACGCATCGCCCTGCAGCACTAGATCGGCACCCGGTAAAAACGGCAGACTAAAATAAAACTGCTGACCGGCTTTTACTGCCTGCCACATCAACAATACCAGCACCAGCTTTACGCCTACGCCAAACAGGTTCAGGCTAATACGCAGCTTCACCTGGGTTTCTTTCAGGGTAAAAATAATCAGTCCGGGTAATAACGAGCTAAGAATAATGGCCAGCGGTAAATATTGTTGCCAAAACAGGCTCATAAGCCCTCCTGTTTTAGCAGCCGCAGCAGTGGCTCGCTGTACAGTGCCATGGCCCACACGGCCAGCGCAGGCAATAAAGCCAGCCACTGCGGCAAAATACGCGGCGCAAAATCCGGTGTCACCGGATCGGCCCGATCAAATGCCAGTACCACTACCCGAAATACATAAGCGGCCGACAGTAAGGTCACCACTACTATTACCAGCAGATAAAGCAGTTGATCGCCTTGTAACCACAGCCCTTGCAGTAACGCCCATTTGGCCAGAAAACCGCCACTGGGCGGTAAGCCAATCAAACTGCCACCTGCTACCGCAAAAGCAAACATGGCCAACGGCATTGTCTGGCTGGCACCTTTTAATGTGTTTAGCCGCTTACCACCTAAGGTTGTAGTTATCTCGCCTATTGCCAAAAAGCAGGCCGCTTTAGCCAGGGCATGCGCCAGCACAAATAACCACAGTGCTGCAGCAAATAACGGCTGGTTAAAACGCAGTAATAAGCCAAGCGCCAACATGGCATAACCCAGCTGTGCTACGGTGGAATAGGCCACCATATTTTTGGCAAAAGGCGTACGCAGTGCCGACACACCGCCAAGCAGCAAGGCCGCTAAACCGCAACCGGCAAACAACGGCGCTATTGCCGTAGCTTGCGGTGCACTTGCCAATTGCAGCCATAATAAACACAGAATAAACAACGGGCCTTTTACTACCAGCGCCGATAACAAAGCACTCACCGGTGCCGGTGCTGCCGCATGCGCCGCCGGTAGCCAGCCATGCAGCGGCCACAGTGCAGCTTTTATCATCAGCCCCAGTGTCATCAGCAGCAGCGCTGCAGTACTGAGTATGTTGGCTTGCCACTGCAACGCCAACGCGCTGATATCCAGCACACCATAAGCGCCATACAGCATTGCCACACCCAGCAAATAACACAGCGAACCGAATAAGGATAACAACAGGTAATTCAGTGCCGGTTTAATGGCTTTATCACCCGACAAACTGACCAGTGCTACAGCCACTATGCCAAGTAACTCCAGACAGACATAGAGGTTAAACAAATCCCGCGACAGCCAAAGCGCGGTTAAGCCAAGCTGCAGTAGGTTGCTAAGTGGCCAAAAACCAGCACCAAGTTTATCGCGCCGGTAAGTTGCAACAGCATATAACCCAACCAGTAACTGCAGCAGCGCTGTCAGCAAAATAAGCAAGCTGCTTAAGTTGTTGGCTTCAAGGCTGATAGCCAGCCCCGACGGCCAGCCTGCCAGCATGATCTGCTGGCTGCCCTGCTCACTTACCAGCGACAATAGCTGCAGCGCTGCCAGGCTGCAAACAGCAGCTGTTAACAGTGTCAGTAACGGCGCAATTTTTGGCCAAAGCAGCATCAGCACGGCGCCAACTAATGGCAGCACCAACAGCAATACCATCATGGCCTTTGCTCCTGCCCAAGCGCGTCCTGAGCAGCCGGCGCTTGCTTTAACCGTGCCAGCAGCGCCAGTGCAAAAGCCGTTGCACTAACTGCGACTACCAGGCCGGTTAAGATCAGCGCCTGTAATACCGGATCGGGCGAGGCAACGGCCGCGCCATCTGCCAGCCCGCGATACGCCAGCACCACCATCAGCATAAAAATACCGGCGCCGGTAATATTCAGCGCCAAAATACGCCGCAGCGTTTGCGGCCCGACAATAAAACCATACAAGCCTATGGCGAACAGGCCGGCAGCAGTGCCAATATACAACAGCAGTTGCGGGCTAAGATCAGTCATGCGTCCTCCCCGCCGCTCTTTTGCTGCGTCGGTTCGGCAGCAGCGGGTTCTCCCACTACCAGCAAGGTTAATGTTAGCGCTATGGCCAGCGTAGCAAACAGTTCAACCAGCAAAATAAAGCTTCCGGCCAGTTGTGGCGGCCAGCGTAGCCAGATGACGTCTGCATTGTCTGGCGTTAACAACACAGCCAGTAGTGCCGCCAGCACAAAAACCAATACCCCCGACACAATCAGCAACCTGATCCAAAAGTTGCTCCAGCCTAACCAGTTAAGCTGGTGGTTAAGCCGCAGTACCACTGCACCGGCAGCCAGTAAGGCACCGGCCTGAAACGCGCCGCCAGGTTGGCTGGCCCCGGCCCACAGCAGATAACCGGCCAGCAAGATCACCATAGGTGCCAGTAACCGGCTCCAACTAAGGCTAAGCGGCCAGCTGGTTGTTGGTTTGGCTGCAGGGGCTACCTGTAAAGCCCCTAACAATGCCAGCAGCAATACGACTAACTCCAGCAAGGTATCCCAGCTGCGAAAGTTCAGCAGCACCGCAGTAACCGGATGGCTAACACCGCTGTTGCCAAGTTCAGCCTGCGTCATTACAACCAGCGGGCTGGCAGTGGGCGGCAACTGTAACAACGCTGCCAGTACACCACCGAGCATCAGTAGCACAAATACTGCCGGCCACAGCCGTTTTGGCCAGCTAAGTACAGCTGGATGGTGCAATTGTTGGCGGGCCAGTGCAGAAAAACACAAAGCGCCGGTGAGGCCGGCACCAATAGCTGCCTCGGCCAGCGCTAAATCAGGTGCGGCCAGCCTGGCCCAGGCCAAGGCCATCATCAGGCCAAAAGCAATATACAGTATCACTGCATGCGCTAACTGCCGGCTTAACATACTGGCCAGCGCCAGTACCAGTAGTAACAGGCATAAGATGGCATCAAATAACAACAGGCTCATGTTTTATCCTGCCGGGCTTTAGCAAAGCGGGCCAATAGCTGACACGATACCGAGCCCGACGCCAGCACCAGTAACCAGATCAGCAACAACAGCAGGTTTTGCCACAACTCACCGTAAAACATCAGCCCGGCAACGATTGAGCCCAGGCCTAACGAGTCCGCTTTGGTAACGGCATGCAAACGACTGAAGCTATCGGGAAAACGCAGCATGCCAATACTGCCGGCAATAAAGAAAAATAAGCCCACCATTAACAACAGGCTACTAAGTACCGTGCTCAGAGTAGACAACTGCCCTGTACTGTCGATCATCGGTTATCCTCAGAAGATGGCGGTTGTGCTATTTGTTGCTGCTTTAAGCGTTGTACCAGTGCAGCGGGTGCGGCAGCAGCCAGCACGGCCAGCACCAGCGCCACATCACGCAGTGCACTCATGCCAAGTGCCTGCGCTAATACCAAACACAGTGCTACACCGGTAGTGCCGAATAATTGCACTGACAATAGCCGGTCTAACAAAGCCGGTCCCTTAATTACCCGCCATAGCCCCAGCACCATGGTGAGCAATAATGCTACTGCCAAGGCGATCATGGCACTTGTCCGTGCACAGGTTCATCACCCAGCAGTAAAGTCAGTTGTTGCTCCAGCGCAGCGACACCGCTGCGCCAGTTAGCATTGCCATCCAGCACATGTAACAGCAAAACATCCGGCTGGCCTGTTTCGATATTTACCGCGCAGGTACCAGGCAACAGGCTTACCATACTGGCCAGCAAACGCTGGCTGGCCGGTTGGGCCAGGCTTATGGCATAAGGTTGCCACTGCGGTGCTAATCTGGGTGACGGTGCCAATGCCCGCCAGGCAACATCCCAGGCGCCCAGTACTAACTGCCGGCTAAAAAACAGCAAAAAACCCGGCACGGCCTTAAACCGAACCGGCGGCAGGCTTAATTTAGCCCAATAGCACCAAAGCAGTAGCAGTAAACACAGCGGCAGAAAAAACCACCAGCCCCGCCCTCCGGTTAACGCCGCCCAGCACAGCGCAAACACCCCACCCAGTGCGGTATAACGGATAAAGCTTGACGCGCCCTGCGGCAATATCATGCGAACTCCTGAATAAAATTACTGAGGTAATAGTATTGAATAGTATAGGAAAGTTCAAAAAATCGGCCATGACTGGCGCTGTAGTGCGCTGTCAACTTCGTGTACACTGTAGCGACAATCGTCGTTAAAGCGAAGTATTTGCTATGAACAGTTTTAATACTCAGCACAGCCTGGCAGCCCTTGGTGCGCCGTTTTCGCTGCCCTGTAAGCCTACAGCGGTTTCTGCCCCACAATGGCTGGCGTTTAATGCTGAACTGGCAACACAGCTGCGTTTGCCTGAACAATATTGGCACTCTAACGACGGCCTTGCTGTATTTAGCGGCAACACTGTGCCGGATTGGGCCAGCCCGCTGGCACATGCTTATGCCGGCCATCAGTTTGGCCATTTTGTACCACAATTGGGCGATGGCCGGGCTTTACTACTGGCCGAAGTTATCAGTGCGAATAATCAGCGCTTTGACATACAACTTAAAGGCGCCGGCCAAACGCCGTTTTCGCGCCGTGGCGATGGCCGCTCACCACTGGGGCCGGTACTGCGGGAGTATTTAGTCAGTGAAGCAATGCATGCACTGGGTGTGCCTACCACCCGTGCACTGGCTGCAGTATTAACCGGTGACTTTGTGCAGCGCGAAACCGCAGAGCCGGGCGCAATACTTACCCGGGTGGCCAGCAGCCACATCCGTATTGGCAGTTTTCAGTATCTGGCTGCAAGAGGCGATCATGCTCAACTGAAAACTTTTGCCGACTACGTGATTAACCGGCACTACCCGACGTGCGCCAGCGAGGCGAACCCTTATCTGGCGTTCCTTGCTGCTGTAGTTGCAGCACAGGCAAAACTGATTGCCAAATGGATGAGCCTGGGTTTTATTCATGGCGTAATGAATACCGACAATATGAGCATTGCCGGCGAAACCATAGATTACGGCCCCTGTGCTTTTATGGACAGCTTTAACCCGGCGCAGATATATAGCTTTATTGATACGCAAGGCCGTTACGCCTGGGGCAACCAGCCACGTATTGCCAGCTGGAATCTGGCACGTTTTGCTGAAACCCTGCTGCCGCTGCTAACTGAACAACCAGAGCAGGCTGTAGAGCTTGCTACAGAGGTACTGCAAGGTTTTAACGGCCAAAACGAAGCCGAATTTCTACGCCTGATGGCGGCGAAAATTGGTATTGGTACTGCAACCGATACCGATGAAGTGTTGATCCGCGACTTGCTTAACCTGATGAGCGCAAACCATGCCGATTTTAGCCAGAGCTTTCGCTTGCTCAGCCGCTCGGTAAGCGACCCAACCGCCGGTGCCGCAGCGTTATTTGCAGACAAGCAAGCCTGGGCTGCCTGGGCAGCAAAGTGGCAACAACGCCTTGAAGCGCAAGGTATTGGGTTGGTGCAGGTAAGCCAGCAAATGGATAGCACTAACCCGGCACTGATTGCGCGTAACCATTTAGTTGCAGAGGCGATTAAGCAAGCAACAGAGCAAGCTGATTTAACACTGTTTAACCGCCTGCAACAGGCACTGGCTACGCCCTACACCTTGTCAGACGATAATGCTGATTTTGCCCTGCCACCGCAGCCACAACAGCTTGTTAAAAATACTTTTTGCGGTACCTGATTATAACTTATGCCATCTGCAACAGGCAGATGGCTGCTAATTTCGGTATTATAGCCATCTTGATCAGTAACCCAGAGCCACCTCTTTGCCAGACATAACCCTCAGTTTTGCTTTGTCTCAATGTTTAGCCGCTATGGCCTTTATCAGTGGTATTGTGGCTTTTCAGCGCTATGACAGGGCCAGTATGCTGAAATTCTGGTTTGTCTCTGCCCTGCTTAATGCCAGCCATTTTGCTGTGCTGGGCCAGTACGAAGCGGCATTGTTTGTTGGCTTAACCGCGGTGCGCTTTCTGGTAGCGGCAATAAGCCCGCGCCAGCGCTGGATGTATTGTTTTCTGGCACTCTCCACCTTGCTGATTGTGCTTAGTTATAGCAACCCGGTTAATCTGCTGCCTTATCTGGCGGCAGTAGTAGGTACTGTTGGCAGTTTTCAGAAAAATGTGTTGCTGGTACGGGCCCTGATGGCAGTGGGCGCCACAGCCTGGATTATCCATAACCTGCTGGTGGGTTCGCCGGTAGCCGTATTAATGGAACTGGCATTTTTAAGCAGTAATCTGGTGGGTTATATCAGAAGCCGCAGGCAAAGCTTACCTGCGGCAGATCATAAATAACGTGTTAACGCACAGCACCGCTATGTGCCGGCGCCAGCAATACCGCATTAGCCAGCGCAATATGCAAGCCATTTACATAAGCACGATAGTTGGGCTCCTGGGTAAAACTTATCACCATACCGTCACCTTGTGGTGCCCACATTAATAAGGGTTTGTGCGCTATCTGCTGCTGGTTATCCTGCCAGACAAAACCACTGGCTTTAACCTCATCGGCGCCAGCAAATTTCAGCAGGTTGCGGCCGTGGTTTATTGCCAGCGGCTGATAAATTTCATTACCCACATACACCGTATTAACGCTGGCCGGTAAGCCCGCCGTTAACCAATGCGACTGATCAACCTCGGCTTTTGCCAGAAAACCCGGCACCCAATCCGGCCTGGCCTGCTTTGCTTTAACCATTTGCTGGTATTGCTCGGTATTTAGTACTGTGCCGGCGACCTGCTCTTTATCCTTGCCGTCTGTTGCGGGCTCTTCACCGGCTTTGTATTCCCGTTTACTGGCCAGCAAAGGTGCTTCACCGCTTAAAACGAAGTTAGTTGCATTACCTAACGTAATTAATACGCCGCCGCGCTCTGTCCAGTGGCGGATATTGTTATAACCGGCTTCCCCCAGCGCCTGCTGGTAACTGCCACCGGCACTGGCTGGCAGCACCAATACCTGATAGCGGCTTAAATCGGCCTGTTTTAATTGCGCTGGCCGGATAGCCGTTACCTGTTGACCAAGCTCGCGCTCCAGCACAAAACGGGCACTACCAGCACTTAAACTGCTGGCAGGTTCATCCCATAACATGGCTACATTAACCGGTTGCAACCGCACCATATTGGCCGAGCCGGCATTGGGGCCATCGGTATGCCAGCTGCTGTCTACTCCGTGCAGTATAGCGCCACTTTGTGCAGAAAGCTTCTCAAGCATTTGATTAAGCTCAGCATTATTATCTGCTCTGGCAATAATTAAACTGCCGGATGGGTAACGCGTACCGTTTTGATGAGTAAAAGGCAGATCGCTGCTACGCATAACCACACCGGCTTTTAACGCAGCGGCGGCAAAACGGGCGGCGTCCATACCACCCCAGGGCACAATAAAGCCGTATGTCGCATCTGGCCGCGTCAGGTTACCGGGTAAAATACGCTGTGCAGTTACTGTTACACCTTCTACTTTTACGCTGGCGCGGCATTCGTTCATCTCCAGATTAAACATCAGCGGCAATGACCAGGCCGTTACATCGTATATCTGATCCGGTAAGTTATTTGCCCGAAGTGCTTCCTGCTGTTTAATAAACGGCTGATCCATGGGTACGTCGGTATCAAGCAAAGTACGCAGTAAATGATAAGTGCTTTGGGCGCTGTCGATAACATAAGCGCCGCTTTGGTAATCTTTACCGCAGGCACTGAATGCTTTTGTTGCCTGAGTAACCTTGATGCCCTGCTCTGTTAATAATGCGGTTAAACGCTGATGCCCGGCTTTATCGCGGCTGGCCGGAAAAATATAGCTGCGGGTTTTGGCTTTGCTACCTTGTGCCACCGCATCTTTACGGTACTGATAAAAGCGCTGTAATAAAGGCTTGGCGCGCTGGCTGGCGGTTTCCAGCGTAGCCATAAAAGCAACAAAGTTACGCTGAATACCGTCGGCAAAGGTTACTACTGTGCCGTCGCTGCGGCGATAGTGATGGCCACGGGCAGAAGCCATTTCATAGGTCATAGCAATGCTGCCCTGATACAACGGCCAGCTGGCGCCGTAACCCGGATAAAATGCATCAAAAATCTCGCGGGTAAAATAATGATAGCCAAAGCGGTCAAACCATTTGGCATTGTTTTGCCCCACCCAATCTAATACTTCACGCTGTGCCTGCTGAATATGCGGGTTATAAGGCTCGGCTTCCGGGCTGAAATAGTACGTCATGTCGCCGCCCATTTCATGCGAGTCAACGTATAACAGCGGATAGGTGCTTCGTAGCGCCTTAACACGGCCACGGTTTTCCGGTTGGGTTAAGCTGATCCAATCGCGGTTCATATCAAACAAATAATGATTACTGCGGCCATTGGGCCAGGGCTCGTTTTGCTCGGCAGATAAACGATCGTCAGAATGCTCCATACCGGCAGTAGCGTAATAGCGGCTGACAAAACGATGATGGCCATCCGGGTTTTGCAGCGGGTCAATATATACCAGGGTGTTGGTCAGAATATTGCGGGTAAATTCACTTTGGTCGGCCAGTAAATGCCAGGCCAGCGCCATTGACGATTCCGCCGGGCTTAATTCATTACCATGCAGGGTATTGGCAATCCACACCGATGCCGGTTGTTGTTCAATCAGGGCTTTGGCGTCCGCTTCGCTGGTATTAAGCGGATCAGCCAGCCGGCGCATATTTTGTTCCAACTGGTCTAAACGGGCAATATTCTGCTCTGAGCCTATTACCACATAAAACAGCTGCCGTCCCTGCCAGCTTTCACCGTATGGCACCAGCTTTAGCTGCTGCGGATATTGCGCTGCCAGGGTAGTAAAATACTGCCTTATGGCCGCCGGCTCTGAGATACGGCTACCCAGTTTATAGCCCAGCACTTGTTGGGTATTGGGTACACTGTTGTTGTATTGGCTGCCGGGAAACTCCGGCAACGCCGAAGCGGCAAAGCTGCTGCCCAAAGCAGCGAAAATGGTACTGAAGATAAATGTACGACGGCTGTTACTGCGCATATTGCTCCCATGATTTTTATATATTGTTATAGCGGCAAACTACCTTGGCGCTGCCTGCTTGGCAATGTACTGATAACACTGCTGCGACTAAATACCGGTTTTTACCGCTGATTTGAACAACAGTCAGTATTTCGCCAACAGTGAATTGCCGCTATCATCAGCAGATGACTCATTCCGTGCCGCGTATTCAGCGTCAATATTACCGTAATGGCCCACCACACCGTGGTGGTGCCGACGTTAGCTTTGCCGATCTGGTAAAAATTTTTGGCTTTAATAGCATTCATATTGGCCGCTGGGTAACGGCCGATGAACTGCAACTGGCGGCAAATTTATTTTTCGATGCCTTTTGCGATTTACAACAATTGCTGCAGGTGCCGCCGCAGGTAATATCACTAAATGGCAGCTTAGCGCTGACTTTTGGCATTGGTGGCCAGCCTGGAGTGTGTGCGCATTACCAACCGCAGGGGCGTATTCTGGCACTTGCCAAAAACGCCGGTGGCGGCAGCCTGGCGCATGAATGGTTTCATGCCTTTGATCACTATATTGCCAGTAAAATGTTTGGCAATAACGCTACGCGTAACCAATTTTCCAGCCGCTGCTGGCTACAGCATAAAACTATAATTCCGCATTATTTCAATTCGTTACTGGATGGCGCCTATAAAAAACTGTTTTTATCCGCTGATGGTAACAGTAGCAGCGATTTTTTTAATCATTGCCGTAGATTAGACGCCGCGCAAAAACGTTTATACCTGGCTATGCCGGAGGAAATGGCGGCCAGAGCCTTTGAAAAAGTGCTACAGATGCAAAGCCTGAAAAACAGTTTTCTGGTGTCGGGTACGCTAAAAAGTAAAGCTGCCGAACTGGGAGTGTATCCGGATAATAGGCTTAGCACTGAACTTGCCGGTTTATGGCTGCAGTACTTCCGGTTATTAGGCCAGGGGCTGCAACATAAAACCCGCAGTAAAAATACCCTGGTGGACGGGTGATTATTATCTTAGCCATGCAGCAGGCTAAGGCCGGGAGAAGCATTAATAATCACCCGTGGTTAACTTAGTCAATAAAACCGTTGGCCATTAAAAAACAGCCCGCACACTTAGCGCATACCGACGATCAGTGGTAAAGCTCAGTGCATCGGTTCTATCCCCGGCCTGATTCATCTGGTACTGGGTTTTAGTTTCTGTTTTCAGCAGATTGCTGCCTTCAATACCAATTTTCCAGTTCTCGTTAATGCTGTAGTACAAGCTGGCGTCCATCATGCCGGATGCTTTGGCATAGGCTGGCACATACTCTTCAGATTCACGCAACGTCAGCAGGTACTCAGAGCGCCAGGTATAAGCCAGCCGGAATGAAATGTCGTTATATTCGTACATACCAACGATGTTCATATTCTGATCGGAATAGCCTTGCAATGGCAAACCACCAAATACACGGAAGGTATTACGGTTGTCTGCTATGCGGTTACCATTTTCATCAAAGCCCAACGTCCCCTCTGACACAGCGTTAGGATCTTCCAGGCCACTCTGGTCGATGTAGGTGTAGTTAAACTGTAAACCCAAACCGCTCCAGGCACCTGGCAACATGTCATAGAACTGCGAGTACGAAAATTCAACGCCGCGGATAGAGCCTGAGCCGGTGTTAGCCGGGCCATAAGCCGATACATCGTAACTTTGGCCGTTGTAGGCAATATCAAGATCAAATTGCCGGTTGCGGATAATGTTATCCAGCTTTTTGTGAAAGATACCCAGATTCAAAAATCCGGCCGGTGCAAAATACCACTCTGCGGTTAAATCCAGATTGATTGACTCTTCCGGCTCCAGATAGGGGTTGCCCGCCAAAGCTGTCACTTCAATATCATCCAGCCCCACTACCGGGTTATTAACTTCATCCTGATCTTGCCCCGGTGTTTGCAGGCGACGGGTGTAGTCTAAATCGAGCAGGCTGATATTGCGGGCATCTACCAGGCTTGGATAATACAAACCTTTTGACGCACCAAAGCGCACGACTACGTCATCGGTTATACCAAAGTTCAGGTTTAAGCTCGGTAATACGGTGTCGTAATCGGTGCCTTTTACCGTACTCAACTGAGATTCGCCGGACGCAAGATCGTAATAGCGCCGGTACTCTGCTTGCTGCATTACATTGTTAAGCGACGTGCCGGGCTCACCACGTTTACTGGTTAACGGCTGTACAAAGGCACCGGTAGATTCCAGCTCGTAACTAACGTAGCGCAAACCAATATTACCTTTTACCGGAATATCCCAATCAGCAAACTCGAAATCACCGCGCAGATAAAACTCGGTACGCTTTTCATTCGATGAACTAATGTTATGCGCAGCAAATGGCCCTTCAACACGGTTAGGCTTGTCGGCATAAGGCACATAGGTACCAGTGCAAACGCCGTTATTGGCCGCGCTTAGCGTAGCGTTGTGCCAGCCTTCCTGGCAGCCCTGGCGTAATGAGTTAGCATAGTTTTTCACCAGATCCATCCGCGGGAACAGAAAGTTATTAACATTACCTATCAGTACATTACCATTGTAGTAATCTGAAAAATCCACCCGCTCAAACAACTCAGGCCGGTTCACGGCAGCCGCGGCATTACGATCATTCATATCCCAGGGAGTACCAATAGCAGACCAGCCTTCATACGCCGTATCACGCACGGTTAAGTCTTTATCGGTGTAATAAGCCCCTGTTTTAATGCCGGTGAAAATGCCATCCAGCTCATAACTGAGGTCAAACTTAAAGCTGTTCGCTTTGGCGGTATTGTGCTCTTCCTGCTCCATACCACTGCCCAGAAATAAATTCGGCACCGGCCCGTTCCAATCCTGATTCGGCGACCAGCCTGGGGTCAGAATATTATCGCTGAGAAACTCAACAGTTGGGCGGGAACCGCGCATGTCGAGGAAATAGGGTGATACCACATGCACATGATTACCACGGGTCTGGCCTGACATACTGTAGTTGTGTACCACTTTCTCAGAGTCTATGCGCTGATAATCAAAACTCAGTGCTAAGCGGTCTGTCGGTTTTAACTTCAGGTTAAATGAGGTGTCTTCAACGGTATTTTCGTTGTAGTTCCAACGGCTGCGATAGAAAAACGGCGTTTCAGGGCTAACGCCAAGCGCAACACCTGAAGTGACATAACCGTTTTCTACTGTTAACGGATGACCGTTGGCGGCATCGTCCCGCCAGTTTTGCGACGAGCCCATAAAACCTCTGAAACCTTGTGCCGCCTGGCCAATTTGCCGCTCATTCCACTCTAACGAGGCTTTAGAATTAATGTGCTCTAAGGTGGCCACTATGGTGTTATCGGTATTTGCCCACTGCAAAGAGGTGGTAAAGCCGGTACGCTTGCGATCATTTTCGGCCGTACTCATGTGAATAGCTACCGGTACGTGCCAGACACTGCCAGCAGGCTGCCCAGGCAGTGCCGGGCCATCAACCGGTGAATCAGGATCAACACCGGTAATACCGCCCCACTCATCAGTGGTTGGGATAAAAGAGTCACCGCGGGAATGGAAATTACCTAAACCAATACCATCGCCACGTGATTTATATTCCGATTTAGAACCGGCAAGCAGAAAACCAAATTTACCGGCTTTGGTTTCCCAGCTATCAGAAAACAGCGCAGAGAACGACGGCGTCAGCTCTTCACGAAAATCGCCGTAGTTCGCTTTGGCATTAACAGATAACAACTGTTTATCAGAATCAAACGGCTTGCGGGTAATCAGATTAACCGTACCGGCAATACCACCGGAGATCAGATCTGCCGTCTGGTTTTTCACCACTTCTACTGAACCGAGCAATTCTGCCGGGAAGTCTTCATAGCTCAGGCCACCCCATGGGTTGGCACTAAAAGCACCACGGCCGTTGACTTCAGAGCGTACCCGATCCAGGCCACGCACCAGCACGCCGGTACCTTCATCGGCATAGTGCTTTGGATCATCAGAAGAAGCAAAGCGCTCAATAGTAACACCGGGCACACGCTGTAAAGCTTCAGTAACTGATTTATCCGGTAGTGCACCTATATCAGTGGCAGTGATAACGTCTTTAACGGTATCGGCATAACGCTTCAGGTTCTGTGCGTTATTAAGGCTGCTACGCATGCCTTTTACTTCAATAACCTCTACCGGCTCAGTTGCCTGTGCAGCAATGACACCGCTGTCATTTTCAGGCAAAGCCTGTGCAGCAAGCCAGCATGGGCTTATCCCCAGCAAAGCGGCAGTAATAGCCAGGCTTAACCGGTTTTGTTTGCTACTATACTTGTAATTATCGCTCAGTAATTCAGACATAGTTTAAGTCTCTTCTGTTCTTGTTGTAATCCATGCAACCTGTCAACCGCGTTAGCGCCGACAAAGCCGTTATGCACTTACCTTGCTCTTCCTGTTTAAAGCTGCCATTACTACCAAATATGCCAAGCTCTGATGTTACTTTGTACCACGAAGATTAAAAAGTAAACATAATTCGATGAAAAAACTATCTTATATAGCATTGAATTCTAGACAAGCACTTCTTTATTGCTTATTAATATGTTACCAAGTAACAATAAAGTGATCTGTGTTATGCGTTCAATCTGTTGCTGTGCCCTGCTGCTGTTAAGCAGTATGCCGTTGTTTGCTAAAAATAGCCTTGCTGCTACGGTGGCTCTGTTGCCCTATCCCGCCGAGATTGAGCAAGCTGAAGGTTACTTTGATCTCAGGCTGGGGCTAACAATAAAAGTGCCACCAGACAACCCGGTGCTACAGGCAGCAGCCGAACGTTTTACTGCCCGTTTAGACCAAAGAGCCGGTTTTGCCATTCCGCTTTTGGCCGCTGCAAATGTGCAACTGCAACTTACCGGCCTACCCGCGGCAACTGGCGCAGTCCCTCAGCCGGATATGACAGAGCAGTATTACCTGCGTGTCACTAACACAGAGATTATCCTCAGTGCAGCTGCTGAAACCGGCATTCTGCGTGGCCTGGAAACCCTGTTACAGCTGGCTGACAAGGGTAAAATTGCTGCAGTTAGTATTAAAGATCAGCCGCGTTTTAGCTGGCGCGGCCTGCTATTGGACCCGGCCCGGCGTTTTTTACCTCTGGGGGTGTTAAAACGGCAGATCGATATTATGGCGGCAGCCAAACTTAATGTCCTGCACCTGCATTTAACCGACGATCAGGGCTGGCGCTTTGAATCAAAGCTCTTTCCCAAACTGCAACAAATTGGCGGCGCTGATGGCTTTTATACCCAGGCAGAGCTGAAACAACTGGTACATTACGCCGCAGAGCGCGGCATCCGGGTGGTACCCGAAATTGACTTACCCGGCCACACTACTGCTCTTGGAGCGGCCTACCCTGAGTTTATGAGCCAGCCCGGCCCCGCAGAGCCAGAGCAGCATTGGGGCGTGCATCCGGCCGTGCTTGACCCGGCAAATGAGCAACTTTATCCGTTTTTGCAGCAGTTACTGGCTGAAGTCGCCGATGTATTTCCTGATCCTTATCTGCATATTGGCGGTGATGAGGTGCTAAGTGAGCACTGGCTGGCTACGCCGCATATTGTGGCCTTTATGCAGCAACAGCAGCTTGATGGTGCGCCGGCACTGCAAGCCTATTTCAACCGCCGTTTACAGCAGATTTTGCAGCAACTGGGCCGCAATATGATTGGCTGGGATGAAGTACTGGACAGCAACTTACCAAACTCCGTGCTGATACAGTCCTGGCGTGGCACCGAATCCTTGTATCAGGCCGCTGCAGCCGGCCACAACGCGATTTTATCAACCGGCTATTATCTTGATCAGCCCCAGTTTGCCGGTTATCACTACCGTAATGATCCGCTACCGCAAGCAACAGCAGTACCAGATCTGACCCAGTTACAACAATGGTCGGCCTGGCAGTTTAGCTTCGACCGTCTGCGCGGCAATGCTATTTCCGGTAAGTTACTGCTGCTTAGCTTTAACGATGGCGCTGTTAAAGGGGCAATTGAATTTAGCGGGCGCAAAGCAGCAATGCTCAATGATCTTGTTGTTAATGCCAATACGCTAACCTTTACGGTTGACAGTTGGATGGGGCCGTTAAGCGCTCAGCTGCAGTTAGGCGCAACGCTGTCCGGGCAGCTTGTCACCGGTAATGCGCCCTATCAGGTTAACGGCCAGGCACTGGCCTTACAGCAAAGCGCGGCAACCACTCTGCCGTTTAGCCTGCAACCGATCGATGTTAACGACGCTATGCACGCAAACATTCTGGGTGGGGAAATTACCTTATGGGCCGAGCTGGTGACACCGGATAATATTGATATCCGGCTCTGGCCCAATGGCTTTGCTGTAGCTGAACGTTTATGGTCAAGCGCCAGCATCCGCGATGAAGCCAGCCTGCACCAGCGCATGCAACGTATTACACAACAATTAACGACAGAAGGCAGCCTGCAGCATATACAGCAACAGCGTGCCGGCTTTACATTTTTAGCCACTGATTATGCTGACACCCTTGAACATCTGACGCAGATACTGGAACCCGCACACTATTACCACCGGTTGCACCAGAAATCAGCTGCTGGCCTTTACCATAAAGCGGCTGCGCTAAATCAGTTAGTTGATTTTCTGCCCGCCGAAAACCCGCAGCTGCAGCAGTTTTCGCAGGTATTACAGCGCTGGCTGAAACAACAGGATGCTACAGATACCGCCTGGCTCACCCGGCAACTACAACAATGGCAGCATGCGGCTGATACTCTTATAACAGCTGCAGCTGCGCCACAGCATACAAAGCTAAAGCCGTATGTCCCTGAGCTGCAGCGGATCAGTGCGCTGTGTCAGTTGGGGCTGTTACTGCTTAACAGTATCAGCTCACAAACACCGTTAGAGAATGTTGTGCGACAGCAAATAGCCCGACAACTACAACAGGCTGGCGCTATTTCGCAAGAAATGATTATTGCGCTGCACCGCCCGTTGCAGCAGTTGTTTGACTATGCCCCGCACAGCCAGGTTTGGCTACCGGCAAACACCTTTAGTGCCGAGGCTGAGGGCCCGGCAGTTGATAGTATGGGTAACCTTTATGCCGTTAACTTTGGCCACGACAGTGCTATTAACAGCACCGCTACTGCTGGCGGAACCATTGGCAAAGTGACACCAGACGGACAAGCCAGCTTATATTTAACCCTGCCACAGGGCAGCACCGGTAACGGTATAGTATTTGGCCCAAGTGGTAGCTTATATAGCGGAGCCATGTTTATCGCCGATTATACCGGCCATAATATTTTGCGTTACGCACAAGGTAAGCTTGAGGTATATGCGCACAATAAAGCCATGCATCAGCCTAATGATCTGGCCATTATGCAAAGCGGCGTTATCTTTGCCAGCGATCCAGACTGGGCCAATAGCAGCGGGCAGCTTTGGCGCATAGATACTGACGGCTCCAGCCAGTTACTGTATAGCAATATGGGCACAACCAACGGTATTGCCGTAAGCCCGGATCAGCAATTTTTATATGTTAATGAAAGCGTGCAGCGCCGGGTATGGCGTTTTCGCATCAACGCCGATAACTCACTGAGCGATAAACACCTGTTTGCCCAATTCAGTGATTTTGGTCTTGATGGGATGCGTTTTGATAGCAAAGGCAGTTTGTATATTGCCCGCTACGGTAAAGGTACAGTGGTAAAGCTGGATAACGCAGGCCGTATCCAGCAGGAATACCGGCTGAACCATGCTCTGCCAACTAATGTCAGCCTGAACCCGGATAACAGCACACTCTATGTCACGATACAGCAGTGCGGCTGTATTGAGCGGATACAGCTATAGCTTATTAAACACGAGCTTAGTAAATATAAGCCTAGTCAAACGGCTGCTCTGTAATGGGCCACAGTGGCCGGCTAAGCTTGCGATAGCCATTACGCTTAGGATCGCTGGGGTACGGGGCTCCGGCATCGACGTACAAAATTTGCGCAGCCAGCGGAGCAAAACCCTGGTAAAAATGGTTAGTGGATTTTACCAGCAGCAAGCTGCACTGCTGCGGCGCTATGCCCAGAGCTTGGAATAAACTCGGGTCAAACGACTGGCAACGGTTGCTGTTTAAAATGACCTCAATACCATCGAAGGTAATTAAAGCACAATCGCCCATAGGCACATTGCTATCAGCAAACTGCTGCTGCGCATTTGCCTTCAGCCTGACAACCTTAACCTCTTTGTCTATTGGCGCTCCGGCTGTGGCACAGCTTTTACCACCAAAACGCAAGTTTATTACCGCGCCCTCTCCTGCGGCAAAACACAGCTTTACGGCCATCGGGTCCCAAATGGTGCCTACCGCAACCCCTGTCAGCCCGCGAGCAATGATCTGCTGCAATATCAGGGTGCCGTCTCCGGCAACCCCACCGCCCGGGTTGTCCCAGACATCGGCCAGCACTGTAGTACCCCCGCTGCATTGCTGGGCTAAATCCAGGGCTGCGTCAATACCATGAAACTCCGGCAAGGTTTTACCACGAAATGAAAACAGCTCCAGGCCAAGCTGACGCGCCAGTTGCTGGCCAAGTTGTGGCTGGTTATCGGTGATCACCAGCAAGCGCGAGCCCATATCCGGCACGTCACCCGCCATAAAGCCGTGGATCACCGAAACAGATAACACGCCGGCCTGTTGCTCCATCTGCCGCACTTTAGCAATAAACGATTTCATCGGTTCATGGCTGGTAGGCAACACATCTATCATCCGGCAGTCAAAACTGCTCATGCAGGGGGTTATCTGGCGCTGCACTGCGGCGACTGCAAGCTGGACTAATTCCCGCGCGCACTGCATAAAATCAAGATGTGGAAACTCTTTGAATGCAATCAACAAATTAGCGGCCTGCAGCCGCTCTGGCGTTAAATGGCTATGCGGATCCAATGTAGCGCCTATAATCACCTCTGGCCCGGTAATAGCACGGACATGCTGCAGTAAATCGCCTTCGCAATCGTCATATCCCTGGGCTACCATAGCGCCGTGCAAACCCAGCAGCACCGCCTGCACCGGCATAGCCTCGCGCAGTTGCAGCAATATTTCATCCCGCAGTAGCTCGTACGACTGACGGTTAAGTAAACCACCAGGCTCTGCCCAGGCACAGCTACCCTCTATTATTTCAGTACCGGCATGTGCCTGAGCATATTCACGACAGGCAATTAACGGAGCACTGCACAGCGTAGGTGTGGCCGGATGCTGGCCCGGCGCCGCATAAAAACTCTGATAAAAGCTGTGCACATCAGTATACATTGGAGAGAAAGTATTGGTTTCAGTGGCCAGAGACGCCGTAAAAATACGCATAGTTCCTCGATGATTTATTGCCGCTCAGGCAGCGATCCCTGCGGCAGTGATTCAGTTACAGTTTGATATTCTTCACGTTGTGCACTGATAAGTTTCAGTGCTTCTGCCCGGCTGGTGCGACAAGGTGGTGTCAGCAGACTTACAGCAACCGCTGCCAGCAAGGCACAACCTACGGCTGGCAGGCAGGGGTTGCCCCAGTAAGCCAGCCATTGTGACTGGCTGATCAGTACCAACGACGTTGTAATGGCTCCCAGCATAGCGGCTAAGGCCCCTTGCCAGTTAAGCCGCAGCCAGAACCGGCCCAGTATTGCTACCACAAACATGCCGGACATCAGCGTCGCAATCATATTGCTGATATAGCGGATCAAATCATCTGATAACAACGCCAGTAGCAAGGCCACACCAGACACCAGCAGCACCGATAAACGGGCATATAAAATGGCTTTATCAGGCGGCGGCATAGCACCGTTGATTGCCTGATAAAAATCGCGGATCAGCACCGATACCGCCGCGATAGCATCAGAGCTGGCCGACGATAGCGTGGCAGAAAGGCCGGCAAGCAGCACCAGCATCGCCAGAGACGCGGGTAATACCAGCACGGCGACAGTAGTAAAAGCAAACTGGTGGTTCTCAAGTTGAGGTGCCAGTGAAAACGCCGCTATACCAATCACCGCCGGCAGTGCGGCAAAAACCAGATACAGTACACCGGAGAAAATAAAAGATCGCCGCACAGTGCCTATACTGCGCGCAGCATAGATGCGCTGGCGAAACGAAGGTGTTGCCAGCACCCCCACAGTAACAACAGCGGCCAGTGAAATTGCCGGCAACAGCGGCAACTGCTGCATCATGCCCAGTTGCCTAGCCGAGGCAACAGCTGTACCCAGCGCCATAACACCACCTGCGGCCTGCACAGCGGCATAGCTCATCAGCAAAAAGCCGGCAAATAATATCAATGCCATCAGGCTGTCTGTCCACACCACCGCGCGGTAACCGCCGATCATTACATACAAGGTAAATGCCATGGCAATTAACAGCTTGCTGTAAAAAAGCTCCAGCCCGGTAGCCCAGGACAAATACAGCGCACCACCAATAATATGTGCGCCCATCCAGCCCAGTGACGCCAGAAAAATCATTACCGCACTGCAGTGTTTAACCCGAAAATTGGCCCCGGCGTAATAACTCAGCTCTTCACTCATGGTCATAAAACGCATACGTCTGAGTGGAGCAAATAACCAGGCCGTCAGTAAAATGCCAACCGCACCGCCGATACCATACAACATACCGCCCCAGCCATGCTGATAGGCATAGCCTACCGCCCCCATACTGGTGCCGGTACCAATCATAGTGGCTACAGTGGTGCCAAATGTCAGGCCACCAGACACATTGCGCCCAGCCAGCAAAAAGTCTTCGCTGCTATGCTGTTTGCGTGATACCAGATAACTTATTACTATCATCAGCAACAGATACAGGCCAAACCCCAGCAAAAACAGGCTGCTATTCATCTTAAGCTCTGTCAGCGCGATAGCATGTCAGATCAACTTCTACTTTGCAGTCAACCACTAAATCGGCCACGGCACAGATCCGTGCCGGCGGCGCCTCGCTGAACACCCGGCGAAACACCTGATTAAAACTGCTGAAATACCGTGCATCGGTTAGATACACCTTTACATGCACCACATCACAAAGGCTGTAGCCAGCCTGCTGCATAATATCCAGGCAATTTTGCAGCGCCAGCTCAGATTGCTCAACAATGCCGCCTTCCACTACCTCGCCATTGCGCATTGGTGTCTGGCCCGATACATACAACCAGCCTGCGGCTTCTACCGCTTTGGCAAACGGCAGTTTTTGCCCGCCGGTGCCGGTACTTTCATCCACACCATAACGTTTTATCGTCATTGCTAATTAATCTCCCAGTGGCTGACGGTCATCACCGCCGCGATGGCTGTCGAGCGATAGTTTTACCCGGCGTAATTTGTCACGCGATTTGCGTTTATTCAGTTTGGCCACTTCGGTTGCCAGCACATCAATAATGGCCAGCATGGCATAACGTGACGCTGAAGGTTTGTAGATAAAATCGGTTTCCGGCGCCTGCAAGCCCAGCACAATGTCGGCATTGGCGGCAAGTTGTGAACCAGGCTTGGTAATAGCAATGACTCTGGCACCATACTGACGGGCAATAGCGGCTGAGTCGATAATCTCACCGGTGTTACCGGTTAACGAAATAGCCACTACTACATCTTGCGGTTCAACTGCCGCCGCTACCATTCGTGTTAATAAGCCATCCTGATAACTGCATACCGGCATGCCAAAGCGAAACAAGCGGTATTGCAGTTCCTGTGAACCAATAGATGAGCCGCCACCCATACCAATACAGAAGATCATCCGCGCCTGTTGTAAATAGCTGACCGCCAGTTTTATATCAGCCTCTACCAATAACTTGCGGCTTAAGTCCAGCGTATTTTTAATCGCTTCATACACGCCCTGAATACCATCCAGATCAGGGGTTTCTTCCACAAAGCGCTGCCCTACTGCTAAGGATTGCGCCAGTTTAACCTTAAGCTGACGTACATCTTTACAATCCACCGTGCGGGCAAAACGGGTAACCGTTGCCTGGCTAACACCAGCACTTTCAGATAGCCTGGCAATACTCATTTCACTGGCAGCTTTTACATTATCCAGTATGACCTGAGCCACCCTTTGTTCAGATTCACTCATTTCGACAAAGCGCTCTGAGATACGTGACAGCACATCTATTTCATAACTCATAGTTTTATCCATTTGCTTATGGTGTTACTCAGTAACCTTTGCTAAAGTAACATTTCAACCTAACTTAAAGGTACTTTGTACCAAAGCAACATAAAAGTAAATATCAATATGGCTTTATTACAGTAATTTACCAAAATTAAAGCGATATAAACATTAACAAGCCAAGAGCGCAATGTTATGAAGTACCAAAATATATGGCAAAAATCTGCAAGCCCGCTGGCTGACCAGCAACACTTAAACTTGTTGCAACAGGATATCTGCCTGCCTGCTGTTATTCTGAAACACAGTGCGCTGTTGCATAACCTGCAGTGGATGCAGAACTTTGCCGATGCCAGCGGGGTGTTGCTGGCACCACATGGTAAAACCAGCATGACGCCCTGGTTATTTCAGCAGCAACTGGCCGCCGGTGCCTGGGGTATTACTGTGGCAACGTCTTATCAGGCACAGGTTGCAGTGCAAGCCGGTGCCCGGCGGCTGATCCTGGCAAACCAACTGGTGGGTAAAGCGAATATGGCAGTTATTGCCGCACTGCTGGCCAGCGGTAATGAGATTTATGTCTGTATCGACAATATTGATAACGCCAGCGCACTGTCAGCCTTTTTCAGCGCCGAAGGCTTATGTTTGCCTGTGCTGATAGAGCTTGGTGTACCTGGTGGAAGATGCGGTTGTCGCACTAACCAGCAGGCCGTTGAACTGGCACAACAGCTGGCAACGTTGCCAGGGCTGAGTCTGGCAGGTATAGAGTTTTATGAAGGGGTAATTAAGAGCACAGACACCGCACGCACTGTGCGCCAGTTTGTGCAACAGGCCGCGGCGCTGGCTAAAGCCCTGTTCAGACAACAACTGCTGCACTACCCCAGAGCACTAATCAGCGGCGCCGGCTCGGTTTGGTATGACATAGTGGCAGCAGAGCTGAAAAAAGCCACCTTACCCGATACCATGCAGATAGTGCTACGTCCGGGTTGCTATGTCAGCCATGATCTGGGTATTTACCAGCAGGCACAACAACAGGTTTTGGCCCGCAGTAATACGGCTTGTCGTTTAGGCGAAAACTTACAAAACGCGCTTGAACTGGCGGCTTATGTGCAATCGCTGCCAGAGCCGGGGCTGGCAGTGCTGGGGTTTGGTAAACGCGATGCCGCCTTTGACGCCGGCTTGCCCCAGGCCATTGCTATTTACCGTAATGGGCAATTGCTAAGCGATACACTCAGCCAGTGTGAAACCAGTAAAGTCATGGATCAACATGCCTTCTGGCGCTACGACAATACCATTCAGCCTCAGGTTGGCGACATGGTATTGCTGGGGACTTCACACCCCTGCCTGACGTTTGATAAGTGGCGCAGCCTGTGGCTGGCAGATGATAATTACAATCTGCTGCAAAGCCTGGAAACCTGTTTTTGATCGATAGGCCTTTTGCTAGTTAAGCAACATACCGGCGCTAAATACCGGCCCGGCCAGTTGCGCCGGGTTATGCATACATAATTGCCGGGCTTGTTCTTCACCAACAAGCTGACAACTGTGCTGGTATGCCTGTTGTAGTTTAGGCGGGCGGCGTTTAACAGAGTGAGCGTCGCTGGCAATAACATGATACAGCCCCTGCTTTAACCATTGCTGTGCTAAGGCTTTAACATCCTGCCCCATATCACCATCAAGCGCAGCAGCGGTTAACTGAAACAGGCAACCGGCTTTAATAAAGGGCTTAATTTTATCCGGTGCGGCCAGCAAATCGCGGTTTCGTTCCGGGTGCGCCAGCATAACTGTAATATCATGCCGTGCCAGCCATGCCAAAAGTTTATCGCTACCTGCCGGAATATGGCTGTGCGGCAACTCCAGTAACAGCACCTTATTACCCTGATAACGGCCAATAAAAGGCATTTGTTGCTGTTCTATCAATGGCAATATTTCTGCGCCGATCCTAACCTCGGCAGCCGCAGCCAGTGTAATGCCAATACCTGCAGCACTTGCAGCCTGTTGCAGCGCCGTTATGGCTTCAGTTATCGAGGCAGCATTGTTGTTATAACGCCCGGCATGCAGGTGCGGGGTAGCCAGCATATGGCTTATGCCCTGTTGCTGTGCCAGTTGCAGCAAAGCCAGCGCCTCGGCCATATCTTTGGCGCCGTCATCAACGCCGGGCAATATATGGTTATGCAGATCAAACATAAGCATACCGCCTGCCGGCAATGGGTTTACACACCATAGTTGGCATAATAAGGCTCGGCTTTATTCATTTTCATCTGGTTTAACACTACACCATATACCCTTGCATGTGCCTGATGTAATTGTCCCAGCGTATGTTGCACCAGCGGAATACGGGTGTGATCTGCTTTAACCACCAGCACCACGGCATCAGCGTGCGGTGCAACCAGCAGCGGATCGCTAACTGCCTGAACCGGTGCGGTATCAATAATAATTTTGTCGTAGCGCCCTTTTAGCTCTGTCAGCAAGCTTTGCAAGCCGTGACCGGCCAGCAACTCCATTGGGTTTAACGGTATGGCGCCAGCCGGCATTACATCAACGCCTTCCTGCACGTCTTTAACAATACATTCGTCCAGTGTTGCGGTGCGGGACAATATATTGGCTAAACCACTTTGATACAGAGGCAAATTAAACCGTGAGCCCACTGAAGGTTTGCGCAAATCGGCATCAATTAACAACACCCGCTCCAGCGCAGCAAAAGCAAACGCCAGATTGATACTCACGGTAGTTTTACCTTCCTGTGGCTGTGATGAGGTAACTTCGATTACCTGTAGTGGTTTATCCAGCGCCATTAAGGATAAGGCCGTGCGGATATTACGCACCGACTCACTGTAACGGCGCTGTTTGGGATCAAAATACGCCAGACTACGTTGTTGATCGTTTTTCTTTTTAAGGCCTTTAGGCAAATAACCTAGCGCACATTGGGCCAGTGCCTGCTCTATATCAGCAGTATTTTTAACAGTATCGTTAAGCATATCCTGTAACAAGGCAATAATGGCGCCAAGCAACAAGGTCGATATAAAGGTCAGCACAACAATCAGCTTTTTATTCGGCTTAACCGGCTCTGACGGTAATACAGCACGGTCAGTAAAACGGGCGATAGGCGCGTCAAAATCGCCGGTTACTTCAGTTTCTTTTTGCCGGGCAAAAAAGCTGTCAAACAGTAGCTGATTGGTTTCTACTTCGCGCTGCAAACGGCGGTAATCTGACTCAACCGAACCCAGGCTGGAAAACGCTGTTTTGGTGCGGCTAAATTGCTGCTCCAGCGACGACAAACGTCTTTCCGCGCTTTGCGCTTCTTTTTCAATACCTTCAATAAGGCGGTTTATTTGCTGGCGCAGGCTGTTATTTACTGTTAGCAGTTCAGCTTGAACGGCAATCATTTTCGGGTGTTTAGGCCCGTATACCTTATTAAGCTCTGAATACTTACGCTCTACCGCCATCACCTCACGCTTAACGTTTTGTACCGACGGGTGCGACGTGATTTCAGGCAGGCTTTCCAGGCCCGATACATCGTGCTGATCAAACTGACGCACCAATGCTAAAAAACCTTCAGCTTTAGCTTTTTTCGAGCGCGCATCTGTCAGCTCTTCGTTCAGCCGTTCCAGCTCACGGGCATCCAGCGCGGTTACACCCTCTACATCTACCAGATTATGTTGCGCGCGAAACGCTTCCAGCCGGCTTTCTGATTGCTCTAAGCGCTCGCGCAGCTCGCCAATGCGGCCACCCAGCCAACTGCTGGCTTTTTGCGTAATCCCCAGGCGGGCATCAAGCTGGCTGGCAATATAAGCCTCGCCAATAGCATTGGCCACAGCCTGTGCCAGGCGTGGATCAGACGACTCATAGCTCAGGTTTACCAGCTGGGTTTTACGTACCGGGTTAATTTGAATGCCGCTGCTAAACTTGTCCAGCCTGCGCTTATGTGTTAAAGCGCTGCTTAGCTCAGTATCAACCGCTGCCGGCTTCGGCGGGCTCAACAGTGATTTAACATAGTCCTTAGCTTTATTGCTGAATGAGGGCTTGCCCTGCAGTGCCGGGTGCCCTGCCAGCGACAGCTCATCAAATACCCGTCCAGCAATAGAGCGTGATTTTAAAATTTCAAACTGCGTCAGGTAATATTCCTGCTGAGCCGAATTAAAACCATAAACCTCTTCAATTTTAATTGCTCTGGCCTGCTGAGCTTCAATCAGCAAGGTGGCAGTAGAGCGGTATATTGGTGTCATATTTTGCGCGATACTGGCAGCCAAAATGGCGCTGCTAACGGCCAGTATTAATATGCGCCATTTAAAACGGCCAATTACGCCAAACAGCTTACTGACATCAACCAGTTTCTCACCGGATGCCAGCGGTTTTTCATTCGAATATACAGCCATAATCAGAAAAATCTCTGTTCGATAGTAATAGTATCACCCGCCAGAATACGGCTGCTCAGGCTGCCGCTCTCATTCTGGTTTTTGTCGCCTTCACGTGAAATGCGGATTTTTTCTCTGGATGCGCGCTCTGTCATGCCACCGGCCAGCGCAATAGCCTGATTTACCGTCATACCTGGCTGGTACGGGTAAGCACCAGGCTGTTTTACTTCGCCGTGAATATAAAATGGCCGGTATTCAACCATGCCGACAAAGACGTTAGGCTCAACCAGATAGTCGCCTTTGAGGCCCTGATAAATTAATGCTTCCACCTGTTTGATGCTTTTGCCGCTCAGTTGTAATTTACCCAGAAACGGATAGTTTATTGTGCCGCTATCAGTCAGCCGGGTTTGCAGCTCCAGATCATCCTGCCCATACACCTTAATCACGATAAGATCACCAGGCCCCAGCACATATTGCTCTTGCGCACTTAATGGCCAGCCAATAAACAAACAGAATAATACGGCGGCAATAACACGATTTGACATCTTGATCCTCATAACGCGAGCTGCACAGCAAAAAACACTTCATTTTTGTCAAATTCAATGTTTGCCTGCGAAGAATTGTTACGGTGCAGGCGGACACCAGCATTAAGCAACAATTGCGGTAACAGCGAGTATTTACCACTTAATTGGTAACTGGTCAGCCTGTCACGCCGGTCAAAGCCGGTGTAGTCGTCGTTTGTCCGTTTTACACCAAGGCTGCTGCTGAACAACGGTTGCCATTGATGATTCCAGAACAGGCTGTAATGGGTTTCTTTAACAAAATCACCTTGTGTATCAGGCTCTTTTGATTGCCGGCCAGTACCGAGATTAAAACGTGAGTAGCTCAGCGGCGCCCACTGCACCGCCATTTCCCAGGCCAGACCAGAAAAATCCTGCCGCTGCGGGTTATCAAACTGACGATTCTGATAACCTAATCGCAGCTCTGCTGAGGTCAGCTCACTGGGTTGCCAGCGGGCACCCAGGCGGTAATTCATAGTGTCGCTATCCCGGCTGCCGCTAATATCGGTATTATCGTACCGGGTGTGTAAACGGCTGACTTCTGTGATCAGGCGGGTATTGGCACCGGTGTTGTAGTACAGCTCGGTGCCCAGTTTGATACTGTGGTAAGTACGAAACTGTGTCAGTGCTTCGTAGTTGCGATAATCTTTATCGTAGTACGCCGTAAGTAAACGCAAACGGGTACGGCTGCTTTTCGCACCGTATTCATAGGCGCCTTGTACACTCAGCAGGCGCAAATCAGCCGGTTCAGTAAGATTGTTACCCTGCCCTTCGGTAATGCCGGTACCTCTGGCCTCATGTGCGGCAGCGTAGCGGCCTTTGACATCAAACCGATGCCGGTGCGACAACTCCACTAACGCTGCAGTGCTGAAATTCCAATCCAGGTAGCTGTCATCACTACTACTGAAATAACTGCCGGATGCCAGCTCCAGTGCGGCCTGATACTCGTTAGGGCCCGATAATAACTGCGCAGTCAGCTTGGGCGTTAATAACGAAATCCAGCTACTGCGCTCAGCCTCGGGTGCATTGGCAATGTTGTCATCATGGCGCAGCTCAAAACGCAGCTCCGGAATAAAATCAATGCCAGACTCAGTTCTGATGGCGTTGCGTACCAGCTCCTGTGCAGATAAATCTATACTGCCAACCAACAACACCGCCAGCACCGATCGACACAAGATCACATTACAATACATCTGTCTTCCTGTTAGTACGCATTTTTATCAACAAAGCCTTTAAATACCGTTTTAAACACAATCCGTACATCAAAAAACAGCGACCAGTTGCGGATGTAATCCAGATCATATTTTACCCGCATCTCCATTTTCTCCAGGGTGTCGGTTTCGCCGCGCCAGCCATTGATCTGTGCCCAACCGGTAATACCAGGACGCACTTTGTGGCGTAACATGTAATAAGCTACCTGCTTACGGTATTCTTCATTGTGCGCAACCGCATGCGGCCTTGGTCCGACAACCGACATTTCACCCAGCAGTACGTTGAAAAACTGTGGCAGCTCATCCAGTGACGTACGACGTAAAAAGGCACCGACAGCAGTAACGCGACTATCATTGCGTTTAGCCTGCGTTACTGCGCCACCATTTTCCATCACTTTCATTGAGCGGAATTTATATACACCAATTTTCTTACCGTCCAGGCCATAACGATCCTGACGAAACAAAACCGGCCCTTTGGACGTGAGCTTAATAGCGGCGGCAATCATCAGCAGCAGCGGCGAAATAAGCAGCAGCACAGTGCCGCTGAACAATACATCGAAACTGCGCTTGTAAAAGCTCTGAAAACCAAACATCGGTGACTCAAACACACTGATAGTATCAATGCTACCGACATTACCAATACGGGCATGCATCAGGTTTTTAAACAGGAAATCCGGCACTATCAACACATCAGAAGTGGTGTCTCCTAAGCGGCTGATAATATCTGCAATGCGTTTTTCGGCCATCATTGGTAAGCAGATATAAATTTTTACCAGTTTGCCGGCGCGGGCCATTTGTACGGCATCTTCCACACTGCCCAGCAGCGACTCTGTTGGCAGGCCATCCACACACTCTGGCGGGCGATCATCAAAAAAACCGATACAGTTAAAACCCAGTTCAAAGTGTTGTTCAATTTCGTTATGCAGTGCTACGCCAGAGGGTGTTAAACCGATAATGGCCACCTGCTGCAGGCTTAAACCACGTTTACGGCGCCAGGTTTTTATTGCCCGGGCCGACACCCGCCACAATAGCAGCACCATTAAGCCGCCCAGGTACCAGCTCACTAAGGCCAGACGCGAAAAGCTCTCGGCTTCTTTTAGCAAAAACAAACCGGCCACAATTAATAAAAATGACACAGTGTGAATAGTGGCTACATGCATCAGCATGTGGGAAAACCGGCCCGCCCGCCACGAGCGGTACAGCTGCACTGATTCGGCCAGGTAGGAATATATTGCCAGCGAAACGCTGAGCAATATCAGATAATCTTTATCAAGAGGTACACCGTACAGATGCATACTGGCGAGAAACACGCCGCACAAAATCATCAGATCAATAAAACGGTATACCACTGATGAGCCTGGTTGCTCATAACGTAAGATTGAATTAGTCATCTCTGGTGCTCCGCATTCGCTGTTGTAGAAAGCAAAAGTCACAAGCCGGTACGGCTGGCTATTCACTTTTGCTATTCTTATTAAACTACTGCGTCTGTGTGGGCTGTTACAAACGAACATTTATAACCCGTTGAGTTAGAAAAATTCACCCATAATTAATACTTTATTAATAGATTGGTTCACTTTTCATTCAGCTAAAGCATGCTACTACTTTAGCTTTTAGCCGGTGTTTTGCTGCTCAGATCACAAAATAGCAACACTGTGATGATCAGCGCAGCACTAAGCATAATGGTTTTGCCTGATATGCCTGTGCCAGAGCTCCAGGCAATAAAAGCATACAGCCATGGAAACAATAATAACGGTGACAACCGCTGATATAACTGCTGCAGGCAATAATATAATGCATACAGTAACAACGCCGATAACACTGCGCCATAAGTCAGCAGTAAGGCAATCCAGCCAATTTCAATACCATAGCGCGAGCCAAACAGCTGCACTTTATCCGACAAACTGCGATCTATATCCCCCAACAGCAGGTTCAGCCAGGACGTATCCAGCATTAACTCAATCGCAATCAGCCGGGTGGATGCACTACCCTGATCATCTTCCAGCCGGCTAAGCACAGGTTCAAGTAAACCAATGCTGTACGCCAGATAAAACAGTAACGGTAGTAACAACAACGATGACAACAAATAAAGCAAAGCCTGCTGGGTCAGCACACGTCGTTGCATACTTTGCAATGCTTTGAGGAGGAGTAAAAGCGCTATAACTATTACCGCCGCCAGAATGGAGCCACGCCCGCCAAATAACGGCAAGGCCGTTAATAACAGCAACGCCGTTGCACTTTCAGTTAAGCTCACTCTGGCAAACAGTGCTTTGGCAACATAACACACCAGATAAAAGCCACTTAACATAGTGCTGGTTAACGGATGGCCAAGCAAACCGGCTGAGCGGATTTGCCCCCACTCTGAGGTGTCAATCACTTCACCGCTGGCAGCATCAGTCAGCACCAGAGGCGCAATTAAACCACCACCGGCATATTCATACATGCCTACCAGTGCATTGGCCGACAACAACAGCAATAACCACGATCTCAGTTGCAGCAGCCGGCCCGGGCTAAGCGCTTTTAGCAGTAAAACAAATAACGCAGCGCTGACATAACTTACGATAGCCGACGATAATGGCCGGCCCAGCACAACATCGTGCAGTAATAAACACAATGCCGCACCAAAAAGCAGAAAGTGGCTGCGCACAGTAAACAAATAATACAGTTGCGCCACCCCGCCCTGATACAGCGTCCAACTGGCCAGCGACAATAACAGCAGATAAAACGACGGGTGAATTTTGTGCAACGGATTGCCGCCCGGTGAATCATAAAAGATACCGGCCTGATACAATACATTGCCCGACAAACTAAACAGCGCCACTATTGCAAGCAACAGCAGCATAAAACTCAGTGCCGGCATTTGCCTTTGCATAGTTAACCGGCTCCTGACTGACGCTGGCGGATAAACCCGGCCACGTCAGCGCGAAACAACAACAGCATCACGGCAATATAGGATAACGCCCCAACGCCAATTTTAAGCAGAAGTGACGTTAGCGGCTGTGCTGCATCCACTTTTTGTACCAGCAGATACATCACGCCTACCGCCAGCAGCATTTTTCCAATACTCAGGTAAGGTAGCGTTACACGTTTAGTAAGCAGCAGCCACAGGCCAATAACCGCAATACCCAGTGCCAACGCCATTGTACTGGCCATAGCACCGCCTTTAATACCCATAGCGCTGACTAAAAAGTAACTTAACACCACTGCGGCCAGCGCCATAGCCGCATCGTAGCCCAAAATGGCGCCGGTACGTTTACGGATAAAAAAGTAATGGTTTAAATAGCCGTTTTTAATCGCCTCAATACCCCCGGCCAGTAAGGCCCATGGCATAACCAGTAAGGCGGCATCAACAAACCGCTGTTCAACCAACAGCGGAATAAGCACCGGCATCACCGCATATAAGCCTACCAAGCCGGGTAACAACACCAACAGCAACAGCAACAGGTTTTGCTGAAGCTGCGCCACAGCCGCCGGCTCGCCTTTTTCATGTACCAGTTTAAACAATAAGGGTAACGCAGCGGGAGTCACCATCATGGTGATCAATGAAGCAATACGCAGGCCAAGACCAACGCCGACTGCATACAGGCCGGCTTGTTCCAGGCTCATGCTGCTGGCAATAAAATAACGTGGGTATTGCAGAATAAGCCAGGCAAACAAGGCCGAGCCTATCATCGGAAAACCGTAGTGCAGCGCCTGCAGTACAGTACTGCGGTTAACTGACCAATGCCGCCAGCTCGCACTGCTGCGCCGGTATGCCAGAATACTGGCCAGCATTTCACCCAGGACATAACCCAGCAGCGGATAAAGCGGATCAGCGCCAAATTGCTGCAATAAAGCTACACCGATAAAAAGCCCGACAAAAGGCCCCACAGTGGTAAGAATGGAATAGCGCACTATTTGCTGCTCCAGCGAAGCAATAGCAGCGTTAAAATTATTGCTGGCCCTGAACATGGCATAAAGCGCCACTAATATACAGGTTGTTAAACTGGCAGCCTGGTCAATAAACAGCAGCAGGTTTATCAGCGCGGCAATAACCATCAACACAGACGAAATAGCGATAACACTGCGCGAACTTTGCCAGAATGCCGGCAGATTATTCTGTTGTTTAAAGGTACCGTACTCGCGCATGGCATAGTGCATCCACCAATTAACAAACATCGCCATCGCCAGCTCCTGAAACGCTGTGATTAACGTGATATAGCCAATTAGCTTTTCATCACCAAAATAAGTCCACAAAATAATGGACAGAAATTGCGACAGCGGCGCCAGCACCTGGGAGGGCAAATATTTAAGCGTATTAGACAACAACATTATCTGGCAGCCTTAACACGAACGACACCGGGTTCAAAACAGTAGCGCAATAACACCACCCGACGGATAAACCAGCCTGCAGCAATCGACAATACTATACTGCCGAGCAAAATAGCCAGCTGCACTAACACGCCTCCCTGGCCTGCGAGACGTTGCAACACTTGCTGCAAAAACACATGAAAGATCAGAATATACAGGCTGTAACGGCCGCACAGCATAAAAGCATCGCTTAGCAATGGCAGCTTGCTAAGCAGTAAAGACCACTGCAGTAACATAAAGCAGCCGGTAACTATAATAAAGGGTAGCCAAAGTGGCGGCGTATATAAACGCAGATTAAAATCGACAGCAGCACTGAAGGCAAATACCAATACCGCAAATAACACCGTCAGCACTAACAGCAACAACGGGTTAAAACGGGCCTGGGTAAACTGCTGTTTTAGCAAATACCCCAGCGTAAAATAGCCCAGCGACAGCGGTAAAAAATCAGCACCCCACGGCAGGCCGCTGCGTAACAACAACGATGCCGATTGCGAAAACTGCGGCTGCAAATAGCCCAGCACCAGGCCTGAGAGTATTAGCCACAGCAAAATAAGACTAAACTGCTGAGCGCGTTTTAACGCGCTAAAGCCGCCGGGGCGCAACAACAATGCCGCCGAGGTATAGAGTAAAAACAAATGCGGTAAAAACCATAGCGGTGTCCAGGCTATGGTTTGGCCGTTGCCGTACAAAACACCGGCCATATAGGCAGCAAAATCGCCCCCCGACAGCCACTGCTTAATACCTATCGCCGTTAAGACAAAAAAGTACGGCGTTAAAAGCGCAATACTTTTTTGTCTGCTGTAGTGCAGGATATTAGGCTGCGAGCTGAAAAACAGCCCGGCCAGCAAAAAGAAAAACGGCATTCTGACCACACCCAACGCATCGGCTGCGGCATGCATATCTGCCAGGGCACTGTGACCAAATGCAACCAGCACTATGCTAAGGCCTCTGGCCAGTGCGATATGTGGATAATGCGGCTTTGCCAGAGGTTTAGCGAGCATTTCAGCCATGGCGCGGTATAGCCAGCGTTGTTGCCAGCGCCTGATACGCCGGTTTGGCACGCATATCGCGGTCAAAAGGTAATACTCTTACCAACCGTTCCTGCCGGCCCTGATAAAACGAGTATTTGTCACTTAATTGCCAGGTTTGTACCATTTCTATTATTGGGTTTTTCAGTACTTCCTGTAAAAAATCCCGGTATGTACTGGCAACCTGCTGATCCCTTTGGGTTTCATCATCGACAAAGCTTTGATCATTCACATCAAGCTCAGTAATGTAAACCGGCAACTGGCGTTGCTTTAACTGTTCAACTAACTGCAAAAATGCATCCATATCCAGGTTGCCGGGTGCCAGATGGCACTGCAGGCCTATAGCGTCAATAGGTGTCCCCTGATCAAGCAGCTTATCGAGCAATGGCAAAAAGGCTGAGCGCAGGCCGCGGCCCCAATGATCGGCGCGATCAAGCCAGGCTTCATTTAGTACCCGCTTTGCCGCAGGATCGGTACGCGCAGTAACATCAAAAGCCCGCTTTATGTAATCCGGCCCCATCGCACGTAACCAGGGTCCTGCGCGCAAGCCAGATTCACGGTTATGGCCCGGCCACATTGGCTCGTTTATCACATCCCAGGAGTGAAATTGCCCGGCATAGCGGCCAACCACCTCTTCAATATGGCGGTCGAGCCAGTATGCTACCCGGCTGTCAGATGCCTGGTTCAGCCAGTCCGGGTTCCACTCGTTCCAAATCAACGTATGGCCCCGTACCGGTATACCTGCTGCCCGGGCAAAGGCCATTAACTGATCTGTTTTGCTGTAACTGATCTCACTTTCGCGCCACCTTAAGGTGCCAAATTTAAACTGATAATCTGTGGTCAATATACCGCAATGATGTTTAAGCAAACTGCCGTATTGTGGGTCATTAATTGATGCCATATCAAAAGCGCTACCAAATAAGCGCCCGGCGGCACTGGCAATCTGGTTGAGCGATGTCACCTCTGTACCCGGCAGTAACGCTGCGGCTGTGCTGTTGCCTTGCAGTATTGTGGCAGGCTTTGCCAGACAGGCTGGCATTGCAGCCACCACACCAAGCCCAAGCAGGCTCTGTACAAACTGTCTGCGCGATAACATAACACTATTCCTGTAACGGTTTATTTAGCGGATTTGTGCTTAACTTTGGGCAACCAGCCCGGCTGAGCGGCTTTGTAACTGAGCATGTTTATCAAACAGCACTCTCATCTGATTACTGGCCTTATAAGGTGCAACCTTTTGATTAACCTGCTCTGGCTGTATCTGGCCATCGCGCATACTTTGCCAGGTGGCAAGCATCTGCTGCGCCAGTTGTTGCACCAGTTCAGCTGAATCATTGTTTTGCTCCAGCACCACACCATTAATATTGTTGTCTATTACCAGTGATAACTGCGGCAGGTTAACCGAGCAAACCGGCCTCCCTGCACACAATGCCTCAAGTACATATACCGGCATGCCTTCAAATACTGAGGTTACGATGCCCATATGCCAGCCCTGCCAAAGCTGCGCTACCTGCGCTGAAGTTTTAAAGCCATGGCAGACTGTCAGCGGTGCTATGGCGGCAAACTCGGCAAAGCTTTGTGGCTTAGCGGCACCTACATAATGAAACTCAACCTGGTTATCGGTTTGTTTTGCCAGCTCGGCAATAACCTTAAACATCATGCCCGGGCGTTTAAAGGTGTCGAGCCGGCCGACAAAAGCAATTTTTAACGGCCCTGGCAAATTCTGGTAAGCGGTGGGTTTAAACAACTGATCATCTACGCTTACTGTCATAAAGTCGGTTTTTGTTGCCACTTCCGGGTAATCACGGCGTATGCGGTCAGTTTGCTGCTGATTGACTGAATACACATGGCGGGCACTGCGCACAGCATGTTTTTCATTAAACTTGTGCAAAAACCAGTAACGGCTGAGCAAAGAATCCATTGGCTGATCCGGATTTGCATCGCCGTGCGTAGTTAACACATAGTCAAAACCATATAAACGGCACAGCCAGGCGAACTCGTAACGCTGAATATCGAAGCTGCTTGGCATCTCTTTTGCCAGCGCCTTAATGCGCGAGCTAAAACGGATAAAATTAACGAAAAATCTTAATGTAGTAGACTGAAACAGCGATTTGGCCGCCGCATTTACTTCCTCCTGATGACAATGCATTATTGGCATAAACAGAAAACGGCCACCGAACATTTCTACTTCAGTTAGCTCACCCAGTTTGCGTTTACCACTGTCGTCTACACCAATCAGGATCAGCCGCATACCGGCCGGGCAATATTTCAGCAGTTGCCGCACATGGGTTTCAATACCACCTACTTTGCTACCAAAAGGGTCTATCGGGTGCACGGAAAAAAATGTGGTTTTGTAAGTCATAATTGCACCTTAAATTAATTTAACTGGCTTTGTGCCGCCAGGCTGTCACAACCGAGCTGCTCAAATACCTGTTCGGTTTGACGGGCAGCTTTAGGCCAGTTAAAACGTTGCTGATTTTGCAGGGCTTTAGCTGACAGCGCACTGAATAACGCATCATCATGTAACAGCGCATACATATGTTCGGCCAAAGCGGCAGCATCTTCGGGGGCAAAAAACAACGCACCATCTCCGGCAACTTCACGCAGTACCGGAATATCTGCCGCAATCACAGGCGTGCCGTGAGCCTGAGCTTCAACAACCGGTAAACCAAAGCCTTCGTAACGTGACGGAAATGCCAAGAACCGCGCCCGGCTGTATAGCTCACTAAGCTGGCCATCGCTTAAGTAACCCAGTGAAACAGGCGCCGCCCCATGCGGTATTGCAGCAACAAAGCGGGCAAAGTTACCCTGAGTGTCGGCACCCACATGTTTAACCTCAATACTGCGCCCACTATGGCGTAGCAGCCCCAGCGCCCTTACCAGGGTATCGGCGCCTTTATTCGGTGAGACATTGGCCACAAAAAGGCCAAAGCTCTGGCGTTTTTGGACATCACTATCGATATTTTCCGGTATTGTCAGGCAAGGCCCCTCACCGATAACGACCGTTTTATCGGCAAACTGTGGGTAGTAACGTGCCACATCATTACGGGTATTTTGTGATACACAGATAATCTTGCTGGCGCTGCGGCATGTCAGCGGATAAAACAACTGCCACCATAAGCGATGATGCCGCTTGTAAGAGGCCGGTGATACATTGAAATACAGATCATGCGTTACGGTAACTCTGGGCCAGCTGCCGATAAAACCACCTAAGGGGTTGCAGTTAAACTCGGCATCGGCCTGATGTTGTTTCATCTGCTGCGGCACTAACCAAAGCTGGCGTAACAGGTTGCGTGGCGTAGACTCAATATAAGGTACCGACACCACTGTTAACCCCGGATTGCGCAGCGCTACCGGCAAACATTCCTCCGACCAGGAGGTGAGCAGCACATACTGATGCTGCTCGGATTTAAGCAATTCGGCCAGTAACGAAAATAAATACTTGCTGATGCCAGAAATACGGTTGGATGGCTCCAGCAAATGATTTATCAGGATTTTCATGATGCCACCAGCAAATTACTTATTTGCTCTGTGTAATAGCTCATCAATGCCACATCGGCACGACTTTCCACGTTTAGCCGCACTACCGGCTCGGTGTTAGAGCTACGCAGGTTAAAACGCCAGTCGGCAAATTCAAGGCTGATGCCGTCGGTACGATCAACCACCAGAGCATCTGCCAGATAATGCTGTAATACCCGCTCAATCGCAGCCTTGGGGTCGTTAAGCGTAAAGTTAATTTCACCAGATGATGGAAATGCCGCAATACGTTCATTCACGAGTTGCGATAACGGCTGTGCTTTAAGGCAAATTAGCTCTGCTACCAGCAACCAGGGGATCATACCGCTGTCGCAATAAGCAAAATCACGGAAATAATGGTGCGCACTCATTTCGCCGCCGTATACAGCATCTTCCAGGCGCATCCGCTCTTTAATAAAAGCATGGCCGGTTTTTGACTGTATGGGTTTACCACCGGCCTGAATGGCCAAGTCAATGGTATTCCAGGTTAACCGCGGGTCGTGGATCACACTGGCGCCGGCGTGCTTTTGTAAAAAAGCCTCGGCCAGTAAACCAACAATATAGTAGCCCTCGATAAACTGGCCACGCTCATCAAACAGGAAGCAGCGGTCAAAATCACCGTCCCAGGCAATACCGAAGTCAGCTTTATGCTCCAGCACCGCAGCACGGGTGTCGGCACGGTTTTCTACCAGCAGCGGGTTAGGAATACCATTGGGGAAAGTCGCATCCGGCTGATGATGTACCTTAATAAAGCTAATCGGCACCTTTAGCCTGGCAAAGGCTTGTTCCAGCGCATCGATAACATGGCCGGCCGCACCGTTACCGGAGTTGGCAACAATGCGCAGCGGTTTAATATTCGCCAAATCGATATAACCTAGCAAATGTTCAATGTAGGCATCAAGTACCGACTGTTTAGTGTAACTGCCCTTTTTTGCAACCTGCTGAAACTCGCCCTGCTCGGCCAATTGCTGAATAGCAAACAAACCACTGTCGCCACTAATTGGCCGGGCGCCACTTTGCACCAGCTTCATGCCGTTATAATCAATAGGATTATGGCTGGCGGTAACTTCAATGCCGCCGTCTACCTCAAGATGAAAAGTGGCAAAATACACTTCTTCCGTGCCGGTCATGCCGATATCAATAACATCACAGCCGGCATCCATAAGGCCTTCAGCCAGGGCCAGTTTCAACTCTTCTGACGTAGCACGTACATCTGCGCCCAATACTACCTGGCGCGGTTTAAGGTAGTCACCAAAAGCGCGGCCGATACGGTAAGCCACATCGTTATTGAGTTGTTCACCCAACTTGCCGCGAATATCATATGCTTTAAAACAGGTTATTTTTTGCATTGCCTTAAGCCCTCCCATAGCGATCAGCAAAGCGCACAATATCATCTTCACCAAGATAAGAGCCAGACTGCACTTCAATCAGTTCCAGTGGCACTTTGCCGGGGTTTTCCAGCGCGTGCACTGCCGTAATAGGGATATAAACTGACTGATTTTCTGTGACAAATTGCTCTTTATCGTCAATGGTAACTCTGGCCGTACCCGATACCACTATCCAGTGCTCTGCCCGGTGATGGTGCATTTGTACCGACAGTTTGGCTCCGGGTTTTACCGTAATACGTTTCACCTGAAAACGCTCGCCGTTATCGACAGAGTCATACTTACCCCAGGGCCGGTAAACCTCACGGTGAAATACCGCCTCACTGCGGCCGGCTTCAGCCAGTTGATTAACAATCTGTTTTACCTGCTGCGCTTTATCTTTGTGTGCTACCAACACCGCATCTTTAGTGCTGATCACGATCAAATCTTCAACACCTATTGCGGCCACCAGCTTGTCTTCACTGTGAATGTAAGTGCCATGGCTATCCAGTGCCAGCACATCACCGCTTAGCACATTGTCCTGGGCATCTTTTGCAGACACCTGCCACAGTGCAGCAAAACCACCGACATCATTCCAGCCGGCATCCAGTGGCAGCACAACGGCATGCTCTGTACGCTCCATCACGGCATAATCAATCGAATCTGCCGGGCAAGCTGCAAAGGCGGCTTTATCGACACGAACAAATTCTAAATCCGGTGTTTGCTCTGCCATTGCAGCTTCACAGGCGGTGTAAATATCAGGGCGGAACTGTTGCAACTGCTGCAGGTACACATCAGCGCGGAACATAAACATACCGCTGTTCCAGTAATATTCGCCGCTTTGCAGGTATTGCTCAGCAGTTGGCAGATCAGGTTTTTCAACAAAACGTTGTACCCTGTAAGCATCACCTACCTGCTCGCCACGCTTAATGTAGCCATAACCGGTTTCTGCGTTGGCCGGCACTATACCGAAAGTCACCAGTTTGCCAGCCTGGGCCAGCGGCAATGCCTGCTCTGTTGCCTGTTGAAAGGCTTTAGTGTCAGTAATGACATGATCGGCTGCCAGTACCAATAGCACTGTATCAGCATTGTTTTGCTGACGGGCGCGCATTGCTGCCAGCGCAATAGCCGGTGCTGTATTGCGGCCAACCGGCTCCAGCATAATATCGGCTTTTTTCAGCCCGAGCTGGCGTACCTGCTCAGCAGCGATAAAGCGATGATCTTCATTACAAATAAACAGCGGCGCGGCATGTTCCAGCCCGTTTAAACGCAATACTGTTTGCTGCAACATGGTGTGTTTGCCGGTAAGTGGCAGAAACTGCTTGGGAAAATTACCACGGGACAACGGCCACAAACGGGTTCCGGAGCCTCCGGCCATAATTACAGGTGTAAACATAACAACTCCTTTAACATAATACGTTACCAACCAATAACCTGCCTGCTGTATGAGCCCAGCGCTTTTTTAATGCTCCAGGCCAGCAGTAAGGTGGCGGAAAATACCGCCAGGGTAAGAATGTGCCAGTACAAAAAACCAGAAAATGTATTATTTAACAATCTCTTAAAAACAGCTATTACAATTGGGTGTAAAAAAAAGATGGCAAAGCTGGCTGATGCAACCAAATCTACCAGCCGGTGGCGCTGTTGCCAGTGCCGTTCAAACAACAACAAAATGGCGACCGCCTGCATGATTTTCTCAATCACTTTTAAATCAATGCCGGCATAAGTAAAAAAGTATTTATGTGCATTGTGAGCAATACCCAGATAAGCGCTCTGATACACCGACAACAGGACAGAAGCCAGCAGCAAGCACCAGGGCAACCATAAATAGCGTTCACGCAGCAAATCAAAGTGGCGGTTAAACACCATACCAAACATAAAAACCGGCAAAAAATAGACAAAGCTCTGCAACGGATTAAGATTATCCTCAGCCCGGTGTACAAACATGGCCAGCAGTAATAACGCTGTAACCATCACCAGCTGCACCCGGCTGCTGAGGTAATAAAACCTTACCAGCAACGGCGAAACAGCAAACACCAGCAAAATAAACGGGATATACCAATACCCGGTAAATACGCGGCCGGTGAGCAAATACTTAAAAAACGGCAGCAGGTACTGATAATAAAAACCGTCTTCGCTCTCAACAAAGTAGCCGGGATACTGCGTCATTACCGCAAAACAGATCACCGGCACCGATATCCATAAATAAGGTGATGCAATATTGCGCCACTTTCTGGCGATAAAATCTGCATACCGAAATGTGCTGACATTAAGATGAGCAAACAAAAAACCACTGATGAAAGCAAAAAAGAACGTGCCGCCGGGTATCATATACAGGTAAACGTTTTGCCAGGTTTGCTCCGGGTACCAGTTTGAGATCCAGAAGCAATGGCCAAACACAATCAGAAAAATAGATAACGCCCGAAAATTATTAATACCGTGATAAAACACTGCCACTCCTATTCTCTGAAAAGCACACTAGCTGCTTGTTTATCTGCAGCGGCTAAGGCATTCCAGCGCTGAATATTTTGCCGGGCAAGCTCACTTTGCTGTTGTATCTGCGCCGTATCGCTGCAAAAATCAATAATTTGCATCGCGGCTTGCTCAGCATCACTAACATCGACCAGCAAACCCGACTCGCCAAGCACCTCCGCAAACACCGGAATTTTTGCTGCTACCACTGCAATACCACTGTACTGCAACTCCAGCAGTGGCAAGCCCAGCCCTTCGTCATGGGAGGTAGAAAGGTAAAATGTCGCGCTGTCGAGCAGTGTTTTTATCTCTTCAGCTGACAAATAGCCGCGGCAAAATACACCGGCAGTGTTTTGCAGCAAGCTTGCATCCGGGCCCCAGCCAAGCCGGCCAACAATATGTAACTCGATGCTGTCGCCAAGACGCTGTTTAAGCGCGTTAAAAATAGCGACCGCTGCAGTGTAGTTTTTGCGTGGTTCTACCGTACCCAGCATGACAATTTTGAGCTTACTCAAATCAACACTGTTATAACGCCCGCTATTGTGCGGCAGCGCAAAAACATTACGCACCTGTGGCCGTAACATAATAATGCGCGCATCACTCTGGCAGAACTGCTGTAAATCCTGTTTAGTTTTTAGTGAATTAACAAAAAAGCTGTTAAGCCGCTTTACCGCAAAACCAAATGAAGGCCGCATATAGTAACGGGCCCGCGGGTTAAGCTCCTGCTCGCGGGTTAGCAAAAACACATCGTGAATATAAGGCACCAGGCGTTTTTTCAATAACAGCGTAGCCAGAATAGATGGCGGAAAACCGGGCGTAATGATCAAACTTTTCGGGTACTTAAGCGCTGCATACAAAATACCGAACCATTGCTGAAACAACATGCCGCCAATACTGCTGGCTTTTAACCGCACAACCTGACAACCGCCCAAAGCTTCATCAGAAAACAGCTCTTCGGTAATGCGCTCAATGCCTGTGGTTTTACGCCCCAGATGAGAGCAGTCAATAATCGCATCCGGTAACGACATCTCAGGTGCAGACATCAGCGGCTCTCCTTCACAGTAAGGCGGTACTCTGTTAAGGCAATGCGAACAAAGGCCCATGAATCAATTAAATAACGCTTGGCTAAACGACGTGGATCTGACAATAGCCGCCACAACCACTCCAGGCTGACACGTTGCACCCACTGCGGAGCACGCTTTGCCGTACCGGCAAAAAAATCCAGCCCGGCACCAAAACCAAAGCCGTACATACCTGACAGCTGCTCGCGGTAACGCTGCATCCACAACTCAGACTTAGGCGCTCCTACACCAAAAAACAGGTGCGTAGTGCCCATGGCAGTTATTTTTTGCAGCATCTCGTTGCTGTAAACACTGTCTTTTTCAAAACCAAATTCCGGCACCAACACGCGTTGCTCCGGTGTACTGTAGCCTTGCTTTGCCAGCCAGCGCTTTAGATAATCAGCAGTTGCTGCATTTGCGCAAACAAAAAATGGCGCATGCTGGCCAGGGGTTAACGCCGCTAAAATCGCCGGAAACAAATCAGCCCCGGTAATACGCCCTGGCGTAGCTATGCCAAGGGACTTAAGCAAGCGCACCACCGGAAAGCCATCTGCAGTTACCAGCCAGGCGTTGGTACAGGCGTGTTTAAATTCATGATGCCGGCGCATGGTTACCATATGATCAACATTCGTTGTCACAACCAGACGCAGGGGTTCCTGTGGCGGCGTCACTTGCTTGAGACTTTGCACAATCTCGTTTTGCGCCAGCAGGCAAAAACGCAGCCCGGCTACCGGCTGGCTTTTTTTAATCTGGGTGGGTTGTTGCATCATGTTTGTCACCTTTACACCGTCTTCAACAGTTGCAGGTGCTTTTTATCTTTGTTCAGATCAGCAAAGATACGTTCGATAGTGGCACGCAAAGGCTTAGCGTATAAGTCATGCTGCAGTGCATATTCAAGATTGGCCTGAATTAAACCCAGCTTGGTGCCGCAATCATGGCTTTTGCCAACGATATGATAGGCTTCAATCGTTTCACGCAGACACAACTGATAAATCGCATCAGTCAGCTGAATTTCATCCCCGGCTCCGGGTGTGATATGCGCCAGTAAATCCCAGATATGTTCCGACAATACATAACGGCCGGTAATAGCAAAGTTGCTTGGTGCCTCATCAACAGCGGGCTTTTCAACCATATCACTGATCACTGCACTGGTACCGGCGCGTAAATTAACGTCTTGCAGATCTACCACACCGTATTGATCGACCATATTGCGCGGCACCGGCTCTACCATAATCTGGCTGGCTCCGGTTTCGCTGTAGCGCGCCATCATTGCCGCCAGGTTATCGACTTTCAGATCACTTTGATGCTGGTCAATCAGCACATCCGGCAGCAAAATAGCGAAAGGGTTGTGCCCTACTACCGGATACGCACACATAATGGCATTACCCAGCCCTAGCGCAACCGGCTGACGCACTGAAATCAGCGTTACGTTCTTTGGCACTATACTGCGCACTTCGTCCAGCAACTGGCGTTTTACCCGCTTCTCCAGCGTAGCCTCAAGCTCAAAGCTGGTATCAAAATGGTTTTCAATGCTGTTTTTTGAAGAATGGGTTACCAGCACTATTTCTGTCATGCCTGCAGCAATTGCTTCCTGCACCACATGCTGGATTAAAGGTTTGTCCAGCACCGGTAACATTTCTTTTGGAATAGCCTTGGTTGCAGGCAGCATCCGCGTTCCTAAACCGGCCACGGGGATCACCGCTTTGGTGATTTTAGCGCGACGAAGATCAGTGGGTGGTGTGACAGTTTTCATAGCCTGAGCGTCCTGTTTCTGACAGTAACAATTTACTGATTAATGCTTAACAGGGTTAAGCGTTCAGGGCAGACTACAGGCTAGCGAAGTTCGAAGTCAATTTTGTATAGGTGAAGTTTTTGTGATTAACGCGTTATGAAATTTCATCCGTAATATTCAGCAAGCGTTCAAGATAGTGCTGCTCTATACCATAAAACTGTTTTATTTCAGCAACTTGCTTTAGCAATATTTCACAGTTATATTTTTGTTTGCTTTTTGTTGCCAATATCATCTTATTTTTACTGGTATGTTCCAGCGATACAAACTCAAATACCTTGGTATTATAGCCGTATGCCTCAAGTAACAAGGCACGCAGGCTGTCTGTTACCATTTCGGCTTCCTGGCCTAAATGAATACCGTGTATTAACATCGGTGCCAGTACGGCCGGTGTTTTCATTTGTGGCCGGATCTGTTTATGACAGCATGGCGAGCACATAATAATATCTGCGCCAGTGGCAATGCCCATATGAATGGCGTAATCAGTGGCAATATCGCAGGCATGTAACGCTATCATCACGTTAATACCGCGGGCTTTAAAATGCTTCACATCGCCCTGCTCAAACGCTATACCGTTAAGGCTCAGCTTGGCTGCTGTAGTATTGCACAGATCAACCAGGTTTTGCCTTAGCTCTACCCCGGTAACTTTAGCATCCAGCCCCAGGGTACCGGTAAGATAATCGTGCATGGCAAAGGTTAAATAGGCTTTACCTGAACCAAAATCAGCCACATGCAGCTGTTTTTGTTTACTAAGGCCGGTGTCTTGTACAGCACCGGAGAAAATCTCAATAAATTTATTAATTTGCTTCCACTTACGCGACATTGCCGGTATCAGTTGCTGCCGGGCATCGGTAACGCCCAACTCCTGCAAAAACGGCCTGTCCAGTCTCAGGTAACGATGCTTTTCACGGTTATGGCTGGCTTGCTGTACCGCAGCTACCGGCAGGCTTAAACGCTTGTGCTGATACAGCACTTTGCCCTTTTTACTGATACTAAGCTGCGCTTCGAACTCTGCGGCAAATAAATTAGCCGCATAAAACTGCACGCCTAACAGCGCCTTAATTTCGCTTATTGCCTGCTCAGCCGTATAGTTATGCGTTACATCATTGGTTTGATATTTATAGGTAAAACTAAGCTGCCATTGTTGTTTCAGCTCTACCGGCCTTATCTGTAACTGCTTTAACGGCTCTGCCCCCTGGTATTTACTCAGCACCAGTTTATGCAGCTGTTTTGCCGCAATAGCGCTGCTAAGCTGGGCTAAAAAAGGCTCAAGTTCGGCTGAAGAAGTTTCAATGGCAGGCATACAGGGTTCCGCGACAACAAAAATTGCCGCTAGTGTAGTCGGATCTGCACTGAAGAGAAAGAACGCCGCTAAAAATCAGGCGCTATGGCGATAAGGCAATACCACATTCAGCGCACTGACACGATTGCGCAGCACACGTATTACCTGCAAACGTGGCAACACTTTACCGGCCAGGGTATTTATTTCACCCAGTAATAAACAGGTTACACAATCGGGTTCAGTAGCCAACACCAACGCATATTGGTTTGTTAGGCCACGTAGTACTACCACATCCGACTGAACTGCATTGCACTGGCTCCCTTGCTGAAAATACCAGCTTTTATGCGCTAATTGCTGTAAAAACGGCGCACACAGTGCAGTAAGGCATAACTCCAGCCGCACGGCTGCCGGCATATCAAGTTGCTGCAAACTCTCATCAATAGCCCAGAAAGTTTCAGCTTCAGCCATAGACAACGCCTGATGCTTAGGCTGTTGTATCAATTGGCTTGCAGCAAAAGGCGAACAAAACTGGGCCTCATCGCTGATATCCAGCAATAAGCGGTCTTTAGATGGACAATAAGTCCAGAACCAGCGTTCTGATGGCCTGAGCATAGGTTTTCCTGCGGTTTATTAAGGAGGTTATTTATCAAACAGTTATAGAAATACACTAAGCTGATCAAGATGTTAAAGACTGTTTTGTTCTAACAGTACAAGATCAGCTACTGATCCTTATAAGCTGGTTACGATCTGTTTTAGCAGTGGCGGGCCTTTATAAATAAAGCCGGTATAAACCTGCAGCAAATTAGCCCCGGCATTCAGTTTATCCTGCGCTGACCGGGCATCGCTAATACCACCCACGCCAATAATCGGCATAGCTTCGCCTACAGCGGCGCGCAGCTGGCGCAGTACTTCTGTGCTTTTATCCCGTACCGGTAACCCACTTAAACCGCCGGCTTCATCGGCATAACGCTGGCCCTGCACCAGGCTTCTGTCCAGTGTGGTATTGGTAGCAATAACACCGTCCATTTTGCTTCTAAGCAGGGTTTCGGCCACCTGATTTACCGCCACCAGATCCATATCCGGTGCAATTTTTACGAACACCGGCACGTATTTATCATGCTGCGCCTGCAAATCCAGTTGTTCATTTTTCACACTTTGCAATAAATCGTACAGCGCATCGCCAAATTGCAGATCGCGTAAACCCGGCGTGTTGGGTGATGAAATATTCACGGTAATATAGCTGGCATGGGCATACACTTTACGCATACAGTGCACATAGTCATCTTTGCCCTGCTCGTTCGGTGTATCTTTGTTTTTGCCGATATTAATGCCCAGCACGCCCTTATAGCTGGCTTTTTTTACGTTTTCTACCAGATAATCGACGCCTTTGTTATTAAAGCCCATGCGGTTAATAATGGCCTGAGACTGTGGCAAACGGAAAATACGCGGTTTGTCATTTCCCAGTTGCGGTTTTGGCGTTACGGTACCCACTTCAATAAAACCAAAGCCCATCTGGCCAAAGGCATCAATGCACTCGGCATTTTTATCCAGCCCGGCAGCTAAACCCAGCGGATTGTCAAAATGTATACCGGCCACGGTAACCGGCTTTAACGGCAAGGTCTGGCGCCATAAACCGGCAGCAGGCGTATGAGCCAAATGCTTTAAGCTGCCAAGGGCAAAATTATGTGACCATTCGGCGTCACAGGCGAACATCAATTTCTGTGCTATTGGATAAAACATAAACGGCCTTATAAAAACAAAAAAATACCCCGGACAAGCCGGGGTATTGTAGCCAGTAAGGTTGTTATTTTACAGGGTCACAGTGGTGACTTAACAACATTAATTCACGTAATGCTACTGAGAACTTAGCAAACTCGTGGTTTTTCGTGGTTTTAAACTCAGCCAGCATCAGGCGCCAGCGCTCAAGGATTGCTTCATGCTCGGTCAGCCAGCTGTTAATCACCTCATCTGCGGCACAAGCTTTACCACAGCTGCGCACTACTACGGCAGATAATGCACGTTGCTGCCAGTCAAGCTCTTCACGGTAGGAAGCCCGCGCTAAAGCCTGCCAGTGGTTAGCTACCGGCTGGTTGGTGATTTGCTCCAGGAACCAGTGCAGATCCAGTTTATCACCCAGCTTAAAGTATATTTCTGCCGCCATAGCCAGTGGCACTTTCTCAGCATCCACTACCTGAGCAATATCCATTACCGAGAATACCGTGCTCAGTTGTGCCAGGTATTGCGCGATATCTTCCGGCACGCCCTGCTCTGTCAGTACAGCTTGCTTTTGCTGTAACTGCTCAACTTCAGTTTGTGCCAGATAATTACTCAGTTCTTTATTCAACTGCTGATAAGCAGGTTTAAAGAAGTCCAGTGTCTGCTGAATATCCAACGCCTTATTGCGATGGCGCAGGAACCAGCGGGTAGCTCGGCGCATAGTGCGGCGCAGCTGATGGAATAGCTTGCTTTGCAGTGAAGCCGCAATAATGTTGTCCAGCTGTTCAATCTTGCGCCACATGGCAGATATATCAAACAGATCACGGGCAATGGCATAACACAATGTCACTTCACCGACACCGGCACCGGTTTCTTCCAGCATACGCTGAGCAAAGTTCGGCCCCATTTCGTTCACCATCATATTGGCCAGTTTAGTGGCAATAATTTCGGCTTTCAGTGGGTGCGTTTCCATTTCTGCTGCATATTTATCCTGCAACATTTGCGGGAAAGCAGCAAACAACTGGCGTTTGAAGTAGTTGTTTTCATAGATTTCAGGCAGTACCAAACGCTCTTTTAGTACCATCTTGCCATAGGCTGTCAGGATAGACAGTTCTGGCCGGGTCAGGCCCTGGCCTTTTGCCATACGATCAGCCAGTTCGTCGTCTGATGGTAAAAACTCCAGCTCGCGGTTTAACTTACCTTCTTTTTCCAGCGTATGAATAAAGCGGGTATATTCTTTTAACTGCTCAGCGCCAAGTAACGACGATACGCTGATACTCTGGGTTTGACGGTAGCAATCTTTAATAACGATAGCGGCGACATCATCTGTCATCTCAAACAGTATTTTGTTGCGCTGTTTCAGTGTCAGATCGCCACCGGCAACCAGCGTATTTAGCAAAATCTTAATGTTTACTTCGTTGTCCGAGCAGGTTACGCCACCCACGTTGTCAACGAAGTCGGTATTGATCTGGCCGCCATTCATGGCAAATTCGATACGGCCGCGCTGGGTACAACCTAAGTTACCGCCTTCACCGAAGATTTTTGCTTTAAGCTCTTTACCATTTACCCGCAGCGGCTCTGAACCACGATCACCTACCTCAGCATGGCTCTCACTGGTAGCTTTAACGTAAGTACCGATACCACCGTTCCAGATCAGGTCAACCGGCATCATTAATGCCTCACGGATCAGCTCGTTCGGTGTCATGCTGGCTTTAGTGGTGCCGAGCATTTCTTTCATTTGCGCTGAAAGTTTAATCGCTTTAGCACTGCGCAGGAAAATACCACCGCCTTCTGAAATTAATGACTTGTCATAGTCATCCCAGGTTGAGGTAGGCAGGTTAAACATGCGGTTACGCTCTTCCCAGCTTTTTGCAGAATCCGGATTCGGATCAACAAAGATGTGCATATGGTTAAACGCTACCTGCAAACGGATGTGTTTTGACAGCAACATACCATTACCGAATACGTCGCCGGCCATATCACCGATACCGACACAGGTAAAATCTGTGGTTTGGCAGTCAATGCCAATCTCGCGGAAATGACGTTTAACCGACTCCCAGCCACCGCGCGCGGTAATACCCATCTTCTTATGGTCATAGCCGTTAGAGCCACCGGAGGCAAAAGCATCGCCTAACCAGAAGTTATACTCTTCTGAAATACCGTTAGAAATATCTGAGAACGTAGCAGTACCTTTGTCTGCCGCTACTACCAGGTACGGATCGTCCTCGTCATGGCGTACCACCTCTTTTGGCGGCACTATTACGCCTTGCACGATGTTATCTGTTACATCCAGCAAACCACGGATAAAGGTACGGTAGCAGTCTTTGCCTTCATTGAGGAACGCTTCACGGCCACCGGTTTCCGGCAGTTTTTTACAGACAAAGCCGCCTTTAGAGCCGGTTGGCACTATTACTGTATTTTTTACCGTTTGCGCTTTTACCAGCCCCAGCACTTCGGTGCGGAAATCTTCACGTCGATCAGACCAGCGCAAACCACCGCGGGCGACCTTACCAAAGCGCAGATGCACACCTTCAACTCTGGGCGAGTACACGAAAATTTCAAACATCGGCGTTGGCAGTGGCATATCCGGAATTAAACCAGACTTAATTTTAAAAGAAATATAGGGTTTATCGTTACCCTCAGCATTCTTCTGGAAATAGTTGGTACGCAACGTCGCTTTAATCATGTCGACAAAACGGCGCACGATACGGTCATCATCCAGGTTAGCGACGTTTTCCAGCTGCGAAGCAATTTGCTCTTCCAGTTTTTCGGCCACTTTGCTACTGGCTTTGGACTTAGGATCAAACTTGCTGTTAAACAACTGCACCAGCAGGTTAGCCAACTCGGCATAACGGGCAAAAGTGCTTTCAACATAAGACTGGCTGAAGGTACCACCAATCTGGCGTTTGTACTTGGCTAACGCGCGCAGCAAAGATGCCTCACGCCCGCTTAAACCAGCACCCAGGATCAGACGGTTAAAGCCGTCGTCTTCCAGTTGGCCTGCCCATACTTTGGCAAAAGAATCCTGGAATGACTGCTGTGCGGCTTCAAAATCGGCCGGTATCGCGCAATTAAGCTCCATGGCGAAGTTTAAAATCCAGCTAACACTGCCATCGGCACATTTAACCGCGTATGGCGTTTCACCAATAACACGCAGGCCAAAGTTTTCCAGCATCGGCAATACATCAGACAAATGGATCGGGTGGTCTTTATGGAACAGGTTCAGCCGTACCGCTTTACTATCGGCTTTTTCTTCCTGTGGCCGGTAAAACAGCATTTCCAGCTTATGATCATCATTTAATGCTTCGAGCTTACCGATATCGACCAGCGCATCGTTTGGCAGCATTTCTTCTTTGTAGCTGCGCGGGAAGGCATTAACGTATTTGCCAATCAGCTCACGACCGCGGGCTTCACCATATACACCCAGTAAGGCGCTTTCTAATTTATCTTCCCAGGTGCGGGCCGCTTCAACTAAATTACGCTCAATTTCTTTCACTTTATACTCGACATGGCTATCGTTGATCCGCACCAGATAATGGGTACGTGCCAACACAGATTCAGAGAAATAAGTTGTAAACTCAACCGGTTCTGCGCTTCCGAGCGCGCGTTGCAATATGGCCTGTGTTTCTTTACGCAGCTGAGTGTTATAACGCTCACGCGGCACATACACCATAGCAGTAACAAAGCGGCCAAAGCTGTCTTTGCGCATAAACAGGCGTGTCATATCGCGCTCTTGCATTTGCAGCACACCCATAGCCACATGCAGCAACTCATCTGCGGTTGCCTGAATAAGCTCATCACGCGGATAGGTTTCCAGAATATTCAGCAGTGCCTTATAAGCATGAGTGCCAGTGGCAAACTCAGACTTTTGCATCACGGTAGCAAGCTTGTTTTTCAGCAGTGGAATATCTGCAGCGCTGTTGTTGTACAGCGATGACGAGTAAAGACCAATAAAGCGGTCTTCACCAATAACCTTGCCATCTTTATCAAACTTTTTCACACCGATGTAATCAATGTACGCCGGGCGATGCACGCGGGATTTATTATTGGTTTTGGTCAGGATCAGCAAGCCGTTACTGATAGCTTGCTTACGGCCGGTTTCCGGCAACTCAGACAACATCAGATCGCGCGCAGCAGAGCGGCGCATTAACCCCAGGGATGTGGCATCAATACCACTGATTTTGTAGTCACCTTTTACCGGGCCAATGGTGTATTCACGGTAGCCCAACAAGGTAAAGTTATCTTTGGCCAGCCAGTTTAAAAACTCGGTGACATCTTTAATATCTTCGGCAGAGGCTTTACCGGCTTGCTTGGGCAGCGCCTTAATAACCTGTTGCAGCTTGTCCCGCGCAGGTTGCCAGTCTTGTACTGCCAGCGATACATCTTCCATTACCGAGTGCAGTTCATCGGTTAAGCTGTCAATGGCGGCTTTACCTGTCAGGCGGTCAATTTCAATATGAAATACCGTTTGCTGGGTGCTGGCTTTAGCTTTGCTACCCAGCTTAAAGAAATCGGTGATTTGGCCTTTGCTGTCACGCTCAGTTTGCAGTGGATAATGCAGTAGTAAATGCGCCGCTATCGACTGACGGTTTAACGCCATGCGTACCGAATCCACCAGAAATGGCATGTCTTGTACCACTATTTCTACGATAGTGTGTTTAGACTCCCAGCCATGCTTGGCAATTTCCGGGTTAAATACCCGGATCATCGACGCAGGTTCTGCATGACCGTTAAAAGTCTGCCATAAACTCAGCGCTGCGCCGTATAAATCGCTGTCATTACGGCCGACTAAGTCTTCATTCGACATGTTGCCGTACAGAGTGTATGCGAATTTTTCAACCAGGCTCACCTGGTCTTTCACTTTTTGTTTAATCAGTTTGCTAACGTTTTGTAGTAGAACAGAGGGTTGACCGTCTATCAGTGCCATTTTTTTATCCTTTTTGCAGTCACCGCTTTAGCAGCAGGATGTACCGAACATACCGGATCGTGTCAGCTGCGCAGTGTAGTGCCAATTGTAGCGCTTTTCGAGTATTATTTGGCGCTTTTATGCTGGTTAAACCAGTGATTTTTAAAGGCTCTGACAACTTATTCACCCACTTTAAATAGAAAATGGCCTTTCGGCCATTTTCGTGTTTATTCATGCAGAATTTATTTTATTTTTTGCGCCATAAAAACGCCGCCAGTGCTGGCAGCACCAAAATGGCACCAAGCATATTCACAATAAACATAAAGGTAAGCAGAATACCCATGTCTACCTGGAATTTCAGTGCCGAAAATACCCAGGTACTTACGCCAATGGCTAATGTAATACCAGTAAACAGCACTGCACTGCCGCGCTCTTTTAGTGCTTCAAAGTAGGCCTGGCGCACAGGCATGCCATCGCGCAGCATCTGCGTCATGTTCGACAGAATATAAATACCGTAATCAACGCCGATACCTACTCCCAGCGCAATAACCGGTAATGTTGATACCGTTAAACCAATCTGCAGTTTTGTCATTAATGCGGTCGCCAGTACGGACACCACATACAAGGGTAAGATCACCGAAATAGTGGCGCGCAGCGAGCGGAAACTGAGCAGACACAGTAAAATGACGGCACCATAAACATACCATATCATCGGCTGTTGAGCTTCAGACACGGCTTCATTGGTTGCCGCCATCACACCCGCCGGGCCAGACGCCAGCATAAAGCGCGTTTGTTCGTCACCCAGCTCTGCACCATATTGCTTAGCGGCAGATACCACCCGTTCAATGGTCTCGGCTTTATGGTCTTGTAAAAACAAAATAACCGGCATGACAGAACAATCGGCATTTAGCAGGCCGGTACTGGTTTCAACACGCGACGATGCCTGCACCAGGCTTTGCGTATTGCGTGGCAGTACACGCCATTTAACGTTACCTTCGTTAAAGGCTGCGTTAATAGCTTTAGACACTGAAGGTAATGACACCGCTGACTGCACCCCTTCGACGTTTTCCATCAACCACTGAAATTTGTCGATTTTTGCCATAATGTCGTGTTCAGTACAGGCGCTGGGAATCGTCTCTACCATGACATTTAAGTAATCAACAGAAATGGCATAACGCTCGGTAATAAGCTTGGTATCTAGATTGTAGCGAGAGGTTTCATGCAACGCTGGTGCCCCCTCGTGAAGATCGCCGATTTTGAGGTGTTGGCTTTGCATATAACCAAACACAAACAGCGCGGCGGTTACCAGCAAAATAACAGCAGCATATTTACGGGTAGCAAAGGCAGACAGCGCAAACCAGATTTTATCTGTTTTAGGTGTAGGTGCCGCCGCCCGTTCCTGATAGCGCTTACTGAATTTAACAAAAGACATCAGCACCGGCAGCAATATCAGGTTAGTCAGAATGATTACTGCCACCCCTAAGCTGGCCGTAATAGCTAATTCACGGATAACACCAATTTCAATAATCAGCAGGGTTAAAAAACCAACCGTATCAGATAACAGCGCCACACCACCTGGCACAAGCAGCTTTCTGAAACTGGCCTGGGCCGCTGTTTTGGCGTTCATCCCGGCAGCAACCCGCTTGCCGGTAGAGTTAATCATCTGCACACCGTGGCTGACACCAATGGCAAATACCAGAAATGGCACTAAAATCGACATCGGGTCAATGCCAAAACCTAGCGCCGACAATAAGCCCATTTGCCAGACCACCGCAATCAGCGAACAGGCAATGGGTAAAAGGGTTAACATTAGTGAGCGACAGAAAAACAGCACCATTATTGAGGTTATAGCAATAGCTATGGCAAAGAATACCAGTACGCCTTTGGCGCCATCAGCCACATCGCCAACCATTTTGGCAAAACCGATAATATGTACACTGATGCTATCGCTTTGGTATTTGCCGCGGATATTTTGCTCCAGCACTGAAGCAAAATTAATGGTGTCCAGCTTTTCGCCGGTATCGGGGTTAACTTCAAGCAACTGGGCAGAAATCATGGCACAGCTATAGTCATCAGCCACCATGCGGCCTACTACGCCGGCTTTCTCGGTATTTTCTTTTACTTTGGCCAAGCCTGCGGCATTGGCAACAAAATTTGCCGGGATCACTGGCCCACCGGCAAAACCATCCTCAACAACCTCAACAAAACGGGTGCTGGGGCTGAATAATGATTTAACCTGTACCCGGTCAACACCCGAGGTGTAAAGCAACTCGTCGTGGGCCTGACGTAAGGTATTAAAAAAGCCGGCATTAAAAATATTGCCGCTTTCATCGCATAATGAAATCAGAATATTATTCGCCCCGCCAAAATCTTGCGCATGGCGCAAATAGGTTTGCATATATTCATGTTTTAACGGAATATTTTTTGTAAAAGCGGCATCCAGTTTAATACTGGTAGCTTTAAACAGTAAAAATAGCGTTGCCAGCAAAAATGCAACTATGACCAGAGCACGATGGCGAAACAGCGTATACTCAAACTTATTAACCAAACGATTTAAACTCATCTTATTTCAGTTCACTCAGGTTGATCGTTCTGACACCGGTTTCGGTTACCAGTACTAACAGGTTGTGCCATACCAGGCCGTTGATTATGGCTTTACCATCAGCTTGGGAGTAATCCGCAAAACTTGCTGCACCGTCCCGACTGATAAGCAGAGTACCCGCATTACCGACCAGATAAACTGAGCCATTGTCATCGGAAAATGCACTGTTTAATGTCGCATTTCTGCTTAGCGTTATTTGTTGCCAGTGCTGGCCTTGGTCCTGGCTGATAAACGCATGGCCGCGCAGGCCAACCGCCAGCAATGCCATTTGTGGTGTGCCTGTTATATCAAACAAAGAACCATTGTAAAATGCATCAAGGCGCTGCCAGCTATCGCCAAAATTAATACTTTTTGCGGCAAAACCGGCCTCCCCAATCATATATAACGCATTACCGTCAGCATAAAGCCGGTTAAAATGCGGTAATAAGGCTTCGGTTTCAACCTGATAGCTTTCGGGGTCGGTTTCTTTAAGTTCAGCTAAATACTCCCGCTCTTCTTCGAGCAACAATTCTTCATGAAAATGCTTATGCCAGCTGTTGCCGCCGTCATCTGTACGATAAAAGATACCGTAGGCCCCTACGGCAATGCCTTTTTGGGCATCCGCAAAATAAATATCGAACAACGGCTTGTCAGTTTGTGGCGCATAATGCTGTAGCTGCCAGCTTGCACCACCGTCTTTAGTGGCCAGAATAGTGGCATCATGGCCAACCGCCCAACCCTGCTGCGGATTAATAAAATAGACGCTGCTCAAATTCGACTGCACCGGCACTTGTGCCTGGGTCCAGCTCTGGCCGTCATGACTAAGCAGAATATGCCCTCGTTCGCCTACAGCAACTAATTGCTGCCCATTCACCTTTACAAGATCTGTCAGCAGGGCCTTGCTTGCCTGCGGCATCTGATATGCGGCCTGAGGCGCTGGCTGCTGTGCTTGCATCATAAATGGTGTAACGGCAGCTACAGCACTTGCTGCCAATAACCAGATGAATTTATTCAACATAATCTGAGCATTTACTCTATTAAACTTTCTAAATAAAAACGGTTGGCACTGAGCCAACCGTAACCGGGTTTTAACTTTACTTACCGCGTACCTTCACGGCGTAGTGCTGCAGGCGTGAAATCAGCATCTGTCAGGTTAACGGAGAAATTATACATTTTATCTTCGTTATCCAGACCCAACGCAATATAACGCCGTGAGTTAAGGTCGTGATATACCTCTAAGGTACTCCAGTGCGTTGGCACTTCATAGTAGTTCAGGCCATGAGCCACAGCGACACGGTATAATTCGTTGCGGTTGTCATACAGATCTGCAACATGGATCTGCCAGCTGTCTTCATCAATATAAAATACACGTTTGCCATAGACATGACGGGTATTGTCTTTTAATACAGCTTCAACTACCCACACCCGGTGTTTTTCCCAGCGGATATATTCCGGGTTAACATGACCGGGCATCAGTAAATCAGCATACTTCACCTGATTGCTGTGTAGCTTGTAGTCATTATAGGCAATATACATTTCCTGCTTGCCTTTCAACGTCCAGTTGTAACGATCAGGCGAGCCGTTAAACATATCGAAATCATCTGTGGTACGCAGACCATCAGACGCAGTACCTGGTGCATCATAGGCAACGTTAGGAGCACGGCGCACACGGCGTTGACCGGTGTTGTATGTCCAGGCCTGGCGTGGCGTTTTCACCTGGTCCATGGTTTCATGCACTAACAATGCAGTACCTGCCAAACGCGCCGGCGACGTTACGCCCTGCTTAAAGCGGAACAGTATATTTTCGGCAGTCAGAGCTTCAGCTGTTGCGGTAGGTTCTGAATACTTGAACATTATCTGCTCATCAAAACCGATAATTGTATAAGCGCCTGCAGCAGTAGGTGCGGCCTGGCCACCGTTACGGCTTGCAGCTACACCACGAAACCGCAGCAAGTGGTTCCATACTGCTTCAAGGCCATTTGCCGGGATTGGAAACGGCACACCTATAGCGGCGTTAATAATGCCGTTACCGCCTTCAATAAGCTCAGCTTTGGTAGCAATATTTTTTGTCGCATCATAAACATACTGTGGATAGGATGCTGTACGGCGTGTTTGATAAATATTCATCTTGTATGTATCAGGATAAATTTCAAACAGTTTAATCTGCCCCGGGCTTAACAGGTTTTTATGCTGATCCAGATTAGATTTGTCGATGGTGAGTATGATCTTGTCATCGGCAAAGGGATTGGGGTGATGCATGCCTGCAGTATAACCGGCAGGCGCAGCAGTAATACCGCCATTCCATGCTGGGATAGAACCGTCGGCATTACCCGCTTTCTCTGCTCCAAGCGGTGTTAAATCATTGCCCAGTCTGGCGGCCTGCTCAGGAGTAATTTTTGCTGCAACTGAGCAACTTAACACCAGAGCAATGGCTGACGAAATTAGGGTGAGTTTCTTCATAATTAGTGCTCGTCCCTTAAATAGAGTACTTAATGTTAAAAGAGATAAAGTCACGGTCTTCTACGTTATTTGTTGTGCCTTGACCGCCCCAGAACATGTTGTAAGACACTTCGCCTGACCATTTATTCAGATAGTCAAAGCTGATGGCATACGCGAGCGACTTACGATCTTCGACAAACAAAAATAACGGATCAGGTGTAATACCGTTAACATCATGCGAAAACACAATACGCTGCGACAGGTTTACCCCGGCAAACACATTGTTGTAATCGGCTTTAGCCAATAAACGGTAACCCCAGGCCGATGCTGTTGGGAATGGGTTTGTTTCAGCCCCATTTGACACACCTGTATGTAAACCATCTTTGTTTACCAGATTGCCATTGGCATCCCAGCCCAACAATGGTCCACCACTGCGATCAGTATTCGGGCCATTTAAACGTAATACGCTCTGATCCGGCATATCCTGAATGCGGATACCACCCACCTCTGCCAGCATCGACAAATTATCAGCGCCCAGTGACGGGCCAAATAAATGCGTAAACGTCATCTGAGCCTGAATAGTGTCTCTTAAGATAAAGCCGTTAGCTTTCTGGCCAGGCTGCACCTTAACACCAATGTCGCGGCCAATTTGAGAAATACCAGCTAAATCAGGGCGTAATCCCGCATTAGCAAGTTGCTCTGGCATACCGGCATACAGAATTTCCACGTCGTCAATTTGTAAAGGTTCATCCTGACGATAGGCTAATTCACCGGCAACAGAGGTGTTACCTAAGGTAGTGTTAAAACTAAAACCATACAGCTGAATATCTTCAGGATACTCAACCAGCGCTTTTGAGAACGCCGCCAGGCTGGCAATATTGTCTTTAGTTACACCACCATTTGCCGTCATATTCACCAAGCGGCCGATATCTGCAGGAATTTGCGAAAAGTCTGAGGCAATACCAGAAATAACCGGTACACGGCTATGATAGTTCATGTAATACACAGCAAATTCAGTGTCGTTCAGGTTCGGTGCGAAATACTCGAACTTAATACCGTACTCGCCACCGTCTTTAGGCTCTACTTCACCGGCACTGCCGTAAGGGCGCAATGTTACTTTAGTTGGGTAAGCTAAATAAGCCTGGCCAGCCTGTGTAGGGCTGAGTGCCCCACTGGCAACGGCTGAACCCAGCGCATTCAGATTGGCCAGCACATGAGCAAGGTCAATGTCCGGGTTACCGGCAAAACCTAACTGCACGTTTTGTAAATAACCACCTTCTCCGGCAAAATCATTGGTAGAAAAATAAGTACCTGGCACCGGCAGATAGCTGTTTACCCACTGGTACTGATAAAACAACTCGGTTGACAGATTATCAGTTAAACCGATGCTGATTGTTGCCATACCAACCGGAATATAAGCCTCTTTTAACTCAGCGCCCGGCGCTCGCGCCACACCAACATCAATAGGCGTAATATTGATACCATGCTGGATCAGGGTACTTTCACCCCAGCTTAATACCTGTTGCCCCACTTTAACGGTAACCGGGTTCATACCATTGTTAAAACTGAAATTACCGTATACGTAGGCATCCAGTAAGCGAACATCACGGCAGGTTAAATCACGGGCATCTTTGTCAGCACAAGGGTCAACTTTCTGACCCGATACCGGGTTGGTATAGGCACCGTCTTTATCCATCAACGCAAAGTCGTAAAAATACATAAAGCGGGTAAACAAACCGATATTGTCTTTAGTAATAGACAGCTCATGCAAACCTTTAAACAGGCTGCTGAACATATCGCCTTTGTCGTAGTTCAGATTACCGGCGTCGCCATTACTTGAATAAGCCCCCGGCTCCTGCCAGATTTGCGAAGGCAAATAAATGTTATTCGTTGCGGCGTTGTAACCGTCCCAATCGAAACGGGGGTGATTAACTTTACTGATAGTATCCCAATTTCTGTCTTCGGCACGCCAGCTGCCGCCGTATGAAAATGTAGAATCGAAAGTAATATTTACGTCACCCAAACTCCAGGATGCTGCATGCACCGGTGCCATTGACAAGGCAAACAGCGCTGATGCAACACCTAAGGCTAAGGGATTCTTAGCAAAGGTTATTGACCTTTTATTCATCTCGTTATCTCCCCCTGTCCCGCAGGTTTTTATAAGTGTCTTTTTAGTTATATTATCAAGCCAACTGATCAGAGCTCAGCTTACTTCATTAAAATAATTACATCATTTCAAGCTGCAAGCAAGGCTTGCTGTTACGTAAATCTGTTGATTTTTATTCAGTTTTTTTCAAAAACGGCGATGTTTTGGGCTTTTTTGCCACGCTCTGGTTTAACCTTTTCAGTACCGCACCCAATAAGCAGCTATAAGCTAATGAAATTAAAGGTCAAACCAGCCGTAACTGCAAGCTATTGTTTTAATTCACCGTTTAAAGTACATACTCTAATTAATTTTTTCCAACGCGACAAAACTAGCATTGTCTGCCAGCGTTAAACGAAAACGCCCGCGCAAACCGTTTGTGTCGACATAACGCTGGAAATGCTTAAACTGCAGCTGAATTCGCTCGCCGTTATCTGCAGTAACTACCACGTATTTTATCTCTCCGCGATAATAACCATAGCACTGTTCAGCACTGAGGCTGGCATTAAAAAAATATCTGCGCATCAATCCAGACTTCGGTTAACCTTTTCATACAAATCATTGCTAATACTGCTTTGCCCTGCGATCTGTTGCAATGCAGCCCGCATACGTTGCTGACGTTCAGCGTCAAACCGCCGCCAGCTTAATAACGGCGTGACCAGCCGTGCTGCTACCTGCGGATTAAGCGGATCGAGCCGCAATACGGTATCAGCCAGTAGTTGATATCCTTTGCCATCAATACGATGAAACTGCTGTGGATTACGTAAACTGAAGGCTGAAAATAATGCCCGTACCCGATTAGGGTTTTTCCAGCTAAACAACGGATGAGCCAACATGGTGTCTATCGCTTCAAACACTTGCTCACCAGGCTGCGATGCCACCAGTGCAAAACACTTGTCCATTACTAAGGCATCATGCTGCCAGTGCTTGGCAAAGTCAGTAATCAACTGGTTAAACACTGCAGCTTCTGACTGCTGGGCAGCTGCCAAAGCCGCCATCGTATCGGTCATATTGTCTGAGTTTGCATAGTGCGTACCCAGTAATGGCTGGTTGTCATTAAGTTGTGCCAGATAATTCAGGCAGACAGCGCGCAATTTGCGCAGGCCAACATCGTTGTCCTGATATTGATAGGGCCCTGTTTTCAGTGCGTTATAACAGCGGCTTAACGGCCCGGCCAGTTGCTCAGCCAATTGCTGCTTAAACTGGCTAATACTGCTTAGTAGTTTGTCCACCGGAATCAGCTGATGTTGCTCAGCCAGCGTATCAAAATCAGGCAGTGTCAGTAGTTCTGCTGTCATAGCCATATCTGTGCCGGGCTGTTCCAGCCAGTGCTGCAGCAGTTTAAATAGCGCAGCAGGCAGTGCGGCCTCGCCAGCGTTTGATGCTACTTGCTGCGCTATCTTGCGGCTCCAGAACTGTTGCATTGCATCCCAGCGCGCAACGCCGTCAGTTGCCTGGCGGGCAATCAACAATAAGTCATCATCACTGTACTGTGCCGCCAGCTTCACCGGTGCTGAAAAATGTTCCAGCCACACCACCACTGGTGCTTCTGTTATTCCGTCAAACAGATACTGTTGTTCACTTTCGCTTAGCAATAATAAATGCTGCTGTGAGGCCTGGCCGTTAAACAACAATTCAATTTGCACCGGTATCAGCAGTGGTTGTTTTTCTGCCTGATCAGCTGTAGGAGGTGTTTGCTGCGCCAGCGACAGTATCAGCTGCGAGCGTGTTGCATCATAGCGCTGCGTGGCAGTTAGCAATGGTGTGCCCGACTGGCTGTACCATAAGCGGAACTGTGATAAATCCTGTGTAGCAACATCTTGCATTGCCTGCAAAAAATCATCACAGGTTGCCGCCTGGCCATCATGACGCTGAAGGTACAGCTTGAGGCCTTTGGCAAAGGTATCCCGCCCCAGCAGAGTTTGCAGCATACGGATCACTTCTGCGCCTTTATCGTACACCGTAACAGTGTAGAAGTTATTCATCTCCAGCACTTGCTCTGGCCTGATCGGATGGGCCATCGGGCTGGCATCCTCAGCAAACTGAGCGGTGCGTATCAGCTTAACGGCATCTATGCGGCACAAAGTGGCAGAGCCCATATCAGCACTGAATTCCTGATCGCGAAAAACAGTTAACCCTTCTTTCAGGCTAAGCTGAAACCAATCACGGCAGGTAACACGGTTGCCTGTCCAGTTATGAAAATATTCATGGCCAATAATTGACTCAATATTGAAGTAATCGCGATCAGTTGCACTGGCAGCATCGGCCAAAACATATTTACTGTTAAAAATGTTCAGGCCTTTGTTCTCCATGGCTCCCATGTTAAAGAAGTCCACCGCGACCACCATATAAATATCCAAATCATATTCCAAGCCGTAACGCTGTTCATCCCATTGCATAGCGCGCTTTAACGACTCAAGTGCAAAACTGCCTTTGGTTATCGCACCTTTATCGACAAACAACTGCAAACTAACCTCACGGCCAGATTGAGTAATAAACTTATCTGTCAGAACATCAAAATCTCCGGCAACCAGAGCAAATAAATAGCAGGGCTTTGGAAAAGGATCATGCCACTGCACGACTCTTAGGCCATTGTCGTCAATATGTTCAGATACCTTATTACCATTCGATAATAAATAAGGGTAGCGCTCAGCATCAGCTTTAATGGTGACGTTGTATTCTGCCAGTACATCTGGCCGGTCCGGAAAATAACTGATACGACGAAAGCCTTCTGCCTCACACTGAGTGCAGTAGGTGTTGCCAGCCATATACAGGCCTTCAAGTGCGGTATTATGCTGCGGTGCAATAGCACAAATGATCGTCAGTTCGCACTGCTGTGCAACATTAAATATTGTCAGGCTGTCGGCATCAAGCTGGTAATCGGCTGTATCCAGCAATTGGCCATTAAGCGCTATGCTAATTAATGTCAGTTGCTGCCCGTCCAGTTTTAACGGCACATCAGCCCGGTTGCGTTTAATTTGCATTACAGAGGTGACACGTGTGGCCTCTGCGTCCAGTTCAAAACACAAATCAACATGGCTAATGCTAAAAGCTGGTGCAGTGTAATCTGTAAGGCGCTTGGCCGTGCGCGGTAAACTATTCTGAGACATAGCAGGCTTCCGGTAAAATAAACAACGATACAGCTAAGTATAATGACGAAAAAGCCTGAACAACTCAGGCTTTTTTCCGGCTACACTTTAGCAGTTTGTGGCCTGACTGAATCAGGAGGGGTCAGGCGCAGTATTTTAATACCGCAATAGGCATAAATAATAGCTAACAGCGGATTGATCAGGTTAAAGAAGGCATAGAATACATAGTCCAGCGGGCTAACCTGAAGCACACTGTGCATGTAGGCACCACAGGTATTCCATGGTATCAGGGGGCTGGTAATGGTACCGCCGTCTTCCAGGGTGCGGGACAAATTCACCGGTGCCAGGCCCCGGCGCTCGTATTCCTCTTTAAACATCCGGCCAGGCATAACAATAGACATATACTGATCGGCTGTCAGAACATTTGTAACAAAGCAGGTAGCAATAGTGCTGGTGATTAACGAGCCAGTGCTGCGGGCGAAAAATAAAATTGACGTAACAAATTTACGCAACAGGCCTATTTTCTCGATGGTAGCACCAAACATCATGGCACTGAAAACCAACCAGACGGTGTTAAGCATACTGGACATACCGCCACCGCTGAGTAAATCATTCAGGCTGTCATTGCCGGTGTCGATACTAAAACCAGCATGCAGGGTATGCCAAAGCAATTTGGTAATGCCTAGCGCTGCCGGTATATCCTGCTCAACAAGCCGGCTTAATAACTCAGACTGAAAAAACACCGCCCACACCGCGCCCAGCAGAGCGCCGATAAATACCGTTGGAAAGGCCGGCACCTTTTTTATCGCCATAGCTAACAGCACAAACAGCGGTACCAGCGATACCACACTGATAGAAAAATTCTGCTGCAGCACATCGCTTATTTGATCGATACGTGCGATATCAGAGCTGACATCCGAATTAAACCCAATAACCGTAAACAGCAGTAACGCCAGTATAAAACTGGGAATGGTTGTCCAGAGCATATGTCTGATGTGATCAAATAAATCCGCACCGGCAACAGCGGGTGCCAGGTTGGTTGTTTCACTCAGTGGCGATAATTTATCACCAAAATACGCACCTGATACTATGGCACCGGCAGTAATAGCCGGTGACAGCCCCAAGCCTCCGGCAACGCCAATTAAAGCAACACCTATTGTTGCCGCGGTTGTCCAGGAACTACCAATACTCATTGCAACAATGCCGCATAACAAACAGCTTGCAGCATAAAACCAGCTTGGGCTTAAAATTTGCAAACCATAATAAATAAGCGTAGGTACGGTGCCTGACAACATCCAGGTGCCTATTAACGCCCCCACCGACAACAGGATCAGTACCGCGCCCAATGACAGCGAAATACCCTTCACCATGGCCTTTTCCATCACTGACCAGCGATAACCATTTTTAAGACCTATAACAACCGCTACGGCCGTTGCCATAAATAAGGCTATCTGATTGGGCCCGTAAGATGAGTTATCAGCAAATAGATATACCGAGGCAGATAGCAACACTATCAGCACGACCAGAGGAATGGCCGCATCGAGGAAGCTGGGTTGTTTTTCAGTCATGTATTTTTTACTCCGATTGGTAAAAGGCGCCTGCAGCGCCTGACACCTTTATTATTGTTATGCTTATATTCGCTACTGCTTACAAAGACCGATAGAACATGACGGCTATAATCAGTGGGCAGACAAACTTAACGTACCATGGCCATATCCGCCAGAACCAGCTGTACTCGGCCTGCATATCACCTTTTTTCAATTCCTGCAGAATGGCATTACGCCTCCAGACCCAACCGGCAAAGATACATAGCATCAATCCGAGCAAAGGTTGGCTGTAGCGGGTAGTTAATGCGATAACAACGCCAAACAAACTGTCAAAGTTGCTAATGATAATGGTACTGGCCGCTAAAATTACAGCAGCAACCAGCCATACCGCTTTTTGTCTGGCAAGTTTATGATGTTCAACGATGTAAGATACGGGCACCTCCAACATCGAAATTGACGATGTGAGTGCGGCGATGGACATCAACAGAAAAAACGCCAGCGCAACAAAAGCGCCCACCATTCCCATGGTACTGAATAACGATGGCAAAACTGTGAAAATCAGCGTGTCTTCAGATAACAGCTTGCCGCCGTCAGTGAAAATTTCTACCCCATTATGTAAGGCAACGTACATGGCAGGAATAATCAGCAAACCAGCCAGTACTGCTACGCCAATATCCACTAAAGATACCGCCGCACCTAATCTGGGTAGGTTTTCTTTATGGCTAACATAAGAGCCATAGATAAGCATAGTGCCGACGCCCAGTGACATGGAGAAAAACGCCTGCCCCATGGCACTGATCAGCAAATCCGGATTCAGTACTTCAGCAAAATTGGGTAATAAATAAACTTTTAAGCCTTCCATTGCACCTTGTTGTGTCATCACATAGCCAAACAGCAACAACATAATGACAAATAAGGTTGGCATTAACCTGACAGACCAGCGTTCAATGCCGTTGACAACACCGCCACTGACAATGCCTACAGTAAGGAGCATAAATGCAGCACAAAAAATCAGATTACGGCTTAAAGAAAACGACACCAGCCAATCAGCAAAATAACTCATACCGGCAATACTGGCTAGCGCTTCCAGCGTATAAGCCAACATCCAGCCGCCTACGATGCCATAGAATGCCAATATCAGCGAAACAGTAATCAGCCCCCAAATACCAACAAAACGGCCGCTACGGCCATTCGATATTTGCCCAAGTGCATCGACCATATTCGATTTTGTCGCACGGCCAATCAGCAACTCCGCCATTAATACCGGGTACGCCAGCAGAAAAGTTAACACCAGATACATCAGAACAAAAGCAGCACCGCCATTACTGGCAACCTGAGAAGGAAAGCCCCATATATTACCAAGCCCAACAGCAGACCCTGATGCCGCCAGAACAAAGCCGATCCTCGATGAAAACTCACCGCGTGCACTCATAGTTAAACCTTTATAATTATTATGTTTTTACATTAACAAAAGGCGGTAATTAATACCGCCTTATAGGGTGTGTTTATAGCTTACGCTTATTTTTTTGCCAGCCGGGTTACGGCTTTCAGATCAGCAGTAATGCTGGCAGCTTCTTCCAGAAACGCGTCTATTTTTTCTACCTTTTCCGGTACATCATCCAGTGACGTAACTTCAGGTAAGCCAAGACGTTTTAACCGCTCGTTCGTTCTGACTAATTGCTTTGCTTTATTCTCATCACGCTCAGCAACACGGTTTGCCTCACGCAAAGATACCGTTTTATCGTTCATTTGCTGCTTATAATCAGCAATGTCCTGCATCAGGTACTGAAACTCAACTTCTTTGCTAATGCGGGCCTGATGTTTTTGCTGCAACGTAGGCACCAACTGAGAAAGATCATTTAGTGTGGTGTAGTTTGCCGCCTTAATGGAATCCCAGGGTAAAGCATACTCCTCTTTACTCTCGCCCCACTCTGCCGGATCTATGGCTGTAGGGAATTGAATATCAGGGATCACGCCTTTGTGCTGCGTACTGCCACCGTTAATACGGTAGAACTTGGCAATAGTGTATTGCACGCTGCCCAGCGGGCTTTCAAACATATCGTAAATACGGCCCAGCCCACGGTGTTGCTGCACAGTACCCTTACCAAATGTCTGCTCACCGACAATTAACGCCCGGCCATAGTCCTGCATAGCTGCAGCAAAAATCTCTGACGCCGACGCGCTGTAACGATCTACCATTACCGTTAGCGGGCCATCGTAGTAGCTGACGCCGTCATTGTCCTGCGATACTGAAACTTTGCCGTCACCTTCGCGGATTTGAACCACCGGGCCACGGTCAATAAATAAACCGGTCAGTAAAGTCGCTTCCTGTAAAGAACCACCACCATTGCCACGTAAATCAACAATGATGCCGTCGACTTTTTCTGTTTTTAACTCCGCCAACAGCTTTGTGACGTCTGCTGCAAGGTTGTTATAAAACCCCGGGATGCTGATCACGCCGATTTTTTGATCCAGTTCAGACAATACCGGCTTAAACACTTCTGCTTTTGCCGCGCGGTCTTCCAAACGGATTTTATCACGCACTATCGTAATAACCTGAGCCTGACTGGTGCCAATATCGTTTGCACCAACAACCTGCAGCCGCACAGTGCTACCTTTAGGGCCCTTGATAAGGTCTACCACATCATCCAGGCGCCAGCCGATAACATCGACAAACTCGGTTTTATCCTGCGCAACACCGATAATTTTATCTTTCGGCTTTAACTTTTGTGTTAAATCGGCCGGACCACCGGGCACTAGGCTTTGTATTACGGTGTAGTCTTCATCAGCACGCAGCACCGCACCTATGCCTTCGAGCGACAGGTTCATTTCTTGCTGAAAGCGATCTGCATTTCTGGGTGATAAATAAGAAGTGTGGGCTTCAATGCTGCGGGCAAAAGAATTCATTACCAGCTGAAATACGTCTTCACTTTCAGTTTGCGCCAGACGCTTTTGCGTGTTGCGGTAGCGCTTAGCCAGGATAGTATTAATTTCCTCAGCCTCTTTGCCTGCCAGTTTCAGGTTCAGTGCATCAAACTTAACTCTTTGCCGCCAAATTTCATTCAGCTCTGCATCATTAGCTGGCCATGCTGCGTCTTCCCGGTCATAGGAGTACTGATCTTCAACGGTAAAATCAAAGCCTTTATCAAGCAGTTGCAGAGCATAATCAAAACGCTCTGAGCGCCGCTTCAATGTCAGGTTGAACATTTCGAAGGCAAAACCCAGATTACCTTTATTGATACCATCATCGAACTGATCGCGGTATTTCTCAAAGCCATCCACGTCAGCTTTAGTTAATACGTTGCGGTAATAGTCGAGGTTTTTAAGATAGGTATCAAACATTCTGGAAGACAGTGCATCATCCAATTGCACATTAGTGTAATGACCACGGGTGAACAGTGCGGCGATCCGCTTACTGGCGGTGGCATGTTGTGCATCCTGCGCCATAGTTGGCAGTACCAGAGGCCCTTTCGCTGCATCAGGAGCGGCATTAAGACCAAAGGCGACAAGAAATGCTATTGCTAGTGCTGAATGTTTTTTCATAAGCTACTCTGTGTTGTTCAGGCCAAAAACAAACTGTCCTGACGTGTTTTCACAACCATACCAGAACCCAGTTGCACAGTCACATCGTCTTTATGCACTTCCAGTACCGTTGCCGGCATTGGATTTTGTCCAAGTTTAATCAGTACTTTACTACCAACTATAACCTGGCCCGTTACCACTGGCTGCAATGCAGCTGCTGGCACAGGTGCTTTTTCTGGCTGTGATTGAGAAACAGGCTTCTGATTAACCTTAGCGCTTTTAGAGGGCAGAATTGCTTTTTTGTTCGGTGTTTTTTTGTAAGCAGGTTTGTCTGTCACGGCTGGCTGCGGATTTTTTGCTTTAGCTTCGGCCAGTTTGGCTTTACGCTTTTCAGCCGCTTTGGCCTTACTTTCTTCTAATAGTTTACTGGCATGCTCTGCCTGAGACGCATCAATCGGATCACCGGCAACACCATCTAAATCTATCCGGGTTACCCCTTCTTTGGTTGCTTCCAAATACCGCCAACTGGAGGTATAAATTCTCAGCGCCTGGCGTAACTGAGTTTTACTCACGGTAGCATCATTTTGTAAACGCTCGGCCAGATCCTGAAAAATACCAATTTTCAGTGGTTTGGCTTCACCGGTCAGGCTAAAACATGCCGGAAACTGCGTTGCCAGATACGCCAGTACATCTTTTACTGTTGCCGCTTTTACATTTTGTTCAGTTGGGGTGGTCATTAACGCTTCACTCTTCTTCATCTGCGGCATCCGCATCCGGCTTGCCTTCTTCCAGCTGTTGGCGAACATAAGCCAACGCCCAATCTATTAGTTCATCTTCGTCAGCTTCCAGCAGCACAGTGCCACCACGCAGTTCATCCCAGATAGCGGGTAATAGCTGCTCAACCTGAACACTACTGATATCTTCCGGCAAATGTTGCCATACAGCGTGATAAACGGCGTTTATCTTGTCAGTTACCAGTTCTTCTTCACCTTCCCAATCACCGATATCTGCCAGATCAAACAAATAATCGTGAATAGAAATTGTATCTTTCATAGTGTTACTGCCAGATGCTGTTCAAATAATTTAATCAATTGCTCAAGGCCGGCCTGATCATCTAAATCGAACCGCGCCAGAAGCGGGCTATCGATATCCAGCACGGCAATAATTTCACCCTTGTGGCGCAGTGGTAATACAATCTCAGAATTACTGGCTGCATCACAGGCAATATGGCCGGGAAATTCGTGCACATCCTTCACCAGTTGCACTTGCCCTGTAGCAACAGCAGTGCCACAAACGCCCTTTCCTACGGCAATACGGACACAGGCGACCTGGCCCTGAAACGGCCCTAACACCAGCTCACCTGCGCGCATAATATAAAAGCCTGCCCAGTTTAAATCCGGTAGCTGATTAAATAATAACGCACTGAGGTTAGCCATATTGGCTATCAGATCGGTTTCACCGTCGATCAACGCCAGCGCTTGCTGGTTTAGCAAACGGTATAACGCGGTTTTATCGGTAGACATGAAATATAGGTTTCTGACTAATGCTCAAAACCCGTACATTACTCGTTTTACCTGAGAATTTAAACCACTTCAGGGCAAAGATTTCCACGCCTGGGCTGTTTTAGTTGTGAACTGAGCCTGTTTGACTGAGATTTATACAATTAACCGGCTATCAGCTGACTATTTTATGTGGGTTTGACGGGTAGTAACATACCGGTTGCTGCGCCTGATGACTGAAAAAACGGGTATCTTTATAGGGTAACTTCATAAAGCCGCCAACCCCTTCTCCACTAATTAATGCCACTTTGGTCAGAATACTTTGTAATAAGCGGTTAAATTCAACCTCTGCTGCCGGGTCCAGTAAACGGTAATAGCTATGGATCTTCATATACAAGGCGGTAACTTCAAAAATAATACAGCCGGTATGGCGGATTAAATTAAGCCGGGCAATGTCGTCCATAATGGCATCGGGTAACACTAACTGCTCGTCAGGATCTCTGCCATCCTCAAAATAGGAGTGTTGCTTACTGGCATCTTCAGTACTTAATACAGGCGCCAGTTGGTATGGAATATGTGCGTCGCCAGCAGCAATAAAAGGCTCAGCAATACTGCTGCGGCTGATATGAATGGTATTACGGGCATTAAACAGACAGGCTTTAAAAATACCGACTTTGGCAATAGCGCGCGCTAAAGTCACGACATTATTTACTGACAAAGCAAAAGATTCTGCCAGGCTGGTGTCGTATAAATTCAGGCTGGAATCAATATAAATACCACTGGCCTGCCAGTGAATAGCCAGCCCACCAACAACGGGAAAACGCGCCAGCCGACTTACTGCTGCAACAAAGGCTTTTTCTGTTTCCCCCATACCTGCCAGATAATTCTTGTAGTAGCGCTCTAATTGCACATCATCAACATAAGCGATGCCTTCTTCTTCACTGTGCTCACGTAAAAAAGACTTACGTGACGAATAAACAACGGTATCCAGCTCCCGTACCTGCGGGCTTACCCAAACCGGTAGCTGGGCAATATCTTCAAACAATGGCAGTTCTGGTAATACCAAATGTTTTAACCGGGGCATATGTTGCAAAAAATAATCACCGGCCTGAGCACGTAACTGAGCATCATCAGACAACATACTGTCAAGCATGGTAGCAAACTCGACCGGCAAGCCGAGGCTGCGCGCAGGTATCGCTTTGCTACCGAAACGGCAAGACTGGCCGGACGCCAGTGCATACAAAGTGCCGGCGACACCCTGCTCGTCAAATCTGGGGCTGGACAAGGCGCCAGTGCGTTGCTCGGGGCCAATAAAATACACATCACCCATACGGGCATTAGAGGTTTGTAAATCTGCCGACATCAGTTGCATTACATTATTGGATAAATACTGGCCATTGGCATCTAACTGGGCAAACACCGACGAGCCCCAATCAATTAAACTGACCATGCCGCTTTGCTCATCAAACACCAGGTTAGAAGGTTTAACGTCGCCATGTACTATTGGTTGTAGTTCGCCATCTTTGCTATGGCTGCGCAGCGCCAGCAGTACATCGGCCAACTGGCAGGCAATATCAATTAACAGCCGGGCGCTTAAACGGCCATGCTGTAAACTGTAATGTTCTAAATCAATGCCTTTGCCGCGCTGCATCATCAAAATGCCTTGCTTTTTCACTACCTGATAGGTGATATAGCGCGGTACATTAGGGTGTTGTACCTGCGATAACATATAAGCTTCATCAGCCAGCCGCTCCTGAATATGCTGCGGCAAATTAATGCGGGAAAACTTAAATACGCAGGCCTGACTGCTGGCATCTAAGCCAGCAAAAGCAAAACCATAGGCACCTTTTCCAATTAACTCAATGTCGCTGTAGCCCAGCTTTTCCAGCTCAGAAATACACAACGCCACCCAATCTTTGAGCTTTTTAGCATCATTGGTGTTAAGCAGATAAATAGACTGCTCTTCCGGGATATAAAAGTTTCGCAGCTGGTTTTTATCTTGCATCTTCACTAGGCCTTAACACAGCGCTCAAGCGCCCACTGGCGCAGCGCATTCACCGGCTCGGCCATGACCACAGATAGTGGCTGGGTAGCCGATAGCTCTGCTACTAAATGCGCTAAGCTAAATTCAGCGTTACCTGCGCGGGCGCGGAAACCGGCACCGACCACTGCCTGCTCTAACTCTGCACCGGAGAAGCCGCGACATAACGCCAGCGCCGACTGCAGCGCTTCGTCAGTTAAGCTAAGCTGGCGTTTAGCTAAGTGCAATTTAAGCAGATGTAAACATTCATCTTCAGTGGGCAAATCAACAAAGAAAATTTCATCAAAGCGGCCTTTACGCAGCAGCTCCGGCGCCAGCTCGTGAATGTTGTTGGCGGTAGCCACCAGAAAAACCTGCGATTTACGCTCAGATAACCAGGTCAGGAAACTGCCCAGTAGACGCCGGGTCACGCCGTTATCGCTGTCACCACCGGACAAGCCTTTTTCAATTTCATCGATCCATAGCACACAGGGCGACATTGCATCAGCCAGCGCTAACGCCTGAGCGAGATTTTTTTCGGTTTCACCAATATATTTGTTATATAACGCCGCCATATCCAGCCGCAGCAGCGGCAAGCCCCAGCTACCGGCAATGGCTTTGGCAGCCAGACTTTTGCCAGTACCCTGCACCCCGGTTAACAACAGGCCTTTGGGGGTGTCGGCCAGTTGCTGAATAAATGCCTGTTGGCGCTGCGCTATCCAATGTTTGAGATTAGCCAGGCCAATAACGTTACTGAAGCTTACACTGTCAAATACCTGTGACAACACACCGTCAGTTTGCAACAAGCTGAACTTGGCGCGGTTAATACGCGGAATATCCGCTGCGGTAACAGCACCATCATCGGCAATAGCTTTGTAAGCTAAGCGTTTTACCTCTTCAAAGGTTAAGCCACGCAGATTTTGCACCAACAGCGCTACGTTTTCTGACGTTAGTTCGGCCAGCGTGCCATGTTTAACCGCATAGCTATCGACCATTTCATGCACCAGCTGGCGAATTTGCTGATCCGATGGCAAGCTTAACTCAAAGCGATAACACAAACGCGCCAACTCAGACGGCACCTCTATTGCATGGCTAAGCAGCATAATAGTGTGGCCAAGTTGCTCATGCGCCTGGGCAATTTCTTTGATATAGCGAACATGTTTAGGTTCGGCCAAAAACGGGTGAAAATCGCACAACACAAAAATACCGGGGTTACGGGTGGCTTTAATTTGTGCCAGCAGGTTTGTGGGTTCAGCATTAAACGCCTGAGCACTGTGCTCACTATCCAACCGCTGCAGGCCTTCGGTAATGGTCCATTTAAACACCGGCCGCATTAAATTCAGCGCCAACCGTTTTATCAGCAACAGCGCGCGTGGCTCTTCGTAACTTTCAATTACAATCAGCGGGCTGTGTGCCTGCACCAGTACCCGTAGATCATCAAATTCGTGCATAGCAGTCCCTGAGCCCAAAATACTATAAAAAAAACCCACTACAAGGAGTGGGTTTTAGCAGAAAGCCCGGTTAAAACCAAGCAGGATTTAACCAACTAGCGCATCGCTACCAGCATAGCTGATGGCTGCTCCAGATATTGTTTCCACAGGTTGGTAAAGCGCGCTATGGTGCCGCCATCTATTACGCGGTGATCGCCTGACCAGCTGATTTGCATCAGTTGGCGTGCTTCCACTTCGCCTTTGGCATTAAAGCGTGGCAAGGTTTGCACTTTACCCAGCGCCACTATCGCCAGCTCCGGCTTATTGATAATGGGCGTAGCAACAGTGCCGCCAATAGCACCGATATTAGAGATACTAATAGTACCGCCTTTTAAATCAGCCGGGCTGACACGACCTTCACGGGCCTGCTCTGTTAAGCGGGTTAAATCGTTCGCAATATCAATAATAGACTTACGCTGACAGCCTTTGATATTGGGTACCAGTAAGCCAATTTTAGAATCAACTGCTATGCCGATATTATGATCGTCAAAGTAGGTCAGCTCAGTGCAGTCCTGATTTACTTTGGCATTCATAATCGGGAACTGATTAATCGCCAGCGATAAGGCCTTAATAAAAAACGGCATCATGGTCAGCTTGACGCCCTGTTTGGCGTATTGATCTTTTAAGCCGGCGCGCAGTGCTATCAGTTCAGTTAAATCAATCTCTTCACAGTAGGTAAAATGCGGAATGGTTGAAACCGACTCCACCATCTGCCGCGCCATCGCCGCTTTGATGCCTTTAATCGGCTCGGTGCGGCTACCACCACTGGTTGTTGCTGCAACTACTGCATGTGTTGCCAGATTGGCTGACGCATTCTGCGTTGGCGCACTCTGAACTTTACCATCGGCAAAAGCACGGACATCGTCTTTATACACGCGGCCTTTATCACCGCTGCCGGGCACCTTGCTGATATCAATACTCAGCTCGCGGGCTAAACGACGTACCGCCGGGCTGGCCAGAGCTTTACCATTGCTGCTGGCATTAGCGCTAACGGCGTCATTTTTTTGCTGTAGTGCACAGGCAGCTTTAGCCGGTGCTGCAGTTGCCGTTGCAGTAACAGCAGACGCTTGCGGCTCTGATGCCAGGCCGGCATGTTGCATAGCAAACAGCGGCGCATGCACTTTAGCAATCTCGCCCTTGGCGTAATACAGCTTTGTGACTTTACCTGAGTACTTGGCCGGAATTTGCACCAGCGCTTTGTCAGTCATCACATCGCATACCGGCTGATCTTCGGCGATATCATCGCCTTCTTTAACTAACCAGTCGACAATTTCACACTCAACGATACCTTCGCCAATATCAGGCAGAATAAAATCTTCGCTGCCGGTAGCCGTAGTAACCGCTGCAGCAGGTGCAGGTGAAGCGTCGCTGCTGTTTGCTGTGCCTTCAATCTGCATTTCAAACAACGGCGCATGCACTTTAGCAATCTCGCCCTTGGCGTAATACAGTTTGCTTACTACACCGTTATGCACCGCCGGAATTTGCACCAGCGCTTTGTCGGTCATCACATCACATACCGGTTGATCTTCGCTGATGGTGTCCCCCTCAGCGACCAGCCAGTCAACAATTTCACACTCAACTATACCTTCACCGATATCCGGCAGAATAAAATCTTTTTTCATTGCTGCCTCCGTTAAAAGTTAATTGAGCGTTTTATCGCTTCGTAGGTTTTTAAATGATCCGCCACATACTCTTTTTCCAGCGCCAGCGGGTACGGCGTATCCATACCACAAACCCGCTCAATCGGGCTTTCCAGGTGCAGGAAGCACATTTTCTGGACAGTTGCGGCAATTTCACCGGCAAAACCGCCGGTTAACGGCGCTTCATGGTTAATCAGCAAACGGCCGGTTTTCTTCACCGAGGCCGCTACCGTGTCAGCGTCCCACGGCAAGATGCTGCGCAGATCTATTACTTCACAGGAAATACCGTCTTTTTCGGCCATCTCAACCGCTTTTTGCACAATTTCCATCTGTGCGCCCCAGGCCAGTACGGTAATGTCTTTACCCTGCTGTGTTACCTCGGCTTTGCCCAGTTCAATTTCGTAGTACTCTTCGGGTACTTCGCCAGTGGAGGCGCGGTACAACTTTTTCGGTTCAAAGAAAATCACCGGATCCGGGCTGGCAATAGAGGCCAACAACAAACCTTTGGCTTGGTATGGATCGCGTGGGATCACCACTTTTAAACCCGGGGTATGGGCAAAATAGGCTTCCGGTGACTGGCTGTGATAATGACCACCGGCAATACCGCCACCGTATGGGCTTCTGAACACTATACCGCCGACATTAAATTCATTACCGGAGCGGTAGCGGAATTTGGCGGTTTCGTTAACGATTTGGTCAAAGGCCGGAAAGATATAATCAGCAAACTGAATTTCTGCCACCGGCTTCATGCCCTGGGCTGCCATACCATTGGCAAAACCGGCAATGCCCTGTTCGGTTAACGGCGTGTTAAAGCAGCGCGCTTTGCCGTATTTTTCCTGCAGTTTACTGGTAGCACGAAACACGCCACCAAAGTGGCCAACGTCTTCACCAAAACACACTACGCTGTCATCTTTTGCCATGGCTAAATCAAGCGCATTATTAATGGCCTGCAACATATTCATCTTCGCCATTAGTCTAGTCTCCCCGCCGTAACCGGATACGCATCCGGGTATTTACGGATATGCGCTTTTAATTCATCTAATTGTTGCTGTAATGCCGGAATCGGCTCTGCATACACATCAGAAATAAGGTGCTCTATGCCAGGCTTAGCCACTTTTTCTGCCACTTTTAACGCGTCGAGAATTTCGCTACGCAGCGCTTCAATAGTGGCTTTATCGTCGGCTTCGTTCAGCCAGCCTTTTTCCAGCAACCATAGACGGAACCGGGCGATAGGGTCGTTCTGGCGCCACTTTTCTTCTTCTTCTTTTGAGCGATAGCCACTTGGATCATCCGACGAGGAATGCGCACCTAAGCGGTAAGCAATAGATTCAATTAGCACCGGCTCGTTATATTTAAGTGCATGGTCGCGTGCCATTTTAGTGGCCTGATACACCGCTAAAATGTCGGCACCGTCTACCCGCAGTGCCTTCATACCGTAACCTACAGCGCGACAGGCAATACCATCACCAACAAACTGCTCACTGGCCGGCGTTGAAATAGCGTAGCCATTGTTACGACAGAAGAAAATTACCGGCGCCTTGTGCACCGCAGCCATATTTAAGCCGGCGTGAAAATCGCCCTCTGAAGCCGCACCTTCACCAAAGTAACAAATAGTGGTGTTAGCTAAACCGCGCAGCTTCTGCGCATAGGCATAGCCACTGGCCTGCGGAATTTGCGTGCCCAATGGTGACGATATCGTCATATAGTAAATGTCTTTACTGCCGTAATGCACCGGCATCTGCCGGCCTTTACCTAAATCCTTTTCGTTGGAAAACAGCTGGTTCATAAACTGATCCAGCGTAAAGCCGCGATAACGCAACGCACCCTGTTCGCGATACTGCGCCATGATCATATCTTGCTCTGCCAATGCCGCGGCGCTGCCTACCGTAGTGGCCTCTTCGCCTAAGCATTGCATATAGAAGCTGATGCGGCCCTGGCGCTGGGCAGCCAACATGCGCTCATCCAGTACGCGGGTAAACACCATGGTATCGTACATTTTAATGGCGGTGGCTTTATCCAACTCCGGCGCTACCGCCCCCTCGTACAGGCTGCCATCGTCACGTAAAATGCGTAGTGTAGGAATTTTTAACGCATCACCGGCGGTAAACTCCGCAGTGTGCACCGTGGTAATGGTGGCGTTATTTGGGTTAGTCATAGGGTGTCTCTTGTTTGTTATACGTGTCAGACAGCTGGCTGCCCCGCAAGCCTGGCCTTGGTTTCAGGCTGGCGGAGCTTAGCTTTTACCGTCCAGTATAGCGGCTTTAACCGCTCTCCCCGTTTTATGCCAGGCCTTAGCCGGCATCGGTGTGTTCTGATTATTATCGGCGGCAACTTTACCTTTACGTAAACTGCATTGCAACCGAGTCGCAGGTTCAGGCAAGTGCCGCGCAGTAATGACTGTCAGCTTAAATTTACTCTTTACAATATTTGTTTAGCTTATGCCAGATTGTGTGTCACTGTTGTTGGCACCACCATAAGCATCGCACGCTGGCCAATTGCTACCTTAGGATTGGGGAATATAAGTGCCTCACCTTCCTGCTCTACCTTATATTCAACACCGTCATCGCTGGCCAGGACAGTCCCAACCGGATAACTGGTAAAGTTTTCTACATCATCGGCAAAATGCAGTTTAAATGCTGCAGTGTGTTTATTAATGGTGCGATACACCTGATACAGCTGAAACTGCTGCTCATCAAAACTCACTGTAGTTACCGCATCTTCGCTGACCAGCTGGCGCAGTGCTGCACGCGCTTTGGCAAAACGTTGCATATCGTTCTGGCCAAAAGGTCTTACCTTACCCAATTCAATGGTAAAGGCATTGGCACCATGCGCATTAGAAGCGTAATAGCTAAAAGTAGAAGCCGGGGTTTGCATTAACAGCACTGTCGTGACATCACAGGCCTGCAGAAACTCAAACTCGGCCTTCTGCCACGGTTTATTATGCAAGAACGGATACACCGCAAATTTCTCAAAGCACGAGCCACGGATAGCGGTGTGTAAATCATACAAATATCGGTTACGCGGCACTAAATTGGTTACGCGTACCTCATTATAGAAACGGCTGACATACTCCTCCAACGCCTTGGCCCGCTTACGTTCTGCGTTAAGAAGACCGCCGCTCATACTATGGTGGCCGGAAAACAGCCGGTTCAGGTTTTCGCTGATTTCGCGTGTACCGGCGTTAATCGCTGGCGGGTTACCAAACAACACCAGCAAGCGATGTTTAAGCAATAACTTAGCCAGCAGCAGGTCTTTTACAAGCTCAGCACAGATTTCTATCGGCGCAGTTTCGTTGCCATGTACGCCACAAGACAAAACAATATCTTTGGTATTGCTCTCGCATAATTCCGGCTCAAAGCATATTACGCCGGTATCGAGAATGCTGACCGTCGTGCCATTAGGTAAGGTGAACTGAGATGATGGCAAGCCATCAGGGTTTGAAAGAGTGAGTTGCAAAAAATCGCCATGTTGCAGCAGTTGGGCGTGTTGGGTAGATAAGTGCGCCATGCGCCGGCTCCAGGTTGTCATAATGTGCTGATTCTACCGCAGTTACTGCACTCAGCCAAACCTGACGCTTGTTACACTGTAAATCAGCCCAGCTCTTCTGTATACATTGACACCTGATCCCGCCCGGACTGCTTAGCTTTGTACATTGCCAGATCTGCATCAGCCAATAGTTGTTTAAGTTGATAGCCGGACGTATCCGAAGAACTGACACCAAAACTGGCCCGCAATGGAAATGTATAACCACTGCCGTTTGTGTCTATCGTGGCAATAGCATCACGGCATATTTCTGCCATTAATGCGGCTTTATCGGCATGGCAGCCCGGCAATACCACTGCAAATTCTTCTCCACCAATACGGCCAAACACATCATTATTGCGCATAAAATTACGACAGGTTTTTACCACCTGCTGTAATGCCCAATCGCCTGCGGCATGGCCGTATTGGTCATTTATATTCTTAAAATAATCCAGGTCGAACAAAATCAGTGCCGCAGGCTTTGCATCAATTTCACAATAGTCCAACGCAACTTTGGCCTGGTTGTTAAAGTGATAACGGTTACTAATACCGGTTAACTGATCATATTCGGCAATTTTTTTAAAGCGACTCCGCCCCGACATACCGCGGTAAGCCATAAAACTGGCCAGAGCCACGATTAGCAGTAACAGCAGCATAATAAGCCGGTTTTGTTGAACCTCTTGCTGATACAGATTTTTTTGCAAAAATAGTAGTTCGTTATCTTTATCGAGTAAGGCTAAGCGCTGATCTTTTACTTCTATTTCAGCTTTAGCTACATGGTAGGCTTGTTGTCGCACAAAGCGGTCGTCACTGTTTGCTTTCAGCGCAGAGGTATACTTTATATGGTATTCCAATGCCTTATTAAAATCCCTCCGTGAATGGTTGACCTGATATAGCACATCGTAAGCATTTAACACCGGCACACTGAATTCTGAGCGACCGGAGTACTGCAAGGTGCGTCTGGCCAACTCTTCAGCTGCGTCATATTGTGCCAGTGCCAGATTATTTTGCGCAGCAGCGCCTAAAACGCCCGCAAGCAGAAACGGATAATTTGTTTTAGTAACAGAATCTATAAATGATTGATAATACTCGTCTGCCTGCTGATACTGTTCATTCAGCAATAAATAGTTATAGTATTTCAGGCGAATAAGGTTAGCAAAAATCAGCTCATGGTGATGAACACAGTGGCTTACTGACAGTTCAACATTAGTGCTAAACAGCTCCCATTGCCCTAACCCATACAGAGATTCAATTAAATGGTGCCTGCCATGACACAGTGCTTTTTCAGATGTAGCGCTGTCGATCAGTAACTGAGCATAAAACCGGGCGATATCGAATTCAGATAGTTGATTATATGTATAAGCCAGCACGCTTAGGCCGTGTTCTTTTGCCCGGGTTGATGTTACAGACTGCACTTCGCGACTTACTTGTTCAAGATAAGAAAACGCATTGCGATAATTTCGGGTTACTGCAAATACATTAACCAGCAGTGCTTTGACGCGAAAAATAATTTCTGGCTCAGTATCCCGCGCAAGCATTGATTCCAGCAGCACTGCGGCGCCATCAAAATCACCGCGTAGCGACTTTTCGTAACTTTGCAGTAACTCTAGATAATCTTGTTGATATTGTGTCAGCTCAGCAGGGGTTTCAGCGATAACTGCCAGCTTTTTACTAAATTCAGCCACATTGACCACTTTAAGATCATCCAGCGCGTCCAATCGCGCAGTCATTTCACTAGCTGGTGCAATAGCAACGAAGCCAGCACAGATTATCCATGCTGGTTTTATCAGCTTAATTAGCAGTGGCTGAACCAATCTAAAAGCTAGCTGCAACCGCTGATTTTTCCTCGGTTTCGTCGTCATTATCAGGCACGTCGTGTGGCGGTTCTTCTGGGGGGCAAATGGCACATACCACTTTGTTCCGCACCTGTAGCAAGGCTTCTAACTGAACGTGATCCCTGGTCAAAATGGCGTGTTGCACCTGAACATCCATATCCAACGGGTTAAATACTTTTTGTAATGCTGCAGTATCCAAACTCTGTAACGCAGCATTTTGACCTAAAGTTTCAAGCAAGCTAATCACTTTATTCATCGACAGTTCCTGTAAGATTATTACGTGAAAGTGAAAGGTATTTAAACTCAGTCAGACTTTAAGTACCATCCTGCACCCCACTGGGACGAAATACAACTATTACAGTATCGCTATAATGCAGAACAACAATAATTTTTAGTCTGTCTTATCCATAAGGTGGGTATAAGTTGCGATCTGATCCCTTCCCGATTGCTTGGCTCTGTACATTGCCAGATCCGCATCTGCCAATAACTGTTTAAGCTGATAGCCCGATATATCGGAAGAACTGACACCAAAACTGGCACTAAGCGGGAACTGATAACCGCTTTCTGTTGTATCTATAGTCGCAATGGCGTCACGACATATTTCTGCCAGTAACGCCGCTTTATCGGCATAACAACCCGGTAATACGACAGCAAATTCTTCACCGCCAATACGGCCAAATACATCATTGTTGCGCATAAAGTTACGGCAGGTTTTTACTACCTGTTGCAGCGCCCAATCTCCGGTAGCATGGCCATAGTTGTCATTGATAGTCTTGAAGTAATCCAGGTCAAATAAAATTAGTGCCGCAGGCTTAGCGTTAAGCTCACAATAATCAAGAGCTACTTTAGCCAAATTGTTAAAGTGATAACGGTTACTGATACCTGTTAATTGATCGTATTCAGCGATTTTTTTAAAGCGTTTTCGCCCAGACATGCCGCGATAAGCCATCAAACTGGCAATAACTAATACAGAGAACAGCAGAAGCAATATCAGCCGGTTTTGTTTTACTTCATGCTCATAGATGTTTTTTTGTAACAACAATAACTCATTGTCTTTGTCTAGCAAAGCAATACGCTTATCCTTTACTTCTATTTCACCTGCAGCGAGGTGGAATGCCAGCTGCTGATTTGTTTTGTCGTCCTGATATGTTTTTTCAAGCGCACTATACTTCTCAAAATAGAGCAATGCAGCCTCGAAATTACCTTTACGTTTTTCCAGATCAGCTAAAATCTTATATAATTCTGTTTGCACAAAATTGATAGATGTGTGCTCAATCTGCTTAAGAGCTGTTGCAGCTAAAAGCTCTGCATTGCTAAGATCTCCGGCTCGAAGATATGCTTGTGCTGTAATGTTTAGTACGCCTGCAATCAATATTGGATAACCTGTCGCAACTACATCCTCTGAAATACTTTGGTATAAACTTGTAATTTCACTGAAGCGCTCTAAGTGAAGCAAAACCTGCATTTTATCTCTAAGCATGATAATTTCAGGTATTTTCTCTTTAGATTTTCGGCATGTTGCAATGCCATGATCAATTTCTGACAAAAAATCACTATTTTTTTTCAGATTTGCCAGCGACGTTAATTTATGAACTAATACTCTGCAAACAAGTTGCTGATCTTTTGTCGAATTTAAGAAGTGCTCAGAATAAAACAATGAAATTTCATATTTTTCAATTCCATTATAGAGCATCGCTATGTTGCCTACCGCTTGAGCCCTGGCAACAGCATCATCAATAAAAGGCAATTCTTTATTTAGCTCGCCCAATAACAAGAATGCGTTCAAGTAATCATGCGAAATAGCATATAAATTCACAGCCAGAACTTTAGCTCTGAAATGATAAATACCAGATGAAGTTGTTTGAATAAGTGGGGCAAGGTAAATAAATGCCTGCTCGTACTCACCCGCAAGCGACTTCTCATAACCTTTTAACAAAGCAAAATAGTGGCTTTCCTCTTCAGTAAAACTACCTTTTACTTTTTCCAACTCAGCTAGTCCGACGCTAAAACTATTAAAGTTAGTCAGCCTGATTTCTTCTAGCTGAGTAAGCTGACTAAGAAAAACCGAGGCCCGTATACTTTGTGATGAACAAAGTAACACTATAGCTACCACCCAACTGATGAATGGTGTTCGTGTAAATATTAATTTCATCGATAAGCTTGATTAGCGCCAAGCACTTGACTGCAGGGGGTTATCTTCTTCAGGTTCTGGTAGCTCAACAGGAGCATCTTCCGGATCGGGTTGATTAATCATACAAACAATCTTATGTTTCACGTCCAACAGAGCTTCAAGCTTCACTACATTTCTCTCTCTTATCGCCTGTTGGACCTCAGCATCTATGTCGAGAGGATTAAACACCGTAGTAAGCCGTTCATTTGATAGTTCAGAAAAACCGGCTGTCTTCCCCAAAGTTTCTAATACTTTTATTATTGAGTGCATAATGCCGCCTCTTATTAAGATTTATCTAATCTATAGCTTAAACCTGAACCCGCATTGGTGAAGCCTAAGCCCCCTACCAATTTTCGCGCTGCCAGATTACGCTGCTGAATATTACAAAATATACTTTTAACTTCATAACAAGTAAAAATACGATCGCATACTGTTTTAACAACATCTTTAGCAATCCCTGTACAGTGATATTGTCTAAGGAGCATAATACCTACTTCAACACTTTTATCCAGAGCTGTTGTACGAACTGAAAATATACCAATAACTTTTTTAGTATCAGCTAGTTTAATACTCAGATACAGCTGAGAAGTGAGCTTTCGGGAACTTGAATGTTGGGCCACAGAGAAATGCTGTTGAGCAAGTTCTGAAGACAGTGCCGGCCCTATACATTGCATTGTCTTTGCATCAGTAAATAAACTGATATAAGTGTCCTGGGCATCAGCCATGATTACACTAACAGTGTAGTTTTCAGCAACCAGGGTAAAATCCACAGCATTAAACATCGAACGCAGCCCCCATTGCAGCTAACTGCGCCAAAATCGTCTGGTTAGGTTGTAATTTATGAGCCGGAGGGATAACTAAAGTGGTTTTTAAATCAAGGGGAGCATTAGGTAACTCAGATAATTTCAACTGCTCTACTCGTGGAAGTTGAATAGGTAAAGTAGCAGCTTCATATAAAATGACTTTATGGCTCGCAGGATAATACTCCAACAGCATTTGCACAAATAGGTACATAAAAGCAGGTGTCGAAGAGAATCGAGCTAAAGAACGATCCCCGGATACCGCTACCTGCCACAAAATCAGGTAAGCAGCGGTATCAATATTACGTTTATAAAACATAAACTGGCTGGCTTCATAGTGCTGGCAGCCGTAGGTACCGGGGTCGATACCTAAATCGGCATATAAACAATCTTCTGCTGAAATACCTGGCTCCATATGGGCGGTAAAACCCAGTTCCCGAGCTTGCTTAATGGCATTATGCGGCACCCAGGCAAATACACCGGGATGGCCGTAAAACGCCCCTACCACCTTTTTACCCGCTTTAACTTCAGCCAGTATCGCCGCGACCATCTCGCGATAAGTGAGCATACGCGATTTGCCTTCCAGATAGTAAGGCTGTAGTGAACGCACATCGGCATTCATCTGCTCTATCCACTTTTCGGTAATACCATCGGCAACCAGCACAAACACCACGTCGGCCTGTTCAATATAACTGCGGGAAAGCGGGCTGATATGTGAGCCCAGTGTCATACCGGTACCGACACAAACTAAACTACCTGTTTGCAAAATGACGTCCTTGATATTTTTCCCCCACTATACGGCGTTGCTGCCGTTGCTGGCAAGCCTGTTTGGCTTAGGACTTATTACAAATATAGCCAAAGGATCAGACCTTACAGGCCAATATATCAGCCATAAAAAAGCCTGTCAGTGACAGGCTTTTCGGCAACAGCTTAATCGCGTCTGATATGACACTTTTCTAAATGCCATACCCGGCTGACATAGTCCTCGATAGAACGATCCGAGGTAAACTTGCCTACCGAGGCAGTATTGAGTATGGCTTTTTTAGCCCACAGTGATTTATCGCGATACCACTGATCTATTTTCTGCTGGGCTTTAACGTAGCTTTCAAAATCTGCCAGCACCAGATAAGGGTCACCACCCTCCAGCAAACTGCGCTTAATTGCCGCTAACTCGCCTGGCTTACCGGGTGTAAAATAGTCTGTTTCCAGCCAGTCCAGAATGGCTTTAATTTCCGGATTAGCGTAGTAGTAATCCATACTGTTGTAGCCATCGCTATGTAAAGCTTTCACTTCATCTACCGTTAAACCAAAAATGGCGATGTTGTCGTTGCCCACTTCCTCGGCAATTTCGATATTGGCACCATCCAAAGTACCCACCGTAATAGCGCCGTTCAATGCCAGCTTCATATTACCGGTGCCGGAAGCTTCCTTACCTGCCGTAGAAATTTGCTCAGACACATCAGCAGCCGGTATCATTTTCTCTGCCAGTGTGACCCGATAATTGGGCATAAATACCACTTTTAACCGGTTTTTCACCCGCTTATCGTGGTTAATTTTCTCAGCGACTTTATTAATGGCATAAATAATCTCTTTGGCCAGCTTGTAGCCCGGTGCCGCCTTGGCACCAAACAGAAATACGCGTGGTACCATGTCGTAATCCGGCTCCTGCAGAATACGGCGGTATAATGCCAGTATATGCAACAGGTTCAGGTGCTGACGCTTATACTCATGCAGCCGCTTAATCTGAATATCAAAGATGGCATGCGGATCAATATCAATATGCGTCAGCTTTTTCACCACTGTTGCCAAGTCAGCTTTATTCTGTTGCTTAATCGCCATAAAGGCGTCCTGAATTTTGGCATCATCAGCAAAGGCAGCAAATTTAGACAGTTGCTTCAAATCAGTGGGCCATTCAGTGCCAATATTGTCGTCCAATAATTTCGCCAGTTTCGGATTACAGGCTTTTAACCAGCGTCTTGGTGTCACACCATTGGTTACATTAGTAAATTTATCCGGCCACAGGGCCACCATTTCCGGGAATAAATCTGACTTAACCAGTTTTGAGTGAATTTCAGCCACACCATTAACCCGGAACGAACCCACTACTGATAAGTGGCCCATTCGAACCATAACATCATGGCCTTCTTCGATAATCGACAGTTTGCGTTTTTTCTCATTGTCACCCGGCCACAATACATCAACCTGCTCTACCAGGAAGCGACGGTTAATCTCGTAGATAATTTCCAGGTGGCGCGGTAATACTTTCTCAAATAACCGTACCGGCCATTTTTCCAGTGCTTCAGGCAACAAGGTGTGGTTAGTGTAAGCAAAAACCTGCTGGCAGATATTCCAGGCCTGATCCCACTGCATTTCAGCACGGTCAACCAGGATACGCATCAGCTCCGGAATCGACACTGCCGGGTGTGTGTCATTCAGCTGAATAACTACTTGCTTGGCAAAGTCACTCCAGTCATCGGCATGGGTGCGTTTATAGCGGCGAATAATGTCTTTTAATGAACAGGAAACAAAAAAGTACTGCTGGATCAACCGCAGTTCTTTACCGGCATCGGTTTCATCGTTCGGGTACAGTACTTTAGAGATCGTTTCTGCTTCGATATTCTCGCGCGAAGCATCGATATAACCACCAGAGTTAAATACATCCCAGTTAAAAAAGTCACTGGCCCGGCTTTCCCATAACCGCAACACATTCACTGAGCTGCCGTTATAACCTACGATCGGAATATCCCATGGTACACCTTTGATAATGCGGCCCGGGTGCCATACTTTTTTCATTTTACCTTGCAGGTCGTATACCGTTTCAACATAACCGTATACTGAAATTTCCTGCACGGATTCAGGCCGGCAAATCTCCCAGGGGTTAGCATATTCGCGCCAGCTATCCGGCCGTTCTATCTGACGGCCATCCTGAAAACTCTGCTGAAACAAGCCATGCTCATAATGAATGCCGTAGCCGATTGCCGGATAATTCAGGGTGGCCAGAGAATCGATAAAGCACGCCGCTAAACGCCCCAGGCCACCATTACCCAGCGCCATGTCTTCTTCCTGATCTTCCAGATCGGCAATATCCAGCCCAAGTTCTGACAGTGCCTGTTTGGCTTGTTCATACAACCCCAAATTATGCAGGTTATTGCTGAACAAACGGCCCATCAGGTATTCCAGGCTAAAATAATGCAAAGCGCGGGTGTTGTTTTCATAGTGCGTGCGCTGGGTGTTGCGCAGACCGTCATATACCTGCTCGTTTACCGCAGCACAGGTCGCTCGCCACCACGCCTGTGGGCTGGCTTTATTTACGTCGGTACCTAAGGTGGAATGCAGATGACGGATGATCTGATCTTTCAGCTGTTCGGTGTTAATTTGTGTTACACCAGTACTGGCAGTTGAGGTATGTTTTTTCATTACAAATCCTGATAGTTTTCTGCCTGTGATAGCTACATAATATCGCCAAGCGTAGAATTATTACAAAAAAATACCCTATCACAGTGCTCAAGGCAAAATTGAAGGCTATAAATGTAATTTAATTACAATGTAGATCATAGCCTTTCAGCGCCTTATATCTGACTGAATACGTATTCAACAAATGCCTTAGCATCGTGCTCCAGTTGCAGCAGGTGGCCCTGATCAACGAAACTCTCCAGATAAATTTTATAAGAGTTTTCCGTTCCTGATGGCCGGGCAGCAAACCAGCCATTGCGGGTAACCACTTTTACCCCGCCTATATCAGCATTATTTCCCGGCGCCTTGGTCAGCACAGCTAAAATGTCATCACCAGCTAAGGTGGTTTGCTTAACACTTTTTACATCGAGTTTTTTCAGGGCGGCTTTTTGCTCACTGCTAGCCGGGGCATCTAAACGGCGATACAACGGCGAGCCAAGCTCTCGTGTAAGCGCCTGATACTGCTGATAGGGATCTACGCCGGTTTTTGCCAGCATTTCTGCCGCTAATAACCCCAGAATAATACCGTCTTTGTCGGTAGACCAGGCGCTGCCATCAAACCGTAAAAAACTGGCACCTGCACTTTCTTCGCCACCAAAAGCAACGCTGCCGTTATGCAAACCCTCTACAAACCATTTAAAACCTACTGGTACTTCCAGTAAATTACGCCCGCGTGCAGCAACAACTCTGTCAATTAATGCGCTGGATACCAGCGTTTTACCAATTGCCAGCTCTGCAGCCCAATCTGGCCGGTTAGCAAGTAAATAATTAATGGCCACCGCCAGATAATGATTAGGGTTCATCAGGCCGCCACTGCGGGTCACTATGCCGTGACGATCGAAATCCGGGTCATTACCTATTGCAATATCAAACTGATCTTTTAGCTGTATCAAATTAGCCATAGCATAGGCAGAGGAGCAATCCATACGAATTTGCCCGTCTTTGTCCAATGGCATAAAGGCAAACGCCGGATCAATCTTGTCATTTACCACACTAATGTTCAGGCCATAGCGCTCTGCAATACGTGGCCAATAAGCAATGCCAGAGCCGCCCAGCGGGTCAACACCAATTTTAATGCCCGCTTTGGCTATCGCGGCCATATCAATAACGTTTTCTAAATCATCAACATAGTGCTGAATATAATCAATATGTTGACAATAGCCAGATTGCAGCGCCAGAGCATAAGGCATCATTTTTACGCCTTCCAGATCTTTGGCTAGTAGTTCATTGGCGCGTTGCTCTATCCAGTTAGTTACATCGGTGTCAGCCGGGCCGCCGTGTGGCGGGTTATACTTAATGCCGCCATCCTGTGGTGGATTATGTGAGGGTGTAATCACAATACCGTCTGCCAATTGGCCGGTTGCACCTTTATTTTGCGTCAGAATAGCGTGCGAAATGACCGGCGTTGGCGTGTAGCCCAGATCGCTCTGGATACATACCTGGATCTTATTGGCAATCAGTACCTCTAACGCAGAGGCAAATGCCGCTTCAGATAAAGCATGGGTGTCTTTACCCAGAAATAATGGCCCGGTAATCGCGTTTTTTTTACGGTAATCAGCCACCGCCTGGCAAATTGCCAGCACATGCGGTTCATTAAACGAGCAATTCAATGCACTGCCACGATGGCCCGACGTGCCAAAACTGACTTTATGCTCAGGTTGCGTATGTACATCGGGTTCCAGCACATAGTATGCCGTCATCAAACGGCTGATATTAGGCACTAACGATGTAGGCACCTGTTGCCCGGCCAGTGGGTGTAAAGACATAACTTTTCCTTTTATAACAAATCGCGAATACGTTCGGCATCCTGTTCACTATAGCCGAGTTTAATGGCTGTCTCAGTCAGCATCATTTTTTTGCGGGTTGTATTGGAGTTAGTAATCACCCAAAATTCAGTATTAGGAATTTGCTTTGGGTTGGTGCTGCTGCCGGCTTCTGACAACTCCTCGGCACTGCGGCCAAAGTACAACCGGTTGCGGCCTTTAATCTCCAGCACTTTGGTAAACTGCTTTTTGTGCGCCCGGGCCAGCGCAGACAAAATAAACAAAAAACGGCCAACTACACTCGATTCAGCCGGTAAATCCTGCTTATTTATTAGGTCAAAAATACTACTGCTGATTGGAGTAGCTGGTGTTGATACTGCCTCTTCCGTTGTTGCTAAAGCTTGTTTTGTATCGTCACCAAGCAATAAGCGACGTAAGATCTCAGACGCACTTTCACCAATTTTTTGGGTCTGGCCGGCAATGTACTGGTATAGCTCATCATCTATTTCGATGGTTTTCATATATTTATTCCGTGCGCTAAAAGTGGCCTCATTATATAAAGCCTTATCGACTGACGCCAGCGGCATGATTTGCTAGACTAGCATACCTGTTAACCAAATGAGCTTTCTATGCTTTTACATACCCATATCAGCGGCCAGCAAGACAGCAGCACAGAGCCGGTAGTGCTTATTCATGGCTTGTTTGGCAGTTATGAGAACCTGGGCGTTATTGAACGCAGCTTAAGTGAGCAATATCAGGTGATTAATGTTGATGTGCGCAATCATGGCCGTTCCGGCCACAGTAGCGATATGAATTATCAGCTGATGGCAGAAGATCTGGCACAAACGCTGGATTCTCTTAATATTCAAAAAGCGGCAATACTGGGTCACTCTATGGGGGGCAAGCTCGCCATGACTTATGCCGTTACCTCCCCAGAGCGCGTATCCAAACTTATTTTGGCTGATATCGCGCCAGTAAGTTATCCCCCCCGGCACAACAGTATCTTTACCGGCTTAAACTCGGTCGATTTAACCCAAATTGAAAACCGGGCCGACGCCGACAAGCAACTGGCTCAACATATTAAAGAAAGTGGCGTACGTCAATTTTTGCTAAAAAGCCTGATAAAAGAAGATGATAAGTTTCAGTGGCGCTTTAACCTCAGTGTACTCTATGACAACTATGCCGAGTTAGTTGACAATCCAATTGACAGCGGCAGCTACAGCGGGCCGGTACTCTTTATTAAAGGTGGTGATTCTGACTACATCCTGCCAGAGCATAAAGCCACCATTACCAAAGTGTTTCCGGCTGCGCAGGCGAAAATTATCCAGGGCACCGGCCACTGGCTGCATGCCGAAAAACCTGCGGCCTTTACTAAGCTGGTAAAGGACTTTTTATTGAGCTAACGCACTAAATTTTTTGCGAACTTATGCTATAGTGCGCGCACTTTTTTGCAGGTCAGGTAAAACATGATGTCTTTAGAGCAATACGAGGCTATCGGTTTATGGCTTGGACTGGGTATTTTGTACCTGTTTATTGTACTGGCAATACGTGATGTACTAAAGAAGAGTAACGCACCGAAGCTTGGACAATTTTTTGTCTGGCTGGTGCTGTTTCTGTCACCGGCAGTATTTATCATCAAAAGCGTAGTGCCTTATTTTATCGAGTAGTAAGGTTAGGATTAATGGCGAAGATAGCCACTGATCGCACCACGATTGATTTATTTGCGCAGGAAAAGCGCCCTGGCCGGCCGAAAACTAATCCGCTGCCACGGGAAGAACAGCTGAAACTAAACAAACGTAATCAAATCAAACGTGATCGCAGTAAAGGTTTAAAACGCATTGAATTTAAAGTGTCTGACCAGCTATACGCAGCGCTGAGTCAGCAGGCAGATCAAGCTGAAATGACACGCAGTGCGTATATCGAACATATTTTGACACAAGCGTTAACCAGGTAAGAAGGTTAGATTAATGGCAACTGTAGGCATTTTTTTCGGTAGCGATACCGGTAACACTGAACATATCGCCAAGATGATCCAGAAAGAACTGGGCAAACACTTGTTCGACGTGCGTGATATCGCCAAAAGCAGCAAAGAAGACATTGCAGCCTTTGATTTGCTGTTACTGGGTATTCCGACCTGGTATTACGGCGAAGCACAGTGCGACTGGGATGATTTTTTTCCTGAACTGGAAAACATCGACTTCAACAACAAATTAGTAGCTATTTTTGGCTGCGGTGATCAAGAAGACTACGCAGAGTATTTCCTTGATGCCATGGGTACCCTGCGTGATATTATTGAGCCTAAAGGTGCAATTATCGTCGGGCACTGGCCAACTGCCGGCTACAATTTTGTTGCCTCTAAAGCTCTGGTTGATAGCAACCACTTTGTTGGCCTGGGCGTAGATGAAGATCGCCAGCCAGAACTGACAGAGCCTCGGGTTAAGCAGTGGTGTAAGCAGATTTATGAAGAAATGAGCTTAAAAGAGTTCGAAGGTTTATAAGCACAGCAAAAACCGGCGTTACAGCCGGTTTTTTTATACCCGAAATTCAAACCGCACGATATTTGGCTTTCTTACGTACATATACGGTACGGTTTACCTCAGCCACAATGTTATTTTGGCTATCTTTAATGTGCACGGTAAACTGCGGGAAATGCTTGTCACCTGCCTCGGTTGCCAGCTTGACTGCATTTACTGTGTCGTCCGATAACCAGAATTCCGCTGTCAGCCTGCCCTTGCCCGGTGTAATAAAATCGATGTCAGCCTGTTTATCCCATACCAGATACTCTTTACCCAAAGCCCCCATCAGCATCAGCGGATAAATAGGATCTGTCATTGCAAACATGGTACCGCCAAATTGGGTATTATTGATATTCCGGGTCCACGGCCGCCATTTTAACTCAACGCGGCAGTAGCGATAATCGCTGCTTAGCGCTGCAACCTTAATACCCGGAAATAAAAACGGCGGCCAGAAATTCAGTAAGCGGCGCATAACGGCCGGATTAAATGCCCATTTCATAAATACCCTCTGGTATGACCTGTTTAGGCTATTGTACTTCGCTATTTGCCAAGCACAAGCTTTGCTTTAACGACAACAGCGGAATATTGCCATTTCATTCTCGGGCTAATGTCTTTATAATCCTTTGCATATATAAGCCAGAGTTAGAGTTCTTATGTCAGATCACAATAGCGAATTACGTAAAGCCGGCCTGAAAGTTACCCTGCCACGGGTAAAAATTCTCGAGATCCTGCAGGATCCAAAGCACCAGCACATCAGTGCGGAAGACGTATATAAATTGCTGCTGGAACTGGGTGAAGATATTGGCCTGGCCACTGTTTACCGGGTACTGAACCAGTTTGATGATGCCGGCATTTTGACCCGCCATCATTTTGAAGGTGGTAAGTCGGTGTTTGAGTTAACCGGCGGCAGCCATCACGATCATTTAGTCTGCTTAAAATGCGGTAAAGTCATTGAGTTTGAAGACGATGTGATTGAAGCAAAGCAGCTTGAGATCGCCCAAAAGAACGGTATTAAGCTGACGCATCACAGCTTGTATCTTTACGGTGAGTGTAAAGACACTGTGCAATGTAAGAAAAACAGTGAAATGAACTAACCAGGTAGTGAATTAAGCTAATGGCAGTCAACGCTGACTGCCATTCCCTTCAGATGCCTGCTATATCACCCCGTATTACCAGCGCCCTAATCAGCTTAAAGATAAGAAAAATACTCTGCCGGATCGGGTGTATGTCTTTTGGCCGGCTCTCCACTGGGTGTACCAAGATATAAAAAGCCTACTATCTCGTCGTCCTCTCCCAATTCCAGCGCTTGCTTAACAAAATCAAGCTGAGCATAAGCACCTGTGCGCCATATTCCGCCAAACCCCTGGGCAAATGCGGCTTGCTGCATGGCCATTACTGCGCATGCGGCTGACTGCTGTTGCTCAGTTAATGGTACCTTGGCGTGAGTTACTGCTTTGGCAATGCACACTACTACCATAGGCGCACGTAAAGGTAACTGCCGGGCACGTTCTAACAGTTCGTTTGCAATGGCAGGATCGTCCTCCACCGCCGCTTCTGCAAAAATATCACCTAAACGCGACAACGCCTGGCGCCCTTCTGCAATAACAAAACGCCAAGGGCGTAAATTACCGTGATCCGGCACCTGCAATGCTGCACGTTTAATATTGTCCAGTGCTTCGCCTACGGGTGCAGGTTCAGTTAAACGGGCTGAAGAAAAACGGCTGGTGAGTAATGTTAATGCATCCATAAAAAAACCCCGATGGTGTTAGCTGTGAGCAGCCTAGCAAATTAACAGTAACCTTTACATCAGATTATGGCAAGGTCACTCCCATATGACCGGCTTTCAACCAGTTTGCTGATTTTTAATGCGCTTTTGCCCATAAAGCTTGTTGGTACAAAGCCTGATACTGCTGTGCAGCAACCTGCCAGCTGAAGTTTTGTGCCATACCATTTTGCTGCACCCTTTTATAACTGGCCGTCTTAGCAAACAGCTGTTCGGCTTGCTTTAACGCCGCATCCACTGCAGCGATATCAGGTTCGGCAAAACCTATCCCTGTTGCACTGCGGGTTGGCCAGGGCTTTACGGTGTCTTTTAAGCCACCGGTTAAACGCACCAGCGGAACAGTACCATAGCGCAAGCTGTATAGCTGGTTTAACCCACAAGGCTCGAACAACGACGGCATCAGGAAAAAGTCTCCGGCAGCTTCAAGCTGATGCGCCATTACATCACTAAAGCCCTGCACAAAACGAAACTGCTCTGGATACTGCTGTTGCAGCAGCGCCAGGGCCCGGCAATAACGGCCCTCACCGGTACCCATAATAACGACCTGTGCCTGTGTGGTACCAAGCCAGTGTTTAAGCGCCGGGATCAAATAATCGTAACCTTTTTGTCCGGTTAAACGGCTTACTGCAACAAATAAGGGCGCTTTGCTCGGTGCCAGTTCCAGCTGAGTGCGGATAACAGCTTTACACTGTGCTTTGCCGCTGAGGTTGTCGGCATCATAATTAGCGGGCAAATACACATCGGTTGCCGGATGCCAGATATTGTAATCACAGCCATTTAAAATACCGATAAAATCAGCAGCACGCTGCTGATACAAAGCTGACAACCCAGCCGCTTCCGGCTCATGCATTAGCTCATCACGGTAACCACGGCTTACGGTGTTAAGTTTGTCGGCATACTGCAGTGCAGTGGCCAGAAAATTAAGCTCATCATGGCGCTGCGGTTCTATGTCCAGCTCATGGCGCCAGTGCACTGCGCATTTTTCCTGATAAGCCCCGTTATGAATACTAAAGATAAACGGCACCTGTGCCAACTCAGTTGCAGCATAATGCTGCTTCAGGTAGCAGGCAGCCGCCGCACTTTGCCAGTCGTGGCCGTGGATCAGGTCAAACTGTTGTCCGCTTTGCAGTACCCACTCCAGCGCAGCTTTACACAAAAAAGCAAACCGCAGCGGGTTATCTGTGTAGCCGTGCTCACCATCGTCATAAGGCCGCTCACGCCGGAAAAAGTCGTGATGCTCCACCAACGCAATATTGACATTATCCAGTGTAAGCTGATGTACCGCGCAGCCAAAATCGCGGCCTGCCAGCTGAAAATAAACCGGCTGTAACTCTGCAGTAGGTCGCTGATATAAAACACCATAACGCGGTAATATCACTGTTACCTGATGGCCCTGCGCAACCAGGCTTTGCGCCAGGCCACGACAGGCATCAGCCAGGCCACCGGTTTTTATCAGGCCTTCATACTCACTACATATAAACAGTATCCGCACTACTTATCCTTACTCGCTTTAATCAAAACCAATCATCGCGCCTTTAGGGATCACAATAACGCCACTTGCAGAGACATGAAAGCGTTGTTTATCCAGCACCGGATCTTCGCCAATGATGGTACCGGGCGCAATTTTCACGTCTTTATCAATAATGGCGCGGCGGATACGGCAACCACGGCCAATATCGTTATTGCCCATCAGCACGCATTTTTCAATATAACTATGGCTATGTACATGCACGTTGTAACCCAAAATAGACTGATACACGATAGAGCCACTGACAATACAGCCTGAGGCCACCATAGAGCTTATTGCCTGGCCGGTACGGTTTGCTTCATCATGCACAAACTTCGCCGGTGGCACCGGTGGCGTGTAACCACGTAGTGGCCAGTACTTGTTGTACAGGTCAAATGGCGGCTCTACTGAAATAAGATCCATATTTGCTTCGTAGTATGAATCTATAGTACCCACATCGCGCCAGTAACCGCTACTGCTCTGGCTTTCACCACGGATAATGTTAGAAGAAAAATCATACACATAAACATCGCCCGACGGATAAAGGCCGGGGATAATGTTATGGCCAAAATCGTGCTTGGAATCTGCCTGCCTGGCATCTTCTTCCAGTACATCAACCAGCGTTTTGGCTTCAAAAATGTAATTGCCCATAGAGGCCAGTACAAACCCCGGATTACCCGGAATAGTTTTTGGGTTGGTTTTGGGTTTTTCTTCAAAGCCGATCATCCGGCCACTGGCGTCTACTTCTATCACACCAAACTCATGTGCCTGCTCTACCGGTACCGGAATAGCCGCCACGGTAAGCCGGGCATTATGGTGGCGATGGTAATCCAGCATCTGGCGGATATCCATTTTATAAATGTGATCGCCGCCAAACACACAGACGTGTTCAGGATCCAGCCCCTGAATTAAATGCAGGTTTTGATAAATGGCATCTGCCGTACCCAGATACCAGTGCTTACCGGTCTGCATTTGTGCTGGTATGGGATCGATAAAGCGGTTGGTCAGGCCGGTTACGCGCCAGGCCCGGCTTAAATGCTTCATCAGAGAATGAGACTTAAACTGTGTAATAACAAAAATTTGCAATAAATCTGAGTTAACAAAGTTATTCATAACAAAATCGATAATGCGGTAATTACCGCCAAACGGCACTGCTGGTTTTGCTCTGATGCCGGTTAAAGGTGCCAAACGTGTACCTTCACCGCCAGCCAGAATCATGGTTAATACCCCGGACATAGAAACTCCCTGTTGTGCTTGCTGTGTGTGCTTTTTTTATGCAATTTGCAAAGCTGGTACCAGAATAGCAGCCTGCATGATAAAAAGGCTAGCAGTCAATATGCATAACACTTTGCGCCAGCACAAGATAAAAACAGTAAATGTGTTAAACAGGCCAAAGGCACCAAAATGGTGCCTTTGTTAACGGGAGATGCTAATAAAGTGCAATACCGGCACCAGATAAGTGCCAGCGTTCAAAAGGGTTCAGATAGCTGCGGCCAGTTCTGCGCCCTGGCGGATAGCTCGTTTGGCATCCAACTCTGCGGCAACATCAGCACCGCCAATCAGGTGTGACACCATACCATGCTGTGCTAAACCCACCACCAGCGCGCGCTGCGGCTCCTGGCCGGCACAAATCACCACGTTATCCACATTCAGGCAACGCTCTTCACCGGCTATTTCAACCCAGAGGCCATTGTCATCTACCTTGAGGTAGTTAACACCGGCTATCATTTCCACGCCTTTTTTCTTCAGTGAAGAACGGTGGATCCAACCGGTGGTTTTGCCAAGCCCTGCCCCTACTTTGCTGGTTTTACGCTGCAATAAATACACTTTGCGTTCAGCTGGTTGCGGCAATTCGTCTGGCAATAACGCACCGCGGGCCTGATAGCTTTTATCAATGCCCCAGTCTTTTAACCAGGCTTCAGGTTGTAGCGTTAATGAATGGGGTTCAGTCAGATACTCTGCAACATCAAATCCTATACCGCCAGCGCCAATAATGGCCACATTTTTACCAACCGCTTTATGATCGCGCAGTACGTCTAAATAACTCAGAACTTTGGCATGGTCGCTGCCAACAAGACCAATATCACGCGGCACTATACCGGTTGCCAGCACCACTTCATCAAAGCCTGCCGCTTTGAGGCTGTCTGCGGTTTGCTCACTATTTAAAAATAGTTTTACCGCATGGAGTTCCAGCATACGGCCAAAATAGCGCAGGGTTTCATGAAACTCTTCTTTGCCGGGAATTTGTTTGGCGTAGTTAAACTGGCCACCAATTTGGTGTGATTTATCAAACAGATGTACGTCATGGCCGCGCTGCGCTGCATAAACACTAAAGGCTAAACCGGCTGGGCCCGCGCCTATTACAGCAATTTTTTTACGCTTTGCTGCCGGGGTAAAATTTAATTCTGTTTCATAGCACGCGCGCGGGTTTACCAGACAACTGGCACGTTTATTCTGAAACACATGATCAAGGCAGGCCTGATTGCAGGCGATGCAGGTATTAATCAGTTCAGCTTTGTTCGCTGCAGCTTTGTTAACAAAGTCAGCATCAGCCAGAAACGGCCGTGCCATGCACACCATATCAGCCTGGCCGTTGGCGAGGATATCTTCTGCTACTTGCGGATCATTAATACGATTGGTAGCAATAACCGGAATATTCACCTGCGCCTTAACGCGCTCAGTGATCCAGCTAAAAGCAGCCCGCGGCACCATAGTGCCGATAGTTGGCACCCGCGCTTCATGCCAGCCAATGCCGGTATTGAGCAATGTTGCGCCAGCCGCGGCAATATCTTTCGCCAGTGCCACCACTTCATCATAGCTGTTGCCGTCTTCTACCAGATCCAGCATCGACAAACGGTAAATAATAATAAAATCATCACCACAGGCCTGGCGCACGGCTTTTACCGTTTCAATGGCAAAACGGCAGCGCTTTTCAAAACTACCGCCCCACTCATCGTTACGCTGATTGGTGCGCGAGCAAATAAACTGATTAATTAAGTAGCCTTCTGAACCCATAACTTCAACACCGTCATAGCCGGCGTTTTTAGCCAGTTTGGCTGAATGAGCAAAATCTTTAATTGTGCCCCGTACCTGACGGGCTGACATTTTTGCCGGTTTAAACGGCGTAATCGGCGATTTAATATTGCTCGGTGCCAAACTAAACGGGTGATAGCCATAGCGACCAGCATGTAATAACTGTAAGCAGATCTTCGCACCGTGCTGATGCACCGCCTGCGTTACCTGCTTATGTTTGCCTGTTTGCCACCAGAAACTTAGCTGGCTGCCAAAAGGCACCAGATTGCCACGAAAATTAGGGCTGATACCGCCGGTAATAATCAGGCCAACGCCCCCTTTAGCCCGTTCAGCATAAAAGGCTGCCAGCTTGGCAAAACCGTGTTTTTCTTCTTCCAGCCCGGTATGCATCGAGCCCATGATGACGCGATTTCTCAGCGTAGTGAAACCTAAATCCAGTGGTTGTAATAATTTTTGGTATGCCACATCACCCTCTCTGGTCGTACCTCTTGCCAATGGCAGACTTTAGCTGCTTTGTTTACCGATAGCAAGCCAAGCCGGCTATGCCTGCAAGTGTTACACATTTACTTACAAATTCCACTTAGCCTTTACAGCTAAATTGGTTAGCATACCAACATGCATACACTCTGATATAAAACAGGATACTTCCATGACAGATAAAAAACCCGGCCTTATTCGCCGGTTGTTCGGCGCCATTGCCCGGGTTTACCGTGGCTTTCGCTCGGTAATTCTTAACTTATTGTTTATATGTATTGTGGCACTGATTGCGGTATCAATTTTCAGTGGCGACGATAAAATTAAAGTGCCACCAACGGCCGCACTGGTACTGAACCTTACCGGTGATCTCGTAGAGGAAAAACGCTGGACAGATCCTATCGCCACCGCAATAAACGAAAGCCTCGGCGGCCAGGAAGATGCACCTGAAGTGCTGGTAAGCGATGTGGTTACCGTAATTAAAAACGCCACCGGCGACAACCGCATTCAGGCACTGGTGCTGGACTTATCTATGCTCGGCAGTGGCTCGCTGGATAAAATGCAATTGATTGGCGCAGCCATTGAAGAGTTTAAAGCCAGCGGTAAAAAAGTACTGGCTTTTGGCGGTTACTATGGCCAGGGCCAATATTATCTGGCCAGCTACGCTGACGAAATCAGCTTGAGCCCGATGGGTGCAGTCATTCTGGAAGGCTATGGCAGCTATCCGATGTATTATAAAAATGCCCTGGAAAAACTGAAGATCAATACGCATGTGTTCCGTGTGGGCACCTATAAATCTGCAGTGGAACCGTTCCTGCGTAACGATATGTCAGATGAAGCCAAAGAAGCAAACGTGGCCTGGCTAAACGAGCTATGGTCTGACTATAAACAGCAGGTAGCCGCGCGCCGTGGTTTTGCTGCCGACAACTTTGATGAAACCTACGCAGCGCTACTGGAAAAGCTGCAGGCGGCCGAAGGTGATTTAAGCCAGTACGCGGTTAATGCCGGCCTGGTAGACAACATTAAAACCCGCGAAGCATTCCGCCGCGACCTTATTGCTATCGTTGGCGAAAATGACGACCATACCTACAACCACGTTACCTTTGGTAACTACGCCAAATTAGTGATCCCATCCAAACAATTTGATAACCCGCTGACTGACAAAGTAGCCATAGTCGTTGCCCGTGGCGTTATTGTTGATGGTACTGCCAAAGCCGGCACTATCGGCGGTGATTCAACTGCAGCGCTGCTACGCCAGGCGCGGCACGACGATAAAGTAAAAGCGGTAGTATTGCGTATAGACAGCCCTGGTGGCAGCGCTTATGCGTCGGAAATTATTGGCCAGGAAATTCGTTTATTGCGCGAAGCAGGCAAACCGGTTATTGCCTCTATGGGTTCGGTTGCAGCGTCAGGTGGCTACTGGATTGCAGCTCCTGCCAATGAAATCTGGGCAGCACCTACCACTATCACCGGCTCTATTGGTATCTTCGGCTTATTACATACCGCAGAAGATGCTATGCCTGCGCTGGGGTTAAATGTCGATGGTGTGGGCACTACAGAACTTGCCGGGCTGTCTGCCGGTCTGCCGCTGTTTAAAGGCCTGGATCCAAAAGCCAAAGACTTGTTCCAGTTACTGATTGAGCGCGGCTACACAGAGTTTTTAACCATGGTAGGTGAAAACCGTAATATGACCACGACTGAAGTCGATACCGTAGCCCAGGGCCGGGTATGGACAGGCAGTAAAGCGCTGGAGCTTGGGCTGGTCGATAAACTGGGCAACATTAACGATGCCATTAAAGCCGCCGCTGAAAAAGCCGGCCTTAGCCAGTATGACGTAAAAGTGGTTAAACAAGAGCTGACACCAAGCGAGCAAATGATTAAAGATTTGCTGGGTGAAGCGTCAGCCAAAGGCTGGTTGCCACAAGGCGGTGTAAGTGCCGAACAAAAGCTGCTTGGTAAACTGACAAAACAGCTGAAACAGGATTTTGTCCTGCTGAACCAGTTTAATGATCCAAACGGTGTTTATTCGTACTGTGTCAGTTGCAGCATTAACTGACAGCAATAGTTAAGTCTATTACAATGCCCGGTTATTACCGGGCATTTTTATTTGAAGCTTATGAACAGAAAACGTATTTATGTTGCCTACACCGGCGGTACTATTGGCATGCAACATTCCGCGCAGGGTTATGTGCCGGTGCCGGGCTTTTTAACCGACACGGTAAAGCGCATGCCGGAATTTTACCGCGCAGAAATGCCGGAATTTGATATTCACGAGTATCACCCGGTAATAGATTCCTCTGATATGACGCCCGATCACTGGCGGCATATTGCCGAAGATATTCAGCAGCAATATAACAACTATGACGGCTTTGTCGTGTTGCACGGCACAGACACTATGGCATACACAGCGTCAGCCTTGTCATTTATGCTGGAGAACCTGCAAAAACCGGTGATTATTACCGGATCGCAAATTCCGTTGGCACAAATGCGCTCAGACGGTCAGGTAAACCTGCTAAATGCCCTGTATCTGGCGGCAAACTACCCTATTGCTGAGGTGGCGCTGTTTTTTAATAATCAGCTGTTTCGCGGTAACCGGGCCACCAAAGCCGACGCCAATGGCTTTAATGCTTTTGCTTCCCCCAATTTTCCGCCGCTGCTGGAAGCCGGTATTCACATTAATCTGGTTGCCGGCCGCCTGAGCCAAACCCAGGTAGCGGCGCCGCTGACGCTGGCATCTGTCGTGCCCCAACCCATCAGTGTGGTAACCCTGTATCCCGGCATTAATACCGACATGATCCGTAATATGACAGCCGCGCCGGTGCGGGCATTGATTATTAAGTCTTTTGGCGTGGGTAATGCACCACAGCGGCCTGAGCTGCTGCACATTTTGCGTGAAGCCAGTGAGCGCGGCTTAATTATTGTTAATTGTACCCAGTGCTTTAAAGGCACGGTAAATATGCAGGGCTACGCCACCGGCAATGCGTTACAACAAAGTGGTGTAATAAGCGGTTACGATATGACACTGGAAGCCGCACTGACCAAACTGCATTATTTGCTCAGTAAACCCCTTAGTGCAGAACAAATTCGCCAGCAAATGCAACAGGATTTACGCGGCGAATTAACCGCAGGTTAAAGCAGCGGCTTTTGGTAAGCACCGGCTGAAGCTTAGCTCAGCCGGTATTCACAGCTGACAGGTTAAAACAGCGCTTTAACCCTGGCCAGTAACGGCAATTCTGCTTCGCTTATAGCACCAAACTGTAACCAACGCTTAAGCAGGCTGTGTTTATCCAGTGTACTACCCTGATTATGCTTGTCGGATAACAGCAGCAGTTGTACCTGCTGACGCGCGCTTTGTTCACTTTGCGGTGACGGCACATCTGCTATTAACTCCAGTGCCAGTGTCAGCTGGCTGCGGCTGAACTGTTGTTCCTGCTGCTTGTTAAAGCAATCACGATACCCTGCCGGTAACTGCTCTGCGCTTACATCAGAGTTGGCCAGCAGCTCAAACATCTGGCTAAATTCACGTTGCTGCTGGTGCTGTTGCCACTGCTGCTGTTTCTGTTTCAGTTTGTCTTGCAACTGGCGTACCGCGTGCTGCGCGCCGCTGCTTTGAGGGTGTAATGTCTGCAGCTGTTGTTGCAGCTCATTCAGCACGACAAGCTCTGTTGCTGCATCTAACTGCGCGGCCAATTCTGTCAATTGAACTTCAAACTGCTTCAACTCTGCCTGCTCAGCTTGCTTTTGCTGCTCAAACTGCTCAGAGCGTGCATTAAAGAAACCATCGCACAGCGCACGGAACTGCAGCCACAACGCCTGATCCTGCTTACGCGCGGCATTACCTGACGCTTTCCATTGCTGCTGACACTCTTTTAACACTTTAGCCGTCAGATTAGCGTCGGCCAGCGCCAGTGCAGCCTGGGCTTTGTCAATAAGCTGTTGCTTGGCATCAGCGGCCTGTTGCTGCAAGGCTTTTAACTGTTCGCGCAGTGGCATAAGCGCCTGATTAAAGCGCTCATTTAACGCGGCAAACTGTTGGTTATCCACCGCCCCTGCACTCTGCCAGGCTTGCTTAAGCTGCTGCAGACGCGTATCCAGAGCTTTGGCATCACCGGTTGCGGTAAACTCAAGCGCTTGGGCAATGATCTGCTCGCGCTGTATGACATGCTCTGCGCGCAGAGCATCCTGTGCGGCAAAATACACACGACAAGGGGCAAACGCCTGCTCGCAAGCCAGATCAAAAGCGGTATTAAGCTGCTCTTCCTGTGCCGGATCAGCCTTACCCAGACTATTCCATTGCGCCCTGGCTTGTTTTACTTCATCGGCACGTTGGCGCATCAGGTTATCCGGCACTACGCTATCCAGTTGCTGCATTTGTTGCAGCAATTGTTGTTTGCGCGGCGTGGCTATATATTCCTGCCAGTCGGCCAGCTCAGCCAGTTTATCGCGGGCAAATTCGTAGTCTTTTGCCAGTTGTAACTGTTGCTCTGCGTTTAATTGCTGGTAATCCTGCTCTATACCTTTAAACAGGCCAAATAGCACTTTGTACTTACCGGCGCTGTACAGACGACGATACTGCGCCAGCTTGCTGCGACATTGCCTTTGGGCTTTATCAGTTTGTGCAGTAAAGCTTTTAGCCAGCTCTTGCCATTGCTGTTGCAGAGCGTTTTTTGCCTCCAGCAAGCTTGCCGGCACGGCAATAAGCATGGCTTTACTGATCTGGCGAAAATCTTGCTGCCACTGCTTAAGCTGGGCTGATAACTGCTGATAATCGGTGGCATTATCTGGCACCGGCTGAGCGGCCCAATCTGCCACAATACGGGTTAGCCGGGTCAGTTGCTCGGCAAGTTCCGGTAAGCGGCTTAGCTGTTGTTGTAACTGGGCCAGGCGTTTGGTTAGCCCGGCTTTATCGGTAATATCAGCGTTTGCCAGTGTGTCAGCCAGCGCCGTTATTTGCTGTTCAAGTTGCTGTGCCGCGCTGATATCGGTAGTTAACAAAGCTTGCTGTAGCGCTTGTTCCAGCTGATTAAGCTGTTGCTGCAACGCCTTTGTTCTTTCTGCGCGGGCATCAAGCAGTGCCTGTTCGGCCTGCAGTTTGCTCAGTTGCTCTAAGCGCGGGGCTAACCACTGCTCAAGCTGGCTGGTAATTTTCTGATATTTCGCCCGAAATTCTGCAGCCTCATCGCCCAGACACTCCAGCTCGCCTTCAAATTGCTGCCACTGCGCCTGATAATCGGCTAACAGTGCAGGCAAGGCCTCTACGCTGCTGCGTTCGCGCGCGGCATTTAATTTTGCCAGCATCAGCGTAAGCTGTTTACGCAACTGCAGCGGTTTTTGCTTTTGCTCGCTAAGCCCGGCCAGTTTTTGCTGTACCTGAGCCAGCAGCTCACCCGTTAGCTGTTTGCTAAGTTTTTCCAGTGTTTTTTCATCGTTAATCTGCGCCAGCAGTTGCTGCTTTTGCGCGGGTTGCAACACCGGATCTTGCAGAGCTTTGAGGTTAAGCTCAGTTTTATTTAAGCGCTGTAACAGGCCAAATTTAATACCAGCGTCGGTTTCAGTTTGCGCCAGTTGCTCCAGAATACTGCTGCGGTTGCACTGGGCAATAAACTGCTGTTTTAACTTCGGCTCAACCTGATTTTGCAGTAGCTGGTTAATCAGCGTTTGCTCGGCCAGTTGCTGTAAACGCTCGGCACTGTCATGTTTACTGGCTTGCCACCACAGCGAAAAATCGTTCAGTTTGGTCAATGCCGCTTTGCGCACCGCTTCAGCGCCATCGTTAAACGCCAGTTCATGCAACACGCTTTTATGTGCCTGATCCTCGCGGTTAAGTTCGTTAATTGCCTGTTGGCGCACGGCAGCGTCCGGGTGCTGCCATTTAGGTTTAAAAAAACGTTTAAAGATCATCGTGCGAGAACCTTGCAATAGACGGCTGAGTTTCGAATTGTTTTTTAAGTTCGGCTTTGGATTTATGCACCATCTGGCCATCGGCACCGATGGTAAAAAGCTCATCTGACTTTAATACCTGTGCCTGATACGCCATGACCAGCTGTAAACTGTGCGCCCGTTGTGTTTCGCTCATGGGGTTACCATCTGCCCAACGGCCGGTAGCAACAGCTTCTGAGAGCTTTTCATAAGTGTCTGGCGTCATAGCCTGCACTAAAGCATTGAAATTCATCTTATTTACGCTTTCTTAAAAACATAATACGGGCACGGCTGACAATATACCAGCAAAAGCCCAGGCCGATAGCGGCTCCGGCAATATATTGTTGCGGGCTGCCGGCCTCTGGGTCCCACCAGTACATCAGGCCAAAACCGGCCAGAAACAATACCAGCGCAAACATCGAATGATTAACCAGGCTTTGTGCCTGATCCAGCGCTTTGTTGCGTGCAAGAGATTCGCGTTTTTCCGGCGTTAAACCGGCGATATCGCCGTTACATTTATTGCACTGCGCACTTTTGTCAGAAATTTTGTGCCCACAAAACGGGCAGGAAATAATAGCCATAACACTCCAACCTTAATTCGGACGGCCTGATACCGCCTACTGCATTGCCTGGTATATTTTACTCATGATGCTGCCATACATACCAGTTTCAAACCGATCACCGGCAAAATAATAACTATTTTCACCTTCAGCCAGCACCGGGCTATGTTTTTTATTCGTCAGCAATACCACCACCAGACCATAGTACGGGTCAACCAGCGTGGCGGTTCCGGTCCAGCCGGTATGGCCAAACGCATAAGCACTGGCATAAGGGCCAAAGTGCCAGTTTAAATCGCCACCCACTGCTGTGCGCCACCCCAGGCCCACGGTATGATCTGTTACTGAAGGCCTGACAAACTGCTGAATAACCGCCTGACTAAACACCGGCGTTAAACCATAACCGCCATGCAGCGCCAGCATTGCCAGAGCAGCAGTTTCGCGCGCAGTAGAGAACAAACCGGCATGCCCTGCTACACCGTCAAAGGCGTAACGGGCTTTTTCGTCATGCACATGACCACGCACCACTCCGCGTTTATCGGCCGGAAACATCACCCGCCCGCCACGGCTGTTGCCATCAAGTTCGGTAGCCGCTATCCGGCTTTGGTCTATGCCTTTACGCAACGGGTTAAATACCGTGCTGTTTAGCCCCATCGGCCGGTACAATTGTTGCTCGAGATAGTCATCCTGTGCCTGGCCGGTAATGCGCTCAATCAGCAAACCAAGCAGCATATAATCAATATCACTGTATACCGCTTTGCCGCCACGCTCACGCGCAAACGGCACTTCGCTGGCAATCAGCTGCATACTGCGCGCCCTGTCGAGTGAATAAAACGCTGGCCCGTGGCGGTTATCCGGCCGGTGAAAATGCACCTCAGGCGCATAACCTGCACTGTGGTACAACAAATCGCTGACCAGACGCTGCTCACGGCCATTGCCCTGATACTCTGAAAGGTAATGTTGCAGCGGTAAATTAATATCCAGTTTGCCTGCACTGACCAGCTGCATAATGGCATAGTTGGTAGCATACATTTTGGTGTTAGACGCCAGGTCAAACACGGTATCGGTTTGCATCGGCTCAGGCTGGCTCAGCTCAGTGCCATCGCTGGCGTAGCGGTTGGCGTAACCATAGGCTGTTTCTTTAATAATTTTACCATCTTTGGCAATCAGTAACACCGCACCGGGAAAACCCTGTTCCACTTCGCGCTGAATAAGGTGATCCAGCTCATCGAGCTTCGCCAGAGAAAAGCCCGCATCTTGTGCAGCTTTTGCCTTGCCATCCTGCAGTGCCGGGTAAGGCAATACCACACGCACTTTAGCTCCAAGTGGCTCTATATCAATAAGTTCGAGCTGGTTCAGGCCATTACGCGTAACTGAACTGATATCTAAAACCAGATGTTGCCCCAGGCTGGCATCCGGGCGTAAATGCAGCGTTTTACCATTAACCCTAAAGGTTAAGGCTGTAGTTGTGCCCAGCTCCAGCAGCAGTTCCCCCTGGCCCTGATAGCCGATAAAACTGCGCCGGTTATTTACCCAGGCCCGCTGGCTGGCCGTTTCCGGCCACTGCACATCCAACTGGCCCAGTCCATTTTTCTGGTTAAGCCCATTGCTCTGGCTAAGTGCGCTAAGTTGTATTGCACTTTGGCTATGTAATGCCGACGCTGGCAGTGCAGACTGATGCAAAGCCACACAGCTGCTAAGCGTCAGCAATACTGACGCCAGCAATACAGGTTTCAAGTGCATAGGCAAAACTTAACGTAGCTTATCGGCAACGGCCAGAATAGCTGGCAGCATATCCTGCCCCAGCTTCATTGAGCGTATGTCAGACCAGCCATAAGCATCGTCCGGCAGATTGGCGTTATCTTTAAACGGCATTTCTACGGTGTACGCCAGACAGTTAAATTGCTCACCTACCCAGGCGGTAGCAACTGTCATATTGGCTTTGCCGGGTTCATCTAAATCATAACCGAACTCGGTCTGAAACTCGGGTGTAACCGCCAGCAAGGTTTGTTTAAACAGCTGTTCCAGCTTTGTGATCCGCTCGTTGTACGATGGTACGCCTTCACTACCGGCAACAAAGTTATACGGCAGGTTTTCATCGCCGTGCATATCAAGGAATAAATCGACGCCGGTTTCCAGCATTTTCTGCCGTACCAGATACACTTCCGGGCTTTTTTCCATTGACGGGTTCAGCCACTCACGGTTTAAGTTCATACCGGCAGCATTGGTGCGTAAATGGCCACGTACCGAGCCATCCGGGTTCATATTTGGCACTATGTAAAACACCGCTTTATTCAGCAGTGCGCGGGCTACACCGTCGTCTTCATCCAGCAGACGATCCAGCAGGCCTTCAATCAGCCACTCAGCCATGGTTTCGCCCGGGTGCTGGCGCGCGGTGATCCAGATTTTCTTTTTACCGTCTTCCGGCTCACCCACGATCAGCAGGCTCATATCACGGCCGTCAAGCGTTTCACCGAGCTCAACTAACTGACAGTTGTAGTCAGACTGTGCCTGATGCAGTAAATCCATATGGCGCTCGTAGCTGTATGGCGCAAAGTAGGCGAAATACACAGATTGAGCTTCCGGGAAGTGCTTAATAGTGAGCGCTTTACCATCATATTCGGTGTCTACCCGAAACCAGGTTTGCCGATCGTATGAAGCTACGGCCTGATAATCTTTCCAGCCATCCGGATAAGCAGAATCACCGGCATTAGTGATGGTAAGCGTATGCAGCTGTGCATGCTCAGTGCTTAAACGAAAATGAAACCACTGGTAAAAGTCTGATTGATTGTCTTTGCGAATGGCCAGCTGAATATTATCGGGAGAATCAGCCTGTAGTACTTCAATGTTACCGCTGTCAAAGTTGCTGGTAATTTTCATAAATCGGGTCCGTAGGCGTAAAGTTGAAAGACTAACACAGGTGCTGCCTGACGCAACTGGCCTGAGCTACAGTGTAAAGGATTCTAACAGGTTAAGCGCAAAGAAAAAGCCGCTAAAAAGCGGCTTTTCGATAAAGACACAGATTAACGCGCTACCGGCAGGGTTGGGTACTTAATTCCTGCCATGTCATTCATTACCCGGATAACCTGGGTGCTGTAACCGAACTCGTTGTCATACCAAACGTACAACACACAACGATCACCATCCACAATAGTGGCTTGCGAGTCGACTACGCCAGCATAGCGTGAACCAACCAGATCAGAGGATACAATTTCGGTAGAGGCCGTAAAATCAATCTGATCCTGCAGTTCAGAAAACAGTGATGTACGCTGCAAAAAGCTGTTCATCTCGTCGCGGCTGGTTTCTCGCTTTAAATTCAGCGATAAAATAGCCATAGACACATTTGGCGTAGGTACACGAATAGCATTACCGGTTAACTTACCTTTTAACTGTGGTAAAGCCTTGGCCACAGCACTGGCAGCGCCGGTAGAGGTTAATACCATATTTAGCGGCGCGGCACGGCCACGGCGCTCAGCACTGTGGAAGTTATCGATCAGGTTTTGATCGTTGGTGTACGAGTGCACCGTTTCCACATGGCCGTTACGGATACCAAATTCATCTTCCAGCGCTTTTAACACCGGCGTAATAGCGTTGGTGGTACAACTGGCGGCAGAGACAATTTTATGCTCTGGCAAAATCATATGCTGGTTTACGCCATAAACGATATTAGGCACCTCACCTTTAGCCGGTGCTGTCAGCAATACTTTGGCCGCGCCTTTGCTGCTAAAGTGAATGCTCAGCTCTTTATCGTCTTTCCAGATCCCGGTGTTATCTACCACCAGCGCATCGCTGATACCATATTGGGTATAATCAACCAGATCAGGTGAATTAGCGTAAATCACTTTAATAAAAGTGCCATTGGCTTTAATGCCCTGGTTTTCTTCATCTACAGTGATGCTGCCGTTAAACGGGCCGTGAATAGAATCGCGGCGCAGCAGGCTGGCACGTTTTTCCAAATCACCTTTTTTACCACCGCGCACGACTATGGCACGCAAACGCAGTTTCGTGCTCGGGCCAGAGCGCTCCAGCATTAAGCGGGCTAACAAGCGGCCGATACGGCCAAAACCGTACAGCACCACATCAACCGGTTTTACCTGATCCTCGTGATCCAGCAACTCAGCCAGCTCACGCGCTAAATACTGTTCCAGCTCAGTGCCATTAGCGGCGTTTTTATAGATATAGCCGTATGCCAGCTTACCAATATCCACCCGGCCTGGTGCCAGGTTCATTTTGCTGATCGCTTCGAGCAGCGGAAAACTTTCGCGTAACCGCAGTTTTTGCCCTTCGAAACGCTCAACGCTTTTATGCGCTTTAATAATGTCGATAGTAGTGGCATTTACCAGCGGGCGGCCGTACACCACCACTTCAATGCCTTTATTACGGTACAGGCGGCCAATAATGGGTTGCATGTTTTCGGCATATTCCTGGCGTTCCTGCCAGCTCTTCTGATACTGCTCTGCGTGCGATAGGGTCATGTGTAGAGGCCTTTTACTTCAGTAAGATGAATTAATCGGTGATGCCAAAGCACGGTCTGCGCCGCTGATTGCTCTAACGGCGCGTATTGTAATAGAAGTTGAAAGCTTACGACAACAGTTACAAAAATTTTATTCTGTTTTGCCGCTGAAGGTTAAAGACACGGAGTTAACGCAGTAGCGGTTGCCGGTAGGTGCCGGGCCATCTTCAAATACATGGCCTAAATGCGCATCGCAGTTGGCACAGACAATTTCAGTGCGCACCATGCCATGGCTGGTGTCACTCTGGTATTTTACCCTGCCCTCTAACGCCTGATAAAAGCTGGGCCAGCCACAACCGGCATCAAATTTTGTTGCTGATGAAAACAACTCAGCCCCGCAACAGACACAGTGATAACTGCCGGCTTGCTCATTGTGCAGTAACTCGCCGCTAAACGGATATTCCGTACCTTTAAGCCGGGTAACCCGGTATTGCTCGTCGGTTAAGCGCTCACGCCATTGCTGCTCTGTTAATTTTTCAGTGAGTTTCATTGTCGCTCCTCATGCTGCTGTTGTTTCATTTCCAGCCGCCATTCACGGGTTAACTGCATACGCCGGCGCGGATAAGGGTCACCGGGTACAATCAGGCTGCCAATTCTGTCCAGCCTGAAGTGGCGAAACTCATTGCGCAGCTCACACCAGGCCACCAGCATACGGCGGCTATCAAAAAATGCCAGCATAATAGGCCAGACAATACGCTCGCTGGCAGTACCATCTTCACGAATATAGCTTATCTGCAACCGCCGTTCGCGGCGAATAGCCTCGCGTACCTGGCGCAAAAATGCCGCGCCTTTGTCATCAAGGGCCGGAAAAGCCAGCAAACCAATGTCATTAATACGGTCACGCAAATCTGTGGGGGCTGCTGCCGCAACTTTTGCCAGCACGTTACGTGCTGCGCTTACCAGCTCGTCATCGCCCTGCACTTCTACCCAGCGCAAGCCCAGAGCCAGAGCCTCAAGCTCGGCCTCATCAAACATTAACGGGGGCAGAAAAAAACCACTGCGCAGTAAATAGCCAATACCGGCTTCGCCATCAATACCGGCACCTAAGGTAATAAGTGTCTGAATATCACGATACACAGTACGCACCGACACCTGCAATTGTGCTGCCAGTACCGCTGCCGTTACCGGATGACGGTAATGGCGTAATTTATCCATTAAACGAAACAAGCGTTCAGTTTTATCCATAACAGCATTTTTATCAGTGTTTTTTTCAGTATAACCTGTGCTACTGACAGAAGGTGTCAGCATAACATCAGCCTTTGACGATTAAATTCTGTTTGCGCTGGCTCTGCTCTTAGCCTTGAGTTAGCATAAGCGCCCAGAAAAATAGCAGAGATATATGCTATGCGGCCAATCTACCGTCACCCTGTCAGCGTTTTACTGGCATTCTCGATCCTTGCGGTACTGAGTTATCAGTTAATTTTGCACCAATTATTGCGTCATAACCAACAGATAGCGCTGCAGCATGGCTATGAGTTTAACCAATACCTGAACCAGCAAATTCAGCGCTTCAGCACCCTTACCGATACGCTGGCCAAACGGCCTGAACTGCGCGGACTGTTATCAGCGCCACAGCCTGAGCCACAGCAAAAACTGGATGTCAGCATTTTGCTGTCTGACTTTAATCTGGCCAGTGGCAGCGCTTCGGTGTATTTAATGGACAATACCGGTTTAGTACTTAGCAGCAGTAATTATGATCAACCGGTACACTTTGTTGGTTATAACTTTGGCTTCAGGCCTTATTTTATTGAAACTTTAGCCCAGCAACGCAGTTATATTGATTATGGCCTGGGTTGGATCTCGAATGAACGTGGCATCTACTTTGCTGCCACAGTAACCGATGCGCAGTTAACCCAGCCCGGCGTGTTAGTATTAAAACTCAATATGGATCAAATTGAACAGGCTTACCAGGCTATTGCCGGCCAAAGCAAATTGATTTTTATGCTGGTGGATCAACAAAAAACCGTGCTGGCCAGTAATCACAAACCCTGGCACCTTAGCCACTTTGGTACAGAGGACGTAAAGCTGCCCACTCACCCCGGCAAAGTGCTGACACCGCTAAAAGTACGGCAACAGCACAATTTATGGCAACTGCTGGCCGAGCCTCATACCAAACCGACGCAATTTACCGAATATGCCGTAGCGGCAAAAGATAACCTGCGCCTGCCCTGGCAGCTATTAATGTTACAACCGGCAGCCCCACTGCGGCTACAGGCTTTGCAACTTACCGTGAGTATTGGTTTGCTGTTTGCCGTCTTAGTGTTGCTGGGTATTTATCTGCGCAACCGTCGTTTGCAACAACGCCAGCAAGCACGCATTTTTGCTCAGTTAGAGCAAGCTGTAGCAGAGCGGACCCAATCGCTGCAGCACTCTAACCAGGAGCTGCGACAAACTCAGGAGCAATTGTTACAGGCGGCTAAACTGGCCACTATCGGCCAGCTAAGCGCCTCGATTAACCACGAAATAAACCAGCCGCTAACGGCCATGCACAGTTATTTGCAAACCTCGCAAAAAATGCTCAGTAAAGGCATGTACCCACAACTGGCCGATAACCTGGAGAAAATCTCACAGTTATTACTGCGTTTAAGCCACATTGTGCAGCAATTTAAAAGCTTCAGCCGCAAAGCGCCAAATCAGCCACAAGCGGTTAAACTGGAGCAACTCCTGCTAAATGCACTGGGTATAGTGCAACCGGCTATTAATCAGCACCGGGCCAAGGTTAAGCTGCTAAACAACAGCACAGCCTACGTTAATGTCGATCCGTTGCAGCTGGAGCAAGTGTTGGTGAACTTGCTTGGCAATGCCCTGCAAGCCATGGAGCATCTGGCTGAACCCTGTTTACAGGTTCGTATCAGTGAACAGGACGATATTGTGATATTACAGATCAAAGATAACGGCGCCGGTATTCAACCCCATAATATGGCTCATCTGTTTGAACCTTTTTTTACTACCAAACAAGGCAATGGCCTTGGCCTGGGGTTATCTATCTCACGCCAGATTGTGCAAAGCTACAACGGCCAGCTGAGCATTGACAACCACCCAGAGGGCGGCGCTATCGTGTCGTTAACCTTACCAAAGCTGCCGGCGGAGCACCTTAATGTCACAGCATGAAGTTCTGATAGTAGATGATGAAGCCAGCGTACTGGATGCGCTGGCGCAGGGTTTACAGCTCGAAGGCTGGCGCTGCACAACCTTCGAACGTCCGGTGGCCTTGCTGGCTAAGCTCAGCCGTAATTTTACCGGTGTAGTGCTAAGCGATCTGAATATGCCGGATATGGACGGTTTATCGCTGCTACAGGCGGTAAAAAGTATTGATGCCGATATTCCGGTGATCCTGCTTACCGGTTATGGCGATGTCAGCATTGCTGTGCAAGCTATGCAACTTGGTGCATACAGCTTTATTGAAAAACCGGTTAACCACGCTGAATTGCTAAAGGTGTTAGCCCAGGCACAGGAACAACGCCGCTTGTGTCTGCAAAATCGTTTACTGAGTGAGCAACTAAAGCAAAGCCGCCACGGCCGGTTACAACTTATCGGTGACAGCCCTGCAATTAATCAAATGCGCACCATGCTGGATTTAATGCTCGATGCCCCGGCAGATGTACTGATCGAAGGTGAAACCGGCAGCGGCAAAGAACTGGTTGCCCGCTACCTGCATGATAATTCTGCGCGCAGCGATCATAACTTCGTTGCCATTAACTGCGGGGCAATACCCGAGCAATTAATTGAAAGCGAGCTGTTTGGCACAGAAGCCGGTGCCTATACCGGCGCCGATAAAAAACGTATCGGTAAATTTGAGTTTGCCAATGGCGGCACCTTGTTTTTAGATGAAATTGAAAGCACACCGTTAAGTGTACAGGTGCGCTTATTACGGGTATTAGAAGAGCGTAAAGTTACGCCATTGGGTGCCAATCATAGTATCCCGTTAAATATCAGAGTCATTGCGGCTAGCAAAACCGATCTGGAGCAGCTGAGCCAGCAAGGCAGTTTCCGGCTGGACTTATACTACCGGCTTAACCTGCTCAAAGTGGCTATACCCCCACTGCGGCAGAGGCTGAGCGATATTCCGCTGCTGTTTAAACACTTTGCTACTATTGCCGCCTCGCGCTATCACAAACCTTATTTACCGCTGGCACAACCGGCGCTGGATATTCTGCAGTCACACAGTTGGCCGGGTAATGTGCGTGAACTGCGCAACCTGGCCGAGCGTTATGTGTTATTGGGCGCTAAAGCCGCATTTGTGCAACAGGGATTACCGTTGGCAGACACCGTCGGCAGTGCTATGGGCCTGGCAGAACGGGTTGCATTTTTTGAACAGATGCTGATTGAAGATGCCCTTAGCGCCACCAAGGGCAGTATAAAACACACCATGACAGCCCTTAATCTGCCACGCAAAACCCTGTATGACAAAATGCGTAAGTATGGCCTTAACCGCGACAACTTTACCGACGACGATCTTAGCGACTAACTACAGCAGCCATGGGTGGAATTCCACCCATGGCACTAAGCTGCTGTCACCAAAGCCACCCAATATCAACGCTTAAAATATACCATCTGTTTGATTATTAAAGAATTAAACAAATGGCAGCCTTCTTGCTATCTGCTGTTGCCAACAATAAAAAATAATGACGAGGATTATATGCAACAGGCAACTAAAATCGCTATTACCAGCGCCGTATTAATATGCCCGGCCGCTGCTGCCAACACCGTTTCTGTCACTGTACCTACTGTCAGCTTTTATGGTAAAGCCGAAGTACAGCTGGCCCATACCGATAAAGGTTTACTGCGCTACACCGAACAGGGCAGCCAGCTGGATACGCCGTTCAGCCGCTTTGGCCTGCGTGGCGAACAGCAACTGAATGAACATGTCACCGCGTTTTTTACTTATGAAGTTGACGTACGCGGCTTTGACGAACAAAACACGCAAAGCCCGTTTGCTGCGCGCAATACCTTTATTGGTATTAAAGGTAACTTTGGCCAGCTGATCGCCGGGCGCAATGACACCCGGTTAAAAACCAGTGAAGGCGGAGTCGATTTATTCAACGAAACCAGCGCCGATATTGCACAAATATTACCAGGCCAGGACCGCCTGGGTGACAGCCTGACGTATATTTCACCGCTGTACAACCAATGGCAGATCTCGGTTACCTATGTGTTAGGCCAGGACAACGAGCAGCAGGACGGCAAAGATGGCGGTGCAATAAGCCTGAGCTACGGAGACAGCAAATTAAAGCAGCAACCCTACTTTATTACGCTAACTCAGGCACAGAGTTTAAATGGTTTAAACGCTAGCCGGTTAATGTGGCAGCAACAACTGGCAAATTTTACGCTTGGCGCCCTGCTGCAATACAGTAAAGAAACGGATGCGCAGCGCTCTGGTACCGGCGGTTATATCAGCCTGCAGTACGCCATGGGCGATTGGCTGCCCAAACTGCAGCTGGGCCGCGACACCTCGCAGCTGCGCCAGCAAGGCCGGGCTAATCATTACACGGCGGGTATCGACTACATATTTAACAGCCAAAGCAAAGCTTACTTCTTTGTTACCCATCTTGATCTGGCCGGCGAGAGTAATACCTCCGCAGCAGACAGCTCTGAGACAGACACCTCTGTGGCAGACACCTCTGTGGCCGTTGGCCTGCAGTACCGGTTTTAGGAGCTGACAGATGAGCGTACTAACCAAAAAATTGCAAACACCACTGTTTTCCCTGCTGCTTGGCCCGGCGTTTATGCTGCTGTGTTTACTGCTGCCGGCGCCTTTTGGTATGAACCAGCCCAGCTGGCTGGTGCTGGGACTGACATTCTGGATGGCCAGCTGGTGGATAAGCGAAGTAGTGCCTATTCCGGTAACGTCGTTTTTGCCCTTAGTTGTGGCCCCCCTGCTCGGCGTTAACAGCTTAAAAGCCGTGGCTGAACCTTATGCTCACCCGCTGATCTTTTTATTTCTCGGCGGCTTTATTATATCTATCGCCATGGAGCGCTGGGCTCTGCACCGGCGCATCGCGCTGCATACCATGTTATTAGTGGGCAGCAAACCCAGCCAGCAAATTGGCGGCATTATGCTGGTAACGGCATTTTTATCAATGTGGATGTCTAATACTGCAACCACGGTAATGATGCTGCCAATAGCGTTGTCTATTATTCAAATGCTAAAACAAGATCAGACCGATAGCCAGTTCAGTAAAGCCCTGCTGTTATCTATCGCTTATGCGGCCTCTATCGGCGGCCTGGCAACGTTAATCGGCACGCCACCTAATGCACTGATGGCGGCTTTTTTAAGCGATAACTACCACATTCAAATTGGTTTTGCCCAGTGGATGCTGGTAGGTGTGCCACTTAGTACAGTGCTGCTGTTAATCTGCTGGCTGTGGATGACCAAAGTCAGCTACAAGGTAGATGTACTGGCTGCCGTAGATACCAAAGACTTGTTCCGCCAGCAATTGGCTGAACTGGGTACTATGCAGCGCGGCGAAAAAGCAGTGTTAATTATCTTTTTACTTACTGCGTTTTGCTGGATCTTCCGGCCGGTTATTAGCTCGGTTACCGGCCTGGCACTGGACGATACGATTATTGCTATGGCTGCTGCCTTAATGATGTTTGTGCTGCCCATCGACAGCAAAAACACCCGCTTATTAAGCTGGGAAGATACGCAAAAACTACCTTGGGGCATTTTAATGCTGTTTGGCGGCGGTTTGAGCTTAGCTGCCATGATCAGTAAAAGCGGGCTGGCGGCTTTTATTGCCGATCAGGTAATTTTACTTGGCGATCTGCCATTTTGGGTAATGATTGTCAGCGTTACGCTGATTATTGTGTTTCTGACTGAAGTTACCAGCAACACCGCCACTGCTGCCGGCTTTTTGCCGCTGCTGGCACCGGTAGCGATGGCTATGTCCGGTACACCGCTAACGCTGGTTATTCCAGCTGCCATTGCCGCCAGCTGTGCCTTTATGATGCCGGTAGCCACACCGCCCAATGCCATAGTGTTTTCATCTGGCCAGCTAAAAATTTCTGATATGGTTAAAGCTGGCTTTGCGTTAAATGTTTTCTCAGTACTGGTAGTAAGTGCTTTTGCCTTAACACTGGTAAAGGTGGTGTTTAAGTATTAACCCGCTCCCCTTTGCAATGCTGTTCTGCGTTGCAAAGGGGAAAGACGTTGCTGAAAGTGGCTCAGGCAGCTTCAATGCTATCAACGTGGTAAAGCAGCCAATACCTTTGCTACCAATTGGTTTAATTCATCACCGTTGCCTATCCAGCGTGCCACCAGCAAAACATCATTTTGCTGGTCAATATAAATAATATTACGTCCGGCGCCCTGAAAAGTTATTGCAGTTTCCGGTGCCGCGGGTAAGGCCTTGCGGCCCGGGTTTAAAAACCAGTTGGCATAACCGTAATCGGCTTTTGCCGCACTGCCGGTGCGTGCCTGTTTAATAAATTCACCACTTACCAACTGCTGCCCCTGCCACTTGCCGTCACGTAAAAACAGGTAACCAAAGCGGGCCAGATCCCAGGCATTAATAAACATACCGCCGCCCCAGTGGCCACCACCTGATACGCTCTGAATCTTCTGGCCATCGAGCTCTATCCAGCTATTGTCGTAACCATACCAGCGCCAGCTAGCACTGGCACCAATAGGTTGCATAATCCGCTCGTTCAGTACCACAGGCAAGGGTTTACGCCAAACATAGGTGGTTACCAAAGCCAGTAAATTCACACGCACATCATTATATTTGTATTTGCTGCCCGGTGTATGTAATGGCCGGTTGGGCCAGTCTTTTGGCTCACCCTCGGGGCGATCTGCCCAGTCGGGTTTTCCCCATAATGTTCCCTGCCAGTCACTGGTTTGGCGTAACAAATGATCCCAACTGATTTGCCGGTTATGCTCAGTGGCAAACAAGCTGGCATCTGGCACAGCATAAGGCCAAACTACATCATCTACGCTGCGGATTAAACCTTCCTGCAGCGCCAGGCCGGTAACGGTGGTAAGAAAGGTTTTGCTGATACTGTGCGTCATATCCACGCTGTGGGTATCCCCCCACTGCGCAATCACCTTCCCCCGATACACAATCAGCCCGTTAGCCCCGGCACGCACTGACATAGGGCCAATAATCTGATCGTAGGGCTCGCGCGCACCAAAGGTTGTTGCCTGCACTATGGCCTGATCCTTTGCCGCCGGATTTTCACTGGCAATAGCATAATCTACTGCCTGTTGCAGTTTTTCAGCGTTAACCTCCAGGCTTTGTGGTGTCGCCTGCTGCCATTGGCCAGCGGGCGGAAAATAGTGTTCAGCCGCGACGACATTAACGCTAAACAATAAAGCAAAAACTACGGGGTAATGCATATATCTTCCTGTAAGGGTTTATCGTGGCTGCCATCTAGGCGCCATTGCAGCAGCAGCTCAAAGACAGGCAGGTTATTGTCTTCCCGGTTCAAAGCTATCGTAGCGCGGCAGGTTAGCGTCTAAATCTTCCCAGTTGGCTTTAGAGCTATAAAAATTGTGCGATAGCGGCCGCTCGTTGATATCGCTGCTTAAAATGCCCAGCCGGATCCGGATGCGGGCCGGGTCTTGTTCGTTACTGCTGTATACCGGTGAACCGCAGTTACTGCAAAAATGCCGTAAGCGCCCTGGTTTAAACGCAAACTGGCTAAGCCGGTTGGCACCTTTTACTACGGTAAAATCCGCACGTTGCACAAAGCCATTGGTGGCAAAGGCGGTACCGCTTGATTTACGGCACAATGAGCAGTGACAATGAATAATACTGCTGATAGGCCCGCTGATTTCAATTGCTACTTCACCGCACAAACAGGCGCCCTGATACATAGTAATTCCCTGCTTCAATACTAAATTGGTTTAACGTTACAGTAAGGTAAAATTCAGCGCGCCGTTTACGCTGTCTTTTAGTGCATTCATGGCGGCATTTATTGCCTGTTCTACCGCCACCAGGCTCAGGCCTTTAACGGCCAGCAAGACAGTGCGCGAGGCATTACGCTGGATCTCATAGTGCAACCGGGCTTGCTCTGGCGTAATATCACCAGCCAGCCTTAAGCGCTCTATCATAACAAAGTTTTCGGCCAGCTTTTGCGCTTCTGTTTCGGCATAGCCTTTTATTGCAGGCCATTTGTCAGATAATTCGCCTTTAAAAGCCTGCAGCATTGTTGCTGTAAGTTCTGCCACATCTAAGCTCATGCAATGCCCTTTATGTTAAACCCGTTGTGTTAAATGCTAGTTGCCACGCCGTTTCGCCAGTTCAAGCTTTAAAATAGCCGTAATGCTGCTGTTAAAACTGGTACGCAGGTTCTCTACCTGCCCCGGTGTAAAACAACCCAGTTGGTGCAGTTGCTGCAGCATATTCAGGCTGTTTTTTAACAGCTCTACCTGTTCTACCGTAATATCATTATCAGGAATGGCCTTCGCCCGCACGGCAATAGAGCTTACAGCAACTTTAGACTGCTGATAAAAGCTAATATGGTTGCTATAAGCGCATTCAGGTAAGCCAGCCTGGCTTTCTACAGTAACAAAAAACATTTCAACATTTTGTTGCAGTGCGGTAACCGCGTTATCGGTTTTTTCGTCATAGCTGCTAATCAGCTTTACCGAGCAAGCAGATAATGTCAGCAACAATGCCCAAACCAACCATATTGCATAGCGCCGCTTCGCATATGGCTTAGCCGTATAAGGCCTGTTCTGCTTAAGTAAGATCACATTAGTCTCCGGCTCACGTTAATCTGCGTTAGTGGCAGAGCGGTTTTGCATAACAGCGTCAATCAGGCTGTCGCGATAGTCCGGAAAGAAGCGGCTGTCGTTGTTGGTCATAAAAATAATCAGCAACTGTTCATCGGTATAGTAGCGCATGTCAGCGGTAAAAATGCCATTACTGCCACCATGACGCACCACTTTACCATATTGCCCGGCAGGTTCTATTATCCAGCCGTAGCCATAAAAATTGCCTGCGCGCGGGGTTGCTATATGCGGTGTAAATAGCAGCCTTGCTGAAGCTTTACTCAGCACCGTTTCGGTTTGCAACGCCTGCTGCCAGCGGCTGAGATCGCTAATGGTAGATAAAAAACCGCCATTAGCATGCAGATTCCACCAGGGGCCATCTTTGTCCCAGGATTTTTCCAGTGGCGTGCCCCAGCGTAGGCTGCTGCCATCAGCTTTACCGCCCCACCAACTATCGGGTTTTAGTTCATAACCTGCTGCCAGTGGCAAATTCTTCCAGTTGGGAATACGATACCCGGTGTATGTTATTCCTGCTGGTTCTAACAGATGCTGATGTACATATTGCTCGTACCCTTGCCCAGACGTTCGTTCAATCACTAAACCCAGCACAGCGTAACCGGCATTGGAGTATGAAAAAGCACTGCCTGGTGGCGCATCAAGTTGTGAGCGAAACAGGCGCTTTATAAAGGTATTACGGCTGACTTTACTATAATCGCCACCGGATAAATTATTGACTATGCCAGAGGTATGGGTAAGCAACTGATGTAGCGTTATAGTTTTTTTGTCATCACCAGCTTCAGGAAAAAACCGGCCCAATGTATCGTCAAGCTGCAGCTTGCCTTGCTCTTGTAGTTTTAATATCGCGGCAGCAGTAAACTGTTTGGTCAGTGAGCCAATATCAAATACGGTTTCGATGGTAAAGGCGTTGTTAGCTTCATAATCAGCCATACCATAGGCTTGCAATAACAGCGGCTTACCTGCCTGCATCACCAGTACCTGGCCGTCAAAGCCATCAGTAACGGCCTGCTGGTGCCAGCGCTGCAGACCGGCTGGTACGATAGATCCGGCGGGTTCAGTGTTTGCCGCAGGCGATAAAAGTAACGCTATGCTGCAAATCAGCATATAAGCAACACAGTGTTTTAATATCTTATGCGGCATTTAGGTCTCCACGGAAAGTCGCAACAAATCGGCGACTGAGGCTAATTTTGTACTTACAACCACACCAAGCCTGCATAAGGCATACTTTTTAATGCCTCTAATCGCGTTTGCAGACTACCGCAATGGGCTTCCAGTTTATGGCCGTCCGGATCGAGAAAGTAAACCGATTGCCCTTCACTACTGTTTTGCTGCCACTCTGCTACACCTGCCTCACGCAGTTTTGTTACAAATTCAGCGAAGTTCTGCTCAGCAATATCTAAAGCAATATGAGAATAATCCAGGCTTGGTGCAGGCTTATCACACGATAAACAAAACCAGACACCGCCAAGGCTAAGATAAGCTCCGCCATCCCAGCGCACATGCGCTTTCATACCAAGCAGTTCTGTGTAAAACACCAGCGATCGCTCTAAGTTGCTAATAGCAATAGTGATATGGTTTAGTCCCTGCAACATAGTAGCTTCTTAAATTGCATAAATATCCGGCCGGTAGATTTCCATAAAAGTCTCGGGTTTAGTTAGCGCGGTAAAACCGTATTTGGCGTATAAACCGTGTGCATTTGAGGTGGCCAGTGTAAAGCGGCGCACACTCGCTACGCTGGGGTGTTGCAATACTGCAGCCATTAACTTTGCGGCGATGCCATGGCCGCGATACTCCGGCCAGACAATAACATCTACCAAATTAGCAAAGGTGGCCTGATCGGTAATAATGCGGCAAAAGCCCACTTGCTGGTTTGCGGTATAAGCCCCCAGACATACAGAATTTTCAATGCTGCGCTGCACAGTATCGAACGAAATGCCTTTAGCCCAGGAGCTTTGCGTACTAAGAAAATGATGAATTTTTCCAATATCCAATAGCGATTTATCATCGCTGAGGGTTATTTCCTGCATCTGATCTCCCTATCCTTACAATCATCCAGCTTACTTTTTATCAAAACCAAACATTTGACGAAACTGATTGGCAAAGCTGCTGAATTTTTCTTTCATCGTCTGCTTTAGCTTCACATCCAATGAACCCAGAATAGAGTAGCCTTCTATCACAATCTGCGGCGCCTGACGCTCACCCATCGATTGCGCCTGGTTATTGGTGCTGCCGATAATATTAAACATATTCGATACCACATTAACCTGCTCGGGTACCAGAATATCCAGGCTGCCAATCCAGTTATTTACCCGGATAATAATATGCTGGTGCTGGAAAACCGCTTCGGTAAAATCCAGCTCAACCGAGCCCAGCACATTGATAATATTGATTTCAGCAGGCACCAGCCACTGGCCGCGCTGTTGATTGGATGACAGCACACATAGCATCTTTTCGTTGCGGGTGTCGTTGCCGGATTGATAACGGGGAGAAAAACTACGCTGGCGCTGTTGTTGATACTGTTGGTCTGGCAACAGGGTTAAGTCGGCCACTACGTCTATCAGTTGCTGATGGTTTGTGGCGTCGGTTGCAACATCCAGCCGCCGCTCAAAAGCTTCTGCCGATATAATGCCGTGGCTGTAATTCATAATCAGCTGATCTATCGCTTCCTGCCGCACCTGATCAAACGGCCGATCTTCTATTTTTACTCCACTGGCATCAATAGCCATAACTAAGCTCCTGCTAAGATTGTTTTACCGCTAAAACGTTAGCACAGACTAAGCAAGTAGGTATCGGTATTTGGTATCAAAATGTTAATGGCATTTTTCAGGCATAGGCTTATTTAACCGGCAGGCATTAAAAAACCACCCGCAGGTGGTTTTTTCTCAATGCTTTGCAGCCTTACTTAAGCGTAACGCTAAGCTTGCTAATAACATTAAGCGCTTTTTGCGTGGCGGCTTCTACTGTATTACTCAGCGCCAGCGCGACGCCCATACGCCGCTCGCCCTGCACTTCCGGCTTGGCGAAAATACGTAGTTCGGTATCCGGTTCGCTAAGTGCATCCGCCAGGCCATGGTACTGAATATCAGCGCTATTACCAGGCACCAGTAGCACGGCAGAGGCCGCCGGGCCGTATTGCTTAATATGCGGAATTGGCAGGCCTAAAATGGCGCGGGCATGCAGCGCAAATTCGCTAAGTTGCTGTGAAATCAGCGTTACCATGCCGGTATCGTGTGGCCGTGGTGATACTTCAGAAAACCACACCGTATCGCCTTTAATAAACAGCTCTACACCAAATAACCCGCGTCCGCCTAAAGCTTCTACTACCGCCTTGGCGTAGCTTTTTGCCGTTTCAAAAGCCTTGTCACTCATGGCTTGTGGCTGCCAGCTTTCGCGATAATCGCCTTTTTCCTGGCGATGGCCAATAGGTGCGCAATATTGAATACCGGACACCGAATTTACTGTTAGCAGCGTGATTTCGTAATCAAAGTCAATAAAACCTTCAACAATTACTCTGCCCTTACCGGCGCGGCCACCTTCCTGGGCATACAGCCAGGCGGCGTCAAGATCCGTATCTGAGCGCAATACGCTCTGGCCTTTGCCACTGGACGACATTATCGGTTTAACCACACAAGGGTAACCAATAGCGTTAACCGCGGCGACAAAGCTATCTTTGTCGCTGGCAAACTGAAATGGTGAGGTTGCCAGTTTTAACTCTTCTGCTGCTAAGCGGCGAATGCCTTCGCGGTTCATCGTCAGGTTGACAGCTTTGGCGCTGGGCACCACGTTAAAACCGCAGTCTTCCAGTTCAATTAATACTGAGGTGGCTATGGCCTCCAGCTCAGGTACTATTAACGCTGGCTTTTCGCTGATCACTAGCTGGCGCAGTGCTGCGTTATCCAGCATCGACATCACTACGGCTTTATCGGCTACCTGCATCGCCGGGGCATTGGGGTAACGGTCTACGGCTATAACTTCACAGCCATAGCGTTTAAGTTCAATACACAGCTCTTTGCCCAGCTCACCTGCACCTAGTAACAGTACTTTAGTGCTGCTGGCAGTACCCGGGGTACCTATGTGTTGTATATGATGTTGGGTGGTCATTTTACTTTCACCATTGGCCGTTTCGGGTTGCTCCAGTCTACATGGAACATCTTGCCTTTAGCTTTGTCGGTACGCTCAAAGGTGTGGGCGCCAAAATAGTCGCGCTGGCCCTGTAACAGGTTTGCCGGTAATACCGCAGTGCGGTACGAGTCGTAATAACTAAGTGCAGAGCTTAACGCTGCCACCGGAATACCGGCAAGGGTAGCGTTAGCCACGGCTTTACGCCAGTTTTGCTGGTAAACCGAAATTTGTTTGGCGAAAAACGGGTCGAGTAGCAGGTTTTCCAGCTCGTCGTTACGCTCGTACGCTTCGGTAATAGATTGCAAAAACACCGCACGGATAATACAGCCGGCGCGCCAGATCTTAGCAATTTCAGCAAAATTCAGCTGCCAGCCGTGTTCGTCGGCGGCAGTTTTCATTAAATGGAAACCCTGAGCATAAACACAGATTTTGGCGCAGTACAACGCATCATGCAGAGCCTGAATAATCTCATCTTTTTGCTCTGGCGAAATCAAATTTTGTGCCGGGCCAGCCAATACCGTTGCGGCCTTAACCCGTTCGCTTTTAAGCGCAGATAAAGAGCGGGCATATACAGCCTCGGCGATGGTTGGTGACGGGCTGCCCAGTTGCAGGCTGCTAACCGCTGTCCACAAGCCGGTGCCTTTCTGGCCAGCTTTATCCATGATCACATCCACCAGCGGCAGGCCGGTTTCTGAGTCTTTGGTGGCCAGCACATCAGCACTGATACCAATTAGGTAGCTGTGCAGTTTGCCTTCATTCCAGCCTTTAAATACTTCAGCAATTTCTGCTGCCGGCATGCCGAGGATATCGCGCATAACCTGGTAAGCTTCACAAATCAGCTGCATATCGGCGTATTCAATGCCGTTGTGCACCATTTTCACATAGTGGCCAGAACCGCTGGGGCCTATATAGGTGGCGCATGGCTCACCTTCGGTAACCGGATTACCCGGTTCAAAGCGTTCTATCGGTTTGCCGGTGGCCGGGTCAACTTTGGCAGCAATGGCTTCCCATAGTGGTTTAATGCGGGTCCAGGCGTACGGATCGCCACTTGGCATTAACGACGGGCCAAAACGGGCACCTACTTCACCGCCAGATACAGCAGTAGAGAAGAAGATAAACTTGCCTTCAAAGTCTTTTTCGCGCGCGACGGTATCTGTCCACAGGCTGTTGCCTGTATCAACAATAATGTCGTCGGCCTGAATGCCGGCGTCGATTAATTTATGACAAACATCATCAACCGGTTTACCGGCTGGTACGGATAACACCACCAAATGCGGTGCCGATAAACGTGACAGTAATTCAGTATAAGAGCTGCAGGCGATAACGCGGGCCGGCTTGTCGCCGCGCTCGGCTTTGTCCTGCGCCAGCACGGCTTCCAGTTTCTGGTGGTCCAGATCAAAGGCTGCAACGCGGTAGCCGTTATCAGCCAGGTTCAGGATCAGGTTTTTACCCATTACACCGGCGCCGACAAAACCAATATCACAAAGTGCAGCTGTGTCTGTCATCTGACATTCCTTCATTATTTTTCATTTTTTGCATGCCGCCAACAGGCCAGCAGTGGCATATAAACGGCGCGCATTATACTGAAAAGCTGCCGATAAACCTACTGCCACACTGAGATACTATGTGCGTTTTGCTGATATTCTGTAAGCTTTGAAGTGCGACTTTGCATCAGGCCCTTGTCTACGCTGGTGTCAAACAGTAGTTGCCAGCTACGCTCAGGTAAGGTTAACGACAGTGTGTTAGGCTCGGCATTAAAGGCAAACAGCAAACTGGCCTGATTGGCTTTATTGGTAATTTTAAACACACAGCTGTGCCGCTCAGGATCGTGCCAGTCGTGCTGTTGTTTCTCGGTGCCATCAGGTAAATACCACTGAACCTGGTGTTTATCACCGTGCAGCTGATAGCTGTCGTCCAATAGCGATAATTGCTGTAAACAGCGGAATTTGCGGCGAAATGCCAGCATTTTCTGAACAAAATGCAGGAAATCCTCTTCGTCGCTGTCAAGATGCCAGTCGAGCCAGCTGACATCATTATCCTGACAGTAAGCATTATTATTACCGCGCTGGCTGTGGCTAAGCTCGTCACCACCGAGCCAGTGGATCATACCCTGGCTAAGTAATAAGGTCGCCACCATATTGCGCTTATGCAAATAACGGCTGGCGCGCACAGAGGCGTCTTTACTCGGGCCTTCCACGCCATGATTACAACTTAAATTGTGGTTATGGCCATCGCGGTTTTCTTCGCCGTTTAGCCAGTTATGCTTGTCTTTATAGCTGACCAGATCGTGCAGGGTAAAACCGTCATGGTAGGTTAAATAGTTAACACTGCAGCAGGCCGGTTTGTGGTGTTTCTGGAAGATATCGCGCGAACCGAGCAAACGGGTGGTAAATTCCGGCAGTACGCCTTTATCACCGCGCCAGAAGGCGCGAAAGGTATCACGGCACTTGTCGTTTAATTCAGACCACTGGGCCGGAAATTGCCCTAACTGGTAACCACCCGGGCCAACATCCCACGGCTCGGCAATCAGTTTTACCTGCGATAACAGCGGATCTTGCGCGATAATCTGAAAAAACGCGGCATAAGGGTTAAAACGTTTATGCTCACGTGCCAGTGTCGTGGCTAAATCAAAGCGAAAACCGTCTACCTGCATCTCAACAACCCAGTAACGCAAAGCGTCCATCACCAGTTTTTGCGTGGCCGGGTGCGCCACATTTAACGTATTGCCACAACCGGTGTAATTACAATGCTGGCTAAAATCGGTGATATCGGCATGGCTTTCAAACAGGTAATAATGTTTATTGGCCAGGCCACGCAGGCTTAATACCGGCCCGTCTTCGCCGGCTTCTGCTGTGTGGTTAAACACCACATCTAAAATAACCTCGATACCAGCCTGATGATAACTGCGCACCAGGGTTTTAAACTCTGTTACGGCATTCTGGTATTGATAACGCGGCTCAGGGGCAAAAAAACTGACCGGGTTATACCCCCAGTAATTACTCAACTGCAGCTTGTTTAACCGCGGTTCACTTAAAAATGACGCCACCGGTAATAACTGTAAAGTCGTAATACCCAGTTTTTGTAAGTGCTTGATAACAGGGGGATGACACAAACCCAGGTAGGTTCCGCGTAACTCTGGTGGTACCTCAGGGTGTAACATTGTCATGCCCCTGACATGGGCTTCATAAATAACCGTTTTCTCACGCGGAACTTTTGGTTTTACGCTGTCTTGCCAGTCAAACTGCTGTTGCACCAGCACACCTTTGGCCAGCATATAATGGCTTTTAGCGTGATATAACCGCTCGTTAAAACTCAGGGTACGGTTTAACTGCTTTACATAAGGGTCAAGTATCAGGCGATCTTTATCAAATACTAGCCCCAAATCGCTGTCGTTGGGGCCGTCTGCTTTTAACGCATACAAGGTGCCCTGTGCAATACCGGCCACTGCTACGTGCCAGATATCACCGGTGCGGCCGCTAAAATTCAGTTCACCCAGCAGCTCTTCAGTGTCGGGCTGGTACAAACACAGTGTTAGGCTGCTCGCATCAGGGGCAAATACGGCAAAATTCCAGCAATCCAGCCCTTCTTTATCGGTCGTATACGTTGCGCCCAGTGGCGATGCGGTACCAAATGACAGCTTTAACAAAGGAATATGGTTACTCATCGCGTTGCTCTGCTTAGGTATTAATGTTGTTTATGCTAACCGGCATCGCCCTTTTTACGCAAATACAGTGTTGCCAGTGGCGGCAATTGCAGGCAAATATGTTGTGCCAAACCATGATATGGCATGGCGATACTGTGTAAAGCTGCCCCCACTGTATAGTTGCTGCCCCAGTAATAACTGCTATCGGTATTGAGAATAACCTCGTACTCACCACCCTGCTCTACACCCAGTAAAAAGTTATTGCGCGGCAGTGGGGTAAAGTTACACACCACATATACTGCATTGCCACTGCTGTCGCGGCGTAAAAAACTCAGGGTGCTGTTATCGGCGTCCTGATGATCCAGCCAGCGGAAACCCTCGTGGCTGTAATCCAGCTCATACAGCGGTGCACAGCGCCGGTAGGTGTGGTTTAAATCGCGCAGTAGTTGCTGCATACCGCGGTGCTTGTCGTAATCCAGCAAGTGCCAGTCCAGGCTTTGGGTATGGCTCCACTCACGGCCCTGAGCAAACTCATTTCCCATAAAATTCAGTTTTTTACCCGGATGCGCAAACATAAAAGCGTAATAGGCACGTAAATTTGCCGCCTGCTGCCATTCATCGCCGGGCATTTTATTCAGCAAGCTGCCTTTACCGTGCACCACTTCGTCGTGTGACAACGGCAGAATAAAGTTTTCGTTATAGGCGTACACCATAGAAAACGTCAGGTCGTTGTGGTGATAACGCCGGTACGCCGGATCTTTGCTGATATAACGCAGGCTGTCGTTCATCCAGCCCATATTCCATTTAAAGCCAAAACCCAGGCCGCCCATATCAACCGGGCGTGACACCATAGCAAAGGAGGTAGATTCCTCAGCAATGGTCATGGTATGCGGAAACTTGCGGTATACCTCGCTGTTAAACCAACGGAAAAAGCTGATAGCCTCGTAGTTGTGGTTGCCGCCATCAACATTGGGGATCCACTCGCCTTCTTTACGCGAATAATCCCAATACAACATTGAGGCTACGGCATCAACACGCAGGCCGTCGATATGGAAATGATCCAGCCAGTACAACGCGCTGGCTACCAGAAACTGGCGCACATAGTCTTTGCCGTAATCATAAATGCAGGAGTTCCAATCCGGGTGCCAGCCACGGCGCGGATCGGCATATTCGTACAAATGGCTGCCATCGAACCGGGCTAAGCCGTGACCATCTTCCGGAAAATGCGCCGGCACCCAGTCCAGAATAACGCCAATACCGGCCTGATGGCAGGCATCAACAAAATATTTAAAATCATCCGGTGTACCAAAACGCGATGTCGGTGCAAATAACCCCAGCGGCTGATAGCCCCACGAGCCGTCAAACGGATGCTCCATTACCGGCAACAATTCAATATGGGTGTAGCCCATATCCTGAATATAAGGAATAAGCTGGACGGCAAGTTCACGATAACTCAGCGGCTGGTTGTCACCGCCACGGCGCCAGGAGCCAGCCTGCAGCTCATAGATGCTCATCGGGCTGGTAAGCGGGTTGGTTAGTTTACGGCTGCGCCAGCTATCGTCCTGCCACTGGTAACGGCTGTGGTCGTACACCAAAGAGGCATGCGACGGATACTGCTCGGCATAAAATGCCATTGGATCAGCCTTATGCGGCAGTAAATGACCATTGCGGTCTTTAATTTCAAATTTGTAACGCACGCCGGCGGCCACCTCAGGCACTACCAATACCCAATGTCCACAGTATGTGCGCTGCATTGGGTGCACCCGGCCATCCCAGCTGTTCATGTCACCAATCAGGCTGACACTGGCTGCATCGGGGGCAAACACCGCAAAACGGGTGGCATTGATACTTTTACCGGCCACGTCCAGCGTAATTAATTGGGCACCAAGCTGGCGGTACAGGTTTTCCGGCTCGTTGGCCACATAGTGTACCGCGTAAAAGGCTTCATCAGTAAACTGGTAAGGATCAAATAACGGGTACTGATAATCGCCGTGTTGTACTGTCAGGCGGTAAGCTTCGGTTTTGCGCTTTTTGCTAAGCACCAACTCAAATACGCCCGGATAATCGCTGTTTGCTGTCAGTTCACCCAGTAACTTACCGGTTTTAACAGAGTATGCGCTCACAGCAGTAGCCTGTGGCAGATATACCCGCAGCAGCAACCCGGCGCTGCTGTCATCTTTGAGGGGCTGCCAGCCAAGTAATGAAAAGGGCTCTGCACAGTTAACCTGCTGTAATAACGCTAAACTCATCGTCAATCCTTGTTAGTTTTTCTGTCTCTACCTTAACAGCCATAGCCGCAAAGGCTATGGCTTTTTACGCCAAAGCTTAGTTTACAGCTTTACGCTGCTTGCTGATCTGGCTAAACAACTGCCTGATATCGTGGTTTTGGCTCCACTGCTCTATCGGCTCAGACAACTTACGCCGCCAGTTGGGGTATTCGTTGCTGGTGCCGGGAATATTCACCGGTTGGGTCATTTGCAATGCGTCTTCCAGTTGTAAACATAATAGCTGGCTGGACGTTGCTGCCAGGTGGCGCTGCATAGCATAGTTCAGCGTTTGATCCATGCCCAGGTTCTCGGCACTGCGGCTGTAATCACCTGGTAAGCTTTGGTGGCCGTGTAATGAATCAAGAATACGCTGTTTATTGGCATGGCGCTGTGCATACAGGCCCTGCAACTGGGCTTCATCTTTATACAGGCCCAGTTCTTTACCCAGGCGTAAATCCTCGCAATGCCAAAAACCAATTAAGGTGGGTAAATCATGGGTTGTCAGGGTGGCCATGGCCTGCACCGGGTAATGCAGTGGCGAGATATAGCCGCCGTCGGCTGCCGTTTCAAAAAAGAACACCCGGTAGGAATACACATTGTATGCTGCCAGCAATTCGCGGATGCCATCAGGCACGGTACCTAAATCTTCACCGATGATCACCGCCTGATTGCGCTGGCTTTCCAGCGCTAATATGCCGAGTAAATCCATGATCGGGTAATACACATAAGCACCGCCACCGGCGTTTTCGGCCGTTTTGGGCACCCACCATAAGCGCAGCAGTGCCATAACATGGTCAATACGCAGCGCACCGGCATGCTGCATATTGGCGCGCAACAGATCAATGATTGGCTGATAGCCCTGCTTGTATAACTGATATGGATACATCGGCGGCAAACCCCAGTTTTGCCCGGCCGGCCCCAGCGGATCCGGCGGCGCCCCCACGCTGGCATCGCGGCAGTATAAATCCGGGTTGCCCCAAATTTCGGTTGACGCTTCACTGACACCTACCGCTAAATCACGGTAAAGCCCCAGCAACATACCGGCATCTTTGGCTACCTGTTGCACATTAGCCAGTTGCTGCTGGGCAATAAACTGCAAATAGCAGTAAAAATCCAGCTCCGCCTGATGTTTGGCAGCAAACGCCCGCACAGCATCAGATTGCGGATCTTGGTATTCTTCCGGCCAGTTTGGCCAGCCCCAATGCATACTGTCTTGCTGATACAAATATGCATGCAAGGCGTCATACAGTGCCAGTTGCTGTAAGCTGGCACCGCCATCCGTTTTAAATTGCTGAAAAGCTGTAGTCAGCGCTTTGTTATTCTTTCCTTTTTGCTCTACAAACCATTGATACAGGCTTTTCATTACCGGCAGCTTTAACTGCATTACGCCGCTGTAATCTACAAAATCCTTATCGCGCTGCTGCGCCAGTTGCTGCATAAATGCCGGTGCGCTAACCAGACTTTGCGTGCGGGCACACAGGGCAAAGCCCGGCATTGCCGTAACATCAATATAACTGACATTAAGCCAGCGCCGCGATGATGGGCTGTACGGGCTGGCACTTTCCGGCATAGCCGGATACAGCGCATGAATAGGATTAAGGCCAATAAAATCGGCGCCGACACCAGCCAAATAGTTAACGGTATTGCTAAGATCGGTAAAATCGCCAATTCCCCAGTTGCGCTCTGAGCGCAGACCGTATAGCTGTAACGCTATACCCCACTGTTTTTGGCTGCTAAAGTTTTGCGGCACAAAACACTGCCCCGGTGTAATGATCAGCTTTTGTGTAAAGGCAGTGTCATTCAGGCTAAGCTGATGGTAACCCGTCGCCAACGGCTGTGGCAGCGTATGCTGGTACTGATGATATTCTACCTCGTCCAGCACCACAACCTGCACCAACTCCCCTTCTACCGGTGTCAGGTTAAATAGCTGTTTAGCACCATCTTCTGTTGTCAGGGTAAACGCAAGCTCCATATTGGCTTGCTCAAGCGTGACCTGCAGCAACAGCTGCAAAGGTTCATCAACGCGCTGCACCGATACAGCCTGCAATGGCTGTTGCCAGAAATCCAGTTGCCGTTCAAGCAACTGCAAGCGGGCGGTTTCATCATCGTCAATATCAAAGCCTTGTGCGGCCAACAATTGCAGCTGATGCGGCTCACTTACGGTAGTGGCGTTACCCCAGGCATCATTAAATTCGGTTTCAATGCCACAAAATGCAATCAGTTCAGCCTGTAAGGTGGCGTCCATCGGAAATCCTTAATCTAGTCAGTTGGCTACCGCTCATTCTAGGCGGCATTGCGGTTAAAGTCATTGTTCATTTATGTCATTAAATTACATAAAAACCGGTTTTGCGTGGTTTAAAACTTGAAAAACTCACTAAATAATGTAATTTTACTACACAACTTGTTTGTCTCATTTCAGAACATCTATTTAACGGGGTTAATATGACTATTCGTGTCGCGATTAACGGCTTTGGCCGCATTGGCCGCAATGTGCTGCGTGCTTTGTATGAAAGCAGCAAAAATTACGATATTAAAGTGGTTGCCATTAATGATTTAGGCGATGCCGCTATTAATGCTCACCTGCTGAAGTATGACACTGCGCACGGCATTTTTGCTGCCAATGTCGAGCACAACGACAAAGCTATTTATGTTAATCAGGACGAGATCCTGACATTAAGCGAGCGCAACCCGGCTAACTTACCGTGGAAACAACTGAATATAGACGTAGTACTGGAATGTACCGGCCTGTTTACCGATCGTAAAAGTGCAGGCGCGCACTTAGAAGCCGGTGCGAAAAAGGTTATTATCTCCGCCCCGGCCAAAGACGTTGATGCCACTATAGTGTATGGCGTAAACCAGCAGATTTTAACGCCGCAAATGAACATTATCTCTAACGCTTCTTGCACCACTAACTGTTTGGCCCCTATTGCCAAGCCGTTAAACGATGCACTGGGTATTGAATCGGGCCTGATGACTACCATTCATGCCTATACCAACGATCAGCGTTTAAGTGATGTGTACCACACTGATTTGCGCCGCGCCCGTGCCGCAGCTATGTCGATGATCCCAACTAAAACCGGTGCTGCCGCTGCAGTTGGCCTGGTTGTACCTGAGCTGGTAGGCAAGTTTGATGGCTTAGCCGTGCGGGTACCTACCCTTAACGTATCACTGGTAGATTTAACCTTTATTGCTGGCCGTAACACCTCTATTGATGAAGTGAACGATATTATCCGTAAAGCAGCAGCTTCAGGCACTATGGCTGAAGTACTGGCAGTAAACGACTTACCGCTGGTGTCGATAGATTTTAATCACAACCCGAAATCATCTATTTTTGATGCGACAGAAACCCGCGTTAACGGCCGCTTAGTGAAAGTGATGAGCTGGTACGACAACGAATGGGGCTTTAGCAACCGTATGCTGGATAACACCGTTGAGTTTATGAAGCACGTTTAAGGCGTTGCATACGCAAACAGCCAGCTTTATGCTGGCTTTTTTATTGATAGCTGTTTTTACGATACGCATCACAGGTAAAAAATCGAGGACACCATGCTACACACCGCAATTAACCTGCAAACTGGTTTTGGCCATTTAACTGATCTGCCCTGCATTAGCTTACAATTTGGCGAAGCTTCTGCCGTAGTGTCTTTATATGGTGCTCAGGTGCTGTCTTATCAGCCTGCACCGGGTAATGACATACTGTGGTTGTCGCCACTGGCACAGTGGCATAACCAAATGCCCATTCGTGGCGGTGTGCCGGTATGTTGGCCCTGGTTTGGCCCGGTTGATGCCAGGCTGAACCCACAGCAACAATCATTACCCAACCACGGTGTGGTAAGAACCCGGCTCTGGCAACTGGCCGAACAACACATTACCGCCGACAGTGTATCGGTAACGCTGGCGATTACAGTACCCGATCTGCCCTATCACCCTAATGAAACCACACTGCAGTTACAACTAACGTTAAGCGATAGCTTAACTATCAGCTTAGTGTGCAACGCTGTTATAGTGCAGCAGGCAGCACTGCACAGTTATTTCAGTGTTGCCAATATTGACAACACCCGGGTGCAGCCTCTGCCATTACAATATCAGGATAAAGTAAATGGCAGTGGCAGCGACAAGAACAGCGATACACCGGTAGCCACCATCAATGCCGAAGTTGATCGTATTTACGCAAAACCAGCAGCTCAGCTGCACCTGGATACCGGTACCCAACAACTTGAGCTTGGCCAAAGCGGCCAGGATGCCACTATTGTCTGGAACCCGTGGCAGGATAAAAGCCGTAACACCAAAGATTTGGCAGACGATAGTTATCTGGAGTTTATCTGTGTTGAAACCGCGCGCTTACAACTGCAGCAAGCCGCGCCACTTCAACTGACACAACACATTAAACTAACGCAATAACTTAAAATTGTTGGCCGAATTACTACCAACTGGTGTGAAACTGCTCAGTCAGGCTACGTGTTTGGCCATCGGCAAACTGGATCTCCAGTTGTAGTTGCCACAACATCTTAGGATCGCTGCAGGCGCCGAGTAAAAACTCAGCCTGCCATATTCCCTGGTGCTGACTGAACCGCAGCGGCACTTTTCCCATATACATGGATACGCCGGTCAGCTCACCGCTGACACCAAGCACATCAGTCGCTGTCAGTTGCAATAACAGCGGAGTTTCAACCGGCGCATCGCCAGGGCTTAGTTCAAGTTGTATTGTGCTGTCGTTTAACAGTGTAAGCGATGAGACGGGCGCTTTATCAGGCGGCCTGCAACCCCAAAGGCAGCAAAGCAGCAGTAAAAAAAGATAAAATACACGCATAACTAACCAGATAAATGCTCAGGGTTACCATATTGTACGCTGTTTTGGTGAAATGCCTCAAACAGCAGCTACACTTGGTTACTTAATGAGCAGCGACTTTGTTCTAAATCATAAAACGGGCTGCTTTACCTATCTTTTTTGGGGTAAAACCCTTAAGATGCAGCCCCAAATTGGTAGGGTAAAACATAGCAAACACTGGATGTAACCCCTGCCTATAACAAGAATGGCTGCGCAAACAGCCTGTATCAGTAACCAGTATAAACTGCAGCGGAACTCAACATGAGCCAGACAAAATCGTTAAATGTTGACTACAACTATAGCGTTGTCCGCCTCTTTGCCTTAACCACCGTTTTCTGGGGGATTATTGGCATGGCGGTGGGCGTGTTAATTGCGGCACAACTCTATTGGCCGGCATTAAACTTTGACACTCCTTGGTTGACCTATAGTCGTCTTCGTCCTTTACATACCAACGCGGTAATCTTCGCTTTTGGTACCAGTGCACTGTTCGCCACCAGCTACTATATAGTGCAGCGTACCTGTCAGGTGCGTTTGTTTGCAGAAAAACTGGCCATGTTTACCTTCTGGGGTTGGCAAGCGGTTATTATTTCAGCGGTAATTACCCTGCCAATGGGCTTAACCAGCAGCAAAGAATACGCCGAGCTGGAATGGCCAATTGATATCCTGATCACTCTGGTGTGGGTATCTTACGCAATCGTATTTTTCGGCACTTTGGTTAAACGCAAAACCAGCCACATTTATGTCGCAAACTGGTTTTTAGGCGGCTTTATTCTTACAGTTGCAGCCCTGCATATTGTAAACAGCATGGCCATGCCGGTAAGCGCATTTAAGTCTTACTCAATATATGCCGGTGCTGTGGATGCGATGATTCAGTGGTGGTATGGTCACAACGCGGTAGGATTTCTGCTAACAGCAGGCTTCCTGGGTATGATGTACTACTTTGTACCTAAGCAGGCAGGTCGGCCGGTGTATTCATACCGTTTGTCTATCGTGCATTTCTGGGCGCTGATTGCACTGTATATCTGGGCTGGCCCACACCATTTACACTACACTGCCCTGCCCGACTGGACTCAGTCTTTAGGTATGGTGATGTCAGTTGTGCTATTCGTACCAAGCTGGGGCGGCATGATCAACGGTATTATGACGCTGTCAGGTGCCTGGCATAAGCTGAAAACCGACCCTATTTTACGTTTCTTAATTGTTTCGCTGTCGTTCTACGGTATGTCTACCTTTGAAGGCCCGATGATGGCAATCAAATCAGTAAATGCGCTGTCACATTACACTGACTGGACTATCGGCCACGTACACTCGGGTGCTTTGGGCTGGGTTGCAATGATTTCTATCGGTGCAATTTACCATCTGATCCCTGTGCTGTATAACCAGGGCCGGATGTACAGTATTTCACTGATTAACACCCACTTCTGGCTACACACTATCGGTGTAGTGCTGTATATCGTGGCAATGTGGATATCCGGTATTACCCAGGGCATGATGTGGCGTGCAGTTAACACTGACGGCACCCTGACCTACAGCTTTGTACAAAGCCTGGAAGCTTCAATGCCGTTCTACCTGATGCGCTTTATCGGTGGTGTGTTTGTGGTAGCCGGTATGTTACTGATGGCGTACAACGTATACAAAACAGTGCGCGCTAAAGATGAATCACTGCAACCTGTGCCAGCAGTAGCGTAAGAGGTAAATCATGTCGAATAAGAATCATCATGACAAAATTGAAAGAAGTGTTGGCCTGTTAGCAATCTTAACTATTGTTGCCATCAGTTTTGGCACCCTGGTATTGATTACACCGCTGTTTTTTCTGGATGAAACCACGCAGCCGGTAGACGGTATGACGCCTTACACCGCCTTGCAACTGGAAGGCCGTGATATCTACATCCGCGAAGGTTGTGTCGGTTGTCATAGCCAGATGATCCGGCCATTCAGGGCAGAGGTCGAACGTTATGGCCACTACTCTGTTGCAGGTGAAAGTGTATGGGATCACCCGTTCCTGTGGGGATCTAAACGTACCGGCCCTGATCTGGCCCGTGTGGGTGAGCGCTACAGCGACGACTGGCACCATGCACATTTAATGGACCCACGCTCAGTGGTACCGCAATCCAATATGCCGGCTTTTCCATGGCTGGAGACCAATGTGCTGGATGGTAAATATACGGCGAAAAAAATGCAGGTATTACGCAGCTTCGGCTTACCGTACAGTGATGAAGACATTGACGGAGCGGCTGCGGCTGTACAGGGTAAAACTGAAATGCAAGCGCTGATAGCTTATCTGCAGTCGCTTGGCACACACCTGAAGTAATGCTCATGGAATACGCAACGATACACAGTATTTTTACCGTCATTTTGTTCGTCGCGTTTATTGCTTTTGTCATCTGGGCATATAGCAAAAAACGTAAAACTGACTTTGATCAGGCAGCAAACCTGGTGTTTGAAGACGAACAAAAAGCACAACAAAAAACCAAACAGGAGTCGGATCATGAGTAGCTTTTGGAGTGCTTGGATCATAGTGTTAACCCTTCCGGTGTTGATCGGCTGTGCGATACTGCTGACCTGGAACCTGAAAAACTATGTTGGTGTACCAGAGGACGAAACAACCGGCCATGAAGTGGACGGTATTGAAGAGATAAACAACCCGTTACCGCGCTGGTGGACTTATATGTTCATTCTGACACTGGTGTGGTCGGTATTTTATCTGGCGGCTTATCCCGGCCTGGGAAACTGGAAAGGTTTTCTTAATTGGACCAGCTCGAACCAGGGTATTAAATCGCTGGAACAGTCTCAATTAGCCGTGGTAAAAGCGGTAGAAGAAGGCCGTAATGTAGAATTTGACCGTGAAATGGTTCGGGCTGATGAAGTGTATGGGCCTGTGTTCCAGCAATTTGCCAAACGTGATGTATTAGATCTGGCTTATGATGATGAAGCTATTAAAATTGGTCAGCGTCTATTTTTGCAAAACTGCGCACTGTGTCACGGTTCTAATGCACGTGGTCAGCATGGTTTCCCTAACCTGACAGACAGCGACTGGCTATACGGTGGCACCCCGGACAAAATCAAAGAAACCTTGCTGCACGGCCGCAAAGCGGTAATGCCTGGCTGGTTTGATGCGCTAGGTGAGCAAGGTATTAAAGAAATGACAGCTTATGTATTAAGTCTGTCAGGCCGCTCGGTAAATGAACGTGATGCTGAAGCAGGTAAAGCGAAATTTGGTATGTGTGCTGCCTGTCATGGTGCTGACGGTAAAGGCAGCCTGGCACACAACCTGCCGTTTGGTGCGCCTAACCTGACAGACAATATCTGGTTATATGGCGGTTCTGCCCGTGCGGTAGAGGAAACCCTGACTAAAGGTCGCAATGGTGTAATGCCAGCCTTTAAGCAAACGTTGGGCGAAGATAAAGTGCATATTCTTACTGCCTATGTCTATCGTTTAGCGAATCCGGAAAAACCAGCAGATCAGCAATAACTGTAAAGCGTTGTTCTGCCTTTATAAGCCCCGTTTCGGGGCTTATTGTTATTAGCGTTAAGGATCTTTATGCAGCAAGACACTAAACCCTGGTATAAGCAATTGTGGCCGTGGATTTTAATTGCCATTCCTGTTGCCACAGCATTAAAGGCAGTGCATACCGTTATAATAATGCAGCAACACACCCCCGATCTGGTGGTTGACGACTACTACAAAGAAGGTCGTGCTATTAATATGCAACTGGCTAAATATCGTGAGGCAGCACTGCGTAACCTTGATGCCCGGTTATTAATTGCCGGCGACAGCGCCATAGTACGTTTTGCTGAAAATACCGTGCTGGACGGTGCGATACATCTGGACTTTTATCACCCCACTCTGGCCGAGCGTGATTTTGCGCTGGATGCTGAGCGCAGTGGCGAGCTGCTTTATGTCGCCAAATTACCCGTTACCCCCACAGGCAAGTGGCAATTAGTGGTGTCAGACGCATCCAGAGACTGGAAACTGCGCGCTACACTTGAACTGCCTATTGAAACCGAAATTAAGCTTGGCTACTAACAGGGCGCCCAGGTGAGTGCAGTATATTGCTTTCATTGCCATGAACCCGTGCCCCCGGGCACTTCCTTTCAGCTGGAATTTGATGCCCGCCAGCGCCAGTTTTGTTGCGCCGGCTGTCTGGCTGTGGCCGATACCATTATCAGCAGCAATTTAGCCGACTACTACCGCTTTCGTACTGAGCCTGCCAGCCGGGCTAACGCTATCCCCAAAGAGCTTGAAGCTGAGCTTAGCAGCTTTGATACACCACAGGTGCTGGAAGATATCAGCAATAAACAGGGCGAGCTGACAGAGCTGGAGCTGTCTATCAGCGGCATGAGCTGCGCCGCCTGCGCCTGGTTAATTGAAAAACAGCTGCGCCAGTTGCCGGCCGTGCATCAGGTTAATGTTAATTCCACTACGCAGCGCTGCCATCTGCTGTGGCGCGCAGATACCACACCGCTTAGCGGCATTCTGAAAAGCCTTGCCAGCATTGGGTATCAGGCCAGCCCCTTTATTGCCGATCAGGAAGAGCAGGTTTTTAAACTCGAACTTAGCCGGTATCTGAAACGTTTGGCCGTATCCGGTATTATGACCATGCAGGTAATGATGCTGGCCGTGGCACTGTATTTTGGTGAATATACCGGCATAGATGCATCACATCAGGGGTATTTGCGCTGGATAAGCCTGCTGCTAACACTGCCGGTGGTGCTTTATGCTGCCCTGCCCTTTGTCAGCAGTGCCTGGCGCAGTGTCAAAGCCCGGCAAATGAATATGGACGTACCGGTTAGCCTGGCAATTTACTACACTTTTTTTGCTTCAGCTTACGCTACCGCATTTAGCACCGGTGAAGTGTATTTTGAATCGGTATGTATGTTTACTTTCTTGCTGCAGCTGGGTAAGTTTTTTGAGTACCGTGCCCGCTCACGCGCACGCGATGCTACCAGTAATTTGCTGAAAATAATGCCGGTAACCGCCACCCTGCTAAAGGATGGCGAACAACAGGCTGTATCCGCCAGAAGATTGCAAAGCGGTGACTGCATTCTGGTAAAGCCGGGGGAAACCATAGCCGCAGATGGCCAGATTATCAGCGGCCAGAGCTCCGCCGATGAATCAATGCTGACCGGTGAATATGCGCCGGTGAGTAAAAACATTGGCGATCTGGTCATGGCAGGTAGCATTAACCATGATGGCCTGCTGCAGGTTAATGTCAGCAAACCGCTGGCATCATCCCGGCTGGGGCAGATTATTGCACTGCAACAACGCACATTAAGCCAAAAGCCCGCAGTGTTGCAGCGCACCGACCGGCTGGCAAAGTACTTTGTTGAACGCTTGCTTATTATAGCCGCCGCCACTTTTGTATTGTGGTACTTTTGGCTCGATGCTGACCGTGCATTTTGGGTAACGCTGTCAGTACTGGTGGCAACCTGCCCCTGTGCGCTAAGCCTGGCTACCCCCACAGCCATTACCTGTGCACTGGCCCGGCTTAACCGTAGCGGTATTCTGATCAAAAATGCTCAGGTACTGGATGTACTGCCTGAGCTGACCCATATTGTTTTTGACAAAACCGGCACCCTGACCGAAGGACGTTTTTCTGTATCTGACGTTACGCTGTTTAGCCACGATTACAACGAAGAGCAGGCCCTAAACCTGATCGCCAATCTGGAAGCGTATTCCGAGCACCCAATTGGCCGGGCGTTTAGCTCCAGCCTGAGCACAAAACTGGCACTTGAACAGGTAAACATTGTTGTCGGCAGTGGTATCAGTGCACAGTTTAACAACAGGCAAATCAAGGTGGGCAGCGCGGCCTTTTGTGCGGTAACACCACAAGCTAAAGCAATGGTATATCTGTGTGCAGATAACGAGCTTATTGCCGCAGTTAGCTTACATGATGCCCTGCGCCGGGAAGTGCCGGCGCTTGTCAGCCAATTGCAACAACAAGGCTACAAACTACTGATGCTAACCGGCGACAGCTCAGATCAGGCTGATAAACTGCAGCAACAGCTCGGATTCGATCAGATGATTAAAGGCTGCTCGCCAGAGCAAAAAGTGGCTGAAATAACGAAACTGGTTAGCGCCGGCCATAAAGTGCTGATGCTTGGTGATGGTATAAATGACAGCCCGAGCTTTCATGCCGCGCATGTTTCTGTGGCCATGCAGTCGGGTACAGATTTATCTAAAAATCAGGCCGATGTGGTATTGTTACAACATGATATTGGCTTAATTGCCACCTTACTGCAGGGCAGCAAGGCGGCACAACGCGGTATCAGGCAGAATCTGGCCTGGTCGGTTGGTTATAACCTAATCATTATTCCGCTGGCAGTTGCCGGTTTTGTTTCACCTTATATCGCTGTCATTGGTATGTCGTTCAGCTCGTTGCTGGTGGTATCAAATTCGTTAAGGCTGCTCAAATAATGAGTGTTATTTATGTTCTGATCCCGATTGCTATTTTGTTTGTGCTAATTGGTCTGGCAGTGTTTTTCTGGGCGGTTCGCAGCAAACAGTTTGATGATCTGGATAAAGAAGGCTTCAGCATACTGTTTGATGAAAAAACCGTAGCCAATAAAGATAAACAAGACCCTCCTGCGCCATGAGCAATGATCTGCTTGCTGCATTCCTGATAGGCTTTTTGGGTAGCGGCCATTGCCTGGTGATGTGCGGCGGTATTGTCGGCGCTTTGCAACTGGCCATGCCAGCACAAAATACGGCGAAAAAGTTTTTCCTGCAACTGACATTAAGCGCAGGCCGGCTTAGCACCTATGCCCTATTTGGCGCTATAGTCGGCTATGCCGGCGTCAGTGCCATGCAACTTGCCGGCGCTTCAATGCTATGGCTGCGCTTAGTGGCGGGGATTTTACTGATTATGATGGCGCTGTATATCAGCCGGCTATGGTTCGGTTTGTTGCTGCTGGAAAAAGCCGGCCAAAAACTGTGGCACTATGTGCAACCTGTGTCACGGCGTTTTTTGCCATTGGATTCCATAACCAAAGCTTATGCTTATGGTTTATGCTGGGGAGCACTGCCCTGCGGGTTAGTCTACAGTGCTTTAGGCTGGAGTCTGGCCAGTGGCAGTGCTTCTGCCGGCGCAGCATTAATGCTGGCATTTGGCTTGGGCACTTTACCAGCTATCTTATTAACCGGCAGCGCCGCACAACTGATGAGCAAGTTAAAAAACCACAACGCAGTACGTTATGCCGCCGCAGCTATGCTGGCTATTTACGGCAGCTATACGATATGGCTTGCTATAAAGCGTATGGTTTTTTAAGCTGTCGCTATTATCTATAAAAGGCAAGGATACGGTTATGCAACGCTCCGCCATTAACTGTCAGGACTGTGGTTTCAGCCAGCTGTGCTTACCCTTTAGTTTAAACGAAAACGAGCTAACACGGCTGGATGACATTATTCAGCGTAAAAAGCCGATGCATAAAGGTGACATGCTGTTTGAAGCCGGCCAGGCGCAGAAATGCCTGTATGCTATTCGTACCGGCTCTTTTAAAACCTTTACCCTGACCGATCAGGGTGAGCAGCAAATTACCGGCTTTCATCTGCCAGGCGATATTGTCGGTTTTGACGGTTTAAGCAAACAACTCCACCCCAGCTACGCAGAAACACTGGAAACCGCCATGGTATGCGAAATTCCGCTGCCAAATCTGGAAATATTACTCGACCAGCTGCCAAGATTACGCCAGCAGATTATGCGGCTGATGAGCGAAGATATTCAGGCTGATCAGCAAATGATGTTGCTGTTAAACCGCAAAACCGCAGAGCAAAAACTGGCCACGTTTTTATCTCAACTGGGCCAGCGTTACGCCAGCCGTGGCTTTTCAGCCAATGATTTTCGTTTAACCATGACCCGCAGCGACATTGGCAATTATCTGGGCCTGACGGTAGAAACTATCAGCCGCTTACTGAGTAAACTCGATAAAGAGCAATTGATTCAGGTAGACGGTAAGCTGATTAGTATTAAAGACCAGGCCGCACTGTCCAAACTGGCCGCTCTGACGGCTCATTGCTGACATGCACAACGTTTAACTTGCGCCAGCGCAAGTTAAACGCAGGCAAACAGTGCTAATTTGGCTACACTTAAGACAAAGTCGCAAAGTGGAGCAGTTTATGTCAGCTTACAACAATGTGCTAGTTGTACTGGACCCCAGTGTAGAACAGCAAAAAGCACTTAACCGTGCCATAGAGTTAATCCGCTTACAAGGCGGCAAGCTCACTGCTTTTTTATCGGTATATGATTTTTCCTACGAAATGACTACCATGCTGTCTGGCGAGGAACGCGAATCTATGCGCCAGGCGGTTATTAAAGATCGCGAAATGTGGATCAGCGAACTAACCGAACGTCATCGTGCCACTGGCTTAAATATCGTCATTAAAGTAGTTTGGCACAGCCGCCCGTTTGAGGCCATAGTGCACGCCGTGCTGGAAGATAACTACGATCTGGTGATTAAAGGCACTCACGATCACGATGTACTCAAATCAATGATTTTTACCCCTACCGACTGGCATGTGCTGCGTAAATGCCCCTGCCCGGTATTACTGGTTAAAGATCACGACTGGCCGCAAGGCGGCAATATTATTGCCGCAGTTAATGCTGGCAGCGAACAGGAACACCATTTATCGCTGAATCAGCGGGTTATCGCCAAAGCCATGCAGATGGCAACCATGCTAAGCGCCAAAACGCATTTGGTGAATGCCTTTCCCGGTACTCCGGTAAATATTGCGATAGAAATTCCTGAGTTTAACCCACAGGAATATAACAGCACCATGAAACACCATCATGCCGATGCTGTAACCGCGCTGGCAAAACAGTTTGATATCGACAGCCAGCACTGCCATGTTATGGAAGGCATGCCTGAAGATGTGCTACCGCAAATAGCCACTAAACTGGACGCTGAAATGGTGGTGATTGGCACTATTGGCCGTACCGGGCTATCAGCTGCCATTATTGGCAATACCGCCGAGCACGTTATAGATCGGCTGGACTGTGACGTACTGGCGGTAAAACCGGCCAATTTTGTCTGTCCATTGCAGAAAGACTGAGTTTTATCCTGCAGCACAGCTTTGGTATTGGCGCACCTTTGGCTATAATGTGCGCCATTTTTGTTTCTGGTAGTAGTGTTTATGACTCACGCAGCGCAAGCTAAAGCTCAATATAATCTGAATAAACTGCATAAACGTCTGCGTCGTGGTGTTGGTCAGGCCATAGCCGACTTCAACATGATTGAAGAAGGCGACAAAATTATGGTGTGTTTATCCGGCGGTAAGGACTCCTACACCCTGCTGGATATTCTGCTAAACCTGCAACAGTCTGCGCCAATCAACTTTTCTGTGATTGCGGTAAATCTGGATCAGAAACAACCGGGGTTCCCGGCTGATGTGTTACCGGCTTATCTGACCGGTATAGGTGTTGACTATAAAATTGTCACTGAAGATACCTACTCAATTGTTAAGGACAAAATCCCAGAGGGCAAAACCACTTGCTCGCTGTGTTCCCGCCTGCGCCGCGGTATTTTGTACCGCACAGCCAAAGAGCTTGGCGCAACCAAAATAGCGCTGGGTCATCACCGTGATGATATGCTCGAAACCTTATTTTTAAATATGTTTTATGGCGGCAAAATGAAGTCAATGCCGGCTAAACTGGTTAGCGATAATGGTGAGCATATCGTGATCCGCCCGCTGGCTTATTGCCGCGAAAAAGACATTGAAAAATACTCAGTAGCGCGCCAGTTTCCGATTATTCCGTGCAACCTTTGTGGCTCGCAGGACGGCCTGCAGCGTCAGGTGGTAAAAGAAATGCTACAAGATTGGGACAAACGCTTTCCGGGGCGGATTGAAACCATGTTTCAGGCCATGCAGAATATCGTGCCCTCCCATATGATAGACAAAAACCTGTTCGATTTTGCCGGCCTGAGCAAAGATACTGAGTTACAGGAGCGTGATACCGCCTTTGATAAACAAAGTGTGCCGGCCATTCCTGTAGGGCTGGTTAATGATGAAGATGATGAGCAAAACAGCGATAACAGTGTTCAGGTTATCGCGTTAAGTTAAACCGCAGCGCTTAGCTTACTTAGTGTTGCTGTTGATCAGGGGTAACAGGTAACTGGGCCGCTGGTTAAACAACCAGTGGCTGTTTTCTGGCAGTTTGCTGTTGAGGTGAATAAGGCAGCGCTTTGCCTGACACTGGGTTACCGCCAGTGTTGCGGCATCCAGTTGCGGCATCACAACGTCATCAGCAAACTCTACTATCACGCCGGTAACGTCCGGTAACCAGTATTTGCTCAGGCCGGCCATATCATCCAGCAGTAAATCAAACTGGTTGCGGTAGTGCTGTAATTCCGCCAGACTTAAATCATTCGCCAACCGCATACGTGAGCGCAAGCGGAACTGCACCTGGCAAGGTTCGGCGTTATCGGCCTGTAATACTTCAAGTATTGCATTGCTGTCTTTTAATGCTTCATCGTACGGCAAATTGATTTCACCATTACCGGCAATATCCAGCGTTATATCATGCAAGTCACTTTTAAGGCCCAGGCTGTAGTATTTACACGCCTGGCCACTGCGTTCTCCTGTCAGGGCAAATGCCAGTGTAATATCGCTGTACTGCGGCTGCTGCAGTTTTTTCATCCGGTTGTAAAAGCCGTTATAGTTTAGCAACAAATCGGCAGATGCCGGGGCACTAAGCACCAACAACAATGGCATCAGGTTACGCATATTATTCTTCCAGTAGTGTGCGGTTAAAGTGGATCATGCCGCTGATTTCAGCGATATATTCTTCCCCGCGTTCTGAATATGCACCAAGGCCGGCGGCAAGGGTTTCACCACGCACCGGCTTGCCTTCATGGCGTAACCGGGCCCGGATAGCCCGCAGCGGTTCATAAGTGTAAAAGGCATTTAAATTATAAAAATAGCTATTGATACTTGCCGCCGGGCTGTCAAACTTTGTTACTTCGTGGGTTTGGCCTTCCAGCCGTGATTGGGGCACCAGGCCACAGCCCTCACGAAAACACCACTGGCCAAAAAAGTTATAGCCTTCTACGGCGAAACGGCTGGTACCCCATGCCGACTCATTTGCCGCCTGCATTAATACCAGGCTCTCGGGGATCACATCTACCCGCCGTAGTAATTCCTCAAGCATATTTTCATCTGTTTCTGTGACTTCCATGCGGAATTCATCGTACAGGCTGTATAAAAAAGCATATTCCTCTACGGACATACGCAGGTGTTTTTGCTTTTTATCCTGAATCTCCAGCAATTGCTGGCGCAACGCGCGCAAGCGGGCATTTTCACGTTTAACATAAGGACGTAAGTAATTAAAAAAGCTGCGTTTTCGCTCTGTAGTGTCAGTAATCCGGTTAAAATCTGGCAACCCTTTAAAAGCCGGTAACGGCTGGGTATATGCCAGACGCAGCAGTACTTTTTCCTGATCAGCCCGGTTTAGCGCCGTAATACGGCTGGGCTTTTGCCACTCTTCCAGTGAATCCAGCTGTTTTACCGGTTCAAGCTCAGTAAAAGGGCTTAAAACGGCCATTAAAACTAACAGCCAAAAAGCTGAAATAATGAGTTTTTTCAATAACATCTATCACCTGTAGGTTACTCTTCCTGCATAGCACCTTTGCTATGGCAGTAACCGGTTTGCTACAACAAGACGGCGACATTTTACCTGCACAGCCGACTTTATACGATGAAAAACTTAATTAGCTTAATTTTTTTCTGTAAACGCCGCTGTAGCCATTGCAAAGTGGCGATAGTTATGTGAAAACAGTGTTCCACAGCAATTTAGCTGTCTGGACGGATAAAACGGAGACATTAAGGTCGTTGTTATGAAACCCATTGAGCGCTCATCAAAGTTAGACGGAGTCTGTTACGATATCCGCGGCCCTATAGCCCAGGAAGCAAAACGCATGGAAGAGGAAGGTCATCGCATCCTCAAACTTAACATAGGCAACCCTGCGCCTTTTGGTTTTGAAGCACCCGACGAAATTCTTAAGCATGTTATTCATAACCTGCCCACCGCACAGGGTTATTCAGACTCACAAGGTATTTACCCTGCCAGGGTGGCGGTAGCGCAGTATTATCAGCAGCGCGGCATTCTGGGGGCAGACGCTGACGATGTTTATATTGGCAATGGGGTGTCCGAGCTGATTTTAATGTCGCTGCAAGCATTACTGAATAACGGTGATGAAGTGCTGGTGCCCTCGCCCGATTATCCGCTGTGGACAGCCGCAGTAAATCTGGCCGGTGGCAAGGCACTGCATTATCGCTGTGACGAGCAACAGGACTGGTATCCTGATCTGGCCGATATTAAAGAAAAGATCAGTAAAAAAACCAAGGCCATTGTGCTGATAAACCCAAACAACCCAACCGGCGCCGTATACGACAAAGCTTTTTTACTGGAGCTGCTAAAAATAGCCCGTGAGCACAGGTTGGTGGTACTTAGCGACGAAATATACGATAAAGTGCTGTACGACGGCACTGAGCATGTCAGCACAGCGTCGCTGGCCGACGACTTAGTTATGCTGACCTTTGGCGGTTTATCTAAAAATTACCGTATTGCCGGTTTTCGTGTGGGCTGGTTATTTATCTCCGGCGCTAAACATTTAGCCCGCTACTATATTGAGGGCCTGAACATTCTGGCTTCCATGCGGTTATGTGCCAATGTGCCCTGTCAGCATGCCGTGCAAACTGCCCTGGGTGGCTATCAGAGTATTAACGAGCTGGTAGTGCCTGGCGGCCGCCTATATGAACAGATGGACCTGGCGCATAAGCTCGTAACCCAAATTGATGGCATCAGCTGCGTGCGGCCCAAAGGCGCAATGTATTTGTTTCCGAAGATTGACCGCAAAAAATTTCGTATTAAAGATGATGAGTTGTTTGTACTGGATTTTTTGCGTCAGCATAAAGTGTTGCTGGTGCATGGCAGAGCCTTTAACTGGCCGGAGCCGGACCACTTTCGTATTGTGTTTTTGCCGCATAAAGAGCAATTGGAAGCCGCTATTGGCAAACTGGCGCAGTTCTTACCAGGCTACAGCCAGTAACAGTAACAAAGGCAGCGCAAGCTGCCTTTGTTAAGCTGGTTAGTTCAGGTCTTTATCAACCCAGAACTTGGTGCCTTTTAATGTTGCCTGCAAGGCCAAACCTGCTTCGGTAAACTGATAAATAGTGACATCATCAACACTGGCTTCAGCGCCTACAGCACCGCCTTTATCACCGGCTTTTGCCGCGGCATCAGCCTGAGCACCAAAAGCCCAGCCCTTATCAATAAAGCGTTGCATCGCCTCAGCGGTATGAAACACCATTACCAGACGAAAATCTTTTACCCCGGCACCTAAACCCAGCCCAACTTCACCCATTTTCATGTAAGTGTCTGTGCCACTACGGTTATCCCGCACTACACCATAGCCGCCGCCAAAACTGGCCAGAATAACATTTACATTGGCATTACTAAACGTGGCATAACCCGGTGCGCTTTGTAATTCAGCTCTGGCACTGGCTTTTTGCCGGTACAGTTCGCTAAGCACATCACTGCGCATCTGGGTTATGGCATTTTTCTGCTCAGTTGCGCTGGCATTTACACCACCGGCGCAGCCTTGCAACATAAGTACTGAGCTTAATACTGCCGCTGTAAGATATTTCCACATAGCTTGCTCCTGTCAGAAGTTCAGACTGAGTGTAGCCTGCATTGCTGAAGTTTCACTTAACAGCCCCACACGTCGTTATTTGCTATGCATCGCGGCAGATTTCTCCGCTGAGTTCAAACTCAACAGTAGTGTGGCTCAGGCTGTACGGCGCCAGCAATTGGGCAATACGCTGCTTATAGTGCAACTGTTCGGCCAGGGCAGCATCGGCGCTAAGTTCTACATGCATTGTCAGTACATGCTGCTCACCATCGAGTGACCATAAATGTAAATGATGCACCGCTTTTACAAACTCCAGCGCATTTAACTCGGTAATAATTTGCTGCTGCAGTGCAGGATCAGGTGTTACCTGTAAAAACAGTGCCAGGGTTTGCCGCAGGCTTTTTAGAACATTAAACAGAATAAACAGGGTAAAACCGATGCACAACACCGGATCAAGCCAGGCCCAACCGGTAAAGTACATCAGAATAGCGCCCAGCATTACCGCAACCCAACCCAGCACATCTTCCAGCAGATGCCAGCTGAGTACTTTTTCATTTTGCGTTTTGCCACGGCGTAAACGTAATACTGCTGCGCCATTTACGGCAATGCCAAAAATAGCCAGCACAAACATGCCGCCGGTGTGCGGTAATTGCGGCTGCCACAACCGTGGAATGGCCTCTGACAATACCCAGCCCGAGCCAACTAACAAAATAAGGCCGCTGATCAACGCACTTAACAATGACCAGCGCCGGTAGCCATAACTGTATTTTTGCGTGGGCTGTCGGGTAGCAATTTTGCTGGCCACCCAGGCAAAACCTATTGCAAGGCTGTCTCCCAGATCATGAATAGCATCAGCAATAATGGCGACACTGTTGGTGAGTATGCCGCCGACAATCTCAATTAAGGCAAAGCCAAAATTCAGCCAAAAAGCCAGGGCTATATTACTGCTTTCACTATGCTGCGCATGCTGATGTCCGTGCTGATGGCCAAAGTGGTGCCCATGCTGATGGCCATGGCTTTGATGCGAAGTATGCTGGTGTGGCTGTTGCTGCTCTGACATAAAGTTTAACCAGGTGGATGCTTGTGGCGTAAGAGTACTGAGCATAAGAGTAATTCAGCGCCGATACAATCATTGCCCGCGGGCTTTTAGGTAAACGCTTGTTTATGCGCTAATAACACAGTAATCTTGCAGCAATAATTAGCCGTCCATACCGCTGAAGTTAATAAATGAATAGCGATTTTTCCTTCCAGCAGGCATTTGAAAGCCTGACAACCCAGCTTGCCGCCTTCGTATTTTATGCTTTTGATATCAATGGTGTCAGTATCCCTATGGTACTGATCTGGCTGGTAAGTGGTGCTCTGGTATTTACCTGTTATCTTGGCTTTATTAACGTGCGTGGTTTTGGCCATGCCTTTAGTTTGCTAAAAAACAATAAACGCACTGGCGCTAATGGTGAAATCACGCCGTTTCAGGCCCTGAGCACGGCACTTTCCGGCACTGTCGGTACCGGTAATATTGCCGGCGTGGCGGTGGCTATCAGCCTCGGCGGCCCCGGAGCAACGTTCTGGATGATAGTGGCAGGCCTGCTTGGCATGTCGACCAAGTTTGTTGAATGTACGCTGGCGGTAAAATACCGGCAAATAAATGCTGATGGCAGCGTGTCTGGCGGGCCTATGTATTACATTAAAGCCGCGCTGGATAAATTTAACCTGCCGGTGCTGGGTAGCATACTGGCAATGGCGTTTTCGGTATTTGTGATCTTTGGCTCAGCGGGCTTTGTGCACGTTAACCAGGGTTTTGTGCAGGTAAAAAGCGTAACCGGTTTTGACAACGCCTGGCTGTTCGGTGCCATTTATGCCTTTTTAGTGGGCGCAGTAATTATTGGCGGGTTAAAAAGTATTGCCCGTGTTACCAGCAAACTGGTGCCACTGATGTGTGGCATTTACCTGTTAGCGTCAGTGTTGGTTATGCTTACCCATGCCAGTGCTATTCCATCTGCGTTATGGCTGATAGTACAAGGTGCCTTTACACCAGAAGCTGGTTACGGCGGTTTTATTGGTGTGCTGATCCAGGGTTTTCGCCGCGCGGCTTACTCGAACGAAGCCGGTATTGGCTCTTCACCTATCGCGCATGCCGCCGCCCAAACGAAAGAGCCGGTAAGCCAGGGGTTTATTGGTTTACTGGAGCCCTTTATAGATACGGTAGTTATTTGCACCATTACAGCATTGGTGATTATTCTTACCGGTGCTTATCAAACTCCGGGGCTGGACGGTGTGCAAATTACCTCAGGCGCCTTTGCCTCGGTATTTAGCTGGTTCCCCTGGGTATTAATGGTTGCATTACTGTTATTTGGTTTTTCTACCGTTATTAGCTGGTCTTACTATGGCATGACCGGCTGGCGCTATCTGGTGGGCCAGGACAAACACCTGACTCAACTTTATAAAGTACTGTTTTGTTTTGTTGTATCTATGGGCGCCGTACCGGATGTAATGGCGGTGTTCGACTTCATAGATTCAATGATTTTTTTAATGGCCGTACCCAATATACTGGCCCTGTACTTGCTGTTACCCGAAGTAAAGGCCGATCTTAAAACCTATTGGCAAAAACAACAGCAGGCCCGTTAAGCGGCCTGCTCTACTGCAGCAATTTTTGCTTTAGTGGTTTTTTCGTTTTTATCTGCTTTAGGCGCAGGCTTTTTTGCACCCAACGCAACCAGCAAGTCGTCTTTCTGCTGCGCCATATACAGTGCCAGCGCCTCTGCCTGCTGCTCATCAGTAACTAAGCTGCTGGCAGCTAAAAAGCGGACAAGTTCATCAGCCGTATCCAGCATTTTGTCATAAGCGTCAGCTTCTGCTTTAGACGTAAAAGTCATTTTTTCTGCTCCGTTACGTTCTACTACATACTTAATAATTACAGCCATGGCATTTCCCCCCAATTAAATTACTGTTATTTTATACAGTATAAATTTTTACTTGTCGAATGCTTTTTTGCAGATAAATCCGCCAATGACACTGTAGCCGGGCTCGAAGTTTAACCACAGTTGGCGTACTATAGCCCGGCAGATATGTTTAATACCATACTGGTTGCTTTGCAGTTTAGTTATCTGAATTAAAAAGAGTTGTTGGAATGAACAAGGAATACTATGCCTCACCCTCTTTGGTCTGAGCGTCGCTCTGGCATTAGCAACAGCAGGCCCGGCGATCAGCGTACCCCCTGGCAGCGTGACCGTGCCCGTATTCTGCACTCTGCAGCGTTTCGCCGCCTGCAATCAAAAACCCAAATTCTGGGTATTGGCCAGAACGACTTTTACCGCACCCGCCTGACGCATTCACTGGAGGCGGCACAAATTGGTACCGGCCTGGTTAGCCAGCTGCGCAGTAAAGTTGAGCCGGCGCAATTAGCCTTTTTGCCTGAAGACAGCCTGATGGAAGCCTTGTGTCTGGCACATGATATTGGCCACCCGCCTTTTGGCCATGGTGGCGAAACCGCTTTGAATTATAAAATGCTGCATGCCGGCGGTTTTGAGGGTAACGGCCAGACACTGCGGATAGTAGCCAAACTGGAACCTTATACGCTGCACCACGGTATGGATTTATCCCGCCGTACCCTGTTAGGGTTATTAAAGTACCCGGTATTACAACCCGATTTACGCCATGAAGTTATCGCGGCCACTAACCCGCTCAACTTAACGCCATGGAAACCGGCAAAAGCCATTTTTGCCGCCGATGCGGATATTCTGGCCTGGATCCTGGCACCGTTAAGCGAAGCTGACCGCAGTTTGTTTCAAAGCACCGACACGCTGGATAAATCACCCTACCTGAAATCACGCTATAAATCGCTGGATGCTTCTATCATGGAGCTGGCTGACGATATCGCCTACGGCGTGCATGATTTAGAAGATGCCATAGTGCTTGGCAATATTAGCCAAACCCAATGGCAGCAACATACTCAGGCAAACTGGGATGCATTACCCGGCGAATTGCACCAACTGATGCAACAAATCAGCGCAGCGCTGTTTTGCCATCAGCATCACCTGCGTAAAGACGCGATAGGCTCGCTGGTAAACCTGCTGATAAGCTCTGTTACGCTGTATGAAGCCTTACCGCAGGCACAAGAGCCGCTCATCCGCTATAACGCAGCATTAGCTGCCGCGCCACAGGCGATTTTGCATTGTTTAAAACAGGTGGTATATCGCTGTGTGATCTCAAAACCAGACATTCAGCAATCGCGTTTTCGTTGTCAGAATATGCTGATGGCCCTGTTTGATGCGTTCAGCTCAGATCCGTCACGGCTGCTGCCGGCCAATACCCAGCAACGCTGGGCAGATGCCCCCGGCGAGCTGAAAACCAGGGTGATATGTGATTATATCTCCGGCATGACTGATGATTACGCCGAGCATATGTACCGCCGGCTCTATGCTACCGTTTAACCGTTAAGTAACAGGTATCTACCGTTTTGAGTATAACAGCACTACGTATATTGGCCGGGCCAACAGCTTTTAACCATATTCAGCAACATGGTCTGCAACAGGCTGACTTCAGCGTTATGGTAGGTGCCAGCGGCGGCCCCAAGTGGTTTTGTTTATTTGGTTTGGATCAATACTTGTTTGGTGAGTTTTTTGCAGGCCGCAGCACGCCACTGCATATTTTAGGCAGCTCGGCCGGAGCATGGCGCTTTGCCTGCTTTGCTCAGGCTGATCCGGTGGCAGCTTCTCAGCGTTTTTGCCGCGCCTATTGCCATATTACTTACCCCCAAAAGGCCGATACCCGGCTGATAACCGAGATCTCGGCGCGTATTATTGATGATGTTTTTCCAACTGAGCAGCATTTGCAGCAGGTTATAGATAACCCATTAATTAAGCTTAACCTGGTTGTGGCTAAAGCCCGCCGGTTGTCTGCAGCACGCAGCAAACTGCTGCAAGCCGGTGGTTTAACACTGGCAGCCGGTGCCAACCTGCTTAACCGCAAACATTTACAGTATTTTTTCCAGCGCGTGCTGTTTCATGCTCCCGGTGAGCCATCGCCGTTTCATTATGCCGGCCTGCTACCCACCCAGCATACTGAACTCAGTACCGCTAACTTACGCCAGGCCGTACTGGCCAGTGGCTCTATTCCGCTGGTATTAAACCCGGTAGAAGACATTGCCGGCGCAGGCGTTGGCCGGTATTACGACGGCGGTGTCACCGATTACCATTTTGACCTGCCCTTTACCGATAACGGCCTGGTGCTATATCCGCATTTTTACCCAAGCCTTACCCCAGGCTGGTTTGATAAAGCGCTAAAATGGCGTAAAGCCAATCCGGCTTATTTACATAATGTGGTATTGCTTTGCCCGTCTGATAGCTGGGTAAAATCATTACCCTTTGGCAAAATACCCGATCGCAAAGACTTTAAACTGGCCGACGACATAAGGATCCCCTACTGGCAGCAGGTTATCGAACGCTCGCATGAGCTGGCTAACGCCTTAAAACAAGACGACTTTACCCTTGAGGCACTTTGAATTTTACATTTTTGAGCAAAAAATAAGCACTTAAACGTACCTGATACCCAACCAGCTGTAATCGCACCCGGGTTTCAGGTTACACTTGCGTCACTTTTTATTCACTACAACAAGGACGTGTTATGCCCGCCCGCGATCCACTAACCAATACTGTACATAACCATGAAACTACACAACATCAGAAGCCCAAAAAAGCTATACCGCTGGAGCAAGGCGAAATATCAAATCTGAGTTTCTGGGTAAGTCAAATCTCAATGATTATTGCTACCGTGCTGGGTGTTTATCTGGCAGCACAGCAAGGTTTACAACAAGCTGTATTATTTGAACAAATTCAAAGTGATAAGAATAACTATTACTTACGCCAGTCATTACAGCACGAGCTGAGCGACAACCTGGTGCTGATAGAAAAGTACACCGAACAGATTAAAAACATCAGTGTGCATGCGGTAAAGCGTTACGACTTAGTGTTGGATACCTTCGTCTGGGAAAGCATGAAGTTCTCCCCGGCAACGCTGGAAACCCCTTCTGCACTGCTAAGCGAAAGCCGCAAATTCTACCGCGAAGTTAATGATATCCACGGCAAAATTCAAACCAGCTTTTACAGTACTCATTATGGCACCAAGTTATTGCTGGAGCAGGTAGAACATATGAAAACAGCAGTATTGCCTATGTTTGAAGCTGACACTAATCAGCTAAAACAAGCACTGGCAAAGCAGGATGTTGAGGTAGATTAATATGACCACACCGCAACTATATTGCCCGTGCTGCAACGACCAAACCCTGCAGACTATTGAATTGCATGGCCAACAGGTTGACCGTTGCCAGCGTTGTAACGGCCTCTGGTTTGACGATAAAGAATTAAGCGACGCTATAGCACACAGCAGTGAACTGACTGATCCATACTGCATAAAACAAAGCTTTGGTGAAAAGCTGGAGCAACACCAGTACCATTGCCATCGCTGCAATCAGAGCATGCAACAATTTCACCTGCTAAAAGACTACCAGGTTACTGTAGATAAATGCGGCCGCTGTAAAGGTATTTGGGTTGACGGCGATGAAGCAGAACAAGTATTGGCAGCACCTAAATTACAGGCAGCATTAGCCCAGCTGAATCAAAAAGTGTGTGCCAAAAGCTGGCTGTTTCAGTTTTTTACCCAGATGCCCAAAGAGTACAATATTAAGCCACACCGCAAGCCAGTGATGACATGGGCTTTGCTGACACTGAATATTCTAATCTTTGTGTTGTATGGTTTTGACGACACCAGCACAGAGTGGGTATTTGTCCATTTCGCGCTGGATTCCATCTCAATATTAGATGGCCAGCAATGGTGGACTCTGCTCAGCTATCAGTTTTTGCATGGTGGCGTAGTGCATCTGGTTGGCAATATGTATTTTCTGTGGATTATCGGCGACAACCTGGAAGATGCGTTGGGGCCGTGGAAGTTTCTTGCCGTTTATTTGCTCTGTGGTGTCGTTGCCGCATTAGTGGAAATGCTGATGTGCTACCTGGTAGATCGCGACTTATTAATGGTAGGTGCCAGTGGTGCCGTTGCCGGCCTTTTCGGCATGTACTTGCTGTGGTTCCGCCACGCCAGCCTGACATTTATGTTTATTGTCTGGCAGAAAAAGCTTAACCCGGCCTGGTATTTTGCTATCTGGGCCGCGCTTAATATTTTGGGCTTGTTATCAGAAGATTTAAGCGTGGCATACTGGGCACACTTAGGCGGTCTGGCTGCAGGTATAGTTGTTGGTGTTATGCTAAAACAGAAGGTGCTGGCACAAAACCCGCTATTGCAACTGCTGCAACGGCCTGAAGCCAGAATACTGCGCTAAAATAAGCAAGGCAGCCAACTGGCTGCCTTTTGTTAATCCGTTTTCTGCCTGTACTGCGTCAACCAAGGGGTTAGTTATGCTCGACTCATTATTGCTTAGCCTGTTTATTACTATGTTACTGCCGTATCTGGCTAAAGCCCCGCTGGCCTTTGCTATGCAAAAATCCGGTGGTTACGACAATCACAACCCCAGAGCACAGCAGGCAGCATTAAAAGGCTTTGGCCAGCGCGCCAACGCCGCGCACTACAATAGTTTCGAAGCTCTGGCCATTTACGCTGCGGCCATCATTATAGTGGTCGCCACCGGCACTGCCGATAGCACCACCGTAACGCTGGGCTGGTTATTTGTTGCAAGCCGCGTAGCCTACTTAGTTTGTTATTGGCTGAACTACGCCACACTCAGATCAACAGTATGGGCTCTCGGTATGATATTGGCGTTTAGCATCGCAGGACGGGCGGTGCTGGTATAATAATAGCAGAATCTGGGTTAACAGTTCTGCTATCGGGCGTAATAAGCATTAATCACCTTGTTAGTGATCTTATCAACTTCCACCGTATAACTTCTTTTATCAGCGCTTCCTCTTTGACCTCGCGGATGGTCAAACGGCTGGTAAGAAACAATCCATGTGTCTTCGCTAGTCATTAATATTATGTCATAGCCGGTTACTTCAAAACCTTGCAGTTTAAAATGAGCGTTGGCAACTTCCAATACTTCGCCCATGGGGGCTTTGATAGACAATACTTCAGTTGGCGCATTAATATCTGCCAAAATAGACTTCCCATTTAACAGTCATGAAGACCTCCTTATGGGAATCCATTCGCCATTTGGCCCAAGTAGTGGTCAAGTAATTCCGATGCCTTTCGCTAAAAGGCGCTGGATGCTGTACCGGAATATCTAAATTGCTAACTATCTCTGCTCATTATTTATTTCATTCAGCAACTCAGACGCTTCTGCAAGGCCATTATCAAGTGCTCTTAAAGCCCATTCTTCAGCGAGCTCTGCTTGACCATTTTGTAAATAAAAGTGAGCCAGGTTATATTGGCTTACCTTATCGCCGAGCTCTGCTGCCTTAGTTAACCAAATAAAGGCTTTTTCACTATCCATTGTCGAAAACTTATAGTACTTATGAAGTCTTACAGCTGCAAATAACTCTCCATTTTGCGCTGCAGAGATCAGTTTGGGGAGTTCGTCTGCATCAATAAAAAAAGTACTTCCTGTAGACGTTGCCACATTTATATCCTCTTGACTTTTCGCGCTAAATCCAGTCATCGTTATAACTAAAATAATCAAAACAAATAACTTCATTTGAATAGTTCTATTTAGTACCTTTCGGCGTAAATGTATGAATTTTACCTGGTTTAGACATATCCATGTCACCGGTATCAGTCATACCCATAGGAGCTAATTTTCCATCAGAGTAATACCAAAGAAATTCATCTGGCGCTCGCACTGGTGAACCGAGCTCTTCGGCTAACTGTTGAGCATAACTGTTCTCTCCTTTACCAGTGTTACAAGACAGCAAATCTACCATCATACCGTCCTGATATTTTGGATGAGCTTTTATCATAGATGCAAGTTTCTTAGCTGAAACTGTCAACCCTGTACTATCAACAATCTGTGTTGGATCTCCATGCGCCCCCACCCTTAACACCGATGCAGTATTATTAACCTTCTTTGCATAGTTATGAATATTTTCATTCGATGAAAACAAGTTAATATCGACGCCAGTATATGTGTCAGTTAACGGATCATAATTCTCGGGTATTGTATGGAAAGGTCCTTGGGGAGCGGCCGCAACTGCCTCTTTACAACGCAATCCCAGCGGATCGATCCAATTAATATGATTCGGTGCGTACTGGTAGTGGTTGATACCACCCAGCAGCCCTATCGGATCCTGGCTGATAAAGCGGCCGGTTTGGGGGTCATAGTATCTAAAGTGGTTGTAGTGTAACCCGCTTTCGTTATCAAAATACTGGCCCTGAAAACGGATGGGGTTGTCTATGGTGTTAACCGTTACCGTGGCTTTGCCAAATACTGAATAATTAGCTTGCCAGACGATATTATTTTCGATGTCAGTCAGGCTAAGCGGTGTACCCAGTTGGTCTAACTGGTAAAAATACACCTGGTCCTGTTTTACTAAAGCCAGTGGCTTATTGCTGTTTGGCTCAAAAATATACCAGCTAAATTCCCCTTGGCAGTATTCACCAATAAGGGTGTTGCCTTCCCAGAGATAATCAGTGCGCCCGGCAGCTGTTATCTTGGCACTGCGCCGGCCAAAGGCGTCATACTCATAACGTGTTACCGCATTGCCATTTTTTGGGTTATCAGTGCTAAGCGCCGTTAACTGGTTAAAGCCGTTAAACTCGCGTTGCTGGCGGTTACCAGGCCCGGTAGCCGTTAGCTGATTACCGCTGCCATCGTACTGATACTGTTTATCGTGATAACGTAGTAAACGGTCTTGTTTAACCTCAATATCGTCATCGCTCGGGTTACCAAAACTGTCCCACTGGTGTTGCTCATTCTGGCTTGCATCGCTGCTGTGCGTTTTGCTTACCAGTTGGTCCAGGTTGTTATACTGGTATTCGGTGTCACCTTGCTGGCTATCTGTTACTTTTAACAGCTGATGTAACGCACTGTAGCTATATTGACGCTGCGGGGTTTCACTATTATTTGCACTGTGCCACTGCTGGGAAGTTAAACGGCTAAACGCATCAAATTGCTGTTTAAGTTGCAAACCACTGCTGTATTCGCGTGAAGTTTCCCGCCCTGCTGTATCAAAACTGCGCCATAGCAACGGCTGCTGGTTAAGCGCCAGTTGGGCTAACTGGCCATGCTCGTTATAGCGATAATCCAGTACAGTGCCATCCGGTAATAATGTGCTCTGGCGCAGGCCTGTGTTGTTATGCTGGTGCACGGTGCGCCAGTCATCCTGCCAGTGTTCACTTAGCTGGCCATTGACATGATAGACAAAACGCAGTTTACGCTGGGCGTTACTGGCACGCAGTGGCCGGCCCAGTTTGTCATAGTGAAAATGGTTGCTGCTTAGCTGCTGCCCATACAACGCAGTTTGCTCAATAATACGGCCGCGGCTATCGCGCTTTACTCTAAGCTGGCGTTTACTGCCATCCTGTAATGCGCTGACATTGCCACTAATATCATACTGATATTGCTGTACCCGGCCATCAAAGCCCTGCAGTTTTACCGGCCGCTCCTGGCCGTCATAATCCAGCTGATAACGGGCGCCATCACTGCGCATTATTGCCGTCAGGTTGCGCTCTTTATCGTATTCATACTGCAAAGTACTGCCGTCAGGCAATACTTGCTGCGCAGGCTGGCTTAAACCTTCGTACAGCCAATCCGTTTGCTCAGTAGCTGCATTACGTTTGCTGATTAAACGCCCTGCGGCGTCATAGCTGAACTGCTCGGTAATGGCCAGCTCGGGCTGTTGCTCCGGGTATTGGCGCACACTGATTATTTTACCTGCGTCATTACGCTGATATTCAGTAACCAGGGCGGCCGCATCTACCATGCCATTTAACCGGCCAAGCTTGTCGTAGCTGAAGCGGGTTAATGCATCGGCCCGTTTACGCGCCAGTAACTGGCCTTCATCATTCCATAAATACTGTTCAAGGCGGCCGTCAGCATGTTGCAGCTGAACCAGTTGGCCATCCTGATTGTACTGATAACGGCTGATACTGCCATCTGGGCGGGTTTCTGCTTTGAGTAAACCGCCTGCGGTGTAATCACGCAGCCAGCTGCGCCCTTCCGCATCAGTATAACCACAGCGCTGCCCTAACTCGTTGTATTGAAAGTGGCTGATAGCACCGTCAGGCTGCTCAACGGTGATCAGTTGCCCCTGTTCATTAAAGTAGTAGCGGGTAATACCACCATCAGGCGCGGTTTCTGCACTTTTTTTACCCAGGCTGTTCCAGCTGTACAACCAGGTGGCGCCATCCGGTGCCACTTTTTTAATCAGTTGGTTACGCTCGTTATGAAAATACTGCCAGCGCTGGCCACGGCTGTCGGTACTGGTCGTCAGCCGCTGGCTGTCATCATACTCAAAGCAGTAATCGTAATAGCCATCATCGCCCCAGTTACGGCTGCAGCGTGCTGACGGGCCTTCGCCCTGCCAGCTGAAATAATGCTTAAAGCCACTGGCGCGCTGACGCACGGCCAGTAAATGGCCTTTGTAGGCGTAATGTTCGGTTTGGCCAGCCTGCTCCGTTGCGCTGATTAAATCACGCTGCTCGTCATAGTGATAACGGGCCAGCACAACACCAAGCGGTTTAAGCCCTTCGCTTGTTTGCTCTACCGCTTCAATATGGCTTAACTGACCAGCAGCATTGTAATACAGCTCAATACCGCGTTTACGGGTGTAATCAATCCGGCTTAAACGGTTAAAGCGGTCGTAATATAGCTGTAAATAATTGCCCAGGCTGTCAAATACCTGATGCAGCGCCCAGCGCGCTGTTTTGTTGTTATCTGAGCGTACCGGTAAAAATACCCAATGGGTATTATCTGGCCGCAGCAACACCTGGCTGCCGTTCTCTTCGTGGCGCAGCGACAACCCTTCGCTTAGCTGATAACTTGTTTGCCCGGCAGCAACCGGCGTAAAAGGTAAGCGGCGGCCTTCATCATCATGCAATACCAGTTGCAATTCGCCCTGCTCACTTTCGGTGCTGACGATCTGCAGATGAAAGTTACTACGCCAGCCAAAGCCTAAACCGATATTCTCATGGCTCTGGCTGGAGCGGTAAGTGCGTTTAAATGCCAGTGGCAATGGGCCAAGCAGCTCAAAGTCCTGCAGTTCAAGAATTTCCTCCCCGGTACACATTGATACCGGATCGCCACAAAGTGCCACATTTGCAATATTCGGCATATCTGTGCCATTGGCATTACTGCCACTTTGGCTATTTACTGCACCTTGCGCATCAGTACTTGCCGCTTTATTGCTTGCCCCACCTGGGTTAGGTGCTTTTGTTTCTTTACGCGGCGCCGGTGCAGCAGAAGCAGAAGCGATGTCAGGCTTAGTCTCTGGCAACGCAAAAACAAACAACTTACCGCCTTGTATTGCCTCGGCCAGTGTCTGGTACACGCTATCTTTGCTGCTGCGCACCCGCAGGTTAGCACCAGCGCCGGTAATCCACTGATACACCTGTGTAATAGCGCCACCGGAAGTAGCAGAATCAGGAAAATCCTTTTGCAAAAAGGCGGCTGCATCTGCGATGGAAGCAAAACTCTGTAGCGCACCCTTTGCCGATGTTTTACCGGTGCTAAACAACCACATTGTACCGTAGCGGCTTTTAAGCTCAGTTGATTGTATAGCCATGTTAGTTACACATCCTTGTTATCCAATCCCGCTTCTGAAGGGGCAAATACCGCAACAGCTCGAAATAACCGCGCAGACAACTCACATTGCACTGTCTGGCCTGTAATACGGCCTTGCTCATACGCTTGTAACAAATGCCACAACCGGTACAAACCGCCACAAGCTCCCAACTCACCGGTAGCATAAGAGGGAAATATCAGGCTGGTTTCACTGTCTACCACACCATGCAAGTGCTGATACTGTTCCAGCCATTGCTCTGTTAGCTGCGAGCCGCCACTGTCAGGAAAATACAACTGCTTAAGCGGTGTTTTCAGGTTTGCTGCCAGTTGCAAAAACAACGCTGCCACTGCGCTTTGCGCAGTACTAGCCGGCTGGGCGTCGATGGCACTAAATTGCAACTGCACTCCAATTTGGCAACCGGTTATACACAGCGCAATAGCTCCTTCTGATGGCACACCGCTTAATTCACCTGCTGCATACGCATCAAGCACCGGCGCCTGAGCCATTGAATCTGCAGCCACCAGCCATACCCGCTCGTTGCCTTGTGTTGAAATATGCTGCTGTGCGGCATTAAGCGCCATTAATACCCCGGCACTGCCATGCGGAAATACCCGGCAAGAATCCGATTGTAATAACTCCGGGAAACGGCGCATCAGTTGCTGTAATAAGCTATTCAGCTCACTGCTATCCGGCTCGGTATATTCAGGCAAAATCAGATACACCGTTTGACCATGTAATGCACCGTCAAGCTGTTGCTGCAACTTTGCCAGTAAATCCAGTAAGCGCTCGCTAAACGGCTGCTCTGGTACAGGCGCAAACACAAAGGCTGCAGGCAACATTTCACCGCGCCAGTTCAGATACCGCGGCTCAGGCGGCAGCACCTGCAATGCGGCCGCTGCCAGCGTATCGCTGGCATAACCCAAAGCCATGGCTTGTTGTTTAATGCAAAAAGCTGTGTTTGCCATTATCAGCTGGCCCCCAGCAGCATATCGGTAGCAAGCAGCTCTGTAGCTGGCGTAGCCAGGCTACGATAACAGGCTGCAAGCTGCCGTTGCTGCGCATTGCCACAGCGCCAAACCGCACTAAGCTGTAAATCATTAATGCTGGCACCGGCAAGCTGGCGGGCGCAGTGTGGTTTAAGCTGAAACTGAGCCTGTGCTGCCTGATCCGACAACAAGCTATCGCTTTCTATCGCCCCCAGCAGCATTGCCAGTGCATCTGTTGCAATATCGTTTAACTCATCCTGCTGCGCCAGTTCAGCCAATAGCGGTACAAACTTTAGTTGGCCGCTGTACCCCATAGCTGCAATTGCGTATGTCAGTGTGGCTGCATTACCGGCCAGCTGATTAATAATTTTTGCCTGCACGGCATCAGATGCGCCGGCAATTAACAGCATTAACGCCTGCGTAGTCAGTTCTTGCTGCGCACTTAGCTGGCTTACCAAGACATCTTCCTGTGTGCGTTGGCCTAATACATACTCAGCCAGCATACAATGCACCACTAAAGGATGATCAGCAGCCAAAGCACTACGTACTGTTATTAGCTCAGCTAACAAGTTAGTTTGCGCACTCGCTGCCAGGTACCATAGTGCCGCAGAGCTCAGCGCGGTATCTGCTCTGAACGGATTTAATTTTAACCCGGCATATGAGGCCAACGGCCAGGCAATATCACCGCCTGCTAAAACTTGCTGTTGTAACAATGTGATATCGCCTGCCGCTGAGTACGGATGCCATTTTATCTGGCTCAGTAACAGCCAGGCTTGCTCTGGCTGTATAAAACAGGCGGTATCATTAATATTAAGGGCCGCAGCTGATGCCGGTGCTTGTAGCCACTGCAGCCATGGCGGCAGTGTTTTACCGGCAGTAGTATTGATTGCTGATAACAGCTTCAGGCAATCAAGCAGTTGATAATCATGTTTTCGCAACTGCACAACGCCAATATAGCGGTTTTGCACCAGTTGCAAACGTTGATTAATCAGTAAATGTGCCTGCTGCTGCAGGTTTTCAGCCTGTAACATAGCCGCTAACCGCCAATAAACACTGTAGGCACACCAACCACTATTTTACCGCCGTGTTCGGTGTCATCACCCAATCTGGCAGCATTTTTACCATTGATAAAAACCGTCGAAGATCCACCACTAATGGTATCTGGCGGGCCGATACACACTAATTTATCGCCTTTACGAGCGGCCGGAATGCCGCATATAGACACATTAGGCGAGCCCTGTATTACCGGCCCGCCAATATGCGGCTTAGGCCCCGGGTCTACCTTAGGGCAAACATGCATACAACCTATTACCGCTGCGGGTTTGGCCATTTTGTCTTATCCTGTCTGGCGAAGTAGAGCGATAACACCGCTTAGTTAATACTGACTTTGCTGCCTTTAATGGTGATATTAACGCCTTTAATATCAATAGAGCCGTCGCTTTTCATTGAAATAGATGCTGCGCCGGTTTTAATTGTGATGGCATCACCGGCATCAATCAGCAGCTTTTTACCCACTTTAAGGCTGTCGTTACCATCAACGGTGTTTTTACGATCTTTGTTTACCGTTTCCGTATCATTGCCTTTTACCGTGGTCAGGCGATCATTGCCGACCATATCGGTTTGATTATTTTCTACCTGCAGCTCAAAATCTTTTTCTGCATGCAGGTATAACAGCTCTTCGCCTTTTTTATCTTCAAAGCGCAATTCGTTAAAGTTTGCCGCGCCCCCTCCTTTACTGGAACGGGTTTTAATACCACTTTGGGTTTTATCATCCGGCAATGCATAGGGCGGCATGTGATCTGAGTTGTATACGGCACCAATGACGATAGGCTGATCGGGATCACCGTTTAAAAATTCAACTAATACTTCCTGATCGCGGCGCGGGAAGAAAAAAGCGCCCCAATTTTTACCGGCCCAGTTTTGGCTGACCCGGATTGGGCATGAGCTTTCATTATCTTTAATGTCGCTGCGATCCCAGTGAAATTTCACCGTGATACGGCCAAGCTCGTCGACTGAAATCTCTTCCCCGCCCTTACAGGTTACGGTAGCACTTTGTACACCGGTGATTACCGGCTTGTTTGCAGTAAGCCTTGGCCGGTAGGCAACATCTTTTGGTACACAGTGAAAGCTATTGCTGATTTGCTGTTTGGCTGACTTACTGGCGCCGGTCTGGCTGGCAATTTCCGCAGTCAGAATAACGTCGGTCAGCACATATTGCTTACCAGCTTCGGCTTTGTCTTCATGCTCAGCTAAGGTAAAGGTTTTGCCAATACTGAATGTCCGGCAGTTACTGCTACCTTTGCGACGCTCTATATCACGCTGCAGCGCTTCAAGGCGAATATCAGCTATACTCTTCACCCGCAGATGAAACTCTGATTCAGCCTCATAACTGAACACTTCATAATTGGCATGGCCTGATACCAGTTGCCCTTTATTAGCTTCACCGGTGGGTAGTGCAGTTGGCTTTTTCAGATCATAACCGCGTTGTACATACTTGCCAGGCGCCATTACCAACGCTTTTTGCCATTGATGGATATGCGGCTCTGATAGGCTGCCACTGTGAAACTTAACCTGAGCCTCAGCGCAGGGTTCATAAGCCGTGGCTTTATCAGCTAAAATCAGCTTGTGGCTGCTTTGTGTGTGGTCAAAGTAATAAAAGATACCTTCTTGCTGCAGTAAGCGCTGAATAAAATCCCAGTCGCTTTCTTCATACTGCACTTTAAAATCATAATCGGGGTAACTACCCTGAATTTTCGCAGCTACATCCACTTTTACACTGTGCTCACCCGCTATTTGCTCGACGATTTTCAGCACGTTTTTAGCTCTGAAAATACGGCTGTTCACCCGGTGTTGCATATACCAGGCGCTGGCGACCAAATGCAGGCTATAATCACGGTATTCAGCCTCTGCAGCATCTTTGCTAACTCTGCTACCAAGGGCCGTAACATCTGCTACCACGGCATGAATATAACGCTGCTTGTTACCGCCTAATTCCAGTGTAATAGTTACTTCTTTACCGATCAGCTCGTCTGGCTTAATTTCCCGGCCATTGCCGTACACTTCAGCATTAACATCGAACAATTGTGACAATGCTTCATTGTATACAAACCGGGTTAAAATCAATGCATCTTTGCCAAGCGGCGTATCAATTTTGATGCTGTTCTCGTCCTGGGTTGCCTGTTGCATCCATTCGCCTCAACTGGTTACTAATAAAAGATGATCGGTAAAAAAGCAGATAGAAAAGCTGGTGTGGTAAACCACACCAGCGGGTTCAGCTTACAGCTTAGAACCTTTAACGCCGCTGTAACCGTATACCAACGGAGCAGTAACGTTGTTTTTGTCGTCTGTTGGAGTAACAGTCATCATCAGCTCGGTGTAGCTGATAACGATAGTTTCTGTTGGACGGTCACCAGATACTGACATCTGGTAGCTGCTGATCATTGCATCAGTCAGTTCAATTTTCATGATTTCTTCCACTTTATCGCCCTGCTTGGTGATGTGGAATACAGCTTTCTGACCTTTACCGATGGTCGCTTCTTTGAACAGATCCGGAGAGGCTTTGTCCTGCAGTTTAGTGATAACGATATCATTTAAACGGGTAGCGCTGGCTTCACGGTCCATTGCAGTACCAGTGAATGAGCTCAGTTCACGCTGAGTGCCCCAATCCATTGATAACACAGTGATCATGTCCTTAAACTCTTCAGCGGTTGTTTCGCCTTTGATCGCGCCGTATTTCAGGTAGGTATTTGCTTGCATGCTATGCTCCTTTTGCATATTTAAACAGGTGCCCAACATTGGACATCAAGGTTAGCCTGGGTGACGAATCAACCCGGACAAAACGTTAAAAACCACCACAAATTTTATATAATAAGCACTTAATATATATTTAGTGTTATTACAAAAACATTAAATATCGCCAGTAAGTTTTTAAACTTCACAAATTATATCGTTAAATAAAATATTGACAACAACAAATTAACTATTTAGAGCGCTAATTTTTAACTTTTCTTTGCTACCAATAACTTAGATACCCACAACAGGTAGCAAATATTAGTTTACGGCGTAGCTGAACACGCCGTCGGCTACATTCAGTTCAATCGCAGTAACCGGCTGTTGTTGTGCCACACGTTGTAAAATCCGTACTGACAGCTCAGGCAACAGCTGGTTTTGCAGAATATTATGGATAGTACGGGCGCCTGAGCCAGCATCCTGACACTGGCTGACAATCAGCTCAGTAACCTGCGGGTTATAACTGAACTGAGCGCGATAATGTTGTTGCAGGCGCTTTTCAATCCGTTTTAACTGTAAGCCGGTAATCAAAGCTAACTTGTCGTTATCAAGCGGCAGATAGGGGATCAGGTTCAACCGGCCGAGAAAGGCGGGTTTAAATACTTTTAACAAATCATCTTTAAGTGCTTTGGCTAAGCCCTCTGTTGATGGCGCCGTATCAGGGTCTTCAAACAAGCGCATGGTGGTGTCGGTGCCCACATTCGATGTCATAATGATGATGGTGTTTTTAAAATCGATATCCCTGCCTTCACCATCTTTAATGGTGCCTTTATCAAACACCTGATAAAAGATGTCCTGCACTCCCGGATGGGCTTTTTCCATTTCATCCAGCAGGATCACACTGTACGGTTTGCGCCTAACCGCTTCAGTTAACACACCGCCTTCGCCATAGCCGACATAACCCGGAGGAGAGCCAAGCAACAGTGACACCTTATGTTCTTCTTTAAACTCAGACATGTTAATGACAGTAAGCTGCTCTTCGCTGCCATAAACCTGCTCAGCCAGGGCCAGTGCGGTTTCTGTTTTACCTACGCCGCTTGGGCCGGTAAGCAGGAAAATACCATTGGGTTTGTTTTCATCGGCCAGCTGTGCGCGGGATGTCTGCACAGTGCGGGCGATAAGCTCAAGCGCATGGTCTTGCCCTACTACCCTTTGCTGTAAAAAGGTATTAAGCGCCAATACGGTATTAATTTCATCAGCCTGCATTTTACCCAGCGGAATGCCAGTCCAGTCTGATACCACTTCAGCAATTAACTCTTCAGTTACCTGCCAGTGCACCATGGGGTCAGTAATAGCAGCAAAATCTGCTTTTATTTCCAGTAAACGCTGTAATAACGGAGACTGCTCGGCTTGCGGCTCAGCAGTCAATTGCTGCGCTAAGTCTCTTGCTTCAGCAACCAGTGTTTTTTGCTGCTGCCAGTCTTGCTGCAATTGCTCCAGTTGCTGTTGGGCTTGCTGCGATTTTTCATCCAGCGCCTGCAGCGTTTCGGCATGATCCACGCCCAGGCATTGTTCGCGCTTTAATACTGCGATTTCCTGCTGCAGTTGTGCCGCTTTACGCTGCTGATCTTCTACCGGGCCGGGTATCGCATCCTGACTCATTGCAACACGGGCACAGGCGGTGTCAAGCAAACCTACGGCTTTGTCCGGTAACTGGCGGCCATTGATATAACGATGCGACAAGTTAACGGCAGCCTGCAATGCCTGCTCGGTTATTGATACACCATGATGCAGCTCCATTACCGGCAGCAAACCACGCATCATAATGGCAGCTAGTGCCGGTGTTGGCTCTTCTACTTTAACTACCTGAAAACGCCTTGCCAGGGCGGCATCTTTTTCAAAGTACTTTTTATACTCAGCCCACGTAGTGGCAGCAATAGTACGTAGCTCACCGCGGGCCAGTGCAGGTTTTAACAGGTTGGCGGCATCGTTCTGCCCTGCCTGCCCGCCGCTGCCTATCATGGTATGGGCTTCATCAATAAACAGAATAACCGGCGTGGCTGAATTGTTTACTTCTTTAATTACATTTTTCAGCCGGTTTTCAAATTCACCCTTCATACCGGCGCCGGCCTGCAATAACGCCAGGTCTAACACTCTCAAGCTGATATTCTTCAGCTTATCCGGCACTTCACCGGCCGCTATCTTAAGTGCTAAGCCTTCAACCACGGCAGTTTTACCTACACCGGCTTCACCAGTCAGGATCGGGTTATTTTGCCGGCGCCGGGTTAAAATATCGATCATCTGGCGGATTTCATAGTCGCGCCCGACAATAGGGTCAATTTTACCGGCCCGGGCCTGGGCGGTAAGATCGGTAGTGAATTGATCCAATGATGGTGTTTTCCCGCCAATCACTTTGGCTGATGCCGCTGCGGCATTTTGCTGCTCACCACTTTGTTTGGCCAGCTCAGGCCATACCCGCAGCAACTCTGCAGAGTCTAGCTTATCCAGCGCCGGAACACGGCGGCTTAACAACGCAGCCATACTGTCATCTTTGAGCAGCGTATAAATAATATAAGCAGAGCGGATCTGCTGATCGGCAAATTCAATAGTGGTGCTAAGCCAGCTGGTACGTAACAGGTTAATCAGTTGCACTGAAATGCTCGGTAAGGCGTTATTACCGGTTTTCATCTGCTCCAGCGCCTGTTGCAGTTGCTGCTTTACCGTATCGGTATTAATACCAAAACTACGTAACAGCAATTGCAAATCACCATCGCCTTGTTCCAGCATGGCATCCAGCCAGTGTTCGGTTTCGACACTGTAATGCGAGCGTGACTGACAACGTGCTGTTGCCGCTTCAAGTGACTGACGGCTGGCAGAGTTAAGTTTTTCAACCAGACTTTTTAACGTGGTAGTAGACATAATTGCTTCCTGTGCATTAACTAGGCCCGGGCCAGCTGATAGCTAAGCCGGGTCATCTGATGTTGTATTGAAGTCCTGACAGCCAAACTGCCACTTTGGCCCAGGCAAAGCTGACGTTTGCCTAACTGTGCGGTAGGGAAATCCTGGTGCTTGCCTACCAGCGTAACCCGCACTTTAAGTGCTGCTGGCAAAAAGTCTGCCAGTACGCTGCTGATAAGTGCATGCTGATAACTACCGGGCAGCAGTTGATCACCACGCCCTGGCGGCGCAGTGATGATCAGTTCAATAGCTGAACTGACATCCCATACCCGGCTGCCCAGCATTGCCGACTGACCAAGGCCGGCATGCTGGCCCTGCGGCAGAAACTTCATCGCCAGCCGGCTTTGCTCATCTTTACCCAGAGTAAGCCAACGACCCTTTAAGGGCTCCAGCTCTACTTTGGTTTTTAATAGCTCGGTCAGGATCTGTATTAACTGCTGTGAACTGCGGTTGTGCTGGCTAAAAGCACCGGCATAATACAAACCGAGTGTTTTACGCGCGCCAGACAAAGTTTTTAACACCGCACTGAAGCTGTCCTGCTCTGGCGCGGCAATTTCATATTGACAGGCAAAACGGTATTTTTCCCAGGCCCGGTAATACAACGAAATTAAGCGGTGATTAAACAGATCAAAGAAGTCGCGCATGGTTTTATCGCGCTGCTTTAGGCGCTGCAACACCATTTCCGTGTAGTGTTGTGGTAATACTCCGCTGGGGCCGGTTAGCCCCAGAAAACTAACGTGCATAGCAACAGCCTGGGTACCGCTGTGCAGTTTTTCTGCGATGCGCGGTTCTACTTTTATAATCGGCTGGCCAGGGAACCCCAAATGCTGCACACTTTTAAAACGCACTAATTCCTGTTTAGGAAAACCATCGCGGCCAATACCCTGCCAGCGCTTTTGTTCACTGCCAAACTGGCGCTCCAATGAATATACCGCCTGATAAAAATCAAACTCTGACGGATTAGTGGTTAACTGCTCCAGCTTCACAGCAGCACCTTAGAACCAGAGCGCGCTGGCCAGCGATGATATAACTGCTCGTGTTCTTTCAGCTTTACCGTCAATCGGGTATAGCTGTTTACAGTGGCGTATTGCGCGAAAAACACATCCAGAATATTGGCAAAAAAGTAAATACCGCTGCCGGCATAAGATGACTGGGTAAACTCCAGTAGAATTTCACTGCCGCTGCAGACCGCTACCCGGCCGTTATGGCTTACTCTGGCAGTGCCGGTACTGATCCGCAGGCCACAAATCCCATCAATAAGCGCCTTGGACTCCGGTGTACAGCGAAAATCATATAACTGCAGTGTTTCTTTTAGCCGGGTTAACGCATCGTCGCCGGTAAAATGGTTCAGGGTTAAATGATTAACCAATTGCCAGCGACTGGCTTCCTGAAGTGCCGGGCGCACACTGGGTGTCGGCGCATGTAAGCAACGCACTTCTTTGATGACATCAGCATGTTTGCGGATTAAAAAGCGTGGTTCGCCACCACCAAAAGGTAAATAAGCCGGTAAGTTACGGTTGCTGCACAGTGCCTGCACCTGCACCACCCAGTCTTTGGGTGTGTCAGTGGCATTTACACCGTTAAACTTGCGATCAACCACCGACAAATACATTTCTGTGCCGGTTTCCGAATAGCCTCCGGCCCAGTCAGCAAATTCCCGCCGGCTGTGCCAGAACATATCCTGCTGTTGCAAATAATCCGGGTGGCCCTGGCTGTAATAAGGGTTCAGGGTTACTTCGTTGCCAAAAGGGTCGAACGCCTGCACCTGTTCAATACGGATCACTTCGCAAACATCAGCATCAAGGTAACGGGGCACCAGTCGATACTCGTATTGCGAGGCATCCAGGTTTACCGGCTCCAGCTTCTGGCTGAATAAATTTATTACCGGTGTGCAGCTAAGTAGCATGCTATCGGCGGTGATATGCCGCTCCAGCTCTTCTGCGCCTTCAGAGAGGTAAAAATACAGTTCAAACTTATCGTCAATATCTGGCCAGGTCGGGTCAAGTTGTTGCAGCTCAACAAATAAAAACTTCTCCGGGCACAGAAACTGTTCTATTAGCAAACGATAACCGGCAAAACTACGCTGGCTGTAAGGCACTACCTGATGCTCATCGGCGAAACCCACAGCCTGTAACTGAGCGGCAGATAAAAACGTTATTGCTTCGGGCTTACCTGCAGGTGCAATACCAACAGCCAGCAGTTTGCTTAGCAGCAGTTCATACAAGCGATAAACATGGTGGCGCTGGCCATTTAAGTAAAACCGCAATAACGACACTTCCAGTTCGTGCATAGCGGTATTTTCAAACTCGCACGCCAATTGCAGCTTTAATAGCGCCTTGGCACTTTGTTGTATCGGTGGCCTTGGCGCATGAAACGGCGTATTTTTAAATTCTGCAGCAACGACATTTAGTGGCCAGACATCAGTGTCATAACAGGCCTGAAAAGTACAGGGCTTTAAGCCATCGGTACGGGTTTCAAACTCGGTACCCCGCTTAACAGTAATACCAGAGTTCGATAGATTCTGGCTGGTGAGTTTCAATACTGAGGTTGAAGGTATTGGCGCCTGATAATCTGGATATAACTGGCCGAGCAAGGCATCAGTCAGCTCCGGAAAGCTGTCATCCAACTTCTGGCGGATCTGTGCCGTTAACAGAGCAAAACCTTCAATTAAGCGGGAAACATGAGGATCTTCAACATTCTCTTCGCTGATGCGTAAACGGCCGGCAATTTTCGGGTATTGCTCAGCAAATTCAGCGCCCATACGGCGGATATAAGTCAGTTCACGATTGTAATACTTTAATAATTCATCATTCATGCCTGATAATCCCTGATTGTCAGCCCCAGATGTACCGGTTCTACTTCTGAGTCAAACATAATATGTTCCGGCTCCGGATCTGCGTACAACAGTGCCTGAATACGCAGTTTAAGCACGCGCTCCATACCGTGTTCCTGTTCTGGTACTGTTACTTCAACGTCAACAAAGCGCGGCTCAAACCGGCGAATGGTTTGTTCTACAGCACGGCACAACTGCAAGCGGCCTTCATCGGAGTCAACAACCATCACGGAAAAATCCGGCAGGCCGTAATTCAGCAAACTTTGCGGCAGCTCGGTGTAACTATCAGGCCAGGTATGCCATTGCACTCTGCTGTTAAGTAAATTCTCCAGATCGCGTCGCACACTCTGGCGCAAGGCTTTTAAATCAAAACCACGCCGGCTGCGGCCACTGTCTTTCTGCCCCGGCGTGTCGTCAATCAAACGATCGAGTAGTGATTGTTGCAACGGTTGCTTGTGATGCACTTTCACCAGGTTAGCTCCGTACCCGCTCAGGCTGTAACTGCAGAGTCTGACAGTGACAACTGACGGACCTCAGTTAAGGTCAGCGCTTCTTCACCAACCAGCAACATCTTCTGGCCGGCGCCGGTAACCAGCTGCTCATGATGTTGCTGCCAGTTAGTATCTTTGCCCAGCCGCTCTGATACTTTTAAGCTGTCAACATACGTAACTGGCACAAAAACCTCGCCTTGCGGGCCGTCTTTAATCACAATTTCTGCACGGCGCCAGACGGTATCAAGCAATGACTCTGGTTTTTTCAACTGCAAACTGTCAATTTCGCTGAACTTAGCCAGATAGTACTGGCCATCTGTGCCAAACAGCTCCAAATAACCTGCCAGGCTGTCGTCCAGATCGCGTACATCTGTCACTGTTTCGCCGTTGATATCCAGCGCTACATTACCGCGCAGGCTTTCCAGTGTGTTTGCAGCTTTTACTGCGGCATCGGTATCCTGCTCTTTTAACGCCAGACGCAGTGATAATAATGCTTCAAACATCGCATCAGGCTCGCCAAACAGTGTGGCTGTCATGCCGCCGTTATAAAAATCGTGCCTTGCCGAAGCCGCACGGATCAACTGGCGTAAATTAACTGCCCCCACCAGAAAATCCGGATGCTGACGTACCATCATATCCAGTTGCTGATCCGCTTTTTCCAACGCCCCCTGAATACATAACAGCTCAATATAAACAGCCCGCACATCGGCATTGGCCGGATCATCACGTAACAGTTGCATGGCCAGCTCGGTGGCTGCAATTAATTCACCTTGTTTTATTAATGCCTGTAATTGTTTCACTGTTAACCTCACGCCGTAACGGCTTGCTTAGGTGATAGCTCAGCAACCAGCTTTACTGTTGTAATCATTTGATCTAACTGAAAATGTGGTTGCAGCTGAATAATTGAATAGTAACGTCCTGGTTCACCGCGTTTTTCTTTAACCTGAATGCGTGCTTCACGCAGAGGATGACGGGCCCGGACATCGTTAGAGGCATCTGTTGATGCAGTGGTATAGTTGTGCAGCCAGCGCTGCAACTCTTGTTCGCATTGCTCGGCAGAGTGATAGCCGCCAACCTTATCGCGGCCGATCACCTTTATATAGTGAGCAAAACGGGCCACACACAAAATATATTGCAGCATGGCCGATAGCCTGGCGTTAACCGTAGACAGTTTGTTATCGTAACTCTTTGCCAGTTGCACCGATGCATTGTTATAAAACGCAAAATAATCGCTGTAAGGCACCACAGATAACGGCACAAACCCGTTATCCGACAACTCAGCTTCAAACCTGTGCCCCACCAGCAAGTTAACTGACGGTTTATTGCTCTGCTGATACTTCTCCGTTTCATAGCGGCTAACCGGCAAATTACTGACCAAGCCAAAATTATGCTGCCCCGCCTTCATACCACGAATTTGCGCAAACCAGCCTGACTCGCTGTAAGCTCTTACCAGCACAGAGGCAAAAGCAAAAGCGGCATTACCCCATAAATAATCGCGCTCCGGATGCGCCAGTGCCTCACGAAACACAAAGCTTTCAGTACGGGAGCCATCATCTTTGTATGGGCTGCGCATCAGTACCTGTGGCAATACTACGCCTAAAAAGCGCGCATCTTCCATGGCACGTAATGCCCGCCACTTTACATATTCCGGTTGCTTAAACTGGCTGCCGATATCCGATACCAGCCCAAGCTCAGAGAAATGGTCTACACCAAACAGCGACGGATGTGCCGCACAGATAAAAGGCGCAAAGGCCGCTGCCGCAGTGCGGGCTACTTCCTTTAGTGTATCCAGATCGTTAGTTAACTGGCCGGGACGTATTTTGTGGCTGATCTGATAATCACCAATCAGCACACCAAAAGGTTCGCCGCCGGGCATATCAAATTCGTTATCGTAAATGAGTTTGAAAAAGTCACTCTGGTCAAAATCGATGGCACGATTAATATCTTTGCTCAATTCAGGCCACGACAGCGACAACAGCTTTACCTTAACCTTTTGCTCCCGATCATGGCGCTCGGTTTGTTCAGTCAGGTACAGCAAGCCTCGCCAGCTGGCTTCCAGTTGCTGTAACTGGCTATGGTGGATAATGTCATTTAGTTGCAGGTTAATTAAGCGGTCGATATCGGCAATAGCGCGGCATAGCATGGCGCTGACCAGATTAGCGCTACGCACCTGAGTACAGGCAACATGTTGCAGCCAGTATAAAATAGCCGCTAAAGGCTCGGGTTCACGCAGAAACCGGGCCAGTACACCACTGCGCTCCAGCCGGGTATAGGCAGGCTGATTAAACTCAGCCTGCTGCAGATCGGCAAAGGATGCAGTAAATACATCCTGTGACACAAACTTTACCGCGTCGGCCATGACATCCTCATTTGCTTACCTGCTTTGGATAACACCTACGGCTCAATGGCTAAGCAACTGCGCTTAGCCATTGACAAATGGTGTTGTTAACAGTGTTAACCGCCCATCTCAGGGATTTTCGCTACCAGACGCAGCGAGGTAGACAGCTCTTCCAGTTGCAACCATGGCCGTAACCAGGCAACTGCATTATAAGAGCCAGGACGGCCAGGGATTTCACGTACCTGAACCTTGGCATCGGCCAGCGGGTAACGGGCCCGTACTTCCTGACCACTGCCTTCAGAGGCGTTGACGTAGCTTAAAATCCAGCGGTTTAGCCAGACTTCTACATCTTCGGCTTCCATAAAGCTGCCAATTTTGTCGCGGGCTAATACTTTTAAGTAATGTGCAAAACGCGATGTTGCCATCAGATATGGCAAACGGGCAGAAATGGCCGCATTAGCAGTTGCTTCCGGCGTATCGTACTTTTTCGGCTTTTGTGCCGTTTGTGCGCCAAAGAACACGGCATAATCGGTATTTTTATAATGACACAACGGCAGGAAACCCATTTTGCCAAGCTCAGCTTCACGCCGATCAGTAATACCAATCTCTGTCGGGCATTTCAGATCCGGATCACCATCATCACTCATAAAGATATGACTTGGTAAGCCTTCAACTTTACCGCCGCCTTCAGCACCGCGAATCGCCGTACAGAAACCATACTGGGCAAAAGCGTTTGTCAGTTTGGAACCCATAACATAGGCTGCGTTCATCCAGCAATATTCTGAGTGATTGGTGGTTTTCGCCACCCCCTTTTGCGCGTCCAGTTCAAACTCTTCAAAACCAAACTCTTCTATCGGGCTGGTGGCGCTGCCATAAGGCAAGCGCGCCAGCACGCGGGGCATAGTCAATGTAACAAAGCGTGAGTCATCGCTGTCACGGAAAGAACGCCATTTGGTGTATTCCAGCGATTCGAAAATCTTTTCCAGATCGCGTGGTTTGGACAGTTCAGTCCACTCGTCAAAGCCGAACAAGGCCGGTGATGCTGCAGATAAAAACGGACAGAAACCCGCTGCCGCCACATTTGACATATAGGTCAGTGTTTCAATGTCTTCAGGATGATTAGTAAATTCGTAATCACCGATAATAGCACCATAAGGCTCACCACCTGGAGTACCAAATTCTGACTCATATACCTTTTTAAAGGTTTGGCTCTGGTCAAATTCAACGGCTTTGCTTAAATCCTTGTACAGCTCTTTCTTACTCATGCTGATCATGCGGATTTTAAGTGAAGCACTGGTTTCAGAATTCATTACCAGATGGTTCAGGCCACGCCAGCTGCCTTCCAGTTTCTGAAAAGACGGAGTATGCATAATGGCGGCAAGCTGACTTGAGATCAGTTCATCTAAACGGTTAATTGCCTCGTTAAAGGTTACCGTTAAGTTTTTATTCCAACTGACAGTGCCACTCAGGGCTTCTTCGGTCAGCGTGCGTAACAATTCTTCAGCACGGGATGCGTCGGTTTGTTTGGTGGCACCAATTGCCTGCTCTAATAAAGAACTGGCTGCGCCCTGAGCATTATCATGCTGTTCCAGTAAAGCTTCCGTACTCATGTTATTTATCCTCTATGCTTAGATCCTGCGCCAGCTTTTGCAGATCTTCGTTATTGTTAAGCACACGTTCCAGAATATTTTCTAACTCTTCTGAGCGATCGATCTTAGTCATCAGATCACGCAGTTTGTTACGCGTTGCCATCAATTTATCCAGTGGTTCAACCTGCTTGACGATAGCTGCCGGTTCAAAGTCCTGCATCGACTTAAATTCCAGCTCAACACTGAACTGACTGTCATCACCGGCCAATTTGTTATCTACTTTGAAATTCAGTTTCGGATTCATCCGCTTTAACACTTCGTCAAAGTTATCGCGGTCAATCTGCACAAAGCGGCGATCTTTTAAAGGTTTTAACGCTTCAGTGTTATGGCCGGCAAAATCGCCCATTACACCAACAACAAAAGGCAGTTCTTTTTTAACCGCAGCTCCTTCTGTTTCAACGTCATAAGTAATATGCACACGGGGCTTACGCACCCGGGATAATTTGCTGTGAATACTTTCCATTGACTTTCTCCTGTTACTCAGCTGTTGTTAATTTCAGTTCATGCCCGCACAAAGGGCATTACTTTTGTTGCGGTATTCCCGCCAGCCGGAAGTAATGGTTACGGCTGTTGTTATCATCAATAAGCTCCTGCAACAGCTCTGGTAAACTCAGAGTGCTCCAGTGCACAACCTGCTCCAATGCATACGAAATGGGCGAGTGTGGCTCGGTTTTACGAAAGAATTCGGCTGACTGCTTCAGGCTTAGCAATACCTGCTCGCGCGTTTGCACCTGCTGCTGTACCGGATCGGCATTACCGACAACCATGCCATCTGCATCTGTTGTCATTGCCTGCTCTGCAGTTGCGGCAAACTGTGCCAGCTTGTCAGCCGCCAGATAATTTACCGCATCAAGACATTTATTCAGGGCTTTGCTGATAGCACTGGTAGGTTGCGGCTCACCATTCATGGCGGCATCCATGGCCTGCGACAGCAGCGCAAACTCGGTTATCGCAGTTTCAATTTGCAGTTTTAGTTGCTGATAAAATGCCGCAGACGTTTCTGCTACAGCGTCTTTAATTTGCTCCAGCGTAGCGATACCGGCATCTGCTTTTTGCTTCTGACGCTTTTCGTCTTTACGGGAAATATCAGAGGCCCGCTCATATTGCCAGCAGGCAAACTGGCCGTGTGCTGTAACGTCAGTTAGCGGAATGCTCAGAATAGGCGTGATAAGGGCGCCGTCACCCTCGTAGCCATTAAGGCCGATTAGAGGCGCAATACGCACTTCCATGCCATCTTCGTCAGGTTGCGGATACAGGCTTGGCCAAAAATGCTCTATTAACAAGCGGGTCGTTTTAAAACCTGCACTCAGGCCCGCAAAACCATGGGTACGGCACAGCGCTTCAATCAGCCAGGCAGCATATTCAAGGTCTTTAACCTGGTTACATAAAATAACCGGGATCTTTTCCGCCAGTGGCCGCCAATCAGACGCCAATGCCTGAAAATCTTCATCCTCTGCCAGTAAGGCGCGTTCATTCGCCCGGGCCTGGCCACGGGTATCTTTTAACTGGTAGTACTGTGAAGTAGGTGAAATATCAGTACGCGGATCTATGCCGGCAGGCGCAGCACTCTCCACGCCCTCAATTAACATTTCAAAGTCAATTAATTCACTGTAATCCATCACAACAACCCAAATGAGACGTTATCCAGTCAAATATGTTACTTTATTGTTTTAATGATGACAACAGTTAACTAATATTTTCTAATTATTCATAAATAGCGGAATCGTTTTGTCCTTATCGTTAACATTTTGTGGATCGTTATTTACCTTAACCAGAATGCAGGTAACATTGTCCCGCGCACCGGCAACCAGTGTTGAATGCAGCAAAGCCCGGTTTGCCTCTGCAATGTTGCTATGCGCCAGGTACTGGCATATCTCGCTATCTGTCAGCTCTTTGTTCAGGCCATCGCTACATAACAAAAACAGATCGCCGGGTTGCCAAACACCGCTGACAATATCAATGCTGACATGCGGATCTACCCCTACGGCACGGGTTATCACATTTGCCAGTTCATGCTGCTCTGCCTCACTGCTACTAAGTAAACCTTGCTCTACCATGTCATTTACCTGGCTATGGTCACGGGTTAACTGCCGCAGCTGCTGATGGCGTAGTAAATAGCCACGGCTATCGCCTGCCCAGAGAAAGTGATAGTGCACTTTGTCCAGTAGCAGCACAACGACGGTAGAGCCCGCTGTATGGCCATCTAAATGCTGCTGGCTGTACCGGCACAGCTCTGCATTTGCCTGATGCAATGCTTGAGTTATCAGGTTTACGCTGGCGGCTTCGCCGCGCTGCATGGCTAAACGTATGGTGTCTACCACTAACTGGCTGGCGATATCGCCGGCAGCATGTCCGCCCATACCGTCTGCCACTACCCATACACCGCTGTCGGCCAGATCCAGACAGGCATCTTCATTTAGCTTTCTGACTAATCCTTTGTGTGTCTGGGCATGAGAAACGACCTGTTTCATAATGAAGATCCGTTTAAATTGATATCAGCCAGTTGCCACTGCCAGCGTTGCCAGTCGCCATTTAACATGGCGGCAAACTGCCCGACCTGCGGTAAACCACTGGTAACCAAAGTACAGGGCTCAACATGTTCAGACCCTGTAGTCCACCACAAACAATAACGACCAAACTGCTGCCGGTAGCTATGATGCAATAAGTTAGCGGCATCAGGTTCTTCTTCTGAACGCAACACCCAGGCTGGCCGCCCCTGGCTGGCAGACATTACAGGACAGCTTATCTGCGGCTCTTGTGGCCATTTAAACTCTGCTGCCTTTATCGTCGCAAGCCAGGGTTCCAATGAGAAATCATCATCCAGTGTATGCAATACCTGCTGCTCTAACACTTCGGCCCAGCCAGACTGCAACCTGGCCTGCACCGGTGTACAGGCCAAAGTCCGGCTAACGGTAAACGGGTAATGCCGCCCCACCTGGTCAACGCTTGGCATCAGGCAGCCCATTTTCCCTTCGGTGCCACATACACCCGGTGATATGGCAAAATGCCAGATTGGGCTGGTCAGATAGGTGCCCAGCCATTCCGATCCCAACTGTTCGCGGCTGACAGCTAAAACTGCCTGCAGCCACTCATTCCAGGCATCGACAAAATCTGCCGTCAGCCCCTGAGTAATAAAATCGCCGCGACTGGGAATTTTGCCGCATATCCCTATTTCGGTTATAGACTTGCCGGACAACTGAAGGTCTCCAATGCACTGCTCCAGAATGGATTATTTACGGTATCAGGTACCAGTTCTACCCGCGCTTTATTACCCTGAACTGCCAGATGCAGGATCTTATCAGTTCGGGTTTGCGGCCTGGCCTGGGTTAATTCATCCAGAAAACGGAACCAGGACCACTCACCTTCCTGACTAATATTGGATGGTAAACCCGAGTTTGCCGGGGTAAACACGAGGCGGGTTTGCAATTTATTGCGATCACCCGGCCAGAAAAACTGCCGCGAGCGGGTTGGGCCATGCCGGTATGACAACTCCTGTCCGTCAAGCTCAAGTAATAAGTGGGTAATATGCCGATCCAGATACACCGGCCGTAAACTAAAGCCCACTTTCAGCTTCTGACTGCCACCGTCAAAAAATGCTGCCCGGATCTGCTGGGCTGACTGAAAGGTTTTCAGAATGCTCTGGTCCAACCCGATATCGCGTTTAAAGGTCCAGGTTGTGCTACTGGTATTAACAAAAGGTTGTAAATAATCTTTGAAGAACACATCCAGCGTGCCGCCGTAACCAAAGAAGCGCTCAAAGTCTCTGAGCTTAATATCTTCTTTTGAGCGCCGGTTCAGCGGGTAACGATCAGCAATAGCCCTTCTGTACTCTGCCAGCACTGTACCCTGCCAGGCTTCGTTAATATGCTGACGGCTGCCTTTGGCAAACAATTTGGTGGTGTCGGTAGATAAACTGCCAAGCCAGTCAGAAAAAGGCGACGGAACATCGCTTTTCAACCGGCGCAGCGCTACGCTAAGCTCGTTACCGCCCTCGCCGTTCAACTGATTAGCGTAGGCTTGGCGGGCCATTCCGCCGGGTACATATAATCGCTCCAGATAATCGTGATACATGCGGCTGGTTTGGGCAATTTGCTCCAACTGCGGTTCCTGAATGCTCAGTACTTCACTAAAGGCACGCTCAACCTCAATGCCTGGCAGCTGTTGTTGTAACGCCGACATATTGTCTGGTAACAGCCGGTTTAAACGGGCTTTCTGGCTGGAAAATTGTGTATCTGCAACCTTACCAGCCACCTCTTTTGCCATATTGGCTTCAGCTGATTCAGGCAGACTGGTCAGCCGCACATTTTGCTGCACTGCGCGGATAATATTCTGTATTGGCTGTTCTGGCCCTGCCAGCACCCGGGTAACAAACACGCCCTGCTCAACGTCACTGACAGAACTGATGCTGATATCGTTCAGCAACTCTTGCCATACGTAGACGTAATCACGCAGGTACTTTTCGGTAACCTGATCAGACAATGTCGTATCCGCAGCACCTTCTTCACCATCTGCGGCTTCACCATATACCCAGCTGTCTTGCATCAGACTTCTGATAATACGGCGCTTTTCAATGTTAAACAGGCCATGGAAACCTTTATAGGTATAAAGCCCTGAAATACCCTGCTGTAATGGCTGGCCACTTTTACGCTTAACCACTTTTATGCCGTCAGTACCCAGTACATCAACCAGACGAAAATCCGGAATATGGCTTTTCATCAGCTCAGTACGTACCCGCTGGTAAGCCCTCTCGGCCAACGGCACTGTCAGTAATAATTCGCGTGCAGCAACAACAACATCCTGCTGATAGGTAGCACCCTTAATGCCACCTTCTAATAAAGCCTGCAGGTGGTTTTGCAACGACAACCGCAGCGGCTGGCTGACATCACCGGGATACTGGCGTTCGGTATAAAGGGCAAACCAGGAGCTAAGCTGTTCAGCATTAAAATGCTCCGGCCGAAATACCATCAGATAGGTTTTTAAGGTTTCATACAGGTAGTCACGGTGCTCAGCATTGCGCTGCATTTCCTCTGTTAATACCTGGGTAAAATAAGGCACAAAGCTATGGTACAAGCCATGCTGGTAAGCTGTTTTACCTGCTTGTCCAAGCTTGTCGCCCTGATATAAACCGAGGTTTTTCGGGCCATCAACCGGGATAACACCAGAGTAACCGGCCGGTAAATCACGCAACAGGTTAAGTTGTTCGTTAAGCGCTACTACATCCTGCTGCGGCTTGGCAGATGCCGCCAGTTGCTGATAGTCATTAACCGATGCGGTAACCTGATCGACCAAACGGCTGTTCCAGTTGTAGCTGCCTGTCCAGGCAACCAGTAACCAGCACGCTGTTACTGCCGTGCCTGCCAGCACACCGCGACGGATCCAGCGATGCTTATTTTTATGATGCAGATTAACCGAAGCCAGTTCCCGCTCCGGAATGACAATTTCTTCAAAAAAGCGTTTAATAAAGTAGCCTTTGCCCTCACCGGTCTGGCGCCGCAATGGTGGCTCAGCTAAACCAAAATTGCTGCCAAGCTGTGACATGATGCGATCAATCGGCACCCCTTCCTGCGTAGCACTGGCAATATAAACGCCCCGCAACATTGTGGCTTTTTCAAACGGATTAGGCGCAAAAATTTCTTTCAGGAAATCGTCAGCTGCACTTTGCAGTAATCTTAACTGACGTGGAAACTCGTAAATTGCAGCACGGTTGTCCTGATCATGTTCGTACTGTAACCGGCTGAACAAGCGTTGGGTTAAGCGGTTAATAATGGCGTGAAATTCTTTATTAAACTGCGCCACTACCCCTTTTTCACTGTCTGCCTGCGCAACGTCAAAGGTCATGCCCCACACCTGCTCACGCTCTTCAGCGGTAAGGTGATCAAAAAACTCAGTAAAACCGGCAATCAGATCGGCCTTGGTAAACATGACATAAACCGGAAAAGTCATACCCAGCTGGTTTTGCAATTCTTGCACCCGTTGCTTAATAGCGCGGGCATGCAAATTGCGCTCGGTGCGGGTTTGGTTAAGTAAATCAGCCAGGCTGACAAACACAATTACGCCGTTTATCGGCCGGCGCGGCCGGTGTTTACGTAATAAACCAAGAAAACCCTGCCAGGCAGTAGAATCCTGAGCTGCGTGGCTATCCTGTGTGGTGTAACGCCCGGCAGTGTCTATCAATACGGCCTGATTAGTAAACCACCAGTCACACTGTCGCGTTCCACCAATGCCTTCAATGGCATCCATGCCCATATGTTCTTTTAGCGGAAACTCTAACCCGGAATTGTGCAGTGCGGTGGTTTTGCCTGATCCCGGCGGGCCGATAAGCATGTACCAGGGTAACTGGTATATATCACGGGCTTTACTAAAACGGGCATGCTTTAAAATATCCAGCGCTTTTTGCATTCGCTCGCGCAGCACTTCAATGTCGCGTCGGGCCAGCTCATCATGCTGCTGATGCTCTTCGCCATTTAGTAGTGTATCTACCGCTTGCTTGTGTGAGCGGCTTTCGCGTAATCCTTTAATATAATGGCTACCCCCCCATATCAGGGCAATAACCAATAAAGTCAGTAAGCGTGCGGTTGCACTTGCCAGAGGCTCATAACCGGCTATGGCCAGCAACGGGCCACCAAACCATATAAGCAGTGCTAAGGCCGTAAGACCCAGTACGGTAATAAAGACGCTGGACTTAAACAACCGCACAACCGGTTGCAGCGCTGATTTAACTTTCATAACACTTCCCTTGCTTAAGGCGTTACTGTAACAGGTCTATTTCTACCCGCCGGTTCAATGCACGATTAGCTGCACTGTCGTTTGGCGCTATAGGGTTGGCATCACCATGCCCTTCAGGCCAGAGCCGGCCGCGTAAATCGGCGCCGGATGCCAGCGCATCCGACATGGCATTCGCCCGCGCCAGCGATAAATGCCAGTTAGACGGATATTTACTGGTGAAAATAGGTAAGTCATCGGTATAGCCGCTTACGAGGATACGGCCTTCTGTGCTTTCCAGTGCGCGGGCAATTTTCACCGCTATGGGTGCAAAGCCTTCATTTATGCCGGTGCTACCTGGGCTAAACAGTTGATCAAGCCCAACACGGATCCTCACCCGGTCTGGCAGCTCGATTACCTCAAGCAACTCACGGCGGATCTCAGTTTGCAGCAACTGCTGTAGTTTTATGGCGTCTTGCCGGGCTTTTGCTGTTACCACCTGCGGCGCGTCTTGCTGCCAGCTAACCAGGCTGTTTAACTGACGGTGTACCTGATCAGAATAGCTATTTATCTGATAATTAAGGTACATATAGCTGCCAAGTAAAGCGGCACCAATGACTGAGCAAAATACCCACAATGGGAATTCTGCTTCCAGTTTACTCGCTGCTACAACCTGGCTACGCCAGCCGGGTGATAATTCCCGCTCCGGCTCGCCACGTTGTGAGCGGATAGCTTTGTAGGCACGCTCACGATAACCTTCAAGTTTTTCATAACCGCGCTCTTCAACCCGCATTTTGCCGACAAAACCAAATGACAGACAAAGGTATTGCAGCTCCAGCAATAACAGGTTTTCCCGCGGCGCGGCTATAGCACTGTCCAACAAAGTAAAGAAGTATTCGCCGCCGAAAGTTTCATTGTGAAACGTCGACAATAAGCTCTCTGTTGCCCAGTCACTGTTACCGCCCCAACTGGTGTTTAATACCGCTTCATCAATAAAAGAACACATGCAGTAACGCGCATTTTCAATCAGTTCGCTACTGACAGCTTTGTGCCTGAGTTGTTGTTCATACTGATTAATTAACTGAATACACTGTGTTTTCAGGCTGGCAACATCTGCATGGCTGACGGTGTTACGTATTGGCGGGATCAACGAAAACAGCGCACCGGCTTCATCAATCAGAATGTTGTCACTAATGGACAACACCTGCATACGCTGCATATTGTCTGGCGCTTTAACATGAGCTGCCATGCGTGTTTTATCCGGATCTCCGGTATGTTCCTGCACCGGCGCCGGAGCATTGCTTTTAGCAGGTGCCCGGCCACCCGGACGGGGTTTCATCACGGTTTTATCAGACATTTTTTGTCATCCATGTTAGTCATAACAGCCTTTGCAGGCGTCAGGCTTTAATCGCCCACAGTTCAATTTTTAAGCCGGGGTAATTACCGGACAAATGCAAAGCCAGGCCACCGCTATTTGCCAGCCGTTCCCAGTAAATACTGCCTTTATCTAACTGAAAATAATGGTACCCAGCGTGATACGGCACCTGCCGTGGCGCCACAGGTAAACCGGTTACGGCAATACCCGGCAGCTGGTTATTCACTAACTCACGAATATGCTCTACCGGGCCAATCTTTAACCGCGACGGCAGATGTTTACGAATATCTTCAGCAGGTAAATCGGCACTGACTGCCAACACAAACTGGGCATACTCCAGTAAGGTTTTATCTGTCAGTGGCGACACCAGAATGCCAAACTTGGCCTGTTCCAGCGGCAACGCCTGTGCGGTTTGCTCCAGCACCACGCTTAGCGTCTGGTTCATAATTACGCTTAAGTTACCGAATACGGCGGTCAGATCATCGTGCTGATACTGCGGAAACTGCGGAGGCCTTTTCTGCCGGGCAGTAAAAGTAGCCAGTTCGCCCAGCATACTTATCATTAACCGATACAGGCTTAATGGATGCTCAAGTACACCGGTTTTCAAATGCCGTAATAACGGCTCATAGCGGTTAAGCACCTGCAGCATTAAAAAATCGGCAATAGAATTGGCTGTGCCCTGGCCTTTACCCAACCTGTCGGCCAGCGCTTCAGCACGCTGGCACAACATACCCAGGGCTTCTGTTAAAAAGGCCGACAGTTCAGAGTCTTGTTGAATATCCAGCAATGGCGGAATGTACTTTTTCAGTAATTTTACTTCGCCCTGCTCCGACACCTCGCGGATCCGGGCCAACGGTATACAGATAAAACCACCGCGGTCTTCTGATTCCAGCTTTAGTAACAACCTCAGCTTGGCCAGCTGCAATACTTCGGTCGCGTCCTCAGACAGACTGTTATCTGCCACGCTATGTTCAGCATAACTGTACCGGCTGATGTGAGAACCGCTGTCAGAACTGATATTCTGCCCGTTAGCTTTATCCATTGCTAAGCACAGGTATACCTGTTGATCGCGGCAGGTTTTCGGGATCTGAATAGCTGCCGGTAACGCTTCAACTGCTGGCAATTGCAGCACAGTACCATCCGGCAACACGGCTTCGAGCTCTGCCAACCCAAACTGGGCAAACTTCAGACTTTGCTGATCAATTTCGCAGCGACGCACACCCCAGCCATAAGGTAGTTGCATTGTCATCTGCTGCTGGCGGGCATAGTCAAAATAACGCTCTTGTTGTTGAAAATGTTGTGGCCGTAAAAACAAGCCTTCAGACCAGGCAATCCGGCTGTAGTCACTCATGTTGAATTCCTTAAAACCGAAATTTACCGTTTACGTTCCAGATCATGCTCGCGGATATACACCGCCAGTTTGTCGACATAAACATAGAAGTTGTCATAACCCGTTGGTTTTACATCAACCACTGCACGCCATCTTGCGCCCTCAATATCGCGATATGCCGCGACCACAGCCACAGCTTTAGTTGCTGGCAACAGTGCCATGCGATATTCAGTACGTTGGCCCGGCTCAAACACCAGTTCATCTTTTTTCAGTAAATCAGTGCGTAAAACCACCTCTGGGTTATCGTACAGCGCAAAAAAGTCCTGGCTTTCAAATACAGTTTTCGATGCCAGTTCATAAACCTTAATAATGACCGGTGACGGACGGCCATCGGCATCAGGGTTGATGTCGGCAGCAACACGGAAATGCAATTTGGTTGAGGGTGGAAAAGTGGCATAAACTGCCTGGCATCCAGCCAGAACAGTCAGGCTCAACCAAACCAGAACCAGTATCTTTATTGTTTTCATTACTACAGCTCCTGCTAATATGCTTGTGTATGACTTCTATTATTTCGAGCGTAAACAGGCTTCATAAGCACTGATAAAATCGTCATTTACGCCCTGTTGGTTTTTCTTGCCAAGCTCCGCTGACAACTCTTTATGCAGCGCTTTGTATTGTGCCCAGAATCTGGCCTGACGCTGTGCCGGGTTTAGTTTGTCAACAAAGCTGCCGCCAAAATCTGCAGCTTCAATTTTCTGTGGTGCCAATTGCACCAACATGCCTGCCATAGCACCACTGGCGCCAGCGATAATGGCAGCTTCATGCTGTTTAATATCAGCAAAGGCCTCTGCAATAGCTTGCCTGGCAGGCATAAAACTAGACCCCGGCCGGTTGAACAAATTGTGAAATGCATCATCAATGCTGGCGGAAAACTTAAGCGGGTTGTTCTCGCGCTGCTGGAAGGTAGTTTGGTTAACACGGAAACTGTTTTTAACTTCAGAGCGCGCACGCATTACTTCCATCACGCCTAAAAGAGACTGCTGTAACGCTTGCCCTAATTGTTCCCACCATTGGCTGGAGTCAACCGATTGTATATTGGCTTGCGACACGCCCAGGCCGTTAAGAAAAGCCTGCAGGCAAGCCGCACTGTCAGCGGCCATAGCGGGTGCTGCGCTTTTGCGTTTATCTTTAACCAGGCTGGTGTTAACAATCTCGGTATCAGCAGTATTGTCTGCGATGTCCTGTATCGGCTGTTCCGGTATCTTCTGCTGCCATGGTGCTTCCCAGTCATCAGGAATTAATGCAGCCGGGGCCAGAAAATGCTCGTCCATTGTCATTTCATGGCTCTGTTCTCTTGTTGCGGTTGCCGTATGAGCACCGGCTAAGCCAAAAGCCGGGCCAGCCAGTTCAGCAACCGAAAAACCACTACTACTGTTGTTGCTTGTATGGTAAACCGGAGCCTGATGGGGAGGAGCGGTCTTTACCGCAACAGCTGGATGAGAAATTGTATCTGCCGGAGTGTTTTGTGCTGTAGCTACCGATACCAGCGTGCTGTCAGGCAGGGCATCAATCAGGGCAACCTGAATTTCATAGTCGCCCATGCATAATACATCGCCATGCTTTAGCTGATGGCTATTGCCCTGCCCCAGAGCTTCAACTGCTCTGTTAATAAATAAACCATTAGTTGACTGATCAGTTATGCTAAATAAACCCTTATTGCAGCTTATGCTGGCATGCACGCCCGACACTACCCGCTCAGGATCAGGCAGATACCAATCTGCACGCTCTGAGCGCCCCAGTGTACCACCGGCGTTATCAAAGCGTTTTACCGCAACCTGTTTGGGTGATAATCGGTGATAACTCAACACTGACAATTCAAGCAACCTGTCCTTTTGTCCCATACCACCTCCTGCAGCACCACAATAAAACACAATTTATTCACTATAAATCGGCAAAATAGATTAAGTTAAATTTATTGTTGCGTCAACAGAAACCAAATTAACAATTAGTAAAAATATGCTGATGACCTAACCACTTTTTTGTGAAATAATTGCATCATTCAGTGAGAGTGCCGGTAACAAATAGTGCGTAGTGCGATGTTTTTTCGCAGTAGCCAGCTGAACAAGGAGTAAACTATGACGGATCAGAACCCAACAGGTGTCGACAACTTTGCCACCGAACAGGCGTCAGATGCAGACAAAACGCGCTATGCGGTAAAAAAAGCTGCACCGTCAGACGCTGCGCCGGTAGCCGCCCTGCAAGGTGGTATGTTGATAAAAGAGCGCTATCTGCTGGAAAATAAAATTGGATCTGGCGGCATGAGTGATATTTACCGGGCCACTGATCTGTTTTTGCAACAAGCTGGTGTCAGCAACAGTACCGTTGCTATAAAGGTGCTGCAGCAGCAATTTGTTGATCAGCCTGATGCTCTGCAGTTACTACTACAGGAAGCACATAAAACTCAGCAGCTGTCTCATCCGAACATAGTGCGGGTATTTGACGTTGATTCAGATCAGCAACATTACTTTATTGTGATGGAGTATCTGGATGGCGAAAGTCTGGACCAGGTTATTAAACGCTATAAACCAAAGGGTTTGCCGCTTAAGTCTGCCATGAACCTGTTGTGTCAGATTGCTAACGCACTGGATTTTGCCCACAAAACCGGCATAGTGCACGCCGATTTAAAACCAGCCAATATTATGGTTAACCGCTCCGGTGAAGTAAAAGTACTGGATTTTGGCGTGGCACAAAAGCTACAGCTAAACCACGATATATACGCCGCAGAGCAGCAAAGCCAGACAGCGCCGCTAAGTGGCTATACCCCGGCTTATGCCAGCCCTCAGTTACTGGCAGGTAATACCCCCTGCGTTGCTGACGATGTATTTTCATTTGCGTGTTTAAGCTATGAATTACTCACCAGTAAACACCCTTTTGAGCGCTTACCGGCAGACAAAGCCCAGCAACAAAATAAGCAGGCGACAAAACCAGCCCATTTAAACCTGCTGCAATGGCAAACATTAAAGCGTGCACTGCAATTTGACAGTGCCAGGCGTAATGTCAATATCAGCGGTATCATTAAACAGTTTAAACAGCCCGTATGGCAGCCTGCTGTTGCCGCAGCAGCGGTGCTACTGGTTGGCTGGGGCGGCTGGCACTATCATCAGCAACAACAGGCAACCATAGCTGAACTGAGTAACCAAAGTAGCGCATTGCAACAAAAACAGCAGCAGTACCAACAACTTAATCAATCGTCAGCGGCAGACCTGCTGGCGACACTGGCCGCTAATGAGGGCCGAACGTTAGAAACTGAAGGTATTCTAAGATTACAACAAAATGAGATTTTGCAGCATTTTGAACAGCAAATTGACAACATTATCAGCGACCGCAGCTTTAATTATCCGAATTATCCGGAGATAGAGCGTATTCTGACACAAGCACGCGAACTGTATCCGGACTCGCACTATCTGGCGGGGCTGAGCAACAATATGCTGCGCAGTAAGCAAACCGCTATTGATGTTTTACGTTCGCAGTTAAGCCAGTTATTGCTAAGCCGGCAATATCAGCAACAAAGCGATGCCCAGGATCCGCATAAAATTATTGCCGAGCTAAAACGCATCGACAGCCGTTATCAGGCAACGCCTGACGACGCAGAAGCTGCGGTATATGTATCGGCGTTTGAGCAAGCTGTAGCAACTAATGATGCTATGGCTTTGCAGCACCTGATTAGTGTGGGTGAGGTACTATTTTCACGTCATAGCGATACCGCCAAGCTGGTAGAGCAAGGACAACAACTTGCTGTAGCAGTAGATGCAATGGCAGCATACCGGCTGGCACAAAGCCGTGGCGACGCCGCTACTTTTCCTTATCAGGCAGCAGAAGTTTTTTATCAGCACAGCTTTACATTACTGGAAAACGAACTGGCTGTCAGCGAAGCAGCTGAGCAGATAGATGCGGTGTATACCAAACTACAGCAATATGATGCTGAAGTTCCGGCAGACTTTTCATTACACAAAGCCATGCGCCGTAAACTGGCGGATAAATATCTGGTGTTGTCGGGTGAGCTGCTAAAAACCAATCAGGTACGCAATGCTGAGCGGCTTATGCGCCGCGCAAATGAACTAATGAGCAGCCTTAACAGCTAGCGATAAGCATCTACGCCCTGACACAACTGTGTAATACCAAGCAAAGTGCGGGGCGTGGTGCGGTAAATAAAATCGGCGTTAACACTTAAGTACTGGTTTTTTTTCACTGCAGGCAAAGCACTAAACGGTCTCCAGTATGAAAAATCGGCAAGCACTTTTTCTGCCACCGGCTGAATAATCACTTCGGGCTGAGCCTGGATCACCTGTTCAATACCTACCTGAGGATAGTCACCTTTGCTGCTGGCAAACGGATTATTAACCGCGCATAACTGTAGTATTTGCTGTGGCCAGGCCCGGTTAGCAATAGTGCTAAGAGGTGCTGTGCCCATAGCAAAAAAAGCTGTTACCGGTTTTTTATGCTGATATTGCTGGCGCAGCTGCGCCAATTGTTGTTCAAATACCTGCGCTTGTTGTTCACCCTGCTCTGGATAACCGCTAAGCTGGCCGATTAAACGCAGCTCGGCGCCTATATCATCCAGCGTTAATGGATCAGAAAACGCCACTTGAATACCCAATTGCTGCAAGCGGGCAATATCAGCCGCCGGGTTTCCGCTGCGCCAGGCAATAACTAAATCAGGTTGCAGTGCCAATACCGCTTCAAAATTAATACTGGCATAGCTGGCAATACGGGGCAGTGCCTGTGCTGCAGTGGGATAATCGCTGTAGTCACTCACAGCCACAACCTGCTCACCGGCGCCAACGGCAAACAGCAGCTCGGTAATATGCGGTGCCAGCGCAATAATGCGCTGCGGTTTAGCCTGTGCCGGTAATGCCAGTAGCACGACGAGTGATAGTAGTAATGACCAATACCCTGTGTTCACCAGTCAATCCCCCGCTGCGCTTTAATGCCATAATCAAACGCATGTTTTACATTCTGTACTTCGCTAACGGTATCAGCAAGTTCAATTAAGCGCCGGTGGCAGGCGCGGCCTGTAATCACCACATGCTGCGCTGCCGGGCGTTGCAGCAAAGCCTGTTCGATACGTTCCAGTGGCAGATAGTGATAACTTAACATATACGTCAGCTCATCCAGCAACACCACATCTATGGCCGGGTCTGCCAAAAACTGCTCGGCCTGCTGCCATACCTGTTCGGCAGCGCCAATGTCTGCGGCTTTATCCTGGGTATCCCAGGTAAAACCGGTGGCCATTACCGCAAAATGCACACCATGTTGCTGCAATAAGTTGCGCTCGCCGCAGTCCCAGCTGCCTTTTATAAACTGCACTACTGCGGCGGTGTAACCATGGCCAACAGCACGGGCCACAGTACCAAAGCCAGAGGTAGATTTACCCTTGCCATTACCGGTGATCACCAGTAACAAACCTTTTTCATCAGTTGCCGCCGCCACTGCGCTATCAACCTGTGTTTTCAGCCGTTGCTGACGCTCGCGGTGGCGCTGCTGTTTAAGTTCATCTGTTGCCATGACACATCGCTATAGCCGTTGCCGGCGCATAATAAGTAAAAAAAACACACTACCCACTAAGGAGGTAATAACCCCCAGTGGAATTTCCTGTTGCGGCAGCACGGTACGGGCCAGGTTATCTACCCAGATCATAAACAGCGCCCCTACTACCGCACAGCCCAGTAACAGCCTGGCGGAAGTCACACCAAAAAAATGCCGTACTATATGCGGGATCATCAGGCCAACAAAAGCGATACCGCCACACTGCGACACAATGCAGGCTGTCAGTAATGCCGTTGCCAGCAGTAAGATCAGCCGCAACCGCGCGGTATTAACCCCCAGCGTACGGGCGCTTTCATCACTTAGCAACAGAGCATCCAGTTGGCGGCGCAGTGCCAGGGCCAATAGCAATACCAACACCACCACCGGTGCCAGCAACATTACACTATGCCAGTCGGTGCGGCTTAAACTGCCCATTAACCAGAATATCACCCGGTTAGCGGCAAAAGGCTCGGCAAAGTACAAAATAAAACTGCTGATGGCACTTAACATAAACGACACCGCAACCCCCGCCAGCAAGGTAATTTCAACTTTACGCCAGTGTTGCCCGGCACACACGGCAAACACCAGGGCAACAGCAAATAAAGCACCGGCAAAGGCGCCAAGTGCCAGGCTGATAAGCTGTGGCGGCAGCACTACGCTAACCAGGGTGGCTCCTAAGCCGGCACCGGCCATTAAGCCAAATAAGTAAGGATCAGCCAGCGGATTACGGCTGGCATTTTGCAGCACTGCGCCGGACACCGCAAGCCCGGCGCCGACCAGCACAGCGCAGACTAAACGCGGCAAGCGAATTTGCCAGACAATGGTTTCTGCCAGTGGCGAAATACTTGGTCTGCCAAACAATACACTGACAATATCCGCCAGTGTTAAGCTGGCACTCCCCAGTGTCAAACTCAGCAGCATGCTAAACAACAGCAATACTAAGGCGACAGACATTGCCAGCGAATAATGCCGCTTTAACATACACTCTCCAAAGGAGCTGCCATAAAGGTGACTTGTAGTTTATGCAAGCGCGGGTGCAGTGCTATCTCGCACGGCAGGCCAAATACCTGCTGCATAAGTTCGGGCTGCAGTACCTCAGCGGGTGAGCCAAAGGCCACCTGTTCGCCCTGGTTTAATAACAGCAGCTTGTCACAATACATCGCTGCCAGGTTTAAATCGTGCAGACACGCCAGCAGCGGAATGCCCAGCGCTTTTACCAATTGCAGTATTTGATGCTGGTACTGCACATCAAGATGATTTGTCGGCTCGTCCAGCAGTAATAATGAAGGTTGCTGCACCAGCGCTCTGGCAATATACAGCCGCTGTATTTCACCACCGGATAAGGTATCAACCACATCGGAGCGTTTGCCAGCAAGCCCTACTTTTTGCAGCGCCAGCTCAACCTGCGCACTGTCATAGCTGCTGTTCAGTTCAAACCAGCTTTTATGCGGCAACAGCCCCATGCTGGCCACTTGCTCTACTGTCAGAGCAAACAACGGCGCGGCTGTCTGGCTTACTACGGCCAGGTTTCTGGCAAGCTCTGCTGTAGTAAAGCAGGAGAGCTGCCGCTGCTTTAACAAAATTTGTCCGCTTTGGGCACTAAGTGCACCCTGGATCAGCCGCAATAACGAGCTTTTACCGGCACCATTAGGGCCGATAATGCCAATAAACTCACCTTTTTGCAGTGAGAAACTGATGTTGTGCAGAACCTGTTTTGCACCAAAGCGCAAACACACGGCTGAAAGTTCAAGCAACACTGACTCCTGGCAATAGCAGCAGCCAACTTGCTGAAAACAGTAAGTTGCCACTGCTGTGAATTCCCGCACGCAGGTAAAAAGACATTAAGCTAAGGCAGGTCTCCTGACTTAAAGCGATAACCCACAACCGCCTTCCCGGAATATTACCAGTGGCATTTGATTGCAGCGCTTATTACAGTTGCGGGTACAGTGCGGGCTTTACACCCACTTCCCTTTTCAGCGGGAGTTATCCCGCACCAAAGCAGGCGCAGTGTAGCAGATCTGACGAGGGGCAATCAAAATGAAACCGCCAGCATCATGCTGGCGGTGGCAAATATATTATTCCAGTGCACTGAGCAGGGTTTTGTCCAAACCATCTTCTGTCAGAATTTTTACAATAGCCTGACAATGATCTACGGTAAAATCACCGTCTGCGATCTGGCCGTTTAGCATGGCACGGCGTTTCATAACAATATCAGCGATCATTTTCTGGTTAGCACCTTCAGCGCCACCCATTTTGCCATACAGTTTATCCAGATAAGGATATAACGTTTTTTCGGCATCATAAGCACTCTGGCGCACCGGCGGATGAAAATCCTGACAAGCATTCAGGTTTAACAGATAGAAGTTTAAATAACCGGCCACGGTTATCAGTTTATAATCTTGTGCATTAGCAGTGGCTGCTGTAGACATTGCCACCGCAACAATAGCGGCGCTCACCCATTTTTTCATTATGACTTCCTGTTATTCCACTTTCATTGCTATTCAATCTAAACAGAAAGTCGCATTTTTGCAATGTTAACAAGCTAAAAAGCCGCGGCCTGCAATACCGGCAGCTGTATTGTTGCAGGCCGCGCCGCACAGCCACTTTTGCCGCAATTTTTACCGCTTTTGTTACTGACCCTTTTACCGACCTAAGGCGCTATATCATCCGTTACAGCTAACACCAGCACATCATTCAATTCCGGCCCACCACCGCGGTTACCACTACCGGCAGCAATATACAGCGCGCCGTTATGTAAAGTTACCTGGGTGCCATGCCGTCCTGATGGTAAAGCGGGCCACTTTTGCCATTGTTGCGTCGCCGGATTATAAGCTTCAACTTCATCATGCGCGCTTACCTGGCGCAGGCTTTCACCACCGATAATCACCAGTTGCCCCTGCACTGCCACTGCAGCCGTACCGGCCCTTGGCGTGGGTAGCGGCGTATCCAGTGTATGCCAGCGCCGGGTTTTAATATCATAAACATCCACCGCAGAAACGGTCAGAGACATCGTCTCGCCGGTGTCATGTGATGACATACGCCCGGCTGCAGCATAGATTTGATCATCGATAACAGCGGCATGAAAATGATCGCGGGCATGTGGCGCGTCGCCCAACTCTGTCCACTGTCCGGTTGCCGGGTTAAATACATCCAGCCAGGCGACAAAACCGCTCATATGGCCACGGTTGTTACCGCCAATCAGATAAATAAGCCCGTTATGCACTACCACGCCACTACCGCCACGTTGCCGGTGTTGCGGGATCTCAGGCCCGGTTTCCCAGGTGTCAGTAGCCGGGTTATAAATCAGGATATTGGCAACAGCTTTTTCTTCCGGGAAACCACCGGTTAAGGCACCTAACACATACAGTTTGTCATCATAGGCAACTGCCTGCATATGGTGCAGTTCAAACGGAGGTTTTGCCCCCTGCTGCCATTGTCCGGTTGCGGGGTTAAAAATATCCAATGGCCGCTCGCCACGCCCGCCCAGCAAATACAAACGCCCGGCCACGGCAACAAAACCATTCTCATGCCGGGCTGCAGGTGTTCCCTGAGTATTTTGCGTTTGCCATTGCGCCTTCGCCGTTACAGGTGGCTTGCTGTTAATCAGTTTCTGGCCGGTATCTGCAGTAGCCGCAAGGGGCAACAACGCCCAGACAGCCAGCCATAAATAACTAAGAAGTTTGCGTTCAGTATTAACAACTAAGTGGCAATTAAGCATAGTTCCTCCGTTCCTGAAACCTATATCATAGTTGAGAATACCGGCGCAGCCCTTCAGTATTATTTACTTACTTCATTACTTTTTTTGCGTTTTACCCCCTGGGTACGCATAGCCACAGTACTACTGCGGGAGCTCTTTAACATTCTCTAATGGCACCCACCCTGATTCTGTACTGACCGTTTTTTCACACCATAGCCAGCCATTTAGAACCCTTGAACCAATCAGTAGCTCTCCTTCCAGCACATTTAGCTCTTTTGCCGTGTAATCTTCAAGTGCTCTGCTGTGTGAGTTCTCTAAACGTTCGATAATCTGACCAGGAACCCAACCAGGCTCTTGTCCAGGCGTAGTGCACAGGTACCAGTTATCCCAGCCCTCAGAACCTGAGTATTCTTCATCAACGAGAAGAAGATCACCTTTTTTAAAGGTTATTGGCTTAGGAAACTCACTCTTATGTGAGCTGACAACGATATATCTCTTAGGGCTCATAGCTCGCCTGATCAACTAATTTTACGCAGCAAAACCATAAAACTACCACTTAAAAACTATCCAAGCAGCGTAGCGACTGGTGCTTGGTCGATTTGTTAGGCTCCAATACTCTGCTCATCGTCCTTAGGAAGAAGTTGGAGTATGGATGGCGGAACTGGACGACACCCACAAGCCTTGGCATGAGCCAAGTGCCATGCAATACGCTGCTGAAGGGTTGCATTCTTCGGCATGCGATTTTGCTCGTGCCAGGACTTATTAGCTTTACCCATCGTAAGCCTCCACCGCAGCAGGGACAGCCCCAATCACAACCGCGCCAACTGCAGGCAAGCCAACAAGAACAGCACTCAATACTTCTTGTCTCGATGCACCATGTGACTTTGCTGAAAGCACGTGAAATGGAATACCTGAGTTATTCCCTGTGGCTGCGAGAACAGCAATGTATGCTAACTCTTCGGTCTTTTTGTCCAGTGCGCTGGCGGCATCAAGTGATTTAACCGCTTGCATCCACGCCTCCGCATGAGCCGGAGTTTCTTGTAGGAATAAGGCAAAAGCTTTTGAAACGCTCATAGATACTTCCTTTGTGTCTAACGCTTGCAGAAGGAGCGCCGCCTTTTGGCGTCGCTCTTGCTACGATTATTATAGGATTTACTGCTTGGGTCTAAGAGTTTCAATAAATTGTGCATCTACCCAGAATATGTCTACGTTTTCATGGTTGCCTGGAGCCATATTCCTATTGAAAAAAAGATATTTACCATCCGATGTTACGCTGGCCATAGCTTCCCAGCCTTCGGTATTTATTTTGTCGCCTAAATTAATGGGTTCCCCCCATGTATCATCTGGCTGTCGATAGCTGATATAAAGATCTGAGTCGCCATAACCTCCTTCTCTTTTACTATCAAATATCAGATAAGATTCATCTGCGGCTATAAAAGGATGAAAACTTTTTCCACTATTGATCTCTTTCCCCAGCAGCTTGGGTTCTTCATATCTGCCATCTACCAATCGTGAATATCGGATATCCCCGGTAAAATCTCTTTTGAATTCATCAAAATAGTAAGTCCCTTTTGATGATGCAGATAGTCGCATGATAGACAAACTATCGAAAGGAGAGCCAAGACTTTTCATCTCCGACCAACCTTCCCCTGTTCGTTCTCTATAGCGCTTACCCAAATGCATAATGTTGCCATCAGGCGAGAAAAGAGGGGTGCCTACCCTAGGTGAAAAAACTGATTCATGCCACCGATTATTGGTACTTTTAAAAACAACCATTTCTTGCTTTTCGCTTTCCTTGCTATCTCGAATGAAATAAAACTCATTGAGTTCAGGCGTGAACGCTCCAATAACTTCCCATCCTTCAGTAGAAACAATACCAGGTGCAAAAATTTCTGGCGTTGAACCGGGTGGCTTTTGCCCAAGGTAAGGGCCTATTAGCACTGGAGATTCGTTTTCTGCATAACTTTCGCCAACGATAAATAAAGCTGAAAATACCAGCGCCGCTGACATATAAATACGCTTCATAATTTGCCCTTCTTAAAATGTGGTTGATATAGCACTCAACCTAATCAAACAGGCTTTAAAATACCTGACGTCTTTACAATTTGTGGATGAGATAATTTTGTTCTGACCGCGACAAAGAACTTACTGAGACCTGAATATAACGCCTGCCACAAACGCGAGTAATTTGTTGCGAGCGCCCGACGGGCGCGCTTTTGATGGCGATTGTTATGCATCCATTAACCCAAATATTGCGGTGTAATTTTTCTCATACTCACTTACGGTAACAAAAGGCCATATCAAACAATTGATGCCTACAAGAAGCGTTAGCGTCATTGTGATACCGGATGGAACCTCAAAAAACCAAGGTACTGCAACCAAAGGAACTAATGCAAATGTTGTAAGTGTGTAAAAACGGTAACCCACCAAGCGCTTTACCATCAACTTCACTTCATTTTCCAAAGAAAACATTAAAAGCACTGAAACCGCCAGTACCACTGTAATAATCCAGCGCTCGACACTTGGAGTATGAATAGCGAACGCAATTGAACTTACGAAGCCCCAATAAATACCTATAAATTTGCTAGTACCCAAGCTCAGAGAAAATTTGTCATGCTTATCTAAACTGCAATATTTCATTTGTTCTCACTGGCTGCATAACGCTTCAAGAACCGGTGCGGCTTGCCGCATCCGTGTTGCTTGACTTGTTATGTGGAAATTTGGTTAACACCATAAATTTACTACCAATAATGGCAGAAAGTCCGATAACTAAAGCTACAATTGGTAAATCTATAAACCATGTCGGAGAAACATAGAACTCTCCCATTAATATAGAAACCAAGGCAAAACCGAATAATTCAGATAGTGAAACGACCGCTAACAAATGCAGCCATATTTGGCTCCTTAGAGATTTAGCGTAGAAAGATAAAACCAATAAGCTCACTAGAATTGTCGGGATGTAGCGGTACATCAACAAATTCGATGGAGATTGGCTCGCCAAGTTATCTACGCTATTTAATATCGTTGAAGTAGTACTTACTGCAGTTTGGATTACAAAGAGAATCAACGAGTATTTAATAATGCTAAGAAAGTTCACGATGGCTCCTTGCCACATAACGCCCCAATCACCGGGCCAGTGTAGCGGAACATTTTTTGTGGTAAAAGAGCGTAGCGACACCACAAAAATTGTGGAGCGTAGCTGGCTCCGCGTGCATTGGCTTGTTAGCACTAGTCTTCGTCTGCAAACCAGGCACAACCAACTACCCCTTTTATTATTACAATTACACCAGTATCGAAAGTTGCTTCGGTAGCCGGTGACCATGATGGACCAACATTTGGGTTTGTTCGAGGTTTGCCGTACTCATCATTGGTATAGAATCTGGCCTCATCTCCGAAATTACATACGAACTCGACTGCCAAGTTTTTAGCCCTTTCGGAAGACATGATTTTTACGCTATAGGCCATATCTTTATGGAGAACGTTCTTTAAAACTTCTATAGCCTCAGCACGTTCGATCTCTTCATAGATTCCGCTTTCATTCGAAAGGCCAAATAGTTCGGCAGCTGACTCTACAGACTCCACCTTTGCCTCTTTGATCCCAGCGATGCAACTACCTCGCGCTTTCTGAATTTTCTTGTATATGTCCATGTGCCTCTGGGGTGTGTTCTTACCCATAAAAAGTAAAACAGATTTTGTACCTAAACTTTCTCGACAGCCAGCTAACGCCGCAAGCAGCGGCGAGCGTTAGCGAGTCCAGCACCGAAGGTGCGATGCTGACTTGCCTTGTTATGTTTTTGCTGGATTAGATTCGGCATCAGTTGCAGCGCTTTTGGTATTCTTTTTGATTAAATAAGAAAATAACCAAGCAATTGGTAACGCTAATATTATGCCTAGTACAGCACCCGAAATTAAGCTAGCAAAAAAACCAGCTACGCCAAGAGATGCCTGCTGTGAGTTAACCCCTTTGATTAGCGGCCAAAGACCTGCTAAGACCCCTGCAACTGTACCAAACAGCATCCGACCAATAAGTTCTTCCAAAACTCAATGCTCCAAATTAAAAACATAACGCTCAAAGCAGCTGCGCGGTACGCGTCGGCTGCCTTTGCTTGTTATGTTTTTAATACCACCCCAACGTTGAGGTAGTATTGGTTAATTAATTTCCAGCGTTGTTCAGCTGCTTGCGAAAACTCTTCGCGCCAGTCAACACATTCACTGAAATATTTATCCGATGCAAAACACAAGAACTTGTCTATTTCAGTCGCTTCGAAGCCGACACCAAAGCTTTCAATGTGTTTTCGATAATTATCAATAATTTTCAGCGAGTTGAAATCACCAGCAAGCTTTAGAGCCCTTAAGACTAGAGGATACCATTCCATACTGTGTGTAAAAAAATGATCCCAGCCTTCCAAATCAGCTATTGATTCTAAGTACGCCACCGCGAAAATGGGCCACTCTTGTTCCGAAAGTTTGGTTTCATCGCTAATCCCTTTATCAAGGATTTCATCAACAGTTAGAGATTGCATAGCTCCTCAAACATAACGTCGCAATCACGCGCCTGTCGCGTGCATTGCTTTGATACTCATTGAGCCTTCTCCCCAGCCCAGCCATTTGGCTAAGCTGGAAGGCGACCAAACCAAAAAGGAGAAGACCCAATGAAATTTTATACTACACAACATCCGTACTATTGTGGAATTGATTTGCATGCACGCTCTTTGTACGTCTGTATTCTCGATGCAGCCGGTGAAAGCATCTTACACCGCGAAATCAAAGCATTGCCAGAACCTTTGTTCGATTTATTATCACCTTACATCGGCAATATTGTTGTTGGCGTTGAATGCATGCACTGTTGGTACTGGGTCAGCGACTTTTGTGCTGAACACGGTATCGATTTTATTCTCGGCCATGCGCTGTATATGACAAATTCTTCTGGAAAGAATTTGAACAGCTTTAGCTGGCCCGAAGGGAAAAGTACAGGACGTACTTTTCAATGCGATTCATGGCGGCAAAGCCAAAAATGATCGCATTGACTCCTATAAAATCGCCCATCTTATCCGTGGTGGTAACTTCCCTCTGGCCTATGTTTATCCGCCTGAAATGCGCGCTGCCCGTGACCTGCTTCGACGTCGCACCCGCATCGTCCGCCACGGTGCAGATTTAAAAGCACATGTCAACAACACCACCAGCCAATACAATTTACCGCCAAATAATCTGAACTTACGCTATGACTTTGCCCGGGAGGCCATGCGAAACCGTTTTGATGATGACTGTGTGCAACGCAATATCGACCTCGACCTTAATATCATCGCGTTTTACAAGCACGAACTCAGCTCCGTTGAATGTTTTATTGAAAAACATGCTAAACATCATAGCGGTAGTGACTATCACATCCTCACCAGCTTTCCTGGGATTGGCCGCATTCTGGCACTCACCATTCTGTATGAGATTGGTGATATCGCCCGCTTTAACACGGTACAGGACTTTGCGTCATACAGCCGTTTGATTAAGTGCAAAGCCGAATCGGCCGGTAAAACTTACGGCACTCAGGGCAATAAGATTGGCAATGCCCATTTAAAGTGGGCCTTCGGTGAGATTGCTGTGCTTTATCTGCGCGGTAACGATAAAGCCAAATCTTATTTGCTCAAACTACAAAAGCGTATGAGCAAAGCCAAAGCACTGTCCGCTCTGGCGCATAAAGTGGGTCGCTGCGTGTATTACATGCTGAAGAATCAGAAGGTGTTCGATGAAAAGCGTTTCTTAGCCGGTTAAGTCGCGGGACAAGGTGAGCTGAACGTCTAACTGGAACACCATGGCTGATGCTCAGATGATGGTTGGGTAACCCTTAGCAATAAGCTGAATCACCCGCCTTCTGGCACACTGCCGTAACCAGGTTGCTTTGATTAGACACTTTGCCGCCGCGCATTTACCATCAGCAAGATGGTTTGCACCTGTGCTGAGCCTGAAACTAACTGGCTTTAAGCCCGACGTCTTGAATAGCGCCAGCGACAGGTTAACCGATGAATGTCTGGTGCCCCTGCTGTGGGCAAGGATGCTCAAATCAGCAGGCGCTCATTGAGCATGAGATAAGGGAGCCCCGATATGTGTTTGTTGCAGGCTATCGCCTGGCAACCATGATGACAGATGAAGCAGTCTATCTTGCTGATGGACAAGAGCCTGGCCGCTGACGCGGCCAGAAGAGCGGTTTTACCTATTGACTCCGAGAAGGCTCATATGTGTTAGGCATTTTCGACAAGCCCTCTAAGCTGCTCAGCACATTCAATGCCAGCAGTAGCTATAAGGAAGCGTAAGTCGTCTGCGTGCGCCTCGGTTGCAATAAGCGGTCTCTTCCAGCGATCTACCTTATACTTAGCCCCTGAGAATAAACTGCTCCATACCATTTTGACGGCAGCATCTGCAGCAATTGGCTCGTACTCGGTGGATGTAGTCATCGCCAGGTAATTTTTCAGATATTTAATTGCATCCACCCTATTGATATCGCAGCCCATAATCCTCGCTGCCCGGGAAAACGTAACAACATTTCCCGTTTTCTCAGCCCACTCTATTGGCAGCCAGCCATTCTCGCGCTGCCAGATCAGCTCGGGATTGGTCGAAACTACTTTCTCAATAGCTTTGTGGTCGTGCGCAACAATCGCCCTCGTGAGCTCAGTCATATATTTGCCTAACGCCCGCCATAAACGGCGCGAGGAACGAGCGTCCGGCGACCGCAGGGAGCGAATTTAATGGCTTGGTTAAGCATTCTTCTCATTAGTGAGCTCCTCATACCAATTTCGTTGGTTCTCAGGGAGCATAATAGGGACACCAAATTGTATGCGGCTAACTTTAGTATCCTTTGAGGTGGCCTCACCTTTTAGATCAGCGCCAATTCCCGCTATTTTCAAGCCACCGCCACCAGAAGTTGTATCACTCGACTCGACAGTCACAGCAACATCGAAATCTATTATTGTTGATTTGAGGCGAGCACTACTCGAAACCCTAGAATTTTTTGGGTAATCGTGGCCTCCATCCCCGCCAGGGACAACAAACGCACCAACGCCTTCGGCGTCTTGTGCTTTCTTCACTCCTGAAAGCACATTGACGAGAACTGATTTTACGAACTCATCTAGTTCCATTTTTATCTCCGAAATTGTTATTGATGCTTAACGCGTTGCTCACCGGAAAATTGGGAGCGCCAGCGAGTAATTTTTCCGGTGCAGTAATTTGTTAGCAGCAAACACCGAACTTTCGCGGCTTGCCGCCACGCGATGTTGACCGAAGCCACTGCACTATTAATTAAAAATCTAACCAGCCAGGTGCGATACAACGAACTGGCTGGAACCTTAAAACTTGCTTTAAGCGGAGCCAATGCACCAAAAGAACAACGCTGCCGCTCTAGCCGCCAGCGACTAACCCACAAACTGGCGCACTTTACGTTTTGGCTTTGCCGCTATGAAAACAGGACGCGAGCAAAGCAAGAACAAAAAACCTATACAGCCACAACAACCCGAAAGCTGCTAACGCCCCGCTAAACGGCGAGCGTTAGCGAGTCCGGTGGAGGCCACGCTTTTTGTGGCCGGAACGAATTTTAGCGGTTTGTTATGTTTTTGCTGACTCACCTTGCTAAATCCCTATAAACGAAATACCTGAAAAAAAATGCCTGTAATACTGGCGCTAAACTAAAAAGGACTGGGCCGTCATTAAACAAAGCAAGCATTAAAAATATAACAGGCAAAACCAAATAATAGAAAAATGAACCATTAGTATATTTACAAGCTAACCAGTGAATCGGAAAGCCGATTAAGAGCCACCCGATTATTGAAATTAGTATATATACGCCAATGTATAAAAAGAAAAAAACGAGCAAACCAACAACATCATTAAGCGACTTAGGGAAAAGCCCCGTGAATAACGCTAAAAATGCGATAATCAAACCGACAAAAAGAATACTCTTTACTACAGCGCTATCCCAGTCACCGAGATTCAATTAGAGCTCCCCAAAAAAACATAACGCCCCGCGCATGCGCGCGAACGTGTGAGCGTCGCAGGGGCCGCAGGCCCAGAATGACGCGGATTGTTAGCTACCATTGATAAACATATCAATTTGTTCTCTGTGCCAAAATTCTTGTGTTGGACCACAAGCAGTTAACCAAGTTTTTTCACCGTATCGTCCGAAAACGATATAGTCAGCACCAACAAGCACCGCGCCCTCGCACATAGCGTTGAAACTAGCAGCTGAGGTAAAAACATATTGGTCCGGTTTGCCTTTGAGCACTTCCTTAACTTGCAACTGGCTTTCAACAACTTCATCTGGTGTAACCGCAGCAGACATTACCCTGCCAATATAAACATAATCCGCTTTTTCGAAATCTCGCTTAGTAATAAGATTTGAGCAGGAACATGCGAATGCCGTTCCTGAAATAAGGAATATAGTTATTGCCAGAAAAATTCTCATAACCATCCTGAGTAGCTAACGCCGCTAGCACGCGCGGCTTTGTAGTGAAGGCGAAGCCGCAACGGAAAAGCCGTCGCCGTGCCTGGCCTTGTTAAAAACCGATTGCGCCAAGAGTGATACCGACCACCACACCGACAAGACCACCTATCGAATGGTCTTTAATCTTCGACTTCAAGCTATTTCCTTCAGCAACTTCGCTGTTCAGACTGCTAATGGTCTTTTCTAGCGCTTCAATCATTAAAGTTTGCTTTTCCAAAACGCCAGAAAGGGCGTCAATAGAACTACTTGACGAGCCGACTAGCGACCTGATTTCCTCTTGTTGCATCACTCTAATGTTCTCGCCGCTTCGTATGTAGGCTCCTGAGTCACAAAAGACAATTTGATCCGATTTTTCGACCCTTATAACAGCAACATTTAGCACGATACGTGTTTGCTTTATATCGAAAGTTACAACATTAGATGAGCTGAGCATCCCAAGAGCTTTTTCGATTTTTGTCCTTGCTGAATCAGGATCTACACCATCTATAGTAGAAGAATTACTGACCCCAAGCAGAATCGTCCCACCATCTGTGTTTGCAAATGCAGACACTACTTTTGCGATGATGAGTGGAGAGACGTCGGCGCGTAGAAACTCAACGTTTTGATTCTCTCCATGAGACATCATTTCAATAATATTGATTTCCAATGTGCACTCCGAGTCTCTTTGGTTTTTAACGCAAAGCACACGGGCGACAAAAACGCGCCAGCGGGTTTGGCGTCCCAGCGACCAACGGGAGCGAGTGATGCGCATTGTTAGGTAAATGCTGGAATGAGATCACCAAACCCCCAAACAAATGTACCGATGACACCGGTTACAAACTCTGCTTTGATCAAGTTAGCATAAACAATCTTGTTTTGAGTAAGTTCACTATCAACTGATTCATCTAATTGCAGTGCAAAATTTTCTAGCGATGCCAACTTTTGGTGAGCCTCTGAGTCTCCACTCACTCGCTCAGTACTGCTTTCGCATAAGTCTTTAAGTTGTTGAGATCTAAAACTAAGAACGCTTTGAACCTCTATAAAGTAATGATTTAGGTAAACCAAAGTTACTGCCACAGCAACTAAAATGGCACCTGAGCGGCCGATAGCATTGGAAAAGCCCAAATAGTGAAGTAAAACGCCTAGCGCTAAAATAAAAAATAATGTTAAGTATATAAAGTTTGAGCTTGTGCAAACTTTTTGAATAGTTCTCAGATATGGATTATCTGGTACTTTTAGGAATTTAGAGTGAAATTGGTTCATATTTACCTAACGCTCAAAGCAGCTGCGCGGTACGCGTCGGCTGGCTTTGCTTGTTAGCCGCCTAAACCGAACTTGCGCGGCTTGCCGCACTGGCAAACCTGAACAACGGCACGCTGCTTTTAATTAAAAACTAAACCAGCCAGCTGCGATACGGCGAGCCAACCGGAACCTATAAAACCATTTAAGCGAAGCCACAAAGAACAACGCTACCTTATTTGCCGTTTGCAGCAAACCCGCAAACTGGCGAACTTTTATTATTTGGCGCTGCCGCTATAAAAACTAAACGCGAGCAAAGCCGGAATAAAACTACTGACTGAAACCGTTAAAACCCGAACACCTGCTAACAGCTTATTCAAAAGATCTAAACCCGCGAGTTGCGTGTTTAAGATCCCGCAAGTTACAAATTAGGATTGAGTTTATTCCGCTAGTTAAATGTAAATCAAGCATTTTTATCTTGTAGCAATTATTGAGCCTGAGAAACTCGGGTTTTACACCCGCGAGTTGTTGATAAAAAACTCAAAGCAAACTACTGTTTATTTAAACAGTTAAGTTGAGCGTATTCTTATGGCTTCTATGTTTCTAAATTTTGTTCGTGAGTTTATGACTACACGGCGTTATGCGAGGCGTACGATTGACACTTACGAACATTGGATTCGATTTTATATCTTGTACCATGGTAAAAAACACCCGTCGCAAATGGCTGAACCTGAAGTCGAAGCGTTTTTGTCATATTTAAGCAATCAACGTAATGTTGCCGTAAAAACCCACGCCACTGCACTTAATGCGCTTGCCTTTTTATACCGGCATATTATTCAGCGCCCGTTATCCTTGGAAATGCGCTTTCATAAAGCACAAGTTGCTACTAAATTGCTGGTCGTATTAACCCGCGACGAAATTCAGCGTTTGTTGCTGGCAATAGAGCCAAAATATAAATTGGTTGCTCAGCTATTGTACGGCAGTGGACTGCGTTTGATGGAAGCCGTGCGGCTACGGGTAAAGGACATAGATTATGACTATATTTCGCTGATGATTTGGCAAGGTAAGGGCAACAAAAACCGCAGAGTAACACTAGCACCGGAGTTATTAGCTCTGCTACGCAGTCAATCTGATTTGGCTCAGCAATACTGGTTGCGGGACAGGCAAAGCACGGAATACAGCGGAGTTTGGCTACCGAATGCACTTGCGGTTAAATATCCATCCGCACCTTTTGAACTGGGTTGGCAGTATCTGTTCCCTTCTGCACAGCTTAGTGTTGATCCCGAGTCTAAAACGGTTCGTCGCCATCATATTGACGAAACCACGCTAAGAAAAGCAATTAAACAGGCCGCTAAACTGGCAAGAATTCAAAAGCAGGTGACTTGCCATACATTAAGACACAGCTTCGCTACCCATTTATTAGAATCTGGCGCCGATATCCGCACTGTGCAAGAGCAATTAGGCCATACCGATGTGCGTACTACACAAATTTGCACTCATGTACTAAACCGCGGTGCCGCTGGCGTTAAAAGTCCATTGTCACAGCTATTGTAAAAAAGCGCCGTAGCGCCTTTTTTCAGAAACAATCACCCGGCACGCGCACAGAACCTTCCATTAATACCCGCGCGCTGCGGCTCATTATGGCTTTGGTTACTGTCCACTCACCGTTTACCTGTGAAGCAGCTGCGCCTACGCGCAAGGTGCCGGACGGGTGACCAAAACGCACGGCTTCGCGTGCTGCGCCACCTGCAGCCAGGTTTACTAAAGTGCCGGGTATCGCTGCGGCAGTACCAATGGCAACAGCGGCGGTGCCCATCATGGCGTGGTGCAGTTTACCCATCGACAGCGCCCGTACCAGCAAGTCGATATCGCCGGTATTTACCAGTTTGCCGCTGGATGAGACATAAGCTTGTGGCGGTGCAACAAAGGCGATTTTTGGCGTATGGGCGCGTGCGGCGGCTTCACTGATATCACTAATCAGGCCCATTTTCACCGCGGCGTAAGCGCGGATGGTTTCAAAACGTGCCAGTGCGGTGGCATCGCTGTTTATCGCATCCTGCAGTTCAGTGCCGCTATAGCCGATATCAGCGGCATTCACAAAGATAGTCGGGATACCGGCGTTAATCAGCGTAGCTTTAAAGGTGCCGATACCGGGCACTGCTAACTCATCTACCAGGTTGCCGGTGGGGAACATAGCACCACCGCCCTCGCCTGCATCGGCGGCCGGATCTAGAAACTCAATTTGCACTTCTGCAGCCGGAAAGGTAACACCATCGAGTTCAAAGTCGCCAGTTTCCTGCACTTCGCCGTTAGTAACAGGTACATGGGCAATAATGGTTTTGTTGATATTGGCCTGCCAGATACGCACGGTGCAGATGCCGTTTTGCGGGATCCGATCGGCAGCGACCAGGCCGTTGCTAATGGCAAAAGAACCCACCGCTGCCGTTAAGTTACCGCAGTTACCACTCCAGTCGATAAACGGTTTGTCTATCGCCACCTGACCAAACAGATAGTCAACATCGTGATCGGCTTTACTGCTTTGGCATAAGATCACGGTTTTGCTGGTGCTGGAAGTCGCGCCGCCCATACCGTCGGTATGTTTACCGTACGGATCCGGGCTGCCAATCACCCGTAGCAGCAGCTTGTCACGGGCTGTGCCGGGCACTTGTGCCGCCTTGGGTAAGTCGTCCAGTTTAAAAAATACGCCTTTGCTGGTACCACCACGCATATAGGTGGCCGGGATCTTTATCTGAGGAACAGCCATAAATACTGGTCTCTTCTATTACTTAAATTGTTTAATCCGGGCCGACAACCTCTTTCTGCTCATCACAGCAACTATGAAAGACATCCTGTCTTTCACCCTTGCGGGCCATCAAAGATGTTCAAAAACGTTCCTGACGTTTTTGTCGCCACTGCTTCAGAGTGCACTCAGACACTCTGTGATGACATAAAGAGGCATCGGCCCTCCTTTGTCGACTACAGCTCAACTTGATAGCGCAGGTTGGAATCCACGAAAAGTCGACACAGAGTGTCTGAGCGAGCGCGCCAGCAGCGAAGTGACAAATTCGTCTGGAACGAATTTGAACAGCCTCTGGCTGGCCTCCGGCGATGGGCAGGATTGACCAGCGTAATTGCTGTGGCGAGCTATTCGTGGAGTTGCAACCGAAGCCTAAAGACTTCTGACTATTCGTTACTGTTAAACCGCCCCTTGCAAAAAGTCCTGTGCAAAACGCTGCAGTACACCGCCGGCTTCATAAATCGACAGCTCTTCTGCTGTGTCTAAACGACAGGTTACCGGCACGTTCAGCGTTTCACCGTTGTTACGGTGAATAACCAGAGTTAACGTAGTACGTGGTTTACGCTCGCCTACTACGTCGTAGGTTTCAGTACCGTCCAGGCCCAGCGTAATACGGGTTGTTCCCGGTTTAAACTCCAGCGGTAATACCCCCATACCAATTAAGTTAGTGCGGTGAATCCGCTCAAAGCCCTCAGCCGCGATAGCCTCAACCCCAGCTAAACGCACGCCTTTCGCCGCCCAATCACGCGACGAGCCCTGGCCGTAATCGGCACCGGCAATAATAATCAGCGGCTGCTTGCGCTGCATATAGGTTTCTATTGCTTCCCACATGCGGGTTACTTTGCCTTCCGGCTCAACCCGTGCCAGCGAGCCTTGCTTAACCTTGCCATCTACCACGGCCATTTCGTTAACCAGTTTCGGGTTAGCAAAGGTAGCGCGCTGCGCGGTTAAATGATCACCGCGATGGGTCGCGTAAGAGTTAAAATCCTCCTCCGGCAGGCCCATTTTGTGCAGATATTCGCCGGCGGCGCTATCCAGCATAATGGCATTCGACGGTGATAAATGGTCGGTAGTAATATTATCCGGCAACAGCGCCAGTGGCCGCATACCTTTTAGCGTGCGCTCGCCGGCAATGGCACCTTCGCCCTCTGTTTGCCAGTACGGCGGGCGGCGGATATAGGTGCTTTGTGGCCGCCAGTCGTACAGTGGTGATACTTTGTCACCGTAATCTACTTCTACTGCAAACATCGGCTCGTACACTTTACGGAACTGCTCCGGTTTCACGCTTTTTGCCACCACCGCATCAATTTCAGCATCATCCGGCCAGATATCTTTCAAGGTGATAGCATTGCCATTTGCATCATAACCAAGCACATCTTTTTCGATATCAAAACGAATAGTGCCGGCAATGGCATAAGCGACAACTAATGCCGGTGACGCCAAAAACGCTTGCTTGGCGTACGGGTGAATACGGCCGTCAAAGTTACGGTTACCGGATAACACTGCGGTGGCGTATAGGTCGCGCGCTATCACTTCTTGTTGGATAGCCGGGTCCAGCGCGCCGCTCATGCCGTTACAGGTAGTGCAGGCAAAACCAACGATACCAAAGCCCAGTTGTTCCAGCTCGCTAAGTAAATGGCCTTCTTCTAAATACAGTTGCACCGCTTTGGAGCCTGGTGCCAGCGAGGTTTTAACCCAAGGTTTGCGCGTTAAGCCCAATTTATTGGCGTTACGGGCCAGTAACCCGGCGGCGATAACATTGCGCGGGTTAGAGGTGTTAGTACAGCTGGTAATGGCGGCAATAATAACGGCGCCGTCCGGCATTTCACCCTCTATCAGTTCATATTTACCGGCAATGCCTTTAGCGGTTAAGTCACTGGTAGATAAACGCGAGTGCGGATTTGACGGCCCGGCCATAGTGCGGCCCACGCTGGATAAATCAAACTTCAGTACCCGCTCGTACTCGGCAGTGGTTAAGCTGTCGCTCCATAACCCGGCCGCTTTGGCGTAGGTTTCTACCAGCTTAACCTGTTGTGGTTCGCGCCCGGTCAGGGTTAAATAGTCCAGCGTTTGCTGGTCGATACTAAACATCGCCGCGGTGGCGCCGTATTCCGGTGTCATATTGGATATGGTTGCCCGGTCACCCAAACTCAGGCTGGAGGCGCCTTCGCCATAAAATTCTAAATAAGCCGATACCACTTTTTCTTTACGTAAAAATTCGGTCAACGCCAGTACGATGTCGGTAGCCATAATGCCGGGTTGGGCTTTGCCGGTGAGCTCTACGCCGATAATATCCGGCAGACGCATCCAGCTGGCGCGGCCAAGCATCACACTTTCAGCCTCTAAACCGCCGACGCCAATGGCGATAACGCCCAGCGCATCAACATGCGGTGTGTGGCTGTCGGTGCCTACTAACGTATCCGGAAATGCCACGCCGTCTATGGCGTGTATCACCGGTGACATCCGCTCTAAGTTAATCTGGTGCATAATGCCGTTACCGGGCGGTATGACATCAACATTCTTAAAGGCTTTTTTCGTCCAGTTAATAAAGTGAAAGCGATCGTCATTACGCCGGTCTTCAATAGCACGGTTTTTTGCAAAGGCATCTTTTTCAAAGCCGCCATGCTCTACTGCTAAGGAGTGATCCACTATTAACTGGGTTGGCACTACCGGGTTTACTTTGGCCGGGTCGCCGCCTTGTTCGGCAATGGCATCGCGCAGGCCGGCTAAGTCGACCAAAGCGGTCTGGCCTAAAATATCGTGGCACACCACGCGGGCCGGAAACCACGGAAAGTCTAAATCACGCTTGCGGTAAATCAGCTGCTTTAGCGCATCGGTTAGCATGGCCGGGTCGCAGCGGCGTACTAAGTTTTCAGCATGCACGCGCGAGGTGTACGGCAGTTTGGCATAGGCACCCGGTTCTATCGCATCGACAGCGGCCCGGGTATCGAAGTAATCCAGCGCTGTGCCGGGCAGTTTTTTACGGTATTGGCTGTTCATTATGTTTACTCTGTCTGGCAAAAAGAGGGCTATGCCCTCTTTAGATTATTCTTATGTCGCTGCGATGGTAGGTTGGAACCCCATTTGCGCAGCCATAGAGTGTCTGAGCCCTGCCGCAGGCATTAGGGCGAGTTGCTATGGCGAGCAGAATGGGTGTTGCAACCGTGCCAATACACCGAGTTTTAAAGTTTTTTTATCAACCACGCTCAGCAAGCGGCTTCACGCTACGCGGCTCTACACCAACGTAGTCGGCACTTGGCCGGATAATACGGTTATCCGCGCGCTGCTCCATTACATGGGCTGCCCAGCCGGTTAAGCGGCTGCAAACGAAAATCGGTGTAAACAGCTTAGTTGGTATACCCATATAGTTGTAGGCCGAAGCATGGAAGAAATCAGCATTACAAAACAGCTTTTTCTCGCGCCACATTACCGCTTCACAGCGCACCGATACATCATACAAGCGGCTATCGCCGTTAGCCTTTGCCAGCTTTTCCGACCAGGCTTTAATAACTGCATTACGCGGATCTGAGTCGGAGTAAACGGCATGACCAAAGCCCATGATTTTCTCTTTACGCTCCAGCATGCCCAGCAGTTTTTGCTCGGCATCATCCGGGTTGGCCATTTCTTCAATCAGCTCCATCGCCGCTTCATTCGCACCGCCGTGTAAGGGGCCGCGCAGCGAGCCGATAGCACCGGTAACGCAGGAATGCATATCGCTAAGGGTTGAAGCACAAACACGGGCAGTAAAAGTAGATGCATTAAACTCATGCTCGGCATATAAAATCAGCGAAGCTTGCATTACTTCAACGTGCAATGCTGTTGGTTTTTTGCCGTGTAAGGTCCACAAAAATTGCTCAGCGACAGAATCGGCGTCGGTTTCCACCTCAATGCGCTTGCCATGGTGGCTGTAGTTATACCAGTAGTTCACCAGGCCCGGGAAAATCGCTAACATCCGATCGCTGGCGTCTTGTTGCTGTGCAAAGCTGGCTTCAGTTTCCAGATTGCCCAACATAGAGCAGCCGGTGCGCATAACATCCATCGGATGAGCGCTGGCCGGAATACGTTCCAGCACATCTTTTAATGCTTGTGGCAGTGCCCGCAGGCTTTTTAATTTGCTTTTATAAGTATTAAGCTCTGCCTTGGTTGGCAGTTCGCCTTTTAAAATAAGGTGCGCCACTTCTTCAAAGCTGCACTTGGCCGCTAAATCTTTTACGTCGTAACCGCGGTAAGTTAAGCCTGAGCCAGTTTTACCTACGGTGGATAATGCCGTTTTGCCTGCCACCTGGCCACGCAGGCCGGCCCCGGTAAGTTGTTTTGCATTTGCCATTTGTCTTGTCCCCGTTTTCTTTGAATTTATTCCGGCTTATTTTTGTTTGCTGCTAAACAGCTGATCCAGCTTTTGCTCAAAGCTATGGTAGTTTAAAAAGTCGTACAACTCGGCACGGGTTTGCATACTATCCAGCACCGCCTTTTGATCGCCATTAGCCAAAATAGACTGGTACACATTCAGTGCAGCCTTGTTCATCGCCCGAAACGCACTTAGCGGATACAGCACCATGGCTACCCCTACCGCAGCCAGTTCGGCTTTATTAAACAGTGGCGTTTGGCCAAATTCAGTAATATTGGCCAATACCGGTACCTTAAGCACGCTGGTAAAAGCCTGATATTGCTCCAGCGTGTGCACCGCTTCAGCAAAAATGGCATCGGCCCCGGCAGCTTCACAAGCCAGGGCGCGCTCTATCGCCGCCTCCAGCCCCTGCTGTGCTAAGGCATCGGTGCGCGCCATAATAAAAAAGCTTTCATCAGTGCGGGCATCCACACTGGCTTTTACCCGGTCGACCATTTCGTCCAGGCTAACAATCTCTTTATTTGGCCGGTGGCCACAACGCTTTTGCGCCACCTGATCTTCAATATGAAAACCGGCTGCTCCGGCGCGGCTCATCTCTTTTACCGTACGGGCAATATTAAAAGCTCCGCCCCAGCCGGTGTCGGCATCAACCAGTAACGGTAAGGCGGTAGCAGATGTAATGCGGCGGATATCTTCACAGACATCATTTAGTGACGTCATACCCAGGTCCGGTAAGCCAAAAGAGGCATTGGCCACACCAGCACCCGACAAATACAGAGCCTGATGGCCGGTACGCTCTGCCATCATCGCCGTATACGCATTAATAGTACCGACGATTTGCAGCGGTTGGTTCGCCTTAATCGCGGCGCGGAATTTTTGTCCGGCAGTATGTGTGCTCATGTTAAGTCCCCGTTTGTTCAAGTTGTTTTTCAATATTGCGCCTTGATGCGGCAATATGGCGGCGCATCAGTAAATCGGCCAGTTCACCATCGCGGTTGGCAATGGCATTAAGAATAGCTTTATGTTCGTCAAATGCCCGTGATACGCGCGGCCCGTTCATGCCAAGTTGCACGCGGTACATGCGTACCAGGTAATACAGCTCGTCGCAGAGAATATTAATCAAATAAGCATTTTTACTGCCGAGAATGACACGGTAATGAAAGTCCAGATCGCCAGCTTCCTGATAGTAGCTTTCACCTTCACGTACCCGTTGTGTGCTCAGGTGTTGATCCAACAAGGCGCGCAGCTCGGCTATTTCACTATCAGCCATATGTTCGGCTGCCAGCCGGCAGGCTAAACCTTCTAAGGTTTCACGCAGTTGATACAAGGACAACAGCCCTTGTGTCGACAATTTCACTACCCGGGCACCGGCGTTAGGAATACGCTCTATTAAGTGGCAACGTTCTAACCGCGCTAATGCCTCGCGCAGCGGTGCACGGCTTAAATCAAAGCGTTTGGCAAGCTCAGGCTCGCTTATTTTGCTGCCTGCAGCAATTTCACCTTCAACAATAGCACGCTGAATTTCCAGCAAAACCCGGTCGGCGGCGGTAATAGGAGAGCGTAATGATGGATGGTGCATAAAGTAAAATTGTCGACATAAAAATAAATTAATACCGTTTTAACGGCTTTATATAGCTAAGTCAAGCCTAAGCACAAGCTCATTGTCGACAATCTATGGGGTTTTGTCTTTATCAGTTTACAACATAGCGAAAATAGACCATTTAACATTGAAGTACAGCTGAAAACGATTTTTTTAGATTTTTTACTTATAAAGTAACCAATGTTAATACAATGATGAACTAAAAATACTAGCGGCTAATATTGCACCGAAATCAGGGGCAACGCAGTCACCTTGCCTGTTCCACTGCATAAACTGGGGATAACTTACGTATAAGCTGGGTATAAAAGCGTAAAAAAGGATAGCTTTCAGCACCTTTGTTTCAAATGCACCAACAAGCAAAAATTTGTGTATTAACTAAACTGGAACTTACCTTCTGAATATTGGCAGTTGTAACGATAGCGCACGGCTCATTCCCTATGAGCCATTCCCCTAAGCCCGGAACAATGCGGATTGGTTCCGGGCTTCTTTTATACCCTTCGACTTTCAAAATGCACGGTTGTTGGCTGCGCTCGCTCACCCCAATCACACAGTACTCCTATGCTCACGGGGATTCACTCACTTGTCGCCTACGTGCATGATGAAATCCATTGGCTATATCAGGTTGTTGAAATCAGGCGGCTTTTTTTACCCGGTTAAACAGCGTGTAAAAGTTTTCTGTGGTACTTTGTGCCAGTTGCTCCAGGCTGACGCCCTTTACCTGCGCAATAGCCTCTGCCACAGCAGTAACATAAGCCGGCTGATTAGTTTTGCCACGAAACGGCACCGGTGCCAGATAAGGTGAGTCGGTTTCTATCAGTAAGCGGTCCAGTGGCAACTTTTTGACCACATCGCGCAATTCATCAGCATTACGAAAAGTCATAATACCGGAAATAGAGATATAAAACCCCATGTCCAGCGCAGCTTTGGCCATATCCCAGTTCTCGGTAAAACAATGCAGCACGCCGCCGGCGTTGTCTGCCTGATGGCTGCGCATTAAGGCCAAGGTATCTTCGCGCGCGTCGCGCGTGTGGATAATCAGCGGTTTATTGACCTGGTTAGCCACCTGTATATGGCTGACAAAAGCGGTTTGCTGGCTTAATTTGGAGTCTGGCGAGTAGAAATAATCCAGCCCGGTTTCTCCTACCGCAACAACATGTTCCAGGCTGCATTTTTGCAGCAATAATGCTGTATCAACCTGATCGTGCTGATGTAAAGGGTGCTCACCACAAGATACGGAGACCATTGGATACTCAGCCACCAGAGATGACATCTGCTCAAACTCGGCCAGACTGACGCAAACACATAACATATGCTGCACCTGTTTAGCCTGAGCGGCAGTAATGACCTGATCTAAGCTAAGGCCCAGTTTTTCCAGCTCCAGCCGGTCTAAATGACAATGAGAATCTACAAACACAGTACTGATTACCTGTTAAATGGTATAAGTGGCTTCAGCAGAATTTTGCATACCACCTAATAGTTTTTCAATCCGGGGGCCCAGTTGCGCTTTATCATCAATAAAAGCAATACCAATACCTGCGGGGCTGGAGCTTTGTGAGCCAGGCGGCGTGATCCAGGCTACCTTACCAGAGACCACTATGGGTTCCAGTGCATCAGGCAAGGTAACATTTAATGCCAGTGACTGGCCCATTTTGTACTGGCGGGACGTTCGGACAAAGAGCCCACCGTTTTTCAGAAATGGCATATAACTGCGGTACAGCTCTTTAATATCAGTGAATCCTAACGACAGCTCTTCCATATGTCCTCCAGCTAGCCTTGCAACCGTTTTAATTCAGTAAGAAATGCACTTAGCGCAAGCACTTTATTTTGCCCTAAAATTTGCATTTCGTCACGGCACCAGCGGCTGTACAGCTGATGAATGGCTAAGATCCGTTGCGGATCCTGGCCCGTCATAGCAGGAAGTAACTGCTGCGTTAAAAACCAGCCCAGTAACTGACGCAGTTCGCTGACACCATCGAGTTGTTTAACTATGTCCTGTAATGTCAGTTTATCCGCCAGGAACTGGTTTAAGTTATGCAGGGTCAGTTGTAATTGATCAGCCTCGCCAGACTCAAGCATACTCAGCGCTTTTAACGGCCCACCGGCACAGTAGGTCAGTAAAAACTCCGGCACGGCCCTGTTACTGTATTGGGTAAGCCAGTGCAACGTAGCGGCGCCAAATTCGGCAGCTAATGTCCAGTGTTGGCAACGGCTTAACAAGGTAGCTGCTAAGGTATTGCTGGCGCGGGTTTGCAATAACAAAAAGCTGTTTTGCGGCGGTTCTTCCAGGGTTTTTAACAGTGCGTTGGCTGCAGCCTCAGTTAATTTTTCAGCATCAGCTAACAGTACAACTTTATTTACTTGCTGCTGGGCCCGGCCATACATAAACTGGCTGAGCTGGCGCACGCTGTCTACACCAATACTGCTGCCTGAACTGTCAATAATCAGCAGATCTGAATGGCTGCCGGCAACGCGCAGTAAGCAACTTTTACACTTACCACAGGGTTTTAACTGCTCTGTACACAGCAATGAGGCTGCCAGCCAATTTGCCAGTACACTTTTACCAATACCTGCCGGGCCTGATATTAACAAGCCGTGTGCCAGCTGATTATTCTGCAATAAGGTGGTTAACTGTTGCTGATAAGGTATAAGCCAGGGCTGCATTTACTGCCCCAAGGCGTTGTCAAGCGCAGTACTGAGTTGCTGCTGTACACTGGCTACTGGCTGGCTGGCGTCAATTACGACAATATTCGCTTCGCTGGCAGCAATTTGCAGGTACTTCTGCCGGGTACGTTGAAAAAACGCCAGTTGTTCCTGCTCTATACGATCCAGCTCGCCGCGCTGGCGGGCGCGCTCCAGCCCGATGGCCGGATCAATATCCAGATACAGCGTTAAATCAGGTCGTAAATCGCCCAGCACCGCCGTACGTAACTGGTTAATAAACGCCTCGTCTAACTGGCGGCCGCCGCCCTGATAAGCGCGCGATGACATGTCATGCCGATCGGCCAATACCCACTTACCCTGCGCTAAAGCCGGCTTAATAACGTTAGATACCAATTGCATCCGCGCGGCATACATTAGCAACAACTCCGTCTGGGGGGCCACGGTTTCTGAGGTTTGCACCTGCTTTACCAGGTTGCGTAAACTTTCAGCCAGCGGCGTACCGCCGGGTTCACGGGTGCAGATCACGTCCTTGCCGCGTTGCTGTAAATAATGCTGAATATGGCTGATAGCGGTACTTTTGCCTGCGCCTTCCAGACCTTCTACCACAATAAATTTAGCTGCTGCCGTCATGGCGTAGATCCCAGAATATATTTTTGCACTGCGGCATTATGCTGCTCTAAGGTTGATGAAAACTGATGCGTACCATCGCCTTTGCTGACAAAGTAATACAGATCAGTTTCAGCTGGCTGCACTGCGGCCAGCATAGATGCCCGGCTCACCAGACTGATTGGTCCCGGTGGCAGGCCATGATGACGGTAAGTATTATACGGATGCGGATTATTTAAATCTGCCCGGGTGATATTGCCGTTAAAATCATCCAGCCCGTAAATAACGGTAGGATCGGTTTGCAGGCGCATATTTTTGCGTAACCTGTTAACAAACACCGAGGCCACCAGCGTTTTCTCAGGAGGATGGCTACTCTCTTTCTCAATAATAGAAGCCAGTATCAGCAACTGATATGGGTTTTGTAGCGGTAAGTCAGGCTGACGCTGCTGCCAGGCATTGTCCAGCTCGGCCAGCAAAGCCCGCTGTGAGCGTTTAATCAATGCACTGGCCTTACTATTTGCCGTGTAATAATAAGTATTGGGGTACAGTAACGCTTCAGCGCTCTGCGGTTGCTCACCCCATTCTGCCGGCCATGCCAGTTCCTGCAATACCTGATCTGCTGTGGTTACATCCTGCAGTAAATACTCAGCCTTATTAATCCGGTTCAGGCTTTGTTGCAGAGTTTCACCTTCAATCAGCGTAATGGCAAACTGTGCCTCTTTGCCACTGCGAAACAGTGCAAGCACTTGTAGCAGTAAAGTCTGATCGGCAGACACGCGATAAACGCCTTGTTGCACGCTGGCTTCTTCAGGATGTAATTTCAGGTAAAGCCGCAGCATCAGGCATTGGCTATCACTTAGCAGCGCCTGTTGCTGCCATTGCCGGCATAGTCTGGCAGCTGAGCTGCCGGGGGCCACAGTGTGAATCCCGGCAGGTAAATTAAGCGGAATTTGCTGTACATAACGTACACCAAAGTAATAACTCAGGCCGAGTACTAGCCCCAGCAACAGAATAATTTTTAGTGTTTTTAACATAGTACCTGCTTTGAAAACTGTTGTACCGTACTAACAGATAAGGCTCTGCCTTCTATACTGTGCACCGGCACTATACCCATTAAAGCATTACAAATAAAAATAGCATCAACCGACGCAAGTTCAGTAATGCCCCAATTAACCTGTGCAATATCTGCCTGCTGTAAAATATGCTGGCGCATTACACCCGCCACCCCGGCACGCTGCAGCTCGGGTGTATGCCAGGCGCCATCACGGTGTAAAAACACATTGGCGGCACTGACTTCAGTAATAAAACCCTGCTGATCCAGCACCAGCAAATCATCCACATCCGTGCTTGCCAGCTCTTGCTTTAGCAACACCTGCTCCAGGCGGTTATTATGCTTAAGCCCTGCCAACAGCGGCTGTACTGCGAGTTTTAAAGTTGCAATACCTAAACTGATACCCTGCTGTTGTGCTAGGCGGTAATCCGGCATGGGGCTGACCGAAATATAAATGCCTGGTGCTGCGACATCTGCTGCCGAATAGCCACGGCCACCTTCACCACGCGAAATCAATATCTTAACGACCTGCTCTGGTGCTGTTATTGCGGCGTGCGCTTGTTGCTGCACACTTTGCCAGTCAATTGCGCCAAACCCCAACTGCGCTGCAGAACGCTGTAAGCGCTGTAAATGCAAAGGCCACAGCTGTATGCTGCCACCGCACACCTGCATAGTGGTAAAAATACCATCGCCATAATTAAAACTGCGATCTCTGGCACTGATAAGGGTTTGCATGGCCACTACCGGAAAAGTGAAACTAGCGGCAGTATGCCTTAAAATGCAGATAAAACAAAGGCTGCACTATGGCAGCCTTTATGATCAACACAGCAGATTATGCTTGTTAAAACAGCAGATTATACACGTTTAAACAGTATAGAGCCGTTAGTACCACCAAAACCGAACGAGTTACACAAGGCATACTCCATTGATACCTGGCGCGCCTCATGTGGTACATAATCCAGATCACAACCATCGTCCGGGTTATCCAGATTGATGGTAGGAGTTACCAGTTGATCCTGCAGCGACAACACCGTAATAATAGATTCTACCGAACCTGCAGCACCCAACAGGTGGCCAATCATTGACTTGGACGAGCTTACCATCAGCTTATCCAGATTATTGGCAAATACCGACTTAATTGCCATAGTTTCAGCAATATCACCGGCTGGTGTTGAGGTGCCATGCGCATTAATGTAGGCAACCTGCTCTGGGCTTACCTGTGCATCTTTTAGCGCATTTTTCATCGCCAAGGCTGCACCGGCACCGTTTTCTGGTGGTGAAGTCATATGATAAGCGTCACCGCTCATACCAAAACCTACCAGTTCAGCATAGATTTTAGCGCCACGCGCCTTGGCATGTTCATACTCTTCCAACACCATAACACCGGCGCCATCCCCCAGTACAAAGCCATCACGGCCTTTATCCCAGGGACGGCTGGCTTGCTCTGGCGCTTCATTGCGGGTAGATAAGGCCCTTGCAGCACCAAAGCCGCCCATGCCCAAAGGCGTAGAGGCTTTTTCAGCACCACCGGCTATCATCACATCCGCATCACCGTACACTATCATCCGTGCCGCATGGCCAATGTTGTGTACGCCTGTAGTACAGGCCGTCACTATACTGATGTTCGGCCCTTGCAAGCCAAGCAGAATGGATAGCTGACCAGCAATCATATTAATAATGGTAGATGGCACAAAAAACGGTGATAACCGCTTAGGGCCACTATTAATCAGTTTAGTGTGGTTTTCTTCAATTAAGCCCAAACCACCAATACCTGAGCCAATTGCCGCCCCAATACGCGGCGCATTGTGCTCAGTAATTTCGATGCCAGAGTCACGAAATGCCTGAATACCGGCAGCCACACCATACTGAATAAACAGATCCATTTTTTTCGCTTCTTTAGCTGAAAAAAACGGTTCTACATCAAAGTTCTTTACCAAACCAGCAAATTTAGTGGTGTATGCGCTGGTATCGAAATGCTCGATCAGCGATATGCCACTTTTACCTTGCTGTAAGCCTTGCCAGCTTGAGGCAACATCATTACCCAGCGGCGTAAGCATGCCTAAACCGGTAACAACCACACGACGTTTTGCCACAAAACCCTCCGCCATGGAAATTTTCATCGATCTTAAAACGAAAACGGGTAGCTTAGCTACCCGTTCTGTAAGCTGATAACTTACTCAGCGTGTGCTTTGATGTAATCAATAGCAGACTGAACAGTCGTGATTTTCTCAGCTTCTTCGTCTGGAATCTCAGTATCGAACTCTTCTTCCAGCGCCATAACCAGCTCAACAGTGTCCAGTGAATCAGCGCCCAGGTCGTCAACAAAAGAAGCTTCGTGTTTCACTTCGTCTTCTTTCACGCCCAGTTGTTCAATAATGATTTTCTTAACGCGTTCTTCGATGTTGCTCATCTTTTCTTCCTTTTTCTCATATAAATCGCAACAGTTCGTGCAATTTTGTGTGGCGCTAGTTTATGCGTAAGCTTAGTGGGTTGCAAGTGATGCGATCAGCATTTTACGCTGGTCAAACCTGCTTTCACACCTCGGCTTACACCATATACATACCGCCGTTAACGTGAATTGTTTCACCGGTAATATAGGCAGCCTGAGTTGATGCCAAAAATGCTACAGTGGCAGCAATTTCTTCCGGCTGGCCTAAACGATTGGCCGGTACCTGAGCAAAAATAGCTTGTTTTTGTTCATCCGACAGTTCTTTGGTCATATCGGTATCAATAAAACCCGGCGCAATAGCATTAACAGTAATACCGCGTGATGCTACTTCGCGCGCCAGTGATTTGGTAAAACCTAACACACCTGCTTTCGCTGCTGCATAATTTGTCTGGCCTGCGTTACCCATCGAGCCCACTACCGACCCTATGCTGATAATACGGCCAAAACGTTTTTTCATCATAGTGCGCATAACTGCTTTACTTAAGCGGTACACCGATGTCAGGTTGGTTTGTATAATGTCAAACCACTCTTCGTCCTTCATGCGCATTAACAAGTTATCGCGCGTAATACCGGCATTATTAACCAGAATATCAATATCTCCAAACTGGTTTTTAATTTGCTCTAAACATTGTTCAATTGATGTGGTGTCGGCCACATTTAACACCAGTCCGCAGCCTTTGTCACCTAAATAACCACTGATATCTGCCGCACCTTTTTCTGAGGTAGCAGTGCCAACAACTTTAGCCCCCAAAGCGGCTAACTGCTCTGCGATAGCACGGCCAATACCACGGCTGGCACCGGTAACTAATGCTACTTTACCTTCAAGTGAAATAAAACTTGTCATGCTCAATCCTTATTCTGCAGCCAACGCGGCCTGTAATGAGGCAACATCGCCAACCGAAGCTACAGCCAAATTCTTATCAATACGTTTAATCAGGCCAGTTAATACTTTACCTGCACCCAGCTCCAGCACATCAGTAACACCTTGCGCAGCCAGCCATTCGATGGTTTCGGTCCAGCGTACCGGGCTGTGTAACTGCCGTACCAAAGCGTCTTTTACTGCCGTAGCGTTGGCAGCAATAGCAACATCGACATTATTCACCACCGGTATGACAGCATCGTTAAAATTAAGTGCCGTTAAATCTATGGCTAATTTTTCCGCTGCCGGGCGCATGAGAGCGCAGTGAGATGGCACGCTGACAGGTAAAGGTAGCGCGCGCTTAGCACCGGCAGCTTTACATAACTCACCAGCACGCTCAACGGCGGCTTTATGGCCTGCAATAACCACCTGGCCCGGCGAGTTATAATTCACCGGTGATACTACTTCGCCTTGTGCCGCCTGCTCACACGCGGCGGCTATAGCCGCATCGTCCAAACCGATAATGGCGGACATAGCGCCCACACCGGCCGGTACTGCCAGTTGCATATAGTTGCCGCGCTTTTCTACCAGTTTAACTGCATCGGCCAGCGATAATACCCCGGCACATACCAGTGCCGAGTATTCTCCCAGCGAGTGGCCGGCAAAATAAGCAGGTTGCGCACCAGCTTGCTGCTGCCATAAACGCCATACGGCAACAGAAGCAGTTAACAAGGCCGGTTGGGTACGGTGAGTTTCGTTTAGATCGGCTTCCGGGCCATTTGCCACCAGTGCCCATAAGTCATAGTCCAGTGCGCCTGAGGCTTCAGCAAAGGTGTCTTTAACCACATCAAACTGCTGATGTAAGTCAGCTAGCATACCAACACTCTGTGAGCCCTGCCCCGGAAATACGATTGCAAGTTTTGTTGTCATCTTTAGTCCTGCGAATAAGTAAATTAACGATGCGCTGATTTAGTACCGTACCAGCGCCGAAGCCCAGGCAAAACCGCCACCAAAAGCTTCCAGCAACAGCGTTTGCCCGCGCTGGATACGGCCATCACGGATAGCTTCATCCAGGGCCGTGGGCACAGTAGCAGCTGAGGTATTGCCATAGCGGTCAAGGTTAATCACCACCTGGTCCATCGACATATCTAATTTACGGGCTACGGCCGAAATGATACGCAGGTTAGCTTGATGCGGCACCAACCAGTCAATCTGTGATTTATCCAGATTATTTGCAGCCAGTGTTTGCTCTACGACTTCAGAAAGTTTGGTCACGGCAACTTTAAATACGTCGTTGCCTTTCATTGAACCCCAGGACTGATGCACAGATTGCTCGTCGCCGCGAATAGGGTTATCGACATACAACAGTTCTGAATATTTGCCATCCGCATGAATATGGGTAGATAAAATACCTGGTTGCTCTGAGGCTTCCAGTATCACTGCACCAGCGGCATCACCAAACAGGATCACCATGCTGCGGTCTTCCGGTGATATTAAGCGCGACAAACAATCTGAGCCAATCACCAGAATACGTTTGGCAATACCGCTTTTAATATACTGATCTGCTACGCTCAGGCCGTAACAGAAACCAGCACAGGCAGCGGCAATATCAAAAGCCGGAATGGCAGGAATTTCCAGCTCACGCTGAATTTCACAGGCCGAACTGGGTAAGGCGCGTGATGCGCTGGTGGTAGCACAGATAATCATATCTATGCTGTTTTTATCAATATCGGCCGCTTCGATGGCTTTTAATGCCGCCTGCGCGCCCATCGTTGCCACGGTTTCGTTGTCACCGATAATACGGCGCTCTCTGATCCCGGTGCGTTCAATAATCCATTCGTCGGTGGTTTCTACCATTGACTCCAGATCAGCGTTACTACGAACCTGCGACGGGAAATAACTCCCGGTACCTATAATGCGTGAATACATGAGGACCTACGCTTTATCAATTAATACGTGTTCCAACCGGTCTTTAATTTTTGCGGGTACCTGACGTTCAACTTCACGCACCGCTTGCCGGATGGCACTGAGAAATGCATCTTTAGTCGCATTTCCATGACTTTTCACTACAATTCCGCGCAATCCTATCAGACTTGCACCATTATAGTGGTCGGGGTTCACGCCCTGATAAAGGTTTTTTATAAAAGGTTTGATTAACCAGCCGAATAATTGCGCAGTTACCCTGTCTTTAATGCTCGATTCGAAGCGGCGCAAAATAAGTTTAGCTACGCCTTCACAGGTTTTAAGCGCGACATTACCGACAAAACCGTCACAGACAATAACATCTGCTTTGCCGGTAAAAATATCATTACCTTCGATATAGCCGATGTAATTAATATCGTTACAGTCAGACAACAGCATAGACGCGCGCTTTATCTGATCTGAGCCTTTAATTTCTTCTTCACCCATATTCAGCAAAGCGACTTTAGGCTGACTGATACCAATCACTTCCTCGGCCATCACCGCGCCCATTACCGCAAACTGAAATAAGGTATCGGCATCGCAGTTTACGGTAGCACCTAAATCCAGCATATAAACCGGATTGCCTTCCACTGCAGGTAAAGCACTGATCAGTGCCGGACGGTCAACCCCGTTTAGCATCTTTAAGACAAAATGCGCCATAGCAATTAATGCGCCGGTATTACCGGCACTAACACAGGCCTGAACCTCGCCTTTATCAACCAAATCAAGCGCCACCCGCATAGATGAGTCGCGTTTTGAGCGCAGCGCAACTGAAGGCTTATCAGCCATGGAAACGATTTGAGTACTGTGGCGAAGATGAAGCTGAGGATGAGGAAATACACCGTGCAACTTTAGTTGCTCAGTGAGCATGGCTTCATCACCACATAAAATAAGGTTTAGCTCTGGAAACTCACAAATCGCTGCCAGTGCGGCAGGAATAGTAGAATGGGGGCCGTGATCGCCCCCCATCATGTCTAATGCAAGTGTCAGCTTAGTTGGCTGCACCAGGTGCATCCAGACTTATTTTACTTTACGGCCTTTGTAGTAACCATCGGCAGTAATGTGGTGACGACGATGCGTTTCACCGGTAGTAGAATCAACTGACAGCGTTGGGCCAGTTAATGCATCGTGTGAGCGACGCATATCGCGACGTGCACGTGATTTTTTGTTTTGCTGAACAGCCATGGTATTTCTCCTAAACTCACTTTTTCTTTAATTCTGCCAGTACAGCAAAAGGATTGGGTTTTTCCGGTTCCGGGCCTATATCGCCAAAGCTCATCGATGCCGCACTAACGGCGCAAACCGCTTCGTCGTGCATCGGGAACAGTGGCAGAGCCAGAATCAACTCATCTTCCACTAACTGTCGTAAATTTATTTCGCCGTGTTCGTCTTTCTCGATCACGTCGTAACGCTCAGGAATTAACTCCAAAGCACTGTCATCACCCGGCTTAACCGGAGTGTATGCAAAATTGCAGTCCAGCGATACCATCATGGCTTCACCACAACGTTCGCAGGTTACACTCACTTCGCAAGAAGCGCCACCCTGTATTACAGTCAGGCCTTGCTGGTCAGTACCGCATTCAACTCGTACCGTTACCTCGCCCTGCGGATTAAGCAAGCTTTGGGTTAACCGGGTTAAATTTACTAACGGCACGAAGCCTTCGTAATCAGAGCGCTTTTGCGCTGCCTTAACCGGATCTATAGTAACGGGTATTTTTACTTTTTGCATAAGGCGCGCATCATATAGAAGCGCCCCTTTGCTGTCAAAGGGATCTGGCAGATATTTGTGGTTTTTCTCGCGCATTTTTATCATTCTGATTATAGTGCCGCACATTCTGCATAAAAAGGCTATTTATCAATGACTGAGCCCACTTTGCCAGCGCTGTATCTGGCGTCTACCTCAACCTACCGCCGCCAGTTGCTGGCAAAGTTAACGCCGCAGTTTCACACCGCTAAACCGGACGTTGACGAAACGCCATTAGCAAACGAGAGCGCAGAACAATTGGTGCGTCGTTTAGCTCTTGCCAAAGCCCAGGCTGTGGCCGCAGGTTTAAGCACAGGTTTGGTTATTGGCTCAGATCAGGTGGCGGTTTTTAATAACGATATTATCGGCAAACCCCACACCGCAGAAAACGCACTTACACAATTACGCCGTTTTAGCGGCAACTGCGTCACTTTTCTTACCGGGCTGGCACTGGTTAATGCACAAAGTGGCAATATACAGGTTATTGTTGAGCCGTTTAATGTTAGCTTTCGCACTTTAACCGATGTGGAAATAATTGCTTATATCAAAAAAGAGCAGCCACTGGACTGTGCCGGCAGTTTTAAAAGCGAAGGCCTGGGCATTAGCTTATTTAGCAAACTCAGTGGTGATGACCCCAATAGCCTGATTGGCCTGCCGCTGATACGGCTAAACCAGATGCTGTTAAATGAAGGCGTTAATGTGCTGCTTAGCTGACACGTTCGGTGTAAAGGTGAGTTCGGTTTGCCCACAGCAACACGCCGTGAACCCATCCATGGGGGCTCGATTCGGCCATCCTGGCCTGCAACGGTTGCCTTAGAGCAAGCCGAACTCACCCGGCATTATCTGGCTTTACAAGACATGCAGTAATTCCGGTATTGTATCGATAATGGCTTTGGGCGCAAACTGGCTTAATACGTCGCGGCCATGCACACCATGGGTGACACCAACACGCGGCATCGCAATTGCCTGGGCCATCTTCATATCATGGCTGGTATCACCCACCATGATGGCATGCTCAGCTTTTATATCCAGTTCCAGCAGAATTTGCTGCAGCATATCCGGGTGTGGCTTAGATTGCGCTTCATCAGCACAGCGGCTGGTATCAAAATATTTTGCCAGCCCGGTTTCATCAAACATGCGCTGCAGCCCCTTACGTGCTTTACCGGTAGCCACGGCTAACAGCACATTTTGTGCCTTTAACTGTTGCAACACCTGTTCGACACCGTCAAATAACGGCGTTGGGGTGGTATCGTGGATCACGTAATGATCGCGGTAATGCGTAAATAACTGCAGGCGTTTGTCAGCCGTTACTCCGGGAAATAATACATCTAACGCCGGGTCCAGGCTTAAACCAATAATTTGTTTAACGGCAAAGTCACTAGGCACGACTAAATCTGAATGCCTTGCAGCGGCCTGCATTGACGACACAATACGGCCGATGGAGTCCATTACGGTGCCGTCCCAATCGAACACCACCAGAGATACTTTATCTGTTACAGCATTTTGCATTGAATTATTTTCTCGTCAGTTTTGCCAGCGCCTGTTCCAGGCTGGGGTCCAGCGGTGCTTCTACCCGCATTGTGGTCTCGGTCATCGGGTGGATAAAGCTCAGGGTTTTAGCATGTAAAAACAAGCGGTTTAAGCCAACTTGTTGCATCTGTGAGGTAAAGGTATTGTCGCCGTATTTATCATCACAGGCGATCGGGTGGCCTTTACAGGCGGTATGCACACGAATTTGGTGTGTGCGGCCGGTTACCGGAAAAGCTTCTACCAAAGTGCCCTGCTGATAACGCTGTAAAATACGAAACCGCGTTTCTGACGGTTTGCCCTCGGCCTCATCTACCCGCACTACCCGCTCGCCAGACTGCAGCGTATTCTTTTTCAGGGGCTCGGTAACTTTGCGCACTTTATTGTCCCAATCGCCGGCGACCAGTGCCCAGTATTTTTTCTCTACGGTTTTATTGCGCAGTTGCTCGTGCAGATGTGTCAGAACAGAGCGCTTTTTTGCAATCAGTAAACAACCTGAGGTATCACGATCCAGCCGATGCACCAGCTCCAGATGTTTCGCCAGTGGTCGCAGTGCCCGCAGCGCTTCAATAACACCAAATTGCAAACCACTGCCGCCATGCACCGCCATGCCGGAAGGTTTGTTAAGTACAATCAAATCGTTATCTTCAAACAAAATATGTTGTTCGAGGTTTTTAACCATCGATAACTTTACCGACACCGGTTCGCCTTCGGCAGCAACGGTTAATGGCGGAATGCGTACCACGTCATCCTGCTGCAGCTTGTATTCAGGTTTGATGCGTTTTTTGTTCACTCGCACCTCTCCTTTTCGTAAAACCCGATAAATAACACTTTTTGGTACGCCTTTTAGCCGTGCCAGTAAAAAATTGTCTATGCGCTGACCAATAAAATCAGGTTCTATTTCAATTAATTGCACAGGTAACTTGATTTCATCGCTCATGGGTTTTGAATACTCTGCTAATATTAGATTTCAGTTGCTATCGGCTGCGCATTAGTGGGATAATCCCCCCGCTAATTCTGCCAAAAACTGGCAATTAGGGCGCTCAAAGTGACGTAAGAGAATTTGTGCGGCAGCGCTTGGGGGACTGATCATACCGAAATCGTGGTGAAAACCAACGTTTTTTATACCCCCGGCGTAAACCAAACGCCATTTGCCTGAGATAATGTTGCGTAATCTGTTATCAACAGCGGCAAAACATGAGTTCCGGTCAACCAGAGCATAAAAGATATTGCTATAACGCAGCGCCACAAGGCGGTGTGTTTCAGATCCAAAAACGAAAACAGCATAAACTGCGAAGCCATCACAAAAGCCCACGCAGTGACAATTTGGTTTCTTCAGACATTCCAGTCGTGAGACTGCACCCATTAGTGTTTGATAACGTCTGAACACGCAGGTGCCCGCTGGGCTGCGTTGTGGCTGCAAAATGCGAGTCACTAACGATGAAAAGAATGTTAATTAACGCGACGCAGGAAGAAGAAATCCGCGTTGCGCTGGTCGATGGCCAGAAACTGTACGACCTGGATATTGAAAGCCCGGGCCATGAACAAAAGAAAGCTAATATTTACAAAGGTAAAATCACCCGTGTCGAACCGAGCTTAGAAGCTGCATTTGTTGACTACGGTGCTGATCGCCACGGCTTTTTACCTCTGAAAGAAATCTCCCGCGAATACTTCCCTTCTGGCTATAGTTTTGATGGCCGCCCCAATATTAAAGAAGTGGTTAAAGAAGGCCAGGAAGTTATTATCCAGATTGATAAAGAAGAGCGTGGCCAAAAAGGCGCTGCGTTAACCACCTTTATCAGCCTAGCCGGCTCTTACTTAGTATTAATGCCGAATAACCCGCGCGCTGGTGGTATTTCACGCCGTATTGAAGGCGACGAGCGTCAGGAACTAAAAGACTCTTTAGGCCAGTTAGAAATGCCCGACGGCATGGGCTTAATTGTACGTACAGCAGGCGTTGGTAAATCCTACGAAGAGCTGGACTACGATTTAAAAGCGCTGTTAAAGCACTGGTCTGCTATTACCGAAGAAGCGCAAAAGCGCCCTTCACCGTTTTTAATCCATCAGGAAAGTAACGTAGTGTTTCGCGCCATCCGCGATTACCTGCGCCGCGATGTTGGCGAAATCCTGATCGATAATCCGCGTATTTTCGAAGAAGCCAAAGTGTATATTCAGCAGTTCAGGCCAGACTTTGCCCACCGCGTTAAGCTGTATCAGGGCGAAGTACCACTGTTTATGCACTTTCAGATTGAAACCCAGATTGAATCAGCGTTTCGCCGCGAAGTACGGCTGCCATCAGGCGGCTCTATCGTAATCGACAGCACTGAAGCCTTAACTGCCATTGATATCAACTCATCTAAAGCCACTAAAGGCGGTGATATTGAAGAAACGGCATTTAACACTAACCTTGAAGCAGCCGATGAAATTGCCCGTCAGTTACGTTTACGTGACTTAGGTGGCTTGATCGTCATCGACTTTATCGATATGACGCCGGTACGCCACCAGCGCGAAGTGGAAAACCGCTTAAAAGATGCGGTAAAACACGACCGTGCCCGGGTTCAAATTGGCCGTATCTCACGCTTTGGTTTGCTGGAAATGTCGCGTCAGCGCCTGCGCCCGTCGCTGGGTGAGTCAGCTACGCATGTGTGCCCGCGTTGTCATGGCCGCGGTACTATCCGCAGCACTGAGTCATCTGCACTGTCTATCCTGCGTTTAATTGAAGAAGAGTCAATTAAAGACAACACCAGCCAAATTCATGCTCAGGTGCCGGTATCTGTTGCTACCTACCTGATGAATGAAAAACGCGATGCGATACGCCGCATCGAAAAACGTCATGGTATCCGCGTGTTTGTTATTCCTAACGAGCACATGGAAACACCAAACCATGAAGTGATCCGCATTCGTATCGATGAAGAAATCGATGATGCCAGCTACAACATGGTCAAAGTACCAGAGGCAACATCAACGCTGTATCATCCGGCTTCTGATGCAGTAAAAGAAAAGCCCGCTATTTCGGCTATTAACATTGCCGATAGCACTGCAGCGCGTCCTGCAGCTGCGACTGCCGCCGCGGCAGATAAAACACCAGAGCAAAGCACAGGGCTATTCCAGGCAATCAGCAGCTGGTTTGGTAAGTTGTTTGCACCGGCAGAAACCAAAGCCGATGTGAAGCCGGTAGCCAAGCCAAATGAGCGCAGTAATCCGCGTAGTGGTAACCGTGAAAATAGCCGTGATGGTAATCGCGACAACAGCCGCGAAAACAGCCGTGATGCCAACCGCGACAACAACCGCCGCCGTAATAAACCGCGCCGCCGTAATGAAGGTGACGATAAAGCGGTAGCACCACAAATAAAAGATGAAGCAGTTCAGAAACCTGAGCGTCAGCAACGTCCACCACAAGAGCCGCGCGCACCGCGCCCACAGCAGGAAGCCAGAAAGCCTGTTGATAAAGCGCCGGTGGTGAATAAAGAGCCTGAAGATGATAACGCGCCGCAGCGTATAGTTGAGCGCCGTCAGCGTCGCAATAATACGCGTAAGTCAGTACGTATGGATAAAGCGCCTGCAGCAGAAACCACTCAAGTGGTAACCGCAGCAGTAATGACTAGCGAAACCACAGCTCAGGCACTGCCTGAAACAGCGGTTCAAGTAGTCAATGCCGAACCTGTTACCACCACCGCACCTGTTACTCACGCTGAAAATGCAGAAACAGCCGTTGTGGTGCAATCTGCAGCGGAGCCAAAAGATGACGTTGCAACCACTGCGCCTGCTGAAGTAGCAGAAGCAGCCGTTGACACAACTGAAGACGCAGCAGCTGACACAACCGGGCAGGAAACTGCCGAGCCACGCAGCCGTAACCGCCGTTCTCCACGTCATTTACGGGCCGCAGGCCAAAAGCGTAAAAAAGAGCAGGAACAAACCGACGCGGATGCCGGGCAAGCAGAAACTGACGTTACAACAGCTGATGCTGTTGCTGTAACCGAAGAGCCAAAAGCTGTGCCAGTACAGGTTGAGCAAGCGCAGCCGGAAGTAGTTCAGGCAGATACAGCAGTAGTTGATGCTGATACTGACAACACTGAGCAAGCAGAGCCTGCTGTAGAAAAACCGAAAACGCGCAGCCGCCGTAAACCTGCTGCCAAAAAAGCAGATAAAGAAGCCACTGATACAACCAGCGCAAGCGACGTTGCACCAGCTACTGAGCAAGCAGCGGTTAGTGTTGCAGCAGAAAAAGCTGAAACGCAGGAATCTGTAGCCCCTAAAGCAAAGACTGCTGACGCTGTTAAAGCTGAAGCCGCGCCTGCAGTGGCGGCACCTAAGGCTACAGCAGTAAAAGCAGAAACGGCTAAACCTGCAGCTGCGAAGCCAGCTGGCGGACGCTATGCGCAGATGGTAGTGGCTACCATGACCAAGCCAGAAGCCAGTACACAGGACAGCAATGCTGAAGTAGCCGCGCCGGTTGTGATGCCAGTACAAGAACGGCCTGTTGTAGCCAGCTCTGAGCGCCCTGCAGGTTCAGCGTTTGCCCGTCAGGCAGTCACTGCACCAATGACCAAGCCTAAAGCTGATGAGTAAGCTTATCAGCTGACACCGCAAGGTGTCAGACACAAAAAAGCCAGACAATGTCTGGCTTTTTTATTGGCGATAAATCTAAACAGAAATCATAGCTGAACTAGAAATCATATTTGGCACTGAACTGAACACGGTTCATATCGCCATCCAGACCTGACTCGACCTCACGGTTAGCAAACTTATACTCAATACCAACCATCAGCTTTTTAGTGGCCTGATATAACAGGTTGGCACTGTAGCTCTGGGTAGTTTTGGTAGCCCCCATGCCGGTTAAAGCCGTATCGTTATCTGCCATCAAAGTTGAATACAGGAAGGTAGAACGCCATTGATCATTCCACAGATGACGGTATGCCACTGAGAATGCCGTAACATCAATAGCTTCCAGATTGCCGTTGGCATCCAGCACCGCACCGTTTATGGTATTTAAACCAACATAGCGGCCAAGGCCTTTACCGGTATTTAATGTAATACGGATATCGTCTTTATTGGCTAAATCAATTTTGGTACTGACAGACAAACCATAAGAGGTCACTTCATCGTCATAACGCACACCATTGTAGGTACCATCAATGGCTATCTGGCGTAATAAACCGGCTACTTTCACCACACCCCAATCTGTTTTAAGGTTGTAGCTGGCGGTAAAATCCGGTGTTGCGTTAGCATCTGTAGTAATGCGGGTACCACCGCCGAAAGGGGTAACGGTGCTTTCCGGGTTTTCTACTGCAAAAGAAAAATTGCCGTGGGTATAACGCACCTGCGCCTGGCGGATAAAGATAGCGGCATCCGGGTTACCAACAAAGTCTAATGTATCGGGTAATGACGCCAGATCCATAAAGTTTGACCAGGTTTGACCCACAGTCCAGTTTTTGTACTTAATAAAGGCGTGGCGTAATACCGGGCTATAGCCATTTACAGTGCGTTCATCATTGCCATTAACACTGGTCATAAAATCCAGTTCAAGCATGCCGTTAATTTTGCTGCCATCTTCCAGCTCTGTCGCTGTTGAGAAGAAGAAGCGCGATTGGCGGGCGTGCATATCAAAACGTGTAGTACTCTCTCCGCCAATCGGGGTTAACGCAGGTACGTAGAAATCACGCCCTACAGCTGCAATTTCGCCGTCAGCATCAGTTATCATGGCATCCAGCTTTACATAGCCGCCAAAGTTTACTGTGGTGCCGCCGATATCAAAACCAGCAGCCTGTACACTGCCAGCGCCTAGTGCAACGCATGCAGCAAGGTAAGATACTGTTGTTATTTTTTTCATTTTCTCGTCTCTCCATCTTCGTTCTTGTAATGGTAATTTTTCGGTTCAACTGTGGTTCAGACTGGCGTGTACTGCAATTAGCCTTTAGTCGCAGATATAGCGCTTATTAATAGTTATACCAGCTAAAAAGGCCAGGTTGGCTGCCAGGCAAAACTTTGGCTAGACTAAGGTCTAATTTCAAATAACACGCGGCTTCGATAGAAAGATAACAGTAAATTTAAGAAGCTCTCACAGGGGAAGTTATGTCACATCCATTAGTTTATCCGGTACCCGCCAGTGCAGCAAAGCGCTCACTTTTAAATAACGAGCAATATATGCAGATGTATCAGCAGTCTGTTAGCTCTCCGGAAGCATTCTGGGCGGAACACGGTAAACGTCTGCACTGGTTTACCCCTTTTACCAAGGTTAAAAATACCAGCTTTGACAGTGGCAAAGTGCATATTAACTGGTTTAGCGACGGTGCACTTAACGCCAGCTACAATTGCCTGGACCGGCACCTGCCTGAGCGGGCTAATCAGGTTGCCTATTACTGGGAAGGTGACTCACCAGACGTACAAAAATCGGTTACTTATGCACAGTTGCATCAGCAAGTCTGTAAACTGGCTAACGGCATGAAAGAGCTGGGCATTAAAAAAGGTGATCGGGTAACGATATATCTGCCAATGATCCCGGAAGCCACAGTGGCACTGCTTGCCTGTGCCCGTATTGGCGCTGTGCATTCTGTGGTGTTTGCCGGCTTTTCGCCGGATGCGCTGGGCAGCCGTATTATCGACTGTGACTCTAAACTGGTTATTACCGCAGATCAGGCACTGCGCGGCAGCCGGGTGACCAACTTAAAAGATAACACCGATATGGCGCTGGCTCACCTGGGAGCAGACTCACCGGTTAAACATGTGCTGGTGGTTAAACATGTAGGTAAAAATGTTGATATGCAGGCCGGACAAGACGGCCGGGATGTCTGGTATCACGATTTACTTAACCGGCAAAGTGCTGACTGCCCCGCCGAGCCAATGAACGCTGAAGACCCGCTGTTTATTTTGTATACCTCCGGCTCTACAGGCAAACCTAAAGGCGTATTGCACACCACCGGTGGTTATATGGTGTGGGCGTCAATGACGCACCAGTATGTATTTGACTATCATGATGGCGACATCTACTGGTGTGCTGCCGATATCGGCTGGGTAACCGGACATACTTATATTGTCTATGGCCCGCTGGCCAACGGTGCCACCAGCGTGTTGTTTGAAGGTGTACCAAACTACCCCAGCGTTAAACGCATGGCGCAAATTGTCGACAAGTATAAAGTAAATATCCTTTATACCGCCCCTACCGCGATTCGCGCGCTGATGGCCCATGGTGACGCGCCGGTTGAAGGTGCCAGCCTGACGTCACTGCAAACCCTTGGCAGCGTGGGTGAACCAATTAACCCCGAGGCATGGAACTGGTATCACGAGAAATTCGGTAACGGTAATTGCCCTATTGTGGACACCTGGTGGCAAACCGAAACCGGCGGCATTTTGATCACTCCACTACCAGGTTGTACTGAACTTAAGCCCGGCTCTGCCACCCGGCCATTCTTTGGTGTTAAACCAGCAATCGTAGATAACGAAGGCAAAGAATTAAGCGGTGAGTGTGAAGGCAATCTGGTGATTAAAGACAGCTGGCCGGGGCAAATGCGCACTGTATATGGCGATCACGAGCGCTTTGAGCAAACCTATTTCAGCACTTACCCGGGCTTATACTTTACCGGTGATGGCGCCAAGCGTGATGCTGATGGTTATTACTGGTTAACCGGCCGTGTGGATGACGTACTAAATATTTCCGGCCACCGCTTAGGCACAGCCGAAATTGAAAGTTGTCTGGTTGCCCATGATGCGGTAGCCGAAGCCGCCGTAGTGGGTTACCCGCATGATATTAAAGGCCAGGGCATTTATGTTTATGTTACACCAAGGGTAGGTATTGAGCCCAGTAGCGAGCTAACCAAGGCATTGCGTGACTGGGTACGGGAAGAGATATCGCCGATTGCCACACCGGATTTAATTCAGTGGGCCCCTACCGGTTTACCCAAAACCCGCTCTGGTAAAATTATGCGGCGTATTCTGCGTAAAATTGCTGCTAATGAGCATGACCAGTTAGGTGATATTTCCACCCTGGCTGATCCGTCTGTAGTGGAAACGCTGGTCACCAACCGGTTAAACCGTAAATAAGCTATCGGGCAAGTACGCGCTTGACACAGCGCCCTGCTAACCTCAGTATTAAAGGCCGCATTCGCGGCCTTTCTCACAAGAATGGCATAATAATTACAATACCCTTCGCTGGAGGACAAGATGGCTAAACTGATCGTCGCAGACGACCACCCGCTGTTTCGCAATGCGCTGATAAACGCCATCAGCAGCACTTTTGCCACCAAAGCTACCATTGAAACTGACAGCTTTGAAAGCACCTGTGTTGCACTGGAACAACACCCGGATACCGATCTGCTGCTGCTGGATTTGCACATGCCGGGAAACTGCGGCTTTTTGGGGCTGATACAGTTACGCAAAAACTATCCTGCCCTGCCAATAGTCGTTATCTCTGCCAGTGAAGAGCTGGATGTTATTCGTCGGGTTATGGCATTTGGCGCTTCAGCTTATGTGCCTAAATCTGCCAACCCGCTGGATATCAGCGCGGCTTTAAATGCCGTCATGGCCGGAGAGTTATGGGTACCCGTGCGGCTGAAAAACCAGGTGCTGGATATCCACAGCCGCGAGGCAGAAGATGATCTGGATCTGGCGGCGCGCGTGGCTCAGTTAACTCAGCAGCAATACAAGGTGTTGTATTATCTGACCGAAGGCTGGCTTAACAAGCAAATCGCCTACGATTTACATATTTCAGAAGCCACAGTAAAAGCGCACATTACTGCCATATTTCGCAAGCTTGGCGTTACCAACCGCACTCAGGTGGTTATTCAGGCTCAGCGCCTGACTCTGGAGCCACCTGTCGACAGAGCCATGGCACAGCAACACTAAGATTAAAACGCATTAAGCTGGCGGGTTATTTTGCTCCTGAGCACGCTTTAGCATTCTGAGATGATTAAGGCTGGCACGCAATGCTGCCGGCTTAATAGGTTTAGCCAGAAACATCAAACCGTGTTGTCTGGCTTTAAGTGCCAGGCCGGTTTCTGGCGACGCTGACACTAAAATGCCATTCACCTGCCCCCATACCGGTTTAATTTTTTCATACAACTGCAGGCCATTTAAATTCTGCCCAAGCTGATAATCTATTAATAATGCATCAGGCGCGCTGTGCTGCTGCGCATACTCCAGTAAACTCTGCTCATCATAAAAACACTGCACATTCTGTACCTGCCATTGCTCTAACAGCACTTTTAATGCAGCCAGGTTTGCCGCATCATCATCGACACATACCACAGATAAGCCCAGCACCGGCCGGTGTACTGCAACAACCGGCAACGGAAATTCAACCCTTTGCGCTATATCCACCAGCGGCAAACTGATACTAAATACACTGCCCTTACCAGGCCACGACGCTACCGCCAGCGTATGGCCGAGTAATTTTGCCATACGGTTGACCACCCCCAGCCCCAGGCCAACCCCCTGCTCACCTTTGGCTGTAGCGTCGATACGGTAGAAATCTTCAAAAATACGCTGTAAATCAGCCTCACCAATACCGGGGCCAGTATCCCATACCTGAATTAACAGCTGGTTTTGCCGCTTTCTGCAACCAAGCACAATACGGCCTTTTTTCGTGTATTTTATCGCATTTGACAGCATATTCTGCAAAATACGCCTTAAGTACATCGGATCGGTTTGCACCTGATAGTCGGCCGCTTTTACTGCCAGCCCCAGGCCTTTTTGCTGTGCCAGTAAATTAAATTCGTCTGACAACTGCGACAGCAGCTCTTTTAACGACACCGTTTGTACATCAGGTGATAGCTTACCATCATCCAGTTTAGCAATTTCCAGCAAGGTGGAAATCAGCTCTTCTGACGCTTTTAGCGAGTTATCCAGTTGGCCAATAATATGTTGTTGCTGGCCGGTATCTTTGCTGCCTGCCAGCGCTGCGGTAAATAGCCTGGCCGCATTCAGCGGCTGTAAGATATCGTGGCTGGCCAATGCCAGAAAGCGGGTTTTAGAGGCATTAGCGGCTTCTGCTTCGGCTTTGGCCTGCAGCAACTGCAGTTCTGTTTCACGCCGCCGCCGTACTTCACCCAATAATTCATGGTTAATCTCAGAAATGGTCTGGGTGCGTTCCTGTACCCTGTCCTCCAGATGCTGTTTTGCCTCAGCCAGCCCCTGCACCGCTTTAACATGGTCAGAAATATCGGTAAAGCTGGTAACAAAGCCGCCGCCCGGTATCGGGTTGCCGCGCATTTCTATCACCTTACCGTCCGGGCGTACCCGCTGAAATACATGCGCTGTACCGTTTTGCATATGGCCGATACGTTTTTCTACGTGTTCATCAGCTGTACCTGGCCCGCACAGGCCGCGCTCAGCATTAAAGCGCACTATGTCGGCTATCGGCCGGCCTACCCGCACCATGGCTTCGGGGTAATCAAACATATCCAGATATGCCCGGTTCCAGGCTACCAGTTTCAGCTCTCTGTCCACTACACTAACCCCCTGGCTTAAGTGCTCCAGGGTAGAGAACAGAATTTTACGCGAAAACTGGATCGCCTGCGTTGTATCATCAAACAAGGTGACCACATCTTCAAAACCGAGCTGGCGGCCTTCCAGTACAGCATTAACCATTGCCGATGCAGAAGAGGCACCAATAACCCCGGCTAATTCACGCTCTACATGCTCAACCAGGCCGACACTGGGTAAATCATCCAGTTGCAGCGCAGTATGCTGGCGGCGGCCGTATTCCAGCAAACACTCGTTGGCCCGGCTGGCACCAACAAAACGCTCCAGCAGAATTTTTAAGTCTTTATTACGAATGCGAATGCGCCGTGCAGGTGTATCCTGATGGTTTACCGGCAAATTAGGCTTAACAAAGGCAACAGCCTGCAGCCTGTCTTGCAAATTAACCTGCATCATTAACGAGCCCAGAATATAAAACAGCAGGTTAAAACCTAACGAGAAAAACACGCCGTGGCTTAAGCTGTCCAGCTCAGTACCAAATAGTGCTGTCGGCACCAGCCAGGGCCAGCCAAACAAGCCGGTTTGCATAATGTTACTGTCAATAGCGCCGGTACTGACTAACTGCGGTAGCATCAGGGTGAAAAACCACAGCGAAAAACCCACTGCCAAGCCCAGATAGACGCCCCAGGCATTACCCCGGCGCCAATACAAGCCACCGATCACTGCCGGTGCCAGCTGGATCACCAGCGCAAACGCCAGCAAACCCGTTTCAGCCAGCTCGTAATTACGGGCAAACACGCGGTAATATAAATAGGACAGCGCCATCACCAGAATGATCATACTGCGCCGTACCAGCAGGATCAGCAGGCTGTAATCGTGTGGCAGGCCCTGTTTTTTACTACTGCGCAATAAGCCGGGCATAATCACATCGTTACTGATCATTGTCGACAGCGCCAGCGTAGCGATAATAATCATTGATGTTGCTGCCGAAAAACCGCCAATAAATACCAGCACACTTAACGTGTTCCAGCCCGACTGTGCCGGAATAAGCAATACAAAGCTATCAGCAGCATTAAGCGCATTTGGAAACAACTGCATACCGCCAATAGCGATAGGAATAACCACGATGGTGACTAAAAATAAGTACAGCGAAAACCAGCGCCGGGCATGACGCAAATGATGATGTGAGACATTTTCGACAAAGGCGACATGAAACTGCCGCGGCAACAGAAACACCGCCGCCATGGCCAGAATGGTTTTGGTTATAAACTCTACCACGCCGTGACCATTACTGTTTTGCTGTTGTGCCATGGCATGTTCGGCAAAACGCTCAAACACACTGGTATCGTCTGCCAGCACAAACACATACACCGCCAGCCCCAGCATCAGCAAAGCAAATAACTTTACGACTGACTCAAAAGCAATAGCCACCATAACGCCGCGGCTTTGCTCGGTCAGGTGCAACTTACGCGTGCCAAACAAAATAGCAAAAAATGCCATTGCCAGCGCACTTAAAAAGGCACTGTCCTGCCACCAATTCGCCGCTTCGTCACTAAAATCGCCGCCGAGCAGTACATGATAAGAGCTGGACACGGCTTTTAGCTGCAGTGCGATATAAGGCACCACCACCACCAGGCAGATTAACGACGCCAGCAGAGCAATATTTTTACGTTTACCGTAACGGGCAGAGATAAAATCGGCAACGGAGGTAACGTTTTGCTTTTTTGCCACATACAGCAGTTTAAATAAAAATGGCTGGGCAAATATAAACAGCAAAATAGGCCCCAGGTAAATGGGAATATAGTCCCAGCCCTGGGTAACAGCAGTACCTACAGCACCATAGTAAGTCCAGGAGGTGCAATACACGGCCAGAGCCAGGCTATAGATCAGCCCCCCATACTTTCGTATTAGTTTGTCATCAGCATGGCGCTCGCCCCAGTTGGCAATAAGGAACAAACCACCTACATATAACAACGCCAATAAGGCAACTACCCACGCGGCCACTGCATTCTCCCATTCTTATTCTGGTTTACTTTTGGCTCAGCGCGGGCCACAAGTCAACTATCTGCGCTACGGCTTCGACTAAAGTCGGGCTTTCACTTGTGTTAACTACTGCTAGATTAACTTTGCGAGATAAAAATAACAAAGGAAAGGAGTGTATTTATGACAGAGCACGATCGCAACGCGGCGGCTTACTGGTCAGCGAACCTTCGCTTGATCATTGGCAGCCTCATTATCTGGGCTTTGGTGTCATATGGTTTTGGGATCCTGTTACGGCCCATGCTATCAGGCATCACAGTAGGCGGTACCGACATTGGTTTCTGGTTTGCACAACAGGGGTCTATCTTAACCTTTATCGTATTAATCTTCTTCTATGCCTGGAGAATGAATAAGCTTGATAAAGAATTTGGCTTAAGCGAGGAGTAAACCCGTCATGAGTCAATTTGCAATTAACTTAATATTTGTACTGGGATCATTTGCACTCTACATCGGTATTGCATTCTGGGCCCGGGCCGGTTCAACCAAAGAGTTCTATGTTGCCGGCGGTGGCGTACACCCGGTAATGAACGGTATGGCAACAGCCGCTGACTGGATGTCTGCAGCATCTTTTATTTCTATGGCAGGCTTAATAGCTGCCGGGGGTTATGCTAACTCTACTTATCTGATGGGCTGGACTGGCGGTTATGTGCTGCTGGCTATGTTACTTGCGCCCTACCTGCGTAAGTTTGGTAAATTTACGGTACCGGAATTTATCGGTGATCGTTTTTACAGCAAAAATGCCCGTTTTGTTGCAGTAGCCTGTTTAATCATTGCCTCAGTAACTTACGTTATCGGCCAGATGACCGGTGCCGGCGTAGCATTCTCACGCTTCCTGGAAGTTGAAAACAATACCGGCCTGATGATTGCCGGTATCGTAGTATTCTTCTATGCAGTTTTGGGTGGCATGAAAGGTATTACCTACACTCAGGTTGCGCAGTATGTGGTACTGATTATTGCTTACACCATTCCTGCGGTGTTTATTTCATTACAACTGACAGGCAACTTCCTGCCACCATTGGGTTTGTTCTCTAACCATGTTGAATCCGGTATACCGTTATTGCAAAAACTGGATATGGTTGTGCGTGATTTGGGTTTTGTTGATTACACCGCTGATGTATCAAACAAACTGAATATGGTGTTATTTACCCTGTCACTGATGATTGGTACAGCCGGTTTACCACACGTAATTATTCGCTTCTTCACTGTGCCTAAAGTATCTGATGCCCGCTGGTCTGCCGGTTGGGCTCTGGTATTTATTGCCCTGCTGTATTTAACTGCACCTGCAGTAGCCTCTATGGCACGGTTAAACCTGTTAACCACTATTTACCCAGCTGGCCCTACTGCTGACGCTATACAGTACTCAGAACGTCCTGACTGGATTAAAAACTGGGAACAAACCGGTTTAATTAAGTTTGAAGATAAAAATGGTGATGGCCGTATTCAGCTTTATAACGACAGCGCCGCCTTTAAAGCGACAGCTGACGAACGTGGCTGGAATGGTAATGAACTGACGGTTAACAACGATATTCTGGTATTAGCCAACCCTGAAATTGCTAATTTACCAGGCTGGGTTGTAGGTTTAATTGCAGCCGGTGGTTTAGCGGCAGCATTATCTACTGCTGCAGGCTTGTTACTGGCCATTTCGTCGGCTATCAGCCATGACTTAATTAAAGGCTCAATTAACCCTAATATCAGTGAAAAAGGTGAATTGCTGGCCGCAAGGATCTCCATGGCTGTTGCCATAGTGGTGGCCACCTGGCTGGGGATGAACCCGCCTGGTTTCGCAGCGCAGGTAGTGGCACTGGCATTTGGTATTGCCGCGGCGTCTATCTTCCCGGCGCTGATGATGGGTATTTTCTCCAAACGGGTAAATAACAAAGGTGCTATTGCAGGTATGCTGGCAGGCTTGCTGTCCACTGTAATTTACATCTTCCTGTTCCTGGGCTGGTTCTTTATTCCTGGTACAGCAATGCTGGCTAACACGCCGGACAACTGGCTGTTTGGCATATCGCCACTGTCATTCGGCGCTGTAGGTGCAATGATTAACTTTATTGTTGCCTTTGCGGTATCGTCTGCCACAGAAGCACCACCGCTACGGATCCAGGAACTGGTAGAAAGCGTGCGTTATCCCAAAGGCGCAGGTTCAGCTAGCGGCCACTAAGAAACGCAGTAAACTTGCTTTAAAAGTCAGAGCAAGGCAAAAATAGTAAAGCGGGCTTTCATGGTGAAAGCCCGTCTTTTTCAGGGACAACACTATGCTATGGGAACTGATTGCAACGGTATTCGCAGGGCTTGGCGCTGCAGGTATTGCACTGTTACTGCGTAAATTAACTAAAAATCGGGCTCCGCGCTGGCTAATACCAGTGTTTGCCGGAGCAGCGATGCTAGGGTTTCAGATCCAAAGTGAGTACACCTGGTATCAGCATACCGCCAGCCGCTTACCCGCTGGTGTGGTAGCGATAAAAAAGATAGAGCAACAAACCGCGTTGCGGCCATGGAGCTACCTGCATCCGCAAACGTTGCGCTTTATCGCTGCAGACGTAGCCAATGCGTCAGCAAATAATCTTAACCCAGACGTAAAGCTGGTTGATTTGTATTTTTTTGAACGGCGTGCCCAGGCGCGGCGTGTACCACAGGTAGTGCATTGTCGTCAGCATGCCCAGGCCGATTTTAGTGCCCAGTTGCAAATCCCTGAGGGTGATACAGCCGTGAATGCCAGCTGGAAAAAACTCAGTAGTGATGATCCTTTACTGACTGCACTGTGCAGTAACGAAGAACATAATTAACCCTGTAGTTCGGTTTAACCGGAGAAAAAATGGAAGTTGCTGACGTTACAAAATTTCTTGCCGAAACTACGCCATTCGATCAACTCGACGGCGCAGCACTTGGCCAGTTGTCAGCCCATATTAATGTTTATTATTATCAGGCGCAGGACAGTGTAAAAATTAACACCGACCGGTTATTGATAGTACGCACCGGCATTTTTACGCTGTATAGCGATCAGCAACAATTACTGACTAAGCTGCAAAGCGGCGACTTCTATGGCTATCAGCAATTGCTCACCGGCCTGACCGACAGCGACACGCTGATCTGTGAAGAAGATGGCCTGGTATACTGGCTGGCTGCAGAGGCTTTCCATCAATGCCGCTATCAGTATAAAAATATCGATATTTTTTTCCAGCGCCTGTTTAGCCGGCGGCTACACCAATACCGTGAACAACAGCAGGCTTCACGCTTTACCTTAAAAATCAGCGATATTGTACAACAACGTAAAATTGCCATCCGGCCGGAGCAAACGGCACAGGATGCGGCAAAATTGATGTCTGACAGCAGGGTATCCTCGTTACTGGTAGAAGAGAACAGTAAGCTGGTCGGCATACTGACTGACCGCGACTTACGCAGCAGAGTACTGGCGCACGCCTTACCTGCCAGCACTCAGGTAAGCCAGGTAATGACACGCCAGCCACAAAGCATCGATCGCCATGCTTATCTGTATGAAGCCGTACAACAGATGAGCCAGCACAATATTCACCATTTGCCGGTAACCGATCAGGGCGTTTGCTGCGGCATGCTGACAGCCACAGATATTATCCGCAGCCAGCAGGATCATCCGGTATATCTGATTGGCGAAATACACCGTCAGCTGTCTACAGATGGCCTGGAACGTTGCAGCCAGCAAATAGCGGCGCTGGCCATTACACTTAGCAAGCAACAAGTGCCGGCGTATGAAGCCGGGCACATTATTACCACTATTACCGATGCGCTTACCCAACGGCTGATTTATCTGGCACAGCAAAAACTGGGCGAGCCGCCCTGTGTATTCAGCTGGCTGGCGTTTGGCTCTCAGGCGCGGATGGACCAAAGCCTGAATGCTGATCAGGACAATGCGTTGTTGCTGGAAAAAGAACCCGTTGGTATTGTCGGTGACTACTTCAGTGCGCTGGCTGAATTTGTTTGCCAGGGGTTAGCGCAGTGTGGCATTACGCTATGCCCTGGCAATATTATGGCCTCCAACCCGGAGCTGCGGTTAAGTTTAAAAGGCTGGTCTGGCCGCTTTGCGCGCTGGATTGCCACCCCAACGCCGGATGCGCTGCTCAAAGCTAGTATCTTCTTCGACTTGCGGGTGATTGAAGGCAGCAAAGGCCTGTTTAATGCGCTGCAGGAAGATATTCTGCAGCGCACAACTGAAGCGCCATTGTTTTTATACCATCTGGCACAGGCGGCGCTGCAGCGCACTGCCCCGCTGGGTTTCTTTAAAAACTTTATCCTCGAGCAAGACGGTAAGCATAAAAAAGGCCTAGATTTGAAAAAACGGGGTATCAGCCTGATCACCGATCTGGTCAGAGTATATGCACTCTACGCCGGCATTCACGAGGTAAATACCCGTGGTCGCCTGCAACAACTTGCAGCACAAGGCATTATTGATAGTAAAGACAGCCAGAACTTAAACGATGCTTTTGATTTGCTGGCACAACTACGCTGGGAAAAACATCAGCATGATTTACAACTGAGTCATGATGTGACCAATTTACTGAACCCGGCTGAAATTTCCGGCCTGGCACGACACCAGCTAAAAGACAGTTTTGCCGTAATAAACGAAGCACAAAGCCGGGTAAAACAGCGTTTTTGCCGGGAGCTATAAAGTGTTTGGCTGGTTACTGCGTAAAAGAACCGCATTTAGTGAAGTGGTAAACCATTTTATCAATACGCCCTTTCCTCCCTCTTCAACGCCGGTAGATCAGGCTAACTTTCTTGCGTTGGACCTCGAACTTACCGGGCTTAATCCGCGCAAAGATCATATCGTCAGTATTGGTTGGGTGCCCGTAAGGGGGCAGGAAGTTGTCCTGTCTGAAGCGAAGCATTATCTGATTAACAGCCCGGTGAGTGTCGGCCAGAGTGCGGTCTATCATGGCTTACATGATCATCAGTTAAAAAATGCCGCTGATCTGGCAGAAATACTGACAGAGCTGCTAGCGCAATACGCCGGTTATATATTTGTCGCCCACCACAGCCGGCTGGACGAACAATGCCTGCGGTTTGCCTGCCAGCGCTGTTTTGGCAAAGCGCCGCGCTTTCGGTTTATCGACACCATGCAAATGGAATGGCAACGCCTGCTGCGCCAGGGCAAGGTAGTAAAACATGATGCCCTTAAACTACCCAATTGCCTCAAGCGGCATGGCTTGCCCGATATGGCGAATCATCAGGCATTGGAAGATGCCTACAGCAGCGCCTTGCTGCTGCTTAGCCAGTTAAAACTGGGTGGCAATACGATGACACTAAGTGATTTATACTTACTGTCACGTTAAACCATCTGTGCAAATGCTTAGCTAGTAAGTGCAAGCAGAATATTGCTGCAAAGTAGCAGAGGCAGTTTGTCTTAATTGAGCTTGAAGCTGCTCGGCTAATGCGATCTGTGGCATGTAAGGTAACTCATCCGCTGATCCACCACTAATAATCTCGTAAAACACCAAAGCAGTTAGTAAAGTCCCGGCCAGTGACGCGTGATTGCCGTCAGTATGAAAAGATGTGTGTGGTAGCATGCCTACTGCATTATCCCAGGCCGGCCCAATGGGTGCCACACAGCTCGTCTCCCTGCCAGCAATACCCAAATGCAGTAAATAAACCCGCATGCCTTCTTCAGCGTTACCTCTTTGTGGATGCTCCGGAAACATAATAGGGGTAGCCGCTAACTGCTTACTAAGAGCAATCCAGTATTCTGACGCCGCTGTAGAATAAGAGTATTGACCGGTGGTTGAGTATTTCTGTGCTTGCCATATTACATGGCTCCAGTTTTTGGATTGCAGCGCAGCCAGCGTAACACCATCATTTAGTCGCTCATCAAGATACCCCCATCCCGGAGCCAAAGTGGCAACAGTGGTTTTACCGGTACCTTGCTCCAATAAAGTACTTAGCACTGATGCCAGATTATTTGAACTGACGTGACTGTTGCCAACAAGCAGTACCTGATATTGGTCTGCATAGCGGTTATCCGGTATGGGTAACATTGTGTTTACCGGTGGTGGTGAGATAACAACAGGTGGTGGCGTAACTACCCCACCTTGATCATTTGTCGTATTGCCACCGCTACCGCAAGCCATGAGCAAAGAAAGAAGTAAACCAGCGCTGATACTGTTTAAAAAAAGCCCACGCATAACCGTACCTTATAATAAGTTAAGCATTCTTTCTAAACTAACATCACCAACAATACAAGCACACAATATTTACCTTTGAAGACAGAAAGAAAAATAACGTAACAATTTAAATACGATTAAGCTGGATGGAATTTATCGCAGTCACTTTGCCGCCTCTAAGTGTAAGCGACACCAGATATTCGCCACCGATATCGCCTTTTAGCCGGTAAGACCAGGTTTCAACCGTAGTGCCTTTTACCGGCTCGCCGATATCTACACCCAACGTCTCTACATCTTTTGCCACCGGCTCGCCTGCCAGCGACAATACTTCAATACGTGTCATGCTGCAGCTTAGCAATTTACCATCGCTTAATCTGAAACCGCAGGCGCTGGCTTGTGCGGCAAAGAGCAACACAACAATAGCAGCATAAAATAATTTCATCGTAACGTCCTGATAACATACATTGTGCTCAGTATAGTGACAAATCCGCGCCAGACACCAGACACAGCGCTGATAATTTTATGCTTTCAGTAACTTTTGCATATAAACCGCATTCTGGCCGGTGTAACTTGCCAGTGCCTGCAAAGCGCAAGTGTCGGTAAGAGTTAATACTTCAAAACCGTGCTTTTGCCAGTAAGTCACGGAACCCTGCACAGCAACCAGCGCCAGAGTGTTAAAACCCAAATCAGCTGCATATTGTTCAGCGCACGCCAACAGCTGTGGCGCCAGGCGCATTCCCCTGGCATTATGGCTTACAGCCATATCATGCAGGTACAACAGCTCTGCATCGGCATAACTGCCAAAAGTACTGCCAAGCGGCGCCACCTGCTTATTACGCGACGGATAGCTGAACAAGTACGCCAGCACCTCACCTGCACTATTTTCTGCCAGCCAGCAGCTATGCGGCTGTGATGCCAGGCGCCTGCGGATAAGCCCCGCATCTTCAAACAGCTCAGCGGCATAACAGCTATCTTGTATTGCGACTATAGCACCAAGATCTGCCTCATTAATCAAACGAATACGTATCGACATAACTTCTACTACTTACTTATCAAGCTTCAATTAGTTTATTGCAGTATCTTATTCATCAGATACAGCTTTAATTACCCGGCACGGGTTACCGCCCGCGACTACCCCTGCAGGTACATCTTTAGTCACCACACTACCTGCGGCAACCACACTGCCCTTACCAATCGTGACGCCAGGTAACAGTATCGCCCCGCCGCCAATCCAGACATCGTCTTCTATTGTTACAGGCAAAGCCCGCTCTATTAATGTGCGCCGCTGTGCAGCATTTAGCGGGTGGTTTACGGTATAAATTTGTACTGCCGGGCCAAAAAATACGTTATTGCCAATATTTACCGGCGCAACATCCAGTACTACGCAGTTAAAGTTAAAAAACACTTTACTGCCGGCACGGATGTTATAGCCATAATCACAATAAAACGGTGGCTCAGCATAAAAATGCTTACCGGTATTGGGCAACCACTGTTTTAGCAGTTGCTTACGCAGCTTCTCATCATCCGGCGTGCTGTGGTTAAACTGATGCTGTAACTTACGCGCCGCCATACGTTCGGCGCTAAGCTGTTTATCCAGCGGGTTATACCAGTCTCCGGATAGCATTTTGTGTTTTTCTGCTGTCATAAAACAAACCATTAATAGTGCACATATTTTTACTAAGGGTAACAGAATACAAAGCCAGGCGGCCATTGTATTTTGGGTACATTAGCAGTAATGTTCCGTACATTAAATTTACAATAGCAGATTAACCCAAACTCAAATACGCTCGCCCGCTGCGGCTTGTACTAAACACTAAATAATAACGAGGAATTTTTAGTTTATGGATAACAAAGAGTATGCAGGTTTTTGGATCAGACTTGGGGCTGTACTAATTGATATGGTAATTATCTTCTTCGTTTTACTTATACCACTTAGTTTTATTTATGGTGAAGAGTATTGGCTTGGTGATAAATTTATCTACGGCTTCTGGGATATTATGCTGAGCTATGTTGCTCCGTTTATTGCAACAATATGGTTTTGGTTACGTTTTCTTGGCACACCAGGCAAAATGGCCACTAAACTGGAAATCGTAGATGCAGCAACCGGCAATAAAATGAGCACTGGTCAGGCGATAGGCAGATATTTTGCTTACATTGTTGCCACGCTTCCTTTTTGTCTTGGATTTATCTGGATAGGTATAGATAAGCGAAAACAGGGGTGGCATGACAAATTGGCAGGCACGGTAGTGCTTCGTAATACAGGCAAAGAGTCCGTCAAGTTTGAAGAAAAGCTTTAGCGCAATCTGTGCATAATCAGGTAATAGAAAAGGCGCCGAAGCGCCTTTTTTACTTTCAACCGGCCAGTATTACTTGGCGCGGCTGCGGTACTCGTCGGTACGGGTATCGATTTCTATTTTGTCGCCTTCTTCAACGAAAGCAGGAACCATCAGCTCAAAACCAGTTTCAATTTTAGCTGGTTTTAATACTTTACCTGAAGTATCACCACGGGCAGCTGGCTCAGTGTAAGTAACAGTGCGTACTACAACCGTTGGCAGGTCAACAGAAATTGGCCGTTCGTTATAGAACACCACTGAACACTCCATACCGTCTACCAGGTACTTCAGTGCTTCGGTCATGTTTTCTGCTTCAACTTCGAACTGGTTGTATTCCTGATCCATAAAGACATACATAGGATCAGAGAAGTAAGAATAGGTTACTTCTTTAGTTTCCAGCAGAACCTGTTCAAACTTGTCATCAGCACGGTATACCGTTTCCATGCCCTGGGCGTTCAACAGGTTTTTCATTTTCATTTTAACCACGGCAGAGTTACGGCCGGATTTGTTAAACTCGGCTTTTAAAATTACCATTGGTTCTGTGCCAACCATAATCACCTGGCCAGCACGCAGTTCTTGAGCTGTCTTCATCATGACTGAAATATCTTCTCGTTAGGAAAAATTGCGTCGCATTATAAATTTTTTTTCAACAAAGTGCACGAGGTTGCTGGCAAGATCTCCGTTTGCCGTTAACGCTGCGCGCCACATAGGGTTATATTCGACGATTTGCGGCAACATTGCACTAAGTTTTTGCCAGCGTTCGCCAAGCGCACTGTCTGTATTCCATGCCAGCCAAAAAGCGGTTAATGCCTGCGCGGCCGTATCTGGCATTTGGCTGCAATAACGCTGCATAAAAGCGTTAAGTTTATCCAGATGCGCCTGCTCTGCCTGGCGGTAAATTTGCCAGATAAACGGCTTAGCTGCCCAGTGCGCGCGGATAACAGAATCTTCACCGCGCACAAAGTTAATATCACAGGCAAAGAGCAGCTTGTCGTAATCGTCTTGCGGCATAAAAGGTACCACTTTTAATGTCAGCGTATTTATTGCCAGCTCGCCGTGCTGTTTTAGCTGCGGGTAATGTTGCATTAACTGATTGGCCAGCGCACCTTCAGGCACCAGACATAAGGTATTAATATCTGGCTGTTGCCAGCAGGCCAGTAAACTATGAATTTGCGGGTGATCGTACGCAAACAGCGAAATTTTTTGCTGATAATACCCGTAGTTATCAACCCCCAGTTGCTGCCAGAACTGGTGCTGCGCTGAGGCATCAGCCAAAAACTGCGCGCCAAGTTGCTGCAGATTGCCCTCTTGCAGCAAACCACCTGTGCCAGCCGTAAAACCTGGGAAAAAGAAATATTTATCCAGTGCTAAATGTGGCTGCGGCGACGGCAGCGCATGGCATCCCTCTACCCAACTTTCAGCAGATAAGTACTCCAGATTAAGCCATAACGGCTTTACATCTTGCTGTGCCATCAATTGCTGATATGGCATTGGCACATTACACGCCAATGCCTCTACCACTACGCTGGCAATGCCACTTGCCTGCCAATCGGTATTGGCAGACCACAGCATAATAGTCACACCGGCAATATTCTGCTGTGTCTGGTTAATATCTACCTGCGGGCAAATTTTATTAAAGCTGGCTAAATCATCTACCCAAAGCCGTACAGCAATCCCCTGCTCGGCTACGAGCTGCCGGCTTAGTCGCCAGCAAATACCGATATCACCAAAGTTATCTATAACAGCGCAAAAAATATCCCAGCGGCGGGCAGTGGCAGGCATCAAATATATCGTCAGCTAAAAAACAGGGTGGCTATTATACCTTTAAGCACACGCAGGCCAAGGTATGTTGTTGCCAGCAATAACACTGTTACCAGCAGCGCTAACAAATAATAACATAGCCGTTGCAGGCGAACTTTAATGTTATACAGCGTAGTGGCATTACTGTCTGTTGTTGGCAGTTCAGGGTAAAACAATACCGCCCACAGCCACAGCAGTAAACTGCTGACACCACATAACACTGCAGTAAGCTGCCAGCGCTGGGCCTGCTCTGGCGGCGCGCTGAACAACAACCAGCCAAACGTGGTTAGCGCCAGTAAAAACAGCACAATAAACACCGCCCGTGCCGGATACATACGCCGCGCCCAACGCTGATAAAATGCCAGCATCAGCCAAGCTCCAGTGTGGTGAGGCTGGCAGGGTATAGCGCCATTATGCCGCTATGCCCCTGCATATCACCAATTAACCAGATTTGTTCAAACGGGTGCCGCTTTGGCATATGCAGTTGTTTATAGTGCTGCAGAATATCGCGCCGGGTCCATAACGGGTTGGCATTACGGATCACCAGCCAGACCCGTTCTGTGTGATAGTTTTTTTCGGCCTTATTGCTGATCAGGCGGTTAAGTGCGGTTAGCAACCGGTGCTGCGCAGGTGTACGCAACAATGCCATGAGTTCTTTGTGAGTATTAATGCCCAGCTCGCGGCCGAGAATATGCATGGCCTCTGCTTCACTACCATAAAGATGAGCAATTTCTAAATCCAGCTTTTGCTCGTCATAGTAACAGGATACATCCGGCCGGGCCGGCTCATTATGCCAGATATGGCGCATAGCAATACCAAAGCGCTGCTCATACAACCGCATAAACAACCTTGCCGCTTCATGCTCCAGCTTTATTTTTTCCTCACTGCCATTCATCTGCGCAAAACCCAAACTATCAAACCACAATTATGTTGCTGGCATAAAATAATAATGCCAGATTTCAATCACAACCGGCACCACCGATAACAGCAAAATAATGGCCATGCAAATATTAAATATACGCTGAAACAGAGGTTTAGTTAGCACTGCTCTGAGGGCAGCACCAAATACCAGCCAGGCCCCCACACAAGGAAAAGCGACCAGTAAAAAAGCGGCGGTAATTACGCTCACTTCCAGCCAATACACACCCCCTACCGTGGTAAAAGCGGCGACAGCACCGCTGGCCATTACCCAGGCTTTGCCGTTAACCCATTGAAATAATGCAGCCTGCATAAAGCTGAATGGCTTACTTTTGCCCTTTTCTATTGCTTTGGGTTCGGCGCTGGCAATATGCCAGGCCAGCCAGATAAGATACACCACCCCCACCACTTTTATCAGTTGATGCAGGTGCGGATAACGCTCGAACACAACGCCAAACCCCAGCCCCACCAGCAGCACCATCAGCGGAAAACCTAAACATATACCCAGCCAGTGCGGCACGCTGGCTTTAATGCCATAGTTTACGCCAGATGACATAATCATCACGTTATTAGGGCCAGGTGTAATAGTGGTAGAAAAGGCAAAAAACAACACCGCTAAAAATAGCTCCATCGTACATCCAGAGGTTAGGCAAAGTGTGAGACTTACTGCGGATAATACCAGAGTCGGCCATCTTTAATAGGCGTTTGTGCAGGCAAAAGCGGATTCTCCAGCTTTATTATTTGCCGCTTATCCAGTTCAAGCTCTGCCAGATGGTTGGCGAAAAACTGATAAAAAAGCTGATCAAAAGTACCGTCAGCAATAATTTTATGCAACCCGTTTTCAATGTCCTGTGCTAACTGCTTATTGGCGTAATTAACAAAAAAATAGCTGGCTGTAGGATAATAAATAACCCAGTTTTGCTCAGTTACTATATTACGCTCAATAAGCAGTGCTGCTTCATCAGCAATTTCCAGCGCATTACGTGGCACCGCGTCCACCCGGCCTTTTTCCAGCATAGAAAATAAATTGTCGTAGCCGGCTGCGCCAATGACCGAAAAACCGTTAAGTTGCAGCACCTTGGCATCGACCCAGTCATGGCCCTGTGCGTACACCATACGGCGAATTTGCTCGGGTTTAGCCGTGGGGGCAAACTTAGCCTGCTGATCTTTGCGGATCAGCATAATACGATAGCCGCTTAGGCCTTTAAAAATAGGAATGCGAATAGGCCGTAAATCCAGTTCGCGCTCAACAGAGGTCATCGTCCACAGTACATCCAGCTCGGCCTGTTCTTTTAAAAACACTATACTGCGTGATTTAGACATACGCTCAGACGAGCTTTGCAGCTGATACTGCCGCTCCGATTGTGCCAAAGCCAATTCCAGCAACGCTAATGGATAAACAGACCGCGGATCTTCAACATGCGCAATTGCCGGGTACCGCACTAACTCTGCCACCCCGGCAAATGCAGGCAGAAAAAAACAAAGTAAAATTATACGTATCACTATTTTTCACCGGATAACTGTGCCATGTTATTACTGAAGTATTATCTAATTTGCTGAAAATAGTCAGCATAAACCTGATATTTACTTGAGAATACAGAACAACAGCGTGATAAAGAGAGAAGACAGGAGATAAACATGAATAAAATTCTGGGTTTGGCAATTCTGGTCGCCGGTGTCATTTTGTTGTATTTTGGTTACACCGAATACAATTCAGCAGCATCTCAGGTAACTGAGGTAATTACAGGCAACCCAACAGACAACTCCATATGGTTTCTGGTTGGTGGTGCTATAGCTGCAATTGTTGGTTTGGGTGTGTTACTGAAAAAATAACCCGCTTAACCTAAAGGCCGCAGTATATGCGGCCTTTATTTGTCTGCTGAAGAAGATTTATTCCTCTTCTTTACCCCAACTGTCCCGCAGCCCTACGGTACGGTTAAATACCAGTTTGTTGGCACTACTGTCTTTATTGTCTGCACAGTAATAGCCTTCACGCTCAAACTGATAGGCCTGTTCAGCTTTAGCCGTTGTTAGTGATGGCTCAACCAAACCTTGTTTAATCACTAACGACTGCGCATTAATCACCTGCAGGAAGTCTTCTTCTGCTGCCGGGTTAGCCACGCTGAACAAACGATCATATACGCGGAACTCAGCTGGCACTGCGTGTTTAGCTTCAACCCAATGAATTACACCGCGCACTTTACGACCATCTGCCGGGTTTTCACCCAGTGTTTCCGGTAAGTAACTGCATTTTAATTCAATAATATTACCTGCGCTGTCTTTTACCACTTCATCAGCATGGATAACATAGGCATTACGCAAACGTACATCGCCGTTGAGTACCAGGCGTTTGTACTTCTTGTTAGCCTCTTCGCGAAAGTCAGCGCGATCAATATACACTACCGGCCCGAACGGCAGTTTGCGGCTGCCCATGCTGTCGTCTTTCGGATGATTCGGCGCTTCAACCCACTCAACGCCATCGGCCGGAAAGTTAGTAATAGTTACTTTAAGCGGGTCAAGCACCGCCATAGCACGTGGTGCAGCTGCATCTAAATCTTCACGGATACAGGCTTCCAGTGCGCTCATTTCGATCACATTGTCTTGCTTGGTAACCCCGATGCGTTTAGCAAACTCACGAATAGCCGCTGGCGTATAACCACGGCGGCGTAAACCAGCAATAGTTGGCATACGTGGGTCGTCCCAACCGGATACAACCTGCTTTTCTACCAGCGTTTGCAGTTTACGCTTGCTCATCACCGCAAATTCCAGATTTAAGCGTGAAAACTCAATCTGTTGCGGGTGGCAGGCAATAGTAATGTTGTCCAAAATCCAGTCATATAAACGGCGGTTATCCTGAAACTCCAGTGTACATAGCGAGTGCGTAACACCTTCCAGTGCATCAGAAATACAGTGGGTGAAGTCGTACATCGGATAAATGCACCACTTATCGCCGGTTTGATGGTGATGAGCAAACTTAACCCGGTAAATTACCGGGTCGCGCATAACCATAAAGCTGGATGTCATATCAATTTTGGCGCGCAGCGAGCATTCGCCTTCTTTAAAACCACCGGCACGCATTTTTTCAAACAGCGCCAGGTTTTCCGCTGGGCTGGTATCGCGCGTTGGGCTGGGTTTACCCGGTTGGGTTAAATTACCACGGTACTCACGCATTTGTTCGCCATTTAAAAAGCAAACATAAGCCAGGCCTTTGTTAATTAACTCAACGGCATAGCCATATAATGCATCAAAGTAATCTGAAGAATAACGTACAGCGCCATCCCACTGAAAGCCCAGCCAGTTCACGTCGTGCGAAATAGAGTTAACAAACTCGACGTTTTCTTTTTCCGGGTTGGTATCATCAAACCGCAGGTTACATTTGCCCTGATAATCTTGGGCAATACCAAAGTTCAGGCAGATAGATTTAGCATGGCCAATGTGTAGGTAGCCATTGGGTTCAGGCGGAAAACGGGTTTGCACAGCATGGTGTTTACCGGATGCTAAATCAGTATCAATGATCTGCCGAATAAAATTAGTTGGGCGATGTTCAACGTCCGCCATAAAATACGTGTCCTTTTTCGCTGGAACTTAGTTAAGATGCGGCATTATAGCAGCAGAAACACTGCTGACCACTGGCCTGTTCATCTTAACCGAAAGATTTTCAGCTCAGACTTTTTCAAGCCCGCTCTGCATACAATGAATGTTCAACAGCAGTTATACAGCCTTCAAGGCGTTGATAGTAGTCTGGCGCATCAATCACGCAAAAGCTACTGACATCAAAACCATAGCTCTGATACAGCGCCATCAGTTGGTCAAAGCTTAATTCACGGGTAGCCTGATCACCCAGTTCGCGCATACCATCGGGCACCCAGGGCACTGTGGGTTTAAGTGCGATCACCAGATCGTACTTGGCAGGGTCAATAAAACTTTCTACCCGGCTTGCCACCTGGCCTAAAAATGCCTGACTGAAAAACGCTGTAACAACGGCATCGGTATCAAAAAAACAGACCTTATTGGCGCTACGCAAGGCGGTTAAATCCTGCTCGTACTGCAAATGTGCTATGCGGTTAAAATCTTCCAGATCAAATAAATCGCCATTACCGCCAACAACATCATGCTGATAGTCACGGCCCAGCTCTTCTGACCATGACGTACAATACACCTTAGCCAATTTGCGTGTCAGTGTGGTTTTACCACAGGACTCCGGCCCGGTGATCAGCACCTTACGGGCAAAAAATGGCCGGGCAGAACCAGCAATATAATCCCAGTGTAAATAAGGATGATTACGAATTTCTGTGCCGCTTATCGGCCACTGAGTGCGCTGTGGGTCCAGCACTTTATACTCAATGCCAGGAAAATACCTGCTGTGACCTTCGCGGTAACTTTCTTCACCACCATAAATCACGCTAAAAGACTCTGGCACAGTTTGCTTAAGCAGCGAGGCGTAAGTGCCCCAGCCTTGTGGGAACGGCGCCATAGCATCTTCATTTTGCAACAGCACCTCGATACCCAACCCCTGTAACTCCTGCGATAACCAGCGCTGGCGCAGTACACCACTAATATAAGTAATACCGGCGCTTTTGCATAGTTGCCCATCTTCCTGCGTACGCTCACTGATCACCACATACAGCTTGTCACACAAAGCATGGGCGCGCAGTATCGCGGTAATATGGCCGCGGTGTGGCGGTAAAAACTTGCCAGGGAACACACCTGTTTGCATTTATTAATTCCAACTGATACAACACATACCCGCACCCTACACCTAAAGCCCCAAAAACGCTATGCAGACAACATTACTGTGAGGCTAATCTTCCCAGCCTGGTACAAATGGAAAACGTCGGGCCCAGAAATTCTGTAGCTGCGGCAAGGCATCAACCCGCTTTACCACATCAGCCATTAATGGCGCGACACTATAAAAGCGGTTACGACCTGGTGTCCAGCGGCTGGCTACAGCGACATAGAGGTCTAACACCGTTAATTGCTCACCTAATAAAAACTGTGCCGGCGCCAGTTGCGATGCCATTATCTGCCAGCACTGAGCAATTCGATCTGCAGTGCGCAGCAATAGTTGTGGATACAGATCTGTATCGTCACCAGCCAGCCGTGCTGGTTCATCCCGCACCCAGTACATTGAGTAAATAGATGCCGGAATAAAACTCATCCAACGTAAAAACTGCGCCCGTGTTGCCGTCCCGGGTAATGGTGCCAGTGCCGCTTCAGGATGTTGCTCGGTTAACCATAATAAAATAGCTGCACTTTCGGTTATTACTTCGCCATCTGGTGTTATCAGCACCGGCAACTGCCGCATTGGGTTCACCGCTGCCACTTTGTTGCGTTGGTGCTCTCCTTCCCAGGTTGGCGCCTCTACCAGCACCTGATAGGGTGCACCAATCAGCTCAAGTGTGGCTTCAACGGCTACCGAGCCCGAACCTGCCGCGCCGTAAATGCTGTACATAACGCCTCCTTAATCTAAATCAGCAGAAATAAAAAAACCCGCTACATAAGCGGGTTTTTATAAGCTAAATCAACAGCTGTTACCAGCCAGTCAGTTCTTTCAGTGCTTTACCGATATCGGCTAAGCTCTTAACCGTTTTAACACCGGCGTCTTCCAGTGCAGCGAATTTCTCGTCAGCTGTACCTTTACCACCAGAGATGATAGCGCCTGCGTGGCCCATACGCTTACCAGCTGGTGCAGTAACACCGGCAATGTAAGACACAACTGGCTTAGTCACGTGTTGCTTGATATAAGCAGCAGCTTCTTCTTCAGCTGAACCACCGATTTCACCGATCATCACGATGGCTTCAGTTTGTGGATCGTCCTGGAATAATTTCAGGATGTCGATGAAGTTAGAACCTGGGATTGGGTCGCCACCGATACCAACACAGGTAGACTGGCCAAAACCGTAGTCAGTAGTTTGTTTTACTGCTTCATAGGTCAGAGTACCTGAACGTGAAACAATACCTACTTTACCTGGTAAGTGAATGTGGCCTGGCATGATACCAATTTTACATTCGCCTGGCGTGATTACGCCTGGGCAGTTCGGGCCAATTAAGCGTACGCCTAATTCGTCACAACGTACTTTAGCGTCCAGCATATCCAAAGTAGGAATGCCTTCAGTGATACAAACGATCAGCTTAATGCCACCGTTTGCCGCTTCCAGGATAGAGTCTTTACAAAAAGCAGCTGGTACGTAAATTACTGATGCTTCTGCACCAGTCGCTTCTACCGCTTCTTTTACTGTATTGAATACTGGTAAACCTAAGTGAGTCTGACCGCCTTTACCCGGAGTCACACCACCAACCATTTTAGTGCCGTAAGCAATGGCTTGTTCAGAGTGGAAAGTACCCTGAGCACCAGTGAAGCCCTGACAAATTACTTTGGTATCTTTATTAATTAAAACGCTCATTGATAACCCCTTATGCCTTAGCCGCTGCAGCAACTACTTGCTTGGCAGCACTAGTCAGGTCTGTGTCAGCGATAATATTCAGGCCGCTTTCAGACAGCACTTTAGCACCCAGCTCTGCATTGTTACCTTGCAGACGTACAACTACAGGTACTTTAACGCCAACTTCTTTGACTGCGCCAATAACACCTTCAGCAATCATATCGCAACGCACGATACCGCCGAAAATGTTGATGAAAACGGCTTTAACCGCAGTATCAGACAGGATAATTTTGAACGCTTCAACTACGCGCTCTTTGGTTGCGCCGCCGCCAACGTCGAGGAAGTTAGCTGGTTGGCCACCGTGTAATTTAACGATGTCCATAGTACCCATAGCTAAACCGGCACCGTTAACCATACAGCCGATGTCGCCACCTAAAGCTACATAGTTCAACTCCCATGAAGCAGCGTGTGCTTCACGTGGATCTTCCTGTGAAGGGTCCTGCATAGCTTTTAAATCAGGGTGACGGTACAGCGCGTTGCCGTCGATCACCAGTTTGGCATCTAAGCAGTGCAGATCGCCAGCAGGAGTAATAACAAGAGGGTTTACTTCCAGCAGAGCTAAATCTTTGTCTTTAAACAGTTGCGCCAGACCCATAAAGATTTTTACGAACTGGTTCACTTGCTTGCCTTCCAGGCCTAATTTGAATGCTAACTCACGGCCCTGGAATGGCTGCGCGCCTACCAATGGGTCAATTGCTGCTTTCAGAATTTTTTCTGGTGTTTCGTGGGCTACGGTTTCAATTTCCACGCCACCTTCAGTAGAGGCCATAAACACGATACGACGTGAAGAGCGGTCAACTACTGCACCTAAATACAGTTCTTTAGCGATATCGGTACAAGGTTCAACCAGGATACGGCTAACCGGCTGACCTTTTTCGTCAGTTTGGTAAGTCACCAGGTTCTTGCCAAGCCATTTTTCTGCGAAAGCTTTGATATCTTCTTTGCTCTTAACCAGCTTTACGCCGCCCGCTTTACCGCGGCCGCCAGCGTGAACCTGGGCTTTAACAACAAACATATCGCCGCCGATTTTATCTGCAGCTGCTACCGCTTCTTCAACTGTAGCTGCGGCAATGCCTTTAGATACAGGCAAACCATATTGGGCAAACAGTTGCTTACCCTGATACTCGTGCAAATTCATGGCTATTTTCCGTTCATTTGAATATGAAAGCTGCACTGTTTAGTACAGCCTGACTTTGATCGGCGCATATTATAGTGCCAACCGGTTCGATAAAAAATGCTGTTGTCAAAAAACAACAGCATTTCTGCTTACTTTTGCCGAATAATCAGATATCCAGCAGGATACGGGTTGGATCTTCAAGTAATTCTTTAATAGTTACCAGAAAGCCTACAGACTCTTTACCGTCGATAATACGGTGGTCGTAAGACAGCGCCAGGTACATCATTGGCAGAATTTCCATCTTGCCATCGACTACCATTACGCGATCCTGGATTTTGTGCATGCCCAGAATAGCGGATTGTGGCGGGTTGATGATTGGCGTAGACATCAGCGAGCCAAATACACCACCGTTAGTGATAGTGAAGTTACCGCCGGTTAAGTCGTCCATCGACAGCTTGCCGTCACGGCCTTTTAAGGCTAAGTCTTTGATGGCTTTTTCAATTTCAGCCAGATTCATTTTGTCGCAATCACGCAGTACCGGTGTTACCAGGCCACGTGGCGTAGACACCGCAATGCTGACATCGAAGTAGTTGTGATACACGATATCGTCGCCATCAATAGCTGCGTTTACTTCAGGGAAACGCTTCAGCGCTTCGGTAACGGCTTTAACGTAGAACGACATAAAACCTAAACGGATACCGTGACGCTTTTCAAACACGTCCTGGTATTGTTTACGCAGATCCATAATCGGCTTCATGTTCACTTCGTTAAACGTCGTTAACATGGCAGTTGAGTTTTTCGCTTCCAGCAGACGGTTAGCGATGGTTTTGCGTAAACGTGTCATAGGCACACGCTTCTGGCTACGATCACCCGCTACCGCAGTTGGTGCAGAGACAGCAGGCGTTGCAGTTTTTGCTGGGGCACCGGCAACAAACTTTTCTACATCTTCTTTAGTCACACGGCCATTTTTGCCAGTGCCTTTAATTTTGCTGGCGTCTAAGCCTTTTTCCGCAATCATGCGGCGCACAGACGGGCTTAATGCGTCATCATTACTGTCGTCTGAACCGGCAGCAGGCGCAGCATCATCTTTCTTGGCCGGTGCTTCATCTTTTTTCGCTGCAGGTGCACCACCGGCTTCCATTTTACCAATAACTTCTTCAGCAGTTACTGTAGCACCGGTGTCATGAATGATTTCGCCCATTACGCCATCGGCCTGAGCAACAACTTCAAGTACCACTTTGTCGGTTTCAATATCAACTAATACCTGATCACGTGTTACGGCTTCGCCTGCTTTAACGTGCCAGGTGGCGATGGTTGCATCTGCAACGGATTCTGGCAGTACGGGTACTTTAATTTCCACTTTTTCACCTTTTACCGGTTGGTCTTATTTCGTTTAACCGGCCCGTTATGCGGGCCGGACAATCAATTATTTAATGGTCAGTGCGTCGTTAACCAGCGCCTGTTGCTGCTTGTTATGCACCGACAGATAACCTACTGCTGGCGATGACGAAGCATCACGGCCGGTATAAATAAGCTGGCCGTTTTTAGGAATAGCAGCACGGAAATGATGCTGGCTACAATACCAGGCGCCCTGATTTTGCGGCTCTTCCTGACACCAGACAAAGTCAGTGACATGCTGATACTGGCTTAATACTTCTGCCATTTCGTCATGCGGGAACGGATACAGCTGTTCAACACGGACAATAGCAACGTCTTTTTGTTCACGCTTGCGGCGCTCTTCCAGTAATTCGTAATACACCTTACCGCTACAGAACACCACACGCTTTACATCAGCTGGTTTAATATCGTCTATCTCACCAATTACGTTATGGAACTTGCCTGCGGCCAGCTCTTCCAGCGTTGAGGTTGCCAAGGGGTGGCGCAGCAATGATTTAGGCGACATAACAATCAGCGGACGACGCATTGGCCGTACCATCTGGCGGCGCAACATATTAAATACCTGCGCTGGCGTAGTCGGGATACAAACCTGCATATTGTGATCAGCACATAGTTGCAGGAAGCGCTCCAGACGGGCTGATGAGTGCTCCGGGCCCTGGCCTTCGTAACCGTGCGGCAACAGTAAGGTTAAGCCACACAAGCGGCCCCACTTTTGCTCGCCTGAGCTTAAGAACTGGTCAATCACTACCTGAGCACCGTTGGCAAAATCACCAAACTGGCCTTCCCAAATAACCATTGCACGTGGCTCTGCCGTAGCATAACCGTATTCAAACGCCAGTACTGCTTCTTCTGACAAGGCTGAATCATATACCTGGAATGGCCCCTGCTGCTCACTGATATGTTCCAGTGGCGTATGGGTGCTGCCATCCGTTTGGTTGTGCAATACTGCGTGGCGGTGGAAGAAAGTACCACGACCGGAATCCTGGCCCACAATACGAATGCGGCTACCTTCAGCGACAGTTGACGCATAGGCCAGAATTTCAGCAAAGCCCCAGTCGATTTTCTTCTCACCGGCCAGCATTAAGGCACGGTCTTCATACACACGGCCAACCTGACGTTGCAAGGTATGCGACTGTGGAATGCTGGTTGCCTTTTTGCCCAGCTCTACCAGTTTTTCTACTGATACGCTGGCATCATAAGTGGCATCCCAGTCATGGCCTAAGAACGGTGTCCAGTCAACTGACGTTTCGGTCATTGGCCGCCACTCTTCCACCACACAATCGCCTTTATCCAGCGCATTACGGTATTGCTCGGTCATCTCACTGATTTGCTCAGTGCTGAACAAGCCTTCAGCTACCAGCTTTTGCGCATAAATTTCACGTGGCGTTGGGTGCTTTTTGATTTTCTGGTACATCAGCGGTTGAGTTGCATTTGGCTCATCCGCTTCGTTGTGGCCATTACGGCGGTAACATACCAGATCAATCACTACGTCACGCTTAAAGGTATTGCGGTAATCTACTGCCAGCTGCGCGACAAACACCACGGCTTCAGGATCATCACCATTTACGTGGAAAATAGGCGCCTGTACCATTTTAGCGATATCAGTACAGTATTCTGTTGAGCGGGTATCTTCCTGTTTAGATGTAGTAAAACCAACCTGGTTATTAATGACTAAACGGATGGTACCGCCCACTTTAAAAGCGCGGGTTTGTGAAATATTAAAGGTTTCAGCTACCACACCCTGGCCGGCAAAAGCTGAGTCACCGTGAATGGTGATTGGCAATGCCAGCGAACCGTCGGTACAACCACGACGGTCTAAACGTGCGCGCACCGAGCCCATTACCACAGGGTTTACAATTTCCAGGTGTGACGGGTTAAACGCCAGCGCTAAATGCACATTGCCGCCGGCTGTTTCAAAATCAGATGAGAAACCCATATGGTATTTCACATCACCGGCACCCACTACTTCATACTTACCGGCAAACTCGTCAAATAACTTTGACGGGTTTTTACCCAGCACGTTAATTAACGTATTTAAACGGCCACGGTGCGCCATACCGATAACACAATCTTTAGCGCCCTGCTCACCGGCACGGTGAATCATCGCCTTAAGCATTGGCACCATGGCATCGCCACCTTCCAGGCCAAAACGTTTGGCACCCGGGAATTTCGATGACAGATACTTCTCTAAACCGTCAGCAGCAACCAGACCATTCAAAATACGGGTTTTAGCAGCTTTATCGTAAGACGGTGCTGACTGAATGGATTCTAAACGCTGCTGGATCCAGCGTTTCTCATCAGTAGAGACAATGTGCATATACTCAGCACCGATAGAACCACAGTAGGTTTTTTCCAGTGCTTTGTGCAATTCACCCAGTTTCATCGTTTCTTTGCCAATGGCAAATGAACCAACATTAAACTCGGTATCGTAATCACTTTCTGATAAGTCGTGGTAAGACAGCTCTAAATCACGCACACGTGATTGCTTCCACAGGCCAAGCGGATCAAGGTTAGCTTGCTGATGGCCGCGAAAGCGGTAAGAGTTAATCAGCTGCAATACTTTAACCTGACGACTGTCAGCAGCTGTACCGGAATTGACCACCACCACTTCGCGGTGTTTATTACGGGCCAAATCTGCGAATTGCTGCCTGACATCAGAGTGACGGGTTTCAAGATCAACACCGTCAAGTTTTGGTAATTTGGCGAAAAACTCACGCCATTCGTCACCAACGCTGGTAGGTTCAGCTAAGTAGGATTCATAGAGCTCATCAACGTAGGCCATATTGCCGCCGCCAAGATGAGAAGACTCTAACCACGCCTTCATTACACCTTCGTGCATTTAGTTTCCCTTAATTTCCGCGCACCTGGAAAAAGTAGCAAAAAAACAGCCTGCTTGCATGCAAGCCTGGCTGTCTTTCACGCACATACCAAAAAAGGGCGCATTACAGCGCCCGGTTTAACAACATAGATTTAATTTCACCAATTGCTTTGGTTGGGTTTAAACCTTTTGGACAAACATTAACGCAGTTCATAATGCCATGGCAGCGGAATACGCTGAAAGCATCATCCAAGTCGTTTAAGCGTTGCTCTGTCGCCGTATCGCGGCTGTCTGCCAGGAAACGGTAAGCATGCAGTAAACCGGCCGGGCCGATAAACTTGTCCGGGTTCCACCAAAACGATGGGCAAGAGGTTGAACAACATGCACACAGAATACACTCATACAGGCCATCAAGTTTAGCACGTTCTTCAGGCGACTGCAGATACTCACCCGCTGGCGGTAACTTGCTGTCGTTGATTAAGTACGGCTTCACTTTTTCGTACTGAGTGTAAAACTGGCTCATGTCGACAACCAGATCACGCACTACCGGTAAGCCCGGCAGCGGGCGAATAACAATTTTACCGCCTTTTAAGCCTGCAGCTGATAAAGGCGTAATACAGGCCAGACCATTTTTACCGTTGATGTTAAGACCATCAGAGCCACACACACCTTCACGGCAACTGCGACGGAACGATAAACTCGGGTCTTGCTCTTTTAATTTGATCAGCGCATCCAGCACCATCATGTCCCGGCCTTCCGGGTTGTCCAGCGTATATTCCTGCATGCGCGGCGCTTTGTCGACATCAGGGTTGTAACGATAGACTGAGAAAACTAACTTCTTCATCGCTGTGCCCTCTTAGTACGTACGAGCTTTAGGCACAAAGGATTCACGGAACTTAGGTTCCAGATTCACTTTACGCTTAAACATAGATTCGGTTTCCGGTGTGTAGACACTGTGGCATAACCAGTTTTCATCATCACGCTCCGGGAAGTCAAAGCGCGCGTGCGCGCCACGGCTTTCGGTACGGAAATTCGCTGCTACCGCAGTTGAAAACGCTGTCTCCATCAGGTTATCCAGCTCTAAACATTCAATACGCTGGGTATTGAAATCTGAGCTCTTATCATCCAGACGGGCAAACTTTAACCGTTCACGAATTTCTTTTAACTCAGCCAAGCCTTCAGCCATGGCAGCACCTTCACGGAATACCGAGAAGTTCAGTTGCATACATTTTTGCAGGTCTTTCTTAATTTGCACCGGGTCTTCACCCTGGCCAGGCTTAGTATCTTCCCAGCGCTGAGTGCGGGCTAAAGCGGCATCCAAATCGGATTGTGATGCGCTGCGCGCTTCAGTGGTTGCAGCTAATGCTTCGCCTAAGTGCAGGCCGGTTGCACGGCCAAATACCACTAAATCTAGCAGTGAGTTACCGCCTAAACGGTTAGCACCGTGTACTGACACACAGGCTATTTCGCCACAGGCAAATAAGCCAGCCACGATAGTTTCATTGCCATCGGCAGTAGGTTTAAGAACCTGGCCATGTACGTTAGTTGGAATACCACCCATCATATAATGGCAGGTTGGAATTACCGGAATAGGCTCTTTTACCGGGTCAACGTGAGCAAAAGTTTTTGATAGCTCACACACGCCAGGTAAACGGCTTTCTAATACTTCAGCGCCTAAGTGGTCTAATTTAAGTTTAATGTGCACGCCCCATGGGCCATCACAACCACGGCCTTCACGGATTTCAGTCATCATTGAACGGGCAACCACGTCACGGCCGGCTAAATCTTTGGCGTTTGGTGCATAACGCTCCATAAAACGCTCGCCGTCTTTATTCAGCAGATAACCGCCTTCACCACGACAACCTTCAGTCACCAGGGTACCGGCACCGGCAATACCGGTTGGGTGAAATTGCCACATCTCCATATCCTGCAGCGGCACGCCGGCACGCAGGGCCATACCGACACCGTCACCGGTATTGATATGTGCATTGGTAGTAGAGGCATAAATACGGCCTGCACCACCGGTTGCCAACACCGTTGCTTTAGCTTTGAAATAAACGATTTCACCGGTTTCAATATCAATAGCAGTACAACCTACTACAGCGCCATCCTGGTTTTTTACCAGATCAAGTGCATACCACTCAGAAAATACCTGAGTTTTATTTTTTACGTTTTGCTGATACAGCAAGTGCAGCAAAGCATGGCCGGTGCGGTCTGCAGCTGCTGCTGTACGGGCAGCTTGCTCGCCACCAAAATTCTTAGACTGACCACCAAACGGGCGCTGATACACGCGGCCGTTTTCAAAGCGCGAGAAAGGCAAGCCCATATTCTCCAGCTCGGTAATGGCTTCCGGGCCGGTTTTACACATATATTCGATAGCGTCTTGATCGCCAATATAATCAGAGCCTTTAACGGTATCAAACATGTGCCATTCCCAGTTATCCGGGTGGCTGTTACCCAACGCTACAGTAATACCGCCCTGAGCAGATACCGTATGCGAACGGGTTGGAAACACTTTAGACAACAGTGCGCAGCTTAAACCAGACTGCGTAATTTGCAGTGCAGCACGCATACCTGCACCACCAGCGCCAATTACAATGGCGTCAAACTCTCTTACTGGAATATTCACTTAAGCACCCCACAAAACAAACAGGCCAACCGCAACGTAAGCGAAAGCCAGCGCATAAAGGAAGAATTGCAATACTGCGCGCAGAGCAGCTGATTTGATATAGTCAGTCAGCACCTGCCACAAACCAATGCGGGTGTGCACGGCAATAGACACTAAAGCTAACAAGGTAAACACTTTTACCAGCGTATTGGCAAACAAGGCCTGCCATACGTCAAAGGTGACTTCCGGCGTAATAAGGAAGAAACCGAGAATAAATACACTGTACAGCGCCAGCACAATGGCTGTTGCCCGCAGCGATACATAATCCTGTACGCCATCGCGTTTCAGGCTTGCCTGGTTTAAAACCATAACCATACTCCTGCTAATACTGCTAATACTACCCACAGCACTATTGTCACTTTTGCGCTTAAGTTGCCGGATTTCAGCTCTTCCCAGTGTCCTAAGTCCATAATCAGATGGCGAATACCGCCAACCAAATGATAAATAAGAACAGTGATAGTGCCCCAGGCAATGAATTTAGCCAGGTGAGACGTCATCAGCTCTTTGACAAAGTCAAAGCTCTGTTGGTCCTGAAGCGAGTATGCCCAGGCCCAGATAACGAATACCAATGCAAAAAACAATGCCACGCCGGTAACACGGTGCAGAATTGACGCTATGGCAGGTGCCGGAAACGATATGGTAGAGAGGTCGAGATTTACTGGTCTTTGTTTTTTCACAGTGCTTGCCCATCGATGCCCATTATCGAGCTCTTGTTGTCATTGTCGTTGTCATTGCTGTATAAACAGTCAACACCCAAAACCAATACACCTTTTTGCTCAAGCTGGATCAGTCCTGCCAGATCAGCAAAAAGTGCTTGCTGAGTGAACTGTTTAAAAACCGCAATAGTATATATTTCGCGACTCGGTATTACAATTTTTGTTTGGTTTTACTCGAAAAAATCCGTATTTGGAACATTACACATTTTACAGACTAGAGCAATAATACTAGAGTCGAATACTTATTAAGCAGAAACGCATTAAAATTGACTTTAAGGGGTCGTTTGCAGGTAGAATAGCGACCAATTTGCTAAATTCCTTTAACCCGATACTACAACAACAGGAGAAATCCAATGGCAGATAAAAAGGCCGTCGTGCAGGTCGATGGGAAATCGTTCGAGTTGCCAATCTACTCTGGCACCGCCGGCACCGACGTAATTGATGTTCGCGCCTTGGGTCAGCATGGTTACTTCACTTTTGACCCGGGTTTTATGTCTACCGGCTCATGTGAATCCAAAATCACCTATATTGATGGCGATGAAGGCGTGCTGTTGCACCGCGGTTATCCTATCGAGCAATTGGCTGAACACTCAGACTACCTTGAACTGTGCTACCTGTTATTAGAGGGTGAATTACCGCAGGCTGAGCAATATAACCAGTTTAAAAACACCATTACGCGCCATACCATGGTGCATGAAAAAATAGCCTCGTTTTTCCAGGGCTTCCGTGTTGATGCCCACCCAATGGCGATGCTGTGTGGCGTAGTGGGTGCACTGTCCTCTTTTTATCACTCAGATTTGGACATCAACGACCCTGAACAACGTAAACGCAGTGCGCACCGTTTAATTGCCAAGTTACCAACCATTTCGGCGATGGCATTTAAATACACTGTTGGTCAGCCTTTCGTATACCCACGTAACGATTTAAGCTACTCAGAAAACTTTCTGCATATGATGTTCTCTGTACCAGCTGAAGATTACAAAGTCAGCCCTATCCTGGCTAAAGCCATGGATCGCATCTTTATGTTGCATGCCGACCACGAGCAAAACGCCTCTACCTCTACTGTACGTTTAGCCGGTTCGTCAGGTGCTAACCCTTATGCCTGTATCGCTGCCGGTGTAGCTTCTTTGTGGGGCCCTGCGCATGGCGGTGCTAACGAAGCCTGTCTGAAAATGTTACAGCAAATCGGTTCTGTTGACCGTATTCCTGAGTTCGTAGCACGGGCAAAAGATAAAAACGACAGCTTCCGCCTGATGGGCTTTGGCCATCGCGTGTATAAAAACTTTGACCCACGGGCTAAGGTGATGCGCGATACCTGCCATGAAGTGTTAAAAGAGCTGAACGTTAAAGACCCACTGTTAGACGTAGCAATGGAATTAGAGCGCATTGCGCTGTCAGACCCGTACTTTATTGAGAAAAAGCTGTACCCGAACGTCGATTTCTACAGCGGTATTATCTTAAAAGCTATTGGTATTCCAACCAGTATGTTCACGGTGATTTTTGCCATGTCGCGTACCGTGGGCTGGATTTCACACTGGGACGAAATGCTGGGCGAAAAAGGCCACAAAATCGGCCGTCCACGCCAGTTATACACCGGCTACAACACCCGTGATTTTAAGCCGCTGAATAAGCGTTAATCTCACTGGTTTGGCAAAGGCGGCTTCGGCCGCTTTTTTGTTGGCTGACTTTTTAAGCGCATTTGCGCCAGCGTAAGAAAACAGGCAAAATCGCGCAATCTTAGCCAGTGGACCTCCCTGCCCTTATGCCCACTTTTGATGTTCAGCAGTTTCGCCAGCAATTTGCTTTTTTTCAGCAACAGCCAGAATGGGTGTATCTGGATAATGCCGCCACTATGCACAAGCCTCAGGCGGTCATTGATGCCGTTACGCAGTTTTATCAGCAATATAACAGCAATGTACATCGCGGCGCACATCAATTAAGCCAGCGGGCTACTACGCTGTTTGAGCAGGCCCGCAGCACGGTTGCCAGTTATATCAACGCACAACATTCACATGAAGTCATTTTTTGCAGTGGCGCCACAGCAGCACTTAATCAAATTGCTTTTGGCTTAATGCATACGGTGCTGCAACCCGGCGACCGTATTTTACTCACGCAGCTAGAGCACCACGCCAATATTGTGCCCTGGCAACTGCATTGCCAGCGCTTTGGTGTCATTATCGATGTGGTGCCGTTAACACCAGAGCATCAGTTGGATATGGAGGCCTATCAGCAATTACTGCAATTAAAGCCTAAAGTAGTCAGTTTCAGCCATGTTTCTAACGTATTAGGCCACATCCAGCCAGTGGCTGACATGGTTACGCTGGCAAAAGTAGCAGGTGCTATAACGGTAATAGATGGTGCTCAGGGCATAGTGCATCAGCAGCCGGATATGCAACAGCTGGACTGCGATTTTTATGTTTTTTCCGGCCACAAACTGTATGGCCCTACCGGCATAGGCGTGCTGTATGGCAAAACGGAACAACTGGCCCGCTTAACGCCTATTTTTGCCGGCGGTGAAATGATTGATAGTGTCAGCTTTATTAACACTACCTTTAACAAATTACCTTTCCGGCTGGAAGCCGGTACGCCCAATATTGCGGGTGCTATCGGCCTGTCCGCCGCCATCAAATGGCTACAAAAATATAACAATCAGCAGATCGTAAATCATAAATCGCTGTTATTAAAAGAGTTCTACAACGGCTTAACGGCAATAAAAGCCATAGATATTTTATCTTCGTCTGTGCATAATGCCGGTATAGTGGCATTAAATGTTGACAGTGAGCACCCTGCTGACGTAGCTGAGTTACTTAACCAGCAACAGATAGCTGTCCGGTCGGGGCAACACTGTGCTATGCCATTATTTAGCTACTTAGCGCGGCCAGGTGCCATAAGGTGTTCCTTTGCCGCTTATAATACGCTGGATGATGTAAACCGGTGTTTGCTCGCATTGGAGCAAGCCGTGGAGATTTTAACTGCATGACACTAGAACAACTATTAGCAGATACCAAGCCTGCATTGCTGGACATTCAGCAACGCGATCTAACGGAAATAGAACAAGCCAAAGACTGGCAGGCAAAATACAGGGTGCTGATGCAACTGGGCAAAAAGCTGCCTGCAATTCCGGAAAAAATGAAACAGCCAGAATTGCTGGTCAAAGGCTGTGAAAGCCGGGCCTGGCTGATGCATTATCATGACAAAACTACAGATAAGCACTACTTTGTGCTCGACAGCGAAGCGCGTATTGTAAAAGGTTTGATGGCCATTATGCTGTGCCTGGTTAATGGCATGACAACCGCTGAACTGTGTCAGTTTGATTTATGCCACAAGTTTGATCAGCTGAACTTAAAACCTTATTTAAGTCAGTCACGTGGCAATGGCTTAACGGCAATGGTCAACCGGATAAAACACTGCTGCGGCTAGCTCGTTCATCTAAGGTTCAGTTTCACCCTATAGACTACCGCGCCTGTATATCTCAACTACAGGAAACCTGAAAGTCAGGTTACGGCGATATGGATAGTTACGCGTTACAACAGCATGTTGAAGAGCTTCTGTCCCAGCACAAAGCACGTTCGTTTTCTACCCTGTGGCAAAATCAAAAGCTTTGGATTAAGCAACATGAAGCCAAAGGTGGCACATTATTGCCCCTGCTCACCAGACTGCTGAGAAAACTGAGTAATAACCCACTGTATTACCCGTCAGCAGAGCCGAAACAGTGCCTCAAACGTGAAGCTACCCGGCTAACTTTACTGAAATCCAGGGGCATACGGGTACCGCAGGTGGTGTTGAGCCATGACAACTACCTGGTGATGACGGACCTGGGGCCATCCATCAAGTTTTTCTTAACCGAAACCAATATTAGCGCCCTGGAAAAACAGCATATTTTGATGGCAGCCGCCGCCGCTCTGGCACAGGTGCATCAGCAAAACCGCTGGCATGGCCGCCCGGCGTTACGTGATATCTGTTGGGACGGTGAGCAAATTGGCTTTATTGATTTTGAAGAAGATCCGCATCAGCATCTGAGTATTGACCAGTGTATGGCTCGCGATGTACTGATTTTCGTGCATGGTTTGTACCGCTATTTACCCGCTAATGATCCGGCTATTTTGTTAACTATAAGCGAATATCAACGGCTGGCACCGGGTAGGGTCTGGCGGGAAGCCTTGCAGATAGCCGAGAAAATGTGGCTGGCCTACCCCTGCCTGCTGACATTGCGAACCGTGTTGGGTAAAGATGGCCGGCAGGCTTTTCTGGCACTGAGACAATTACGCCGGTTTAACAGCCCGCGCCGTTCCCCTTTGTCGTTAATATTACTGTCCATCGTTATGGCGTTCATGCTTGCCGACCAGTTTGACTAACACTTTTGATACCGCAGCCAGTCCAAAGCTGGCTGTTACCACGGTAACAGCCCCAAAACCGCCGCTACAATCCAGCCGCATACTACTTACCTCACCGTCTGCTGTCACCTGAGCCGTTTTTTGCTGGCAAACGCTGCCGTCCGGTTGCGGGTATACCAGTTGCTCGGTTGAATAGACACATTCAATACCAAAACGGCGTTTTGGATTACGGCTGTAGTTATAATCACGCCGCAAACTATTGCGTACTTTGGCCAACAGCGGGTCGTTAATGGTTTGAGTAAGATCGGCAATCCGGATTTGCGTCGGATCTGTTTGCCCACCGGCCCCGCCAGTGCTTATTACCTTGATTTTATTACGCTTACAATGGGCCAGCAGCGCCACTTTGGCTTTAATTGAATCAATTGCATCAACCACATAATCCATATCATTGCTGATAAGCTCACGCAGGTTGTCGGTAGTAACAAAATCTTCTATCTGATGCACAACGCATTCTGGGTTAATCGCCTTAATACGCTGTGCCATCACCACTACCTTATCCTGCCCTACAGTATCGCTTAAGGCATGTAATTGGCGGTTAATATTACTGATACAGACGTCATCCAGATCAATCAGGGTAATTTCACCTATACCGGAACGTGCCAGCGCTTCAGCTGCCCAGCTGCCCACGCCGCCAATCCCCACAACACAAACATGCGAGTTGCGAAAAGTCTCCAGCGCGGCCACACCATATAACCGGGCAATACCGGCAAAACGTAATTGATAATCGGACATCTTTATTCGTTAACCTGCTGAGGTAAAATATAATTTGGCCAATTCAGTTGCCAGGGCTGTGCCCAGTTTGACAATGCCCCGCTTTGGCCAAGCTGCTGATAGAAAACGCCTTCTGTTGGCGCCTGTACATACTGATATTCGGTATTGTATAAACAAAAGCGCAGCCCATAGGCATGCAGATACACCCGGTCTGCCGCTGTGCCCTGATACAACGCATCGCCAGCAATGGCCGCGCCAACACTTTTTAGCGCAACCCTGATTTGGTGGGTTTTACCACTGTAGGGCTTAACTAAAAATGCCCGAAACGGCAGGTTTTCAAAACCCTGGCTAATAAAATAGGTTACCGCCGGGTTTTGCTGGCTGCTCAGCAATTTCCAGGCGCCACGCCGTGCTGGCGTCATATCGCCTTTCACCCAGCCCTGCTTTTTTGCCGGCTTGGCTACACTTAGCGCCAGATAATATTTCTCTACCTGGTGCGTGCTAAACAGCTGTGTTAACTGTGCCGCTGCGGCACTGCTGCGGGCCAGCACAATTAAACCCGAGGTTACTTTATCCAGCCGGTGTACCGGGTACAACTTATAGCCCAGTTGCTGCTGTGCTAAAACCACTAAGCCCGGGCCATCGTCTGAGTGAAAACTAATACCGGCAGCTTTATTCAGCAGCACAAAATCTGCCGTTTCAGCTATCAGGGTAAAAGCGGTGGTCATCAGTTCAGGCTGGCAGCATAAGTGCGGGCATGTTCCAGATCTGCCGGCGTATCCACACCCACCGCCGGTGTTTCAAGCGCGGTATCAACATGAATTGATTCACCATGCCACAGCACCCGCAGTTGCTCCAGGCTTTCAATCTGTTCCAGCGCAGACGCTGGCCAGTCAATATAATGCTGAATAAAAGCAGCGCGATAAGCATAAATACCAATATGGCGGCGATAATGGCTGGCTAATTCAGCCTGAAAAGTGCCGTCACGGTCAAACGGAATAACACTGCGGCTAAAATACAATGCATAACCGTGTTTATCACTAACCACTTTTACAATATTCGGGTTGGCAATTTCAGCCGCATCGATCAGCGGTACCGCTAATGTCGCCATTTGGGCCTTTTGCTGAGCAGCCAGATTCTGCGCAACCTGGCGAATAATCAGCGGTGGAATAAAGGGCTCATCACCCTGCACATTTACCACTACCGTATCGGCAGCAAGCTGTAACTTACTCACTACTTCTGCCAGGCGCTCGGTGCCGGAATTATGATCGGCACGTGTCATACAGACTTCGCCACCAAAACGTTCTACTGCAGCTGCTACCCGGCTGTCATCAGTGGCAACAACAACACGGTAAGCCCCACTTTGCAGTGCCTGCTGGTAAACCCGTTCAATCATCGTTTTACCAGCGATATCAGCCAGCGGCTTGCCCGGCAAACGGCTGCTGGCGAAACGTGCCGGAATAACCACTATGAACGCCATTGTTCTGCCTCTTCCAGTGTCAGCTCACGGGCTTCGTCAGCCAGCAATACCGGAATATTATCGCGCACCGGATAGGCCAGGCGGTCGAAGGTACAAATCAGCTGCGGTGAAGCCTGATCATATTTGAGTTTGCCTTTACATAACGGACAGGCCAGAATTTCGGTTAATGCTACTTTAAGTGCCATAACTGCTCCGCAGATTAGTCAAAAGGGTATCTAGTTTTTGTTGTAATGTGTTATCCAGTGTCGCATCCACGCCAAGGCTGAACCAGTCAGCACGGGCAAATTCGCGACATTTCACCGCATCTTTCTCTGTCATCAGCACCGGGCCCTGGATATCAGTAAAATCGGCCGCGCTGAATTTATGATGATCAACAAAATAATGCCGTGCGGCTATGGTAAAACCGGCTGCCAGCGCCGTGCGCTCAAAGCGCTGCGGGTTACCAATTCCGGCTACCAGGGTTACCGGGCCGGATGTTAAGGTTGCTTCGCTGCACAGCGCTTTTGCCGTTGCAGCCTGTAATTGCATTACGCCATCGGCCTGAGCATAAGGCTGGCTGTTTGCCACGACCAAATCAGCCTGTTTTAAACGCCAGGCGCCCTCACGCAATGGGCCGGCCGGCAACAACTGGCCATTGCCCAGGCCACGGCTGCCGTCAATCAGCACAATTTCCATATCGCGTGCCAGACGATAATGCTGCAGACCATCATCGCTGATAATAATATTGCAGTGCGTTTGCTGCAGTAAAAAGCGGGCTGCAGCTACGCGATCCGGGCATACCACTACCGGACAACCACTACGCTGTGCCAGCAACAACGGCTCATCGCCCACCCCGGCAGCTGTTGCTACTTCAGGCATCACCAGTATGGGAGTGTTGATATTAGCGCCATAGCCACGGCTGACAATACCCGGCTTCCAACCTTGTTTACGCAGCGTATCGCATAGCAATAATGTAAAAGGCGTTTTACCGGTGCCGCCAATACTGATATTGCCTACCACAATCACCGGGGCCTTTACTCTTATCTGTTGTTTAATACCTGAGCGAAACAGCATACGGCGTAATGCCGTGATAACGCCATACAACCAGGCCAACGGCAATAACAACCAATAAGCTTTATGGCCCTGATACCATAGCCTCTCAGTAAAGCTCACTGCTGCTCGCCAAACTGCAGTTTATACAGCTGTGCATAAGCACCGTTTTGTGCCAGCAAAGTATGATGATCGCCCTGCTCTACAATACGGCCCTGGTCCATCACGATAATGCTGTCGGCGTTTTCAATTGTGGATAACCGGTGTGCAATAACAATGCTGGTGCGGCCTTTTAACAGCTCATTAAGTGCCGACTGAATTTTACGCTCAGATTCTGTATCCAGCGCTGAGGTAGCCTCATCCAGAATTAAAATCGGCGCCTGACGCAACAAGGCCCTGGCAATGGCAATACGCTGACGCTGGCCGCCGGATAAACTAACACCATTTTCGCCGACAATCGTATTGAGGCCGTCAGGTAACTTAGTGGCAAACTCCAGCACATGCGCTTTTTCGGCAACATCCAATAAGTGAGCTTCACTAACAGGTTGCGTCATACCGTAACAAATATTATTGGCAATGCTTTCATTAAACAGTGTCACATGCTGGGATACTACCGCAATTTGAGCCCGTAAAGACGCCAGTTTATACTGCCGGATATCCTGGCCATCCAGCAGAATTTGTCCTTGCTCAACCTGATAAAAACGCGGTAACAAACTGGAAATAGTCGTTTTACCACTGCCGGAACGCCCCACTAATGCGACCGTTTGCCCCGGGTGAACCACAAAGCTGATATTGTCCAGCACTTGTTGCTGATGACCGGGATACTGAAAACTTACCTGCTCAAAGCGGATTTCGCCCTGAACCTGCGCCACCTCAAGCGTCCCGCTATCCTGCTCAGGCAACTGGTCCAGTATGCTGAAAACGCTGGCGGCCGCCGCGATACCACGCTGAAAATCACTGTTCACTGTAGTCAGTTGTTTTAGTGGTTTAAGTAATACCACCATGGAGGTGACAATCGCAGAAAAACTGCCGGCACTCAATTGATTAAGCATCTCAGGGGAGCTGGACAGATAAATGACAAAAGCCAGCGCAAAAGAAGCAATCAGCTGAATAATACCCGAGCTTATAGCCTGAGCTGAGTCCATTTTAATACCCTGAGTACGGGTATTATTATTAATATCCGCAAAGCGTTTATCCTCCAGCGCTTGACCGCCAAAAGACAAAATAACCTTATGGCCATTCAGCATTTGCTCTGACGATGTGGTTACACCGCCCATGGCATGCTGAATATGTTTACTCAACTGGCGAAAACGTTTTGAGACAAAACGGACGATAATAGCAATCAGAGGTGCAATCAAAAAGAAAATCAATGACAACTGCCAGCTGTGATAAAACATCACGGCGATAAGACCAATGATAAAAGCGCCTTCACGTACCAACACGATCAACGCTTTTGTCAGAGATTGTTTAACCTGCTCAGCATCATAGGTGATTTTCGAAATTAGCTCCCCGGTAGAATGCTGATCATGAAAGCTAACCGGTAAACGCATGATATGGCTGAACAAATGCTGACGGATGTCTTTTACAATATGACCACCCACCCAACTGATGCAGTAGGTCGCAATAAAATGGCAGATACCGCGCAGAATGAACATCAGGATCACCACTAAAGGCGCGTATTTAAGAAACTCGGTGTCTTTGTCCTGAATACCATGATCAATAAACGGCTGGATCATGGAAATAAAAGTGGCATCAACCAGGGCATAACCAATCATGCCCAATATCGCAGCAATAAATCCGGCCCGATAAGGTTTGGCGTAGCGCAATAAACGCTTATAAATAACGACGGGATTTGTAATATTCTCTACCAAAATAAAACCCTGCTTCCTGAATCAGCCGCTATTCTAGCGTGTTGTTAGCAAGGTTTCAGCATTTCCCACCGGCTTTTGCAGCCAAAAGGGTATTCTTTGCGCCCGGTATTCGTAAACATGCAGGGCCTGCTCGCTGATATCAAGCCTGATAGCACCACCATGCGCTGTGTTATGCAGCGGAATACCCAGCATCTGCAGCCGTTGTTGCACAGCAATAGCCGGATGCTGATGGCGGTTATATAAACTGGCGCTGTTCAATGCCAGTTGCGGCGCTAACTGGTGTAAAAAAGCAAAATGGCTGGAACTGTTACTACCATGATGAGACAACACCAGCACATGAGCGGTCAACTGCGGGTAGCGCGCAATAAGTTGCTGCTCAACCCTTGCACCAATATCGCCTGGCAACAGAATCTGCCAGCCATACAGCTGTATTAGCAGCACACAGGAGCTGTCATTCTTATTGCCAAAATCTCCACCGGCATCCAGCATTTGCAGCCGTGCGGCTAAGTATTGCTGCGGTATAGCGCTGCAGGGTTGCGCATTGTCTATATGATCAATGTCAGTGTAAATCTGCGCCTGCGGATAAAAGGCTGCCAGCAACTGCCAGTCACCGGTATGGTCACTGTCATCGTGGCTTAAAATTAAATAGTCCAGCTGGCGTACACCACGCTGGCGCAAATAAGGTAATACCTGCGATGCAGTGGCGCTGTGCTGGCCATAACGTGGCCCTACATCGTACAACAGGCCGCGTTGGCCATATTGCAGCAATACCGCCAGCCCCTGCCCGACGTCAATCAGATGCAACTGCCACTGTACCGGCCGGGTAAACGCCAGTATTAACGGCAGCATCAGCACAACGCCAAGATAAAAAAATATGCGCTGGTATGACAGCAAAAATAACAAACAGATAAGTAGCAGGCTGCAAATCAATACCCAGTGCTGATCCGGCCAGGCCCACCAGCTGCTGCTTTGTAACGCGCTCCAGTTAAGCCACCACAGCAGCGGTTGAAACACCGTATCGGTTAACTGCCAAAGCGCACTGCTACCGGGTAGCTGAAACAATTCAGCCAACAGGCTGATAAACAACAACGGAATAGCCAGTAAGCTGCACCAGGGTACCCATAACACATTTGACAGCCACGCCAGCACCGAACTGCCATCAAATAACAACAGGCTGAGTAACGACATCAGTAACGTCAGACAAAAGTGAAAACGCAAAAACAAGTAGAACTTACTGTGCCAGTGCTTGCTGTAACGGGGTTGCAGCCATAACACGGTAAAAATAACCGCCACGGCCAGTACCGATAGCCAAAAGCTTTTGCTTAGCACAAAAAAGGGCTGAGCCAGCAATAGCAAGGCCGTAAGCAATAACCAATAGTGGCTGTAGCTTAGCCGCCGGTATTGCAGCCAGGCCAGCACCATCAGCAGCAAGGCAAATGCAGCCCTGATGGTCGGAATAGCAAAGCCGGCCAGCCAGGCATATGCAAAGGCAGCCAGCAAAGCCGCAGTTAACGCCACACCCTGGCGCCAGGCTAAATAGCGCAGCGGCCAGGGCATAAAACGCAGCAGGCAAAAGCTCCAGCCAAACACCAGGCCAATATGCAAACCGGAAATGGCCAGCAAATGCGCTAAGCCAGACTGCTGCAAGCCCTGCCATAAGGCTGGTGAAAACTGGCGTTGCCCCACCGTCAGTGCCAGTAACAGCGGTGCGCTGTCTAAATCTGCCGTTGCGTGTTGCAACCGGGCTATCAGCCGCTGGCGCAATGACACCTTATGCGGCAATAACTGCGCCTCATGCCCGGCCAGCACAGAGCCCTGGGCCAATACACCGTGCAACAATGCCTGCGCCTCACGGTTGACACCGGCGGGATTAGCACTACCGGCCACTGGTCTTAAGCGCGCACTCAGCTGCCAGCGCTGGCCCTCTTGCAAAAGTACCGGAGGTTGTGACCAGTTCAGCTGGATCTGATACCCTTTAGCGCTGCTGTTTTCCAGTTGTAATGTAAATTGGCTATACTCAGCATACTGTTTTGGAATACCAACAATAGTACCTTGCAGTGGGGCGCTGTAATTCAACAGCTGCTGCTGTTCGGTTTCATAGGTAGCAAACTGGCTTATCCAGCAACAAAAAAAAGCGGCCAGCCCGGCACAAAACCGGTAGCGCACCGCAAACAAGAGTATAGTTAGCGGCAGCAGCAAAAATACTGTGAAAAAAGGTGGCACTATTGGCAAAAATAATGACAATAGGCTGCCTGCAAGCACACCGATACAAAAAGATTTCATGTTTGTTTTTTGTGAATAGGTTGTAATGCCAAAGAACTTTATTAAGAAATATCTACCATCGCCAGAAAAAATCAAGCAGCAGAAGCTGCTTAAAATATTTGGCTCGCTGTTACATGATGGTAATTTGTGGCACCTGAACCGACGCTCGGCCCGCGGCGCTTTTGCGGTGGGGTTGTTTTTTGCCTGGATGCCCATTCCGTTTCAGATGGTAGCATCTGCTGCGGTGGCAATACCAATGCGGGTTAACTTACCCATATCGGTAGCGTTGGTGTGGTTAACCAACCCTATTACGATGCCGGTTTTATTTTATATCAGTTATCTGGTGGGTTCGGTGGTGTTAAGAACACCGCTGGAGCCTTTTGCCTTTGAAGCCAGCTGGGACTGGCTGGTGCATAGTATTCACACTATTGGTAAACCTTTTCTGGCCGGCTGTTTGCTGATGGGAATTTGCTCAGCCATTATTGGCTATTTTGTTATCGACTGGCTGTGGCGTTTATCAGTAAGAAAAGCCCAGCTGGGCAAAAAATTAAAGCGGAAAAACCAGCCACCGCTTTAACCTTGTTAACGCTGCCCCAGCACCCGCGCAGGTTGCACTTTACTGGCCCGCCACGCCGGATAAAGCGTCGCCAGCAAACTCATCACTATTGCCACACCAAAGGTCAGCAATACATCCTGCCACTGTAATAATGACGGTACAAAGTTAATAAAATAAATACTCGGATCAAGCAACGACTTACCCAGTACGCTCGTTACAAAGGCAAACACCGGCTCAATATAACTGGCCAGTAATACACCGACAATTAAACCTGCTACAGCACCAATTAAGCCATTAAGCCAGCCCAGCCACATAAAGGTGCGTATAATTACCGCAGGCGAAACACCCATGGTTAGCAAAATGGCAATATCGCCTTCTTTTTCCCGCACGGCCATCACCAGTGTGGCAACGATATTAAAACTGGCTACTGCAATCACCAATGCCAATACCAGATATAAAATACTGCGTACCATCTGGATATCCTGATAGACATGGCCCTGGCTGCGAAACCAGTCCAGCAGATAGACATAATCTTCTGATACCCGGCCCAGCTCGCGCGCCATTTGCGGCGCCTGAAAAATATCGTCCAGCCGAAATGCAAAACCCTGCACAGCGTCCGGCTCAAAAGCCAATAAGCTGGCCAGCGTGGCCATATCAAGCCAGACATGGCTGTAGTCCAGCTGGCCGCCCACAGCAACTATGGCACTCACTGTCAGGCTGGCGGTACTGTGGCTGGCCAGGCGGCCATCTTCGGTTAAGCGGGGTAATAACAGCTGTACCTGCCCGCCTACTTTAACATTCAGCGCATCGGCAATACCCTGTCCCAGCACAATGTCGCTCTGTTGCAGGGTATCAAGCTGACCAGCGCTGATATAACTGGCAAAATCGCTGATGCGCCGCTCCGAGGTAATATCAATGCCACGCACTTCTGCCGCTTTCACTTCTGTACCGGCTCTTAACATACCGTTACTTTTAATATAAGGTGCTACCGCCTCAACACCGACGACCTTGGCAAACAGCTGTTGCTTACGCTGCCAGTCATGTAAATTCTGCTGCACGGCTTCCAGTTCAACATGCGGGATCACCGACAACAAGCGCTGCTTCAGCGCCAGCTCAAAGCCATTCATTACCGACAATGCCAGGATCAGAATAGCCACACCCAGCGCTATACCCAACGTAGAGCTGGCAGAAATAAAGCGGATAAAACCACTGCTATGGCGGGTAGAGCGGTAACGCCGGGCTAACTGCCAGGCCAGGCTAGCCATGGGCAAGCTCCAGGCGGCCATCACGCATAGAGACGTGGCGATCTAACCTTGCCGCGAGTGCCAAATCATGGGTTACCACAATAAAACTGGTACCCAGCTCCCGGTTTAACGTGCGCAGTAGCTGATAAATACTCTCGGCAGTATGCTGATCCAGATTACCGGTTGGCTCATCAGCCAATACTAACGCCGGCTCGCCTACCAATGCCCGGGCAATTGCAACACGCTGGCGCTCACCACCACTGAGTTCTGCCGGTTTATGGTGGCTGCGGTGCGCCAGCGCTACGCGTTCCAGCATCACGCTGGCGCGCTGCTTAGCTGCTGTTGCAGATAAGCCGCGAATAAGCAGCGGCATAGCAACGTTTTCCAATGCGGTAAAATCCATCAGTAAGTGATGAAACTGATAAATAAAACCCAGCTGGCCATTACGCAATGCCGCTTTTTGCTGCGATGTCATCCGGGCAACATCCTGGCCCAATACGGTTAAGCTGCCGCTGTCGGCCTGATCCAGCGTGCCTAAAATATGCAGTAAAGTGCTTTTACCCGAGCCCGAACTGCCGACAATCGCCAGCATGTCGGCGCGTTTAATGGTTAAATCTATACCGTGCAGTACTTCAGTAACCTGCAGGCCATCACGGTAGCTTTTGCACAGTTGTGTTGCCGTTAATACATTACTCATCGCGTAAAATGTCCGCCGGATTTATTGCCACAGCACGTTTTGCCGGATACCACACTGCCATTAGCGTTAAAGCCAGTGCACTTAGCAAAATTAATAAAATCTGCCCGGCCTGAATATCAACCGGCAGCTCCACTCCCGGCGCCACTGACAGACCAAACAGATGTAACAACGGGTTTAACTGCCAGCATAACAACACACCGGCAACAGCACCGCTTACAGCTCCGGCCAGGCCGTTACTGATCCCCTGCACGGCAAATATGGTAAACAGCTGCCGGTCTGTCATGCCCAGGGTTTTTAAAATAGCAATTTCAGCTTGTTTGTCGGTTACCATCATGACCAGAGCAGAGACAATATTAAAAGCCGCTACTGCAACAATCAGCAGTAGCATTAGCCACATCATGGCTTTTTCCATCGCCACGGCCGCAAATAATTTGCCATGGCTTTGCCGCCAGTCCTGTACGTTTAAACCGGTGTCAGCTGCCAGTTGCGCGCCCAGTGCCGGTGCGGCAAAGGGCTCTTTTAGCGTAACCCGCCATTGCTGATCTTTAGCGCCGGCACTTAACAGCCGGGTTAAATCATCCAGTGCGGTTACGGCAATCAGTTTATCGACATCAGAGCCGGTTTCCAGAATGCCACTTACGGTAAATAAGCGCTGGCGCGGTACCCAGCCCATAGGCGTATAGCTGCCGGCCTGGGGTAACATAAAGCGTACCGGATCGCCCACCGACACCTCCAGTTGCTCTGCCAGGCCACGTCCCAGCACCACACTGTAACGCTGCGAGGCAAAGTCCTGCCAGTTGCCAACCAACAGCGCCTGCTGCATAAAAGCCGGTAGAGCTTCCGCTGTTACCCCTTGCAACAACACAGCCGTTAACTGCCGTGGCGATTGCACCAGCGCTTCTGCCTGTAAAAACGGGTTAATTTGCAGCACCGCTGTATCAGCCAACAAACGCTGCTGCCAATGTTGCGGGCTATTGGCCGGTGTCGTCACCACCAAATGCGGAATCACCCCGAGAATACGCTTTTTCAGTTCCCCCTCAAAACCGTTCATTACCGAGCTGACAATAGTTAACGCCATGACACCCAAAAAAATCCCGGCCACGGAAAACAATGTAATGAAGGAGATAAAGGCATTACCCTTTCGGCTTTGGCTATAGCGTAAGCCGATTAATAAACTGACTGGCAACTGCATCCTAATATTCAGGACAAGACCTGCGTTAGATGGTAAAGTGGCGTCGATCATAGAGATTATTGCCTGTCGTGACAAGCAGCTTGCAAAGGTATTGCCATGAGTGATTTCACATTACAGCAGTTAGATGATGCCTATCAGGATTACTTTAGCATTGAGCACACTATCAGCCTCAATGCCCGGCCTCTGGATATCGCTTTGCCTGATGCGGCTGCATTGCAAAATGCCATCCCGGCACCTTTTTTAATGGCCTCTGAAGCCAACAGTCTGAACACCTCCGCGTTGCGCGCGTTAAACCGCTTAGGCGAACTGGCCGAAGAGCTGGCGCTTTATTTGCAACAACAAGCCCGTAAAATAGATTTACTACTGCAGTATGTGTTGCAACAGCAAGACAACAACAGCCAGCGTTACCATACTCTGAGCTACGGCGGCAGCGGCTGCTGTTTTTTAGCCGACACTGCGATGGCGCCTTTACAGGTGCTTGAGTTGAAAATTTTTCTGGATAATAACGATGGCGCGGTATTCTGCTATGGCCAGGTGCTCAGTTGTGAGCCTGCTGCTGACGGCCAGTGGCAGATAAAAGTGGTGTTTAACCGCATTCGGGATGAAGATCGCGAACTTATCGTGCGTGCCAGCCTGCATCAGCAATCGCGCTTGCTAAAACAAAAAGCCGATCAACGGCAGCAAAAAAATAGCTAAGCGCACAATAACAACCCAATTTTATTATTTGTAAGGCTTCGTCGTTTTAATGGATCTGATCACTTCTCTGCCACAGCTTAAACATGCCCAGGATCAGCTACACTGGGGCAATTTACAAGGCGCCGCCCTGCCACTGGCGCTGGCGCAGCTGATTACACAGCAACCGGCGTTATACCTGCTTATTGTGCCCGACACACCCACTGCGTTAAAACTGGAGCAGGAACTGGGCGTGTTTTATCAGCAACAGGACTGCCCGTTGCTTACGCTGCCCGATTGGGAAACCCTGCCATACGATGTGTTTTCACCGCATCAGGATATCGTATCGCAGCGGCTGAAAACGCTGTACCAGTTGCCACGCCTGACGCATGGCCTGGTAATAGTGCCGGTTAGCACTTTGCTGCTACGTATTTGCCACCGCGATTATCTGGAACAAAACAGTTTTCTGATTAAAAAAGGCCAGCAGGCGGATTTGGCTGCTTTAAAGCGCCAGTTGGCAGCGGTCGGTTATCGCAGTGTCGAACAGGTGATGGAACATGGTGAATTCTCGGCCCGTGGTTCAATATTAGATTTATACCCGATGGGTGCCAATGTGCCCTATCGCATCGACTTTTTTGACAACGACGTCGATGGTATTCGCACCTTTGACCCGGATAACCAGCGCAGCCTGCAAGCCGTAGAGGCGATAGAACTGCTGCCAGCGCGCGAGTTTCCAACCGATCAGGCCGCGATAGAACGCTTTCGCATGGCGTATCGTGAACGCTTTAACGCCAGAAACGAAAAAGAATCGCTATACCAGCAGGTTAGCCAGGGCGTATTACCGGCCGGCATTGAATACTATCTGCCGCTGTTTACCGAAAAAACGGCCACTTTATTTGATTATTTACCGGCCAACAGCCGCTGCCTGCTGCTCGGAGATACCGAACACAGTGCCGATAAATTCTGGCAGGAGCTAAAGCGCCGCTTTGACGATCGCGCCATTGATTTACTGCGGCCGATATTGCCACCGGCGCAGCTTTACCTCAGCACCGATCAGCTGTTTGCCAGCTTAAAAAACTACGGCCGGATCCGTTTAAGTATTGCACCACTGCCTGCCAGAGCGGGTAGCGCCAATGCAGAGGCAGAAGTCCTGCCGGATTTAAGCGTGAACCACCAGCTGAAAAACCCGCTGCAAGCGCTGCAGCAGTTTATTTTGCAGCTAAAGCAACAACAGGGCCGGCTGCTGTTTTTTGTCGAAAGTGAAGGCCGGCGCGAAAGCCTGCTACAACTGCTGCATAAAGCCGGAGTGCATGTATCACAATTTGATGATCTTAACGCCTTTGGCCGCAGCAGCGACGATTTAGGCATAGTAGTAGGCGCATTAGAGCAAGGCGTATTGCTGCGCCGGGCTAAACCACTGGCGCTGGTAAGCGAAAACGAGCTGTTCGGCCAGAAAATCAGCCAGCGCCGGCGGCGTAAACGCAGCCAGCAGGTATCCAGCGATACCGTTATCCGCAACCTGGCGGAGCTCAGCATTGGCCAGCCGGTAGTGCATTTACAACATGGTATTGGCCGTTATCAGGGCCTGCAGCTGCTTGATGCCGCCGGTATCAGCGCCGAATTTGTTACCATTGAATATGCCGGCAGCAGTAAGCTGTATGTGCCGGTTACCTCACTGCATTTACTCAGCCGTTACAGTGGCAGCGATGCCGAACATGCACCGCTGCATAAACTGGGTAATGACACCTGGGAAAAATCGCGCCGTAAAGCTGCCGAAAAAGTACGCGATGTGGCTGCAGAATTACTCGACGTTTACGCCCAGCGTGCGGCGCACAAAGGTTATGCTTTTTCTTTAGATGAACCGCAGTATCTGTCTTTTGCTGACAGCTTTCCGTTTGAAGAAACCGCCGATCAGCAAGATGCCATTGATGCCGTACTGCGGGATATGCAAAGCCCGCAACCGATGGACCGCCTGGTATGTGGTGATGTCGGCTTTGGTAAAACCGAAGTGGCCATGCGGGGCGCTTTTGTGGCAGTAAATGATGGTAAACAGGTGGCTATTCTGGTGCCCACTACATTGCTGGCGCAACAACACTTTGAAAACTTTAAAGACCGCTTTGCCAACTGGCCGGTACGGGTAGAAGTATTATCCCGTTTTGTCAGCACCAAAGAGCAAAAAGCCATTTTAGCCGATGTGGAAAACGGCAAAGTGGATATTCTGATTGGCACGCACAAACTGCTGCAGGATGACATCAAACTGCATGATCTTGGCTTGCTGATTGTGGATGAAGAACATCGTTTTGGCGTACGCCAGAAAGAAAAAATCAAAGCACTGCGTGCCAATATCGACATTCTTACGCTAACGGCCACGCCTATTCCGCGTACGCTGAACATGTCGATGTCGGGTATGCGGGATTTATCCATTATTGCCACGCCGCCGGCACGGCGCCTGGCGGTAAAAACCTTTGTGCGTGAATACGAAACTGGCTTGATCCGTGAAGCAGTAATGCGCGAAATTTTGCGCGGCGGCCAGGTGTATTTTCTGCATAACGACGTGGCCAGCATTGAAAAAGCCGCTGCCGATTTAGCCGAGCTACTGCCAGAGGCATTGATCGGCATAGCGCATGGCCAGATGCGTGAGCGCGAACTTGAACAAATCATGTCTGATTTTTACCATCAGCGCTTTAACGTCTTACTCTGCTCTACCATTATTGAAACCGGTATCGACGTGCCCACAGCCAATACCATTATTATTAACCGGGCAGACAATTTCGGCCTGGCGCAGTTGCATCAGCTGCGTGGCCGAGTTGGCCGTTCACACCACCAGGCTTATGCCTATTTATTAACGCCACCACCGAAGCGCTTAACCAAAGACGCCGAAAAACGCCTGGAGGCGATCGCCAGCCTGGAAGATTTGGGTGCCGGTTTTGCTCTGGCAACGCACGATCTGGAAATTCGTGGCGCCGGCGAACTGCTGGGCGACGAACAAAGCGGCCAAATTGAGTCAGTGGGTTTTAGCCTGTATATGGATATGCTGGAACAAGCAGTGAACGCGCTGAAAAATGGCCGCGAGCCCAGCCTGGATGCCATGTTAAGCCAGCAAACAGAGATTGAGCTGCGTATCCCTGCCCTGCTACCAGACAGCTACATACCCGATGTAAACCTGCGGTTGTCCTGCTATAAGAAGCTGGCATCTGCCCGCAGCACCGACGAGCTGGATGAAGTACAGGTAGAACTGATTGACCGTTTCGGTTTACTGCCCGATGCGGCAAAAAATCTGGTAGCATTGTCTGAGTTCAAACTGCAGGCAGAGCAACTTGGTATTCGCCGCATTGAAGCCAGTAATAAAGGCGGTGTGATAGAATTCAGCGACAGAACCGCCGTATCACCCGGTTATATTATCGAACTTATACAAAAGCAGTCGCGCATCTTCAAGCTTGAAGGCGGCCAAAAACTGCGGTTTAGTATTAATACAGATGACAGCAAAGCGCGTTTAAGCCTGATAGAAAACATGCTGTCTGACTTTGCCAGACATAAGGTAAGCAAATGATTAAAGCCCTGAAGTATTGCCTGTTAAGCAGTGTTTTACTAACTAGCCCGCTAAGCGCTCAGCAACAACGCTGGTTTGAGGTGGAAATGCTGGTGTTCAGCCAAACACCCGGTGCAGCAATCCAGGAAACCTTTGGCGACAGCATTAAAGCCATTAAACCCGGTCGTGCTTATGATTTGTTAACCCCGCGCTATCAGCCAGATATCGCCAATTTACTGTCTGAACTACCACTGTGTTCGCAAGACAGCGGCTTTGCCAGTGAATTTAAGCTGATGCCACTGCGCTCACACACCATGTGCATTTTTGAGCCGCAAGTCAAACCGTGGCAACAACACAACCTGTTTCAACCACGTAATACCATTAATAAGGTGGCCTATCCGTTACAACTGCCAACCGTTATTACCGGCCGGGGTCAGCATCAGAATACCCCTTATCTGGCTGATGACAGCGCACTGCAACTGCGCGATATTGCCCAGCGCATTAATCGTCAGGCCGGCATGTCACTACTGTTGCATACCAGTTGGCGCCAGGCACCGGTAACAGAGCGGCGCGCCATAGCCAGCCGCTGGTTTGCCGGAAAAAATTTCTCGCAACAATTCGACTACTGGAGCCAGCCACGCAATTTACTTGCAGCAGCTGCGGATCCTGCGCTAACCCGCAACACGCCAACCTACAGCATGACCGACACCGGCAGCGATACCCAACTGCTTGGCCAGATTGACTCCTTGTTACAACAACTCAGCGCCAACAGCCAGTTGCCGCCACCGCCGGGGGAACAACTGGCCGCCATAGTACCAGAGCAACAAAGCCTCGGTAACTTGCCGGATCAGGTATGGCAGCTCGATGGCTTATTTAAGCTGCATCTGGATCACTATTTATTTGTTAACACCGAATTTAATCTGCGCATTCCGTCGGCAAATAAACTAAACACCGTTTATGTGCGGCAAAGCCGGCGGGTGATCAGCGGCGAGATACATTATCTGGACCACCCTCACCTGGGCATTATTCTGCAGATCCGCCGGTTTGATCCGCCAGCTGCGGAATAATGTCAGGCGAACGGGTTGCTGTAGTAAAAAAATTGCTATAAATGTATTGCTAAAGCAGGCATAAATGCCTAAGCTTGCGCCCGTATTACATATTTAAACAAAACAGTGCGGGTATATAACAAATTGTTTTTCTATAGTATCTATACCAACCTGAAATATTACAGAGCAAAATGGAAAATCTGAGCCCTTTACCGGAATTTAGTGCCAAGCACTACTTACTGTTAGTGGCATTACTGGTTGTTGCCAGCAGTTGCGCACCAGCTTTAAGCTGGTTGTTTCCTTCTCTGGCCGGTACTGTCTGGATAACACTGGTGCCGCCTTTGCTGGGCCTGTACCAGCTATTATTATTATTTCGCAACCTTGGCATTGTTAAGTTGCCCGGTGTTGCCTGTTATTCAGCCCTGCTGGCACCGCTTTCTGTGCTGAGTTTTTATCAGTTCGTACTGCACTAACATAGCTTTTGCCATTTTTGAGCTATTCATTTTGCGCTATCATAGCAGCGCCCACTAAAACAGTGGGTGCTTTTGCTATATGGCTGCCACTGTCTGCCATTTGCTATTTTAAGGTTGTAACGGATGTCTATTAACTGGTTCCCGGGCCATATGCACAAAGCCCGTAAAGAAATCGCTGAAGTCATGCCGCAGGTCGATATTATTATCGAAATGCTCGATGCCCGTATTCCCTTCTCCAGCGAAAACCCTTTAGTGCCGCAGCTACGTGGTAACACGCCCTGTATTAAAGTGCTGAACAAAGCCGATTTAGCCGATCCGGTGCTAACCCGGCGCTGGGTTGAACATTTTGAGCAACAGGCCGGCGTAAAAGCTATTCCAATCAGCCAGCAAAACCCGGAGCAAATCCGGGCGTTACTGCAACTGTGTAACGACATGCTGCCAGAGCGTAATCTGGATATCCGGGCTGCACGGGCAATGATAATGGGCATTCCTAATGTCGGTAAATCGACCTTAATTAATACCCTTGCCGGGCGTACCATTGCCAAAACAGGTAACGAAGCCGGTGTGACAAAAATGCAGCAGCGCATTAAGCTGGAAAATAATGTTATTTTAACCGACACGCCGGGCTTTTTGTGGCCCAAACTCAGCCCGCCTACCTGTGGTTACCGTTTAGCCGTTACCGGCGCAATAAAAGATACCGTGTTTGATTATGCCGATATTGCCATGTTTGCTGCTGACTATCTGTTAAAAACCTACCCGCAGGCGGTAATGCAACGCTTTGGCTTAACCGAACTGCCAGAAAACGATTTAGCCCTGATGGATGCCATTGGTGTTAAACGCGGTGCGATGCGCAAAGGCGGGATCGTGGATCTGGAAAAAGCCGGCAGCATCCTAATTACCGAACTGCGTGCTGGTAACCTCGGGCAGATAACGCTGGAAACACCGGAAATGGTCAGCCAGGAACAAATTGACGCCAAAGCTGAAGAAGGCGCCAAGGCCAAAGAAAAAGCCGAACGTGAAGCCGAGCGCAAGCGTAAAGCACAGCGAAAATATCGCTAGACCACAGCGCCGGCAAGTACCGTGAAAGCTAAAGCCACACGGTGCTTGTTGAGAGCACCGCAACACGCTACTATGAACACCTTGTTATTGAGGGTGTTATGCTGCGCAAAACCATAGGTTTGATTATTCTGCTGGCAATTATGCTGAACCACGCTGTAGTGGCGTGCGATGCTATGGTTGTGCATTTGCCGGATCATACTCACTCCTATACCAGCCAGACCGACACCCATACCGGCAACAACCTCAGCGACAACAGCCACAGCGATGAAGCAGATCAGCACAGTCCGCATGCGCATGTAAGTTGCCATATTGCCTTTTTACATGGTGTTGAGCTGCTTAATTTCAGCAGTGCCGCCATTACCGGCTCTCACCCTAGTTGCCAAACCATTAGCTACAGCCCCCCGGTACCGCCTCCTAACGTTTAATCCTGTTCGTTTTTCACTCTAATCTGAATTAACAGGAGCATACCTATGTGTATGAGATTTACGCTGCCCATCTTGCTGGCAGTTACCGGCTATTGCCTAAGTGTAACCGCCGAACCAAGTGCTAACGCCGGGCTAAGCGCAAATGCCGAACCGTTGTCATTACCACAAGCATTGCAGCGCACATTGCAGCATAACTCAGTGCTGCAGGCCTACCCTTATCAGCAGCGTATTGCCGAGGCAAACCGGTTGCAGGCGGGCAACCGCCCCTTGCCACAACTGGATGTTGCGGTTGAAAACATTCTCGGCAGTGGCGACAACCGCGGCCTGGCCGGTGCTGAACTAACCTTAAGCTTAAGCCAGCAGATTGAACTGGGCAGTAAACGCCAGCGCAGGCTGGATGTTGCCGGCTGGCAATCTCAATTGCAGCAAGACAACTACGAATTAGCCCGCCTGGATGTGCTGGCCGATACCACCAGACAATATATTCAGCTACTGCATTTACAGCAGCAAAGGCTACTGACAGAGCAGAAAATTGGCCGCGAAACGGCTTTACTTAACACCGCACTGGAACGCAGCAAAGCCAGCAACCTGCATGAAGCAGATATCAGTCGTATTAAACTAAAACTGCTGCGTAGCCAGATAGCACTGACAAACTTAGATCAGCAGCTTGAGCTGCAACGTTATCAGCTGGCGGCCCGCTGGAATGCAGGGCCTGACTTTAGCGCCGTAACAGGTAACCTGGCTACGCTGCCTTTGCTGCCGGGGTTGGCCGAACTACAAACCCGCCTGCAACGCAGCCCACTGACCAACCGCTACCTTACCCAGCAACGTTTAGCCCAAAGCCGCCTGCAGCAAGCCGAAGCAGACAGCACTGCCGATATCACCTTATCTGCCGGGCTAAAACGTAATGAAGCACAAAATGATACCTCGCTGGTACTGGGCTTCAGCCTGCCGCTGTACAGCGCGGGCGCCAGCAAAGCAAACCGGCTGGTGGCACAAGCTGAGCAAGAACTGGCCGCCACACAACAACAGCTTAACCATACCGAGCTGAACTTACTGCTACAGCATTACCTGCTGCAGCTCAACACCTTGCGCTCGGTCACGGCGGCTATTGCCAACCAACTGCTGCCACAGGCCGCTCATTTGCTGGCCACCAGCACAGCCGGCTATCAGCAAGGCCAGATTGATTTACTCAGTGTACTGGCCGCTGATGAAGAACTGGCACAAGCCAATCTGGAACTGGTTGAAAGCCAGAGCCGTTTTCATCTGATCTTACTGGAACTGGAACGTCTGACGGGACAACCGCTGGCGCTTTCCGGCCCTGTGCCACTAGCGGCAATGGAGCATAAATAATGCAAAAAATTACTGTAAAACGCTTAAACACACCGCGCTTGTCTGTTGTTATCTGGCTGGTTTTGTTGGCTACTAATTTACTGAGTTTGCAGATAAATGCCGCTGCAGAGCTGCATGGCAATCATGGCTCTGCCCAGGCACAGAATAATTCCCGGCACGATAAACATGATGATGACCACGACCATGGCAGTGATGAACACGGCGATGAACATAAACATAGCGATAAGCAACCGCTGAAAATCAGCGGGCGTATGCTAACGCTAAACCAGATCAGCACAGAAACCGCAACCGCCATAACGCTGGTGCAAAAAATCCAGCTGTATGGCGTTATTGCTGCGGTGCCGGAGCAACAGGCTGCAGTTAAAGCACCTTATGCCGCTGTGCTGGATAAGGTGCTGGTAAAGCAAGGCGAGCAGGTCAGCAAAGGCCAGTTGCTGGCTGACCTGACTAACCTTAGCAGTTTAAAACCCTATCAGCTGCGCGCCCCGCTGGCCGGTGTGGTTACCCGGCGCTATTTAAATGATGGCGAGCTGATCCGCGACGAAACCCTGCTGGATATTGCCAACTACAACAAGGTTTATGCTGAGATGTCAGCCTTTCCATCTGATATTGCGCTGTTAAAAGCCGATATGCCGGTTCGTGTGTTCAGCCTGCACCAGGCCAAAGTAGCGCATAGCACTATAGGTTATATCTCAGCACACATGACCGAAGGCCATATTGCCCGTGCCCGCGCCCTTATTCACAACGACGATGGTTACTGGCGCCCGGGCATGCATATTAAAGCCGATATTCATATTGCAGAAATTGCCGTACCTGTGGCGGTTAAAAAAAGCGCGCTGCAGCGTGTTGATAATCAGCCTGTAGTGTTTGTGCGCCATGGTGACAGCTTTGAAGTACATAAACTGACACTGGGCCGCGAGGATGATGACTATGTCGAAGTACTCAGCGGGCTGGAAGCTGGCAGTGAATATGCCAGCGCGAACAGCTTTATTCTTAAAGCCGATTTACTCAAATCCGGCGCAAGCCACCAGCATTAGGAGCACGCCATGATTGACTTGATGCTAAAACAGGCGTTACAGCGGCGTTATCTGGTATTGCTGCTTACCCTGCTGCTGGCACTGGCGGGTTTATGGCAGGCACAAAAACTGCCGATGGATGCCGTACCGGACATCACCAACGTGCAGGTGCAAATTAATACCTCCGCACCGGGGTATTCCCCTTTGGAGGCCGAGCAACGCCTTACCGTTATTATTGAAAACGCCATGGCTGGCCTGCCAAAACTGCAATATAGCCGCTCGTTATCACGTTATGGCATGTCGCAGGTTACCGTGGTATTTGATGAAGGCACCGACATTTACTGGGCTCGCCAGCAAGTGTCAGAACGGCTGCAAAGTGTACGCGACAACCTGCCCGCCGACAGCCAGGCCAGCCTTGGCCCGATCACCAGCGGGCTGGGCGAAATATTTATGTACTCAGTGAGTGCCAGTGCAGATGCCCTTACAGCAGAGGGCAAGCCCTACAACGCGGAAGACTTACGCACAATACAAGACTGGCAGATAAAACCGCAGCTGGTCAACGTAAAAGGCGTAACCGAGGTTAATGCCATTGGCGGCTATCAGCGTCAGTATCAGGTTGCACCCGATCCGGCGCGGTTGCTGGCTTTTAAACTGACACTGGATGATATCGCTACAGCTCTTAGGCGTAACAACAGCAATGTCGGCGCCGGTTATATCGAGCAGCGTGGTGAGCAATGGCTGGTTCGCTCCCCTGGCCAGTTTAGCAACCTGAATGATATCAGCGGGCTGGTTATTGCCAAACGCGACGATGCCCCGGTGCGGCTGAGTGATGTAGCAGACGTTATCTATGGCAAAGAACTGCGCACCGGCGCAGCCAGCCTGAACGGCGAAGAAACCGTGCTGGGTACTGTGTTTATGTTAATGGGTGAAAACAGCAGAACGGTATCCCGCGCTGTAGCGGCTAAGCTGGATGAAATAAACCTGCGCCTGCCAGAGGGTGTGCAGGCTTATCCGGTATATAACCGCACCACTTTGGTAGATAAAACCATTGCCACCGTGCAAAAAAACCTGTTTGAAGGCGCCGTGTTGGTTATCGTGGTGCTGTTTATCTTTTTGGGTAATATCCGCGCGGCGCTTATTACCGCGCTGGTCATTCCCCTTAGCCTGCTGTTTGCCATCACTGGCATGGCACTGAATAAAGTCAGCGGTAATCTGATGAGCTTAGGCGCAATCGACTTTGGCTTAATTGTCGATGGTGCCGTTATCGTTAGCGAAAACTGCCTGCGTCGTTTAGGCCTGGCGCAACACCGGCATGGCCGCCTGCTAACACTGCAAGAACGTCTGGCCGAGGTGTATCTGGCCACACGCGAAGTGTTTACCCCGGCGGTATTTGGTGTACTGATTATTATGCTGGTGTTTCTGCCTGTGTTTGCCTTAAGCGGTGTTGAAGGCAAAATGTTTCACCCTATGGCCTTTACCGTTATTGCCGCCCTGGCGGGTGCTGTGCTGCTGGCCATCAGCTTTGTACCGGCAGCGATTGCCATTTTTATCCGCGGTAAGGTAACAGGGCAGGACTCAGGCTTAATGCGGGTATTAAAACGCAGCTACTCGCGCTTGCTAAGCCGCACTTTGCGCCATCCGCTGCCGGTTATAGCATCGGCACTGCTGCTGGTTGTGCTGGTGTTCTGGCAGGGCAGCAAGCTTGGCAGTGAATTTATGCCACAGCTGGATGAGGGCGATATTGCACTGCATGCGCTGCGTATACCCGGCACCAGTTTGTCGCAGTCACTGCAAATGCAGTTGCTGCTGGAGCGTGAAATTGCTGCTATGCCACAAGTTAAGCAGGTATTTTCTAAAATTGGCACAGCGGAAATCGCCACTGATCCTATGCCACCTAATGTCGCCGATACCTTTGTCATATTAAAACCGCAATCAGTCTGGCCGGATCCTAACCTGAGCAAAGCGGCTTTAACAGAGCAACTGCGCCAGATAGCACAAGCGATTCCGGGTAATAATTACGAATTTACCCAGCCGATACAAATGCGCTTTAACGAGCTTATCGCCGGTGTAAGGGCTGATGTGGCCGTGCGTATTTACGGCGATGATTTAACCGAGCTGACTAAAGCTGCAGAAGCGGCAACGGTGCTGCTAAGTAATATTGCCGGCGCAAAAGATGTGCGTATGGAGCAAGCGTCTGGTTTACCTATGCTGTCGATTGAACCTGAGCGCGATCATCTGGCGCTACTGGGAATAGACGTCGCCACAGTGCAACAGACCATCCAAACCGCCATTGGTGGTTTGCAGCTGGGGCATATTTATGAAGGCGATAAAGCTTTTGCACTGGTACTGCGTTTAGCTGACGATATCCGCTCAGATCCACAGCAATTAAAGCGCTTGCCGGTTGCTTTGCCTGATACCGGCACTGAACTAACCTATGTACCGCTGGGCGAGATCAGCCATTTTAATGAAATTAACTCCCCCAACCAGATAAACCGCGAAAGCGGTAAGCGCAATATTGTTGTCAGCGCCAATATCGCCGGGCGCGATTTGGGCAGTTTTATTGCACAAACCCGCCAGGTTATGAATACACAGCTTACACTCCCGGCCGGATACTGGCTCGACTACGGCGGCAGCTTTGAGCAGCTGCAATCGGCCTCTGCCCGGCTGGCCTGGCTGGTACCGCTGACATTACTGCTTATTTTTGGCTTGCTGTTCAGTGCACTTGGCAGTGCAAAAGATGCCGCTATCGTATTTAGCGGCATACCACTGGCCTTAACCGGCGGGCTGGGGGCGCTGATGCTGCGCGATATGCCGCTGTCTATCTCCGCTGCGGTAGGTTTTATTGCACTATCTGGTATCGCGGTATTAAACGGCGTGGTCATGCTGGCGATGATTAAACAGCTACGTGAACAAGGCGCAGTGTTGCAAGATGCCATTACCCAGGGTGCCATCATGCGTTTAAGGCCGGTGCTGATGACAGCACTGGTGGCCAGTTTAGGCTTTATTCCTATGGCGTTTAACACCGGCGCAGGGGCCGAGGTACAGCGCCCGCTGGCAACGGTGGTAATAGGCGGTATTATTTCAGCTACTGCGCTTACGTTACTGCTGCTACCCTTATTGTATAAACTGGTACACCGTAAACACAGCTGCTAATACAACGACTAGCACAACTTAACGTTTGCTGCGGCGCTAACTATTTTAGCGCCGCCATTGTTAAACCCGGCTTGCAACCCCAACTAGGTTGCAGCGCATTCTTAACCAGTAAGACGCAGCCGACAGGCCTCAACCAACCAGCTCCAACTAAACTGTTCCAACCAATACAGAGGGTTAATCCATGTTTTACGATATTACCGTAGTGCAATTTAGCAAAATGCTGCAAAATTTAAGCGCCATCCTTGATAAAGGTGCCACCTTTGCCGAAAGTAAAAAAATTGATGTCTCTGTTTTACTGAATGCGCGTTTAGCGCCGGATCAGTTTCATCTGATCCGCCAGGTACAAATTGCCTGCGACACAGCCAAATTAGGCGTAGCCCGTATCACCGGCAAAACAGACAGCGCCCCCAAGCATGCCGACGATGAAACCACTTTAGCGCAATTACAGCAGCGCATCGGCGATACCGTAGCGTATCTGGCCAGCTTTACCGAGGCCGATTTCAGCCATGCCGCCACGCAAAAAATTACTCAGCCACGCTGGGAAGGTAAATATCTAACGGGTTACGAATTCTTGATCCAGCATGTCATCCCTAATTTGTACTTCCATATCACCACCGCCTACGCCATTTTGCGTCACAATGGGGTCGATGTAGGTAAAAAAGATTATCTGGGTGCTATGCCGTATAAAGTTTAACGCGCAATGTAAAACGCCGGGCATTAACCCGGCGTTTTCGTCTTTGAAGCTTAGCGCTCCAGTACAATCCGATAGCGGGCTTTACCGCTTTTTAAATGTGCCAACGCCTCATTTATTTGCTCAAACTTAAACATTTCTACTACCGGTTTAATATTGTGTTGCACAGCAAACTCCAGCATCTTGGCAATAGTTGCAGGGCTGCCTACCGGCGAGCCAGACACAGAGCGCTGCGCCATAATCAGGCCAAATACGCCGATATTCAGCGGCTCCAGCGTAGCGCCAACAAAATGCAACCGGCCTTTTGGCTTTAATGTCGACAGGTATAAATTCCAGTCCAGCGTTACATTCACAGTAGAGATAATTAAATCAAAGCGCCCTGCTGCCTGCTCTATCTCTGTGCTGTTGCGTGAATTAATACACTGATGCGCGCCCAGCGTTTTAGCTTCTTCTGTTTTACTGTCGCTGGAGGTGAAAGCTGTTACTTCACAGCCCCAGGCCCGTAAAAACTGCAGCGCGATATGGCCCAGCCCGCCAATACCAATTACGGCCACTTTATCGGTGGGTTTTATATCAAACTGCACCAAGGGGTTAAATACGGTAATACCACCACAAAACAGCGGGCCGGCCGTTTTCGCATCCATACCCTGGGGCAGCGGCACTACACTGGCGGCATTGGCGCGTACTTTGTCGGCAAAGCCGCCATGGCGGCCCACTATGGTGCCTTGCGCCTGATTGCACAGGTTATGGTCGCCGCTACCGCAGCTGCTGCACACTTTACAATAATCTGAATGCCAGCCCAGCCCAACAACCTGCCCGGTTTTAAGATGGCTTACCGCTTCACCCAAAGCACTGATGCGGCCCACTACTTCATGGCCGCCAACCAGCGGGTAAGCTGACATACCCCATTCATTATTCAGCATCGACAGATCTGAATGGCAGATCCCACAGTAATCCACCTCTATTTCTACATCATCGCGGCCCAACGTACCAGGTTCATATTGCCAGGGTACCAGTTTACTGTTGGCCTCCAGTGCGGCGTAAGCGTTAATCATATTCTCTCCTGCAAAGTTGCGGTGTACGTTAGCAATACAACTAATAGTATTAACCAGATCTGCCAAGCTGCGCTGAATTTGGTAAAAAAAGACGATCCAGGTGCGATACCGTGCAAAGTTTAAGCTAAAAAAGACCTGCTTTGTGACTATTGGTAACTAACTGTAAAAGCTCTACTTTATCCGTTTTGACCACTGATAAACTGGCCGCTTCGAGGTAAGTTTCCAGGTGGTATATATGCAATCGCAGGTTTTGTTATCTCTTGTTGTACCGTTTTACAACGCTGCTGATTATTTTGCTCAATTATTGGTGTCGGTTGAAACACAACTGACAGATGCGGTGCAGGTAGTGTTAGTGTGTGACGGTGCCACAGACAACAGCCTGGAGTTAGCGCAACAACATATTGCCACATCGACTAAGCCCGGCAGTTATCTGCTGCTGCAGCAACCTAATAGCGGCGTGAGTGTGGCCAGAAATCTGGGCATTGCCCATAGTACGGGGGGCTATATTGGCTTTGTTGATGCTGATGATGTGATCTTACCCGGCTATATGGCTCAGTTACTGCACGTTATCGCACAGCACCAGCCTGATCTGATTGAAATAGGCTATAAACGTTTTAGCGATATATCGGCCCTGCCATCTGCCAGACCACACTACATGCGCCACAAAGCCGGCAAGCACCAGGTTAGCGGTGTTGCCACTGCTGTATTTCAGTCAAACCGCTGGTTTCCCTGGCTAAGAATATACCGTAAAGCGATAGCGCCAGATTTTAATTTCCCCTCCGGCATCGCATTTTGCGAAGACGTTATGGCAGTACCCACCTTGTACCAGCAAGCGTTTCAGCTGTTTCATTTACGTTTACCGCTTTATGGCTACCGTGAACACCGCTCCAGCGCATCATTTAATGTTAAACCAGAGCAGCAACAGCAACTGCAGCAGTTTTTTACCGGCTTGCAGCAAGGCACCTTTTACCCGGCCATACCCGCACGCTGGCGCAGTATTTTGTTGTTAAATCTGGCTTATTTGTTTTACAGCTTACAACTCAACAACCCGGCAGTTAACGCACTGCCAGTAGCCTTTGAACAGCAGTTCAGAACACTGCTTAAACAACTGTGGCTAACACCGGGTTTCTCGCTACGGAAAAAACTAACACTGGCGTTTGCATCGCACTTCTTCCATAAGCATCGCTTGCGGCAAAGCTGAGCAAGCCTGCTCTCAGTATTTGCCAGATATACAAAGCCAGCGTCAACACAATCTGCATCTTAAAACACCGGCATTGGTAGCCGCTGCGACTATATCTGTTTGTTTTTTGCACAGAGCGCTCTGTATCTTTAGCCGGATTCAGGTATAATCCGCCGACTTTTTTCCGGCTTAGCCAACTTTAAGAGACTCTATGACAGTACAGACCTTTGATCCGACACAAACCACCACTTTGGATACCGCTGCCAAAAGCTTGAACGATCAGGTAAAAGCCAGCAACGGTAAAGGCAATACCATTGGTTTTGTCAGTCTCGGCTGTCCGAAAAATCTGGTCGACTCAGAGCGCATTCTTACCCAGCTCAAAGCCGAGGGTTACAACATCGTGCCTACTTACGATGACGCTGAGCTGGTGATAGTAAACACCTGTGGCTTTATCGACTCGGCCGTGCAGGAGTCACTATCAACCATCGGTGAAGCGCTTGCTGAAAACGGCAAAGTGATTGTTACCGGCTGTCTGGGCGCGCGCGAAGATGAGATCCGCCAGGTACACCCTAATGTACTGGGTATTACCGGCCCGCATTCTTATGAAAACGTATTAAAGCAGGTGCATGAATTTGTGCCTAAGCCCAAATACGACCCCTTTACCATGCTGGTACCGGATCATGGCGTTAAATTAACACCCAAGCATTATGCCTATTTAAAAATATCTGAAGGTTGTAACCATCGCTGTACTTTCTGCATTATCCCATCGATGCGCGGTGACTTAGTCAGCCGCCCGGTAGGAGAAGTGCTGGACGAAGCCCAGCGTCTGAAAAATGCCGGCGTAAAAGAGCTGCTTATTATTTCACAAGACACCAGCGCTTATGGCGTGGATGTAAAACACCGCACCGGCTTCTGGAACGGCTCACCGGTTAAAACCTCTATGCAGTCACTGTGTGAAGCACTTGGCGATATGGGTATCTGGGTACGCTTGCATTACGTTTACCCCTACCCGCACGTAGATGACATTATCCCGCTGATGGCGCAGGGTAAGATACTGCCGTATTTAGATATTCCGTTTCAGCATGCCAGCCCGCGCATATTAAAACTGATGAAACGCCCCGGCCAGGCCGACCGCGTATTAGAGCGGATTAAAAAATGGCGCGAAATCTGCCCGGAGTTAACCATCCGCTCCACCTTTATTGTGGGCTTTCCCGGTGAAACTGAAGAAGATTTCCAGATGCTGCTCGACTGGCTGCAAGAAGCACAGTTGGACCGCGTGGGCTGCTTTAAATACAGCCCGGTAGAGGGTGCCAAAGCCAACGACTTGCCAGATCCGGTAGCAGAAGAAGTAATGGAACAGCGTTACCACCGTTTTATGCAAACCCAGCAAGCTATCAGCAGTGCCCGCTTGCAAGCTAAGATTGGCAAAACCATTAAAGTGCTGATTGATGAAGTAGACGACGAAGGCGCCATTGGCCGCAGCTACGCCGATGCACCGGAAATTGACGGCGCCGTGTACTTAAACGGTTTAACCAGCGTTAAACCCGGTGATGTGATTGACGCCGTGGTTGAAGAAGCTGATGAATATGATTTATGGGCATCACAGCCTGATTAAATACATACCACATGCTTAGCCTGAAAAAGAATTAGCAAACCGTTTCTTCTTTACCAGGCCTGGCATCTTACTGAAAAAAAATTCACCGAAAAATAACCAGCAACTGCCACGTTATTTTTCGGTGAATATGTGTTTTACACTTACCACCAGCTGATATACAAAGCCGCCAGAATTAAAAACACAGCCACAGCAGACCAATTAAACTCCGTAGCAGTGTTAAAGTTTACGTCAGACAGCTCGACCGCATTAGGTTGTACTCCCTGACGCTGCCATAGCGATACCAGCACAGCGGCAGCCAGACACAACAGAAAAACTAATCCCACCCTGTCCATAAACGGTAAAGCTGGCCATAACAATTTAAGCAGCAAACTGAACACCGCCGAGCCCAGAGCAGCAATCAGACCTGCAGCTGCTGTAGTCTTCCCCCAGAACATGCCAAGTAGAAACAGCACTACTATGCCCGGTGTAAAGAAGCCGGTGAATTCCTGAATATACTGAAAGGCTTGTTCAAACTGACCTAATAATGGTTTGGCTGTCAGCATGGCCAGCACCAACGCTACTACACTGACTAAACGACCTACCCATACATAATGCTGCTGACTTTTTTCTTTGTATTTGTTGGCGTAAAGGTCCATGGTGAAAATAGTCGCTACACTGTTACACATAGAGGCTAACGACGATACGACAGCAGCAATCAGAGCCGCAAAGATTAAACCTCTTAACCCCTGCGGCATCATGGTCATTAATGAAGGGTAAGCCTGATCTGCTTTACTCAGATCGGGTATCAGCAGTACCGCAGCTATACCCGGCAGTACTACTATGACAGGCATTAGCAACTTCAGAAATGCAGCGAAAGCGATGCCTTTTTGTGCCTCACGCAAGTTTTTGGCAGCCAAAGCGCGCTGAATAATGTATTGGTTAAAACCCCAGTACGACAGATTCATGATCCACATGCCGCCAATCAGCACAGATAAGCCGGGTAAATCCGCATAGTAAGGATTACTTGCAGCCAGTATCATGTCAAATTTTTCCGGCAACTCAGTGGTTACCCGCGCAAAACCTGCCAGTACGCCCTGCCCCTGACCTATCAGATCCATCGCAATCCAGGACAACATCAGGCCACCCAACACGAGCAAAGTAACCTGTACCACATCGGTTAACGCTACTGCTTTTAAACCACCATACAGCGAATAAACGATAGAAAACACAGCCAGAAACAACATGCTCCATTGCATACTGACACCGGTAATGGTGTTCAGCGCCAAAGCACCAAGCCATAGCACGGCAGTCAGGTTGACGAAGATATAAACCCCAAGCCAGAACAGCGCCATGATCTTACGTACCCGATGATCGTAACGTTGTTCCAGAAACTGCGGCATGGTGTAGATTTTTTTTTGCAAAAACACCGGTAAAAAGTATTTGCCCACCACCATCAATGTCAGTGCCGCCATCCACTCGTAAGAGGCAATGGCTAAACCAATTTTGTAACCAGAACCGGTCATACCAATGATTTGTTCAGCAGAAATGTTAGCGGCAATTAAAGAGGCACCAATCGCCCACCATGGCAGTGAATTCCCGGCCAGAAAGTAGTCGCTGGTATTTTTCTGGTGACCAGCCTTCTCTCTGGATACCCAATACGCCAGCGCTGTGATACCAAAGACATAACAGACAAAAATGATGATATCTAAAGTAGATAAATTCATTGAATGTCCCTGCGCTGAAATTGTTTTACTGCCATAGCCGATGGCAGCTGCACAGTGTCAGTTAGCCGGAAAACTGCCTGATTGCTGGTGGTAGAATCTGTACCAATAAACACATTAAATTCGCCGGCTTCAGCCACGTAATCCATCGCTAAATCATAAAAAGCTAAGTCAGCAGCTTTAATACGAAACTGCACTGTCTTGCTTTCGCCTTTGCCGAGCATGATTTTCTGAAAACCTTTCAGCTCGCGCACAGGTCGGGTCACTGAAGCGGTTTTGTCCTGAATATACAGTTGTACTACCTCTTCGCCAGCCAGATCGCCGGTATTGGTCAGCGTGACTGAGGCTATGATTTCCCCTGCAGAGCTTAATTGCGTTGAGCTTAGCGTCACAGCCGAATAAGCAAAGCTGGTGTAGCTCAGGCCATAACCAAAGGGATAAAGCGGCTGATTAGACGAATCCAGATAACGGGAGCGATACTTTTGCTCCGGCCCCTCAGGTTCATAAGGCCGCCCGGTGTTTTTCATATTGTAGTAAATAGGAATTTGCCCTACATGACGCGGAAAAGTCACCGGCAGTTTGCCCGAAGGGTTATAGTCGCCATACAACACATCAGTAATAGCATGCCCGCCTTGAGTTCCGGCATACCAGGTGTGCAGTATCGCGTCGAGGTTGTCATTGGCCCAATTGATGGTCATAGGCCGGCCACTCATCAGCACCAGCACCATCGGCTTACCCAGTTTTTTTAGCTCATGCATTAACGCTTCCTGAGTTCCGGGAAAACCCAGCTCAACCCGGCTGGCCGCTTCACCTGTCATGTCCCACTTTTCACCCATCGCCAGCAGGATAACGTCGGCCTTTTTTGCTGCCGCTATCGCTTGGGCAAAACCAGACTGGTCGGTGTCATTGAATTCATAACCAGCACCTTTGGCATAATAGATTTTTGCATCAGCCCCTAAGCGTTGCTGTAAACCTTCGCGCAGCGTTACAGGTTTAGTCTGACGGTCCCCGGCCGCAGACCAGGAACCAATCATATCGGCTTTGGAATCCGCCAGCGGGCCTATTAACGCTATCGATTGTTTCGGCGACAACGGCAACACTTTGTTATCATTTTTCAGCAATACAACAGACTTACGGGCGCCGTCACGGGCTGCTGCCAGATGCTCTGCTTTATACACCTGCTCTGCCTGACGCTGGTCATCGGAATAACGGTACGGATCTGCAAATAACCCCAGTTTGTATTTCATTTCCAGAATACGGCGCACGGCATTATCTATTTGTGTTTCTGACACTTTGCCCTTTGCCAACAACTCCGGCAGATGTTTACTGTACACCGCCCCCTGCATATCCATATCCACGCCAGCATTCAGTGCCAATTGGCCGGCATGGGGTAAATCCTCCGCCAGGCCATGGGGCACCAGCTCGTTGATAGAGGTGTAGTCTGTGACGACAAAACCGGAGAAGCCCCAACGTTGTCTCAATATATCCTGCAGCAGGTAGTTGTTGGCAGTAGCAGGAACTCCGTTCAGGTCGTTAAAGGCGGTCATAAAGCTGGCAACACCAGCATCTACGCTAGCTTTAAATGGCGGCAGGTAGGTCTCCCAGAGTTCGCGTTCTGACATATCAGTGGAATGATAATCGCGCCCTGCCTGAGCCTGGCCATAAGCGGCATAATGTTTGGCACAAGCCAGTACTGTGTCTGTGGCCGTCAAATCATCGCCCTGAAAACCCTGTACTCTGGCTTTGGCGATTTCGACAGACAGAAATACATCCTCACCTGAGCCTTCAGAAACCCGGCCCCAGCGTGGGTCGCGGCTAATGTCAACCATCGGAGCAAAAGTCCAGTGAATGCCTTCCGCTGATGCTTCAATAGCTGCAATTCTGGCCGCGGCCTTGATAGACTGCAGATCCCAGGAAGCCGCTTCGCCTAACGAAATAGGGAAAATAGTGCGATGACCATGGATCACGTCATAGCCAAACAGCAACGGAATGCCTAAACGGGTTTGTTCTACAGCTAACGTTTGCAGCTCCCGGGTAAAGCTGGCAGTGTAAGCATTGAAAACGGCCCCGACTTTGCCCGCTTTAATTTGCTGCTGATAATCGGCAGACAAGGTTGGGCCGGTTTGGTCCCAATCACTGCTTAACAGATGCAGCTGGCCTACTTTTTCTTCAATGGTCATTTTGCTGATCAGTTCATTGATAAACTGATCCATTTCGGTATTTTTTTTCGGTGCAGTAGCCGTATATTGCTGGCCATCATCTGCGCTAACCTCTACGACAACCGCAGGGTTGCATGCGCTCAGCGCGCAGGCCAGAGCCACACCAAAGGCTATTTTTGCGTACTTTATAAATGTCATTTGTTGTTCCTTTGATCTTACCGATGGCTAAGGTGTTAGCGGTTGAAGGGGATGTCTGTGGACAGTAAAACCAAGTTTATGCAGGCCCTGAAGCACATCTGGATCCTGCATAAAGTAGTTCCACAACAAAGCAGTTCTGTGATTTTCAATCATGCCAACAATAGGCCCCTGATCTATAGCCAGATAAGTGCGCCGTACTTGTTTAGCCGGATCTGAACTTACGCTAAGGTTAATGGCATCGTAGAAACCAGCAGGGCCAAACAGCGTTTTACCATGGTTGTAGTACAAGTTTTTTAACACCCGCATCGAATGTTCGGGGGTATAAGGCATAGAAGATAATGCCGCTGTTGGGACTATAGTTCCTCTGTCGGTATACATGCCAGGGGCATGAGCACTGTAGCCATCCGGTACATGATCACCTGCACTCAGGCCCCATAAATCCTCACTATACCCATTCCAGCCAAATGGGTTATCCATGCTGTAGGCTCTGTTAATCAGGGTATGACGCACATTCTGTTGCCAGTAATTGGCATATCTGTCCTGCAACCCGCGGGGATCTAACCCCATAAAAGAATAGTGCGCAAAAAACAGCGGGCCCCCTTTTTGGCCTTTATCCCCTAAAGGCAAACTGATGCCGTAATAATCTTCGCCATTACGGAAGGTTTTTACTGTACTTGCAGCCCAGCCTTGATGGTAGGGCGCGTCGCTGATCGGGTGAGTTGGCGAAGCAGCTGCTAATACATAGACAATTAACGCCTCGTTGTAGCCTTTGATCGGGTGATTCATAGCCCAGCCGTGGTGTTTTGACCAATGCCAGTACAGGATATTTTCGCCTTTGGTATACCAGCTCCATTCCATCTCTTGCCAAAGACGGCTGATGTCCTGCCGCAGTTGCTGCTCTTTGGCATTGCTGCTGTTAAAATACTGCCGGGCTGTCAGTAAGCCTTGTATCAGAAAGGCCGATTCAACGATATCGCCACCATCGTCATAAGCACTGAAATTATGCACCTTAGCCGTTGCAGGGTTATACCAGTGTGCCCACATGCCGTGAAAACGCTCAAGCTGCGCCGAAGCTGCAGTAATTTTTAGCATACGCTCCACTACCGCCTCACGGCTAACCCAGCCACGCTCAGCTGCAGTGATCAGTGCTGCTATACCAAAACCTGTACCGCCACTGGTGATAATGTCGCCATCGCGTGGGTTTGGCAGCCTCTCTTTGGCCCAGCCAGTGATTGGGTCGGCATGATCCCAGAAATAGCGGAAGGTATAACGCTGTACCATCTCCAGTAATTCATCGTCAGAAAAATCCCGCGTGTTTGCAGTAGCGCTTGCCACCACGTCTTTCTGGTCGGCTGATAATAACTGATAACGCAGCTTCAAATTGCGGCCTAGATCGCCGGTAAAGTCTAACAAAGACTTGCCTTGTAACTGCCCCCGGTTTTGCCAGGCACCATCATTTACCGACACCTGCAGCGAGTAGCTATGCTCTGCTTTACATACCTCTACACACTGCAGTTCAACATGGCGATCGTACCCTGTCGCCGTTAAGCCTGAAGCCCAGCAGCCGGCACTAACCAACAAAACCGCCGAGCCTGTCAGTACCTTTTGTATTAATTTTACTAATAACATCAGATTCTCCATCACAACAAACATACTGTGCCTGAAAATTCCAGGCACAATCAGTCGCAGAGCGCTAGAAGCTCCAGCCAGCAGAGAGTTTCAACTGCCGCTTGCCGCCATTAGTGGAGGTAAAGGCATTTGGCATAGCAAATTCTGCTGAATCCGGATTTAAGTTGAAGTTGTTGTAATTGTTTTGGTTAAACAGATTCTGCACGTCAAAACGAATGCGAAACTTTGATCCATTCACCAAATAGCTGCTGCCAAACTCTTTAGTTAATGACAGGTCAAAACGCTGATACTTGCTTTGCGCCGGCGCTGTACGGTCAAAGAAGCAAGCGGTACCGCCTTGTCTGCAGTCCAGATATTCATAAGTGGTTTTTGATGCCCAGGTGTATTTAAAAGCGACAAACATTTCCCATGGCAAATCATAACTACCTGATACCACAACACGATGTTGTGGTACGCCGACAGATTTTTTCCAGCCATAGTCGGCCACACTTTCATAATCCAGCGCAAAAACCTCACTGAATACCCGGTTTTCTTCAGCATCACTGAAGGTATAAGCCAGGTTAACTCCCCAGTTGTCTCTGTGTGGCCGGTCAATTTTAACAAAGACGTTATTGATGCGGGTTTGCCCGTCATTGGATGACAGTATTAAATTACCCCATCCAGGTACGCCAAACGCCCACGGCTGACCCCAGGTAGTGCCGTCAGCCAGAAACTGACCATCAGGCCTTCTGTTACCCAACAGCCAGTTAAAGCCATCTTTGGATTCGGTATGCGCAACACTAACCTCGGTATTCCATTCAGCCCAGTTACTACGCAAACCAATACTGAATTGATCTGAGTAAGGCGTTTTCAGGTCATTGTGCAGCAAAAAACGTTCGCCCTTTACATCAATACTCGACAACAGCCCATCCAGACCGGGCTGAGTTAAGTAAACCGGGTCCCAGCTGGTACAGTTGGTGGCATCCGGGTTGCAGGGGTTGTCCGCATCACCGCTGAACAAATAACTGACCTGAGCAAAAGAACCACTACTTTGCTCCAACTGAATAAAATCAAATTGCTGACGATCATAAGAGCGACCATAGCCACCAAATAGTGTATGGCTGCGGCTGTCATCCATCACATAACTAAAGCCAAATCGGGGTTGCCATGCGCCTTTAAAGTAACGTCGTTCGTTGCCAGTACTGATATAGTCTTCAATGTTGTAATTGGCATTATCCAGATTTGACCAGCCACGTAATGCGGTTACCAGCTCTGTTGGGGTTTGGTAGTTTTTATAACCCGGAGATTGCTCATAATCCCAACGCACACCGGGATTCAGTGTCAACCGGTCTGTAACTTCCCAGTCATCCTGAATAAAAAAACCAAGCTGGGTATTTTTCGATTCGACATTACCGCCCACGGAATCTGTGGCGGGCACTCCCCACTCCACCATATAGGGCTGATCAATAGCAAAAGTGCCGGCACCATTTATTTCTACATTGTAGAAGTATTGTGGGTTGTAGGGCTGTTGTTGCAGGGTATTGAGGGTGATTTTTTTATATTTAACACCGGCTTTGATCACATGATTTCCCTGCCATTCTATATCCAGCCAGGTGTAATCATTCTGCACGGCCCAGCCTTTTTGCCCTTTGTCCTGAAAGTTGCGGCCACCGCCCATATTTAAAATAGATTGCCGGGTCGCGGTTTGCAGTACAATACCCGGCCCATCAGTGTAAGGTTTCGGATTCCAGCTGGCATCTTCATAGGTCAGGCGAAATTCATTCTGGCCATGCTCCATGTAATACACATGCTTGAGGTTGTATCGGTGATCTTTCACTTCCCGGTTCACGCCATAGCTTAGAGTGTTGACACCACCAAAATCAGCGACATCACTTTCATCTCTTAACTTCACAGAAGCTTCCAGCGAATGGTCATCGTTGATAGCCCAGTCAAGCTTACCGAAAAACAAATCTTCCTCAAAACCAGATGTCTCTCTGCCCAGCAAGGCCTGGAGATCTGCGGGCAAAGTCACCAGATTAACGCCGGCACCACCAGGAATATCAACAGGTTCCTTAATTTCCTTGCGCTCATACGACATTAAAAAATGTAGCTTGTCCGTTATTATCGGGCCGGACAACAACATGCCGGCATGACGGGTCAGTGATTCCGCTTTGCCATCTTGCTCATTCGGCTCGGCCTGACGCAAGCCTTCATTGGTGTAGTCAACAAAAACATCGCCTTCAAATTCGTTGGTACCCGAACGGGTTACCGCGGTGATAGCGACACTCCCCACCTGATCAAATTCGGCTTTATAGTTCTGGGTAATCACTTTGTACTCGCCAATAGCGTTTTGTGGGAAAGGATTCCCGCGGCTGGAATCCTGACCGGTAACCCCACCTTTAAGTACATAGTCTTTTTGGCTGACACCGTCCAGAAAGACATTCACGTTACGCTGATGCTGGGCTCCACCGCGAATGCTGACGTTGCCCTGGCTGTCAGTATTGAGTTGTACACCAGGTGCAAGATCGGCAAAAGATAAGAAGTTTCTGTTATTTTGCGGCAAACGGGCAATCATTTCAGGGGTGACATTGGTACCGACTTCGCCGCCGGAAAAGCTCTCAATACGCACACCACTGACAGCTATACGCTCGATGTTATCATCGCTGGGTGCCTCCAATGTAATATCAACCGTAGCTCTTTGGCCAATCCGCAGTTCCACCGGCTCGGTGGCGTTGTTGCCAACTTTAATCAGGTAAATACCAGGTTTGAGGCCTACAAATACATAAGAGCCATCATCGCGGGTTTGCGTTGTTTTGCTGTAACCTCTGTCCTGATCTGTTGCGGTAACGGTCACACCAGCCACTTTACGGTCGGTTTGTTGTTGGATCACTTTACCCGCAATAGTGGCGCCCTCTATTTGCCCGAAAGCTGCAGGCACCACGCCGCCAAATAACGTACTGGCAATAGCAAAAGACAGCGCACTACGCCGAAACCAGTGTGTACTATTTTTCATCGTCTTATCCCCGTTGCTTGCGTATTTGCGCGCCCGCTACTGCTTTAGTTATATTTATTTTTGCCATGGAAATCGATTTCCATTCGATACTAAAAAAATATCCTTTGCGGACATTTTTTCAATCTGCCGATGCGTTGCACCAACCAGCAAAATTTTTATTGTCTAAAAAATAACGCCTAGCCTTCAAAGTGTCAAGCTTATCACTTTCAGACCATAAAATTAAAAAACAATTAATAACAACAACTTAATTAAAATTTACTGGCTTTATTTAAAGTGAAAATAATTTTTATCATTTGTCACACATAAAGTTTGATGCACCCTTAGCAGTGCTTTAAATTCCTAATGCGTATTTTTTTCAGGACACTACAGAGCAGTGTAGTTACATTCTTTATGCCAAAATTTGTCGGAAAATTAGAGGTTTTCACGCAAAAATTGGGTTATCTTGTACCTTTACTTCTACTTAGATTGCATAACGGAAAACGATTTCCACAAAAGTAGAGTACGAACCAATTACACAGATCATCTTTTTAAGTAAGCTGGCAGGCTTTAGCACTGCATACTCTTTATGCAGCTGATATGACCAAGGGGTTGCTACTATATGGCGCACAATCAGTTTAAACATTTGGCTATGGGAGACATCGCAAAAAAGGCCGGGGTTTGTATGGCAACAGTGTCCCGTACGTTAAATAACCCTGACCGGGTGTCGGAAAAAACCCGCAATCTGGTAATGAAAGTGGTTGAAGACATGGGCTATATCCCTAACCGTCTGGCTGCCAGTTTACGCCAAGGCCGTTCACGCAACATCGCTATTATGTTGCCCGATATTACTAACCCGTATTTTTCACCTATAGTCCGCACCATTGAGCAAATTTCGCTGGCCCGGGGTTATTCTGTCATTCTGAAAGACACTCAGGACGATCCTGCGCTGGAGCGCTCGTTTGCCGAAATGGTTAAAACACGCCAGGTTGATGGCATTATTACTAACTCGCAGCGTATCCCCTTTGATGTGGATCTAACGCTGCCGTTGCACGAGCAATTACCTCCGATAGTAAATGCGTCAGAGTTTTGTGATTTAGATGGCATCCCTAAAGTGGGCGTCGACAATGTGGCGATAGGCAAAGATGCTGCAGAGCATTTATTAGGCTTTGGTCACCGCCGTATCGCTGTGATCACCGGCACATCGCATATCTTAAGCAGCCAGCAGCGCGAAAAAGGCTTCCGGGCAGCCTTGTTACAGGCGAATGTAAGTTTTGATGAAAAATTGCTGTATCAGGGCGATTATTCCTGCGAATCCGGCGTGGCGGGTGTCAGAGCTATTATGCAGTTAAAAGAGCGGCCTACCGCCTTTTTCTGTTTTGGCGATCAAATTGCCATAGGTGCTTTGCATGCGCTGCGCGAATTGGGTTACAAAGTGCCGGAAGATATATCGGTTATCGGAGTAGATGGCATTGCTCTATCGCAGTACTGTGCGCCGCCATTAACTACCGTAGCTCAGCCTTTAACCCAAATTGGCGAATACTGCGCGACCTTATTAATCGACTTAATTGAAGGTAAACAACCTGAAAAGCTGGTGCATATCCTGCCGCATCAACTGCTAATTCGTGCCAGTACCGGGCCTGCGCCCAAATAGTAATAACGAGGCAGGCAAATATAATGCTGTTATAACCAACACTGCAGCAACACCTGCAGCTGATGCAGCGACAACAAAGCTGGTGACAGGGCTTAGCTCCCAAAGCCATCCACTGATCAAAGCACCACTTGCCTGCCCTGTGCCAACACAAAGTGCATAATACAGCGCCTGGCCACGGCCTTGATAATCGCTGCCAAAGTAGCGATAAATTAATTCAATAGCACAGGCATGCACAGCACTGAAACTAAGGCCATGCAATAATTGGCAACATACTAAAACAGCAAGCCAGTTTGCGCAGTAAGCTAAGCCCAGCCAGCGCAATGATGTGGCAAACAGGCTGACAATCAAAATTGCTGTCACCGGGAACCGTTTTAACAACGCAGGCATCAGCGCAAATACCAATAATTCAGCCAAAACAGCCAAAGACCAGAGTAAGCCCATAGTGGTTTTATCGTAGCGGAGTTGTTCAAGATAAATGCTGTAAAAGCTGTAATAGCTGCCGTGACTGAAATAAACCATTGTGAGCGCCAGTAGCAGTGCTACCAGTGCAGGTTGGCGAAGCAACTGCCATATACTGTGGCTTTGCTGTTGAATTTTTATAGCTTTAGCTGGCTCTCTGATTGTCAGCGTGCTGCACCACATCAACGCTAATGCTCCCACTATCAGAACTGGCAGTATACTTAGCTGCAGCTGATCAAACAACCAACCTGCGCCACTGACAGCGAAAACAAAACCCACTGAACCCCAAAGCCTGATCCGGCTATAGTCGGTGCTGTTATTGGGCAGATAGTCCAGAGTCACCGCTTCAAATTGGGCGTTAATGCCTTGCCAGCATACGCCGCATGCGATAACGGACAGCACCATCCAAAGCAGGCCACGATCATGCAGCAATAAAGCAAAACACAAGGCGCTTGCTGCAGCGCCCCAGCGGATCAATTTCAAACGCTGGCCGGTTTTATCCGCCCACCAGCCCCAAAGTGGAGGTGAAAAAACATTGGTAGCCATTAACAATGCACTGACAAAACCGATTTCAGCCGCCTGATAACCAAGTGACTGCATATAAAGGCCCCAAAATGGCAGCATAAGCCCTAAAGCAACACAGTTAAAAAAGTAAAAACTGGATAAACGCCAATAAGGAGAATGCTGCGTTGTCACGTAAAATGCTCACAACCGGAGGGGGTATCGTTGTACTTTAACCTAATCGGTAGTTAATAGACAAAACGGTAGTGGCAGGTCAATCCGCTATAGGGTGCTGCAGCAAACTAAACGTATCCGCACTCCCCCATAAACACTGCAACTGAGTGCTAAAAATATCGGTATTGCCGCTGGTATAAAATATGTCTGTCGCTTTACTTGTGCCCTTATTCATTAAATCAGGAGTTATTAAATCGGTGTTTATTAAATCCGCCTCAGCCAGGCGGCGTTGCAACTCCCTGGCTACTGCCATTTCAGTGCGGATAATACTGACATCAGGCCCGGCAATGTCGGCGATGCTGTCTGCAACAAAATTATAATGTGTGCAGCCCAGCACCAGCGTGTCGGCGCCTTGTGCCAGCAAGGGCTGGATATAGCTTTTTAGCAATGCGCGAATGTTGTCGCTGTTAAAAGCCAGCGCTTCTATCAAGGGCACCAGTTGCGGGCAAGGCTGTAATATCACTTTGGCCTGACCGGCATAACGCTGCGTTAACGTGGCAAAGGCTGGCGTTAATAAGGTACGTGGCGTAGCCAGCACCCCCACTACGCCGCTTTTGCTGGCCAGTACTGCCGGTTTTACACCGGGCTCTACACCGATAATGGGCAGCGGATATTGCGCCCTCAGCCTGGCAATAGCGGCGGTGGTGGCAGTATTACACGCCACTACTACAGCTTTAACACCGGCAGCAGTTAAATGCCGGGTAATATGGTCCATACGCTGGTAAATATAATCGTCGGTTTTTTCACCATAGGGCGCATGGCCGCTATCGGCGACATACATCAGGCTTTCGTTGGGTAGAAGTTCGCGCACCGCGCGGGCAACAGAGAGGCCACCAATACCGGAGTCGAAAATACCTATTGCAGCAGAATTAGCCATCACATGCCCACCTGTAATTTAAGGCAGCAAAATTAGCATATTTTCAGGCTTTTTTTGCGGGATATCGGCATAAAACTGCAATACCGACCAGAGCGGCAGCCAATACAGGGAACACCAGCCAGGCTTCAGTTGCCTGCAGTACCGATAACGTCAGGCCTGACAGCAGCAGCCAGAGCATGGGAATAAAAGCGACAAGCCACAAACGCCAGCCCCACAGCAGCATAAGCGCCAGGCCAAGCGTGGTTATGGCAGTAGGATCGGCATGTAGGCCAAACACCTGAGCCTGCCACCAACCGGCGCCGCTAAGCGGTGCCATAAGCGGCAAGGCAAGCAGGCCGGTAAGCGCAATACCAAACCCAATCGCAATACCAAGCCGAACCATAATAACTGCCGGGCGGCTACCAGCTACAGCAGACATTTTAGCGGCAGGCACCTTGCCGCGGCTAACGCCAGCTAATGCCAGCAATAACAGCAATATGGCCTGGGCCAAAAAAGCGTAGCCAACATAGTGGCCGGCCCAGTTAAGCTGGGCATAGTGCTGCATAAAAAACACCGCGGCTACAAAAGCCCAAACCGGCGCGATTAACAGCCAAACCAGCCGGTCACGTTTTTTTAATGCCAGTAGCAGCGCTGCTGCACCCAGTGCCAGGCCAAGTAAATGCAGTGGCCACCAGGTTTCGCTTATGCGTTCCAGCAGGCGAAAGTACACATCGGCGCTAAAAGGGATAAAATCCTGCAGCTGGTAGCTGGCGTAACTATTCATAAGTCATAAACTATTCATAAGTCATAGTGCGGCTGTGTTAGTCATAGCGCATCAAAAAAACGCACCATCTGTTTGCGGTTTTCAGCAGATGGCATCGGGTTAAGGCCGGCACGCATGTTTTCCTGCAAATGCTCAAGCCGGGTAGTGGCGGGAATAGCGCAGCTAATGGCCGGGTGGCTAACAATAAATTTAAGCAAAAACTCTGCCCAGCTGGTGCAACCACACTCTGCCGCCCAGCCGGGCAAGCGCTCGCCACGGCGCTTCAGGTTGTTAATCAAACTACCGCCGTTATAAGGCCGGTTGGCAATTACCGCTATGCCCTTCTCTTTGGCTAACGGCAGCAGCCGGTTTTCTGCTTCGCGTTCGCTAATGTTGTAAGTCAGTTGCACAAAGTCGATGTTTTCAGAGGCCATAATCTGCTCAACCTCGCTGTGCCGGCGGCCATGTGAGGTAGTAATACCGATATAACCCACCTTGCCTGCGGCTTTTAGCTCACGCAGCACCGCCAGGTGTTCGCGCCAGTCGGCAAGGTTGTGTACCTGCAGTAAATCAAACTGCGGTATCTTCCAGCGCTGTTGTAAATCGGCTATCTGCTCCCGCGCCGAACCGCCGGCCGGGCTCCAGACTTTCTCGGCGGCAAATAAGCTGCCGACCATATCCGACTGTGCTGCACCAGGCTGTGCTATACCTAACTGCGATAAGGCATGCCCCATTACATCGGGGGCAGAGCCATACATGGGGGAAGAGTCAATCATGCCGCCGCCCAGCTCAAAAAAAGCTTTTACCAGTTCAGTGCGTGCCGCAAGCAGCCTGGCGTCGTTACCCACATTAAAGGTGCGCCAGGTACCCATACCAATAACCGGCAGGGTTTTATTGCCCGCACCAATGGTTTTTTGCCAGCGCCCGCTACCAGCGGCAAAACCGGGCCATGCCGGCAATAAGCTGGCGGCCATAGCGGCAGCAAGTAATTTAAGGCTATGTCTGCGGGTTAAGCGGTTGCTACCAGTGAAACTATTGTTCATGCTAAGCGCCCCTTTAGCTCATTCTGGCCCGGCACTTGTGGCACCCGGCAGCAAAATAAAGCATACCAGCCCTGCCCCCCCAATGCCAAACCAGCGCCAGCGGCGGAGTATGTCCGCTAACAATTCACGCTATAACACCGGAGACATTAAGTTAGCAGCTTGCGACGCGGCTCTTTTATACCAGGGCCGGCTAAGCACTTCATCTAATGTCATTTGCCGCGACAGTGAAAAATCGAGCAGAAACTGCTGCTGTAATTGCTGATTCAGTTCAGCATCTGCCAGCAATGCGGTAATTTCAAAATTCAGCCGAAAAGAGCGATTGTCTAAATTTACCGTACCCACTGCAATAATCTGCTCATCCAGCACAAAACTTTTGGCATGCAAAAAGCCCTGCTGATAACGGTAAATTTTAATACCTGCATCCAGTAGCGGCCCGACAAAAGCATAGGCAGCTAAGCTAACCAACAGGTTGTCTGTGCGTTCGGGGATCAGTATCCGCACATCAACGCCGCGTAAAGCTGCCAGTTTTAACGCCGCCACTGTGCCTTCATCCGGCACAAAATACGGGCTGGCAATCCAAATCTGTTTAGTGGCACTATTTAACGCATGTTGCATCATCAGGCTGGCCGTTTCAAAACGATCTGCCGGGCCAGAAGGTATAATTAATACCGGAACGTCGCTGCCATTTGCCGCTTGGGCCTGCCAGTTTAAATTCGGTAGTTGCTCGCTACTCCAGTACCAGTCTTCAACAAACGATAATTGCAAGCCTAACACCGCCGGGCCACTTAGCTTTAAATGGGTATCGCGCCACTGGCCAAAACGTGGGTCTTCACCAAGATATTCGTCACCAACATTAAGGCCACCCAACCAGCCATGATGGCCATCTGTGACTACAATTTTACGATGATTACGAAAATTCAGCTGAAAGCGATTACCCGGCCCTTTGGTAGAATGAAAAGGCCGTACAAATACACCGGCATCGGTTAATTCCTGGGTATAACGTTTAGGTAAACGGTAACTGCCTATTTCATCAAACAAAAAATAAACTGCCACACCGCTGCGGGCTTTTTCAATCAGCAATTGCTGTAACTGGCGGCCTATCTGGTCGTCGCGCACTATATAAAACTGCACCAGCACATACTGCTCTGCCTGGCGAATGCCGGCAAAAATGCTGTCAAAGGTTTGTTGGCCATCTATCAGCAGTTGGGCGTCATTACCGGTTAAAAATGGCATTTTCGCCAGGGTTTCAACCGCCTCAATACTGCCGCGGATCCGGTTAGACGCCATTACATAAGGCTCAACACCGGCAGTTTTTAACTGATGTTTAGCAAACAGCTCATGGTCGGTTTCTTTACGCGAGATCACATACCCCTGAAACCGGCTACGGCCAAATACCCAATAGGCAGGCACTGCGGCATAGGGGAAGGTATTTAAAGACACTATCCAGGCGATACTACCCTGTGACGTGCGCGATGACATTAACGCATCAAGCGAGGATAAAGCCCCCAGCGTATGAAACAATGCTAACAGCAGAAAAAACACCCGGCGCCGTTTACTGGTTTTTTTGGCTGGACGCCCAGCAGCCGCAGTGTGCGAAGCAAAAGCTTGTTTTAATGCCGAGCTAATTCTAAACATTGTCTGCCTATCAGGCTGTATTTATGGGCAATTTTAGCATGCCCCAACCAACTATGCAGTTGGCTATTTGGCCAGGCTCAATATGGCCCATTAGCTGTGGTTCCGGCTAATGTTGTTCAGCACGGAAATACTATTTGCCGTCTGTATACGCGATGCGTTAATTTCTGAAGCATTAATTCTTAAACCAATAGGGCATAAGCGGTGAAGAGATTACTCAGCGTTATTCTGCTGATTACAGCTTGTAGCACTGCGGCTACCAGCCACAATTTTATCGGCTGTAACTGGCATATCCCGGCAGGCTTTGAACAGCTGTCTGATAACGAGTACCGCAAAATTCCGGCAAATGATGACTTAAGCACAGGTTTTAGCTCAGTGCTGTTTTCAACAACCGTGCCTGATGAGCTTACCACGCTGATTGAAATGGATAATATGCCGGATACTGAAGTGCTGGTAATTTCCCATCCGGATGATAGCCGGTACAGCTACCAATCTGTTTTTACCAACCGTAAAACCCGATTTGGCGATAGTATCAGCAGCAATACATTGCGGGTGTCCGCAAAAGATCGGGTTGTTGCATTGGTTGCGCTTACGCAAACTGACAGTTTTCATTTAACCAGTGCATGTGTACCGCCAACAGTGATAGATCAACACTACGCGATTCTGGAGCAACTTGATCAGGGAATCGAGGCATTTATTAGCACAGAGCATGGGGCTAATGTTTTGGTGCCAAAGTCTAAATAAAGCGATCTAAGGGCTGAATCTCCTGTCTAATACAGGAATATGTTTATTAGTCAGGTTTGCGTAGAAAACCCCTATCGATCAAGAAAAAAATATTTATTTTCAATAACTTGACTATTAAAGGCAATTATTAGCTACGACCCCTTTTTCCCGAACGGGAAATACCCGAGCCAGGCGATTATTAGTTGAAGGCGCGCATACTTATCGCTATGCCGCTAATGTGTCGACTGAGCTGCAAAAGCGACAGGAAAGCCTTAGCAAAGAAATCATTGATATTGCCTGGCAGGCTCAACTTCGGTTGTGCAGGCGTTATCAGCGATTAATGAAACGCGGCAAACACTACAACGTAGTCGTTACCGCCATTGCCCGAGAGATGATCGCCTATATCTGGGCCATCTCTCGCGAAGTCGTGCTGACACCCGTTAACCCTGCTAAACGGTTAGCAAGAGTGCCGGCATGAAAAACCGGTTAGAGTTAATGCATTGGATCAAGCAGCGGGTGTGGCACAATCACCGACGGCGTTAGGATGGCAACAGCCTCACGGCTGTTGAACCTCGAACCTAGACTGAAGACAGGTGCCACGGCGGATCAAGTAAGGTAGGCTCTGTTAGCGAAAGCTGATAATCCACGTATACCAGCATGACAACCGACGAAAGTTACCAGCTTCATCTGATGCATTAACTCGTTTTAACAGCAAACAATGGTTCTTAAATGAGCAGAGATTTATTCAACTTGCTTGACTTGGGGAGTCATACCAACGCCCCAAGCAGGGGCAATAACACGTAGGCTAAAATACGGAACGAAGTGACGGGAGCCTACGTGTTAGTGTCCCGCTGACTTGGTTTGTTAGGGCTTTGAACCAGCAACGGCCATTGCACACAAAATTCTGTTCTTCTCGGTTTCTTCTACCTCACATTCCTTAAGCTCTTTGTGAGCTTCTGTGAAGCTTTCAGGAACCGCGGTATTTTTAAGTTTCCTTAAACACACTTCGGCAGTATAGGACGAGTATATTTCGCTCTCTAAGGGCTGGTAGTTATACACTTCACTGACTATTTCGTGCATTGTTAACCCCATCATCTTTTGAACATCCATATTCTTGGGATAGCTGTTTAGTTGCTCCTTAGTTGGCAAGGGTGCTAGCAAAGATTCCTTTGATACCCCTTTTTCTCTGTTAAAAATTGCTGAACGCGCCATGCTAGCAAGTGAAAGGCAGGCCTTAACTTTCTCTGGAGCTAAATCGGCTAATAAACTGTCAGCTTTATCAATTTGCTTTTCATTTTTTGGTCCTGAGCTAACCTTATTTCCGTTAGTTGAGCACGAAATAAGCGCGAAAATAGCCAATAACGAAATTAAAGACTTCAAATTTATACCTCTTTGTATATGGAGCCCTAACGCCGCCAACAGCGGCCGAGCGTAGTGAGGTCCAGCGCACATAGTGCGCATTGCTGCTTGGCCTTGTTAAGGGTTGCTTGAGAAATGCTCATTAATAACAATACTGTATAGTGGTTCGAAAAAGTTAATATCTTCATTCTCAGGATCAATGCGCTTCCAGACGCTGCTAATTGGATAAGCTTCTGCTCCGTTTGGCGACAATAATGCCAAGTCTGTACCGAAGTTGTCAGTAACAATTACCCAGCGAGCTTGCCTATGCTCAATTACGTAATTGCCAAATAAAACCCCTAACCCGTGAGCAATGATGTTGTCTGGTGCTCTATCATCAGATTTATCAAGTTTCCAATTATTGAATGCTTTGTCCAAGTTTTCTGGTGTTACTTCTTTCGATTTAATATACCAATCCAATACGTCATAACCATATTTCTCTGATTGAGATAGCCATTCAATGTCTTTTGACTCTAACTCACGAATTATTTTTTCTTGTTCCATCTTATCCTCTGCTATTGCCCCTAAGCATAGGAACACAAAGATGATTCCAATGACTGCTCTCAAATGTGACCCTGTTCTTACCCTTAACGCAAAGCACATGGGCGACGGCCGCGCAGCGGCTGGCGTCCCAGCGACCGAAGGGAGCGAATGATGCGCCTTGTTAGCGGCGACAAACACTTTACCCACGCGGCACTGCCGCCAAGCGATGCTAAACAACCGCACCCATGTGCAAAATTAAAAACGTAACCAGCCAAGTGCGATACTGAGAAATGACTGGAACCTTAAAACTTTGAAGCAAGCGGAGCCAATGAGCCAAAAGGAACAACGCTACCGCACCATCAGAGATTGCACCTTGCCAACAAACTGGTGAGCACGATGAAATAAATTAACAACTGAGATACAACTTAACGCAAGCAGAGCCGAAAAGTAAAACAGATTTTGTACCTAAACCATCTCGACCGCCGGCTAACGCCCTCAACAAACGCGAGCGGAGCGAGTCGAGGCCGACAGGCCGGTTTGATTGCGTTTGTTATGTTTATTCCGCTTTATCGCAAGTGTATTCCGAATAACACTGGTTGACCCAACACTCGATCCTTATCGTTCCAAACTCTTTTCCTGACTCAATTTCTCTAGAAATTACTACTCGCTCTGCTTCCAGAAGGCCACTAACTGCTTCGGCCAACTCGCTGAAGCCTGAAAGTTCAATACTCTCCTCTGAAGTCTGCTTTGATACCTGGAACCAAACCTTCAGCAAACCCTGATCTTGCAGACGGTTAGCACTTAAATCCCTAATATATTCAGGTCTTGAAAATTCGAGCAACGTCTTATATTCAGACACAGTCTCTCCTAAACATAACGCTTATTCGACGGGTCGGCCCGTACTTAAACACGGGCTAACCTGCCTTTGTAAATTTAATGTACAAGACACTACACCGCTTATTTAAAACTTACAATAACTTATCGGTACAGCTTATATTTGTGCTGGCGACAAATACGGGTCAGCCCGTCTAACAAAGCACATTTGGTTTTAGCACCGAATTGGATATAAATACAGCGATGTGAGTGCAATGATGCATATCAGATGGAATTTCTGCTTTTGGCGCACAACTGTCGTTCGCTGCCGCGCAGTTCCAAAATCAACATTGGTTCTGAAATAGATGTCAGGCAGCTATAGGCCAAGAGCAGAGTGCAAATTTGATTTGTTCAAAACTCCGGTACTCAGAGTACTAATGTATTTATACCAATAACCACAGGACACAAGCTGCCACTAATGATACGCCAATGACGGCCATGCCTTTTAACATCAGTGATTTGGCGTAGTCGGCATGTTTATGTAACAGTGAATACGGTAAACCTGCTATCCATCCTGACAACAAGATTGCAATGCCCCAAAACCAATTGCGATTTCCCAAAGCAGTTAATGCCGCTACCATACTGCCAAGTAGCAGCATGGTGAGCCCCACTGAAAACAATATAATCAGCGGCATTAAAAATAACTGCTGAGATAAGTAAAACTCTACAAACGCTTTTTCTGTCATAAGTTGACACTTCCTGCCGCACTAAATACGTGTTTTTTTTGCTGCAATTTGATGGTCAAAAAAATTGAGTTGTATAACCGCTTTTGACACACAGCTACCGTTTCAACCGCCATTCACACAACCGGATAAAACCAGGCATTTACTATTAAACCATCTTGCACTTCGTACACCACTACTACTTCATACGGCTGTTCAGCCATGCCATATACTTTCTCATGGTCGATAACCTTATTACCTACCACCATGCGCTGCAGCACTTCTGCTCGCAGCGCGGCTATGCTAAAGCGCTCAGTTTTATAAAACGCTTCCAGCGCAGCGCGGCCTTTTAACGATGGCTGCGTGGCAGGCATGCGATAAATGGCAATGTCCGGGTGATAACAAGCGATAAAAGCAGCGAGATCTTTAGCGTTGTAAGCATCCAACTGACGTTGTACCGGCAGTACCGTTTGTTCGTTATTCATAGAGTGGCAGCCTTATTCCAGCGTTTTGGTCATAAACATACTATTCGGGTCATCCGGGTAATCGGCGAAGCGGCCGCAATAGTTAAAACCGGCGCTTTGGTACAAGGTGCGGGCTGGCAGGAAAAAGTCCATTGAGCCGGTTTCCAGGTAAAGCTGCTTAATGCCGCTTTGGCTGGCCTCGGTTAGCAAAAACTGCAGTAAAGCGCGGCCTATGCCCTGCCCCCGTGCTTCGGGTGCGGTGCGCATAGATTTTATCTCACCCATATCATTGCTGTGTTGCTTAAGCGCTACACAGCCCAGTAACACATCGCCCTGCCAGGCGCCCCAAAAGCGGATGCCGGGTGCTTGTAATTTGCTGATATCCAGCGCATGCACACTCTCTGGCGGGGAGGTGGCATACATATCGTCTAAATGGCCTTGTAATAACTGTTTAACCGCTGGCGAATCCAGCCGGCCCGGAATAATGTTCATCGTTAATCTACCTGAAAGACATTTGTATAAAGGTGTAATACGAGCTGCTGCCTTAGCTGGCGGCTAAAACCGCGGCAAACAAAGTGGCCGGCTGCGGCTGTACGTGTGCTTTGACAGCATGGAGAAAAAATTAGCCGCCGGGCACATTTTTTTTCCTGCAAAACGTTTTGAAATCCTGTATATTACCGCACTATTTTCAAACCCTAGCTTATTGAGATTACTATGTCAGCAGATTTATCCTTATATAGAAACATTGGTATCTTCGCCCACGTTGATGCCGGCAAAACCACTACTACCGAGCGTATCCTGAAACTGACCGGTAAGATCCATAAGTTAGGTGAAGTTCACGAAGGTGAATCTACTACCGACTTTATGGAACAGGAAGCCGAGCGCGGTATTACTATCCAGTCAGCAGCCGTAAGCTGTTTCTGGAAAGGCTACCGTTTTAACGTTATCGATACACCAGGCCACGTTGACTTCACCGTTGAAGTATACCGTTCATTAAAAGTATTAGACGGCGGTATCGGTGTATTCTGTGGTTCAGGTGGTGTTGAGCCGCAATCAGAAACCAACTGGCGCTATGCTAACGACGCTGAAGTATCACGTCTGATCTTCGTTAACAAACTGGACCGTATCGGTGCCGACTTTATCCGCGTTACTGAGCAGGTGAAGAAAGTTCTGGGCGCAAACCCACTGATCATGGTGTTACCAATTGGCCGTGAAGACACGTTCAAAGGTGTGGTTGACCTGTTAACGCAAAAAGCGTACATCTGGGACGAAACTGGCTTACCAGAAAACTACACTATCACTGACATCCCAGCCGATATGGCTGATGACGTTGAAATGTACCGTCAACAGCTGATCGAAACTGCATTAGAGCAAGACGACGACCTGTTAATGGCGTACATGGAAGGTGAAGAGCCTTCAATCGAAGATATCAAACGTTGTATCCGTAAAGGTACACGTGACCTGGCATTCTTCCCAACTTACTGTGGTTCTGCCTTTAAAAACAAAGGTATGCAGTTAGTTCTGGACGCAGTTGTTGATTACCTGCCAAGCCCGACTGAAGTTGTACCACAGCCTCTGACTGACGAAGAAGGTAACGAAACTGGCCAACACGCTATTGTTTCTGCTGACGAGCCATTCCGCGCTTTAGCGTTCAAAATCATGGATGACCGTTTCGGCGCCCTGACTTTCGTGCGTATTTACTCTGGTGTACTGAACAAGGGTGACACCATCCTGAACTCTTTCACCGGTAAAACTGAGCGTATCGGCCGTATGGTTGAAATGCAGGCAAATGACCGTACCGACCTGACTACTGCTCAGGCAGGTGACATCATTGCTTTAGTAGGTATGAAAAATAACACCCAGACTGGCCACACTTTGTGTGATCCTAAGCACCCTTGTACCCTTGAGCCAATGGTATTCCCAGAGCCGGTAATCTCGATCTCTGTTACGCCAAAAGACAAAGGTTCAGTGGAAAAAATGGGTATCGCTATCGGTAAGATGGTTGCTGAAGATCCAACTTTCCGTGTTGAAACTGATATCGACTCAGGTGAAACCATCCTTAAAGGTATGGGTGAACTGCACTTAGATATCAAAGTAGACATCTTAAAGCGTACTTACGGTGTTGAATTAGTTGTAGGCCAGCCACAGGTTGCTTACCGCGAAACCATTACCCGTGAAGTTGAAGACAGCTACACGCACAAGAAGCAATCTGGTGGTTCTGGTCAGTACGGTAAAATCGACTACCGCATTCGTCCGGGCGAGCAAAACTCTGGCTTCACATTCAAATCAACGGTAGTTGGTGGTAGCGTACCAAAAGAGTTTATGCCTGCTATCGAGAAAGGTTTCGAGTCTATGATGTCAACCGGTACTCTGGCTGGCTTCCCGGTATTAGACGTTGAAGTTGAAGTATTCGACGGTGGTTTCCACGCCGTTGACTCATCAGCTATCGCGTTCGAAATCGCTGCTAAAGGCGCTTTCCGTCAAACTATGCCAAAAGCTGGCGCGCAACTGCTTGAACCAATCATGAAAGTTGACGTGTTTACACCAGAAGATCACGTAGGTGATGTTATCGGTGACTTAAACCGTCGTCGCGGCATGATCTCTGGTCAGGAAGCTGGCGTAACTGGCGTACGTATTAAAGCTGACGTACCACTGTCAGAAATGTTCGGTTATATCAGTACTCTGCGTACTATGACTTCTGGCCGTGGCCAGTTCTCTATGGAGTTCTCGCACTATTCACCGTGCCCGACTAACGTAGCTGACGCTGTTATCGCCAAAGAAAAAGAAAAGAAAGCTGCCGCTGCTAAAAACTAAGCAGTAAGCAGGTTGTAAAAAGCCCCGCCGGTGCAAACCGGCGGGGCTTTTTTATTGGCGCTATTGCGCCGGGCTCAGAGCTTCGACTTGGTTTTCAAAGCTTCGCTCAGAGCTTTCTCAGCCAGATATTACGAAAACTTACGTTATCGCCGTGGTCCTGTAATTTCAGTGGCAGGCAACCGTGGGCTTTTACCTGCGGCTGGCCTATCCATTCAGTGGTACCGCTAATTTCAGTATGGTTTTGCACTAACACGCCGTTATGCAGCACGGTAACATAGCCCGGCGATACACGCTTTTCACCATCAAAGCGCGGCGCGGTGTAAATAATATCGTAATGTTGCCATTCACCTGTCGGCCGGGTGGCATTAACCAGCGGTATGCTTTGTTTATATACTGCAGCGGCCTGGCCATTTGGGTAGGTGTTATTCTGGTATGAATCTAAAATCTGAATTTCGTACAGCTCCTGTAAAAAGATGCCACTGTTATTACGTAACTGGCCTTCTTTATCCATCCTGTCGTTGCCAGCCCGCCATTCCAGATGCAGCTGAATATCACAGAACGCTGCTTTACTGCGGATATCGCCTGTACCCGGTTTAACCGTTAATACGCCGTCTGCCATAGTCCACTGCGCTTTAGCACCGGTATTAACCGATTGCCACTGCGATAAAGTGTTGTCCAATAACTGTATGGCATCTGACGGCGCCTGGCCTGCTGTGGCAGTAACCACCGGCGGCACTGGCTCCCAGACTTCCGTTTTAGCCGCCAAGGCGTGGCGCTCGGTTTCTGTAAGCTTGCTGATATCGGTAGCTGCAACAACAGCAGTAGTGAAAGACAACGCCGCGCCAATCAGTAAATAATTCATAATTAATACCTTAAAAAAGGCGGCCGCAGCCGCCTGTAAACCCAAACAAAAATGGCTCAGGTTGCCCAGGCACGATCGCCTTTTTTATACGGCAGATTGCCATCATAGCGGCCCGGAATAGCCACATAACGCAGCACTTCAGTTGCGCCCACTTTGGAGGTAAAAAACACCATTAACGTCAGCTGTTTGAGCAGGGTAAAATAATGCGGCAACGGGTTGTTTATGCTTTGCTTTGCCTGCTGATCCAGCGTGCTTAGCAACTGGTGTTTTTGCCCGGCGCTCAGTTGCATAAAGTCTTTACCAAACTGTTGTTTTGCTGCAGCTTTTATTGTTTTTAGGCCGTCAAAAAATACGGCTTGGTATTTAAGTTCATAGCAGTCGGCTACCATTACCGCCATCATGGCGCCACAGGCGGCATCTTTCGCCCCTGGCGTAGTGGTTTTTGGCAAAATGGTTTCGGCAATTTCATCCATAAAAGCAATATCAGCCTGAGTGAACAGCGCTGTACCGGCATCGGTTGATTTGAGCCCTGCAGCCCATAAATCACCACCTACCAGCGCCATGCCGGTAGCCGCTGCAATCATTTTTAACAGATCACGTCTGTCCATATTACAGCTCTCCTTTTTTCAGCGCGTCTACAGCATAGGCCGCAGCACGGGCTGTCAGCGCCATATAGGTTAACGACGGGTTGACACAAGAAGCAGACGTCATACAGGCGCCATCAGTGATAAACACGTTAGGGGCATCCCATACCTGGTTAAAACCATTTAATACCGAGGTTTTTGCATCCCGCCCCATACGGGCGGTGCCCATTTCATGGATCCCTTTGCCCGGATGACATTCGCCGTTAAAGCCGCGTACGTTTTTAGCGCCGCCGGCTTCAAGAATATCAATGCCATCCTGCATCATATCTTTACGCATGTTAATTTCGTTGGCTTTAAGCTCGGCGTCCATCGCCAATACCGGCAGGCCCCATTTATCTTTAACTGTGCGGTCTAACGAAATTTTATTGCTGTGGTCCGGTAAAATTTCACCGAAGCCACTCATACCAATAGTCCAGGGGCCCGGCTCTGCCAGCGCATTTTTTAAATCGGCACCAATGCCTACCTCGGCCACGTTGCGTTGCCAGCCCTGGCGGCTGGCCGCGCCCTGATAACCAAAACCACGTAGATAATCGCGTTTATCAGTGCCCCAGTTACGAAAACGCGGAATATAAAAACCGGTAGGCCTGCGGCCAAAATAGTATTTGTCGTCAAAGCCTTCAACTTCACCAAAGGCTCCGGCATTTAAGTGGTGGTCCATCACATTGTGGCCCAGCTCACCGCTGCTGCTGCCCAAACCATCCTGCCAGATATCAGTAGCTGAATTCATCAGCACCCAGGTGGAGTTAAACGCCGACGCATTTAAAAACACAATTTTGCTGGTAAATTCATAAGTCTGGTTGGTTTCGCTGTCCAGCACTTCAACGCCACGGGCGCGTTTTTTGTCTTTGTCGTATAGCACCTGGGTAACAATAGAAAACGGCCGTACGGTTAAATTGCCGGTTTTCAGCGCCACAGGCAACGTAGATGACTGAGTACTGAAATAAGCGCCAAAAGGACAGCCCAACCAGCATTTATTACGGTATTGGCAATTAACCCGGTTTTGTTCAGGTTTGGGCTGCGAAATATTAGCAGTGCGGCCACAGATCAGATGCCGGCTGCCGCCAAAGGCTTTTTTCAGCCGTTCTGCTACAGATTGCTCCACTATGTTCAGTGGAAAAGCCGGCAGGTACTGGCCGTCCGGCAATACATCCAGGCCATCGCGGTTACCGGAAATACCGGCAAAACGTTCCACATAGTCATACCATGGCGCTATATCGGCGTAGCGGATTGGCCAGTCCACCGCTATGCCTTCGCGTAAGTTGGCCTCAAAATCAACTTCATTTAACCGGTAACTCTGGCGACCCCATAGCAAAGATCGGCCGCCCATCTGATAACCACGGAACCAGTCAAAACGTTTTATTTCAACATAAGGCGAATCCTGATCGCTGGCCCACATGCCGTAGGTGCTTTCATTTAGCGGGTAATCCCGCTGCAGCACCGGATGCAGTGCTTTCATTTTTTCGGTTGGTCTGTCGCGGTGTGGAAAGTCCCACGCTTCTTTATGCGCATTAGTGTAACCTTTGATATGTTCAATATCGCGGCCACGTTCTAACAATAATACTTTCAGGCCTTTTTCGGTCAGCTCTTTGGCAGCCCAGCCGCCGCTGATGCCGGAACCGACCACTATGGCGTCGTAATGATTTTGCGCAACTGTCATGCTGTTGCTCCCCGTTGCAACCTTATGCCCTGATAAACGTCAGCTGTAAGGTTCTATTTTCATTATAATTGGCAAAACGGTCTGGCCGCTTTGTCCCGGTTTAAACGTCACAAATACTAATGGCCTGCGCCAGCGACTGCACTCTGCCGGCTTTGGTTTTTGCTGTAGGTATAAATTCCTGCGCCAGATAACCGGTAAAGCCGGTGTCACGAATCGCTTTGGCTATGGCGCCATAGTTCAGCTCCTGTGTATCATCAATTTCATGCCGGCCCGGCACGCCAGCGGTGTGATAGTGGCCGAAATACTGATGGTTATTTTTAATGGTGCGGATAATGTCACCTTCCATAATCTGCATATGGTAGATGTCGTACAACAGCTTAAAATTGTCTGAGTTCAGCCGTTTACACAGTTCGATAGCCCAGGCTGAACTATCTGCCAGATAATCAGGGTGATCAACTTTGCTGTTAAACAGCTCCATTTGCAGCACTACCCCGCGTTTTTCCGCCAGTGGCAGTATGTGTTTTAACCCCTGCACGGCGTTTTGCAGCGCGGTTTCTCTGTCCATGCCACGGGCATTGCCACTAAAACAAATCAGGTTTTTGTAACCCGCCTCTGCCACTAAATCGATATGTTTTAAGTAACGTTCTGTCAGCTGCGGATGAAATTGTGGCGCACACCAGCCATCTTCCAGATTAAGCTCAGCGCCGTTACACATAGAGCTGTCAACGCCATGCTTTTTTAATACCGGCCAATCTTGCGGCCCCACTAAATCTATCGCAGTAAAGCCTAACGATTTAACCAGCAAACACAGCTCTTCAATGGCTAAATCACCGTAAGTCCAGCGGCTGACAGAATGGCGGATATTACCTTTGAGCGCGCTGTTAACGGCCACCGCCTGCACAGCACTACTTAACAACACACCTGAAGCCAAAACCGAAGCGCCTAGTGCACCGGTGGCCAGTTGTTTTAACAGTTCACGGCGGGGTAATTGCTGCTTCATGGCGCTTATCCTCTGCTTAACCCGGCTTGGATGATTTTTTGCAGGCTGTGTTCAGCAACAGCCGCTGGTGCAAAATTAAAACTCGACCAAAATGTAACGGATTACATTTTGTTTCGTCAATACAAAATCCGCTATTTACCGCAAATATTGCACTTTATTTGCGCAACGCTGCAAAACACCCACCAAAAAAGAGCAAAAGCACTAAAAGAGTCCGCTATTTTTTTGCTGGCATTGCCTTCACTTTTATAACAAATTACCTTATAAATGTTATCGGTTACATCAATATCATCCGGCAGGCGTTTTCAAAGGCGTAGGTGCACATAGTTGAATATCCAGATAAAATCCGGGATACATTAATAAGATGAAAATTATCCATGTCCAATATTCGTGATGTAGCACAATTGGCTGGAGTATCGGTGGCCACTGTGTCCCGTGCTTTGCAGCAACCTGATTTAGTGTCATTAAAAACCCGCACTAAAGTGCTGTCTGCCGTAAAGCAGCTTGGTTACAAACCTAACCTGATGGCGGTACGGTTTCGCTCCGGTAAAACCCGCAACCTGGTGGTGCTGGTACCTACTGTCGCCAATGTGTTTTTTGCCAGGGTGATCAGTGGCATGCAACAAGCCGCGCATGACAAAGGCTATTCATTGCTGTTATGCAATACCCTGGCGGATGAAGCCATGGAGCAAAGTTATGCCCGTATGGTACATACCTCACAGGCCGACGGTTTAATTCAGCTGCGGGCGCATAACCCCTTTGCTCAGCTGGAAATGAAAACCGGCAGCGTATTGCCTATGGTAAACGCCTGTGAAGTGCTTGACCGTATTGCCTGCCCTACAGTGTTGCTGGATAACCGGGCGGCCGCCTGTGCTATGACTGAACATTTGCTGCAACTTGGCCATAAACGTATTGCGATGATTAAAGGCCCGGCGCGCAGCCCGCTGACCCGTGACCGGGTGGCAGGGTACCGCGATGCATTAGATGCCGCCGGCGTCGCTTTTGATGAAAGCCTGTTGTATCCGGGCGATTTTACTTTGCAATCCGGCCATAAAGCCGCTACCGAGTTATTGGCCTTAGCTAAGCCCCCTACCGCAGTATTTTGTGAAAACGATGAAATGGCAATAGGCGCGATACAGGGTATTAAACAAGCCGGTTTAAGCGTGCCCGGCGATGTTTCGGTGGCAGGTTTTGATGATATTTCTTTTGCTGCCTTTAGCGATCCCCCCCTGACTACCATAGCCCAGCCCGCTGAAGAGTTTGGCAGTACAGCGGTAAGTTTATTAATAGATTTACTCGACGGTCGTTTGGGTAAAGCACCTAAAGTTATTTTACCTTTTGATCTTATTCAACGCGCCAGTACAGGCCCTGCTCCGGCAGTATCAGACTGACGTAAACCAGAGCAGGAGTATCTGATGGCATACGACAATTCACCCTTTAGGCAACAGCCGCAACTGCCCGATAAGCAAAAACGACAATTTTTGCAACTCGGCGCCCTGGGTTTAGGTATGGCTGGTTTAGCTACGGCAGGTTTAGGTTTAACGTCGTTGCCATTAGCAGCCACCACCCCAGCCGTCAAAGTTGTACCGGGTTTGCAGCTGTATACCCTGCGCGATCTGATGGCACAAAGTGTCGCCGATACATTAAAGCTGGTGGCAGGTGTCGGTTACACCCAGGTAGAATTTGCCGGTTATTTTGACCAGACGGCAAAGCAATTGAAAAACATTATCGACAGTGAAGGCCTGAGTGCACCGTCATGCCATCAGCCGTTAGAAGCGCTGCAACAAAATCTGGATGGCGTGATTGAACAAGCTCTGGTGATGGGCCACCAGTACCTGGTTTTGCCTTACCTGTATGAGGCACAACGTCAGACGTTGGATCAATACAAAGCCCTGGCCGTTTTTCTAAACCAGGCGGGCGAGCGTATCAAAGCAGCTGGGCTGCAACTGGCGTATCACAATCATGAGTTTGAATTTATTCAGTTGTCCGGCGCCATGCCCTACGATGTGCTGCTTAACGAAACCGACAGCAACCTGGTGCAAATGGAGCTGGATTTATACTGGGTGATCAAAGCCGGGCTAAACCCGTTGGATTATATCGCCAGCCACCCAGGCCGCTTTCCGCTGTGGCATGTCAAAGATATGGACAACAACGGTGATTTTGCTGATGTAGGCAAAGGTGTTATTGATTTTAAATCTATTTTTGCCAAAGCCGGTCAGGCGGGTTTAAAGCATGCCTATGTTGAACGCGATCATACAGACAACAAAATTGAAACCATACGTCAGGGTTTTAGCAGTTTAAGTTCGTTATTGGCCTGAACCTTTGCTTTGCAGAGCGTAATCCGCCCCCCAGAGTACTGCAACTTAAGGTACCATCAGCCCCGCCGCTGCAAACCGGCGGGGCTTTTTTTATCCGCACTTTTATCCGGAGCATGCAGTGGCACAACCTTTGCTCTGTATCTGTTATGAACAGCATTCTGTCTGCTGTGCAGTGCAAGGAGTTGCTGATGAGTGTAAAGAGTTTTACCCGCGGTGGTTACCCGTTAACCGAAAACTGTTTTGATGAACTGGTTAGCAGTGACGGCAGTATCAGGCCGGTAGCGGCGGCAATTGCCCGCTTTATTGATAAACATGGCGCCACTGAACTATGCCAGAGACAAGAGCAATTAAATCAAACCATTAGCGATATGGGTGTGTGCTTTACGCTGTACAGCGACGGCAATAATATCGACCGTGCCTGGCCGCTGGATGTGATGCCACGCACTATCCCCAGCACCGAATGGCAAAGTACCAGCGCCGGCTTAAAGCAGCGGTTAACTGCATTAAACCTGTTTATTGATGACTTATACAATAAGCAAAAGATCCTGAAAGACGGCGTGGTTCCGGCAGAATTAGTGTTGCAATCACGTAATTATCTTGCACCATGCCAGGGCATTTCGCCCCGTTTTGGCGTGTGGGCTAATATTTGCGGCACTGATCTGGTTCGTGATGAAGACGGCCGCTTTCTGGTACTGGAAGATAACCTGCGGGTGCCGTCCGGTGTCTCTTACATGCTGGAAAACCGTACCGTCATGAAACGGGTCTTTCCCGAGCTGTTTGCTGAATCAACCATTTACCCGGTAGACGATTACCCGCACCAGCTGTGGCGTATGCTGGCATCACTGTCGCCACGCCACAGCGATATACCCTGCATAGTGCTGCTAACGCCGGGCATTTATAATTCGGCTTATTTTGAACATAGCTTTCTGGCGCAGCAAACCGGTATAGAGCTGGCCGAAAACACCGATTTATTTGTTGAAGATGACATTGTCTACTTAAAGAAACTACACGGCAAACAGCGGGTTGATGTAATTTACCGCCGCGTCGATGATGTTTTTATTGATCCGCTGGCATTTCGGCCCGACTCAGTGCTGGGCATTGCCGGCCTGATTAAAGCCTGGGCCAAAGGCAATGTGTCTATAGCCAATGCCCCCGGCTCCGGTGTGGCAGATGACAAAGTGGTTTACGCTTATGTACCGCAAATTATTCAGTATTATCTGGGCGAAAAACCGCTGATTGATAATGTTGAAACCTTTTTATGCCTCGACCCGAAGCAAAAAAGCTATGTGCTGGCCAACCTGGATAAACTGGTCGTAAAACCGGCTAACGAATCAGGCGGTTACGGCATTTTAATTGGCCCGCGCTCTACTCTGGCAGAGCAGCAACAAATGGCCGAGGCCATTAAAGCCAACCCGCGTAACTTTATTGCCCAGCCTACACTGAACCTGTCTACCGCCCCTACGCTGTGCGACGGCGCACTGGAGCCACGCCATCTGGATTTACGGCCGTTTATTTTGCAGGGTAAAGAGCTGTACTGCACTACCGGTGGTTTAAGCCGGGTGGCACTGAAACGCGGCTCACTGGTAGTGAATTCATCACAAGGTGGCGGCAGTAAAGACACCTGGATTATCAACGATGAGGTATAAACTATGCTACTGAAATCTGTAGATAATATTTTCTGGCTCGGCCGCTATCTGGAACGGTTAGACGACACTGCCCGGCTGGTTAATGCCACCAGCCATCTGTTAATTGACAGCCACAAAGATACCCAGTTCAGCTGGCCGGTATTGCTTGATGTAATGGGGCTGGACAGCAACACCGCGCTGGCAAATTATCAGTTACCGCCAGATGCCACACCAGAGCAAGCCAGCATAGAATATGCTGTTATGGCACATTTGATCAGTAACAGTGCCAGCACGGTATCAATACGGCACACCTGCAGCCAGCTTAAATACAACGCCCGTTCTATCCGCCAGCTTATTCCGCGTGATATGTGGGAAGAGCTGAATAAACTGGACATATTTTTACAGCAGCACTGCCAGCAACCGGGCGGGCGGCAACAGCGCTATAACCTGATGACTGAAGTCAGCCGCCGCTGCCAGATGGTAGTAGGTGTGCTGGACGGCGTAATGCTGCGCAGCGATGCCTTTGATTTATTTAATATTGGCCGCCACCTGGAGCGCGCCGATATGACTACCCGCATTATGGATGTCATGGTGTTACAACAGCTGCAGCCTACGCAGATTAAGCGGCCTAAGTTTCGCTGGACCTCTATTCTTAATGCCCTTGGCGGTATAGAGTCGTACCATTATTATCTGGCGCACCAAAGCGGTGACGTCGATGCGATTGATTACCTGCTGACGTATGCGGATTTTCCGCGCTCTATCGCCTATTGTTTAAACCGTGTTGCTGCATCAGCCAAAGGTTTGCCGCACAGCATCGGTATTTTGCAACAGGTGCATCAGCTACAGGCGCTGCTAAAAACCGAGCCGCTGACAGATTTGTCGACAGAGCAATTGCATCAGCTGATTGATCATATTCAGGCCGGTATTATTAACCTGCACAAAGTGATTGCCACACCGGCAGAAAATCTTAGCAGAGCCCAGCTTTCTGCCTGATTAAACCGCACAGGAGCAGTATGTCAGTGAGCGTTATGCCCCAGTCTATCCACGAGCAGCAACACTGGCAGGACTTGCCGCAATGGCGCCAGTTACTGTATTGGTGGCAGCGTCAACCGGCACAGCGCCTGCAACAGCTGTATAGCGAATTGCAGCACCAGTTGCGGGAAAACGGTACCACCTTTGATCCCTGGCACCAGCAACAACGCCAGCTGGATTTAATGCCCTGGCTGATTAGTGAAACCCAGTGGCAGCAACTTGAAGCCGGCATTGCCCAGCGCCATCAGCTGTTAAATGCCATTCTGCACGATTTATACGGCCCGCAGCAGTTATTACAGCAACAGGTTATTCCGCCCGATGTGATTTTTTTAAATAAAGACTACCTGCTGCCCTGCGCCAATTTAATTGATACGGCCGCCTGGCTGCCAATGCTGGCCACTGATGTTGGCCGTAACAGCGACGGCCAGTTTTGTGCCTATAGCGACAACACTCAGTTGCCTGCCGGTTTAGGCTATGTGCTGGAGCACCGGCTGGCGTTTAATAACACTACAACCGAGCTGAACTCAGGCGTAAAAAAAAGCCAGCTTGCGGGTTTTTTCCGCCAGCTGCAGCAATTGCTGCAACAAGGCTGCCAAAGCGACAACGAACATAAACTGGCCGGCTTGCTAACCCACCATAAGCGTGACGCCGCTTATTTTGAGCATGCCTTTTTAGCCAACTACCTTGATATCGCGCTGGTACACGGTGCGGATCTGATGTTTAAAGACAGCAAGCTGTGGCTAAAAACCCTCAGCGGCCTGCAGCCATTGCAAAGCCTGCTGCGCTATTTGCCGGACAACAGCTGTGATCCGCTGGAGCTGGAACCCGGCAGCAGTGGCAGTGCCGGCTTATTGCAAAGCATCCGGCAAAACCAGTTGTTGTGTGTTAACCCGCCCGGCAGCGCGCTGCTCGACTCGGGTGCGCTATTGCCGTTTTTGTCCCACTGCTGTGAATTTTTACTGCAACAGCCCTTGCTACTGCCAACCGTACCAGCACTGTGGTGCGGTAACGCCAGCCAGTTAGCCCAGGCCCAAACCAGCAGTAGCGATTATTGTCTGCAGCATCTGTTAAGCGCACAGCACTGGCAACTGGCCGACCTGACACCGGCTGAGCTGACAGCATTGTGGCAACAGGTAGCGCAACAACCCGCGGCCTATATTGCCCGCCAGCTGTTACCACTAAGCCAGTTACCCTGTTGCGATAAAAAAGGCGAATTACAACCGCAGGCCGGCGTGCTGCGTATTTTCAGCCTGCTGACTGAGCGCGACGTCGGCCAGACCGAAGTTGCGGTGATGCCAGGCGCACTCGGTCGGGTAAGTACACATAGCCACACACTGCAACGCTCTGACAGAGCCGGCTTTAGCGCCGGCTTTACAGCCAAAGACGTTTGGGTGCTGGCAAATAAAGCCCAGGCCGTCAGCTTGCTGCAAAGCGCTAAACATCAGGTTACGCTGTCGCGGCAATCCGGTTTGTTACCCAGCCGGGTAGCCGATCATTTATTCTGGCTTGGCCGTTATAACGAACGGCTTAACCTGATTTGCCGTGCGCTGCGGGCCGCGCTGACACTGCTCAATAACAGCGACAATAGCGATAGCGGCCAGCAGGATGCACGCTATCTGCTGAGTTTTTGTTTGCGCGCCAACAGCAGCATGGATGACGGCACAGAACAATCGTTACCGGGCTTACAACCGGCACTGGACAAATTATTCAGTGCCGATAACGCTACCGGCGTGGTGGCAATACTGAAAAACCTGCTGTACAACGCCCAGTCGGTACGCGAATACTTCGGTGAAGATACCTGGTATGTGCTGGATAAACTGCAAAGCGCTATCTACCAGTGGCCTGCGCGGCCGCAATGGCAACAACCGGCAGCCCTGCTACGCACCCTGGATGAAATAGTGCTGTTGCAAACCGCCATTTACGGCCTGAACAACGAAACCATGAGCCGCACCCAAACACTGCGCTTTATGGATCTCGGGCAGCATTTAGAACGGGCTCAGCAAAGTTGTAGCCTGCTGCAGGCGGTGTTTGCCAATACCCCGCCAACCGACGCCCTGATGGAAGCCCTGCTGCGCCTGGCCGATACCTTAATGACCTACCGGCGGCGTTACCACACCGAATTGCACCCGTTAGCGATTATGGATTTGTTGTTGCTGGACGACAGCACGCCACGCTCTGTCAGTTATCAGTGTGCCCGCTTACTACGCCAGACCGAAAAGCTGCCAGCGTTACATAATGACGCCAGCGTAAGCCTGAGCCGCGAGCAGCGCCTGGCCATGGAACTGGTAGCCATACTGCAACAAATTGACCTGCAACAGCTGTTTGACGCTCAGCAGCACGCCCTGCCCGGTCTGAGTTTGTTGCTGCACCAACTGCAACAAACGCTGCGCCAATTGTCAGACAGCGTAACCTTGTCTTACTTTAATCATGCTGATTTAAGCAGCCAGTGGCAGAGTTTTTAATGAAATATCAGCTGATCCACCAGACCGAATATCGTTACGCCCAGACAGTGGCAAACAGCTATAACCTGGCCTGGTTAACACCGCGCCAGTTGCCGTATCAGCAGGTAGAACACTGCAGTTTAAGCGTAAACCCGGCCCCGTCGTTGATACAGCAACGCAGCGACAGCTTTGGCAATACCCAGCACTTTATTCATGTGCAGCCGCCACACAAGCAACTCAGTGTAACCTCACGCAGCACATTGCAGGTGAGGCCAAGGCACAACATCTTAAAAATACGCGATGCCACCGACTGCAACGGGCTCTTTGCCCATTTACGCCAGCATACCGATGCAACAACCTTAGACTCCTTATTGTGCCAGCATGCCAGCCGGATGATCCCGCTGCTGCCCGCAGCTAAAGCGCTAATTATGCCATTAATGCAACCCGGCCAGAATATACTGCAGCTGGCACAGGCGCTGAACCAGCTGATCTTTACCGAGTTTCAGTACGATCCTGAATTCAGTACCGTAGTCACGCCTTTATCTGAAGTGTTAGCGCATAAAAGAGGCGTATGTCAGGATTTCGCCCAACTGGCGATCAGCTGCCTGCGTTGTGTCGGTATACCGGCACGCTATGTCAGTGGCTATCTGGAAACCCGGCCACCGGAGGGCCAACCACGCTTAGTCGGCGCCGATGCCTCGCACGCCTGGTTTGCCGTATTTGAGCCCACGCTGGGCTGGATAGACTTTGACCCAACCAACAATATTCTGGCCGACGAGCAGCACCTGACACTGGCCTGGGGCCGCGATTACGCCGATGTAGTACCGCTAAAAGGCATACTGCACGGCAATGGCGAGCATCAGCTTAGCGTAGCGGTAGATGTGGTGCCGCTGGCTGAATAAGCTCAGCCAGCAGCATTATTGGCCGCCACGCTGCGCAACCAGCGATAACCCAGCCAGGCCGCAGCCAGTATATAAGGCAGTGCGCCGGGTACCCACATCAGCAAACCGGCCAGTTGCTGATCACTCAGCTGATGTGTCGGGTAATACAGTAAGCTGTCGGCAAAGGTCAGAATTGCGCCGAGAAAACCGGTATGCATCAGGGTAAACAATAGCGCCAGCAGCGCCCAGGAACGGTTACGCTCGTTGCACTGCAACACCGCCCACCACAACATCGCCGCGCTGAACATAAAACAAATATGCTCAACCAGATGCCACCACGGCTGCTCCAGCGCCAGCACATAAAACTGCGGCGTATGCCAAAACCAGACCACAGCAGCATGCAGATAAGCCAGGCTAAGCGGGTAATGACTAAGCTTTAGCAAAGGCTGCCAGGCTAGCCGGCCCCAACTGCCGGTAATAGCAGCAAACTGAGCTAACGGCTGGCTTAACACCCAAAGCGGTGCTATTACCACCATAAACAGCATATGCTGCACCATATGAGCGCTGGCACTGATTTCTGCCAAGTCATCCAGCGGCCCGGTCACGGCAAAAGCGCACAAAATACAGCCAAGATGAAACAGCAATGCCTGCCACAGTGCAGGCCGGCGCTTTACACTGCCAAGCAGATACAGCAGCCAGAATGACGCTAACAGCAAGATGGCAATAAGCGCGGCCCAGAATGATTCGCCATCATGTTGCAGTACGCTATGCGCCTGTAACGGCCAGCTCAGGCTACTAAGCGCCAATAGCCCCACTAAACGCCGGCAATATAAACGCAGGTTTAGATACATGGCGGTAATACCAGCACCGGTAAGCCGCCAACCAGTGTCGCCAGTGCGGCCATTAAATACAAAACAGTACTGACGTAACCGATAAAGCGCGGCGTGCCGCTGCCGTTTTGGCCACTGCAACAATAGCGCCAGCCGCGCCAGGCCAGCAGCAATAACAATGCTAAAACAACTAATGTTAACCCCCAAAGCGTATAATTCAGCCAGTTGCCAGCACTATCTGCCGGTGCCGGTGCTGCCAGTTGACACACCACCGATAATCCGGCGTACATAGCAATAAACCAGATACTCCAGATACTAAATCCCAGCACCAGCTGGGCCGGATGGCCCGGTTCACACCAGCGCCGCCACGTCATAACACTGGCCCCCAGCCAAGCGGTAAAATAAAAAACAGCGCAATACTAAGCCAGTAAACACCAAGGTAATAAAACCACAGCGGCTTAATTACCTGCGGCTCGTAAGGCCGTTGCTTACTGACATAACCCCGCGCTACCCTGAGCGCCTGTAACAAGGTTAGCACCACCACCAGGCCGGCATGGCCGAGTAAATACAATAAAATAACCATAATCACTGCATCATGTGCGCTGCTGGTATAGGCCAGCGGGGCCATGATAAACAAGCTCAGCAACAGTATAAAATGCGCGCTGCCGGTTAAAACACACCACCATAACTGCCGCTGCAAGTGGCTGTCCTGGCCATCAGCCAATTGCCTGCTCAGCCGGTTAAACTGCCATAGTGCAACAGTTGCCAGCGCGCCACACAACAGCAACAGTGTTACCGGCAACGGCCCCTCTGCGGGTGCTGACCACTGCGGCGCAGCTGTCCACAGGTAAAACCAGCCAAACAGCAATGCCATAAATAAGGCGCCATTTGCCAGTAAGGTTACTACCATGCCCCAGCGGCCGGGGCCGTCTGAGCTTTGGCTCTCTAATGGCAAAGCCAGCCCGGCATCAGCAGCCGATGCCACAGGCGCAAGATTGGCACCGTTATGCCAGCTCCAGCACAGCAGTAAGATCAGTGCAGCGATGGCGGCAAGCAAGGCCAGCGGATACCAGCGGCATAACAAGCTGATACACACCACCGCCAGCGCCAACGCACTGCACAGCGGCCACCACGAATTGCCGGGCAGATGCAGGGTTTGCTCTGCGCGGGCACCTACCGCCGACGTGCCCCAGTTTTCCCGGCGGCCGCTGGCGGTGTCGGTCATGCCGCCTTCCCCGGCAGCAATACGTTGTGGTAGTGTCGGGTCATGCCACAATGGCTGGCGGCTGGTTACTACCGGTAACGAGGCAAAGTTATACTGTGCCGGTGGCATATCCAGTGCCCATTCCAGTGTATCGGCATGCCAGGGGTTAGCACTGGCGCGCTTGCCAAACCAAAAATGCAGCAGTAAATCCAGCAGCACCATCGCCACACCAATTGCCATAATAAAGCTGCCGACAGACGACAGCAGATTAAGCCAGTCCCAGCCCAGCCCGGCTTCATAGGTATAAACCCGCCGCGGCATACCCAGCAGGCCGGTCAGATGCATCAGCAAAAATGTCAGATTAAAACCGCTGAATGTCAGCCAGAACCCCCAGCGGCCAATCTTCTCAGAAGGCATACGGCCAGACACTAAGGGTAACCAGTAATACAAGCCGGCAATCAGCGGGAAAAACATACCGCCCACCAGCACATAGTGCATATGCGCCACAACAAAATGGGTGTCGTGCACCTGCCAGTTAAATGGCACCAGTGCCAGCATCACGCCGGTCAGGCCACCACAAACAAAAATCAGCAGAAAGCCACAGATCCACAGCATCGGCAGCCGGAACACCACCTTGCCGTACCACAGCGTGGCCAGCCAGGCAAATACCTGAATAGCGGTAGGCACCGCCACCAGCATACTGGCAACAGAAAAAAATGCCTGTGCCAGCTGCGGAATACCCACCGTGAACATATGGTGTACCCAAAGGCCAAAACTGATAAAGCCGGTTAGAATGATGCCAATTACCACCCAGCGATAACCGACAATTGGCCGGCCACTAAACACCGGGATCAAAGTAGAGACAATACCGGCCGCCGGCAGAAAAATGATATACACCTCAGGGTGGCCAAACAGCCAGAACAGGTGCTGCCATAACAATGGATCGCCACCTGCCGCTACAGTAAAAAACGGCATACCGGCAGCACGTTCCAGCTCCAGCAGAATGCTGGCAAGAATAAGTGGCGGAAAACCAAATACGATCATCAGCGCCATCACCAGAATATACCAGCAAAACAACGGCATCCGGCTTAGTGTCATGCCTTTGGCCCGGCTGCATAAAATAGACACTGTCAGTTCAATACCGGCCGCCATGGCAGAAATTTCAACAAAAGTAATTCCCAGTAACCAGAAATCTGAACCCGGCCCCGGCGAAAATTCACTACTGCTAAGTGGTGTATACATAAACCAGCCGGAAGCTGGCGCAATCCCCAGCAGCAGGCTAAACATAATAATAATACCGCCAAACAGGTAGCAGTAGTAACCCAGGGCGCTAATGCGCGGGAACAGTAAATCCCGGCTGCCAGTCATTTTCGGGATCAGATATATGGCTAAACCTTCCAGTACCGGTATAGCAAACAAAAACATCATGACACTGCCATGCATACTAAACAGCTGGCCATAAACATCAGCACTAAGGATGCTTTGTTCCGGTAACGCTAACTGCGTGCGGATTAACATCGCCAGCACACCGCCGATCAGAAAAAACACCATGCCGGTAACCATAAAGCGCAAGCCAATGGTGCTATGGTTTACCGCCGCCAGGCTACCCCAGCCGGGTAAGTTAGCCCAGATCTGCGCCAGCTTATTAACATCGGCCGCTGACGCTGTCGCTTTTTTCATATCAGTCATCAGCGCTATGCTCCTTTAACCAGGTGGCAAATGCCGCTTGCTCATGTGCTATAACGCTAAACTGCATATGAGCATGGCCCAACCCACAATATTCAGCGCACTGGCCGCGATAGATGCCTGCCTCAGAGGCTTCAAGCCGCAGCACATTGGTACGCCCCGGCAGCATATCCAGCTTTACTCCCAGCCTTGGCACCCAAAAAGAGTGGATCACATCGGCACTGGTCAGCTGCAGGTACACCGGCGTATTCACCGGAATGTGTAACTCGTCGGTCAATTCAATGGCATGGCCGGGATAATACACCTGCCAGTACCACTGATGGCCGGTGACTTCGATTTTTAGTGCGTTGTCGTCAGCCAGCGGTAACATACGCTGGCCAACCGGGATGCCAATAAGCAGCAGTACAGTAATACTCAGCAGCGGCAAGGCCAGCCCGCCCCAGCACAACCAGGCATTTGGCCGGATTAACGGGCTGTCATCGCTGCGGCGTTTTATGGCGTAAAACCACAGTATCGCCACCAACAGTAATATCAGTGTGGCAAAACCAAACATACCCCACCATAACAGCGCCACCTCTGCGGCGGCAGGGCCTTTAGGGTCCAGGCTGGAAAACGGGCCGGAGCAGCCACTGAGGTTTAATAGCAGGCCAGTTGAGCAGACAGCTGCTAGACTGGGTTGGTACCGCTTTTTTTTAGTAATCTTTAACTTCAGCCGAGATATATTATGTCGATGCAGCCCATCACCAGCCAGATTATGATTTTTGGCCATCCTTTGCACCCTGGTCTTATTCACTTCCCGGTGGCAGCTCTGATCGGGTTGATTGCCACAGATCTGGCCTTTTTGTATAGCAGTGATCTGTTCTGGGCACGGGCGGGCCTGTGGCTGGCTGGGGTGGGTGCAATCGGCGGCTGGATCGCCGGTTTGGCCGGGTTGATGGATTTGTTGCTGGTAAGCCAGATCAGACGGCTGATCACCGCCTGGTGCCATGCCATACTGGCAGTGATGCTGTTGTCGCTGGCTACGCTGAACTGGCTGTTGCGCCTGCCGGACCCGGCCAGCGTTATTCTGGCACAGGGGCTGTATTTGTCGGTACTCAGCGGTTTGCTGATCACCGTAACCGGCTATCTTGGTGGCAGATTGGTGTATGAATATGCCGTTGGTGTCAACATTGACGACATGTTGCAGCAAGACGCTAACCCCTGAGCCTGCAGGCTGATATGTCAGAGAAACCATAACATGCTGCCCTGGCTGGGTTTAACCAGCACTATCACAATAATACAGAGCAGCAACAGCAGAATAGCGGCAAACAGGATGCTGCATTTTACGCCGATAGCCGTGGCGTGTTCTCGCTTTCGATACAGGATAAGTAAGCCCGCCAGCACATGGCAAACTACCAGGGCGGTAACCAGCGTAAGCTTTACCAGCAGCCAGCTGTCAAAGTTACGGCTAACGGCAAAAGTAGCCGTGCCTGACACTATAGCCAATAACGCTATTGGGCTGGCCAGACGGGTAAACCATAAACGGTCTACCGCATCGCCATTACCGGCAGCATCAGCCAGCTGCGTTTGTGAATGGTGAACCAGCAACGGTAAGATCAGTAATGCAGCAGCCCAGATCACCAGGGCGCAAATATGCATAAACAACAACCAAACCATCAACAGGTACCAACAGCATCGGGTGTAACAAAAAAATTCATAAGCAAATTGTTAACTAAGTAGTTTTTTAAGCAACAAAGTTAACCCTAGCAGATTATTCTGCCTCTGCAGCTTAATAACAGATTTTCTTTAGCCTTTATGCTTACGCATCACTGCGCTGAAAAGCGCGTTATCCGTATTGTTGCCCGGTTGCCAGCTCTGCACTTCTCAAGCTGTTTATTTTTCAGCCGCCTGCCGGCAACTATTGATCCGTATCATAGTTTTTTTATCCTGTGCTGTTAGGCTGGGCGCAGTTTTAATCTACGCGGCTATCAGGCCGGGAGAGCAAATATGCAGGTTAACAGTGCAGAGCAGGCCCTGAGTATTATTCAGGATCATGACACCATATGGTGCCACTCTATGGCTGCCACTCCGTATTACCTGCTGCAGGCTCTGGCTAAAGTAGCCTTGCAGCGGCAAAACCTGACGTTGCTGCAACTACACACCGAACATAGCGAAATGCTCAGTGATACCGCGCTGCAGGGCCATCTTCGCCAACGCTGCTTTTTTGTCGGCGGCAGCACCCGTGCCGCTGTTAACTGCGGCAGTGCCGATTATGTGCCGATATTTTTATCCGAAATTCCCAAGTTATTCCGCAGTGGCGAGCAACAGCTGGATGTAGCACTGATCCAGGTTTCCAAACCAGATCACCATGGTTTTTGCAGCTTGGGGGTATCGGTAGAGGCCACACGCGCCGCGCTGCAAATGGCAAAAAAAGTAATTGCCTGGGTTAATCCGCTAATGCCACGCACTCATGGCGACTCATTCATCCATCTAAGTCAGATTGACCGCTACGTAGAATACAGCAGCCCCATGCCGCTACACAAAGCCGCAAAACAAGATGTAGTAACGCAACAAATAGGCCGCCATGTTGCCAGCCTGATCCGTGATGGTGACTGCCTGCAAATGGGTATTGGGGCAATACCCGACGCAACACTTGGCTGCCTCGGTGATAGGAAAAACCTTGGCGTTCACACCGAAATGTTTTCTGACGGTGTGCTAACGCTAATTGAACAGGGCGTGATAACTAACCAGAATAAACGCAAACACCGCGGTAAAATAGTCACCACTTTCGCCATGGGCAGTCAAAAACTATACGATTTTATTGATGACAACCCATTGGTAGCATTTCTTGATGTCGAATACACCAACGATACAGCAGTTATCCGGCAAAACCCACAGGTGGTGTCAATCAACAGTGCGCTACAGGTTGATTTAAGTGGCCAGGTTTGTGCAGACTCTTTAGGCACTAAAATTTACTCCGGGGTCGGCGGCCAGATGGATTTTGTCCGCGGCGCAGCACTGTCAGAAGGTGGCAGGGCTATTATCGCCCTGCCTGCCACAGCAGCGGGCGGCACAGTATCACGCATCAGCTCACTGCTAAACCCTGGCGCAGGTGTCGTTACCACCCGCGCCCATGTGCACTATATTGTTACCGAATACGGCATTGCTAATTTAAAAGCACGCAGTCTGACAGAACGCGCACGGGCACTGATAGATATTGCCGCACCACAGTTTCAAGCCTCACTATCAGAACAGGTATGGCAAGACTGGGGGCTTAACGTGTAATACGCTAAAAAAGTAGTACCAACCTATTGTTCACACACGGTAATCAGCCAAAATAGTCACCAGTGTTTCGCATTGCTGCATTAATGCCGTACTGGTTTGTTGCGCTATTTTAGACTGCTGCGCGCTGTCTTGCGCCAACTGACGAATTTGCCGGGTTTTCTGGTTAATATTTTCGGCTACTGTGCTTTGCTGCTCAGCAGCGCTGGCGATACCGGCATTCTGGCTTTTTATCTGATCCACCGCCGATTGCACTGCATGCAACGCACTGCGCGCACCTTCGGCAAATTTAACGTTGTCGGCTACGGTCAGCTTATAACGGCTGTTAATTTGCTCAACAGAGGCTACACCGCTTTCCAGGCCGGAGATCATCTGCTTTATTTCACCGGTAGAGGCCTGTGTTCTGCCGGCTAACGATCTGACTTCGTCGGCTACCACACTAAAACCACGGCCCTGTTCACCGGCTCTGGCCGCTTCAATGGCAGCATTAAGTGCCAGCAAGTTAGTTTGCTCGGCAATACTGTTAATCACTTCCAGCACTTTGGCAATGTCCTGGCTGGCTTTAGTCAGCGAGTTTATCGCCTGTTCAGATTCAGCCACCGCACGCATTTGCTGCTGCGAGTTGGTTACGGTATTTTCAATAACCGTCATCACCTGCTCTGCCAGAGTAGCCACTTCCTGCGCCGCGGTTTCTGCATCCAGGGCGCCTGTCGCTACGGCATGTGAGGTGGTGGTCATTTCTTCTATCGCATTGGCAATAGCTGCGGTGTCATGGGTTTGCTGGGTAATTTTCTGCAATACCTGTTTAGCCGCCTGATCCATGGTAACTGCAGAGTGTTTCAAGCCGCCGGATACCTGCTGCACATCAACAATGGTGCGGCGCACTCTGTCCAGCAACGCATCAAAGCCGCTGGCCATAGTGCCTATTTCATCTTTGCGGTCAAAGTTAAGCCGGGCAGTTAAGTCGCCCTCGCCTTCAACAATGTTGGCTAATGAGGCATTTACTTTATTCAGCGGTTGAATAACCACGTAACGGGTAAGGAAAAACACCATCGCAATCAGCAAAATGCCAAATACCACGACTAAAGCAATCAGCGAGCGCAAGGTCTGCCACACCAGGCCATTTCTTTCAGTTTCTGAATACACCAGATGCACTTTATAGCCCCAGGGAGCAAACTCCAGCGTTTGTCGCTGCCAGCCATCGTTTTGCCCGGCCAGAATTTGCTGTACTGCATCAACGGCGATATTGTCAGAGTTTACCCGTACCTTACCGCTGCGATCTTCAATAGCCACAAAGCCCTGCGTTAACAACCGGCTTTGCATCACTATGCGGTTTAGCGCTTCTAAATCAGCACGATAGCCCACATAGCTGATACCAATAACATTATTGCTGCCATCTTTTACCGGTTCGTACCCGGTAACAAAAGGGTTACCCAGAATATCGACCACGCCATAAAACGCCGTACCGCGGCGGATGGCAGCAATAGCCAGGCCGTTAGGGTCCAGTACTGTGCCAATGGCTCTGTTATTATTGGTAATCACATTGGTAGAAATACGCACAAAGTCGTTGTTATCACGGCTGAATAAGGTGGCTGTACCGCCCATAATATCGGTAACGGCATCGACCAGTTCAAAACGGTTAGCCTGGCCGGTACCATTAAATACCAGATCATTTACCCGGCGCCCCGCTACCTCGACCGGCGGGCCAACGCTTACCGCACCACTTTGGGCAATGCGTTGATTCAGCAAGCGCATACTGCTTTTTACCTGCGCCTGCATCAGGTTATCGGTCAGGGTTAGCAGTGCCACTATCTCGCCGCCCAGCTGCTGGCGCTCCCGCTCAAGCTGCTGGGTTAACTTGCTGGCCTCGCGCCCGGAGATAAGTGCTATGACAATTACAGCAATAACAACAACTAAGCTGGTAAGCCATACAATAAAGGTTTTTTGTAATGTCATAATTTATCTCATTTAGTGCTGTAGCCTGTTGTCAGGGTTGTATCAGCACCGGATATTTCAGGTACTGATTGTCGTAAAACGGCATTTGCCGGTAAAACCAGTTATAGCGCTCGCGCGGGTTATTACGCAGTGCTTCATCTTTAGCCAGTGCCTGCTCAAACTGTTGCTGCAGTTCCGGCTGCTGCGCCAGCATCCGCTCAATTAATGGCTCTATGGCGTAGGGTTCAAAATACTCGGTGCGTTCGAACATGCCGGGGAAAAAGCCCCAGCTAAAAAATGAATCCGGTGCAGTTGGCTCCAGTAAAGCGACCACCAGGCGGCCTAACTGTTGGTCGGTGTCTACTTTTACCCAGCCGGCACCAAGCGTACGGCTGATGTTACTGCGGCTAAAACTGGCGTCCTGCAGCATAAAACGGCCCTCAAAAGGCTTTGCAGCGAAGGTGTGCGCCGTAACACTAAGCTGTTGCAGTGTAACTTTTTGCGCTTTATCCAGCACCGTAACCTCAATACCATGCAGTTTTAGCCGCTCTATCACCGTATGCTGCTCCGGTGGCAGCCAATAGGCTTTGGGGATCACGATTTCGTTTTGGGCTACTTTGTCCCAGTAAACCGGCAGTTTTTCATACAGTGTTGGCTGTCCTGTCCAGGCAACATAGCTATCACCACTGATAGCCGATTGCTTTAGCTGATAACTGATCCCTTTAAAATCGATATAATCTGGCTGCTCACTGGCAGTATAACTTAACGCCATGCGCCGCGGCCTGGCCTGTAAATCGGCCTGACGGGCCAGAATAAGCGCCTTACCCTGTTCATTCAGCAGTTTCAGGCTTTGCTCCAGCAATACGTAGGTGCCCAACACCCGCTGGCGGTAAGGTTTTAAGCTGTGGTTTTCTACCAGAACTGTCGGTAAATGGCGCGCATCACCATAGCCGTTAGAATAACGCGGGCTGGCGGTCCAGCCGCTTATACCTTTGCTGAAGTCTTTGCTGTCGATACCAAACACCAGCGGGCCGGGAATATGCCCGGCTTGCTCCAGCGCAGCATTCACCGCCGGGCGGTATAATCTGGCCAGCCAGCTGGCACCATTGGGGCTTAAAGCGGCAAAAGGCTCGTTAAAGCCATAGGTAATGTCGTACTGGTAATCTTCGCCGTCAGTAACATGAATATCGATATATAAATCGGGCTGAAAGCGGTTTATTACCCCCAGCAACGCCTGCATTTCCGGCGCATCGGCTTTGGCGTAATCACGGTTTAAATTCAGGTTTTGCGCGGTAGAGCGCCAGCCTTGCTGCAACGGGCCACGCTGGTTCATCCGGTTGTATAACGAGCGGCGTTCATGGCCATCAGCTGACAATACCGGAATAAATAACAAGTCGGCATTGGCCAGTAAATAGGCTTTATCGCCCTGGGTTATATCGCGCAGCAACATTAAACCGGCATCTTTGCCATCAATCTCACCACTGTGAATACCGGCCTGCACCAATAGCAAGGGCCGGTCCGGGTTTTGCGCAATTTTATGCAAGGCTTTACTGGCTTTAACCAGATACAAAGGCCGGCCCTGTGCACTAAAGCCAAATTGCTCCAGCTCCAGCAACTCTGAGCTGTCGACCAGCTTACGCAGGTAAGCCAGAGTGGCGTTATAATCAGGGCTGTCTGTCAGGCCGGTAAGCTCGGCCGGGGTAACCCAGGGGGCATTCTTGGCTTTTACTAAACTTTCGCTTTCGCCACTCCAGGCGGGTAGTGGCGGCAACCAATCTGCCGCCGGTAACTGACATGGCAGTACTACACTGCCGGCAAGTACTAAGGCTAAAAACCTGTTCATATTATTCCTGTATCGTTTTTATTTTAAATACACTGCAGTACAGCACAGGTAAAAACAGCAATGTCAGTATGGTAGCAAAACCCAGGCCAAACATAATCACTACTGCCAGACTGGCAAAAAAATCATCGCCCAGCAACGGCAACATGCCCAAAATAGTGGTAATCGCCGCCATTGACACCGGCCGCACCCGGCTTACGGCACTGTCAAATACCGCGTTAAACGCCGCTTTACCTTCTTCCAGCTCCAGTTTTATCTGCTCTACCAGCACAATACAGTTTTTAATCAGCATGCCGGATAAACTTAAAAAGCCCAGCAGAGCAATAAAACCAAAAGGCGCACCCAGCAACAACAGGCCGAAACTGACACCGATAATCGCCAGTGGCACACACGCCCAAATCACCAGCGCACTGCGCAGTGAATTAAACAGCAGTACGGTAATAATAAACATCATCAGATAACCCAGCGGCAACGAGCTAAACAGCGCCTTTTGCGCTTTTTGCTGAGCTTCATACTCACCACCCCAGCTAAGAAAATAACCGGTTGGCAGCTCAATGGCTTCAATGTCGGCTTTTACCCGCGCCAGCAGTGCTGAAGCGGTATCATCCGATAAGTTGTCATGATCGGCCATTACCGTTACCGTTCTTTTACGGTCACGGCGCTGAATTTGTGCTTCTTCCCATACCAGCTCAAAACCGGTAACAACCTGGGTTATCGGCACATAACGCTGCAGTTTATTGCTGTAAACCTGCAGATCATACAAGGCATCAAGGTTGTCCCGCTCAGCCAGCGGTGAACGTGCCACTATCGGCAGCAAATGGGTACCGTCGCGGTAAATACCCACAGTGCGCCCCGACATACTGCTTAGCAACACATCATCAATATCCTGCTTGCTGATACCGGCACGACGCGCCATCGCTTCATTAAAGCGCGGCCGGATCACTTTGGTGCGCTCACGCCAGTTGTCACGCACACTGACCGCGCGGCCATCGGCCAGTAAAATACTTTGCGCCTGCGCCGCCAGCTGGCGCAGTACATCCGGATCAGCTCCGCTAAAGCGGGCTTCTATTTTAGCCGGAGTTGATGGCCCCACTTCAAGCCGCAGTAACTTGTACTGCAGCCGGGGCAGCTGCTCGGCAATATAATTGCGGGTTTGCTGCATCAGTGCCGGTAACTGTTCGCGATCTTCAGCTCTGACAATAAGCTGGCTGTAGGCAGCAAAGCTCTTTTCCGGCTGGTAGGTCAGCATAAAGCGATCAGCCCCGCGGCCACTGGTGCTGGTAACATGGCTGACACCATCAAGGCTGGTGATATAGTTCATCAGCGCCACCGCATCTTCGGCAGCATGGCGAATATCAGTGCCTTCGGGTTGCCATAAATCCACCAGAAAAATGGGCGTATTCGACGGCGGAAAAAACACCTGTTTTACCTTGCCAAAGCCAATAACCGCTGCCACCAGTAAGCTTAGGGTCAATACATAGGTTGCCAGCCGGTAACGTAACGCTATGTGCAATACCTTACGGTAAAGCGTAAAAATAACCCCCTGATACAACTCTGTTGGCTCACTGCTGTGTTGCAGTTTGTCTTTAAACAGCATACTGGCAAAAAATGGCGTCAGGGTAATTGCCGTTACCCAGCTTAATAACAACGACACCAGTAACACCCAAAACAAACTGCCGGCAAATTCGCCGGTGGCATCACTGGACAACCCTATAGGCGCAAAGGCGGCAATGGCAATAACAGTGGCGCCCAGTAATGGCCATTGCGTTTGTTTCACAATTAAACTGGCTGCATCAGCCAGCTTTAGGCGCCGCTGCATACCAATTAAAATACCTTCGGTAATAACAATAGCGTTATCCACCAGCATACCCAGCGCAATAACCAAAGCGCCCAGCGAAACACGTTGCAACTCAATATTCATCTGGCGCATAAAAATGAAGGTGCCAAGCACCGTCAGCAGCAAAATCAGACCAATTAAAATACCGCTGCGCAGCCCCATAAAAACCAGCAGTACCACGATTACAATGGCGACAGCTTCCGCCAGATTAATAATAAAACTGCTGACCGAGCCGGCCACTTCGTCTGGCTGGTTATAAATGGTATGCAGCTCTATGCCCACCGGTTTGTTGTATTCCAGCTGTGCCAGGCGTTGCTGAATTTGCTCTCCGGCATCAACTACGTTAACCCCGCCGGAGAATGACACGCCCAGCGTCAGGGCATTTTTGCCGGCAAAGCGGATCAACTGGCCGGGTACTTCTGCATTTTCTCGGTACACACGGGCAACATCACCTAAATAAATCAGCTCCTTTGAATCCGGGCTGCTGATAATCAGGTTTTCCAGCTCTGCCACCGACTGAAACTCGCCGGTAGGATAAATACGCAGCCGATCCGGCCCTACCTTGATGGAACCGGCATTGGCCACCATATTCTGGCTTTGCAGCAAGGCCGATAAGGTTTGCGGTGCTATTCCCAGGGCCGTTAAGCGCGGGCGGGAAATTTCAACAATGACCTGCTCCTGCTGCACACCGCCTACCGCTACTTTGCCTACGCTGGGTACCAGCACCAACTCACGGCGCAAAAAGTCAACGTAATCGCGCAGTTCATCTTCACCGTAGCCGTCACCGGTAATAGCAAATAAAATACCGTACACATCACCAAAATCATCTTTTACCTGTGGTGTTTGCACACCAGGTGGCAATTGCGGCTGCAAATCATTGACTTTGTGGCGCAGCTCATCCCAGATTTGTTTCAGCTCTTTGGCGCGGTAGGTGTCTTTCATTTCTACCATCAGCTGCGATAAGCCTGCGGTAGACACTGAGGTAACATGATTTACATAGGGCAATTGCTGAATGGCATTTTCCAGCGGGTAAGTCACCTCTTCTTCTACCTGCAACGGTGAAGCACCAGGGTATTGGGTAATAATTAACGCCTGCTTTAACGTAAATTGCGGGTCTTCCAGCCGCCCCAACCCCAGGTACGACACTATACCGCCAAACAATAAAATGGCAGCAAACAGCCAGGATGATGTGCGGTAGTGAATAAAATAGCGCGCCAGATCCATACTTACAGCCCCCGCTCACGCACCCAGGGCCTGACCTGCTGACCTTCAGTTAGCTGCTGTACACCGGCGACAACCACCTGCTCACCCACTGCCAGGCCAGACGTTATTGCCGCACCGGCACTGGTTAAGCTGCTAACGGTAACGGCACGTTTGCTAACAGTGCCGCTGTCGTTATCATAAACCCAGACATAGCTTTGCTGTGATGCCAGAGGATCGCTGCCAGGCATAAAAATAGCACTGGCCGGAATAAACATGGCGTCAATATACACATTGCTGATTTTACTGACCTCAGCAATAACATTCGCTGTCATACCCGACAGCACATTAAAGTCTGTTGGCGTGGGCATACTAAACACCACCTTAAAGCTGTTGGTGGCCGGATCTGCCTGGGTGTCCCATTCACGAATACGGGCGCGGTAACGGTATAGCGGGTGCGAGTCGAACACCACCTCGGGCTGGTAGTCGAAATCTTTACGCACGTTGGATATCACATCTTCCGGCACCTGGATCACCACATCTACCTGATCGCGCACCTGCAGTTCCATAATGGCCTGCTGTGCCGCAACATTTTCGTGGTTTTCAACCAGTAGGCGGGAAATATTACCGGCAAAAGGCGCTTCCAGCCGGGTGTAACTCAGCGCGGTTTCTGCCGTGGATAAATCAGCCTGCGCTACCTGTAACTGGGCTTTGGCTTCATCATATACGGCTTGTGACACCAGCTTTTGGCTTATCAGCTGCTCAGAGCGGGTAAACTGGGTTTGCGATAGCTCAAAGCGGGCCCGGGCCTGATCCAGCTTGAGTTTAAAATCGGTATCATCCAGCCGGGCCAGCAACTGGCCTTTTTCAACGGCCTGCCCCGGCCTAGCCACCAGCTGTACCAGTTTACCACTGACACGAAAAGTTAAACTGGCACGTTCTGTCGGTGCTACCACCGCCGGAAACTGCCGTACGGCGCCCGTAGCATCTGCACTTACCTGATGCAGCTTTACCGGCCGTACCAGTTGCGCCGTTGATTCAGGTTCGGGTTTTGAACAAGCGTTAAGCAGTAATACAGTGGATATTGACAGAAAAACAAGCGGCCGGAAGTGCAGCATAGGTATCATCCTGAAACGGTAATAAAACAAAGGTGCTGTTAAAGCGTAGCCAAATCTCTGCGGAACGCTGTATTTAACATTAAAATCAGCCGGCTAACAGCATATTTTACTGTTACACCATGAAAAAACCCGCCACTTCGGGCGGGTTAGCTTCAGCCGGGCTGATGTTAATCAGAAACGGTAGCTGGCGCCCAGCATGTATACGTCATCATTGGTCAGGAAGTCATCAAACGTTACTGCAGCATGCAAAGCCAGATTCGGCTGTAAATACCAACTGCCGCGCACAGTGATGCTGTCTTTATCGGCACTGACTACGTCATCTGACAACCAGTTGTACGCCAGACCTAACGAGATATTGCGGCCAAAATAATAATCGGCAGCCACACCAAACTCAGATTCATCCTGGTTTTTCTGATCCATGTAGCTGGCTTCGATATTAATAAAATTACCGTTTTCCAGTTTCAGTAATTTTTTCGTGCTCACGCCATATTCAGTATAGCTGCCCTCACCGTCTGGCCGGCTTTGGCGTGCATCCAGTTTTACCAGCCAGTCGCCACTAACAAAATAACCCAGGCTGGCTTCAATAATGCGATCATCAGAACCGTTAAATTCATTAACATTAATTGCCGCATAGAAGTTATGCGCCATATCCTGATACACACCACCGACTTCCCAGCCGCTGACGCTATAGTCAGGCTCACCCGGGAAATCCAAATTGCTGTAGCTGTAACCTGCATGTACGCTGGCATTACGGCTGATAAACGCCGCTTCAGCATAAGGTACTGTGCCGTAACTTACCGGCGTTAAATAAAATTCATGCCGTAACGACCAGGTTTGTATTTCGCCGTTGCCCACATCACCCCAGCCAAAACCGGCATCGGATTGGTGCTGATATGTATTTGCCATCGCAGAAACAGAGAAAGCGGCGATAAAAGAAGCTAATAAAGTACGTTTCATAATTGTCCTTCCTGATTGAATGCACAGGGGCTGTGTGTCAGGCACCAACCCGCGCGCATACTATGCAGTTATCACTGAACAATCAATGAACCTTAGCGGCTTTAAGGCCGCTGTTTTGCAACAGAATATTGCAATTGTACAAATCAGCAGCAGTACGATTAAATTTCCAGCAGTGCTTGTTTTAACATATGCACTTTATCACGCAGCTGGGCTGCCTGTTCAAACTCAAGATCACGGGCATGCTGCAGCATTTTTTGCTCCAGTTGCTTAATTTCAGCTTCTACCTGATAAGACGTTTTACCTTTAATCATTCTGACTTTTTCTGCCACCATCGGCAGTGTCGGGCTGGCATCCTGGCCTAAGTCCATAACATCGGCAATTTTCTTCTTAATAGCGGTAGGTGAAATACCATGCTCAAGGTTAAATTGCTGCTGCTTGGCACGGCGCCGGTCTGTTTCATCTATTGCCCGTTGCATCGAGCCGGTAATGCGATCGGCATAAAGTATCGCCCGGCCTTCAAGGTTACGCGCTGCACGACCGATAGTTTGAATAAGCGAACGCTCTGAGCGCAAAAAGCCTTCTTTGTCTGCATCCAGTATCGCCACCAGCGACACTTCGGGAATATCTAAGCCTTCGCGCAGCAGGTTAATGCCCACCAGCACGTCGAATACGCCCAGGCGCAAATCGCGGATAATCTCCATCCGCTCTACGGTATCAATATCCGAGTGCAGGTAACGTACTCTGACGCCATGCTCATTCAGATAATCGGTTAAATCCTCGGCCATTTTTTTCGTTAGAGTGGTAACCAGCACCCGCTCTTTACGATCGGCACGGATAAAGGCTTCCGACAGCAAATCATCCACCTGCGTTGCCACCGGACGGATCTCAATCAGCGGATCAACCAGGCCGGTGGGCCGCACTACCTGCTCGACCACTTCACCGGCAGATTGCTCCAGCTCATACACGGCCGGTGTTGCCGACACATAAATACGCTGCGGCGCTATGGCTTCAAACTCATCAAATTTCAGCGGCCGGTTATCCAACGCCGAGGGCAGACGAAAGCCATAGTTAACCAGGTTTTCTTTGCGTGAGCGGTCACCTTTATACATAGCGCCAATTTGCGACACCGTAACGTGTGACTCATCAATAAACATCAGGCCGTCGGCCGGAAAATAATCCAGTAAGGTTGGCGGTGGCTCGCCGTTGGCGCGGCCGGATAAATAGCGCGAGTAGTTTTCGATGCCCGAGCAGTAGCCCAGTTCGACCATCATTTCTATATCAAATAAGGTACGCTGGCTTAAACGTTGCTCTTCTACCAGCTTATTATTGGCCAATAGCTCATCACGGCGCTGTTTCAGCTCTACTTTAATTTCATCTACCGCAGCAAGTATTTTTTCGCGCGGCGTAACATAGTGCGTTTTTGGATAAACGGTATAGCGGGTCACCACTTTATCTACCGCGCCGGTTAACGGGTCAAAAATACTGATGCGCTCAATTTCTTCATCAAACAGCTCTACCCTGACAGCAATGTCGTCTGACTCGGCCGGGAAAATATCAATCACATCACCACGCACCCGGTAAGTAGCGCGCTGAAACTCGATGTCGTTGCGGCTGTATTGCAACTCGGCAAGGCGGCGTAAAATAAAGCGCTGATCAACAATGTCGCCTACTTTTAAATGCAGCAGCATTTTCATATAGGATTCCGGATCGCCAAGGCCGTAAATAGCCGACACTGAAGCAATAATCACAACATCACGCCGCTCCATCAGTGCCTTGGTTGCCGATAAGCGCATTTGCTCGATGTGCTCGTTAATAGAGGAATCTTTTTCAATAAAGGTATCGGTAGAGGGCACGTAGGCTTCGGGCTGGTAATAGTCGTAGTACGACACAAAGTATTCCACCGCATTATTCGGGAAGAACTCTTTCATCTCACCGTAAAGCTGCGCCGCCAGCGTTTTATTATGCGCCATGATCAGCGTTGGCCGGTCTACCCGCGCGATAACATTGGCCATAGTAAAGGTTTTACCGGAGCCGGTAACGCCGAGCAACGTCTGGTGTGCCAGGCCGGCTTCCAGGCCTTCTACCAGTTTATTAATGGCTTCGGGCTGATCACCGGCGGGTTGGTAATGTGATACCAGCTCAAATGCACGTGTCATATTGTGATCTCCTGCTGTGAACGCTGTATAGCCCGGTTAAACCAATACCAGGCCAGGGCTGCAGTAAATATATTTGCGACTACGCAGCCAATAAACAAGCCGGTAACGCCATAGAGTTTGCCACCAAGCCAGGCCAGCGGTACATAAAATACAAATAAGCGGATCACACTTAACAACAGCGCACTGCCTGGCTGGTGTAACGCATTAAAAGAGGAGTTGGTTAAAATGGTAATGCCCTGCAGGCCATATGCCAGCGGCACTATCCAGAGAAACTGGCAGATAATGCGCACTACTTCGGCTTCACTGCTAAACAGTCTGGCCAGAGGCAATGCCAGTACTGCCAGCAACAGATAAATAGCCAACTGCCATAACAGCACAAAACGGCCACATAAACGGTAGGCTTGCTGCACCCGGCCTAACAAACCAGCACCATAGTTCTGGCTGACAAAAGGCGGTAATGTCATCGACAGTGCCAGCACCACCAAACAGGCTATGCTTTCAATCCGGGCGCCAACGCCAAATGCCGCTACTGCCGAGGCACCATAATTGGCCAATATTGCCGTTAGCACAGCCATTGCCAGCGGCGTTAACATATTGGCACCGGCGGCCGGTAAGCCGATACGTAAAATTTTACGGCATACCAGATTTAACTGGGTGGCGTTGATCCAACTGGTGCTGATCAGATCGCGCTTAACCAGCAAATAAATAATTAATACCGAGCCAAATACCCACGAAACTAATGTGGCTATCGCCGCGCCCTGCATGCCAAGCGCCGGTATCGGCCCCAGGCCAAAAATCAGCAGCGGGTCAAGCACCGCATTTACCAGGCCCGAGCACGCCATAATAATGCTGGGTGTTTTGGTGTCGCCAGCGGCACGCAACACGGCATTACCTACCATCGGCAACGCCAGCAGCACGGCACCGGCAAACCAGACATCCATATACTGGCGGATATACACTAAAATCGTGTCACTGGCCCCCAACAGGCCGAACAGGGTATCGGTAAACAAATAGCCCGGTATCGCCAGCAGTGCCACCAAAATACCGGATAACCACAAAGCCACCTGGCCATCGGTACGTGCTTCGGTTAAACGCCCGGCACCCAGTGCTTTGGCAATAACGGCAGAAGTACCAATACTCAGGCCTATTACCAGGCTGATCAGGGCAAACGAAATGGGAAAAGTAAAACTGATCGCCGCCAGTTGCTCAGTACCGAGCATACTGATAAAAAAGGTATCGACCAGGTTGAATGTCATTAATGTGATCATCCCCACCAGCATGGGTAATGTCATCGCCACCAGCGTTGCCTTAATATCATCATGAATTAATGAAGGTTTAATACGGGAAGAGGTAGTCATAATTACAGCTTTTAACCGGCATGGCACTATTGTAGAGAAAAGCCACCGCTACGGCCACGTTAATTTCCCGGCTTTTGCTGCTAACGCAGGCTTATTTTGCTGAAATTATCTGCTAAACGGCAAAATAGTTCACAATTCCGCCGTGCTTATTTCGTGCCAGTTATTTATTTTCCGGCAGATCATCAATTTGCAACAACAATATCTATGCCATTGTTTTTATTGAATTAAAAAATTCATCGCAACTTGCTTGACCTGCTTGCATCTCAACAGAATCAAGCCTTCGCCGACGAAACCACCATACAACTCACAGACTTATCCACAGCTTCTGTGGGTAAGTGTGGCCAGCACCCGACAATACTGGTGTAGCAGTAGCCAGCCTGGCCGCCGTTTATGACTAAAGTATTGCGCCGTTACTGCAGCTAAAAGCAGCGCTTTGTTTAAACATTATGCAAGTGATACAAGTTGGCGAAAATCCCTGTGGCAAAGTGTTGACAGAGGGTATAGCTGGCATTAGTATTGCGCCCCGTTGAATGCTGTTCCCTAGTAGCTCAGTTGGTTAGAGCGGCGGACTGTTAATCCGTAGGTCACTGGTTCGAGTCCAGTCTGGGGAGCCAACAGCAAACAACATATCAGGTTATACCCTTCCCTAGTAGCTCAGTTGGTTAGAGCGGCGGACTGTTAATCCGTAGGTCACTGGTTCGAGTCCAGTCTGGGGAGCCATTTTTCAGCGTTTATCTTCTATTCCCTAGTAGCTCAGTTGGTTAGAGCGGCGGACTGTTAATCCGTAGGTCACTGGTTCGAGTCCAGTCTGGGGAGCCAAACTCAACTGCTGTTTTCCCTGCGTCTGTCGCTATTTGTTTATTTCCCACTATTTTTTTGATTTAATTAGCTTTCTATTGCGCCTGCCTAAACCTATATTAAGCGTTAGGACAAGGAAACAGTTAATCTGGTGGTCATTGCTTATGAGAATATTCCGTACTTTGCTTATCAGCCAACTGCTGTCTGCGTTTTTATTAGCAGCCATCGCCCTGACCGCTCTGGTGCTGTACACTCAACAACAACTGGATAACGATCAACAACACGCCACCGTAGCCATTGAGCAAATTCTCAGCCACCACCTTACCGGTGACGGCAAAATACTCAGCCGCCAGCTCGACCGCAGCTTCGCCTTAAAAAGCTTACGTATCAGCCAGCTTGATGGCACTGTATTACATGAACAAAATCAGAACATCAATAATGCCGCTATTGCTACTGCAGTGCTGGAGCTGTTTGGCAGTGAGTTTAAACAGCAAACCGTGCGCAATCAGGAACAGAATATTCAAATCAGCTATCAGCTGGATTTCAGCCAGCGGTTACAGGCATTCCTGCAGTTACTGCTACTGCTGATACTAACGCCTTTTGTTATCGGCTGGTTGCCGGTGCTGATGAGCAAAAGCAGTATTAACCGCAGCTATAAGCGCACCACCGCTGCAGTTAACGAGTTAATTGACCGCTTTATTGTTGATCCACAAAAAAGCGAACCCGACTGGAATAAAATTCCGCCGGAATTTGCCGATATTAATGTCGCTTTACAAAAGCTGGCGCATTATACCCGCAGCCAGTACAACGAAATGACCAGCAATGCGCATCAGATCGCTGAAGAAGCTTATAAAGATCCGGTTACCGATTTACCAAACCGTAACCGCTTTGTGCAATATTATGAAGAAAATATCCGCCAGAACGAGCAAAACGATTTTGGTGTTTTTGCTATTACCCGCTGCACCGAACTGCAGGCATTAAACCAAACCCGCGGCTATCAGGAAGGTGACAGCTATATTCGTGAAGTGGCGAATATTGTAAAAAAGCTGGCTGACAATTATAAAGACAACCGCGTTTACCGGCTTAACAGCTCAGACTTTGGCATTTTGCTGCCAAGAGTCACGCCCAAAGAAGCGGAAAACTTTGCCCTGCAATTGCAAAGCCGGCTGAATGAATATCAGAAAATGGCCGAGCTGGATTCAGTCGCCTATTCAGGCCTGGTGAGCTATGAATCAGGTAAAGCCCTGGGCGAATTGCTGGCCGTAGCCGATACCTCGATCAGCCTGGCACAAACCAAACAACCCAATGCCTGGCACCTGCAAAAAGAATCATCCGGTTTAGATATGACCAATGGCAGTTACGGTAACCAGAACTGGCGTAATGTTATTGATGACGTGCTGACAAACCATCGCATCGCCTTACTGGTGCAACTTATTCAACCGGCTAACCGCTCAGCTAAAGCTTACTCAGAAATTCTGGTGCGGTTTAAAACCCAGGAAAACCAGGTACTGCCTACTGCGTCATTTTTAGCCATGGCAGAAAAACTGGACCGCATAGTACAGGTTGACCGGCTGATCATTGAAACCGCGTTAACCACTATTAAAAATAAAAACCTGCAGGATCAATATTTTGGTTTAAACCTGTCGGCCCGTTGTGTGCATGACGACCAGTTTATTATCTGGCTGGAGCGGCGTTTATTAAAAGATGCCCATATCGCTGCCAAACTGATATTTGAAGTCACTGAATTTGGTTTGCAGCAAAACCTGAAAACCAGCAAACGCTTTATTGATATGGTGCACCGCGCCGGCGCCCGTGTCACAGTGGAAAAATTTGGTGTGGGTATTACCTCATTTAAGTTTTTCCGTGATCTGAAGCCCGATTACGTCAAAATGGATGGCAGCTACACCCGCCATATTAATGATGACAAAAACAACCAGTATTTTATGCGGCTGATGATCGACTTAGCCCACCGTATTGGTGTGGGCGTCTTTGCTGAAAGTGTTGAAACCCAGGAAGAAAAACATATGCTGGAATCCCTGTTTATTGATGGCAATCAGGGGTATTACATCGGTAAACCAGCGCCAATTTAATACCACGATGGCGGCTGTGCTTAAATACCAGCCGCCAAGCCCCTACGCTTTGTCCGGTTGTGTCACAAGCCGCTTAATTGCATAATATGCGCCTGATTTTTGCCTGAGCGATACGATGACTGAATTTTTGCTGTTGTTAATCAGTACGGTGCTGGTAAATAACTTTGTACTGGTAAAGTTTTTGGGCCTGTGCCCCTTTATGGGCGTGTCCGGCAAACTGGAAACGGCCATTGGTATGTCGCTGGCGACTACCTTTGTGCTTACGCTGGCTTCACTGTGTAGTTATCTGGTTGATCACTACCTGCTGGCACCGCTTGATTTACTTTATCTGCGTACGCTGGCATTTATTCTGGTTATAGCAGTAGTCGTGCAGTTTACTGAAATGGTCGTGCACAAAACCAGCCCCACTCTGTATCGCTTATTAGGTATTTTTTTGCCGCTGATTACCACCAACTGCGCCGTGCTTGGCGTGGCGCTGTTAAATGTGAATGAACGACATAACTTTATTAATTCCGTGATTTACGGCTTTGGTGCAGCAGCTGGTTTCTCTCTGGTATTGATCCTGTTTGCCGCCATGCGTGAACGGCTGGCAGCGGCCGATGTACCGCTACCGTTTAAAGGCGCCGCTATTGCCATGATCACTGCCGGCTTAATGTCTCTGGCCTTTATGGGCTTTACCGGCCTGGTAAAAGCCTGATGACTTTACTCACTGCCCTGATTGCTTTAGGTACACTGGCACTGATATTTGGTGCTGTGCTGGGTTATGCCGCCATTCGCTTTAAAGTAGAAAGCGACCCGCTGGTTGAACAAATTGACGACATACTGCCGCAAACCCAGTGCGGCCAGTGCGGATACCCTGGTTGCCGGCCTTATGCGCAAGCCATAGCCAACGGCGATGACATTAACAAATGCCCGCCGGGCGGCGAAGCCACTATTCGTAAACTGGCCGATTTAATGGGCGTTGAAGCCAAACCGCTGAACGAAGCGCAGACCGAAAACGTAAAACGGGTTGCTTATATTCGTGAAGATGAATGTATTGGCTGCACCAAATGTATTCAGGCGTGCCCGGTTGATGCCATTGTCGGCGCATCCAAACTGATGCACACAGTACTGGCAGACGAATGCACAGGTTGTGATCTCTGTGTAGAGCCCTGCCCGGTAGATTGTATAGATATGATACCGGTTGCCACCACGCCAGAGCGCTGGAAGTGGGATTTAGCAGCAATTCCGGTTCGGATGGTGGAGTAGCGCCATGCCAGGTTTATTTCAGCAAATTCAGGCCGGTAAGCTGTGGGATTTCCATGGCGGTATTCATCCGCCGGGCCGTAAACAACAAACTACTCAAAAGCCCATTGCGGTATTACCGATACCCGACCGGCTGTATCTGCCACTGCGCCAGCATATAGGTGTGGCCGGCCAATTGCTGGTACGGGTGGGTGAACGGGTATTAAAAGGCCAGCAACTCACCAGCGCTGAAAACTCTATGGCCGTGCCGGTGCACGCCCCCACCTCAGGCACAGTGCTGAGTATAACGCCGCACACCAGCCCGCACCCTTCAGCATTGCCGGAACTGACCCTGGTACTGGAACCCGATGGCCTGGACGAGTGGCGCCAACGCGAGCCGCTTAATTTTTTAACCTGCGACAATATGACGCTGCTCAGCCGTATTCAGGACAGCGGTATAGCGGGTATGGGCGGCGCCGGTTTTCCTACCCATATTAAAGCCGGCCTTACCCAACCGGTAGATTATCTGATTATTAACGCGGTTGAATGCGAACCCTATATCAGTGCCGATGATTTACTGATGCAGGAAGCCGCCACCACTATTGTTAAAGGTATTGATATTCTGTGCCGGTTGCTTAATCCCAAAGCCGTGTTAATTGGCATTGAAGATGACAAACCGATCGCAGCCGCGGCAATGATGGCTGCCTGCAGCCAGCGCGAGCATTACTATGTGCGCATAGTGCCAACCAAATATCCGTCTGGTGGTGAAAAACAGCTTATTCAGCTGCTAACCAATAAAGAAGTGCCCAATGGCCGCCGGCCAGCCGATATTGGTATCGTTATGCAAAACGTCGGCACCGCTTTTGCTATTGCCCAGGCGGTGCTGGACGACCATCCGCTGCTGTCACGTATTGTTACCGTAGCGGGCGACACCTTAAACCAGCCACAAAATGTGCTGGCGTTGCTCGGTACGCCGGTGTCCGCTTTACTTGATGCCTGTGGTTTTCAAAGCCAACCGCAACAACGGGTTATTATGGGTGGGCCTATGATGGGCTTTACCCTGCCCGATTTAAGCGTACCGGTAGTTAAAACCACCAACTGTATACTGGCCCCCACAGCACAAGAGCTGCCCTCAGCCAGCACAGAAATGGATTGTATTCGTTGCAGTGCCTGTGCTGATGCCTGCCCGGCCAGTTTATTACCGCAGCAATTGTTGTGGTACAGCAAAGCCAAAGATAACGATAAGCTGCAAGAATATAACCTGGCCGACTGCATTGAATGTGGCGCCTGTGCTTATGTCTGCCCGAGTGAAATTCCACTGGTGCAGTATTACCGTGTGGCCAAAGCCGATATTCGTGAGCAGCAGCGCGAAGCGTTAAAAGCCGAACAGGCTAAAGCCCGGTTTGAAGCCCGCAACGCCAGATTAGAACAAGAGAAGCAAGAACGGCAGCAGCGTAACCAGCAACTGGCGGCTGCCCGGCAGCAACAACAACTGGCCAGTGGCGCCAATACCGCTGTGGCCGACGCCCTGGCACGCATTAAAGCCAAACAGGCTCAGGCGGCACCAGCAGATGAGCGCAATAAAGAGCAAATTCTGGCCGAGCGCGAGCTGAAAAAACAACAGGCGCGGGAGTATCAGCAACAAAAAGCGCAACAACAAGAGCAACAACAAAACGCGCAGCAGCAAGCCCCGGAACAACACAGCGGGCAGCCTGAGCAAACGCCGGCTGCAACTGACAATACCAACAGCAAAGCGGCTGCCGTAGCCGCAGCTATTGCCCGCGCCCAGGCAAAAAAAGCGGCCCAGGCAACAGAGCAACAAGCGACAGAACAGCAAGTAACGCCAGCGCCAAATACGGAAAAAAGCCACCAGGCTGCGGTATCAGCAGAGGCCGACCCACGCAAAGCGGCTATTGCTGCCGCTATCGCCCGGGCTAAAGCGAAGCAACAGGCGCAAACTGAAAATGAAAGCAGTGCACCGCCCGCTAGCGCCGGTGCAGTAAATAAACCAGCCGCAGAATCTGATGCCGCTGTAACACCAGAAGATCCGCGCAAGGCAGCTGTTGCTGCAGCTCTGGCCCGTGCCAAAGCTAAAAAACAAGCCAGTGCTGAACCCACAGAGCAAACTGCAGCCAGCGCAACAGGCGCATCTGAACCAGATGCTGTTGTAACAGAAGATCCGCGTAAAGCTGCCATTGCCGCAGCGATTGCCCGCGCCAAAGCACGTAAACAAGCCGACAGTGAGAACTCATGAGTTTTAAAATCGCCAGCTCACCCCATCAGCATAACCAACGCAGCACAGCGCATATCATGCGGCTGGTGGCACTGGCCTGTTTACCCGGTATCGCCGTACAGGCGGTATTATTTGGTTATGGTGTACTTATCCAGTTAATACTGGCCATTGTTACCGCCTGGCTAAGCGAAGCGCTGATCCTGAAATTACGTGGCAAACCAGTATTCGCCCGCTTAAAAGACAACAGCGCTTTGCTAACCGCAGTATTGCTGGCCGTCGCAATACCGCCCTATGCGCCCTGGTGGATCATTGTTATAGGCACGGCTTTTGCCATTATTATGGTTAAACAGCTGTATGGCGGCCTGGGCAATAATCTGTTTAACCCGGCTATGGCTGCTTATGTATTGCTGCTGGTGTCGTTTCCGCTGCAAATGACGCAATGGCTGCCACCACTGTCACTGCAAAGTGTTGATTTAACCCCGCTGGACGCTGTTTGCAGTATTTTTACGCACTACAGCTGCAGTGGCTTTAGCCTTAGCCAGCTACAAGCCAATATAGATGGTATTACCATGGCTACGCCGCTGGACACCTTGCGCACTGATCTCAGCCGCGGCCTGACGCTGGATGAAAGCCTGAACCGGCCGGTGTTTTTTGCCTTTGCCGGTACCGGCTGGTTGTGGGTAAACCTGGCCTACCTGGCCGGTGGTTTATTACTTATTCAGCAGAAAATTATCAGTTGGCGTATTCCGCTGGCCGTTATTGCCAGCCTGTTTGTGTTATCTGCTATTGCCACTCTGGCCGCGCCGGATACCGTTGCCGGGCCGCTGTTTCATTTGTTTAGTGGCGGCACTATGCTGGCGGCGTTTTTTATTGCTACCGATCCTGTATCAGCCTCTACTACCAACAAAGGCCGCTTGGTATACGGCGCCCTGATTGGCCTGCTGGTATTTTTAATCCGCAATTTTGGTGGCTACCCCGACGCCTATGCCTTTGCTGTACTACTGGCCAATATGGCGGTGCCGTTAATTGATTACTACACCCGGCCCCGTACTTACGGCCACCGGCCGCGGAGCGAACTGAAATGATCCGAGCCATCAGTAAAAATGCCCTGGCGCTGGGCGCTGCTGCCGTATTTTGTGTCGCAATACTCAGCCTGGTAAATCAGCAAACTGCACCACGCATCAGCGAGCAACTGCTGGCCAGCAAGCTGGCTATTTTATCTGAAGTATTACCGGGGGTAGACGCCAGCCAGTCATTACTGCAGGATTGCCTGCTGGTAACCAATGAAGCCCTGCTTGGCCGCAGCAGAGCGCAAGCGGTGTATCGCTGGCGCCAGAATGGCGAGCTGGCAGGTTTTATTGTCGAAACCACAGCGCCAGATGGCTACAGTGGTAATATTGATTTAATAGTAGCACTAACCCCGGACGGCACTATTTTAGGCAGCCGGGTGCTGGATCATAAAGAAACACCCGGCCTTGGCGACAAAATAGAAGCCCGCCGCTCGCCGTGGATCTTCAGCTTTAGCGGTAAAACGGTAACCGACGACAATGCCAGCAAATGGGCAGTGCGCAAAGATGGCGGCGATTTTGATCAGTTTACCGGCGCCACTATTACGCCGCGCGCAGTAATACATGCAGTACGTAATGCTGCGCTGCTGATACAGCAACAGCCTGAACTTGCCGATATTCCGGCCAACTGCGCCCTATAACGAGGCCACAATGAGTCAGTTTAAAGAATTAACCCTGCAGGGTTTATGGAAAAACAACCCCGGCCTGGTGCAACTGCTGGGCCTGTGCCCGCTGTTAGCAGTTACCGCCACCGTTACCAATGCGCTGGGGCTTGGCGCCGCCACCTTGTTGGTGCTGCTCGGCTCTAATATCGCGGTATCTTTGGTACGTAACCACGTTGCCAGCGAAATTCGTATTCCGGTGTTTGTACTGATCATCGCCAGCCTGGTTACCGTGGTGCAACTGTTGATGAATGCCTATACCTATGATCTGTATCTGTCTCTGGGTATTTTTATTCCATTAATTGTCACTAACTGCGCCATTATCGGCCGGGCCGAAGCTTTTGCCTCAAAAAACCCGGTGCTGCCCTCTGCCATTGACGCCATTATGATGGGTTTAGGTTTTATGCTGGTGTTACTGGCACTGGGCGCCATGCGCGAAGTACTTGGCCAGGGCACTTTGTTTGACGGTGCCGACTTATTACTGGGTGATTGGGCCAAAGTTTTACGCATAGAAGTGTTCCACGCCGACAACCACTTTTTGCTGGCCATGCTGCCACCCGGTGCGTTTCTTGGCATGGGGCTGCTGATCGCACTGAAAAACACTATTGATAACAAACTTAAACAACAGAAAACGGTAGAGAAAGGCAGTATTGCCCGCGCCCGTGTTACTGGCGCGGCGCAGTAAAAACGAATGAATAAACAAAAACGCATTGAAATGCTCAGCCGCCTGCGCGCGGCAAACCCTGAGCCTACTACCGAGCTGGAATACAGCTCGCCTTTTGAGCTGCTGATAGCCGTGCTGTTATCCGCCCAGGCCACCGATGTGGGGGTGAATAAAGCCACCAAACATTTGTTCCCGGTAGCGCGCACCCCGCAGGCAATGCTGGATTTAGGCGTTGATGGCGTAAAGCACTATATTAAAACTATTGGCCTGTTTAATACCAAAGCCGAAAACGTCATTAAAACCTGCCGTATTCTGGTAGAACAACACGGCGGCGAAGTGCCGGAAAGTCGTGAAGCCTTAGAAGCCCTCCCTGGCGTTGGGCGCAAAACCGCCAATGTGGTGCTAAACACCGCCTTTCGCTGGCCTACCATAGCCGTAGATACGCATATTTTCCGCGTATCCAACCGCACTAAACTGGCGCCAGGTAAAAATGTCGACGAGGTAGAACACAAATTGCTGAAGGTAGTGCCAGACGAATTTAAGCTCGACGTGCACCACTGGCTTATTCTGCACGGCCGCTACACTTGCGTAGCACGCAAACCACGCTGTGGCAGTTGTATTATTGAAGATTTGTGCGAGTTTAAAGAAAAGACGGAATAGTTAAATGGCTGATTTGTGCGATTAACGGATATCACCGCCCCGCGCATGCGTGCGAACTTGTGAGCGGCGCAAGAGCCGCAGGTCCTGAATGACGCGGATTGTTATGTTTTACCACACCGACACCTTTGTCTCGATGTAGATTGAATGCTCATCCAGCTCACCAGTAGGCAACAACGTTACAGACTCAATCTGAACAAATTTACCTTCACGAACACTGTCAGAGAGCCAATAATCCTCTCTTGCCAGAGAAAACTCAGGTTGTCCGATTGCGCCAGGTTGAGCACCATTTAGATCTTCATCCAAAGGCTCGATTGCAACTATGTCGTAAAGCTGGCCATCTTCTACAACCGGACCAACGTGCGTAATTTTGCCCTTTGAGATATCCGGCGACAACGAAACCCACCATTCTGATGTGCCGATATGAGGACTCGCTGCAAAGAACTTTGGAAATGATGATTGGAGCTCAGTATTTATTTCAGAGGCCCAATCAGTACTATCTTTTTCTAGGTCGAAGATTACATCCATATTATTTCCCTTAAAACATGACGCTCGCAACACAGGCCGAAACCCGCGCAGCGGTTAAGGTTCAGGACACGCAGTGGCCGTTTGTGGCTGCGCTGGTTAGCTATTATCTTGCTTGATGTGGAAAACTGTTGGTTTGCCAATGTTAAGACCATTTGTAACTAAAGTTGCTTCTAAAACCAAATCTAGCGGATATTGCCTAGAAGGATGAGAATCAAGCCAGGGAAATAACAATGTCATTTTTCTACCCTCGATTCTTCCAATAACTGGAATGTCAGGAAAAATAAGGTCTGGAGTTGAGCCACTCTGTATCCTCAAGTAAACACCAAACTCTTCTATACGGTAGCTTGAATCATCCGGCAAAGTAACATCGAGTAGAATTAATCCGGCATCACTACAAGGCTCTCCAGATTTATAGGTGGCACGTACAATCTCTGAGACTAAAACAACTGGTGCTGGAGCACTTTCCCAATACTCACCTCCGCTAGCTTTATCAAGTTGAGCTGGACCAGGATTTTGCTTCCAGCGTTCAAGTGTCGGCTCAAAAGGCTCCCAACTTGCAAAAGAGCAAGCTAATAACTCAGAACTGAAAATCGTTAAAACAAAAAGCAGATGTAAGTACTTCATCATAATTCTCGATAATGGCTAACGCCCGCCACAAGCGCGAGCAACGTGTTGCGAGTCGAGCGCCCAAAGGGCGCGTTTTTAATGGCGATTGTTAGCTACCATTTTTACAACGTTCATTTGGCATAATGCGGTCATATTTGCCTTTTTTATAATCAAATCTGAAGCTGCCACCGAGCATATGCGGCACGTAAAAGTACCCATAATTAAACTCGGCGTCCAATTCCCGACAGCGCCAATGTAATGAAGATACCGACCTTGAGAGTTTGTTGAACTCAACGCTATCTGGAAATAACTCAGTCAGCTCATATGATTTAACAATATCTCCGGATTGGTCATAAATCACTACCGCTTTGCCATATCCAGTCTCATACCAATTATCTAAGGTAATAATATAACCATCGTCATCTACAAATATGTCCAATGGAGCAGCTGGGTTCAATAAGATCACACTACGAGAATAATCATATCCGTTAGAACCATTCCAGATATACACATCTGCAACCGCATTTTTAATTTCCGATTCCAATTTAAAAAAGCCATTGCCAGGAGTGACCCTAACTATTATCGATGAGTCTTCACTGACGGTTGAAGACAAAAGCGGTTCTGGCCACTTGTCAGCAGTAGCAAATAATGAAAATGAAAGTATTAGAAAGTAAAATGGTCGCAAATTGTGCTCCTAGCCAGCGCCAAAGACACGACAACAGCCGCTTGTTATGTTTTTTCTTTAAACTCAACTGGTACTTCAATTGAAATACTGCAACCTGTTCCGTAACTAATGATAAATTTATATTCTTCGTTATCAATTGGTTTAGCGACGAACCAAGCTCTTGTCTTCCCATCTTCTTCAAACACTGTTGTTGGCAAAGCAATCAATGGGGCATTTGGATCGCCCACGACAACCCAAACAGAATGAAGTGCTCTTTCTTCAATTGTTACTGGCAAATCTATATAAACAGAGAATAAATTATTATTAATCTGCGTACTTACATCAAACAAGTGAGCATATTTTGATCTCCATGCTGTTACTTGCTCATCACTTTGAACGCATGATGATCCATAAGAAGCAAAACTTAACAGATATAGGAAAACAAAACACCGCATTCTCGATTCACCTAAAACTGTTCTTACCCATAAAAAGTAGACACTCGGTTCTGCGCATTTGCGCTCAAACTCAGCCGGGCTGACATAGCCAATCGCTGAGTGCCTACGGACACGGTTATAAAATATCTCTATGTACTCGAAGATACCTGACTTCGCCCGCTCAATCGAGTCGTAATTCTCGGCATAAATCAGTTCCACTTTCAGCCGGGCGAAGAAGGCCTCCATCGCCGCATTATCCCAGCAATTGCCCTTACGGCTCATGCTCGGCACACAGCCGGCATGCATCAATTCGTCCTGATACGCGGTTGAGCGATACTGCACACCGCGGTCTGAGTGCACTATCAGGCCAGGCTCTGGCTGTCTTCGTGCCAGTGCCATCTTCAGTGCCTGCGTAATCAGCCGCTCTGTCATGCTGGTATCGAGCGACCAACCCACTATCGCTCTGGAGTATAAGTCCATCACTGTGGCCAGATATAACCATTTATCCTTCAGCCAGATATAGGTGATATCTGTGGTCCAGCGCTCGTTAGGTTTCTCTGCGTCAAACCGCCTTTTCAGCAGGTTGTCCGCTACATTCGTCATTGCTTCGGTACGTGGGCTGTAGCGAAACGCCTTGCCGTTACGTGCCCGTATGCCTCTGGCTTTGAGGATGCTGGCAACAGTGTTCAGGCAACAGCTTACGCCCAGCGCATTGAGCTCTTTAACCAGTCTGGGCGCGCCGTAGCGCGCTTTGTAACGGGCGTAGCTGTCCACTACCTGCTGCGCTAACTGCTCGTGCTTTACGCTGCTCCGGCTCGGTTTACGGCCCCGCCAACGATAATAGCCGGAGGCGGATACGTCCAGCACCCGACACATCAACCTGACCGTATACTGCCCCACGTATTCGCTGATCAGGGCGTACTTTACTCCTGCTGCTTGGCAAAGTACGCAGCTGCCTTCTTTAAGAATTCATTTTCCTTTTTCAGCGTATCCAGCTCCCGCTTTAACTGCCGGACTTTTTCGCTTTCATCCTTGGAGTAATCTACCCCATTCAAGCTGTTAAACTGCTTATCAGACAAGCGGTTAAACTGGGCCCGCCAGTTGTAAATCTGGTTGGGATGAATGCCCAATTCCTGAGCAACAGACGTCGCTGTTTTATCGGGTAAATCAGACAGTCTTACGGCTTCACGGCGGAACTCTTCTGAGTACGCCTGGGTTTTATGTCTGGCCATCTTGCACCTCAGTGTCAGGTACGATACCTAACTATAGAAGGTGTCTACTGATCATGGGTAACTCGGGAGGCTAACGCTTATAATGCGGAAAATCCGTATTTAAACATGGCCTTTTCCGCTTTTGTAAATTTGATGCAGGTGACATTACATCGGACTTAGCTTGTTTACAATAGCTTATGAATCGCTACTTTCTTGCAAGCAATTGAAATATATTGGGTTAACTTGATATAGCTTTAACTATTCCCACCCACTTTCCCCATTAAGTTGACACTGAGGCAGTATTAACATTCGAGGTGAATTACACCGGGTTTGGCGGAAGCTAATTTTTTGAGAGAATTAGGCCATGAACAAAAGAACAACTTACGCCTCTAACTACTTGTTTTGTCAATGTCATTCTTGCGCATGCGTCAGCGATTTAGATTACCTCATCGTACTGAGATTTCTCACGGGATAAATTCTGGAACTCAATATAACTAGAATCCTTGAATTCTGTATCCGTTCCGCTAGTTTTACAGATATACCTAGATGGCTATTGGTTAAAGAACAGATGAAATATTCGCGATTTCTTTACTATATTATTTTGCTGATTTCTTTCCAAAGAAGTGATGCTGCTGAGCACAAAACAACGGTATGGGTTAGTGAAAATAAAAGCGAGTTTTCGTTTGCGATTCACTCAGTTCTCTTAGATCACATCAGAGCAAATAACAGTCTCGAATTTAGGCAATATGCATACGGAAGAGCATTGATTAACTATCAAAGTGATAAACCAACATGCCTCTTTAATCGAAGAATATCCAGTATTTTTAAGGATGCTCAGTACAGTGATGCTATAACTAAATATAAATCTCGTGAGCTGTTCTTTCGTTCTAACATGAAGCACGATTTTTACGAGATAACTGACTCGGATGGACTCGTAAGTCTGCATAAGCTGTTTGAAAAATATCCTGATAGAGTTCTGTTAGTTGGAGAGGGACTCACATATGGTGATAAACTGGATCATGAAATCAAACAGCTAAAAAGGAGCAATTTGTATGTCCGAGTTCCCTCTGGACATGCTGGTGCATATATCCAAATGTTTACCCAGGGGAAAGTAGATTATCTAATTGAATATCCAATTTCGTTCAAAATTATAAAATCTGACCCTGCAGAATATTCAAGCTTTAAAGTGTCAGAAACAGAGTTCACCACAGGTCATTTAGTCTGTAATGAATCAACGCCTAGAGGAATAATAGACTCTTACAACAAGGCGATCAAACTCAGCCAAGATAAAATAAATGAAGTGCATAAAGCATTTGGATTTACAGATTAAGTACAAATTAAGTACATATTATTAATTCGTGCTATCAACCGATACTGGCTGTACGCTAGTTGTTCTTAGATTTACTCAAGAGAAATATTCGGAATATTTTACCAGCTATCTGAGCCCACGAGAAAGAAGGAATTATCAGAGATTTACACCAATGCATTTTTCCGCTGTTGGCACTGCGCTATCCTTTCAACACAGCAGAATATGTTACCATTACCGCCTGCACTGCAAGTTTAAAGACAAAACCGGATAGGAGTTTGTATGAGAATGCTACATACCATGCTGCGCGTGGGTAATCTGGAAAAATCACTGGCGTTTTACACTGAAGTGCTGGGCATGAAACTGCTGCGCCAGTCAGAAAACACCGAGTATAAATATACGCTGGCGTTTGTTGGCTACGGTGACGAGAGCGAAAATACCGTGTTAGAGCTGACGTACAACTGGGGCACCGACAGCTACGATTTAGGTAATGCCTATGGCCATATCGCGCTGGAAGTAGAAAACGTATACGACGCTTGCGATAAAATACGCGCTAAAGGTGGCGTAATAAGCCGCGAGCCGGGCCCGGTAAAAGGCGGCACCACTGAAATTGCCTTTGTCCGCGATCCGGATAACTATGCTATAGAACTGATCCAGAAAAAAGACAGTTACGACACGCTTTAAGTTTGCCACAGCGTAAACAGTACAAAGCCAGCGCAAGCTGGCTTTAGTATTTTGGCTGAGTGGCAAAATCTTCCAGCCGCCGGATAATCTGCTCGCTATACACGGGCTGATATAGCTTGCGCATGGTGCCATCGCGGTAGCTTTGCTCCAGTGCCGCCTGCCAGCGGGCAATACGCTCGTCTGACACATTGCGGGAAAATGCCAGATAGCGTTTACGCTCGCTAAAGTATTTCAGCATAACCAGTTCGTTGCCGGCCGCTGCGGCATTGGCCGAAAACTTGTGTGCCGACAGCTCACTGACAGCCATTAAATCTGCCCGGCCCAATAACAACATCTCCAGACAATCGCCGGATTTGCTGGTTAATATCAGGTTTTTTCCTTCGGTAAAACCCAGTGCTTTAATTTCATCTATAGTGGCAGAATTACGATAATTACAGGCGGTATAATTTCCTGGCAACTCAGTCAGGGACGACGCCTCCCCCAGCCGGCGTTTCAAGCCGTATAAAGCCATCTGATAATGCTTCAGCGGCCCAACCCATTTAAACCAGGGTTCACGCTCGGCTGTGCGCACGGTTTCAAACAACACTATATCCGGTTCAGCTTTGGCAATGCTCAGCGCCCGCCCCCAGGGCATTAACTCAATACTGCCGGGGTCTTCCAGCCGTTGTTGCAACACACGCACCAAGCTGGCCGTTACGCCGCTAACTTCGCCCTGTTCGTCCAGATATTCTCCCGGCGGGTTGTGCTCGGTAAGAAAACGCAGCGGCTGCGCCTTTACGCCACTTGCAGAAACACCTAACACTACACTTAACACCCAGGCGCTTAATTTAACGTTCATTCGGCACCATTGACATAGCCAGATTGAATCATCGATAACAGTTTAATAACACAGTGATTGCCAAAAGAAAACTATAATAATGAACATGATACAGATGTCAGACCAAACAGTACTACTCCAGCGTAATAACAACTTTTTCATTTAATGACATCGCCAGATTATTGTCGTAATAGGCAGCTTCATTAATAAAGGTTGGGTACACCGTCACATCACCGTCGTAATACATCTCAGTGCCATCAAACAGGGTAAAGATCGGATCGCCGGGGTTAATTGGCTGATAATCTTTGTCCTGCACATTTTTATGCACCATACCCAGGCGCTCACCTTTTTCATTCATAGGCAGTTTAATGCTGTGCAGATAACGAAAGGCTTCTGTCTGTTTTGGCAATGCCGGCAAGGTATTACTGTTATACAGCTGAACAAAATCAAGAATATGCCGTGTCATGGTGTCCATCAGCTCCAGCACATCCTGGCGTAATACTGATTGCGGCTGCGGCCCCACTTCTACCAGCACACCATAACGGCCAACAGTGCACATCAGCGCATGATCTTCAGCAGCAAAGTGATCTTCATCACGGGAAATTATCGCTTCAGGCATCACCATTTTTACGTAAGCGGCCAGCTGGTTATAAAACGGCCCGGCCTGGGTCAGAATTAAACAGGCGCCCATATTGCTGGTAGTGTTGTGCAAATCAATCAGTAAATCGGTTTTAGCGCTGCCTTTAGGGCCAAGCTGAGCATTAAGCACCTTGGCACGGCTTTGTTCGTAATTGGCAAGCTCGGGGTTAGCTAAATCGGTATTTTTAAACTGGCGGTTTAAATCACTGTGCAGGTAACGTTTGTTGGCGTAATACGCTTCGGGGTTGGCCCATACCAGTTCAGTATTAAAGCTGGCCCGGCTGACTAAATCTGGCTTAGCCTGATATTGCTTAACTAAATAAATACCTGAAAATTCATTGCCATGCACACCACCAACAATGGCAACCTGATTAATTTTATCCATAATTTTTCCATAACTGCTGCGGTTATACCAAGCCTGAGCTTAGCCTAAATCAATAGCGTTATTATGACCAGTGCAGAGCGGAAAAAGAATAGATACAGAATTTAAATGCCTGAAATAAGCATATAAATGCAGATTAAGCAGCTGGTTGTGCCAGTTCTAAAGAGGCGTCGGAAATACGTACCAGTTCGTTATGCAGAATTTGTTGCGCCTGACAGGTACATTTACCACATTGGCTACCCACACCGGTGCACATTTTCAGTTCACGCATGGTGGATACGCCTTGCGCCACTTTTTGCTTAATGGCTTTATCGGTAACAGCTTTACACAGGCAAACGTACATAACAGTACTCCGTTAACACAACGCCGCCATTTTAATATTATTAAGAACCATTATCAATAGTATTTGAAAACCGGAACCTGTCGTAATAACAACGCCGGCAAAAGCCGGCGTTGTAGGTTTGCTTAACTGCGTGATTAACTAGCGAAACAGCACTTTCTCCTGCTGGAACCAGTGCACGCAAAAACCAATAGCAATACTGGCTAACAGCAGTGTAGAACCAAAAATTAACGCCAGTAAGCCATAATCGGCAGTGCCTTTAATCAGCTCTTTTATCGCCAGCGCTACGTTCATTATTGGTACTAACGCGGTTTTGCTGGTTAACTCAACACCCGGCATCATAGCGGCTACCAAAGGCAGAAAAATCATGATCGACAGCGGGCTGATATAGTTTTGTGCCTCTTTAAAGGTACGGGCGTATATCGATATCGCCAGCAGCAAGGCAGCAAACACTGCAGAGATGGGCAGCAACAAAGAGAAAATCAGGATAAGTTCGGTAATAGCGATAGCCGACATCGCTTCCTGCACTACCGCCATGCCGGCGAAAGAGCCGATAATCGCGCCCCAGATGCCAAAACTGCCTACGGTGATCAACGCGCCTATCAGGCCGGTTGTCAGTACCGTGAGAAACTTACCCAGCACTATGCTAACCCGGCTGATCGGGCAAATTAGCAGGGTTTCCAAAGTACCGCGCTCTTTTTCACCGGCGCCCATATCAATAGCCGGATAAGACGCACCCAGCAAACATAACGGAATAAGAATATAGGCAATTACCGCGCCGAATTTTTCACCGATATTTTCCCGCTTAGCGGCGGTATCAACCTTTTGCACATCAACCGGTTTAATAATAGCGGCAAGCTTGGCCGGATCGACATTCAGTTGTGTCAGGGTTTCACGCTGCAGCTGTTCATTAAAATTGGTCATCAGCTCAGAGAAATAGCGGTACATAAAATCAAATTGTGATGACTGGTTATAAATAATCTGCCACTGCGCTTGCTCTGCCGCCTGACGTTTGGCAGAAAAATCGGTCGGGATCACTATTGCCACATCAAACTCATTATTACGAATAGCCGCAACTAAATCTGCTTCAGCGGTTTTATCCGTTTTAATTTGCTTAAAGTTTTTATGATAAAACAGCGCATCGGCAAACTTGGGGGCCTGCTCTGCGTTAATAATGACATAGCGGTGCTCAGCCTGCATGGCGGTGTTGGTGGTGCTGGATAACACCAGCCCCATTACGCCAAAGATCACCGGAAAAATAAAAATTGGCAGTAAAATAACAAAAATCAGCGTTTTCTTATCGCGCATTAACTCAGTAAGTTCTTTAAAATAAACCTGCCACATTTAGGCTGCTCCCTGCTGGTTGGTTACTACATTAAGCACGCTTAAAAACGCCTCGCGTAAATCACCATTGCCGGATAACGCCCTGAACTGGCCGATATCACCGGAAAAAGCACTGATGCCTTTATCAATAACCACTACTCTGTCGCAAAGTGATGCCACTTCATCCAAATGGTGGGTAGAAAAAATCACCGGCGTACCAGCCGCTTTTAAGCCTTTGATAAAATCCAGCACCGTTTGCACGGTCATAATATCCAACCCGGTGGTGGGTTCATCCAGAATAACCACCTTAGGGCTGTGCACCACAGCACGGGCAATAGCGGTTTTTTGTTTCATACCGGTCGACATATTATCGGCACGGCGGTTGGCAAAATCATGCATATTGAGCAGTGTAAACAGCTCGTCGATACGCTGCTTTAAAGCACTCTCTTTCATGCCGTGCAAGCGGCCAAAATAGGCGATATTTTCAAAGGCCGTTAGTTTGCCGTACAGGCCGGTGTCGGCCGATAAAAAACCGATTTGCTGGCGGGCTTTTACCGGTTGTTTTAATACATCAACGCCATTTAACAGCACTGAACCGGCATCGGGCTTTAATGCCGTAGACAACATACGTAACGTGGTGGTTTTACCGGCGCCATTTGGCCCCAACAACCCCAGCACCTCACCCGCGCCGCAGCTAAAGCTGACATTGCGCACCGAGTGAAATGCCTCTTTGCTGTAACGTACGTCTTGTTTTTCGGTATCCGATAACTTGCTGTTTTTACCAAGTGCAAACGCCTTGGCTAAATCCTGAATATCAATCATGCAACTGTCCTGTTGTCGGGGCTTTAGCGCGGGCGCTTTGGCCGGAAATAGTCAGTATTGTGGTAAAACCCCGCTGTTTCATTGTCGTTATACCAGCGTGGTACGCCCAGCAATGGCAAAGGCGTTAGTTGTTGATTATCAAGAAGTACTGCCTCGTTAGCAATTTGTTCATGCAATTTAACATCAACAAAACTGTAAGCAGCTGTTAAAGGCCACTGGCTAAAACCGGCCGGCACTTCAATAAACAGTGCTTTAGACGTTAAACCAATAAAAGGCGCCGTTGCCATTTCGTACATAGCATGGCCAAAAATCATTGGCCTTATGCCCTGCCACCAGTCACTGCGCTTTACGACAAAGCTTTGCTGCCATTGATGTTGGCGCAGCAGTTCAGCATGCTCAAATGCAGCAGGTTCAAGACAAAGCACTACGCCGCATTCATCGAAAAGCGTTAGTTTATTACGCAGTTTGCTGCGCTGTTTCAGGCCGTGCTGAGCAATTTCTGCAATATGCAGTTGATTTAGCAGCGCTTTGGTTTTTGGGAATAAACACCAGATCAGCGCACCAAAAAAGTCGTGCCAGTTGTCCTTGCGGGTAGGTATGCACTGAGTGGCATAAATACATTCTTCGTAGTAACGGCCATCTTCTGCCAGCGCATCGTTGTCGACAAAGCGAAATACAGCGTTCTGCGCCCACTGGTTTAACAACGTAACACCGGGCCACTGCGGTTGCCCGGCCAGGTTAAATTGCCGGCACAGATCATTAAACAATGGGTTGCCTGTAAGCAACGTAGAACACCAGGCTGGCGGCGGGGTAAAGCGGATTTTTACTTCATTTTTTTGCATAGGCCGTCTTGTTTGTTGCTGTAGCTGAAAACCCTCAGCATGAATTACTTACGAAAAGCGTGAAAAAGCGCTTGCAATTTTAGCATGGCGTGGCACATTCAAGGGGTACGTTTAGACGTACATACTGCCAAAATCACCCATGTAGCTTGAAATCTATAGGGTACAAAATGTGTTTACACAAAACTAATTAATAGAGGTTATCATGTGTTCGATATTCGGGGTGCTTGACATCAAAACTGATGTTAAAGCCTTGCGCCAGCAGGCGCTACAGTTATCCAAGTTATTACGTCACCGCGGGCCAGACTGGTCTGGCGTGTGGAATAACGACAATGCCATTTTAGTGCACGAGCGCCTGGCGATTGTAGATACTGAAAATGGCGCCCAGCCCCTGATTAATAATAATCGAAATCACATTCTGGCAGTGAATGGTGAGATCTACAATCACAAGCAACTCGAAAAAGAGCTGGCAAGCCCTTATCCATTCAAAACCAAGTCAGACTGTGAAGTGATATTACCGTTATATCTGGAGCATGGTGCTGAATTTATTGACCAGCTACAGGGCATGTTTGCTTTTATTTTGTACGACGCTGAGCAAAACCGTTACCTGATTGCGCGTGACCATATTGGTATTATTCCGCTGTACTATGGTTACGACGAACACGGCCAGTTATTTGTTGCTTCCGAGCTAAAAGCACTGGTGCCGGTATGTAAGCAAATTAAAGAGTTTCCGCCGGGCCATTACTTTGACAGTAAAATTGGCGAGCTGCGCAAATACTATCAGCGTGACTGGCAAAGCTATGAGGCCGTAAAAGATAACCCGGCCAGTTTAACTGAGCTTAAAGCCGCGCTGGAGCACAGCGTAAAAAGCCATTTAATGTCAGACGTGCCCTATGGCGTGTTACTGTCAGGCGGGCTGGACTCTTCGCTTATTTCGGCTATCGCGCAGCAATTTGCCAAACGCCGGGTGGAAGATAACGATGAGTCTGAAGCCTGGTGGCCACGCTTACACTCTTTTGCTGTTGGCCTGGCTGGCTCGCCGGATTTAATTGCCGCACAAAAAGTGGCAGATGCTATCGGTACTGTGCACCATACTGTGCACTTTACCGTGCAGGAAGGTTTAGACGCGCTGCGTGATGTGGTGTATTTCCTGGAAACCTATGATGTAACGACCATTCGTGCTTCAACGCCAATGTATCTGATGGCACGTAAAATTAAAGCCACCGGCATTAAAATGGTATTGTCGGGCGAAGGTTCGGATGAGTTGTTTGGCGGCTATTTGTACTTCCATAAAGCGCCCAACGCGAAAGAGTTTCATGAAGAAACCCTACGTAAACTGGACCGGCTGCATATGTTTGACTGCAACCGCGCCAACAAAGCGATGTCGGCCTGGGGTATTGAAGCGCGGGTACCGTTTCTCGACAAAGACTTTATGGATGTTGCCATGCGCTTAAACCCACAACAAAAAATGTGTGGCGGCGGCAAAATGGAAAAACACATTCTGCGCCAGGCATTTGATGGCCTGCTGCCGGATGAAATTTTATGGCGCCAGAAAGAGCAGTTCTCTGACGGTGTCGGTTACAGCTGGATTGACAGCTTAAAGGCCCATGCCGAAAAAGAAGTGTCTGATCAGCAAATGGCCACTGCCAGCTTCCGCTTCCCGGTGAACACACCAGACAGCAAAGAAGCCTATTACTACCGGGTGATCTTTGAAGAACACTTCCCGCATGCCGGCGCTATTGCCTGCGTACCGGGTGGTAAATCTGTTGCTTGCTCTACTCCGGAAGCGCTGGCGTGGGATGCAAAAATGGCGCAAATGACCGATCCGTCCGGCCGCGCCGTACGCGATGTACATACTCAAGCTTATTAAGCTGTAAGCAAAAACAACAAGGCCACGCAATTGCGTGGCCTTTTTTATGCGCCAGGTATGTGCAGAACACTATTTCTGAAACTGTTCCTGTTGTGCTTGTGGCGCTACACGGGTATCAATTTTACGTTCTTTACTACGGAACAGGTTTTTCACATCTTCCAGTATTACATATAGCGCCGGTATTAATATCAGCGTAATCACGGTGGCAAATAAAATACCAAACGCCAGCGACACTGCCATCGGTACGACAATTTTTGCCTGCAAGCTTCTCTCCAGCACTATCGGCGCCAGGCCGACAAAGGTGGTAAGCGAGGTAAGCAATATCGCCCGGAACCGCTGCGCACCAGCTTGGGACACCGCCTGACGGATGGATAACCCCTCCTCACGCGCCCGGTTAACAAAGTCGACCATGACCAGCGAGTCATTTACGACCACACCGGCCAGAGCCACCAGGCCAAAGATAGACATAATGCTCATGCTCAGGCCAAGCACCATATGGCCGATCACTGCACCGACCAAACCAAACGGGATCACGCTCATAATAATCAGCGGCTGGCTGTACGATTTCAGCGGAATAGCCATTAAGGCATAAATACAGAATAGCGCAAACACCCCGGCTTTCATCAGGTCAACCTGAGCGTCCATTTCATCCTGGCTGGCCCCGTCCAGCTCACCGGTTACACCTTCATACTTAGCCGTCACTTCTTTGATTACCGTACGGCGCATTTCGCCTACGACTTTGCCAGGTTCAATGGTCGATTTATCGGCCGCGGCAGTAATAGTAACTGCCCGCTCACCATTTACCCGGTTTATGGCGCTGAAGCTGGGCTGCATGGTATAGCTCGCCACCTGATTAAACGGAATTTCGCCGCCATCAGCCGTGCGAATGCGCATATTTTCCAGGCTGCCGACAGAGCTACGTTCAGTACGTGGGTAACGCACCATCACTTTTACTTCTTCGCCATCGCGCTGTACCCGCTGCGCTTCAGCACCGTAAAAGCCATAACGTACCTGACGGGCCACATCTGACAGGGTTAAACCGAGTAAATGTGCTTCAGGTTTTAACTGCAGGACAATTTCGTCATTGCCGCCGAGTAAATTATCTTCAATATCATAAACACCGGCATACTCGGCTAACCGGCTTTTTAGCTCTTCGGTGGCCAGTTTCAGGTTGTCCAGATTGGTGCCACGAAGTTGCAAAGCAATGTCAGCCCCGCCGCCGCCAGCAGTTGAAGCATTAATCTTAAAGGCTTTCACACCGGGAATATCCGGCATTTCGGCACGCCAGCGATTAGCAATTTCAAAACCATCAATTTCACGGCCTTCGCTTTTTTCCAGTTCAACCACCAGCTGGCCAGCAGTATCACTGTTTAAAAATACTAAGCGGTGCTTGATAATACTGTCGTTGTATTCTGCATATAACTTGTCGTTGGCCCGCACCAGTGCGGCTTCAGCTTCGCGAAGCGCATTTACTGTAGCCTGATTTGACGAGCCTTCCTGCATGGTTAAATTGGCATTGATAAAGTCACTGGGGATATCGGGGAAAAACACCCAGCGCACAAAACCCCCGCCGAGCACACCAAACATCAGGATCAACATCGCCATAAAAGCGGCCATAGTGACATAACGGTAATGAATGCAACGCTCAACAAACGGCTGATACCATTTTTGGATAAAGTGGTTCAGGCCGGACATCACTTTCATCCGCACGGCTTTTAGCGCATTGCTGCAAGCGCGGCCACAGCTGTAAAAAATGCCTCTGCGTTGTGGATCCCACGGCTTGGTATCCATATTAACAATATGCGATGGCAAAATTAACTTGGACTCTACCAGCGAGAAAATCAGGCAAAGCACCACGACCCAGGCGATAGAGCCCCAAATAGGTGCCTGTGCACCACCCACCATCAGCATTGGCACAAATGCCGCTATTGTGGTTAACACGCCAAAGGTTGCTGGCATGGCCACTTTTTTCGCCCCGGCAATAACGGAGTCTACTGATTTACCGCGCTTTTCAATTTCGCTGTACGCACTTTCGCCAATAATAATGGCGTCGTCGACCACTATCCCCAGCACGAGGATAAAGCCGAACAAACTGATCATATTGATAGAAACATTAAACATCGGTAGCGGTAGCATCGCCATAGCACCGAGGAAGCACACCGGAATACCCACCATTACCCAGAACGCAATACGGAACTCCAGAAACAGTGTCAGTGCCAGCAATACCAAAAAGGCGCCCATCACCAGGTTGTTGCTCATTAAATCGAGCCGGCCTTGCAGGTAGTAACTGGAATCGCCCCAGTGCGCGATAGAAACGGACGACGGTAATTGTTTTTGTTTGCGTTCAACGTAAGCTTTTACCTGATCGGCAATTTTCAGCGTGTTGTCATCCCCCACTGCGGCAACCCGGATAGACACCGAATTTTTACCATCGAAGGTTGATAAATCTTCCCGTTCAATAAAACCATCGTTGATAGTGGCAATATCTTTTAACGCTAAGCGCGTGCCATCAGCAAAGGTTAGCAGCACTATGTCTTCAAAATCTTGTGAAAAGTAGGCCTGGCCTTTGGTACGCAGCAGGATATTGCCGCTGTCAGACTTAATCGACCCACCGGGTAAATCAACAGAGCTGCCGCGAATAGCACTGACAACCTGATCAAAGGTCAGCCCGTACTCTTTTAACTTTAACTCAGACAGTTCAACAGACACTTCATAGTCGCGGGCACCAACCACTTCCACTTTACTGACGCCCGGCAATTTACGCAGCTCATCGCGGATATCTTTAGACAACTCTTTTAACGTACGCTCGGAGGCATCGCCATACAACGACAACCACATCACATCGCTTTCAAAGCGCACCCGGTACACTACCGGCTTTTCGGTTTGCTCCGGCAAGGATGAAATGGCCGAAACCTGGGTTTTAATTTCATCCATAACCTCCTGCACGCTGTAGTTATTGGCAATTTCTGCCCGTACTGTTGCCAGGCCTTCAACTGCAGTTGAGCGAATACGCTTAATGCCGTTAACACCACGCAGGCTTTCTTCAATTTTATCGATAACCCCACTTTCTACTTCCTGAGGTGCCGCCCCCAGATAAGGCACGCGGATATTAACCTGCTCGAGTAATATTTCAGGAAACATCTGCTTTTTAATGGTAAAAACCGAGGCTACACCGGCAACCAGAATGATCGCCATCAGTAAGTTAGCCGCCACGCTGTTACGGGCAAACCAGGATATTAAGCCCTTGTTGGTATCCATGCCTTACTCCTTGCCCTGGCTGGCCAGAACTGTGGCTTCAGGCTTAGCGGCGCTTTCTGCCAGCTGTTCATTTACATCAGAAGCCACACGCACTAAGGTGCCGGCCAGCGGATTAGCAATAGCTGAGGTAGCCAGACGATCACCGTCAATAAAACCAGAGCGGATATAAGCCGAGTGCTCGTCAGAACGCTCTACAATTACCGGGCGAAATTGCAGTTGGCTATCTTTGTCTACCACCAGCACCTGCTGTTGTGCCAGCAATAAATGCCGCGGGATCACCACTACTTGCTCGGTGGCATCCCCCAGAATTTGCGCCTGCACAAAACGGCCAAAACGCAACGGCGACTGTTTGCGGCTAATACGCTGATAGGGATCGGTAACTTCAGCAACGGCATAAATTACCCGGCTGCGTTCATCCAGAACACCTTCGGTGCGCACCAACCGGGCCGGCCATTGCATAATTTGGCCGGCAACCGCCGCTGTCAGTACGACTTCAGGCTCATTGCTGTTTTGCGTAAAATCAGGGATCTGTAAAAAGGCTAAATCGTTATCGGTCAGCGGTAACCTGATTTCAGCAATGTCAGTGCCGTAAATCATACCAACACTGGTACCACGGCTGATAAACTGGCCGAGGTTAGCCTCGCGGCTTTTTACCATACCAGAGTAAGGCGCTCGGATTTCTGTACGGGCTAAGTCGCGGTTAGCGCGCTCCAGTTCAGCTTCTGCCGAGCGCACTGTTGCCAGCGCTCCGGCCAGTTGCGGCCGGCGCAAGCCCAGCTCCGGAGCTTTACCGGCGGTAAAAGAGCGCCATTCTTCTTCGGCAACACGGCCGCGGGCTTTTTCTTCTTCCAGTGCCGACTGGGCATTGGCTAAACTGGCCTCTGCCGCTTTAACGTTAGTCAGGTAGTCTGCTTGTTCTACCCGTACCAGTAAATCGCCTTTGCTAAAAAAGCCACCTTCAACGAAGTTTTCTGCCACTTCAACAATACGGCCATTCACTTCAGAACTTAAATTGGTTTCCAGTTTTGGCCGCACTGTACCTTGCGACTGAATGCGGTAAATCAGGTCTTGCGAGGCAATCTTCTGCGCATTAACCAATATGCCAGGGCGTTGCTCCTCTTTTTTCTCAGGAGGTTTTCGCATACTTGCCAGACCTATTGCCGCAACGACCGCCAGTACGATAACGGCCACCGGAACAATGATTTTTATAATTTTTGCTGCCATGTTGTTTCCCACGATGCTGTTTTACTGACGCCATACTAAAACGTCAGCACAATAAAGTAACCTTGCGAATGTTACGCTTTGTATCAGTAACCGCTATGTCAGGCTACTCTACATAAATGATTCTGTAACCAGGCCAGGCGGGATCGCATGGCAAAGCCTTATTTGTTGCGGTACTGCCACTATTTTAGCCCCTCCGGTGTTGCCGGTTTGTGCAAATAGCCATGTCCGCAGTGTAATATCTTGTTACAACTGCAGTTCTTTATTGTTGTGCGGCCACAAGTAAAAAAATAGTTATATCAACCTGCAAAATGGTTATTTGCCGTAGCGCAAAAAATTTTCTATGTTGGTGCTATAGCTATTCTGATCATTAATTAACCACAAGGCTGGCAAAACCACGTAACACAGGCCGGCGACAACATTTTAGTTAAGCATAATCCGTCATAATTTGGGGGCAATCTATGAGTATCAGTAAGCAATATTTAAAAACCAAACCATTGTGCAAAGTTACTTTTACGTTACCGGCCCATCGCGGTATTTCGGCTGAACAAGTGGCACTGCTGGGCGAATTTAATGACTGGGATCCGGCAGCATTACCGATGAAAAAAAGTAAAAGTGGTGATTTTACTGCCACTGTCAATCTGGAGAAAAACAAGGAATACCAGTTCCGCTACCTGGTTAATGGCGGCACCTGGCTAAATGATGAAGCCGCAGACTGCTATCAGCCTTCGCCGGTGTCTTACGACAATAATTCGGTGGTCAGGCTGTAATATATTTGGGGATGACACCAGGCCGCAAAGCGGCCTGTGTTATTTTAATGCTCTGTACATTTTTAATGTTCAGCACTTTTGTAATAGCAAACAGCCTACTGAATAACCTGCACCAAACGAGCACAAAATAGCATGATCACCCTGTTGCAAACCTTGTTTGTTCTTGTGAAACGCAATAATTGAACCGGCTGACGCCGTATTGGCATAGGTATCCAGCACCAGCGGCGCTTCCTCTGGCAAGGGATCACGGCCAAGAATTTTCTTTGCGGCAAAGATATTCATATTAATATTGGCCTGATGCAACCATAAACGCTTTAACTGCTCTGGCGCTATCTGCTGTGCAGCCATTTCTGCCAATATCACATCAGCCACTATCGGTAGCAGCTCTTTAAATACTTTGCGTCCCTGTTGTTTAAAAAATGGTGCCAGCGGATCCGGCGGCAAACAGTGCTCGGTATAGCCGACATCACAACGGATATTATTAGAAAACTCGGTTTTAAGCCGCATGCCATTAATACGCCAGGCATTGTCACTGCTGCAACTTTCTTCGGCTTCAATAATGGTGGCGGTGCAAACGTCACCAAAAATAAAGTGGCTGTCGCGGCTGCGGTAATTTACCTGCGGCGAGGCAAATTCAGGGTTAACCACCAGCACCACTTTGGCCGTTCCACCGCGAATAGCATTTACCGCATTGCTGATAGCAAAAGTAGCGGAAGAACAGGCTACATTCATGTCAAAAGCATAACCGGCGGCGCCCAGTTGTTGCTGTAACTCAATTGACAATGCCGGATAAGAGCGCTGCATATTCGAGGCGGCGCAAATGATCAGATCAATATCAGCGGCAGTTTTATTCGCCTGCGCCATGGCCTCACGGGCTGCAACAACGGCCATCTCAACCATTTCTGGTAACTGGTCTTCGCCACGTCGCGCAAACACCGGCTGCATAATGGCAGGATCTAAAATGCCGTCTTTGTACAACACATGGCGCGCTTTAATGCCAGAGGCTTTTTCAATAAATTCACAACTGGAATGTTCCAGCGCAGCAATGTCACCGCTGGCAATAGCAATGGATTGCTGCGCATTAAATTGGTCAACATACTGGTTATAACTGGCGACGAGTTCTTCGTTAGTAATAACCTGCTCTGGCGTAAATAAACCAGAGCCACTGATAACTACATTTTTCATAGTACTAACCTTGTCTGATAACGGTTTTACTACCGTTTTAAAAGTGCCGTCAGTATAACTGAAGTTACACTCTCAGTTGTACCCTGGCGTTATATTACCGGCTTATTCAGTCACGATTTATGCTGCGCGGTGTACATTAGCAAGGACTGTAAGCCATAATAGCGCCAGTATTCACATATCTTTCATTATTTTACTACGGGATTTCTCAAGGCGGATGCAAAACCCAGGCTTACTGATCACTGCAGTGCTGGCAGCCACGCTAGGCATTAATTCGACCGCTTATGCGGAGTCATCATATCAATTTAAAATTAACGGCTTAAGCGGCCCTTTATACGACAATGTGGCTATTTACCTGCAAAAATACAGCGACGCCGACAACCTACCAGGTGTGCGTTTTCAGGCCACAGTGGAGCAGGAAGTGCATACCGCTATGCAAGCCCTTGGCTATTACGACAACCAGGTTACCGTTACCCACAACGCCGCCCAACCCAGGCTCCTGCAAGTGAATGTGAAAACCGGTGAGCCGGTACGTATTGCGAAAAGTGATATTGAACTGTCTGGCGACGCCACCACAGATGCCGATTTTAAAGCCCTGCTCGCGGCACAGGCACCTAAACAAGGCCAGATCCTGCACCATGGTGCTTATGATGGTTTTAAAAGTGCGTTAAAAAGCCTGGCTATGCGTAAAGGCTATTTTGATGCTGATTTTGAACTGGCGCGGCTTGAAGTAGCGCCAGAGTTAAAACAAGCCTTTGTGCATATTCATTTTAATGCCGGTAAGCGCTACAAATTTGGTGCAGTAAGCTTTAGTGGCAACCAGATAGACGAACCGAGGTTGCAATCTTTAGTGCCTTTTGCCGAAAACGAATATTATCTGGCCAGTGAGCTGGGTGAGTTCAACCAGGCGCTGGCGGCTACCGGCTGGTTTTCTTCAATACTGGTCGAGGCTGATACATCGGAGATGCAGGATTTTACCCTGCCAATTAACGTGGCGCTGGAGCCGGAGCGGCGCAATATTATCGAAACTGGTATTGGTTATTCCACTGATGTGAAAACCCGGCTGAAACTAAACTGGAATAAGCCCTGGTTAAACTCTGCCGGCCATAGCCTGAGCAGTAAGCTGGCATTATCTGAAATAGAACAAAGCGTAGAAGCGGCATACAAATTACCGCTGGCCAATGTTGCTACTGATTTTTATCAGGTACAGCTTGGTTTTCGTAACCGTGATAATCAGGACACCAAAAGCCGCGAGTCAAACCTGGTGTTGGAGCGCCACTGGTTGCTGCGCAGCGACTGGTACCGTATCGCCTCTGTACGCTGGTTATATGAAGACTTCGTGCAGGCCGATCAAAACGATACTATCAGCCTGATTATGCCCGGTTTAAGCTACAGCCGCACCAAGCAGTCGGGCGGTTCAATGCCGTCTTCCGCCAACCGCTTATTGGTTGGTGTTGAAGTGTCAGATGAGAGCTGGGGCTCCGATGCCAGCTTCTTCCGTTTGCGCGGCCGTGCCGGCTGGATAGGCAGTGCCGGTAATAACCATCGTTTTGTAACCCGCGTTGATGCCGGCGCTATCTTGATGGAAAGCTTGTCGCAACTGCCACCCTCACTGCGTTTTTTTGCTGGTGGTGATAACAGCATCCGGGGTTATGGCTATGAAACGGTATCGCCACGCAATAGTGACAATGAGCTGACCGGCGGCCGCTATATGGTAACCAGCGCACTGGAATACCAATATCGGGTCAAAGGCAACTGGTGGCTGGCCGCATTCACTGATTACGGCAGTGCCTGGGACGATAGCCCCGACTGGGTGCAAGGCGTGGGTATGGGGGTGCGCTGGGCTTCGCCGGTGGGCCCTGTTCGCATTGATTTTGCCTGGGGCCTGGACGACCCGGGCAAAGGCTTCCAGCTGCATTTTGCATTAGGGCCTGAATTATGAGTTGGCAAACCACCAAGCGTTGGCTGAAACGCAGCTTAAAATGGCTGAACTGGACACTGTTAATCCCGTGTGCCGTATTAACCCTATTACTTTTCACGCTGCTTTACACCCCAGCCGGTTTACGTTTTAACCTGTGGCTGGCGCAGCATTTTGTTAGCGGTTTCAGTGTCGAGCACAGCGAAGGCAGTGTACTGGGCGGTAATACCTTATATGATTTGCGCTGGCAGGATGCCTCCACCCGCCTGACGTTAGAGCAAAGCACACTGCAAATTAATAATGGCTGTTTTTTGCGCTTGACGCTTTGTGTTGAGCAATTGACGTTACAAGGCATGCAACTTGACATCGCAGCTACCGACACGCCTGCTGCAACAGAAGAAGTTACTCCCACCAGCGGTTTATGGCTGCCGTTTGCTATTGATATTAAGCAATTACAATTGAACAACGCCAGCGTGGCCGTTAGTGGCACTACATTAAACTGGCAACAATTTAGCACCGGCGCCCAGCTGTGGGGCAATAAAGTACAACTTAACCAGCCGCGCTGGCATAAAGTGACATTAGCCCTGCCACAAACTACCGATGCGCCAGCCACTGAGCCCTTTGCCTACCAGGCGCCGGTATTAAATGATATCAGGCTGCCACTGAGTTTATTTGTTGATCGTTTCCGCCTGACAGATTTTACACTGCAGCAGCCAGAGCCACAGACTATTAGTGAGCTGACCTTCAGCCTGCAAATGTCGCCAGAGCAAATAAACCTAACCCAGCTGGATATCAGCCACCCAATGGCCACGCTAAATGCCTCAGCCAGATTGCAGCCAAGCGGCAATTATCCGCTCAAAGCCGATATCCGGCTGCGACTACTGGATACACAACTGGCAGGACAACGGCTGCGCGTTACCCTGGATGGCTCACTGGCCGACTTGCAACTACAAGCCTATGCCAGCGAATTGCTTAAGGCTGATTTATCATTGTGGCTTAACCTGCTGGACAACACACTGCCGCTGCGGGCCAGCTTAAATGCAGCTCAGCTACAATGGCCGCTTTCGGGCCAGGCTGACATCCAACTGGGCCAACTGGAAATAACAGCAAACGGTGATCTGGAGCAGTTGCTTTTCTCCAGTCAGGTCGCACTAAGCGGTAAGCAAATACCCCAAGCCAATATACAACTGAACGGCCACAGCAGCTTAACTGACGTCACGCTCGACAGCTTAATCGTTAACACTCTTGGTGGTGAGCTTCGCGCCGAGGCAGAGCTTAACTGGCAACAGCAACTCAGTTGGCTGGGTAAGCTGCAGTTAACGCGGGTTCAGCCCGGCCAGTTCTGGCCGGACTATAGCGGCGAGCTAAATGGCAATATGCAGTTCAACGGCAACCTGACACCCCAAGGTGGTTGGCAAATGGCTCTGCCGCAGTTGGAACTTAACGGCACACTGCGTGACTATAAACTGCTGCTTGAAGGCAGCCTTACCGCCGCAGACCTGACTGGCCAAGGTGACTACCAGATAAACACTCCTGGCCTGACACTACGCCATGCGCAAAACCAGATCCAACTGACCGGCTCGCTGGATAAAGAATGGCAACTGGCAATGGATATTGCCATACCTGCACTGGAGCAGACCATAAGCGGCGCCAACGGGGAAATCAGCGCTGACGTCAGGCTTAGTGGCAAACGCGACACACCACAGCTTAAAGGGACACTTAATGCCCGCGATCTGCAGTGGCAGGATGCCAGCCTGGAGCAGTTAACGGTGGATACCGATCTTAGCTTAAGCAGTGAGCAAAACCTGACGACAGCACTGACACTAAAGGCCACTAACGGCAAATATCAGCAGCAAAATGTTGACCAGCTAAACCTGACCCTGAATGGCACAGAGTTACGCCATCAACTGACACTGGAACTGGCCAGCCCCGAACACAATGCCAGTATTGCTATGACAGGTAGCGTAAAAGCGGGCGAATACTGGCAAGGCAGGCTGGTGTCTGCAGAGTTGGACAGCCTGCTGGGGCCCTGGCAACTGGTTGACAGCACCGCTCTGGATTACCGCTTTGCCAACGCACGCTTAACCGTACAGCCACACTGCTGGCAACAGCAGCAGGCTAATCTGTGTGCCATTAAGCCACTAAAACTCAGTGCAGAACATATAGAGCTGGACCTTGCCCTACAGCAATTTGATCTGGCCTCCCTGGATAGCTTTTTGCCCGAATATATGGCATTACAAGGCAGTGCTGATGCGCAAGTCAGTGCCAACTGGCAGCAAGGCAAACAGCCACAAGCACAGGTTAAACTCAATGGCAGCAGTGGCAACTGGCAATATCAGATTGAACAACCGCTAACACTGGGCTGGCAAAGCTGGCAGTTGGAAGCTGCCCTGGCCAAAGATACCTTAACCAGTGCTTTGCAATTGCAACTGGATAACAATGCCAGTTTACAAACTGAAGCCACCATCACCGACGTACAATCGTCTTCGCGTAATGTAGAAGGCAAATTGCAGCTGCAACAATTTAGCCTGGCTTTTTTACAACCACTGCTGGAGCAAAGCAGTGAACTGGCCGGCATACTTAACAGCGATTTACGCTTTAATGGCGACTTAACCAACCCGGCCATTAACGGCAATCTGGCGCTAAGCGGGTTTAAACTTTCTGGCAGACAGGCACCACTGGACGTTACCGATGCCAATATAGAACTGAAGTTTGCCGGGCAACAAGCCACACTGGAAGGCCTGGTAACGACCAGCAAAGGCGAAATTAATCTGAACGGCGATGCACAATGGCCGCAACTGGATAATTGGCAAGCCGCACTTAAAATCAAAGGCGATGAGCTAAGCCTGCAAATTCCTCAGGCCCGGCTGCAAGTAGCACCGGATTTAATCCTTACTGCCAAGCCAGGCCTGACATCAGTTAAAGGCACAGTGCAAATTCCTTCTGCCCGGATCAGCATCGACAGCCTGCCCCAAACTGCTGTTGGCCTGTCGAATGATCTGGTATTACTGGATGAACATTTGCAGCCAATACCGGCAGAAGAAAAAACCGCTTTTGCCCTGCAAACTGATATTAATGTTGTGCTTGGCAGAAGAGTGCAATTATCGGCCTTTGGTCTGGAAACCCGCCTCAGCGGCAACTTAAGGGTGCGCCAGCAGCCTAACCAGCAACCTACGGTGAACGGCGATGTAAACCTGCAAAACGGTACCTTCCGTGCCTATGGCCAGGATTTACTGATCCGCCAGGGTAAAATGAGCTTTAATGGCCCATCGGATCAACCCTTCTTAAATGTTGAAGCTATCCGTAACCCTGACAATATAGAAGATGACGTTATCGCCGGCATTCGTGTTACCGGCCCGGCCGATGAGCCAATCATTACTATTTTCTCTGAACCGGCCAAACCGCAGGCTAATGCACTGGCGTATTTGCTGATGGGCCGCGATATCGGCAGTGATTCAGGCAGCACCGGTGCAGCACTTACTACCAGCCTGATCGGCATGTCGATTTCGTCTACCGGCGCTTTGGTGGGTGAGTTAGGCGAGGCATTTGGTGTGCGCGACCTGACACTGGATACCGCTGGCGCCGGGGATGACTCTCAGGTAACAGTAAGCGGTTATTTATCCCGCGATCTGCAGATAAAATACGGTTACGGTATTTTTAACGCTATCGGCGAGTTTACCCTGCGCTACCGGCTAATGCGCAGCCTGTATCTGGAAGCCGTCACCAGCCTGAATAACGCCGTAGATTTACTGTACAAATTTGAATTCGATTAATCAGCACCAAGCAATACATGCTGATAGCGTCCCAGCGAGGCATAAGGCTCAGTGCGGTTATACTGTAGTTCCAACGCCAGCAGCTGTTCAAAATGGCTTTGTTGCTGGCTGCGATCTCGCAGGTAGTCGTGAAAACAGCGCACCCCGGTTTTCGCCAACAAGCTAAAACCGGCTTGTTCACACCAGCGCAGCACCTCCTGCGGTGCTAGTGGATGCTGCGGGTTTAAACTGACCTTTTTCTTCACCTGAAAATCTGCCGCGACATAATCAAAATTACCAAACAAAATATTGCCGAAGCGTTTGGCATCTTTGTTATAAAACATCAAAGACAACACCCCGCCCGGTGCCACCAGTTTGCGCAGCTGGGCAATAGCCAACTCGGGCTGGGCCAGCCATTCCAGCATGGCATGACACAATACCAGCCGGTATTGTTGCTGATGCGTTGCCGCCAGCTCTGCCAGCCCTATCTGGCTAAATGTTAGCTGCGTTAACCCCTGCTCTGTGGCTTGTTGCTGCGCCAGCTGCAGCATCTGGGCAGAAATATCGGTCAGATGTACGCTATGGCCCTGCGCAGCCAGTGCCAGGGCTAACTGGCCCTGCCCTGCGCCAACATCGAGGATCTGACAAGGCTGTTGCAATACTTCAAGTTCGGCTAAATCACGCAACAGCACCAACTGGCGCAACTTGCCCTTGGTACTGTTGTAAATATTGCGGCTAAACTTGGCGGCGATGCCATCAAAGCTACGATCGGTTTTTTGCTTCATGCCGGGTTATCAATATCAATAAATTGCACTTCCAGCCCCAATTGGCGGGCAATAAATTCGCCCAGTGCTTTTACGCCATAACGCTCTGTTGCATGATGGCCGGCGGCAATAAAATGAATGCCCAGCTCACGTGACAAATGAATAGTTTGTTCTGACACCTCACCGCTGATAAACAACTGGGCTCCGGCAGCTGCAGCCTGCTCGATATAGCCCTGGCCACCGCCGGTGCACCAGGCCAGTTTGCTGACAGTATTGCTGGCGGTACTATTGTCAGCAGCATGCAGCAATACCGGACGTTGTAAGGTTTGCTCCAGTTGATGAGCTATTTGAGCAACACTTAACGCTGCTACTAATTCGCCCTGCATCAGCACCCCGTTTGGCTCGGCTGCAGCAACAGCGGTAATATTTTGTGCGTTAAGTAACAGGCCTAATTGGGCGTTATTGCCAAGCAGCGGGTGCACATCCAACGGTAAATGATAGGCCAGTAAATTAATATCATGCCGTAGCAGGGTTTGCAGGCGTTTTTTCTTAATGCCGGTAACCTGGGCGGCTTCATTCTTCCAAAAATAACCGTGATGCACCAGTATTGCATCGGCATTTACCGCAACCGCAGCATCAAGTAACGCCTGACTGGCGGTAACTCCGGTAACCACACGGCTAATCCGGGCTTTACCCTCAACCTGTAAACCGTTGGGGCAATAATCCCGGATTTTTTCACTTTGTAATTCGTTGTTCAGAAATCTGACTAACTGGTCGCGATCTATCATCGGCTGGTTTTCCGCTGCTGTTAATAGCCGCATTGTACTGCAACAGGTAAAAAAATCAGGCACATTTGTCTAACAGTGGCAAAATGTTGTATAAATAGCGAGCTAGTTGCTTAAATAATGTCTGTTAAGGATCCGTATGAGTAAATTGGACAAAGATCAGGTTGTTGCTGAATTTACCGCAGCCTACAAAGCTAAGTTTGGTAAAGCGCCACAACTGGAACAAAAACCCGGCTGGTTCAGCGTAGATGGAGATAAGAATATCCGTCTGGCAGAGCTGGCTGAATTAGGTGCCAGCTACAGTGCCGATAAAGGTACAGCCCAAAGTGCAACCAAAAGTCCAGCCAAAGCCAAACCGGCCGCAGAAAAGAAAACTGCCCCGGCTAAAGCTGCAGCCAAACCAGCAAAAAAACCGGCCACCAAGCCAGCCAAAACCAGCAAAGCTAAAGGTGGCGATGGCCAGTCTGCAGCTGATATCTGGGCTGCACGGTTGGACGACAAACAACGCCAGCCCCGCGGCTATCGTTAAACAGCGTCAGTCTGGCTGTGTTAATGCAGCCAGACGCGTTTTTGCTTCAATCCACTGCCCCATAAATTTGGTACTGCGATAGTTATGATGCCTGAGCATCAGCCCGGTAAAATTTGCCTGGCGGTGAGGTTCTAACTGCTGCATTACGTCGTTAAGCTGCTGCCAGATACGTGATTCATGTTGAGCCAGGCTAAATTTTTCCTGCACTATATTAAAGCCAGTACCTTGCGCCCGTTGCCAAAGTTCGCGCTGCTGATACAAACTTACCGCGGCCTGAGCGAGGGTATCGCTGTTTTGTGCAATAACACCGCCCCAATCGCCCTGTAGGGTCATTCCCTCTGCACCCACCACAGTGGTTACATTGGGCGTGCCGCAGCGCATAGCGTCGAGCAGCTTGCCTTTTAACCCGGCACCAAATGCCAGTGGTGCCAAACACACCCTGGCTTGTTGCATCACCGCTAAGGCGTCAGCCGCCCAGCCCTTAATTAAAAACCCCTGTCTGGGGTTATGTAACGCTGTGGCTTTGGGCGGCGGATAAGCCCCATAAATATGCAGCTCTGCCTGCGGCAGTTGTTGGCGGATTAACGGCCAAATCTCCTGCTTTAGCCACAATACAGAGTGCCAGTTAGGAGCATGGCGGAAATTACCAATAGCGATAAAGTGTTGCCGTCTGTCAAAATCAGGCACTGACGTTAGCGGTAATTCATCAAGCAAAAACGGGCAGTAGCACAGCAACGCCGGTGGCACTTTATAATGTTGCTGCAATAATTGCAGTTCGAACTCTGAAATGACCAGTGTGATATCACAGCGGTAAATGGCGGCTATTTCACGCAGCGCCAGTTCTGAATTTAAATCCTCTGCGGCCATGTCTTTACCGGCATTAAAACTGTGCTGACGGGCATCACGCAGCGCATGGCAATCTTCCATATCCAGAATACGTAATGCCTGCGGGCAGGCCTGCTCTACCCGCCAGCCAAATTGCTCTTCGAGCATAAAGCGATCAAACATCACCGCTTGCGGTGCTTGCTGGCTTATCCACTGATCAAAGCTACTGTCGTTTAAACTGATACTGTGCTCAGTTACGCCCAGCTCTGCCAGCGGATAACGATGCTGCCCCGGCTCGGCCGCACTGGCAAATTGAACCTGCCAGCCACGCGCTAAAAACAGCCGGATTAAGCTCAGCATGCGGTAACCGGCAGCAGATGAGTTTGGCTCTGGCCAGACATAACCAATTATAATTAATAATGGCGCCTTGCTAAGGGACATAGCATCTCCGGACAAAAGCGCCATTCTAACGGCAATTGATGTCAGGTAACAACTTGGCAGCGGGCTATGTCGTGCTAAGATACAGCATGCTTTGCGCAGGCAACCTGATATGACGACGACACCTTACTCCCCCATCGAAGAACACTTACATGCAATAAGTCACGGCATTGGCGCAATACTCAGCGTTGTGGCACTGATATTAATGCTGCAGCTATCTGTGCAGGCTAACGACAACTGGCGTTTGTTTAGCAGTATTATTTATGGCAGCAGCCTGATCTTGTTGTACAGCAGCTCTACGCTATATCACTCAATTCACCGTATTGAGATTAAGCATCGGCTGCGGCAGCTGGACCATGCCGCAATTTTTATTCTTATTGCCGGTACCTATACACCCTTTACGTTAGTAAATTTACGTGATGACTGGGGCTTGCCACTATTTGGCCTGATCTGGCTGGTTGCTCTGGCCGGGGTAATAATAGAGCTGGCTACCGCACTAAAATACAAAAAACTGTCATTGGGGTTGTATCTGGGAATGGGCTGGCTGGTGATTATTGCAATACAGCCGATGCTAAATAATGTTGATACCGGGGGCATGCTGTTATTGCTCGCAGGTGGCTTAAGTTACTCTTTTGGCGTTATATTTTATGCCTGGAAACGGCTTTTTATGCACCATGCTATCTGGCATTTATTTGTGCTCGGTGGCAGTGTACTGCATTTTCTCGCGGTGTATTACTACGTACTACCGGTTTAAAAAAACAGGCCGGATTATTCCGGCCTGGTTGACGTTATCAGTACTGATAACTGAAGGTTACACCACTAAAGGCCGTGTAGGCACGGATCCCCACATGCCAGGTACCAGCTTGTGGATTATTAATGGTACAGACCTCATTATTGCCAGTAAGATAAGGCCGGCAGCTATAGGTTGTTGTGCTGGGTTCAGTACCATAGTTAACATATAAATCCGCATCGCCAGTGCCGCCAGAGATCTGGAACGTTACTGTTGATACTCCTGACGGGATTTGATAACTGCCTCTTAACCACTGGCCGCTGGTTGCCGACAGGTTAGGGAATGTCGCGCCACCAGTTGGTGGTGGGTTATTACCGCCACCGCCGCAACCATTGTTGGTTAAGTAATCATGTGCTGCTTTAGCTTTTACAATACCCCAACCGTAAGACGTATCACGGCCGGCTGCACCGCGATCTTCCGCAGTAGCATTAAGCGCATTACGAATTTGTGCAGCAGTACATTGCTGGTGATTACTCCATACCAGCGCGGCAACCCCCGCTACGTGGGGCGATGCCATTGAAGTACCGCTGATACTGTTGTAGCCACCATTATTCCAGGTTGAATTGACGCTAACGCCCGGGCCGGAAATTTCAACCTGAGAGTTACGCTGTGAAAAACTGGCTAAGGCACCACTGGAGTTTACCGCAGCAACGGACATTACAGCATTGTAAGATGCCGGATAGGAGAAGCTGGTATTGCCAGCATTACCGGCTGCGGCCACTAACAACATGCCGCCATTGTAGAAGTTGGTCATGGCCGTATTTTCAGTCTGGTTAGACGAACCGCCGCCCAGGCTCATGTTTACCACTTTAGCGCCAGCATCTTTACAAGACTGAATAGCCGTGATCAGGTTTGAAGCTGTGGTCCAGTTGCCAGAATTATTGAAGATTTTAACAATGTGCACCCCAGCCTGGCCGGAGCCAATAACACCGACTACACCGCTGTTATTGTTTAACGCCACCATAGTACCGGCTACATGAGTACCGTGACCGTTACCGTCCTGATACCAGTTACCATGGCCGGAAAACGAATACCCCGTTACACCAGAGTTTTGTAAATCTTCATGGCCCGACGTCCAACCGGTATCAATAACACATACTTTTGTATTGCCGGCACTGCCATCACTTACCTGATTTGCCTGCACCATGGTAATACCATAAGGAGTGGTTTGTGCCATCGGCGTGATGACATCCATCAGATAGCGTTTATGATCTTCTTCAATGTATTCAACGTCTGGATTAGCCTGCAGCAGCTTTAGCTGTTTAGGCGTCAGCTCGGCCACACTGGCGTGCACCGATTTTAAATGCGACAGCGCATTTACGTTGGCTTTTTGCAGCACTTGCTGCGCCCGTTGTACCGAGAATTCAGCACGCTGCTCTGCACCGGTAGCACTCATCTGCGCTACTGGTTCTTTAAATTTAATAATGTAACGGTTGGTTTTATCTTCTGTCAGCTCAACCAGGCTAAACTCACGCTCTGCTGCTGGTTCTGCTTTTTTTATACCTTCTGCTACCGCTACCGACGTCAGGCTAAGTGCAAAACAACCAGCAGACGCAACTGCCAGTATAGTTGTCATTTTTTTCATCGTGTTTTTCATTATAGTACCCTTGGATTATAAGTTAAGGTCCATGTTGTACGTTCCGCATCCTGCTGCTTAGCAATTAACCAGATAACCGTCATTGCCACCATTACAAAGGTCTTATAAATAATTTACAAATGTATGAGATAAACCCATTCCGGGAAAAATAGACAACTATCAGAAACAAAATAGTTTTTTGAGGTACAGTGCTAAAGTTAAAATTGATGATAAATACGTTTGTTAAAAAATTAGCCCATTACCGCAGGCTCATACTGTTGGGCTAATTTGAACCAAAATACAGTGCCTTGCCCTGCTGAAGAGGTAAACCCAATTTGGCCGTGATGATTTTCGATAATTTTTTTACAGATCGCCAGGCCAAGCCCGGTGCCTTCTTTCGCCCGGCTGTCAGAGGAATCCGCCTGAGAAAACTTACCAAAGATATGCTTTTGAAATTCCGCCGGAATACCGCTGCCAAAATCTTCAACTTCAAACCTTATGCTTTGCTGCACCTCAACCAAGCGCACTATTACCACGCCTTGCGCCGCTGAAAACTTCACCGCATTGGAAATAAGGTTGTCAATTACCTGCCGTAGCCGCAGCGCATCGGCCTCTACCCATAGAGGTTGTTCCAGCTCAGATGCCAGTTGCAGCTCAACCTGATAACGGCTGGCATAAGGCTGCATGGCATTAACTGCGTGCCGGGTTAGCGCGCTAATATCCAGTCTGGTGATATTCAACGTGAAGGTGCCGGCGGCAAATTTTTGTAAATCCAGTAAATCGTTAATCAACTGAGCCAGACGTTCACTGTTAGTTTGGGCAGTGTGCAGCATATCCTGATACAGCGCAGAGTCCGCAGTGACAACCTTTTGCGTAATCAGCCCTATGGCCCCCCGTATCGCAGTAAGCGGGGTGCGTAATTCATGGCTTACCGTGGCAATAAACTCATCTTTTAGAGTATCCAGCCGTTTTAACTCCTGGTTGGTTTTTGCCAGCTCATCCAGGCTGCGCTCCAATTGCCTGGTACGTAGCGACAGCGTAACAGAACTTTCCTCCAGCGCCCGGGTTCGTTCAGTAACCCGGGTTTCCAGCACGGTTTGTGCTTTAGCTTTATTTTCTACTGCCGCCTGCAGCAAACGGTTTATTTGCCTGACATGGCGTAAACGATACAGATGCATCAGCCACAGCAACAGGCTTGCAAGTGCAATCAGCGAATACACCACCCAGCTTTGCTGCCACCAATGTGGCATAACATTTAAGGTGGCTACCTTTACAGGCTCACTGAAAACGCCATGATTATTGGATGCTTTTAACCACAACGGATAGGTGCCAACCGGCAGGTTTGCGTAAAATGCACTATTACGTTCATTCGCAATAACCCAGCTTTTATCAATACCTTCAAGCTGATATTGAAACTGGTTACGTTGTGGGTCCTGATAATCCAGGGCGCTGAATTCAAAATTCATCGTATGCTGATCCGGCGACAAATTAATCACATCCCAGGGCTGCTTATGTGGTTTTGTTTGCAGTAGCTGGTAGTCAATCACCAGTGCTGATAACACCGGGTTTGGTATTCTCTGGTTACTTTGCAGCTGTTCAGGCTTTACCACTACCAGCCCGGCAATAGCACCAAATAAAATACCGCTGTCGTCAGCAAATACCGCGTTGGTATTTAACTCAGAACTTACCATACCGTCATTACGGTTATAGTGAATAAAATGCGGCTGTCCGGCTAGCCTCAGCGCCAGTCCCTTTGGAGTCATAACCCATAGTTGCTGCTCTTGTTGCAACGCCCCCAGAATATCATTGTCCGGTAAGCTATCCTCTGTTGTCAGCAACTGTTGCTCTGCTGTTGTCAGGTTAACCAGTAATAAGCCCTCGCGGGTGCAAACTGCCAGCTGCTCCGCATATTCACTGACACAGTGAACATCATTGTGCGGCAATCTTATACCCGATGTGGCCGTTGTGTTGTGCTGCATAACGTTATCTGTAGCTAAGTTTATCTGAAACAACCCACTGTAACGTGTTGCCACCCATAGCTGCTGCGAAGAGCCAACAAACAGTTTTTGTACTGCATTACCCACCATATTGTCTGACAACCGGGTTAACCAGCGTTTGGCTTGCTGACGTTCCGGCTGCCAGGCTATAACGCCTTCTCCCCACATGCCCAGATAAAACCGGCCAGCCGCATCAATATGTAAATCTCTTACATTACGATTTACTACCTTCGCCAGCTCGAATGGCTCATCGGTTTTTACCAGCTCTGCCGTACCGTTATATTTTAACAACCCGGTATCAGAGGCAATATAAACCTCGCTCTGTGGTGTTGCGGCTATAGCGTTAATTCTGCTGCCCGTGCGGAAGAACTGAAAATCGCCTGTTGGCAGTTTAATACGGTATATGCCATTCGAACCGCCAAGCCAAAGCGCATCTGGTTGTTTAAAAATAGCGGTAACAGAAAATGTTTTTTGTGCAGCCAGCGCCGCGGAGAAAGCACTGATATCATCAAATGCCTTACTGGATAAAATATTGCGAAACAACCCGCTTTCCCGAGACCCCAGCCACAGCACACCGGAATTATCCTGCAGGATACTGCGCACATTGACATTACCTAACTCGGCTTGTTTTATGCCATGTCCGGCCTGATGCTGTGGTGGCACACGATACAAGCCAATGTAGCTACCGACCAATAAATCGTTGGTGGTGTTATCAGATGACAGTATGTTAATCAATGGCTCTGGCTCACCGCGCTGCGCCAAAAGCACCGGCACAAACTGTTGCTGGCGGTTAAACAAAAACAACCCTTGCCGGCTGCCAACCCATAACTGTTGCCCCAGGGCATAAACCGCACGGATTTCGTTATCCCGGCTAAAATTAGCGGGTACTGAGCTATCTGTATAGTTTACTAACTGATATACCGAACTTAAGCCTTTATCTGGCTGCCAGCTATGTAAACCGGCGGAGGTACCAACCCAGATCAGCCCATCAGGCGTTTGGGTTAAACTCCAGATCCGCTGATCTGCCAATGCCTGCTCAGACCCGGCCTGGCCGATATTCGTGATCTGAAACTGAGCATCTATCCGGCTTAAACCCGATGTAGTACCCACCCAGATATTACCGTCTGCGTCTTGCAACAAGCCCTGGATCTGATTTCCGGCCAACCCGTTTTCGCTGGTGTAACGGCTTAACTCTCCGGTTTGGGCATCCAGCCTTGACAGCCCAAGGCCCCAGGTGCCGGCCCAGATATTATCGGCATTATCAATCAGTACCACGCCAACATCAGGTGTCTGATGACGTTGCAACTCGGTAGCGGTGAGCACAGCAAATTCAACAAAGCGGTAGCCGTCGTAACGTAATAAGCCCGAGTTAGTAGAACCCAGCCATAAAAAGCCGGTGCTGTCTTGTTTAATACTGTAGATAGTGGCATTGGGCAGGCCGTCGTCAACGCCGATACGGACATAATGCTGTTCAGCCGATGCGCTGGTGCAATATGCCAGCAACACCATTAAACAGCGCACAATGAAAACTATCCCTATTTTCTGACCGTGCAAAATGCCCCCGACACTATCTGACAATCCAAGCAGCTAATATTAAAGCAGTTAAAGTAAGCGGTACAGGCTAACCATAGCATAGCAAGCCAGGCTTTACAGTACGGCGCAGATTAAATCTCAGGCGCCACTTTCGCTTGGGGTTGCATTCTTTTAGAATCGTCGCCATTACCGCTTTTAATTACGTAGTTTTCGGAGAAGTTCATGTCTGATGTTAAACACAGTCGCCTGCTTATTTTAGGTTCAGGCCCTGCTGGCTATACTGCTGCAGTTTATGCTGCCCGCGCTAACCTTAATCCGGTTTTAATTACCGGCATGCAGCAAGGCGGCCAACTGACCACCACTACTGAAGTAGAAAACTGGCCGGGTGATGCACATGGTTTAACTGGCCCAGCCTTAATGGACCGTATGCGTGAACATGCTGAAACCTTCAATACTGAAATTGTCTTTGATCATATTCACACGGTAAACCTGCAGCAACGGCCTTTCACGCTTACCGGGGATAACGCCGTTTACAGCTGCGATGCACTGATTATTTGTACCGGTGCTTCTGCTAAATACCTTGGCCTGCCGTCAGAGCAGGCATTCAGCGGCCGGGGGGTATCAGCCTGTGCTACCTGCGATGGCTTTTTCTACCGTAACCAGAAAGTCGCTGTAATAGGCGGTGGTAATACCGCAGTAGAAGAGGCGTTATACCTATCTAATATTGCTGCTGAAGTGCATTTGGTGCACCGGCGTGACAGCTTTAAAGCCGAGAAAATTCTGATCGACCGTTTAATGGCCAAAGTAAACAACGGCAATATTGTCTTACACACTCACAGTGAACTGGGTGAAGTACTGGGCGATGACATGGGTGTAACCGGCGTACGGTTAACCTCAACCAAAGGCGAGGCAGATAAAGATCTGGCATTGCAGGGCGTGTTTATTGCCATTGGCCATAAACCCAACACTGACATTTTTGCCGGACAACTGGAGATGAATGGCGGTTACTTAAAAGTACAAAGCGGTACTGAAGGCAACGCGACTCAAACCAGTATTGCCGGTGTGTTTGCTGCCGGTGATGTGTCGGATCATATTTACCGTCAGGCCATTACGTCTGCCGGTACCGGTTGTATGGCCGCGCTGGATGCCGAGCGTTATCTGGATGCGCTGAGCAAGTAAACAGGTCGCACCTGTGACCATTTATTTGCCGGAGCTATCAGCACACGATGTCAGCTTTCCTGCGCTGCATCGTGCGCTGGCCGAGCCTGACGGCTTGCTGGCAATGGGCGGAGATTTATCTGCGCCCCGCCTTATCAATGCTTACTCACACGGTATTTTTCCCTGGTTTAGTGAAGGCGATCCGCTATTGTGGTGGAGCCCCTCTGTGCGCGCCGCTTTTGCCCCTGATAGCCTTAAACTAAACCGCACACTAAGAAAACAAATTAACCGCCATCAGCTACGCTTTAGTATCAATACCGCATTTACACAGGTGATAGCCCAATGCGCGGCTCCCAGAGCACGCCAACCCGCTACCTGGATCCTGCCCCAAATGCAGCAAGCCTATCTGCAATTACACTTGCAGGGGCACGCCCACAGTATTGAAGTGTGGCAACAGGACCGCTTAGTTGGCGGTTTATACGGTGTGCTGGTTGGCAGCCTGTTTTGTGGTGAGTCGATGTTTAACCAGTTGCCGGATACCGCCAAACTGGCCTTAGTTGCCCTGCAGCAACATTTACAGCAGGTTGCACCCGGCTGGATTGACTGCCAGTTACCTAACCCGTTTCTTATGCAGCTGGGGGCACAAGAGATGTCACGTAATCACTATGTACAACTGTTACAGCAATACCGCCAGCAAATAACACCGCCATCTCACTGGCAAGCCCGCACTATCGAATTGGACAGTGCCAATGCATGAGCTGCGTTTTGGCCTGACAGCACCAGCCCCCTGCAGTTATCTGGACGCACAGCAGGAACAACTGGTGTTTTTGCTGCCAGAGCAGCCAGTCAGTGCAGCGCTGTACCAGCAATTGCTGGAGCTTAATTTTCGCCGCAGCGGTGAGCAGGTTTACACACCACACTGCCCGGCGTGCCGCGCCTGTGAATCTGTCCGCATAAGCCATGCTGATTTTATTGCCAGCCGCAGCCAGCGCCGTTTACTTAATAAAGCGCGGCGTATCGGTTGGCAGTACAAACTGAGTACCGCTGCCAGCACAGATTATTTCCCGTTGTTTGCCGCTTACATCAGCCATAAACATGCTGATGGCACTATGTACCCACCCGAGCATGCTCAACTGGATGCCATGTTAAATTGCTCATGGTTAAAAGTACGTTATCTGGAACAATATTATCAGCAGCAATTAGTGGCAGTAACTATTGTTGATGAAACAACAGAGGCTTATTCGGCGGTGTACACCTTTTTTCATCCCGATGTCAGTGCGCTCTCTCCCGGTATTTTAGCCATATTGTATTTATTGCAATGTGCCAGGCAGGATCAAAAAAATTGGTTGTATCTGGGTTATCAGATTAATGCCTGCCAGAAAATGGCCTATAAGGCCGCTTTTTTGCCGCAACAACGTTTTATTCAGGGACAATGGCATTCATTTGGCTAAAAAAGCGCTTGTTGCTTTACTTATGCCGATGATTTCGGCACAATCTGCGCAGTTTTTTTATGGTTCACCCAATATTAAGAGGCAAGTACGCTGAATGGCGAAGGAAGACGTAATTGAAATGCAAGGTACCATTTTGGATACCCTGCCAAATACCATGTTCAAAGTTGAACTGGAAAACGGCCATGTCGTTATCGCTCATATCTCAGGTAAAATGCGTAAGAACTATATCCGTATTTTAACCGGCGATAAAGTAACCGTAGAATTAACACCATACGACTTAACTAAAGGCCGTATCGTGTTCCGCCAGCGCTAAGCCGGCTTTTTTGCATTATGCCAGATAACACAAACCCGGCCTTGGCCGGGTTTACTGTTTTGCTGTAAAGCGATTTACGTTAGCGTCAATCTGCCAGTGCAGCTTCTTCTGTGGTCTGATAAACAAAGCTTAGCTGACCATCAACCAGATCTACCCGCACATCACCACCATGCAGTAAGCGGCCGAACAGAATTTCGTTCGCCAGCGGCTTTTTCAGCTGCTCCTGAATAACCCGGGCCATTGGCCGCGCGCCCATTGCATGGTCGTAACCTTTATCTGCCAGCCATTGCCTTGCCGCGCTGCTTAACTCCATTGATACCTGCTTTTTATCCAGTTGTACCTGTAAGTCACAGATAAACTTATCAACAATTTGCAGAATAATGTCCGCGCCCAGATGTTGAAACCAGATAATGCCATCTAAGCGGTTTCTAAACTCCGGACTAAAAGTACGGTTTATTTCCGACAGCGCATCATGGCTATGATCTTGCTGTTTAAAGCCTATCGATTTACGGATAGTTTCCTGCACACCGGCATTGGTGGTCATTACCAGTACCACATTACGAAAATCAATCTTGCGGCCGTTATTGTCGGTTAAGGTACCGTGGTCCATCACCTGCAGCAGAATATTATAAATATCGCTGTGGGCTTTTTCGATTTCATCCAGCAGTACTACTGAATACGGATGTTTTGACACGGCATCGGTCAGTAAACCGCCCTGCTCAAACCCAACATAACCTGGTGGTGCACCGATTAAACGGCTGATAGCGTGGCGCTCCATATACTCCGACATATCAAACCGCAACAGTTCTACACCCAGCGCTTTGGCCAGTTGCTTAGTTACTTCGGTTTTACCCACTCCGGTCGGGCCGGCAAACAGGAAGTTACCTATCGGTTTTTCTTCGTTGCCAAGGCCAGAGCGCGATAAGCGGATAGCGGAAGTTAATACTTCAATTGGCTCGTTCTGGCCAAATACCACCAGTTTTAAATTGCGATCTAAATTCGCCAGCACATCTTTGTCTGATGCCGATACCGACTTCTCCGGAATACGCGCCATTTTAGCAATCACATGCTCAATTTCCGGCACATTGATGACTTTTTTACGCTTAGATACCGGCAATAACCGTTGGCTGGCACCGGCTTCATCTATGACGTCAATGGCCTTATCCGGTAAATGGCGCTCATTAATGTATTTGGCCGATAATTCAGCCGCCGCACGGATCGCCTTTTGCGTATAGCGCACATTGTGATGCTGCTCGTAGCGCTCTTTTAGGCCGAGCAAAATACGGGTGGTATCTTCCACGCTCGGTTCAGCCACATCAATTTTCTGAAAACGACGTACCAGCGCGGTGTCTTTTTCAAAAATGCTTTTAAATTCCTGATAAGTGGTAGAGCCCATACACCGCAAACGGCCACTGGACAGCAGCGGTTTAATCAGGTTGCTGGCATCCATCACACCACCGGAGGCGGCACCGGCGCCGATGACAGTATGAATTTCATCGATAAATAAAATAGCGTCTTTTTCCCGCTCCAGCTCTTTGAGCAAAGACTTCAGCCGTTTTTCAAAGTCGCCACGGTATTTGGTACCTGCCAGCAAGGCGCCCATATCCAGCGAGTAAATAGTGGCGTTAGCAATGACTTCCGGTACTTCTTTGTGCACAATACGATACGCCAGGCCTTCAGCAATAGCCGTTTTACCCACGCCGGCTTCGCCTACCAGCAGCGGGTTGTTTTTCTTACGCCGGCACAATACCTGAATGGCCCGCTCAACTTCATGTTCACGGCCAATCAACGGGTCAATATGGCCGTTTTTTGCCTGAACATTCAAATTAGCGGTAAAGTTTTCCAGATACTTACTATCGTCGCTCAACGTTTCGCCGGCTTCTTCTGCGGTATGTTCATCATGTTGTTCTAACTTTTCAGTTTTCGTTACACCATGGGAAATAAAATTCACCACATCCAGGCGGCTAATATCAATTTTCTTCAGTAAATATACCGCCTGCGATTCCTGCTCACTGAAAATCGCCACCAGTACATTGGCACCGGTTACCTCTGCCTTGCCGGATGACTGCACATGAAACACTGCACGCTGTAACACACGCTGAAAGCCCAAAGTAGGCTGAGTGTCCCGCTCCATTTCACCGTCGGGTAACACAGGTGTGGTTGAATCAATAAAACTGCCCAGTTCCAGCCGCAGTTTTTCAATATTAGCGCCACAAGAGCGCAGCGCATCACCTGCGGCCGGGTTATCAAGCAACGCCAGCAACAAGTGTTCTACCGTCATATATTCATGACGGCGCTCACGCGCAAACCTGAAAGCCAAATTCAGAGTTAACTCAAGATCTTTATTTAACATACACCACTCCTAATCCACCTGAGTAACGACACCAGAATCATGCCAGGACTTACCTTAAGCGCGCTCCATGGTACAGAGCAGCGGATGTTGATGCTCTTTCGCATACTGCGTCACCTGCTGCACTTTAGTTTCCGCAATTTCTGCGGTAAAAACACCACAAACCCCTTTCCCTTCGTAATGTACTTTTAACATTACCTCAGTTGCCTGTTCATACTGCATATTAAAAAAACGGCTTAACACATCAATGACAAAATCCATCGGGGTGTAATCGTCGTTATGCAGTACTACCTTATACATCGGTGGCGGAGCCACACGTTGCCGTGTCAGTTCCTCTAAACCACCATGTTGTACGTTACCTTCTTTATTTCCGCTCATAAACTATAGCCATGCCTGCGTATTCCATCAAAGGAGCTTTGGGTTAAATATTGGTAAAATTTTGGTTTAATTTTGCAAATAACTTGACTACATGGTCAAATTATCTACATTAGTTGTTGGGATCAACAACAATCCCGCCGTAAAGACTAAGAATACAGAATTTAGCTAACTTAGAGAAGGAAGTAAGTTGTATGGCTACCGGTAAAGTAAAATGGTTCAATAACGCCAAAGGATTTGGATTTATCCGCGAAGATGGCCGTGATGAAGATATCTTTGCTCATTATTCAACCATTAGTATGGATGGCTACCGCACGCTAAAGGCTGGACAAGACGTTGAGTTTGACTTGTCCGAGGGCCCTAAAGGCTTACACGCTGTAAATATTAAACTGCCTGGCGATCTGACAGAATAATATATTTACTTTGCTGTAACCCTGACCAACAAAAAAGCAGGCATTACGCCTGCTTTTGCTTATCTGCCAGCTTATTAAGCGCTAGCCAGTGCCTGGTTAAAGGTATGGCTTGGTCGCATGGCCTTAGCAGCAAGTTCAGGATTTGGCCGGTAGTAACCGCCAATATCTACTGCTTTACCCTGCGCGCCATTAAGCTCGGCAACGATAGTAGCTTCCTGCTGTTGTAGCATTGTTGCCAGTTTGGCAAAGCGGCTTTGTAGCTCCGCATCAGCATTTTGTGCAGCTAAAGCCTCTGCCCAGTACATAGCCAGATAGAAGTGACTGCCACGGTTATCCAGTTCGCCCAGCTTACGTCGTGGTGACTTATCGTTATCAAGGAACTTGGCCGTCGCAGCGTCCAGTGCATCAGCCAGCACTTTAGCTTTGTTGTTGCCGGTAACCTGGCTTAAATGCTCCAGTGATGCGGCCAGCGCTAAAAACTCGCCCAACGAATCCCAGCGTAAATAGTCTTCTTCGATAAACTGCTCAACGTGTTTCGGAGCTGAGCCGCCGGCGCCGGTTTCAAACAAGCCGCCGCCATTCATTAAAGGTACTACTGACAACATTTTAGCACTGGTGCCCAGCTCTAAAATCGGGAATAAATCGGTTAAGTAGTCACGCAGTACGTTACCGGTTACTGAAATAGTATCCAGCCCTTGCTTGATACGTTGCAGTGAAAAACGGGTTGCTTCAACCGGTGACAGGATCTGAATATCCAGACCACTGGTATCGTGGTCTTGCAGATACGCTTTTACCTTGGTAATCAGCTGAGCATCATGCGCACGGGCACTGTCTAACCAGAATACCGCTGGGGTATTGCTTAAGCGGGCACGGTTTACGGCCAGTTTAACCCAATCGCGGATCGGCGCATCTTTTACCTGACACATACGCCAGATATCGCCCTGCTCTACGCTGTGTTCAAACACCACGTCACCTTTGCTATTCAGTACCTGCACTTTACCATCAGCAGCAATTTCAAAGGTTTTATCGTGTGAGCCGTACTCTTCGGCTTTTTGCGCCATCAGGCCAACATTCGGCACTGAGCCCATGGTGCGCGGGTCAAAGGCACCGTTTTTCTTACAGAAGTCGATAGTTTCCTGATACACACCAGCGTAGCAGCGATCCGGGATCAGCGCTTTGGTGTCTTTTAACTTGCCATCCGGACCCCACATCTGGCCTGAACTGCGGATCATTGCCGGCATAGAAGCATCGATAATAATATCGCTGGGTACATGCAGGTTGGTGATGCCCTTATCCGAATTAACCATCGCCAGTGCTGGCTGTGCAGCGTAACAGGCTTTAATATCTGCCAGCACTTCGTCTTGCTTGGCTTGTGGCAGCGTGGCTACCTTGGCAAACATATCACCGGCGCCGTTGTTAACATCAACACCCAGCTCAGCAAACAGTGCAGCGTGTTTATCAAACACCGTTTTGAAGAACACCGTTACTGCATGACCAAACATTATCGGGTCTGATACTTTCATCATGGTGGCTTTTAAATGCAACGACAACAGCACGTCCTGCTGTTTAGCTGAGGCAATTTCACGCTGGTAAAAATCACGCAGTGCATTTTTGCTCATAGTTGCCGCGTCAATCACTTCAGCGGCTAATACGGCTACTTTATCTTTTAACACCGATACTGTGCCATCTTTGGCGATATGCTGAATTTTCAGCGTATCAGCATCAGCAAAAGTGGCTGATTTTTCACTGCCGTAAAAATCGCCCTGTGTCATGTGAGCAACATGGGAGGCTGAGCCAGCTGCCCAGGCGCCCATACTGTGTGGGTTTTTCCTGGCATACTGTTTAACCGACGCCGGGGCACGGCGATCAGAGTTACCTTCACGCAGTACCGGGTTTACCGCACTGCCTTTAATTTTGTCGTAGCGGGCTTTAACATCACGCTCTTGCTCAGTTTTGGCTTCTGCCGGATAGTCCGGTAAGGCATAACCTTGCTGCTGCAGCTCTTTAATAGCGGCTTTTAACTGTGGAATAGACGCGCTGATATTTGGCAGCTTAATGATATTTGCTTCGGGCTGATTCGCCAGCTCACCCAGTTCAGTTAAGGCGTCAGCAATGCGTTGCTCAGGTTTTAAGAAATCAGGGAAGTTGGCAATAATACGGCCAGACAGAGAAATATCCCGGGTTTCAACCGCGATACCAGCCGCAGCAGAAAATGCCTGTACGATAGGCAGTAACGAATAGGTGGCAAGTGCTGGTGCTTCGTCTGTTTCAGTGTAGATAATTTTTGCAATTTCGTTTGACATGTTAGTTCCTGTAATGTGTTTGCGATCAGCTGGCTGATGCTTGCCAGTTCGCACCTTCATCCGGGCGATGTTGATGTTTTAAACGCATTTGTTGCTAAGCGGCGGTAGTATAGCAGCATGACATTCAATAAAATAGGCAGCCGGATGCTATGAATTTCAGAGACAAAAATACAGTGAAACCGTTGCGCAGCAGGCAGAATTTGCAAAATAATCCATATACGAAAAAACGCAATACGACCAAGGTCGGACAGCCGGTATTAGTGTTGTTCAACAAACCTTTTGACGTACTGTGTCAGTTTACTGATAACAGCACACCTGCGCGTGCCACCCTGGCAGATTTTATCACTGTGCCTGACGTGTATGCCGCCGGCCGGCTTGACCGCGACAGCGAAGGGCTTTTGCTGCTGACTAACTGTGGTAAAACCCAGCATCAGATTAGCGATCCTAAACATAAAATGGCCAAAACCTACTGGGTACAACTTGAAGGTAATATCAGCGACGAAGCTCTGGCGCAGTTAAGTGCAGGCGTACAGTTAAATGATGGCCCCACTTTACCCGCCACAGCGCTGCGCTTACCTGAGCCTGATGTCTGGCCGCGTCAACCTCCGGTGCGCCAGCGCGCCAACATTCCTACCTGCTGGATAAGTCTGACCATTACCGAAGGCCGTAACCGTCAGGTAAGGCGGATGACTGCTGCAGTGGGCTTTCCCACCTTGCGCTTAATCCGGGTACAAATTGGCGATTGGCACCTTAATCAGTTAGCGCCGGGCCAATTTACCGTAACAGAACTGAAATAAGGACACCGGCCACACTATGAGCAGAGAACTGCTACACCTTACCGTTGCTGCCATTGTCTGTTTTGAGCAAAAATTTTTGCTGGTAGAAGAAAAAGATAAACTAACGGGACAGCGGGTACTGAACCAGCCGGCAGGCCATGTTGAGCAGGATGAAGATTTGCTTGGCGCAGTAAAACGCGAACTGTTTGAAGAAACCGGCCTGACACTTGAGCCCTCGGCCTGGTTGGGTATTTCACAGTTAAAAGCGGCTAATGATCATCGCTATGTGCGGCTGAATATAGTGTTTGAGCCCACGAGCCTGCCAGCACAATACCAGCCCCAGGACAGTGATATTCTGGCACTGCATTGGTATAGCGCAAATGAACTGTTACAAGCAGCCTTGCCGCTTAGAAGCCGTTTAGTCAGTGATGCTATCAGCTTATACACGCAAGGGGTACGCCTGCCGCTGTCGCTGATCCAACCGACGCGATAACATGCGCAGCAGATAAATTTGATGTATAATCCGCGCCTTGTTTTTTCGGCCTTCAAAAGTGCAGTGTTATGCCAGATATCCGCTTAACTGATAGCTCAGCTAACAGCAGTAAAAAAGTCATCGTCGGTATGTCCGGCGGCGTAGATTCTTCCGTTTCAGCCTACCTGTTGCTACAGCAGGGTTATCAGGTTGAAGGTCTGTTTATGAAAAACTGGGAAGAAGACGATAACGACGAATACTGTGCTGCAGCTGAAGATATGCGCGATGCACAGGCCGTTTGCGACAAACTGGGTATAGTGTTGCATAAGGTGAATTTTGCCGCTGAGTACTGGGACAATGTTTTTGAGTACTTTCTGGCTGAATATAAAGCCGGCCGCACCCCTAACCCGGATATCATGTGCAATAAAGAAATTAAATTTAAAGCCTTTCTCGAGTTTGCTGCCGAAGCACTGGGTGCAGATTACATTGCCACCGGCCACTATGTGCAGCGCCGCTATATAAATGGCCACTGGCAGTTATTACGCGGGCTGGATACCAACAAAGATCAAAGTTATTTCCTCTACACCCTTGCTGAAGAGCATGTGGCACAAACGCTGTTTCCGGTGGGTGAGCTGGAAAAACCTGCCGTACGTGCTATTGCCGAACAGCAGGGTTTAGTTACCCACGATAAAAAAGACAGCACCGGTATTTGTTTTATCGGCGAGCGTAAATTTAAAGATTTTCTGCAGCAATACCTGCCGGCACAACCGGGCGATATTGTTTCGGTAGACGGCGACATTATCGGCCGCCATGAAGGCCTGATGTACCATACTCTGGGCCAGCGTAAGGGCCTGGGCATTGGCGGCCTGCGCGATGGCGGCGACGAGCCATGGTATGTTGTCGGTAAAAACCTGGATACTAATCAGCTAATTGTGGCTCAAGGCCATGATCATCCGGGTTTATTGTCTAAAGGCTTAATAGCTAACCAGTTGCACTGGACAGACCGTAAAGGCCCGCAACACACTTTGCGCTGCACGGTGAAAACCCGCTACCGCCAGACGGATATTGCCTGTAGCTTAACGCCTCTTGCCGACGGCACCGTTGAAGTGCTTTTTGATACGCCACAAAAAGCAGTAACGCCTGGCCAGTCGGCCGTATTTTACCTTGACGATGTTTGCCTTGGCGGCGGCATTATTGATGTGGCTCTGAACTGATATGCAATATTCTCTTTCAACACAAATTATCGCTTTGGCCGGGTTAACTCAGGCGCTGAAACTGGTGCAAACGGTCGCCCGCAGTACCACCGTAGATAAAGAGCTTCTGAGCACAATGTTACACAGCGTTGCCGTTGTCGATGCTGAAGATCCACTGCAAATATATGGTAGTAAGCCTGCCAACCTGCAAACCGGTTTACAGCTTATTGTTGACCAACTGGGCGACAAACCACAAAAAGATGTCGAGCTCACACGCTATATTGTCGGCGTTCTGGCCCTGGAGCGTAAGCTAAGCAAAACACCGGCTAATCTGAAAAAGCTGGGCGATAAACTGCAGTATTTAGAGCGACAGTTACAGCATTTCAGTATTACTGATGACAATATGCTGGCCAATCTGGCCGATATTTACTCTGATTGCATCAGCAGTTTAGGCGGCCGCATTCAGATCTATGGCCAACCTGAATTACTCAAGCTACCTGCCGTACAGCACAAAGTTCGGGCGCTGTTGTTAGCCGCCATCCGTTCGGCGGTGTTATGGCGCCAGGCCGGTGGTAGCCGCCTTAATTTTATCTTTAAACGTCGCAAGCTGGTCGCGCAAGCAAAAGACATGCTGGCGCAACTGCCCTCATCAAGCTTATAGGAGCCTGTATGCAACTGAATGCCCTAACCGCTATTTCCCCCGTTGACGGGCGCTATGGCAGCAAAACTGTAGATTTACGCAACTACTTCAGTGAGTTTGGCTTAATTAAGTATCGCGTGATGGTAGAAGTGCGCTGGTTACAACAACTTGCCGCCACAACACAAATTGCTGAAGTGCCAGCCTTATCTGCCGAAGCTAGCCGTGTCCTGAATGACATTGTCGACAATTTCAGCTTAAGCGATGCTGAGCGGGTAAAAGAAATTGAACGCACCACCAACCACGACGTTAAAGCGGTTGAATACCTGTTAAAAGAGAAAGTAGCCGCAAACGCTGAACTCTCTGCAATCAGTGAATTTATCCACTTTGCCTGCACGTCAGAAGATATCAACAACTTATCGCACGGCCTGATGTTAAGCGAAGCCCGCGCGAACGTATTGCTACCGCAATGTGATGCGCTGTTAGAGGCTATTAAACAGTTAGCCAATGAGCATAAAACCGTGCCTATGATGGCGCGCACGCATGGCCAGCCAGCCTCTCCTACCACCATGGGTAAAGAGATGGCGAATGTTTATATGCGCTTAAAACGCCAGCGTGATCAGATTGCCGGCGTAGAAATTCTTGGCAAACTTAATGGTGCAGTGGGTAACTACAATGCGCACTTATCGGCTTACCCACAGCTTAACTGGCATCAACTGTCAGAGCAGTTTGTCACCGGTTTAGGCTTAAGCTGGAACCCGTTTACCACCCAGATTGAACCGCATGACTATATCGCCGAGCTGTTTGACGCTGTAGCCCGCTTTAATACTATTTTGCTCGATTTTGATCGCGATGTTTGGGGTTACATTGCGCTGGGTCACTTTAAACAGCGCACTATTGCCGGTGAAATTGGCTCTTCGACCATGCCACATAAAGTTAACCCAATCGACTTTGAAAACTCAGAGGGCAACCTGGGTATTGCCAATGCCTTGTTTAACCACTTGTCAGCTAAATTGCCGGTGTCGCGCTGGCAGCGTGACCTGACCGACTCTACCGTACTGCGTAATCTGGGCATGGGTTTTGGTTATACTGTTATTGCCTACCAGGCCACGTTAAAAGGTATCAGCAAGCTGGAAGTAAACGAAGCTAACCTGCGCGCTGAACTGGATGCCAACTGGGAATTACTGGCCGAGCCGGTACAAACCGTTATGCGTAAATATGCTATTGAGCAACCGTATGAAAAGCTAAAAGAGTTAACCCGTGGTAAGCGTATTACTCAGGCAGACTTACATGTGTTTATTGATAAGCTGGCATTACCCGACCAGGTAAAACAGCAACTTAAGCAGCTAACCCCCGCCAATTATATTGGTGCTGCGGTAGAAATAACCGCCACGCTACAGTAACAGGCTAACAATAAGGCGCTGAATTCAGCGCCTTTTTTCTCAGGAATATCACATGTATCAATTAAATTTGGCTGAACCTGGCATCACTGAATTTCTTAATGAATACTGGCAAAAAAAACCACTGCTGATTAAAGGTGGTTTTAAACATTTTGCCGATCCACTCACTGCAGATGAACTGGCTGGCCTGGCACTGGAAGAAGAAATTGAATCACGCATAGTCAGTTGTGCAGATCAACAATGGGATATGCAAACCGGCCCGTTTGAGGATTTCTCCGCTTTTGGCGATAAAGACTGGACCTTACTGGTACAAGCCGTTGATCACTGGCACCCAGAGGCCGCTAAGCTGCTGGACCCGTTTCGTTTTATCCCAAACTGGCGTATTGATGATCTGATGGTAAGCTTTTCAGCACCCGGTGGCGGTGTTGGCCCACATTTAGATCAGTACGATGTGTTTATTATTCAGGGTGAAGGCAAACGCCACTGGCGTGTTGGTATGCCAGATGCCAGCCTGCAGCAATTATGCCCTCACCCGCGTTTACTGCAGGTAAGCCCTTTTACAGCCTGTATTGACGTTATTACAGAGCCCGGGGACATTTTATATATTCCGCCCGGCTGCCCGCATGAGGGCATCAGCATTGAAAACAGCCTGAACTACTCTGTTGGTTTTCGCGCTCCGGCACAAAAAGATCTGCTCACCGGCCTGGCAGATCACCTGATTGACCATGATATCACCGGAAAACGCTTTACCGATGCAGGGCGCAGCAGCGTGCAATCGGTTGGTGCTATTACTGATACCGATCTGAGCAAAGTGCAGCAATTACTGCAGCAACTGGTAAGTGATAAAACCATGCTACCGCATTGGTTTGGCAATTTAATTACCCGCGCCAAACATGAGCTGGATTTAAACGAGCCAGATCCGCATTACGGCGCCGATGAAATTGGTGAATACCTTGACGAAGGTTCAGTGTTAAGCCGTACCGGCGGCCTGCGCTGCTGTTATTATCAGCAAGCCGCTGATAGCGATATTCTGCTGTTTATTAATGGTGAACAAACTACGCTGCCAGCAAATGAGCTGATCACTGCACAATTATTGTGTGATTACACTGAGCTGCAATCAGAGCAGAACCTGCATTTTAACAAGTCAGCCGAGCGCTTGATGCTGTTGACCAGCTTAATTAACCAGGGCTACTGGTACTTTAGTGAGTGAGCCGGCAGCTGTATTTAGATGCTGATAATAAAAAACCGCAGATAATGCGGTTTTTTATTATTCGTAAAGCAATAAATACAGTTAACTGACAGCTTCTGCCTGCCAAAGCTGATCCTGGCTGAACATATCGTACAGGTTATGTGCGCGGTTAATCAGTAAATTGGCAAAATCCTGCTGGGTTTTATCCTGGATGCCAGCATCAATAATCTGCTGGGCTTTTAGCTGCCAGTGCATTGAAAACGCCCTTACCGCATCTCTGGCGTTAGGCGCGGCAGCAAACGCCATATGATCGGTCGGCAGGTCGCCACTTATTACCCAATATGACTGCTTATCTTTAGTATTCAGCTTCCATACCGCCATATAAGGTGGCAGATAGCGGCTTTCTGACGCGGCAACATTGTCGGGTATTATACCTTTGCTGGCTAAATACTCGTTGGCCTTCTGAAACTGTGCTCTTACCCATTCTGCACGGGTTTGTTCAATTTGTTGCGAAGTTAACTGCTCACTCATTATACGACGTCCTGCTTGTAAGTTTTTGCTACTTTAGGTGACTCGCCACCGACAATCAAGTGTTGTCATACATTGTCGACAATCGCCTGGACAGACCAGATATTTTTTTGGTTTGATTCTGGTGAAACCGGGGTTGAAATGCTACATTTCGCCGCGCAAAAATGCCGCCTTCTGTGCGGCTATTAACCAGACATAATGGCCTGAGTATTTCAGGCTATCAATAAGCGGAGAAATCAGTCGTGGCTGTATTTAATCATTCTGAATTCGATAATCATGAACAGGTTGTATTTTGCAGCGATGCAGAAACCGGTTTAAAAGCAATTATTGCCGTGCATAGCACTGCACTTGGCCCGGCTGTAGGTGGCTGCCGCTTATGGGACTATGTCTCCGACGACGCTGCTTTGCATGATGTTCTGCGTTTATCCCGCGGTATGACCTACAAAAATGCTATGGCTGGCTTACCTTTAGGCGGTGGTAAATCCGTTATTATCGGCGATGCGAAGAAAATTAAATCCGAAGCATTGTTCCGTGCCTTTGGCCGGATGATCCACCGGCTGTCTGGCAGCTATTACAGTGCCGAAGACGTCAATATTACTACCGGCGATATTATGATCGTCAATAAAGAAACCCCTTTCGTTGCAGGTCTGGAAGGTAAAAGCGGCAACCCGTCACCGTTTACTGCTTTGGGTACCTATCGTGGTATTAAAGCTGCAGCTAAACACCAGTTTGGCTCTGACGATTTAACCGGCAAAACAGTTGCGGTACAGGGCCTTGGCAGTGTGGGGTTCTATTTATGTGAATACCTGCATAAAGAAGGCGCTAAGTTAATTGTTACTGATATTAATCAGGATGCCGTACAGCGCGCTGTAAGCCAGTTTGGCGCTACTGCTGTGGGCCTGGATGAGATATATGCTGCGGATGCCGATATCTATGCACCGTGCGCTCTGGGTGCCACAATTAACGACGACACCATTATGCAGTTAAAAGCCCGTATTGTTGCCGGCTGTGCCAATAATCAGTTAAAAGAAGCCCGTCACGGTGATGTATTACGCGAAAAAGGTATTTTGTACGCACCGGATTACGTTATTAACGCTGGTGGTATTATTAATGTTGCCTCTGAAATGCGGCCGCAAGGTTACAGCGTTGAAGAATCCACAGCGAAAGTAAACGCCATCTACGATACTCTGCTAAATATCTTCCAGCGTGCAGATGCCGAAAACCAGCCTACCAGCCTGGTGGCCGACTTAATGGCGCAGGAAATTATTCGTCGCGGCAAGCAATAATCGCTTAACGCAACCTACCTTAAAGCCACTGTCACAGTGGCTTTTTTATTGCATCTCAAATAACCCTGCCAACTTTAACGGCACTATGGCGCAGGCGGTCTGATAACCGGTGTCAAATAATTGCAGCTTCTGCTCTACCGTCAGGGCAAAATCTACTGCCGAAATGCTGCCGGTGTTGATCACGATCGTATTGTGCCAGTATTCGGCGTGTACATACTCGCGTGACACTGCGCTCATAAAGGTGCGGATCAGCATATAAATATACGATACCAGTGGGAAATAACGGCTGGTTTGCACAGGTTTGGCTTCAGCGTCACTTTTTAACCGAAAACAGATCAGTGGCAAACCGGAGCCTGACCAGTCATGGTGCAAGGCATCTTCAGACAAAATGACCCCATCGGTCATAATATGATTTTTAAACGGCTGAAATGAAAAAAACAGCGGAATAGACATAGAAAAACGCACGGCCTTCGATACTTTAAGATGCGGCGTGTAGAGCCGGTTAAACACCACAGGGCCCCCACCGTTGATATCAGTTGCCAGTACATGTAAATCATAGGGTAGCTCGGCGAAGGTGACACCTTGCAACTGTTTGTCGAGCCAGGCTTCAAATTTATCACCATTACATAAACCGCCGGTGCGTAATAGTGATGTAACTGAAAAACTCCAGAATTGCCTGAAATCAGTTTGCAATGCCAGTGCTTTGAGGCTGGCAAGATCCCAGCCGGTTGCATAAAGTGCCGCCACAATACTGCCGCCAGACACGCCAACCAGATGCCGGAAACGAAATTGCATATCCTGCAACGCCTGTAGTATGCCGATATAACAACTCAACCGGGTGCCACCACCTGAGAAGATAGGTACTATATCTTTACCTGTACTGACTGGCATACAGCATCCTTTGCCTGAACATCCGCTCCTTAGTATGGGGCAAATTCTGCCGCTTGCCATATAACACTGCAGCTATTTCAAGCAAATTGGGCTAGTATAGTGACCTAACACAATAACTTAGATAGGGAATGTCTGAATGAGATATAAAGCACTATTGTGTATTGCACTGCTGTGGCATCTGGCCGTACCGGCACAAGCAGCGTTGCAGGACAGTATCAAAAAAATAAAACCCTCGGTCGTGGCTATAGGTGTATTTAGTCCACTGGCCTCGCCTCGTGTCAGACTGGTTGGCACCGGTTTTGTTGTCGCCGATGGCAGTAAAATAGTGACTAATTATCATGTCATTGCCACAGCTCCTGATGTAAAACGCAACGAAACTTATGTGGTTTTATCCGGCCAGGCTGACAATATCCAAATTCACCAGATTATCGACACTAAAACGCAAACAGCTCATGACTTAGCGGTATTGACGATCGAAGCCAAATTGCCTGCGGCAACACTGGCCGGTGCCGAATTTATTAATGAAGGAACTGAAATCGCCTTTACCGGTTTCCCTATTAGCGCCGTATTGGGCTTATACCCCGCTACACACAGAGGTATAATTTCTGCGGTAACCCCCATTGCTATCCCTGCTGATCACTCCGGCCAGCTGCAAGCTTCTGCCCTGCGCCAGTTGCGCCAACCTTTTATGGTATATCAACTGGATGCAACAGCTTATCCGGGCAATAGCGGTAGCCCTTTGTTTGAGGCAAACACAGCTCAGGTAATAGGCATTATTAATAAGGTATATGTGAAATCGACCAGAGAAGCGGTACTGAGCGACCCAAGCGGCATCACTTATGCTATTCCGGTAAGATTTTTACTGCCATTATTAACGCAATAAGCAGCACCACACACATTTTCAGTTTTTATGGATAGACTCAGATGGATTTATTGACAGAACTGGCGCTGGACCGGATTGGCTTTGGCTTAGCCTGCGTTGCTAACTTGTTTTTCTTTCTGCTGACACTTGCCACCCGGGTTAAGAACCTGCCACGTTCACTGTTGCTTGCCTGGTCGCTGTTTAATGCAGTATGGGCAGCCTATTATATGCTGACAGGCTTTGCGCCATACGTTACGCCGGTATCTTTGCTATTAGAGCTCAGCCGGAATCTGGTGCTGCTGTTATTTTTACTGGCTGCTCTTGGCAGTGCCGAGCAATCATTAGGCCTGTTGCTAAAAAAGCGCTCTGTACAGTTGTTAGTGCTCACCATAAGCTGCTGGGGATTACTGTGCTATCTGCAGCTGATTTCGATGAACCTGATTTTTACCGGCAGCCTGGCTATTTGCGTGCTGCAACTGGCACTGCTTGAAACAATGTACCGTAAAGCCGCTGCCAACCGCTGGCAATATAAACCTCTGGTGCTGGGCATAACGGTTTGCGCATTGTTCGACTTTATTCTGCTGGCTGAATCGGCATTATTTGGTCAGGTGGATAACCAGCTCTGGTCAGCCCGCGGTTTTGTTTATGCTGCCATAGTACCGCTGTTGATTATTTCAGTGCGCCGCGTGCAAGCCTGGGGCATCAATGTGTATGTGTCACGGGATATCGTGCTGCAAAGTTCGCTGGTGCTTGCTGCGGGTATCTATCTTTGCCTGATAGCTGTTGCAGGCTTTTATATTCGTTATATTGGCGGCACCTGGTCAAACCTGCTGCAAACGACCTTTTTAGTGCTGGGTTTTGCTATGTTAGCCGTGTTGCTGTTGTCCGGTGCAGTAAGACGCAAACTAAAAGTATTTATTGAAAAACATTTCTTTGCTAACAAGTTTGATTATCGTGTTAAATGGCTGGAGCTGACACGCCAGTTGCGGCTGGTCGATATTACTAAATCAGATCAATACCAGACTATTTTGCAAACCTGGATAAACTCTGTCAGTTACAGCCGGGGTTGCCTGGTCAAACTTGAAGGAACTTCTGCCCTGACAACCCTGGCCCGGATCAACCGCCCGGCACTCAATAATAATGAAACAGAATTATTGCAACAGTATGTGCAGCAATTTGCCGGCAAAAACTGGATAGTTGATCTGGCAGATAAAAAAGACCCGTTTTGCCAAAAACAGAACTTAAATGACATTGATGTCCAATTGATCATACCAATTCATTCCGACAATGAACTTTGGGGCTTGTGCCTGTTAAACGCACCGGATGTTGACCGTCAATACCTTAACTGGGAGCTGCGTGATTACCTGATGCTGGTGGCAGAGCAAATATCCAGCTATCTGCAGTTAATGCAAGCCAGCCAGAAACTTAGTGAAAATGCCCAATTTGCTGCCTTTAGCCGGATGTCCGCTTTTGTTGTACACGATTTGAAAAACATCAAAGCGCAAATTGATTTAATACTGACAAACAGCGTAAAACACCGCACTAACCCTGAGTTTATCAATGACAGCTTCGATACACTCGCTGCTATGCAGCAACGCCTGCAGAATATGCTGTCACAACTGAGCAGCAAACGGGCAGAGTCAAGCCAGGATACCAGGATCAGCATTTCATCTGTGGTACGCGAAGTGATCACTCAGCGTTGTGCGGCCAAACAACCGGTACCTGAATATAACGTCAGCCGCGATGCCGAATTATTATTAAACAAAGAGCGTTTTGCCAGCGTACTCTACCACTTAATTGACAACGCCCAGCATGCTACAAGCAGCGAGGGTACAATACTGGTTAATGTTAACTGTGACGACACTCAGCTGTATATCAGCATCAGCGACACCGGCTGTGGTATGTCAGCTGAATTTATCAGCGAACGTTTATTTAAACCATTTGACTCAACAAAAGGTAATGCGGGTATGGGCGTAGGTGCCTATGATGCGCTACACTTTGCCAGACAGCATAATGGCCAGTTGCAGGTAGAAAGTACAGAAGGAGTGGGAACTACCTTTACGCTAATTCTTCCTTTACACTAATCACGTTTATTGATGTAAATACAAGGACTGTTTTATGAAGACCTTATTGGTCATAGAAGATGATATTGGCATCCAGAAGCAGCTGAAATGGAGTTTACCGGACTACGAACTGGTGTTTGCTCAGGACCGCTCTTCAGCACTGACACAACTAAGGCGATATGAGCCAGAGGTTGTAACACTCGATCTTGGTTTACCTCCCGATCCGGCAAATGCAACCGAAGGCCTGGCCTGCTTAAGTGAAATACTGTCACTACAGCCAAACTGCAAAGTTATTGTCATCACGGGTAGTAATGATAACGATCACGCCTTAAAAGCTGTTGCGCTGGGCGCTTATGACTATTATCAAAAGCCGATTAATATCGATGTTTTAAATGTGATCCTGACCAGAGCCTTTAAACTTAGTCAGTTAGAAACAGAAAATCAGGCACTAAAAGCTGCCGGTGGTACAAGCAGCGATATTATTGGCAACAGTGATGCCATTATGCGCGCCTGTCGTACCGTAGAAAAAATAGCCCCGACAGAAATTACCACTTTATTACTTGGCGAAAGTGGTACTGGTAAAGAAGTGTTTGCCAGAGCGATTCACCGCCAAAGTCCAAGGGTAAATAAACCTTTTGTTGCCATTAACTGCGCATCGATACCAGAGAATTTGCTGGAAAGCGAACTGTTCGGTTATGAAAAAGGCGCTTTTACCGGCGCTAATAAAACCACATTGGGCAAAATAGAATGTGCTAACGGCGGAACACTGCTGCTGGACGAAATCGGCGACATGCCACTGAGCCTGCAAGCCAAGATGCTGCGCTTTTTGCAGGAAAGGGTTATTGAGCGTGTGGGCGGACGTCAGGAAATAGAAGTCGATGTCAGGGTAATTTGCGCAACGCACCGTAATTTGGCAGAAATGGTTGCAGTACAAAGTTTCCGCGAAGATTTATATTATCGGGTAAGTGAAATAACCCTGGCAATCCCCCCGTTACGCCAGCGTGGCCACGATATTATTGTTATCGCTAAAGCCCTACTGACAAAATTCAATATAGAGTTTAACAGCCACGTACAGGGCTTTTCTGACTGTGCGATGCAAGCTATGTTGCAGCACCCTTGGCCAGGTAATATTCGTGAACTGCAAAATAAGCTTAAATCAGCTGTGATACTGGCAGATAGCAAGTTGATTACTGCGGACGATTTAGGCCTTAGCAGCAAAGAAATGGTAAAAACCAGCACGCTGCGTAAAGTAAGAGAGCAGGCAGAAACGCAGGCGATACGCCAGGCTTATACACTTGCTAATGGCAACTTATCTAAAACATCAGACTTGCTGGGTATCACCAGACCGACACTTTATGCGTTAATTGATAAGTACCGCCTGCATGATTTAAGAAATGCTGAAGCTGAAATCTGAAATCTGTAATCTGTAATCTGTAATCTGTAATCTGTAATCTGTAATCTGTAAAGAGTAGTTAAAAAAACCCCACTTAAGTGGGGTTTTTTTATTACAGCGTAATGCCGTTTTGCTTCGCTTTATCTTTGATGTAAGATTCCCAGCCCCGCACCTGGCGCGACATAGCAGGATCTTTCTTCGCATTCATCAATGCAGCATAAGCTTCTTTATATTTCTTCTGATAGAAATAAGCATCCACTAAGCTCATATAGACACCGCTTGGTTTATCAACGTTCATTGATAATGCTTTGTCATAAGCAGCAATAGCTTCATTGTATTTCTGCACTGCAGAATAAGCAGAACCCTGGCGACGGTATGCATCTGCGTCATTAGTCAGCTTAGCAACTTCGCCATAGTAGTTAGCAGCCTTTAAAAACTCGCGTGCAGCCTGATAATTTGAAGCAATAAAAGTCAGGTTGGTTTTATCTTTCTTAACCAAACCGCTCTTCATATACTTTTCCATCACTGTAGCTGCTTTATAAGGAATATTGTTATTCGCATACATCTGCGCCAACATTCTTATTTCAGAGTCTTTTTCCAGATACCCCTGCGAATAGGCTAATTGCAATGTAGACAATGATTTGCCAAATTCTTCAGTTAAGGTATAGAAGTTACCCAGATAAACCCAGAATTGCTTATTTTCAGGGAAAAGCTGCACCATCGTTTCTACTACCGCTACTAACTCTTTGTAACGTTTAGTTTCATACAATGCAGCCATCTTAAGCTGATAAGGCCCTTCAATGGGTTTAGCTGCAAAACGAATCGCATCGTCTGCCGGCGCTAAAACCTTAGCATGCTGATCCATCAGGTAATAAGCATTCGCAATACGCATGTAAGCATCTGAATTCTGCTCACCTGTGAACATCATCCAGTCTTCATAAGCTTTTATTGCAGCCTGATACTGCTTATCCTGCAATAACATATCTGCTAACAGCTTCATCGATGCCGACTGGTCAGCAAAAGTAAGCACATCTGGTTTTACTGCCAGCGTCAGATACTTTATTGCCTGCTTTTCGTCTTTGGTAGCATATAAGTTACCCAAAAAGCGATTCAGCGTAGCGGTATCAAACTCATTACTTGATTTAGCATTAAGCAACAAAGCGATTGCTTCATCCAGCTTCTCTTCGTTATACAGATCAAAAGCGCTAACCAGAACTTTACCAACCCGCTCGCCGACAATTTGTGTCTTACGGGCTTTGCGTTCTTCTACTTTCGCCATATTTGGCTGTACAGCTGCAGAAACCGGTAAACACGCGCCCAACACTGTCATTACAACAAGAGCTGAAGTAAGTTTTTTAAACTTCGTCATGTTAACCCCCTGCCATATCTAGAGTGAAGTCCAGCTGAACTTGTTGGCCAGTTTGCTTTAACGGCTTACCATCAACAACTTTCGGGCTGTATTTCCAGCGGCGCAGTGCACGGATAGCTTCACGGTCAAATACCCGGCGCGGCTCTGCTTCAATCACTTCTACTTCATCAACACTACCGTCTTCCATAATGCTGAAACGAAGTTTAACCCAGCCCTGTAAACCATCACGTGCAGCCTGCACAGGATAGCGTGGTTCAATACGAACAATTGGTGTTGCATCACCATCCCGCATCATGCCGGAAGGATCGCCTAAACCGCCTGCGCCTGCACCTAAACTAAGCCCAGGCATATTGAAACCAATCGCACCCGCAGCGTTAGCTGTTTCAGGCTCTGGCTGAGGCGCTTTAGGCGGCTGAGCCGGTGGTGGTGGTGGTGGTGGCGGTGGTGGCCGCCGGGTCTGTGTCTCTGAGTCAGGCGGCGTAGTGTTAATTTCAATAACAATACGCTCTTGCTCAACCGCTTTACGATCGCCACTCGACTTAAGTAAAGTGGCCATCATTAAGAACAACAGAAACGTTACCACACCACCGATTATTAACGATGTCAGGAAACGTACCATAATTACTTAGTCTCCCCGGCTATACTAATCACCAGAGATGGGTCAGCAGCTTTAATCTGATCCATAACTTCCATCACTATCCCGTGCTTAGCTTCTTTATCTGCCTGCACAATAATAGTGTCTGTTGGTGACTCTGCTCTTAGCCGTTCAATGTTTGCTGAAACACGCTCAACATCAACTGTGCGCTTATCCATCCAGATCTCACCGTTTGCACGGATAGCAATAAAGATAGTTGCGCTTGGCTTCTTTTGCGCCTGAGCAGCTTCAGGTTTATTTACGTCAATACCGGCTTCTTTTACGAAAGAAGTGGTAACGATAAAGAAGATCAACATGATGAAAACGATATCCATCATCGGCGTAATATCGATCTCTGCCGTGTCAGCTTCGCGAATACGTTTGCGGGCCATAAAAAACTCTCTTTAATGATGCGGTAAGCTATCGGCCAGGCTTGCTTTTTCTCGCTTCACCTGAACGTCTAACCGCGCACTGAAAAATACACCTGATATCGCCGCAACCAGACCCGACATTGTCGGTATAGTCGCCATAGAGATACCTGTTGCCATGGTTCTTGGGTTACCTGTTCCCTGTGTCGCCATAATATCGAACACAGCAATCATCCCGGTAACCGTTCCCAACAATCCAACCAGTGGACACAGTGCAACCAAGGTTTTAATGAGCAGCATACGCTGATCTAATTTATCTGACGCCTCGGAAATCCAGCAATCACGGATCTTATGCGCATACCATGATGTGGTATCTGCTCTGGCATCCCAGCGGGCGATAATATCCTTTTTCAGCTTCGGATATTCAGCCTTAAGAAACCAGAACCGCTCTATCATCAATACCCACATGACGAAGAGTACCAGGGCGACAACGTATAACACGTTGCCACCGGTATGGATAAAATCCTGAACAGATTCCCACAGCTCTACTAGCTGGAGTATCATTAGGCTTTCTCCTTCTCCGCATGCGCAGCAATAATACCTGCAGCCTGCTCATCTAAAATGTGCAAAATTGACTTGGCTTTTGAAGACACAATAGAGTGTACAAATAATAATGGAATTGCCGCAACCAGACCCTGAGCAGTTGTAACCAACGCCAGAGAGATTGAACCGGCCATCAGCTTCGGATCACCTGTTCCGTACAATGTAATTTGCTGGAACGTCAGAATCATACCGATAACAGTACCTAACAGACCCAGTAACGGAGCTACTGCTGAGAACAACTTAATTAAACCGATACCACGCTCTACTTTTGGTGTTTCACGCAGAATAGCTTCGTCCAGTTTCAGCTCAAGGTTTTCTACATCAGCAGCTTTGTTCTCATGGTATACACGCAGAATACGGCCCAGTGGATTGCTGTCTGACGGGTTAGCCAGGTTTTTCAGCTGCGCACGGATCTTGCCACCAACAACACTCAGAACAATAATACGCTCAAGTGCAATCAGTAAACCAATAAAGAATACTGCAGTAATGATATAACCTACTTCGCCACCAGCTTTATAGTATTCAAACAAGGTTGAACGCTGTTGGTTTAAACGCAGCAAGCTGTTGCCCTTAGTCGGGTCTAAGTACAGACCAGTAATCTCGCCACTGCGAGCTTTATGGTAAGCACTTACTGAATCGTGAATTTTAGACTGAGGCTGACGACCCAGAGGTTGGATTTGATCCGTGTCACTATTAAGGATCAGATACTCTGAATCAGTAGTCAGATGGAAAGTACCAAAACGCGTTACACGTTTCGTTTCTACACCGCCATCCAGTTTAACTACCTGAGCATCAAACTTGGCAACTTTACCTGACTCAGTCATTTCGGTCAGTAATGCCATCCACAGCTCTTCCATCTCACCTAAAGTAGGTAATTCAGTAGCTGAGGCAACGCTACGTAACGGTACGTCACGTCCAGGATACTGTGCACTAACGATTGAACCAGTGATAGCACCGATAGACTGGTTAGCTGACTGGCGAACAACACCAAACAACTCACCCATAGTGCCCAGTGCACTTTCTAATTCCTGCTGCTTCTGACCGATCAGAATATCGTTGTCAGCGTATTCTTTTTGTAAACGCTTACCACGATTTTCTTCTTCAGTGAACTGTCTTTTGGCTGTATTTAGCAACGCTTGCTTGTCGGCACGCTCTGCCAGAAACGCACGCTCACGCTCCTGATTAACACGACCTTCAACAGTACGCTCTTTCTTTAACTGTTCCAGTAATTGGTCCAACTTTTCAGTGTTGGCCGTTGCGTTAAAAGCAACACCAGCGGACAGAGTTACCGCTGCGGCAATTAACATTGACTTAAATGCTTGTTTCATGTGTTCTTACTCCGCTGCGATAAGTGGTACGCGATCCATCTCAAGCGTGGCTTCACGACGCGCCATCTTGATAAACTGAGATACTGATGTCAGGTAAGAACCTGGCAGTTGTTCCCAGCTTGATGTTTGCTTGTTCCACACCCAGCCAGCATTACCGTCAAGTGACAATGCCATTAATGACAGGCGGCCAACATGAACGAAATCTACGGTGATGTCCTGACCATTCATTGGCAAAGTGCCCTGGAATGACGCAACTTCTGAACCGTAACCAACTTCAATGCTGTAAGCTTCCAGAATTTGACGATACTGCTCAGATAATTGCACATCTGAACGGCCCATCAGTTCACGTAAATTCTCTACGCGGGCAATACGGCGCTCGGTACGCAGAGGAATATCAGCTTTAACAAACTGTTCCAGCGCATCAATCATGCGGAACATCAGAGGAACAGTACCTTTGCGGGTATCTTCCAGGCCGTTAATCTGACGCTGAACAGAGTCTATCTGACGTTTCTGATCGGCAACCAGAGTAGCTAAAAAGTCGTTATAAACTTTCAGGTTTTCAGTTTGGTCAGTAACCTGACGGTACTCACCTAATAATTCCTGAGACTGCTCATATATAGTATTGATTTTTTCTTGAGACTGCACTGCTGCGCGCTGGATCTGACTACCTTCCTGGTGCAAAGCTTTTAAATCTGTTGCCAGTGCACTCGCCGAAAGGGCGAAAGTACCGGCCAGAGCTGTTGCAACAAGACTCTTGCGAATTTTATTGTTAAACATAGTTCCCAACCAATTATTGCTGATTAACGTAACCTGAAGTTGTAAGGACCCTGCCGTTCTTACAGACAGAAAAGGCCCTCGGTTAGAGGGTAAACCATCCGCATCATTACAGGTAAAAACGCCCTTGTCAATACAACACAGGCGTCTGAATGTCTGCTCTGATGCAGCTATTTATATGGCTTAGCCCCAAATTTATGCACTATTAAACAAATAAGGATCTATTTGTTATAGTTCATTAATTTTTTAGCTTATTTTATGTTCGGCGTCAGTTTCCCTGACACATATAACGCCACCATATCGTCCAGTGATATAGCTTTGATTTTACTGCCATGGCCTGCAGCGTTAAACGCTTCATACCGGGCAATACAAATTTCTGTCATCGCTTTTACCGATGCTTGTAAATATTTACGCGGGTCAAACTCTGCCGGGTGTTGCGCCATATAACGGCGAATTGCGCCGGTAGAGGCCAGTCGTAAGTCGGTGTCAATATTAACTTTACGCACACCATATTTAATACCTTGCTGAATTTGCTCCACCGGCACACCATAAGTCTCCGGAATTTTACCGCCATTTTCGTTGATAATTTGCAGCCATTCCTGCGGTACTGAAGACGAACCATGCATGACCAGATGCGTATCAGGAATACGGTCGTGGATCGCTTTAATACGGTCAATCGCCAGGATATCTCCTGTTGGCGGCCGGCTGAACTTATAAGCTCCGTGTGAGGTGCCGCAAGCTATCGCCAAAGCATCAACCTGGGTTTCCCTTACAAATTGTGCTGCTTCTTCCGGATCGGTCAACATTTGATCATGGCTTAGGATGCAATCAGCACCTATGCCATCTTCTTCACCGGCAGCTCCGGTTTCCAGTGAGCCTAAACAACCTAACTCGCCCTCTACCGACACACCACACGCATGCGCTATTTCTACAACTTTGCGCGTTACATTGGCGTTGTAAGCGTAATCCATTGGAGTTTTGCCATCTTCGCCTAATGAACCATCCATCATGACAGACGAGAAACCCAATTGAATAGAGCGCTGACAAACAGCCAGTGAGGTACCATGATCCTGATGCATAACAACCGGAATATGCGGAAACTCTTCTACAGCAGCCAGAATTAGGTGGCGTAAAAACGGCGCACCAGCATACTTACGAGCCCCGGCTGAAGCCTGCACAATAACCGGACTATCGGTTTTATCCGCTGCCAGCATAATAGCGCGCATTTGTTCAAGGTTATTTACGTTAAAAGCTGGTATGCCGTAGCTAAACTCAGCAGCGTGATCCAGCATCTGACGCAGGGAAATAAGGGCCATGAAATCCTCTCTTAATCTTTTAGGGTACAGTTATAAAACGTATTATTATTGTGTTTTGCCACGCTGTTCCAGTATAGCTACTGCTGGCAGGGTTTTGCCCTCTAAAAACTCCAGAAAGGCCCCGCCACCTGTGGATATATATGAAATTTTGTCTGCAATATTGTATTTATCTATTGCTGCCAGCGTATCGCCGCCACCGGCAATCGAGAAGGCGTCGCTATCTGCAATCGCCTGTGCCAGTGCTTTGGTGCCGGCAGCAAACTGATCAAACTCAAATACACCGACCGGACCGTTCCAGACGATAGTACCGGCTGACTTTAAAATGTTAACCAGTTGTGCTGTTGTATCCGGGCCGATATCAAAAATCATATCGCCATCATCAACTGCCGCTACCTGTTTTAACGTAGCAACTGTGGTTTCACTGAATGCCTGTCCTACGACAACATCGGTTGGTACCGGGATATTAGCGCCACGGGTTCTGGCTTGTGCCATTAAACGCTGTGCTTCAGGGATTAAATCAGCCTCATATAAGGATTTACCCACATTGTTGCCATTAGCAGCAATAAAGGTATTGGCAATACCACCGCCAACAATGAGTTGATCGACAATACCAGACAACGATTCCAGTACTGTCAGTTTAGTAGATACTTTAGAGCCACCAACAATAGCAACCAGCGGCCGTTTCGGGTTTTTAAGTGCCGCCGCCAATGCATCCAGCTCTGCCACCAACAATGGGCCAGCACAAGCGATCGGGGCAAATTTGGCCACACCGTGAGTAGACGCCTGAGCGCGATGAGCGGTACCAAAGGCATCCATCACGAATACATCACACAGTGCTGCCAGCTTTTGTGCTAAAGCGTCATCGTTTTTGCCTTCGCCCTTGTTAAAGCGCACGTTTTCAAACACCACCACCTCACCGGCGTTAATGTCGATACCATCAAGATAATTTGCCGCTAAGCGTACCGGGGCTGCTAAGGCCTCTGCCAGATAATCCACCACCGGTTGCATGGATGATTCAGCATCATAAACGCCCTCTTCTGGCCGGCCCAGGTGCGACATTACCATCACTTTAGCGCCTTTACTCAGCGCCAGTTCAATAGTCGGTATTGCTGCTTTTAGGCGTGCATCCGAGGTTACTTTGCCATTTTTAACCGGTACATTTAAATCTTCACGGATCAGCACGCGTTTGCTGTTAAGATCCAGATCGCTCATGCGAATAACAGACATTTCAAGCTCCTTATTATAAAGTCGGTTGCATCATGGCTCGCGCCGTGTCAATCATACGATTGGCAAAACCCCATTCGTTATCACACCACACCAGACATTTAACCAGCCGTTTATGGCTAACCCGGGTTTGCGAACCATCAACAATGCAGGAATGCGCATCGTGGTTAAAATCCACTGACACCAAAGGCTCTTCTGTATAATCCAGAATACCGGCCAGCTCACCACAGCGGGCTTGCTGCAGCACCTGATTCACCGCACTGATACTGACATCCTGATGCAGTGTCACACTTAAATCCATCGCCGTCACATTTACCGTAGGCACCCGCACAGCTATTGCTTCAAAACGGCCGGCAAATTGCGGCAGTATGCGCTCGATACCCAGTGCCAGCTTGGTGTCTACCGGTATTATCGACTGGCTGGCAGAGCGGGTACGGCGCAAATCCGGATGGTAAGCATCTATTACCTGCTGATCATTCATTGAGGCATGAATAGTAGTAATAGTGCCACTTTCTACACCAAAATGCTGATCCAGCACCTGAATAACCGGCACTATGCAATTAGTAGTACAAGACCCTGCCGACACCACTGTCATATCCGCCGTTAAGCTGCTTTGGTTGATGCCATAGATAATAGTGGCATCAATACCGGTATCTGCAGGATGTGAAAACAACACCTTTTTGGCGCCTGCAGTTAAATGCCAACTGGCATGCTCGCGGCTGTGAAATACCCCGGTACATTCTAATACCACATCCACATCAAGCTCATTCCAGGGCAGTGCCAGCGGATCGGCTTCTGCAAATAACGCTATGCTTGTGCCATCAACGTTAATACCACCTTCATATGAACTGACGCTGAAACCAAAACGGCCGTGTGAAGTATCATACTTTAATAAATGCGCTACACCTTTTGCATCTGCCAGCTCATTAATGGCTACTACGTTAAGTTCATGTTGCCAGCCATTTTCATAAATAGCGCGTAAAATATTGCGCCCAATACGGCCAAAACCGTTTATTGCCAGTCTTATTGCCATCACACCACGCCATTAATACGCCAGAAAATTACCATAAAAAATGTACGACAAAAAAATGGGACCAAAGCTGATCCCATTTTACTAACTATCTTATGCCAGTAGCTGCTCAGCCGCCTCAAGCACTTTTGCAGTGGTAATGCCAAAGTGTTCAAACAATTGCTCAGCTGGTGCTGATTCGCCAAAACTGGTCATGCCGATAATTTTGCCGGTTAAACTGACATATTTATACCAGCAGTCGGTAATACCGGCTTCTACGGCTATCCGTTTACTTACTGCTGCAGGTAATACGGCCTCACGATAAGCAGCATCCTGTTGTTCAAAGACATCGGTCGATGGCATAGACACTACCCTTACCGCTTTACCCTGCTCGCTCAGCTTAGCTGCAGCTTGCATTGCCAGCTCAACTTCAGAACCGGTGGCGATAATAATCAGTTCTGGCGAGCCACTGCAGTCACGCAGGATATAACCACCGCGCGTAATATCGGCCAGTTGCTGCGCAGTGCGCTGCTGTTGTGCTAAGTTCTGCCGGGTAAAAATTAAGGTGCTTGGGCCATCAGTACGCTCAATTGCCGCTTTCCAGGCTACAGCAGACTCTACCTGGTCGCACGGGCGCCAGTTCATCAAATTTGGCGTAGCACGCAGCGCAGCTAATTGCTCTACCGGCTGGTGCGTTGGGCCATCTTCACCTAAACCAATAGAATCGTGGGTATAAACGAAGATTACCCGCTGTTTCATCAATGCGGCCATACGCACCGCATTACGGGCATATTCCATAAACATTAAAAAGGTTGCACCGTAAGGTACAAAGCCGCCATGCAGTGCAATGCCGTTCATAATGGCCGACATGCCAAATTCACGCACACCGTAATAAATATAGTTACCGCTGGCATCAACACCGGTAAGTGGCTTGGAGCCTGACCAGATAGTCAGGTTAGAGCCGGCTAAATCCGCCGAGCCGCCCATAAATTCTGGCAGTATAGGGCCAAAAGCATTTAACGCATTTTGTGACGCTTTACGGCTGGCAATATTGGCTGGGTTAGCTTGTAGCTGATTAATATACGCCTGAGATTTCTCTGCCCAGTCTGATGGTAAATCACCGGCTACACGACGGCTAAACTCTGCAGCTTGTTCAGGAAATGCTGCGCTGTAACGGGCAAACAGCTGCTGCCAGTCTTGCTGCTGTGCGGTGCCTTTGGCTTTGGCATCCCAGTCGGCATAAATGTCGGCCGGAATCTCAAACGGCGCATGTGGCCATTGCAGAAAATCGCGTGCTGCGGCAATTTCTGTATCGCCCAGCGGCGCACCGTGGCAATCATGGCTGCCACCTTTATTCGGCGCGCCATAACCTATAACGGTACGGCAACAAATCAGGGTTGGTTTGCCGGTTTCGGCCTGTGCCTGTTTAATCGCGGCCTCTACAGCGGCGGCATCGTGGCCATCAACATTGCTGATCACCTGCCAGCCGTATGCGGCAAACCGTGCAGGGGTATTATCGGTAAACCAGCCTTCAACATGACCATCAATAGAAATACCATTGTCATCCCAAAAGGCTATCAGCTTGCCTAAGCCTAAAGTGCCGGCTAAAGAGCAGGCTTCATGGGAGATACCTTCCATTAAGCAGCCATCACCTAAAAAGGTGTAAGTATGATGATCAACTATGTCGTAACCCGGCCGGTTAAACTGCGCCGCCAGGGCTTTTTCAGCAATTGCCATGCCTACCGCATTGGTAATGCCCTGCCCCAGTGGGCCTGTAGTGGTTTCGACCCCCGGCGCATAACCGTATTCCGGGTGGCCTGGCGTTCTGGAGTGTAACTGACGGAATTGTTTTAAATCGTCGATACTTAAATCATAACCACTTAAATGTAATAAAGAATACAACAGCATTGAGCCATGGCCGTTTGACAGAATAAAACGATCACGATTTGGCCACTTTGGATCCTGCGGGTTATGCCGGAGGAAATCACGCCATAACACTTCGGCAATGTCGGCCATACCCATAGGGGCACCCGGATGACCTGATTTAGCTTTTTGCACCGCATCCATGCTAAGCGCACGGATCGCATTGGCGAGTTGTTTACGAGATGGCATGTTCACTCCTGACATTGCGCGGCTTCTGTATGGCGAAGCAGATTATTATTTAGCTGAAATGTTAAGGCAGAAAGAGCGCTATTTTCCCAGAGCCCCCGCCAGATGGCAAATTTAAATCTGCTGGCATGAAGAATTTTCAGTCATGCAGATCTAACTGTCGCTACTAACGTAATAAGCAACTTAAAATAGCATTAAAGACGTCTGGGTGGCAGATTTTTCTGGCAATGCGTTAATGCATTCTCTAGAATACCCGCCTATTTTTTTAGTTCGGCATGGCACTTTACGCCGTAACGGACTTAACTGCATTAACCTTATTTTTGGAATACAACAGATGGCACAACACATTTTTACTTCTGAGTCGGTATCTGAAGGACATCCGGATAAAATTGCCGATCAGATTTCTGACGCCGTACTGGATGCAATCCTGGAACAAGATCCTAAAGCCCGCGTTGCCTGCGAAACCTTCGTTAAAACCGGTATGGTGCTGGTAGGTGGTGAAATTACTACTTCTGCCTGGGTTGATATTGAAGAAATCACCCGTAAAACCGTGCGCGAAATTGGTTATGTACACTCAGATATGGGCTTTGATGCCGATTCATGTGCAGTGTTAAATGCCATTGGTAAACAATCACCTGATATTAATCAGGGCGTAGACCGTGCCGATCCGAAAGAACAAGGCGCCGGTGATCAGGGTTTAATGTTTGGCTACGCCAGCAACGAAACTGACGTATTAATGCCAGCTCCTATTACCTATTCGCACCGTTTGGTACAACGCCAGGCTCAGGTGCGTAAAGATGGCACTCTGCCTTGGCTGCGCCCGGATGCTAAATCTCAGTTAAGCTTTATTTATGAAGATGGCAAGCCAGTGGGTATTGATGCGGTAGTATTGTCTACCCAGCACTGCGACACCATCAGCACTGAAAACCTACGCGAAGCGGTAATGGAAACCATTATCAAACCGGTATTACCGGCTGAATGGTTAAGCAGCAAAACTAAATTCTTTATCAACCCAACCGGCCGTTTTGTTATCGGTGGCCCGATGGGCGATTGCGGCTTAACCGGCCGTAAAATTATCGTCGACTCATACGGTGGTATGGCTCGTCACGGTGGCGGGGCGTTCTCTGGGAAAGATCCGTCAAAAGTAGACCGTTCAGCTGCTTATGCTGCGCGCTATGTGGCAAAAAATATTGTTGCTGCCGGCCTGGCTGATCGCTGTGAGCTGCAGGTGTCTTACGCTATCGGCGTGGCAGAGCCTACTTCTATCAGTCTGGAAACCTTCGGCACCAGCAAACTGAGTGAAGATCAGCTGATTAAGCTGGTGCGCGAACACTTTGACCTGCGTCCTTATGGCCTGATTGAAATGCTGCAACTGGAACGGCCAATATACCTGCCAACCGCGGCTTATGGCCACTTCGGCCGTGATGAGTTCCCGTGGGAGCAAACTGACAAAGCCGAGTTACTGCGCCAGTACGCCAAGTAGTTTTTGCCTGTCAGTCACATAAAAGGAGAGCCCGGCTCTCCTTTTTCACACCTGCGGTTAGCAAAGCAGAAGAATAATTTCGCCTTATCATCCGGCACTTTTTGTGTATGATAAGCCGTTATGTTGTATCCGGGGTCCTCTGTCGGTGAGCAGAGCGAAACAAAACTATAAGAAAGGAACATGTATGTCTGAACAAAACGCCGCCGCTGAAAAAAGCAGCTGGCTTAATCGTGCGCTTAACGCCATTGAAGTGGTAGGTAATAAATTACCCGACCCGGCTGTGTTATTTGCCTTACTGATGGTCATTGTCTGGGGCATATCCTGGCTGCTTTCGGGTGTAACCTTTACTGAGCTGGATCCCCGCTCTGGTCAACAAATACAAATTATCAATTTACTGTCTGGTGAAGCGCTAACTAATTTCACCTCAAACATCGTCAATACCTTTGTTACCTTTCCGCCTTTGGGCGTAGTGCTGGTAGCTATGTTAGGTTTAGGCGTAGCAGAATATACCGGCTTTATTAACGCCGGCTTACGCTCTATTTTAACTGTTACACCTAAAATGCTGTTAACGCCGGTTTTAATTGCCGTTGGCGTACTAAGCCATGTCGCTGTAGATGCAGGTTATGTGTTAGTTGTACCACTGGGGGCGGTAATATTTTATGCTGCCGGACGTCACCCGCTGGCCGGTATAGCTGCGGCCTTTGCCGGTGTATCAGGCGGTTTTTCCGCTACGTTTTTCCTGCCTTCCAGTTTAGATCCGTTGCTGGCAGGTCTAACACAAACCTCTGCGCAAATTTTAGATCCAACGGTTATGGTAAACCCACTGAACAACTATATTTTTACCACAGCCTCAACCTTTCTGATTATTGCTATCGGCTGGGTGCTTACCGATAAAGTGATCGAACCACGCTTAAAAGCAACAAAAGTGGACGGTGATACCTCACAAATGGTCACGATGGATGCCCTAAAACCTAACGAGTTGCGAGGCTTAAAAGCGGCTGCTTTTTCTATGCTCGCTGTAATGGTGTTGTTGGTGTTAACCATAGTGCTACCTGAAGCCACACCCTGGGCGGCAAAACCAGAGCAGGTTTTACCAGGCGTTAACCCATTACTAACCGCAGCCGCCCCGCTGATGAAATCTATTGTCAGTATTATTTTTATCTTCTTCCTGGTACCGGGTATCGTCTATGGCTATGTCTCCGGCTCAGTAAAAAACCATCGTGATGTGGTAGCAGGTATGAGCCATGCTATGAGTGGTATGGGTTACTACATTGTTATGGCGTTTTTCTGTGCTTTGTTTTTATATGCTTTCAGCCAGTCTAACCTCGGCGTACTATTGGCATTAAAAGGTGCTAATGCGTTAAAAGCTATGGGCTTACCTTTAGGTATGACACTGGTAGGCATTGTATTTTTATCCGGTTTTGTCAATTTGGTAGTAGGTTCTGCTTCAGCCAAATGGGCACTGATAGGCGCGATTATGGTACCTATGCTGATGGAGCTGGGCATCTCACCTGATCTGACTCAGGCGGCTTACCGGGTTGGCGACTCCTCTACCAATATCATCACACCACTACTGCCCTACTTCCCGTTGATAGTGGTATTTTGTCAGAAGTACGTCAAAAATAGTGGCATTGGTACTCTGGTCGCCCTTATGCTGCCTTATTCGGTGGTAATGCTGGTGCTGTGGACGGCCTTCCTGCTTGGCTTCTGGGCGCTGGATATACCACTTGGCCTGGGCTCCAGCTACACCTACTCTGCTACAAACTAAGCCTGATTAGCTTACCAACAACCCTGCTACGGCAGGGTTTGTTTTTTCTGTTGCTCGCCGTTGCCGCCTGCTACCATAACGGCATTGTTCAGTTGCAGAAGTTTTTATGCGTATTCCAAGAATTTACCACCACGGTGCTATAGCACTTAACCACGAGTTTGCCCTGAATGACGATGCCGCCAACCATGTTGGCCGGGTGCTGCGCATGCCGGTGGGTAGCGAACTGCTGCTGTTTAATGGCGATGGCTTTAACTACCCTGCCCACATCAGCAGCTGCGATAAAAAGCGCGTTAATGTTATTGCTACGGCACAGCAAGACAACCCGGTAGAATCACCACTAAAAATTCATCTGGGCCAGGGTATCTCGCGAGGTGACCGAATGGATTTTGCCATTCAAAAAGCGGTCGAGCTTGGCGTTACTGAAATTACGCCATTATTTACCGAGCGCTGTGGCGTAAAGCTGGACGGCGAGCGCCTGGCTAAACGTAACGAGCAATGGCAAAAAATCGCCATCAGTGCCTGTGAGCAAAGTGGTCGCAGTGTCGTGCCGACCGTGCATCCGGCTATAGCGCTGGACACCTGGCTTAGGCAAAGCACAAAAGAATTAAAGCTGACCTTGCATCCGTGGGCCAAAGACACCATTAAGACGCTTATACCCAACCACAATATCCGGTTAGTAATAGGCCCTGAAGGCGGCTTCAGTGAGCAGGAAATGGCGCAAACCACGGCGGCCGGCTTTAGCGGCATTCAGTTGGGGCCACGCGTACTGCGCACCGAAACAGCAGCACTTACCGCTATCAGTGCATTACAACTGCAATTTGGCGATCTGGCCTGAGGATACAGCATGAGTAAACCGATAAAACTTGGCATAGTGATGGACCCTATTTCGGCCATCAATATCAAAAAAGACTCCAGTTTTGCCATGTTGCTGCAAGCACAGCAACGCGGTTATCAAATTCACTATATGGAAATGGCAGATTTATATCTGCTGGAAGGCCAGGCCCGCGCGGCAACTAAGTTATTAACGGTACAGCAAGACCCGGCCGGTTGGTATCAGTTTGGTACTGAACAGGATATTGCCCTTAGCGAGCTGGATGTGATCTTAATGCGTAAAGATCCGCCGTTTGATACCGAGTATATCTACGCTACCTACATACTGGAACGGGCAGAAGATTACGGCACGCTGATTGTGAACAAACCGCAAAGCCTGCGCGATGCCAACGAAAAACTTTATACCAGCTGGTTTAGCCAACATACACCCAAAACCCTGGTTAGCCGTGACGCCAAACGCTTAAAAGCGTTTTATCAGGCCGAACAAGACGTGATCTTAAAACCACTGGATGGCATGGGCGGTGCATCGATTTTCCGCTTAAAGCCGGGTGACGCCAACGTTAGCGTGATCATCGAAACGCTAACCGAACATGGCAGCCGTTATGCTATGGCGCAGCGTTTTATTCCTGAGATAAGCCAGGGCGATAAACGAATACTGGTAGTAAACGGTAAACCCGTGCCATACTGTTTAGCACGTATTCCGGCAAGTGGTGAAACCCGGGGCAACCTCGCAGCAGGTGGTCGTGGTGAAGCCAGACCTTTGTCAGATTCTGACTGGGCCATTGCCAATGCGGTAGCACCCACGCTAAAAGCAAAAGGACTGATTTTTGTCGGTCTGGATGTTATAGGCGATAAGTTAACTGAAATTAACGTTACCAGCCCAACCTGTATCCGCGAAATTGAAGCGGCGTTTCCAATCAGCATCACCGGTTTGTTATTTGATGAAATTGAACAGCTGCTGGCAGCCCGCCAGTGACAACCACGTTGTAACGAGGTCACTATGCAGAGTTTTCAGAATCATTTTTTAATTGCTATGCCGTCATTAGATGATCCACTGTTTAAACGCAGTGTCGCCTATATTTGTGAGCACAATGATGAAGGCGCCATGGGTATTGTGATTAACCACCCGCTGGACGTGAAAGTAGCCGATTTGCTACAACAACTGCAAATTGAGTACAACACCGCAAGCCCGGCGGCAACTGCCCATGTATGCGCTGGTGGCCCGGTGCAGCACGACAGAGGTTTTGTGTTACATACTGCCAAAGAAGGCTACGCCAGCAGTATGCGGTTAAACGACAGCCTGATGGTGACAACGTCAAAAGATATTCTGTTTGACCTTACCACCGACAACGCACCGGAGAAGTTTATTCTGGCCCTGGGCTACGCTGGCTGGACCGCCGGCCAGCTAGAGCAGGAAATTGCCGATAACGCCTGGTTAATTATTCCGGCCGACAGCGATATTATTTTTGATTTAACCCATGCCGAAAAATGGCAAAGTGCTACGGCGAAAATTGGTATTAAACCCTGGCAGTTAACTAACGAGGCCGGTCACGCTTAATGAGTCGCACCATTTTAACCTTTGATTACGGTACTAAAAGCATCGGCGTGGCGGTAGGTCAGGAACTTACCGGCACCGCCTCACTGCTTAGCGCATTAAAAGCCCAGGACGGCACCCCCGACTGGGCAGTGCTGGAAAAGCTGATTAACGAGTGGAAACCACAGTTATTACTGGTAGGCTTACCGCTGAATATGGACGGCACCGAGCAGCCGTTTACGGTGCGCACACGCAAATTTGCTAATCGCCTGCATGGCCGTTTTGGCCTGCCGGTAGAGTTGCATGACGAGCGCCTTACTACCACTGAAGCACGCAGCATGCTGTTTGCCGATGGCGGCTACCGTAATTTAGCCAAAGATAAAGTGGATAGTTTGTCAGCCAAAATTATCTTTGAGAGCTGGTATGAACAACACGCTTAAACCACCACTTGAACCCGGTTATTATCAGCATTACAAAGGCGCGTATTATCAGGTAATTGACTGCGCCCGCCACAGCGAAACCGAACAGTGGCTGGTAATTTACCGCGCGCTGTATGGCGATTTCGGCCTGTGGGCCCGGCCGCTGGACATGTTTACTGAAAACGTTGAAATTGCCGGTGAATTGCTACCGCGTTTTCAGTATCTGGGCCAGACAGAACCACAACAACTGGCCGAGTAATCCGCCAGTGCTGTTAAGGCAACCTGTTATCACCGTTTTTTACCGCCTGTCACTTTTTTAACCTGCGCTGTGTTGCAGGCAAGTACTCTTGTTACATCAAACCAACAAGAGGACAGCACCATGTTTGAACAAACCGAGTTTTTTCACCAATTAAGCCAGATGAGCCCGCTACTCTGGGTAGCCTTTATCCCCGCCTTTCTGGCAATTTACTTTTTGCCCAGCATTATTGCCAGCTTTCTCAACCGCCGGCATTTGGGCAAAATATTTCTTGCCAATATCCCGGCTGGCTTTTCCTTGATAGCCTGGGTGGCACTGATTGTCTGGGCTTTTACCGGTAAACAGAAAAAAGCGGCTGAACAAGTTACGCAATAGATAGTACACTGTGTTTATTCAGGTTTTTGCTTGCGCAAGTACTACGACAGCAGCTATGACAACACTAACAACATTTCGCCGGAGCATCGCAGCAGACAGTTGCAGCAGCGCCTATTTATGGGCGCAGCTGTTCACCATGTTGATTTATGTCGGCTATTTTGTGGCCTATACCCTACCCTTGCTAACGCCTGAACAGCCCCGCTTATATTGGCTGTTTTTAGTAAAATACAGCATTGAAGCCGCCTGCTTTGTGCTGCTAAGCCATGTGTTATTGCGCCCTGTACTGAAAACAGACAATATCACCACGCTAAAGCGCTGGTCAGTATTTATTTTGCTGTTGCTGGTAGCGGCGATACTCCAAACCATCGTTTCCTATTTTCTATCCAGCATTGAAGTACTTAAAGATACCGATATGAGCAAGGTAACCGTAGTAACGGACAAGAGCGATACGCCGTTACAAATGAACTTTAGCACCAGCTTTATGTTGGTAGCACTAATGACCTCTTTTAGTGTGATGTATCTGGTTTGGGGGGCCGGTTATATCGCCTGGCAAAGCCGACAGGCACGTAAAGCGCTGCAACAGCAAATGCAGCAAGCACAGCTGCAGCAACTGACTAACCAGCTTAGCCCGCACTTTTTATTTAATGCCTTTAACAGCATCCGCGCGCTGATTTTTGAAGATCAGCATAAGGCCGCTGATACGGTAACGCGGTTATCTGAATTATTCCGTTTTCACCTGCAGGCGCATTTACAACCAGAATCTACCCTGGCACAGGAATGGCAGTTAACAGAGCAATATCTGGCTATTGAGCAAGTGCGGCTGGAGCAACGTCTGCAATTTAGCTGCGATATAGATAGCAGCCTCTGGCAACACAAGCTGCCCACGCTAAGCCTGCTAACCTTGGTAGAAAACGCCGTTAAACATGGCATTGCACCCAATATTGCGCCAGGCAAGCTTTGTATCAGTGCTGAAGTTGCCGGTAAAGGCTGGCAACTAAAGGTCACCAACACTACGGCAGATGCCACGCAGCAGGCTGGTACCGCTACCGGGCTGAGTAATTTACGCCAGCGCCTGCAGTTAATGTACGCCGGCAAAGCTGTGTTACAGCTACAGCAGGCTGAAAATCAATTTAGTGCGCAGTTGGAGTTTAACCATGTATAACTGCCTGTTGGTCGATGATGAGCGCCTGGCCCGTAGCGAGTTAAAACGCTTACTTAAAGTGCACCCGCAATGCGCTATTGTGGCAGAGGCCAGCAGTGGCGAAGAAGCCTTGCAGCACCTGGCGGCCATGCCAATTGACTTGGTGTTTCTTGATATCCAAATGCCGGGCTTAACCGGCTTGCAACTGGCAGAGCATATTCCGGCCAATACTCAATTTATCTTTTGCACCGCCTTTAACAGCTTCGCGCTGGATGCGTTTGAGCTAAACGCAGTAGATTATTTGCTAAAACCGATAGCGCCGGAGCGGCTGGCGAAGGCGCTGCAAAAGCTACGCCCGGCAAATGCCGATGCAGCGCCGCACTTTTTAGCAGAACAACATGGTATTTTGCTTAAATTCGGTGACAGCCAACGTGTAGTGCGGCTAAATGAAATCAGCCGCTTTGAAAGCATCGGCAACCATGCTGCGGTGTATACGCCCTATGGCAAAAGCTTTATTCATAGCTCACTGGCAAAGATCGAACAAAAGCTCGACCCGGCACTGTTTTTCAAAGCCAGCCGCGCCGATATAGTGCGCATCAGCGCTATCAGCCATATTGAACCGGCGATAGCCGACGGCGGTTTAATTGCTATCTTGCAAGACGGCCAGCAGGTAGATGTAAGCCGGCGCCAGGCGCAACAGCTAAAACAGCAGTTTAGTGCGTTTTAGCTGCTAACGTTTCAACCACTAAAGCTGCTGGCGATACCATTCGCCTAAAATCAGGCTGGCCGCTACGCTAACGTTGAGTGATTCTACTTTGCCCGAACCCGGTATTTGCAGCGCAATATCAGCGCTTTTAGCGACGTTTTTTGACACGCCAAACATCTCTTCACCAAATACAATCACGACCTTGGCCGGAAGTGTGCTTTGATACAGTGAGGTGCCAGCGTGGCTGGAGGTGGTAATAAGTGTATAACCGGCTTCTTTACACAGCTGTAATGCCAGCGGCAGGTTGTCACAACTTAAACCATCAACAAATTCACCGCCGCCCTCAGCCGTGCGCAGTGCCGCACCCGATTGCAGCAGCTCCGGTTGCTTCATAATAATGCCACCCACACCAAAGTGCGCGCAGCTGCGCGTTATCGCGCCTAAATTATGCGGGTTGCCCACACCATCTAAGGCTAACAAACAGTCACGCTTGCGGCCTTTTTGCTGCAAATATGCCGCCAGGCTTTGCTGGGGTTTACGTTTTACCAGCAGCACCACGCCGCCGTGATGGCCACTACCGGCTACTTTTTCCAGCTCCGTATCATCAACTATGTGATAGGCTTTTTTTACCGCCGCTAAATACTTCATCACATCGGCAAATTTCGCTGCCATCTGCTGTGATACATACAGCCGGATCAGCGCATCCGGGCGCTGGTTAAATAACACCCGGCAAGCGTTTTCGCCATATACCTTGCCTTCATCATCCAGCACTGTGCGCACGGCTTTAACTGGCGGTGCTTTATCAGATGCAGGACGCTTAGCTTTACTTGCTGCTGGCCTGGCGTTCTTAGCACCGGCATCTTTGGTCCACGGTTTATGCAGTGGATTGGCCGCTTTACCGCCTTTGGGCTTGTGTTGTGACATAGAAAATCCTGCGTGCGCCGTTTGGCGCGGTAAATCAATAATGCAGCGGATTTTACCAGCTGCGTGGCAACAATACTTGTATTTTTCTGCGTGCGCAGTATGCTGACGGCCTTTAAATTTGCCGCTACAGGCCTTGTTTATGCTTAGTTATCGCCACAGTTATCATGCCGGTAATCATGCCGATGTGATTAAACATCTGGTACAGGTGGCCATTGTTGATTACCTGCTGCAAAAAGATAAACCCTTTTGCTACCACGACAGCCATGCCGGTGCCGGCTTGTATAGCCTGCTGGCCGAACAGGCGCAGAAAACCGGCGAGTATCAGGGCGGTATTGGTAAACTGTGGCACTACCAGGCACAAAGCCCGGCGTTGGCGCACTATATCGCACTGATAAAACAACTGAACCCGGATGGCGAGCTGGCGTTTTACCCCGGCTCACCGAAGATTGCTGCCATGTTGCTACGCAGCGGTGACAGCGTTCAGGCCACCGAGCTGCACCCGACCGACTACCCCATTCTGGCCAGCCAGTTTGCCCGGCGCCGCCACAGCCGGATTGAACATATGGATGCCTGGGCCGGTTTTAAAGCCATGCTGCCACCGCTGCATAAACGCGGTCTGGTATTAATCGATCCGCCCTACGAGCTGAAAACCGAATATCAGGATGTGGTCACCGGCTTAAAAAGTGCCTATCAGCGTTTTCCACAAGCGACCTATGCTATCTGGTATCCGGTAATAGAGCGCGCGGCAGTGGAAGCCTTTATCAGTGCTATTGTTGCTACCGGCATTAAAGATCAGCTGCGTATTGAATACTGCCCACTGCCGGATAGCAGTGGCTTTGGCATGACCGGTAGCGGTATGCTGGTGATTAACCCGCCCTATACACTGGCAGCAAATATAAAGCAGGCTCTGGCCGAGCTAAGCCCACTGTTAAGCGCCGGTGGTGATTATCAGGTTAACCAGTTAGTACCACAGTGATAGTGCAGTTCAACTGGCGATTAACGCTTATCAGAAGCAGATAGTGCCAGCTGGGCGTTTAACCAGCTAAACACCTGTTGTTGTTGCTCAGCATTAAATTCATGACCATAGTGCGGATACAGTGTGGTTGTCAGCTTATCTGCCGCACCATGCGCCTGCCACACTTTAGCCAGTTGCTGATAAGCCTGCTCTACGCCGGCCTGCGGCATCAGTTTGTCTTTAGCGCCATTAATAAACAGCATCGCTTGGGGTGCAGCAAGCGCCGCAATGTCGGGGATATCCAGTTTTGCTGCTAAGCCAGGGTGCAGCATATAAAACGCCGACTGGCCTTTAAGAATATTATTACCGGGCGTGAGTAAATGCCGGTAGTTGTTCAGCCAAGCTACTGCCACACCGGCCTTTATGTCGTCAGTTAAGGCGGCCAGTTGCCAGGCACGAAAAGCGCCCATCGAAAACCCCAGCACCGCCAGGCGCGAGCTGTCGGCTTGTGGCAATTGCTTTATAAACTGCACCAGGCGTAAATCTTCATAAGCCGCCATGCCGGCCAGCGAGCGGCCAAGCATAAACATATTGCCGGCCAGTGCCTGCTGGGCGTCAAATTCAATCGGGCCGCGGTCACTCCAACCAAAGGTATCGGCAGCTATCACCAGATAACCCTGTTGGGCCAGTGCATCGCCGACAAAGTTACCACTGAAGTATTTATCGGCCCACTGCTGCGCTGATGACAAGCGCTCGTCAGTCGCAAACGGCTGTATCCATTTTTCTTTGCCGATATCAAAACGGGCTCCGTGATCATGCAGCAGTAATACCGCTGGCGCAGGCTTAGCCACATCGGGTTGTAATAGCAGCAGTTGTACCCGGCTTTGTTTGGTTAGCTGCACTGACCACAGCTGTGCACTGTAACCATTGCGCGCTTCGGTTTTAAGTAGCTTTGCGGCAAAATCAACCGGTTCATCCGGCCAGAGCAAGGCCTCACGCAGTGCAGCGCGGCCCTGGGTGCGCCAATGCTGAATATCGTTAAAGTGCTCTGGTTGCCAGCTTAGCGGATAGTTTGTTGGTGGGATCAGTTGCTGATAAAAATCCGGCAATTGCTGGTCAATCAGCTTATCGGCCTGCAGCGGTAGCGCCAAAAGTAGCAGTAACCAGCAATAACGCATTAACGGATCCAGCCTTTGCTTATTTGGCGGAACGTATCAGTACCGCAGCATTCCAGCCATTCAAATGCCAGCATTTCTTTGCTGATAATTTGCGCCCCGGCCTGTTGCATACGGCTAAGCGCCAGCTGTTTATTTTGCTCGGTGCGCGAGCCTACTGCTTCAACTACCACAAATACCTGGTAGCCCAGCGCGAGTAAATCCACCACCGACTGCAACACACACACATGCGCCTCGGTGCCCAGCACCACGATTTGCTTGCGCTCAGTGCAGGCCAGGCTGCTGGCAATATGCGGCTCTTTTAGCGCACTAAAGTGCATTTTTTGCAGCACCTGCGCTTCGGGGATCAGCTCTGCCAGCGCAGGCAGGGTGGTGCCAATACCTTGCGGATATTGCTCGGTGGCCCATACCGGTACTTCCAGTTGCAGGGCTACCTGCAATACCCAGGCAGCTGCTTGCTCAACTTCTTTGCTGTCCAAAATGGCCGGTGCCAGCTTTTGCTGCATATCTATCAGTAACACCAGACTTTGTGAGGCTTGCAGTAACATAGCAGTTCCTGTTAATGAAAATCGCGTGAGGACAAACTAAGTTCGGCCAAAAGCGCGGATAAGTCAACCAGCTTACCGGCGATAATATGGGTTACTTCACCCTCGCGCTGTAAAATACCGTCTACCTGCAGGATATGCGCCGTTAAAAAGGTTTTCTGTTGCGCCTGGGCTGTGGCCAGCCATACCAGCACATTGGCGGTGCCGGTTTCATCTTCCAGCGACATAAAAGTTACCCCGGCAGCAGTACCCGGCCGCTGGCGTAATGTAACAAGGCCGCTAACCCGCACCGGGCTGTTGTGCCTTACCTGGCTAAGCTCTGCCACCGGTACGCTGCGGGGTAATTTATTGGCCTGGCGCAGTAATGCCATCGGGTGCACCGCCAGGGTCAGGCCGGTGGCGGCATAGTCTTCCAGCACTTCGGCAACCGGGCCAGGTGCGGCTAAATAGGCAGGCTCTGCCTCAGCTATCTGCTGCTCAGGCCCTGTGGCTTGTGCACTAAACAGCGGCAGGCTATGCTGGTTATCCATAAGTTGCCAACGGCTGTTATAACGATCGCCACTGATACTGCTTAGCGCATTAGCGCTCGCCAGCGCCTGTAAATTGCTATGGCTAAGCCCGGTTTGGCGCAACTGGGCTAAATCCCGAAATCCGCTGGCCGGGCGCAGTGTTAACAGCAATTGCGCCGCCGCTTTGCTAAAGCCTTTTACCTGGCGTAAACCCAGCCGTATCGCTTTGCCCTGCTGTTGCAGGCTGTAATCCCACTGCGATTGGTTCACACACACCGGCAACACCGTAACGCCATGACGTCTGGCGTCCTGCAGTAGCTGCGACGGGGTGTAAAATCCCATTGGGTAACTGTTAAGCAGTGCCGTACAAAACGCCGCCGGATAATAATATTTCAGCCAGGCCGACACATAGGCCAGTACGGCAAAACTGGCCGAATGTGATTCGGGAAAACCATATTCACCAAAGCCACAAATTTGCTGATAAATGCGCTCGGCATATTGCTGGGCGTAGCCGCGGCTTTGCATGCCGTCGATCAGCTTATGTTTAAACTGCAACAGCTCGCCGGTTTTTTTCCAGCTGGCCATGGCACGGCGCAGCTGATCGGCCTCACCACCGGTAAAACCAGCCGCTACCATTGCCAACTGGATCACCTGCTCCTGAAAAATCGGCACGCCCAGGGTGCGGCTTAATACGCTTTGTACTTCTGCCGAAGGATACTCTACCGCCTCTTCACCGTGGCGGCGCTTTAAATACGGATGCACCATATCGCCCTGAATTGGCCCGGGCCGCACTATAGCTATTTGCACCACTAAATCGTAGTAACACGCCGGGCGTAACCGTGGCAGCATGCTCATCTGCGCACGAGACTCTATCTGAAACAGTCCGATAGTGTCGGCTTTTTGGATCATCTGATACACCGCCGCATCATCCCCCTGTGCGCTGATGCCGGCAATGCTTAAATCCTGTTGTTCATGCTGTTTTAGCAGCGTAAAACACTTACGTATTGCTGTTAGCATACCCAGTGCCAGCACATCTACTTTTAACAGTTCCAGCGTTTCTAAATCGTCTTTATCCCACTGGATCACCGTTCTGTCGGCCATGGCTGCGTTTTCTACCGGCACCAGCTCATACAAAGGCCCTTGAGAAATGACAAAACCGCCGACATGCTGCGATAAATGTCGCGGAAAACCACGCAGTTGCTCTACCAGAGTAACCAGCTGTTGTGTGGTTTGGCTGTTGCTGTTAAGCCCCAGTGCGGCTAACTGTTGCTGCCAGCTTAAGTTTGGGTCACGCCGCTGAATATTTTTTATTAAAAAATCCAGCTGGCTTAATGGTAACCCCAGCGCTTTGCCCACATCACGTAGTGTACTTTTAAAGCGATAGCTGATCACGGTAGCGGCCAATGCAGCCCGTTCGCGGCCATATTTCTGATACAGATACTGGATCACTTCTTCACGGCGTTCATGCTCAAAATCAACATCTATGTCTGGTGGCTCTTTGCGCTCGCGCGATAAAAAGCGCTCAAACAATACCTGAATTTTATCCGGATCGACGGCGGTAATTTCCAGGCAATAACACACTACCGAGTTGGCCGCAGAACCGCGGCCCTGGTATAAAATGGCCTTACTTTTGGCAAACTGCACCAGATCGTAAATAGTCAGAAAAAAATATTCATAGTTAAGCTCGGTGATAAGCGCCATTTCTTTATCAATAATGGCCTGCACCCGCTTTGGCACTCCGCCGGGAAAGCGCAATTTACTGCCCTGCACCACCAGCCGCGCCAGGTAACCCGCTGCAGTTTCACCTTCAGGCACCAGCTCGCTGGGGTACTGGTATTTCAGCTCATCCAGTGAAAAGCTGCAGCGCGCCGCAATAACACAGCTTTGCTGCAGTAAAGCGGCGCTAAAGAGTTTTTCCAGCTTGGCCAATGGCCGCAGCGCACGCTCGGCGTTGCTTAATAATTGCCGGCCCAGCTCTGCAATGGGCTTACCGGCTTTAATGGCGCTAACACAGTGCTGCAGGGCCAGCCGCTGCGGTATATGCATTAAGACCGCGCCACAAGCCACCGGCGTTAACTGATGCTGCTCTGCCAGCTTAAAGCAATAAGCCTGAAACACCGCTTCGTTATGTGTCAGCTGGCGGCGTATAGCCAGCCAGAGCCTGGCGCTGTGATATTTTTGCAGCCAGTTGGCCCAGTAGCTATCACTTTCGCTATCACCGGCCGGTAACCACAACAGCAGGCAATGCTTTAATGACATTAAATCCCACTCGGTTAAGCAATATTCGCCCTTGCTACTGCGCCGTCTGGCGTTGGTGATCACCCGGCATAGCTCGGCGTAAGCGGCTTTATCCGGGCACAGTAATACCAGTTCAAGTTTATCTAACTGAAAGTAACTGCCAACAATCAACTTAATATTCAGCGCTTGCTCGTTAATCTGCCGGTAAGCCCGCACTATGCCGGCCACCGAGCATTCATCCGTCAGAGCCAGCGCGGTATACCCCAGCGCCGCAGCCTGCTGCACCAGCTCCTCTGGGCTGGAGGCGCCGTGCAAAAAACTAAAATGGCTTTGGCAAAACAGTTCGGCATAATTCATTGGCGCACCCGTCAGCTAAAAATACCCTGCACAAACCACTGCTGCTGTGCCGTGCGGTACAACCACAACCACTGGCCTTTATTGTTACGGCCAATAAAGTAATCACGTTGGGCATCCAGCGCCCAACCGTCCGGGCATAGCCGCTCCGGGCCCTGGCTTATTTCTACCGCTTCGGTTAACCGTTGTGGTTTTGCCAGTAAAAATGCTGGCCGAAGCGCTAAGGCTGTCACCGCGGCGTTACCTGCAAGCAAGGGTAACGGCCGCTGGCTGGCCTGCTCTGGCAGATGCTGGTTTTGTAATGTCAGGCCACTGACTGAGTGATAACCTAAGCGGGCCTGCAATAGCGATACCAGCTGCAAAGGCGATACCGCACCCGGCACCGGTTGAAACAGATCATCACTTTGGCTCTGTTGCGCTACAAAAGCAGTGACCTCCAGTTGCAGGCCTGACACCGGCTCAGTCAGTTTTAGTTTATCCAGCTGTAACTGACACAGCTTTAGCCAGTTAGCTGCGCGATACTCGCCCTGTGCCGAGCCAATACTTAGCCGGTGTGCTGGCATACCCCGAAACAACAAACTCAGCTGCAACTGATGGCAGGCCGCATTTATCCGCTGCAGTTGTTGCTCCAGCTGCTGCAACAGGGCATGCAACGGCGTGCTAAGCACCGCGGTATCGATAATGTCGTACAACAGCTCAACATAGCGGCTAAAGCTATGCTCTGGCTTGATATAGTGCAACGCATGATAAAAGCTGCCGCGTAAACGGCCCAGATAGCTGAGTAAACTGCTGTCAAAGCGCCGGGCCAGCTCAGCCTGCGATAGCACCAGCAACTGGCCAAGCGTATTTATACCTAAACGCTGCAACTGCTGCTGGCTGTCAGTATCGAGCTCGGTAAAGCGAAGCGGGCTGTGATTTAGAGCCGTGGCAAGGGCATCAGGATCCCCGGTCAGTAAATTTAGTTGTTGCCGGGCCAGGCATTTGGCGGCAAAAGGAGAGGCGCCGCTGGCGTAATAATAACGGTAAGGTAATAGCTTCAGCTCGCGGCTCAGCGCCTGCCAGTAACCGGGTAACCCCTGATACAGCTGCAGCATATTGCACAGCCGGATATACAAGCCATCGGGCGGGTCCAGCGCAATATCAGCTGTTACCTGATACAACTGCTGCGCCACGCTTTGTAAAATATTCAGCTGTAACTGTGGCTGATAGGGTAACAGCTGCAGGTTCGGACACAGTGCTGCAGCAGTACCCAGCGCCATATTCAGTGTAATACCACTGTGCCCGGCCACAGCGTTAAGCTGCACAATGCAGTGTTGCCCGTTCACCACCGCCACTGGCAGCTGTTGCACTGTAGCACAACCCAGGCTGTCGGGTTGCAGGGCCGGAAACTGCAAGTACAGATACAGCGCCATACTAGCTGGCCTTACGCCTGGCCTGCCAGTGCTGTTCAGTGGTAAAACACAAGCCGGGCCAGCGGTGTTGCATATCTACCAGAAAAGGCGCTGCTGGCCAGCCACCTTTGCGCTTTTGCACACTTAGCAGCAGCCCCTGGCAATGCCCTTGCAGCTTAACGCTTAAATTTACCGGTAAACTTAGCCCCTGCTGTGGGCGGCGTAGTAATATCACACTGGCTGCGCCCTGCTCTGCCGCCAGTTGCAACCGCCGGGCCTGCGCCAGTTTCAGCGGTATCTGCCATAACAATACTGCAGCACAGCAACCACTTTGCAGGCACTGCTCTGCGGCCCACAACGCATCTTTACTGGTTTTTGGTGTAATAATCACTAACTGTGACAGCACTATACCGGCCGCACAAAGCATATCAGCGCAGGGCTCTGCCGGAGGCGAAATAAGCACCAACAACCGGCCTGCGCTTTGTTGCTGCTGTAAATACGGCAATAATAAGCGCAGTTCACCAATGCCCTGTTCGGTTTGAATATCAATTAAGCCACTGGCCGGAAAACCACCCGCTAATTGCTGATCTAACTCAGCATAACCAGACGACACCGCCTGATAGGCAGTGTGCTGGCTATTGCCCTGCCACAGCAACTGGCGACGGGTTAATTGCTCTAATAAGGCTGACATAGACAACTCAAAATACTGTACATATAAACAGTATATACTGAGTTAAGCGTGATGCAACCCCGGGCTTTACCCCTGCCGTTGCAGCAGGGTTAATACTTCATAGTGGCTGCTGTGGGCAAACATATCAAACAGTTGCACTTTCAAAAGCTTATAGTCTGGCAATGCCGTAAGGTCTTGCGCCAGCGTTTGTGCATTACAACTGGAGTAAATCAGCCAGTGTGGCGCTAAGCGTTGTATATCCTGACACAGTGCTTCGCCCAGCCCCCGTCGCGGCGGGTTAACCACCAGTAAATCCGGTGCCTGTGCTGCAGCCTTGGCAAAAGCGGCTGAATCCAATGCCTGAAACTGCACCCGGGTTAAGCCCATCTCATTAGCGGAGCGCTGTGCACTGGCAATGGCTTTTTCTGCTATTTCAATTCCGCTTAGCTGTTGCGCTGGTGTCACAACATGCAGACCAAAGCCGCCCACCCCACAGAACAGATCCCAGATATGTGTAAAAGCCCGCTGCTGCTGTTGCAGCTGTGCCGCCCAATCGGCGGCTGTTTGGTACAACGCTGCAGCCATGACCGGCTGGGTTTGAAAAAAGCTTTGCGGTGTTAAATACAGCGGCACCTGGTTTAACTGCTCGGCCAACAGCGTCTGCTCAGTCAGGATAATTTCTTCCTCCCCCTCCAGCAGTGCCGCAGGTTTGGGCTGCAGATTAACCGAGCACACTTCAAGCTGTGGCCACTGTGCCAATAGCCAGGGCAGATGCTTTTTTATTGATGCCAGGCAATTTTTTGAGCGCAATACAAAGCGCAGCATAAAACGGCCACTGTGCAGGCTTTGGCTAAGCAGAATAAACTTCAGCTCGCCGCGCCGGGCGCTAATATCGTAGGGGGCTAACTTTGCGCGTTGGATAAAGGCTTTACACAGCGCAAAGGCTGGCGCAAACGCCGGCGGATACAGCGGGCAATCGGCTAAATCAACCTCATCTCCCACAGAATTAACAATGCCCAGAATGGGCTGCTCTACCGTACCCAGCGCCACCATTTTGGCTTTATAACGAAAGCCCTGTTCAACAGATGCCACCGGTTCAAGCACTGTTTCAGGCTGAAACGGTGCCACTAATTGCAGCAACTGCTGCTGTTTTAGTTCCAGTTGCGCCGGATAGGGTTTATCCAGCCAATGGCAAGACTGACAGCGCTTAGCTGCAAAATGAACACAATGCATGGGTTATCCGCGGCAGTTAAAAATCGGCGCCATTCTAGCGCAGACTGCCGCTGTACGCACCCACCGGCTACTGTACACGTAAGCGCAAGCTGGCCACGCCGCCCAAATCATCAACTACACGCAATTGAAATTCACCGGCTTCACCTTGCCAGAATAAGGTTTCACCCGGTGCGACCGAGCCCAGATAACGGCTGTCAATAAACCAGTGCGCTTTGGTTACTGCGCCATCAAAGCTGGCTTGCAGCGCAATTTTTTGCTGCTCAGCTGTTTTACCCAACTGATACGTTAACGCCTGCTGCGGTGAGCGGATTTGCGGTGCCTGTTGCGATGCCTGTGCCAGGCCGGTACAAGCATGCTGATAAGCCGGTGGTGGGGTTAACACAATACCGGAGAGCTGATAAGCGCGGGCAATATCCGATGGCCAAAACTCAAATACTTTCAGGGCTGTTTGTGGCGGCTGGTGGTTACAGGCGCGCAGCCCGGTGTCGGTATACACCGGCACCGCACGGTGCACATCGGAGACTTTAATCGGTGATACGCCGGGAATAAACCAGCCGGGCCGGGTTTGCGGGCAGTATTTATTTGGCAGCTCACCGCTGCGGCTGCACAATGCCACTTGCTTAAGGTTTAGCTTACTGCCGGCGCTGAACAAACTTTGCTCCGCTTGTTTATCGCGCGGCAACAATGCCAACAGTTCAAATACCAGCGGGCCGGCGGCAGTGCGCCCCACCAGATTAGGGTTGCTGCTACCATCAAAATTGCCCAGCCATACTGCCAATACATAGTCGCCGCTAAGCGCGACAGACCAGGCATCGCGAAACGCATAAGAAGTACCGGTTTTCCATGCTACCGGCTTGCTATCTGTCAGTTCGCTAAGTAAACCGGCCTGCGGTTTGGCATGCTGGCGCAGCATATCCAACGTTAAAAACGCCGCTTCAGCGCTTAACAGCGGCTGTGGTGCCGCCGCTGCAGGCTCTGCCTGCCACTGCAGTGCTTGCCAGTTACCGCCATTGCCGAGCATGGCATACAACTGCACCAGTTGCTGCATGCTCAGCTCCATACCGCCCAGCACCAGTGCCAGGCCGTAGTGCTCGGCGCTATAAGTTAACGGTACCTGCGCCTGCTTTAGCCAGTGGTAAAAATCCGGGTTGGTTAACCTGGCCTGTAACTGCACGGCCGGTACATTACGGCTATTGATCAGCGCCTCAGTGGCATTAATGGGACCAACAAACTGGCGGTCGAAATTTTCCGGGTTAAAACTGCCATAACGGCGCGGTAAATCGGTTAGCAGGCTTTGCGGATGAATAACGCCCTGCTGCAGCGCCAGCGCATAAACAAACGGCTTTAGCGCTGAGCCCGGTGAGCGTAGCGCCGTCACCCCATCAACCTGACCAGAGATCGCCGCATTATAAAAATCGGCCGAGCCAATCCAGGCCTGTACCTGCATGGTGCTGCGCTTTATCAGCAACACACTGGCGTTGTTAAAGCCTTTATCGGCGTTACGGCGTAAATACGCCGTAACCAGTTGCTGCATACGCTGCTGTAAATGCGGTTGCAGGCTGGTGTAAAAGCGGCCCTGTGTCTGGCCCTGTGCTTGCAACTGATTAACAAAATGTGGTGCGCCATAGGCTAAATCGGCACGCTGATAAAACTTCAGCGGCAAGCTTAAACGCTGCGCTGTGCCAGGCCCGGCGGAGGGATAATACTGCAACCACAGTGCGGCTAAGCGCTGGCGCGCCAGTTCTAATTGCTGCTCGCCTTTTGCACTTAGCGGGCTGCGCTGGTTCGGGTTTTGCGGAATAACACTTAGCGCTAAGGCTTCGCCCAGCGTTAGCCGCTGCGCTTCTTTGCCAAAATAAATCAGGCTTGCAGCAGCGACACCTTCAATATTGCCGCCGTAAGGGGCGTAGTTAAAGTAAGCTTCTAAAATCTCGTCTTTGCTAAAATGCCGCTCCAGATAAAGCGCATACGCCAGTTGCTGTAACTTGCCGCTAAAGCTGCTGGTATTAAGATTAAAGCGCAGCCGCGCCAGTTGCATACTTAGCGTTGACGCGCCCTGGCGCCGGCCACCTTTAACCACACCTTGCCAGAACGCCCGGCCAATGGCACTGATATCAACACCGAAATGGTTATAGAACTGCCGGTCTTCATACAACAATGTGGCCTGCTGTAGCGCCGGGGCAATATCAGCTAATGGCAGCCGTAGCCGGTAACGCTGATCGGCCGCCAGCCGCAGGCTTAATAAGTCGCCATTGGCGGCAAAATAAGCACTGCTTTGCAGGTACTGGCTATAAAGCGCTGGCTTTGGCGATAACAGCAGCACTAATACCGGCAGCAATAATATAACCGCTGCCACTGCCAGCACCCTGCCTAACCGCTTTTTTAACATCCCGTGTTGCACCACAGCCCCGGCAAAGTGTTAATTTACAGCAGCTGCGGTTACCACAAAGCGACCGGCCGCTGTGCTGGCATACACTGATAAATCGTACATTGATTGCGCCGATACCGTTGGTAGCACAAAATCACCGGCGGCGGTTACTTTTACCTGATACCGCAGCTCGGTCATTTGCGGGCCAAAACCGGCGTAATACACTACCCGGTCTTCGCGGATATCCACATAGTCGGCGCGCCATACCCCACTTTGGCGTGGTACTGAGCTACGCACCACAGCAAAACCGGCCGGCAGTAAATCAACCACGGCAACATTGCTGTGCCAACCGTCTGTTAAGCTGCGCAGGCGCAGGCGCACGGTAAGCTCATCGCCTTGTTTGGCAGTGCTTACCACTTTGCCGTCAGCATCAAGATAATCGCGCACTACCTCCAACTGCTGCGCTACGGCTTTAGTCGGCAGTGTTTTAGCAAAACCGGCTTCGCTTAACGCATAAAACAGCTGCTGCCGGCTCTCTATCAGTATTTGCTCTGCTGCTGTGGTAAAGGCGGCACGCGGTATAGCACTTTGGTTATCCGCAGGCGTTAACGCGCTGCGGGCACCTTTGCCATCTAACTGATAAAACTGTGGTGGCGTGGCGGCCGCTTCTGTTTGCAACTGGCCATAGGCTGACAATGCCAGCACCGTATAGGCCGAGGCGATGGTGTTGTAATCGCCTTTAAACACCGGCTGCAATAACTGCAAAATGGCTTTACCATCCAGCGCTTTGGCCTGATCAGTAAAATGGCTGGACAATAAATACACGTACTGCGCATCCAGGCTTAGCTGCGACTGAAACGCCGGGTTAGCAAAAGGCGGCAGCGGTGTGGCAATACGCGCCAGATAACCGCTTTGCAGCGCTGAGGTTTTACCCAGGCGATAGCCGGATAACAAACCGCGTGCCAGCTCCGGCTTTTGCAACAACTGATAACTGGCGGCAATATAAATAGCGGTAATATCAGCCTGCCAGGCTTGTTTATGTTGTTTTTCCAGCCGCTCGTGTAATTCAACCAAATAGTTGGTGGTGACTTCGCCGCTGCGGGTTAACAGGTAAATCGCATTGGCACGCAGGCGGGCCTGATACAAATTAGCCCCGCTTTGCCGCGCTACATTGCGCAAATACTCCAGTCCCTGGCTGTACAGGTAATCCGGCACGGCCAGGCCCTGCTCGCGTGCGGCTAACAGAAAATGCATCACATAAATACTGGGGAAGTCGGCACTGCTGTAACCGCCCGGCCAGAAGCTAAAGCCGCCATCGCTTTGCTGGCGCTCTGCCAGCTTCTGGATCAGCACGGCAAATTTTTCGTTCAGCATTGGCCATTGCGCCTGGTAAGACGGTTGCTGCACTAAGCCCACCCACGGGAACACCTGCGACACTACCTGTTCGGTACAACCGTGCGGATATTGCGCGAGATAATCGGTAAAGCTCTCAGCCAGTACCAGCGGGTTAGCCGAGGCAATAACGTGCTGTTGGGCAAATTCGGCATACAGCGGATAGCGGGTGTTAAGTGTAACCGGGCCTTTATCGGCAAACCCGGCCTGTAACGTGGTGTGATAATGGCTGGCCGGGCGAATACTCAGGCTGATACTGCGGCTGGCCTGCTCGGTTAGCTCGCCCTGCTGATAGGTCGCGTTAAAGCTAAGGCTGGCCTCGCCTGGCACATCACCTGCTTTTAAGCGAAAACGCGCACTTTGCTCGCTATTTTCGCTAATGCTAAGCAGTTGCTCAGTTTCACCTACGGCACTCAGACTATCGGGCAAACTAAGCTGCACTTTAATGGCGGCGTCCGGGCCTGAGCCTTTTACGCCATTGGCTACCGACACGCTGATATCAAACTCATCGCCGGGGGCTGCACTGGTAAGTACATCCGGGGTTAACACAAAGGGGCCGCGCACACGTAAATCCTGGCTGACAGCAGACAGTGCTTCATCACTTACCGCTACCGCCATCAGCTTTAAGTTGCCGCTAAAGCTGGCCGGCACTGTTACCTGCTGGGTAGCCAGTTCAGTACCGGCTTTTACCACGCCCAACCAGAATACGCCCGGCTGCTCTGCTCTGCGGGCAAAGGGGTTTAAGTTGCTGTCCAGCATAGCTGCGGCCATAGCACGGCGGGCACTGTCACCACCTACACCGGCTAACTGGCGTTTAAGCGCGCTGAATTCCGGCAGGATTAAATCGAGCATTTGCATACTGCGCACCTGCAGGGCACGCTTTTGCAGGTAATGTGATAACGGATCGGGCAATTCGTAAGCTGCCACCTGCAAAATACCCTGATCCACGCCATACAGCAGTAAATCGGCGGGGCGGTCGGTTTTATAGCCCAGCGTAAAGGCTTTGCCGGGGCGTACTTCTTCCGGCGCCACCAGGCTAATATTCAGTTCGCGCTTGCTGCGGTCAATATTAAACGGCACCACGGCATAACTTAGCGGGCTGACAAAAAGTGCGTCTGAATCGGCGCCGCGCACAAAGCTGACGTTAATATAAGCATTACCTTCAATGCCCTCTGGCAGCACTATATGCTGAATGCTGCTGGTGGTATCGGCGGTAAACCAGCTAAAGGCATGCACTTTATCGCTTTCAATGCTGATTAACCCACTGCCGGTATAAGGGGCAGTGATATTCAGTTCAATACGCTCACCGGCTTTATAATCGGCTTTATCCAGCCGCACGTTAAGCGCAGCGTTTTTCTCCAGCATAGCGCTGATATTACCAGCGCCTATTACGCTAAATGCCAGTTTACCCAGCAGCTGATCGCCTTTTAACAGCTGCAGTTCAAAGTCACCGGCAGTATCGGTAGGCAGTTGATAGGCGCTACCCTCTGCGGCAATGCTAAATGGCGTTTCGCTTACTGTTAGCTCCTGCACTATGCTCTGGTACTGATAGGTGCCATCGTTTTGTTTAACTAAGCTCGATAGCGGCCGTTTTTCTACCAGTTTCAGTGTTAACTCATCCAGCGCTATTTGCGCCAAAGCATTGTTAATAGCAATAAACTGCAAGCTACGGCTTTGCTGCCTTTTCAGGTAACTCAGCTCGCCATCGCTTTTTACCCCTACCAGCTCATTTAACGGCGATACCAGCGCGCTGCGCCTGTTTTGTACACTTTTGCCACCGCCGCCATCAAAGCCTTCGGTGGTCAGCACCAGCCGGTAAGTACCGCCGCTGTATTGCTCAAGCGGCAGGGTAAAACTGGCTTTGCCATCGGCATCGGTTTGTTGCTCGTCCAGGTTCTGCCGCACACTGTTGCTGTTAAGCTGCTGCTCCTGCGGGGCAATAAAGCGATAATCTTTATATTCACTAAAGCTAAAACCTGCCGGGATCAGTTCAAATCTGGCGGTAACCCGCCGCTGCTGTGCCGGGGTGCCAAACAGGTTATCCAACTGCACCTGCGCCACTAAATTTTGTGGTGATAACCAGCCTTTGCCCTGTTGGTTAAAACTGCTGCTGATTTTCAATGTGTCGGGCTGAAACTCTTCCACTACAAAGCTAACCGAGCCTAAGTGCCGCTCGGTATTGCCCTTGCTGTCGAGCAGGCTGATATTGGCGTTATAATTACCGGTGTCACTGTGTGGTTGGGTGTCCAGGCTAAAGGTGTGCATACCACGGCCACTTAAGCTGAAGTTTTGCTGCCAGAAAGTACTGCCACGCGGCCCCTGCACCTGTATTTTTAATGGCAGCTTTTGCTGTGCCAGCGACAAATCGTTATGGCGGATAATGGCCGCCAGTTGCACCTGCTCACCGGGCCGGTAAATACCTCTGTCACTAAACATATAAGCACTTAATGCTTTGGCGCTGTTTTCATCCTGGTAACGGCCACTGGTATTAAATTTAGAATAATCCAGCTGGCGGCTGTAGCGGTCATACGGAATAAAGCTGCTATCGGTTACACCGTTGTTACTGCGGCTAACCAGATACACCACCGGCTGACGTTCGCGTACAAAACCGCTGGTTTTGTCTAAGTTTACGCTGCCCTGGGCATTGGTGGTACCGCTTAACACTGCTACACCATTTTTGCCCAGCAGCTCTACTTTGGCACCTGCCACCGGTTTGCCATCGGCCACCGACATGACAAATACCTGCTGGCTGCTATCGCTGTTGTGCTTCACCAGTAAGCCTAAATCGGTTACCAGCACCACCCGTTTATCCAGTTGCTGGCCTTCGCTTTTCGGCCGGGCCGGATCAAATTCAGTTAACTGAATAAAAAATACCCCCATGCCTGCTTCAGCCAGATACGGTTTTAACGCTAACGACAGGTAGTTCGCCTGTTTGGCATGGCTATTGGCCAGGGTAAAGGTTTTCTCGTAGCTGCTGCTGATATTGCTTTCATCAAAGTTATAGTTATAAAAATACGGCTGGCTGATATCGCCGCCAGTCTGGCTGATAAAGTGGTTTAGCTCGCCCGGCAGCAATTTATGCAATTTTACCCGCACGCCCTTAACGCCGCGGCTTAGCAACTGCAAGGTTTGCTCACCGCTTAGCGTTAGCATGGCGCCTTCACCCACTATCCGCGCTTCTTTCGGATACTGCGGCGCCTGTACCACAGAGCGGTATTCATTGGCCAAGGTAAAATCACTGGTGGATGATAAGCCTTTGGCCACACTCACAAACAGGCTTTGGCCCGGTGGTACATCCAGCTTGATGCTAAAAGCGCTATCGTCGGCTTCCGGCGTAGGCATCAGCTCAAAGCTGTGCAGGCTGGCTTGCTGTAATACGCTGCTGTTCACTTCACCCGGCGCCCAATAGTTAGAATTACGTTGTGGGTGTTTCGGCAATACATACAGTTTCAGTTTGTTTTGCAGCTCGGTGCGGCTGATGCGATCGGTAAAGCTTAGTAACAACATTTGCTCTGGTTCTTGCTCGAGCTGTTGCTCAGAGCCCCGGATAATATCGGTGCGCAGCTCATCTACCTTTAAAAAGCTGGTTTTATCCGGCACTAACAGCTGCTGGCTGTTTTCCCGGCTGGTTTTGCCACTGCCGTTTTGTGCTTTTACTCCGGCTTTTAACAGCACCGTTAAATATTGCTCGCGCTCGGGCAGGGTTAACGCTGCCGATTGCAGATAAAGTTCGCGGCCGGTTTTATCTGCGCTGATGGTAAAATCCAGTGACTTACCTTTGCTGCGTATATCACCGCCATCAGGGCGCATCGTCATTGACAGCTGGCTTTTCACGCTGTCGATATCTACCGGTTGGCTGAAATTTAACGTAGCTACTATTTGCCGGGTGGCTTGCTCGGTGGGGTGCTGATAAAAACGTAAGCGGTTAATCGCGCCGGTAAGTGGCACAGTGTCGAAACTGTATTGTTGCTCTGCCAGTAAGGTACCGGCTGCAAAAATACTTTTATCCAGCTTAAGCTGGTACCGCTGCCCGGCGGGCCATGCCTGTTGTGGGGTAAAAATTAGCGTGTTGTCATCCTGCCATAACCATTTGCCGGCGATAGCCGGGCTTAAGCTGACACCTTCGCTTAATTCTTCGCCAATTAAATCCAGCCGGGCAGCTGAAAGTTGCGGTACCGGTGCAATGCGCCCGGCTTGATCGCTCATATCATAGTTAAACTGCACACGCAGTACAGTGGGCTGCTCAACGTTGTCCTGATAATGCCCCAGCGCCGGGCTTTGTACTGTTGCCTTCACTTTTAGCGGTTTGGGTAATTGCTGATAGTAGTAATAACCAGCAACAGCGGCGGCAACAAGCACGACTAACGCCACTACAGCGCCCCAGAACTTAGCCGGGCGCAGCTTAACATAGTGACAAAACTGATGCAGCCAGTCAGGTGCCGTCCAGTTTACCGAGCCGAAAATTTTACGCAAAAATGACGCTGAGGCAGGCATAACCAATCCTTGTTAACGGGGTATCGTTGTTCGGGTGTGTGCGCCGAGTATAAGCGGCGAAAATTAATCACTGATGAACTATAGCAGTTTGCAGTGAAACATATAGTTAATATTGTAAACTTTCAGACACTTAACTGCTAGACCTGACAACAGCTACTGGTATAAAGTAGCAATATAGTTTCCCGGGTATGCAGGAACATCAATGCTTGAATTTCTTACTCCACGGCTGCGTTTACGCCAAATTACCGCTGCAGACTGGCCATTATTTATCAGGTTGCATCAGGAACAAGTTATTATCCGTTATGTATTTGATGAGCCTTCAATGGAAGAGATCGCTGCCAAGTTCCGGGTTTTATTGCCAGCTTGGCAAGCAAGACCCAGGCAGTGGTTATGCATGGTCGTTTGCTGTATAAAAAGTGGCGCACCGCTGGGAACTATGGCATTTATTATCACTGATGCTAAACATAGCCATGCTGAATTTGGCTATATGTTCCTACCTGAGCACTTTGGTAAAGGTTATGCGACAGAGGCATTATTGGCAGCAAAACAGTTTGCTTTATCATTAGGTATAACCCAGTTACAGGCAACAGTAACTGAGGGTAATGCAGGCTCTTGTCGTGTATTGGAAAAATGTGGTTTCGTGCTGAGTAAACGCATTGAACAAGCTTATAGCATTAATAACAAGTTATATGACGATCTGATTTACACCTACCACAGCAACCAACCTAATACGCCCGCAGTGGAATAACCTTCAGCGACAGGTATTGCAGACGACGCTCAACCTGCACTGACTGATACAGCGCAAACTCACTGACTTGCAGTGTCAACGGCGCCAACTGCTGATAATAATCTTCTGCACATACCGCATGCCGAGCCAGGGTAATATGTGGCCGGTAGTTATCGTGGCTATCGGTAAAGCCTTCGGCTTTACATAATTGTGCTACTTGCTGTTGTAACTGCAACAGTGCATCGGGGATTACCGAAGGCGCCAGATAAAGAATTTTCGGTTTGGTAAAACAAGCCACGTGATCCAGTGTCAGGCTAAAGGCCGGGGATTTAATTTGCTGTGCCGCTGCAACCAGCCGCTGCTGCTGTGCAGCATCTACCTGGCCTAAGAAAAACAACGTTAAATGCAGGTTGTCGGTATCTACAGCCTTAGTGCCAGGGCATAAACTCAGCGCCTGCTGCTGATACGGCAGCAACTGCTGTTGCTGCGCGGCGGAAAATTTAAGGCTGAAAAACAGCCGCTGCATCAGCCTTTAGACCGCTGCGGGCTCTTGGGGCCATTAGCTTTGCCTGCAGGGCTTTTAGCGGCAGGCTTGCCACTGGCGTTAAACGGCTTGTTACCCTGCGGCTGTTTTTTACCTTGCTTGTCGTCTTTTTCCCATGTTTCACGCTGGCTACGCTTGGCAGTCGCTTTAGCAGCAGGGTTTAAACCGGTGTGGCGGCTAAGCGCAGGTTGGCCACCTTTTAATGGCTTTTTAAACTGCTCGTCTTTGCCCTCTTCCGGCACTAAACAGCCTTTACTGCGGCCAATTAAGTGCTTTAAGCCCATCTTAATTAACGCTTCGCGAATTTGCGGCCAGCCTTTGGGGTCATGGTAGCGCAGTATCGCCTTATGTAAGCGGCGCTGGCGCTCGCCTTTAGGCACGGCTACCACTTCATCATTGGCCTTGTTGATGTTTTTCAGCGAGTTCATTTCGGTGTGGTAAATGGTGGTCGCGTTCGCCATTGGGCTGGGGTAAAAGTTTTGTACCTGGTCCAGTTTAAAGTCGCGCTCTTTTAACCACAGCGCCAGGTTAATCATATCCATATCGGTAGTACCGGGGTGAGCAGCAATAAAGTACGGAATTAAGAATTGCTCTTTACCGGCTTCTTTACTAAAGCGGTCGAACATTTCTTTAAATTTGTCATAGGCGCCCATACCCGGCTTCATCATTTTCGATAACGGGCCGTTCTCGGTATGCTCGGGCGCAATTTTTAAATAGCCACCAACATGGTGCTGCACCAGCTCGCGCACGTAGTTCGGGTCTTCTACCGCTAAGTCATAACGTACACCGGAGGCCACCAGCACCTTTTTAATACCGGGTAAAGTACGCGCCTCGCGGTACAGCTCTACCGTCGGGCTTTGGTCGGTGTCCATATGCTCGCAGATGGTCGGGTAAACACAAGAAGGCCTGCGGCAAGTTTGCTCGGCTTTGGGGTTTTTACAGTTTAAGCGGTACATATTGGCCGTCGGGCCACCAAGATCGGATATCACGCCGGTAAAACCCGGCACTTTGTCGCGAATATCCTTGATCTCCTGCATTATCGATTCTTTCGAGCGGCTTTGAATAATGCGGCCTTCATGCTCGGTAATAGAGCAGAACGAGCAACCGCCAAAGCAGCCGCGCATTATATTCACCGAGGTTTTAATCATTTCGTAGGCTGGAATTTTTTCCTTGCCATACACCGGGTGCGGCACGCGCTGATATGGCAGGCCAAATACCAGATCCATCTCTTCAGTGCTAAGCGGAAACGCCGGTGGGTTTACCCATAAATGCCTGTCGCCATGGCGCTGCATTATCGCGCGGGCACAGCCGGGGTTGGTTTCCTGGTGCAAAATACGCGAAGCATGGGCATACAGCGGCTTATTTACGCTTACCTGCTCAAACGCCGGCAGCTTAACGTAGGTTTGCTCCCAAGGCTTTTGCCGCGGCGGCTGCACCAGTATCGGCTTGGCTTCCACTTCTGCCGGCTTGGTTAAATCAATACCGGCTTTGGCAAATTCAGAGTAGCTGCTGCAACCCACATCATCAGCACCATAAGGGTTGCTGATAGGGTCTATTTTGCCGATTTTATCAATGGCGGTAGAATCGACACCGCGCCAGCCGGGTAATGGCTCTTTGCGAATAACTGCAGTGCCGCGTACATCCTGAATTTCGCTTAACGGTATGCCACTGGCAATACGATGCGCCACTTCCACCAAAGGCCGCTCGGCATTGCCGTAAATTAAAATATCGGCTTTAGCGTCAAAAATTACCGAACGGCGTACTTTTTCAGACCAGTAATCATAGTGCGCAATACGGCGCAAGCTGGCCTCTATGCCACCAATAATTACCGGCACGTCTTTATAGGCTTCTTTGCAGCGCTGAGTATACACGGTAACGGCGCGGTCCGGCCGCTTGCCGCCAATATCACCGGCGGTATAAGCATCATCATGGCGCAGCTTTTTATCGGCGGTGTAGCGGTTAATCATCGAGTCCATATTGCCGGCCGACACGCCGTAAAACAGGTTCGGCTTACCCAGGCGCATAAAATCGTCTTTGCTGTGCCAATCCGGCTGGCAAATCAGGCCCACACGGTAGCCCTGGGCTTCTAGCATGCGCCCTACTACTGCCATACCAAAGCTGGGGTGGTCTACATAGGCATCGCCTACTACCAAAATAACATCGCAACTGTCCCAGCCAAGTACATCCATTTCCTTGCGCGACATAGGTAAAAACGGCGCCGTGCCATAGCACTCGGCCCAGTATTTCGGATAGCTGAATAAATCGCGCTCAGGCGCCATGCGTGCTACAGGGGCAGATTTGCGGGAAACGGTAGTAGCAACAGTGGACATAAATTAAGCACCAGAGCGGAACAAGGGCGCGTATTATACAAGGAGTATTGGGGAAAGGCGAATCTACGTCATGCTTTACGAAAAGCGTGAACTTAAATTCGGTTTGTGATCAACTTCATCCGAATTGGGTTCAGTTACTGAGCCCTCCAACCAACAAAATCGGCAGATATTTGTTCATCGCGACGGCGGCCAAGTTTAGAAGTTATTTCTCTTTTAGAGTCCCAAATAAAAGAACCGTCAGCTGAAATTTCGCATGTTTGGGCTAAAGGTTCTAAAGCATACAATCCATAACCGTGATAACCAGCTACTTTAGAAACCATCGTATCGAGAACTTCAAAGTTTTTGTCGAAATCTTCCGCTCTAACTGCAAGATTTACACAATGAGCAGTTCGCACACTCGGGTACATTAGCCCCTGCGCCTTATCCAATATAAAATCTTCTGCAATCGTTGCTGATACAAAATAGTCTTTTGCAATTGGATCCGAACGAAAAATTTCAGCAATTGCAGAATCTACAAATGCTTGCGCAAGAACATAGGCAGGATGCATTTTTAGACTTTCTTCAATAAACAATTCACTTTTTTCCGAGTTAATAATTGAACGTCCTGAGTTGAAAATTGCTTGGTATTCCCCAATAATTGCACAAGGAAACTCAATTGGAGGTCTGACTCGAAGTCTTATCAGTTGAACCAAATCTCCTGTTTTTGCGCCAATTTCCTCTAGTGCCAAACGATTATTCCAGCCAGCATAAAGTACTTTAGTATTCGGGAAAGATGCACGGTTAAAGGATGGCGAACCGTTTTTGGGGTAGATCATTTGATTAACGTTGTGGAATATTTCTCCTTTTTCACATACACGTGCACGATACCAAACTTGATGGTGTGACCTTGTAATACCAAATAAAGAATAGGACCTTATAAGTTGTTTAAACATCGCTCCAACATCGTTCCGAGAAAGCCCCCCGGCAGAAGCCTGCTTTAGTTTTTCGACAATTCTTTTAAGCACATCAGGATGTTGCAGGTCGTTCATAAAAAACCTTGATTAACCTTCGGGGTCAGATCCAATTGTTAAAAGCGCTCAGGGTCAAGTCTTGCCTTTTGCCTACGCCTTTCAACAAATGTCGAAACTGGTTAGTTAAAATTTACTGTCACATTTACCGAAAAACCAAACTTGGTCAAGGCATTATTTGCTGCAAAAGCTAAGGGCGCAATATTGCGCTCTTACGTTGTAATTCATGTGATAGTTACTCTTACTGCGATTCAACCTTCCGCTTCGGCTGCTCGTTGTACTCGTTGCTGCTTTATTTTTTCTTCCTGCAGCAAAAATTGCTTCCGTGCTTCCAGTTGCTTTTCACGGCGCTGTAGCATTTGCTCAACTTGCTTTGACTCATCCCAGACACCACGCTGCATAATACGCTTTACGTCAGCGTCATAGCACAAAGCAGGATTTAACGTCCAGGCGCTATAAGTAACACGGGTAAACAGCAACGTTGCTGCAGGACAGGGTTGATAAGCTTTTGCCGAAACTTTTGACTCAAAATAATTATTTATCAAATAGTTGCCAATAAAAATAAAAGTAAAGCTGACCAGCGTAGCTATCGAAAACACTTTTACAAACCCTTGCCCTTTTACTGAGGGTTGTTTGCTACGGAATAAGTAAAATAGGGCTCTGACACAAAATAGAAGCAACACTAGCATAAAAAGGATTATCCCAGGGGCATAGCCATCTGACTCACTTATAACGATAAGTTGTCTGCCACTATTAATAGCTTCAAGCTGGCTTTCGAGTTGCAACGGAAAAAGCCATAGCATCAGGCCAATCATCAATATGGAAAAAATAGCCAAGCCTACCCCTGAAAGTATGGCTTTAGTTCTTTGCTGCAAGGGCCCCTCCTGCTTCGATTGAAATTTACAGATTTACGTTAATGCCTGGCAAAGACCTTTCAGGCTGACTTTGTCTGCTAAACCCGCGCTCCAGACAGAAACAAATTATACATTAATAAATCATTTATTTTACATTTAATCATTTCTCTTATAGGATCTGTGGGCTGCTAAATCTAAACCTAATAAGGATATTACCCATGCAATCTGCATTGCTCCCTTCGCCCTATCGAAATCAAGAGTTAAAACGCAAGCAAAGTGCCTTGGAGTACAGGTTAAAGTTTACGCTGAATGCAGAAAATTTATACAACAAAATCAATCATGACAATGCTTTAGGCCAAGACCTAAGTGGCATGGGTATCATCTTTATTGATAACGAATTCACCGCTGTAACTTTGTTGGAAAGCTGCCGGGCTAAACCTGCCTATCTGATCCTGAGGGAGCCACCAGTACAAATACCTGTAGAGCATTATGCTAAGGCACTGCAAAGCAGTCAGCGGGAAAGTAAACAAATTCAAGAAATAGCCGCGACAGTTATCAGTTGCAGCGTTATGGCATTAAACTGGCTTGCTATCGTAGGCATGGGTAGCACTATCCCCTTAACCGGCGGTTTGTCTGCTGCGGGAATCGCATTACTTAAAACTGGTGCCGTAATCTCTACACTTCAGTGTGCTAATGGTGCTATCCGGGCACCGTTAGAAGCTTATTCTCCATCAAATCTGGATGCTTTAGATGGAAACGATTGGTATAAATACAGCACGCTGGCACTGGATACTATTTCTGTTGGCCTGGCAGTGCAATCTGGCGCAAGCTTGATAAAAAATTACCACCATCTGAAAAAAGCCAGTGGCATTAACCCGGATAAATTTTTACACAGCCTCAACCGGCATGAACGTAAAAGGCTTACACTGGAAATTGTAAAACTAAACCATCCGGCTTTAGCACATTCTAACGGCGCATTAAAACGTATGATTAATGCCAACATGTACCCTAAACGTTATCAGCAAATACAGATTAATGATGCGTTAAGAGTTCGGATTAAAGATGCAGTCGCGGGTGTACTGACTTTCGGTGGCAGCGCCACAGGCGGCAGCATTAAATATCTGGCAGTAGGTGTTTATGCTGCAACAGATACGGAGCAATAATGAGTAACCGGCATAGCCAATTACAACACCGGCTGCATGAAGCGGTACAACGCGAACTGGGGCCGGAGTATATCCGCTTGTTTGCACCCCATTTTCTTAGCCATGGTATGCCTGCTGGTATAGCAGGCATGATGTTAAGCTGTGCTGCAGCCCTGTACTTTTTTTATTTTTTAATAAACATTATTGGTTTGGCAGATACGGTAAACGTGGTTGAACACTATTTTTTCATACTCATTCCGGTTGCAGCATTTGTGGTTTTAGCTTACACCTTTCCATTTCAAGATATGGTTATGGGTAAGAAAGATCATTTATCCTATTTTAAAAAGTTTGCCCTTGTTTGCACCCTGATAACGATATTTGGTGTGTTTTTTCTGAAAATACCAACCTATAACGGACAAATGCCTGAAAAAGTTTTTCTGGCGTTGCCGGTAGTAATAGGTAGCATTTTTTGCCTGCTCGTTTTTAGCAAAAAGTTTGCAGCGATGCTGGCATACCAGCAAAAACTTTGGCTAATTAAGCAGCGGCTAATTGCAGAAGAAAAAACCTTAGTAGCAGAGCTTAAAAGAAAAACAAAAAATTAGACCAGGCATTTAACATAGGCGCTGTCTCGACAAGCAGCATAGTTACGCCGAGGTTCCAGACAAGCCAATGTAAATAATCTCGGCAGCATCCCTACTGCTTAACTGCACGTTACCCGTTTCATTACTCAGGCTAAGTGTATGCTGTGCTTCCAGCGTTATGTGCCTTGCACCCAATACAGCATTAACACTACCACTGGCAATATAGATAAGCGTTTGCGGGCTTAGCGGCAATGTTTGTACAGCACTGCCAATAGTCAGCACCTGCAGCTGTGCCTGCACAGCACCACGGCGGGTCATCAGGTTAAAGTCGCGCACGGCGCCATTTACTAAGCTGCAGTGAATGGTAGTTTCACCGGCAAACGCAAACGGCGTAAGTGGTGTATCCAACAACTGCAGGTTATCGCCGACGCCATGTAAACAAAAGCCCTCGCCGGTAAGCAGTAAAATAATACGATCAATATTATCAAAGCGCGAAAACGGGCCATCACTGGCTACTTCGGCGATGGATAAGCGCCATAACAGCCCTTGCCCGTCATCCTGGCGGCACAGCTGATGGGTAATGCCGCCGCCGTTTTGCCAGCGTTGGGTTTGCCATTGTTCTGGGGTGATAACGTATATGCTCATAGTGTCTCAATTAAATACGCTGGCAAAAACAGGCTACTTAACTTTAGGTGCCTTGGTTAATTGTTAATTGTCTGCACCATTTTTGGTTTCAGAGCCAGCCTGCTGCCAAGGCCATTTGCCGGTTAACTCCAACTCAAGGGTAAAGCTTAAAAAGGTACGAATTAACACCACCAGCGCCAGCACACCCACGTTTTCAAAGGTAAGCTCCACTGCAACGGTATGAATAATGTCTGCCGCGATTAAAAACTCCAGCCCCAGCAAAATGCCCCGCCCCAGCTGCTGGCGCACCTGTTGCTGGATATCGCTCAGTGGATCACCTTTTACCAACCGTATGCCGGCATGCAACAGGGCGTAAATAGCGATGACAGTGATAATAGCGATGCCCAACAGCTCAATTGCCATGGCACACCACTCTGGCACTGAGCCCGCCATATTCGTTATTCCGTTTGTCATTGGCCTTCCTCCTAACCGCTTTTTATCAACCACTGTATCGGCAAATTTTATAAGGCGATAGTTGTGCCGGTTAAAATCGGCTACCTTAACCAACCCATGCTTTGCCAGAAAACCGTTAAAACAAGCATTGCTTAAGCCAGTGTGGCTGCTAAAATCGGGCCTTATGTTACCATGCAGCAAAGCAGAACAATTATGAGCAAAACCAACAGCGGCGCCCAGGCTTATCAGCAGCAGGAACAGGGTTATCGCGATAAAGCATTAAAAATGTACCCCTGGGTATGTGGCCGTTGTGCCCGCGAGTTTGTGCATTCCAATTTGCGTGAATTAACGGTACATCATATCGATCACAACCATAGCAATAACCCGGCCGATGGCAGCAACTGGGAGCTGTTATGTATTTACTGCCATGATAACGAACACAATAAATTCCACGAGTTTGTGCTGTATGGCGGCACCACCGAGCAAAAAGTGGCTGCAGCTACCCACAACCCTTTTGCTGATTTAAAAGCCATGTTGAATAAACCGAAGTAAGCCTTATCAGCCTGACTGATTGTCGTTGTAGTGCAAGGTTTGATAGCGCTTTTCCATAAGTTCACGCAGTATGGCGGCTTCGGTATGGCTAATGCCCAGCTCAGCGCGAAGCCGTTGTAGCAGCGGTTCGGCTTCTGCAGCAAAGCGGCCGTCTTTAAATGCTTGATCTAACGCCAATTGAAAAAACTGCCGCCGGCGCGACAATTGTTCAGAAAAACCTGACGCCAGTATACCGGCTGGCAACGCTACCATACCAATACCGACAATAGTAATTAACCCTCCAAACAAGCGGCCGGAATCAGTAACCGGAGTCACATCTCCATACCCTACTGTGGTAAGCGTAACCAGTGACCACCACATAGCCTGTGGAATAGAGCTGAAGTGTTCAGGTTGCACATCTTTTTCTAAGGTGTACATTGCACAGGCCGCCACCAGCATAATAATAAACAGCACCGAAAAAGCTGCAAACAACGAAAAACGCTCTTCTTTAAATACGTTTAATAACAGCTGCATGGCACGTGAATAGCGGCTGAGTTTAAATACGCGCAGTAAGCGGAACACCCGCAGATAACGAAGATCTGCTTGTACAAAGAACCCAAGATAAAACGGCAAAATAGCCAGCAAATCGATGATAGCTAATGGCGAGCGTATGTAACGCAGACGCTTTTGCAAGTTAGTGCCTGTTTGTTGCTGTATGGGCAAGGTATCAACACAGCTCCACACCCTGGCAGCGTATTCAAGTGTAAAGACGCCGATAGATATCAGCTCAAAGTAAAAAAAATGCCGGTGATATACCTGATCAACCGGCTCTATTGACTGCAACACCAGCGCTATAATATTCAGGCCAATCAAAAAAATTAGTGATATATCTACCCAAAGGTAGCGTTTATCGTGTTCTGTGGATGGCTCCAGACATTTCGCCATAACGCTACGCGATATCATCCTTTTTCCTTAATATGATGTTTACAGCTTACCAATAGGTTGGCATTTCCCTACTATAAGTAAATATGTGGTATTGAGGAAGCACAGTAATTTCTTCCTGCCGGGTTCACAACATCCGGGCGCAAAAATCCACAGCCGCCCGCAGAGCTGTATACGGCCTTATGTCAGCGCAATGGTCATTAAGCGCTCAGCCTGCTGCTTTAGTGCGTGCTTAAGCTCTATGGGCGCAATAATACTAAAATCAAACGGCAGCTGACTTAACCACTGGGCTAAGCAATAACAGCTGTCGGTGCGGGTGTTTAGCAGCAAGCCATCGGCCTGCGGTTTTAACATCGATGCCGTTTCCCCCATTGCCTGTGCTGCTGTGTGTTTGTCGGTATGCAGCAGAACCTGCACATCCAGGTTACCCGGCATACCATACAGGCTGCTGGTAAAATGCTCTGCCGTATCAAAATTCGCTGGCCGGTTAAAGCACTGCTGCAACAATTCGATCTGTTGCAGGCGGTCCAGCCGGAAGGTGCGCAGCTCCTGCCTCAGGTGACAATAGCCACTCATATACCAGCGTCCGCTGCGGAACAATAAACCATAAGGGTCAACTTGTCTGAAAACCGGCGCTTGCTGATAAGAGGCATAGCAGATAGTAACCGAGCGCTGCTGCTCCAGTGCATCTAATAACGGTGCCAAGTGCTGGCCGGATGTTTCAGCGTCAGATGCTGGCAATATTACTTTGATATTGTCGGCAATGGCCCGGGCGCGGGACTTCAGTTTAGCCGGCATAACCCGCTCCAGCTTGGCCTGAACGCTGCTGATGGCAACCTGCGTATCAGCCAGATTCAGGTTGTGTGCCGCCAATAAGCCCAACGATAACGCCAGAGTTTCGTCATTGGTAAACATCATTGGCGGCAATTTAAAACCAGCCACCAACATATAGCCGCCGTCACAGCCTTGTTCAGTAGTAACAGGTATGCCTAATTGCTCCAGCGCCTGAATATAACGGCGCACTGTGCGCTTATCTACGCCCAGCCTTGCCGCCAACTCAGTGCCGCTTAAACGGCCATGAGACTGCAGCAGCTCCAGCAGGCTTAACACCCGGATAGTCGGGCCGCTCATTTATATCTGCGCCTGTTCATTTACGCTTCCTGTTGTTACTAACAAACACAAAATATAACCGATAATTAGGACGCATTCTGTCCTATTTGAGTTTTACAGTACCCCGGTAGCGAAAAAACCGCCAACAACCCACACTTATTAACCACACAAAACCAGCAACAAGGAATAAACAAAATGAAACCATTAACTTTATATACCAACCCCCAATCGCGCGGCCGTATTATCCGCTGGCTGTTGGAAGAGCTGAATGTAGCTTACGAGGTAAAAGTGCTGCAGTATGGCCCTGAAATGAAATCGGCTGAATTTCTGGCACTAAACCCGATGGGCAAAGTACCGGTAATTACCCATGGTGATGTGGTAGTAACCGAAGCCGCCGCCATTTGTGCCTATCTGGCGGATCAGTTTGCCGACAAGCAACTGGCCCCTGCGCCAAATAGCACGCAGCGCGCTAACTATTACCGCTGGTTGTTTTTTGCCGCCGGCCCGCTGGAGATGGCCACCACTGCCAAAGCCTATAACTGGCGGCTGGACGCCGACAATGCCGCCGCCGCAGGCTGTGGTTTGTACCAGGACACACTGAACGCGCTGGAAACCGCCTTAACTAACGGCCCTTATATTTGTGGTGAGCAATTTACCGCGGCCGATATCTATGTGGGCAGCCATATTGAGTGGGGCATGATGTTTGATACGCTGGAAAAACGCCCCGTTTTTACCGAGTACGTACAGCGGCTGCAAGCACGGGAAGCTGCCATTAAGGCCAATCAACTGGATGATGCACTGCTGCCAGAACCGGCGTAATTATTTTTTGCCGGAACGGCCCTGTTGCCAGGGCCATTTACCGGTTGGCTCCAGCTCCAGCGTAAAACTTAAAAAAGGACGGATTAACACTACCGGCGGCTCACGACTTTTTCAACAGTGGTTTGAACAAGCCGAACCGCCAGTCACGCATCGCCAGCACTATACTCACACCATTGCGCTGCGCCAATGGCAAACTGGCTTCCTGTCGGTTTAGTTCATTAAACTCACTGGCCAACCGCCTGAGCTTGCGCTGAAACTCGTCGTTGCCGGCAGCGGATAACATACCATTGAGCACCAACAGGCATTCGGCTTTGCTGTTGAACCTGGCCTGAAAAAACTCCTGGGCAATTTTTTGTTGAAAAAAGCGTTGTATCGGCCCGCCTTCACGCCAACTGAAATTGGCGGATACCCGTAGCCGGATCTTATTGTTTGGCAGCAATTCTATCAGCTTAAGCCGGTCTAATTGCGCCAGCTTACGGATACATTCATGTTCGGACAACTGATACCAGTCCAGAATATCCTGCATGCTCCAGCGGTTAAGTACCGACACCGCAACCAGCAACAACGTCAGATCACGCGTGATCTCTTCTTCCTGCTCATAGCTTAACTGCTGCACTTGCTGCTGCTGTTCACTCATCAGCTGCAGTAAGTCTGCCAGTTCCAGTTGCATCAGTTGGCAAACCTGTTCCAGTCGCTGCATTGTGAACTGCTTTTGTGAAAACAGCCTTTTCACACTGGCTTCTGTCAGTTGTAAATGTACAGCCACCTGCGCATAGCTTATGCCGCGTTGTTTCAGTGCTTTTTTAACACAGCTAAGCATTAGGTCTATTTGCGACACATCCCTCCGAAAGTATCAATATGCGATACCAAAACAGGATTAATGCGCTACTTTAGCATATAAAGTATTAATTTATACTTATTCAAACTAGGCTGCATAGCAATTATTCATCGCAAAAAGGAAATGCACTATGTCCAGCCAAACCCGCTTATTAATGGTGTTGATTATCATACTAACTCTGAACGCTTGCGCTACGCAGCAAACCGGCAGCCGCAGCAGCGTGGTGAACTATTTGTATCCGGACAAAGCCGTGCCGGAAAATTCAACCGGGATCCCCCATCTTACGCTGCCACTGCGGATGGGTATTGCATTTGTTCCTGCGTCATCCGCTCGTCGCAGCAGCACATCAATACCCTGGGTAGAGGTGCACAATAATGAACTGACAGAGAATCACAAACTACAGATTTTAAGTAATATTGCCGCACATTTTACTACTCAGTCTTTCGTTGAGCATATTGAGATTATCCCCTCTGCTTACCTGACACCGGGTGGTAGCTTTGCTAATCTGGACCAGCTTAAAGCTATGTTTAATATCGATGTGATTGCGCTGGTATCCTACGATCAGGTGCAATTTACTGACGACAGTAAATTATCGCTGAGTTACTGGACATTGGTGGGAGCTTATCTGGTGGCTGGTCAGAAAAATGACAGTAATACGCTGATGGACACCGCTGTATACGCTATAGACAGTCGCAAATTATTATTTCGGGCACCAGGTACCAGTCAGCTGAAAGGCCGCTCAACGCCGGTTAATCTGCAGGAAGAATTACGTCAGGATAGTTTGCAAGGTTTTATGCAAGCCAGCAATAACATGACAGCGAACCTTGAATTGCAGTTAGAACAATTTAAACAACGCTTAAAGCAGCAACCACAAGATATACAACTAAGCTATCAGCGTGGTTACAGCGGCGGCAGTATCGGAATCGGCGCCTTGTTGCTATTACTGTTTATATTTAGCAAACGTGTATTTACTTCGGCAGCAACAGGGCTTCGTCAATCGCAATAAACCGCGTAGCGGCTTTTACCAGTGCCTGGGCAGTTAAACCTTCCACACCGTATACCTCTACTTCGGTTTGGTACTTGGTGGTAAGTTTGTCTGCCAGTAGGCCAAAATCGCCATCGCCGGAGGCCAGCACCAGTACATCACTGTGCTGGCCGTACTCGATAGCATCCAGCGTTATGCCAACGTCCCAATCTCCTTTGGCCGAACCATCGGCACGCTGAATAAACGGCTTTAGTTTTACCTCAAAGCCGATGGCTCGCAGAATATTTTGGAACTGCCGCTGCTTTTCATCACCTCGGTCTATGGCATAAGCAATGGCTTTAACGACAGTACGCCCGGCTGTTATCTGCCGCCAAAAAGCATTGTAGTCAAAATTGCGCTGCCAGGCTTCACGACTGGTGTAGTAGATGTTTTGTACATCTACCAAAATGGTAACGCTGGTCATGGCAAGCCTCTGTTTGGCAAAACAGTAAGCTAACCGGCAAAGCAACAGGGCGCAACCCTTTTTACGCTACCACAGCAAAGCCATTTGATTTGAACCATCCTGTATAACTACAGACAAACCCACTGAAAATATTAACTAAATTTGCAATAGTCAATTCGAAAAAAACGATTAGCACGATAGACAAAACTGGCTTTCGCAGGTAGCCCTTCAGGTCTATAGTCAATGCACTATCAAAGCAGGTGCAGATAGTAGCCCTGAGAACCCCCAAGTTGCAAGGAGTAAAATATGGACAGTAACAATAACGGCTCAGCCGGAAAATGCCCGGTGATGCACGGCGGCAACACCAAAGTTGGTGGTGCCGGCACCAAAAATATGGACTGGTGGCCCAACCAGCTTAACCTGAAAATTTTGCACCAGAACGACAAGAAATCGAACCCGCTGGGCGAAGATTTTAACTACGCTGAAGAATTTAACAAACTTGATCTGGCAGCAGTAAAAAAAGATCTTGAGCATGTAATGACCGACTCACAAGACTGGTGGCCGGCAGATTACGGCCATTACGGGCCTTTTATGATCCGTATGGCATGGCACGCTGCTGGTACCTACCGCACTGGTGATGGCCGTGGCGGCGCCTCTAGCGGCAACCAGCGTTTTGCACCGCTAAACAGCTGGCCGGATAACGGCAACCTGGATAAAGCCCGCCGCTTGCTGTGGCCGGTAAAACAAAAGTACGGTAACAAATTATCCTGGGCCGACTTATTTATTTTAGCAGGTAACGTTGCACTGGAATCGATGGGCTTTAAAACCTTTGGTTATGGCGGCGGCCGGGCTGATATTTTTGAGCCGGAAGAAGATGTCTACTGGGGCGCTGAAACCGAGTGGCTGGCCACCAGCGACAAGCCTAACAGCCGTTACTCCGGCGAGCGCGATCTGGAAAACCCCTTAGCTGCTGTGCAAATGGGCCTGATCTACGTTAACCCCGAAGGCCCGGATGGCAAACCCGATCCATTAGGCTCTGGCCGTGATGTGCGCGAAACCTTCGCCCGTATGGCAATGAATGACTACGAAACCGTGGCGTTAACCGCTGGCGGCCATACCTTTGGTAAATCACATGGTGCCGGTGATGCGACTAACGTAGGCGCAGAGCCTGAAGCCGCCCCTATCGAACAAATGGGTTTGGGCTGGAAAAACAGCTTTAAAAGCGGTAAAGGCCGCGACACTATTACCAGTGGTATTGAAGGCCCCTGGACGCCAACTCCCACCCGTTGGGATCACAGTTACTTTGGCGTATTGTTTGGTTATGACTGGCAGCTGGTTAAAAGCCCGGCCGGTGCGCATCAGTGGGCGGCAGTAAACCTTGCCGAGCGGGATCATGCACCGGATGTTGAAGATGCCAGCCAACGTACCGTACTGGCGATGACAACTGCTGATATTGCCATGCGCGAAGATCCGGCTTATCGTAAAATTTCAGAGCATTTTCATAAAAACCCGGCCGAGTTTGCCGATGCCTTTGCCCGCGCCTGGTTTAAACTAACCCACCGCGATATGGGGCCTAAATCGCGTTATCTGGGGCCGGAAGTACCAGCTGAAGATTTAATCTGGCAAGACCCGGTACCAGCAGTAGATCATGAACTGGTTAACAATGCTGATATTGCCCAGCTAAAAAGCACCATTCTGGCATCTGGTTTAAGCGTATCGCAGTTGGTGTATACCGCCTGGTCGTCAGCCTCTACCTTCCGTGGTTCAGACTGCCGCGGTGGTGCCAACGGCGCCCGTATCCGCTTAGCGCCGCAAAAAGACTGGCAGGTAAACCAACCGGCACAGCTGCAGCAGGTGCTTAGCGTACTTGGCACTATTGCGCAAAACTTTAACGCTGCGCAAAGCGGCAACAAAAAAGTGTCGCTGGCCGATATTATTGTGCTGGCAGGCGCAGCCGCAATAGAAAAAGCTGCTAATGATGCAGGTGTAACAGTGGCGGTGCCTTTTGCCCCTGGTCGCACCGATGCTACAGACGAGCAAACCGATGCGGAATCGTTTGATGTGCTGGAGCCGGTTGCAGATGGTTTCCGTAACTATATGAAAACGGCTTACACCATATCAGCTGAAGAGATGCTGCTGGATAAAGCACAGCTGTTAACCTTAACCGCACCGGAAATGGCAGTGTTAGTCGGTGGTATGCGGGTACTGGATGCTAACTACGGCCAGAGCAAACACGGCGTATTTACGGCAAAACCGGGCACGTTAAGCAATGACTTCTTTGTTAACCTGCTGGATATGAATACACAGTGGGCTCCGGTGTCCAAAGACGCGCAGCAGTTTGAAGGCACGGATCGTAAAACCGGTCAGGTAAAATGGACTGCCAGCCGGGTTGATCTGATTTTTGGTTCTAATTCACAACTGCGCGCTATTGCAGAAGTATATGGTGCCAGTGATGCCAAACAAAAGTTTGTGACAGACTTTGTAAAAGCCTGGACCAAAGTAATGAACGCCGATCGCTTTGATTTAAAGTAGTCACTGCCATAAAGGGGTGACAGCAATAAACGGGCGCCTACAGCGCCCGTTTTTATTAGTACTTAAGGTGAACTGTTACGCAGCCTGCTGATAGCCGCCGCCAGGCTGGCATCAGATACCTCGCCCATATGGCTGTCTACCAGTTGGCCCTGTGCATCAAAATACAGCGTTACCGGCAAGCCGAATGCGCCAAACTGCTGCGGCACCTGTCCGGTGGTATCCAGCAGTACCTGTGAAAACTGTAACGACATTTGCGCTAAAAACTGTTTTACCGTGTCGGCCGGTTCACGCTGATTTATCAGCAGAAAATTAATATCGGGGTTGTTTTGTTCTGCTTTAGCTAATACCGGCATTTCACGCCGGCATGGTGGGCACCAGGTGGCCCAGAGGTTAACAACGGTAAGCTGGCCTTTGCTTTGCTGCAAGCTAACACTGCTACCGTCTAGCTGTAACAATGCTATATCAGGCAATTGCGCCTGTTGTCTGCCTGCCGTCACCACGGTGATTAATACCGCAAATAGCGCTACGGTAGAAAGCGCACCGCTTAGCAAAGCTTTACGCTGTTTTGGGTAACGCTTTATCTGCAGCATAAGCATAATCATGGCAGCCAGTAAGGTAGCCGAAAAATCAAAACCCCGATCGCGGATATCCAGCATTTGCCAGAAAGAGTCATAGCTTTGTGCAAACCGCAGTACAAAAACGATACGGCCAAATAACAGACTTACCAGCAACACGCTTAACAACTGATCAGTTACCGGGCTTTGCTGCTTTTTGGCTACCAGAGAAGCAACAATCAGACCACCTACAACACTAAACAACAACAGCAACGGTGGCACCGGTAACGCCAGTGGCCCCAAATTAATAGCAATCATAAGTCTCCGAATATGGCTGTTAGCTCTGACACAGCGGTGCAAACTGTGCATTGAGTAACAAGCACAAATCTGCAGTGCTTAGCTCAATCTCCAGCCCGCGCCGCCCGGCGCTAACGTAAATAGTGGCAAACTGCTGCGCCGAGCTGTCAATTACGGTAGGTAACAGCTTTTTTTGCCCCAGCGGGCTTACACCACCCAACACATAACCGGTACTGCGCATCACATCGGCCGCATTAGCCATATCGGCTTTTTTTGCGCCCAATGCTTTGGCAAGCTGCTTCATGCTCAGTAACTGGTTTACCGGTAATATTGCCACCGCCAGCTGTTTTGCATCCAGGCTTAGCACCAGGGTTTTAAATACCTGCTGAGGTAATAAGCCGAGCTTTTCAGCGGCTTCGAGCCCGTAAGAAGCTGCAGCCGGATCATGCTGATACTGATGCACCTGATGCGCAATACCGCGCTGTTTTACCAATTCTATTGCCGGGGTCATACAGCGCTCCTTTGCATATTATTCGATTTTATCTGTTAAAAGTTGAGTTATTTCGCAACTTTTAATCTATTGCATAGCACGGTTAGCAAGCGTAGCCTGAACATATTATTTTGCCAACGAGCACAACGCAATGACCCCAACTCTGGCACCTGTATTGTATTTACCCCATGGCGGCGGGCCTTTACCTTTACTTGGCGACCCAAACCACCAAGCCCTGACACAATTTATTACCGGGCTTGGCAATAAACTGGCCCCACCTGCCGCCATACTGGTAATTAGTGCACACTGGGAAACTGCCCAACCGGCGCTTACTGCAGCTGACAACCCGGCATTGTTATTTGATTACTCCGGCTTTCCGGCGCAAAGTTATCAGCTTAGCTATCCCGCCCCCGGCGCACCACAACTGGCGGCCCAAATAGCAGAAAAACTGCAGCAAGCCGGTTTTAACCCACTGCTAAATACCAGCCGCGGTTGGGATCATGGTGTTTTTGTGCCGCTACTGCTGCTGCGCCCGCAAGCTGATATTCCTGTGCTGCAGTTATCATTGCTAAAAGGCCTTGATGCCAAAGCGCATATTGCGCTGGGTGAAGCGATAAGCTTTTTACGGCAGCAAAACGTGCTGATTATCGGCTCCGGTATGAGCTTTCATAATATGCAGGCGTTTTTTAATGCCAACCTGGTTAGCGATGCGCAGTTAGAGGCGTTTAATCAGTATTTTATCGACAGCCTGCAACCACAGTATAGTTATGCTGAGCAGGCGCAGCGGCTGATTAACTGGCAACAGGCACCTGATGCCCGGTTAATGCACCCGCGCGAAGAGCACCTGCTACCGCTGCACGTGTGCCTGGGCGCCGCCAAAGGTAGTACAGCGCGGGTACTGTTTAATGACAAAGTGTTAAATAAAACTGTACTGGCGTTTGGCTGGTAAAATGCCAGCGCTTAAATGCAATAAAGCAGCGCCTTTAAACGGCACTGCGGTGTAAACGCTGCTTTATTGCACTTTTATCCAACTTGTTTTGCTACACCATCAGCCCTTTTTTACGGCCGGTGTTACACTAACCCGCTCGATATCTGCTTGTATGTTATCCAGCTCAAAATCCAGTTGCACCATTTGCGCCAGATGCAGCTTGCCGGTAGCGGTATATTGCCATTGCGTCAGGGCACGTAATGCCTCTTTATCAAATACCTGTTCAGGACTCGATTTCACGACACTGGCATTGATCACTTTACCTTGTGCATCAACATCAAATTTAATCTGCACATAACCTGAGATCCCCTGTTCTGCAGCTTGCAGTGGGTAACGTGGTTCAATGCGCATGACTGCAGCAAGCTGTTGTGTTTTGCTAACACCAGCCATAACCGGCTGCTGCAGCAATAATGTAGCAGCAATCACCAGTGCCATTGCACCCAATACCACTGTTTTGCTGATACCTTGCTGACGTTGTAATTGCGTAATGCGTTGTTTCATAGTGTTAAATTCCCCATAGTGATGAGTAAGCGGCCACCAGTTTGCTGATGACTGCTGCGTACTGCTTAGTAAGGCATAACCATAAGCAATTCTTTCTGCCTTGTTGGCATTTTTTGTTACCAGTGCATCGCAGGCCAGCTCCTGAGCGTTGCGGTATTGACGATAAGCCAGCCATACCAGCGGGTTAAACCAAAACAGGCTAACCAAGATCAGAGCAAGGTAATTCAGATGCAAATCGCCCCGGCGCCAGTGTGTCAGCTCATGTTGCAGGATAAGTTGCTGCTGGGTTGCGTCAAAGCGGGTAAAAAAATCATGCGGCAGCAAAATTCGTGGCGAGATTAAACCGGTGATATAAGGCCCGCTGTTGTTATCTGCCTGACGACAGTACGCTGGCATATTATTGCTACTAAGCTGCGCTGCACGGTTAAACTGAACACGGCCGCTGATATAGCTAAGCAGTAAAAAACTGCTGCACAGCATTACTCCGGCAAGCCAAAACCAAAACAGCCAGTTAATGCTGTCTGCCGCCGTACTGAGCTGCTGTATTCCCACCTGATAGCGCTTAATGGCATCCGCTTCAACAACCTGGGGCAATAAGGGGGTAGCAAAAGTGCAAAGCAGCATTAGCGGCACTGCAGCCCAAAGCGCATACAAAGTGCGCGCCCCCAGGGGCTTAAGCAGATAGTGCTGTGCTAATAACAAAGCTATGATCAGTAGCGACAACGGCACCGACACTTGCAGCAGGTAATCAGTCATGGTGCTGCTCCTGCTCCCAGTCAGCAATCAGTTGTTTTAACTGCTGTACATCGTCGGCGTTTAGCTTGTTCTGGCTGGCAAAACCGGCCACCAGCGGCGCGACACGGCCGGCAAATATACGCTCAACAAAAGAGCGGCTCTGCTGCTGCTGATAATCCTGCTCGGCAATAAGCGGATAATATAAATAAGCCCGGCCATCTTTATCAAAGCCCAGTGCACCTTTGCTTACCAGCCGGTTTAGCAAGGTTTTTACGGTTTTCTCGTGCCAGTCTTTATCATTACCCAGCGCCGCAACCACGTCATTGGCGCTTAGCGGCTGACGCTGCCACAGTACCTGCATTACGCTAAGTTCGGCATTGCTGATTTCGATCATAAAAACACCTTATAGATTACATCTGTAATACATTTAATATTACAGATGTAATCTATTGGCGCAAGTAGTTGCTAAAATTATTTTTCAGATTTCTGCAACAAGGCGTTCCGTCGGGCAGCAGTTAAAGGTGTCACCCAGCATAAACTTTTGCCGGTATTGGCTTGGGGTAAGTTCGGTGTAGTTAAGAAATAACTTGCGAAACGAGCTGACATCTTCATAGCCCACTTGCAGCACTATCTGCTCTATTGGCTGGTTAGTCGTTTCCAACAAACGCTTGGCTTGCTCTACCCGTAAGCGCTGCAAATAATTTAACGGCGTGTCATTCAGCGCGGTTTTAAAGCGGCGCAGCAAGGTGCGCTTGGTCAGGTGAAACTGCTCTGCTAACTCATCCAGTACAAAAGGCTGCGCCAAATGCTGGCTAAGGTAGGCCTGTATTTGCACAACTAATGAGTCGTTATGCTGCAAACCGACAGATAAATCCATGTAGGGTACCTGCGAGGTGCGGTTGGGATCGGTGAGCATAATTTTTGCCATCTGCCGGGCAAACTGCTCGCCGGCTAACTGTTCGGTTAGCGCCAGGCATAAATTAATATAAGAGGTGGTAGCCCCTGCTGTTAGCAGGTTACCGTCCTGCACCAGCAGCTTATTCAGCTGCAAATGCACATTGGGGTACAGGCTTCGAAATACCTCTTTAAAAAACCAGCTGCTGGTGGCATTGCGATGATCCAGCAAGCCGCTGCCCGCCAGGATATAAGTACCGGTACAACTGGCCGCAATTAAACTGCCCCGCTCTGCCGCCTGATGCAAACCGCTGTAATAGGCTGCAGATTGCGCGGCCAGTGCCGCCAGCTCAGCGCGCCGGTAAGCATAAGCTGGTGGTAAAATCAGGGCGTCGGCCTGTTGCCATTGATGTGGCTGTACCGCTAATTCCACGCCCGGCTTTAGGTTAAGAGCCTTACCGTCTGGCGACACCAGATAGCAATGAAACAACGGTGCTACTGTCTGCTGCTGTAACGCCCAAAGCACATTGCAGTATTCAAAATAATCCAGCAACGCGAATACATCGCTGGTGATGCTGTTGTGGTTAGCCAGTATGGCAATCTGTTTCATCAGTTTATCCTGCGCAGGCAATTTGTCACTATTCACCTTATTTTTATCAATAGTGACACTGCATTATTGTAAAGGCAAGGCCTAGAATGGCCGGGACTTCAACAATACCAACAGGAGGCAGTATGAATAGCTTTACAACAAAATGGCTGACTATAGCCACATGGCTGGTGAGCTGGCTGGTTATCTTCTGGATCAACTTTGCCGCAGAGTTATCACTGATGATGCACTTTTTTGCCATACCCGTATTGCTGCTCAGCACGGCACTGGGTGCTGGCCGTTATCTGGAGCATTCTGACCACAACAGCGATGACTGAGCAGCGAACAGCCGTTACAATCAGAGGATGTTAGTACGGCGGAACACCAAATAATGACCAGTTGGCAAATTACAGGCGCCTTTAGTGCATTGGCGGTTTTACTGTACTTTTATCCACGCGAGTTTTTGCCCAAACTCAGGGCCGAGGCGGGTTATCAGCATTTTGTTTTCGCCTCGGTAGTGGTGCTGGGTTTGTTGTGGAGTGTGCAGGCCGGTATACAAGACGGGCTGAATTTGCATTTCTTGCTACTAACTACCTTAATACTGTGCCATGGCTGGCGTATTGCTATCTGGATTTGCTTGTTGCCCATGCTAATGCTTATTGGTTTTGGCAAACTGCCCTGGGCTGACGCCGGTTTATATGCGCTGAGCAGCTTTATTCTGCCAGGTTTATTTAGCTATGCCTTGTTTTTAGCCAGCTATCGTTATTTAACCAGGCACCTGTTTGTGTATATTTTTGTCGCCGGTTTTCTTACTGCGGCGATAACGATAGTAGTGCAAATCAGCCTGACATCGCTGTGGTTTGGTCTGGAGGGACGCTACAGCTGGCATATTATAACCAACGACTACTGGCTATTAGCCCTGCTTATCTGGTTTCCCGAAGCACTGCTTAATGGCAGCGCAATAACACTGATGGCCATTTACCGGCCGCACTGGCTGCGCACCTTTTATGACCGGGAATATTTATCACCCGAACGTTAAAAGGGCACAAAAAAGCGAAGCACCCGGCTTCGCTTTTTAATGTTGGACGCTTAAAACATCCAGGTTTGTTCGTCCAGCACAGGCTCTTGTTTTTCCAGCTGTTTTAGCCCTTTAACGCTGCGGATAATTAACCACACTACCCAAAAAAGCCAAACTAACCAGCCAATCAGCACAACAGTCAGTACTGCTGCTGCAATCAAAAATACCAGCCCCATCCAGAAAGTACGGATTTGAAAACGATAATGGCTTTGCAACCACTCCGGGCCATCTTCTTTATTAACATAAGCGACGATCACACCGATAATACCGGTAATACCAAACAATAAACCCACCAGATACAGAATATATACCAGCTTGGCCGTTGACGAATTAACTGCTGGCACTGCATTAAAGTCATTCATGACTTAGTCTCCTTTACTTCAGCTATTGTTATTTTTAATAAAACCAGCGTCAACCCGATGTTAAGCTGACTCAACAGTTTCGTTAAGCAACATATCGGTAAATACAAGCTTAATCAATGGCTTCAATGGGCTAAACTGCTATTTACCCCAACATCATAAGCTGGTCAGAGCAGATAATATAAAACCCAAGCAGCATAAATACGGCACAGGCCGCACGACGCGCCCAGTGCAATGAGATTTTTTGCAGCAACCAGCTACCGGCATACACCACCGGCACGTTGGCGGCTAGCATACCCAGCGTAGTGCCTACAATTACCATCCATACCGCATTTTCAAAACTGGCGGCCAGTATTACCGTGGCTATTTGGGTTTTATCGCCAATTTCGGCCAGAAAAAACAACACGCAGCTGGCGGTAAAAGCACCGAATCGCAGCACGCTGGTATCACCGCTATCATCTTTATCAGGAATTAACAGCCATAGCGCCACCGCAATAAAAGAGCCGCCCAGCAGCCAGTTATGCCAGCCTGGCGGAATAAATTGCGCCACCCAGACACCCAGCCAGGCCGATGCCGCATGGTTAAGTAAAGTAGCGACTAAAATACCGGCGATAATCGCGCTTTTAGAGCGAAACCGGGCAGCAAGAAATAAAGAGAGTAACTGGGTTTTATCGCCAATTTCAGCAATTGCTACGGCGGTAAAAGAGGATAAGAAGGCTTCCATCAACTGCACCTTAGCGGGACATACATAAGACACAATACCGGCTCCCGCTTTGGGCCAGTAGTGTGTCTTAAGTCTCATCAATTCAAAGCAGGCTTTGAACGATACGGCCATGTGCAGGTGGCACAAGTATGTTGACCGCAGCGCAACCGTATAATACGGCTGCAGATTACTCCCTTAAGGCAGCGCGCATTCTAGTGAGTTTGCGCGCTGCTGTAAAGCGCTAATCAGCTACCTCACGCATGACACGGTTTGCCTACATCAACACGCCATAAATCATTCTCAGGCCCAGACTTTATCAGCCCAGCGTTTGGCATTGGCGCGCCAGCTAGCCCAGGTACTGATCAGGTTAACCAGGCCCCAGTATGTTAATGGCACCAGCACTAAACTGGTCAGGGTCGAAAACAGCAAGCCACCGATAATAGCAATGGCCATTGGCGCATAGCTTGGGCCGTCACCGCCTATTTGAGTGCCGCCCATAGCCAGCGGTAATAAACCCAAAACGGTAGTAGATACTGTCATCAGTATTGGCCGCAACCGTGATTCGCTGGCACTGATGATCAGTTCACGCAAGGTTGCCTCTGGCTGCTCCTGTCTGTCCTGGTTGATCCTGTCTACCAGTACTATGCCGTTGTTTACCACTATGCCCATTAGTACCAGCATACCTATCATACCCATAATGCCCATGGTGGTGCCGGTAAACATAAAGGTCCAGAATACGCCTACCAGCGAAAACAATAACGAGCCTATTACTGCTGTGGGTAACAGCAAGGATTCAAATAACGCCGCCATTACCAGGTAGATCATGGCAACAGCCAGCAACATATTTACCATCATCACTTGTTGCGATTCATCCTGCTGCTGAAAACTGCCCCGAAACGACCAGCGGTAGCCCGGCGGTAACGCCAGTTTATCCATCACCTTTTTAATGTCTTCGCGCGCGGTGTCCATTTTGTAATCTTTGGCCAGGTTCATTCTGATGGCGATGCCGGTCTGGCGGTCAAAGCGGCGAATTTGATCCAGCCTTGGCATCGTGGTCAGCACGGCCAGTTGCTGCAAACTTATCACTACTCCGTCTTTGTTCAGTATTGGCAATGCCGACAGCTCCGCCAGTGAATGGCTTACTTTTTCATCGTACAGCACCCGCATTAACAGCTCACCCTGCTCGGCACTTCTGAAGGTACGCAGATTGGTGCCGCGTAGCGCCAGCGATACGGCATTAGCCACTTGCTGTGCATTCAAACCATGGCGCTGCAGTTGGTCGAGCTTTAACGTGATCTGAATTTCCTGCTGACCATGGGCAATTTCCGAGCTGACATCCTCCAGCCCGGTAACGGCAGCAAGCATAGGCTCGATATCGGCAGCCAGTTTTAGCAACACTTCAGTAGAGCTGCCCAGTAAATGCACCTGCATACCACCATTATTGCCCCAGCCAAAAGATGGTTTTGACCTTACCAGCGCAGGCCAGTCTTTGCGGATAGCGTCTTTTAACTGTGCCAGAGGCTGGCTTAGCTGGGGTTTTAAAATAATAATCGAGTTGGCATAACCGGCCCGGTAGTAACTGTACACCGACTCAATATCAAACTTGTCTTTGTTGGCATATAAATAGGCCTCCATAATGCTGACTTCAGCTTCTACTTCGCCCAGCGCATAGTTACCCTGCACATTGTAATTTAAAAAAATGCGGTCGCTGTCTTCGTTGTCGTTATCTCCACCCGATACCGCCCCCATAGGCACCACTATGCTGCCAAGCAACAACATAGCAATAAGTGCTGACCAGCGCGGGTGATACATAACCCAGCCCAGTGTTTTGCGATATTTCGCTTCCAGCGCACCAACCTGCTGCTGTTTTACCGGTTGCATGGTTAGGCGGGTGGTTAACAGCGGGATCAATGTTAAGGCAATCAGCAGGCTAACCGCCAGACACAGGCAGATGGCAATGGCAACATGCTCTAAAAAGATGGTCAGTTCCATTTTCTGGCCAACAATATTGGGTAAAAACACAATAGCAGTAGTCGCCGTACCAGCCACTACTGCCAGGCTTACCCGGCGCACACCGCGTGCGGTAGCCGTTTTTACATCACCACCGGCGGCACGTTCGCGAAAAATGCTTTCAGTTACCACTACAGCGTTATCTACCAGCATGCCCACGGCCAGCATCAGCCCCATCATGCTAAGAATATTTAAGCTGTAACCGAAGAAATACATAATGCCCAGTGCAATACAAATAGATACCGGCACGGCCAGTACCACCACCATAGTGGTGCCAATATGGCGCAAAAACAGATACAGCACGGCAAAGGATAACAACGCCCCTACGCCACCGGCGCTGAGTAAATCGGCCAGCGAAGTTGTTACGCCCTTGGCGGTGTCGTCCATAATGTAAAGGCTGATGCCATTAAACGCCGGGTCGTCATCTGCAGCCTGCACCACTGTCAGCGCAGCTTTGGCCACTTCAACCAGGTTAGCGCCCGACTCTTTATACACATTCATGCCCACCGCATAGGTTTGATCCAGATGGCGGCCGTCTTCACGTTTTGGCAGCTCCAGCTGCACTGTGGCCACTTCACGTAAGCTCAAGCCAGGGCGCAGCGGTAACGAGGCGATTTCTTCCAGCTCACGGTACTCGCCTACCGGTTTTACCAGAATACTGTTGTCAATATTGCGCAGCTCACCGGCGGTCATGGCAAAGTTATAGCCCTGCAGCGTGCTTACCAGTGCTGCTGCATCAATATTCAGCGCGCGCATCTTATCGGGGTTAAGCCGAATTACCACCTGGCGTTTTTCCACGCCGTATAGCTCAACTTTAGATACGCCCTGCACCCGCTCTAAGGGCCGTTTTATTTGCCGCTCCAGCAGATCGTACGCCATTGCCAAGTCGCGTTCACTGGAAATACGCAGCTGAAATATCGGCATATCGTTGGTGTTAAACTGAAATACCAGCACACGCTCAACATCTTTGGGCAGCAAATGGCGGATGCTGTCTAGCCGCTCGCGCACCTCAATGCTTTTGCTGTTAATGTTTTCTTCCCATTTAAATTCCAGCGACACTTCTGCGCTGTTTTCATTTGACCAGGAACGCATTTGCTTAATGCCGGTTACCGTGGCCAGCGCCTCTTCCAGCGGCCGGGTAATAAGACGCTCAATTTCGGTTGGGGTGGCATTGTTGTACGGCACATTAATAAAAATTTGTGGAATATCAATACCGGGGAATTTCTCCAGCGGCAGCATACGGCTGGCAATTACGCCAAACACCAGCATTGATAAAAATATCATGCAAATGGTAACCGGCCGTGTCAGCGCAAAGCGGGTGATAGCAAGTGGTTGCTGGCTCATACGCTGATCTCCTGGTTACGGCTTTCCGGTATGACCGGCGTATCACGGCTAACCAGCGCATACAACACCGGAATAAACAGCAATGTCAGCATAGTGGCCAGCGCTAAACCAAAGATCACGGTAATCGCCATAGGCGCGCGAATTTCACTGCCATCACCACCGCCCAGCGCCATCGGTAACAACCCCAGAATGGTGGTTAAAGTAGTCATTAATACCGGCCGTAAACGGCTGGCACCGGCTTCAATAACAGCCTGCTGCAATGCTATGCCTTCGCCACGCAGCTGGTTAATGCGGTCAATCAGTACAATGGCGTTATTTACCACTATACCCGCCAGCATAATAAGGCCAATAAATACAATAACAGACAGCCTGGTATCGGTAAGCCATAAGCCCAGAATGGCACCGGCACCGGCCAGCGGCACGGTAAACAGGATTAACAGCGGTTGCAGCAGGTTTTCAAATTGCGATGCCATAACCAGATACACTAAAAATACTGCCAGTAACAGCGCCATAGTTAATGAGGTATAAGCACGCTGCATTTCTTCGCTTTGGCCCATTACCGCCGCCGTTACGCCGTAGGGCAAACGCTGTGCAGCTAAAATAGTGGCCGCATTTTGGGTGGCTTGCTCTAAATCACCAAAGGCCAGGTTAGCACTTACCACCGCAACCCGTTGCTGGCCAATGCGGGTAATTTCGCTGGGGCCGGTTTCGCGCTCAATGCGGGCTACGGCAGACAACGGCAACGGCCTGGTACTGCCGGGGTTAATAATCAGCTGTGCCAGTTGCTGCTCAGTTTGTCGGTATTGCTCAGCTAACCGCACGCGGATATCCACTTTACGGTCATTTACCGAATACTGCCCGGCCAGTTCACCACCAACATAAGCCGCCACTCTTTTGGCTACTTCGTGCGATGTCATGCCCAGTTGCGACAGCAAACCATGGTTAAAATACAGCGTAATTTCAGGTTGGCCGGGGCGCAGGCTGGTTTTTACATCAGTAAAACGCGCATCGGCTTCCAGCGCGGCAACCAGGTTGTCGGCTGCGGTTTTCAGCTCTGGCAGCTCATAGCCGGATAATTCAACCTCCAGCGGCGTGCTAAAGCTAAACAGCTGTGGCCGGTCTATTTTTACGGTGACGTCAGGCAATTGCGCCAGATAATCACGTAAAGTGGCGATTACCTGCTGCTCTTGCTGCGCATCGGTACCGTTTTGCAGCACTATATTCAAGCGGCCCCAGTGGCTGCCGCCAATGCTGGGATCAACTGTCATTTGTGCGCCGGTACCCGCCTGTGCATAGCTGCGTTTTACTGCGCTTTGCTCTGCCGCAATCACCGCCAGCCGTACTAGTACTTTGTCGGTTTGCTCAATGGAGCTGCCTACCGGTAGTTGTACTTCAACATAAAACTCGCCCTGGCTCATAGCCGGTATAACATCAGCACCCAGGCGTGGTAACAGCGCAAAGCAGGCTGCGGCCAGTGCCAGGGTAACCACTATCGTTACGCCTTTTAGCGCCAGTGCACCTTGCAGCGCAAAGCGGTACAGCGCTTCCAGCCGGTTAAGCAGCCACTGCACCGCCCAAAGCAGAGGTTTAAATACCAGTGCCAGAGTGCGGCTAACCAAACGGAATACTAAAGTTAGCGCCGCAACCAGCAGCAACATTAAACCGCGCAGCGCCCGGCCCAGCATACGCAGTGGCCAGGTTGGCCAGTAATACCAGCGGCGAATTTGTGGTGCAGTGCCAGGCTCTGATATCGGTACAGGCACAGCCTTTTTAGCGTTACCCTCGCGTGCCGCCATAGTAGGAATAAGGGTTAATGCCACCACTAACGAGGCCAGCAAAGCGAAGGTGACCGTTAATGCCTGATCGCGAAACAGCTGGCCGGCGATACCTTCAACAAACACCAGCGGGAAAAACACCGCCACCGTAGTTAACGTAGAGGCCGTAATGGCCATCGCCACTTCACGGGTGCCGGTTTTGGCGGCGGTAAAGGCATCTTTGCCCTGCTCTTTGTGGCGGGCAATGTTCTCCAACACCACGATAGCATTGTCTACCAGCAAGCCTACCGCCAGGGCTATACCGCCCAGGCTCATCATGTTCAGCGTAATACCCTGACCGTACATCAGATTAAAGGTAGCAATAACCGATACCGGTATTGATACCGAGATAATCAGTGTGGCCCAGACGTTACGTAAAAACAGATACAGCACCAGCATGGCCAGTAAACCACCGATAACGGCGGAAGATTTCACCTCATCAATGGCCTGTTTAATAAATTCAGACTGGTCATACACCAGCGTTAAGCGGTAACCGGCTGGCAGGGATTTCTCCAGCTGGGGTAATTGCGCCAGCAGGGTTTTGGCTACCTGTACCGTATTAGCATCGCCCTCTTTATAAATGGCGACTTCTATCGCTTCTTTGCCATCTATATAGGTAATACTTTGGCGATCGACAAAGCTGTCACGCACCTCGGCGATATCCGACAAGCGGATCTGGCTGCCGCCTACTTCTGCCACATATAAGTTTTCAATTTGCTGCAGATTGGCAAACTGGTTAATGGTACGCACTAAGTAGTCGTAGCTGGGCGTTTCTAACCGGCCACCGGCCTGGTTCAGGTTTTCCTGGCGTAAACGCTCGGTGATCTGGCTGATGTCAAGCTGCAGTTGGCTGAGCTTTTCCGGATTCAGTAGAATTTGGATTTCCTGGCTTAAACCACCATCCGGCCGCACAGCGGCTACGCCGGGTAACGATTCCAGCGCACGGCGTAAATCTTCTTCGGCAAAAGTACGCAGGCTTACCAGCTGCGCAGGGCTTAGCGCTTCACCAGCATTATCACGGCTTAATGCCAGCCGCACTATAGGGTCAAGGTTGGGGTTAAAGCGCAGCAGCAAGGGCTTTTCAATTTCCAGTGGCAGCAGCAGTACGTCGAGTTTTTCCCGTACTTCCAGCGCCGCCAGATCCATATCAGTGCCCCAGTCAAACTCCATTACCACATCAGAGCGGCCTGAACGCGACACCGACTGCACTTTACGCACGCCTTTAACAATACCGACAGATTCTTCAATCGGTTTGCTAACCAGTTGCTCTACTTCAGCCGGGGCAGCACCAATAAATTCGGTACGTACGGTTAACGACGGATAAGATAAATCCGGCAGTAAATTTACGGCCAGGCGGCCGGCGGCTACCAAACCAAAGAGTAAAATACCCAGTGTAAACATCCAGATAGTAACGGGGCGGGTTACAGCTATATCAACCAGCTTCATGGCATCGGGTCCTGTGTGCTTATATTATTGTTTTAGTTGCTTAAAAGTATGTAGTTGAATCACTTGAGTTGGCGAGAACCGGTTTACCCACACCAACACGCCGTGAACCCATCCCTGGGGGCTCGATTCGGCCCTCCTGGCCTGCAACGGTTGGCTTAGGGTAAGCCGGTTATCGCTGATAAAGTCCGGCTATTAAAACTCGCGTACTGTTACTATATTTACCAGCGCATCATCTTTCAGCGCTGACTGCCCGGCAATCACCACCTGATCGCCCAGTGCCAGGCCTGACAGTATTTCTACAGTATTATCAGCCTGATACCCCAAATGCACCTGCTTACGGCTAACTTTGTTTTCGCTGTCAATCACAAACACAGTCTGGCTGTTGTCAGTATTCATCAGCGCGCGTTTGGGCAGCAATAATGCATCGGCTTTAACATCAAACTGTAACTGCACCTGGGCAAACATACCTGGTTTTAACTGCTGCTGTGCATTAGCCACTTTTAATACCGCCCGCACCGTGCCAGAGCCGGCATCCACTACCGGAGAAATCCGCACCAGCTCAGCGCTTACCGGTGTCATACCGGCAAATTGCAGCAGCGCGGTTTGGCCAACACGGGCCTGCGCTAGTTGCTGCTCGGGCAAATGCACTACCGCTTCCAGTTGCTGGTTAGACACAATATGAAACAATGACTGGGTAACATGCTGGTTTACCAGCTGGCCGGTTTTAACATAGCGGCGTGATACCACGCCAGCTATCGGCGCGCGAATTTCGGTTTCTTTCAGCGCCAGCTCAGCCAGGTTTACCGTAGCCTTCAAGGCATCATGCTGCCACTGCAGTTTTTCAAATACGTCGGCACTGATCAGTTTGCGCTGGTGCATTTCTTCCATGCGTTTTAATTCGCTGCTCAAGCGGTTTAATTCGGCTTTTTCTTTATTCAGGCTGTATTGCTGGCGCTCGTTGTCCAGCACGGCAAGCAACTGGCCAGCGCTAACCTCATCACCTTCTTCAACCAGAATACGTTGCACTATGCCTACTGCTTTGCTGATCACTTCTGCTTCTGCCCGCGCTTCCAGTGTAGCCGTGGTGCGGTAGCTGCTGCTGATTTCGCCATTACGGGTCAGGGCGGCTTCTACCGGTACGGCGATAACAGCCTCAGCCGTCGTGGCGGCCGTTGAGCTGTTGGCCTGATTGCAGCCGGTTAACAAAACACTGGCCAGAATGGCAGCAGCAGCGGTAAGTTTAAAACTGTGTGACGTTTTCATGATTCATCCTTTGGAAAACAAAAAACTGAGCAAGTTAACACTGCTAATGCAGAGGCCATGCCAGCACCAAAAATAATAAATTCATTAATATTTTCAACAATATAAAAAACATTCATGCTGTTCTCCATTTTTGATGCCAGTTTTACTTGGTTAAAAACACTATTTTTTAGTCATTAACATCACGTTCAGCACGACCAAACTACAATTACGTGAGAGCTAGAGCCTATACTCTAAGGTCTGACCTCTTTATACTGCGCTCTTTTTCACGTTCAACAGGTGCATATATGATTAGAAAATCTGCCGTTTCCTTAGCCGTTCTTTCCACCCTTGTCAGTGTGACGGCCCACGCTGAAGGCTATAAATTATTCGAACAATCGGTCAGCAGCATGGGTAATGCTTATGCTGGCCGTGGAGCACAAATTACTGACGCCACTCTGGTTCACTCTAACCCTGCCGCTTTAACACAACTGGACGGTGCACAATTGTCCGGTGGCCTTAATTTAATTAGCGCTAAAACCAATTACCGTAATGCGCAGGCGCAAAGTGCTAATGGTCAGTCTGTTGTTGGTCGTACCGACGGTGAAAATAGTTTGAATGAACTGGTCCCTTTTGTGTTTTACAGCGATAAAGTGTCAGACAGATTAAGCTGGGGTATTGGTTTTTATGTCCCTTTTGGTTTGTCATCTGATTACGACGACGATTTTGTTGGCCGCTACTTTGCCGATGAAACTGCCGTGCAGGTATTAAGCCTGCAGCCTGCTATTGGTTATAAATTAAACGAGCAATGGTCTATTGGTGGCGGTATTTCTATTAATCGCGCTGAAGGGACTTTATCTAAATTTAAAGATCACAGCGGATTATGTGAGCTGGGTGAACAAACCACTAATGCTATGTTTGGCGCACCGGTTTATAACGATGCTTATTGCAACAGTCACTACAAAGTAGAAGGTGACGATATCGCCTTTGGTTATACGCTGGGTATTCATGGTGAGCCGGTTGCCGGCACCCGCCTGGCACTAACCTACCACTCGGCGGTACGTTTTACCTTAAAGGGTGATTCAGAAATTACCAATACCCCTATTACCGGTGCTAATGTAGTAGGCAGCCCTAACTATATGGTGGTGGCACCAAACCTGCCGGCTATTGATTTATCTACCGGTAAACTGGCAGCGAACAGCCGCCTGACTGAAGCCAGCAAACTGGCGTTAACCACCCCGGCTAGTGCCGCTTTTAGCGTTGACCAGCAGGTAACCGAAGCACTGTCACTGCAATTTAGCGCGGCCTGGACCCAGTGGAGTGAATTTCAAAGCATTGATATTGTCAGCGACGACGCTAACCCCAGTATTTCCTTAAATACCCAATCAGCGGCCAACCTGAATGCCGAAGGTTATATTGGTTATATCCCGGAATACTGGCACAACAGCTGGTCGTTTGCCCTCGGCGCTACCTATGTTTACCAGAGCGATTTAACTCTGAAAGCCGGTGTGGCGTTTGATGAAAACCCCATCAGCCAGGAGCATAAAACCGCACGTATTCCAACTGATGACCGGGTGTGGGTAACGGTAGGTGCTAACTGGCAACTGGCCGACAACCTGAGCCTGGATGTTGCCTACGGTTATCTGTTTACCGGTGATGTCAGCGTAAACGAGCGTGAATATAACGTGCAGGACCAGGCCTTATATAACAGCGGTTATCAGGGCGATTACAGCAATAAAGGCCAGTTATTTGCCGTTCAGGCTAATTACCGCTTTTAATTTAGCAAACTAAGCAAAGTAAAAAGGCGATCATCTGATCGCCTTTTTATTATCTGCTGTGTTATCCGCTGCTAAATTAATGCACCAGCTTTAACTTATAACCTGACGGTGCAGCGTCGTCTTGCTCGGCCAGCAGCATATAATGCTCGCCCGGCGTTAACATTATGCTGTCAGTTTTATCCAGTAAGGTGGTGCTGCCGTTTTCTGCTACCTGTACCAGTGCTATAGCATAGTAGTCTTTTGGCAGGCTCAGGGTTTGTTGCTTTTTAAATGCCAGGTTTTTCACGTTGTATCTGGCATTGGCAATGGTTTCGTTTGAGCGGACAAAATAAAACTGCAGCTGGGTAAAATCGGCTACCAGGTTAGCGACTACCACATCATGGGCCTGCACCTGCGGTTTATCCGGTTCAGTAACACTTAACGCTTCTACCTTTTGTTGCTCATTAGCATATAACAACACTGCTTTACTGTTACCGGCAGCCACACTTAATAACGCACTGTTTAGTAATAAAGTGCCGTTGCTATCACGGGCTGATAAACTGTAATCACCTTTTACCACTGGTAAATAATCGCTTAACTGGCCGGTAGCGACACTGGCAACATTCTGGTTGTCCAGTGCAACGTTAATGTCCTGCTCCAGGCTGTTATATAAACGGAACTGGGCACTGGCATCGGTGTGATCATAAGCGGCTACAGTAGAAGAGTTCAGTATTACATCCACTGACAACTGCCCCGCTAACGGGCCAAACTTGTCACGTATAATCAGTACATAATTGCTGGTGTAGGCAAAATTAACGCCTTTGGCCACAAAAAGTGGCGTATTACCACCTGCTTGTGTCAGGTACACATTAAACTTACCCAGCTCTTTGCCATTGGCAACTGAACTGACTTCCTGAAAAGATAACGAATCAACCAGCTCGGCATCGGCAAAGCCTTTACTCTCTGCGCTAAGGTGAACATCCAGTGTTGGATGCTGTGCAGATAAATTGGCCAGATGCAGCTTAAATTGTTTATCCAGGCTTTCATCACGCTTAAAGCTCAGGCTCAGATAATCAAACTGCTCATCTTTTTGCGTGAGTATAAACAGGGTTTTATTGCCCTCAGCCAGCGACATCTCTTTACTAAGCAATTTATCAGCACTGGCCACATCGGACAGCTCCAGTGTGTACGAATCTGGTGCTACAGCAACCAAAGCACTGACATCACCGTAAGTGGCAGTACCAATTGCTTTATCACCGGCTTTTAGCGAGGTGTTACCAGCAGTGGCAGCACCATTGTAAAACTGCAGATAAGTTTCTGCTGTAGCATTATCACTGCTGCCGCCACCGCAGCCGGCCAAGCCCAGCAAGGCGCCAAGCGCCAGCAGCCGTAAAGAATAAACTGATTTCATGTAATCTTCCTGAGGGTAATATAACAACGGCTCAGAGTAAGGATTTAACGCACTGAACGCTATGGCGCTTTACCATTCAAAACAGTTGGTTACGCTTAGTTACAAACTGGCTTTTTTAGCTTTTGATTTTTGCACAGTCTTTTATAGCGTTTAGCTGGCCTTTAGTTGGCCTTTAGCGGATCTGTTATGGGAGAAAAATGCAAACTGGCCGCGGTGCGCGCAGTTGTTAAACTTTATCCAGTTTAAAAAACACGCCATCCCATAACATATAAGCCGTATTGTTCTCGGCTTTAATCAGTATTGCACCAGGAGCTACCCAGTCTGACGGGCAGCCAACGGTCAGTATTTCTGTGCTTTCACCAGTGATGCCAAGCTGTTGAAACCGCGCCCGGTATAACGAATAGAACTCAGCTTCAGCTAATGTTGTAAGTGTAAATTGTGGCTTGTCGCAAACTTCATCGGCAAAACTCACTTTGGTATCGGTATAGCTTGCCTTAGTACCAAACCAGGCTTTGGCATCATCCATACCCATAGCACTGATGCCCGGGAATTTTGCATCGGTTACTTGCCAATGCCCCTGGTACCATTTGCTGTTATCGCTTGAGCAAGACAACAGAAATAACGTTAGTAGCAAGCTGATATAGCGCATTAATAACTCCTAAAGTTAGCCGGCATATAAAAATAAAGCTTAAAGGCAACAGTAACCAAGCCGCCAGGGTTAATCAACACCTCGATGCTGGGTAACCGCCTTTGTTGATTTTTTGCAGCAGTTTCCCGACTCAGGCCGGATACCATTAGAGTTACCCCATTCAATCTATCGCGAAGTTGTATTGCCGCCATGCCGAGTCTTTTACCGCCAAGCTGACGGGCAGGTGCTGATACTGCATGTGATGCGCGATGAACAGCAGCTGCGGGCTTTTATGCTAAAGCCAGAAATTTAGCGGTAAGAAAAAGAAGGCCAAAGAAAGCTTTGCTCTGAAGGTGCTGATTATTTGATGCCTCTGACTAACAATTGTAGAGTATGAATACAAACAACGTTAACCTTAATGTCCGCCAATAGCCGGCTTTTCTTGGTAGTTGTCGGGGTTTCGCTCCAACTGTGGTTTGGAACAGCCTTAGCCACACGCCTTCAGATTTCGGCTTAAACCAATCTCTTTTTGCTGCTCGCGAGCGACATTGCTACCCAAGTCTGCGGCTTTTTTCAGCCAGGCTTGCCCTTCCATTTTGCTGTTTTGGCAATACAGTATTTTGCCAAGGAGTGCAGCCGCTTGTAGATGTCCCTGTTTAGCGGCTTGTTCTAAAAAGGAAATTGCCAACTCGCTGTCGCTCCGTAGTTTGTTGAACAATTTATATGACGCATCGGCATTTTGAAATTTAACAGACATAACCTTGAGAATTTCCAGAGCCTTATCTTCGTCAACTTCAACCTGAATACTACCGGTGTAGTACCCGGTATTCGGATAGCTTTCATTAAAGTCATGGATATTGTAGTGGAACTCACCTTTCTCGACGGCATACAACAGGTTGTCTGACTCATCGAATGACAATGATCCCGGATCAGCCAATTGTGTATGATAAAGTTTCATAATATCGCTTTGGGTAACTATTTTATTAGCTGCCGCTACAAGGTTATCTGCTCCTGCTATCTTTGACGAAACGAGCTGTTTTGAGAACGTTATGGCTTGTTGCTTAAACTCTTCAGCTCTAAGGTGTTGCGCCAGGGAAGAATAGGTAGCCAGTTCTTTTTCAACTGCAGGACGATGGCCAAGCAAGGCCGCGTTATGCCGCCAAAATCTGGCGTCATTTTCATATTTATCTTTACCGGCAAACTGCTCAGAATTTGGCCCAAGCCGATATGCTTCATCAACAATTGACCACCAAAGAATTTGAAACTGTATATCACCTGATTCTGCTTTGGTTTTTATCAGTATTGCCTCTTTTGTTGGCGCGTAATAAGTTCCGAACTTGTGGCCTGATGCCAGATCATTACCTGCCAACCAATTCCTAATCGAGCCAGCTTTGCCCAAGGTACATTTTTCAGTAACAGATAAGTAATTATTCTGTTCGATACTGGTCAAACAAGCATTATCGGGCAGCATAAAATATAAGTATGACAGAACAGGCAAAGAAAAAAGCACGAGCAAAGGCAGTGCGGCTTTTCTGAAGCCTGATGCTTCCTCAAGCTGAAAAGGTTTAACTGAATGTTCACTGATGGCTTGCCATTCGAGCCTTGTAAGAGACTTTTTACTTGTTACAAATGCGACTCCAAATGGTATTGGCGCAGCCAGAAACCAAATAACCTTAGCCTGGAACAGAACTCCTAAAGCGATGTATGCCAATCCGACGATCAGCATCACGGGAATTCGGGCAGCTGAAGAATATAAACGCCCCACATACCTGGCAAACAGCCCGGCGATTGCCGGAAACACAAAGCTGGCAACAATGAGGCTCAGAATGAAATGTTGCCCCAGCAGGATCAAGAAAAATGTTGCCGGTACTAGTCCAATAACAGCTGCCAAAAGGGCAAATATTGGTTTTTCTTGCTGAACAAGTTTGGTATAAGCTTGTTCCATTTCCTCTCTTTCATACCGCATGGGGATACCTTGTTTAACACAACATTTAAAGCCCGACTACGGCATCTGCTCGCTGCGGTTCGTTGGCAAGCTGATCTTTCGCTGCGGTAATCGCCTGTTGCTGGAATTGAGAGATCCGATTAACCAGTATTAATGTTACAACAGCCAGAGCAATAGTAATTATCTCGCCTGCCTGGCCAAGCAGGTTCAAATTCAGCAATTCCGGCAGCGGCATACTGTCCATTTTTCTCATCTGCCGGAATAAATACTGGCTAAAAAAATTATTTACTAACCAGCAAAACCACCATAAAGGTAGAATCAAAGAACTGCTTGTTAAAGAAACATTTTTGGGTGACTCACTTACCTGCCATATTTCGCTCATTGCCTGATAAGGCTTCCACAAAGAAAACACGGGAATAAAAAACCAACCAACAGACCATCCCGGAGAAAACTCCATGGTTATGTTGGTCAGCTGCTTTGCATTGTAGCTAACCCGGTGTATCCATTTCAGAATAAGAAAGCCTGAAACAATAAAAACAACTAAATATAGGAGACCCACAACCCTCTGACGAGCGTCATTGGCTATAGCATCAGCAGTTGCTGCTTGCTCAGAGCTGTAAAAACCCTGCTGAAAATTCTGCAATAGCTGATATTCGAGCCAGCCGGAAAACATGGCAACAATGGCTAAAACTATCTGCGCATATAAACAATACCTGACCCAACGGGTTAAAGCTGAGGCGTCTTTGACACCCGAATTTATAGTGTTCACAATATATCCTTAGCGGCAAGGTACTGACGTAATTGCATTTTGGTTAGATTCAATAAAATCAAGTCAGCCGTCAGTTTTGTCCAGGTTTATAATGTCCCGAACCTGAAGTATCACGCTCACCAATCAAGTCTTACTTAGCAAGCTTCATTGGCGGCATTGTCATCCAATTGTCGTAATATTTTACCTGCGTTGCCTTAAAACATTCGTCAACCTGCTCTTTTTCAGCATGCAGGGTTTTACACTGGGCATAGTGTGAATCTGCACCAGTTTCATATAATCTTTTGGCGAGATACATACTCATCATGGCGTCGTAGTCACATCTGTTATTAGCAGCTTTATCCTGCTTCAGCTCGTCAGCTAATGCCGAAATGCAACGCTGTTTAAGCTTATCCTGATGCTCCGCAGTAGATATAAATGGTTTACTGCTGCATGCAACCAATGTTAAAGCGGTAATGACAATAATGATTAGTCTCATATTTCCCTTAAAATAATTCATGGCCTGTATTCAAGGGGAAACTGCTTAGAAAACAAACTATTATCAATAGGTTGTTTGAGATATATCCAAGATACATAACTAAGCGAATGCAGCCACTGCCATCATGCACTTTTCATAAAAAAGTTTTTAGATCAGCGGTTTTGCGTCCTGCCCTTTCGGTACAGTTTGCCCTTTAATTGTCTTAGCCTGCGAAGAAACACATAATAAATTATGAACTCAAGCTGAACACGTTGAAGCTATACAAATAATTACAAATTGACAAGTTATTTTTTAACGACTCCAGTTACCGTACTGTAAGGCAAAATGAAAATTGTATAAGTAACGGCTGGGCTAGCTGGTTGGCAGCTACTGCGTAACACTGCGCCGCATATCAGGCAGCCATACCGCCAATATGCCCAACAGTGGTAACCAGGCGCATAGCTTAAAGATATAAGTAATGCTGGTAGCGTCGGCCACTATGCCCAACACTGCGGCGGCAATGCCGCTAAAGCCAAACATCATGCCGTAAAAAATGCCCGAGATCATACCGATATTGCGCGGTACCAACTCCTGAGCAAATACAATAATGGCAGAAAACGCCGACGACATAACCAAACCTATCAGTACCGTTAGCACAGCAGCGCCAAACAGGTTGCTGTAGGGTAACAGCAAGGTAAGCGGTGCTGCGCCTAAAATAGACACCCAGATCACCGGCTTGCGACCTATTTTGTCGCCTACCGGGCCACCTATGACGGTGCCTACCGCCACTGATGCCAGAAACAGAAATAAAAATAACTGCGAGTCGCCAACCGATACAGCAAACTTTTCAATCAGATAAAAGGTGTAAAAGTTACTCAGGCAGGTCATATACACGTATTTGGACAACACCAGCAGCGCCAGTACCAGCAACGCCTGCTTGGTTTGCCGTGGCGATAAACCGTTATCAGCAACTACACTGCTGCGTTTGTCCGCAGTGGCATGTGAGGCAATAACCCAGCGGCTAACCCGCTGCAGCACGATAATGCCCACTATAGCGAACAGACAAAACCAGCCTATGCTGCCCTGCCCGCGCGGAATAATAATCAGTGCCGCTAACAGCGGCCCCAGCGCAGAACCGGCGTTCCCGCCCACCTGAAACACCGCCTGCGCCAGGCCATAGCGGCCGCCTGATGCCATACGTGCCACTCTTGAAGCCTCAGGGTGAAAGGTGGATGAGCCCAGGCCAATCATCGCAGATGCCAGCAGCAAGATGCCAAAGCTGGTTACCAGACTTAGCATAACCAGGCCCAGCAGCGTAAATACCATGCCAAGCGGTAATAACCAGGGCTTAGGGTGTTTGTCGGTATAAAAGCCTACCGCAGGCTGTAATAACGATGCCGTGATTTGAAAAATCAGCGTGATCAGGCCAATCTGGGCAAAGCTCAGCAGATACTGCTGTTTTAGCATCGGGTAAATGGCCGGTAATATCGCCTGGATCAGATCGTTTAACAAATGCACAAAACTGACTGCCCCAACCACCGGCAGTGCCAGTACAGCAGGTGCAACAGCAATAGATGCGGCAGCCTTAGTAACGCTTGTCATAATTCTCCGGCGACGGGTAAACGAAAAAGGCGGCAAGTATATACTATCGGAACATTAGCAGAACACCGCCAAGCGCCAGGTTGCCGCTTAGCTGCGGTATTTACGGCGACATTCAGCAAAGATCCACGCTGCGTGCCAATACCGCAGTTAGCCGGACTTACTTTGCTTGTTTTAATTGCTGTAAAACGGCGGCAGGATCAGAAAAGTCTCTGATCTCAGTTAATACCTTGCCATCTTTTACTTTTAATAACAGCGGAATATTGCGCACGTTGAAGTGCTGAAACAGCACCCCATTAGTGTCAATGTTAAACGGTATGTTCATGTTGTACTGCGCGTTAAACTCCGCAAGGGCACTATCGTCAGTCCATAAATGGTTGACGATACCGATCCAGCCAGCGTCTGTAGCCTGCGACGCTAAGGCATTAAGCCGTTGTTGCGCACTTTTGCAATGCTTAGCCATAGCCGGGCGTGATTCAGCAAGATACCAGTCGCACCAGGTGGCGGTAAAAAACAGATAATGCTCGCCCTGCAGATACGGCGCTGTCAAACGTTGTTGCTCTGCACTGCTGATATTGTCTGAACTTGCCACCGGTAACTGCTGCCCCTGTGCCAACCGCTGCACCAGGCCATCCAGTGCTTTGTCAGACTCGTGGCTGCTATACACCTGCTGGCCAGCGCTATTCATTAACACAGAATATGGTGTACCCACTAAGCCCAGCGAGGTGGCAAGCCGGCCACTGGTATCAAGCCAAACCGGCATGGTTAAACCAAAGCGTTGCACAACGGCAGCGATTTCTTCTGTTTTTTCATTGATATTGATGTTTACCGCGATAAAATTTACCTTGTCGCCATAACGTTGATATAACGCCTGAAAATGCGGCATCTGCTCGATACAGGGTTTGCACCAGGTGGCCCACAGTTTGATATACAGCGGTTTTTCTGCCGGTAATGCACTGAGGCTCATGGCTGACGCATCCGGAAACTTTTCCAGTTCAATCAGCTTTAAATCGGCTGATGCAGCATTAACAGGTTGCATCGCACCCAACCAGGAAAACAATAACAAGCAGACTAACTTAGGCATTTTTAACTCCTTTTTATTTGCTGCTGAAGATGCTAACTGCGCTGTTAGCCTGCGTATTGTAAAATTGCGACACCGGCAACCATAGCGACAGTAAGCCTGTGCTGGTATGCCAAATACCGATAACAGTTTAATAAAAATGCTTTGCTGAGCACCTGTCACCCGAAACAAAAGCAGGTGCTGTTTACATGCTAAAAAGGTGCCGGGTATTGCTGTAAAAACAGCGCTACGTCATCCAACACAGCATCGGTCAATGGCAGAGTAAATGCAGCCAGGTTCTGTTGCAGCTGTGCCATGCTGGTTGCGCCGATAATGGTAGAGCTAACACCATCTACCTGGTTAATCCAGGCCAGTGCCAATGCGGGCGCTGACATACTGTGGCTGTGCGCCAGTGCAGTAAAAGCCGCAATTGCGCTGTTTGACTGCGGCGTATCACGAAATAAGCCGTTGCGCTGTAGCATACTCCAGCGCGTGCCCTGCGGGCGGGCGCCATTAAGATACTTACCGCTTAAAGCGCCCCCAGCCAGCGGCGACCAGGGTAAATAGGCGATGTTTTCATGTACACACTGCTCAATCAAATAGGGCCAGTCTTTAGTATGCAACGGACTAAATTCATTCTGAATGGATACCATGCGGGGTAAATAGTGCTGGGTGCTTAACTGCAAATACTGGCTAATACCCCAGGGTGTTTCATTCGACAGCCCGCAAAAGCGGATTTTACCGGCCTTTACGCAGCTATGCAGTGCTTGCAGCAAACCCAGTATCTGTTCAGTTTGTTGCTCACCGTTAACGGCAGAAAATCCGATACGGCCAACACGGTGCTTACCAAAATGCGGTGACACCCGGTTGGGCCAGTGCAACTGATATAAATCGAGATAGTCGGTTTGTAAGCGCTGCAGTGATGCATCTACCGCTTGCAGCAAGGTAGCCGGTGTCATATCGCCGCCACCGCGCACATGCGCCAGGCCATTACCTGCCATTTTACTTGCCAGCACAATATCGCTGCGCTTGCTGGGGTTACGACTAAGCCAGTTACCTATAATACGCTCAGTTCTGCCATAGGTATCAGCCGTAGGCGGAATGGCATACATTTCAGCGGTATCAATAAAATTAACGCCCTGCGCCAGCGCGAAGTTAAGCTGGGCATCAGCATCGGCCTGGTTGTTCTGACAACCCCAGGTCATACTGCCTAAACACACTCTTGATATCTTAAGCTTGCTGCTACCCAAAACGGAATATTGCATAACGACCTCTTTAATCTTTTAACCACCGGCTGCTGTCACCTGTGCGGCACCTTAGCCCAATAGCAAAGCGCAGGCAACCTGGAGGTAAAAATTACCTATTTGTTAATTAAAATATGAAATTAATGCCCCTGGTTGTGATGGCAAAGCACTAGCGGCTAACTGTCCCACGCTTAGCAGAATTTGAAATAAAACTATATTAATCAAACAACTGAATAAACCCCCTTGCTCATTTCTGGCTTGTTTTTCAGGCTGGCCCATATACTGCACCGGTATTGTTGTCCTGCTGCCTGGACATGTTCACCACCGGTTGACCAATACTGGTTACCGCTGAAGTTTTCACTTAATTAAGGAGAACCTAACTATGGCACAGTTAAATACACCAGAAATGAAGCACGTATCCGATATTATTCAGGTGCTTAACAGCGGCATTGATTTTTACAGCGATGCTAAGGAAAAAGTTAAAGATCAGCAGCTAGCGCAGTTTTTTGACCGCATGTTAAATGCACGCCGGATGGTAAAAGAGCGCTTGCAGCCATTTGCCGTGCAGGAAGACGGTAAGCGCGAAGAAGGCTCAGCCTTTTCAGTTGAAGCGCGTAAAGTGTATACCAAAGTGATTGGTGCTATGTCTTCTGACAAAGAGCATACTTATATCAGCCAGTTGGAAGAAGTTGAGGATAAAACCCTCGAAGAAATCAGAGCTGCGCTGAAAGAAAATCAGCCACCGCAATTTGAAGCGGCGTTATTGCAATCTATGGCCACCATGCAGGAATGTCATGATGAAATGCGCGCCCTGAAAAAGGCAACCAGCCATTAAGATAGTAAGTTAACTGCCTTTAAAAAGCCCCGCTGGCAGTTAACGCCAGCGGGGCTTTGCTATTGGCTACTGAATATTATGTTGTTGCAACCACATTTCTAACAGCGTGACCTGCCACAACTTTGAACCGAACCGGCCACTGAACTGTTCTGGCCGGGCCAGCATGGTGTCAATGTAATCCATATTAAACAACTGCCGCTGGCGTGCCACCGGCTGGCTAAATACTTCTTTGGCCAGTTGCAGGTATTCACCTTGCATTTTGCGCAGCGCCGGCACCGGAAAATAGCCTTTGGGGCGGTCAATAACGCCGGCCGGAATGATCTCTCTGGCTACCTGCTTTAATAAATACTTACCTCCGTCACGCAGTTTCAGTTGGTGCGGCATCTGAAACGCCAGCTCTACTAATTCGTGATCCAAAAACGGCACCCGCGCTTCCAGGCCAAATGCCATGGTCATGTTATCTACCCGTTTAAGCGGATCATCTACCAGCATAGCAGCGGTGTCCAGATGCAGCGCTTTATCTACCGGCAACTGTGCATCACAACCGGCAAAGTACTGCTGAATATAGCTTAGTGAATAGTTACGCCGGCAATATTCAGGGGCCAGCACTTGTGCTAGCTGTGCCTCATCCCAGGAGAAATACGCATTGGCGTAGCGCTGCGCCGCATTGCTGTCAGTGGCTTCTGTCATTGGCGGATACCAGTGATAACCGGCAAATACCTCATCAGCGCCCTGCCCGCTTTGCACCACTTTAACGTGCTGGCTTACCGCCTGGGCCAGCAAATAAAAGCCAATTACATCATGGCTTACCATCGGCTCTGACATCGCCTCAATACAAGGACGCAAATGGTTAAGCAAAGTGTTATGCCGGGCATAAATTTTATGGTGCCGGGTATCATAGTGGCTGGCAATAATGTCAGAGTATTTAAACTCGTTGCCCTCTTCTTCTGCCACATTGTCAAAACCAATAGAAAAGGTATACAGCTGCTTTTGCCCCAGCTCGCTAAGCATGCCTACCAGTAACGATGAATCCAGCCCGCCAGATAACAGCACGCCCACCGGCACATCGGCCTCCAGCCGGCGCCTGGCGCTGGTAAATAAGGCATCTTTTAATGCCTGCTGCCAATCCTGCTCACTACGCTGGTTGCTGTTACCTGCCGCTGCATGCAATTGCCAGTAACAGCCCTGCTGTATGTCACCCTTAGCGCTGACTTTTAACCAATGCCCCGGCTGCAGCTTATGCACACCGCTAAACAAGGTATCAGCACCGACAATAGCCCGGAATGACATATATTGATGTACCCCCACAGGGTTAAGTTGGCGGGGCACTTCTGCGCATTTTAACAATGATGGTAAGGTAGATGAAAACCAAAATCCGTTACCGTTGTGGTGATAATACAAGGGTTTAATACCCAGCCTGTCGCGGGCAAAAAAGGTACTGTTACTGTCACGGTGCCAGATGGCAAAGGCAAACATGCCATTAAACCGCGCCATACAGTGCTCTTGCCACTGGGCATAGGCTTTTAAAATAACTTCGGTATCACTGGTAGAAAAAAACTGATGCCCCAGTTGCTCCAACTCGTGGCGCAGGGCTTTGTAGTTATAAATGCAACCATTAAACACTATAGTTAACCCAAGCGCGGCATCATGCATTGGCTGCGCTCCGGCTGCAGTTAAATCAATAACCTGAAGCCGCTGGTGGCCAAAACAAACATTATCCTGTGCTGCCAGGCCCCTGCCATCCGGCCCACGCACTGCCAACACATCTAACATCGCATCAACATAATGCGTTGATGCCTTACCCTGAAAACTGATTTCTCCTGCTATTCCACACATACTAGCCCTCTGCATTTATTGCTTATGACAGCGGGTTTTAGCAAACCCAGCCTGCACTAAATTTCAGCATATCCGACAACGTCATCAGGCTTTGACCTTAAGCCAACCTAATGCAGACTTTTTAAGTGTAGCCTTAATTGGCGGCCCTTACCGGGCAATACACCAATTTTTTTGTGCTACACTTAACTTTTAATCAACAATTACTGAGGTATAGTTGACGTGAATATTTGTATTTTATCGACCGATCAGGAGAAGGATGATCATCGTCTGCTGGAAGCTGCCCGGGCCAAAGGCCATACTGCTGAGTTATATAATATCCGCGATATCAGTATGGTACTGGCCACCGACAAACCCTCTATTTACTGGCGCGACAAAGACATTACCAAAACCTTCGACGCTATTATTCCGCGCTTAAACGTTAACTTTACTGATTACGGCACCAACGTATTACAGCAGTTTATCTGCAGCCAGACCTATGTCAGTGAATCACCGGCTGCGCTGCGGCTGGGCCGCGACAAATTAAAGTGTTTACAGTACCTGCTGGCCAGGGGCTTGCCGTTTCCCGCTACCGGTATTGCCTATACGCCAGAGGGTTTCCGGCAACTGGCAAAAGTTATTGGTATGCCGATGATTATTAAACTAATTGAAAGTACCGAAGGCACCGGTATTTTCCTGGTAAACAGCGTAAAAGAGATGGATAACATCGTCAGAACGTTCAGCCAGTTAGGCGCGTCATACATTATTCAGCGCTTTGTCGCAGAAGCTGCCGGTACTGATATCAGAGCTTTTGTGGTTGGCGGTAAAGTAGTAGCCAGCATGTGCCGCCGCTCACAAGATGGCGATTTCAGATCCAATGTCGCGCTGGGTGGTTGCTCTGAGCCTTATCAGCTAACCGCAGCAGAAGAGCAGATGGTGTTATCTGCTACAGCATCTATAGGTATGAATGTTTCCGGAGTGGATTTTGTCCGTTCTAATGATGGCCCGATGCTGCTGGAAATAAACGTTTCACCCGACTTTACCGGCGAGCAGGGTATAGAAAAAGTCACCGGAGTTAACATTGCCGATGCCATTATCGATTTTGCTGTATCACAGGTGCATCGTTTCTATGAAAACCGTTACCCCAGCGCCCAGGTACTTGAATTACAACGAGGTATCTTATGTGTCGATGGATAGCCTATACCGGTAAACCAATCTATCTGGATACTCTGGTTACCAAACCCGACCATTCGCTGGTAGTACAAAGCCGGCATAGCCAGATGAATTACACTAATAACGGCCAGCTACTCAGTACTAATGGCGATGGCTTTGGCATTGGCTGGTACGACAAACGCGCCAGCCCGGGCCTATTTAAAGATGATTTACCCGCCTGGCATAACACCAACCTGAATAATTTATGCCATCAGGTTAAATCCCATACCTTTATGGCGCATATCAGGGCCACCACTACAGGTGATATTCAGCGTACCAATTGCCATCCGTTTGGTTATAAAAACTGGTTATTTCAGCACAATGGCCATATCAGCCACTTTCCTAAGTTGCGCCGCCAGCTACAGTTAAAAATTGCTCCAAAGTTATATTCGCAACTACAAGGCACCACCGATAGCGAAACTTTTTTCCTGTTGGCAATTACCTACGGTTTACTGGAAAACCCCAAAGTAGCAATGCAGAAAATGGTTACAGAAGTGCTGCAGACATTAAAGCAGATTGATAAAGACGGTGTACTTAATCTGTCTTGTGCTATATCCGACGGCAATAAGCTTTATACAGTGCGATACTCACACAACGAAGCACCCATGACGCAGTTTGTGTCAACAGACGCCAGCTGTCTGGCAGAATTTGACGACTCCAAACCACGAATTCCCTCGGGCAGTACTATAGTGGTATCAGAGCCGCTGGATAATGTCAGTGATAAGTGGACAAAGATCGACAGCAACACTTTTACCACTATTTACCGTAACAACGTTAAAACTGAGCGCTTTATGGACCATTAATATGGCTATATAACTGGCGGCCACTAGCCGCCATGTGGCGTTTTGTATCATAATCGCCACAGTTATTTTTAGTTTAAAGAGTGATTATGAAAATTATCAGTAGCCTGACCGCCATCCTGTTGGCTGTTGCTTTAACTGCCTGCTCTGACACCCCGGGTGACACTAAACTGAAACAACTGCTACAACAGCAGTATGACGCCAGATATGCCGGCTTAATGGATATCAACGACGTAAAGAAGCTTAATGGCTGGTCTGACAGTGATAAGCACTACACCGCAGAGGTGGCTTACAATATTGCGTTTAAAAAGTCTTTTGCTGCGTTTATGAACGAGCAAACCGAACAGCCCGGCAACCCGCTGGAAAAAATGGTAACCGGCATGTCTGCCGGTATGTTAAAGCTGCAATATGGCGACTTTAAAGCCGGCGACAAATATCAGGTAAAACAGCAAACCCTGACACTACGCATGACAGAAAACGGCTGGATATTAACTAACTAAGCCAGCGGCGCACTGACAGCTCTCTCTGGCCGGTGCACCTGTTCTGGTGATACAGCCTGCTCTGCCAAATCACTGGCTACCAGTTGCATATCGTCCGCTTCAAGCGTTACAGTTTGCTCTGCGGTGGTTTGCCCTTCCAGACTTAACGTCATTAACAATGGAAAGTGGTCCGAGCCTATATTAGATAAACGCTTTATTTGCTGCAGGCTAAAGTGCCGGCTGTGAAACAGATGATCCAGCGGCCAGCGCACAAAAGGGTAAGCGGCATGAAAACTGTTAAACATGCCCCTGCCGATGCGTGGATCGAGTAAACCACTTACCTTGCGAAATAAACGGGTGGTTTCTGACCAGGCAACATCATTCAAATCTCCGGTAACAATCAGCGGTTGTTTACACTGCGCTACACTAACCGCCAGTACCAGCAGCTCGGCATCGCGCTCAGAAGAGCTTTCGTTTTCAGTTGGGCTTGGCGGTGCCGGATGAACAAAATGCATTACTACCCGCAGGCCACTGTTTAGCTCTACCTCGGCATGAATAGAAGGTACATCCGGCTCAACTAAAAACTGCACTGCGCCATTGTGCAGCGGTAAACGTGAATACACATGCATGCCATATAAGTTGTCCAGCGGACACTTGATGCTGTGCGGGTAATCCATGCTTAACGTATCCAGTTGCTGCTGCCACCACTGATCAGACTCCAGCGTTACCAATACATCAGGTTTATGCTGCTGCACCAGTTCAATAAGGGCGGGAGCATTGCGGTTTGTCATCAACACATTAGCCGTAATTATTGAAACCGTTTGCAGATTGGCGCTGGCAGCTTTGCTTAACGGTACTTCGGTGCGGTGTAAGCGGGTATAGGGCCAAATCCACCAGGCCTGTACAGCAAGACAGCCCAGATTAAGTAATATCAACACCTGGCTGGCCCCCTGCGTTACATCAAGCATTGCCAGTTGCATAACCAATAACAGGCTACTCAGCACCGCCAGTTGCAGGCGGGGAAAGTCCAACCCACGTATTAACCAGTGTTTAATGCGGCTAAGGGGTAACAGGGTAAATAACAACAATATGGCAGTTAATACAGTAAAACTGGACAGCATTGATTATTCCGTTTCGTTAATCGTGTTTAACCCTAACTGATCCCATCGCCACAGGCAATGTAAAAGCGTAGCCTGCAGACAGCAGGCCGGTTTTACGCCATCAACAACATAATCTGCAACCAACATAAATAACAACGGCCACCCGCAGGCAGCCGTTAGTATTTATACTTAAAAGTAATGATTAAAACGCTACAACAATTTCTACCCGGCGGTTTGCTACTCTGCCCTGCGCCGTTTTGTTATCCGCTATTGGCTCCGACGGCCCGCGACCTTCAGCAAGCAGTTGCTCAGCCGCTAAACCCTGTTGCTGTAAAAAAGCCATAACCTGCTCTGCCCGCTGCTGTGATAGCTTGTTGTTATAAGCCAACTGGCCGGAGCTATCGGTATGCCCGAGCACGGTAACATTTTGATAAGTTATGCCTTTTAACGATTCTACTACCGCGCTTAACTGACGCTGTAATTCATTGCTAATACTGGCTCCGTCGTGCGAAAACGCCGTAATACCGGGAAAAGACACTTTAATAGCATTGTCAGCCAGCTCTGCCGTTGTTACACCTGCAACAGGTTGCAACCGGGCTGTAAACAATGTTTGTGGCTTGGCCGTTTCCGCATTTACCACTGCAGAACCTGCTGCAGTGTTGTTGTTTGAAGTGCTGACACAACCGGTTGATATTAGCGCCGCAATAACTGCGACGGAAAGCGATAACATGCGCAACATTTATGCTCCGTTATTGAATGTTAAATACTGGCGCATACTTTAATGGTTTTATTTAAGCAAATAAACACCTTTATTTAACAACAAACAAAATAAACTACTTACTTATTTTCAATTATTCTGTTATCTGTTTACTTAAACCAGTGTGATAGCCGATTGAACTTTAGCCCCAGATCCACTATGGTATCGCTATGCAAAGCCCCGACTGTTTTACTGCCAACACGCCATGCGTGCTGCGCCCTTACAATATCGCTATCGCCTTCCATTCCTGGGCCGGTTTTGCCCTGCGCAAAGCCGGCTGAACACTTTTTTTGCTTAAACCCTTGATGTCATTTTCGTTTCTCTGAACCGGAGCTTCGATGTTTTTCTGTTATCCCGAACAGCCTTATGGTGCCGTTAGCCGTGCTATTGCAGCACTGGCCTGCCAGCAACTATTACCACTTAATGCATTGCAGTTGGCAAACATTGTGCATTTTATTGCCGACGATACGGCCCGGCACCGGCTTAGCAGTAATGCCAGCTGTATCCGGCCTGGCAGTTCAGTAGAGTTACATAATGCCGACACCAACGAACGTGGCTGGTTGCAAGTGGTTTATCCGGCACAAGCCAGCTATCGCCGTGGCCGTATTTCTATTATCTCGCCATTGGGGGCTGCGCTGATTGGCAAAGCTCCCGATGCCAGTATTCAGCTTACCGTACTGCGTCAGCGCCTGCATTTTCGCGTGCTGACAGTACTAAACGTCACACACCGACAACCCAGGAGATCTTAATGAAAACACCCGATATCACAGTGTCTACTACCGACTTTGACCGGCTGGATCAGCTGCTTAACGGCCTGCCTGCAGAGAATATTGCCAGTAACACGCTGCGCCAGGAGCTGGAGCGTGCCAATGTAGTAGCGCCACAACAATTGCCTGACAATGTGGTGAGCATGAATTCTACTGTACGTTTTAGCTTTGCTGATGGTAAAAGCAGCTGTTTAACACTGGTATACCCAAAAGACGCCGCCCAGAGCAATACCATTTCAATACTGGCGCCGGTAGGCAGTGCTTTGCTGGGCCTGCGCGTGGGCGATAGCATTAACTGGCCGTTGCCTGGTGGCGATATGTCAACGATCACGGTAGACGAAGTGCTGTATCAACCAGAGCGCGAAGGCGCTTACCACCGCTGATGCGCTATGCTGCGGTTATGCTGTTACAGCTAGCCGCAGCACAGGCATAACAACCGGCAAAATGTTACACTAAAGCCGCTATTACCGTATTGACCGACACCCACTTTAACCTGCAGAGTAGTATATGCGTTTATTTTTCCGCTTAATCCGTCTGATTTTAACCCCTTTTATGCTGTTAGCCGAAAAGCTGACGACGCCCAAAGCCATAGTGCGCAGCGATGCTGAGCAAGCAGCCGTAGATGACGCCTGCCACCAACTGGCACTGTATCAATTTAACGCCTGCCCGTTTTGCATTAAGGTACGTAAAGAAATGGCACGGCTGGGGCTTAATATCAGCAAGCGCGATGCGCAGCACAACCCGCAATACCGTAGCGAGCTGGAAAACGGCGGTGGCAAAATTAAAGTACCCTGCCTGCGCATTGAAACCGCCAGCGGCGACGTGCAGTGGCTGTATGAATCGTCGGCTATTATCGCTTATTTACAGCAGCGGTTTGGGCACGCCTGAGCTACAGCGCAGTAACCCCGGCAGCCGGATAATGCTGCTTCGCAAAACGGCTTAACTGCTATAAAATGCGCCGCCACTTCAATTTGCGCGAGCAGTAAACAGCCATGATGTCGTCCAATGCGTTATACACCGATTTATCCGGCTACTATGATTTAATGTGTTGCGACATCAACTACCCGGCGCAAAGTAATACCGTACACCGGCTGCATCAGTTGCTGGGTAACGGTGGCAAAAGCCACCTTGATTTAGCCTGTGGCACCGGCCCGCATATCCGCCATTTTATCAATTACGGCTACCACAGCAGCGGGCTGGATTTAAACCAACCCATGCTGGATTTAGCAAAGGCGCGCTGCCCGCAAGCTCATTTTATGCTGCAAAATATGTGCAGCTTTACACTGGATCAGCCGGTTGACCTTATCAGCTGCTTTTTATATTCCATTCATTACAGTGCCGGCATTAACCAGCTAAAACAGTGTATTGCCAGTGTCTATGCAGCGCTGAGCACAGGCGGAGTGTTTTGTTTTAATGCGGTAGATAAAGATAAAATTTGTAACCACAGCGCCGTGCGCCACAGTACCACACACGACAACAGCCACTTTGAGTTTGAATCGCTGTGGCACTACAGCGGCAGCGGTGAGCAACAAGCGCTTAAGCTGCGTATTGCCAAAACCAGTGCCGGCAATACTCAGCTATGGCAGGATGAGCACCCTATGGTGGCCATCAACTTTGCCGAACTGCAAGCGCTGCTGTTGCCTTACTTTGAGGTGCATATATTAGCGCACGACTACGACAAAATATCACCGTGGGACAACACCTCCGGCAACGCTTTATTTGCCTGTGTAAAACGCAGTAACTGAACTACTTTAGCGTTAAATGGATTCGCACTACCCCTGTGCATTGGCCGGATCAAGATCTTTTAGCTGCTCTGCAACATCTTCAGCATACTGTTCAATACCCTGCCCAACAATTGGGGCAGTATTGAGCGTTTTCAGTTTGCGGATATCTTCGATGCGAAACAGAATGCTGCCAGCATTCTCTTTATCTTTAAACGCATAAATAACATCGTCCGAACCCCAGTAGTGAACATTCTGCAAATAGATAAAACCGTTCGTCACCTTATTGCTGTTGATTTTCTCCAGCAACGGTTTTGATATTTCAGCAAAGTAGTAATAAGACTCGATGTTATTGCCCTCTTCAGGCACGTTAAACTGAATAAAAGTCCATACCTGTTCTTGCCCGGTATTGTCACTCAGTGTTTCTATCTCTTCTGCGACGTTGCACCCCTGCAACAAAACCAATGCTAATAACAAGCCAAATATTCTGAATCTGAACACGCTGAGTCCTTTGCGGTACTGTTGATATACGGCAATTAATATACCCGACTCTAAATTAACAATAAAATATAATTTATGGCCGCCGGCAATTGCAGCGTCGGGGATATTCAACTATTTCAGATATGGAAAAACGCCAGCATACGGCAAAAAAAGCCAGTATTTTCTCGTCACTGCACCGTCTAAGCGCTACTCTGGCGCTAACTACCCTAAGGAGACTCTCAGATGCGAATATTGCTAATGCTTGTTTTAATGCTTAGCCTGCCAACACTAGCTAAACCACAACTGGAACTATTGTGGCAAACCGATGGCTTGCGCGTACCCGAGTCGGTACTGGTGCATCAGCAGCAAGACGATAAGTTTTTATTTGTGTCTGAAATTGATGGTGAAGGTAATGCAGCCGATGGCGAAGGTGGTGTAGCCCTGCTCAATACCGATGGCAGCATGCGTGAGCATAACTGGCTGCGCGGCTTAAATGCCCCTAAAGGTTTGGCACAATACCAGGGCAAACTTTATGTAGCAGACTTAACTGAACTGGTGATTATTGATATTGCCACCGCTAAGGTAACAGCAAAAATTCCCGCGCCGGATGCGGTATTTTTAAATGACGTAACAGTAGATGAGCACGGCGTGGTGTATATCTCTGATACGCGCAAAAACCGCGTATACCAATATGCCAATGGCGTTATCAGTATCTGGCTGGAAGATATTATTGCCGCTAACGGCTTAAAGAGCATTGGCAGCGACTTGTACATAGCTGCGGCAGACTTGCTGCTAAAAGCAGATAAAGCCGGCGAAGTAACGCAAATAACCAAAGGCTTTTCACAGCGCGCCGATGGTTTGGAGCCGGTAGGTAACGGTGATTTTATTGTCAGCTGCTGGGCCGGTATTATCTATTACGTATACGCCGATGGCAGGATGGAACCTATACTGGACACACAACAGCAAAAACTCAACACCGCCGATATCGGCTGGGATGCCAAAACTAATACCCTGTACGTACCGACCTTTTTCGGTAATTCGGTTAGTGCTTATAAGTTGACCCTGCCAGCGATGTCCAGTCGAGCAGGTAGTCGGTAGAAAACCATACTTATTGCGTTATTTTTCCAGTTTTGAGCATTCTAAGCCGCTTCCTTGCTACAGTACTATTCATAATGTCAGTTGGTTAACAACAATTTACAGCGTCAACTGATTATGCAATATCCAACGGAGGTGTTACAACGATGCTCAAATTGCCCGCCATATTAGTTTGTGTCTTTGCAGCTTTTCCGTTGTTTGCCAAAGAGCAGCTCAGGTGGTGTGTCTGGGAATTTCCGGGCAATGTTCATTTCAACAACCCTGCTAAGACTGCCCAGGGTGTTTCAGTTGATTTTATGCAGGAAATGGCAAGTCGCGCCGGCTTTGCGCTATCAATCAGCAAAGCCACACCATCCAGCCGCTGCCTGAAAGAACTTGCCGATGGCAGCAGCGATCTGGTTGTAGGTATTCTTAAAACCGGTGATGGCAGGGAAGCAATTGAATATATCCCTTACGGAGCCCGCCAGCCGGACCGGGTTTATTTGTCTGCCACTGATAACCGCAGGCTGCAACAAGTCACTGAACTATCTACCATGACGCTGGCAGCAATACGTAATTATGGTTTTCACCCCAAAGTTAAGACAATAGTTGACGCCATGCCGCCCAGCCAGGTTATCCGGGTAAACTCTATTTATTCCGCGCTTGAAATTGTTGCCAAACAGCGGGTGACAGCTGCACTGCTGCCGCCAAGCCAGGTCAGGGCCGTATTGCAGGAAAACCCGGAGCTGGCAGCCCAAATAAGAGAAGTCAGTTTTCCGCTTAATATTGTTACGCCACAACCCGTGTATATTGGCTTAGCCAAAAGCTGTCAATGCCCGCAAATCTCGCAAGCGATACAGCAAAGTATCGCAACAATGACCGAAGATGGCAGCATAAAACGTATATTCGGCGACAGAATCATCGATTTTACCGATTAGATTTGTCGTTTTAATTAACATTAATAAATTAGCCTCTTACTATACTAGTTTGGCGGTTGTGGACCGTTAATAAGCACCAACACGCAACAGCGCTGTAACCGGAAAACTGCAGCGCTTTTTTATTCAGATGCCTGCTTGTCGCATTCAAACGTCTGCCGCTTTAGCGTCACACCGGGCTGCGGCCCCAATTCAACCCGATACAGCAGATTGTAGTCCTGCTCCGTCAATGCGGCCATTTCAATACCACTTAGCAACTTAACCAGTTGCGGCACAGTATTGCTGTGCCCTACTACCAATACCGGCAGTGTCTGTGCGGTTAACAGTGCCACTAACTGCCCGCTCTCGCGCGGGTCGTAATCTGTTACGCTAAGCTGCTTGGCAGCGGCCACTGCAGTAGCTGTTTGCCGCGTACGCTGGTACGGTGTGGCATACACGGCAGCCAGGGGAATGTTGGCAAAGTAATCGGCCAGAGCTTGTGCTCTGGCCCTGCCGCATTCTGACAAAGGCGGATCTTTACTGTCGTCTTGCTTCTCAGCATGGCGCACCAGATACACTGTGTCAGCACTGAGTTGCAGTGCTAATAAACAGCTTAGCGCGCCAAACCAGGCCAAGAGTTTATTTAATTTCAACTTGAGTAGCCTCCATGCGGTACAACACGGCGTCTACATCCCCCAGCGCATCGCGGTGCAGATAGCGCTTTACAAACTGCATGCCCAGTTTACGCATAACGCCAATTGAGCCGGCGTTATCCGGCACGGCAATAGCCGACAAAAACCGGACATTGCTATTATTTGCCAGCACCGCATCGGCCACTGCCCGGGCTGCCTCACTGGCATAACCCTGCCCCCAGTACTGCCGCTTAAAACGCCAGCCTAGTTCAACGTCATCATTGCTTGGCGTTGCGGTATTAAAACCCATCGGCCGTATTAATACCCAGCCAATATAAGCGTTATCTTCTAACCGCCGCACCTGCCAGATGCCGTAACCCTGCGCCGGGCTGCGGTATTGCATCATCCGCGGTATAAACACATCAAGAATGGTTTGCATTGTTGTCAGCTTGCCACCATTCAGGTAGCGCATCACTTCTTGATCCTGATCTACTTCAAACAGCAGCCCGGCATCCTGTTCAGACAACAGGGCAAAGCTCAGCCTGTTACTTACGGCAATTTTCAACATACTCTTTCACTCTTTTCTGCTATTGCGCTCTGGTTGCATCTACTGCAGCTCAATACGGTACTGGGCAAACCCCAGCTCGTCGGTACCCAGTTTTGTCATGGGCCACTGCTTATAGCGGCGAATAAACTCATCTGCTACTTGGCTGTCTTGCGTGCTAAAGCGGATATCCAGAGGCACGTTGCCGGTAACAGACAGCAGGCGCCAGTTGTTGTCGGCCGCCGGGTTTACCTGGCCGGTGTATTGCCCGCTGCTGGCGTCGTAGCCGGATTGCTGCCCGATATAACTTACCAGCGCTTCACGGTTGCTGTCGGGCAGCTCCATTACCACATGCTCGCTGCCGGTACCGGCAAAACGGCCACCAAAAGCGCGGTAATTATTGGTTGCCACTATAAACTGTTTTTCAGCCAATGCTTTACCACTAAACACTTTACCGCTGCTATCGGTATAGCTAAGGTTAACAATACGCGAGGCTGTTGCGTTTAGCAGTTCACAGTCGCGGCCAAATTTGGCTGGCTGGGTAACATCTATCTGATAGTTCACGCCATCGATCACATCAAAATTGTAGGTCGGGTGTTCATAGTTAATCAGCTGTTGTGGCGCACTGCTGGTAACATCAATGCGGTTAAACTGATTAGCCGAGCACTCCAGCCAGTCTTTTAATTCAGCACCGCTGAGCTTTACTGCCACCACAGTGTTGGGGTAAAGGTATAAGTCTGCGGCATTACGAAAGCTTAACGTACCTGCCGACACCTGAATATACTGCTGCGCATCTGTAGCTGAGCTGCGCCGCCCGCCGGCCTTAAACGGCGAGGCTGCCGACAGTACCGGCAAATGCTGCAGCTGTGGCGGTAGCATTGCGCTAACTTTGGCTATCTGGGCGTTGGCTACAATTTGCACTGTAGGGTCGTCCTGTACCTGGGCCAGAAAGCTAAACATATCGGCCGACGCCACACCAATCGGGCGCTGCATAAAGTCAATAGTGCCCTGATGCGCCTGCTGCACTGCAGTGTGAATGCGTTTATCGGCCGCCACCAGTGGCGTTTTTTGTACTCCGTCATAAATAGCCACCGCTTTGGCGCTGGCATCAGTTACCTGCCATTTGCCGTGTTGCAGGCTAAGGGTAAAATCTACCTGGCCCATATTATCGCCCCAGCGCCCCGGCATTACTGCGGCAACGCCGTTAAGCAGGCCTTTTTCAATATCTGCCCCCGGCAGATCGCTGTAACGGGATGACGGAAAAACAGAATGGCTGTGCCCAAATAGCACCGCATCAATATCCGGCACCTGGGTAATGGCATACACGGCATTTTCAGCATTCGGATCGCCCGGGTTTTCGCTGGAACCAATGCCCGAGTGCGGAATGGCAATAACCAGATCGGCACCCTGGGCTTTCATTTGCGGCACCAGTTTTATTGCTGTTTCCACAATACCAGCCGCACGTACTTTGCCGATTAAATGCTGTTTGTCCCACTGCATGATCTGCGGCGGTACAAAGCCAATATAACCAATTTTTATACTGTGTTTATTGCCGGTGGTATCTGTTACCACAGTGTCTTTGATAAGATAAGGCGTAAATAAATGTTCGCCCTGTTTTATGCCGTTCCAGCACTGCGGCTGCGCGCAATACACATTGGCATTAATATACGGAAAAGCGGCGCCGGCCAGTGCTTTTTGCAGAAAATCCAGGCCGTAATTAAATTCGTGATTACCAATATTGCCCACATCGTATTGCAGCACATTCATGGCCTGATACACCGGGTGTACCTCGCCTTTAGCCAGGCCTTTGTGGGCAGCATAATCGCCCATCGGGCTGCCCTGAATTAAATCGCCGTTGTCCACCAGTACAGTGTTCGCCGCCCCTTGCCGGGCGGCTGCTATCAGGCTGGCCGTACGCGCCAGACCAATGCTGGGATCTGGTGAGGCGGTATAGTAGTTGTAGTCCATGACATTGGCATGCAGATCAGAGGTTTCCAGCACCCTCAGTTTTACTGTTACCGCTTGCGGTGGTGCGCTGACAGCACAAGACACCACACTCAGTGCCACGGCTGACAGGCCTAATAAAGATAAAGACGCTTTAAACATAGTTAAATCCCGGCTTTTGCAGCCTGGCCAGAACCCAGAGTATTCCACTGGGGTGTTGGCTGCTGTTTTAAATGGCGCAGAAAAAAATCAAACTGGCGCCGCTGTATATAACGAATGGGGCCGCTGGAGCGCCCGGTGCTGTGCTCTCCGCCTGGCACCAGCAGTAAATCAAAATCTTTGCCGGCGTTAATTAATGCATTAACCAGTTGCATGGTAGAGGCCGGGTCAACATTGCTATCCTGCTCGCCATTAATAATCAGCAATTGGCCCTGCAGTTTTTCTGCATGTTCTGTTACTGACGAGGCAGCATAATGCGGCCCTACCGGATAGCCCATCCACTGCTCGTTCCAGCTTATTTTATCCATACGGTTGTCATAACAGCCGGCAAACGCCACACCGGTGGTGTAAACATCCGGATGAAACAGCAGTGCTGCCACCGTACTCTGGCCACCGGCCGAAGCACCATAAATGCCCACACCTGCGGCCATATTGTACCAGGGCAATTGTTTAGCTGCGGCCTGATGCCACAAAATCCGATCCGGGAAACCAGAATCGGCCAGGTTTTGCCAGGCAACATCATGAAAAGCTTTAGAGCGGTTGCGGGTGCCCATACCGTCAATTTGCACCACCACAAAGCCTAAATCGGCCAGCGCCTGCATACCTATGACTTTATCGCCGCCAGAATGAAAACCAAACGGCCAAAAGCTTTTGGGCACAAAGCTGTCGTGCGGCCCGGCGTAGATATTTTCAATGACCGGGTATTGCAGCTTAGGGTTAAAGTTTTGCGGCGTAACTATTAAACCCCAGATATCGGTTTTACCATCCCGCCCTTTGGCGACAAAAGGCTGTGGCGCTTTAAAACCAGCCTGAGTTAAACGGCTGATATCGGCTGTGGCCAGGGTACGCAGTAATGTGCCATCAGTGGCGCGGCGCAGCTCTGCCACGTTGGGTAAATCTACCCGCGAATACAGATCGATATAATACTGCCGGTCTGCCGAAAAACTCAGCTGATGGTTGGCATTAGCGCTGGTTAGCGCGGTAAGGCCACTGCCATCGAAGTTAATGCGGTAATAATGGACAAAATAGGGATCCTGGCCGGCGTGCATACCGCTGGCGGCAAACCACAGTTGCTGTGCCTGTTCGTCTATATGCACTACATGACGCACCCGCCAGTCGCCTTTAGTGATCTGATTATTTAACTTGCCGTCTTTATCATACCGGTACAAATGCGCCCAACCGTCCCGCTCTGACAGCCAGATAAAACCCTGCTGCGGCGTTTGCAATGGCTGATAAAATGCTGACCACTGATCAATAAAGGTATTGCTGGTTTCTGTTAGCAGGGCACTGGGCTGTGCCGTGTTAGCGTCAACAGCAATAATACGCGCCAGCTGATGGCCGCGCTCGGTGTAACGAAAGGTAAACCGGCTGCTATCGGCCTGCCATTGCACGTTGTCCAGCATATAAGGCTGGCTGAACAGCTGGTTGTCTATCTGGGTAGCCGTAGCAGTTTTTAGCTGCAGCAATACCGGCTGGTCAATATCTACCGCATCACCGGGTTTGGGGTAAAGCTGAGTCAGGGTTTTGGGTTCTAACTGATCTTGCGGCGATGATAAAACCCGGGTAACAAAGCGTGCAGTGCCAGGTTTTACTTTCATTACCAACAAAGCCGAGCTGTCGGGCGCCCAGCGGATAGATTCGGCGTCATAAAACTGCGCGGCACTGCCATCCTGGCTTTGGTACTTAACCGTACCATCTGCGGCTGTAACCACCAGGTTGTGCGCTATGACCTGTGCCTGATAAGCCGCGTCAGGCGATTTGCGCGCCGGGTTATGCGCTTCAGCGCGTAAATCTCTTACCACACCAAAGGCTTTGGGCCGGTGTTGCCGCGTTACGGCAATGCAAAGCGTGCTGTTAAGCTCACACTGCCAGCGTTTATCGTTATAGCTAAAATTAATTTGCTGGCCGTTTTCACTGTAGTTAAAGCTGTCAAACGGCAATTGCAACGCACTAAACTGCTGCCCTGTAGCCGCCGTTAATGCCTGGCTTATTAGCTGATGATCAAAAGCAGGTTCAGGTTTGGCCGTCGCTACTGTATCGCGAAAGAACATAAAACCGCCTTCCACACTTAACTTGTAGTGAAAGCTATGCCCTGTGGCGGCCCACTGCGGCTCCTGCATCAGGTTGCGCGTCAGGTTAATCCAGTTATCGCGCAGCGACAGCGAGCGCTCAATTTGTGCCGGGCTGACTTGTGCAGGATCAATGCCCTGAGCCAGGCTGGTGCCAGGCAGCACAGCAACACTGCTAACAAGCAGTAAGATGATACTGAAAAAAGCACGGCAATAAGCACTTAATTTCATAGGTATTAATTCCCTTTCTCAACTGAGTAAGGCTAACCTATAGAAAAAAAGCGCTAAACAAAAGCAGCAACAATAAATTCTCGTTTAAAACACCACAACATCAGCCAGAAGCACGGCGGTGACGCTAATTGTTTTTTACACTTATTTTATTTTGCACCGTATGCGCGCCCGCCGTAGCCAACGTGATCTGCTCAGCCAGCATACGTTGCTCTGGCGTATTTACTTCCCCCACCAGCGTAACATCGCCTTTACGGGTTTCAATATGAAAGTTAAATGGTTTAAGCTGCTCTTCACGCTGCAGCGCCGCCATTACCGCACTGGACACATTAGTGTCATCAGCCAGCCCCTCGTTCACTACCGTATCAGTGGTGGGGACGCCGGTTTTTTCATTGATAACGTTTTTTTCGCAGCTCGCCAGGCCAGCGGCCAATACACAGATTAAGCCCAACGCAATAACAGGTTTTACTGACGTATTCATAACTTGCTCCTTAAAGATGTGAGTTTTAATACCGTTAAACACTGTTAAGCGTGGCACAACACTATGAACATGGCCTGACTAAACTACTTAGCGCGTGGTGGCTTAGCCTTAGTTTTAGGCCGGGCCTTGCCAGAGCTTGCCAGCTCAATCACGGTTTCCGTTGCTTTGTTTGAGCGCCCCGACAACACCTTACGCGAGATACTTTTGAGCAGTGAACCCCGGTTACTCACTTCAAAGCCCGGCTTAACGATACGCTTAATAACGCTGCCCATCAGCTTTTGAATACGCTCTAAGCTTTGCTCTTCTTCCCTGCTGACAAAAGAAATAGCCGTGCCAGCTGCCCCTGCCCGGCCGGTGCGGCCGATACGGTGTACGTAGTCTTCCGGTAAATAAGGCAGGTTAAAGTTAATAACATAATCCAGGCCCTGAATATCCAAACCACGGGCAGCTACTTCGGTAGCAATTAATACCTGTAGCTTAGCTGTTTTAAAATCAGCAATAGCGCGGCGGCGCGCGCCCTGGCTTTTGTCACCATGGCACACGGCTGCGTCAATCTTACGCTGTTGCAGGCCGGCTAACAGTTGATCGGCCTGCTCTTTAGTACTGGTAAACACCAACACCTGAAACCAGTTGTTTTCTGCCAGCAGCTGCTCAAACAATTCAATCTTGCGGTTTTCTTCTACCGGATACACCACATGGTTTACCGTATCGGCCGCACTATTAGTTTTAGCCACACGGATTTGCTGGTGATTATTTAAAATTTTATGCGACAGCTCATTTACCGCAGGTGAGGTGGTGGCAGAAAACAGCAAGGTTTGCCGTTTCGGCGCTGTCATTTGCAGCAACTTCAGCACATCTGTACTAAAGCCCATATCCAGCATGCGGTCGGCTTCATCCAGCACGACAAATTCCACGTCACTTAGTATTACGTTACCCAACGCCAGGTGCTCTAACAACCGGCCAGGGGTGCTGATCACCATATCAACGCCAGCGGTTAATTTATTTGCCTGGCCACCCATTTTAACGCCACCGTATAGTGCGGTAACACTGATGGGTAAAAACTGCGCATAGGCACTTATCGCGTTGGCTAATTGCTCGGCTAATTCGCGGGTTGGTGTAAGGATCAACGCCCTTGGGCGGCGCTCTACTGTGGCTTTGGGGGTATCCAGCATGCGTTGCAGCAGCGGAATAGCAAAAGCAGCAGTTTTACCGGTACCGGTTTGTGCCGTTACCTGTAAATCCTTACCGCGACGCGCCGGCACTATGGCCTGAGCCTGTACCGGTGTCATGTCGCTGTAGCCGCACTCAAGCAGCGCGCGCTGTAAATCCGGCGCTAAATCTAAAGATGAAAATTGCATAACAGTTCCTCTGTAGCCTGGCTACAGTCAGTAATCGGGGGGAAATCAGTCGCCAGCTTCGTCATGCAAGCGCGGTTTATGCTGGCAAGCTTTAGCCAGAATTTCCACATAGAACTCCGGCAGCTCCTGCGCCGCGGCGGCATCAATATGTTTATTAATGTCAGAGGTAAAGATTTTTTCGGCCACCTCTGCTGAAGCGCCAAAGCGGCAATCAAATGTCCAGTAGTCCATGCCGTCAGGTAAGGCTTTACGCCGTTCACGGGCAAGGTACTTTTTAATCTCGTACTTAATGGCGTCTGTTAAACGGGCCGTATTCAGCTTAGAGTGAGTTAAAGCGAATGTTTTTTTCATCAAAATTCCTACAGGTGTGCACTCAAAAGCTGAACGCGCTTATAAACCGCGCATTGTACATGGATAAAGCAAAGATAACTGCCACTATCTGCTGTTTGGCTGCAAAATCTAACCAGTAAGCAACACAGTAAGAGCAGCTCCAAGCGTAATACATGCAGTGCTGCTGTTAAAGAAAATGACTAACTAAACACTACCGGCCGTTTCTACCACTAAAATACGTGCTTCACCTACCGGATGCGCAACATGCTCGCAGCCGATACCGGCGTAAAAGATATCTCCAGCTTCTAAGCGGCTCACCTGCTCTACCCCACCTTCCCGGTAATGCATCTCAACTATGCCATCCAGCACAACAAATACTTCTTCACCGTCATTGATATGCCATTTGTACGGCTGATTGGTCCAGTGCAGCCGGGTAGTAATGCCGTTCATACTGGCAATATCCAGCGTGCCCCAGGCGCGGCTGGCGGTAAAATCTTTACTGCGGATTATTTTCATTACTTACCTTTAGCGGTGCTGATAAACGAATCTTGTTTGCCCTTTGCCATAACCTTACTGACAATTGAACAGCTGTTTTGTCTGCCCGAACATCGCATTTACATCCTTTAGCTGCGCAAATTTATTGGCCAGGGTCGGTAAATCCCGAAACCCCATGTCTTGCTCTTTTTGCACAACCTGAGCTTTGTAAGCTGGTGCCAACTGTTCGAGAACATTCCACACTATTGCTCTAACCATATGCTCCGTGATGATGGTGTTGACTTTAGCGTAGCCATTTTTCTGCATATCCTTTCTGAATGTTTCGCTTGTGAAGGTCTGGCACGCTTTTACATCCGACGAGTACACTATCTGGTCGATAAAGCCATGCGACAACTCATGCGCTACAATTTCCGTGATCCGCCCTTTGGGACCAAAATCGACGGCATTCCCCCGATTGGACGTTGGACCAATTAACGAATAACTGTTGCCGCCGACTTTGAAGAAGAATCCGCCATCATGCAGCAACGGGTGAAAGATAATACTGATGTCCTGTGGGAACGCATTAAAACTTTGTTTTAATGCGTCTTTAGTTTGTTTGATGATTGACCTATGCAGCGCATGATCGATGTCAAAACCATCGGGTAAAGCCTGCAACTGGCTGATAAGCCCATTGCTAAGTTCGTTGTTTAAAGACAAGACAAAATCGGCAAACAATTGTTCTTTATCCGCCGGCAGTCTGATTTCTGCAGCGGGAGCAGCACTGCTTTGCCTGAACTCACAATCTAACGACAGAAAATATGCTGGCAAGGTACTGAATTTAAATCCGCTTTGAGTTAATGTACGAAAGCTTGTCAGTGTTTCAGCATCGAACTGCACTGCCTTATACTGCTCTTTGACAGGTATATCTAAGTTGTTATTCAGAAAATATCCTGTCTGTAATTGCAGCGCGAACAGTAAATCTAATCTGCTATCACTTTGGCCGCTATCACCACTATGACAAGCTTGGCCGGAAAATACCGGGAAGCTCAGTAAAAATACTATTACACTGATTATCTTCAAGAAAGTTCGCCTAAAAATCAGCCTGATCCAGATCACAACAATAAACAACTCACCATAAAAAATAAACCCTGCTTTGCTGGGGTTTTGCTTCTTTGCTGGCTGAAAAGGTGCCAGTATAGACATCACTAAAGTATGGACATACCTAACCAAGGAGCCCCACCATGCGCGCTGTTTACTGTGTATTACTGCTGCTAACGCTGGCAGCTTGTGACAAGAATGAAGTGGGCGATGTATCGCTGGGGGTGTTTACCACCAAGGATATCAAGCTGGATGCCTTTACTGATCCGGTGGTAACAGGCGTTACCTGTCATGTATCCAGTATCGAAGCCAACCTGAATTTGTCCGACCCGTCTGACAGCTCTATCTCCTGTCGCCAAACCGGCCCCATTACCGCTGACATGATTGCCAAAATAGATAAAAGCAAAAACGGTGAGGTGCTGTTTAGCAAATCAAAAAGCATCTTCTTTAAAAGTATGAAGATCCGCCGTATTCTCGACGCCGAAAACCAAACCCTGATGTATCTGTCCTACTCCACCAAAGAAACCTCCGGCAGCTTTAAGCACAGCCTATCTACCGTGCCGCTGTGGGGTACAGATGCCTATAGCGCGAAGGCAAAATAACGGCTTTGTAAGCTGGCAGGTGGTTAGCCTTACGTACTCCTAGCCATCAGTTCATGCAAAATTAGAAATGTTAACCTTAGTGTGCCACACTACAAAGTGTAAGAATAAGGAGAATTCTCTGCCTATGGTATGACACCAATCCCACAGACAGACTCAGTACAATGTCGTCCAGAAGTTAATAATCCTATGAGACATTCAATCTGGTTCACACGACTGCCTTTTTTGTTACTGTGCTTTGGGGCAGCATTACATACCAAGACAATTTTTGCCTATGAAAAACTTGTGCTTGCAGTCCCTGTTTTCCCTCCTTACACCTACATTGATGAACAACAGCAGTTAACCGGCAGCGGTACTACAAAGGTAACACAGCTACTTGAATCTATGGGGCTGGAATATCAGTTCAGGGTAGTAGCCAATCATGGTGTAGCAGCGGATTTAATGCAGAAAGGGCTGGTAGACGGTTTCTTTCTGGCAACGCAAAATCAGGCCAGAGACCAGGCAGGGGTAATGAGCGCCGCCGTAATGTACAACAACTGGACCTGGTTTTATCTGCATAACAGCCCCCTCCCGCCAACAAGCCCTCATTTTCGTATTCAGGCAAAGATAGGTACGCGTTTAAATACTAATACCTATCAGTGGTTGCTGGACAATGACTACCTGATAGCGGCTAAAACCAGCGAAGTCTCAACTCTGGTTGTTATGCTGATAAACAAACGACTGGATGCGGTATTCTTGTCTGCAGATGCATTTTGGCACGCCCTAACCGAAACAGGTATAGACAGGAGCCTGGTGCATCACACAACCCAATCGAGTCAGCCATTCAGTTGCTATTTCTCGAAGGCGTACTTAGCCAGAAACCCAGGGTTCCTGGAGCAATTTAATCACTTAGCAGTAACGACGAAGGATTAGATATACCGCAGAACCTGCCCTTTTTGATTTGTCCTACTCCACCAAAGAAACCTCCGGCAGCTTTAAGCACAGCTTATCTACCGTGCCGCTGTGGGGGAACAAAAGTGTATGGTGCAGTGACAGTGCGCAATTAATTATGCTTTATTGATTCTTGAGCCAAGCCTGCGTCAGGGCCAACAGTTGCTTTGCCTGCAAAATACATTCAACAACAGCAGCATCTTCTACCAAATCACCTGAGTAATCTGCAATATTGCGCTGCTTGCGCAAGGCGTCCAGGACAATCATTCTGTCTGTTTCTATACCGACAGTTTTCACCAGTGATTGGATCATAGTTTGATGATGGCCAGGTTTACTGGTTAGGGTTCTGAAACCCGACGCCTGCAAAGCAGCATTGGCCAGTTGCATTATGGCTTTATAAGCAACGTCAAAACGGTTTTCATTGCTAAGCTCAATCAGTTCAGCATCTGCAATGTTTCGCTCAGCTGCATCCAGCAAACGCTGGATAGCTATCGGATCCGGCTCAATTTTCTCCAGTGATTTGCCTGTCAGATTATCTAACGTCATCCTTGTTTCCCACTATTGGTAGTAAAGGGTCTGCCAGTAGCTGCCGGATAAAACCGGACTGTTCAGCTAACGCCTTGTGCCATTCATTTACCGAATATAGTTTAGGATTAATCTCACGGCCAAGTTCCTGCTGCGCCGGGTACAACACTTTCACGGCTTCAGCAAAGCCAAGATCACCAACTAATAACAGATCAACATCGCTGTTGGCCGTCGCTTTGCCACTGGCAACAGAGCCATATACCGCAGCAAACTGTAGTTGCCCGGTAACAGGTTGTAATGCCAAACGAAGCACATCGGCTAAACCACTGGTTTTACGCATAATGCCGGCGAGTTCTTCAAATACTATACAGTTGGTATCTGCCTGATAATAAAGCTGATTACCCTGAACCGCTTTTTTTAAAATTCCCACTTCTGCCAGTTTTGTCAGTTCTTTATGTAAGGTGCCGGGTTGAGTATTGGTCAGGCGGGCAATTTCACGCACATGGTACGATTGGTCTGGCCGCAGCAGCAATAAAGCCAATACCTGGCGGCGGTATTCTTTAAACAGCAGATCAGCAAGTGACAACATAGCAAACCTTTATGAAGCCAAATAAGCTACGAATGTAGCCTTTTTGGCTTCGACCGTCAATCGAACTTCAAAATGAAGAATCACCGTATTCTCGATGCTGAAAACCAACCCCTGATGTATCTGTCCTACTCCACCAAAGAAACCTCCGGCAGCTTTAAGCACAGCTTATCTACCGCGCTGCTGTGGGGAACTGAAGCTTATAGCGCAGCTACACTACCAAACAAATAGCAGCAGGCAGAGGTAAAACTTCGCGCTACAGGTAGGCAGTGCCTTTTAAATACAGCACAGCAAACCCTGACACTAACACCCGATCATGGCTAAGGCTGCAAAATAAAATACCGCCGCGCTGTGATGCCTGGTAAGCCACTAAGTCAGATTTACCCAGTTGTTTAGCCCAATAAGGCGCCAGCCCGGCATGAATTGACCCGGTTACCGGGTCTTCATCGCCACCGTTTGCTGGCCAAAAATAGCGTGAGATAAAGTCATACTCATTTGTGATGGTACTGCCCCCGGCAGTCACTACCACATCATAAGGCGCTAGCTGTTTTAGCTGCTCTGAAACATAGCTCAGGCTTTTTACATCCTGCTCGGTTGCCATCACGGCAAAATAGGCCTGGCGGTTTTGTAATACCTGTATGGGTTTCACCGATAAACCGGCTAACAACGCAGCCGGCACCTGCTCTGTAACTTCCGGGCATTGGTTAGGAAAGCTCATTTCAATTCTGCCGTCGCTATGCTGATTAACCACCAATGCGCCCACTTTAGCGGTTAAAAACTCAATTTCTCCCTGAGCGCCCAAATGATTAAATATCACATAAGATGCCGCTAACGTGGCATGGCCACAAAAGTCGATTTCGGTTAATGGCGAAAACCAGCGAATTTCATATTGATTGGTTGATAACGCGCGGACAAAGGCAGTTTCAGACAGATTATTCTCCGCCGCAATGCTTTGCATCACCTCTGGCGCCAGCCACTGCTGTAGTGGCACCACAGCGGCAGCATTGCCTTTAAACTATTGTTTGGTAAAGGCATCAACAATATAAATATCTAATTCCAACACAGACTCCTTAGGTTTTATAGCTTAAGCGACAGATATTCGCGGTGGTGAATTTTACGTAGGTCAGGCTATTGTAACGATATTTCATGTGAGCAGTTTTTTTTATAAGTCAAAGGCTCCTATAAGCATGATTAGGAAAAAGGGGCGGAGCTAATAAGCACCACATATTATGCAAGCCGCTGAAATATAATGGATTAGGTAAAGTTAACTTTAATTGTCTCCGACCCCTTTTTCAGATATTACTTAATCAGCAGCTAACCGCTTAGCGATATGCTTCCGGGCTTGGGCAGGAACAAATCAGGTACGGTCGCCGTATACGTCGCCAATACGATTTCACTACGGCCAACCTGCCCTTGTGGCATCAAAGAACCCACTCCTTCGGCACGTGATACCTATTTCCCGGCCAATTGCGTTACAGATTTTTGCGGAAGAAATCCGTCAGCTTATCAAAAGGGATTTTGTCTATTTGATCGTACAAATCAACATGGCTGGCCCCTTCGATGATCACCAGTTCTTTCGGCTGTGCCGCCGCGGCATAGGCAGTTTCAGCAAAATAACGTGAATGCGCTTTTTCGCCATGCACGAACAGGATCGACCGCGGTGAAATCTCGTTAATGTAGCTGAGGATCGGCATATTCATAAACGACAGCGGCGTGGTAAGCGTCAAGGCATTGCCGGAATTGACCGCCCGCGGGTGATAACCGCGCGGCGTGCCATAGTAAGCGTGGTAGTCAAGCATAAACTGCGGCTCGCCGCCCTGCGGTGGGGTGTTGTAGGCCGGCTGGTAGGCAGGCTTGCCGTTTGCCGCGTCTTCCCAGCGCTGCCGGCTTAGCTGCTCCAGCGTTTGCGCACGTTGCTCAGCGGTCACGCTGTCGTTGTAGCCTTTGGACATAACGCGGGTCATGTCGTACATGGTGCTGGCAACGACAGCTTTGATTCGCTTGTCTGCCGCTACGGCATTTAATGCCATACCACCCCAACCGCAAATACCGATCATGCCAATACGCTCACGGTCAACATTTTGTAACAGGCCGATAAAATCAACAGCTGCACTAAAATCTTCAGTATTGATATCTGGTGAAGCCACATTGCGCGGTTCGCCACCACTTTCACCGGTGTAAGAGGGATCAAACGCCAAGGTGATAAAACCGCGCTCTGCCATCATTTGCGCATACAAGCCTGATGACTGCTCTTTTACCGCACCAAAAGGGCCACCTACCACAATGGCAGCCAGTTTGCCGCTGCTGTTTTTCGGCACATAAAGATCTGCAGCCAGCGTAATACCATAGCGGTTTTTAAAGGTTACTTTGCTATGTTCAACCTTGTCGCTTTTAGCAAAGGTTTTGTCCCACTCGCTGCCAAGTCGTAACGGTGCCGAAGGTTGGGCGTTTACCGCTGTGGCTAACGTGATAGTAGATAAAACACTGGCCGCGGCTATACCTAAGCTGGTCATTTTTAATAACGTGCGGCGGCTACTATTGCTTACGGGTTCTGCATTGGTGTTCATGCGGTATTCCTCATTTGTCAGTTAATGTGGCTAATTCAATAGTCGCCTGCCTGGCACCACTGAACTTAAGCTGTGCTATGCCGCTGGTTATCTCCCCCAACTTAATAAGGCCCGGCGAGTAAGCAAAATCTTTGTAGTACATGGCAATATTGCCCCAGGGGGCGTAGTAGGCAATGTCACCGACAACCGGAGTAATGCCGGCAGGTGCGCCCTCTGTGGTCAGCTTATTGCTCAGATAGGTCACTTTTTCCGTGGCTGCGTAATCTTCCAGTTTTACCGTCATTGGCAATTGGGCGATAAAATCCCGCACCGTCGGGTTGTTATCAAGCCTGGCCGTAATAACGGCATTATCCAGCGTAATGGTTACCTGATACATGGTGTTCCCCTTGTGCTCAGCGGCAGTTACTGCAGCCTGCGCCACAGTTATTGCGCTGGTTTGCAGCGCCAGAAGCAAAACAAACCGCGTTATGTTGTTCATAGCGTTATCCTAAGCTGTCTATGCCAAAGTGAGAGCTGCTAACCCAGACAGGGCAGCAGCAGTCATCGAATTACGCTTTTTATAGCTAAAAACACCTTGCTATAGTGGCAGACAGACGACTATTTTATTAGCAGACATAATGTTCATGTAGTTGTGAGAAAAATTCAGTAATGGCAAACAGCAAAATGAACGACCTGCAGGCTTTTTTGGCCGTAGCACAACAGCAGAGTTTTACCAAAGCGGCAGCCGGGTTGCGTGTTACCCCTTCTGCACTGAGCCACACCATTCGCAATCTGGAAGAAAAACTCGGTGTGCGCTTACTCACCCGTACTACCCGCAATGTGTCGCTGACAGAAGCCGGTGTGCGTTTGTTTGAATCGGTCGCACCACTGCTGGAGCAAATTGATGCCGAACTGGATGCGTTGGCAGAATTACGCGATAAACCCAAAGGAACACTGCGTATTAGTTGTACCGATGATCAGATAGAACTGCATTTACGCCCGATGTTAAGCACTTTTTTGCAAAACTATCCCGATATAAAGCTGGAACTGTACGTTGATTATGGCTTTACCAATGTGGTTGAAGCGCGTTTTGATGCCGGCATCCGGTTAGGCGAAGATATCAGCAAAGATATGATTGCAGTGCGCATCGGGCCTGACTGGCGGCTTGTTGTGGTAGGCTCCCCGGCTTACTTTGCGCGACAACCAAAACCCGCCACGCCCTATGAGTTAACAGAGCATTCGTGTATTAATATTCGTCACCGCGTAGCAGGTGCAATTTATGCGTGGGAATTTGAAAAGCAAGGCCGGGCCTTCACAGTTAAAGTAGAAGGCCAGCTGGTGTTCAACAGCATTATGCATGTGCTAAATGCGGCACTGGATGGTATTGGGCTGGCATACGTGCCGGAACCTTTGGCGGCACCTTATCTGGCCGATGGCAGGCTTAAAGCAGTAATAACTGACTGGAGCCCGTATTTTCAGGGCTTCCATTTGTACTATCCCAATCGCAGACAATCCTCACCGGCATTTATGGCGTTCGTAGAAGCAATAAGATATCGCGACAACCGTGATAAATAAGCGCAGTTATTTTAGGCGCTGGTATAAAAACCCCGGCACGCTGGCCGGGGTTTTGGTTGTTACTGCAACAGCGCTAGACGCTTACCGATACGCTTCCGGGCTTGGGCATGAACAGATCAGGTTGCGGTCGCCGTATACGTCATCGATACGGGTAACCGTTGGCCAGAACTTGTTCTCTGCCACGAAGGCTGCCGGGAAGGCGGCGTACTGGCGCTCGTAGGCGCGGTCCCATGCCGGGTCGAAAATGTCTTGCATGGTATGCGGGGCGTAAGCCAGTGGGTTGTTGTCCACTGTCCACTCGCCGGCTTCTACCTTGGCAATTTCGCTACGGATGGTGCTCATCGCTTCAATAAACTTATCCAGCTCGGCTTTGCTTTCTGATTCGGTTGGTTCAATCATCAGGGTGCCGGCTACCGGGAAGCTCATGGTGGGTGAGTGATAACCAAAGTCCATTAAACGCTTGGCAATATCCATCTCGGTAATGCCGCTGGCTTCTTTTAACGGGCGAATGTCGATAATACATTCGTGCGCTACCCGGCCGTTAGTGCCGCGGTACAGTACCGGGAATAACGGGTCGAGTTTTTTCGCCATGTAGTTCGCATTTAAAATGGCGTATTCGGTGGCTTGTTTTAAGCCCTCACCGCCCATCATGGCAATGTACATCCAGCTAATTGGCAATATACCGGCACTACCGAACGGTGCTGCCGATACTGCGCCGTTGTCGCTGCCGGTACCGTCGATGCTTACCACAGCGTGGTTAGGCAGGAATGGCGCTAAATGGCTTTTCACGCCAATTGGCCCCATGCCCGGGCCGCCACCGCCGTGTGGAATACAGAAAGTTTTGTGCAGGTTTAAGTGCGATACGTCTGAGCCGATAAAGCCAGGAGCCGTTAAGCCTACCTGGGCATTCATATTGGCACCGTCCATATACACCTGGCCGCCGTAGCTGTGAATAATGTCGCACAGCTCACGGATACTCTCTTCAAATACACCGTGAGTAGACGGATAGGTCACCATAATGGCAGCTAAGCGGTCGCCCACTTCTGCGGCTTTGGCTTTTAAATCGTTCATGTCGATATTGCCGCGCTTGTCGCACTCTACCAGTACTACGTCGTAGCTGGTCATGGCGGCAGTGGCCGGGTTAGTACCGTGTGCCGATACCGGAATTAAACAGATATTACGGTGGCTTTCGCCGCGGCTTTCGTGGTACTTACGAATAGCCACCATACCGGCGTACTCACCCTGAGCACCTGAGTTTGGCTGCATAGAGATATTGTCGTAACCGGTAATGTTTACCAGCCAGTCGCCCAGTTGGTTAATCATCTCGTAATAACCTTCGGCCTGGTCGCGTGGCACGAACGGGTGCAAGGATCCAAACTCAGGCCAGGTTACCGGGATCATCTCGGCGGTGGCGTTTAGCTTCATGGTGCATGAACCAAGTGAGATCATCGAGTGATTCAGCGATAAGTCTTTGTTTTCCAGCTTTTTGATATAACGCAGCATCTCAGTTTCACTGTGATACTGGTTAAATACCGGGTGGCCCAGCACGCTGTCGTTACGCACTAAATCGGCCGGAATTGACTTGCTGCCATCTTTAACAATAGCGCTATCGAGCGTATCAACACTTAAGCCATGGCCTGCGCCCAGTACGATATCAAACAGCTCAGCGATATCCGCACTGCTGGTGGCTTCATGGAAGCTTACCGCTAACGAATCGGCTACGTCGGTACGCAGGTTAACACCGGCCGCTAAAGCACGGTTAATCACCTCAGCACGGTTAGCCACTTTAAAGGTAATGGTATCGAACCAGTGCGCGTTTACCAACGCTACGCCTTTGGCTTTTAAGCCGGCGGCAAAAATATCGGCATTGCGGTGAATACGCTGGGCGATATTCTTCAGCCCCTGCGGGCCGTGATATACGGCGTAAAACGACGCCATATTGGCCAGTAATACCTGGGCAGTACAGATGTTTGAGTTAGCTTTTTCACGGCGGATATGCTGCTCGCGCGTTTGCATGGCCATACGCAGTGCCTGATTACCACGACGGTCTTTCGACACACCGATAATACGGCCCGGCATAGAGCGCTTGTAGGCATCACGGGTAGCAAAAAACGCCGCGTGCGGGCCGCCGTAAGCCATAGGCACACCAAAACGCTGCGCACTGCCTAATACGACATCAGCACCTAACTGGCCAGGCGCTTTTAACAGCAGCAGTGCCATAGGATCGGTAGCTACGGCTACTATGGCTTTTTTCGCCTGCAACTGCGCAATTAATTCGCTGTCGTTACGGATATCGCCGTTAGTGGTTGGGTATTGAATTAAGGCACCAAATACATCGTGCGTAGCCGCATCGGCCGCTTTGCCTACCAGGATGTCAAAACCAAACATTTCGGCGCGGGTTTTTACCACGTCGATAGTCTGCGGGTGTACATCGTCGCTGATAAAATACAGGTTAGACTTGCTCTTGGTAACGCGCTTGGCCAATGCCATGGCTTCAGCAGCAGCGGTGGCTTCGTCCAGCAACGAGGCGCTGGCCAGCTCCATACCGGTTAAATCCAGCGTTAATTGCTGGAAGTTTAACAGCGATTCAAGGCGGCCCTGAGCAATTTCCGGCTGGTATGGCGTATAAGCCGTGTACCAGCCCGGGTTTTCCAGCACATTACGCAGGATCACATTCGGCGTTAACGTCGGGTGATAACCCATACCAATGTAAGATTTAAACATTTTGTTCTTCGCCGCAGCTTGCTTTAGCACTGCCAGTGCTTCAGCCTCGGTGCGGGCCGGGCCGGTGGCCAGTGGCGTAGTCAGGCGGATATCGGCCGGTACCGTTTGGGCAATCAGCGCTTCAATGCTGTCTACACCCAGCTCACTTAGCATGGCAGCGGTTTCTGCCGCGTCCGGGCCGATATGGCGCTGAATAAATTCGTCGTGGTTCGCAAGTTGCGACAGGGTTTTCACAGCGGAGTTGGTCATGCCTTGAATGTCCTGATAATGTTTCGTTACTGCTAAAGTTAAGCCCCGTGGCTTAATGGCTAACTAATACGGCACGGGGCTTAAATGGGGTTTGCTAAGTTGGCTTTTTACTCGTCGATAGAGTTTTTGTAGCCGGCAGCGTCTAACAGTGCTGACAGTTCAGCAGTATCAGACACTTTAATTTTAAACATCCAGCCATCTTCGTACGGGCTGCTGTTTACCAGCTCTGGTGAGTCGGCCAGCGCTTCGTTTACTGCAACAATTTCACCTGACAGCGGTGCATAAATATCAGAGGCGGCTTTTACTGACTCGGCTACGGCGCAGTCATCCCCCTGAGTTACGGCATCGCCTACGTCTGGTAATTCAACAAACACCATATCACCCAGCAGGCCCTGGGCGTGCTCAGTAATACCTACAGTGTAGATACCGTTGCCTTCGTCGCGTGCCCACTCGTGGCTGCTGGCGTATTTCAATGTGTTAGGAATTGAGCTCATCGTTTAATCCTTAGCTGGTGTCGTCTTATTTAGTCTGTTTTTTTAATTACTGTCACAGTTTAGATAACTTTCTTGCCCATGCGAACAAAGGCAGGCTTTACTACTTTAACCGCAACCATCTTACCGCGAATATCCACTTCGGCTGTATCGCCTGCAGTAGCAGGTACACGGGCCATGGCAATACTGTAGCCTAATGTTGGCGAGAAAGTACCTGAAGTAATTTCACCCTCGCCGCCTTCAACTACTACCCGTTGACCATGGCGTAATACGCCTTTTTGTTCCATCACCAGGCCAACCAGTTTAAAAGTGCCTTCGGCTTTATGTTGCTCAATAGCTTTACGGCCGATAAAGTTGCGTTCTTCCGGTGCCCAGGCAATGGTCCAGCCCATGTTGGCTGCCAGTGGCGATACGGTTTCGTCCATATCCTGGCCGTATAAGTTCATGCCGGCTTCTAAACGCAGGGTGTCACGCGCACCTAAACCGGCCGGGGCTACACCGGCATCCAGCAGCTTTTGCCAGAAATCGGCGGCCTGCCCGTTTGGTAAGGCAATCTCGTAGCCGTCTTCACCGGTGTAACCGGTGGTGGCAATAAACAAGTCGCCGGCCTGCACACCAAAAAACGGCTTTATACCGGTAACTGCAGCTTGTTGCTCAGCGCTTAATAAGGTGGCTACTTTAGCTTTGGCATTCGGGCCCTGCACCGCAATCATGGCGAACTCAGGGCGCTCAGTCACGGTTACATCAAAAGCCTTGGCTTCTTTAGTGATGTGAGCTAAATCTTTTTCACGGGTGGCAGAATTAACCACCAGGCGGAAGAACTCTTCCTGCAGAAAATACACAATTAAATCGTCAATTACGCCACCGGCTTCATTTAACATGCCACTGTACAGCGCTTTGCCCGGCACAGTCAGTTTAGCAACATCATTTGCCAGTAAATAACGCAAAAAGGCGCGGGTATTGGCGCCTTTTAAGTCAACAATAGTCATGTGAGAAACGTCGAACATACCGGCGTCGCGGCGTACCGCATGATGTTCTTCAATTTGAGAGCCGTAGTTGATGGGCATGTCCCAGCCGAAGAAGTCGACCATTTTGGCACCGGCTTCGAGGTGTTTGCCATGTAACGCAGTTTGATTAGCCATTGTTATGTCCTGCTTAATGTAAGGCCCGCAAGGCGCCGGAAATTCAGCGCCGCTGCTTAGTTTTAGTTAACTTATGCAGCATCAGCGGATAAAAAGGCGCTCGGATTATAACGCAAGGCTCCCGTTGCCAACAGCCCCAGATTAATTAGTTTTTGTAATGCGACAGCCGTAATTACCAAAAAAAACTAACTCAGGCACGGCGCGCGGTTTTTGCCTGTGGCTGTGCCAGTTTTGGCAAGTCACCGCTGTTGCCAAGGGCTGCAGCAATGATCTGACCTTTTAACCACGGCAGTTGGTTAATACCGCTCATACCAACAGCTCTTACCAGCTTCAGCAGCGGCTGTGAATTACTGAAACCACGTTTAAAAGCTTCCATCGCGGTAATCAGGGTTTGCGCCTCAGCCTTACGCCAGCGCTCATAACGGCGCAGCAGGCGGTTGTCGGTAAAGTCTTTATTGTCATTAACATATTCACTGATTAGTTCTGCTAATGCAGCAACGTCCATCAGGCCTAAATTCATACCCTGGCCGGCTAACGGATGTATGCTGTGCGCGGCGTCGGCCACCAACACGACGCGGCCTCGCAGCCAACTGCTGGCATAACGCATTTTCAGGCCAAAGGCTTTGGGCTCATTATGCAGCTGCAGTACACCCAGTACGCTGTTACTGGCTGCAGTAAGGGCCTGATTAAACTCTTGTGACGGCATGGCCAGCAGCTGGGCCGCGCGCTCAGGGTTGCAACTCCAGACAATAGAGCATTGCTGCGGATCAGGCAGCGGTAACAGCGCCAGCGGCCCGGTCGGTAAAAACACCTGGCGCGCCGTGTTGCTATGTGGCACTGCGGTATTTATTGTGGCCACTATGGCCTGCTGCTCATAATCCCAATGTGTAAGCGGCAACTGCATGGTGGTGCGCACCATAGAATTTACGCCATCGGCACCTACCAGTAAGCGGCTTAACAGCAATTGCTGCTGGTTAATATTAATAAGCACATCGCGTTCGCTTTGCGCCAGGCTGTTAATCGTGCAGTTAAACTCTAAGCGCACATTGCTGTGCTGCTGTAATTGCTGATACAGCGCCACGCGCACTTGCTCGTTGTCGCAAATCCAGCCAAGTTCAGATAAACGCTCGGCTTTTGCATCAAACTCAATTCTGGCAAAGCTGTCGGCATCCCATACCTGCATGCGGTTATAGCTTTGTGCCGTAGCGGCAATAGCTGGCCAGGCGCCGATATGGCTAAGCACGCGCATAGAGGCCTGGTTAAGCGCACTGACGCGCTGATGGTTAATATTACTGCTATGCGGCGCGCCGCCCTGCTCCAGCACCACGATACTCAGCCCCAGTGGTGCCAGCAGCAAAGCCAGCGTCAAACCAGCACTGCCTGCCCCGACAATAGTGATATCAACATTTTGCATTTTAGCTCCGCAGCCCCATGGCCTGTTCGGCCACGGGGCGTTTTAATTCATCGCACAGTGTCAGCGCCAGCAAACCGGTATTACGTGCCAGCGCCATTAACCGCGAGCGGTTAGAGAAAATACGCACCAGCGCATCGGTGGCGGTGGTTACAGTGTTGATATCCTGCTGGCGGGCCTGCTGATAAGCGCGCAGCATGGCATAACCGCCAATATCATGCGGCGCAGTGTTAACCTGACGTACCAGCTCGGCAATATCGCGCAGTGCCAGGTTAAAACCCTGGCCGGCTATCGGGTGCACATTGTGCAGGCTGTTGCCTAACAGCGCCGTGCGATGGCGCACTATATCGCCGCTGACACGTAAACTAAGCGGGTAGCTGGCCCGCTTACCTGCCCCACTGAAGATACCGGCGCGATAGCCAAATGCCTGCTGTACCTGCGCTACAAAGGCTGCGTCGTCAAGCTGCATTAATCTGGCTGCTTCATCCGGTGTGGCGGTGTACACCAACGAATAGCGCTGCCGGGTAAGCGGCAACAATGCGATGGGGCCATGTTCAGTAAAACGTTCAAACGCAGTGTGCTGGTACCCCTGCGCTAATGCCAGATTGGCAATTACAGCATGCTGCTGATACTGACGCTCCAGCACACTAAAACCCGCCAGGCTGCGGCTGGGCGATAAACCACCTTCGGCGATCAGCAGTAATTTAGCCTGCAGTACAGTGCCGTCATTTAATGTCAGCACCTGCTGTTGTTGCGTTGGCGTTATTGCCACCAGGGTATTGGGGGCAAAGCGTTGCAACTGTTTATAGCTTGCCAGTTTTTCTGACAGCAGCGCGCCTAAATGCTCGACTTCCAGCACATAACCGAGCGCCTGCTGCTGATATTCCGCTGCACTAAGCCGGGTTTTACCGAAATGGCCACGATCAGATACCTGAATATGCTCAATAGCACAGGCTTTGGGCTTAATGTCTGCCCATAGCCCCCATTGCTGCAGCAAATCAACACTGGCTGCGGCCAGCGCTATGCTGCGGCTGTCAAAACTGGCCAGGCTGATTGTTTCAGCTTGCTGTTCAATAATAGCCAGCTTAAGCGCCGGATTAGCCTGCAGTAATGCCCAGGCCAAAGTGCTACCGGCCATGCCGCCGCCACTGATCACTATATCAAACAGCGGGAGATCTGAAGTTACAGCAGTCTGTGTCATTTAATGTAATGTCTTATTGCCGACAGGTTTAGGGCTGAATTTTTGCCCCACTTCGGTGTAACAGGCCAGTGCCATAATACGGATATGTTCCAGCACCAGGTAATACGCTTCTTCGTTTTCCTCGCTGCTGCCATCATCGGTGGTGTGAATATCAATACGGGTGACTTCGCTCAGTTGATCCAGTGCTTCACGCACATCATCTGATACCAGCGACAAATCGGTTTGCTGTACGGCAAAACCGACCAGAAATGCCTGAGTCCACTCTACCATCGCATCCAGCCGCTCTGGCAGGCTATCGTCGTCGCTTGGCAATAACATGCTGAAACTAAAATCGTTTTGTGCCAGTTCTTTGTGGGTAAGCTCAATAAGCCCAGCGACATGTTGCTTCACCTCTGCCGGTAATGCCTGGCCATCATTAAGAAAATCGTGCAACACCGGTAGCAATTGTTGCGCATCAGGTTCTACACCGGCACTTAATAAACCGGCAATTAAACCATGCACTTCTGCTGCAGACGCCATAACATAAGCCTGATCCAGCTTGTAGGTCCACTCGTCGTAGGTTAATAAAAAAGGGCTGCTCATATAACTGTTCGTGCTGTGATTACCTGTTGTTATGCTACCACCCCGGCGAAAAAGCGCCAACCTTCGCACTACAGTTTTAATAATGGCGTAAAGCGTAAACAAAAGTTGCTGCAAAACCATGCAACTAACATCAGCAGGCATAAAACTGCGATGAATAACCTTATACAGGGCAAACTGCGGTGTTATACTCAAGCCTGTTCTCTGGATTGTTGGTGATCAGGTGGATGTCCCTGAGCCGATAATTGTTTTTACCTAGGGATTCTTCTGCGCTGCCAGTGTGCAAGCCCGGCCCGTACCGGGAAGCCTGAGGCAGCCATCTGACTCCCGCCTTGAACCTATGGTTCAAGGGCTAACACCAGACACGGCAATTTGGAGAACCTCTTTTATTCTGCCGCCATTCAGGCATACTCAATAGCATGACTACCGCCGCACCCAATTCAGCTTTGCCCGACACTACAAGCCAGCGCCAGCAACTGAGAAAAATTATCCGTGCCCAACGGCAACAGCTTAGTGTGAAGATGCAGCAACAGGCTGCTACTGATTTAGCCGCAAAGGTGCTTGCCAGCGACATTATTGCGCCAGGCCAGCATATAGCGCTGTATTTAGCCAACGACGGCGAGCTGGATACCTATCCGCTTATTCAGGCTTTATGGCAGCTGGGCAAAAGCGTTTATCTGCCGGTACTGCACCCCTTTGTTGCCGGTTATTTGTTGTTTGTGCGCTACGATAAAGACACCCTGCTGTACCCTAATAAATTCGGCATACCTGAACCTTTGCCAGCCTGCCACCAGCTGATACCGCTGCAGCAGCTGGATATTATTTTTACGCCGTTGGTTGCATTCGATGCAGCCGGCAACCGGCTGGGTATGGGCGGCGGTTTTTATGATCGCACTTTGTCGCAGCTCTCCCCCGACAGCCAATGTCAGGTTATCGGCCTGGCGCATAACTGCCAGCATGTAGATGCTGTGCCAGGTGAAGCCTGGGATATTCCGCTAAAGCAGATTATTACGCCGGCAAAACATTGGGTGTTTAGCTGAAACTCAGCGCTGAGGTTGTAAAAATCCGGCCACAATACCCGCTCTGGCTCGTCACAGCAACTCGCCCTACTGCCTGCGGCAGGGCTCAGACACTCTGTGACGACCAGATCGCGTTTCTGGCCTCCTTTTATGGCCGGCGACACTTACACCTAACCCATGCAGTAAAACAGTTTTGCCCTTTTTCCGTTTTTGCCCTTTTGTCGGCAGGCCCTTTCGATATAATATCCATCTGTATGGCTAAACGAATTTGGAACAGCTGATGACACAAGATGAAATGAAGAAAAACGCCGCCTGGGCTGCACTGGAGTTTATTCCGCGTGATACCGTGGTTGGCGTGGGCACCGGCTCTACGGTAAATCATTTTATCGACGCCCTGGCCAGTATTAAATATGACATTAAAGGTGCGGTGTCCAGCTCTGTACAATCTACCGAAAAACTCAAAGCGCTGGGTATCGAGGTGCTGGATCTAAACAGCATTGACAGCTTTAGCGTTTACGTTGACGGCGCTGACGAAATAAACCCGCAAAAACATATGATTAAAGGCGGCGGTGCTGCCCTTACCCGGGAAAAAATCGTTGCTGCAGTAGCCGATACTTTTATTTGTATTGTTGATCAAAGCAAACAGGTTGAAGTACTGGGTAAATTTCCGTTGCCGGTAGAAGTGATCCCAATGGCCAGCCGCTATGTGGCGCGTGAGCTAACAAAATTGGGCGGCCGGCCAGTATTACGTGCCGGTGTGACTACCGACAACGGCAATGTGATCCTCGATGTACACGATTTAGCTATTACCGAGCCACTGGTATTGGAGCAGCAAATTAATAATATTGTCGGCGTAGTCACCAATGGCATCTTTGCGCAGCGCGCTGCCGACATGGTATTGGTAGGCAGTGCCACAGGTACACAGGTTATTCGCTAAATAACAGCTCAAGGCCACGAAAAACTATAACAATAATAACTAACCAACTGATTTTATTTTTAATTTATTAAAGAGACGTGACATGGAAAAATTTTCGCTGGCCAAAGACAAAATTAAAATATTGTTATTAGAAGGCTTGCACCAAAGCGCAGTGCAAAGTTTTAAAAACCAGGGCTACAGCAATATTGAGTATTTAAAAACTTCCCTGCCGGAAGACGAGCTGATCGAGCGCATTAAAGATGCCCACTTTATCGGGATCCGCTCACGCACCCAACTGACGGAAAAAGTGCTGGATGCGGCTGGCAAACTGGTCGCTATTGGTTGCTTTTGTATTGGTACCAACCAGGTAGATTTAACCGCAGCATTAAAACGCGCTATTCCGGTATTTAATGCGCCGTTCTCCAATACCCGCTCGGTAGCCGAGCTGGTGCTGGGTGAAATTATTATGCTGCTGCGCGGTATTCCGCAGCGCTCTGCGGCGGCGCATCGTGGCGAATGGCAAAAAACGGCGAATAACTCTTTTGAAGCCCGCGGTAAAACCCTCGGCATTATCGGCTACGGCCATATCGGCACTCAGCTGAGCATTATGGCCGAGAACATCGGTATGCGGGTGCAGTTTTACGATATTGAAGACAAGTTGGTGCTGGGCAATGCTACCCAGGTTAACTTTGGTACCTTGCTAAAAACATCAGACGTGATCAGCCTGCATGTACCAGAGACACCACAAACCAAAAATATGATTGGTGAAGCCGAACTGGAATTAATGAAGCCAGGTAGCATTTTAATTAATGCCTCGCGTGGCACTGTGGTAGACATCGAAGCACTAACAGCTGCGCTACAGAGTAAAAAACTGGCCGGCGCCGCAATTGATGTGTTTCCGGTTGAACCTAAAGGCAACGAAGAAGAGTTTATCTCGCCACTGCGCGCCTTTGACAACGTGATCCTGACACCGCATATCGGCGGCTCTACCCAGGAAGCGCAGGAAAATATCGGCTTTGAAGTGGCCGGTAAAATGGTGAAATACAGTGACAACGGCTCAACGCTTTCTGCAGTGAATTTCCCGGAAGTATCACTGCCGGAGCACAAAGGCCGCTCACGCTTGTTGCATGTGCATAAAAACCAGCCCGGTGTACTGACCAAAATTAACGAAGCCTTTGCCCGGCTGAATATCAATATTGCCGGCCAGTACCTGCAAACCAATGCTGATATTGGCTATGTGGTTATAGATATTGATTCAGACGATGTTGAGCAGGCGTTAAATGAGTTGAAAGCGATACCCGGCACCTTACGCGCCCGTGTATTACACTGATTTTTCAGCAGTAAAACTCAAAGACAAAAAAGCCGGTTTGCACCGGCTTTTTACATCAGAACGTATACACCAGCGAAGCTGATGTTTCGGTATCCATCCGCTCGCGGTTTCCTTCGGGATCTGAGTTATACTTCACCACAAAATTAAACCGCATTGACAAGCTACCTGCCAGCTGTGCCGTCAGGCTGCTACGGCTTAACAAGGTGGAGTTTTCACCATTTAGTGACATAGTGCTTTCCAGTGTCTGGCGAAACTTAGTGGTATCGTACAACTGATAATCCAGGTTTGCTGCCAGATACCAGATCAGGCCGGTGTTGGTGTTACCCGATGCCGCTTCCTGATGGCCAAAACCGGGGCCAGTTTCCAGATCAAAGTAGTCGCTTTGTTTTTCGTAAAGCCGGTTACCATAACCTACCACCAAAGAAGCCTGCTCTTTAAAAGCACCAAACTTATCATGCAGGTAGGCGCCACGGCCAAACACTGTTTGCCTGCCGGTAACAATTTTGTAGTTACTCTGACCGATAAGACCATAACGGCTGGCCGTAGTAACCTGATCTCTGTCGCCGGTACTGGCATTGGTAACGTTGTTTTTCTGCAACAGGCTTTGCAACTGATAGCGGTTACGAAAATACTCCAGCTCATGCACCAGCTCACTGTTTGCCCTGATAGCAAAAGAGTCAGTGTTACCTGACGTCAGCAAAAAGCCCAGTTCCACATCACCTGTCACCGTACCAAAGAAGCCTATCGGCTGCAGTGGCTCTTCGCTGCTGGGTAAGTGTTCTGTTTCGCTCGCTTGTACCCCATACAAGCAAAGCATCAGCACAGCGCTGATACCTTTGTAAAAAGAAGGCATTATTCCGCTTGGTCACTCCTTTTGTATGATTAGTTACCCATGAGTCGTACTGCCATCCCGGTTGTTATTATTTGTTCCCTGCCTTTCGGCATTTTTATTGTATCAGCCAAAATAACCCTGCCCAGTGATACTGAACCGGGTTATCCGGGCATTTAACGCTAAAATTATTATTGCTCTGTTTCTGTCGCGCGCTGCTGTACTGCAGCAATTGCTTTTTGCAACCGCGCCAGACTGCGTGTTTTGCCAATCAGAGCCAGCGTAATATCCAAAGCCGGCGAATTACCACCACCGGTAACAGCCACCCGTAGCGGCATACCAATTTTACCCATGCCCACACCCAGCTGCTCTGCTGTGGCGTTTATCGCATCATGAATAGTCGACACTGACCACTCGCTTAACGCTTCCAGTTTGGCTGCAACAGCTTGTAAAGGTTCAAGCGCAACCGGGCGTAAATGTTTTTTCGCCGCATCGGCATCAAACTCACTGAAGTCTTCATAGAAATAGCGGCTTACTTCTACCATTTCTTTAAGTGTTTTTACCCGCTCGGCCTGAGCTTTCACCAGCTCAGTTAATGCCGGGCCATTGCTGATATCCAGTTTTTGCTCGGCAATATGCCACTGCAGCTGCGCTGCTACCTGCTCTGCTGGCAGGGTTTTCATATAGTGCTGGTTTAACCAAATCAGTTTATCGGTGTTAAATGCCGACGGTGCGCGGTTGCAGCTATCCAGATCAAACAGCTGAACTAACTCATCTTTGCTGAAAATTTCCTGATCGCCATGTGACCAGCCCAAACGCACTAAATAGTTAAGCAAGGCCTCGGGTAAAAAGCCGTTGTCGCGGTACTGCATAACACCAACCGCGCCATGGCGTTTGGATAACCGCTTGCCATCATCACCAAGGATCATCGGCACATGAGCATATTTAGGTATATCAGCGCCCAGCGCCGCCAGAATATTCATCTGCCGTGGCGTGTTATTCACATGATCATCACCGCGGATCACGTGGGTAATACCCATTTTCCAGTCATCAACCACCACGGTAAGGTTATACGTTGGTGTACCGTCGCTGCGGGCGATAATTAAATCGTCCAGCTCGCTGTTGGCAATTTCAATGCGGCCTTTAATTAGATCGTCAATTACCACAGTGCCGCTTTGCGGGTTTTTAAAGCGGATAACGAAAGGTTTGCCGACCGGGTGATCGGTACGATCACGCCACATACCGTTATAGCGCGGTTTTTCACCGGCTGCGGTTTGCGCTTCGCGCATGGCATCCACTTCTTCCACCGTGCAAAAGCACTTATAGGCGTTACCTTCGGCCACCAGCTGTGCTACCACTTCTTTATATAAATCAAAGCGTTTAGTTTGGTAGTACGGGCCTTCGTCGTAATCCAGCCCCAGCCAGGTCATGCCCTCTAAAATGGCATCAACCGATGCCTGGGTAGAACGCTCTAAGTCGGTATCTTCAATACGCAGAATAAATTTGCCGCCCTTCTTTTTGGCATATAACCAGCTGAACAAGGCGGTACGGGCACCACCAACGTGTAAATAACCGGTTGGGCTTGGAGCAAAACGGGTAACAAGAGACATAGTTTATCCATCACAGTGCAATAATGGTCGCTATTGTAACAATGCCGCGCGCCGGATGCACCCGCTAAGGCGGAGCGGCTACAACTGTTTTGCGTTAAAGCACGGCAGAATGTTTACTTTTGCAGCAGGCAAACCACAATTGCCAAAATAATGTTGACAGCTTTTTCATGCTCCCTATAATGAGCGCCATCAAACAGCGTGGATTGTTAGCTCAGCTGGGAGAGCACCGCCCTTACAAGGCGGGGGTCACTGGTTCGAACCCAGTACAATCCACCAAATTTGATGTAAAAGACTTATCCCATGGATTGTTAGCTCAGCTGGGAGAGCACCGCCCTTACAAGGCGGGGGTCACTGGTTCGAACCCAGTACA
>PGZF01000001.1:749236-1496781 GCA_002840125.1 Gammaproteobacteria bacterium HGW-Gammaproteobacteria-15
TTGATGTAAAAGACTTATCCCATGGATTGTTAGCTCAGCTGGGAGAGCACCGCCCTTACAAGGCGGGGGTCACTGGTTCGAACCCAGTACAATCCACCATCTAATTTCTTATCATGAAAAACACCGCCCGCTCCTCACGACGAGACGGTTGTCACGGCTTCAATCCAGTACAATCCACCACTTCGTGATAAAACCATAGCAAAGCACCGCCCTCTCTTTACTAAGACACAGTTGCCACTGCCTCGAAGCATTGCATGCCGCCCCAGTACAATCCACCAAATCCTTTGATATTTCCCTGTTCTGTATTGTTAAAAAGTTGCTATAGTAGCATCAGTACTCTGCCTGGGATCTGTTTTGCCTCTATGGAACCTGCCGTTAAACGCGACGAACGCATTCTGATAATTGATGATCAAAGCCTGAGCCAGAGTTTTCTGCGTTATGCGCTGGAGCAGCTGGGCTATCAGAATATTGCGCTGGCTGATCGGGCACAAACAGCTCTGCAGCTTTGCCGGCAAAATAGTTACGACTTAATGATCTGTGATTACAACCTGTCTAAAGGCAAAGATGGTTATCAGTTATTTGAAGAACTAAAAACCCGCGGTTTGCATAAGCTGGCTTGCGGCGTGATTTTTATCAGCGCTGAGACAGATCCTGCTCTGGTACACAGCGTACTGGAATTACAGCCGGATGAGTTTATGGCCAAGCCGTTTGTTATCCGCGATTTACAGCAGCGTATTGAACGGGTGCTAAAGCGCAAACAGTTACTACGGCCAGTTTATGATTTGCTGGAACAAAATGCGCTGGACAAAGCATTGCAGCATATCAATATTCAGCTTGGTAAAACCGAACTACATAAGCTGTTTCCACTACTGCTGAAAATCAAAGGTGATATTTTACTGCAGCAAGCCAACTGGGATGACGCCAAAGTGTTTTTTGCTGCCATGCTGCAAATTCAGCCGTTTAGCTGGGCCAGAATTGGCCAAGTTCGCTGTTTATTACAGCAAGGCCATGAACAACAAGCATTTGCTGAACTGGAACAGATGTTAAAACGGCAGGAAACCAGGCTGTTTGCACTGGACAACCTCAGTGAGCTGGAATTTCACCAGCAACATTACCAGCAGGCTCAACAACATATTCTGGCCGCCGCTAACATAGCCCCGCGTAACTTACTACGCCAGCAAAAGCTATTACAGTTGTCACGGCTCAACCACGACTATGAAATTCAATACCGTGCCGCCCGCGATATGGTGAAATTTGCCCGCAATTCAATTTATGAACAACCCGATTTATATCTGAATATGGCGCGCGCCAGCATAGATTTTGCCCTGAGCACTGAAGACACTGAACAACAGTCCAGGCTTAACCGCCAGGCCACGTTGTCATTAAATATGGTGCAACACCAATTTGCCAGCCACAAACTGACCGAGCAACAGCAGGTATTACAAGCCCGGCTGATGTACCTGCAGGATCACCGCGATAAGGCCCGGCAATTGCTGGCAGAGCTGGAACCGCAACCTGAAATTACTTCACTGGAAGATGCGCTGGATAAAGCCAAAGCTCTGCATGAAGTGGGCTTAGCTGATGCATCCAAACAACTGTTCCGGCAAATTACCGAACATTGCCGTAAACAACAACCTGAGCCGGTTTTTATGCGGTACCTGCACCAGGAGCAGCAAGAGCGCGAACGTATGCCGCAGGGGCCAAGAGAACTGAATAACAATGCGGTGCGCCTGTACCAGCATGGTAACTGGCAAGAAGCGTTCGCCGCTTTTGTGATGGCTGCCCAGGTAATGCCGAAAAACGCCGGCATAGCGCTTAACCTGCTACAAACACTGCTAACAGCACCCCGCCCGCTTTGCCCGCCACAGCAGCGCCAAAACCTGCTGCAGCAATGCCAGTACCTTATTGACAGCAGTAAACTAAAAGCCGGGCAACAGGAGCGTTATCTGCAACTAAGGCAAAAATATTTAAACGAAACCGCCGTTTAAGGTTTACTCTTACTGGTATCCGGCTCTGGCCATTCTGCAAACACTGCTCTTAACGTGCGCGAGCGCACTAACCACAGACAGCCGATAAATAACAACACCGGCGATAAAATACGCCAGGGCGCGTCCAGCATTACCTGAGCAGGTAAATGCAGTATGGTTAGCAGCAGATCCACCGTTGCCACCGTCAGCATTAAACCGCGGCCAAAGCGCCAGATATGCCGCCAGCCTGCATAGCCTTTGGCTTTACGCTGACTAAGCGCCGCAATAAGCAACAGCAGCGGAGCTGCCACCGCACAGGCGAGAATAAAATCAGCCTGGCGCGGATAAAACAGTGCCAGCATATCGCGCTGAGCCTGTGGTAATGTCAGTACCAGCACCCAGCAAATATAGGGCCGCAACAACAACACCAGCAGCCAGTAAAAGCGCAGTGGTACCTTGTGCAGGCCGTGATCGTCCAGCACCGGCCATAGCGGTGGCTGTGTCATAGCTGGCGCTTACGTTGTGCCAGTATGCCCAGCAACGTAAAAATTCCCAGACAAACCCATGGCAGCCACAGGGTGCTTACTTTGCCAAGCTGGCCAGCTAACAGTGGTGTCAGCAAGATTGTCAGCGCACCATAACCAAAGGCGCACAGCAAAATAAAAATGCCGGTACGCCAGATAAAATGCATATGGGCAATCTGGCGGCGCACAAAGCGGTTTAAATCATCGCCAAATACCACCAGACAGGTTGCTACCATTGCCAGGGCAATATCCCGCACATAAGGCCGGAAAAAACTACCCCAATCCAGTAACAACTGATAAAGAAAATCCGGCATCTTAGCTCACCCCGTACTGCGCAAATACATCCAGCATCTGTTGCTCACTCCACACCGGTACATTCAGTTCGGTGGCTTTGGCCAGTTTAGAACCGGCATTATCACCGGCAATTACCGCATGAGTTTTCGCCGATACTGAACCCGACACCTTAGCGCCCAGGCGTTGCAGCCTGGCTTTGGCATCATCGCGCCCCATGCTGACTAAGGTGCCGGTAAGCACTATAGTTTGCCCGGCTAAAGGTTGTTCAGTTTGCGCCAGTTGTTCTATAACCGGCCAGTTGATACCAGCGTTTACTAAAGCGGTAATAACGCTTTGGTTATGCGGCTCGGCAAAAAAGCTTTTTACATGCTCGGCGACTACAGTGCCAACATCGGCAACGTCCAGCAATTGCTCCAGCGTGGCCTGCTGCACGTTGGCTAAAGTGGCAAAATGATTCGCCAGATTAAGCGCCGTTGCCTCGCCTACTTCGCGAATACCCAGTGCATAAATAAAACGCGGCAAAGTCGTTTGTTTCGATTGTTCAATCGCCGACAGCAGTTTCAACGCCGATTTCTCGGCCATCCGCTCCAGCCCTACCAGCGCCGCCATATCCAGTTGGTAAATATCGGCTGGCGTTTTTACCAGTTGCTGATCGACCAACTGCTCGACCAATTTATCGCCAAGGCCCTCTATATCAATGGCTTTGCGTGAAACAAAATGCTTAATCGATTCTTTTAACTGCGCTGCACAAAATAAACCCCCACTACAGCGTGCCACGGCTTCGCCGCTAACGCGCTCAACCTGCGAGCCACATACCGGGCACTGCTGTGGAAAAACAATATCCTGCGCTGTTTGCGGGCGTTGCTCCAGCACTACCGAGACTATTTGCGGGATCACATCTCCGGCCCGGCGTACTATTACGCTGTCGCCCACTTTAACGCCCAGCCGTGCTATTTCATCCTGATTATGCAAGGTCGCATTACTGACGGTAACACCGCCCACTACCACCGGCTCCAGCCGCGCTACCGGCGTAATAGCCCCGGTGCGGCCAACCTGAAACTCAACATCCAGTAAGGTGGTCAGCATTTCCTGTGCCGGAAACTTAAACGCAATAGCCCAGCGTGGTGCACGGGCAACAAAACCCAGCGCCTGTTGCTGGGCTAAATCGGCCACCTTTATCACTACGCCGTCTATTTCATACGCCAGTTGGCTGCGCCGCTGCAGAATATCCTGATAATAAGTCAGCGCTTGTTCTGCACCTGTTACCAGACGAATTTCCGGGCATACCGGCAGGCCCCAATCTTTTAACTGCATTAAACGCTGATAATGGCTTTGGCTGCTAAGCAGACCTTTCGGATCGTCAATTGCGCCCACAGCATAGGCATAAAACATTAATGGCCGCTGCGCGCTGATTTTCGGATCAAGCTGGCGCAAACTGCCTGCTGCGGCATTACGCGGGTTAGCAAACACCTTTTCACCGGCCGCACGGGCCTTATCATTCATTTGCGTAAAACCGGCCAGAGGCATAAAGACTTCACCGCGCACTTCCAGCACTGCCGGCACCGCTTTGCCTTTTAGTTTTAACGGCACCGCACGAATGGTTTTTACATTGCTGGTGATATCTTCACCGGTATAGCCATCGCCACGGGTAGCTGCCTGCACCAATATGCCATTTTCATAGCGGATGCTTACAGCCAGGCCGTCCAGCTTGGGCTCACAGCAAAAGCTAAATTCAGCACTGTTATCCAGCCGCTCTGCCATGCGTTTATAAAACGCACTGAAATCGGCGGCATCAAACGCGTTGTCCAGCGATAGCATCGGTATGCTGTGGCTTACCTGACCAAACTTTGCCAGCGGAGCAGCACCAACCCGCTGGGTGGGTGAATCAGAGGTGATAAGCTGCGGATGCTCTGTTTCCAGTTGCTGTAATTGGCGGTATAAGCGGTCATACTCGGCATCCGGCACCGTGGGGTTATCTAGCACATAATACTGATAACTGTACTCTTCCAGTTGCTGACGCAGTTGTTGCAGTTGCTGCAAAATAGCCTGACTCATAAAATAACTTTGCCTGTAAAAATTTACGCCTGAGTTTGCCATAACAAAAACGGCAGGACTACTGCCTGCCGTTTTAGCTGATGTTATTTTCGCCGTTAGCTGCCAGCTTTAACCGTGGATCAGCCGTTGGCGCTGAAATTCGCGGATTTTATCTACATAGTGCCGCACCGTTTGCACGGTTAACACGCTGCGCTGGCCGTCCAGAACCTGGCCGCCGAACTCTTCTGCCAGTTTTTTTGCTGCATTGTGCATCAGGTTAAAGTTCTGCAGCGGCTCGCCAGGGCCAGGCAATGTCATAAATAAACTTACGCCACGGGTGCCCAGCTTTTCAATATTTTCTAAGTCAAAAGTGCCAGGGTTAAACATATTGGCCAGGCTGAATAACACCGCGCCTGAGCCGGCACTGTCCAGATGACGGTGGAAAATATCCATTTCGCCGTATTTAAAGCCCAGTGTCAGTAATGACGACAGCAGATCCGGCCCTTTCATCTCTTTGTTTTCAGGCAGTAACACATACAGGATCAGCACTTCGGCGGGCTCTTCTTCAACCACGGCGTCTGTTTGTGGCTCGGGTTCTGGTTCAGCCTCAACTGCATAGTCTGCCTCGGTGTGCAGCCTGGGTTCGTCATCATCTGCCAGCGCAGAAAAATTCAGCTGTGGCTCTTGGGGCTCGTCAAACGGCAGCTCGCTTTGCACTTCAGCTTTTACCTGTGCAGCAGGCGGGCGCTTTGCCGTTGCAGTTTCAGCGCGTTTAAACACTGATGTTTTTGCCGGCGAAACTGCCGGCTTTACTGCAGCGGTTTTATCGCCGGCTTTTATCACCCGCACCGCGCCTACACCCAGCTCGTCAAAGCCATCTGCTTTTTCTTCTGCTGCCTTGGCGGCCTGCTCGTCATAATATCTGTGCTTGGGCTGGCCGGCGTTTTTACGCACTGTCCATAAGCCATGCAACAACAATGCGCCTAACACTAAGGCGCCGAGAATAATAAAAACCAAACGTAATTCGTCAGCCATAAGGTTACCTTTAATTAAGAGGCTGCTGCCATTTTAACAGCATCATCCACATCGACAGCAACAACACGTGACACGCCGGGCTCCTGCATTGTCACGCCCATTAGCTGTGCCGCCATTTCCATGGCAATTTTATTGTGGCTAATATAAATAAATTGTACTGTTTCTGACATTTCCCGCACCAAATTGCAAAACCGGCCAACGTTGGCGTCGTCCAGTGGCGCATCTACTTCATCTAACATGCAAAAAGGTGCCGGATTAAGCCGGAAAATCGAAAACACCAATGATAAAGCGGTTAAAGCTTTTTCACCACCCGATAATAAATGTATTGTACTGTTTTTTTTACCCGGCGGTCGCGCCATGATAGTAACACCGGTTTCCAGTAAGTCATCCTCGGTTAGCGCCAGATAGGCACTGCCACCACCAAATACCTTTGGAAACAGCGTTTTTAAACCTTCGTTTACCTGCTCAAAGGTGTCTTTAAACTTCTGCCGCGTTTCTTTATCTATTTTACGAATAGCCGTTTCCAGTGTTTCCATCGCTGAGGTTAAGTCGTTATTCTGTGCATCCAGATACTGCTTACGCTCGGCCTGTTGCTCATACTCTTCAATGGCCGCCAGGTTTATTGGCCCAAGCCGGCCCACAGCGTCAATGGTTTTATCCAGCTGTTGCTGCCATACCGCCTCTTCAGCGTCGGCCGGCAATTGTGGCAGAATATCCTTCATACTGGCTTGCTGCTCGCGTAGCAGCTCCAGCATATTGTTAGCACGTACGCGATAACCTTCGCTATCAAGGCGCAGCTCTTCCAGCTCGTTACGCTTTTTATTCAGTATTTGCACAATACCATGTTGCCCCTGCTCTAACTGGCGGATTTGTTGCTCGGTAGCTCCCAGCAATTCCTGCTGTGCAATCATTTGTTGCTCTGCCTCCTCGCGCTCCAGCAGGCTGTGTTGCAATTGCTCCTGCAGTATCAGCTCAGGTTCATCGTCTGGCTGCAACTTATGCGTTAATTGGTTTAGCTGTTCCTGCAATTGCTGTTGCTGCGCTTTGGCACGCTGCAGGCTTTGCTGCAGCGCATGCAGCTGCTGTTCGGTCACTTTTTGCTGCATCAGCAAGTGCTGTTGCTGGCTGCGTTTTTGTTCAAACTGTGCTCGCAACTGCTGTAACTGCTGCTGTTGTGTGCCGCTTTGGCTGTGTAACTGCTGCTGGCCTGCTTCGTGCTCCAGTAACTGCTCAGCGCTTTGCTCCTGTGCCAGCATCAGTTGCTCTATGCTCCCTTCCAGTTGCACCTGGCGTAACTGCAGTTGCCCGCGCTCTGTTGCCAGCTTTTGCGCCAGCTTTTGTGTTTGTTGCAGTTCTTGCTGAGCCAACAGCACACCGGTTTGCTGCTGTTGCATTTGTCGCTGTACCTGCTGCAGGCCATGTTGTGCCTGTTGCAGCGTATCGGCCGCCTGCTGCTGAGCCTGCTGCTGGGTGGCCAGCTGATCGGCGATATTTTGCTGCTGTTGCTCTGCCGTAGCCAGCTCAGTAACCAGCTGTGCTAAACGTTCCTGGCGCAGTAAATAGCTGTCTTGCGCGGCGGCACTGGCCAGCAGTGCCCAGTTACTGCCAAGCCAGTAACCCTGCGGGCAAATAACTGACTGGCCGGCTTTAAGCGCGGCAACACTTTGCTGTGCTGCTGTTAATGTTTCTGCCAGCACAATATGGTTAAAGCTGTCCGGATAAACGCCTGCCAGTATTACCTCTGCCAGCGTGCCCGCTATGGCTGGCTGTTTATTCGCCGTTACCACAGTGGCTGGTTGCGGCGGAAGCTGCGCTGCCACCGCCGCATGCTGCAATTGCCCCAGTACCAGCGCTACTGCAGCGGCCCAGCCGGCTTTAACCTGCAGCTGGCGTAGTAACTGTTGCTGCTCGTTATCCTGCTGCAGCTGTTGTTGCTGTAATTTTTGCTGTTCGCGCTGCAACATCTGCAGTTCGCTGTTCGCGTTTAGCTGCTCAGCCTCCAGTTGACGGCTATGCTGCTCATGCTGCTGTAAAGCCGCCTGTGCCTGGCTATGCAGCTGAGTATGTTGCTGTAACAGCTGTGTGGTGTGTTCAAGTTCCGCACTAAGCTGGCTGATGCGCAGCTGCAACGGTTCAAGCGACAGCTCTGCTGTTTCCTGCTCCAGTTGCTGTTGTTGCTGCAGCAACTGGTTTAGCTGTTGCTGCTGATTTTGTAACTGCAACTGCTGCTGTTGCTGTTGTTGCTGTAAGCGAAAATGCTGCTGTTGCCAGTGCTGAAATGCCTGTTGCTGCTGTTGTTGTTCATCTTCCAGCTGCTGCAGTTGCCGGGTAAGTTCGTCCAGTTGCTCGTTAAGTAAGGCCAGTTGTGGCTCGTCCTGTTGCAACTGTTGCTGCAGTTCAGTTTGCTGCGCCTGCTCGGTGGCGATAAAATCTTCTGCCTGGCTCAGGCTGTGCCTGGCCTGCTGCATTTGCGCGCTGAGGGTTTGCTGTTGCTGGCGCTGATGCAAAATTTGCTGTTCCAGCCGGCTGATAGTGGCCCCTTGCTGATAAAACCGGCTTTGCACCAGATCCAACTGCTGCCTGCTATCCTGCGCCTGCTGCTTTAATTCCAGCAATACGCGCTGATCGCCCAGCTCCTGCGACTGATATTTTTCCAGTTCAGTTTGCTGTTGCTGTAATTGCTGGTCCAACGCCGTAAGCCGGTTGCTGTACTGCAGCCATTTTATCGTAGTCAGCTCTGCCTTTAGTTTACGCTCTTGTGCTTTTAGCTCTTTATAGCGCTGCGCCGCAGTAGCCTGGCGTTTAAGTTTTTCAATGTTTTTACCCAGCTCTTCACGTACGTCAGCTAAGCGCTCGAGGTTTTCGCGGGTATGTTTAATGCGGTTTTCGGTTTCGCGGCGCCGTTCTTTGTATTTGGAAATACCGGCGGCTTCTTCGATAAACACCCGCAGCTCTTGCGGCCGGGATTCTATCAGCCTTGAAATCATGCCCTGTTCAATAATGGCATAGCTGCGCGGCCCAAGGCCGGTGCCAAGGAAAATATCGGTAATATCGCGGCGGCGGCATTTGCTGCCATTTAAAAAGTAATTCGACTGCGCATCACGGGTAACAATACGTTTAATGGCTATTTCACTGCGATCAGCCAGGCCTCCGGCCAGGCGGCCTTCGGTGTTTTCAAATACCAGCTCTACTGACGCCTGTGACACCGGCTTGCGCTGCGACGAGCCGTTAAAAATAACATCTGTCATGGCATCACCACGCAGATTTTTAGCTGAGCTTTCACCCAGCACCCAGCGCACCGCATCAATAACGTTAGATTTACCACAGCCATTGGGGCCAACCACAGCCGTCATTTGCTGTGGAAAAGGCACACTGGTGCTGTCAACGAACGACTTAAAGCCGGACAGTTTGATTTGTTTTAAGCGCATTTGGGCAGCATAGTGTTATTGTTATCATTGCTTTGGAGTTATCATTGCGTTGGGCAAAATGTACCAGCGGCCCTTGGCGCTGTCACGAAAAAATCAATCACTTTTCTGGCCAATCAATACCTTACGCCGCCAGCGCTGGGCTTTTTCTACCGCCGTATTACTCACCACTTTGCGGCTTTTCTTCGGAAATACTACCACAGGGCGCGAAATTAACAGGTTATTCGGGTATACCACCTGCTCATTGTCTTTAGTGCGCAGTACGGTGCTAAACAGGTTAATTTCAACAATACGACCTTCAAGATAATTCCCGCCGTCCATTACCCGCACTTCCATGCCTTCGGCAAAAGCCTTTTGTCCCAGCAGAATAAAAAACGCGGTAATATTGCTCAGCAAACTCCAGGCGGCAAATAACGCCACACCTATCACGGCAATCATGGACGATGCCAGCACCAGCAAACCACGGATATCAATACCCCAGATTATGCTTAGCACCACAACCAGCAGTAACACCAGCAAAATATGAAACACCGCCGCGGCGCGTTTATTCATCTCGGCTTTGAGTTTACTGTGGGCGATAACCTGATACAGCAGCGGCATCACCCGGCGGCTGATAATAAAATACAGCACCACCACCGTTACACTAAGCAATAGCTGAACTGTTATCGGGCTAAAATGGGTAAACATTTGTTGGATATAATCAAAAAATGACACGACAGTAACTCCGCTCTGCGCTGTTCAATCCAAATCGTTTAATGGCCAGCGCACGATAAAATCTTCAAAGTCGTCCAGGTTTACCTGTAACTCAGAAATGGTTTTATTGCGCACCGACATCTGTTTTTTATGCATCAGGCTTTTTTTGCCGCCGTTTAATAACGGATGCCAGTGCGGCAAGCCACGCCCCTCATGCAAACGCCGGTAGGCGCAACTGGTAGGCATAAAGAAAATGTGTTTCAGGTTTTCTTTTGTCAATGCGATGCAGTCGGGTACCAGCACAGTGCGCTGGGTATATTCGGTACACTCGCATTTATGGCTGTTTAAATAGCGACAGGCGATATTGGTGTAATGCACCTGTTCATCCTGATGCAGCACGGCTGTTGGGCCTTCGTCCTCGTCGTCGTCAATAAACTTATTTAAACAGCATTTGGCGCAGCCATCGCATAAGGCTTCCCACTCTTCAGTGTTCATTTCGTCCAGGCTTTTCGCTTCCCAGAACCGCTCTGCTAACGCCATTTTAGTTTACCTTGCTGTTTACTGTAAAAATGTCGGCCAGTTGTAGCTGCAGCGTATCGCCAGAGCTAAGCGGGCCAACGCCTGCCGGAGTGCCGGTAAGCACGATATCGCCGGGTAACAGCGTAAAATGCTGGCTCATTTCGCTGATAAGCTGGCTAATACCCCGGATCATATTAGCGGTATTGCCTTGCTGGCGTGGTATACCGTTAACTGTCAGGCTGAATTCCAGTTGCTGCGGGTGTTGTACCCGGCTTTTCCCGACAAAACCAGCTACCGGGCAAGCGCCATCAAAACCTTTGGCTATCTCCCACGGCCGCCCCAATCGCTTAAGCTGAGCCTGTATATCACGAAGCGTCAGATCCAGCGCTAAACTGTAACCCCAAATTGCCGCATTTACCGCAGCGTAGTCTGCCCGTTGTAGTGGCTTACCAATCAGCACAGCCAGTTCAGTTTCGTTATGCACTGCACCCTGGGTAGCCGGAATCGCAAAACCGGGGGCCATTGCACACAGCGCGGTAGAGGGTTTAATAAAAAACAGCGCTTCAGGGGCCGTTTTGCTTTGCATTTCGGCAATATGATCCTGATAGTTCTGACCGATGCACACGACTTTACCGACAGGCAAGTCGATGGAGTTTCCATTAATATCCAGGTGTTGATACGCCATTAATATTAATCCTCAGCTACAATTAAATCGGCCAGATAGCCGACACTGGTAACAAAGTAATAAGAGCGGTTCCAGTGCATCAGCACTTTGTAATTGTCATACGCCAGAAAGGCACGGCCACCTTCGCCGTCGGGTAACACCAGCGCAGCTGTGAGGTCACGGGCCGGTAAAGCCGTTTTATTCAGCCGCTGCACTCCCAGCTTATTCCAGTCTGCCAGGCTGCGCTCAGATTGCGACCAGCGTCCCAGCCATTCATTGCGCTGCAGGCTGCCACGGGCAATCGCATTGCCTGCATCAAAGCCTTCTGGCAGTAAGACTTCGCGGCCCCAGGTTTTACTGTTGTCCCAACCTTGTTGCTTTAAATAGTTGGCAATAGAGGCAAATACATCGAGCTGATTAGTCCAGATATCTTTTTTGCCATCGCCATCGCCATCCTGTGCATAGGCCATAAAAGAGCTGGGCATAAACTGGCTTTGCCCCATGGCTCCAGCCCACGAGCCTTTCATATCATCCAGGCTGATATGCCCTTGCGCCAGAATATCCAGCGCATGATAAAACTCTTGCTTAAAAAAGGTTTCGCGCCGGCCTTCATACGCCAACGTGGCTAACGCCGATGGCACCGAATAGTTGCCCATAATGCGGCCAAAGCTGCTCTCCAGCCCCCATAATGCAACAATAAAGCGCGGTTGCACGCCATATTTCTGACCAATTTTTTCCAGCTCAGGTAAATACTGCTGATAACGCTCGCGCGCCATTTTAATGCGGGTTTCGCTTACGCGCTTGGGTAAATAAGTACTGAGGGTTTCGACAAATTCCGGCTGGCTTTTATCAGCAGAGACAATACGTTCGTGAAACGTCAGCGAGGCAAACACCGGCTCAAGCAATTCAGGCGCATAGCCTTTACTTAATGCTTCTTGCTTTAACGTTGCGGTGTAGTCTGCAAAGCTTGGTTTGCTGTCGGTGGTTTGCTCCTGGGCTATTACAGCCACGCTGAAAAAGGTACTTACGGCAACACAGATAAGAGATCTAAACATAAAAAAACCTATTGATAATGGGAAGTTACTGTTGTAACAGCTTTTTGTGTTCTGCCAGTAAGTTGTCTACCGGCGGCGGTATCTGTAAATAATAACCCTGCTGCAGCAATTGCTGTTTTACCTTATCGATATCCGCCAGGGCTAAATGTTGCCGCCGTGCCAAATTGATTAGTGTAACCAGCACAGGCGTGCCAAAGGTTTGCAGCAGTGCTTCGGGCACCTTGCTAAAATCATCGCGGCGTTCAACATACAGATAGGTACTGTCTTTTCGCACACTTTTATAAACGGCACACAGCATCGAATAAAACCACGCATCAACCTTGCTTAACTAAGGGCTAAACTATAACATGACAGCCTTGTATTGCGTACCCGCAGACTCGCGGCAACGCAAATAAATGCCGGGGTTTGGCTAAGTGAAAACACCCGGTTATGGTAAATAATAACAAGTGCGCACTATACCCTTATGTCAGATCAGTCTTTGGAACTAAAAGGCAGCTTATTTCCTTTATCGGTGCTGTCATGTGCCGATCTCAGTGTCAGTTCACTCTCTTGGCAACTTAAGCAGAAGCTGGCTCAGGCTCCGGCCTTTTTTTATCAGGCGCCTATTATTCTTAATTTAGCGGATGTAGAACAAGCTCCTGATTTTCACGCGATAAAACAACTCTTTACCGAGTTAAAACTGGTGCTGGTGGGCGTGTGTGGTGCCAGCAGTGAGTTAAAGCAACAAGCGCAGCAGGCTGGCCTGGCCGCATTACAACTGGCCAAAGACAGTAAAACTGCGGTAACCGCCAGCAGCAATACACGCCAGACAGCAGTGGTAACCAGCACAGTTAATGTACCGATGGACAGCAAAATTGTTGAGCAAACTGTGCGCTCTGGCCAGCAGGTATATGCCAAAGGTGCTGATTTAATTGTTAAAGGTACTGTTGGTGCCGGTGCTGAAGTTATTGCCGACGGCAATATTCATATTTATGGCACCTTGCGCGGCAAAGCTATTGCCGGTGCAGGCGGTGACAGCACTAAACGTATTTTTTGTTACAACTTACAGGCTGAACTGGTGTCTATTGCTGGTAATTACTGGCTTAGCGACAGCCTGCAGGGCAATTTTTGGGGTAAGCCGGCTTGTATAAAATTACAAGACGACCAACTGGTATTAGCAGAATTAGCGTAAGGATTTCACTATGGCAAAAATCATAGTAGTAACGTCAGGAAAAGGCGGCGTAGGTAAAACCACTTCCAGTGCTGCCATTGGTACAGGCCTGGCGTTAAAAGGCAACAAAACCGTTATTATCGATTTTGATATCGGCCTGCGTAATTTAGATTTGATTATGGGCTGCGAACGGCGCGTAGTATACGACTTTGTTAACGTGATCAACGGCGAAGCCAATTTAAAACAGACACTGATCAAAGATAAGCGCACCGACAATTTATTTATTCTGCCTGCTTCGCAAACCCGCGACAAAGACGCGCTGACCAAAGAAGGCGTAGAACGGGTATTAAACGAGCTGGCAAAAGATTTCGACTTTATTTTGTGTGACTCACCCGCCGGTATTGAGGCTGGTGCCATGATGGCACTGTATTTCGCCGATGAAGCGGTAGTGGTGACCAACCCTGAAGTATCATCAGTGCGCGACTCTGATCGTATTTTGGGTATGCTGTCGAGTAAATCCCGCCGCGCCGAGCAAGGCCTGGATGCCATTAAAGAACACCTGCTGCTGACACGCTACAACCCAGAGCGGGTAGAAAAAGGCGAAATGCTTAGCGTAGAAGATGTAAAAGAAATTCTGTCGATTGATTTGCTGGGTGTTATTCCGGAATCTCAAGCCGTGCTTAATGCCTCAAACTCAGGCCAGCCGGTGATCCTCGACAAAGACAGCGATGCCGGCCAGGCATATTTAGATACTGTTGACCGCTTGCTGGGTGAAAAAGTGCCGTTTCGCTTTTTAGCAGTAGAGAAAAAAGGCCTGTTAAAGCGGATTTTTGGAGGATAAAGGATGTCATTACTGGATTATTTTCGCTCGAGTAAGAAAACCACCGCCAATACTGCCAAAGAGCGTTTACAAATCATCGTAGCGCATGAGCGCAGACGGCGTAACAGCCCGGATTATCTGCCGCAACTGGAGCGTGATATCTTAGAGGTGATCCGCAAATATGTGGATATTTCGCCGGAAGATATCGCCGTGTCATTAGAACAGCGCGGCGACGAGTTGTCGGTACTGGAGCTAAACGTTACCTTCCCGGAAGATAAGCGTTAAGCTACAGTGCTATTATCGACAATAAGCCCGCTGAATGCGGGCTTATTGTTTTAGTGTCGCTGTAATTTTCCGGCTTAATTAACTGCAATTTGCTGCACTGGCAATTGTAAATGGCTTTTCAGGAAGCGGTCCATCGCTTTAAACGTTTCCAGCCGGTGGCTGTTGGTGCTGAGGTAATGATCGCCGTCTTCCAGCTCAATATATTCTACTGATTTTTTCTTGCTTTTCAGTGCCCTGAACATCGCTGTGCTTTGCTTTACCGGCACAGAACGATCTTTAGTACCGTGTATTAACAATACCGGCACCTGAATTTTCTCGGCATGTGTTAGTGGTGATCGCTGCTCCAGCAGATCGAAATTATCGCCTATTTGCTTTTTAACAATTTCATAAGTGGTAAAATTGCGGTGCGACTTTACCAGGGCTTCTACATCAGTAACGCCGGCAAAACTTACCACACACTGATATAAATCCGGTGTTTTCACGGCCCCCATCAAAGCGGCATAACCACCGTAGCTGGCACCAACTATGCAAATGTTTCCGGGTACTGCTATACCTTGTTCAATTAACCAGCGCGTACCGTCTTCTACGTCATCCTGCATTTGCAAACCCCAGCCTTGCAGGCCCATTTGCATAAAGTCAAAACCATAGCCGTAAGAACCACGAAAATTCATCTGCAGTACGGCGTAACCACGGTTAGCAAAAAACTGTGTCCAGTAGTCAAAACCGTCATTATCAAAAGATATAGGCCCACCGTGTGGAAAAACAATGGTAGGCAATGATCCCTGCTGATAGCCTTTTGGCGTGGTCAGATAGCCTTCAATAGTTAAACCATCGCGGGCCTGGTATTGAATCTTTTGTTTTGCCGCCATCAACTCCGGCTCAAGTTGGCTAAATTTAGGCAGCAAAAACTGCATAGCTTTGGCTTTACGATCGCCTAACAAATAAGCACCGGCGTTGGTTGCACTGCTGGTTAATATTATATAGCGGTTTTGGTCATGGCTCATACTAACAATATCATTATCGGCATCAGGTAAGGCATCATCCACCGCCTTCTGGAACGCCTGATACTTAGGATCTATATAGTCTTCACCAATAGCAATAATCTTCTTGTCCTGCCAGGAGTAAGAAATATCAGCAGGAACATCGTAATCAGGATTGGCTTTTATCAGCTCAGGCTCTGGCTTGTCTTTAGCCAGATCAACTTTAAATATGGCTTTTTTGCCATTATGGTAGGCCGACACATATAACAGGTTTGGCTCTTCATCAAAGCCTATTGGCCAGATCGTATCTTCTGATAAGGCTTCAAACTGCCACAGTACGCGGAAGTCTTTACTGTTTGGTTTTTTTTCTTTTATCTGAAACTGAATATCGTCACGAAAAATAGCGATACGCGGTGTGTGTTGTCTGTCGGCAACCCAGTCGATCAGGTTTTCACGGGAATGTGCAACAATCTCAGACATAGCACCATCAAGACTAATTTTAACCACACTGGTGCCTACTTTATGGTTAAAGCCGTCTAGCGCCAACAAAAAATGCTCTTCATCTTCCGGCATTAACGCCACAATATTTGATTGAAATTGCGGTGTGCGTACCAGTTTACGCTGTAATTGCCCCCGGACAACGCTACGATTTTTGCCGGTTTCAGCGTCAATTACCACTAAACGGGTTTCAGTTACCGGCGTACCTTGGCGGTGAGAGGCATAAGCTGCTCTCATTAATAATTGTTTATTGTTGGCCCAGATAACCGAATAAATTGTCAGCTCTCTGCTATCAGCTTTCACCAGAAACTTCTGCTTGCCGGTTTCCAGATCAAACAGTTTTACCAGCACCAGCTGCTCTTTTTCTGTATCGACTGTCTGGATCATGGATAATTTAGTGCCGTCGGGCGATAACTTCAGCATGTCGATAGTTGGAGCGCTGGCAAAGGCCTCTACCGGCAATTCTGCAGCGTTAACCACGCTGAATAACAAAGCCAACATTACACTTATGCATCCTTTCATTATTATTCCTGATTTTATCAATAATGTTGCTGCACATTAGCAAAACCAGATTATCTCAGCAAAATATTTCTTTATATGTTTATAAAAACAAAGCCCGCTTAATGCGGGCTTCAATATCATGTTACGGCAGTGCCAGTTTTATACTCACGGCACAGTTACAAAGTCATCCATCAGGATTAAACCTATCATGGTTGCATCCAGATTTACGCCATCACGCGCTATGGCAGTGTAAATGCTATTTGCCTCCAGGCTTACCGGCGCTTCAATAGCTGCGGTTTTGCTACCGGTTGGCGTTACAGTAACCACATAATCACCGCCAGCCAGCGCAACATAGCCAGTTTCAGCTTTAAAGGGTACATTACTAAAAGCCGGTGTTGCGGTGGCAATATCACCATCAGCCGTGACATAAATATCTACATTACCCGCCAGCGTAGAGCCGTGCACAATACGCACTTTGGCTTCAGTTGCCACCCGCCGTGGCATATCCGCCAGGATCAGCGGTTCAACTGTCTCTTCACCCAGAGACCCTACTGCCAGCACGCTGTAAAAAGCGCCGGCCTCCACGGTAACGTCAGCATCGATCACTACAACACTGTTGTCGGCATCGGCAGCAACTTTTACATTGTAAGTATCGGGTTCTACTGCAACATAATCTGTAAAATCAGGGAATGCCAGCGCATCTACCAGCGTTATAGCGTCGTTGACTATCACATCTACCGCCGGCGCATCAGAGACATTGTGCACTACCCGTATTGATGCCGTAGCGCCTGCATCCAGAATGGCCAGCTCGCTGCCATCCTGACCTACTGCTAACAGCGACACCGGCGATTCACCTGAATACTGGCTGTCAACAGCAGCAACAACCAGATCCGTACCTGCAGCGCTTAAATCCAGCGTACCGCTATCAAACACTACCGTTTCATTATCAGGTAAGGTAATACGCACGCGGTATGCAGCCGGGTCAAGCACTAATGGATCAGTAAAATCTTTAAATGAGAAGGTCACCGCCGGGGTGCCAAGTTCGGCGTCTGGTGCGGTAACATGTACACTGACTTCAGGCGCTGTAGAAGCAGCATGCACTACCTGCAGGCGGATTTTTCCCGCGGCTACGTCATCCACTGTGCCGGTAACCACTAAAGGCTCAAGTGATTCCTCTGCAACCTTGCCAACAGCAAATACAGTGTAACGGGTTGCTTCTTCAAGTGCTAAATCCAGTGGACCTATTACCGTAGCGGTGTTGTCTTCCCCCGGTAAAATAGCATCAACCGCGATGCTGTAAGTCGCCGGAGGCAGTGACAGCACCTCTGATGCTTCGCCAAAGGCCAGGCCTTCTATAGCAGCATCACCATTGGCTAACACATTAACATCAGGTGCGTCTATCGAGGTATGAACTACCTGTACCGTAGCATCAACCACTACTGGCGGAGGCGGTTCTGGTGTTGGAGCAGGATCGTTGTCATCATCTAACCAGCAGCCTGTAAGAGACACTGCCAGCACTGCAGGTAAAGCAAAGCTTTTTATTTCATTCATTGTTGTAACCCTTCAGTTGTGAATTGCTGAAGTGTTACGCCAGGGTTTTTGCTGAGGATCAGCCCAGTTTTATGACAAAAATCGAATAAAAATGTCGAAAAAAAGCACTAATCCAAAGCAGACAAACCTACGTAGTGACGACTCTTTTACAGAGTGATATGTGCCGGAACAGGTAAAAATGGCTTTAAATATTCAGCACGCCACCCTTTTAAATACTCGGGCCTTGGCAACAGCTCGCGCTCTTGATCAGTTACCCGCCAGCACCAGTTCAGGTACTCATTAAGCTGGCGTTTTACTGACATAAATTCAGCCGGAATATTATGCTCAACCGATGCTTGTTTAATCGCTTGGGTAAGTTGGGTCACCGTTTCTTTATAACCGGCAAACTGCGACGGGTGGTAAAAACGCTGTGGGCACTCTGTTTGCGGCAGCTCTTTCGCGGCACTTATCAGTTCAATCAGCGCCTTGGCATGGCGGCGCAGTTCCCGTGGTGGCATACCCGGAATATTCAGCAAGCTTTCAGCTGTTGCCGGGCGGCGTTTGGCCAGTTCAATAAGCTGAATATCTTTGATAATAAGCCCCAGCGCCAGATCCCGTTGCATAGCATATTGCTGGCGCCAGGCGGCTAACTCACGCAGCACCGCCAACTCTCTGGGCGTAAGCTGCCAGCTGTTTTTAATGTCCAGATACTTAAATTCCAGCGGTAACTGCTGCTCTCGCCGTTGCATCAACTGTAGCCCTTCAGCCAGCAGGAGTTGCTGCTGCATGGGGGTCATTTGCGTGGTAAGGTGCTGATACAGCGGGAACAAAAAATGCACATCATTTGCCGCATACTGCAGTTGGGTTTGTGACAAAGGCCTTGCCAGCCAGTCAGTGCGGGATTCACTTTTGTCCAGGATCTCGCCACTAAGCTGTTCTACCAGCCGGGCATAGCCCATGCTGCTGCCCCAACCTAACAGCTCAGCTGCCAGCTGAGTGTCAAACAGAGGTGTTATCTGCATAATGCCAATTGTGGCCAGCGCCTCTATATCTTCACTGCACGAGTGCAATAATTTGATCAGCTGCGGGTTGGCAAACAGCTGCCGTAACGGCTGCCAATCGGTAATAGATAAAGGGTCCACCAGCGCCAGCTGATTACCATCGTATAATTGGATTAAACCCAGTTTGGGAAACAACGTACTTTGCCGGATAAACTCAGTGTCTACCGCCAGTAATTTACTGTTAGCTACCTGTTGGCAATAGGCTGCCAACGCGTTGTTTTCTGTGATTACACCAATCATCTGTTACCTGTTATACGCTAAAACAAAAGCCGGCTGAAGGCCGGCTTTTTGTAGTATTGCACGTTATCCGCGCAGTTCACGCCGCAAAATTTTACCAACATTAGTTTTTGGCAATTCTGTGCGGAATTCTACCAGTTTAGGCACTTTATAGCCCGTTAAATGTTGCCGGCAGTGCTGGATCACTTCCTGCTCAGTCAGGCTGGCGTCTTTCTTCACAATAAACAGTTTAACCGCTTCGCCGGTGGTTTCATTTGGCACACCCACAGCAGCGACTTCAAGCACTTTATCGCTCATGGCCACCACTTCTTCTATCTCATTCGGATACACGTTAAAGCCTGACACCAGGATCATGTCTTTTTTGCGATCTACGATATAAAAGAAACCTTCTTCATCCATACGGGCAATATCACCGGTATAAAGCCAACCGTCCCGTAATACCTTTTCGGTTTCTTCCGGCCGGTTAAGATATCCCAACATCACCTGCGGGCCCTTTACCAACATCTCACCAGGCTCTCCGGGGGCAACGTCTAAACCTTCCTCATCAACCAGGCGAATGTCTGTCGACGGCGCAGGTAAACCAATACTGCCGTTAAAGCTGGTTAAATCATAAGGGCTTACTGTTACCAGCGGGCAGCACTCGGTTAAGCCGTAACCTTCCATCAGGCGGGTGCCGGTTACTTTCTGCCAACGCTCAGCCACCGGCCGTTGTACTGCCATGCCACCACCGATAGAGGCTTTAAGGCCGCTAAAGTTTAAATCGGCAAAGCCCGGGGTATTTAATAAGCCGTTATATAGCGTGTTAACACCGGTAAAAATGGTGAAGTGAAATTTCTGCAGCTCTTTAACAAAGCCTTTCATATCACGCGGGTTGGTAATAAGCAGGTTGGTTGCACCATATTTAAAAAAGGTGAAGAAATTCGCGGTTAAGGCAAAGATATGATAAAGCGGCAGTGCCGTAACCACTTGCTCGGCACCTTTTTCCAGCAACTTATCTAAACAGCCACTGACCTGCTCCAGGTTAGCGACCATATTGCGGTGCGTTAACATCGCCCCCTTTGATACGCCGGTGGTACCGCCGGTGTATTGCAAAAACGCTATATCTGAGCCCTGCATATCAGGCTTAGTGTACTTAAGTGTTGCGCCTTGCTCCAAAGCAGTATTGAAACGGATAAACTTTGTCAGTTTATATGCTGGGATCAGCTTTTTGACATACTTAACCACCAGATTGACCACTGCACCTTTTAAGGTACCCAGACGGTCACCCATCTTGGTCAGAATAACATGGTCAAGTTTCACCTGGCCTTCAATAGCAGCCAATGTATGGGCAAAGTTTTCCACGATAATAATAGCTTTCGCTTTAGAATCAGTGAGTTGATGCTGTAGCTCTCTCGGGGTGTACAGCGGGTTCACGTTTACTACCGCACAACCGGCCCGCAACACGCCCATCAGAGCTATCGGGTACTGCAACAGGTTAGGCATCATAATGGCGACAGCATCGCCTTTTTTCAGTCCCAGCCCGGTTTGCAGGTAAGCAGCAAAAGCTGTGCTTTGCTCGTCCAGCTCACGATAACTGATGCTTTTACCCATATTAATAAAAGCGGGTTTATCCGGGTACTGGGCAATGCTTTGTTCAAATATACTTAATAATGACGGGTAATGATCGGCATTAATTTCTGCGGGTACGCCTGACGGGTAACGTTTTAACCAAACTCTATCCACCGTCCTCTCCTCTTGTCTAAGGTTATTATTGTATAGGTATAAAACCATAAGCACGCAATCTGTTGCTGCGCTTTATTGCTTAAATAGTGTTTATTGGAGTTTTTACTCTAACAGCCAATCATCCCATAATTGCTGACGTTGCACAATTAGCCTGATTTATTCCAGCGGTTTTATAAATTTCAGCGTCATACGATCGCTTTCACCAATGGCCATATACTGCGCTTTATTGTACTGCCCCATGGCCAATGTCGGCGGCAAGGCATAAACCCCTTTTGGATAATCTTTGGTATCTGCCGGATTAGCATTTATTTCACTGCTTGCCACCAGTTCAAATCCGGCTTGTTCTGCCGCCTGAATAACATAGGCTTCATCCAGATAGCCTTCAACCGCAGAGCTGGAAATATCCGACAAGCGGGCAGATCTGTGCTCAACCATGCCCAGCACACCACCCGGTTTTAAGGCCTGAAAAACACTCTGCAAGGTACCGTATAAATGGCCGCTTTCATTCCAGATATGCGCATTACGAAATGTTAGTACCATATCAAACTGTTCTTGCTGTGGCGGCGAAAACCGTGGTGGGTCCAGTTCAATATTAGTTACCTCGCCAAAGTAATCACTTTGCTCGGCAACCCGCTGCGCCAGCCGCTCACTGACACGGGCCCAGAAAATACTACGCTCATCTTTTAGCGAGCCATCGTTATGGCGAAATTGCGCTAACGTCAGTTTGCCCTGATCTTTGAGAAAAGGCGCCAGAATTTCGGTATACCAGCCATGCCCTGGCCAGATTTCCAATACTGACATCTGAGGCTGAATGCCAAAAAACTGCAGTGTCTCAGCCGGATTACGGTATTTATTGCGTAGTTTATGCTCTTTGCTACGTTGCTCGGCATCAGCCAGTTGCTGTAACACCAGCTTCGGCTCTTCAGCCACAACAGGGGGGCAAAGCCAGGTTAACCCGGCAAAGAACAGAGAAAATATGACTGTCTTTCTTGTAGTTATAATCGACATACACCTGACCTTACTGATTGTTGACACCACCTAGCACTGTTGTACACAGCCAGACTAAGTAAACTTACATACATTTAGCTACATTAATTACAGCTTCGATTGTTTAGTTTTAATTCAGTTCCCTTTGTAGCTAATTTAGCCAGGCTTAGTATCAGAGACAAAATAAAACATTAAGCCTGACAAAATAGCGTTTTATCGACATAGGTTTGTCATCACATCTGTATAAAGTACACTAGCAAACCAGAACATCAAGCTCTATATAAGGTAAACCTGCATGCGCCGTCATTTGTTGTCGTTGTCTTTATTACTTGCCCCGGCTGTGGCACTGGCTGCTCCGAAAAATATTATCTATATGATTGGCGATGGCATGGGCCCGGCTTATCTGGCTGGTTATCGTTATTTCAGCGACGACAAAGCCACTGCTGAAGTAGAAAATACTATTTTTGATGAGCTATGGCTGGGTATGGCCAGCACCTACCCGGATGATGACACCTACGTTACCGACTCAGCCGCCGGCGCAACTGCGCTGGCTACCGGCTTTAAAAGCTACAATGGTGCTATTTCAGTTAACCGCCAGCATATTCCTATCGGTACTATGATGCAGCTGGCAAAAAAACTGGGCAAAGCCAACGGCATTGTTGCCAGCTCGCAAGTTAACCACGCCACACCGGCATCTTTTTTAGCGCACAATAAAAGCCGGCGTAATTACAATGAAATTGCCGATATGTATCTGGACTACCGTATTAATAACATGCCGGTAGCAGATGTCATTTTAGGTGGCGGTACCCAGTATTTTATCCGTGACGACCGTAACCTGGTTAACGAGTTTAAACAGCTGGGCTTTCAATATACCGACAGCTGGCAGCAGTTAAATACCTTAACCAAAGCTCCGGCAATGGCGCTACTGGCAGAATCAGCTTTGCCCGCCGTATTAAACAGCGAGCAGGATAACCAACTGGCCACGCTGACAGAAAAAGCCCTGCAGCTGCTAACACCGGCTGAAAAAGGCTTTGTACTAATGGTAGAAGGCAGCCAGATTGACTGGTGTGGTCATGATAACGACGTCGCTTGTGCGATGGCCGAAATGCACGACTTTGCCAAGGCTATTGCCGTGGCTAAAGCTTATGTTGATAAGCACCCTGATACTATTTTGGTGATTACTGCCGATCATGAAACCGGCGGTATGTCGTTGGGTGCAGCTGGTGAATACCAATGGCTGCCAGATGTAGTACGCAAAGTTAGCGCCACCGGGCGCAGTATTGCAGAGCAGCTGAAAAAAGCAGATTCCGACAACGCCGCTCTGGCACTTTGGGTAAAGCTAACCTCAATCAGCTTGACGGCCGAAGAACAACAGGCACTGTTAGCTGTACGGCAACAGGATGAAACCACGCTGCGCAAGCTGTCAAACCAGTTGGTAGCAAAGTACTCCTACACCGGCTGGACAAGTGGCGGCCATACCGCTGCTGATGTTGCCGTACTGGCGTATGGCAAAGATGCTAAAGACTTTGTCGGTTTTCAGGACAATACCCAGATTGCGAAAAAGCTGATCCAATATATTCAGCAAACTAAGTAGCAAAAGAGGATTAAGTATCGACGAACCAGTTTGCTCACGCTAACACGCCGTGAATACGTCCATGTAGGCTCGATTCAGGCATCCATGCCTTCAACGGTTAGCTTAGAGCAAATTGGTTCTCACTGAGACGAAAGCTCAATTTATTGCAATTAACTGACGGCGCAATTTAGGCGCACTGGTATCCGGGTGCAGCCAGATATCGAAAAATGCCGTGCCAAAAGCAGTATCTTCCAGCACACCGGTTTCAGCACCGTTTAAATAAAACTTAACACTGCCATCATCTTGTAACAACGCGGCCAGCGTATCGCCCTTTTTCACATCCTGCCACAGGCTTTGTAACTGCTGCGCCCATTGCTGCTGTTGAGCTTTACTGCTATGCCCCAGCTTTTGCCATTCATCTACAGTGGCATCAATAAACTGCTGTCTGGTGATATCGCGTTTATAGGTCAGCTCCAGCAATAAAGGAGCACTTTGCTGGTAATTCTCAAACTTACCATTTTCACTGGCTAAACGGGCATCGTATAACTGCCAGAACATATAGCGGTACGAGCCTTCGCCAACCGTTGTCAGTTCCGGCACCGCCGCAGCATTAAAACCAGCGCCGCAGGCTAAGCCCAGCAGCAATAACAGACTATACGGCTTTAACATACCACCTCCTGCTTTGGCCAAGCGCTATGGCAATCAGCGCCCAGACCACAATTAATACCAATGCAGAATAAAGCTGCAACGGAAACTGCAAGGCACCGCCACTTAGCGCTGCCCCACCCCAGTAAGATAAGGGGCCGCCGCTGGCACCCAATAGGGCCGCCAACCAGGGTTTAGTCAGTACCTTGGCCATAAACTCCACTGCAGCCAGAGCAAACACTGCCCACAGCAGCACAAACCACAACGGCAATAGCGCATCACCGCTAAACTGTATAACGTTCAGGCGCAGCAACAGCGTGTCTATGCCGATGCCTGCCAACAATATCAGCAGTACTGCAATGCGCCCCGCTTTATCCACCTGCCACAGGCCATAAAGTAAGTAGGCTAAAACTGGCAGTACAGCCTGTTGCTGAAAATACACCAGCGCAAACCAGCACAGCTCAAAACCAACCAGAGCACGCCAGTTAAAACCTTGAGTGCGCCCCATTACTGTTTCATCCTTCTGGCTACACTGTTGCGCAGATCATACGGCAGTAACGACAACAGCTTTAACAGCAGGCTTAACCGGCGCGGAAAACGGATCCGACTTTTCCCCTGCGCTAAACCGGTATAAATACGGTTGGCCGCTTGCGTTACCGGCACTAAAAATGGCATGGCAAAATCGTTTTTTTGCGTTAACGGCGTATCGACAAAACCCGGCTCAATTAAGCTGATACTGATGCCGCTATCGGCTAAATCTACCCGTAAACTATCAACAAAATAGCTGACGGCAGCCTTGCTGGCGCCATAGGCTTCGCTGCGGGTAAAAGGGAAAAAGTGCGCCATCGAACTGACGATTGCCAGCTGGGGTGCTAAAGAAGCTTTTAGCAGCGGCATAAAGTGTTTGGTGGCAGCCACTACAGCATGAAAATTAATGGCGAAGGTGCGTTCAAAAGCAGCCAGATCGAGATTATTGGCGTCAACATATTCGCAGGTGCCGGCATTAAGCAGTAGTAAATCCAGCACCACACCATCATCGCTTAATTGCTGTGCAATACGTTGTAGGGCGGTGTTGTCGGTAAGGTCCAGCGGCAAGGCGCAGACGCCGGGCTTTTGCTCCAGTTCACGCAATTTATCGGCCGAACGCGCCACCGCATAGACTATCCAGCCATTGGCGGCGTAATGCAGCGCTAATTCGCGGCCAATGCCGGAGCTGGCACCGGTAATTAAACAAGTAGAAGTCATAACCGTTCCAAAACAAGTAAGTACTGTTAAGACTACGGCTAGAACAGAGAGTTGGATTTACTCAGGCGTAAAGATCAACACCGAGCATCGACTGCACTTCGCTGCGCCGTTGCTCGTTGGCCTGGCTTTGGTAGGCATCTATGGCCTGTTGGCTGCGTTTGTCTGTAGCTGAGCGGAAATTGTTTTGCTGACGGCGCTCATCGTCTAAGCGATCTACAACCTCAGAGCTGGCACGCACACCGCGGCCTTGTGGTAACTCAGTTACTGCCTCGTTGCGCGGCTGCGCACGGCGAGGCTCATTACCGGCAAATACGCTGCTAATGTTGGTGGTGGCATTCAGATTCTGATTAACGTTTAACGTCATAGCATCATCACTTCAGCAAACTGGCTTAATTATAACCAGAAAGCATTAATAACCAAGTTATTTTATCTTCCCGGCAGTTTTTGCCAGGTAACATCATCACGCACATACACCGGCTCAGCCAGCTCTGCAGCAACAAAGTGCCCTGCGCCAAGTGCCGGCAGCGCTAAAGTCAGCATATCCTGTGCCGACGGATATAAAATATCCTTGGCGATAACAGCAGGCTGTTTATGCAACAGTGCTTCAGCATAAGTTTGCCAGCCAGTACCAACAGCATAAACCTCGCCATTCAGGCCAAAACCGCTAATATCCTCTGGCTTAACAGCTATCTCTGCAACATTAGGCAGCATCAGACCGTTTTGCAGCGTAAAGCTGCCGATATACACCTCGGCCATGCGGGCATCTATCGCTGCCACAACTTGCGTTGCACTGTGTAAGCGCTGCGCCGCCTGTGCCATCGCCGCCAATGTGGAAATGCCATATACCGGTATATCTGCACCAAAGGCCAGGCCCTGGGTTACCCCCACGCCAATACGCACCCCGGTAAAGCTGCCCGGGCCACGGCCGAATACAATGCCATCGAGCTGATTAAGGCTGACACCGGCCTGGTTTAACAGCTGCTGCACCATAGGTAAAATGCGTTTGCTATGCTGCTGCGGGCAGACTTCGTCCAGCGTCAAAATATCCGTGCCAAGCTGCAAGGCGACTGAGCAGGCTTCGGTAGAGGTATCTAATGCAAGTAATTTTATGCCGGCCACGGTGTTTTTAATCACTTTCGCTGTCCTGTTTAATCTGTTGTAAAAAGCTTACTGCCTCGTCCAGCGATCGGGTGCGGCGCATTGGCGGTAAGCTGGTTAAAAATACTTCGCCGTAGGGTTTGGTGACTAAACGGTTATCACAAATCACCATTACACCACGGTCAGTGACATCGCGAATTAAGCGGCCTACGCCCTGCTTTAAGGTGATCACTGCCTGTGGCAATTGCACTTGTGCAAAGGGATCCAAACCGCGCAATGTGCAGTCTTCGCTACGCGCTTGCAGTAGTGGCTCGTCCGGTGAGGCAAACGGCAGTTTATCAATAATTACGCAGCTTAGCGTATCACCGCGCACATCTACACCTTCCCAAAAACTACCGGTACCTAACAGCACGGCGTTGTCCAGTTTAACAAACTGCTCCAGCAATAACCGCTTGCCACTGCTGCCTTGCACCAACACCGGCTGACGCACCAGATCCGGCAGCTGTTTTGCCACCAGTTGCAGCATGCGGTGGCTGGTAAATAAAAAGAAGCAACGGCCGTTATTGGCTTCTATCAGCCTTACGGCAATTTGCAGTAACTGCCGTGCCATGCCTTGCTCGTGTGGCTCGCTCATATAGCGCGGTACACAAAGCAGTGCCTGTTCGGCATAGTTAAACGGGCTTTCCAGCAACAGGGTGTTGGCGTTATTTAACCCCATTTGTGCGGTGTAGTGACTAAAGCCGTTATTCACCGACAAGGTGGCCGAGGTAAATACCCAGCTGCGGTTATCAGCAGCGACAATGTCACGGAATTTGTCGGCAATACTCAGTGGCGTTAAATGCAGGCTAACGTGCAAGCGGGTGGTTTCATACCACAAGCTGACGCCGTTTTGCTGCATATCAGTCAGCTTTAGCAAGCGCGCTTTACACAGTGCTAAGCGCTCAAAGGCGTTATCAATTAAATCGCTGCGGCCAAGGCTGCTTTTCATCACCAGATACAGCATCTCTATGGCTTCGCTAACGCGGTTTAGCGCGGTTTGCATTTCGGGCTTTTGGTAAGCGTCGCGCCAGTTACCTTTAGTGGCATCGTTACCAAACTGCAGACGCCAGTCTTTGATCAGCTGCGCCACTTTATCGGCGGTTTTCGCCAGTTGCGGGTGATCGCGCAGTTCGGTTTTACAGGCAACATCAATATCACGGCACAAGTCCAGTAACAGCCGGCTGGAGACATTTTCGCCAAAGTAGTCACTGGCGATATCAGGCAATTGGTGTGCTTCGTCAAAAATAATCACATCCATTTGCGGCAGCAGCTCGCCAAAGCCGGTGTCTTTCAGCGCTAAATCAGCAAAAAATAAGTGATGGTTTACTACTACCAGATCAGCTGCCTGGGCTTTTTTGCGTGCCTTTAATAAATGACAGTCTTCGTACACCGGGCAGTCTTTGCCCAGGCAGTTGTCGGTGGTGCTGGTAACATAAGGCAGCGCTTTGGAGTCTTCGGCTATATAGCTCAGCTCGCCGATATCACCGCTGTGGGTTTCGGCTGACCACTTTTTGATCAGGCTTAAATCCTGGATCAGCTGCTCATCCTGCATTGGCACATGGTTGTAATGTTGCTCTAAGCGAAACAGGCACAGGTAATTACTGCGGCCTTTAAGCAACGCCAATTGCAACGGGCTGGCCAGGGCTTTAACCACCTTGGGTAAATCGCGGAAATACAGCTGTTCCTGCAGGTTTTTGGTGCCGGTAGATAACACCACTTTTTTCCCGCTCAGCAGCGCCGGCACTAAATAAGCATAGGTTTTACCGGTACCGGTACCGGCTTCTACCACTAAGGCGCCCGGCGTTTCGATCACCCCGGCCACCGCCTGCGCCATTTCTACTTGCGCTTCACGGGCGTTAAAGCCGGCAATATGCACAGCTAAAGCACCGCCCGGCGCAAAGGCGCTGGCAACCTGCTTACGCATAACAACTCAGCTTGTAATAAAAGGAAGTAGGCAACACTGATACAACCGGCAGCAAAATAAGGCGGCTATTATGCCTTAACAGTGGGCGAATTCAGACAAAAATATCCAGATGACCGTCTTTATCAACATGCAAATCTTCTTCCGGCGTAGTGTAAGGCGCCTCGGGATACTCTTGTTGGCGCCGGTCGTGCTTGCGTGTCGGCCGGGTCAGAATAAGGAATTTCTGTTCATTTGCTTTAATCGGGCTTAAGCGCGCATCCTTAAATACCGGCACTACCTGCTTGGGATCAGGCTCGACCGGCGTACCGGGTACGCGCTGGATAAAAGGCATAAAAGCGTCCATCACCGTCTCCTGCGGTTGCATTTGGTGTTAACTACTGTTATCGGCAAACACAGCATTAACTTTAATTTAAGAGACAGTGACAGACGCTAAAGTTCATTCATACCCGTTTAGTTAAATGGCTGATCAACGGCCAGTGCCGGCTCAGTAAACCAGCGCGGCCCTTGCGCAGTCATATAAAAATGGTCTTCCAACCGCACACCAAACTCGCCCGGCAGCACCAGCATCGGCTCGTTGCTAAAGCACATGCCCGCCGCCAATGGCTGTTCGTCGCCCTCAACCAAATAAGGCCCCTCATGAATATCCAGGCCAATACCATGACCGGTGCGGTGTGGCAGGCCGGGTAACTGATAGCCTGGCCCATAGCCCTGTTGTTGCAGATAATTGCGGGCGGCCCGATCGACCTGCTGGCAGGGTACACCAATGGCTGCGGCGGCAAAGGCAGCGGCCTGGGCGGCTTTTTCGTGTTGCCAGACGTCACGCTGCTGCGCACTTGGTGTGCCAAATACATAGCTGCGGGTAATATCAGACACATAACCCTGTAAGCGGCAACCGGTATCAATCAGCACCATGTCTCCCTCTTCCAGTGCTTTTGGCTTGGCCACTCCATGCGGATAAGCGGTGTCGCTACCAAACAGCACTATACAAAAGTAACTGCCCTCAGCGGCGCCCACTTTGCGGTGTGCCGCAGCAATAAAGGCTTCTACTTCAGCTGTGCTAATGCCGGCATATAAGATGCCGGCTACCGCTTTATGCACCGCCAGCGTCATATCCATGGCACGCTGCATAATTGCCAGCTCGGCGGCAGATTTACAGCGCCGGCATACAGTGCTAACGCTGGCAGCATTAGTTAGCTGCAAGGCCGGGTTAGCGCTTTTTAAACCATCGGCAATAAAAAACGCTGCACTTTCATCCAGCGCCAGCGCGGTTTTGCCCTGCAGCAGTTGTACACACAGCTGATACGGGCTTTCGTGCTCTTGCCAGCCGTGCAGCTGGCCCGGTAACAGCAGTAGTGGCGCTATAGTACCGCGCTCAAATTCCGGAATAATATAATGCAAGCTGCCATCGGCCAGCAGCAATGCTGCCACCAAGCGCTCGCTGGCGTACCAGCGCAAACCGGTAAAATAGTACAGATTAGTGCCTGCCGTCAGTAGCATCGCATCCAACTGCTGCTGTTGCATCAGCTGACACGCCAAAGCTAAGCGCTGGCGAAATTCTTCTGCCGCTATCGGCACTACGCCTGCCGTCATATCGCTTAGCTGTGCCAGGGCATCTGCGCTGCTTGCGCCACCAATTTGTCTGCTCATGCTGTATCTCCGTTCTGCGATGGAAAGTTCTGATAGCACAGTGGCCGTAAAAAACGCTCTACCGCCCGGCTGCCTACCGCAGTATAGCGGCTGTCGGTAGTGGCCGGAAAGGGCCCACCATGCTGCATAGCGGCACAAACTTCCACCCCGGTTGGCATTTGCGCATAAATCAGCCGGCCGCAATGTAATTCCAGTTCGTGCAGTAAGGCCCTGGCGCTGGCCAGTTCCGCCTCAGTGGCATACAGCGTGGCCGTTAACTGACCTTGTAAGGTGGTGGCCAGCATTTGCATCTGGGTTAGGTCAGCACATTCAATCAACACCGTGGCCGGGCCAAAAATCTCCTGCTGCAAGATGCCTTGTTGCATAAATGCATTGGCAGTAGTTGCAAACAGCCGCGGCCGGGTGTAACAGGCCGTTTCCCCGCCCTGGCCTTCTGCCAGTAAGGTTACGCTTTCAGTTTGCTGCAGCGCCTGACAGCCGGCGCGGTATTGGCTGGCTATTTTCGCCGTTAGCATAGCACCGGCCTGTGCCTGGCTGAAATGCTGCTTCAGCTGCGCCTGAAACGCCTCAGCCCCTTTGGGCACAAACACTAAGCCGGGCCGGGTACAAAACTGACCGCCGCCGTTTAACACCGACTGCGCCAGTTGGCTGGCAAAACTGTCACTATGCTGTGCCAGATATTGCGGCAACACAAACAACGGGTTTTGTGAGCCCAGCTCGCCAAAAAACGGGATCGGCACCGGCCGTTGCCAGATCAAACGCTGAAAATGCATGCCCAGCTGCTCAGAGCCGGTAAAAGCCACCGCTTTAATCGCCGGGTGTTGGATCAACGCTTCGGAAAATGCATGCTGCCTGGCATGTACCAGGGTAAACACACCGGCCGGCATCGCCGTTTTATTTGCGGCCGCTGCTATAGCACGCGCTGCCAGCTCAGACGTAGCCGGATGCGCGTTATGCGCTTTAACAATTACCGGACAGCCGGCTGCCAGTGCTGACGCCGTATCACCGCCGGCAACCGAAAACGCCAGCGGAAAATTACTGGCGGCAAACACCACTACCGGGCCCAGCGGCACTTTGCCAAGCCGCAGCGCCGGCCTTGGCAGCGGCTGACGCTCAGGTAAGGCGGGCAAGCTGCAATCAGCTGCCGGCGCGCGCAGCTCAGCAGCAAACAGCCGTAACTGGTTGCAGGTGCGGCCGAGCTCACTCTCTGCCCGGGCCTGTGCTAACGCCGTTTCTTGCAGCATAGTACTGACGATATCGACTTTACGCTGCTCCAATTCAGTAGCAATCGCATCGAGAAAATCAGCTCTGGCGCTATGTGTTACATAGCGATACAGCGCAAAGGCCGCAGTGGCCTGCTCAAGCAGGCTATGTAGCTCGGCCTCGCCGGCTTCGGCAAAGCACCAGGGCAGCGCGGCGTTTTGCGCCGGATTAAACGCTGTGTTTGTACTTTGCGGCTGACCACACCAGTGGCCGCCGATATAATGTTGACCTGTAATCATAATTACCTCACTAAAAAGCCTGCGGCGTAGGGATCGGCATCGTCGATGCGGATCTGGTTATAACCATAAACATGCGCCCAGCCTTCAATTGACGGTATTATGGCCGTACAACCGGCCACTTCTGTTACCGCTTCCACCACACCGCTGAACTGGCTGCCGATAATACTCTCGTGCACAAAACGCTGGCCCTGCTGTAACAAACCACGGGCAAAACGCTGTGCCATACGGGCACTGGTGCCGGTACCACAAGGCGAGCGGTCGATAGCGCCGTCGCCATAAAACACCGCATTGGCTGCATCGGAACCGGCGGTTTTCGGCGCACCGGTCCACAGCACATGGCTAACGCCGCTAATACTGCTATCCAGCGGATGCTGACACTGATAAGCACTGTTCATCGCATCGCGCAGCAACGGGCTAAAGTGCAGCACCTTATCTGCGCTCCAGTGCTCTAATCCGGGGAAATTAGCCTGCGGCTCAACAATGGCATAAAAGTTACCGCCATAAGCAACATCGATGTTCAGCTCCCCCAGCCCCGGCACTGTGACACGGGCATCGGCAATCGCCAGATAGGACGGCACATTAATAATTTTTACTGCCAGCACTTTATCGCCCTGCTGGCGGTAGCTGACGCGAATTTGCCCGGCCGGCACATCTAAAATAAGCTCACCCGGCGTTTTCGGCGTTAACAAGCCGCTTTCTATTGCCGCTGTTACTGTACCTATGGTGCCATGGCCACACATCGGCAAGCAGCCACTGGTTTCAATAAACAGCACCGCGGCATCGGCATTGTCTGAGCAAGGCGGATACAAAAATGCCCCCGACATCATGGCGTGGCCGCGCGGCTCAAACATCAGGCCTTTGCGGATCCAATCGTGGTGGGCGAGAAAATCCAGCCGTTTTTCACTCATAGTGTTGCCGCGCAGCACAGGATGACCACTGGTTACCAGCCGCACCGGATTGCCGCAGGTATGGGCATCGACACAAAAATAGGTTCCTTTTAACACAAACGCTCCCCGCTTGGTTATTCAGCCGGCACGGCTTGATATTTGCTTAAATCAGGCCGGGTACGCAGGGCCTGAGCTACCACTTGCTCCACGTAAGCCCGCTCAGCACCCTGCAATGCCAGCCTTGGCAAACGCACATTTTCACTGCCGCGCTCAAGCAATTGCTCTGCCAGCTTGATGCACTGCACTAAGGTTGGAATGGTATCGAGGCGCAGCAGCGGCATAAACCAGCGGTAAATTTCCCGCGCCTCGCTAATGCGCCCGGCCCGGGCCAGTCGGAACAACATTACCGACTCGCGCGGAAACACATTGGTTAAACCGGAGATCCAACCGGTGGCGCCCAGCAATACCGACTCCAGTGCGATATCGTCAACGCCGCAAAAAATCTGAAACCGTTCGCCAAAGCGGCTTTGCAGCTCGGTAATGCGGCGGGTATCGGTGGTGGACTCTTTAATGGCAACAATATTTGGCTCTTCTGCCAGAATGGCCGTCATCTCCAGGTTGATATCCACGCCGTAGCTGACCGGGTTGTTGTACAACATAATCGGCAAGCGGGTAGCGCGGGCGACCGTCTGGTAATGCACCAGCACTTCTCTGTCGGTACCGCGGTACACCACCGCCGGCAGCAGCATAATGCCATCGACACCAATCTGTTCGGCGGCCTTAATATAATCAATTGCCTGCCCGGCACTGTGCTCAGTGCAGCCGGCAATCACCGGAATGCGCCCGGCCACCGTTTTTACCGTTTGCTGCAAAAATTCCCGCTTCTCTGTCGCCGTTAGTGAGGCATTCTCGCCGACGGTACCCAGCGCAATAATGCCGTCAATTCCATCAGCTATCAGCTGTTCTAACATCCGGGCATTGGCTGCGTAGTTAATGCTGCCGTCAGCCTGAAATTGGGTGGAGATTGCCGGATAGACACCTTGCCAGTTTACTTGCATCTTTTTTAACCTCTATCATTGATGTTGGATAAAGAATATTGTATACAATCTACATTATCAAGTGATTTTGGAGTTTTACTGTGCAACAGGTCTGTATTATCGGTGGCGGTATAGTGGGATTAAGCAACGCCTTGTTTTTGCAACAAGCCGGATTTGACGTGCTGTTGCTCGATGCCAACGGTATCGGCCAGGGCTGCTCGGCCGGTAATGCCGGCCACTTTGCTACCGAGCAGGTATTTCCGCTGGCGCAGCCGGCGCTGTTAACTCAGCTACCCGCTATGCTGCTCAATCCACTTGGGCCCTTGCGTATTCGCGCCGGTTATTTATTGCAGGCACTGCCGTGGTTTGCCCGTTTTGTTGCCAATATGCGTAAAAGCAAACGCGATGCCCATCAACGGGCGTTAAGTGGTTTAAACCATGCCAGCCTGGCCAGCTGGCAAAAACTGCTGCATAGCTGTCAACTCAGTCAACAGATCCAGTACAACGGCGCGCTGCTGGTAACAGAAAACCGCAATGTCAGTGCGCTGCAGCAGCAATATCAGGCCTACAGAGCCGCCGGCATAGATGTGCGCTGGTGCAATCAGCAACAGCTGCAGCAACTGGAACCGGCATTGGCAGTAAAGCTTGCCGCCGCACTGGATTTTACTGAAGTGGCACACAGCAGCGATCCGCTGCTGTTGTGTCAGCAGCTATATCAGCAGTTCTGCCAACTGGGTGGCCGTTATCTGCAGACTGAAGTGCGTCAATTAATCCCTGGCCCGCAGCGGCAACGGCTTATTTGCGCCGATCAAGAAATTATCTGTCAGCAGCTGATTATTGCTGCCGGCGCGCACTCGGCGCAACTGACACGGCAGTTAGGCTGGCGGGTGCCGCTGGAAGCCGAGCGCGGCTATCACCTGATGCTGGCCCCGGTGGCACTGAGCCGGCCGGTTAGCTCACTGGAGCGCAAATGCATAATGACACCGATGCAACAGGGGTTACGTCTGGCGGGTACGGCAGAATTTGCCGGCCTGCATGCCAAAGCCGATTATCAGCGCGCTACAGTACTGCAACAACATGCCGACCAGTTGCTGCGCCAACGCACTGCGGCCATTACGCCGTCAGACGGTTCAAAGGTTGACACTAAGGCAGTTTGGGCCGGTAACCGGCCATCATTACCCGACTCTTTACCGGTGCTGGGCCCCTGCCCGCGCCATAGCGGCATTTATTACAATTTTGGCCATCAGCATCTGGGGTTAACCCAGGCGGCATTTAGCGCCGAGTTGCTGACCAGTTGCCTGCTGAAACAGGCGCCGGCACTTGATCTGACACCATTTCGGATCAATCGCTTCTGAATTTTTTTCCGCCGCTTAGGGCGGAACTTTTGCAGCTGTAGGCAAAAACTTTTAACCATAACTAAAATATACAATATACAGGAAGCAACAGTGATGAAACTTAACACAGGTAAAAAAATAACACCCTCCATGCTGGCAGCCGCTATGGCGTTGGCACTGTCTGGCAGCCCGGCGCTGGCGCAAGACAACACCACAGGTTTACTCAAAGGGACTATCAGTGCGCAAAACGGCAGCCAGCTAACTGATGTGGTCATTACGTTACGCCATTTACAACAGGGTTTTAGCCGCACCGTACAGACCAACAGCAAAGGTGAATACGTGCTGCGCGCGTTGCCGGTTGGCGAATACAGCGTTAGCGTGACGCAAGCTGGCAAACCGGTGATTGACGGCGAGCGCATCACTATCAGCCTGGGTCAAGCGGTTACTTATGCGCCGGTACTGAGCAGCAGCGATAGCATCGAAAAAATTGCCGTCATGGGCTCGCGCGTACAGCGCATCGATGTCAGCGATTCGACTGCCGGCCTGACATTTGATGCCGCCACCTTAGATCAGATGCCGGTAAACACCGGTTTTGAAAATATTGCCTTACTGACTCCGGGTGTGGCACGCAGCTCTGAGTTTAAAGCCTCCAGTTTTGGTGGGGCCTCGGCGGCAGAGAACGGTTACTTTTTAAATGGCATGAATATCAGTGCCCTGCGTACCGGCATTGGTTCTATTGACTTACCATGGGAAGCGATAGCACAAACCCAGGTAAAAACCGGCGGTATTTCCGCCGAATACGACCGCTTTATTGGTGGTGTGGTGAATGCGGTATCAAAAACCGGTGGTAACGACAGCCGCTTTGGCGCCGAGCTGCGCTATGATCCGGCTGCGCTGCGTTCAGCCCACAGCACGGTATATAACCCGGGCGGCGGCATTGCTATTAATAATAAAGACTCGGAAGCTGAGTTTTATGAGGCCAATGTCTGGGCCAGTGGCGCTCTGGTAGCCGATAAGCTGTTTGTCTATGCCCTGTTTAATCCGAGAAAATACCGCTCACAGTATGCCAACAGCGCCGCCACGGTATTTACCGAATATGAGAAAGACGACAGCCGCTGGTTTGTTAATATGGACTGGTACATCAGCGATGACCATGTGGTAACCTTTACTGCCCTGGATAACAGCGCCAAACTGCGGTACGACAATTTTAACTGGGATCAGCAAGCCGGTAAGGGCGATGCCAGCGGTGTGACCAAAAGTAGCAGCGGCGGCACTATGTATTCAGCCCGCTATCAGGGCTTTATCAGCGACGACTTTTCCGTATCCGCCACCCTGGGCCGGCTGGAAGACTCGGCAGATACCATTCCAACCAACCGCCTGCCCGGCATTTGGGATTACGTTAACCTGAACGGCCAGCGCTATGGTGACTGGACCACCAGCAATTTGATCAGCGAAACCTATCAGCGCGATCAGTTCCGGCTCGATTTTACCTACCTGCTGTCTGATCACACCCTGCAGTTTGGTCTGGACAGTGAAAAGCTCAGCGTTGATTACCTTGAGTTTCAAAATGGCGAAGCTGACGCCCGTGGTTGGTGGGAGTACCGCACCTACAGCGCTATTCCACGTATCGATTTACCGGCCGGTACCTATGTGCGCCAGCGCCAGCGTGATGCCGGCGGCAAAACCGAAGTAAATTCATTGGCGTTTTACCTGCAGGACAGCTGGCAAATAAATGACCAGCTGGTGCTTAACGCCGGCCTGCGCTACAGCAGCTTTGAGAACACCGCCACCACCGGTGAAAGCTACGTTAAGCTGGATGACCAGCTGGCGCCGCGGTTACAACTGATCTGGGATCCGACAGGCAGCGGCGACAGCAAAGTATTTGCTACTTTTGGCCGCTATTTCCAGCCGGTATCGGCCAATATGAATATCAAACAAGCCAGCGGCCAGCGCGACGTACACCACTATTACCTGCCCGATCAGCTAAACAGTGACGGTACCCTGGTGCTAGGAGCGGATGGCGCGCCCGTCCACGGCGCCCTGGTGGCCACCAACGTAGTACAAAGCGGTGCGGTAGATGTTGAGCGCATTGCGGCTGACAACCTGGGGCCAATGTATTCTGATGAATTTACTCTGGGTTATGAAACTCAATTTAGTAACAGCGTCAAAGGCGGCGTGCGTTTTGTCTATCGCAACCTGAAGCAATCAATAGAAGACACGGATTTAGGCCCGGTAGTGGCGCAGTGGTTGGAGCAAAACAATATTGCCAACAACGCCAACGAGTATTATTTCTACACCCTGATTAACCCCGGCAAAGACGTTACCTTCCACTACGATTTTGACTTAGATGGCACAAAAGAAACGGTAGCGCTATCCGCGGCCGACTTGCGCCTGCCCAAACCCGAGCGTAAATATCTGGCCTGGGAGTTTACCCTGGATGGCAAGCCAACCGATGATCTGCAACTGTGGTTTTCTTACGTCTGGTCACATAACTGGGGCATGACAGAAGGTCTGGTGCGCACCGATAACAACCAGGCTGATCCGGGCTGGACTACCTCGTACGACTACGCCGATTTAATGGACCATGCCGCCGGCAACCTGCCAAACGATCACCGCCATGCCTTTAAACTAAGCGGCGTCTATGACATCAGCGACAGCTGGACATTGGGTTTTGTTGCCCGCGCTACCTCGGGTGCGCCACTGAACAAGTTCAGTATTCACCCCACCGGCGTTGACACCTGTGCCCAGCCCAGCTTATGGGCCGACTGGTGTGCCAGCCAGTGGTATGACGAAAGCTCATTCTACGACTGGGACGGTACCCCGGCACCGCGCGGCTCTGCCGGCCGGCTCGATTGGTTATACGAATTTGACCTGAGCCTGACCTACCAACGCCAGTTGGCTAAAGGTGATTTATCGGTTAAAGCTACCGTGTTTAACCTGTTTAACTTTGACACGCCACTGAGCGTCAACGAAGTGGCGCAAATCACCCGGACCGACAACAGCTTTGCTGCCAACCCGGACTGGAACACGGCCACCGTCCTGCAAAGCAACCGCACCGTGTCGTTAGTCGTGCGCTACCAATTCTAGCCACATGGCTGGTAGCGCTGCTCTGGGGCGGGCCTGTAACAACAGGTTCCGCCTTGTTCATCACCCGATTTCTCCGGACCTTGTTATCATGCAAAACAACTCAACTGACTGCTTTGGCCATCCTAAAGGCTTATTTTTATTGTTTGGCACCGAGATGTGGGAGCGCTTTTCCTATTACGCCATGCGCGCCCTGCTGGTGCTGTACCTGGTAGACCAGGTGCAAGCGCACGGCGGTGGCCTGGGCTGGGATCACGCCAGTGCGCTGCGACTTTACGGTACCTTTACCATGCTGGTGTATGTTACGCCGCTTATCGGCGGCTGGCTGGCCGACAACTGGCTGGGGCAGCGCAATGCCATCCTGGCCGGTGCGGTATTAATGGCACTGGGCCAGTTTTGTCTGGCACTGCCGCATAGCTGGTTTGCCTCACCGTTGCCGGCCTTTTACAGCGGCCTGGCGTTGCTGGTACTGGGTAACGGCTTATTTAAACCCAATATTTCTACCATGGTCGGCGACTTGTACTGTGCCACCGACACGCGCCGCGACAGTGCGTTCACGGTGTTTTACCTCGGTATTAACGCCGGTATGTTTCTGGCCGGTATTGCTGTCGGCATCACTATTGACGCCTTTGGCTATCAGCAAGATGGCCAACTGTTGCGTAACTATCAGGCCGGTTTTCTGCTGGCTGGCATCGGCATGTTGCTGGCCCTGCTGCTGCAACTTACGCTGGCTAAACCCTTGCTCGGTAGCATTGGTACTGAGCCGGCGGCGCGCAAAGCCCGGCGTTTGCAACCACAGCAGAGTACGACACTGACTAAAACAGAAATTGACCGGCTAAAGGTATTGCTGATCATGGGGCTGTTTACCATTATTTTCTGGGCCGGCTTTGAACAGGCCGGCGGCCTGATGAATATTTATGCCGATCGCTTTACTGACCGCAGTGTCGGCAATTGGCAGATTAACCCCACCTACTTTCAATCACTTAACCCACTATTTATTTTGATTTTTGCGCCAGTAATGGCCGCCTTATGGTTAAAATTGGGCAAAGCTGAACCTAATGCGCCGCTTAAATTTGCGCTGGGTTTACTGCTGCTGGGCATCGGCTTTTTATTTATGGTCGGCGCCAGTTTGCAATACAGCGCAGACAGCAAAGCCAGTTTGTGGTGGCTGGTATTCGCCTATCTGTTCTTTACCCTGGGCGAGCTGTGCCTGTCACCGATTGGCTTAGCCCTGGTTAGCCGGCTGGCACCGCTTCGCGTCGCCTCCCTGCTAATGGGCACCTGGTATCTGTTTTTGGCTGCAGCCAATAAACTGGCCGGCCTGATAGGTGCGCTGGTAGGTGCCGGTGACGCTGACAATGAACAGCAGATGGTAACTAATGCGCTGGCCATCTTCAGTGGCTTTAGCCTGACGGCAGTGCTGGCGGCCATACTGCTGTATTTTCTGGCCGACAAACTGGTGTACTGGATGCATGGTACTGCAGCACCCAAGCAAGCAGTGCCGCTGCACGCTCCCGCCATAACAGCTACCGCCTCAGACAAGGCGGTATAGCTGCAGATATAACAAACATTGCCGTTGGCGCTGATGGCAAATAGTGCAGCCCGCGGCAATGGCGCTATTCGATGGCACACCGCCGTTTTTATACTGATGAACTACACTTAACAGCATCAGTTTTCCCCGGCTGGTATTGCCTGACATTATGCGTTATCTGATATTCATGCTGTTTAGCAGCGTTACGTCGGGTCAGCCACTACTGTGGCTCTACCCTGATGAACCGCCTCAGTCTTACCGGCTGCAGCAACCTGCCGGTTATACCTTTGCTATTCTGGAGCTGTTGTTACAGCCACTGCAGCAATATCAGCATCAGACGATCTCAACCGGCAACTATGCACGGCTGTTTAAAGAGCTGGAAAAAGACCAGCCCGCCTGCGCGCTGGGGATTATTTATACGCCAGAGCGTGCCCAAACACTGCTATTTTCACAAAGCCCGGTTTTTCTGTTTTTTAATGTTCAGGTGGTTATGCATAACAGCCTGTATCAGCAACTGCATCAGCCACAAAAGATAGCCCTAACCGACCTGCTGCGCCAGCGCTATAAAGTCGGCATTTCAGCCGGGCGCCGCTATACGGCAGAACTGGAACACTTACTACACCCTTACCGTGACCAACAGTTGCTGCAATTGGCGCAAGGCAATGTGCATAGCAGCCTGTTGCAGCTGGTTAACCTGGAACGACTTGATTACACACTGGAATATCCAGAAATGCTGTTTTATATCCGCCAGCAGCAACCTGAATTGGTGGCAAATCTGGTATCAATTCCCATCAAGGAAACGGATGCGCTCGGTGTGTCCTGGCTGGCATGTAATGATACGGTACTTACCCGTGAAATTATGCCATTACTCAACCAACAATTGGCACGCATAAGGTCCCGGCCTGCCTACTATCACGCGCTGGCACAGTGGCAGTTGCCGCAGCAACTGCCACTGTTCGAACAGTATTATCAGCAGGTATTTCTCAAAACTGGCCTGTATGACCACGCCGACTGACCCTTAGCTACCATGTTTTATCGGGAAAAAAGCCGGTGGCGTTTGCTGCATTAAATGCCGGACAAAATAGTCCCAGCGCCGCCTGGTAAAATAGCTGTCTTCCCGCAAGTCGTGGTCTTTATTCGCCAGCAACAGCAAATCAACATCACGGCCAGCCGCCTGAATAGCGGCCGCCAGCCGGAAACTGTTGGCCGGATTAACATTATTATCCAAATCGCCGGTAGCCAGCAGCAGTTGGCCTTCAAGCTGATGCGCCAGGGTCATATTGCTGTTGCTATCATAATGCTCACCTTCATCCGGCATACCCATCCACATTTCCGGCCACCAGGCTTTTGACATGCGATGATCGTGATTGCCGGCCGAGGCCACCGCCACTTTATAAAAATCGCCGTATTTCAATAGCGCCCTGGCGGCATCATAACCCCCGGCAGAATGGCCATAAGCGCCTACCCGGCTTAAATCCAGATAGGGCCGTTTGGCGGCCAGTTGCTGCAAGCCGCTGATATAATCCGGCCCGCCTATATCACCGAGATTCTTATAACTGTGCAGTTGGAAGGCACGCGAACGGTGTGCGGTACCCAGTGGATCTAAATTAATCACCACCACCCCCAACTGGGCCAGCGGTGTTTCGGTATTGGCAAAGCCGCGGGAGAAGCGCTTAGCGCTAACGATAGTATGCGGCCCGGCATACATATGCTGCACCACCGCATAGCGTTTGGCCGGGTCAAAATTGACAGGTTTATAGATCAGACCATATAACGGCGTTGTGCCATCGCGTGCCGGCACACTAAACGGCTCCGGCGGCTGCCAGCCGGTGGCGCGCAGCGCGCTGTCATCAGCTACCGCCAGCGTTTGCAGCAAGCTGCCATCTGTGCTTTGGCGTATTGTGCTGACGGTGGGTAAGTCAACGCGGGAATAGCTGTCGTAAAAATGCTGCCAATCGGGCGCCAGACTCACCTGATGATCGGCATATTCCGGCGTTAACAGCGTAAGCGCACTGCCATCCAGCTTAATCCGGTACAGGTAGCGAAAATACGGATCGCCACGCTCGCGACCGGACGCAGAGAAATACAACTGCTGGGTTTTATGGTCTACGCCATGCAGCTGGCGTACAACAAAGTCGCCCCGCGTCAGTTGCCGCGTTTCACCGCTGCGCTGCTGCAGATATAAATGGTTCCAGCCATCGCGTTCAGAGCTGAAAACAAACTGCTCTGCATCCAACCAGGCGATGCCGTGTTTGGCATAATCGAGAAACTGCCCGCTACGCTCCTGCCATTTAATTGTTGCGACACCCGCGGTATTAATTTGCCACAACGTCAGCGCCCGCATGCCACGATCGCGTGCTACCAAATAGAAAAAACCATCATCATGCCAGCTGACATCACCCCAGTTTTGCGTGGTTTCAAGCGGCGGTAACTGTGTCAACGTCACCTTGCCACTGTGCGTATCGACAATCACCAACTGATAATGCGAGCGCAGATCGTTACCCGGCAAAGCGCGTTTGTACGAGTGTAATACCGCGCTGTGGCCCTGCGATGGCATATTTTGCAGCATATGCAGGCTTGGCATAGTACGTCTGTCCAGCACAAAGGTGGCGGCAAAGCGGCTATCCTTTGACCAGACAAATTGTGTGCTGCGCTTTGGTGCGTGCGCCGCGCCATTAATCTGGTCCAGCTGATACCAGTCATTCAGCTCGCCCCAGGCATAGTCGGCACTGCCATCTGTGGTCAGTTGTTGCACGCGGCCAGTGCTCAGCTCAGTCAACTGCAGATTATGCGCCACGCTATTAAGCTGCCAGCGCTTATCCGGAGATTTTACGGCTGTTGGCTGTGCCACCACCTGGCACTGATACTGCACTTGCGCCGGCTTTTGCTGCGGTGATTGCGCCAAATCGCACTGCCAGCTTTGCTGCTGATACTGCAATTTTGCTTGCCAGCCGTTGTCGCTGCGGTTTAGCTGCAGTTGCAACTTATCCACATCCGGCACTGCGCCCGCCCCCAGCGCACGTGCCAGTTCAACCATATCCAGTTGCCTTACCGGCTGTTGCAAGCTGTCTGCAAAGTAAAAGTGGCGGCCACCGGCTTGCTGGCGGCTAAACCAATAACCTTGCTGTTGCCAGTAAAACGGCAGCTCAGCATTTAGCACTAAAGGCCGTACATTGGGATAAAAATACTGCTGCGCCTGCTGGTAAGCAGATTGCATAGCAGACAGGTCAGACGCAGCCAGCGGCATTGATAATAACGCGGCGGTCATCAGCACATAACGGACAGTCATAATATTTCCTGCTGGAAAGTTGGCATTGCAGCTTAGCAAGCATTGCGATTGTATACAATATCCAATAAGGCAATTTCTATTGTCCCTTATTTCTCTTATGTCAAAACGCTATTTCCTGCCCGGTTTTAGACGTAAATCAAACTATAACATTATATTGTATACAATATTTTTTATGCTAATTTAGTGCGGCCGTTAACGGCAGATTAACTATAACAACAGCACGAGAAGGAACAAATATAAATGAAAACAAACACCTTGCTGCTTAGCCTGCTATTTGGCAGCAGCACCCTGTTGGCAGGTGAACCGGCCTCACCGTCGCATCCTGGCCTGCTGGCGCAGGATTTACAACATGGCCACGAGCACAATGTGCGCCAGCACAGCCCAAAACCACCGCGGCTGGTATCGCCGCATGAATTTGAAAAAGTGCAGGCCAGGTTGCATGCCGAACGCAACCAACTGCCGTTACCGGCACACCTGATCCCCGATGCAGATAAAGCCATGCGCTTGGCCGCGCCGCAGCAGTTTTCCGTACAAAGCGGCTGCACCTCGCCGGACGCTCTGCTGCCGCTGAATGGCGCAGCGCTGGTCAGCGCCATTGAAAACGCTAACCTGACCAGTTGTTTATATGCACTTTATAACAACAATTTATTGGGCAGCGGCCACTTTAGTGACGCTAAAATCCTCACTGTGGTGCAGGCGATTAACAGCCGGATGGCGGCTTTTGATGGCTCAGATAGCTCCGGCGCTGCCGAACTGGAGAAGCTGGTCACTTACTTACGCGCTATGCATTGGGTCGAAGCCGGCAGCAACCGCCAGTTTAGCGCCGTCTATTTGCATACCTTGCAGCAAGCGTTTGATCAGTACTTTGCCGGCGCACACTTTGTTCGTTTTGATGGCAATGTATCGCGCAATTTTATGCTGCGCTATGAAATGCTGATCCTGGTGAACAGCTCCGGTACCGATCCGCTGCGCTATTTAGCCCGCTTTAGTCAGGCCCTGAAAGGCTATACCGATACCGTATCGCGCAGCGATAACTGGGGCCTGGCCTATGAAGAAAACGGCCTGACTCAGGTGTTAACCCACTATTTTAATGCCACTAATAACGGTAGCACCGCCCTGCAGCAACTGCTGCTGAGCGAGCCGCAAATTATCAATCATCTGCGCAATTTTGTCATGACTGACGGCCTGTGGCTGGTAGGCCATACCCGCGAGTATCAATGGTCAGATGCCGTAACCGAGCTTGGCCGGTTGCTTAAGTTTGGTGGTGCTATTGCCCAGCAGGTGCGCCCGGCGCTGCAAACTATTCTCAGCACCTATCAATATGATGGCGCAGGCTCTAACGGCTGGGTGAATGCCCAGGGTATGGTGAAGTTTTATGACAGCGCTAATTGCCATTTGTACGGCGATGCTTGTGACTTTGATCTGGAAAGCACCGTACTCAGTGGTCAGCATAACTGTGGCGATACCCTGAAACTGCGCTATCAGCAACCGATAGCGGCCAACAATTTACAGCAAATTTGTACTGATCTGGCGGCGCAGGAGCAAAGCTTTCATGCCCTGTTCGACCACAGCAGCCCGGTGGCCAACGACAATAACACCGCACTGGAAATGGTTATTTTCAGCTCTTCAGCCGATTATCAGAACTACGCCGGTACCTTTTTCGGTATTAATACCAATAACGGCGGTATGTATCTGGAAGGTACGCCGTCTGATCCAAATAATCAGGCACGCTTTATTGCTTATCAGGCTACCTGGTTGCAGCCGGAATTTGTGGTGTGGAACTTAGAACATGAATATGTGCACTACCTGGATGGCCGCTTTAATCAATGGGGTAGCTTTAGTGATCAGCCGGCTAACTCTGTCTGGTGGGGCGAAGGCCTGGCCGAATATTCATCGAAGGGTAATGACAACCCCACAGCGTTAGCTGCGGCGCCAGCTAAAACCTATCAGTTAAGTGAGCTGTTTCAAACCACTTACGCCAACAGCAATACTGCCCGCACTTACCACTGGGGCTACCTGGCCACCCGCTTTATGTTTGAACGTCAGCGTCAGCGCATCGACACTGAATTATTGCCCAGCATGCGCGCGGCAAAATACCTGATTTCCGATGCCCCTTGCAGCTTCGACTGGGGTTGGCAAAGTAAGAGCGACGCCATTGCCAATAACTGGAGCTGGTTATATGACGACAGCGCATGGAGCGAGGGCAACTGGGTCTGGACCTGTGGCCAGGTCAATGATGACAACACGCCGGAGCTGCCCGACTATACGCCTTATGCTGAAATTATTGCCGCCTGGGGTAACCAGTTCGACGCTGAGTTTCACGACTGGCTGGACTGCATAATCAGCAATGACGATTGCAGCAACAACACTGACCCGGTTACAGCGCTGCAAAACGGTGTGCCGGTTATGGTTAGCGGCGCGCGTGATTCTGAGCAACATTTTCGCATTGCCCTGCCAGACAACGCCTATGATCTGAAAATTGCCACTGCAGGCGGCAGTGGTGATCTTGACCTATATGTACGTAAGCAGCTGGCACCGAGCCTGACAGAGTGGGATTACCGGCCTTATGTGATTGGCAACCGCGAGCAAGTCAGCATTTTACAGCCACAACAACCGGATTGGTTTGTTATGTTGCATGGCTACCGCCAGTTTAATGATGCCAATATTACCGCCAGCTGGAAACTGGGCACTTTAACCTCGTTGCAGCAATGGCCCATGCTTAGCAGCAATTACGCACTGTATCAGTGGGTGTATGTGCCGCCGCAAGCCAAAGCCTTGTATTTTACCCTGGCTAACGGCAGCGGTGATGCCCAGCTGTACGTTAAACGTCAGGGCTGGCCGACGCCGGCTAACTATGATGGCGCCTCCAGCACCACCCGCGGTACCACGCAGAGAGTTCATCTGCCCAATATCGTACCCGGCAGCTATTACCATATTATGCTGAATACAGTAGAAGGCTTTAATAACGTCGACTTAAGCGTGTTTATGGTGGAGTAACAACGACAAAGCGGGCACTGATGCTGCCCGCTTTGCTGTTTTATCATCTGACAATAAGCTGACGTCTGCTGCTTAACCGCCGTCCAGTTTGGTCACCAGCAGTTTAATTTCTGCTGCGGCGCCGAGAATATGCTGTTTTAACAACTGGCAAGCAGCGTCGGCTTTTTTCTGCCGTACCAGCTGCAACAAATTTTCATGCTCCGGCCCGGCTTTTTTAACGCCACCGGCCAGCATTAAATGCACGCGGATATAGCGATCAGAATTGCTGTTCAGGTTTTGCACCATTTCATAGGTCAGCGGCCGGTTGGCTGCGCGATACAAACTCATATGAAAGCGGCTGTTCAACTCACTCCAGCTACCTGACGTATCAGCCGCCTGATAAGCCTCACTCATTTGCTGCAGCAGTTGCTCGCTTTGCGCCAGCTCGGCTTCGGTTAGTCTGGGTATTGCCATCCGCAGCAGTTCACACTCCAGTAAAGCACGCAGTTCAAATAACTCGGTTACCTGCTCTGCCGACAGCTTAGTGGCCGTAGCGCCTTTATGCGCTTCAAACTCTACCAGGCCTTCGGCTTCCAACTGCAGCAGCGCTTCACGCACCGGAATACGGCTTACTTTTAATTCATCCGCCAGCGCCGCCTGGCGCAGTGGCTCACCCGCTTTAATTGCACCGGTAAGAATTTTTTCCCGGATCGCCTCAACTACTACCTGGGTTCGGGTTTTGTATTCAACAACCATCGAAGTGCCTGCTTTTGCATTAACATGGTATGCAGTATATCAAATACATTTATTGCTGCAGCAATAACTTAGCCGCGCGACAAAAACAGCGCTTGCTACAGCCTATAACTTTGGATATTGTATACAAAAATAATCAGAGACCTGCCGATGCGCTTAAGCAAATTACGCCAAATGATGGCACAGCTGGATTACCAGGCCCTGCTGCTGACGGAACCATTAAATATCCGCTACCTGTCAGGCTTTAGCGGCAGCTCAGCCAGTTTACTACTCACCGCAGAGCGGCAATTTTTGCTCACCGATTATCGCTATACCGAACAGGCGCAGGCTGAGTGCGCCGGCTTTGACATTATCTGTCGCGATCGCTCAGCGCAGAGCCTGGGCCAGTGTATCGCCTCTTTACTGCAACCAACTGCAGTCAGCCGCCTGCATTTGGAATATGGCCATTTAAGTGTTGAACTGTTTATGCAGCTGCAACATGACTTAGCCATTACCCTTAGCCCAGCCACCAATCTGCCTGAGCAACTGCGCGCCTGCAAAGATCCGCACGAGCTAAAATGCCTGCGCCGGGCCGCCGCTATTGCCGACGAAGCGTTAGCCTGGTTACTGCCGCAATTACAGATCGGCATGACAGAGCGGCAAGCGGCAGATTTACTGCAGCAAAAAGTCTATGCGGTGGGTGCCGACGAGCTGGCCTTCCCCACCATACTGCTGTCAGGTGAGCGCAGTGCTTTACCGCATGGCAGGCCGGGCCAGCGCAGCTTTAAACAAGGTGATTGGCTGCTGCTCGATTTTGGTGCCAGGGTTGAAGGTTACCGCTCAGATATGACCCGCACTGTGGTACTGGGTCAGGCCAGTGCGGAACAACAGCAGTTCTACCATACCGTGCAGGCCGCACAGCAGGCTGCACTGGCTGCGGTAAAACCCGGCATCAGTGGCCACCGTCTCGATCAGATAGCGCAGGCTGTGCTGATTGCCTCGCCTTATGCTGCCTATGTTGGCGAAGGTTTAGGCCACGGCGTGGGTTTAGCGCTGCACGAATACCCGTTAATGCGCCGCGGTTGTCAGGCAGTATTGCAACCGGGTATGGTGATAACCATTGAACCGGGCTTGTATAAACCGGGGTTTGGCGGTGTGCGGATTGAAGATGATATTGTGTTAACCAGGGATGGTTACGAGCTACTGACACAAAGCCCGAGGCAGCTGCTGCAGCTGCCAGCCTGAACCAAATTGACTATACAAGTTGGCGATGTTTCAGTCAAAAAGTTGTATAAGCTGACACAAATAGAAAAATTAAATTTTGCCGACAAAAACCAACAACAACAAACATTAAAATACAAAACAATAACTTAAACAATATTGGCACATTAATACAGGCTAAATTTTTGCTTGCAGTTTAACGCTGCAACGCTTAAGTTGTATAACATCTTAGTTAGCAAGAATTGCGAAATGAAAACTGTCACTGTACTGCATCATCATAGCGACTAGCCGTCCGGATATTTCGGAGGGCTATTTTCTGGCGCTCCGGTGGTACAGCAATAAAAACCCCGAGCCCAGGCCCGGGGTTTTTGTTTATTCGCCTTACACATTTTAAATATCGTCACGGAGACCAGTATGAGTCCGGCAACAGAATCTAAACGCTTACGTATCGCCATGCAGAAATCCGGCCGCTTGTCGGTCGACTCCCAGGCGCTGTTTACCAGCTGCGGCTTAAAAATTAACCTGCGCGAGCAGCGGCTGATTGCCCATGTTGAGAATATGGATATCGATATCCTGCGGGTACGCGACGATGATATCCCCGGCCTGGTAATGGACGGTGTCTGTGATTTGGGCATCGTTGGTGAAAACGTGCTGGAAGAAGAATCCTTGCAGCGCAAGCTCGACAACGACAGTTTTGATTACACGGTATTAAAGCGGCTGGATTTCGGCGGCTGCCGCTTATCCATCGCCGTGCCGCAGGAAGAAAACTACAGCGGCGCAGCCTCGCTGGAAGGCAAAACCATCGCTACGACTTATCCGCGCTTACTGGCGCGCTATTTAAAGCAGCAAGGCATCAATGCCCGCATTGTGAACTTAAAAGGCTCGGTAGAAGTGGCCCCCCGCGCCGGGTTAGCCGATGCCATTTGTGACCTGGTGTCGACCGGCGCCACGCTGGAGGCTAATGGCTTAAAAGAAGTGGATGTGATTTATCGCAGTAAGGCAGTGCTGATCCAACGTAAAGGTTTAACCGATGAGCGCCAGCTTAAACTGATTAACAAACTGATGCCGCGCATTAACGGTGTAATGCAGGCCAATGAAAGCAAATACATTATGCTGCACGCGCCGCGCGCCCGTTTAGATGAAATCATTGCCCTGCTGCCGGGCGCGGAAAACCCAACCATGCTGCCACTGGCCGGCAACAGCGAGATGGTAGCCATTCATGTCGTCAGCAGTGAAACGCTGTTCTGGGAAACCATGGAGCAGCTAAAAGCGCTGGGCGCCAGCTCGATTTTGGTGCTGCCAATTGAAAAGATGATGGAGTAGCTATGGTTGGGGTAATTAACTGGGCGCAATTATCAACAAGCGGGCAGCAAGCCGCCCTGGCACGGCCACAGCTTGCCGACTCTGCCAGCTTAACCGGCCAGGTGCGCGCGATTATTACCGCTGTGCGCCAACAGGGTGATGAAGCACTGGTAGCATACAGCCAGCAGTTTGATGGCCTGAATACCAACCCGTTGCGCTTAAGCCCGGAAACAAAACTGGCACAATTAAACCGCTTACTGCCAGAGCGCAAAGCAGCGATAGAGCTGGCGTATGACAATATCCGTAAATTCCACGCCGCCCAGCTACCACGTGATATAGAGGTAGAAACCAGTGTTGGCGTAGTTTGTCAGCTAAAAAGCCGCGCCATTGCCGCGGTCGGTTTATATATCCCGGGTGGCAGTGCACCCTTGCCCTCTACCGTGCTGATGCTGGGCGTACCGGCGCAGTTAGCCGGTTGTGCGCGCATTGTACTGGTCACGCCGCCCGGTAAACCGGATGCCGGTGATATTGCACCCGAGATTCTGTACGCCGCTGAGCTGTGCGGTATCAACGAGATTTACACCCTTGGCGGTGCCCAGGCGATAGCCGCGCTGGCTTATGGCACTGAAACTATTGCCAAAGTGGATAAAATTTTTGGCCCGGGTAACCGCTATGTGACCGAGGCCAAACAGCAGGTAAGCCAGGATGCCAAAGGCGCGATGATCGATATGCCGGCCGGGCCATCTGAAGTGCTGGTATTGGCCGACAGCAGCGCTAACCCGGCCTTTGTCGCCGCCGATTTACTGTCACAAGCCGAGCATGGCCCCGACTCCCAGGTGATCTTAGTCAGCGACAGCGCAGCGTTAATTGACGCAGTACAAGCTGAAGTAAGCAGCCAACTGACACAGCTGCCACGCCAGGACATTGCCGCCGCGGCGCTTAGCCATAGCCGCTATATTTTAACGGCGGATCTGGCCCAGGCGGTGGCGGTGACTAATGCCTACGCGCCGGAGCATTTAATAGTGCAAACCGCTTGTGATGAAGCGCTGACAGAGCAGTTTACCAGCGCCGCCAGTATCTTTGTTGGCAAGTGGACGCCGGAGTCGGCCGGCGACTATGCCAGTGGCACCAACCATGTGCTACCCACTTACGGCTACAGCAAAACCGTGTCCAGCTTGTCATTAACCGACTTTTACCGGCGTTACACGGTGCAAACATTATCGGCGCAGGGCATACGCAATATCGGCCCGGCCATTGAAGTGCTGGCTACAGCAGAAGGCCTGCAGGCACACGCTAACGCCGTGACCTTACGTTTAGCGGCCCTGACAAATGAAGCAAAGGATTAAACCATGAGCAACAGTATTAATACCCTGGCCCGTGATGCGGTAAAAGCCATAGTGCCTTATGCCTCTGCCCGCAGCAGTATGAGCGGCGGCGCCATCTGGCTTAATGCCAATGAAAACGCACTGGCGCCGGAATATAGCTTAAGCGGCAGCTTTAACCGCTACCCGTCATGCCAACCCAAAGCGGTGATTGACAGCTATGCCGCTTATGCCGGTGTGGCACCGGAGCAGGTATTGGTTAGCCGCGGTGCCGATGAGGGCATTGAGCTTTTGATCCGCAGTTTTTGCGAGCCGAAACAAGATAGCATCAGCATCTGCCCGCCCACCTACGGCATGTATGCCATCAGCGCACAAAGTAACCAGGTGCCGGTAAATATAGTGCCGCTCACCGCTGATTTCACACTGAATTTAGCGGCGTTATTTTCTACTACGCCCAAACTGGTGTTTATTTGCAGCCCGAATAACCCCACCGGCGATCTGATCCCGCGCGAGCAAATCATCGCCGTGCTGGAACACTACAAAGACAGCGCCTTAGTGGTGCTGGATGAAGCCTATATTGAATTTGCGCCGCAGGCGTCAGTGGTCGGTTTGCTGCCACAGTATCCGAATTTAGTCATACTGCGCACCCTGTCTAAAGCCTTTGCCTTGGCGGGCCTGCGCTGTGGCTTTACGCTGGCCGCGCCGGATATTATTAATGCGCTGAAGCAAATGATCGCGCCCTACCCGCTGGCCGAACCGGTGGCGCAAATTGCCGCCCAAGCTTTAACAGCTGAGTCTGTCGCGCTGATGCAAAATACCGTTACAACAATAAACACCTTGCGAGACGAGTTTAGCGCTTATGCCAGACAGCGCAGCGGCATTAGTAAAGTGTGGCCCAGCAATGCCAACTATGTATTGCTACAGGTAGACGATGCGGCAGAGTGCGTCGCAGCGCTGGCGCAGCAAGGCATTTTAATTCGGAATCAATCCGGCCAGTTGGGCTTGTCGCAAGTGGTGCGGGTGTCTATCGGCAGCCCGGCTGAAATGCAGGCATTATGCAGCGTAATGGACGACTATTTTGACACGCCTGCAACCTTGCAACAGCCATCATTTCAACAAACAGCACAGAGAGCACGCGCATGAGTGGCCAGCCTATTTTATTTATCGACCGCGACGGCACCATGGTAGAAGAGCCGCCAATTGACAAGCAACTTGATAGCCTGGAAAAACTGGCTTACGAGCCGGGCTTAGTGCCAGCCTTATTAAAACTGCAAGCTGCCGGCTACCGTTTGGTGATGGTGACTAATCAGGATGGTCTGGGTACCAGCAGCTTCCCGCGCGAAACCTTTGATGCGCCGCACGACAAGATGATGCAGCTGCTCACCTCACAAGGCATTAGCTTTGATGACGTGCTGATTTGTCCGCACTTTGAGCATGACAACTGCAGCTGTCGCAAACCGAAACTGGGCTTAGTAAAAGACTATCTGCAGCAGGGCAAAATCGACTTTACCAACTCCTATGTCATTGGCGACCGGCTAACCGATGTGCAATTGGCAGAAAATATGGGCCTGCCGTCATTTCATTACAACCGCGATAATCTGGGCTGGCAGGAAATTACTAAACGGCTGTTAAGCCGCGGTCGCAAAGCCACAGTGCGCCGAACCACGCGCGAAACTGATATCGAGATTTCGGTGGATCTGGACAGCAGCGGCAATAACTTTTTCGGCACCGGCGTCGGCTTTTTCGACCATATGCTGGAGCAAATTGCCACCCACGGCGGTTTTTCGCTGCAGGTAAAGGTAGTGGGCGATTACCACATTGACGATCACCACAGCGTGGAAGATACCGCCCTGGCGCTGGGTCAGGCATTAAAACAGGCGCTGGGTAATAAACGTGGCATTAACCGCTTTGGCTTTGTGTTGCCGATGGATGAATGCCGCGCCGAATGTGTACTGGATTTATCCGGCCGGCCGTTGTTTGTGTTTAACGGCGAGTTGGGCGACGGCGCCGTGGGCGGCTTAACGCTGGAAATGGTGCCACACTTTTTCAGATCAATAAGCGATGCCATGTTAATGACACTGCACTTAAGCATTACGCAAGGTAATAAACACCACAAGGTAGAAGGCCTGTTTAAAGCCTTTGGCCGCGCGCTGCGCCAGGCGATTACGGTGTCGGGCGAGGCATTACCCAGCTCAAAAGGAGTGCTGTAATGCAACTGGTGATTGTCGATACCGGCTGCGCCAATATCAGCTCGGTGTATTTTGCCTTTAAACGTTTAGGCGTCGATGCCGGCATCAGCCGCGATGCCAAAGTAATTAAAGCCGCCGATAAAGTACTGCTGCCAGGTGTGGGCACGGCGCACAACGCCATGGCCAAGCTGCAACAGGCTGAGTTGACCGATACGCTGCAAAGCCTGCAGCAGCCGCTACTGGGTATTTGTTTAGGCATGCAACTGCTTACCCGCCACAGTATGGAAGGCGATGTCGCTTGTTTAAACCTTATTCCGGCTGAAGTGCTGCCGATGCAAAGCGCTGATTTGCGCTTGCCGCATATGGGCTGGAACACGTTGCACAGCATCAGCGAACACCCTCTAATGCGTGGCTTTTCTGTCACAGATTATGTGTATTTTGTTCACAGCTTTGCCGTAGCACCTGATCTTCATGCACTGGCGCTGTGCCACTATGGCAGCGATTTTGCTGCGGTTATCGGCAAAGATAATGTAGTGGGCGCACAATTTCACCCCGAGCGCTCAGGCAACACCGGCGCGCGTTTATTACAGAATTTTCTGGAGTGGCAATTATGATTATTCCGGCAATAGACTTAATTGACGGCAATGTGGTTCGTTTATATCAGGGCCGCTATGACAACACCACCCAATATGATTTCAGCCCGCTTGGCCTGCGCAACCAATATGCCCAGGCCGGTGCCGACTGGCTGCATATTGTCGATTTATCCGGCGCTAAAGATGCCACTAAACGCCAGCTGACGTTATTAACCGAACTGATGACAGCGTCACCGTTGCATATTCAGGTCGGCGGCGGTGTGCGCAGCGAGCAGGATGTCATTGATTTACTCGATGCCGGTGCCGGCCGGGTAGTCATTGGCAGCCTGGCGATTCGCCAGAGCGGGCTGGTGCAAGGCTGGGTACGCAAATACGGCGGCGAGCAAATTGTGTTGGCGCTGGATGTGGCCATTAACGACAAAGGTGAGAAAACCCTGCCGTCACATGGCTGGATAGAGCAATCCAACATTACGCTGGAGCAGGTACTGGACGGCTATATCAACGCTGGCGCTCAGCATGTGCTCTGTACTGATATCAGCAAAGACGGCACCTTAACCGGCTCTAACGTAAAGCTGTATCAAGAGTTAGCCGCTAATTATCCGCAAATTCAGTGGCAAGCGTCCGGTGGCATTGGCAAGCTGGACGATATCCGCGCCTTAATTGGTAGCGGCGTGGCCGGGGTTATTCTGGGCCGCTCCTTACTGGAAGGTAAATTTACCCTTGAGGAGGCCATAGCATGCTGGCAAAACGGTTAATTCCCTGCCTCGATGTGCGCGATGGCAAAGTGGTTAAAGGCGTACAGTTTCGTAACCATGAAATTATCGGCGATATAGTGCCGTTGGCACAGCGCTACGCACAAGCCGGCGCCGATGAGCTGGTGTTTTACGATATTACCGCCTCCAGCGATGGTCGCGTGGTGGATAAAAGCTGGGTACGGCGTATTGCTGAGGTGATCGACATTCCGTTTTGTGTCGCCGGTGGTATTAAAACCGTGGCTGACGCCGCTAAGATATTAGAGATGGGCGCCGATAAAATTTCGGTGAATAGCCCGGCATTGGCCCGGCCAGAGTTGATAAATGAGCTGAACCATCACTTTGGCCAACAATGCGTGGTGGTAGGTATTGACAGCTTTTTCGATGTCGTATCGGGCCAGTATCAGGTTTACCAGTTTACCGGTGACGAGAGCCGCACGCAGAAAACGCAATGGCTTACCCGCGATTGGGTGGCTGAGGTGTTAAAACGTGGTGCCGGTGAAATTGTACTTAACTGCATGAATCAGGATGGTGTGCGCCAGGGTTATGATATTGCCCAGTTAAAAAGCATCCGCGATATTTGCACAGTGCCGCTAATTGCCAGTGGCGGTGCCGGTACTATGGCGCATTTTAGCGATGTGTTTAACCAGGCAGATGTAGACGGCGCGCTGGCGGCCAGTGTGTTTCATAAAGGTATTATTGAGATAGCGGCACTAAAAGCCAAGCTGATTGCTGATGGTATTAGTATCCGGCCGTAAAACGACAAATCTCCCCCTGCCCCCTCTTTATGAAAGAGGGGGGAAGCCTCTGCTTTAAAAGCAGATGTGGCGGGATTTGAGCTGTTAACCTCCCCCTTTGAAAAAGGGGGAATGAGGGGGATTCAGAACTAACATGAACAAAGAATCAATTAACCAACTAAGCTGGCCCGAAAACCAACTTTTGCCAGCCATAGTACAGCATGCCATTTCCGGCAAAGTACTGATGCAGGGCTATATGAACCCGGAGGCGCTACAGCATACGCTACAAAGCGGCAATGTGACCTTTTACAGCCGCAGCAAACAGCGGTTGTGGACCAAAGGCGAAAGCTCGGGCAATACACTGAAACTGGTTAGCATCGACAGCGACTGCGATGCCGACAGCATTTTAGTGCTGGCTCTGCCGCAAGGCCCCACCTGCCACGTCGGCACTGAAACCTGCTGGCACGACAACAACGCCAACAGCCCGCAGCTGGCGTTTTTGTATGACCTGGAACAAGTGATAAAACAGCGCGAAGGTGCAGACCCGGCCAGCAGCTATACTGCCAGCCTATTTGCTAAAGGCGTAAAGCGCATAGCGCAAAAAGTGGGTGAAGAAGGCGTAGAATCTGCCCTGGCAGCGATGACCGGTGATAAAGAAGAGTTAGCCAACGAAGCCGCCGATTTAATCTTCCACCTGCTGGTACTGCTGCGCAGCCAAAAGCTGGAACTAAACGACGTGATCAAGGTGCTGCAACAGCGGCATAAATAACATAGCTGCACAACAACTCGCGGCAGTCAACTTTGCAAACTGCCGCTGGTACACTCTTATCAGTTAACGGTGCGATGGCGATAATATATAACCTTGACTACACTGTTAATCTTATCACGGTTAAATCGTAGTATATGTAAGCCGAGGCTAAGCTAATCCAGATGCAGGATGTATCCACCGGCAGTGCACTGTCGCACCACTCACTTGATAATGAACCAGCCAGCAAACTGGTTACCACTATTGATTTTTCAGCACTTAATACCGCATTTAACAATATCCTGCAGTTAATGGGCTTTCCTGTGGCATTGCTAGATAAAGATGGCAAAGTGCTGGCGTCATCCGACGGGCCAGATGCCCGCTTTGGTTTACCGCAAACAGCCGAGCACTGCCAGCAAAGTTACGCTACGCCAATAATGCTGGACGGCGAACATATAGCCAGTTTGCTTATCGGCAAACGACGGCAAAACACTGCAACTGCGGACGAAATCCAGCCCCATAACATAACGCAACTGCTGGCCCCCCTGACGCTACAAATTACAAAGCTCAGCCTGATAAATGCCCGCTATCAGCAGCACCTGCAACAAACAACAAAAAAGGTAGCTCAGCATACGCAGGAACTACTACTACAAAATCAAATTTTAAGCCAGATTAGCGAAGGTACCGAACTAAAAAGCATACTTCACACTCTGGTGACTCAGGTAGAGCTGCTGCACCCTGAAATGCTGTGCTCAATTCTGTTGCTGGACGAAGATGGTAAAGCTCTGCATCATGGCGCAGCGCCATCGTTACCGGATAAATACAATAAGACATTAGACGGCATCACTATTGGCATGGGCGTAGGCTCTTGCGGCACAGCAGCGTTTACCGGTGAAACCGTTATCGTAACAGACATCAACACCCATCCATACTGGCAACCTTATCAGGCGCTGGCACAGTTGGCCGATGTGAAAGCTTGCTGGTCACAGCCGGTTAAAAATGCTCAGGGTAAGGTGCTGGGTACCTTTGCTATCTACCATCATCAACCGGCAACCCCTTCAGCTGAGCAACTTAACATTATTAAAGCCTATAGCAATCTGGCTGAGTTGGCCATTAGCCGTAGCCTTAGTGCCGCACAGATCCGGCGATTAGCGTTTTACGACAATCTCACCGGCCTGGCCAACCGCCGTTTATTGGAAGAACACTTACTGCAAGCGATAGCATCCAGCCAACGCGGCCAGAAATACAGCGGTTTAATGTTTATCGATCTGGATAACTTTAAACCGGTAAATGATATATACGGCCATAAAAAAGGCGACAACTTACTGGCAGACGTAGCCAGGCGTCTGCTTAGCACTGTGCGCCAGACCGATACCGTAGCCCGCTTTGGTGGCGATGAGTTTATTGTATTACTGCGCGATATTGATACGGATGCCGAGCGCAGCAAACACTATATGCAACAAATTGCCACCAAAATCACCCAGGTACTTTCCCGCCCCTATCCGTTGTCTGAAAACAATATGCATCAATGCGCCTGCAGTATCGGCCTGGTATTGTTTCAGGGTAACAGCAACAGTGATGAACTGCTGCGTCAGGCCGACACAGCTATGTATCAAGCCAAGCGGCAGGGCCGGAATCAGCCTTGTTGGTTTTCCGATAAATAAGCCACCTCTATCACCCAACGCTTGAACAGCGATAACTGTCGCATAGCCGCATTAGCCGCTTCAGCTTAGTATTGACAAGGCCAGCGCTGGCATCGACTATAGCTGCCGTCTTACGTGTAATATTCCTGTCAAAATTAAAATAAAAGAGTACTTATGAAAAAATCCATTCTGATGCTGGCGCTTGCCAGCAGTTTCGCCATGGCTGATGAAGGCATGTGGATGCCACAACAACTGCCGCAAATTGCCACTGAGTTAAAAGCTGCTGGTCTTCAACTGGACCCGGCCAACTTAAGCAAATTAACCGAATTTCCGGCTGCGGCTATTGTCAGTTTGGGCGGCTGCTCAGCCTCTTTCGTGTCACCCAATGGTTTGGTTGCTACTAATCATCACTGTGCTTATGGCAGCATCGCGCATAACTCAACACCGGAAAACGACTTACTGGCCAACGGCTTTTTAGCCCAGCAGCCAGGCGATGAAGTTGCCGCCGCACCGGGTAGCCGTATTTTTGTTACTAAAGCCGTAGATAACGTTACCGATCAGGTTATTGATGCCAAAACCGCCAAATTAAGTGGTAAAAAGCGCGTAGATGCCATTGAAGCTAACCAAAAAGCCATTATCGCCGAATGCGAAAAAGACGAAGGCCACCGCTGCACGGTAGCGGCCTATTACGGCAGCTTAGAGTTTTATCTGATTAAACAGCTGGAAATTAAAGATGTGCGTTTAGTACATGCCCCGGCTGAAGGTGTCGGAAAATTTGGCGGTGACACCGACAACTGGATGTGGCCGCGCCACACCGGCGACTACAGTTTCTACCGCGCTTATGTCAGCCCGGAGGGTAAATCGGCAGATTACAGCGTAGATAACGTGCCTTATAAGCCAGATTACCATTTAACGCTGGCCAAAGACGGCTTAAAAGAAGGTGATTTTGTGATGGCGCTGGGTTACCCGGGCCGCACTAACCGTCATCGTTTACCCAGCGAAGTCAGCGATACCTTTGAATGGGCTTACCCCAATACCGTTGCCCAGTTTAAAGACACGCTGGATATTATTGCCCGCGAAACTGCCAGCAATAAAGATGCAGAATTAAAGTATGCCAGCCGTGTTGCCGGCTTAAATAACTATATGAAAAACCGCCAGGGCATGCTGGACAGCTTTGCCCAAAGCGACTTTTTACAGCGTAAAACGCAAGAGCATAAAGCCCTGACAGCCTGGGTTAACAGCAACAGTGAAAATAAAAAAGCCTACGCTAAAGACTTAACCGCAATAGAAAAACTGTTAAAAGAAAATCAAACCAAAGAGCGGGCCAATTACCTGTTGAACAACGCTACCCCGCGGTTGCTGGCAGCATCACGCACACTGTATCGTTTGGCACAGGAAAGCACCAAACCGGATATCCAACGTAAAGCTGGCTTTCAGCAGCGCGATATTCCGCGTTATAAAGCCTTTGTTGCCGGCATGGAGCGCAACCTGGACGTTGGCGTAGAAAAAGCGCTGGACCTGCACAACCTGAGCAAATACGCCGCCTTGCCAAAAAAACAGCGTAACGCAGATTTTGACAAAGCGATGGGCATTAAAGAGGGTATGAGCAACGAGCAACTGAAAAACCTGATTGACAGCTGGTACGCCAACAGCGATTTAACTGATCCGGCTAAACGTACTGCCCTGCTGGACAGCACACCAGAGCAATTTGCCCAAAGCAGCGATGCTTTTGTCAAAGCTGCAGTAGCACTGTATAAAACCGATTTAAAACGTGAAGCCGAAGAAGAAGAACTGGCCGGTAAAATTCAGCAGGCCTATGCCAGCTATATGCGTGCCAAAATCGCCTTTATGCAGTCTAAAGGCCAGGCCGTGTACCCCGACGCTAACAGCACGCTGCGGGTAACTTACGGTAATGTAAAAGGCCGCGCACACGGCAATGAAGATGGCAACGCCTGGGCGCCCTTTACCACGCTGCGCGGTATTACGGCCAAAGCAACCGGTGAAGGTGAATTTAACGCACCACAAAAACAGCTGGATGCGATAAAAGCCAAGCAATATGGCCCGTACAAGGTAGAAAGCTTAAACTCTGTACCGGTAAACTATCTGGCTACGCTGGATATTACCGGCGGCAATTCAGGCTCTGCAGTACTAAACAGCAAAGCCGAACTGGTAGGTTTAGCCTTTGACGGCACGCTGGATTCAATCATTTCAGATTGGGATTACAACCCGGACAACACCCGTTCTATTCAGGTAGATCACCGTTTTATGCTGTGGCAAATGCAGCTGGACGGCGCAGATAACCTGTTAAAAGAAATGGGTGTTAAGTAACTATCCGTAGAAAAGGGCCGCAAGGCCCTTTTTTATTCACAGCTCCGGGTCGAACCGGCTTGTTCACGCTGACACGCCGTAAATACCTCCCTGTAGGCTCGATTCGGCCGTCCTGGCCTGCAACGGTCAGCTTAGAACAAGTCGATTCTCGCTACAGTTTAGTCGACACTTTAACTACGTATTATTAAGTAGATCAGCCGCTAACCGAACAAAATCTGAAGAAGTCAGAATACCTTTCAGTTTATTGTTTTCATCCACCACCGGCATACAACCATGGCGGTTTTTAACAAAAAAGCCCGCCACTTCTTTTAACGATTGATCCGGCGTTACTGCAGCAAAATCGGTGGCCATCATGTCGGCTACCAGTTGTTGCTTTTCTTTACGCTCCAGCGCGGTAGCACCGAACTGTGCCATTAAGCCCATTACTTTGGCGATCATAATTTTTTGCGTCAGCATACCAACCAGAATGCCATCGGCATCTATTACCGGAATATGGCGGATATTTTTGCCGCGCATTAAATCATGCGCATCTTTTAAACTGGCCTCCCGGGTTACACACAAAGGATCAGCCGTCATTAACTGGGCAACAGTGGTAATGGTCATAAACACGCTCCTATAGCAGTACTTCAGTATCAGACAACAGATATAGCGAAAAACTGCACCACTTGCACAGGGCTGGATCAAGTTTTTCGCCGTACGTTAAATAATTGACTGTGGTTTAGCTAAAACTGAAAAAGATAAATCTGATCTTTATGCCGCAAGCCTGCGTTTGTAATGGCGACTGTTATGTCTAACTTTGTGCAAAAAAGGAAATGCTATGAAACTGTCACACCTTATTACCGGTTCATTATTACTGGGCTCGTTGCTGATCACAGCACAGGCGCACAACCATAAAATGAAAGCAGATATTGTTGATACCGCAGTAGCAGCTGGCAATTTTTCAACGCTGGTAACCGCAGTACAGGCTGCTGAGCTGGTAGACACATTAAAAAGTAAAGGCCCGTTCACGGTATTTGCGCCAAATGACGCTGCCTTTGCCAAAATCCCTGCCGCCGATTTAAACGCGCTGGTAGCAGATAAAGCCGCACTAACTAAAGTGCTTACTTATCATGTTGTTGCCGGCAAGGTCATGGCTGCAGATGTAGTTAAGCTAACCTCAGCTAAAACAGTACAGGGGCAAGACCTGGCCATTGAAGTAAAAGACGGCAAAGTATACGTAAACGGTGCCCAGGTAATTGCAACGGATATTGAAACCAGCAATGGCGTGATCCACGTGCTTGACACTGTTGTAATGCCAAAAATGTAATCAGCGTTAATCCTCTTGGGCGGTTCTCGCCCCGGAGGATGTCAGCGAACTACCCAGCGATGCCACTATAACCAGGCCAATTGCCAGCCACTGCCATAGCGTAAGTAACTCCGCCAGAATCATAAACCCGGCCAGCGCCGCTATGGCCGGTTCCATGCTCATAAAAACACTAAAGTTTTGTGAGGTCATATTGCGCAGTGCTACCATCTCCAGCGTGTAAGGCAAGGCGCTGGATAAAATCCCCACCAGCAGCCCCAGTGGCAGCACTTGCCAGCTTAGCAGTGCCATGCCCTGGCTAACAGCCCCTATCGGCACCAAAAAAGCAGCCGCCACTGTCATGCCAAGCGCCACCGTAATACCACCGGAGGCCTGAGCATTGGTTTTTTTACCAAACAAAATATAACCGGCCCAGCACGCGCCTGCACCAAGTGCCAGTACTACGCCAACCGGGTCCAGCGCATCGGTACCTCGCATATCAGGTAGCAGCAATAAAATACCGGCGATAGCACAGGCTACCCAGATTAAATCGCGCTTACGCCGTGATAAAAACAGTGCTACGGCCAAAGGCCCGGTAAATTCCAGCGCTACGCCAATACCCAGCGGAATACGGGCAATAGCTAAATAAAACAAAATATTCATACCGCCCAGACACAAGCCATAGGTCACTATTGCGTTCCAGTCACGCCGGTTAGCTGGCAGGCTGCGCCACGGCCGGAACACCAGCCACAGCACCAACGCAGAAAACCCCAACCGCAGCGCGGTGGTACCCTCAGGGCCAATCAGTGGAAACAATTGCTTGGCGATAGAAGCACCAGACTGAATAGTCAGCATTGCCAGCAACACACTGACCACCGCCACAACCAGGTTACGATTGAGCACAATTGACATAAGGTTAAAACCCGACAAAACACGCAAAAGATAAGAACCTTATTGTAACCCGCCGCCAGCGTTAAAGGTAACTGAGGGCGCACTGAATTACGCCGCGGTTGCGTTATTTCAGGGCAAACAGCAGGCCGCCAGGTATCGCCCAAACCTGGATTACACCAAGACGTAAAGAAAATATCATTTTACAGCAATCATTTAGGCCCATATTGCTCTGTAACTGGCACAGGCCAACGCACTGGCACATTAGCTGCTTTGCTTAACCTAACGGTATTTGTGCTCATTCCCGTTTTGTGCTTTCAGATCCAGGAGCATTATTATGACCGGACTACATAACCGCAGCCATCCACTGCGCGATGTACTGGATAAAGAACTGCAACAGCGTACCTTCCCTGCGTTAACGGCGTCAAGCCGGCTGTGCCAGTTTATGCTAACGGTATCACCGGCCTCGCGCAGCAGCGAGCTGAGCTTTATGCAACAACTGGCCAGCCAGCAAGGCAGCCATTTTAGTGAAACCGATCATGACATTAACCTGCCATTGTTTGGCGGCAGCCTGCGGTTTGAAAAACATGGCGAGTTTTCCAGCTATATCTTTATTCAGAGTGGCAGTGAAAAGCAGCTATTTGATGATCCGCTGGATTTTCTGCCAGCGAAGAACTGGCTGGATAATATTCCGGGCCAGATTTTCCGTGTAGTTCAGCTAAGCGTTGTCACGCCGGCACAGCTAAAAAGCTCTGCCGATCCCAACCAGTTATTTAACCCGGATAACTGCATCAGCAGTATGCTGGCCGGGCAAAAAGCCCGCATCTGGACCGACTTTCAAAAACATGCCGAAGGTGCCGGCCGTATGTTATTGCTGGATCAAGGCTTGAGCCCGGCAGCGCGGGGCCGTTTGGTGCAACAGCTGTTTGATCTTGGCAATTACCGCAAATTATCACTACTGGGCTGGCCGCAATCGCGCCAGGCGCTGAGCAAACTGAATATGCTGGAACAACGCTTGTCGGATATTACCCAGCGCATAGAGCTGCGCCTGAGTAACGATGAGCATCTGCTCAATGAAATTACCACGATGGCGGCCCAGACTGAGCACCTTATCGCTGAAACCAGCTCGCGGCTGCAAGCTACTGCCGCTTATTACCAACTAACACTGGACCGGATCAGAAGCCTGAACGAAACGCCAATAGAGGGCCTGTTGTCATTGCAGGATTTTACCGAGCGGCGCTTAACACCGGCATTTCGTACCAGTGAATCGGTGGTATACCGCCAGCATGCTTTATCTGGCCGTTTAGGCCGCTCTACTGAGTTACTGCGCACCCGGATTAATTTAAAACTGGAGCAACAAAACCAGCAATTGCTGGCGTCAATGGATAAGCGGGCTAAGCTGCAGCTGAATATGCAGCAAATGGTCGAAGGGTTATCGCTGGTGGCAATCAGTTATTACGCCGTGCAACTTAGTGACAAAGCCATTGATGCACTGGGTTACTGGCTGCCACAACTGGACACCAGACAGTGGCAAAGTATCAGTGTACCGGTAGTGGTGGTGATTGTGGCTGCAGTACTGCTATGGATTAACCGCCAGTTGCACCGGGATAAAAGCCGCTGAAGCTTTTATCAACCGGTATGGCTTGAGCTTTGCGCGCCTTAGTGCTTTACTTTCAGTCCGCTGAATTTATGCATGGATGTTGCTTTGTCATCTGCCGGTAGTGTCATTGCTGTGTTTGCGTTAAGCTGTAGCCTGATGCTGGCGGCTGAGCCGCACACCGCTGAAAAAAAGCAACTTAAGCTTTCGCCCGACAGTACCAATACTGCTTTGGTGCAGGCTCAGCCAAAAGCCTCCCCGACTATTGCGGTATATAAATCGGTTAAAAGCGATGGCACTGCGATGTTTTCCGATCGCCAGCCGCTAAACCGGCCGTTTCAGCTGGTGCGGTATGACTGCTTTGCCTGCGATCCGGGTTCTAAAGTTAACTGGCATACTGTGCCACTGTACCTCCTGCCTTTTAATCAGTTTATTGCCAAAGCAGCAGATGAACACCAACTGGACCCGGCGCTTATTCGCGCGGTTATTCATGCCGAATCCTCTTTTCGCCCATCAGCTATATCGCGTAAAGGTGCGGTAGGCTTAATGCAACTGATGCCCGACACCGCCAGGCAGCTTGGCATCAGTGATGCCAGTGCACCAGAGCAAAATATTGCTGCCGGCAGCCGTTATCTGGCCCAGTTGTTAAAACAACATAATGGTGAGTTACCGCTGGCTTTGGCGGCTTACAATGCCGGTAGCAGTAATGTGCGCCGTTATAACGGCATTCCGCCCTTTGCCGAAACCCAGGCCTATGTTGAACGGGTGGCTATTTTGCATAAGCGCTATCAGCGCGCTGGTTAACCGCTAACTGGCCGGCTTGTGCAACGCGGCGCGCAGTATGTCTTTCCATGATACCAGGCCAAGCAAGTGCTTATACTCATCGGTTACCGGTAAACAGCTGATATTATGTTGCAGCAGTAACGCGGCAGCCTGCTTTACACCGGTAGTGTCACTGACAGTAATAACCGGGCTTACCATAACCTGATGCACTTTGCGCGAACGGATAAACAGCCCGATAGCCGGATCACTGGCGGCGTCCATTACCGGGCTGAGTTCACGAAAGTAATCTTTTACCGACACTATACCAACAAGGCGGTTGGTGTGATCCACCACCGGCACATGCTGAAAGCGGGCCCTGGCAAATACATCGCGCAATGAGGCCAGGCTGGCATCGGCCATGGTGGTGATCAGTTTGCTGCGATGCGTCATGATCTGTGCAATGCTCATAGCGACCTCACTGGAACAACGGCTGGTTAGTTGTCTTTATTTTCAAAACCTTCAATAGTAACACCAGACAGGAACCCCGCCCCTTTGGTATCGCCACTGCGCAATTTAATCATCAGGCGTAAATCATTCGGCGAATCGGCATGGTGAATAGCATCAGCGTAGGTAATTTGGCCACGCTGATATAAATCGTACAGCGCCTGATCAAAGGTTTGCATACCCAGCTCGCGTGATTTTGTCATTACCGCTTTAATCTCACCCATTTCACCGCGGGCAATTAAATCGGCAATTAAGGGCGAATTCAGCAGCACTTCAATGGCTGCCAGCCTGCCATGGCCATCTGCCGTGGGAATAAGCTGCTGCGCAACGATACCGCGCAGGTTTAACGACAAATCAAACAGCAACTTCTGGTGCATCTCTTTGGGCACCAGATGCATAATACGATCAATGGCCTGGTTGGCGTTGTTGGCGTGTAGGGTGGCAATACATAAATGGCCGGTTTCGGCAAACGACAGTGCATATTCCATCGTGTCCTGGCTGCGGATCTCACCAATTAAGATCACATCCGGTGCCTGGCGCAATGAGCTTTTCAGTGCAGCTTCAAATGACTCTGTATCAATACCCACTTCGCGCTGGGTAATTAAACTTTTATGATGCTCGTGCACAAACTCAATCGGGTCTTCTATGGTTAGAATATGGCCTTTGGAATTGCGGTTACGGTACCCCAGCAAAGCCGCCAGTGACGTTGATTTACCGGTACCGGTACCGCCGACAAACAGCACCAGGCCGCGTTTGGACATGATCACTTCTTTCATGATCGGCGGCAGGCCTAAATCGTCCACGTTAGGAATTTTGGTAATAATACGCCGTACCACCATGCCAGCGCAGTCACGCTGCCAGAACGCTGACACCCGAAACCGGCCCGCCTCGTTGGCAATAGCAAAGTTGCACTCTTTGCTGCTCATAAACTCCTGCTGCTGCTTATCATTCATTGCCGACAGCACCAGCTTTAATGACGCCGCATCCGTCAGTGGTGTTTCATCAATAGGCGTCATTTCACCGTTTATCTTTGCTGCTACCGGCATACCGGCGGTAACAAACATATCCGATGCTTTAACGGCTACCATTTTTTCCAGAAAATCAACTAGCTGCATAAGCGTTTATATCCTGCCCATGGCACCAAAGGTGTTTTTGTCCTGCGCTTTGGCCGCCGCATCTTTTTGCGATACCAAACCCCGGTTTACCAGATTCACCAGACATTGATCCATGGTTTGCATGCCATGCGATGCGCCGGTTTGTATTACCGAATACATCTGGGCAATTTTATCTTCGCGGATAAGATTACGGATAGCCGGTATCCCCACCATGATCTCGTGCGCCGCCATACGGCCACCGCCCACCTTTTTAAGCAAGGTTTGTGAAATAACCGCGCGCAGTGACTCTGACAACATCGAGCGCACCATGTCTTTTTCTTCACCGGGAAACACATCAATAATACGGTCTATCGTTTTGGGGGCTGAAGTGGTGTGTAACGTGCCAAACACTAAATGGCCGGTTTCAGCGGCGGTCATCGCCAGACGGATCGTTTCCAGATCGCGTAATTCACCTACCAGTATTACATCAGGATCTTCGCGCAGTGCTGAGCGCAGCGCATTGCTGAAACTGTGGGTATCGCGGTGTACTTCACGCTGGTTAATCAGGCTGGATTTGTTGTTGTGCACAAATTCAATCGGGTCTTCTATCGTCAGAATATGGTCGTGGCGCATGGTGTTAATGTAGTCAATCATCGCCGCCAGTGTGGTACTTTTACCCGAACCGGTTGGCCCGGTAACCAGCACCAGGCCACGCGGGTTTTCAGCAATGGTTTTGAAAATTTCCGGCGCACCTAAATCTTCCAGTGTTAACACCTCACTGGGGATAGTACGAAATACCGCTGCCGCGCCGCGGTTTTGCACAAAAGCGTTAACCCGAAACCGGGCCAGGTTGGGTACTTCAAAGGAAAAGTCAGCTTCGAGGTGTTCTTCGTATTCTTTGCGCTGCTTGTCAGTCATAATCTCGTACACTAATGCATGTACGTCTTTGTGGGTTAGCGGCGGAATATTCAGTTTGCGCACATCACCGTCAACCCGTATCAATGGCGGCACACCGGCGGAAAGGTGTAAATCTGACGCTTTATGTTGCACACTAAAGGCTAATAATTCGGTAATATCCATGACAATTTCTATTCCACGTTGCCAATCTTTATGAATAACATAGCAGAACAACTTAACCTCGCCTATCAGAACCTGACGGAAAAATTGCAGGCGTTGCCAGCGGGAAAAATAAAGCCACAACTGCTGGCCGTAAGTAAAACCAAACCGGTATCTGCGGTGGTTGCAGCCTATCAGGCCGGGCAGCGCCAGTTTGCTGAAAACTACCCGCAGGAATTAGCCGAAAAAGCAGCGCAATTAAGTAGTTATGCGGATATTGTCTGGCATTTTATCGGCCCGTTGCAGTCGAACAAAACCCGGCTGGTAGCCGAAACTGCGCACTGGGTACACAGTATCGACCGGCTTAAAATTGCTGAACGTTTAGCAGCCCAGCGCCCTGTTGCACTGGGGCCGCTTAAAGTGCTGCTGCAGGTTAATATCAGTAACGAACCCAGCAAAGCCGGTATTGTGCCAGCAGATATGCTGCAATTAGCCGCCGGCGTAAGCGGCCTGCCACAATTGCAATTAAAAGGGTTAATGGCCATACCGGCACCGGGCATGAGCGAACCGGCCTTTGCTGCCATGGCGCAACTGTCCCAAACATTACAGCAGCACTACCCGCAGGCAGATGAATTATCGATGGGCATGTCGGATGACTGGCCTTTGGCTCTGCGATATGGCGCAACTATGATACGATTGGGCACCGCAATTTTTGGCGCAAGAGATTACCACAAGGAATGACTACACAGATGAATGACAATACTGTTGCCTTTATCGGCGCTGGCAATATGGCACGCTGCATTATTGCCGCCATGGTGCGCGCGGGTTATCCGGCACAAAACATTATTGCCGCCAACCGCAGCCAGCCTAAACTCACCGCGCTGGCCGCCGATTTTGGCATTCAAACCACATTGGATAACGTTGAAGCTGTAACTAAAGCCGACGTTATCGTGCTGGCGGTAAAACCGCAGATGATGCAAGAGTTGTGCGAAGCGTTAATCAACGCCGCACCGGAAATAGCCGAAAAGCTGTTTGTTACCCTGGCCGCCGGCATTACCGTAGCACGCTATCAGCAGTGGCTGGGTAATATCCGTCTGGTACGTGCTATGCCTAATACGCCGTCACTGGTGGGTTTAGGCGTTACCGGCTTGCTGCCACAGGGCTGCTCTAATTATGAAAAAGCCTTTGTTGATCATATGTTCAGTGGCACTGGCATGAATGTCTGGTTAGACAACGAAGCACAGATAGACCATGTTATTGCCGTTACCGGCAGCTCACCGGCGTATTTTTTCTTTTTTATGCAAGCTATGCAGCAGGTAGCAGAGCAACTGGGTTTTGACGCGGCGCAGGCTAAACAGATGGTGGCGCAAACCGCGCTAGGCGCCGCCACCATGGCACTGGATAGCGATCACAGTTTTGCTGATTTGCGCGCGCAGGTCACGTCAAAAGGCGGCACAACGCACGAAGCGGTAACCACTTTTGCCAACCAGGGCCTTGAAAAAATGGTTTCAGATGCCATGTATGCCGCCATTAAACGGGCGCAGGAAATGGCGCAGAGTTTGTAAATTTCATCGTTGTTATAATTTAAGATGCGGAGAGCCTGATGCAAGCTGTGCTATTTCTAATTGATACTGCGTTTAGTCTGTACCTGATGGTGATGATATTGCGCCTGTGGTTACAACTGGTGCGTGCCGACTTCTACAACCCGTTCAGCCAGTTTGTGGTAAAAGCCACTAACCCGCTGGTATTGCCATTGCGCCGGGTTATTCCCAGCCTTGGCCGGCTGGATACCGCCTCGTTAGTGCTGGCATACAGCATTATGCTGGTAAAATTGCTGGTGCTGCAGCTTGTTCAGTCAGGCCAGGTGTTGCTGGTGCCCAGCTTAGTGTTGTCAGTTATTTTTCTGGTAAAAGAAATTCTTACCTTACTGTTCTGGATTTTAGTGATCCGCGCTCTGCTTAGCTGGTTTAGCCAGGGGCGCAGCCCGGTAGAGCATGTTATGCACCAGTTAACCGAACCATTATTACGCCCGGTGCGTAATATTTTACCGCCACTGGGTGGGCTGGATTTATCGGTATTGGTCGTGCTGGTTGGCCTGCAATTTTTAAACATCCTGTTTAGTAACTGGTTTCCGGGTTTTTGATTGCAGTAACTCAGTGCGGGGCGGATATACGGTTAAAACTGTATATTCAGCCCAAAGCCAGCCGCGACGCCTGGGTAGAGCTTTATGGCGATGAAATTAAAATCGCCATTACTGCACCACCGGTAGATGGCAAAGCCAACGCCCATTTGCAAAAGTTTCTGGCCAAAAGTTTCGCTGTTGCCAAATCACAGGTGGTTATTGAAAAAGGTGAAACCGGGCGGCATAAAACGGTACTGATTATTGCCCCGAAACAGTTGCCAGCGCTGGTGAAAAACCAGTTGGCAACCGCTTAAACCACTATACTTAGCAGCCTGAACCCATACCGAGGTGAACTATGAGCCGCATTATTATCGCCCTGTTGTTGGGCTTAGCCGTAAGTTTTAGCGCTACGGCCGAGCAAAAAAAACAGCTGGGCAACTGGGATGTACACTACATTGCCTTTCCTGCCCCGCTGCTAACACCGGAAATAGCCCTGCAATACCAGCTACAACGCAGTAAATACAATGCAGTTATTAACATATCAGTGCTGGATAAAAACAACCAACAGGCGCAAAAAGTTGCCCTGAGCGGCAATGCCAAAGATTTACAGGGCCGCCAGCGTAAACTGGAATTTACCGAAGTGGTGGAAGGCGACGCAGTATATTATCTGGCGCAGTTGCCGTTTTATCACGAGCAGCGTTTTAGCTTTACGATAACCGTGGCCAGTGGCAATGAATCGCAGTTATTAACGTTCGACCAGACCTTTTACGTAGATTAAGAAGACCTTCCGATGACACAACAAATTGTGCTGGCTACCGGCAATAAAGGCAAAGTGGCAGAGCTGTCGCAGATGCTGGCCCCTTACCCCTATCAGATAGTGCCGCAAACGGAGCTGGGCGTAACCGATGCCGACGAAACCGGCCTGACCTTTATTGAAAACGCTATTTTAAAAGCCCGCCATGCCGCGCTGGTTACCGGTTTGCCGGCCATAGCTGATGACTCTGGCCTGGCGGTCGATGCCCTGGGCGGCGCACCCGGCATTTATTCGGCGCGCTACGCCGGTGAAGCGGCAACTGATGCCGCTAATATCACCAAGCTGCTTAATGCATTACAAGATATCCCACCAGCACAGCGCACAGCGCAGTTTCATTGTGTACTGGTGTATTTACGCCATGCAGAAGACCCAACTCCGCAGGTATGCCATGGCGTATGGCATGGCGAAATTACACAGGCCCCGGCCGGCAGTGCCGGCTTTGGCTATGACCCGGTGTTTTTTATTGCTGCAGAAGGCTGCACCAGTGCAGAGCTGACACCGGCACGTAAACAACAGCTTAGCCACCGTGGCAAAGCACTGGCACAATTGCTTAGCCAGTTGCAGGCGCATTAACCGTGGCGCTGCAGTTACCGCCGCTGGCGCTGTATATTCATATTCCCTGGTGTATTCAAAAGTGCCCATACTGCGACTTTAACTCGCACGCAGTAAAGCAAGGTATTCCTGAGCAGGAATATATCGCCCACCTGCTGGCCGATTTAGAACAAGACTTACCCTTAGTAACCGGGCGTAACTTAAGCAGTATTTTTATCGGCGGTGGTACGCCCAGCGTGTTCTCTGCCGCCGGTATTGGCCAGATTTTAACCGGCGTAAAACAGCGGTTAAACTGCGACGCCGATATGGAAGTCACGATGGAAGCCAACCCCGGCACGGTAGAAGCCGAACGCTTTGCCGGCTATGTGCAGGCAGGCGTAACGCGGTTTTCTATTGGGGTGCAAAGCTTTCAAACCGCGCAATTACAGGCTCTGGGCCGTATTCACGATAGCGGCGAAGCCATACGGGCTGCCCAGTTGGCGCAAAACCTGCCCCTTGGCAGCTTTAACCTTGATTTAATGCATGGCCTGCCGCAACAGGATGTTAACGGCGCACTGGCCGACTTACAGCAAGCCATAGATTTAGCCCCGCCGCATTTGTCATGGTATCAGCTAACCATTGAACCTAACACCGTCTTTGCCTCACGCCCGCCGGTACTGCCACCAGATGATACCTTGTGGGATATTCAGCTGCAGGGGCTGGCACTGTTACAGCAGCATGGTTACCAGCAGTATGAAATTTCTGCCTATAGCAAACCCGGCCATCAGTGCAAACATAACCTGAACTACTGGCGCTACGGCGATTACTTAGGTATAGGCTGCGGCGCGCATGGCAAAATTACCCTGCCGTCCCGTAATGCTATTTTGCGGACTGTGAAAATTAAGCACCCCAAAGGCTATATGGATATCAGCCGTGGCTATATGGACAGCCGCGAACAGGTTGAGGCCGAAGACCGGCCATTTGAGTTTTTTATGAACCGCTTTCGCCTGCTGGAGCCCTGCCCGATAGCCGATTTTACCGCTTACACCGGCTTGCCACTTAGCACGGTTAGCAGCGCTATTAGCGAAGCCGAGCAAAAAGGCCTGCTTAGTGTTAGCGCCACGCACTGGCAAATTACCGATAAAGGCGCACGCTACCTGAACGATTTACTCACGTTGTTTATCTAGGGCTGATTAACCTATCGTTGCGATACGCTGTCTTTTCATCTGCCACCAGTTGCGTAGAATAAAACTATTACTCTAACAATAAGACAGGAACCTATATGAAAACCGCCTTTACCCGCAAAGCCTTGTTGCCACTTGCCATAACTGCTGCTTTACTGGCAGGCTGTGGCCCGCAGCAAAGCCAAAACCCACAGCAAAGCAATGCACCGGCAACAGTGGTAACCCAGTCTGAATCCGATAAGGCTAATGCCTTGTTTGAACAAATATTTATGGACGAAGTGCGCCGTGATCCGATCCGACAAACCCGACTGGGCATTAAAGATGACTATGATAAATGGCAGAACTTATCCGACGCCCACTTCGACGCAGATATAGCCCTTACCCAGCAGCATTTAACCATGTTAAAGGCCGTTGATGTCAGCAAACTGGACGACAATACCCGGATCAGCTACCTGTTGATGCAACAAAACCTGCAGCAAACCCTGGACGAAGCCAAATGGCGGCTGTACAGCTACCCGGTTAACCAGATGTTTGGTATCCACTCGCAGGTGCCGTCAACGTTGATCAATCAACACAGCATTAGCAGTGAAAGCGACGCTAAAGCCTATATTGCCCGGTTAAATGCCGTCCCTGCGTTGTTTAATCAGCTGCAGGAGCAACTGCAAAAGCGCGCTGAGCTTGGCATTATTCCGCCTAAATTTGTGTTCCCGTTGGTGCTGTCAGCCAGTGAAAATGTGATTAAAGGCGCCCCGTTTGATACCGGCGCCGACAGTACCTTACTGGCCGATTTCAGTAAAAAGGTCAGCCAGCTTAACATTGATGATCACAGCAAAAAATTGTTGCTGGATGAGGCCAAAGTAGCGCTGTTAACCAGTGTTAAACCGGCCTATATCAGCTTAATCCGCTATTTAAATACGCTGGAGCAACAAGCCGATACCGTTGACGGTGTATGGCGTTTTAAAGATGGCGCAGCATTTTACAATGATGAGCTAAAGCGCATTACCACTACCGATTTAACAGCCGATGAAATACACCAGATTGGCCTGGATGAAGTAGCCCGTATCCATGCAGAAATGCAGGCTATTATGCAAAAAACCAGCTTTGACGGTGACTTAAAAGCCTTTTTCCAGTTTATGCAAACCGATCCGCAATTTTATTACCCGGATACCGAAGCAGGCAAAGCCGCCTACCTGGCTGACGCTACTGCAGTTATTGATAATATGCGCACCCGGCTGGACGAGCTGTTTTTAGTAAAACCCAAAGCCGATATGATTGTAAAAGCAGTAGAGGCATTTCGTGAGCAAACTGCCGGTAAAGCGTTTTACCAGCGCCCGTCGATGGACGGCAGCCGCCCCGGCATTTACTACGCCAACCTGTACCGCATGAGCGATATGCCTAAATACGAGTTGGAAGCACTGGCTTATCATGAAGGTATCCCGGGCCACCATATGCAACTGGCTATAGCGCAAGAGCTGGAAGACATGCCTAAGTTCCGCCGTTTTGGCAGCTACACCGCCTACATTGAAGGCTGGGGTTTATATACCGAGTTACTACCAAAAGAAATTGGCCTGTATCAGGACCCCTACTCAGATTTTGGCCGTTTAGCCATGGAACTGTGGCGCGCCTGCCGCTTAGTGGTAGATACCGGTATTCACGCCAAAAAGTGGAGCCGCGATCAGGCTATACAATACCTGCTGGATAACACACCCAATACGCAAACCGCGGTAGAAAAAGCCATAGATCGTTATATCGTCATGCCCGCCCAGGCCACCGCCTACAAAATTGGTATGATCAAAATTGTCGAACTACGCGAAAAAGCGAAAACTGAGCTGGGCGATAAGTTTGATATCCGCCAGTTCCACGATGTAGTGCTGAAAAACGGCGCAGTACCGCTGGATGTATTAGAGCAACTGGTAGACGAATATATTACTGCCAGCAAAGCCTGATAGCACCTGGCTGCCTCACAATCCCAAGCCGGTCAGTTGACCGGCTTATTATTTTTTAAGCGCTGAACTATTCATTTTAAATACCCGTAAAGTTTGCACACCAGGCTATAAAATATGCTCTTTACCCTCCTGCCACAGCGTAACCAAAGCGGATAATGTGTACCAAATGCAGTTAATGCTCCCCTGGCAGTAGTAACGGCAAAACCCCGCTGCGAGAGACTGCACAGAGCAATACTGCAGCTAGCTGAATGGCTTGGCAATACCTCTTTAATACAAACGGCATAGATAGTGCTTACTTTAAACAGAGCAAAGAGAGTCGGGCAAGCAAAGCATCTGACTTACTATCTAAGGAGCCTGTTATGGCAGTTACCGCAACCGATCCTATTAAAATCCTTTTCGCAATAATTTTGCCACCACTGGGGGTATTTCTTGAAGTTGGCCTTAAAGGTCATTTCTGGCTTAGCATTTTGCTAACGCTGTTTGGCTTTATACCCGGCATTATTCACGCGCTGTATGTGATTCTAAAACACTAGCACCTGTTGAAAATTATCTATTCTGTTAAATAAACCGGAGGAGTTATGTCAAGCCCCGAGCACAAGCAAAAAATCTGGCAGCTTATCAAACAGATTAAAACCGCAATGCTGACAACCCGCCACGGCGATGAACTACGATCCCGCCCTATGGTGTTAGTGCAGGATGAATACGACGGTACCCTGTGGTTTTATACCGATTTAGCCACAGAAAAAGTGCTGGAAATAGAGCGTGACCACGATGTCTGCTTAACTTTCGCCGATCCAGACAATCAGGTGTATGTATCGCTGACCGGCGTCGGCCGCGCTATCCGCGACAAAACGCTGATCAATAGATACTGGAACCCGTTTGTGGCAGCCTGGTTTCCTGACGGCAAAGATTCACCCAATGTCGGTATGCTGGAAATCAAAGTGCAAAAAGGCGAGCATTGGGACAGCGACAGCAGCGCTATGGTAAAAATGTTTAAAACAGCGCAGGCTAAGGTGAAAGGTAAGCAGCCAGACCTTGGCGAGCACGAGAAATTTGGCACAAAATAGTAGCCTGTTTAACTACAGCTAAATAGCCGCAAAGCATACTTCAAGCCGCCGCTGGCCGGGCTAAAACCCCGAGCCAGGCTGTTTAAGAAACTCAATTTCCTCAGCTGTCGAGGTACGGCCTAAAACGGCATTGCGATGCGGATAACGGCCAAAGCGGTCAATAATCACTTTGTGTTTAAGCTCAAACTGATAATTTTCCGCCGGGGTAAATTGCTTAAACAGCGCTTCGGCTTGCTGGTGAATAAGCCGCGATTCGCTGTGCATATAGGGCATTAATAAAAAGTTACGCTCATCAGCATTAAGCTGCTCCAACACACCGGCCGCCACGGCTTCCTGAGCTAACACCAGCGCCATAGCATCCTGTGCAAAAGCATTTGCGGAATTACGGTAGATATTGCGCGAAAACTGGTCCAACACAATAATTTCTGCCAAGCGCCCGGCAGCACTTACGCGCCAGCCAAATAACTCACCCGCAGCCGATTGTTGCAACAGTGGTAAAAAACGCTGTTTAATCAGCGCGTCAAAACCAGGTTCTGACACCCACCATTGCTTAGGCTCTAATTCTTTAAACCAAAAATTTAGTACATCTTTAAACATCATGGCCTCTTTGGTGTGTCCTTTGCCGATTACGATGCCTGACTATAGAAGGAATCGATTGCTCATGGGTAACTTGGGCGCATAACTCTCAAGCGAAAGTGCAGTCTTAATTGACACTCTGGTGTTGAACCACCTGTCAGGCGTTAAACACTGGCCTGAAGAACGTACGCTCATAACTAATAATACATTGCGTTTCTTCAGCGTACTTAAACGCCGCTATGCAGGCAGTGTCCTGCAGAGACTTTTCCCTATATTTTTCATACTCCGCCAGACTTGGGAAGGTAAACATAGCAAGTGCAACGTTATTGGCACCTTCTGATGGCAGAAAATAACCATGGTGTTTACCACCGAACTTCTCAACAAGCGGGATCCACAGTTTGCCGTAGTGCTCAAACTCTTTAAGTTTGTATGGGTCAATGATATATCGGAGATAGCAGGTAACCACTTTACTTTTCCTTTGTGCCTGACAATTTATTCAACGGTTCTCAACCCGCAAGTTGCGTGTTGCAGATCCCGGAAGTTGTAAACTCAGTTCCACTCTAATGCGCTAATTGAATGTAAAGCAAGTATTTTAACCCGCTGACCTCGATGCCAGGCCTTACCTTCGACACAACCTTAGCCAAAGATATATAACTGCGGATGCCATGAGCTGCGTAACAACAACTACTTTTTTGCTGGTGATAATTCAGGATAGCTGCAACTAAACAGACAACAACTTATAGCCGTTTAGCAGCAACATGCCTGGCAGCCGGAATTACGCCACCAGCCAGCGGGGGCTTTGACGGCGTACGCAATGAAACAGGATTATTCTGCCGGAATAGCGGCAGGGTCCATCCAGAACGGTTCCCAAATATGGCCATCCGGATCGGTTAAGGCGCGGCTGTACATAAAGCCTAAATCCTGTACGGGGTTAATATCTGCTGTCCCGCCCTCCTTTGCGGCATTATTTATTGCATCAACTGCTTCGCGGCTGTCGCACGACAATGCCAGTATTACCTCGCTTGAGGTTGTTGCAGGAATAGGCCGGTTGGTAAATTGGCGCCACTTGTCATGGGTTAACAGCATTACGTTTATTGCTTTGCTCCAAACCATACAGGCGGCGGTGTCGTCAGTAAAGTGCGGGTTGTTGGTAAAACCCAGTGCGGTATAAAAAGCCATTGAGGCTTTTAAGTCTTTTACCGGCAGGTTAACAAATATCATGCGGCTCATGCTGTTTCTCCGAATTGCAGTTGTGAATAGTCGTTATAGATAGTAGCTACCAATAATAACCAACAATGCAGCCTGGCGGGCTGTCTGCTTTTAGTCGGATAAGCACCGGCAACTTCGACAAGGTTAATCTATTTTTTATTTAAGCGCAGACAGCGCCGCAGTATCGGTTAATTCAGTAGCAAACAACACAAGCTGCTAAATTTTTGCAGCGGGCATTTCAAGTAGCATACGACCAAGTTCGATGAGAGCGTGTTTTCTGCTACCGACAACCGGGTGAGCAAAACTTAACCGCAGGTAGTGGTTAAAATCGCCACTATTGGAAAACATCACACCGGGTGTCAGTATTATGCCGCGCTCAAGGCACTGTAAATACAGCTGCTGGCAATTGATGCCGTCATTAAGTTGCAGCCACAGCGCCAGCCCGCCTAGCGGCGTGGTGTGCTGAATATTGCCTGCCCAATCGCGCTGCAAACAGTTAATTAACTGATCACGCTGATGTTTCAGCTGCTGGCGGTATTGGTTGAGGTGCCTTTTGTAGTGGCCTTCAGCCATAAAGCTGGCAATACCCTGCTGCATAGCCTGGCTGCTGGCTAACTGGCTTACCAGCTTTAAACGTGCCACAGCCTTTGACCAGCGCCCGGCCGCAATCCAACCGATACGCAGATCGCGGGATAAGGACTTAGAAAACGAGCTGCACAGCATTACCCTGTCTTGTGTATCAAGCGATTTCAGCGGCTTGGGCCGGTAGTGAAACCCCAAATCGCCGTAGATATCGTCTTCAATCACGGCAAAATCGTGTTTATTGGCTAAGCTAAGCAGCCTGGCTTGCTGCGCAGCTGGCATACAGGCCCCGGTTGGCGTGGCAAAAGCAGGGGTAACCACACAGGCACTGATCTGCCACTTATCCAATGCCTGCTCCAGACTGTCAACATTCAGGCCCAACTGTGGCGAACTGGGTATTTCCAGTGCTTTAAGCTCAAGCTCCTGCAACAGTTGCAGCACACCATAAAAAGCCGGGCTCTCTACTGCCACGGTATCTCCGGGCTGACAACTGGCTTTTAGTGCCAAAAATAACGCATGCTGGCAACCGGCTGTAATACACAGGTTTTGGGCACTTAACGCCAGGCCTGTGCTGCGGTAATGCTCTGTGATCTGTAGCCGCAGCTCATATAACCCCAGCGGTTCGTCGTAATACATAGCTTTACTAAAAGATTGCCGGCGCAGTGCCCGGCCAATATGGCGCATTAATATTGTCAGGTGTGCGGGCTCAATCTGCGGGCCGCTTGGCAATATGTCAAAGGCGCCACTACGGTTCATAATGTCAAAAAATATATCCGGCACCGTTACTATATTGGGCGCAGGGATATGCTGGCTAAACTGCGGAATTTGCACCGGCGCCAGCGCAAACTTAACAAAATACCCAGCCCGGCTTTTTGCTTCTATTACGCCCTGGGCTTCAAGTACATGCAAAGCATGCTGCACAGTAGCCAGCGAGCGCTGATAGTGGCGGCATAACCAACGCACCGACGGCAGCTTTTCCCCCGCTTGCCATTGCCTTGCATTAATTTGCTGCAGCAGCTCGCTTGCCAGTTGTTGGTACTTAAAACGGCTCATGGCCATGCTCCCTTCAAATGCTGTATCTATTTTATTTTATTTTTTTGTATCTGCACCTTTTTTCTGCTGCTACTTAAAATGCGCCCGCAACTGGCTGCATCGGCCACTGCTGTTAATTCCTGCAGGTACTTGTTATGGCGTATTCTTTACCTCCTGAAGATCTGATTATTTTTTCTACCAAAGATAGCAGCGGAAAAATTTATATCCGTGAGCAAAGCGGCTTTTATCAGCGCATCCGCCGCGCGTTAAGCTGGCTGCTGATGGCACTGTTTATTGGTATCCCTTTTATTCAATACAACGGTGAGCAGGCATTCCGGATTAATGCCGGCCAACAAACCATTGAGTTATTTTCTATTATTTTATTTCCACAAGACTTCCTGATTGCTGCCTTGTTGTTTACGCTGGCAGCCTTTGTGCTGTTTTACGTAACCCGCCTGTACGGCCGGGTATGGTGCGGTTATACCTGCCCGCAAACGGTATGGACACTGATGTTTGTCTGGATAGAACGGCGCATAGAGGGCAGCCATAACCAAAGCCGGCAGTTGGATAACGCCCGGTTTAGCCTGAATAAACTGGCTAAAAAGCTGGCAAAACATTTAAGCTGGCTGGTGGTGTCAGTGGTTACCGCTTTAGTGTTTATGTCGTATTTTATTCCGCAGTCTGAACTGTACTCTACATTCTTTGCACTGCAGGCTGCATGGCAGGTATACGCCTGGGTCGGTTTTTTCGCTTTGTGCACCTATTTTAATGCCGGGTTGATCCGGGAAAAAATGTGCCTGCACATGTGCCCCTACTCGCGGTTTCAATCGGCCATGTTTAATACTGCTACCAAACTGGTAAGCTACAACGCCGGACGCGGCGAAACACGTGGGCCGCGTAAGCGTGGTAGTGACAAACCGGCAAACTTAGGCGACTGCGTAGACTGTAACCTCTGTGTGCAGGTGTGCCCGGTAGGCATTGATATTCGCGATGGCATGCAATACGAGTGTATTAACTGTGGCCTGTGTATTGATGCCTGCGATCAAACCATGAGCCAGTTTGGCTATGCCAAAGGCCTGATTAACTATGCCGCAGAACAAAGCACCGGAGCGAACCTCAGCGGACACCTGGCTTACGGCGTTACCATTTTAGTGACTCTAGTTGCCATTCTTGGCTGGGCTATGACCAGAACCAATACCGAGCTAACCGTGTACCGTGAGCGCAATGCGTTGTACCGGGTAAATACGGATGGCGCCATTGAAAACACCTTTACATTAAACGTGATCAATAAAACCAAAACAGCAAGGCAGTATCAGCTGCAGGTAGAAGGTATGGCATACAGCCAGCTAAACAGCGACGCCACGCTTAGCTTGCAAGCGGGCGAGCAGCGCCAGTTTGTGGTATCAATAAACACGATGGAAAAACCTGCTACATTATTCACGCCGTTCAAGTTTGTTCTGCTGGATATACAAAACGCAGAGCGCGTAACAGAGCTATCGCAGTTTTACAGTGGCACTATTGTTGCCAGGTAGTGCTGGCAACAATATTTACTGCTTCTATTTGCCCAACTTATATACATTTTTATACACTGTTTAAAACAGTTTTCACTTTACTATTGTCCCGATACCGGTATTTGTTTACGCTAGGCTGTCATTTAACAGGACGTTAATAGCCAATGCGTATTTTCCGCTGTGCAAACATGCGGGTTTCAAGCCTAATTTAGTGGACAATTCATGTTAAGCCGTATAAAAAAACTACTGTTATTAACTGAAACACACCTTAACTCGCCGTCCGTAACCGTATTACAACAAAGTGCTTTACGCATTATTCTTACCTCTGGCTTGCTGTTGGTATTAGCCATAGTGCTACACAGTTCCTGGCAGGCGTATCAGATAGGCGCTTGGTACACCATTGCTATTACAACCAGTTTTTACGCTATCTTATTACTGGCACTATATTTTTCCAGCCACCAGTTGGGCATTAGCCGGGTTATTTTATTATTTACCGTGTTTAGTGCCGGGCTTTGTATGTTGCTTTTTATTGATGATTTTGAGTTGTCAAAGCTGGGAGCTATTTTTGTTTATACCGCCCCGCTTATTGCGCTGTTATTTTTTAACAGCACGGTAACGCTGCTGGTAATGGCAATAAATGTGCTGCCGTTTTTATTTATTTTATACAGCAATACACCGGTAAATTTGTTTAACTTTTCTATTACCTTACCAGCAACGCCTATTTACCTGCACAGCTTACTGTTTTTGTTTTTTAATCTGTGTATTCCGCTAACTATTATGCGCATGCTTAGCACACTAAACCGCAATGCTGCTGCACTAAAGGCACAAAATGCCACTATCCTCGAAAGCAACCAGCTGTATCAGGATATTTTTAACCACCAAAGTAAAGCGACCTTATTGGTTACGGCTGACGGGCAAATTCTTAAAGCTAATGCTAAAGCACAGCAGACACTGGCACTGATCAGTGCTGAACACACCCATTTAACCGACATACTAAGCACGGCTAACCAGGGCAACGCTGAATTCTGGCTGGGGCATGATACTGAGTGCCAGTTGCTGACAGATAACAGCAAGCATCTGTTACTTAACCATCTTTGCAGCACCCGGCAGCAACATCATTTGCTGCAACTTGACGATATTACGCCATTGACGCTGATGCATAAAAAACTGGCCGCCAGCGAGCAACAGCATGAGTTGTGGCATAACTACGACACCCTGACCTCACTGCCTAACGCTGGTTTTTTATTACGCCTGATCCATAAGCAGCGTGAAAATACCGTAGCAGGCCTGATGATTATCCTCAGGTTATGCCACATTAAAGCCTTTAATCATCAGAACAGCTACCAGGCCGGCGACGAACTGCTAACCACCTTTGCCCAGCAATTACAAAATGCCTTACCAGAGCAGGTGATGTTTGGCCGCTTACGAGGGGTAAAATTTGTTCTATGGACTGATTTGCTTAACAGCAGCAGCTCGGTTAGTGAGCAGGTAACCCAATTGCGTCACCTGTTGCCGGCAGAGCTAAAACTGTCGGTTGGCAGTATACAACCGATGTATGAAATGGGTGTCAGCATAGCAACGTCAAACCACTTTAGCCCCGAAGAAATGCTGGAGCAATGTGAATCGGCGCTGGAACTGGCCGATGCTTATAACTGCCCTGTCGCTTACTATCAGGCTGACTCTTTGCAGCAACGCAACCTCGATTTGCAGCTACTGACCGACTTAAAGCAAGCCTTGCACGACGATGAACTTACGCTTTGGCTGCAGCCCAAAGTAACACCGGATGGCACTATTCAAAGCTTTGAAGCTTTATTACGCTGGCCCCGTGCTGATGGCAGCTTTGTCACGCCGGAAACCATTATAAGGCTGGCCGAACAGTACGGTCTGATTGGCGAGGTATCGTCAAAAGTGCTGAGTCAGGCTATCACTATAGTGCAGCAGCTCAGAGCATTAGCGCTTAAGTATCCGGTGGCAATTAATCTGGCAGGCTCTGACTTACTGGTACATTCGTTTTACAATGCTTTAATTGACGTTGCTACGCACCAACCTGATCTTCTTAATCAGCTTACACTGGAGCTGACAGAAAACAGTATTATCAGCCACAAACAGCCGCTGTTTGACAAAATTCACGCACTGAAAAAACTTGGTTTTAACATCGCCCTGGACGATTTTGGCACCGGCCAGGCGTCACTGAGTATGCTAAGCAAACTGCCGGTGGATAAAATAAAACTCGACAGAAGCTTCGTTAAAGAAATACCGCATAACCCGGTGCAGGTCAGATTAGTGCAATCGGTGATCCAGCTGGCGGCAGCATTGCAGCTAAAACTGGTTATAGAAGGTATTGAAACCGATATCCAGCGCCGTTTTTTAATTAAACTGGGCTGCAAACAGATGCAAGGCTACTTTTTTGCCAAACCGGCACCAGTGGCGCACTGGTTAAAACAGCTGGCCACGAACAAAGTAAACCGTGCGGTAACACTCTGAAATGACACAGAGTAGCTGACCGGCCTGATCGCTGCACAATGCTACAGCGTATTGCCGGTTATAAACTGGTGCATATCCTAATGTTAGGATACATTCAGTATTGGGTTACAAGTACTGGGCCACAGGAGAGACAATATGGCGATACAAACGGCGACGTTTGGTGCAGGCTGTTTTTGGTGCTTAGAGGCCGCCATGAATCAGGTTAAGGGCGTTATCCAGGCCTTAAGCGGTTATATGGGCGGTGAAAACAGTTTTCCTACTTACGAGCAGGTATGCCGGGGAGATACCGGCCACGCTGAAGTGGTGCAGGTGCAGTTTGAAAACAGCATGATAAGCTTTGAGCAGTTATGTTTGATTTTTTTTAGTTTACACGACCCTACCCAACTGAATCGTCAGGGTAATGACGTTGGTACCCAGTACCGCTCTGTGGTGTTTTATCATAATGACGAACAGTTACAACTGGTGCGCGGCGTAATGGCTGAGCTGGAACGTACCCAGGTATTTACTCAGCGCATTGTGACAGAAGTTAGCCCGGCAGGCCCGTTTTACGTGGCCGAGGAGTACCATCAAGGTTATTTTCTGCAACACCCCGGCCAAGGTTATTGCCAGTTTATCGTGGCCCCCAAAATGGCCAAGTTCAGACAAAACTACGCTAAGCTACTCAAGCCAGACTAAAAAAGCGTGCCGAAGCACGCTTTTCTTACAACTGCATTTACAGCGGTGTATAGCTCACACTAAGACCGAAGTTTGTGCCTTGAGTGGCATAGCCATGGCTGGTGTAATAGTCTTTATCAAACAGGTTATCGACTTTAGCACGTAAAGTTAATGCCGGTGATACGGTATAACTGGCGCCTATCCCCCATAAGGTAAAGCCGCCTAAATAACTGAGCCTAACTCTGCTACACCCGCAGCAAGCCATGACCGCCTCCCGGAAACGGAGCTGCCTTATCCATAAAATGCTCAACCTGCTCCAGTAAATCATCCATCGTTTTGCAGCAGTGGTTGCGTGTGATGGTCTCGTGCCAGGCATGCCACAGCTTCTCTATTTTGTTAACCCACGGGCTGTAAACCGGTTGGAATAACAAACTCGAACTTCGGGTTATTCCTCAGCCAGACTAATGTCTTGCGGCTCTTGTGGATAATGCAGTTATCCACCACCAGCGTAATCGTCTTGGCCCGCCGGTACTGCCGTTTCAGCTTGTTCATCAGGTTGATAAACAGCTCTGAGCTTTTACTCGTTGAACCAACATAGGTTATTTGGCCTGTTTTGCTGTGTAGCGCGCCAGCCAGATAATGTTTTTTGTTCTTGCCAGGGGTTACCACCAGCCGCTGCTTGCCTTTATAGCCCCAGTCAGCACCGATTTTCGGGTTCAGGTGGATATCCACCTCATCTTCATAAAACACCGGATGCTCAGCGCTGCAATTATTCAACGCCTCATATATCGCCGCCAGTTTCTCCGCTTTAGCCGGGTCTTTTATCCGCAGTGTCGGTGCGGCCCTGCGCCAGACAATACCGATTTGTGGCAATAAACGCCGTATCGTTGAACTGTGCACCTTCAGCCCCGTCAGTCGCTTCAGTACTCCACTGAACAACTCTGTGCTTCAACGCAAGCGCGGATAACCTATATCTCTTGGCCGATGCTCAATAAATAGCTTGAACACATTGCTAATAAAGGCTGTAGGCAACTGCTGAGGTCGACCTGTGCACTGGCTTTTTGCCAGCCTGTCGTACCAACGATTCACACTGGAGCGTGCCGCTTGCAAAGCGGCTGCAACCTCTACTCTGGTTTTATCCTGTAGCACCAGCAACACCGCGTTGGCTCTGCGGCTTAAGGCTTTATCACGGCTGCGCTGGACAATTTTTCTTAAACGACGGGTTTCAGTGCCATGCAAAAATACTATTTTATTCATACTCAATGCGTTTTGTTGGTCTATTAGTTTGGCAGCCGCTCAGATCGTGCAAACCGCATTGAGTCCCTTTCTCTTAGTGACCTACTGTTAAAAACAGTTACTTAGATATATGTTAATAGCGCACTCACCCTAAAACAAAAGATTTTCCGTAGAAACTGTGGCTATGTATGTCATTTAGTCATGAATATAAATCAACACTAAATGCTAACTAATCATGCAGTCTGTACAAATAACAAACAATAAATTCATTGGAATAATTTAATTTACATAAAAAACACAAATAAATTGACACACATATTAGGTAACATTACAATAACCAAAATTGAAATAAAAAGGTTACTTATGAAAAAAATTTTACCTGTACTATTGATCGTTCCAAACTTATTAGAAGCAGCTTTCATAGATACTATGTTTGAAGATAAATGGACTGAGGCTAATAAATACATTTATCCGTTAGCAAATTGGCACATAAAGAAAAGATTATCTTCAGATAAGATGAATCATGATGAGCATGCAAATTTTTGGGCGATAGACTACGTATTATTAAATAATGCATATATTCAAAATATGGGATTAAACACAGACATTGCATCATGCAAAGCTAGGAAATATAATGATAATCCTTCATGGATAGATGGCCCCGTCAGAGATCCAGTAATAGGTTCTGACGGCATCCCAGTTTATACCGTATTGCAAGGCGAGCTATATAATTTAAAGCAAAGAGATTTATCAAAAAGAGGTAAGGAAAGACTTAGAGATCACTATTTTTCATGGATAATTCCGGGAGAAAGTATTGTACATAATCCAAAGAAAGAAGATCCTGATACACAGTATAAATTCTCTAAAGATGTAACTGTTTTTAATTTAGCATTAGTTGAAGAATGGAAATTCACAGCATCATGGGGCGGAAGTTACTCAGACTCTGGAGAGTTTTATGGCGAAATTCCTAAATTCAAGTTTGCAGGTGGTGATGCGCTTACTCGTTATTCTTGTAATTACTATAGAGTCAAAGCAGTGAAAAATACTGCACCCACTTTTACCAGTGAATTCAAGCAAATAGATGCACCTCCGCATCCAGACTACCATAATTTGCCTTTTGCTGGTTGGCATATAGGAATTACTGATAGAGAATCCCCCGTCGAGGAACTAACTGTGAGCTGGAAGTTTGAATTCAAAGATGGCCGTATTGAATACGCATCAACAAGAGGTCAGCATAGTAAAACATTGGGAGAGGGTGCGGCGGCAGGCCGTTATCCCAGGCCATATAATAATGCGCTATTCCATCCCAACACAGTGAAAAAGCTTACGGTCACAGTGAGCGATGGTAAATTATCAACAACCAAGATTTCATTATTTTAATATGAAGCATATTATAACTTTGGTTTTATTGGCAATAGTAGCAGCATACGCTGCTACTATTGCTTCAATTAATAATTCTACTCTTGCAGAATCCATTTCAACCGAAATTAATATAGAAAAAATTCATAGCGATCCACATTATAAAAAGGTGAATCACACAGAAAATAAAGACTATATTGTTAATAAACAAATAGAATTCTACAACCACCCCCCCTATGAAAAATACTACACAAGTAAGAATCAAACAAGCAGAGATGCATTTTATGAAATTACGTGCTCTAAGATAAAAAATGATAATGATAATGATAATGATAATGATAATGATAATGATAATGATAATGAATCAATGCTAGATGATATATATAATGAGACAAGTAGTAGCGAAATAAATAATATATGTAAAAATATAGATTTCACCCCATCAATAGAAAAATATAAATACTTATTAAATGAAATAAACAATGGCTTCGAAAAAGAATACGAAATATCAAACCTCTCACACATTAGCAACAAAGAGGCTATTAGTTGGAAAATTAAATCATTATACTATAGCGAAGAATCCGAATTTGAGCTTATAAACCATATAGAAGATTTAAAAATAGAAGACAAATATGTAGTATTTCTGAGCATAGTGTATCCAGATATTTCAATATCAGAAATAAACGCTTATTCAGAAAATACCAACTACAATGAACTATATGAGATGGCGTTGGAATACACAATTTCGGATAAACATAGAAAGAAAAAAATACTATATGATCTTGTAGAAAATAAATACAATTAAACCATACAAAGCCTGCACAATATGTACAGGCTTAAATTACGATTACAATTTATAGTTTAATTCGAGACCTACTACAATACTAGAGCTTTCATAACCAAGCACTGTCTGATATTTCTTATCGGTTAGATTGTCAATTTTAGCTCTAACCGTCAGTGCCGATGATACATCATAGCTACTGCCAATCCCCCATAGGGTAAAACCACCTAAGTAGTTACTCCCTGATTGGAACGTACTGCTTTGATAGTCTGCGGATATATAGCCTGATAGCTTATCCCAGCTGTGTGTTGCACGCCAGTTGATGGTATGTTCTGGCCGTCTGGCCAAGCGCAATCCGGTCAGGGTATTTTCAGTATCAGTCCAGCTATAAGCAAAGTTTTGCTGAATACCGGCAACATCGGCCTGAATGGCCAGCTCGATACCGGAAATTTTTGCCTGTTCAATATTCTGCGGCATATAGTTCGCATCAAGCTGGATTAGGTTATCGACATCATTCTCAAACCAGGCCAGTTGCACACTGCCATTCGCAGCACGGTAACTGATTGCAACTTCATCCGATAAGGTACGCTCAGGAGCTAAATCCGGGTTGGAGCTGTCGGGATAATATAAATCATTAAAGGTTGGCGCTTTAAAAGCTGCTCCTCGGCTAATCCTTAGTTGCCAGGCATCAGTAAACCAGTAACCCGCAGCCAATTGCCAGGTGTTGTTGCCACCATACTGCGTGGTTAAATCACGCCGTACCGAGCCATCTAATTGCACATTGTCCTGTTTATAGTTCAGGCCCGTAAATAGCGCACGGTTAATCCGGCTGTCTTCAACGTAGTTAACGCCAGAACGGCCAACGCTTTCCGAATACCAGTTCGCCCCACCCAACCAATTCAGATTATCAGTGATGGCGGTGCTGGTTTGATAGTTAAACTCATCACGCTCAGTTACAAATGGGCTACTGGAGTCCGGGCCGTAGACAGTGTCATCATCCAGTACCCGGCTTAATTGTGCCTGATGCTGCCACTGCCCTGATTGATGCTCCCAGCCGAGCAGGTAAGTACGATTAAGGGTATCGGCTTGGTCTTCAGTGCCCCAACCTGTATCGAACTGATAAAAGCCGGAATTAATATCAAACTGAGCCCGTAACAAACCAAAACTGGTCTGATAATCGGCGGCCAGTTTAGCAAAACGTTGATCATAACCATCGCGATCCGGATCAAGATCTTTACGTACATTAAAGCCGTCAGCCTGGCTATAACCGGCAGTTGCTCTTACGGCAAGATCGCCAACTTGCTGACTAACACTCACATCAGCACCCAACTGCCCATAACTACCTACATTGGCATTAAGCTCTGTACCCTGAGCCTTGCGCGTAGTAATAGCGATGACACCAGACAGAGCATCGGCACCATACCAGGCAGCCCGTGGGCCACGCACAACTTCTATACGTTCGATCAGTTCCAGCGGTAACATTGACAGTGTTTTATACCCCAACGTAGCCGAGCCACTGCGCACGCCGTCGATAATTACCAGCGTATGGCCGGTATTACCGCCGCGGATATAAACACTGCTGTTTTGGCCACGGCCGCCATCGCGGGATAAGTTAATACCCGGCAGTTGCGCCAGTAAGGCGGGTAAATCATTAGCCTGGCGCGCTACGATATCGTCACGCTCCAGCACGGTTACACTGGCCAGCACGTCTTGTTGCGGCGTGGCGGTGCGGTTAGCATAAATACTGATATGTTCAAGATTAGTGTGTTCAGTAGTGTTAGCTGCCGCAGAGCAGCAAGATGCGACCAGCACGGCCGCAAAAGCAGGTTTAAACATATAAGCTCCGAAAATGTGCCCACCGCACATTTAATAATGTTGAAGGTTTTTTTCCGGCCGGTCTCCGGGCTGACAACCTGCTTGCGCCTGTGCTCGCCTTCCCATCTTTTGACAGTGGCATTGAACACAGCTCAGTTGTTTACCGTTGCGGGGGCAGCTCTGGATTAACACCAGATTCCCGTTTACCTGCAGTTGACTGCAGCACCAGAAAAAGCGGCTCCCTATCGGAGCCGCGTGCAGTTTACGCCATCAAAGAAAAATGTCAATAGATGGCTGGATGGCTAAAACCTAATCGCGGAAGTTTTTAAATTGGAACGGCTGGCCCAGCTCGCTGGTGCGCACCAATTGCATAGCGGCCTGCAAATCATCACGCTTTTTACCGGTTACCCGCAGCTCTTCACCCTGGATCGCCACCTGCACCTTAATATTGCTATCCTTAACCAGTTTAACGATTTTTTTTGCCATCTCTTTATCGATGCCCTGCTTGATACTGACATGACGGGTGATAAATTTGCCGTGACGCTCTTCTTTTTCAATCTTGAAACTACTGACATCCAGCTGCAACTTGCTGGCTTTCATGGCAAAAATATCAAACAGCTGCATCACTTGCTGGTCGGCTTCAGCGGTCAGCTCAATTTGCTCTTTGTTCAGCTCAATTTTGGCGTTAACGCCACGAAAATCGAAGCGGGTTTCAAGTTCCCGTTTGGCATTATCTACGGCGTTCTTCGCCTGATTCATATCAATTTCTGAAACAATATCGAATGAAGGCATGACAAGTCTCCTGTGCTTAAGCCATTCTGTCTGCTGGCGATTATAACCAGAAAACTGCTACAATCCGAGCGCCATATATCTTCGGGGGTCTTTGTGTCGCAAACATTTTATCGCTGGTTGTGTGTTTTCTGTTTTGTCGCTGCTACTGCCAGCTTTTTAGCTGAATTAAGCGGCCACCGCATTGGTGGCGGCATAGCCCATTTAGATAAAGTGGCACACTTCGGTATTTTTGCCATACTCAGCGCCTTGCTGTGGAAAGGCTTTAAACTCAGCCCCTGGCTGGCTTTTATCTTACTGGGTGCTTATGGTGGAGCTATTGAACTGGCACAGCATTACTTTACCCGCCGTAACGGCGACTGGTGGGATTTGCTGGCAGATCTGGCCGGCGTAGTCAGTTTTTATCTGGTGCGGGCCCTATGGCACAAAATACGCCCACGCAGCCAGCGCTAAGCTGGACAGTTGTCGGCCAGGGCGCTATAGGTTTACTGGCTGCCAGCCGCTTTAAACTGGCAGGCTGGCCGGTACAGCTCTGGCTAAGACAACCTGCTGCACTGGATATCCGCTTTGAGCAACACCCCCTTCATTTTAACTGTGCGACTGCGCCACTGGCAGCCGTGTTAATACCGGTAAAAAGCTATGCCGTACCCGCTGCGGTGCAGGCGTTATTACCGGCCCTGGCATCTGATGCCCAACTGGTGCTCAGCCACAATGGCATGGCTGCAACAGAACACATTTTACCGTCGCTTAGCCCAACACAGGGGTTGTGGTTTCTGACCACGACCCATGGTGCACTAAAGCAAGGTACAACTGTGCGCCATACCGGGCAAGGCCAAAGCGTATTGGCGCCGTTAAACGCGGCGGCGGAAAATCAGCTTTTAGCGGTGCAGAAGGCGATGGATATAGCCCTTGGGCCGGTTACACTAACTGAGAATATTCTGCCGTTTTTATGGCACAAGCTGGCAATTAATGCGGCAATAAACCCGCTGACAGCACTGTATAACTGCAACAATGGCGAGCTGGCAAAAGCACAGTATCAACAGCAGATAAATCAGATCCTGACCGAAGTATGCCAGGTGGCAGAAGCGGCAGGTTATCCGCTGCAATACGCGCAAATGCTGGAAAAAGTACAGCAGGTTATCCAGAGCACGGCAGCTAATTTCTCGTCAATGCAGCAAGATATTACGCACAAACGCCGTACTGAAATAGACGCTATTACCGGTTATATCGTCACGCAGGCAGCACGCTATAACATTGCCGTGCCGCACAACACACAACTCTTGCAACAGGTGCTGCAATTGCAGCACCGCGTACAACGTTAAGGCCGGTAAACCGCTACGTTGCTAAAGCCCTGATCCTGCAATACCACGGCCTGTAACCGGCTCATTACGCCGCGTTCACAGTAAAAATAGTATTGTTTGCTCTGATCAAGGTTAGCAAACTGCGATGCCAGACGGAAAAACGGCAGTTCAACTACGTTATGCCCGGCAACTGTCAGCGGTTTAATATCGGTTTCTTCCGGGCTGCGAATATCCAGCACTACTGCATCGGCCGGCAGTTGTGCCAGCTCAGTCACCACATGCGCCTGTTGCTCAGCCTGATAATCTACCGTGCGGATATCCAGCACTTTTGCTGCTTTTACTGCCTGCTCCAGCACGCTGAAATCAAACTTTTGCTCATTGGCCAGCACTTCCGACAGTACTGCATTCACCGTGGGCTTTTTCGAGATAACTCCGCAATATTCCGGCATGCTTTTGGCAATATCTTCAGCACCAATTTTGCGGCACATATCAATTATTTCCTGCTTGTCCTGATAAATCAGGGGGCGCAGGATCAGCATTTCAGTAACCCGGTCTATCACGTTTAAATTGGTAATGGTTTGGCTTGATACCTGGCCAATACTTTCACCGGTAACTATGGCTTTAATGCCCAGGCTTTCGGCTACTTCGCTGGCTGCCCGCATCATCATCCGCTTTAATATTACGCCCATTAAACCGCTATCGATGGTTTCTAAAATCTGGTCCACCACCGGGGCAAAGTTAACACTGACAAACTTTACTTTGTGCGACAGGCTGTATTTTTGCCAGATATGAAACGCCATTTCACGCACCCCAGCCTCATGGGCGGCACCACCGAGGTTAAAAAACAGGTAATGCGTACGCAGGCCTTTGCGGATCATCAGATAGCTGGCCACGGCAGAATCATAGCCACCGGAGATCAGTGATAACACATCTGACTGCGACGGCAGCGGAAAACCGCCCATGCCCTGGTGCATCTTGCGCACCATAATCAGCCGATCTTTTCTGATCTCCAGCGTTACTACCAGGTCCGGTTTTTTCAGCTGCACTTTGGCACTGGCAACATGCTGATTTAAACCGCCGCCAATATAGCGTTCAGCTTCTATTGAGGTAAATTCATGATTACCACTGCGGCGCACCCTTACGCTAAAGGTTTTATTGACCAGCTGCGCAGCATATACCGCCAGCACCTGCTCAAAAATATCGTGCAGGCTGCTAAAGGCAGAAGATTGCATTTCAGCAAAGGCAACCACGCCCGGAATACACCCCAGCCGCTCAATTAAACGTTGCCGCAAGGCTTCGTCGTCGCTGTCACAACGCACGGTAAGATGATCAAAGTTGTTGTTAACCACTACCGTAGCGTCGACCTGCAACAGGATAGTTTTCAGGTTTCGCTCCAACAGCAGCGTTTGGCGTTTACGCACCGATTTACTTTTAATAGCAATTTCGGGGTGTAATTTGATAAGAAATTCAATCATCAGACAACAGCATAGTTAAGCAGAAAAAAAGTGGCGCAGATTATAGCGGATCTGTACAGAAAGACCTAATCTGCGCACTACTCAGAGTGATTAAGGCAACTGCTGGCTGGGAGGCTCCAGGCTTATCGGGTCTGACTCTTTGGCTTTACCCTGCATAATGGCAATTTCTACCCTGCGGTTACGCCGCCTGCCCTGTTCGGTGTCATTCGGCACTAGCGGCTTGGTGTCGGCATGCCCTACTACGACTAAACGGGTACGGTCAAAGCCGGTTGCTTTTATCATTTCGGTAGCTACTGACACAGCACGCTTGGCCGATAAATCCCAGTTATTGCTGTGCAATTCGTCAGAAACCTGAATATTATCGGTATGGCCGGTAACGGTAATTTCACCGGGTACCTCATTGAGTAAAGTACCAATACGCTGCACTATCGGTTTAAACCTGGGTTGTAAAAAAGATGAGCCCGAAGGAAATGAGCCGTTTTCCCGGATACGGATAATAATTTGCTGGCCCAGAGATTCCAGCTCTATAGCACCATCAACAATTTGCTGCTGCAGTTGTTCGGCCAGCTTTTTCACCATTTCATTGGTTTGCTCCTGCGCCGCCTGAGCTTCGGCTGTTGCCGCAGCAGATTCGCCATCCATAATTTCTTCAGCATTACTAACCGACTGGCCGCCGCTTAAGTCTTCCCGCTGCTCTTGTCGCCCGCCGGCAGAATCTTCTTCACCAGCCTGAAACTCAATGACCTGCTGGGTAATTTCAATGGTTTGCTGCTGCAGGGTTTCAATCGGCGTAGGATCGGGGCGGCCCGGGCGAAACTCCATCGCTATCACGCTGGTACCCTTGGGAATATCTTCCACTTCAATTTTATTTTGCACACCAAAGGCAAACTTCATAGAGCCGGCAATTTGTTTAAACTTCAGCACATCCATTTCTGAAAATGCCAGCAGCAGGACGAAAAAGCACATTAACAGCGCCATTAAATCGGCAAAAGTGCCCATATACTGGGGTAAACCAGGCGGTGGACATTTGCACTCTTCTTCTGCGTGATCACTCATAGATTACTCCGCCGGCACCACTTCACGTTTACCCTGCGCTAAATAGTTACGCAGTATGCCTTCAATCACTTTCGGATTCTGGCCATCCTGAATGCCTAAGATGGCATCAAGGATCAGCTGGTTGTTCATTTTTTCCTGCTGATTGCGGATCGCCAGTTTATCTGCCAGCGGTATGGCTATTACGTTGGCAATGAAAGCACCGTACAAGGTGGTTAACAACGCCACTGCCATGGCCGGCCCTATGGCTTTGGGGTCATCCATATTAGATAACATCGCCACCAGGCCGATAAGGGTACCAATCATACCCATGGCCGGAGCAACATCCCCCAGGCTTTTAAAAATGGCAATTGCGGATTCATGGCGTTTTTCGGTCAGGCTAATGTCTTTTAACAACGTGGCCCGCACTACATCGGCGTCATGGCCGTCTACTAACATATTGACGCCTTTTTGCATAAACGAATTAGGTATTTCAGCCTCTTCCAGCGCCAGAAAGCCGCCTTTACGCGCTGAGTCAGCCAGTTGCACAGCTTTTTCGATCAGCTCTTCGGGCGATTCAATCTTAAACATAAAGGCTTTAACGGCTGCTTTGCCCGAACCAAAAAACTGGGTCAGCGTAAATTTAGAGATAACCACAAAGATAGAGCCACCAAAAACAATCAGTACAGATACTGTATCGGCAAACATCCCCGGAGCACCGCTGCTGCCCAAAATCATCGCCATGACAATAAAACCAATTGCACCTAACATACCAACGAGGGTAGCTAAATCCACTTTACTCTCCTTAATTGCAACACTACTGCACCAGCCATCTGTACAAGTTTATCTTAGACGATAGTTGTTTATCGACAACCACACAGAATGATTAAGCATAAATTATGTAAAATTATCAATTTAGCCTTTCACATCCGCTTTCTGATTGACCATAATAGCCTGCTAAGGTACCTTTGCGCACACTTTTTCCGGGGGTAGTATGAGCAAGAAAAAAGCAGATTTAAGCCAGTTCGAGCAAACCTTGTCAGAACTTGAGCTTATTGTGCAGCAACTGGAGCAGGGCGAGTTATCACTGGATCAGTCTCTGCAGCAATTTGAACGCGGTATTACCCTGGCCCGGCAAAGCCAGCAGCTGCTGCAAGCTGCAGAGCAAAAAGTACAGATCCTGATGCAGCAGCAACAGCAGGAATCATTATTACCCTTTGACCCGCCTGCAGGAGAATAAGGTGCAACCTGAACGTTTAGCCGTATATCAGCAACGGGTCGAACAGCATTTACAGCAATATTTAGACAGCCGTACTGTTACCGATCAGCGGCTGTTGTCTGCTATGTCGTACAGTTTATTGCTGGGTGGCAAAAGAGTGCGGCCATTTCTGGTGTACAGTTGCGGCACGCTGCTTGGCGCCAGCCTGCATGATCTGGATGGCCCGGCCGCAGCGCTGGAAGCCTTACACAGTTACTCTCTTATTCACGACGATTTACCGGCGATGGATAACGACGACTTGCGCCGCGGCAAACCTACCTGTCACAAAGCCTTTGATGAGGCTACCGCTATACTGGCCGGTGATGCGTTGCAAACCCTGGCGTTTGAGCTGATCAGTAGCCATCCCTATCAACAGGTTAGTAATGCTCAGATACTGCAAATGGTGCAACAACTGGCCACTGCAGCCGGCTACAGCGGCATGTGTGGCGGCCAGGCGATAGATTTAGCCCAAACTAATCAAAGCAGCACTTTGGCACAATTGGAGCGCATGCACAGGTTAAAAACCGGCGCGCTCATTGAAAGCGCGGTACACTTAGCCTGGCTATGCAGCCCGAAACGCGATGCAGCCGAGCTTGGCGCGCTGTTAAACTTCGCCCGTGCATTAGGGCTGGCATTTCAGGTGCAGGATGATATTCTCGACATTGAAAGCGATACCAGCACACTTGGCAAGCCACAGGGGTCAGACACCAAGGCCAACAAATCAACCTACCCGGCATTACTGGGGCTGGACAATGCCAAAGCCAAAGCACAGCAATTATATCAGGATGCACTGAACGCTCTGGCACGCTTACCGTATAACACTGATGAGCTACGCGCCTTTGCGCAGTATATTATCGAACGCAGGTTTTAACACAGGCATGGATTATGGCGTTAGATATTAACGATTACCCGTTATTAGCCAAGGCTAATTTACCCGAGCAGCTGCGTCAGCTGCCACAAGACAAACTGCCCGCGCTCAGTGACGAGCTGCGCAGTTACTTATTGCAAAGTGTTAGCCAGAGCAGTGGCCACTTTGCCTCTGGCCTAGGCACCGTCGAGCTTACCGTAGCTTTGCATTATGTCTATAACACCCCGTTTGACCGCGTGATATGGGATGTCGGCCATCAGGCTTATCCGCATAAAATTCTGACTGGCCGCGCTGAACGTATGCACACCATCCGTCAGAAAGATGGCCTGCACCCTTTTCCGTATCGCGAAGAGAGCGAATACGACGTGTTGTCTGTCGGCCATTCCAGTACCTCAATCAGTGCTGCTTTGGGTATGGCCATTGCGGCTCAGCAGGCGCGCAATAACCGTAAAGTTGTCGCTGTAATTGGTGATGGTGCAATTACGGCGGGTATGGCATTTGAAGCGCTGAACCACGCCGGAGAAGTACGCCCGGATATGCTGGTTATTCTGAATGACAATGAAATGTCGATTTCAGAGAACGTTGGTGCCTTAAACCGGTATTTTGCCCGTATTTTATCCGGCAGTTTTTACACCAGCCTGCGCGAGGGCGGCAAAAAGATTTTAAGCGGTGTGCCGCCGTTACATGAGCTGGCCAGCCGTGCTGAAGAACATTTTAAAGGTATGGTTACACCCGGCACCTTTTTTGAAGAGCTGGGCTTTAACTATATCGGCCCAATTGACGGTCACGACGTGTTGGGGCTGGTAGATACCATCCGCAATATGCGTAATTTGAAAGGGCCGCAGCTGCTGCACATTGTCACGAAAAAAGGCAAAGGCTACGCGCCGGCAGAAGCTGATCCTATTGGTTATCACGCCGTGTCTAAATTTAACCCGGATGAGCAAAAGCAACCGGCAAAAAAAGCTGGCCGGCCGAGTTTTTCCAATATCTTCGGCAACTGGATTTGCGATATGGCCGCCCAGGATGAGCGCTTGCAGGCTATTACGCCAGCCATGCGCGAGGGCTCTGACTTAGTTCGCTTTTCTAAAAGCTACCCCAAACGCTACTTCGATGTCGCCATTGCCGAGCAGCATGCGGTAACGCTGGCCGCCGGTATGGCAATTGAAGGCTTAAAACCGGTAGTGGCTATCTACTCCAGCTTTTTACAGCGCGGCTATGATCAACTGATCCATGATGTTGCCCTGCAAAACCTTGACGTGCTGTTTGCGGTTGACCGTGCCGGTGTAGTCGGTGCCGATGGCCCAACCCATCAAGGTGCTTTTGACATCAGCTTTATGCGCTGCATTCCGAATATAGTTATTATGGTGCCATCAGACGAAGATGAATGCCGCCAGATGCTATATACCGGCTATCAATATCAGGGCCCGGCAGCCGTGCGTTATCCGCGTGGCAGTGGCACCGGTATTGATGCGCAGCCACAAATGCAATTGCTGCCACTGGGTAAAGCCAGGGTGGTACGTCAGGGCGAACATACCGCCATACTGGCTTTTGGCCCGCTGTTAAGTGCCTGTCAGCACGCAGCAGAGCAGTTAAACGCTACCCTGGTAGATATGCGCTTTGTAAAGCCACTGGATGAAAAGCTGTTAACTGAACTGGCGCAAAGCCATAAGCTGTTGGTAACGGTTGAAGACAACGCCATCGGCGGTGGCGCTGGCTCAGCGGTAAATGAGTTTATTGCCCATGCACAACTGGCCGTATCAAGCCTGAACCTTGGCTTGCCGGATCACTTTATTAAGCATGGCAGCCAGGAAGAAATTTATACCGAACTGGCGCTGGACAGCAACGGCATTCTTGCCAGTATCCAACAACGGCTGTAACCGTTAAAGCCACTAATTAACACCACTAAAAGCCCGCTGCTAACCAAGCCGTTATCAGCGGGTATTTTTCAGGTCAAAATGCGCCAGCCCGGCAGATAGCAAACGCTCTACCTGCGCTTCAACATGGGATGAATCTTCAAACTCAAAGGCGTCAACCTGCTGATCAAAGGTAATAGTGGCAACGCCATTCTTGCCGGCATGTTTAACATGGTACAGCGCCATTTCAGCCAGTTGTAACGATACTTCCCAGTTAATCAGCTGCCCGCCGAGTAATTCTAACGGATAAACAGCATAGCCCACCGAGCAGGTTAAGCGGGTGCGATGTCCGTCCGGCAAATTAAACACCGTTTTAGCCACCAGCTCATTCAGGCGGTAGCTAAACTGCTCTACCAGCTCAAGCGGTATATCACGCAGCACCAACACAAACTCTTCACCGGCAAAACGCACAACATAATCTGAGCCACGAGTTTCACGGATCAGCAAGCCGGCTACCTGCTGAATACAGCTGTCACCGGCGCTGTTACCAAACTGATCATTAACCTGTTTAAAATTATCTAAGTCCAGATGAATTAACGCCACGCATTTACCCTGCGTTTGCATAGACTCACGGTTGCGCTGAAAGTGTTCTATGTCCTTTGGCAGCTGTTCAAACATAAAGCGCCGGTTACGCAGGCCGGTTAAACTGTCTTTGTGCGTTAATAATGCCAGCTGCTCATTTAGCTCATTCAATTTAAGGTTGCTGTTTTCCAGCTCCTGTGTGCGTTGTTTTACCAGGCGCTCCAGCTGTTGCTGTTGGTGCACAGTATTGCGTCTTAACAGCCAGATCAGGCCGTACAAACAAAACAAAAACAACACCAGCCATAGGCCACGGTATACCAGGGTTTCATCAAAACGCTTGGGCACAACAAGCTCCAGCTCCTGCGTTTGCGCAGTTGTCCAGGGTTCGTTCTCCAGCCGGGTTTGTACGCGAAACACAAACCGGCCCGGCTCCAGATTGGTGTAAACCGCCTCACGCCGATCTGCAGCGTCATGCCAGTTTTGCTCAAAGCCTTTTAACTGATAACGAAACTGTAAGGCCACCGGTTTGATAAATTCCAGCGCAGAATATTTGATGCTGATGTTGCGATCATCCAGCTCCAGAACCACACTTTGCTGCTCGGCGGCAATAACATAGGTTTGCTGCCCCTGCACCAGTTTAATTACCGGCTGCACTGGCTTATCAGCTTTACGGTTAAGCTCAGCCGGCACCGCCACCAGCCCCTTTAATGTCGGATACCAATACTGTTGCTGCCAGAACGCCACCTTGGCATGGCCAGCGCCATTACAGCAACGCCCGGGTACAGTGCCTAACTGCCGGTCATGCGGCCCCAGTACATCTTGTATTGGCAGGTTATCCAGATTTGGCCGGTCAAGATCTGCCGCCCGCAGCCGGAAAATGCCTTTGTGACTGCTGATCCAGATATAATCGGTAGCGGTATCGTATGTCATGCTGACCACCGGGCTATGTGGTAACCCGTTAGCCGTATGTAGTTGGTACCAGCTGTTGTCGGTACGACGAATAAAGATACCGTCATCCAGCGTGCTGGCCAGCAGTTGCCCGCCGGGCAACAGCTGCAAAGCAGTAATGTAGCTGTTATATAATGCTGTACCCACGCCTAGCCGGCTCAGACGTTGCTGTTCATACAGGTACAAGCCGCGGGTAGTGCCAAATACCAGCTGCTCGTCTTTTTGCTGTAATACCGTAATATGGCGGGATTCCAGTTCAGCGTTTAACGCAAAAGGTGTCAGCGTATTATGCTGATAGTGCACCAGCCCCATCACACCGCCAAGCCACAAGCCGCCATGAATATCCGCTTGTAGCACTCTTACGGTAAAACCTTTTAAGCTATCGAACTGCGCCTTAAGCTGCTTTGTATCGCGCTGATACGCCAGTACACCGTTGTCAGTAGCCAGCCACATATGATTAGCATCCGGCCAGTAAATGTCATGCACAGTGCCACCACCGAGCTGGCCGGCATTAATCAGGCTGTGGTATTGGCCATCAGCCGTTAGCTCGCCAATGTCCGACTGCCCTGCCACCAACAAAGTATCTGACGGCGTAACAGCCACGCTGCGTACCACAGCGTCTGGCTGATATGGCACCACCCGACGGATATTTCCTACCGCAGCGCGGTACACACCATCGCTGAAACTGGCCAGCCAGATATTATTGTCACGGTCTTCAAAAATATCACTGAACCAGGGGTAACTGCCCAATTCGTCGCCGGTAATATGCTGCCAGGGCTGTTTGGTATGTTTATGAAATAATTTCCGGTGCGCAGATATCCAACTGTTGCCACGGCTATCACGCAGCAGTTTGTATACCGCTGTGCTGTTTTGATCCGGCAGCTGACATTTTTGTACCTGGCCTGAGTCGGCGTCCAGATGATAAAAACCAGACTCACCAGCAATATGTAAGCCTTTGTCGGTCCAGTACAAATCATAAACAGGTGTCTGAATAAGCTCGGCCGGTAAGGTATAGCTTTTTACATTACCATCCAGATCCATGCGGTACAGTTGCTCAGAACCCATCACCCAGATCTGTTCATCTACCAGCTTTAGCTGGCTTACCTGTGAAAGAATTTGTTGTACCCGGCTTACCTTGCCGTTTTGAATGCGAAACAGGTGATCAGCTGCCACCCAGATTTCACCGGGGCGGACCTCAATAATGGCGGTAACTTCAGATAATATCTGGTAGCGTTCAAACTGCAGTGTCAGCGGGTTAAAGCCTGACAGGCCAGACTTAGTACCCACCCACATGTAACCCTGGCTATCATGCAGCAGCCGGGTAACACTATTGCTGGCCAGGTGGCGGTGACTTTCTTTGGTAAAATGCTCAAACTGCACGCCGTCAAAGCGGTTCAGACCATATAAGGTGGCTAACCAGATAAACCCCTGTGAATCCTGGCTGACAGAGCGCACTGAATTGCTGGATAAGCCATCAGCACTGTTCCAGTGCTTAATATCAAAGTCATATACCGACGGCTGGTTGTATGCATGCAAGCTAAGAGAACACAACAATAAAAGCAACAGTAAGGCATTTTTCATTGGTGCGTTCTCTTTCTACTTTTTAGTTAACCCAGAGGTAAAAACGGTAATAACAGTTGCAATGACAGCAGCGCAGCAATACCGGCAACAATGTCGTCCAGCATAATGCCGGTTCCGTGATGCACATTTTTATCACACCAGCTTATTGGCCACGGCTTTACAATATCAAACAAGCGGAATAATACAAAACCCAGCAGTAGGGTTTGCCAATGCAATGGTGCCCAAAGCATGGTAATGCCATAACCGATAATTTCATCCCAGACAATGGCTCCATGGTCATGTTCACCAATGTCACGGGCGGTCTGGCCGCATATATACACACCAAGTACGCTGCCAGCTAAAACAAAAGCCAGTAAATAGATATTACCGGCCCACAGCAACAATATAACCAGCGGCACGGCAGCTAAAGTGCCAAAAGTACCGGGGGCTTTGGGTGATAAACCACTGCCAAAGCCAAGTGCCAGAAACTGATACCATTTTTTCAGGTTAAACTGTGCAGTACTCATGCGAAGTGCTTAAAACCATTATGCTGATAGTTAAACGGTTGCTCGCCCTGTTTCAGCTCCAGCTTACCGGCAGCACCGGTCACACGGCCGATACAGCTAACACCAATACCATAGGGTGACAATAACACATCCAGCGAACCACGCCGGGCTTCTGGTACGGTAAACAACAGTTCGTAGTCTTCACCGCCTGATAACGCCAGCTGTATTGCGGTAGCGCTGTCGCAACTGTCTTTCACCGCCTGCGACAACGGCAAGCGGGCAACATCAATACTGGCCCCCACCGCAGAGCGCTTCATAATGTGCTGAATATCGCTATACAGGCCGTCAGATAAATCCATAGCACTGCTGGCAATATTACGCAGTGCCTGCCCCAGCGCCACACGGGCTGAAGGATAATGAAAACGTTGCAGAATATGGGTTTGGTGTTTTTTGCTGACTTCATGCAGGCCCTGGCACAGTTTCAGCCCCAGTGCGGCATCCCCCAAAGTGCCGGTAACATAAATATAATCGCCAACTTTGGCGCCGCTGCGGGTAAGGGCTTTACCGCGTGGCACTATGCCTTTGGCTATCATGGTCAGGCTAAGCGGGCCACGGGTGGTGTCACCGCCAATTAACTGGCAATTATAGTATTCGGCGGTTTCGTGTAAACCAGCGGCAAAGGCGGCAACCCAGGGCTCATCCACGGCAGGCAACGTCAACGCCAGCGACAACCAGGCCGGCTCTGCGCCCATAGCAGCTAAATCACTGACATTTACTGTCACCAGCTTATGGCCCAGTGCACGGGGATCATCATCAGGAAAAAAATGCGTGCCTACCACCATGGTATCGGTAGTCACCACTAAGTCATAGCCATCACGCACCTGCAGTACAGCACCATCATCACCAACACCGATGGCACTGTCGGCGCGTTTGGCGCCACAACTGGCAAAATAGCGGGAAATGAGTTCGAATTCACCCATAGAACTAAGAAGCCGACTGATGCCGGCTCTCCTTTAACTTGGACGCAGTACGCGTACGGCTTTATCCAGAATGCCGTTAACGAACTTGTGGCTATCGTCAGCGGCGAACGCTTTAGCCAGCTCAATAGCTTCGTTGATAATCACCTTGTACGGTACATCAAGACGGTATTTCAGCTCGTATGCTGACACCCGTAATATGGCTTTTTCAACAAAATCAATTTCATCGAACGGCCGATCTAAATAAGGTTTTAATGCTTCATCCAGTACCGCATGGTTTTTTACCACACCGCGTACCAGATCCTGAAAATAGCCAACGTCGAGATGTTTAACGTTAGTTTCCAGCAATAATTGCTGCTCAATATCTGCAATAGGGTTTTTGCTGACATGCCAGCTGTAAATTCCCTGTACTGCAAGTGACCGTGACTGACGACGGGCATTAGGTTTCATGTATGTGTCTCTTCCTGTTACAGCTTGGCCAGCAGGTTAACCATTTCCAGCGTCGACATGGCAGCTTCGCTACCTTTGTTGCCCGCTTTGGTACCTGCACGCTCAATGGCCTGCTCAATGCTGTCTACCGTTAGTACACCAAAAGCAACCGGTATGTCATGTTGCATCATTACCTGGGCAATACCTTTGGTGCATTCACCGGATACATATTCAAAATGTGGCGTACCACCGCGGATAACTGCCCCCAGGGCAATAATGCCGTCATATTTTTTACTGGCCGCAACACGCTGCACCGCCAGCGGTAATTCAAAGGCACCCGGCACCCGGATCACAGTAATATCCTGCTCTGCCACGTTACCAATGCGCTGTAATGTGTCGGTTGCCCCGCTTAATAAGCTCTCAACAATAAAGCTGTTAAAGCGCGCTACGACTAACGCAAACTTCTTACCGTTGGCAGAAAACCCTGCTTCAATAACCTGCATAAGTTGCCCTTAAAATCTGACCGCTGAAAATTAGCCGTGCATAATAGCACAACACTGCCTAAACCGGCATAGTCTTTGTAATACCACGCACGGGGTTATTCGCTAACGTAATCCACTACTTCCAGGCCAAAACCAGACAAGGCATGGTATTTTTTCGGCTGACTAAGTAAACGCATTTTCTTCACGCCCAAACTGGCCAGGATTTGCGACCCCACACCTACATTGCGTGAGGTGCCTTTCCACGGCGCGCTGCGCGGCTTTTCACCTTTATCTTCGGCTTCAAACGCCTGCACAGTGCGAATAAGCTCGTCGGTAGATTCATGCTTGCCGAGTAACACCAGCACGCCACCATCTTTGGCAATACGCGCCATGGCGGTATGTAATGGAAAGCTGCGGTTTGCTGCACGATCGGCCATCAATAAATCACTGAAGGTGTCATGTAAATGTACCCGTACCAAAGTGGGCTCATCAGCGCTGATCTCGCCTTTTACCAGAGCAAAATGAATTTGATTGTCGATGGTATCTTTAAAGGTAACCAGCTTAAACTCACCCACTTCGGTAGGCAGCTGGCAACTGGCAACCTGCTCTATAGTGGTTTCGTTCAGGTTACGGTATTCAATTAAATCGGCAATGGTGCCAATTTTAATGCCGTGTTTTTGTGCAAACAGCTCTAAATCGGGCCGGCGCGCCATGGTGCCGTCGTCGTTCAGTACTTCAACAATTACCGCGGCAGGTTCAAGCCCGGCTAAACGGGCCAAATCACAACCGGCTTCAGTATGACCGGCGCGTACCAGCACGCCACCATCCTGAGCCATCAGCGGAAAAATATGCCCTGGCTGGACAATATCGGTGGGCCTGGCATCGCGCGCTACTGCCGCTTTCACTGTACGGGCACGGTCTGCTGCTGAAATACCGGTAGTCACGCCTTCGGCCGCTTCAATTGACACGGTAAAGTTAGTAGAAAACGGCGATTTATTCGCGTCTACCATTAACGGTAAGGCTAATTGGCTGCAGCGTTTTTTCGTCAGCGTTAAGCAAATTAAACCGCGGCCGTGGGTAGCCATAAAATTAATTGCTTCGGGCGTGACATATTCTGCCGCCATCACCAGATCGCCTTCGTTTTCGCGATCTTCATCGTCCATCAGCACGACCATTTTGCCCTGGCGGATGTCTTCAATAATTTCAGCAGGAGTATTCAGTTGCATAACAAACCTTATTTATAAAAAACCACGCTGAGCCAACAGCGCCATACTGACACCGCTACTGGCGCTGCCGTTGTCTTTACTGAGCAAACGTTCCAGGTAACGGGCAATTAAATCCACCTCAAGGTGCACCTTAGAACCTACTTTAAGTTGTGGAATGGTGGTTTGCTCTGCCGTGTGCGGCACTATGGTAAGCCGAAAGGCATCGCTGCTCAGTTCATTTACCGTAAGACTGACACCATCGATAGTCACTGAGCCTTTAGCGGCAATATAATGCGCCAAGGCGTTGGGTAACGTAAGCCAGATATGCCAGGCGCGGCCGCTGGCTTCAATTTTTGTTACGCTGCTAACACCATCGACATGGCCGCTGACTAAATGCCCGCCCATCCGGGTAGTGGGCAACATCGCTTTTTCCAGATTAATCCGTTGGCCGGTTTTATACTGACCGAACAAGGTATGAGCCAGTGTTTCTGATGATACATCAGCATCAAAGCTGTGCTTGCCCAGTTTAGTTACCGTTAAACATACGCCGTTGCTGGCAATGCTGTCGCCCAGCTTTACGTCGGAAAAATCCAGGCTCTGGCTGTCGATAGTTACTGTAATATCGGTACCGCGCTGTTGTACTGCGCTTAACTTGCCTGTGGCTTCAATAATACCTGTAAACATAGGTTGTCCCGTTACCCAGTTGCCGTATGGTTTAAGGTGGCAGTAAGGCGGATATCCGGACCTACCATACGCATATCAGTCCAGCTTAGCTCCGGCACCTGGGCCAGAGCAGTAAACTGAGGTAGCACTGCCAACGGCTGAGCCGTATTACCTAATAGTTTTGGTGCAAGGTATACAATTAATTCATCCACCAGATTTAACTGTAACAAGGTGCCGGCCAGCGTAGCCCCTGCTTCTACCCATAAGGTGTTAACGTTTTCGCGCAGCGCTAAATGCTCCAGCAATGCGACTAAATCAAATTGCGCTTTACTATCTAACGGGCAATGGATCTGTCTGGCGATATTGGGCAATGGCCGTGAATTTTCAACCTTGCTGACACACAACAGCACTTCGCCACCGTCATTAAATAGTGCAAGCTTGTGATCCAGAGTACCGTTTCTGTCCAGAATCACCCGTTTGGGCTGGCGCAGCTCGCCACTTTCCAGTGCTGTCACCCTGTGGTGCAATTGCTCCGGGCGTAAATTCAGCCGGGCATTATCGGCCAGTACTGTGGTGGCAGTAGATAAAATGGCACAGCTTTGTGCACGGTAATGCTGCACATCTGAGCGGGCGGCATCGGCGGTTAACCATTTACTGTCGCCGTTAGCCAGCGCGGTACGCCCGTCTAAACTGGCTGCCAGTTTTAGCTGAACATAAGGGCGTTTACACTCCATCCGGCTTAAAAACCCCGGGTTTAATGCCCGAGCCTGTGCTTCGAGTAACCCCACATCTACCAGAATACCGGCAGAGCGCAGCATAGCCACACCACACCCGGCTACCTGTGGGTTCGGGTCTTGCATCGCAACCACCACGCGGGCAACACCGGCAGCAATCAACGCCTCAGCACAAGGCGGCGTGCGGCCATAATGGCTACAGGGCTCAAGCGTGACATAACAGGTGGCGCCTTTGGCTGCACTGCCGGCCTCACGCAGAGCGAACACTTCGGCGTGAGGGCCTCCGGCTTGCCTGTGATAACCAGAACCGACAACTACACCGTTTTGCACCAGCACTGCGCCAACATTCGGGTTTGGGCTGGTGGTGTAACGGCCAAGCTCAGCCAGACGGATGGCTTGGGCCATAAAAGTGCTATCAGCGGCGCTAAACATCAGGCTTTTTCCCCTAAGCGGGCAATTTCTTCGCCAAATTCACGGATATCTTTAAACGAGCGGTACACAGAAGCAAAGCGCACATAAGCGACTTTATCTACTTTAACCAGCTCATCCATAATCAGATTACCCAGTAACTGGCTACCCACCTCACGTTCACCGGTGGCGCGCAATTGAGATTTAATTTTATTGATCAGCTGTTCAATCTGCTCGGTGGATACCGGCCGTTTTTCCAGCGAACGCAGCAAGCCACTGCGCAGCTTGTCTTCGTTAAAGGGCTCACGCGAGCCGTCGCGTTTAATAATGCGCGGCATCACCAGTTCGGCTGACTCAAAGGTAGTAAAGCGCTCGTGGCAAGCCAGGCATTCACGCCGGCGGCGTACCTGATGGCCATCGGCCACCAGGCGTGAGTCAATTACCTTGGTATCGTCTGCATTACAAAACGGACAGTACATGATAGAAATCCTGCTAAGCTGCCAAAAAGCCAAAAAAGAAAGGGCCAGATAAAGAAATGGCCGCAATAGCGGCCATCATAGCACTTAATCAGCGTTTACGCATAAACCGGGAAACGGCTGCACAGCTCAGATACCTGGCCACGCACTTTATCAATAACGCCGGCATCGCCACGGCTGTCCAGCACGTCACAAATAAAGTTTGCCACAGTGCGCGCTTCAGCTTCGTTAAAACCACGGCGGGTAATTGCCGGTGTTCCGATACGCAAACCTGAGGTCACAAACGGCGAGCGCGGATCATTTGGTACTGAGTTTTTATTTACCGTGATATGCGCCTGCCCTAACCAGGCATCGGCCTCTTTGCCGGTAATGTCTTTGTCAATTAAGTCCATCAGAAACAGATGGTTCTGTGTACCACCAGAAACCACTTTATAGCCGCGTTGCTGCATAGCATCACACATCGCCACAGCGTTTTTCAGGACCTGCTGCTGGTAAGTTTTAAACTCAGGCTGCAGTGCTTCTTTAAAGGCCACGGCTTTAGCGGCAATAACGTGCATTAACGGGCCGCCCTGGCCACCCGGAAATACCGCTGAGTTCAGCTTTTTCTCAATTTCTTCGTTCTTACGCGCTAAAATTAAACCACCGCGCGGGCCTGCCAGCGTTTTGTGCGTGGTAGTCGTTACCACATCAGCTACCGGTACCGGGTTCGGATATAAACCAGCGGCCACTAAACCGGCAACATGGGCCATATCAACCATCAGGTAGGCGCCTACTTTATCGGCGATATCGCGAAAACGCTGCCAGTCAACAATGCCGGAATACGCAGAGAAGCCGGCAATAATCAGTTTTGGTTTATGTTCCAGCGCCAGCGCTTCAGCCTGATCATAATCAATCACGCCGGTATCCGGGTGCAGGCCGTACTGAACCGCTTTATACAGTTTACCAGACGAGCTGACATGAGCGCCGTGAGTTAAATGGCCACCATGAGCCAGGCTCATACCTAAAATAGTGTCGCCAGCGTTTAACAGCGCCAGAAATACTGCAGAATTAGCCTGTGAACCAGAGTGCGGCTGCACGTTAGCGTAATCGGCGCCAAACAGCTCTTTAGCGCGGGAAATAGCTAAATCTTCTGCTATATCAACATATTCACAACCACCGTAGTAGCGTTTATGCGGGTAGCCTTCGGCATATTTGTTAGTCAGCTGAGAGCCTTGCGCTTGCAGTACCCGTGGGCTGGCATAGTTTTCTGACGCGATAAGCTCAATGTGCGCTTCCTGACGGTCATTTTCATCTGTTATCGCTTGCCATAACTGTGGGTCGAAATCGGCAATATTCATATCACGCTTTAACATGCTTTCTCCTGGTGCGGCTTGCACGCGTAGTCTTAATCAAATTCAGCTGAATCAAAACTGGCTTAGTAAAATTTGGCCGCCATTCTACCTGTAAATATGACTTTATGCACCCGCAATTTAGCCATCTAAACATCTAAAGTTAAAATGCAGCGCTGGTTTAACCAGGCAACTCTGTGTTGCTAGCTTTACAATATAAAAAACACAGCCTAATATACTGTATATAAAAACAGCATTGGTATTGGCATGCGCAAAATTATACATATAGATATGGATTGTTTTTTTGCCGCTGTGGAAATGCGCGACAACCCGGCGCTGAAGCATATTCCTATTGCTATTGGTGGCTCACGCCAGGCCCGCGGCGTAATATCTACCTGCAACTATCCTGCCCGTGCTTATGGTGTGCGTTCAGCAATGCCAACCGGCCAGGCATTAAAGCTCTGCCCTCACTTAACCTTACTCAGTGGCAATATGGAAAAATATAGCGCGGCAAGCCGGCAGATCCGGGCTATTTTTGCCCGCTATACCGACAGCATAGAGCCATTGTCTTTAGATGAAGCCTATCTGGATGTCACCGATTGCCCGCTGTTTCATGGCAGTGCCACCCGTATTGCTGAAGATATCCGCCGGAGTATTTTTATTGAAACCGGCCTTACCGCATCTGCCGGTGTGGCACCGAATAAGTTTCTGGCAAAAATTGCCAGCGATGAAAATAAACCCGATGGGTTATGTGTAATTACGCCTGATGACGTCAGCAGCTTCGTTAAAAAACTGCCGCTTAAACGCCTGCCGGGTGTGGGGGCAAAAACAGCCGAGCGCTTAAGTCAGTTGGGCTTAAACTACTGCGCCGATATCGCCAGCGCGCCGCTGCCTATACTGGTAAAACAGTTTGGCAGCCTGGCCGATAGTCTGTTAAAACGCAGCCAGGGTATTGATGAGCGGCCGGTATGCAGCCGCGAGCAGCGAAAATCGCTGGGGGTAGAACGCACGCTGGAGCACGATTTACTGCAATATACCGAGTGCGTAGAAACACTCAGCCAGCTGCTGCCACAGTTACAACGCCGGTTGGATCACTACAGCAACACCGCTGCAGGACGGCTGACGCCGATTCAGAAAGTGGGTATTAAACTGAAGTTCAGTGATTTTCGCCAGACTACCGTAGAAAAACAAGGCCAGCCATTACAGCTTGATAAACTGCTGCCACTACTGGATGAAGCCTGGCAACGGCGCCAGCAACAAGGGGTAAGATTAATTGGTTTACAAATTGGCTTTAAAACTGCGGCTTTACAGCAACTGGCCTTGCCATTTTAATTAGCCCTCTGCAGATAACAGAAAACCGGCAAAAGCCGGTTTTATGCAAGCCTGGCCGGAATTACCCGATAACAGTTACGTTCTCAGCTTGTGGGCCTTTTTGGCCTTCAGTTACTTCAAAAGTAACTTTCTGACCTTCAACTAAAGTTTTACGGCCGGTACCGTTGATCGCACGGAAGTGAACGAAAACGTCCTTACCACCATCACGCTCCAGGAAACCGTAACCTTTTTCTTCGTTGAACCACTTAACTGAACCGGAAATTAACTGTGACATAACACTCTCTTACTTTAACTAAATTTGCCAGCTCGCTGGCGACTTAAATATAACCGGTCATCTCAGCTGACTCGTATATATTTTCGCCCTCATTATCAGGTAAGCCATATAAGGGGTCAATAACCTTGCCTGCCGCACAGAAAATATTTTCTGCTTTGACCGTACCAGCAGCGTGAGCCACGTTACTGATAACCCTGTTGTTGTCAGCATTACTGAACAACAACAATTTTAGTGTAGCAGCAATACTGCTGAAAAAATAATCAGCACTAATTTATTTTTGCCTGCGCCTTACCGGTGCCAAACCATCGTCACCGCCTTCGAAAAACTGCGGTTTGTTTTTCACTACCGGCTTAACCGTTTTTGCTTTAGTTTTGCCCTGCACAGCCTGTTTACCGGCTACAGCTTTAACTGCCGCTTTTGCCACTTTAGGCTTACCATCAAATTTGGCGGCGAGCCCTTCTACTTCGCTAAAAGTGGTAGGCTGGCGTAAAAAGGCTTCAATCCGCTCCAGTGCAGCAATATCTTTTGGCCCAACCAATGAAATGGCCTGACCTTTGGCGCCTGCACGGCCGGTACGGCCAATACGGTGCACATATTCTTCGGCATGCTTGGGTAAGTCGAAGTTAATCACGTGCGATACCTGCAATAAATCCAGACCTCGCGAGGCTAAGTCAGTCGTTACCAGTACCTGATGTTTACCGGTCGCAAAAGCCTGCATTACTGCGTTACGGCTGCTTTGCGTTAATTTTCCGCTTAACCCCACAGCGCTGCGGCCAAGCTGCTCACATAACAGCGCTAAGCGTTCGGCATCTTCGCGCGTGGCGGTAAAAATAATCAGTTGCTTAATATCATCCTGCTGTAAAAAGTGCTGCAGTAGCACTTCTTTGTGTGTCAGATGATCGGCCAGATAAAACCGCTGGCTGATATCCTGATGCTGTTGATGCGAGGCCCCAACAGCAACACGGTATGGGTTTTTCAGCAATGCCAGCGTTAGTTCATCAACTTCTGCATGATCCAGCGTGGCTGAAAATAGCAATGTCTGGCGCAAACGGTGATCTGCAGCTTTATTGATCACTGTTAGCTGCGGCATAAAGCCTAAATCCAGCATCCGATCCGCTTCGTCGAGGATCAGCATTTCCAGGCCATTAATAAATACTGATTTATGCTCAAGATGATCAACAAAACGGCCCGGCGTGGCGACAATAATGTTCGGCTCGCGTTTGAGCAGCTTTTCCTGATCGTTAAAGTTTTCACCGCCTACGATCAACGCTGACGTTAACGGAGTATTAGACACAAACAAGCGCAACTGCGCATATACCTGTTTGGCTAATTCACGTGTCGGTGCCAGTATCAGCGCCCGCGCGTCACGCTTGGACAACGGCCGGCTTTTTAGCAGGCGTTGCATCATTGGCAACAAATAGGCCAGCGTTTTACCTGAACCGGTTTGCGATGACACTATCAAATCACGGCCAACCATCACAGCAGGAATAGCCTCCTGCTGAATTTCAGTTGGCTTAACAAAGCCCAGATGCTGTACCGAACGCATTAGCCGCGGATCAAGCGATAAATCATTAAATGGCAAAGTGAACCTCTTAAACCTTAAATTACCGCTATATAATACCCGAAGCTGGCAAATTGAGTTAGTTTGATTTCTTAACTGACAGCCTTTACGCTACTATAAGCGCAATAAGACCACCGCTAAAAAGCATTGAATGATCAGGGCACACCATGAGTAATGCACTAAAAGAACAACTATTAAAAGCTGGCCTGGCTGATGCCAAAAAGCTGAAAGCTGTAAAAAAAGAGAAGCACCAGCAAAAAGTTCAGGCTGGAAAAAACCAGAAAATAGTCAACGAAGCCAGTGTGCTGGCAGAGCAAACGCGCCAGCAACAGATAGAGCGTGACCGTGTTTTAAACCAGCAAAAACAAGCCGCACTGCAACAAAAAGCCATTGCCGCCCAGGTAAAACAGCTTATCAGTAACAACACCATTAAAGCTCAGGGTGAAGTAGCCTATAACTTTACCGATGGTAAGCTGGTTAAACGGCTGTATGTGAATAACAAACTGCATGACGAGCTAAGCCGTGGCCTGTTAGCCATTGCAAAGCAGGATGAGCAGTATTATCTGGTGCCAGCCGCTGTTGCCGAAAAAATTAAGCAACGCCAGAGCAACAGTATTATTGTGCTGAATGTGAAGCAACAGCAGGTCGACGAAGACGACCCCTACGCCGATTTTAAAATTCCTGATGATTTAATGTGGTAAATCCCGCTTAGCCTTAGTAAGCAGAAGGTACAGATGAAGACCCAATTGGTGTTAGCCAGCGTTGGTGAAATGCTGCAACTACAACACTGGTTTAGCAACGCAGAGCAACAACAAAGCTGGGGCGGTGATAACTTTGATTATCCGTGCACCGAGCTGCGTTTTCTGCAACTGCTATGCCGGCCAGGAGCGCAAAGCTTTAGCTTAGTTGATAGCGATAACAATACCGTGCTGGGCTTTGGCCAGATATGTGACCGCTTTGCTTGTCATCATCTGGCCCGGCTGGTTATTCACCCGCAGCAACGCGGTAAAGGCCTGGCTAAGACGTTGATTAGTGAGCTGATTATTCAGGCGCTAAGCCAACAACGCCGCAACATATCGCTGTATGTACACCGGCACAATAGTGTTGCGGTGCAATGTTATACCAGCATGGGGTTTGAGATTTGTCCGCCGCCGGAGGCAGAAAACTCCCGCTTGCATTTTATGACGCTAGCGGCAGACGACGCGATAACCCGTGTCAACCGCTATCTGCAACAACAAAGCTAATCTGAGCGTTGTCTGGCGCTGACGCCTTTCACCTGTTGAGCAAAGGCGGGGCTTAATTGCCACTTTGGCTTGATCGGCGTCAGCGGCAACTCGCGTTTACGGGCTACCAGCAAATAGGCGGCACCAAAGTAATTCAGATACTGCTCATTACACAGTTGCCAGCGAGTTGCTTTATACTCTTTTGCCAGCATGGCTGAGCAAAAAAAACGCTGCTCTGACAGGACTTCAAAACCAATAAGATGCAGCCAGTCTTTAATGCGTGATGCGCTGAAAAACCGGCCCTGCCACGGATATTTCTGCGCCAGCCCCGGCAACCATTTTAAAAAACCGACAGCGCTGTATGGATTAATACCGCTGAGCAGTAAATAACCATCCGGCACCAGCACCCGGTGCGCCTCACGTACCACATGATGCGGATCTGCAGTGTATTCTAGGCAATGGCTTAACAGCACTGCGTCTACGCTGTTTTCAATAACAGGCAACGCATCTGCTTCAGCCAGCATCATGGCTTGCGGGCAATAGCGGCCGACACCGATATGGTGCTGGATTTTGCAGTTGCTGGTGTCCAGTTGGCAGCTCAGATCACCGACTTTAAGCATGTAGTAACCAAAAAGCTGCTGCCACCAGGGCTGCAACTGACCGGATATAGCCTCAGACAGCGCCAGTCCTTGCGTAAACTGCCGCCAGTCAGACGGTGAAGTACGGTCTTTTTCGCTCAGTGCCGGTTTCATGTTAAATTAACAGCCGGATTTATTAAGGTGGTTGTCATTATGTATCAGATCACTCCAGTAGCGGCATTTGAGGATAACTATATTTGGGTGTTATGTCAGCAAGACAACCCCAGTTGCATTGTAGTTGACCCCGGCGACGCGGGCCCGGTTTTAGCATTTTTACAGCAACAGCAAAAAATACCGGCGGCAATACTTGTTACACATCATCATGCTGACCACACTGGCGGCATTACGGAACTACAGCAGCACTTTCCAGATGTCAGAGTGATAGGCCCGGCTATGGAACATAGCCGGATCCCGCAGCTTACAGAAACTGTGAGCGACAATCAGTTGGTTGTCATTCCGCAATTAGAGCTTACTTTTGCTGTCATCGCTTTGCCCGGCCATACTCTGGGCCATATTGCGTTTTATTCAGCACCCGTTTTGTTTTCTGGTGATACTCTGTTCAGCGCAGGTTGTGGCAGGCTGTTTGAAGGCAGCCCGCAACAAATGTGGCAATCGCTGCAGAAGTTGCTGGCTTTACCCGACAGTACCCAGATTTACTGTACCCACGAGTACACCCTGGCTAACTTAAAATTTGCTTTAACTGTGGAACCAGATAACGAGGCGCTACTCGAATACACGCAACGTTGTCATGATTTACGTTTGGCAAAACAGCCAACCTTGCCTGCAGAGTTAGCAAAAGAGAAACAAATTAATCCATTTTTACGCTGTAATAACAAAAACCTACAGCAGAAATGGCAAAAAGATAGCGCCTTGGCGCTGTTTAGCTGGTTAAGAGCCAGTAAGGACCAGTTTAAAAGCTGACTTGCATTCAGTGACCGAACAGGTAACATTCGATTTTTTACATGTGGAACAAAATAATGCTGAGAAGATTATCTGCCCTGGCTGGAGCCATGATCCTTGCAGGATGTGTTAGCACCGATAGCACTGACAAAACTAACATACCTCCTGTAGTAAAAGCCCCACAAACCAAGCCGGCAGATTTTCATAAGCACGCCGCCAGCGCTGAGCAAATAGCCAATCGTTTATGGAGTGCAGGCCAGCCGTCGGGTAACGACATTATTGAACTTGATGCCACAGAATTAGAAGATTTATGGCAGCGTATTCAGTTACAGATGAGCTTTAACGTGCCGCAAACCCGGCCCATTGTCGAACAACGTAACTTTTACAGCAGCCATCAGGCTTATCTGGACAGAGTAGCCAGCCGGGCCCAGCCGTTTTTATTCCATATCGTGCAAGAGTTGGAAAAACGCCAGATGCCATTGGAGCTGGCACTATTGCCTATTGTAGAAAGCGCGTTTGATCCCTTTGCTTACTCACACGCTGCCGCTTCTGGTATGTGGCAATTTATGCCTGCTACCGGCAAGCGTTTTGGTTTAAAACAAAACTTCTGGTATGACGGCCGCCGCGATGTAGTGGCGTCTACCCGCGCAGCGTTAGATTACCTGCAATATCTGCACGACAAACTCGAAGGTGACTGGCTCAACGCGATTGCAGCGTATAATTCTGGTGAAGGCCGGATCCTGGCGGCCATTAAACGTAATAAGCAAAAGCGTTTACCCACCGATTTCTGGTCGTTAGATTTACCGTCCGAAACTACGGCTTATGTGCCTAAGTTACTGGCTCTGGTAGATATTCTGAAGCGTCCGGACGACTTTGATATAGTCTGGAAGTTTATTGCCAATGAACCGAAAATAGATGTTGTAGAACTGAGCAACCAAATTGACCTGACAATAGCTGCCGAGATGGCAGGATTAAGCATGGCAGAGTTACAGGCACTCAACCCTGGCTTTAGCCAATGGGCGACAGATCCTGACGGCCCACACCATTTAGTATTGCCCGTAAACCAGGTAGATACTTTCCGGCAGAAACTGGCGCAAACGCCAAGCAAAGACTTACTGCGCTGGAAAGGCTACACCGTAGCCAAAGGTGATACTTTGGGTAAAATAGCTCAAAAGCATGGCACTAATATCAGTGCCATTCAGCGCATAAATAAGTTGGATGGCAGCAATATTCGTCTTGGCCAGCATTTGCTGTTACCGGTATCTTCCGGCGATGAAGCAAATTACAACCTAAGCCAGGTAGCCCAGGTACAGCAACAACAAGCCAATAGCGGTACTAAGCTGGAATATACGGTTAAAGATGGTGATACCTTGTGGGACATCAGCCGTGAGCACAAAGTGACAGTAGCAGACCTGACTAAGTGGAATACGTTAACGCAACGCTCTACCCTTAAGCCAGGCCAGACGCTGGCGATATGGCAACCAGCCACAGCAACAGGTAACACCGCAGGCATATCCCGCACCGTTACCTACAAGGTGCGTAAAGGTGACTCCCTGGCCAGAATTGCCCAGCGTTTCAGCGTTTCAGTGTCTGACATTGTAAAGTGGAACAATATTAATACCGGTAACTACCTGCAACCAGGCCAACAGCTAAAACTGATGGTGAGTATGACGCAGGTATAAACCGCTAACGGGGCTATCGCCATGAAATTGCCATACCTGCTGCTATGTACAGCATTACTGTTCACGCCACTGAGCCAGGCACAGTTTGATATCAGTGGTGAAGGAAAAGTAACGCTTACCAACAACAGCAGCCAGACATTCGATTTCGGTTTTAGCTACTTTCGCCAGGATGGTACCTACCGCTTCATTGTTGGCCGTCAAAGCCTTAACGTACCATCCGTACCGCAGAAATATTCCATTGCTGTCATTCTGCAAGGCAACAGCCACGTCTGGGTACCCGATTTTATTAACGACCCAATTAGCAGTTTTGAACTACAACTGGAGCAATACTCCATCAAGTTGTTTGCTGATCCGCAGGCAGTAAATGCACCGGGAAACTTTGTGCTGCAGCTGAATGGTGAAACCTATTATTTTAATCGCGGCCCCGGCCAGATAAATTTTTATTTTACTGAAACCGGCATCCGCGATGTAAGGATAGAGGGTATGTTTAAACCGCGTAAATAGCCTGGTTAATCAGGCTCTTTTTGTAGCTGCAACGCAGAAACAGTTCCGGATGCTATACACAATAAAGGCGCTAGTAAGGTTAAAAACCAGCCTGCCTGTAAACCAATATCATGCCACCAGGCGTAACAAGCCGCCGTTAGCTGAAATATAATGCCGAACAAGCCAGCATAAACTAAAGCACGGTTAAGCGGCCTTTTGGGTAGAGAAAACACTTTCATTTTAATACCTGTTTACTTCTGCAATGCTGCATCAGCTTTAATCTGTCTGCATCCACTTTTGCACTGCAGACACCAGCTCGTCCGGGTGAAACTTAGCAATAAACTGATCTGCACCCACTTTTTTTACCATCGCTTCATTAAACACACCGCTAAGTGAGGAGTGCAACACCACATGCATTTGCCGCAGTGCCGGATTAGCTTTTATTTCTGCCGTCAGGGTGTAGCCATCCATTTCTGGCATTTCGATATCAGAAATCAGCAATGGCACTTTTGTTGAAATATCGCCACCCAATTCTGCTGCCTTGGCTATCAGCCAGTCCAGTGCCAGTTTACCGTCGTTGACCAGTTCAACCTGAATACCGATTGACGTCAGCGCCCGCTTAACCTGATTACGTGCCACAGCGGAGTCATCAGCTACCAGCACAATCAAATCTTTGAAATTACGCTCTGTGGCTTTTACTTTTATATCTTCACTGACTTCTTCGTTAACCGGTGTTATTTCTGCAAAGACTTTTTCTACATCAATAATTTGCACCAGCTTACCGTCAATTTGCGTAACAGCTGTCAGATAATGGCCTGCGCCCGCACCTTTGGGTGGTGGCATGATCTGATCCCAGTTTGTGTTAACGATGCGGTCCACACTGCTGACCAAAAAACCCTGAGTATGGCGGTTGTATTCGGTTACCAGCACATAAGCGGTAGATAAATCCTCAATACGTTTACCGCCGGTGGCCTCGCTTAAATCAATTACCATCACCGGTACACCGCGTAAGTGCGCTATACCACGCACATGCGGGCTGGAACCTGGCATTTCTGTCAGCTCAGGGCATTGCAGCACTTCGCGCACCTTAAACACGTTTATGCCAAACGGCTGGGGGCCATACAAACGAAACAACAACAATTCCAGCCGGTTGTTACCTACCAGATTTGTCCGCTGATTCACTGCGGCCATTAGTTTGCTCATAATTTTGTACCTCTTGGGCTTTATCAGCCACTGCGCGGTTAATACTAAACATGCGCTACTACAGCATGTTGCTGCCAGCTAAGCAATGCAGACTTGTATCAGGAAGATAGAAATTTGTATAAGCATAGGCGAAGATAGCTAATCGTCTAGCGAAACAGATGAAATGCTGCTGCCGTTATTATATCGCGGCAGCAGCTTATTATGCTGAGTTAGCTTACCTGTGCGTCTGGTTGTTGCTCCGGGGCGGCCAGAGCGAATGCGGCCAGTTGCTGACAATTGTGGTGCACGGCCATCACAGTTGGAAAGGCGCTCATATCCAGCGCAAAGCGCTGAGCATTGTATACTTGCGGCACCAGGCACAAATCAGCCAATGTCACCTCATCGCCAAAGCAAAACTGCCCTGCGCTTTGCTTTAAGCGTTGTTCCAGTGCGTTAAAACCGGTGTTAAGCCAATGGCTAATCCAGTTTAGTTTTTGCTGTTCGCTTAATGCCAAAGGCCCGGTAAGGTATTGTAGTACGCGCAGGTTATTCAGCGGATGCATATCACAGGTAATATCCAGTGCCAGCGCGCGCACTTTGGCTCTTGCTGCGGGCTCTTCCGGTAATAACACCGGCTGCGGATAGGTCTCGTCCAGATATTCTATAATGGCCAGCGACTGGTTCAGGCTGAGATCATCATCAACCAGCACAGGTACCAGTTCTGCCGGGTTCAGTGCTTTATAATCCGCGCTATGCTGCTCGCCGCCATTTTTAACCAGATGCACCGGCAGATTTTCAAACGTCAGCTGTTTTAAGTTTAGCGCGATACGCACACGATATGCTGCTGAAGAGCGCCAGTAGCCGTAGAGTTTCATTGTTATCCTTAAGATACCGAGCTTCGAATACGCAGCTGCTGCGTACATTTTTTCTGCGACACGCCGTAAACCCATCCCTGGGGGCTCGACTCAGGCATCCATGCCTTCAACGGTCGCAGAAAAAAGTACATCCGCATCCGCTTACTAAGGGTTAAGCTTTATATTGCACTACTTTCTGGTCAATGGCACCAAAGATGCTATTACCCTGTGCGTCCAGCATTTCCATACGAATAGTATCGCCAAACTTCATAAATGCAGTGGTCGGCTTGCCATCACGAATGGTTTCAATCATGCGGATTTCAGCGATACAGCTGTAACCTACTCCACCCTCGTCCACAGCAGTACCATATTCGGTACCCTGCTTATTCGATACTGTACCAGAGCCGATAACCGCACCGGCGCCCAAATTGCGGGTTTTTGCCGCATGGGCTACCAGTTGACCAAAGTCGAACGTCATATCGAGACCGGCATTGGGCTTACCAAACAGTTTTCCGTTATAGGTAGACAGCAGCGGCAGATGCACTCGGCCCTCACGCCAGTTATCGCCAAGCTCATCCGGCGTTACGGCTACCGGACTAAAAGCGGATGACGGCTTAGATTGAAAAAAGCCGAAACCCTTGGCCAGCTCATTCGGAATAAGGCCGCGCAGCGATACGTCATTTACCAGCATCAGTAAGCGGATTTTACTGCGTGCTTCATCCGCGCTGCAGGCCATCGCTACATCGTCGGTAATTACCGCCACTTCGCCTTCAAAGTCGATACCATAGTCTTCGCTAACCACTTCAACATTGTCGCGCGGGCCGATAAAATCGTCCGAGCCACCCTGATACATTAACGGATCGGTCCAGAAGCTTGGCGGCATTTCGGCATTACGCGCTTTGCGCACCAGTTCAACGTGGTTTACATAAGCGCTGCCATCGGCCCACTGATATGCGCGTGGTAAAGGCGATTCACACTGAGCTTCGTCAAACGCCATTTCGCCGTCTACTTTGCCGTTGTTCAGCGCCTGATATACTTCTTCCAGCTTCGGGCTTAACTGTGCCCAGCTGTCCAGCAATTGCTGCATAGTGGCGGCTACTGCCGGCGCTGCTACACAGCGGCTTAGATCGCGACTGACGACAACCAGCAAGCCATCACGGCTGCCATTTTTTAAACTTGCTAACTTCATTATTATTCCTTCGCCTGCTCTGGTTTAACTTTCCAGCTGTTAACGTATTCCGGGTTTTCTGTAGCCAGCGCCGCAGCGCCCATCTCCAGTGCGTCGCGGGTATCAAGCATTACTGCCACTTCATCAGTAAATTTCTTTTTATACTCACGCCCCGCCGCAAAGGCTTTGGGGTGCGGGCCATGGGTAAAACCGGCCGGGTGGAAAGTGACCATACCTTTTTCGATATTATCGCGGCTGAAAAAATCACCGGCATGGTAAAACAGTACTTCATCGTAGTCGTCATTGTTATGGTAAAACGGCACTTTTAACGCGCCCGGATCGCTCTCAATTGGCCTGGGCACAAAGGTACACACCACAAAGCGCTGCGCAACAAAAGTGGTATGCGCCGACGGTGGTAAATGATAACGATGGCTCATCAGCGGCCGGATATCGCGCCAGTTAATGCGCATTACCGCTAAATCGCCATGCCAGCCAATCGCATCCAGCGGGTTGTACGGGTAGGTAATCACCGATACCTGGCCGTGGCGTTTTACCTCAACCTGCCATTGCTGCTCGCTGTACTGCGCTTTAAAGGCATCGTCAATTTTCGGCGTATCCAGCATAGCCGGGTCAAAAATAGCGTGGTTACCCACCAGGCCTTTTTCCGGCAGCTGATAGCTGTCGTTAGTGGCTTCAACCAGCAGGATAAACATTGGCTGTTTTGGCTCTAACCGCCACATAGTCGAGCGCGGGATCACAATATAATCGCCGTCGCGCACTGTCATATGGCCGTAATCGCAATACAGCTCGGCGCTGCCTTCGTGGATAAACAGCAGCTCATCACCGTCGGCATTGCGCACCAGCTTGCTCATGTTGTCTTTAAGGCGCCAGGTGCGCATTTTACAATACGCATTAAACAGCAAATTTGGCACGGCCCACGGCGAATTAGTGTTGTCCACACCAATCTCATTAAAGTTAAACAGGTGCGGTCGCAGTGGCCCCTGCCAGTCAATCCAGCCGGTTGGCGCATGGCGGTGATGAAAGTGCGTGGCCGGGCCAAAAAAACCGCTACGGCCGGTTTCACGCTCATATATTGCCTGCTCCGGAAAATCAGCATGCGCCTGTCTTGATACATCACCTTCCTTTAACGGAAACGATGCCCATTTACGCATTGCTTAACACTCCGCGCTGAATTTGATCTTCTTCAATCGACTCAAACAACGCTTTAAAGTTACCCTCGCCAAAGCCTTCGTTGCCTTTACGCTGGATAATTTCAAAGAACACCGGGCCAATCACGGTTTTGGTGAAAATTTGCAGCAAAATGCCGTCTTTCATCGGCGCGCCATCAATCAGAATACGTAAGTCACGCAGTTGCTCTAAATCTTCATCATGGCCCACTACACGCTCGTTTACTTTGTTGTAGTAGGTTTCCGGCGTGGGCATAAAGTCCATGCCGCGGCTGCGCAAGGTGCGTACAGTTTCGTAGATGTTTTCTGTTGTCAGCGCGATATGCTGGATACCCTCGCCTTTGTATTCGCGGATAAATTCCTCAATCTGGGATTTATCGTCTGACGATTCATTAATAGGAATACGAATTTTGCCGCAGGGCGCTGTCATCGCTTTTGATACCAGGCCAGTGAGCTTACCTTCAATATCAAAATAACGGATTTCACGGAAGTTACCGATATTTTCATAGAAGCCGGCCCAGGTATTCATATTGCCGCGCATCACGTTGTGCGTTAAATGATCCAGCACTTCCAGGCCAACACCGTGCTTGGTCATTTCAAGCTGCCAGTTGTCATAGTATTTAAAATCAACATCGTACACTGAGCTGGCACCATAACGGTCAACAAAATACAGCAAGCTGCTGCCAATACCGTAAACGGCCGGGATATTCAGCTCCATTGGGCCAATCTGGTTTTTATATTCTTTAGCGCCGTTAGCTACGGCATGCTTTAACGCATGAGCAGCGTCTTTTACGCGAAATGCCATAGCGCACACACTTGGGCCGTGCTGACGGGCAAACTCTTCCGCCTGCGAGTTAGGCTCGGCATTAACGATAAAGTTGATATCGCCTTGTTTGTATAACCAGGCTTGTTTTGAGCGATGCTGTGCTACTTCAGTAAAGCCCAGCGCATAAAATAAATCTTTTAACTTCTGAATGCCTTCAGCATTAGCAGCCGTGTATTCAACAAACTCGAAACCATCGGTTCCCAGCGGATTAATTTTATCTGTCATTGTTATAGTCCTAACTACGTCTTGGTTGGCGCTAATAATGCGCTTGCGCTAAAAAAAAGGAAGAGGGCAGCAAGTAACAGCTCAATGTTTGCTAAACTGCTGTTTTGTAAAGCTGCTGATACAAAACGGCGACTTTCTGAAAAAGCGATCAAAAAGGGCCGCCAAATCGCTTTGGCAGCCCCTCTGTAGTACAGTTTTACGCACAAAGCGTAGTTAAATTTTTACACTCTTACGATTAATACCGTAATCACGCAGCTTATTAGCGATAGCGGTGTGGCTTAAACCAAGCTTTTTAGCTAACTGGCGCGAGCTGGGGTAAGCCGGAAACAACTTACGCAGCAAGTTAGCTTCAAAACGTTTTACCGCTTCGTCCAGGGTGCCGTCAAAGTCCTGCTCTAAATAGCCAAAATCGTTGTTGTAGCTTGGCAGTTGCAGATGATCTTTATCCAGTTCAAAGCCTTCAAGCAGCGTAATGGCACGATACAGTGCATTTTCCAGCTGGCGCACGTTGCCCGGCCACGGATAATTTTGCAGAAAATTAGCACAGCTATCAGTTAACTTCGGTGCTTTGCGGCCAAGTCTGGCGGCAAAGCGGGCAATAAAGAATTCGGCCAGCGGGATCACATCCTGCTTACGGTCACGCAATGGCGGTAAAGCCAGCGTCAACACATTAAGGCGGTAGTATAAGTCTTCACGGAACTTGCCTTCCTGTACCATGCCGGGCAAGTCTTTTTGCGTGGTGCAAATTACCCGTACATCGACTTTTACTTCGTTTTCATCGGCTACACGGCGAAAACTGCCATCCTGCAAAAAGCGGATCAGTTTAGTTTGCAGTTGGTGCGACATTTCGCCTACTTCATCTAAGAATACCGTGCCGCCGTTGGCCAGCTCAAAAATGCCTTTTTTGCCCTCAACAGTGCCCGGAAAGGCATTGGCGCCATAACCAAACAACTCTGACTCCGCTACGTTGTCTGGTAACGATGCGCAGCTAAGGGCTAAAAAAGGTTTACCGGTGCGGCTACTGGCAGCATGGCAGGCCCGGGCCAGTAGCTCTTTACCGGTGCCGGTTTCACCCATAATCAGAATGGGCGCATCCAGCTGCGACATTTTTTTTGCTTCACGCACTACTTTACGCATTAAGTTACTGTGTGCCTGCAAGGTGTTAAAGCTTTCCTGATCACCTTTTTTAAACGCCACCATATGCTGGCCAAGCCGGCTTTCTGATTTTAAATTAATAACCGCACCGGCCAGAATTTCATGGCCGGTTTCATCCGGTACCATCACCGGCAGAATGTCTGCCACAAAGCGCTTGCCATGAATTTCCAGCCGCCGCGTTTGTGCCAGCACATCATCGCCTTCTAACCAGCGTTGAAAGTTAAACCCTTTAACCATGCCCTGCAGTGACTGGCCGGCAATGGCGTTATGCTCTACCGACAACGCTTCCAGTGCGGCGTCATTGATCACCGTGACATTGGCTTTAATATCAACGGCAATCAGGCCATCCGGCAGTGTTTTAAGTAAGGTAGACAGTTCATTATGCTCACGCTCTGACGGCATAAAAGCGGTGGTTTTAACATCTTCTACGCCGGTGATGCGGCGCATCTTGGTCATTAACTCCTGAAACTTTTCAAAGTTTACTGTCGGAAATGACACGTACATCCGGCTTAAACTGGGATCGACTTCAATACCGCGCAGATCCAGCTGATAACTTACCAGTACATTTAATACTTCCTGTGCCAGGCCTAGCCTGTTCTGGCATTGAATTTCTAAACGCATACCGCAAAGTGTCCCAAGACCAAGTAATTAACAACATAATACGGTATAACGCTAAGAAGAGACCAGTAGTTTTGTAAAGAAATGTGAACAAAAAGACGATTTAGCGGGTTATTGCGACAAGCGGTAACTAAGACAACGCGACAGTGAACAACAAAAGACAGCAATGAGTGGCGCCCCGGCACCACTCACACAAAGAACATTAAGCAGACAGTAAGGCATCCGTTTTGGCTGCACAGATAAAGTCATTTTTATGCAAGCCTTTAATCGAGTGCGACCACCAGGTTACCGTTAACTTGCCCCACTCCAGCAACAGCGCAGGGTGATGGCCTTCGGCTTCTGCCAGCTCAGCCACTTTGTTATGAAATGCCCAGGCTAATTTAAAGTTTTTAAACTTAAACTCGCGCTCCAGTTGCAAAATACCATCACGCACCACCGGCGTCCAATCGGGGATCTGCCGCATTAACTCAGGCAGCTCGGCATCAGATACTTTAGGCGCATCAGCGCGGCAGGCTTCACATTGCATTGCTTTTAATTCAGACATTCTGTAATCCTAACTTGCTTGTTTTTCTTTGGGCGGAAATTTTGGCGCATGCAGCCCCAGTGCTCTGGCCTGTTCAACCAGCGCCATCATATCCAGATGGGCAATATCAAACAGTTGGTCAATACGTTCAATCATAAAGTACACCGGCTGCATAATGTCGATACGGTAAGGTGTACGTAATACATCTACCGCATCAAAGGGTTTACGCTGTGGCACAGCAGATTCAAGTGCGTAGGTGGTTTCACCCGGCGACGATAAAATACCGCCGCCATATATGCGTAAACCATCCGCGGTGTTTAATAAACCAAATTCAATGGTAAACCAGTATAGCCGGGCCAGATAGACACGATCCTGCTTGCTGGCGGCCAGGCCCAATTTACCGTACATATGGGTAAATTCGGCAAAAGCCGGATTGGTGAGCATAGCGCAGTGGCCGAATATCTCATGGAATACATCCGGCTCCTGCAGATAATCAAACTCTTCCCGGCTGCGGATAAAGGTCGCCACCGGAAAACGTTTGTTCGCCAGCAGCTCAAAAAACTTATCAAAGCTGATTAACGCCGGTACTTCAGCACATTCCCAGCCGGTAGTAGCGCGCAATACCTTGCTGACTTCTTCCAACTGCGGAATGCGATCGGTTGGCAGCTGTAACTTTGCTAAACCAGTCATATATTCATCGCAGGCTTTGCCTTTAATGACACTTAGCTGGCGTGTGATCAGTTCATGCCAAATTTGGTTTTCTTCATCTGACCAGGCGATAAAACCCTGCTCGTCAGACTGACGGGAGACATATTTACTCGACTTACTCATAAACAACCTGTTGAATATTCTGTTATACGGGAGTGTCCCGCTTATCTGCTGTTTAGTTGTTATTTAGTTGCTATGGATATAGCGGCAGATAATTAGTTAGTGCGGATACTAAGCGATAGTGCGGCAAGAGTTAATCTCGTTGCCGCCTAAAGTTGGCTACAGCAGCGTAAACATAGCCTTACAACAGCTTAACTCTCAGCGCTGGCGCTCCTGCATTTTATCCAGCGCCTGCGCCAGATCTGCGATAATGTCATCAACATGTTCCAACCCGACTGAAACACGGATTAAACCATCACTGATCCCGGCCATTTGCCGCTCTTCTGCAGTGTAAGGGCTGTGTGTCATCGACGCCGGATGCTGTATAAGCGATTCGGCATCGCCCAGGCTTACCGCCAGGCTAAGCAATTTACATTGATTAATAAAATAGCGGCTGTCGTCCAGGCTGGCATTTAGCTCAAAAGCCAGCACGCCACCGGCGGCTTTCATCTGGTTGCCAATAAACTTAAAGCCAGGGTGCGATGGTAACCCCGGATAAAACACTTCACGCACAGCATCGTGCTGCTGTAAAAATTCGGCCACTTTTTGTGCATTGCTGCAGTGACGCTCCAGCCGTACCGACAAGGTTTTTAAACCGCGGATAATCAGCCAGGCATCATGCGGGCTAATAGTGGCGCCCATATCTTTTAACGTGGTCAGTTTAATGGTTTTTATCGTTTCGGCGTCCGATACAATCAGCCCCGCCACTACATCACCATGGCCGTTCAGGTATTTGGTGGCGCTGTGGATCACAATATTGATGCCGTATTCAGCCGGCTTTTGCAGCAAAGGCGTAAGGAAGGTATTGTCAATTACTGAAATCAGCTGATGGCGCTGGCAAAAATCGCCGAGAAAGGCCAAATCCAACACCACCAGATTCGGGTTGATCGGTGTTTCAGCAAACAGCATTTTAGTATTCGGCTGTAACGCCTGCTCAACCGCAGCGTGATCTGTCATATCAACAAAGCTAACTTCAATACCATAGCGGGCAAACATATGGTTAAACAGCGCAAAGCTGCAGCCATAAATGGCTTTGCTGGCGATAAGATGATCGCCCTGCTGCAAAAACGCCATAGTGCTGGCCGCCACAGCACCCATGCCAGTGGCCGTAGCGGCAGCATCAGCCATGCCTTCCAGCGCTGCTATTTTCAGCTCCAGCTCGCGGGTAGTCGGGTTACCCAGCCGGGTATAAATATAGCCTTCAGCTTCACCGGCAAACCGGGCTGCGCCCTGCTCGGCGTTATCAAAAATAAAAGTGGAGCTTTGGTACAGCGGCGTGGCTAAAGTACCGTGTTGATTTTTTTCTTTACCGGCGTGAATACACAGGGTTTCGGCTTTTTTATTATTGTCATGCATAAAGTTACTGCTACTGAAAGTTAAAGTCGCTGTAACAAATAGCAGAAACTAATATTAATGGAAGCACGCCAGACATCTTGCAGTCTGGCGGTATCAACAAAGTTTATCCGGCACTGTCAGCTTTAGTTTGCGCAGCAGTGCTAAAACGTTGCAATAACGCCCGGCCAAGTGATTTTATACTGACTTTGGCAGCAGCCGTTACCGGTAGTGGCCGCAACTGTTGCTGCGCCAGATTACCAAGGCGGGCTACCAATAAACCGGCAATTACGCCCTGCCCGGCCCGGGCCGATAACTTAGCTGTTAACTCGCTGCCAATAACGTCGGATGCCATATCCAGCGCCAACTCTGAGCCACCGGCCCACAACAACGCTGCAAACAGCCGCTTTAACAGCACCATACTGCGCAGCTGGCCGATAGCGCCACCGTACAGCTGTGCCAGCTCACGTACCAGACGGCTGCTGCGCCACAACACTACTATCATATCAGCCAACGCAAAGGGGCTTATTGCCACCGCCATACTGGTATCTGTGGCCGCGCGATAAATAATTTGCTGTGCCTGTTTATCCAGCACGGATAAAACAAAATGCTCAAACAACACCAGTTGTTCTTCATCACTATGCTCATCTTTTACTGCCGCGTGCCACTGGCTTATCGCTGCGCTAATATCGGGGTTTGCCGGCAAACTGGCTGCCACTGCCTGGCACAGCTTTTGCGCTTCGCCAAATTGTACGCTGTGGCGGATACGCTGTGCGCTTTGCTGCCAATGCCGGTTACGGGCCAAACGACGCCATAGCTTTATTTCACGCCAGATCAGGCTTGTTAGCAGCACCAGTACAGCCACAGTAACCAGGCTGAGCAGGCCGCCCTGCAACACACTTTGCTGCCAGCTGTGCTGCAACATTAGCCCCCATTGCCACACCGATAGCACGACAATAGTCAGTAAAGTGGCCGCAGACAAGCGCCACCACCAGCGGTTGGTTTTTACCGGCTTGGCAGGCTCTGCTGCAGATGCACTGATAAAGTTGTCGTCGTGGTAATAACTGGCGCTTTTTAACTCAATGGCTGCTGGCGTCAGCTTTTGCTGGTTAAAATGACGGGCTTGCTTTAATTCGCTCATCGTAATTTGTCTCCAAGGATAAACTGCAGCACATGGTCCATCCGCACATGAGGTAAAGCCTGAGTGTCGTTCCACGGCAGTGGCCGCAGCGGTAAAAAAGCAAACTTATGTTGCTCAAACACCGCTTGAGGCGGCACGTCTGGCGGTATGTCGCCTGGGAAATAGGTCAGCGCCTGCTGATCCAGCCCGGTACCACTGATGCAGGGTTGCGCCAAACCATCAGCCTGGACAAAACCACTGCTGCTGGCACGTATTGCGGCGATAGCCATGGCTTCAGTGGTAGCGGCCTGATACTGGCTGTTTTTCAGCGGCTGCTGTAACAGCTGTTGCAACAGCAAAGTAAGGGCTTTGTGTTGCTCTGGCGTAGCATGATCAGACTTACTGGCTGCAAATAATACTTTGCTGATTTTCGGCTTAAACAACCGGCTTAGCAGGCTGGATGGGCCATAATTAAAGCTTTGTAAAATAAGCCGCAGGGCCTGTTGCAGCTCGGTAATAGCGGCATAACCGGCATTGAGTGCCGACAGGCAATCCACCAGAATGACCTGACGGTCAAGCGCTGAAAAATGTTGCTGGTAAAAGGGCTTGATCACATGTTTGCGGTAGCTGTCATAGTGCTGCTCTAACTGGGTTGCCAGAGCGGAGGGTTGCTCTGCCTGTTGCGGTAACAATGGAAATAACTGCAGCATAGGAGCACCAGACAATGCCCCTGGCACCAGTAAACGGCCAGGCTGGTTTAAATAAGCACCGGGCGTTTGATGAAATTGCGTCAGCAACTGTTTATAGCTGTCAGTAAGCTGCTGCAGATGTAATTCGCTGGCGTCCTGCAAATTGGTGTTTTGCAGCAACTGTGCAAACGGTTGTGCCGCTGCACTGCGATGCGTTTTGGCAAACAACTGCCAGCTAAACTCACACCACTGGGCGTAACTCATATCCAGCATCGGTAAATCCAGTAACCATTCACCGGGATAATCAATAATATCCAGCGCCAGCTCGCTGTGGCTCTGCAGGTGAGAGCGTAAACCTGACGCAGCTTTATAGCGCAGTTGCAGGCTTAACTGACTCCAGCCCGTGGTTGATGGTGGCCAGGCCGGTGGAGTTTGCTGCAGATACTGCAGGTTTTGCTCCAGCGGAAAGCGTGGCACTGCCAGTACCTGGCTTGCCAAACGCCCGCCAAGGTAGCGTTGCTCACGTACCACATCGAAAAATGGCAAATTAGACGGCTGATCGCCCTGCGTTAACTGATGCACTAATGAGGTAATAAACGCGGTTTTACCTGAACCACTAAGCCCGGTAACTCCCAGACGTAAATGACGATCAAAGGCACGGCCTGTCAGCTCGCGCCTTTGATGCTGAAGATGCTTAAATACATTCATAAGCTAAGGCTTACCACCCTAGAGGCTGTTAAATTCGCGATTTAACTGAAATTTAGCTGATGTCACGTGGCGCTCAAGATCACGCAACCGTAGCTCTAACCCATTAAACTGGCTGGCTAAATGCTGCAGCGCGTCTTTTGGCGCTTCACCGCGCTGCCATAGCCGGGTTTTTACCTCTACCACCTTCTCTGTTGCCGGGCTTAAATCAGCCGTAGTTGTTGCTTTGAAGGCGGCCTTGGACTTTTTTTCCAGCACCACCCAGGCAGCAATATACAACACTGAAACCAAACCACCCGCACCGAGGAAAAATGCCGATACGGTAATAATACGTACCAGCCAGAGTTCCCAGCCAAAGTAGTCGGCAATACCGGCGCACACGCCGGCTATCTTGCCATTGGCATCATCACGTAACAGTTCACGTTTAAGTTTAGTCATGTGAAGATCTCCATTTCGGACTTTCTGCATCTAAAATGGCTTCAAGCGTTTTAATGCGATCAGCCATTTTCTCTGCCCGGTGTGCCAGATCATTTAACTGTAACAGCTCCTGATCTGACAACCCCTGCCCCATTTTGTTCTTGCTACGGTAATGCATGATTACCCAGATCGGTGCCACAAAAATCATAAACAGGATAATTGGTACACCAATGACTTCTGACAAATCCATGAGTTACTCCTAAACGCCTGCAGCTCAGGCGTCTTTATCTTTCTGGTTAACTTTAGCTTTTAATGCCGCCAGTTCATTGTCAATTTTGTCCTGTGCAGCCAGTTCAGCAAACTCATCTTTTAAGGTTTTCTTACCTAAGTCATAGGCTTCAACCTGAGCTTCCAGCGTATCAATTTTCTGCTCGTAACGCTCAAATTTATACATCGCATCATTAATACGATTGCTGTCCAGCGTCTTTTTCACTTCCAGGCGTGATGCCACTGTTTTCTGGCGCATCAGCATAGACTTCTGCCGTGCTTTGGCATCTGCCAGTTTTTCCTGCAGCTGTGCCACTTCGTCCTGCAGCTTGCTGATATGCTCGTCCAGATTGGTAATATCTGCAGCCACTGCATTGGCCTGATCCGCAGCTTTTTGCCGCTCAATCAGCGCAGAGCGCGCTAAATCTTCGCGTTCTTTGCTAAGCGCCAGCTCGGCCTTAGCCTGCCAGTCGGCAACTTCTTCCTGTAAACGGTTTACCACCCGCTGTAACTCTTTTTTCTCAGCGATGGTTTTAGCCGAAGAAGAACGAACTTCTACTAAGGTGTCTTCCATTTCCTGAATAATCAAACGGACCATTTTTTCCGGATCTTCGGCTTTATCTAACAGCGCGTTGATATTTGAGTTCACTATGTCTGAGAAGCGTGAAAAAATACCCATAATATTTACCTCTTAAATGACTGGTTTAGTACAACCTAATCTATTCAGTTTCCTTGCCAACTTTGCAAATTATTTTAAACCAATGATTAGTATCAATTTTTATTTATTTTGCATTAAAGCTTCTGCTGGCGGATATTATGAAATACACTACTAATTAGCCAATTTAACTAACAAATAGCACGCCATGAGCATAAAATTCAAACAAGATAATCTGGTGGGCCAGTCTAACAGTTTTCTGAATGTGCTGGATCAGGTCTCGCAAATAGCGCCGTTAGACAAGCCGGTATTAATTATCGGTGAACGTGGCACCGGTAAAGAACTCATCGCCGCCCGCCTGCACTTTTTGTCGCAACGCTGGGATCAGCAATACCTTACGCTTAACTGCGCCTCATTAAACGAAAACCTGCTGGAAAGTGAACTGTTTGGCCACGAAGCAGGCGCCTTTACCGGTGCCAGTAAACGCCATGAAGGCCGCTTTGAGCGGGCTCATGGTGGCACTTTGTTTCTGGATGAGCTGGCCAACACCCCAGGCTTAGTACAGGAAAAGCTGCTTCGGGTGATTGAATATGGCGAGTTTGAACGCGTAGGTGGCAGCCGCTCGATAAAAACCGACGTCCGGCTGATTTGTGCTACCAACGAAGATTTACCGGTATTAGCCGAGCAGGGCGAATTTCGTGCCGACTTACTTGACCGGCTGGCGTTTGATGTTATTACCTTGCCGCCGATGCGTGAGCGCCAGGAAGATATTATGGTACTGGCAGAACATTTTGCCATTAATATGGCCCGCGAGCTGGGCTTTGAGTTATTCAGTGGTTTTAGTGAAAAAGCCAAACGTACCCTGCTTGACTACCATTGGCCTGGCAATGTGCGCGAACTGAAAAACGTGGTAGAGCGCAGCGTATACCGCACCAATAATGCTTATGTACCGGTGCACGACATTCAGTTAGACCCGTTTGAGTCGCCTTACCGGCCCAGACAACGCATTAAAGCGCCGCGCCAGCAGGCGCAAACCTTAGCGGTACAGGAAAGCGCAAACACCTTACCCGTTACTGCAGCAGCCGTAGTTACGGCTAATAATAACCCGTTTGATTTTAGCCAGGTGCAGGATTTTAAAACCCTGTCGCAGGATTTTGAGGTAAGCCTGATTAAACAGGCACTGGCTGCCAGCCAGTACAACCAGAAAAAAACGGCTGAACTGCTGAATCTGACCTATCATCAGCTACGCGGTTATATGAAAAAATATCAGTTACTGGAAAGCCAGCAAGCATGAATGTCAGCTTTGGTCAGATAATACTGCCAGCACCCGGACGCCGTTTTTTGCCACTGTGTTTGGCAACCTTATTAGGCGCCTGTCAGCCGCAATTGCCTGAAACCGTGCGCAGTGGTTTAGTATATTGCTCTGAAGGCTCACCAGAGTCGTTTAACCCGCAGCTGGTAACATCCGGCACCACCATTGATGCCATCAGCCAGCAATTATATGACCGCTTACTGGATATTGACCCACAAAGTGGCGAGCTTAAACCTTTACTGGCCACCCAATGGCAAGTGAATGACAACGGCACTGTGTATGAATTTACCCTGCGCCCGGATGTGCAGTTTCATCAAACCGAATACTTTAGCCCCAGCCGGGCATTTAACAGCGAAGATGTGGTATTTACCTTTAATCGTATTATGGAGAAAAACCATCCTTTTCATTATCAGGGTGGCGGTAACTACCCGTTTTTCCAAAGTGTTGACTGGGCCAATTTGGTTGAACGTGTGGTAGCGACCAGTAACAACACTGTGCGGTTTGAATTAAGCCGGCCGGACAGCTCGTTTTTATCTAATCTGGCTACTGATTTTGCCGCCATTTTATCGGCAGAATACGGCGCTGCCGTGCTTGAACAAGGCCAACCCGGCCGTATTGACAGCCACCCGGTTGGTACCGGGCCGTTTCGCTTTAAAGAGTACCAAAAAGACGTACTGATACGATATTACCGCCACAAAACCTACTGGCGTGAACTGGCAAAGCCAGAGCAGCTGGTGTTTGACATAGTGCCAAACAATGCCCGGCGCATGGCGAAACTGTTTACCCACGAATGTGATGTGGTGGCCTTTCCGCGCGTGGCTGAACTTGGCCTGATCAGCCAGCGGCCAGATGTCGACGTGCAGGAAAGCACCAGTATGAACGTTGGTTTCTGGGCATTTAATACTGCCAAGCCGCCTTTTGACAACGCCAAGGTGCGGCTGGCACTGGCAATGGCGATTAACCGCGAAGCCATTTTACAGGCGGTGTATTTTGGTTATGCCACTGCGGCAAACTCCGTATTACCACCGACATCCTGGGCTTATAATGCTGAGTTGCCGCAATTACCTTTTGATCAAACCCAGGCTAAAGCATTGCTGGCCGAAGCAGGCTATGCCAATGGTTTTAGTATGGATATCTGGGCAATGCCGGTGCAACGCCTGTATAACCCTAATGCTTTGAAAATGGCCGAAATGATGCAAGCAGATCTTGCGCAAATTGGTGTCAGGGCCACGATAGTATCTTATGAGTGGAACAGTTTTCGCCGTAAACTCAGCAACAACGAGCATGACTCAGTTCTCATTGGCTGGTCGGCCGATAATGCCGATCCGGACAACTTTTTCCGGCCACTGTTAAGCTGCAGTGCCGCCCAGACCGGCACTAACCGCGCCAACTGGTGTGACGCTAACTTCGATCGCCTTATCAGCCAGGCATTGCTGACATCGGATCAAAAGCAACGCCGCAGCTACTACATGGCGGCTCAACAATATCTGGCCGAACAAATGCCGTTGCTGAGCATTGCCCATTCGCAACGCTTTCAGGCGCTTAACAGCGACATCAGCGGCATTGACATTAATCCTTACGGCGGTATCTCGCTGGCAACTGCCGTTAAGGATGTTAAATGATCCTGTATTTATTGCGCCGTCTGTTTTTACTGGCTTTTGTCTTTATTGCTCTGAGCATACTGGCATTTAGCCTGGGGTATCTGTTTCCGGGTAATACCTTGCAAAACTTTACCGGCCTGACAGATATTTCTGCTGAACTGGCAACCCAATTAACGGCAGAGTACCGCTTAGATAGCGGCTACATACAACAGTATATTGCCTACCTGCAGCGTATTTTCAGTGGCGATTGGGGGCTGTCTTTTGCCAGCAAACAACCGCTGCTACAGGAAATAAAAATACTGCTGCCGGCAACGTTAGAGCTGGCGGCTTATGCTCTGCTGGTGTCATTTTTTGTCGGCATTCCACTGGGTATTATTGCTGCGATAAAACCAGAAGGTATTATCAGCCGCATTATTTCAGCGCTGGCTATAGCAGGTTACTCAATACCGGTATTCTGGTGGGCACTGCTACTGATTATGCTGTTTTCGCTTGGCCTGGGCTGGTTGCCAACGGCAGGTCGCATTGGCGTGCTGTATGAAATTCCGCATGTTACCGGTTTTATGCTGGCAGATATTCTGCTGGCCAATAGTCAACATCAAGCTGAAGCGCTGCTAAACGCTCTGCGTCATATGTTGCTACCCACGGTTGTGCTGGCCACTTTCCCTACCACAGTAATGATACGTTTTACCCGCGACTCTATGCTGGATGTCTGGGAACAAAGTTATATAAAAACCGCACGCGCTAAAGGGCTTAACCGGGTGCAAGTACTGTACAGGCATGCTTTGCGTAACGCGCTGCTGCCGGTTATCCGTCAGATAGGCCTGCAATTTAGCACCCTTATAACGCTGGCGATGATTACTGAAGTTATTTTCTCCTGGCCAGGTATTGGCCGCTGGCTGATAGACAGTATTTATCAGCGTAATTACCCGGCAATTCAGGCGGGGTTACTGGTTATCTCAACCCTGGTTATCAGTGTAAATATGTTGACAGAAATTCTGCATACGCTGTTTAACCCTTTAGCAAGGAAGCGCTGAGATGGCCCGCTTTCGTTTATTACCAGATGAACAACAAGCCCGCTCGCCGCTGCTATTGCTATGGCGCGAATTTGCCCGCCAGCACAGTGCTATGTCGGGGCTGGTGTTGTTTATGCTGTTTTTTCTGCTGGCCGTACTCTCGCCACTGCTGACACCTCATGATCCCTACCTGCAAAACGATACCCTGCTGCTGATTGCCCCCTCATGGTCTGAACAGGGGCTGGTGCAATATCCGTTTGGTACCGATGATTTGGGCCGTGATATGTTCTCCCGCATGCTGATTGGAGCCCGTTACACTTTTGGTATCGCCCTGATCACAGTAATCGGCGCCTTGTTGATAGGGCTATTGTTGGGTGTACTGGCAGGCATGAGTAAGGGCGTAAAATCCAGCATATTTAACCATGTGCTCGATTTGGCGCTGACAATCCCCTCCTTGCTGTTAGCCATTATTATCGTGGCCATACTCGGCCCTGGCCTGTTAAACACGCTGTGGGCCATTATGCTGGCTTTACTGCCACAATTTGTTCATAGCATCCGTAATGCTATAGCCGAACAGCTGAATCAGGATTATGTCACCGCTTACCGCTTAGACGGTGCCAGCAACTGGCAGGTACTTACCCGGCTTATTTTACCCAATATCTGGGAGCGGTTAACCGTAACCGCGACGATGGCATTATCAACCGCTATTCTTGATATTGCTGCGCTGGGCTTTCTCGGTCTTGGCGCCCAGGCTCCCACAGCAGAATGGGGCGCTATTATTGCAGACTCGCTGGATCTTATTTATGTTGCCCCTGTTGGCGTTGCACTGCCTGGGCTACTGATATTTACCGCAGTATTGTCGGTTAATCTGGTAGGCGATGGCCTGCGTAACGCCATGAAAAAACGGCGGGAAAACTAATGCTGTTACTCGACATTAAAAACCTGACCATAGAGCTGAAAACCCCTGATGGCTTAATCCGGGCTGTCGATCGGGTTAATCTTAGTTTGCGTGAAGGTGAAACCCGTGGCCTGGTGGGTGAATCTGGCTCAGGTAAAAGCCTTATTGCCAAAGCTATTGTTGGCGTACTTAACAAGCGCTGGCTGGTCAGCGCCGACCGCTTTAACTGGTGTGGCCAGGATTTGCTGCGTTTACCCTATGATCAGCAGCGCAAAGTAATTGGCCGTGACATTGCCATGATATACCAGGAGCCTAGTCGTAGCCTCGACCCTACCGCAGCGATATTGGAGCAGCTCGAAGAGGCTATTCCTGACCACTTGCTGGAAGGCCCCTGGTGGAAACGTGGTTATCTACGCCGGCGCAAGGCCATTGGTTTACTGCACAAAGTCGGTGTGCGCGACCATCAGGCAGTACTGCAAAGTTACCCTTATCAGTTATCTGAAGGCGTTTGCCAGAAAATCATGATAGCGATGGCCATCGCCAAGGCACCGAAGCTATTGATTGCTGATGAACCCACTACGGCGCTGGAAAGCACCACCCAGGCGCAACTGTTTCGTCTGCTGGCCAGCTTTAACCAGCTAAAAGGTACATCTGTATTGCTGATCAGCCATGAGCTGGAAAGCATAGCCCGCTACACCCAAAGCCTGAGTGTATTGTACTGTGGCCAGTTGGTTGAAGCAGGCGAAACCGCCAGTATTATCAAACAGCCTTATCATCCCTATACCCATGCTCTGATTAAAAGCGTACCGGAATTTCAGCCGAACCTGCAGCCGAAAACACCATTATATGCGCTGCCGGGCAGTATTCCGGTGCTGCAGCATCTGCCGATAGGCTGCCGTCTGGGCCCGCGCTGCCCCAATGCCCGCAAGGAATGTGTGAAAACACCCACACTGGAGCGTTTGCAAAATCATTACTATAGCTGCCATTTCCCTCTAATAGGTAAAAAGGATTTATGAACACCCTGCTTGAAGTCAGAGATTTGTGTAAAACCTATCGCAAACAAAGCGGCTGGTTCAGCCAACGCAGCGTTATTGCCCTGCAAAATATCAGCTTTACGCTGGCGGCAGGTAAAACCCTGGCCATTGTGGGTGAAACCGGATCTGGCAAAAGTACATTGGCAAAACTCCTGGTAGGAATTGAAAAGCCAGACAGTGGCGAGATCCTGCTGGCCGGCCAGCCAGTTCAAATAAGCCATTACCGGGAATATAACCATGTTATCCGGTTTATTTTTCAGGATGCGGCAAAGTCACTAAACCCGCATCAGAAAATAGGCCAGATGCTCGATGACGTATTGCGTTTCAGCACGGTACTGGACCCGCAGCAACGTAAGCAAAAAATCCGTCAGACATTAAAACAACTCGGTTTGCTGGATGAACACAGTGAATACTACCCGCATATGTTTTCCGGCGGTCAGTTGCAACGGGTTGCGCTGGCCAGAGCACTGATCCTTGACCCTAAACTGCTTATTTTAGATGAAGCGCTTACTGCACTGGATCCATCACTACGGGCACAAATTGTAAACCTGTTGCTGGAATTACAGCAAAAATCCGGCCTGGCTTATCTGCTGATCACCAACCATTTGCGGCTGGTGCGCCATATCGCAGACGATTTACTGGTATTGCATCAGGGCACAGCGCTGGATTACGGTAACACTGCGCATGTATTTGATCATGCCGAGCATGACTACAGCCGCAAGCTGATTAATAGCGCTGTGACATAAAAAAACCGTGGCAAGCCACGGTTTTTTTATCGTTGTATCTGTATTTATGTTACTGAGTATCCGTCACGGCTTCGCGCAAATTACGGCTTATGTCAGCTTTGGCTTTTAACGCAGCAATTACCGCACGGTAATATTGCTCGGCCTGCTGCTCAGCTAAACGCTCCAGTTGGGCAGGTTCTGGCACCATTGTTACTTCGGCATCTTTCACTGCCAACACAGATACCAGCGCAGTATCGCCATTGGCCAGCGTTGCCAGCTCAATAGCCGGTTTATCGGCCGGGCGAGGCATAGCAAAAGCTTTAGCACGAATTTGGGCATCCAGAGTGCCACCAAAACGTGGGGTATCTGCAGATTGCTCCAGCGTTAACGATGCCTGTTCTGCCTGAGCCTTTAAACTGCTCTGTGCAGTGCCAACCAATATCTCTTCGGCTTTCGCTTTAGCTAACAATGCGCTTTGCTCTGCGCGAACAGCCGCTTCCACCTGAGCTTTAACTTCTTCCAGTGATTGCGTACGTTTTGGCTGATAATCGGTAACACGCACTACGATAGCGCGTTGGTTATCCAGTTCAATAACTTCACTGTTTAACCGCTCTTTAATAAAGCCGCTATCGAAAATTTTACTCATTACTGCAGGTGCAGATAAAGGCGCGGTTGCTTCATTGCGGCTAAACAACGGCGTTGAAACAACCTTAGCATCTACCGCTGCTGCAGCATCTTCCAGTGTGTCAGGTACTTCAAAACTCACTTCGGCCAAACGTTGCTGCGCCTCGTAAAACTTTGCAGTTGCAGCATCTTGCTTAATGCTATTAGCTATATCTGCTGATACTTCAGCCAGCTCTTGCACCTGGGCCGGTTCCAGAGTAACAAGCTTAATAATATGGTAGCCATAAGCGCTTCTTACCACAGGGCTAAGTTCGCCGGTTTCTTTCATGCCAAAAGCAACGCGCTCGAATTCAGGGTCAACATCACCGGCGGCCAACCAATCCAGCACACCACCGTTTTCTGCAGAAAAGGTATCGGCAGATTCTGCTTTAGCCAACTGCGCAAAATCGGCACCGGCTTTTAACTGCTGTAAAATCGCCTCTGCTTTTGCGGCAACTTCAGCATTATCTTCTTCCGCTTCCAGCATAATATGTGCAACCTGGCGACGTTCGTCACGGGTATAACGGGCTTTATTAGCCTGGTAATATTCAGCTACTTGCTGCTCAGTAACTTCAGTATCTGATGCCAGCGCTGCAGCGGATAACTCAACATAGCTAACGGCAACTTTTTGCTCTGTCTCAAATTGTTGCAGGTTCGTTGTGTAATAGTCTTGCAGCATTTGCTCTGTCAGTTCTACCTTAGCGGCAAAATCAGCTGCGGCAATACGCACAAATTCGATATCACGGCTTTGTTGCTGTAATTTAGCCAGTAACTGCATATCTTTAACTGTGGCAAATTCGCTGCTCAGTAAACCAATTAATAACTGGTTACGCGACATTTGCTCACGCATCAGTTCACGGAACTGATCCGGCTGATAACCTGCCTGGCGCAGTAAAGCCTGATAACGGTCATTATTAAACTGGCCGTCAACCTGAAACTCTGTCATACCGCGGATAGCTTCACGCACTTGATCATCACTAACACGCAGGCCAAGCTCTGCAGCAAATTGCTTTTGCAAGGTCTCGTCGATCAGACGTTCCAGCACTTCGCTACGAAAATTATTCATATAAGCGCTATCAGCTGCCAGGGTGGCGTACATTTCGCCAAACTGCTGTTGCAGCCGAGACCGCTCATTCTGAAATGCCTGGTCAAAGTCTGCACGGCTGATTTTTTCACCGTTAACCTCTGCCACATTAACTTCGGCAGGTGTACTTAAATAACTGCCAACACCTGCTAATGCGAACGTCAGGATCACTAAGCCTAAAATAGACTTGGCAATGATTCCCTGTGAGCCTTCTCTGATTCTCTCTAACATCTTAGCACGATCTCTTTATTCATCTTTAACGGCTGGGAGGCAACAAAAACGCATCTTGGTTGCCGTAAAAAAAAACGCATCTTAACAGATGCGCTTTTTTTAGAGAAGCCTTTGGAAGACTGTGGTTACCGTATTAAGTAGCCTTGGACTCCCAAAATTGGCACTTTGTTTGTCTGTAACAAACTAAAGCTTAGTTACAGGCGTCTTTTAACGCTTTACCAGGCTTGAAAGAAGGAATTTTCGCAGACGCGATTTGAATAGTTGCACCAGTTTGTGGGTTACGGCCTGTACGGGCTGCACGCTCGCGTACGCTGTAAGTACCAAAACCAACTAATGCTACAGAGTCGCCTTCTTTAAGAGCTTCGGTAACAGCATCAATGAACGAATCTAAAGCACGACCTGCTGCTGCTTTAGAAATGTCTGCACCAGCAGCAATTTTGTCGATAAGTTGAGACTTGTTCACAATATCATCCCCTTCAATTGTTATTATTTTCAACAACTACACTTCATTAGTTCTGTAAGTGAGCTTCATCGTTATAACAAGCATTTTTCAGGCTTGCAAGCAAAAAAGCAGCAAAACTAACAGTTCTGGCTTTGACTGCAGCCCTTGTATAACAAGGGCTTGGTCGAAACTTTCCATAACTTAGCACAGCCAACAGGAATGAAAAGCCCCTACGCAGGATTTTTTTCCGTTTTTTTGCTTTTTGCTGGATTTTTTACCGTTTCACCCACCGAAACACGCTCTAATGGCTCTTGTAACGCCAGTTCCAGCACTTCATCTATCCATTTTACCGCGCAAATTTCGATATCACCTTTCACATTATCAGGGATATCTTTTAAGTCACGCACGTTATCATGCGGAATAAGTACCCGCTTAATACCACCACGGTGTGCTGCCAGCAGCTTTTCTTTTAAGCCGCCGATGGGTAAAACTTCACCACGCAGCGTAATTTCACCTGTCATAGCCACATCAGCCCGCACCGGGTTACCGGTTAAGCTTGATACCAGCGCTGTTACCATAGCAATACCGGCACTGGGGCCATCTTTTGGCGTGGCGCCTTCCGGTACATGCACGTGAATATCGCGTTTCTCATAAAAGTCTTCATTGATACGCAAACCTGCGGCGCGGCTACGCACTACTGTCATCGCCGCCTGAATAGACTCTTTCATCACATCACCCAGTGAACCGGTAAAAGTAAGTTTACCTTTGCCCATCACTGAGGCCGCTTCAATAGTCAATAAATCGCCGCCTACTTCCGTCCAGGCTAAGCCGGTAACCTGGCCGATACGGTTGCTGTCTTCAGCTTTACCGTAGTCGTAGCGCTGCACACCAAGATAGTCTTCCAGATTCTGCTGGTTTATCACCACCTGCTTTAAATCTTTGGTCAGTAATATTTGCTTCACCGCTTTGCGGCATAGTTTGGAGATCTCACGCTCTAAACTGCGCACCCCGGCCTCGCGGGTGTAATAGCGGATAATGCCGATAATGGCGCTATCTTCAATGACAATCTCGCTGGCTTTTAACCCGTTACGGCCAATTTGCTTGGTGATAAGGTGCTGCCTGGCAATGTTCAGCTTTTCATCTTCGGTATAGCCCGCCAAACGGATCACTTCCATCCGGTCCAGTAACGCCGCCGGAATATTCAGGCTATTGGACGTTGCAAAGAACATCACATCGGATAAGTCGTAGTCCACCTCCAGATAGTGATCACTGAATGCTGTGTTCTGTTCAGGATCTAATACCTCCAGCAGCGCTGCGGCCGGATCACCACGGAAATCCGATGCCATTTTGTCAATTTCATCAAGTAAAAACAGCGGGTTACGCACGCCAACCTTAGCCATTTTTTGGATGATTTTGCCAGGCATAGAACCGATATAGGTACGACGGTGGCCACGAATTTCAGCTTCGTCACGCACGCCGCCCAGCGCCATCCGCACGTACTTACGTCCGGTAGCTTTGGCAACAGACTGCCCCAGTGACGTTTTACCCACACCCGGAGGGCCAACCAGACAAAGAATTGGGCCTTTTAATTTATTGACCCGTTGCTGCACAGCTAAATACTCAACAATGCGCTCTTTTACCTTCTCCAGGCCGTAATGGTCTGCATTAAGAATTTGCTCGGCCACTGCCAGGTTTTTCTTTACCTTGCTGCGCTTTTTCCACGGCACATTGGCCAGCCAGTCGATATAGCTGCGCACCACTGTTGCTTCTGCCGACATTGGCGACATCATTTTCAGCTTTTGCAGCTCGCTACGGGCTTTATCTGCCACTTCTTGCGGCATTTGTGCCTGTTCAATTTTCTTATTCAGTGTTTCAAATTCGTCCGGCGCATCTTCCAGCTCACCCAGTTCACGCTGAATGGCTTTCATTTGTTCGTTCAGGTAATACTCGCGCTGGCTTTTCTCCATCTGCTTTTTCACCCGGCTGCGAATACGGCGTTCTACCTGAAGAATGTCAATTTCACTCTCCATCATCGCCATCAGATACTCAAGCCGCTCGGTTACATCGAAGATCTCCAGCACTTTTTGCTTGTCTTCAACTTTTAGCGGCATATGCGCAGCCATGGTATCGGCCAGGCGTGCCGGTTCATCTATACCGGTCAGGGCGGTTAATACTTCTGGCGGGATCTTTTTATTCAGCTTGATATAACCTTCAAACTGATTAATGGCAGAGCGCAAAAACACTTCCTGCTCACGGCTGTCTACTTCGGCAGTTTCGATAATATCAACATAAGCAGCAAAAGCTTTGTCGGTTTCAGTAAATTCAGCCAGCCTGGCACGGCGGCTGCCCTCTACCAATACCTTGACGGTACCGTCCGGCAGTTTTAGTAATTGCAAAATCGTCGCAACCGTACCTACTTCATATAGATCAGTCGCTGCCGGGTCATCCAGCGTGGCGTCTTTTTGCGCAACCAGAAAAATTTGTTTGTCGTTTTCCATGGCCGCATCAAGGCATTTAATCGATTTTGCCCGGCCAACAAACAGCGGGATAACCATATGGGGATAAACGACCACGTCGCGCAGTGCCAGCACCGGCATATGCAAACGTTCAGCGTGTTCTGATGTCATTGATACTCTCTCGAATTTAGTTACTGCAGGCGCGAATATGTTTCAGTATATGGGGTTCGTTTTAAAAACTTCAATTACATATACGAAAAAGGAGCTGATTCAGCTCCTTTTTTTTCCTGTGGCAGGATTAATGTGATTCAGCCGCAACGGGCTCACTGCTCTGATAAATCAAAATAGGGTCGCTTTCACCGCGGATCACGGTTTCATCAATCACTACTTTTGACACATCCTGCATTGATGGCAGTTCATACATTGTATCCAGCAGCACACCTTCAACAATAGAACGCAGGCCACGGGCGCCGGTTTTACGCTCCATTGCTTTTTGTGCAATGGCTTTTAGTGCGTCTTCACGGAACTCCAGCTCTACCTCCTCCATGGCAAACAAGGCAGCAAATTGTTTTACCAGAGCGTTTTTCGGCTCGCTGAGAATTTGCACTAAGGCCGCTAAATCCAGCTCAGTTAACGTAGCCACTACCGGTAAACGACCGATAAATTCCGGAATTAAGCCGTACTTCACCAAATCTTCCGGCTCTACATCGCGGAAGGATTCACTTAAGCTGCGCGTACTTTCTTTGCTGCGTACCTCAGCACCAAAACCAATACCGGAACCTTTGGCACAGCGCTGCTCAATAACTTTATCTAACCCGGCAAAAGCACCGCCACAGATAAACAGAATTTTTGAGGTATCAACCTGCAAAAACTCCTGCTGCGGATGCTTACGGCCACCTTGCGGCGGTACTGAGGCAACAGTGCCCTCAATCAGCTTTAACAGCGCCTGCTGCACACCTTCACCCGATACATCACGGGTAATAGACGGGTTATCAGACTTGCGCGAAATCTTGTCGATTTCGTCTATATAGACAATACCGCGCTGGGCTTTTTCTACATCGTAGTCACACTTTTGCAGCAGCTTCTGAATAATATTTTCGACATCTTCACCAACATAACCGGCCTCAGTCAGCGTAGTGGCATCGGCCATCGTAAAAGGCACATCGAGTAAACGGGCCAGCGTTTCAGCCAGCAGGGTTTTACCACTACCGGTCGGGCCTATCAGCAGGATATTACTTTTACCCAGCTCTACATCTTGTTTATGCTGAGCACTGCGCAGGCGTTTGTAATGGTTGTATACCGCCACTGCCAGCACTTTTTTGGCATGATCCTGACCAATGACATAGTCGTCAAGATGATGACGAATTTCGCGCGGCACCGGCAATTTGTCGGCATCACGTTTCGGGGAAATGTCTTTAATTTCCTCGCGGATGATGTCATTGCATAAATCAACGCATTCATCACAAATATAAACCTGTGGGCCTGCAATCAACTTACGCACTTCATGCTGTGATTTGCCACAAAAAGAACAGTACAACAGTTTACCGTTCTTATCGCCGTCAGTGCGGTGATCAGACATGTAACTACCTCTTTCACTACGGTGCAACCCTGTAACGCAGGGCTGCCTAAAATGATTACTTCGTTTCTCTATTGGTTAATATGGCATCTACCAGGCCATAATCCAAGGCTTGCTGCGCACTTAAGAAGTTATCACGCTCAGTATCTTTGCAAACCTGCTCATAACTTTTATCACAGTGCTCGGCCATTAAACGGTTTAATTTTTCTTTAATGCTTAAAATTTCCCGGGCATGAATTTCAAAATCAGTCGCCTGGCCTTGGAAGCCGCCTAACGGTTGGTGGATCATCACCCGCGCATTGGGTAAACAATAACGCTTACCTTTAGTGCCACCAGACAATAAAAATGCGCCCATACTGGCCGCCTGGCCCACACATACAGTGGCAATATCCGGTTTGATATAACGCATGGTGTCGTATATTGACAAACCAGCAGTAACAGAGCCGCCCGGCGAATTAATATAAATATAGATGTCTTTTTCCGGATTTTCTGATTCTAAGAACAATAATTGCGCCACAATCAGGTTGGCCATGTGATCTTCAACCTGACCGGTTAAGAAAATTACCCGCTCTTTTAACAGGCGTGAGTAAATATCGAACGACCGCTCGCCTTTGGCTGTTTGCTCAATAACGATTGGTACCAGAGCGTTTACTATGTCATTTAAATGTTGCGGCATAGACATATTTCAGAGTTCCCTTTAAATGGCTGGGTTTTGCTGTTGCAGAAAATAAAATGGCCCGAACTGTTGTCCGAGCCATTAAAGCCGTCAAGCCAAAATAAGTCAACGTTAGTTGGCAGCTTGCGGGTTCATTATCTCGTCAAAAGCCGCTTTTTGTTCAGTCACTTTAGCGCCAGCCAGAATAACTTCTATGGCTTGCTCTTCCAGTGCTACATTGCGCATGCTTTGTAACAGTTCTTTGTTGCTGTTGTAGTACTGTACCACTTCTTGCGGATCTTCATAAGCAGAAGCGACAGTTTCAATTAACGCCTGAACCTTTTTGTCATCTACTTTCAGTTCGTTAGTTTTGATCACTTCGCCCAGCAACAGGCCTACTTTTACGCGATCTTTGGCCTGCTCTTCAAACAGTGACGCTGGCAATTCTGGTAACTGCTTAGGATCCAGGTTATTACCAAAACGCTGCAGAGCCTGTTTACGCAGTACATCTACTTCGCCTGCAATCAGTGCTTGTGGCACGTCTACGTCATTGTTAGCTAATAAACCTTTGATAACCTGATCTTTTACTTTAGCTTTAATATTCTGGTTCAGTTCGCGTTCCATGTTTTTACGCACTTCAACTTTCAGTGCATCAACAGTCGCAGTTTCTAAACCAAACAAAGTAGCAAATTCGTCAGTCAGTTCAGGCAGTACTTGTTGCTCTACGGTGTTTACCGTAACAGCAAAGCTGGCCGCTTTACCTTTTAAGTTTTCAGCGTGGTATTCTTCCGGGAAAGTTACGTCAACAGTAACTTGTTCACCGGCTTTTTTGCCAACGATACCGTCTTCAAAACCCGGGATCATCCGGCCTTGGCCCAGCTCTAAGGTAAAGTTAGTGGCTTTGCCGCCTTCAAACTCTTCGCCGTCGATTGAACCAACAAAATCAATAATTACGCGATCACCGGTAGCCGCTTTGCCTTTTTTCGCTTCCCACTTCGCGTGTTGCTTACGCAGCGTGTCCAGCATCTTGTCTAAATCGGCATCAGCAATCTCAACAACCGGCTTGTTCACTTCGATTTTATCCAGGTTTTTAACTTCAACTTCCGGATACACTTCAAAGGTAGCTTTAAATTCTAAATCTTTACCCTGCTCCAGTTGGCCTGGGGCAAAAGTAGGTGCGCCTGCCGGAGTCAGTTTGTTGGCAATAATGGCATCATAAAAATGACGCTGCATTTGCTCACCGGCAACTTCCTGCAATACTGCCAGGCCATAACGCTTCTGGATCAGTGTTACCGGCGCTTTGCCCGGACGGAAACCGTCGATACGCTGACGTTTGGCCAGATCACGTAAACGGCTTTTTACTTCTGCATCAATTTTGTCGGCCGGAACAGTGATAGTTACTTGGCGCTCTAAACCCTGAGTGGTTTCCACAGAAACTTGCATCTTGTTACCTCAAATTCAAAAACGGGCGTGTAATGAACGCCTTACTAGTGTGATCTGGTATCAAAACGCAGCACTGAACCAGACCTGTTATAAAATAGGACGCGGCATTATAGCGGGGTAAATGTCTGACGTCGAGCCCTTAACAAGAGCGTACTAAGCACCAATGCAGACAAAATAAAAAACGCAGCATAGTCAATAAATTACTATTGCTGCGTTGATTTTTTCCTGCGGTCGCAGCCGTTAACTGCGGGTTTGGCCGCTGCCGGTTACCACGTATTTTTCCGTGGTTAATGCCTCCAGCCCCATAGGGCCATAAGCATGTAACTTGCTGGTAGAAATACCAATCTCGGCACCTAAACCCAACTCACCACCATCAGAGAAGCGTGACGAAGCGTTATGCATCACCACGGCAGAATCTACCTGGCGGATAAAACGCTCTGCATTGGCCTGATCGCTGGTACAAATAACTTCGGTATGCTGGCTGCCAAACTGGTCAATATGCGCCATAGCAGCGTCCAGATCGTCCACTACCCTGATAGCAATTTCCGGCGCCAGATATTCCTGACCAAACTCGTTATCAGCAATCGGCTGGGCCTGGTTAAAGTAGCCGATGCTGGCTTTACAGGCATGCACGATAACATCGTGCTGCGCCAGCGCATTGGCCACCAACGGCAGAAAATCAGCGGCAATATGCTTATTAACCAATAAACCTTCCAGCGCATTACACACACCGGGGCGCTGCACTTTACCGTTAAGTAATAACTCCAGCGCCATGGTTAAATCTGCGCTTTGGTCAACATACAGATGACATACACCTTTATAATGCTGAATCACCGGGATACGGCTATGCTCGGTAACAAAACGGATTAAACCTTCGCCGCCGCGCGGGATCACCAAATCGATATACTGATCCTGTTTTAACAGCGCCAGCATTAGCTCCCGATCAGGGTCAGGCACTATACTGATCACCTCATCAGGTAACTGATGTTCGCGCAGTGCTTGCTGCATCGCACCAGCAATAGCCAGACTGGTTTGAATAGCCTCACGGCCGCAGCGCAGAATAACCGCATTACCGGATTTAAAGCATAAAGCACCGGCATCAGCCGTTACATTAGGCCTCGCTTCATAAATCATACAAATAACGCCCAGCGCAATGCGGCGTTTTTCAATATTAATACCGTTTGGCCGCTGCTCAATATGGCGCGTAGCGCCAACCGGGTCGGGCAAGGCGATAATTTGCTCGATGGCTTTGGCCATGGCATCAATGCGGTCATGGTTTAGTGTTAAGCGGTCAAGCATAGCGGCACTGGTGCCATTGGCACTGGCTGTGGCCACTTCATCTTTATTCGCTTCCAGAATTGCAACGCTGGCGCTACGAATATGGTTTGCCATACTCTGCAGGACAAAATTCTTCTGCTCTGTCGTCAAATTTGCTACAGCTTTAGCTGCCTGTGACGCTTTAGCGGCGATTGTAGCCGCAACATCGGTACTCATAGTTTCTCCAGTAACATCATTTCGCTGCGATGGATCACCGCATCACTACCCGTTGGACAATAGCCAAGGCAAGAAGCGATATCACGGCTTTGCTGACCTTTAATAGAAAACAATTCGCTGGCACTAAACCGGCTGACACCTTTGGCAATTTTACGCTTACCAGAAGCACAACGCACCAGTACGGCATCACCTGAATCGAATTCACCACTAATGCTAACTATACCGCTACACAACAATGAGGCGCCCTGGCGGCATAAGGCCTCGACACAGCCATCATCGACCCATATTTCGCCTTTAGCTCTTAAGGTGTGGCGTACCCAATGTTTTTTAGCCGATAGGGGCTTGGCATGACCATAAAAAATGGTGCCCGGATTTTTACCCGCTAAAATACACTGAAAACCGTCAGGCTTGTGGCCATCAATAATAACCGTATCTATACCATGTGCAGCAGCTTTTTCTGCCGCTTCAATCTTGGTATACATACCGCCGGTCCCCACTTTAGATGACGCACCACCGGCCAGAGCGTAAATACGCTGATCAATAATACGCACTTCAGGGATCAGGCTGGCTGTTGGGTCTTTATTCGGATCTGCGGTATACAAACCATCAACGTCAGAACAAATAATCAACGCATCTGCGTGAGCAACAGTGGCGACCATAGCGGCCAGATTGTCGTTATCGCCTACTTTTAATTCATCAGTGGCTATCGTATCGTTTTCATTGACGATAGGCAGTATCTGATGGTCAAGTAACCGCTTTAGCGTATTCTGAATATTAACATGACGCACGCGATCGCTTAAATCACCGTGAGTAAGTAATACCTGTGCGCAAGGAAAGTCAAAACACCGGCTCCAGAAATTCATTAGCTGACTCTGGCCGACAGCTGCCATCGCCCGTTTGAGTGCGATAGGAACCCGTTGATGTTGAAAATTGAAATGATGGCGGCCCGCAGCCACACTACCTGATGACACCAGGATCACTTCAAGACCCTGTAACCGGCACTGCCGGATAAATTCAGCGATGGGACGCAGGAACTGTTCACTACACCCCTGGTTTTCCGGCGCTATCAGGGCACTGCCAACTTTAAGCACGACCCGCCGCCAGGATGGGTTAATCATAACTCCTCCAATGGTTGTTCCGGCGGCTATAGTAGCAAAAACTGTAACCGGGCACCACCTTGGCTACAGTTTAGAAAAACAAAGATCGGAACATGTAAAACTTAAATAATTGATATAAATAAACTATAACTATTATGAATGCCTACCATTCACAATATTTAAGCTACAAAAAACCACTTAATCTGTAATTAAATTACATTTTCGTTAGCGTTCAGGAGTACAGCTGCACATCTTTTAATGACGGTTGAACCTGTACTACTTTCTCAAAACTCAGGCCTAAACGGGTTAACACTTTAATTGACGGGAGATTACCGGCACTAACAAGGCCAACAATACGTTTGAGCTTAGCCTTCTGATAACCAAAATGCAGCACCGCAGAAGCCGCCTCAAACGCATAGCCCTTGCCCCAGAACTGAGGTACAAACGCAAAACCAATATCGGTTTCCTGCAGATAATCACGAAACAGCAGGCCGCAAAACCCAATGGGTATTTTGGTATCACTGGTTTCAACCAGAAATAAACCATAGCCATGTTGCTGATAACTTTTAATAGGCCCCTCAGCTAAGTAATGCAAAGCATCCAGCTTTGAACGCACACCGCGATCAGCAATATTTTCAATAAAAGACGGTTCATTTAATAACTGACAGGTAAAAGCAGTGTCTGCCGCCGTAAGATGCCGGATACGTAAACGTGGGGTTTCTGCAACTATCAAGATAATCATCCTTAATCTGATATTAAATAGCAGCATACAATAAGATTTAAGGATTTGGGAACTGGATTTTATTTTTTAATAAAAGAGAGAATAACGGATGTTAAAAATAATTTGCTTTAAATCAGGGAGAATGTGGCTGATATCGCTGTTTTTACCATTGAACTGGGAGAATGGTCGGTGATGCAGGATTTGAACCTGCGACCCCTTGGACCCAAACCAAGTGCGCTACCAAGCTGCGCCAATCACCGACTATAAAAACTCAGGGAAAGATGGGGTGGATGATGGGGTTCGAACCCACGACAACCGGAATCACAATCCGGGGCTCTACCAACTGAGCTACAACCACCACTGAAACTGTTTTGCGCTTGTTATGGCGCGCCCGATAGGATTCGAACCTATGACCCACGCCTTAGAAGGGCGTTGCTCTATCCAGCTGAGCTACGGGCGCACAATCTAAACCCTACCAAGCTACTTAACGGCAGCTAAAATTGCATTTTAAGCTACCATCAGGAAGATGGTCGGTGATGCAGGATTTGAACCTGCGACCCCTTGGACCCAAACCAAGTGCGCTACCAAGCTGCGCCAATCACCGACTTCGCTGCACTGCTGCAACGGGGCGGAATATTACAGCTGAGGCGCTATAGCGTCAAACGTTTTTTTGCACAAATCAACTGATTGCCTATTATTTGAACCTATTGTGCCGCGGGCATTGCAGGATGGAGTTCTGCGGGTAGCTGTGCGAAAATATGCCACAGTAAAATCATGGCAGAGACGTAAGCAAATGACAGCACAAATTATTGATGGCAAAGCCGTTGCCCAGGCAACAAAAGATAAAGTTGCTGCCCAGGTTCGCGCCCGGGTTGCAGCAGGTAAAAGAGCACCGGGCTTAGCCGTAGTGCTGGTAGGGGTAAACCCGGCATCCCAGGTTTATGTGGGCAGCAAACGTAAGGCGTGCGAAGAAGTTGGCTTTCATTCTGTATCTTACGACTTACCCTCTGACACTACTGAGCAACAGCTGCTGGAGCTGATCGATACCTTAAATAACGACAACACTGTCGACGGCATTCTGGTACAGCTGCCGTTACCAGCCGGCTTAGATTCTTCCGCCATTTTAGAGCGCATAAACCCGCATAAAGACGTCGACGGCTTTCACCCGTACAACATTGGCCGCTTAGCCCAGCGCATGCCGGCCCTGCGCTCTTGCACGCCTAAAGGCATTATGACATTACTGCAAAGCACCGGCGTTAATGTAAAAGGCATGGATGCAGTTGTCGTGGGTGCCTCCAATATCGTTGGCCGGCCTATGGCGCTGGAGCTGTTACTGGCCGGTTGTACTACAACGGTATGTCATAAATTTACCAAAAACCTGGAAGCGCAGGTACGCCGCGCCGATTTGCTGGTAGTCGCCGTAGGCCGGCCGGAATTTATCCCCGGAGATTGGGTAAAACCGGGCGCCCTGGTTATTGATGTGGGTATTAACCGGTTAGATTCCGGCAAACTGGTGGGCGATGTGGAATACGGCGCAGCGGTAAAGCACGCACGTTATATTACCCCGGTACCGGGCGGTGTCGGCCCGATGACAGTGGCCAGCCTGGTAGAAAACACGCTGGAAGCCTGTGAGCTGTATCACGACAGATAACCTGCCATAGCAGGCGCCAATACAGCGGGAGCTATCCCGCTGCTTGTTCGATAGCCGGTTTACGCAGCAGCCGCTGGCCTTTGTCATTAAACAGATAACAACTGGCGGCATCAAATTGCAGGTTTACCTGTGTATCTGCAGCCAGTTCACAGTCACCTTCAACCCGCACAACCAATTGCTCCATAGTGGCATTATGCAGATGCACAAAGCTTTCCACACCCAAGCGTTCAACTACATCAACTGTCCAGCCGCCCTGGGCACTGGTAGCATGCAGTTTTAAATGCTCTGGCCGGATGCCTAATTGCAAATCATTGCCACTGGTGAAGCCATTACCAATATCTATCACCTGCCCAGATTGCAGATAAAAACTGCTACCCTGTAATTTGCCACGCAACAGGTTCATTTTCGGCACACCGATAAACTGCGCGACAAACGTATTTTCCGGCTCACGATACAACTGCATCGGCTTACCCAACTGAGATACATAACCATTGTGCAGTACAATAATTTTTTGCGCCATGGTCATGGCTTCTACCTGATCATGGGTCACGTATACCACTGTAGAACCAAACTCGCGGTGCAACCGCATTAGCTCAGTGCGCATTTGTACGCGTAATTTTGCATCCAGATTAGATAACGGCTCATCAAACAAAATCACTTTTGGCCGTTTTACAATAGCCCGGCCAATTGCCACCCGCTGGCGCTGCCCGCCAGACAGGGCTGCAGGTTTGCGCTCCAGCAAATGCTCCAGCTCCAGCATTTGGGCCGCCTCCATTACCCGCCTTTTAATTTCAGCTTTATCTACTTTTTTTAATGCCAGGGCAAAACCAATATTCTCCCCCACTGTCATGTGTGGATACAGTGCGTAAGACTGAAACACCATGGCAATTTCACGCTGATCCGGCGACACATGGTTCATCACTTTGCCGCCAATGCGCAGCTCACCGCTGCTGATATCTTCCAGCCCCGCTATCATGCGTAGCAAGGTCGATTTACCGCACCCAGAAGGCCCGACAATAACGGCAAACTCGCCTTGATCAATAGTGACACTAATACCTTTGACTACTTCGGTGCCAAGGTAATTCTTTTTTATATCAATCAGTTCAATATGAGACATAACAAAATCCTGTTAACCTTTCACGCCGCCAGAGAAAGTCTGAGTCAGGAACTTTCTGGCAAAAGCAAATGCAATAACAGCCGGCAAAGTATAAATAACAGCCAGCGCGGTTAAAAAGCCGTAATCAATAGCGTCTACCCGCAAGAAAGCGCGGAACATGCCCAGTGGCAAGGTTTGCAGCTCTGGTGACGAGGTAAACATCAGTGGCATTAAAAAATCGCCCCAGGCGTTAATAAAGGCAAATAAGCCGGCAGCGGCAAAACCCGGTAACGCCAGTGGTATTAGCACATGGCGCACGGTTTGCCACTGGCTGGCGCCATCAAGCGCGGCGGCCTCTTCATAGTCTTTTGGGATCGCATCAAAGAAGGTTTTCATAATCCAGATAGCCAGCGGCAATTGCATGGCGCAGTGGATCAGAATTAAGCCCAGATAACCGTCAATAAAAGAGAACATCCGGCTTAGCATCTGCTGTTGCTCTACATCGGCAGTAAACTGGTTAATCAGGCCATTTATCCAGTCATTTAAAAACAGCATCACTTTGTACACCGGCACTATCAGTGCCGGTGGTGGCACTATCCGCACCAGAATAATGCCGTACAACAGCGGGCGCTTCCACCAGGCCTGGGTACGCGACAACGCATAGCCACCAAAGCCGGCAAAAATCAGGGTTAAAATGGTAGCACTGCCAACAATCACCACAGAATTAAGCACCCAGCGCATGCCACTTTCGTTAGCAAAAATATTTTTGAAATGATCCAGCGTAACGCCCTGCGGAATTTGTAAAAACTGGCTGGCTTTGGGATCAAAGGCCGCCAGCACTACCCAGAAAAACGGCATCATACAAAACAGCGAAATCAGCACCAGCGTCAGATACGCCCGCCGCTGTGATGCATGATGCGTTACAGTAACGTCTTCAGAGGAAGACCGGACAACAGCAACCATCTAAACCTCCACCTTCAGGGCTTTAACATAAATAATGCCTAGGATCATCGACACCACTAAACTCACCACAGCCACAGCGGCACCATAGCCCAGTTGAAATGCAGTAAACGACTGATTGTAAATATAAATACCCAGTATTTCGGTGCTGTTAGCAGGTCCGCCGCGGCTTAGCGTGTACACCAAGCCGAAAATAGCAAAGGTGGTTACCGTAGAAATAAACATATAGAGGAAGATTGTAGGCATCATCATAGGCACCGTAATACGCCAGAACACCTGTGTATCAGTAGCACCATCTACCCTCGCCGCTTCATAAATATCTTTAGGAATTGCCGCTAAGCCCGACGTTAATAAAATCATGGCAAAGGCAATACCGCGCCAGGTATTTACGATAATGATCGACAGTAGCGGGAAGGTATACAGCCATTGCTGTGGATCGACACCAAACCAGGCGACAAAACGATTTAATGTACCGTACTCACCGCTGGCAAACATTGAGATCCATAAAAAGCCCACAACCATTTCCGGCACGGCATTGGGCAGGCAGATAATGGCATTAAAAATGGGCTTATAACGTACCGGCCGTTGCAGCGCCAGGGCAGACAAAAACCCCAGCACAAACTGGCCGATAACGGCAGAGCCAATGACAAAAATCAATGTCACTTTTAGCGAATTCCAAAACAGTGGATCACCAAATAAACGGCTGAAATTGCGCAGGCCAACAAAAGAGGATTCCTGCGCAGCAAAGCCCAGTAAAGCAACGTCAGTCAGGCTTAAGCTAAAAGCATAAAAGGCCGGAAATACAATAAAAGCCGCCATCAGCAACAAAGCCGGAGCCATCATAAAACGGTAACCAAGCTGACGGCGGCTTTCGTAAGTCAGTTTAATCATGCTGCTTACCTCCTTTTGGCAGCGCTGCCACCGTCAGCTGTGGCTTTACCTGCTGATCACCTAATACATTGGTCACATAATCAATCAGTTGCTGCTGCGCCTGGCCGGCGTCTGAGCGGCCGGTAAGGACAGCTTCAGAGGCTTGCGCTACGGCGGCCATCATGGCATTGGAACCCACAGTAGTGCGCAGGGCACGCGCTTGCGGTAGCAACGCATGGTCTTCCATCCGGCTGCCTAGCGCGGCAAAACCCGGGTGCTGCGCCGCGTCAAGCCGGGCCGGCACATTGCCCAACTTTTCGGCATAGACCAGCGCCACATCAACCTCGCCCAGCGCCAGCACCAGTTGCTGTGCCAGTTGCTGCTGGCGTGATTTAGCATTAACGCCCCAGGAATACACTACCGAGGCCAACGCAAAAGGCTCGCCACCATCGGCACTGGGAAATTTCCAGGTTTGTACCGCCTGGTCTACATTCGGGATCGGGTTACGGCTGTCCGGCCCCCAGTCGAATACTTTGCACCAGCTACCGCAGGTGGTAATCAGCAACTGGCCTTTGGGAAACATTTCATATTTGGGAATAACCCAGGGTTCAGGGTTAAGCAAAGGTTTTACCGGCATCAATTGCTGTTGTACCAGGGTTTGGTAAAAGCCAAAGGAAGCACGCACCGCCTCACCTGCCAACACATACTGGTTATCCACATTCAACAATTGATAATCGCTGAAGCTGGCCAGTAAATAGCGAAAGCCCTCGGTATAGCTCCCCATACCCCAGGTTAGCCCGGCCGGAATCAATAGCGGGTACTGGCCCAGTTGCTGTTTAATTTGCCGGCTGCGTGACAGTAAATCTTGCCAGCTTTGCGGCTGTGCGGTACTGATACCTGCTGCAGTCAGTAAATCATGCCGGTAGTACAGTTGTTCTACCGCCATGATAGAAGGCACGACATAGACCTGCTCATCAAAACTGGCACGGGTTAGCTGCTTAACCAGCTCAGGCAAATGCTGATACCCAGGCCACTGTTCAACAGCGTCTGTAAGGTTGGCCAGATATCCGGCAGCAGCCAGATCGTCCATTTGTAAATCACGGGGAATAGTAAATACATCGGGCGCATTACCAGCCCGCAATTCAGTCACCAGCTTGGTGAAATAATCCTGTGGCGGTGCCGGATATTCCACTATTTTCAGGTACACACCCAATTCGGCCTCAAGTGCCGGTTTTAGCTGCTGTAATACCTGTATCCGTGCAGTACGGTGTTCAGCAATTACCAGCGTGGGCAGATCCTGCCGTTGAGCTGATGGAGACTCCCCCCACCACCAGCCAACAGCTACGACGAGCACTGCGCCCAAAGGCAGCAGTACCAGAGATTTAGTCGTCCAGCTCATAGTCTAGCTCTTTAATTTTGTTGCACTTTAGTGCATTTCTGTTTGCCGGTTATTTGTACCCCTGAGGAGCTACACTAACACGACTATTTTTTATACTAATTACCCTGTCTGTTTTGATAATACGCTTATTGACACCGGTGTCAATATGCAATTTAATGGTGCAGTTCGGCATAGCAAAAGCGCACCAACCTAAGGCAAATTGCCTAACCACAGGTGTTGCAGGCTAATGCATAAAGCACAGAATTTGATCAGCAATGCACGACAAAACGATGCTGCCGTGCAATGGCAACTATCCTTGCAGCATCGGGGAGAGCGAAGTGGAATTAAAACTGGCAATTATCGGCTGTGGCATCAAAGCCACTCAATATATTCAAACCTGGATAGTGCGTTCTGATATTCAGTTGCTTGCCGTGATGGACCCTAACGGCAAAGCCATGGACAACGTCTGCCACATCGCAGCTGAAGCAGGAAAAACTGCGCCACTCTGTTTTGAGAGCTGGCAAACTTTACTGAAAGAGCAGCACCAGCAACTAGATGCTGTCTATATCTGTACTCCTCATGCCAATCATGCCGAACAAGCCTTACTGGCACTTGAATTAGGACTGGATGTGCTGCTGGAAAAACCTATGGTCACCAGTGTGGCTGAAGCTGAAGCTTTAGCGGCTGCGCAGCAAAAATCCGGTAAAACGCTGGTGGTGGCTTATCAGGGCGGTTTATCACCGCTGGTGCAAGAGCTTAAAGACGCCATTGCCAGCCAAAAGTACGGCGCTTTAGTCAGCATTAATGCCGCCATTTGGGAAGACTGGGCCGACAAATACCAAGGCCACTGGAAGCAAATTCCAGAGATTTCCGGCGGCGGTTTTATGTTTGATACCGGCGCCCATATGATGAACACGGTATCTAAAATCACCAGCAAACCCTTCTCCCGCATCAGCGCCATTATGCATAACCACGGCTTTCCGGTGGATGTAGTGACCAGTGTTTCAGGCGAATTAAATGACGGCACCCTGTTTAACCTGCATGCCTGCGGCCGCAGCATCCGCTGTGTATCCCGTATCGAGTGCTTCTTCCCACAAGCCATAGTGCGCATTTGCGCCTGGGGCCGCTGGATGGAAATAGAAGATGCGCAGGGTAACGTGGTGCGTAAAGAGCAGGAAGCCGCCAATAACCTGATGAACGTGTTTATACAGGTGCGTACCGGCGAAATTGACAACCCGTCTGACGTGCAGCAAGGACTGCGCATGGCGCAATTATGGGATGCAATAAAACTCTCCGCCAGCCAGGATGGTGTGCCGGTAACGCTGTAACCGTCATATTTGCCTCAGAACCTGTTTACACATCTCAGCGTAAACAGGTTTTAATATTATAAAGCTGCAAAAGAGTTATGAACTTTGAATGTCGGATTTTTTTCAAAAATTTCAGCAACAAAATCCATGAACACAATCGCCCGCTTTGGAAGAAGTCGATTCGCAACATAAACAGCTTGGATTGGCACGGGCGGAGCAGTGTAATCACTTAATAATAATTGTAAGTTGCCATTTTCCAATCCTTCCTTAAACAGCCACTCAGGGCCCTGTGCGATACCAACTCCTGCATTGACAAATTTCTGGACTGCTTCTGGTGAATTGACCCTAAGCCGACCAGAAATAGGAACATTGATATCCTGAAACTTCCAGGTAGCTCCTGTTGTTAGTAAGGTATAGATTAAACAATCGTGATTTTTTAAATCTTCTGGGGTAGTTGGAGAACCGTGTTTAGCTAAGTACTTGTTACTGGCAACACAGACTCGCTCATACATGCCAAGTCTCCGGGCACGCATAGCACTGTCCTCTAAGTGCCCAATGCGGATTGCCAGTTCCGCCCCTTCATCAATAAGATTAATATAACGATCATTAATCTGTAGCTCGAGTGTTAGCTCAGGATAGCGTTCTAAAAAATCCGGGATATGCGGGACTAAAAAAGTGTGTGCCAGTGCTGTGGGACAAGCAACGCGTAGTAGCCCTGTGGGGGTAACATTTTCTCTGAAGGACGATTCTGACTCTTCGACAGCTTCCAGAATACGCCTTGCTTCCAAATAATAACGTTCTCCCTCAGGCGTCAGAGAAAGCTTTCGGGTTGATCGATGTAGCAATCTGGTCTGCAAATACTCTTCAAGGGTTGCAACGTGACGACTCACGTTCGGCTGCCCTAAGCCTAAGTCCCTACCGGCTGCGGAAAAGCTGCCTGTTTCAGCTGTACGGACAAAGCATGTCATCAAAAGTAATCTGTCCATTCTAAAACCTATTAATGCTTATAAAGCATGAATCATATTCAAAAATACAATCTTATCACCATATGAGCATGAGAATATAGTAGCTATCAAATCGGTCATTCGCCGGTTCTTGATAACACTATTTGGAGATTTGAAATGTCTAGACTACAAGGTAAACGCGCACTGATCACTGGTGGTACAAGTGGTATTGGTCTTGAAACCGCGAAGCGGTTTGTTGCAGAAGGTGCACGCGTAATTGTTACTGGTGTTAACCCTGACTCTATTGCAAAGGCGAAAGTAACACTGGGTGATGATGTGTTAGTGGTAAGCGCTGATTCCGCTGATGTGGATGCACAGAAAGCTCTGGCTCAAACGGTTAAAGAGCACTTTGGAGAATTGGATATCGCTTTCCTGAATGCGGGTATATCAATGTATCTGCCAATCGAGGTATGGACAGAAGAGGCGTTCGACCGCATTTATGATATCAACGTTAAAGGTCCTTACTTCCTCATGCAGGCACTGCTGCCAGTGTTCGCAAGTTCCGCATCAGTGGTTTTTAATACCTCAGTAAATGCTCACACCGGCCCTATGAACTCTTCCGTTTATGGTTCAACCAAAGCGGCACTATTAAACATGTCAAAAACACTTTCTAACGAATTACTTTCTCGTGGAATTCGTATTAACGCAGTGAGCCCTGGCCCAGTTGACACACCGCTTTACGATAAGGCGGGGATCCCGACGGAATACCATGATCAAGTGATGAAAGATATCATTGCAACCATACCGGCAGGTCGTTTTGGTAAGCCTCAGGAAGTCGCCCAAGCCGTACTTTATTTCGCATCTGATGAGTCTGCCTGGACCGTAGGTTCAGAAATCATCATTGACGGCGGCGTTTCAATCTAAGCCATCTAAATAAACGATATTGTTCTACAAGCTCGCCACCTTGCTATGACAGCGGGCTTTTATTTGATCTGGAGGTTGAAATGTCTAACCATGACCTAACACTTATTAGCCATCCGCTGTGTCCCTTTGTACAGCGTGCAGCAATAGTGTTGCTCGAAAAAAATGTGTCATTTGAACGCATCAATGTAGACCTATCAGCGAAGCCTGATTGGTTTCTGGCAATATCACCTACCGGCAAGGTGCCAGTACTGAAAGTGCATCAAGCAAATGGTGAAGATGCTATTATTTTCGAAAGTATGGTGATCTGCGAGTACCTCAATGAAACACAAGACGGTACTTCAATGTACGCAGACGATGCGTTAATGCGTGCTAAACAGCGCGGATGGATCGAATTTGCTTCAGCGACACTGGGTAATGCATGGCAATTTTTAAATGCCACAGATCAAGCTGTGGCTGACAGCAAACGCACGTTATTCCGTAACCAGCTTGAACGTATTGAAGCTGAGTTGGAGTCGGGGCCTTATTTCTCGGGTGCTACCTTCAGTATGGTAGATGCGGTATACGCTCCGATTTTCCGTTACTTCTCAATCATCGATGTCTCAGTATCTGAGTCGATTTTTGAAGGGCTACCTCGTGTTTCTACATGGAAAGCATTACTTGCAAAAAGGGAAAGTGTAAAAGCTGCCGTACCAGCAGATTATGCACAACTTTTCCAAAATCATCTTAGTCAGCATTCAGCAATTCTCGCTGCATGAGAACAGAATATGGTAACTGCGGAGAGATGCAACCCGGCTTGATATAAGCCGGGTTAAACGAAAGTTAAAACAAAACGCCTTTAATCTGTAGCAGTGTTACTTTTCAGTCTTCTTCGCAGCCTTTTCTGCCAGCATCAACTTACGCGGTTTTTTAAAGTAAGTTTGCTTCGGTGCGCCTTCTTCCAGTGGCACCGGGCGGCCCCAGTTACCCAGCATCCAGCCGCTTTGATGCGGCTGATGCGCCCACTGAATAGCATTAGCCAAAATTTGGATAATATGCGGGTTGCGGTAAATCGGGAAGGTTTCATGCCCCGGTGAGAAGAAAAAAATCCGCCCGCGCCCGCGCTGAAAGGTACAGCCACTGCGCAGTACTTCACCGCCCTGGTACCAGGAGTTAAAAATCAGCTCGTCCGGCTCAGGGATATCAAACGGCTCACCGTACATTTCTGATTGTGGCAGCTCAATTTGCGGCGGAATATTATAGGCAATAGGATGCGAAGGTTTCAGGCACCAAACGCGCTCACGCTCGCCACCTTCTGCCTCGCGCCAGCTTAAATTACAGCTGGTGCCCATCAGGCGCTTAAATAACTTGGCATGATGGCCGCTGTGCAGCACTATCAAGCCCATACCGGCCAGCACCCGCGCCTGTAATTGATCAATCAGTGCATCGCTCAGTTCATCGTGATAACGATGCCCCCACCAAATCGCCACTTCAGTTTGTTCTATGCGCTCGGCCGGCCAGCCCTGTTCCGGGTCGTCTAAGGTAGCCAGGGTTAAATCAAAACCGTAAGGCGCTAAATTATCGACAATACAGCCGCCAATCGTCTCGGGGTACACTTCCTGCACGTCGGCGTCTTCTTTTTCATGGCGGCACTCATTCCACACCGTAACCTTAATCATACTTGTCCTCCGGCCAGACGCGGCGCGGCTGAATAATCCTGCACTTCCAACACTAAGGTTTGTAACGCCGTTACCACGCCATTGGCCAGAATATAACTTAGCCAGTAGGTTAGCCGCTCACAAAATACTTCGCTGCTACGCAAGGTGGCTGAAAACAGCGGTGCAACCAACAGATACTGCGCAACCAGCTCGTCGATATGATCCCAATACTGCAGCCGTATTTGCATTAAGCGCTCAGCCAGCGGGTCAACCACCTGCAGCGTATCGCCTTTAGCATCAAACCCCATACTAAAACGTAACCAGGCTGCCACGGTAAAACACAGTGCATCTATGCCCTGCCCGGCTGCCAGCCGCTGCTCTGCAGTGGCCAGGATACCAGGCAATAATTGCTGTGAACCGTTTTGCGTAAGTTGCAGTAAACTTTTTTCGTCCGGCACTGTGGCCAATTGCTGCAGCGCGGCTGCGGTATCCGCCAGCATGGGTGCCGCTGCCAGTTCATAGTGCAATAAATGCTGTAGATAACGGGTAAACAGCGGATTAGCCAGCGCCTGATGCACATAACTGTAACCAGCCAGCGTTCCGGCATAGGCCAAAGCTGTATAGGCACTGTGCAGCAGCTGTGGGCTGGCCTGTTTAATAGGGTCAACTTCAGTCACCAAAAATACTCCTGCCAGACATAAATAAACCCAATAGCAACAGACCAGCCGGGCTATTGGCAATAATAAATTTTATAATGCAAATTGACACCGGTGTCAATTTGCATTATAGCTAGAACCTTTATCAAGCTGACCGCAATAAGTCACTGTGCCAGCGGGTTTTACCCGCCAGAATATCCAGCGCAGTAGCCTGTGCCAATTTAACCACCAGAGACAGGGTGGTGCAGTTATACCGGCAACTTATTACGGCTTAAGGCTAAGTAGTATTCATTTGCTTACTCCAGAACAGAGGTGTTGCCAAAACATGTCATCAGTTACCATTAACGATGTGGCGCGTCATGCCGGTGTATCGAAAAAAACCGTCTCGCGCGTGATCAACAATGAAATTAATGTGTCGGCAGAAACCCGCACTAAGGTGATGGCAGTTATTCACCAACTGGGGTTTAAGCGTAATCCGCTGGGTATGGCACTGGCCAAAAACCGTTCGCTGTTTATTGCCCTGCTGGCCGATAACCCCAGCCCTGGCTATTTGCAAAAACTGCAAAAAGGTATTTTGCAATGCTGTAGCGAAGAGCATATGGGGCTGTTTTTGTACGATTGCAGCTACCGCTCGCCAACATTGGTGCATGAAATTGAAGAATTTATTGATAATACCCTGGCCGATGGCCTGATCCTGGTGCCGCCGCTTAGCGACAAACAAGAGCTGCTGGATATGCTGCAGCGCAAAAGAGTGCGCTATATCCGCATTGGGCCTAAAGATCAGGACAGTGGCGACTGCGTCAGTTTTAACGGCGTAAAAGCGGCTTACGAGATGACGCAATATCTGCTGCGCCTGCACCACAAAGACATTGCTTTTGTGCTGGGCCATCCGGATCAGGAATCCAGCCATCGCTGCGAAAGGGGCTTTCGTAATGCCATCGCCGATGCCGGTATCACGCTGAATGAACAGTTGATTGTACAAGGCTACTACACGCATCAGTCTGGTGTAGATGCCGCAGCTACCCTGCTTAGCCGCACGCCCCGCCCTACTGCCATTTTGGCGGCCAACGATGAAATGGCGGTTGGTGTGTTGTACGAAGCGCACCGGCGCGGTATCAAAATACCGGCAGAACTGTCGGTGTGTGGTATAGACGATATTTCGCTTACCACCAAAGTGTGGCCAAACCTGACGTCGATGCGCCAGCCCATCAATGCCATTGGTTACCGGGCGGCGTTTAAACTGATTAAAAAACTTAAAGGCGAAACGGCAGCGGGCAATGACAGCGGCGCAGATATATTTGACTGCGAACTGATTGTACGGGAGTCGACCAGCCAGCCCGGCCGGTAAAACAACCTGTACTAAAGCTGGCCGTAGTGTCGTCATTTTTTTATGATCCATTCATGTTGCGGATCATTTTTAAACACCCACTGCCGGCTTGGGCCGGCCATCACATTCAGATAATACAGCTCGTAACCGTGCGGTGCGCCAACCGGATGATAGCCTTCCGGCACCAGCACCACGCTGTTATGCTCAACACAAATGGTTTCATCTATACGCCGATCATCGGTATAAACCCGCTGAAAGGCAAAGCCCTGGCTGGGGTTAAGCTTATGGTAGTAGGTTTCTTCCAACGCACTTTCCTGCGGAATAGCATCGGTATCATGCTTATGTGGCGGGTAGCTCGACCAGTGTCCCGGCGGCGTAATCACTTCAGTAATCAGCAAACGCTCAGCCGGTAAATTGCCAAATAAAATATTACATACCTGGCGGGTATTGGTGCCCTGGCCACGGGTTTCCTGCACACAGTCATCCGGTGTAATAAGGCGTACCGGCAAACCACCCTGCGCCGGTGCCCGGCACAGTGCCAGTTCCAACTCTGTGATCGCAGTTACCGTAAGTGTTTCGCCTGGCGGTAAATACAATGCATAAGGTGGCACAGCGTCAAATACGCTGTTACGTGCCCCAACGCTGGTAAAACGCTGTTCCAGCGTGGCTAAATCGGCCCGGCCGGATAACAGCACAGCGCACAGCTCGGTGCTGTGCCCGCTGATAAACTTTGCACTCTGGCCCGGTTTAAGCAGCACTACATCAAAACCCACGTAATCCCAATGGGCATTTTGCGGTGTAATATGCTGAATCACACCGCTGGCATCAGCCGCCATAGGTTTACGGTGTAAATAGGACATAGTGAGCTCCTTAACCTGCAGGTTTTGCTGCTGCAGCCAGAGCTTCAGCATCGTGAATAAGCGCCAGTACCAGGGCCTGGATCAGGCTCATGCTGGCATTTAATGACCGAAACGAATGCACTTCGGCTTCGCGTACCAGCAGGGCAACGTCAGCCTGCGCGGTTAAAGGGCTTAAGCGGTGATCGGTAATCACAATAATGCGGCAACCCGCTGCTGCCGCCCGGCTGATTACCTGCTGGGTTTCTGCCGCGTAAGGCGCAAAACTGATGGCCAGCAGCACGTCATCGGCACCGAGTAAATTCAGCGGGCCGGTTTGCATATAACCTACGCCATCGAGCAAATGCACCGGCAAACCGGTATTGCTTAGCAAATAACTTGCGTAACTGGCTACCGGATAAGAGCGTCTGGCGCCCTGTATATGAATAAGCCTGGCTTTGGCCAGCAGCTCGCAGGCTTGTTGCAATAAGCCTGCGTCCAGCTCATCACACAACTGCACCATAGCCGCTTCATTGGCCGCGGCAATTTGCTGCAGATAACGCAGCCCGGCTTGTGTCACCGGTACAGACTGATCCTGCTGCACAGCCATTATGCGGCTTTGGTAATCCGGGCTGGTTTGCAGCAAACGGTTTTTAAACAGCTTTTGCATTTCAGTAAAACCAGAAAAACCAAAAGCATTAGCAAAACGCACCAACGCCGAGGCGTGTACACCAGCACCTTGCGCAATGGTTGCTGTAGTGCCAAAGGCAACAGTGTCGGGGTGCGCCAGCAAATAACGCGCAACCAACTGCAGCCGGTTACTCAGCAGCTGAAAACGTTGCTCAATTAGTTGTTCCAGTTCCTGCTGGCTGTTACACACCGGTGCTTCCACCCTGTTACCTCTGTGACGGCGATTTGCTGATGAACTGAGTCTAACTTAATAAAACAAATATTCCAAGTATTGTATAAATAGAAAATTCATTCTACTCTAGATTGATTATTTCCTCACCAGCATAGATTTTTTTGGGGAGAACAATAGGTTTTTGGGAGAACGCTTGTGAATAAAACTCTGGATGTCATCTGTTTAGGCCGGGCCTCAGTTGATTTGTACGGCCAGCAAATTGGCGACCGGCTGCAGGATATTGCCTCTTTTGCTAAATCGCTCGGCGGGTCGTCCTGCAATATCGCCTTTGGCGCGGCCCGCTTAGGGCTTAAAGCCTCAATGCTCACCCGGGTGGGCGATGAGCAATTCGGCCAGTTTATCCGCGAAGAACTGGCCCGTGCCGGTTGTGATACCAGCCATGTGGTTACCGATCCAGAGCGGCTAACCGCGCTGGCGATTTTATCGATCAAAACCAAGCAGCAGTTTCCGCTGCTGTTTTACCGTGCCGACTGCGCCGATATGGCTATTGATGTCAGCGATTTTGACGAGGCCTATATCGCCTCCAGTAAAGCGCTGCTGATCACCGGCACCCACTTTTCTACTGCCCATGTTGATAACGTAGCGCGCCAGGCCATCAGCTATGCCCGCCGTAACCAAACCAAAGTCATTCTGGATATCGATTACCGCCCGGTACTGTGGGGCCTGGCGCGGCCCGGCGAAGGCGATAACCGCTTTGTGTCCAATGACAATGTCACCACCCATCTGCAATCTATAGTACCGCTGTGCGATTTAATTGTCGGCACTGAAGAAGAAGTACATATCGCCGGTGGCAGTACCGACACCATCGCCTGCTTAAAAACGCTGCGCCAGCTCACTGATGCGGTGATCGTGCTAAAACGTGGCGCTCAGGGCTGCAGCATTTTTGACGGCCAGATACCCGATTCGCTGGACGATGCTTTTTTTGCCCAGGGCGTGCAGGTAGAGGTACTCAATGTATTAGGTGCCGGTGATGCCTTTATGGCCGGTTTTCTGCGCGGCTGGCTGCGCAATGAAAGCTACGAAACTTGCTGTGCCTACGCCAATGCCTGCGGTGCCTTGGTGGTATCGCGTCATGGCTGTGCGCCGGCGGTACCGACGCCGGAAGAGCTGGATTATTATCTGGCGCAGCAGCACAACATTAGCCGGCCGGATCTGGATCCACAGCTGAATTACCTGCACCGGGTAACCACCCGTTACCCGGTCAGCTGGCCGGAGCTTTGTATTCTGGCCTTTGATCACCGCAAGCAATTTGTCGACATGGCCGAAGCTGCCGCGGCGCCGCTGTCGCGCCTGCCTAAATTAAAGCAACTTATTCTGGCAGCTTATCAGCAGGAAGTGGCAGAGCAGCAACTGCCGGTGCAGGCCGGAGTACTGATTGACGATACCTTTGGCCAGGATGCATTGAACGATGTTACCGGCACCGGCTGGTGGATTGGCCGCCCGGTTGAAGTACCGGCATCACGCCCGCTGGAGCTCGAAGGTGGCCGCTCTATCGGCTCACGGCTGGTCAGTTGGCCGCGCGCTCATGTGGTGAAATGCCTGGTATTTATGCACCCGCAGGATGAAGCGGCCCTGTGGCAGCAACAATGCCGCCAGTTAGATGAGTTATACCGGGCCTGCTGTCTGTCGGGTCATGAACTGCTGCTTGAAGTGATCCCGCCGGCTGGTTCTGCCTGCAGCGATAGCACGGTAGCCGAAGCCATGCAGCTGATTTATCAGCAAGGCATAAAGCCTGATTGGTGGAAACTACCACCACAAAGCCCGGCGGGCTGGCAGTTGGTATCAGAGTTAATCGCCAAAGAGGCACCGCATTGCCGTGGCGTGATACTGCTGGGGCTGGACGCCCCTGCCAGCGAGCTGATGCAGGCCTTTCGCAACAGCGCTGCTTTTCCGATTTGCCGCGGCTTTGCCATTGGCCGCACCATTTTTGCCAAAGCCAGTCAGGACTGGCTGGCCGGCAAGCTGGACGATGCAGGCTTGCAACAGCAAATTCGTCAAAATTACCGGGCACTAACCCAGGCCTGGCTGGCGCGTAAGGGCTGAGCTAGTAACAATTAAGCATGTAACGACTAAGCTCGTAAGGACTAGCTCGTGAGGAAAAAATAATGACAAACAAAATCCGTTTAACCGCCGCCCAGGCGCTGGTAAAGTTTCTGGCGGCACAATATATTGCTACGGCAGACACTGCTGAGCCTAAGCCATTATTTGCCGGGGTATTTGCCATTTTCGGCCACGGTAATGTCGCTGGCCTGGGTGAGGCGCTGTATCAGGTACGTGAGCAGTTACCTACGCTACGCGCCCACAACGAACAGGGTATGGCGCATGCCGCCATCGCCTTTGCCAAAGCTAATAACCGGCAACAGTTAATGGCCTGTACCTCATCGGTTGGCCCCGGCGCTACCAATATGGTCACCGCCGCCGCCCTGGCCCATGCCAACCGCTTACCGGTGCTGTTTTTACCCGGTGATCACTTTGCTAACCGCAAACCCGATCCGGTATTGCAGCAAATTGAAAACTTTAGTAACCCTATGGTTGCCGCTACCGACTGCTTTATTCCGGTCAGCCGTTATTTCGATCGTATCAACCGGCCAGAGCAGCTTATTCACTCCTTGCCGGTAGCGATACAAACCCTGCTTGATCCGGTAAATTGCGGCCCGGTCACGCTGGCCTTGCCGCAAGATGTGCAGGCTGAAGCCTTCGACTATCCAACCTCGCTGTTTACAAAACGCGTACACCGCATCCGCCGCCCCGGCGTCGACGAACATGAACTGGCCGATGCGCTGATACAGTTACTAAAGGCCCGAAAACCACTGATTATTGCCGGTGGCGGCGTGCACTACAGCGGGGCATGCCGGACATTGGCCGAGTTTGCTGAGCAGCATCAGATCCCGGTCGCCGAAACCCAGGCTGGCAAAGGCGTTTTAAGCTGGCAGCACCCTTGTGCAGTAGGCGGTATTGGCGTTACCGGCTCCGCGGCTGCCAACCAGCTGGCAGCTGAGGCCGATGTTATTCTGGCCGTTGGCAGTCGCCTGCAGGATTTTACCACTCAGTCCCGCACCGGCTTTGCCGGTAAACCTCTGCTGCAGCTGAATATTGCTGCCTTTGATGCCGCCAAACACCATGCGGTACCGCTGGTGGGCGATGCCGCCTTGCTGCTCACACAGCTACATAAAGCACTGCCGCTATGGCAAAGCGAAAACGGCTGGCTGGCACATGCGCAGCAGCTAAACCAGCAATGGCAACAAGCTTATGACGAACTCACCAGAGCACCCGCCAACGGTGTGCTGCCCAGCGATGCTCAGGTGCTGGGGGCGGTTAAACGCCAGTCGGCAAAAAGCGATGTGATTGTTTGTGCGGCCGGTGGTTTGCCGGGCGAGCTACATAAGCTGTGGCGCGCCGAAGGGCCCGGTAGCTACCACCTTGAGTATGGTTTTTCCTGCATGGGCTACGAAATTGCCGCTGGCCTGGGGGTAAAACTGGCACAGCCAGAGCGCGAGGTAATAGTAGTAGTGGGTGATGGCTCTTACCTGATGCTGAATTCTGAACTGGCCACCTCGGTGATGTTAAAACAAAAAATTATCGTGGTACTGCTGGATAACCGCGGTTTTGGCTGTATTAACCGGCTGCAACATGGCACCGGTAATGTCGCCTTTAATAACCTGTGGGATGACTGCGCCGACGATGCACCAGATATCGACTTTGCTGCCCATGCCAAAGCGCTGGGTGCACTAAGCGAACGGGTGGCCGACATTGCCGCGCTGGAACAGGCGCTGCAACGTGCCCGTGCCGCACAGCGCAGTTACCTGATTGAAATAAAAACCGACCCACAGCAAAGCACTGATAACGGCACCTGGTGGGATGTAGCAATACCGCAGGTATCAGGCGAGGCCAAAGTGCAGCAAGCCCTTGATGATTATCAGCGCAAACAGCAACAACAACCGTATTAATAGCAAGGATTTACCGATGAAAACCCTAAGTAATTTTATAAACGGTCAGCACCAGGCCAGCCACAGTGGCCGCAGCCAGCCGATATATAACCCAGCCACCGGTGAAGCGCAGGCCCAGGTTAGCCTGGCCAGCGCCGACGAAACCCGTAGCGCCATAGCGATAGCAGAAACTGCCTTTCAAAGCTGGAGCCAGGTAACCCCGCTTAACCGCGCCCGGGTGATGTTTAACTTTAAAACCTTGCTGGAACAACACCGTGACGAGCTGGCCACACTGATCAGCCAGGAGCACGGTAAGGTATTCTCTGATGCCCAGGGCGAACTGACCCGAGGTCTGGAAGTCGTTGAATTTGCCTGTGGTATTCCGCACCTGCTAAAAGGCGAGCACTCAATGAATGTCGGCCGCGGTGTCGACAGTTTCAGCCTGATGCAGCCCTTAGGCGTTTGTGCGGGTATCACACCATTTAACTTCCCAGCCATGGTGCCATTATGGATGTTCCCTATTGCGCTGGCCTGCGGCAATACCTTTATCTTAAAACCATCAGAAAAAGATCCTTCTGTGCCGCTGCGCTTAGCAGAACTGCTGCTGCAAGCCGGCTTACCGGCTGGGGTGTTTAATGTGGTGAACGGTGATAAAGAAGCAGTCGATGTGCTGTTAACCGACTCACGGGTACAGGCGGTGAGCTTTGTCGGTTCTACCCCAATTGCCGAATACGTCTATGCCACCGGCAGTGCTCATGGCAAACGGGTACAGGCACTGGGCGGGGCGAAAAACCATATGCTGGTCATGCCCGATGCCGATTTAGATCAGGTAACCAGCGCACTAATGGGTGCAGCTTATGGTTCGGCCGGTGAGCGTTGTATGGCGATCTCGGTAGCACTGTGCGTAGGAGACGAAGTAGCCGATGCCTTAACCGCGCGCTTGCAGCAAGAGATTGCCACCCTGCATACCGGCCCCGGCACAGGTATTAGCCCAGAGCCACATATGGGCCCGCTAATTAGCCAGCAACATGCTGAGAAGGTGCGCAGCTATATTGATACCGGCGTCGCCGAAGGCGCCACCTTACTCGCTGATGGCCGTAAACTGCAGGTAGCCAACCATCCGCAGGGTTATTTTGTTGGGCCAACGTTGTTTGATCATGTTAAGCCCGGTATGCGCATTTACCGCGAAGAAATCTTTGGCCCGGTATTAGCCGTAGTGCGGGTGCCGTCTTTTGCTGACGGCCTTAAACTGATTAACGAACACGAATTTGGCAACGGCACTGCGATATTTACCGCCAGCGGCGAAGCCGCGCGGGAATTTGCTGCCCAGGTGCAGGTGGGTATGATCGGCGTAAACGTGCCCATTCCGGTGCCTATGGCGTTTCATAGTTTTGGCGGTTGGAAACGCAGCGTATTTGGCCCGCTAAATATGCACGGCCCCGATGGCGTACGCTTTTATACCCGAATGAAAACCATCACCGCCCGCTGGCCAACCGGCCAGGCAACAAGTAACCAGTTCTCGATGCCGACTATGCGCTGATGGGCGCTGATTGCAGCTGGTTAACATTAGGCTAAACATAACGCCGGGCCCAAACATCCGCTTTTGGCCCGGTATGACATACTCCTTAATACCAGCCTGCGACAACTGTCGCAAATAATACTTGACCTGCTGTGACAGTTGTCGCACTCTATGGTTATTGATAGCCATAACACTCTGGTACTTATGCAGCAACCTACCGCACCTGAACTGGAGATTCTTAAATTACTCTGGTCTAAGCAACCGCTTACGGCACGGGAAATCCACGACGAACTGGCAACCATATTGAGCTGGGGCTATTCCTCCACCCGCAAAACGCTGGAACGCATGGGCGATAAAGGGTTTATTGCCTGTGAAACCCTTGGTAATAAAAACAGCTATACCACGCTGGTTGATAAAATGCCGACGCTGGCCGCTTTTGCTCAGGACTTTGCCAAGCGGGTGTTTGAATTAAACGAGCCTTTACCGGTGGCCATGTTTGCCAGCAGTAAACTGGTCAATGCTAATGAAATTGCTGATCTGGAAAAGTTACTGGCCGATTTAGCCTCGCCGCCGGTTACAGATGCGGCAAATAAAAGCGATGAGGCCTGATATGGCACAATACCTAATGCTATCGCTGCTGTTATCTGTTTTGTGGTCTGCCGCACTTTGGGGTGTTAGCCAGCCGCTGTTAAAAAAAAGCCGAGCTATGCAACAGTGGCCAACCTTATACTGGTGGCTGCTGGCATTAAGTTTTTTACCCCTGTTACCGATACCGGTGCTGTATCAGCACTGGACTATTCCCTCAGTATTGTTACAGGATACCGTGCACTCTGTGCAGGTATTAGCGGCGCAGCCTATGCACCCGGCACTGCTTAGCACACCCGCTGATACGGGGTTGTACTGGCAAATAGCCTTAGCTTTTGTCGTTACCGTAAGCCTGATACAGCTGGCACGGCTGGCCAGGCAATGGCAGCAGCTGCGGCGGTTTATCCGGCACAGCACCAGGCTGGCACCTGACAGCCTGTTTACTGCGGCGCAATTACAGCAAATTGCTCCGTTAGCGCAGCGTTTTACCCTGCGCCAAACCGAAGCGGCAATCTCACCTTTTATTGCAGGGTGGTTTAAGCTGACACTGGTGGTGCCTGCTTATATCTGGCAAATGTCCGCCCAACAACGGCAATTGCTGATCAGCCATGAACTGATGCACCTGCAACGGCGCGATCCACAGCAACTGCTTATTATGCGTATACTGGTAGCCTTGTGCTGGTTTAACCCGGTATTACGACGGATAGAAGCCGCCTTTATCCGCAGCATGGAACTGGCCGTAGATAAAGCCGTACTGGCAACACAACCACAGCTGGCAGCGCTATATGGCCAAACCTTACTGGCCAGCTTAACGCTAAATCAGCCCAAACAACTGCCCCAACTGATGCCCGGTTTTGTACAAGCCAGTGCAGACAAACAATTTTACCAGCAACGTTTGCAGCAGTTATTTCAACCTGCCGCCGCAGTGCCGCTTTGGCAAAAATGGCGTACTGCCATCATATTGTGCTGCAGCGCCTTACTGCTCAACACCGGTTTTGCCCAGCTTAACTTCAGTGCCCCACCCGCAACATGGCATTTGCCTGTCAGCAATGTACCGGTTAGCTCGTTTTATGCCGAGCAGCATCCGTTTCGTGATAACCGCCCGCATCAGGGGCTGGATTTTGCGGCACAGCCCGGTACTACGGTGCAGGCTGTGCAAAAAGGCAGAGTGTTGATTACCGATGACACCAGCTTGCATCAGCGGTATGGCAAGGTGGTGTTAATTGACCACGGCCACGGTTATCAAACCTTATACGCGCACCTAGACAGTTTTTATGTGGTAGCAGGCCAAACGGTTGAACCCGGCCAACCCATCGGCAAAGTTGGCGCCACGGGCCGGGTAACAGGGCCGCATTTGCACTTTGAACTACTGCTGCACGGTAAACCGCAAGACCCGGCACCTTACCTGCCACTGTAATTTTTAACTAAAAACAAACCAATTTTTGCCCGCCCCAGCCGGGTATGGGCTCTTATTGCCTGAAAAACGCTGCAACCATTAATAAAGAAGGAAAATCGTATGAAATTAACAGCACCGCTGTACAAAACACCATTCTCCACAAGCCTATGCCTGACCCTGCTAACATTACTCAGCCCGATAACGCTGGCCGATACCAAAGCCAGCGCAGATCAGGCATTGGCGCAACAGCAGGCTCCGGCGTATGAGCTTAGCGATACCGCAGTACATCAGCTACCGAGCGCAAATGGGCGACACTATGAAGTCTGGATAGATTTGCCGGCGTCTTATGGTAAAACAGCAAAAAAGCTGCCGGTGCTTTTTGTGTCAGACGCTAACTATGCATTCCCGCTGATCCGCAGCATCCGTAACCGCCTTGGTGCTGGTGGCCAGAATATTGAAGACTTTGTTATTGTCGGGCTGTCTTACGCCAAAGGTGATACCCCTACCGCCAGCCGCAATCTGGATTACACCCCTACCGCTACCCGCCCCGGCTATGGCGGCGCGGCCTTATATGCCGACTATCTGCAGCAACAGGTTATTCCGTTTGTACTGGAGCGCTATCAGGTAGATCCAAACCGCAAACTCTTTGTTGGCCACTCCTACGGTGGCTTACTGGGCACACAAATTCTGCTGAGCAAACCAGAAACCTTTGATACTTACATTTTAAGCAGCCCATCGCTGTGGTTTGATAAAAAATACATGTTTAAACTTGAGCAACAATACACCGCACGGCAACAACAGCTGAAAAAGCTTAATAAAACAATACAGGTACAACTATACGCGGCTGAGTTTGAACAGATAAAAGACGGCCCGCGCTATGCTAAATCGGTCGATATACTGGCTGATATGCAACGCTTTGAAAAAACCTTAAAAAGCCGCAATTACCCCGGTTTACAAATCGACAGCCAGATCATTGCTGACGAGGATCATTTATCGGTATTTCCGTCGATGATCAGCCGCGCATTAGTAAAATTATTACCCGGCTACGGCCCATATAAACCGGGTTGATAATCCGGCAACCCGCAAAGCCTCATCCGGCGGCCTTGGCAGTTGGATTGCCTGATTGCTTTGCTAACCCGCCAGTAATTTGCGCCCTGCGCAAAACTGCAATAACAACGCCGGGCCTGCCCGGCGTTGTTGCAATTAAGCTCTTCCATAGCGCTATAATGCCGGCATATTTTCATTGCAAAACCTGCTACGGGATACACATTGGATAAAATCACTTTCAAAGACTGGCTGTTTGCGCTGATTGGCCTGCTTTTTACCTTAAGTGGTTTGCTGATTATGCAGAAGGATTTTAATACCGGCATCACCACACTGGTGTTTTTTGGTGCCTGCTTTGCGGTGGCAGCGCACATTATTGTTCGCAAGTTGCGCCTGCAGCGCCAGTCATTGCAAAGAGTAACCGTTAGCGGCGGCGAACCGATCCACGCATCCAAAAAACGCATCGCCCTGCTGGGTATTGGCATGCTGGCATTTGGCAGCGCCCTTATGCTGTTTCAACCCGACGACAATAAGATTTTTTACGGCATTGCCCTGCTAATTGCCCTTACCGGTGCGGTGTTACTGCTCGGTTTATTTAGCGGCCGCCTGGCGAAAACCTATATTCAGTTCGACCCGTCAGGTTTTACCTTTGGCTACCCCAAAGGCAAAGTCAGTATCCCGTGGGAGGCCATTACCGATTTATCCCGTGGTGAAATCCACAATAATCAGGCGGTATTTCTGTCGGTTGCAGCGGAACATATCTTGGTAGAGCCGGCGTCATACCTGGCTAAAGTGAACAAGCAAATGGCGTCATCCCGTAAATGGACCGGGGCTGATTTTGTCATTATGACGTCTACCTACGGTACCGATGCGCCTGTGTTAATGGCGGCAATAGAAAGGTATATCACCCAGCCAGAAGCCAGAGCAGAGCTGCAGGCTTCACAAAAGCTAAGCGGAAGCTAAAGTTTAAAAGTGCCAGATTGCATTGGTCCAAACAGTTAGGACGCATTATGATCACTGTCATTCTTGATTTCGCTGATGATATCCCCAAACTCCCACCACTCTCCTCTAAAACGAACTGTCGAGCCTGCGAGAGGTGTATGGTCAAAGTTTTGGGAGTTCATAAAATTGAGCGTACGCCAGGTTACATCAAACACTTTACGTACATCAGTTCGGTCTACTGAAGTAGGAATAATATTGAGGCCCAGAATACGTGTAGATCTACTTGCAACATTGACGACCTGATCATAATGCTTGTTTGGTTGAAAACCTAAATCCTTCGGAGTGGAAATCGTTGAAGCTCCAGCGACATCAAAGTTCAAGACGTCCATATGCCATATGTGGTTATGAGCGAGTACATTCCGAATAAGAAAAACCTCTATCAGTTCGTCCTTGTTTGGGAGGCTGGGAAAATATTTGCCTAAAAGCTCCGGCGTACTCACATTTCCGTCGATATCTTCCGAATGCCGCTTGAAGCGAAGGCGCGCGGTGTAAGATTCCAGCAATGCGACTAACAGTACCACTGTTGCTGCCGAGTAACCGTTTTCATGCATGCTACTACCAGCAGGACCCTTCCCTGATATAGGGTTTTTCAGCAAACTCTCCAATAGAGCAGCAATCGGCTGCATATAAGAGGAAGCAACAACTGAAATAACATCTGAAATAGCAGGACGCATTACTGATTCTCCTAAGCCCTAACATATCAAACAGCGCACGAGCAGCATTGAGCACAATGCTCTGGTTGGTTAAATGTCGTCTGCACCATACTTTGCTTCATATTCCTCTACACTTGAATAGCAAGAATAACCCTTACCTTTATTTATTTTGCATTGCCGCGTCCGATCTATGCGGTGTTGCAGGTATGCAATCACTTCGGAACTACGACTTTCCTCAAGCAACTGCCACTTTGCGCCGAACTTATCTGACACATTCTTTGAAATGGCCCCGAAACTAAACTTGGATTTCCTTGTGAGATCACTTGAAGCAAATTTATTGTACCTTTCAATTAAGTGTGAAATGTACTTGCTGAGAACTAAATTAGAGCCTATCGAGCCGGTCGGAGCATGAACCTTAACTGACTTTTTGGTAGTTTTGACGGTGACACTGTTGCCCTGAATAGCGCCAGGACTGTTTATCGCAACATTTCCTGAATTACTACCGATTGATACTCGTTGATAAACGTTGAGTAATACTTGAGCAAAAAAGGAATCTTCAATGCTTTCTGGGCGGCCAGCTGTAATTTCGTGGATTTGCTTTAATTCCCGGAGAGTTTCTGCCGTATATATTTCTTCTTCGTCATCAATAATTTTATGATGACGGCCACACATCAATATTAAATTATCAAATGCGTGGATTTCTTTTTCGCTAAGGGCTTCATTGAATCTTGCTCCCTCTTTGTTGCGGGCGTGGATGTGGCAAATTTCTCCTGTCACCGTACCAGACTTTTCAACCATTGGAAGCGAACAGCCCGGGAATACGCAAAGATTTCCTGAAAGAGCGAAGAGTCGCTTAATTGTTGGTTTTGTAGGTTCTGCCATAACTTATCTCAGACATACAAACGCTCGAAGCATAGACCGAAACCTTCATAGCGGTTGAGATCCAGGCCGCGCAGTGGCCGATTGTGACTGCGCTTGTTATACGCATTTCTCAAACTCTGCATTAATATAAGAAACAAAATGCCCATTTTTATAAGATTCCGCAATGCAATATTTGCCTTCTAAGCCTAAAGCTTCCGTAACTTGAAGCTGCGTGAACTTGCCAGAGGACAACTTTATTATTGCCACATGTTTATAAAAGCCATTTTTACCCGTCTTGCGCACTGATTCAGGCGTAACCACTTGATAGTTTTTGAATTCAATCCGATCTTCCCGCTTAAATAGGTCGGAGTTAACCAATTGCCACAAAATGGCAGCAAGTAATAACACGCCAGCCAACACGAGTAGGCCGATTTTTATCTTAACCGCAGTTTTAATCCGCAATCTATATGGCTGAGTCATAATGCGTATAACGCTCGCAGCACAGGCCGAAACCCGCGAAGCGGTTGAGGTCCAGGCCACGTAGTGGCCGCTTGTGACTGCGCTTGTTATGCGATTGAATTTTTAACATAATTTCCATCGAATTTTATTTCGATCTCTTTTTTTTCGGTGTGAATACAAATGGTATTTTCATTTACCCAATTAATTCCGAGAATACTATCAATGCATTGATCGTCATACTCATCATCTAATGTTTCCTCCTTATAAAACTCTATGCCAGTAAATATGATTTCTATCACTGGTTTACATGTTTCAGGAGAGTCGACACAAACCAATAATAACTGCCTTTTGCCAATGTCATATACCAGTCTGTCAATGTAAGGCGAGCATCCTTTCAGATATTCTGATGTCATATCCATCACTCGAACTCCATCAGCGCATAACGCTTATTCGACAGGTCGGCCCGTACTTAAGCACGGGCTAACCTGCCTTTGTAAATTTAATGTACAAGACACTACACCGCTTCTTTAAAACTTACAATAACTTATCGGTACAGCTTATATTTGTGCTGGCGACAAATACGGGTCAGCCCGTCTAACAAAGCACGTTTGGTTTTAGCTCCGAATTGGATATAAATACAGCGATGTGAGTGCAATGATGCATACCAGATGGAATTTCTGCTTTTGGCACATCGCTGCCGGTCGAATTAATTCAGAGCTATCAGATTAAGTATTAAATACGGCATTTACACGTGAAGCATACAGGCGGCTTAGCCGCCTGTTGTTATTTGCTACTGGCTTACTGCATAGCTTTTGCTATGACTGCCAGATCGGCTACTGGCTTTAGTTTAACCCTGAGACTGCGTAGCGCACTGCCCGGCTTAGCACAGCCAGCACTTGTTCAAACACCCAGCGGATAAAACGGGCGGTTAGTTTAATAACCACGTGTGCCCCTCTTCCGGCAAACACCAGCATATGCGCCAAGCAGATAAATACTGGTCTTAGCTGTTAATAGATAGTGATTTTTTATGGTAGTGTTTTTATTTCAGATTGTACGATGATGACACCTGCCGCATCCAGAGGAACAGAGCAGGTACTACACCATAGGAAATCAAAATGTGGCCATTTAAAAGTAACAGGCATAATACAACTGAACATTTAAATTCAGACGGGTATTCCTGGTCGGTACTGCAAACCGCTGGCAATAATGGCTCTATAACAGCTCGTTTAAACCATACTGCCATAGAAAAGATCACCTACACTGTTACCGCCGCCTTACTGCTCCTGTCAATCGGCGTGGCCCAGGCCAAAGCTGCAGAATATGAGCCTGTTGTTGCAGTACATCCGGGTACTGAGTTGCTGCATATTATTAATTATCTTGCCGGAGTGGCACGGCCACAGGTGGCAAATTACAGTTACCGCAACGACGTTGACAACTGGTTTGCCAAATATGCCACGCATCCGGCAGTGTTACATGCCAGGAGTTTGCCCTATAACGATTTTGTTGAACTGGGTTGGGCGTTTGATTACACCCCCGGTGCAAACGGCGGGATGCAACTGAAAAAACCACAAGGTTTTGGCTGGCAAGGTAAAATGAAAACGCCGGAATATCTGCAAACCTATCTGGAACTCAGTGAAGATTTCGCCCGCCAAAGCAACTTTAGCGGCTTCTTCGCCGCGCAGCAAAGCAACTATGCGCTTTGGGTAGCACAATTTGAAGCCAGGCTTAAAGAGCTTGCTCCTGAAGCGGTACTGTGGGACTTTTTCGGTTTATCCGGGGATGCCACTTCAGATAACGCGCAAACGACAATTTATTACTCTATTTCGCCTATTGGCGTAACATTACGCGCCAATATTATTATGCACGAAGTACGCCCTGATCAGGCTCACTTTGGTGCTGTACTGATCCCCTTTGACCCACAATATTTAACTAAGGAAGGCGAAAAACCGGCGAATTACCCGGCGCCAGATTTTCATTACACAGACATTGCCTTACAGCAGGCAGTATGGCACGAAGCTGCCCATGTCATATACGAGGCGCTTGCGCAAAACCATAATGCAGAATTAAGTGCTATTAGCTATCGCGATTGCTTCTCACGTAATTTAGCGATCTTTGACGATAGCGGCTTAAATACCTATTTCTTTATTCATGAAGTTGTTGCCGATGCCGTTTCTATCTTCCTGAAATCGGTATATGTCAGTGAAGCGGCTGCAGAGCACCATCTTAAACTAAATGAAGAAATGGGCGGTATGTTGTACCGCCCGCTTGTTGAGTATTTTCGCACATCGTACTTTCCAAACCGTCATAAGCAGAACTTCAGTGCGCAGATGCCCAGCATGATTGCATTTATTAATAGCCTTGAGCCTATAGAGAACTGTAATTAAGCTTCGTTATTAAATGCCGCTTGCTGAAAGTTAACGTAAAAACCTCATGTTCGCCTGATGCTTACTCTTTTCGCTTAAACATGCCGTGCATTGTTAGCCAGCTTGTAAAAGCATTAAACCAGCCGGTACTGGTGGTTTCTTTGGGGTACATACCAAAGCCGTGGCCGCCCTGCTCATAAAAGTGAAACTCCACTGGCTTTTTGGCGGCATGCCAACTCTTAATCAAACCAAATTCACCATTGGCGAAGAATGGATCGTCTGCGGCCAGCGCAACAAATAGCGGTGGTGCATCGGCCGGAACCTCTACCGCATCTATCGGACCGTAGATATTGCCAATAAAGGCGGGCCTAGCCTCTTTATCAACGTCTTTATCAACCAGCGTTGTTGCCAGGGTAAGCATGGCACCGGCAGAAAAACCGACCATGCCAATACGGTCCGGGTCGATGTTCCACTGGGCAGCACGACTGCGAACCAGCGCGAAGGCTGCACGGGAGTCTTCAAGCTGCGGCGCGAGCCTGGCTTTCATCTCAGTTGGATCAGGCCGCGGTGGCCGGCGCCCGGTTGCTGAAAACATCTCGTCCATCGCCCGTTTAAATTCAGCCATCTCTGCCGGTGTTTGATTTAACCGATACTTAAGCACAAAGGCTGCAATGCCCTGATTGGCCAGGGCCTGAGCAACCTCCCAGCCTTCGTTGTCCATCGACAAGGTACGAAAGCCGCCGCCGGGTGCAATGATAACAGCGGCTCCGCTGGCCTTTGCTGGATCGGGCAAAAAGGGTGTCAACGTGGCAAGGGTCACATTGCGTACAAAGCGGCTGCCATACTGAGTATGCCATGTCTCTTGCGTTTGAGCGCCAGACAATGGGCCAGTACCAATGTCGATAGCATTGCTCTGATCTGGCGGCGCAATCGGCGTCATTACGTCGTTTGCCTGCGCAACAGCCTGCACCGTAAATAAGCACGCGGCCAGCAGCAAGCTCAGCCGGATGCTGTCATACCTTTGTTTTAATATCTGTTGCATATAATGGGTTTCCTTTTTGTATCATCTGCATAGGGCGCTAAAACGCGCTATTTTTTAAACGTTCTGACAATAGGTTTAATAGTGCCATCTGCATTAAAGTACACTCTGTCTATGCAAACTGATCGGCGGTAATTACCGCCGCCGGGCAGGTCGGCGCTGTGATAGGCCAGATAGGTATTGCCGTTAAAATCAAACATCGCCGGGTGAATGGTGGTGGTGTTAGGCAGCGGTTCCATAATGATGCCCTGATACTGCCAGGGCCCGGTTGCTGATGTGCTGGTGGCATAAGCAAGGCTTTCCGGAAAGCCCGCCGCATAGACCAAATAATAGATACCGTGGTGTTTTGACAGGTAAGGCCCTTCTTCAAAATTAGGCAAGGTATCGACTGTATGAATTTTGACTTTGCTGGTATCGCGGTTTTGCATATTACCTGCGCCGTCCCGCGTGTAGCTTTCGCCTTTCAGATGGATTAAATCTGGCTCAAGCTCAACCCACCATAACTGCTGATTGCCCCAATATAGGTAGGCTTTGCCATCATCATCAATAAAGACTGCAGGGTCGATATTGCGCCAGCTGTGCTCTTTATCCTGGGCGGTGTCTTCCAGCAAAATCATCGGCATGCCGCGTGGATCGGTAAAGGGCCCGTGTGGGCTATCTGATACAGCCACGCCAATTGAAAAGCCAAATTTACCGTCGGTTTGACCACCTTCTACGGCGGCATAAAAATAATAGCGTGACTTACCCGATGGATCTTTTCGATGGATAACGTGATGGGCGTAGGCGTTGCCAGTTTTTTGATCTCCTCTGGCCCATGTAAAATCAGAGTACCTGAGCACAGCGCCTTTATTTTGCCAGTTGACCATGTCTTTACTGGTCCATAGCCGGTAGTCGTACATGCGGTAATCTTTGCCGTCCACCGACTGTTCGTCGTGCGTGGTATAGAGGTACACAGTACCATCTACCACCATAGCTGCAGGATCTGCGGTATAGATAAAGTCACCCACCTCGTTGGTTGGGTCTTTGGTATCGTATTTAATAACAGGGTTGTCAAAGCTTACGGGGGCAATAGCGGTAGTATTGCTGTCAGCAGATCCAGCTACGGCTGCACTACAGGCAAATGAGCCAGAAAGTGCTATAACCAGATACAGATGCACAACGAGAAACTGATGCACAAAGCGTTTTTTACTGTTTATGATTTTGGCGGTAAGCATTGCAGCGTATCCTTAGGCAAACATAATTGGATACGCAACAGTGTGTATAAATTTTTTATATAACGGAACGTGGATCCTGTTACGAATCCGTTTAATAGCTTTACCTTATTTGCTGCTGGCTTGCTGCATAGCCTTTGCTATGGCTGTCAGATCGGCTTCAGCCGGGAAGCCGTTATTTGGCCGGCGGTTGTCGGGATGATACCAACCTGCCCAACGGGGGTCTTCATCGCCCTGTAATCTGCGCTGATACAGCGTAGTTAATTGCTGCTGCGCCTGCTGTAATAAGCCCTGCCCCAACTCTTGAAACCATTCTGCCGGTGCCTGTATTTTTAGCTGCGCCAGTTGCAGTAACAGCTGGTTGTATTGCAGTAAATCGAGGTATAGCTGCAGCGGTAGCTGAATATGATCGTAGTAGAACACATTATTACGCTGCAGCAGTTTTTGCCCTTGTATTGCATATTGCTGGCCTAACTGCAGCGCCTGAATACGTGGCTGGGTTGCATCCAGCCACGGCAGAATATGCGCTGCTGTTACCTCAAAATGATGGCGGCCGGGCTGCTGTACCGGCTGGTTAGCCAAAAAGCCGTGCAGCACTTTAATTTGCCAGAGAATTTCGACATAACCGGTATGGCCGTTATGCGCCTGATGCAATTGTTGCAATGCCTGTTGTGCATGCGGTGCGGCGGCGTCACCAAAATAGCGGCTTAGCCATTGCCGGTAAAACTGCTCACCATCAAAGGCAGTACCCAGCCGGGCCGATTCGGCATAGGCTTCTATATTAAGCAAAAATGGCCGGAAGGTTTGGCCGTTTACCATCATATAGTGGTCGGCCTGGTGCTGCTGGTACATACGGCGCATTACCTCTTCAATACGCTGCGGGTATGGATCGGCAACGTCGTGGTTTAGCCAGAAACCGGCATGCATATAGGTGCCCATGGCGTGGCCTTTAGAGGAAAGCGGTAACTCTGCAAAATCACCCCAGCCATCATCAGACCAGGCGACAATAAAATCTTTTGGCGGGTTAAAATTGCCGTTAAACAGCGCCATACCATCGTGGTAGCAAGTACATACCTTAGTGGCGCCGGGTTTGTACTGGTCAATTAACTGCCCCAGCGCAGCATATACCTGGTTAAATACCTCGGCTTTATCTTCACCACAGCTGCTTTGGTAGGCCCAGTCCCAAATTTGGTGGCGCGGGCGCAGGGCAAAGATATCGGCGTGTTTTATCGGGGTATGCTGCAAATAATAACGCCAGGTGTTTAGCCACTCGTCTTTATGTGACGACCAGCAGTTTGCGGCTTCTTCAGGCAGCGACCCCAGCTGACGCCCCATCATCATATCAATTTGCAGCAACATACCTTTGTCGTGAATGTAATCAATCATCCGCTGCAAATAGGCGGTGTCCAGCTGGTAATCCGGGTAGCGGGCGGTATATTCCGGCCGCCGGTAAAACTCTATCCGCCCCAGCATATCGAACAGTTCAATGCCGTTGTAGCGCAGCCGTACCAGGCTGTCGATCATGGCGGTAAAGCTTTGCCAGTCGTATTGCAGGCTGGTGCCGCGAAAGTTGGCCAGCTCGTCGACATCATTTTCAAAATACACCAGCAACGGTACTACCGGCGGAGCAATCTGCTGCGTGGTCAGGGTTAGTAAGCTGCTAAACGGCACCGGTGCGGCTTGGCTGCCTGTCCAGTATGCCAGTGGATCTGCCCCCAAAAACTGCTGGCTAAAATCGTACACACTGTACTGGGTGCCTTGGACATCGGCCCCGGCCAGTATAATGACCGGCGTGGTGCCAGGTTGCAGGTGCATTACCCCGCCACGGGCACCGGCAATATGCTGCAGCACACTGCGGCTGTGTTCATTTAGCTGCGGCTGGGTTGCTAATGGCTCGCGCAGGCCAATGATAATAGTTAAATCTGCCGCGCTAGCCGGTTGCGGGCCCACGGTTACCGCAGCGCCCGGCACTACGGCCAGATCCTGCTTTAAATCAGTGGCAGCCAGTTGTATTGCCCTGGGCGAACCAGCCGGGTACAAAATATGAATGTGTGACAAATTGGACTTTACAGATACAGCACCACAAGAGGCCAGACAGAGCCATAAAACGCCCGCCAGTAATAATCGCAAATTCATATAAACTCCAGGACAATAAACGCTGTAGTAAGATGCACGCATCCATCACCTTACTCACGCTAACACGCCGTAAATACATCCATGTAGGCTCGACTCAGGCATCCATGCCTTCAACGGTTAGCTTAGAGTAAGCTGATTCCTGCTTAGTTAAATGGCCTGCTCTTTATGGCTGCTGCACTTTACATAACGTTGATAAACACCGGATTGCTGTAAAACCACAGATCACGCCATGGGTTTTCGCCTTTTTCATCCGGCTGCGGTTCCAGTTCGTCGCGCTGATTCGTCCCGCGCAGGCGCAGGTATTGATCGGCTGTTACCTTGCCCAGTGGCAGTTCAAATACGCTAAAGCCGTTTTGTTGTTGCCAGTCTTGCTGGTAAAAACGCTGCAATACCCGGGTGGTGCTGGTTTCATCGCTATTACGATCGGCGACCGGGCCGCTGATTTGGCCGATAATGGCATCAACCCTTGCCACCTGCGGGTTATAACCGCCGGCGTTTAAGGTATCCGGATCACGGAAACGTACCCGCAGTACCAGTTCGTCCTGCGGTGTTACCGTTAAGGTTTCGCCCATACCGGCGCTGCGATCTGAGCCTTTTACCGCAACTTCAACAAATAAGGCATCAATTAAATCGCCGGTTACAGCAAATACACGCCCGGCTTTTAAATTGTCGAAAATGCTGTCGTAGGTTTTATCGGCATAAACATAGGTTTTGGCGTATTCACCAGGCCAGAAATCGGCCCAGCCGTCGGTGTAATGGCCATGGCTGTCGGATACCGCAGTTACCCACCACTTACGCCCTTCGCTAAGCAGGCTATCCCAGACGCCACCTAAACGGGCGGTCATTTGATCATAGCCGCCCATGGTCGGGTAACCGGGGTATTCACCGCGCACACCGTTTGGCTTAAGGCTGCCATCGCGGTTAAATACTGCAGCCTGATGGCCTTCGGCACCACTCATGCCTATTACTACCCCGGGGGCCGTGTCTTGCCAGTCACGTAATTGCTTTGGGGTGATTTTATTGTATTCCCTAAAACCGGTTGCCAGCCGGCCAGGATGATTCGCCAGCAATAAGGGTTTATCTGGCAAGGCATCCATGGCTTTTAATGCCAGCAGCATATAGGCATCATCGGCTTTATCCGGTGACGGCGGCATACCCTGGCGGCCATTGTATTTGCTTTCTATTTCATACAGTTGCTGCGCTTCGGTTGGCCGCTTTGGCATAATAAAGGTGGCATGGCGGCCACCGGGGCTATTGCCTGGTACGTCAAATTCCATGCCGTAAAATTGCAGAATATGCGGCAGCGCTTTGCGCGAGGCCAGCAACTCCGGGTAGGCTTGCTCCAGCGCCAGTTTGGCGCGGTTTGGCCCGCCGTGATCGGTAATCACCAGCCAGCTTAAACCGTGGTGGGCCGCCATCTGGGCATTTAGCGGAATGGAATAGATGGCATCGCCACCAATAATGGGTTTTGGTGGAAATACAGTGGTATCCCAGCGTACGCTGTAATGGCTGTGCACATGGTGATCACCGGCCAGCCACTGGCGGGTGTCGGTGATGTTGGCGGTGGTGTCGGTTGCTTCGGTTACCAGCGGGCTGCTGTTACAGCCGGCCAGTACTGCCATACTCAGACTTAATGCACATACAGACAACTTCATTAATTTACCTCTTTGCAGCGATGTGTTTGGGCTTAGACCCATGCAGCGCGTAATACAAAATCATCGCGTAACAAGGTAATAGCACCATATAAGCACTGATTGGCCCGGTTTGCTCTGATAAGGCGCCGTACACCAGCGGCAGTACAGCACCACCGGCAATACCCATAATTAACAAGGCTGAACCTTTGGGGGTTAGCGAGCCTAAGCCCGCCAGCGCCAGTGGCCATACTGCCGGCCATACCAGCGCATTAGCCAGCCCCAGTAGCGCCACCAGGCTAACCGGATCAGGCAGCAGCGGAATACCGGCCCAGCCCCATACTAAGGCTGAAATAGCGGTGCTACCGGCATCGGATAATAAGATTGCCAGCGATAATACCAGCCCCAGCCCGGCCGAAATGGTCAGTGCCTGGCGCTGTGACAGTAACCGCGGCACTAACAATAAGCCTAAGCTGTAACCCAGCACCATAAAGGCTAACGTATAAGAGGTAAGCGTGGTGGCGCCCGGTACTTTTAGTGCTGAGCCCAGCAAGCCAATGGTGTCACCTGCGATGACTTCAACGCCGACATAGCAAAACAACGTAATAACGCCCAGCACCAGATGGCGGTGCTGCCATACCGAGGCATCGCCCTTGCCCTTATCCTTGCCAGTGCTAACCGGTGCAGGCTCGGCCGGTAAATCAGGTAAGGCAGAAAAGCGCAGCGCCACCGCCAGTAATAAAATAGCCACGGCGATACCGGCATAAGGCGTGATCAGCTGCAATGACAGCATTTCCAGTTGCTGCTGGCGCTCTGCTTCACCCAATAACGCCAGGCTTTCGGCGTTAATATGGCCTAAGTCCTGCAGCACCAGCCAGGTAAATACCAAAGGTGCCAGCACACCGGCACTTTTATTTAAAATGCCCATTAGCGAAATACGCGCGGCGGCAGATTGCTCCGGCCCTACCCTGACCAGATAAGGGTTAGACGCAGTTTGCAATAAAGTAAGCCCCGAGCCCACGACAAATTGTGCCAGCAAAAACACCCCAAACTGCTGGCTTAGCGCCGCCGGAATAAACAGCGCACAGCCCAGCGCTATCAGGCCAAGGCCAATTGACATGGCATTTTTATAACCCGACCATATCAACACCCGCGCCATTGGCAGTGCCATTACCACATAAGCAATATAAAAACTAAAGGCGATCAGTAAGGCTTCTACTTCACCCAACTGGCATACCAGTTGTAAAAACGGGATTAAAGCACCGTTTAGCCAGGTAATAAAACCAAACATAAAAAACAGCACACCGATAATAATAATCGGTTGCAGGCTGCCTGCGGCTTTGCTCTGCGTCATACAACTCTCCTGTTATTGTTATTAATCTGGCCGCCTTGCAACCAGCACTGTTGTAGCTGTAGATCTGCATTAAGCAACAGCATATTGGCCAGCGCGCCCTGCTGCAGATAGCCCATATCGTTCTGCAGGCCACACAACACGGCCGGGTTAGTGCTAAGCGCTTTTAAACCGCTGCTGACCGGCAATGCTAAATCATGGTGGTAATGCCGCAGTGCCGTGTGCATGTCCAGCGCCGAACCCGCCAGGGTGCCATCGGGCAACGTAAGCTTTAAGCCGTCGCGGCGAATTTCGCTGTCCTGATAGGCTAAGGTTTGTAACTCACTGCCGGTGTGTGCCATGGCATCGGTAACCAGGATCAGCTTGTCTTCGCCTTTACACTGCGCGGCAATACGCGCCGACAGCGGATGTACATGCAAATGATCAAGAATAAGGCCGCAATACACATCCTGGCTTGCCAGTGCCGCCCCCACCATACCGGGTTCACGGCTGGTTAGCGGCGACATGGCATTAAATAAATGGGTAAAGCAGCGCGCCCCGGCGTCAATGGCCGCCAGCGCTTGCTCTGCCGTTGCCGCCGAATGCCCCAGGCTGACGATAACGCCAGCCGCGCATAAGGCGCGAATTTGCGCTACCGGCACAGTCTCCGGTGCCAGGGTCACCATAACGATGCCCAGATCTTTACGACAAAACAGCGCCAGCTCAGCATCAGACAAAGGCCGGATACACTCTGCCGGGTGAATACCCCGCCGGGCTTTGGCAAGGTGCGGCCCTTCAAAGTGAATGCCCACTACCGTATGCCCGGCTTGCGGCAACAGCGCAGCCACCGCATCGGCAGCCCGCTGCATTACCGGCAATTTATCGGTAATAACTGTAGGCAGCATGGCGGTGGTACCAAACTGCAGATGCGCCTGGCTGATGGTACGCAGTGCGGCAGTATCCGGTTGCTGGTTAAATAACACGCCCCCGCCACCATTTACCTGAATATCGAAAAAGCCGGGGCAAAGCAGCCCCGGTAACTGTTGGCTGTGTTGGGTGGGCTTAACCCCGGCCTCAATAGCGCTGATACGGCCGTTTTGCCACTCTACCCTGACATCCTGTAGCTGCTGCCTGCCATCAAAGCATTGCGCCACATACAGGGTTTGCACAGTGCTATTCGCCTTATTCATAACGTAATGGTCACTTTATTCAGCCCCACCGGGGCATCCGGATTTTTGCCCATCGCCACCGCTATGGCTTCAATATCCAGATAAAAGCGCTGCATCAGTAGTAATGGCTGCAAGCGCGGGTGAATATCCGGCAAGGTGATTTGTAATGTGACGACTTCACCGCCGCGTTTTTTCACCTCGGTAATTTGCGCCTGGTGCGCGCCGGCGCTTTCATCCTCCAGCGCTACATTTAATAAGGTCAGTGGCTGGTTTAGTAAAGATACAGGGCCATGTAAAAACTCGGCACTGCTAAAAGCTTCGGCCTGAATACCGCACACTTCCTTGATTTTAAGCGCTATCTCGCGGCTGATGGCATAACCGAAGGCCCGCCCCAATACCACACAATGCCGCAGTTGTTGCAGGTGCGCCAATTGCAGCTGGGCCGGTTGCGCCAGTACGCTGTACAGGGCTTGCGGCAAGCTGGTTAATGCGCCAAGCAGCGCGGCGTCCTGCTTCCAGTATGCTACCAGCTGTAATATCGCTGCCAGCGTACACAAATAACTTTTGGTTGCCGCTACGGCTTTTTCCGGCCCGGCCAGTAACGGCAGCGCATAGTCGGCCAGTGCCGCCAGTGGTGAACTGATATCGTTTACCAGCGCTATGACTAAAGCCCCGCTTTGCTTGGCAGCGCGGGCCTGCGCCAGTAAATCCTCACTGCGGCCAGATTGCGAAATAAGCAGCACCAGCGCACGTTGCAGTTTAAGCTGGCGGGAAAATAAACTGGCCACCGACGGCGCAGCGGCAGCAACCACCACGCCCAGCTCTACCTCAATCAGATAACGGGCAAATACACCGGCATGATCAGAAGTGCCACGGCCGACAATATAAACAAAGGCCGGATCAAAGGCGCGAATGCGCTCTGCCACTTCTGCGTATAAGCTGCCGTTGCTGTCTATTTGCTGTTGAATGCGCTGCCAGGTTTCGCTGGCCTCCTGTCGCATTAATGTCATATTACTTTCTCCAGAAAATACTGCCGGGCCAGTGCAGCAGCGCCAACTTCCGGCGAGCCCTGCACCGGGCTAAGTTGCTGTTGTAGTGCTGCCGGTAATAATGCGGCCAGCTGCGGTGCTAAACCGCCAATCATGGCAATGCGTGTTGCGCCGGTGTGTTGCAGCCGTTGCAGCAAGGCCTGAATATACCCCAGGCCCCGTGCTGTAATATCACAGGCATAAGGGTCGCCCTGTTGCTGTTGTTGCAATACCAGCGGTGCCAGCTGGCCGTAATCTGCCGCTTTGTAGCCCATGCAGCAGCTGATCAGATCGGTATTGCTGCTAACACCCAGGCGGCGACAGATACTGCGGGTCAGTTCCGTTGCCGGTTGTAAGCCATCCAGCACGTCCAGCGTGGCACACACGCCCTGCCAGCCGAGCCAGGCACCGCTACCCCGATCACCCAGCGGAAAGCCCTGCGCACTAAATAGCCATTGCTTAGCGTTAATAGTGGCAAAAGCCGCAGTACCGGTGCCGGTAATTAAAATAGCGCCGTCTTGTCCGGCATGGGCGCCCAGGCAGGCAATATGTAAGTCGGTGGTAACCTGCAGCGCAGCAAAAGGATGTTGCCAGTCCTGCATTCGCTGCTGTACTCGCGGCACATTAACACCGGCCAGCCCCAGCACCACGTTGCTTTGCGCTAACATTGCACTGGCGTAACCGGCTAGCTGCAGCACGCGCTGACAGGCGCTGAGTATTGAGTCGGTTGTCTGGGCAAAGTCTGTTGCCGGGTTGGCCGGGCCTGCTAGCGCTTCGGCCAGCAATTGGCCATTGGCATTTTCCAGCCGGGCTTTACATTTACTGCCACCGCCATCAACCCCGATAAAAAGTGGTTCGCTTTGTTGCACTAAAATCTCCTCAGACTGCACTACTGATGTCATTAAATTTTCACGAAGATTTTGCGCTGATACATCCACCATACCGGCAGATAACACAGGGCCAGAAAGGCCGCTATCCATAGCGCGGCACTGAAAAACCGGCTTAAGCCAAGTTGCTCTGCCAACTGTAAATAACTGCCGTGTACCGACACACCGGCTAGCGGCAGTTCCAGCAGTTTTTCCAGCGCCACATGCAGTACATAGGCAACGATGGCATTGGCGCCAAACACCAGCGGAATATGGCTGAATTTGCGGTATTGCTGTATATCGGTGTACCAAATCAGCAGTGCCAGTACCATGCTGGCCATACCGCTGGTTACCAGGACAAAAGAGCTGCTCCAGATTTGTTTAATCAGCGGAAACCATAAACTCCACAGGCAACCTAGCAAAAAGCTGCTAAAACCCAACACAAACAGCAGCATGACCAGTTGCGGCAGGTGCTGCTTATATTGCAGTACCAGCCGGCCCATAATCACGCCAAATAACCCGCTGGCAATGGCCGGATAAGTGCTGAGCAAGCCTTCCGGATCCCAGCTGCCACGCCACAACATGCCAGGCAGAAACTGGCTGTCGAACCAGTTAATCAGGTTTGCGTCGCGCTGCAGTTGCCCGGCACTAAGCCCCGGTGCCGGTACCAGTAAAATCAGCAGCCAGTAGCTCAGCAGAATAAACACCGTGATCTGTATCAGGCGCTTAGTGCTGCAATGCATCGACAGTAGCGAGCACGCCAGATACACCAGCGCAATACGTTGCAATACGCCAAGAATGCGCAGCTCGGCAAATTTCAGGTAAATCAGGTTAACGAAGATGCCAAGGCCAAACAGGATCAGGGTACGGCGCAAAATTTTTACCCGCACAGCGCTTAGCTGCTGTGCCGTGCGTGCTACCGGCTGTAACCCGATGGCCACCGCCACACCGACGATCACCAGAAAAAACGGAAAAATAAAATCGGCAAAAGTAACGCCATCCCAGTAGGCATGAGAAAACTCACCATAGGTGTTGGGGCTGTTAACCATAATCATAAACAGGATGGTTAAACCGCGGAATAAATCTAATGCCAGCAAACGTTGTGATTGCATAATGCCTTCCTGCTTAAAGGTTTGACGGCGGCGCTTTGCTGGCAGTTACCAGCTGCTGCAGCGCTTTTACGGCTGACACCACATCGGCCGGCACTGTTGATGCTGGTGGCAATGGCTGGTCCAGCCAGGCGTTTTCCCATTCGATTAAGCGCTGCTCCAGTGCTGCAGTATCCAGTGGCTTACCACTTAACGCAGCCTGACGCTGGGCATCGAAAAACAACTGCCAGCGTGGCAGATAAAAGTGGGCGTACATACCTTGCCAGGCCTTGGAGGCGTAATCTTTTAAACTGCTGCCGCCCCAAATTGTTACCTGCTTACGCGCATTGCGCTCATAAAAGGCTGCCAGTTCCGGCATGTCCGCGTAGGCGCGGGCATCGGCCACCCAGCTGTATAACGTTTCCTGCTGGCCGCCAATTAATGCATCTACCCCCAGTATCAGTTGCTCGGCCTGCCGGCGGAAATTATCGCCCTGCTCCACTTTGCCCTGCTGATAGGCCAGGGTGGTATGTTGCAGCAGCATATCAATATGCTGGGTAACCGCATGGCGGGCAAAATCGACCAGATCGTAGCGGAATAACCTGTCCTGCTGCTGTGCCAAAGGTAAAGCCACTAAATCGCGCAGTGCCTCATCCAGCAAGGCTAAGTCGCCCGGCGCACCGGTAGAACGCAGATATTCTGTTGAGGGGCGTTTAAATAACAGGTAAGCACCGGCTGAACCTTCCCACCAGCGCGGGTCCCAATACTTGGTGCTAAGCACGGCTTTGTACAGTTTATTCCAGGCCGATAATAACGCCGGGCTGGTGCTGCCGTAACGGGCATTCAGATATTGTTGCAACCACTCCGTTGTAGCGGTGGCTTGCCCTTGCCAGGCTACGTCAAACATATATTCGTATGCCGATGATGTGCCGTGGACCCCCTCCGGAAATACGCCATAGCCGGTTAAATTGCCTTTTTCTTCATGGTTTAGCGCATAAGCGGTTTTTTCGCGGTAGAAATCAAAATCGGCATATACCGGGTTGCTGCCACCGTAATTATGGATAAAACCGAACACCCACTGCTTACCGTAAAAACCTTTGGCGCCCTGCCATACGTCGTAGCGGTCGTTACCAATATCGTGGATCATCATTTTGTCATCCGGGATCCGGCTTAAAAATGCCTGAATGGAATCCAGATCCCAGAAATGCCGGTCTGAGCCAAACATCCAGCCCTGCATTACCCAGGTGGCGTTGGGCACAACCTGCGCCAGTGACTGGTACAACGCTTCGCCATAACCGGCCAGATCCTGATAGCGGTTCTCTGCTGATACCGGCGGCAGCATTTCATTAAAAGCATCCATCAGGTAATAGTGCTGCTCACCATATTCGGCGTTGTATAACTCAATAAAACGTTTGGCAACCTTGGCAAACAGCGGATCAGCAGGGTCCAGCCAGTAGGTGGGTTTAGGAAAGCCACTCCAGGCTTTCATTTCAATAATTCTGGCATCGGGGAACATTTTAACAAACTGCTCCGGTACATAACCGGAAAACGCCGGTACTACCGGTTTCATGTTGTAGCTGGCCATCTTTTGCAGAATTTGCTTTTGTAACTGATGTTTTTTATCTATATAAGCCTGTGGCAACGGGCCTTCGTGGCCTTCAATATTGCCCATCCGCTGCCAGGGCGTAAACGCCGGGCCAGAGAAATACTCTGCCAGTTCCTGATCCGACACACCAAATTCGCGCCACAGCTGCTGCCAGATATATTCCTGGCCTTCCATCGCTACCGGGTTATTTACCCCGTGCAATGCCATCCAGTCCAGTTCCTGCTGCCAGCGATCCCAGCCCCACCAAGGCGTGGTGTAACCATAAGCACAAACATTCAGATAAGCGCGCTGTTGAAATAATGCCGTAACCCGCTCGGCCGGGTAATCGGCAAACTGCTGTGGCAACTGCACCCGGCTGCCTTCCCAGCTTACCGACATAGCGCCAATCTGGCGCAGATATTCGTAAGTGCCGTAACTTAATGCCGTTAACGCATTGCCACTGACATACAGCTGGCCGCTATGGGCCTCAACCTGATACCAATCTGGCTGTTCATCGTTAACCAGCGAAAAATGCACATGCGGCACAGCCTGGCCTGCCACCCGTTCAAACAGCTGCCGCACCGGCTCTGCAGCTGCACTGTTTTGTTGCTCTGCCACCAGGCTTTGCGGTGGCTCAACTACCGGGCTGCAACCGGTTAACAGCGCGCCAGCCAATAAGCAGGATGCCAGTACCTTGCGGCGAAACTCAGACAAATTTAACGGGGATAAATTCATTGGGAATAAATGCATGGGGTGTCCTTTTGCTATCGTTTTTATAGTGAACAACACAGGGCCTGCCCCAGGCGGCAGGCCCTGTTACTACGGAGGCTTACATGCTAAAGCTTACACCCAGATAGTAGCTGCGGCCGATCACACTGGTGGTTTGCCAGGCACGGGTTTGCTCATCGCGGTAGGCTTCTTCATCTTTACCGGCGACGTTCAGTGCGCCAAAACGCATTGACCACTGATCGCTGATGGTCCAGCCTAACAGCAAATCTACCTGATTACGGCCGTTTACTACCCGGCCTTCACGGGCGAAAAACGCATCGCTGCTGTCCTGCACATAGGGGCTGCGATGGTTCAGCGCTACGCGGGCACTAAACTTTTCATTTTCCCAGTAGGCGGTAATATTCCAGGTTTGCTCCGATGAATTACTCAGGGTAAAACCTTCGCTTTCATCCACCAGAATGCGGGTATAGTTTGAGCTTAAACCAAAACCGGCAACCGGTAACAGGCTGTCCAGCCCCTGGTTCCAGCCAATTTCGTAGCCTTTTACGGTAAGGGTTGAACTGTCGTTGTAAATGGCAGTGATATCGTAAATATTGCCGCTGGCATCAACACATTCTGAACCGGCCATACTCAGGGCTGTGCCGTTGTATTGCGCTGGGCACTCCAGCTCACTGACGGTACCGTTTTTAATATCTTTCTGAAACAGGTTTACCGTTAACGAATCACCCGGGCTGTAGTACCACTCCCAGCCTAAATCCAGCTGATTAGCCGTTAGCGCTTTTAGCTCTGGCTGGCCCAGGTTTACCGAGTAGGTGCGGCTGCCAACCGAGTTTGCACCCGAGGTTTCTGACGGTGCTAACTGGGTGTTAGAGGTCAGAATAGGCCTTACCAATACCTTGGCAGCGGCCAGACGCACCTGCATATCGTCGTTCAGTGCCAACACAAAGTTAGCACTTGGCAGGAAGTTGTTGTAATCATAGCTTTGGGTTATTTCGCCAATCGCCAGTTTAATTTCTTCGTTGTCCGGGTGAGTGTCGCCGGTAAGATAAGTGTTTACATCACGTTCGGTTTGCTCGTAGCGGCCACCAAAGTTACCACGCAATGCCAAACCAAATACTTCGGTTTCAAAGTTAGCCATCAGGTAAGCAGAGGTGATCTGCCGATCCATCGAATAACTCGACTGTGCAGCAAACAAGGTTGGTACTGTTACGCCTTCGGCCACCAGTGCATCACGGTAAGCCTGAATATTAGGTGCTATCCAGCTGTGCGGAATACTCATTTGGTTGTCGAGGAAATCCGTTACCAGAAAACCATACTCAGCCATTAACGGTAAATCTGCCGGATCGGCATCGCCAATAGCGGCGCGGTCGGTGCGATATACGTCACGTTTCAGGGTTTCTTTACGGTATTTAACACCGGTAGAAATGCTGGTAAAACCATGCCAATCCAGCAGACGGGTGGCATCAAACTGCACTGCTGTTTCGTCTGAATTCATTCTACGGCTGGCACCATTGGGGTATTCGTTACGCGGCATCGAAGCCGGATACAGCGCAGGGTCGGCTAAATCTTCGGCAAGGTTAAACACCACATTGGATGGGTTAGAAATATCCAGCGTAGCCTGGGAAATGACTGTCGCTAATATTGCCGCTTCTTCATTGTGTACTGCTTTACCTGCAGTGTAATGCAGCACACTGCTAAAGGCCCAGTCGTTCCAGTCGTAATCCAGCTCCAGGGTGTAGGCTTCTGATTTTGCGTCTTTCTCTTCCAGTTGGCGGTTATTTTCAGTGGTAAAGTTATTAATTTGGATCTGGTTATACACGCCATTTTCAGCAGCACCTAAACGGGTGATCTGGTTTTCGTTAAACAAAAATACCTGCTGATTGAGATCCTGTTTGGTGTCGTCGCCGGCATAAACAGCGGTGAATTTAGCTTCAAATTCGTTGCTGGGCCGCCACTGCAGGGTACCATTAAACAAGGTACGGTCGGTTTCACGGTCAATACGGCGATAACGCGGCCGGCGCGGCGTAACATCGTCTTGTGCGTCAACAAACCAGCGGTCCATCCAGAGGTTATCTACCCGGTCGTCTAACTGCTGATAACCCATGTTCAGCAACACACCCACGGTATTGTCGGCAAACTGGTCAATATAAGTAAAATTGGCTTTTGGTGTAACATCACCACTGGGTGAAAATTCTGAGTACTGGCCACTGCCCGACAGCAGCACTTTTTGCTCTCTGAACGACAAAGGCGAAGCGGTATCAATATTGATGGTGCCGGATAAACCGCCACTGTCCATATCAGCTGTCGGTGATTTAATCACTTCAATCAACGACGCCAGTTCAGTCTGGATAATGTCAAACCGAAAACCACTGGTAAAATCGGCGCTGGCCATTGACTGGCCGTTCAGGGTAGTGCGCGCATATTGAGCACCAAGGCCACGCACACTGATTGTCGAGCCACGGCCGTTAACGTTAGAAATTTGTACACCGGGAATGCGCTGAATAGCTTCAGCGATGTTTTCACTGGGAAATTTACCGATGTCTTCCGTGGTGATGGCGTCGGTTACCTTAGTATCCTGCCGTTTAATATCTGCCGCCGCCACTAAACTACCGCGGAAGGTTACTGAAATAACCTCATAATGATCATCATCAGATTCTTTATTTTGCTGTTGCTCCTGGGCCAGCGCCGGAAATAATAACGACGCCAGGATCGATGCAAGAACTGTTTTCTTACCTAACTTGTGCTGATTCAACCTGTTCATACCTGCGCTCTCTTGTTGCCAATTATGGGTTATGGAACGTCTTTGCCTTTGTACCAGTGTTTACTGGCCGGTGATTTATTAACCACTCTGAATTCAAGTTAGCACCACACTGTCAACGTTGTCAATTAAAAATATGACAACGTTGACATAAATTTTAAGCTATTGTTTAGTAATGAAATATTGATTTTTACAAAGTGGAAACAGAATCGCGCAATACCAATTGCAGCTCAAAGCCGCAATGTGCCGTTTGCGTTTCATTCTCCAGCATCAGGCTAATTAACAAGGCGGCGGCTTTGGCGGCAATTTCGGCGTTGGGTTGATGCACCGTGGTTAACCTTGGCCAGGTTTGGCGCGAGAACGGGCTGTTTTCAAAGCCGACGATCGACAAATCCTGCGGTACGGCAAGTTGGTGCATGCGGGCGGTAAATAACGCACCGGCGGCAATTTCATCATTACAGCCAAACAGTGCTGTGGGTTTGTCGCCCCGTTGTAATAGCTGCTCGGTCATGGCGACACCAGAGTCAAAGGTGAAATCACCGGTGATCACCAGTTGTTCTGACACCGTTAATCCGGCTTCGCGCAGCGCTGCGCAATAACCACGATAGCGGCCCAGTGACGACTGGTGATCTTTGTGATAGCCCAAAAAAGCAATACGCCGATGGCCCTGCGCCAGCAAGTGCCGGGTAATGTTAAAACCGGCTTGTTCATCATCGACATAAATGGTCGGGCACAAATCATCCGGCGGTGCCGAGCCTGACACTATACGCACCACTTTGGCCTGCTGAGCCAGCAATTGCTGCACCAGTTCACGGTTTTCTGACAGCGGTGGTGTCAAAATCACCCCACCCACCTGATTGCTACCAATAATGGTGGTCAGCTCCTGCAACACCTGGCCAGAGTGAGAATCTGTCGGGTGGATCACCAGCTCGAAACCTTTTTGCCGGCACTGCGATAAAATGCCATTTTGCATTTCAATCACATAATGGCTGTTAGGGTTATCGTACACAAACGCCAGCGAAAACGGCGCCGTGCGCATTAACCGCGCCGTGCGGTTGGGCTGATAATTTAGCTGGGCAATAACTGCCTGCACTCTGGTTTTAATGTCATCGCTGACCCAGGCTTCATTATTGACCACCCGTGACACCGTTTTAAACGACACCCCGGCCAAACGGGCCACATCTTTGATGGTAGGTTTTTTGCTCGACATAGCGTCCATTAAGATTAACTAAGCATACAGCGCGATTAACCGACTTTATACCGGCGCCCGCTGGCTGTCCAAATATCTTTCTGCTTACAACAGCTTAACTTACACAAAAAACAAAGCCTGAACCAGTGCCAACAGCATTTTCTGTGGCTCTGGTGCAGGCTTTTGCAGCGATTAAAGCTTAGTTCAGCAGATCAGAACTTATAGCTTAAACCCGCCATATAAGTGCGGCCGCTGGTGGTGGTGTTGTAAGGCCGCTCACTGGAATCACTGTACTGCACTTCACGCTGGTTAGTCAGGTTAATGGCTTCCAGGGTAAATTTCAGCGAGTCGGTGATCTGGTAAAATGCTGAGAAATCGAAGTAGGTGGTGTCATGGAAACCACGCTCATCTTCGTCAGCTAAGCCACCTTCTACTACGCTGATATATTTACTGCGGTGTGCTGCAGCAATACGGGCGCCCCAGCTGTCAGATTCATAATACAGCGTAAAGTTGTAGCTCTGCTTCGATAAGCCGGGGAAGCTCTTTTCCTGGTTTTCGCCACTACCTTGCACGTTGCGGTACAGTGTAGTGCCATCTACCCAAGTGTAGTTTGCAATAACACCCAACTGGTTAAAAGGCGCCGGTAAAAAGTCCAGATCGCGCTGAAACGCCAGCTCTGCACCTTTAATTTTAGAGGAGTCAGAGTTTTGTGGTGAGGTAACATTAAACAGTGAATCCATTGTCGCGCCGGTAGGCAGCAGTGACGCAGGCAGGCCCAGTTCGCTGTAGGCTACGGTTACCGATTCCGTTACAATAAAGTTTTCAATATCTTTATGAAATACCGCCGCCGATAACGAGCCGACACCTTCAAAGTAATATTCCAGTGCTAAGTCGAAGTTGGTCGATTCAAACGGCTTTAAATCAGGGTTACCAATGGCGATACGCCCCACTTCGCCCGGAGAACCTGTCATTTGTGCCACGTTGGCCGACACAGAAATAGCACTTAATGCAGGTCGCGTCAGGTTTTTACCGGCGCTAAAGCGCAGCAGTAAATCATCGCCCAGCTCGTACACCAGGTTTAATGTTGGTAGCACACCCGAATAATCGCGCTCGATAACGATATCCTGCCCGTTAGACACACCGCTGGATGTCAGTGTGGTTTCATAGTAACGCGCACCAACGGTACCGCGTAATGTTTTACCGCCAATCAGCGATTCCCAGTAATATTGGGTGTATAAACTGCTGGTTTCTTCTTCTACTGTGTAAGAGTTAGTCTGGATAATTTTATCTTCACCCAGCTTTAAATCTTCCAGACCATAAAATGCCTGCAATGCCCGCACATCTGCCTGCAACCACGATATATTCGGGTGCTCAGAGTAAACACTGGTGACAGCATCAGAAATGGTATTGATACCGTTATTTAGCGGTGTGGCTTTGTTTTCAGCATAACCGCCGTCCTCACGCATATTGCCGCTATTTTTAAACTTTTTGTAATTGGCACCAAAAGTTAAAATGCTGCCGTTATCAAAGGCATAGTCAAAATCTGCTTTGGCGTTGTCAAAATCGGTGGCGATATAATCTTCACGAAAGTACAGATCTTTTACGCTCCAGCCATCCAGCGCTGTCGGGTCGAAGTCGTAGGTATTAACACCGTAAAACCGATCCTGAGTAAAGTCAGTGGTGATACCGCCGCTGCGGGTTAAGTTAACTTTGTCGAGTCTGGGTTGGTTGTAGTCAGAGGTACTGGTGCCCAGTTGGAACTTAACGCCGAGATTATCGGTAATTTGCCAGTCGGTATTAAATGTCAGTTGCTGAAAAATAGACTCGTTGTAATCTGAACGGTTTTCGGTGCGGATAGTCGAGTTACTAAAGCGGGCATATACCGCCTCCAAATCGCCGTTATTGTCGAGCACTTCCAGCTCTTCAATCCGGCCCAGCGCTGTACTGCTGGCACCACCGGTAGAAATATGATGCTCGTCCAGCTCGTTTTCCAGCTTGCCGTACATATATTCCAGCGCAAACTTCAGATCATTACTTGGCCGGTATTGCAGCGCCGTGGTAACGCCCAAACGCTGTTGCTCGTTGTCCCATACTGAATAACGGTTACCTCGGGCAAACCAGACATTAGCATTAGCCGCTTCTGCGGCGTCGCCCGCGTCAACGCTGTCGCTGATATTGGCTGCTCTGACTTTGCGCCAGCGATAGGTGTTATACCCCATCTCGCGTGATTCTTTTTTACTGTAGGCTACCGATGCCAGCGCACCAAAGTTGCCCCAGGTGTTAGATAACATACCGGCAAAACGCGGATCCTTACTGTCGGTATTCGTGTTGGTGCCTAACTGCCCTGCTACTGCGCCCTGAAAACCATCGTAATCAAACGGTTTGGCAGTGCGTAAATTCACTGTACCACCAATGCCGCCCTCCTCCTGATCGGCTGAGTAAGACTTTTTCACATCAATTTGGTTAAACAGCTCTGAGGCGAAAATATTAAAATCGAATGCCCTTGAGCGGCCAACTGCACCGCGGCTGTCCATTGGCGACGACGAAATACCCAGCGCCTCCATGCCATTTACCTGCACCCGGGTAAAATCCGGCCCCAGGCCACGCAGTGAAATCTGCCGCCCTTCGCCCCCTTCACGGGTAATGGCCACGCCAGGCACCCGCTGCAGTGAGTCGGCCAGGTTCAGATCCGGAAAGTCGGCAATATCTTCTGCCACTATCGAATCCTGCGCTATCATCGAATCGCGTTTGATATCTTTTGCCCGGATCACCGAGCTGCGAAAACCTTTAACGGCAATAATTTCAACTTCTTCATTAGTTGCCTGTTTTGCTTCTTGTGCTAACACCGTGCTGTGCATACTTGCGGTTAATGCCGCCAGGATGGCCAGCGACATGGTGCTTTTTTTATAATTTTTCATGTCTACCCCTGTTGATTATTTTACGAGCGTTTTTACCTTAAACAACCATTGACACCGGTGTCAATTAGTTATCGTTTTTACTTAAATATCTAAGCAAAATCTGCCACAACATGCTGAATAACACTGCACCCCGTCAGATACTGCTCACAACAAGGCCCGGCAAACCTGGCTCACCCACCAGACAACACATAAAAATGACACCGGTATCAAATCTCCAACATCTTATTATCTCTATGCTTTCTCACCCTCTACGGCACTGCTTTTACCCCCTACCTGGGGGGCAGCCGATCTCAACATAAGCACAAGCTTTACTGTGGTTATTGCTGCTGGTCATTGCTGCTTACCAGTTAAACATAGTACCGTCTTCCAGCCGGTTGACTGGCAGATAGGCGCGTTTATAGGGATATTTCGCCGCTTTGGCTTCGTCGATATCGACACCATGGCCCGGTGTGTCCCCCACCTTCAGATAACCATTATCAAAATGGTAATCGTGCGGGAACACCTCGTCAGTTTCATCGGTATGGCGCATATATTCCTGAATACCAAAATTTGGCACCCAGGTATCAAAATGCAGCGCCGCGCCCATGGTTACCGGGCTTAAGTCGGTAGCACCATGGAAACCGGTACGCACATGGTATAACTCGGCTAAATGCGCAATACGGCGTAAATGGGTAATACCGCCAGCATGCACGATAGTGGTACGAATATAGTCAATTAGCTGCTCGCTAATCAGTTGCTGGCAATCATGAATAGAGGCAAACACCTCCCCCACAGCTATAGGCGTAGTGGTATGATGGCGGAACAGCCGGAAACCTTCCTGCAGCTCTGCCGGTACTGCATCTTCCAGCCAAAACAGTTTGTAGGGTTCCAGCGATTTACCCAGCTGTGCCGCTTCAATTGGCGTTAAGCGGTGGTGGGTGTCGTGCAGCAGATGATGCTCATAACCATAGGTGTCGCGCAGTGTCTCAAACAGCTTGGGCACGCTGTTGAGGTATTTACTGGTAGACCACAGGTTTTCTGATGGCAGATCGTTATCTGCCGGTTCGTAGTACATTTTATCTTTCGATACACCATAGGTGCTGGCCAGGCCCGGTATGCCGGTTTGCGCACGGATCGCTTTATAACCCAGCTCAATATACTTACCTACTTCAGCTACTGTTTCGGCAATATCCCTGCCATTGGCGTGGCCATACACCATAACACCATCGCGGCTGCGACCACCAAGCAACTGGTACAACGGCATACCGGCCGCCTTGGCTTTAATATCCCACAGCGCCACATCGATAGCCGCGATGGCGGTCATGCCCACCGGGCCACGGCGCCAGTAAGCGCCACGGTAGAAAAACTGCCAGATATCTTCTATCTGGCTGGCGTCGCGGCCAATCAGACAAGGTACCAGGTGATCCTGCAAATAACTGGCAACGGCCAGCTCGCGGCCATTAAGCGTTGCATCACCGATACCATACAAGCCCTGATCGGTGGTGATCTTCAGCGTAACAAAATTTCTGCCCGGACAGGTTACAATGACTTTGGCATCAATGATTTTCATATTGTTCCTCAACTAAAAACTTGAATAGTGCTGACCAACCGACTAAATTGGTCTGGCCGATTTATAGACATTAGCATCTGGACAGGCCAATTTACAATAAAAAATAATTGGTCTGGCCAAATTTTTTTTAAAAGCCAATTTTTGAATAAGCATGATGACAAAAACTGTACAGCTAACATCTAACACCAGCCCACAGCGCCCAACACCCGCTGGCGCAAGGCTTTACCTGCAAATTGCCGAAAAGCTGGCAGGCCGGATCAGCGCCGGCGAACTTCCTCCCGGCAGCCGCTTACCGGCCGAGCGTGATCTGGCGCAAAGTTATGACGTAAGCCGCCAGACAGTACGCGAAGCGCTGATAGCACTGGAGGTATCCGGCATGGTAGAAATTCGTCCGGGTTCAGGCATTTATGTGCAAAAAGCGGCAGAAAAGCGCCATGGTCTGAAAAGCTCAATAGTGGCAGACGACGCCCCCGGCCCACTGGAAATTATGGAAGCACGCTTACTGCTGGAAGGCGATGCCGCTGCGCTGGCAGCTGAGCGTATCAGTAATGAAGAGCTGCAAAAACTCAAAGCCTACCTGCAACAAATGACACTGCTGGTACAGGCACAAAAAAGCAGCGAGGCCGAGGCCTTTGACGGTAAATTTCATCAGCTTATCGCCAGTGCCACCCGCAATAGCGCACTGCAATCGATGATTGAATGGCTGTGGCAACTGCGTGAAAGCTCAGAGCTAAGCAGATTATTTGCGCGAAAAATTCAGCAACAGGTAGCCGGGCCCAATATTCTGGCGCATGAAAAAATTTATCAGTGCATCAGCCGGCGCGACGCAGACGGCGCCAGATCTGCTATGCAGGCGCATATCAGCGAAGTAACCCAGGCTTATTTATTGCTGATTTCAGACTAAAGTAAGCAACCCCATTAAAATCTGACGCGTTAAAGGATACGAATGACAAAGCTTTGCCTGCTGTTTGACAGCGACGGTACCTTAGTAGACAGCGAGTTGTTGTGTAATCAGGCATTGGCGCTGTTATTTGCCCGCCAGGGGGTACAGCTAAATGTAGCGGATTTAATGCGCGACTACCGCGGCGGTGAACTGCAGCGTATTTTTGACCAGTTAGCTGCGGTGCACAATATAACGCTGCATAACGACAGCGAAGCCTGGTATCGCGCCAAAGTAGCCGAATTATTTGCACAACAATTACAGCCGGTAGCAGGTATTCCGGAATTACTGGTTTGGGTGCAACAGCAAGGCTGGCCATGCGCCGTGGTAAGTAATGGCCCGCAAAGCAAACTGCAGCAGGCTCTTAGCCGCTGCCAACTGCTGTCATTTTTTAACGGCCATATTTACAGCGCTTATGATATTGATATTTTTAAACCCGACCCAAACCTGTACCTGCACGCCGCAGCGCAGTTAGGTGCCAGGCCAGAGCAATGTGTGGTAATTGAAGACAGCCTGCCGGGGGTAAAAGCCGGTGTCGCTGCCGGTATGACGACCATCTTCTACAACCTGCATAACGAAACCAGCCCAAGCAACAAAGTAATTGAGATCCAGCATATCAGTGAAATTAAAACGATATTGGCTGGCTTAGTTAAGCAGGGTAATCATCCCTGAAATTAACCGGCGTTAAAAGTAGGATGCTTAGCCACTACCTCAGCTGTATTACCCTGCTGCTTATGCAACTGCATCAGGCCTTTGAGGTTGAGCAATAGCATTGGCAGTACAATCAATACAAAGGCGATATTGGATAACGGCACAGCCAGCCAGACACCATTAATGCCAAGGAATTTTGGCAAAATAAACAGGAATGGCAGCTGAATGAGGATATTGCCCAGAGATACAAACAGCGCCTGGCCGCTTTTACCAACGGCCACAAAGTAAATAGCGGCCATAAATAAAAAGCCATCTAAAAACAGGGCCATCAAGTGCAGCCGGATACCGTTTTTACTTGCCTCAAGCAAGGCCTCGTTGCCCGAGGTAAAGATGCCGATAAACAGCTGCGGAAAAATATTCAGCAGTATCACCAAAGCAATACCTGAACCTACGGTGACAGAAAACGCCAGTTTTACCGTTTGCGTAATGCGTTTGTATTGTTTGGCGCCTAAGTAGTAGCTTACCGGCGGCTGCAAGCCGCTTACCAAGCCTTCGGCAAAGAAGTAGTAACAGCTGGCTAAATAACCGACAATCGCAAAGGCCGCTAATTGCGTGGTATCGCCATAGGCCATAAATTGCCTGTTATGAAACGCCATAACAAAGCTGAAATAGACAAACATTACCAGGTTTGACGAGCCTAACTGCACAATACGGCTGGCAATGGCTTTATCACATTGTTTTACTGTCAACCTGGTTTTGGCCTTTGACGACATAAAGTAACGCAAACACAACACACAGGTGGCCAGCTGCGCAATTAAGGTGGCAATAGCAGCGCCTTGTAATCCCATATCAAGATGAGCCAGAAACACATAGTCCAGCGCAATATTCGTTAAGGCACCGACGATAATAAACACCGTTGCCAGGTTCGGGCTGTCGTCATTGCGCACCAGCATCGGCATGGCGCTGGCGCCAATGGAAATAAGCGCACCAAACGACATAGTCTGCACATAGCTCCAGCTCATTTGCATGGTAATGCCGGTTGCGCCTTGCAGCGTTAGCAAACTTTTACCAAAAGTAATAAACACTGCGGTGGCAAATAAACCAATTAGCACCACCAACAAAAGCGCGGTAACCAGTGTTGCCTGCGTAGCTGCCAGGTTGTTTTCACCGCGGTATTTAGACAACAGGCTGCCACCGCCCATGCCCACCAGCAAACCAAAGCCCATAATTAAACCCAGCAAGGGTATTGCCATATTGATGCCTGCCAGCCCGTTGGCCCCAACAAAGTGGCCAACAAAAAAACCATCAATAATCTGATACAAACCGCTGACTAACATAGCGACGATAGACGGAATGGCAAAACGCCAAAATGCGCCTGCGACAGATTGCGGCGGTTGAACCGGTGCTACGACTTGCATGACCTGATACCCATAGTGTGGAAACACGGGCATGATATACAAAAATAAGATACATTAAAGTTAGTTACCATCCGCATAGCGGATACGTATAAACCAAGCAACGGCAGTTCTCAGCGCCGCTGTAGGAGATAGCAATGAACTGGACCTTAGATCAATTACTGGCCTTTGTTACCGCCGCCGAGCTGGGTTCTTTTTCCGCAGCGGCCAGACAGCTGCACAAAGCGCAATCACGCATCAGCAGCGCCATTGCTAATTTAGAGCTCGATTTAGGCTTTGAGTTATTTGACCGCAGCTCGAAATTTCCGGCCTTAACAGCACTGGGTAAAGAAATGCTGCCCGAAGCGCGCGCCGTGCTTAACCAATGCCTGCGCTTAGATGCAAGAGCGCTGGCGGCGACCAATAAAGAGCCCATTTCGCTGCGTATTGCGATAGATGAAGCCTTACCGCTGGAAACCATTCACTCTATTTTTTCTCAGGTCGGCGATTTATTTCCGAACACCCATTTGGTTATTACCAATGGCTCACAAGACGACATTGCCACGGCCATTGCCAGGCAAAAAGCCGACATTGGTTTTATGCTCAGCAACAGTGCCTTGCCGGCAGAGTTAACCTTACAGTCTTTAGGGCATTTTAAAAAAATACTGATTGTCGGTAACAAGCACCCGCTGGCCAATGCCGGCGTATTAAGTCTGGCGCAACTGCAGCAGTACCGGCAGTTTGTGCTATGTAACCGCTCCGGCGAGAACCGCGAACAAGCCCTAAGTCCGAATCATTGGGATTTAGACAGTTACTATTTAATTTGTGAGCTGGTAACGCAAAATCAGGGCTGGGCAATAGTGCCGGAGCATATCGCCAGAGCACAGTGGTTTGTTGATCAAATAACAACGGTAAAAACCGACTTTTTAAGCGATATATTAATTGAAATAGGCATAGTAAAACGCCTCGACAGCCCAAGCAGTGCAATCACACAGTGGATAACAGAAAAAATGCGCCACTTAATCAATAACCGGGCGATTTAACTATGAATAGTGCCAATATCGTCAGCCCCGGTATCATACGAGTGAGAGTTAGTGGTAAAAGAGTTACTTGCCCAGCATACGCAGTAATGTGCGGTCTTTATCAAGAAAGTGATGCTTGCATGCACCCACAATATGCAAAACAATAGCTACAACTAAAGTGTATCCTATAATTTCATGGCTTTGCTCACCTATTGCCGACAGCAATTCATTATAGGGAATCACTTCTCCAGGCAACTCAGGGTCATCGTTGCTTTGAACAAGCGTCAAGCCAAAAATACCAAAACCATGCCCGCTCATTCCCGAATAAAGCATACCGGTAATTGGCATCGCCAGGGTGCCCAACAGTAAAATCCAGTGAGTGAGTTTCGCCAACAACTGTTCAATTTTCTGGTACTGCCCTACAGGTGCTGGCCAGCCTTGTTTTAATCTCCAGAACCCCCTTAACAGGATGACGACAAAAAGAATAATCCCTGTCGATTTATGTATTGGATAAAGCGCAAACGCTTCCGTATTCGCCATATAAATACCAATCAAGCTAAGTGCAATAAAACCAATAGCAATGATCCAGTGCAGGCTACGACTGGTTAAACCAAGATGACTTTGTGTGTCCATAAGCAATACCTCTGCGTTATCAATGTAAGACGTAGAGCTCATTTCAGCCAGAATGGACCACAAAAACAGTCTTTATGGTGTGAGTATCCGATTTAAGGGATTAATGGAGTTATACAGATTGCGACGTGGCAAACTTATAAGCTTTCAGGGCTTGTTTGTAGCTTTTGCTTAAGGGCAGTTGCTGCGAATTACGTAAAACGACAACACCGTTGCCAGCAGCTTGTGTAATGATGCGATCTATTGCTGTAATATTTACCATGTAAGAGCGGTGAATACGCACAAAGCATCCCGCAGGCAAATCCTGTTCAAGCTGCTTCATCGAAGCTCGCAAAAGGTATTTCTCATCTGCACAATAAAGTTCGATGTAGTTCCCTGCAGCACAAATCACTTCGACAGAATCCCATCGGATCAAACGCTCGCCATTGCCTTTGATCACCAGCACACTTTGGCTTTTTGGCCTGTCGACAGCTGCTGAAAATTCTGGCGCACCTTGCTCATCTGCTGATGGCGCTGGAGGCGGCTGGGTATTTTCAACTTTGGCAGGGGCTAAACACCACTCCCAGATGATTACCAAAAATGCTAACACACTAACTTGGATTGGAAAAAAATCCACAACACCGGCAACAAAGCCAAGCTCAGGATTAAAGTACATCTCCAGACCAACGCGCGTAATCAAGGCTGCACTAAGCATTAACATAACAAGCCCAGCATAGCGAAAAACAAAGCTTGAGTTGTTAAATTGATGAATTCGCCGCAACTGCGTCATTAATACCGGAGTAATAACTAGCCATGGCGCGTATTCTCTGAACCCCCAGATAAAGGAATGAACAAAGGTATCAGTTGATAGCGCGACAAACTGGGTATACAAAATGCAATACAAAGCCGCGGCCGTCAGAAAAACCGCCCAGCCAAAAAAAGACAACACGATATCCCTGCGCATCAATAAACGAGGGGCTGCATTTGTAGTTCGAATCGCTAACATCTATAGCTCCATAGCAATTTAAGGTGGAGAGTTTAATTTGCCTCAACGGATAATTGGAGTCGGATAAAAATTAAATCTGCTTTCGCCATCCTACCGGCGGTCCCTTTGGCCCATTTGCTGCCGTCGCCGTGTTAAATCTGCCACTTCCTGCTTAAAGCAGTCATTACCCAGCGCCATACCACTTTTTACCGCACTGCGCATATCACACAGCAGGGCTTTGTTAATTTCATCTTTGAACAAATCACAGTAGGCTTGTTACAGCTTTGCTTCAGATGGAACGAACCTTTGGTTTGGCCTTTGCCCGCCATCAAAGTGATAGCGAAGCTTCAACAATGCTGCGCAATTGTGTCGTCAGGCCACAAATATTAAAGAGCCAGGCGGACAGCAGGCCATCAGAATATAGATAAGCCCAGCTCTTCAGCCAGTTTACTGATTAATTGCATAGCCACGACAGAGTTACCAAAGCGATTTAATGGCGGACTCCAGGCTGCAATTACGCCTACCTGCGGCACTATGGCCACAATGCAACCTCCCACCCCACTTTTGGCAGGCAGACCTACTTTAAACGCAAATTCGCCCGATTGATCGTACATGCCGCTTGTTGACAGAATAGCATTAACACGATGAGCATCACGCCGGCTGCATACCTGTATGCCACTGCCGGGTTGAACACCACGGTTGGCCAGAAAAAGCAACGAAGTAGCCAGTTGCTCGCAGTTAATGGCGGTAGCACATTGATGAAAATAGTGCTCCAGCACCTGCGGTACTTCTGACTCGATATTACCAAAGCTTTTCATCAGGTACGCCAGAGCAGCATTACGGTTACCGTGTTCCAGTTCTGATAAGTAGACCTTATTGTCGGCATAAATGGTTTCGCACCGGCACAGACTGCGTAGAAAGGTTAAAAAGGCTGTTTTACTGGCCGAATAATGGCTCACCAGTACGTCTGCGACAAGGATAGCGCCGGCATTGATCACTGGATTCCGCGGTATACCATGCTCCCATTCCAACTGCACAATAGAATTGAACGGTTGTCCCGACGGCTCCATATTAACCCGTTGCCACAACTCATCACCTAACCGGTTCATTGCCATTACCAGGCCAAATATTTTTGAAACACTTTGTAAGGAAAAAAGCTGTTCAGCAGCTCCGGCCTTAAATACGCTACCATCGAGTGTAGCGAAGGCAACACCGGCCTGGTCCGGGTCAACCTGCGCCAAAGCAGGAATATAACTGGCAACTTTGCCCTCGCGGGCTAAGGGTTGGTACTCAGTAAGAAGTTGTTGCAACAACGGAGATAAGTTATCAGGTATCTTCATTGTTGCTTAATCAGCCTTTACGCCAGCTGGTTACACCGTTTTTATCTTCTACAATAATGCCTTTTGCCGTTAACGCATCGCGGGCGGCGTCTGCCGCTGCCCAGTCTTTATTAGCACGGGCGGTGTTACGCTGGGCAATCAGTGCTTCTATTTCGGCTACATCATCCATTGACGCGCCTGATTGTAAAAACTGCTCAGCATCGCCCTGCAACAAGCCCAGCACGCCAGCTAATAAGTTTAATACGCCAGCCAGCTCGGCAGCTTTGGCCGGTTCAGTTTCTTTAAAGCGGTTTACTTCACGCGCCAGTTCAAACAACACCGGTAAGGCTTCCGGGGTGTTGAAATCATCATCCATCGCCGCTTTAAAGCGCACAATGTACGGGCTGTTTACATCAATGCTGTGGCTTGGCGTTACATTGCGCAGTGCGGTGTATAACCGGCCTAAGGCAGCATGCGCCTGGGTTAAGTTTTCTGCCGAGTAATTTAGCTGGCTGCGGTAATGGCTGGATAATAAAAAGTAGCGTACTGCCTCGGCGTTATATTCTGCCAGCACGTCTTTTACCGTAAAGAAATTGCCTAAAGACTTAGACATTTTCTCTTTATCTACCTGCACCATACCGGTGTGGATCCAGGTATTAACATATTTATGGCCATGGGCACAGGTCGACTGGGCAATTTCGTTTTCGTGGTGCGGGAACTGTAAGTCTGAACCGCCGCCGTGAATATCAAAATGCTCGCCTAAATGCTTAGCGCTCATGGCAGAACATTCAATATGCCAGCCAGGGCGGCCATTGCCCCACGGTGATTGCCAGAACGGCTCGCCCGGTTTAGCGCCTTTCCACAGCACGAAATCCAGCGGATCGTCTTTGTTGTCGGCCACTTCTACCCGCGAGCCGGATTGCAGCATCTCCAGGTTTTGCTGGCTAAGCTCGCCGTAAGCTTCGTATTTGCTGACATCAAACAATACATCGCCATCGGCCGCGACATAGGCATAGCCTTTGGCCACCAGGGTTTCAATCAGGGCGATAATCTCGGCCATATGAGTAGTAACGCGCGGCTCTATGTCGGCCGGCATTAAGCCCAGCGCAGTAAAATCAGCGTGCATGGCTTTGGTAAAGCGTTCGGTCAGGGCGTCGCAGCTTTCGTTGTTCTCAGCAGCGCGCTTAATAATTTTGTCGTCTACGTCGGTAATATTACGTACATAGGTAACGTCGTAACCTAAAAAGCGCAGATAGCGGTTTATCACGTCAAAGGCGACATAGGTGCGGGCGTGGCCGACATGACAGTAATCGTAAATAGTAATACCGCAGACATAGAGCCCTGCTTTACCGGGTTCAATTGGCGTGAACAGTTCTTTTTTTCTGCTTAAGGTATTATAAATCTGTAACATGTCTTCCTCGGAGTCCTTTGACTAAAAACGCTAAACCAGTGCAGCGGTAGCACCAGCGCGCTAGTGTATCACCGGCACTGTAACGCGGCTATCCTTGCTTTATGATTTGGCGCAGCTGCGGTAGAATGACATCACTTTGAACTAAGGACACCTTATTATGATTAGCTTACACACCAATTACGGCGTAATTAAATTAAACCTGTTTGCCGACAAAGCCCCTGCCACGGTAGAAAACTTTATCAGCTACGTTAAAGACGGCTTTTATGACAACACCATTTTTCACCGTGTAATTAATGGTTTTATGATCCAGGGCGGCGGTTTTACTGTCGATATGGAGCAAAAAGACACCAAAGGCCAGATTAAAAACGAAGCCAACAACAAAGTGCAGAACAAAAAAGGCACTATTGCGATGGCGCGTACTAACGATCCGCACTCTGCCACCTGCCAGTTTTTTATTAACGTGGCTGACAACGACTTCTTAAACTTCAGCTCTGAAACCGGCTCTGGCTGGGGTTACTGCGTATTTGGTGAAGTGGTTGAAGGTATGGACGTGATTGACGAGATTAAAAAAGTGGCCACCGGCCGCAACGCTGGCCACAGCGACGTGCCGGTAAAACCGGTTGTGATTGAAAAAGCCGAACTGCACGCTTAAGCGCTGTTGATGCCTGAGCAGCACATGCTGTTTATCGCCGATCTGCACTTAGCGGCAGATCGGAGCGATATTACCGCCGCCTTTTTGCGCTTTTTGCGTGAGCACGCCGTAAAAGCAGACGCGCTGTATATTCTCGGCGATTTATTTGAAGTATGGATTGGTGACGACAACCCCGAGCCATTACTGGCACAGGTGGCCAGCGCATTAAAAACCGTTAGCGATAGCGGCGTGGCGCTGTATTTTATTCACGGCAACCGCGACTTTTTCCTGCGCGATGCGTACGCCAGACGCTGTGGTATGAGGATATTGCCACAGTCAAAGGTCATTAATTTGTACGGCACCCCAACGCTGATTATGCATGGCGACAGCCTGTGTACCTTGGATATTGCCTACCAGAAATTCCGTAAATGGTGGAACCAGCCCTGGTGGCAATGGCTAATGCTAAATACACCGTTATGGTACCGCCAGCGTCTGGCGCGCAAAGCCCGCGCCAAAAGTGCCAAATATAAGCAACAGTATATGGCACAGGCGCAACCACAAATTATGGATGTGACCCCGGATGAAGTACCCAGAGTAATGGCAGAAGCTGGCGTATTAAAGCTGATCCACGGCCATACCCACCGCCCGGCGGTGCATAAGCTGGAGGTAAATGGTCAGCCCGCAGAGCGTTATGTATTAGGCGACTGGTATACGCAAAGCAGTTATTTAAAAGTTAGCGCAACGCAGTGGCAACTGTATTTTAATGCGCTGACAGATAACACCCCGGCGGCTTAAAACCGCCAGGAATAAGCAATGTTGATAAAATCCATACCGGGGTTACGGCTGGATAAACCAGCATTAGAGTAATGCATATAGCGCACTGCCAGCATTTTACTGTTTTGCTGGTCGAGCCCGATCAGCAAACCCAGCCGGTCTTCAAACTGAAAGTGCGAGCCTAAATCTTTACCGGCAAACTCACGCTTTGTCAGCATGCTGACACCGATACCAAACTCCCAGAACACCGGCTTGCCGTACCAGTTGGCAAATTGCTTTTTCAGCACCGGTGACAATGCCAGCGCCACGTTGGTTTGATACTGCGATGGCTGGCCGTACTGCCAAAAGTTAGTACTGGCTTCCAGATACATATTGGCGTCGCCCAGCAGCGGCAGTGTGGTAAAATGAAACTCCAGCGGCCGGTATCCCAGACGCACGCCATTTACCCGGCCTTCGCCTTTTAAATATTCCAATGACAGCTGTGAAATCTGCTCTGTGCGTATATCAGCCTGTGCTTGCCCAATTATTCCAAATGACAATACTAATGCCACTAGCCACCGTTGCATATATTCACCTCACCATGCTTTGCCCGCTGCGGGCTAACCATTAATGGCGATAAATATACCGAACGGTACAAATTATATAAACAGGCTTTCCCCGACAACATTATTCACAGTGGTGAATAATGTTTTGGCATAAATTATTACATTTTTATGTAAAGCAGATTTAATACGGCCGGTACGGCTGAAACACCTGCATCACCCAGTTGATAAAGGTGCTTAAGCGGCCACTCAGATGGCGGCCGGGTGGGTAAATAAGATACAGCGGAAAGGCTGCGCGCTGCCAGTCCGGCAGTACCAACTGCAACTTACCATTATCAAGAAAAGGCTGGGCCATAAATAACGGCAGCTGGCTTACGCCCAGGCCACTTAAGGTAGCGGTTAACTGTGCAGTGCTGTCGTTTACCGACAACGGGCTGCCTTGCTGCTGAATTTCCATTGATTGTTGCCGGTTGCTAAAACGCAGTGGCACTACACGGTTGGTTTTACGCGAGCGATAATAAACAATACGGTGTTTGCTGCTTAACTCGTCCGGCGTTTGCGGCGTGCCGTATTGTTGCAAATAAGCGGGCGAAGCACAGGTAACAAAGGTCAGTTCGGCAATACGTTTGGCAATCAGCGATGTATCGTTTAGCTCTCCGCCGCGAATTACGCAATCTATATTGTCGCTCAGCAAATCGATATTGGCATCACTGACACCCAGCTCCAGCTGAATGTCCGGATACTGCTGCATAAAAGACGGTAACGCCGGCAACAGAATAAAATTAGCAATCGCCGACGCCATATCAACCTTTAGCCGGCCCCGCGGTGTGCTCTGTTCATTGCTGATATTGCTTTCGATATCGTCCAGTTCGTGCAGTAACCTGGTAGTGCGTTCGTAATAGGCCGCGCCTTCCATTGTTACCGTGACCCGGCGTGTGGTGCGGTGTAGTAACTTTAGCCGTAAATGCGCTTCCAGCTCTTGCACCAGCTTGGTTACGGTAGATTTTGGCATATCCAGTAAAGCTGCGGCGCGGCTAAAGGTGCCGGCTTCCACCACACGACAAAACACTTTAATGGCTAACAGATGATCCATGCCGCTATTACCTTAACTGCTGCTGTAACCGGCATAATAGGCAACAACTATCTGCGCTGCAATGCTAACACAGCACTGTGCATTAGCCGCTTTGGCACCGGCTACGGCTAACTACGGCACTTGCCACGGCTAACGGCGACAGCTACCACGACTAAGCAGCCCGGCCTGCTGATAAATCTGGTCCAGCAAGCGCATATTGTTGATGGCATCGCTGCCGCCGGTTAAGGCTGTAGCGCGACCTTGCAGGCAATCTTGTACATGCTGTAACTGATAATAATAAGTGCTGTGGCCCGGCACACTGTATTGCCGCTCGGCCCCGGCAGTAATCACTTTAATACTGTTGCCCAGTTGCGGCGTAATCAGCCCGCTCACTTCAATGCTGCCGAGGCTACCTTCCAGCACCAGGCTGGTATCGGGTGTGCGGCTTAAATGCTCTGCCATGCTGGTGCCGATATCGGCAATAGCGCCATTAGCAAATTGCAGCTGTGCCTGGGTGGTGATATCAATTTGTGCACCGCCGGTTGCCGCACTGGCAGTAATACAGTTAGCGCTTAATACTTGAGGCTCCTGCCCCGACTCATCGCCCATTACTGTGCGCACCCAATGCAGCGGATAACAGCCTAAATCCATCATAGCACCACCGCCTAATGCCGCCTCGTGGCGTAGCGAGCCGGCAAAATACGGGATCCGCACCGAAAAATTGGCGCGCAAATGGCTGATAGTGCCAATAGTACCGGCCTGTACCAGGCGCATTACCTCAACAAATAATGGATGAAAGCGGTAATGAAAGGCCTCCAGCAATAGCTTGCCGGCGGCTTTTGCGGCCTGCACCATGGCTTTGGCTTCGGCTTCATCCATAGCAAACGGCTTTTCGCACAATACATGCTTACCATGCTCAAGCGCCTTTATGGTCCAGTGCGCATGGTCAGACGGTGGCAGGGCATTGTAAATAAGGTCGATATCGTCCCGCTCAAGTAAGGCCTGATAGCTATCGGCGACATATAAGATGCCATGCGCACCGGCATATTGACGGGCCCGCTCTGGCGAAGAAGCGGCTACCGCCTGCAACACAAAACCATCCAGTTGCTTAAGCGGCTGAAATATCGCTTTATCGCTGATACGGGCAGCACCCAATAAACCAATGCGGATCATAGCGGTTCCTTATTCTGTTTTCTAAATGCCAGCAACAACAGGCAGCAGCAGCTCAACCTGATAACGGCGGCCGGCAATAATGTCAGTAATAAGCGGTTCGGCCAATACGCGGCCATCGACACTTAGCTGTGCCTTGCTGATGCCGCTTTGCCGGCGCATGACTATAACAAACTCGGCACCGCGAAATTGCCGTGTCAGTTTCACTTGCGGCCATGCGGTTGGCAGTTGCGGCTTAAGTAATAGCCCTTCTGCGCAACCTTTTACGCCAAATAACCCTTCGATTAACGAGCGATATACCCAGTGCACCGTGCCGGTATTAAATAACTGGCTGGAGCGCCCGGCTGTGCGCGGAAATTGCCGGTAAGCGCCGCGATAGTAATTCGGGATAAACACCGGTAGCTGGCCGCGCTGCAGGCAGTCTTGCTCTGTGCTGCCGGGCAGCATCTGCCGTAATACATCAAAAGCTTTATCCGGCTGATTAATCTGATACAACGCATACAAATAAAACGCCGCGGCATGATTATACACCGAGCCATTTTCAGCCGAGCCCGGGTGCTTTTGCGTCACCCGGCCGACATCGTCACGCATAGCGGTATAGGCCGGTGCCAGCATTTGCACGCCGTAAGGCGTGGCAAGCTGGGCCTCAATTTCGGCCAGCATCAGTTGCAGCTGTTCGTTATTGGCAGCACCGCTTAGCATGGCCCAGCTTTGCGGATTCAGATAAATACGGCCCTCGGCATCTTTACTGACGCCAAATACCACATTGTCATCGGTAATGCCGCGGCCATACCATTTACCATCCCACAAATGCCGGTTAACCGCCTGATTAAAACTGTGTGCGTCATTGCGGTATTGCTCAGCTCGATGTTGCTCGCCCAGTTGCTGGCAAATATCCGCCCAGCAATTAAGCGCATAAGCGGCCGCCAGCGACAACCAGCCCGACACACCGCGACCTTTATAACCGACCATATTCATTGGATCGCACCAGTCGCCCTGCTCAATAAAGCTCAGGCCACGGGCATCGCGTTTATGCAGCAGCCAGCTCATGGCGCGGCAAATATGTTCAAACACACTGGCGTGCTCATCGCTGTCGCCAAAGGCGATCTGTTGCTGCAATAAGGCAGTATCATTAGTTTCGGCCAGATAGGCCGCTAAACATACCGGCAGCCAGACACATTGGTCGGTGTGCGGCACCTGATTAATGTATTTCAGTTCGGCGTCGGGGTGCAGCAAAATACCATCCGGCATTTCGCCGCTGCAGTGTTGCTGTGCCAGCGCCGTTAATAACGCAGTGCGAAATGCCTCTGGCCGCACATAGCTCATACCCATATTATCCTGCAGATAATTCCGGGTTTGCGGATCTGTAGTTAGCCGGTTTACATCGCCGTGGTAATACACCTGACGTGCCAGCCAGTGGTTAACAAAGTTATCCAGCGCTGCATCCGGCGTTTCAATGGTTAAACAGCCCTTTCCTTGCGCAATATAATCGCTGTACTGCTGCTGTGCTTTAGCAAAGCCATCCGGTGTTACAAAATAACGCTGCCGTGCTGCAGCAATCTCGCTTTCATCCAGCGCCGGGCCAAATACAAAACGGTAAACCTGCTGTGCTGAGCCAGCCAGTTGCAACCGGTATTGCAGCACACAGGCCGGGGTTTCATATAAAGCATCGCCGCCATCGAGTTCTGCCTGTTGCAAAGCATCCGGTGCATGCAGGCCGCCCTCGCCTTCAAACGCTTGCTGCGCACATTGCCAGCTGGTGGGCACCTGCTCAGCCAGTAAAAAGGTTTTATCTTTTAACAGCTTGTTTTTAAAGTAATCGGGGTACTTCTGATACGGCGTTACCGATGAGCACACTATGGCATTTAGCGCCGGTTCAAACTTTGCCGACTGGTTCATCCACGACATATAACCCACCGGGAAATACGGGTAGATACTGAGCTCGCGTGGCTGCGCGTTGAGGTTAGTCACGGTAAGCTGCCACAGTTCATGCGGCTGGTCCGGGCTTAAGCATAGCTGCCATTCCAGCTGCAAACCCTGTTGCTGCAGCTGCCAGCGGATATCACTTTTACCGGCAGAAAACACAAAGCTGTCAGCTTTACTGCGCACCGGCTCGTAAGGTACCGAGAACACCTCAGCGCTTTGCTCATCTTTAATATAGACAAAGCGGCCCGGATGATGCGCGTAATACGGCTGCTCCGGCTGCATAAAGGTTTTTGCCTCCAGGTTTGGCGCATGGGCGTATTTGGCCGGCTCCGGTTGCATAAACTGCGCGGTGGCATAGCCACGGCAGTTAAGTTGCACCATTAACTGCTTGTTCCATAAAAACGCCGCTGCCAGCGGCATCGTTGTCGGGCTGAATAAATCATAACGCTGACCGTTGTCGCCAGGTTGCATGCCAGAGGCTGCCATCAAAGTAATACTCCGGGTAAAATTAACTTAATGCGCTGGCTTCTGCCTTGCGCTGTTGCAGGTCAAACTGAATTTTTGCCAGTTGCTGGTTATCCAGGCTGTAGTAGCGCATCACAAAGGCTGCCAGCAGCGCAATAACGCCGGGGATCACCGAGATCAACAGCACTATGCCGGTTTGCGAGCCGCTGCTTTGCTGCTCGTTAGCCACATAACCAATTGCCGCCAGTAACCAGCCGATTAACGCCGAGGCAATAGCACCACCGAGCTTTTGCGAAAAGGTCGCGGCAGCAAAGGTCATGGCGGTAGCCCTGCGCCCGGTGCGCCATTCGTTATAATCGGCCGTGTCGGCGTACATCGAAAACGCCAGCGGTGATTTGGGCCCCAGCACAAACCCAATCGCCAGATTAAGCGCAAAAATAACGCCAACGGCATCAGCCGGCACAAAGTACAAACTAATGGAAAGCAGCCCTGCTAACGCCATCAGTAATACCATCAGGCGTTTTTTATCAATAAAACGGGTCATCAGTGGTGTGGCGGCAGCCCCCAGTGCTAATGCCAGCATATAGGACGATAAAAACTCACCGACTAAATCGGGCCGCTCGACATAATATTTAAAGTAGTACACACCGCTGCCGGCGCGCATGGTAATGGTCACCATAATGATCAGCGCCAGCGCAAATAACACCAGCCAGGGTTTGTTGTTTTTTAAATCAGCTAAATCCTGGCGTACCGCATTAGGTTGCAGGCTCAGCGGGGCGATACGCTCTTTGGTGGTAAGAAAGGTAATTAAAAACATTAAGGCGGCGGCAATACCAAATACCAGCATCGTCAGCTGCCAGCCCAGCACATCATCGCCCTGCCCCAGCAATGGCACTAACTTGGGCGTTAAATAGGTTACCAGGATGCCGCCGCTAAAACCGCCGATAAAACGGAAGCTGACCAGCGTAGTACGCTGTTGGCTGTCGCTGGTAATCACACCAGACAGCGCCGAGTAAGGAATATTAATGGCGGTATACACCAGCATTAATAAAGTATAAGTACCATAAGCCCACACCAGTTTGCCGGTTTCGCCCAAATCCGGCGTGCTGTAAGTCAGTACACCGGCGCCGGCCAGCGGCAGCGCCAGCCAGAGCAAATAGGGCCGGAATTTACCAAAGCGGCTGCGGGTACGGTCGGCAATAGCGCCCATTAACGGATCGGTAAAGGCATCGACTATTTTTGTTACCAGCATCATGGTGCCGGCTGCTGCAGCGGAGATACCAAACACGTCGGTGTAGTAAATCAGCAAAAATGCCGAAATATTGGCCCAGTAAAAGTTAAAGCCCATATCACCGAGGCCATAGCCCACTTTTTCGCGCAGCCGCACCGGCGCTGCACTCTGTTGTTGTGTCGGGTGTTGCCTTGCTGTAACTGTCATACCCTGTTATCCACTATTATGAATTGTTATGGCATCAGCTCTGCGGCTGAATATGATAGCGCAACCAGCTGTTGCTTTACGCTGCTAAAAACCGGGTGATCTGCTGTACCAGCTTCTCTGCCGGCAGTGTGATATCCAGTATGGTTATATCAGTTTCATTGTCGCAACTTTGCATGGTCAGCAACTGGCTTTGCAGCATGGCCGCTGGCATAAAATGGTTTTGCCGCTGTGCCAGCCGCTGTGCCAGTAAAGTAGCATCACCCTGCAGGTAAAAGAAATGCGCGTTATCTGCGCTGCTGCGAATTTGCTGGCGGTGGCGCGCAATTAAGCCGGAATAACTTAACACACAAGGCTGCTTTGCCGCTTTGCAGGCACTAAGCTCATTACACAGTGCCTGTACCCAGCTTTCGCGTAAATGATCAGCCAGCGGTATGCCACTGGCCATCATCTGCTTCGCCTGCGGGCTGTGGTAATCGTCGCCCTCAATAAAGCGCCAACCCAGCTGCTGTGCCAGTAACTGGCCAACGGTCGATTTACCGCTACCGGCCACGCCCATAATGACAATAGTTTTGCTTACTGTAGCGCGCATAATAAGCTACTGCTTCCTGTTAGTGTTGCTTGATGGTTTCAAGCTTAAACCAGCAACAATGATTGCGCAACCATTTTGACTAACAACCCGCAATACAGTATTGTCTTGTAAAAGATCGCAGAGCTAAGCTTATGAGCAGAAAGCCAAATTTAAAAGACGTTGCCAAGGTAGCCGGTGTAAGCGCCATCACGGTATCGCGGGTGTTGACAGATCCAACCAAGGTATCTGATAAATTACGCAATAAAGTAGAAAAAGCCATTCACGATATCGGCTATATCCGCAACCATGCCGCCAGTGCGCTGGCATCGAAAAAGTCCGGCGTGCTGGCAGTGATTATTCCGTCGTTATCCAATATCGTATTTAACGATGTACTGCAGGGTATTTATCAGGCGGTTAAAGCAAAAAACCTGCAGGTACTGCTGGGCGACTGCCATTACTCACCGCTGATAGAAGAACAGCTAATTGCCACCCTGCTTAGCCAGTCGCCGGAAGGCTTTATTGTTACCGGTGCGGCGCAAACCGATTACGCCCGTAAACTGCTGCTGCAAGCCGATATTCCGGTCGTGCAGATAATGGAGCTGACCAAGCAGCCAATAGATATGAACATTGGCTTTTCGCATTATCAGGCCAGTTACGATATGACTAAACATTTGCTGCAACAAGGCTATCGCGCACCGGCCTTTGTCGGTGCCCGAATGGACCCGCGCACCCAGCAGCGGCTGGCGGGTTTTAAACAAGCCATAGCCGATTGGCCAGAACCATGCCGCAGTTTTATTCAAACCACAGTGCAGCCGTCGTCGATTAAACTTGGCGGCCAGTTATTACAGGCGGTAATTGCCGAATCAGACAACCAGTGCGATGCAGTATTTTGCTGTAATGATGATCTGGCACTGGGCGCCTTATTTGAAAGCAAACGGATGAATTTAAGTGTACCTAAAGATATCGCCATATGCGGCTTTAATGATTTGGAAGCCTCAGCCCTGGTAGAGCCGGCCATTACATCAGTGGCATCACCACGCGTTGAGATGGGCCGTCAGGCAGTAGAAATGCTGTTTAGTGCCGCAGGTAAGGGCCGCCATGCGGTAGCGCCGGTGGATGTCGGCTACAGCATTATGGTACGCAGCTCAACCTGAACTGCAGCATAAATAATAAAGCCGCTGTATAACAGCGGCTTTATTTTACGGCTTTATTACTACTGCCGGTTAGTCAAAGCTCACTTTTACCCGCACGCCAAAAGTACGCGGCGCCTGCCACATATAGTTTGGTACCGGGTTGTTGTTCCAGCGGCCCTGATCACTTTTTATCGCTTTATCTGTCAGGTTATTAACAAAAGCCTCCAGGCTCCAGTTGCCGGCCGACGGTTGATACACCAGGCTGGCATCCAGTTTGGTATAAGCATCCTGGCGGTCAATATCTGCGGCATAAGGCAGGTTACGGAACCCTTCTGGCCTGTCGCCACGGTTAGCCGGATCAAACCAGATCTCTGACGAATAGCTGGCGCGCAGACGCGGACGTACTGAAGCACCATTGCTTAACTCAAAGAAATGCTCGTAGCTTAGTGACATACTAAATTCCGGTGCCTGCACCAGACGGTTACCGCTGAAATCCAGCAAATTAGGTAAATTCGGGTTACCGGCTGACGGGTTAAAGGCGATACCGTCGGCACCATAGCTGGAGTCGGTAGTGAAAAACTCATCGTACTTCGCATCCAGATACGACATTGTACCGTTTAGCTCGCCATTACGGCCCACCAACCATTTGGCTTCTACTTCCAAACCATTGATAGTGGCTTTACCGGCATTGGTTTTACGCAGTAAGTCAGCACCGGTTTCAGTAGTGACATTACTGGTTACCTGTAAGTCAGTGTATTCGGTGCTAAATAAGGCGGCAAATACCTGCAAAGTACTATCCAGGAATGAGCCTTTTAACCCCAGCTCAATGCTGGTATTTTCTTCCGGCGCTACATAAGCATTAGTGCCGGCCGCTTCATTATTATTACCGGCAATAATGGCGTCTAAATCAGCCTGAGTAAAGGGGCCGGTGCCGGTATAACGGCCGCCATCCTGAATAGTGCCGGATTTAAAGCCGGTGGCATAAGAGCTGTACAGCATAATTGTTGGTGAAAAATCCCATTCCAGCCGCGCCATACCGGTAGTTTTATCCCAGCTTGGGCTGGTATCGTTGTAAGTATCAACCCAGCACTGCCCCGGCTGTACCAGAAATTTGTTTGGTGCCAGCCCGTTTAGCAGGTTATCCGGGTCCAGCAAGCCAACATAATCACTGTTCAGCGGCAGGTTTTCGGTGCGCTTAACGTCAGGGCACATAATATTGCGCCCGCCTCTGTCCCAGCGCTCATCTTCGGTATAACGCAAGCCCAGGCTGACACGAAATACGTCAGTCAGCTTGTAAGTACTTTGCGCATAAATACTGTTTGATTTCAGGCCGCGATCCGGCTGACGGTAGGTAGACCATAAATTCGGGTTAGGTGTATTACCGCCTTCGTAGTCTACATCCGGGTGCACTATATCAAAGTGAGTACTGTTGTTTTCTTTGAAGTAGAACAGGCCGACCATCCATTGCAGACGGGCACTGTCTTCATTTTTCAGCTGCAGCTCATGTTGGGTAGCTTCGTGCGTACACTCTACACAGCCGCCCCACTCGTATTTGTTTTGATCCCAGCTTCTATCCCACACTGATTCACGCGACGAATCGGTATAACCACCGATATATGACACTGTTATACCGTTATCAAAATTGTAATTTAACCGGGTACGCACACTGTCGATAACAAAATCATTAAAGCCCGGCTCCTGGATATAAGCCGAACGGTTGGAGCCACCGGTTACGGTAGGAATATGGCCGGTGCCCTGATCGGTAAAGTTTTCATACGACAGGAACCAGTCAAAATTGTCATTCGGCTGCCACAAAGCGCTGATGCGGGCTGCCGCTAAATCGGTAGAACCATACTTTTTGCCCATGGCAGAACCCGGAGCCATATCAACCACGCCTTCGGATTTATCCATTGCAGCAGCCACCCGAATAGCCAGGGTGTCTGTCAGCGGCAAGTTAACCATAGCGCGGGTGGCGCGCCGGTCATAATTACCCAGGGTAAATTCAGCATTGGCTTCAAAGTAGTCCAGCTTAGGTTTGGCAGTGTGCAGGTTAACCACGCCGCCAGTGGCATTACGGCCAAACAAGGTGCCCTGAGGCCCGCGCAAAATTTCGGCGCCCTCTAAATCAAACATCAGTGCTGAAGCCCCCTGTGAGCGGGCAGAATAAACACCGTCAACATGGAAGGCTACAGCCGGGTCACCGCTTTCAGTTTGATCCGACGAGCCAATACCACGCAGATATACCATAGGCGTATTTTGCGTGCCATTTTGGGCAATATGTAAACTCGGCACTATGCCTTGTAAATCATCCAGTTGCAGTACGTGGTTATCATCCAGTGCATTTTGGTCAAAAGCTGTAACCGCTAACGGTGTTTCGCGAATAGTCGTTACCCGTTTGGTGGCGCTTACCTGTATGACTTCTATCGCGCGTGCTTCGCTGCTGCTGTCTGCTGCTGGCTCAGCGCTTTGCGCATATACATTAGTTGCACCGGCTGCGAGCAGCGCAGCTGAGATCAGAAGATAGCTTTGTTTTAGTTTGGTAACTGGTTTTTTGCTGATTGGCATAATTGTTTCTCCCCCCGGAGTTATTGTCGTTACTGCAGCTCAAGCACTTACACAGGGCTCAGTTATTTTTATCAAACAAATGTTTGCGCTACCATTTGACTGAAAGTTATGAGAAAAAAACCTACAGCAGGCCAATTAAATACAGCAAGTTATTGACTTAAGCGTCATCAAAACTGCCATCGACCAAAAATGATTGCGCAACCATATTTTAATAATTGAGCTAAATTAGAGCGAAAGCAGGTGGCTTGTCAAGAAAAAAAGCCGCAATTGCACCAGCAACTGTCACACCAGGCTGATAGCGGCTTCAGGATTACTGCGGCAATGCAGTGTCTGAGGATAAAATTTTCAAAATAAACTCAATAGCTTGCGGTGACTGGTAAGAGTTATGCTGTGAGGCAACCACATGCTCTGCCACAGCTTGTGGTAAATGCGCACTACTATAGGGCACGACACTGTCGTTCAATGTCGGGCACGTGGCAAAGTCGGCGCAGCGGCCCGCCCTGTTATTGCCTATTACCGAATACACCGGCACCTGCAGGGGTAACAGGTTTAATTGCTGCACTAACGGATGCTTTGGCGATAATACATCAACACTGTTAGGGCCAAAACCACGCATATAACTGCGCATGGCAGGTTTAATATCATCGTTGGTTAATGCCAGCCACATATTACCAAACACGTTTTTCACCGCTTTTGGCAGCGTAATCATGGCTGAGGCCAGTCTGCCTATCCAGCCATCAGCCGTGGCGGCACCCCGGTGCGGCGTATCAATAAACACTACTGCTTTTACATAAGGCCTGGCCGTAAAAATAAAAATGTCCTGCAAGCTCTGGCGGGTGTCGGCATTGACAGGCAGGTCAGCTGCCGGCCGGTAAAAAGTGGTATCCCACAACGCCATACCGCTGTTTTGTACAAAGGTTTTACTGATAATACCGCCCATACTATGGCCTACCAGTATCATATTATTCGCCGCTACCGTCTGCGCGTCCGGCGAAATATACTGCAGCAGTTCATCGCTGCGTTGCCTTAAACGCATGGCATTAAAAAATGGCGGCGGGCCGGACGGGTAAAATGCATGCCACACCTGATACTTTGCCGACAACTGCGGGTTAGAAAATATCGCCCAGCTTAAGCGGCGCCAGATTAACGGGCTGGAGTTTAAGCCGTGGATCATCAAAACAGGGATCTTATCTTTATTTAGTGGCTCTATGGCATAAATACCCAGTTTTCCGTCTACTTTGTCAGCATTAAACAGGCCGGTTTTTTCTAACTGATCCGCTACCGCTACTTCAACTAAGCATAAATACGCCGCTGCCGGATCAAAGTTCAGCGGATATTGCTGCCCGGCCACAGGCCATTGTTGCTGCTGTTGCATGTAAACACCACGTAATACCAGTACTGGCAGCACCGGATTGCTAAAATCCAGCTTTACCGGTATTACTGTAAGCGGGCGGAAAATACCCTCAGGCGGAAAATAACGATCCTGCTCAGAGCCGGTGTTTGCACGCTGCCCTACTACAGTAATGCCTAAACCATTATCCTGCTGGCGCAACATAAAAGGGTCATAAGCCTGCAGATCAGCCGCCAGAAAAAACTGCTCAAATGCCAGACCACTTTCATCGCTGTCCGGTGACAGTTGCAGCTTTAAATTCAACGCTCTGGTATCCTGCCCCGTCAATGCCGCCCTGACCAGCGGCATTAACGCCCGGTTATAGTAGCCGATAGCCTGCTGGCGTTGTTGCTCATCCAGCGGCTGTGCCAGCCAGCGTTCTGCGCAGCTTAGCTGTAACAAAAACAGCTGATAGCCAGGCGAGCGCAGGGCAGTAAGCTGCAGACAGTAATCTGCTATAGCCTCATCTGCCACCTGATTCAACGCAATATACTGATAGGCCAGCAAGCCGGTTACCGCCTCTTCCGGCATAGGTGCAGGCTTTTTCCAGTAGATATACTTGCCCTGACTACATCCCTGCAGTGCTATAACCAGCAGTAGCATACACAGTTGCCCTAAACGGTAACGCTGCAACATTATTACTCCTGCAATAAAAAAACTGGCCGAATTTCCGCTATGCTATATCACTATAGCATTGTTCTGTGTCAGGTTTTTTTCAGTATGGAAAACTCATTTAAACGCTTTGCCGGCCAGTTAGCTGAATTTATTGACGTCAGCCGCGATGGCTATGCCATTTTCTCTGCTGACGATATTCTGCTCTGCGCCAACAAAGCGTTTCTGGAAGTGTTTTTCCGCCCCGAAACCGAGCTGATTGGTCAGAGTTTTGTTGACATTATGCATACTGCTTTTCGCACACAAAAAGGCCCACGCATTGATGCCGCCAATATCGACAGTTGGCTAAACCGGATACAGCAACTGCGCCGCTCGCGTGATTTTCGCCTGTTCGAGGTAGATTTAGTGGATGGCCGCTGGTTTTTGTTCTCGGAACAAACTCTGCCTGGTGGTGAAATGCTGATACAAGCCAAAGACATTACCAAGCAAAAAATTGTTGAGCAGCATTTAAACGAACATACCCGCAGATTAACTGATTTGGCGCTTACCGACGAGCTGACGCAAATTGCCAACCGGCGCAGTTTTGTGGCCTCAGTACAAGCTGAAATTACCCGTTGCAGCCGCCAGCGCTGTGCGATGGCGTTTTTTCTGCTGGATATCGACCACTTTAAAAACGTTAACGACAGCTACGGCCATCAGGCCGGCGATGAAGTGCTGCGCCAGGTGGCACATTTAATCAAAAGCACCTTGCGTGAGTACGATATTTTCGGCCGTATTGGTGGCGAAGAGTTTGGTATTTTTCTGGCACAGACAGATCGCGACACGGCAGTTGAGGTAGCAGAGCGTCTGCGCCAGCAGATCGCCGATGAAAAGCTGCATATAGACGGCCGCGAGCTGCGCATTACGTTATCGGTTGGTATTGCGCTGGCACGCGACAAAACCAGCTTTGAACAATTATACGCCGATGCCGACGCAGCGCTGTATCAGGCCAAACACAGCGGCCGCAATAAAGTGATAGTAGCGGAGTACTGCGTTATTTTATAGCTTCAGGCCGGTACACCACTGTGAAATTTGAAATCGGCATCAGGCGAGCTGATAAGCTCAGCTTCAATTGCAGCAAAAAACGCGATGCGCTCACTGATATCCTGACCGGCTATTTCTGTCGCCAGTGTCAGGTAGTCCTGATAGTGCCGGGCTTCAGAGCGCAGTAAAGAAATATAAAAATCGGCAATAGGCTTTGGCAAAAGCGGGGCTAACTTTGCAAAACGCTCACAGGAGCGCGCTTCAATAAAAGCACCACAGATCAGCTTATCTACCATCGCCTGTGGTTCATAGGTGCGAACATGACGTAACAGCCCACGGGCATAGCGGCTGGAAGTGATTTTTTCGTACTCAATACCATTTGCAGCCATCACCTCAAGTACCTGATAAAAATGATGCAGCTCTTCTTTGATCAGCAGCACCATTTTATCAATCAGATCCTGGGCGTAGCCGGAGTTGGCTTTAGGCAACATAGACTTTTTCAGGCTAAGCCCGGCCAGTGCTTGCCAATCGCCTTGCTGGCGATAGGTAAAATCTTCAAACGGTTTAAGCCATTGCAGCAAAGCTTCACCACTTTGCTCGTCGCTGGCGTAACGGCGGATCAGGTACATAGCGGATTGCGCAGCTTTTAACTCACAAATCAGGTGGTCCTGTAACAGTAGTGGTAAATTTTCCGGTTTTTGTGCCATTGCCAGCCATTGTGCGGGGGTTTCACATTGCAGAAACTGCTTAACCGGGCTTAATAACTGCGTAATTTCGGCGCTTAGCATGCTGTTAGTTCGTCGTTCAGAGATGCCGCGCATTATAGCGGATAGCCCTCTGGCTACCAAGCGATGATCATTGCTGAAACTGCTTGGTCAAATTTCAGCCAGAATGCTTGACGAAGTGCATTATATTGGTCATAACTGATGTAACGGCTATGACAGATAGCCTGATAATACAGACGTAGTGACAAGGATAATAATTATGATATTGAATCACTTATGGGGACTGTATGCTCATCCGAAAGAAGAATGGCATACGATAGATGCAAGACATGAAAGTTTTCGTTATAGCCTGATCCACATTCTGCTGGTTGCACTGATACCCTCGGTTTGCGCTTACTATTCCGCTGTTTATCTGGGCTGGAGCATAGGTGTGGGTGACCGTATTATGCTAACCCCCGACAGTGCACTGATGTTGTCGGTTGCCATGTACATTGCGCTTATTGCCGGCGTATTTGCACTGGCAGTGCTGGCCCACTGGATGGCGCATACCTTTGGTGCCGAACCTACCTACACGCAAACCCTGGAGCTGGCAGCTTATACCTCAACGCCATTGTTTATGGTGGGTTTTGCCGGTTTGTATCCGGAGCTTTGGGTAGTGATGGTAATCGGTTTGATAGGTTTAGCTTATTCAGTATATCTGCTGTATGTCGGCGTACCCATACTGATGCATATTCCGGAAGAGCGTGGTTTTATCTACGCCAGCTCGGTGGTTACCTGCGGTTTGGTGCTGTTGGTATGTATTCTTACCGCCACAGCGATCTTATGGAGTTCCGGTTTCGGCCCGGCATTTACACATTAAACTCTTACTAAGCCAGAAATAACAAAGGGAGCTTAATGCTCCCTTTATGGTATGGCCATGGTTTAACCTTCGTTATAGGTTTCCAGGTTAGTTGCCATCGCTGCGCCGGACTTTTCCTTAGCACCGTCGCTGCGCATCTGGTCCAGCCGGTTCAGGTATTCCTGATCAATATCGTTGGTAACGTAGTTACCGTCAAATACCGAGGTTTCAAAGCGTTTAATTTCCGGGTTTTCCAGCCGCACAGCTTCTATCAAATCCGGCAGTGACTGAAAAATCAGGCCGTCAGCACCGATAATGTTACAGATACTTTCCACATCATGGCCATGTGCAATAAGCTCATTGGCTGATGGCATATCAATACCATACACATTAGGAAAGCGGATTTCCGGTGCCGCTGAGGCAAAATATACTTTTTTCGCACCAGCTTCACGTGCCATATCAATAATTTGCTGTGACGTGGTACCACGCACTATTGAGTCGTCTACCAACAGCACGTTTTTATCTTTAAACTCCTGCTTAATAGCATTGAGTTTACGTTTAACCGATTTTTTCCGCGCCTCCTGGCCAGGCATAATAAAGGTACGGCCAATATAGCGGTTTTTTACATAGCCCTGACGATATGGCAGGCCAAGCACAGTAGCTATCTGTAAGGCTGCATCGTTACTGGTTTCAGGGATAGGAATAACCACATCAATATCCAGGTTAGCCCATTCACGTTTGATTTTCTGTCCCAGCATAGTGCCCATCGCCACGCGGGAGGCATATACCGAAATATTATCAATGGTGGAGTCTGGCCGGGCAAAATACACATACTCGAAAATACAGGGTGTGTAACTGGGGTTTTCGGCGCACTGGAAGCTGTGTAACTCGCCCTGTTCGGTGATATACACCGCTTCGCCAGGAGATACATCCCGCAGCACAGTAAAGCCGTCTGCATCCAGTGCAACGCTCTCAGATGCCACCATATACTCGGTGCCAAGAGCTGTTTCGCGCTTACCCATCACTAACGGGCGAATGCCATTAGGATCACGAAACGCCAGTAAACCGTGGCCGATAATCAGTGCCACAACTGCATAGCCACCTTTTACCTTGCGGTGCACATTGGCCACAGCACGGAAAATATGTTCAGCTTGTAACTCCATTACGCCACTGTTGTGCAGCTCATGCGCCAGCACATTTAACAACACTTCAGAGTCTGATGTGGTGTTTACGTGGCGGCGGGCCACACGGAAAATATCTTCTTTAAGAATGTGCGAGTTAGTCAGGTTGCCATTGTGCGCCAGCGCAATACCAAAAGGGCTATTGACATAAAACGGCTGTGCTTCTGCCGTGCTGGAAGAACCCGCTGTAGGGTAACGTACATGGCCAATGCCAATATTTCCCGCCAGACGTTGCATATGGCGGGCTTCGAACACATCTTTAACCAGCCCGTTCGCCTTGCGCAAGCGCAGCGTGTTGTGGTCAACGGTAACGATACCCGCAGCATCCTGCCCGCGATGCTGCAACACAGTTAAACCATCATACAGTGCCTGATTAACCGGATATTTCCCAACGATACCAACAATACCACACATGGATTTTCTTCCTCGCCAGCGTTAAGGCTTTTGCATAAAACTGGAATGGTTCTGCAAATATTCGAAGAACCATTCAATAATAAAACCGAATTCGGGGATCAGAGTTGATTGCTGCCACCAGTCGGCACTTGCCACCGGGGTAAAAGCGTCCATAAAAAACAATACGGCACTGACAACCAGCACTCCGCGCAGCGCACCAAATACCAGGCCTAATACCCGGTCTGTGCCTGACAAACCGGTAGACTGCACCAGTTTGCCAATAAGAAAATTAACTAGAGCGCCCACAATCAGGCTGCAGATAAATAAAATGGCTATGGCGCAGGCATTGCGCAGGGTTTCATCCTGCATGGAGGTAAATAAACCAGCCAGGTGGGGGTAATATTGGCTGGCAACAAAAAATGCCAGGATCCAGACAGCCAGTGAAATAGCTTCTTTGACAAAGCCTCGTACCAAGCTGATAACTGCAGATAACGCTATGATTGCCAAAATGGCAAAATCAACCCAGACCATTTGCTACCAAAGGTTGTTTGATGACGGCGCGCATTCTACCAAACACAGCGACTGCTTGGCTAATTATTTTCTGTCGGCTGATAACTCATTACGGATAACCGTTCAATACCGGTTATTTGCTGAAGTTTGGGCAACTGCTGTTCCAGCCGCTCTTTTCTCAGCTCCGGGCCTACCAGTACACTGGTAAGTTTTACGCCCTGCGCGTTGGTTATCTCACGGGTAAAGGTAACAAAACCCGCCTGGCGCAATTTAGCTACCAGTGCATTGGCATTCTGAGCTTTGCTGAAACTCCCCACCCTGACTACCCAGCCAGCCTGCGCCAGCGCTTCATTAACCGGCCGTGTTGTTGCTGGCCTGTCTGCTGTAGGGGCCGTTACCTGGGTATAGCGCTGCGATGGCAAGCCATTATCGTCTTTTGGTGTTTGTTCTGCCGTATCCAGCGCAGGCTCATCCACCGGCTCAGGTGTTACCTCAGAGCGCGCCTGTTCAAATGCTTGCTGATCAAAAGCCTGCTGTTGTGGCACGCCTTTAAATTCAGGACGATTTGGAATGACTTTAAAATCGTCTTTCACAACCTGTTTTTCACCATCGAGTAAATCAGGCAGAAAAATGATACCGGCCAGTACCAGGATCACTGTACCGAGTAAACGATGTTTAAATGCGGGTGTCACTTTGCCTCCTGATGGCATGACAGCACTGCTGACACTGTAATAAACGAACCAAACACAACCAGTAACTCATCACTTTGCAACCTTTGCTGCAACTGCTGATAAGCGCTTTGCGTATCTTCATGCAGTTGGGTTACCACACCGTGCAGAGCCAGCACTTTATCGAGTTGCTCTGCAGTTGCGCCCCTTACTCCTTTGAGGCTGACAAGATGCCATTGTTCAAACAATGGCGTCAAGGGCAGCAATGTCTGCTCAATATCTTTATCTTTTAGCATACCAACCAACGCCAGTATACGCCTGAAACGCGGTTTAAGCAGCAGCAGTTGCTGAGCCAGGTAACGGGCTGACTGCGGATTGTGCGCCACATCGACAATAATAGCAGGCTGTTGTTGCAGCCATTGCATTCTGCCGGCCAGTGTCAGGCCGGCTAAAACGCTGCATAATTGCTGTGGCGAAGGCAGCATATTAAGCTGCTCCAGCACCGCCAAACTACAAGCGGCGTTTTGTATCGGCAACGCCGGTACCGGCAGCTGATCAAACTGCTGGCTTACGCCTTGCCATTGCCAGCTTTGCTGTTGTTGCAGATACTGTTGCCCGTAATGGTTCTGGTAATGGTTCTGGTAATGATAGTCCCGCTGCACCAATACCGTTTTGCACGCCAGCTCTGCAGCCTTGTGCAATACCGATTGGGGCAGGTTAAGCTCACCGATAATGGCGATACCACCGGCTCTGAACACACCGGCTTTTTCACGGCCAATGCTGTCGCGATCATTACCCAGCCAGTCCTGATGATCCAAATCTATAGTGGTAATAACGCTGATATCCGGCGAAATAATATTGGTTGCATCCAGCCGCCCGCCCAACCCGACTTCTATCAGGCAATACTCTGGCGACTGTTGTTGTAACAAACGAAATGCCACCAGCGTGGTGAATTCAAAATACGTCAGGGCAATGTCCTGGCGCAGCGCTTCAACAAAAGCAAAAGCGGCTACCCAATCTGCGTCAGCGACATCCTGGCCATTAAGGCGTAAACGCTCGTTAAACTGCAGCAGATGCGGCGAGCTATACACCCCAACCGTTTTGCCCTGCGCCAGCAGCAGCTGCTCAATACAACAGGCGGTGGTGCCTTTGCCGTTGGTACCGGCAATAAGTACCTTTTTACCCGGCAGATGCTGCAGGCCAGCTCTTGCAGCTACGGCGTGTACCCGCTCCAGCCCCAGTTCTATCTGGTGCACAGGATGGCTTTGTTCTATATAACAAAGCCAATCGGCCAGGCTTTGGCACGATTGGCTGTTCAGTACTGTAGTTGACATAACACCTTAAGCGGCGTTGTGCTCCGACACAGGAGCAGGCAGCTGCATAAACTTCGCGACTAATCGCGCAATTGTATCGCGCATTTTGCGCCGGTCAACAATCATATCAATAGCACCATGTTCCAGCAGGAATTCACTGCGCTGGAAACCTTCCGGTAGCTTTTCACGTACCGTTTGTTCAATAACCCGTGGGCCGGCAAAACCAATGAGTGCTTTGGGCTCGCCAATGTTTACATCACCCAGCATTGCAAGGCTGGCTGATACACCGCCCATAGTCGGGTCGGTTAACACTGAAATGTATGGCAGGCCTGCTTCACTCATTTTAGCCAGCGCAGCACTGGTTTTTGCCATCTGCATCAGAGAAAACAGCGCTTCCTGCATACGGGCACCGCCGCTGGCAGAAAAACAAACAAAAGGGACTTTGTGTTTTAAGGCATGTTCCACACCGGCAACAAACTTGGCACCCACCACTGAGGCCATTGAACCGCCCATAAACTCAAACTCAAATGATGCAGCAACAATAGGCATACCTTTTAAGGTGCCATGCATTACCACCATGGCGTCTTTTTCATTGGTATCTTTTTGTGCAGCAGTAATACGGTCTTTATAGCGCTTACTGTCTTTAAACTTAAGTAAATCCTGCGGTTCAAGCTCTGCAGCCAATTCTTTAGTGGTGTTGGCATCTAAAAAGCTGGTTAAGCGTGAGCGGGCCGACACCCGCATATGATGATCGCACTTGGGGCATACACCAAGATTACGATCTAAATCTGCTTTATATAATACCGCTTCACAAGATGTGCATTTGGTCCAGACACCTTCCGGGATATTTCGACGCGCGGAAGAAGAGGATGTTCTGGGCAGGATTTTTTCTAACCAACTCATAAATGTTTCCTATAGGTAACAGCACCGCGTACTCGCCATGCCGTAAATACGTTAAAAAACGCCGAAATTCAGTAAACCGGCGCTATTAAAGCACAAAACTGACGCTACATAATATAAAAAACTGGTCTTAGTAGTACAAGCCGTAAGGCAGCCAAACCGCCGTTAGTCTGGTAAAAACAACGGGCCGGTTAGCGCTTTGGGTAAAGCAAAGTGCGCGGGGTAATCTACATCCACCAGATAAAGCCCACCGGGTTTAGCCGTGGCTGCTGCCAGATTACGATCTTTGGCCGCCAATAGTTCAGCAATCCACTCTGGCGGGCGGTTTTTCATGCCGACTTCCAACAAGCTACCGGTAATATTGCGCACCATATGATGCAAAAACGCGTTGGCTTTAATATCCAGAATAATATAGTCGCCCTGCCTGCTAATACGTAAGTGATGCACATTACGAAACGGGCTATGTGACTGGCATTGCATGGCCCTAAACGAACTGAAATCCTGCTCGCCCAGTAAATACCCGCCGGCCTGCTGCATTAAATCGGTATCAAGGCTTTGGTGATAGTGGCTTAACCCGGCGCGCAATATGGCCGGGCGGAATTTATGATTATAAATGATATAGCGGTAACGGCGGGCTGTGGCGCTAAAACGGGCGTGAAAATCATCAGGCACTGTTTTTGCCCAGCGCACGGCGATGGCATCAGGTAACTGGGCATTAGTGCCCATTACCCAGGCTTTATCATCACGCACAGCAGTGGTATCAAAATGCACTACCTGCCCGGTGGCATGAACACCGGCATCAGTACGGCCGGCACAAAACAATTCTACCGGCTGGTTAGCCACTTTAGACAGCGCAATTTCCAGCTCCTGCTGTACGCTGTTTACTTCACGCTGACGCTGCCAGCCATAAAAGCCAGCCCCATCGTACTCAATACCTAACGCAATGCGCATGCCATCCCCCTGTTAAACGGCGGCGATTATACCGCAACCGCCATCAATATGCAGTGTTGGCGGTTATTCGGCTTGCTTGAGTTTCGCAGCTTCAGTTTTTACGTTTTGTGGGGCGTCAGAGCTAAGAATGTCATCGAGCAACATAGTGGCACTTTCTTTATCGTCAATTTCGATATAAGCCCGTACCAGGTCAAGTTTGGCAGCATAGCCGTTATCTTCTCTGTCAACATCGCGTTGTTCGTGTTCGCCAATAATATCGGCAAACTCGTCCAGCCCTACATCCACATTTAATTTGTTAAACCGCTCCGGGTCCAGCTCCTGCTGTTCGGCACTGGCCAGCAACTTGTCAATTTCAACAAAATCGTCGTCGGCAAAATCAAAGTCTTCTGCTATTGGCGCGGCTATGGTGTCAGTGCCATCTGTCAGGTTGAAACCGGCCTCTTCATCTGCAGTGGCGTCTGTCAGTTCAAGATTATCGGCCATTGCCTCCAGTTCGGTCATCAACGTATCAAACTGTGCCTCAGGCAGCGGATCCAGCTCTATTTCAACCGCTTCGTCAGTCAAAGCCTCATTGATGTCAGACAACTCAAAAGCCGGATCAAACTCATCGAGCAGATCATCATCAGCCAGTTCCAGCTCTGGGTATTGCTCAAGTATCTTGCTGGGGTTTTCTACCGATAATGCAGCTTCTGATGGCCGGCTGACAGAACTGTCATCCAAGGCTGTCAGATCAAGGTTCTGCAGCGTTTTATTTTCTGCCTTTAAAACCTCTGCATCATCAACCAGCGCATCATCAAGGAGAGTATCCTCAAGAAGAGTATCATCCAGCTCACTCAGCCCCGTATCAATTGCTGCAATATCAATTGGTGTAGCGTCAACTGCTGTACTGTCAGTGGGTTTACTGCCAGGAGCGTCAGCCAGTTCGCTGTCTTGTTCTGGCAACAAAGGCTCCAGCCCAATATCCTGCGGCGTAACCGTATTAACCGCAGCATTATCTTCAGTTGCCAGGTCGTCAAGTGTGTCGACCTGATCCAGCAGTTCACTCAGTTCTGCATTTAGCAGTGCTTCATCATCATCTGTCAGTTCATACTCTGGTATCACTTCAAACTGCGCAGCTTCACTTTCAGCCACCAGGCTTTCGGCAAACTCTTCGAGCTCTGAGCTGTCAAAGCTTTGCTCTGGTTCTGCCAGCAAAGCGTCATCCAGGGTAATGTCCTGCTCAGCTTCAGCATTGCTGGTTTCAGTATCCGCTTCCGGTTCAGCTGATACCGGAGCTGGCCGGGCCAGCGCGGCCAGCATATCCTGTTCTTGTCCGGTCAGTTCAGCCAGTTCATCGTCATCTTCATCCAGCGCAACTTCTTCAATCAGATCATCAATATCAAACTCATCAAAGGTTTCATCCTCTGGTGCCGCATCGCTGGTTACGTCTGGCTGGATATCAGGCTCACTTAATATATCGTCCTGACTGTCGTCGTTGTCGGCCAACTCTACAATGGTGTCATCGTCATCGGCTGCAGCAAACAGGGCAGATAAATCGCTGTCAGACAAAATATTGTTGGCATCAAACGTCTCATCCGGCTTTGTTGGCTGCTCTGCTGGTTTGGTATCTGCCGTTGGCAACAAACTGTCATCTTCAAAAGTCAGTGCATCGTCAAACTGCAGCAAATCGCTGTCGACACCGCTGTCTGCCGCTAAAATTGTGTCATCTACGAAGGCGTCTTCAAGTAATGCATCATCAATTTCGAACAGGCTTTCATCCAGATCATCATTTTCCTCCAGCGGCGGCAGGGGTGAATGATAGGTTGGGTCTGCCTGTGGCTCGGTACGGGCAGCATTAATCACTTCTTCTGTTTTCTGGCCACGCTTTTTCACCCACAGCAGTATGCTAAACAATACCAGCAATGCCGGTACACAAGCAGCAAGGATCCAGCTTAGCGGGTTTTGCAGCACACTTTGCCAGGTAGAACTTTGCGTTGCAGTCTCTTTTGCTGCGGCTTCGTCATCAGCTCGGGCTTGGAGTAATGTCGCCTGCTGTTGCACTAAAAGCTCAATTTGCTGCTGAATCTGGCTGTCATCACTCAGCTCTGCTTTTAATAATTCCAGTTCTTGCTGTAACTTGGTTAAACTGGTTTTTAGCTGCAAATTTTCCTGCACCATGGTTTCAACCAGTTGCATTGAATCAGCAAACTGGCTGCGTAAACCATCAAGTTGCTGCCGCTGTTGCTCGTCCAGCCGCTTTAACTCTGCCTGCCATTGCGGCACCGCACTAACCGCCGCGGCGCTAGTGCTGTTGCTATTGCTGGTACTGGCGCGAGGCACTGCCTTTGGCGCGGCAGCTTTTTGCCGCTGTGCCCAGATTTGGTCGTCCTGCTCGGCTTTTTGTCTGGCAATGGCAACGTCAACCTGCTGAATCTCCTGCAGCGATGGCAATACCAGGATAGCGCCGGGTTTTAAGTGATTAAGATTATTCTCAAGAAATGCATCGGGGTTTTTCAGGTATAGCGCATACATCACCTGATACAGGCTGATGTTGCCAGCAGGTTTAACCCGTTCGGCTACGCGCCACAGCGTGTCGGCCGGGCTTAACGGGCCAATCTGCTCAGCTGGTGCAACGGTATCAGAATCACGCGGTCCACGGATTTGCGATGGAGTAACCGTATCTGAACCTCGCGGCCCACGAATTTGGGTTGTATTTTCCTGGGCTTGCAAAGACGACGAAAAATTGACAAGCACAGTAATCAGTAAAACAAATAACCAAGGCATTAATGTCCCCTACCCCAAAATCAGGCGCATTTACAGAAGAAATCGGCAGCAACCGCAGTAATCTTTAGGGCTACCTGCAAATGACCTGCAAACACCGTTCCAACTATATGTGGTAACTAAATGCTGAAAATATAAAGCAAGGCGGCCATTCTGACCAGTGTTAAAAAAACGTAGTAAAATTAACCGGGCATAAAAACAACAAGGCCCCATCCGGGGCCTTAACATTACTAGAGGTAATCGCGGATAAGATGCTCTGCAATCTGAATACTGTTTGTAGCGGCGCCTTTGCGGATGTTATCTGCGACAACCCACAGGTTTATGCCATTTTCATGCGATAAATCCTGGCGGATCCGACCAACAAATACATCATCTTTACCGGCAGCACTGCATACCTGGGTGGGGAAATCGGCATTGTTCTCCAGTAACACCACGCCAGGTGCATCAGCCAGTAACGCTTTGACCTGCTCAACGCTGATGGGCATCCGGGTTTCAATATGTACCGCCTCGGCGTGGCCAAAAAACACCGGCACCCGCACCGCAGTGGCGTTAACAGAAATGTTGTCATCACCGAAAATTTTCTGCGTTTCCCAGTGCATTTTCATTTCTTCTTTGGTGTAGCCGTTGTCCATAAACACATCAATTTGCGGGATCACATTAAAGGCGATCTGGCGGGCAAATTGGCCTTCTTTCTCAATTGGCCGGCCATTCATCAGTTGGGCGGCTTCATGGGCTAAGGCTTCAACAGCTTCTTGGCCTGCACCACTAACCGACTGATAAGTTGCTACATTAATCCTGCTGATCCCTACCGCATCATAAATAGGCTTTAACGCCACCAACATCTGAATAGTTGAACAATTCGGGTTGGCAATAATATTGCGGTTGCGGTAATCGGCAATAGCATGGGCATTAACTTCCGGCACCACCAACGGGATATCCGGCTCGTAGCGGTAATGCGAGGTATTGTCGATCACCACACAGCCAGCATCAGCTGCCTTAGGTGCGTAAATTGCCGATACATTGCCACCGGCAGAGAACAAACCAATTTGGGCTTTTGACCAGTCGAAGGTTTCTGCGTCAATAACCTTAATTTTTTTACCCTTGAACGTCACGGTACCACCAGCAGATCGGCTGCTGGCTAATGGGAACAGTTCAGCAACCGGAAAGTCGCGCTGTTCCAGAATTTCAATTAAATGTTGTCCCACTAACCCTGTTGCACCTAAAACGGCAACATTATATTGCGAAGCCATGACAGTTCCTCTAGTTATTGTGCGAGGCTAAAACCTAATTGCGGCAAATAGCCTGGTATCACTTTGCCACACAGTTGTAATGAGCTGAATTCACGCCGCGCCGGATAGGACTTTCGAAGCCAGTCAAACCCGTTACGCTGCAGATAATGGCGCAGTATTGCATCATCCCGGCGCACATCATATAACAGTCTTGCCAAATTTTGGACATCTGGAAGCCCAAAATCTGCGCTAATTTGCAGTTTTTCCATTGCTGGCACTGCAAGCAGCTGGCTCAATTGCTGTTTTACCGGCTGGCCAAACAATTCACAGCAGCGCTGATATAGCATTTCGGTACCGCGAGCCTTACCTTCAACACTATGTCCGGCTATATGTGCCGTGGCGATATCAACATAGGGCAGCAATGCCGTAAGGATATCCGGCTCCTGCTCCCATACATCCAGTACCACCGGCCTTCTTTGCTCTGAACCACTCAGCTCGTTAAGTAAGGCCTGATTATCAATCACGGCACCACGTGAGGCGTTAATCAGCGCGCACTCTGGTTTTAACTGCTGTAATGTTGTGGCATTAAGCAAATGCCGGGTAGCAAAAGGCCCATTGCTGATAAGCGGTGTATGAAAACTGATAATATCCGCTTGCCGGCACAATGTAGCAAAATCGGTATGGGCAAAATCAGCCTCTTGCTGTGCCCGCAGCGGATCGCACTGCAATACGGTGATATTAAGCGCCTGTAATGCATTTACCAGCCGACGGCCAATATTACCCACGCCAACCACACCAATAGTTTTTTCAGTTAACTGCCACTGATATTTATCTGCCAGATACCACAGGCTGCTCAGCACATATTCCACCACAGACTGCGCATTGCACCCCGGCGCACTGGCAAAGCCGATATTGCGTTGTGCCAGGTAAGGCTGGTCAATATGGTCCATGCCTATAGTAGCAGTGCCGACAAAGCGTAGCTGCGGGCAGTTATTTAACAACTCTGCATTAACTTGCGTTACCGAGCGCACCAGCAAAATATCAGCTTCAGCCAGCTGAGCAGCAGCTACGGTACGGCCGTTAAATAAGCTGACATCACCGAACTGAGCAAAAAACGGCTGCACCAGTGGCATATTCTCATCAGCAAAAATGCGCATAAGATTTCCCTGCAAATATTTTGCGCCAGAGTGTAGCAAATAGCATAAAGCCAGCCTATCGAAACAGGCTGGCTTTATTCAATAAAACAGCAAATTGTGTAGTTAAGGCAGGGCTACTTCGAACGTAAAAGTAACCGACTCACGCACTTTATCTGCCAAGGCAGTAGCAGTATCGGCTGAGTAAGATGCTTCAATTAAATAGCGCCCGGCGTGCTGTGGGGTAAAACTGAACTGGCCCTTGCTGTCGGTTTCAAATTCCAGCCGGCCAGCATCATTGCGATACAGCTCACCGTCATAAGACAGCGTGCCTTTTACACCGGCCTGCGGTTTGCCGTCCATATTAAACACCAGTTGCAGGTTTTCTTCTGCTACCACATCGGCCGGGTGTGTATTGCTGCTAATTTCCAGCCCGTTGCCCTGCAGCTTAACCACGGTATCAGATGGGCTGTTTACCGTAACATAAGCAAAATTGCGACTGCGCATTTGCACGGTTTCTACTTTCGTGGCGCCGGCAGGCAGCTGTGCCTTGCGCTCTTGTTTATTTGCCATTAGCCGCTTGCGCTCACCGTTTAACTCATAGCTGGTGAAATAACGCAGCGGGTTGGCCATTTCCAGACGGTAAGTGCCATCGCCAGCCAGCTGAACATCCGCCATGGATTTACGCTTCCCCTGATACACAGTCGTCACATCCTGTGATTTACCATCAGGGGTATACAATTTAAGACTATTTAAACCAATGCCTTTATCCGGTACAAACGTCATATTGGCAGCAGAGGCATCAACCGCTATCCAGCTGTCTTGCTTAGATAGCACGTAGTGGCTGGGTACCAGCCATAATGTGTGGGCACTGACACTGGCACTGATACACAATGCCGACATGACTAATGCTGCTTTTTTTAACATGTTAATATTCCTTAATAGTCTGTTAATTCAGGTATTACTCAGCGCAGTATTGCGCTGATGTCGCCAAGCTCACCGTCGGCGGCTATTTCAATTACTGCATTTGTCGCTGGCAGCGTAAAATCGTGTTTAGCCAGGCTACGGCCCCCCTGCTCGCGGGCGGCTTCAACGAAAAGCGTATACTTGCCTGTCGGCAGTGCGCCGCCGTCATCATTCTTTCCATCCCAGTGCAAGGTGTAGTTGCCGGGTTTTTGCGTGGCACCGCTTACGGCATCAACCAGGGCCGTATTGCTGCGGCCAATTTTGCGCCAAAAGCGGCGTAAATCTTTTAACCAGTCTGGTTTTTCTACCCACAGTGCAATCAGCTTTACCGGTTGCTGCTGTGCATCTTCAATCCACACTGCAACATAAGGCCGGTGATACTGGCTGGTTTCTATTAGTGGCAGCTCCAGCTTAATATCGCTTTGTGCGGCCTGTGCCGTAGCCTGCCCAAATAAAGCCGCAGCACATACACATAAACAAGCCCCGGTTAACTTCATAATGTTCCCTCTGCAATACGCCAACACCGGCGTTAATGTAATGACAAGATATATGCAAACAAACTGATAAAAATACCCAGCATGGCCAGGCTGTTACCGACACTGCGCCGTGACGTTTGCTTAAGCATCAGGTAAAACCCGGTCAGGGCAAAAATAATGCAGGCAACCGCAGTAAGATCAATTAACAGTAGCCAGCTAAGCCCGGCATTACGGCCTTTATGTAAATCGTTTAACAGTGCCAGATAGCCGTTAAATTCCAGTTCCAGCTCGGCAGTATTAGCGGCAAAATCTACCACTACAGAGGCATACCCTGCCGGGCGTTTGAAATCCAGCTCCAACAAGCTGTCGTCAGTATCAAACTGGTAGCTGAATACCGAGGCATTCACCTGATGCTCGCTCCTCAGCCAGTCACGAAACTGCGAAGCAAGCGTGGCTTGTTCGCTGTCCGACTGAGGTAAATCGGTGTATTGCAATGCATCAGGTAATGTCAGCACCTGCTGACGGCTGCTTTTACCTGCCGTGCTGTACAGGAGATCAGGGTGGTTCAGGGTTATACCGGTAATAGCAAAAAACAGTAGTAGTACCAACACCAGCATTGAGCTGTAGCTGTGCAGCAACCGCATAAATTTTGCCAGCACAGGGCCACGACCACGTTCTATCATTACAATACTACCGGTAAAAAAGTTACCGGCATAATACTGATAACAATTCGCATTTGCAACAAAAAGTCAGGCATAAAAAAAGGCGCATCTAAGCGCCTTAATATCAGCAAACCATGCAAAACAATGCTTTAGTAGCGGGCAAGAAACTCGGCACGGGTGCGGCCATCATCTTTAAAAATACCGCCCAGCGCAGTGGTTTGGGTTTTGGAATTGACATCCATTACGCCACGCGATTTTACGCAGTAATGCACAGCTTCCATCGTTACCGCGACATTTTGGGTTTGCAGCAACGTTTGCATCGCCACCAGAACCTGTTGCGTTAAACGCTCCTGCACCTGCGGGCGCTGAGCAAAAAAGCGCACTATACGGTTAATTTTTGATAAACCAATAATGCGTTTTTCCGGAATATAGGCCACCGTAGCATAACCATCAATCGTCACAAAATGATGCTCACAGGTGCTGGTAAAGCTGATGTCCTTCACCTTCACCATTTCTTTTACCTGCATTTTGTTTTCAATCAATGCCATTTTGGGGAAGTTGGCATAATTAAGACCGCCAAAAATCTCATCGACATACATTTTGGCAATCCGATGCGGCGTCTCACTTAGGCTGTCATCCCGCAAATCTAAGCCCAGCGTGCTGACGACTTCCGCCATCAGGCTGTTTATCTTGTCGTACTTCTGATCGCGCGACAAACCATTGTCCAGCATCGGAGTTTCAAGCCCCAGTGTTTCTAACGCGCTTCGTACCAATACTGCTTCTTCTGATAACATAACTATATCCAAACCGGCTGTTAGACCAACAATACGTGCCGCCGAGGCCGATAGTTTAAGAGTAAAGTCATTTTTTTGCCATTTTTATGATCAGCAAGCCCTGCGACAGAGAAAACCGCAAGGCTTTAAACAGCAGAAAGGCTTATTGCACCAGTGACAGGGCTTCCAGTAACTCGCGCGGTTCCACTTCCGGGCCGTTTAAACTTTCGTCCCAGTTAGTGCCAATTAACACACCATCGTCGTACATTTCTTTTAACCAACCATCACAAAATACGTCCAGTGGAATGGCCTCTGGCTTATACACTGCCCACTCTTCAGAGCAATGCGCTTTAGCAGAGGCTTCATCAGACCAGAACGGCATGACGTCAGTGTCTTCAAATTCTACCGATTCAACTACCAGCAGATCTTCACCGTCTGCTAATACATAAACCACACCATGGGTTTTAGCTTCTTCAACGAAACGCTGAAAACTAGGATCTTGCGCAAATTGACTCATATTCATTTCCACCCGGGGTAAAGTACTGGTTGCTATTAGACCAGAAAGCGCGGCGTAAAAGCGAGTTTTATCTTATACGCCCTGAGCGCGCCTTTCCCTGCCCGGTGAAAATAACGTACAATTGCTGGCACTATTACCAGCAATGATAAGCAGATAAAACATGGCTCAATATATCTACTCAATGCATCGTGTGTCGAAGGTAGTTCCGCCTAAGCGCACTATTTTAAAAGACATTTCGTTATCCTTTTTTCCGGGTGCTAAAATTGGCGTACTGGGCTTAAACGGCTCAGGTAAGTCTACCCTGCTGCGTATTATGGCAGGTGTCGACAAAGAGTTTGAAGGCGAAGCCCGGCCACTGGCAGGGACTAAAATCGGCTATCTGCCGCAAGAGCCGCAGTTGGATCCTGGCAAAACAGTGCGTGAAATTGTTGAAGAAGCACTCAGTGACGTAAAAAACGCACTGACCCGCTTAGATGAAGTTTACGCCGCCTATGCCGACGAAAACGCTGACTTTGATGCCCTGGCTCGTGAGCAAGGCGAGCTGGAAGCGTTAATTCAGGCCAAAGAAGGCCATAATCTGGACAATACGCTGGAACGCGCCGCAGATGCTCTGCGCCTGCCGCCGTGGGATGCCAAAATTGAACATTTATCCGGGGGTGAACGCCGCCGCGTGGCTATTTGCCGCTTATTGTTAGAGCGCCCGGACATGCTGTTACTGGACGAGCCGACTAACCACCTTGACGCCGAATCTGTTGCCTGGCTGGAGCGCTTCCTGCACGATTACCCCGGTACAGTGGTGGCCATTACCCACGACCGTTATTTCCTTGATAACGTCGCCGGCTGGATTTTAGAGCTGGACCGTGGTTATGGTATTCCATGGGAAGGTAACTACTCTTCCTGGCTGGAACAAAAAGATGCCCGGCTGCAACAGGAAGAAAAAACCGAAAATGCCCGCCAACGCTCAATTAAACAGGAACTGGAGTGGGTGCGCACTAATCCGAAAGGCCGTCATGCCAAGAGTAAAGCGCGGATGGCCCGGTTTGAAGAACTGCAAAGCCAGGAATTTCAAAAACGTAACGAAACCAACGAGCTGTTTATTCCGCCAGGGCCGCGTCTGGGCGACAAAGTGCTGGAAGTTAATCACCTGCGTAAATCCTTTGGCGATCGCTTATTGATCGACGATTTAAGCTTCAGTATTCCCAAAGGTGCCATCGTTGGTATTATCGGCCCGAACGGCGCTGGTAAATCGACATTGTTTAAGATGATTAGCGGTGCAGAGCAAGCTGACTCCGGTGACATCAGTGTCGGTGACACCGTACAACTGGCCAGTGTTGATCAGTTCCGCGACAGTATGAACCCGAAAAATACCGTCTGGCAGGAGATTTCTAACGGCCAGGATATGCTGCAAATTGGTAGTTTCCAGATCCCAAGCCGGGCTTACGTTGGTCGCTTTAACTTTAAAGGCAACGATCAGCAGAAGTTTATCGGCGAGTTATCCGGCGGTGAGCGTAACCGCGTCCATTTAGCCGCCCTGCTCAAAGCTGGCGGTAATATGTTGCTACTGGATGAACCCACCAACGATCTGGACGTAGAAACACTGCGTGCCCTTGAAAATGCCCTGCTCGACTTCCCCGGTTGCGCTATGGTGATTTCGCATGACCGTTGGTTCCTTGATCGTATCGCTACGCATATTCTGGATTACCGTGATGAAGGCAAAGTGAATTTCTTTGAGGGTAACTATTCAGACTATGAAACCTGGTTAAAAGCCACTTATGGTGCTGATGCGCTGGAACCACACCGGATTAAATACAAAAAAATCTGATGTTTTATAACGCCCGCTACACTGCGGGCGTTTTTTATTGCTGCGGATGGTAACTGGATGACATAACCTGCTGATAAAGCGTTGTCGCAGCCACCTTATGATGAGCTTGCTTTAGCCTTGTCACCAGCTCTGCTGATGTTTGTATATTGGCCGCCAGCCAGGTTTGCTGCGCTAACTCAGGCACAGCATAGACAAAACGGATGTATTTTTCCGGCAACTTCAGGCTAGTGGCCATATCAGCCAGCGCTACCGGATCATCAATAACTAAATCGACCTTTCCATTGAGCAATAATTGCCACGACTCAGTGATATCGGCAGCCAGCACCAATTGCTGCCCCAGCGCAAAACCATTGTTCATTAAAAAGTTAGCAGATAAATCATCACGCTGAACTGCAATAGTAAATATTTTAGCATCCTGCAGTTTCTCAATTTTAATATCATTGCGATGGCTTAAAGCAACAAAACCCAACTGATACGCCGCAACAGTTCCTATCCAGTGAAACTCGGCCTCACGCTCTGCCGTGCGGGCCATATTGTAAATAAGCACATTGGGCCGGCTTCTGGCGATACGCAGCGAACGGGCCCAGGGATACATTTCAATCTTGGTTTCCAGTTCGGCTTCCGTTAACACAGCCCTTACCAGTGCTGTACTAAGCCCAGCAACTTCCCCGTGTTGCATGGTCTGATGTGGCGGTGACAGCTCAGTAACAACCCGCAGAGGCGTAGCAGCAAAGATGGCTCCACTCATACAATACAGCAATACAAAACACAGTCTTAACTTAACCACTTTAGCGCTCTTTGATGTGCCACGTCTGCAGTATAGCTTATTGCAGTTCGGCGCCAAGCACCAGAATAGCCAATAAAAAAACAGCTAATTTTTAGTCAATTTCACCAAATAAAGTTAGCAATATTTTTAAACAAGCAAATACAGAATAGCACAAAAATAAAAAATTATTAATAATCAACAAGATAAACTTAGATAAAGTTCTGGCATGCTGTTTGTAATAGGAAGAGTGTTGTTAACACTAACCAAAGATAAAAAGGATGAAATGATGAAAACATTAACTACTCTTACCCTGGCCACCGTTATCGCCATAAGTTTTGCTGCACCGGCTCAGGCCAACAATATCACTGACGCATTAACTGAAGCGGCCACCAACCAGCTTGCAGAATTGGCTGGTAATATTAAACAACAGGCTAAAGCGGCATTGGAAAAAACCGCAACAGAACTGTTCTTCGCAACCGGTACAGAACAAGCTGAACAGCACCTTGCTAAAACAACAGAGCAGGCACCTGTCAGCAAAAAATAAGGCCGTATTATGCAATAAGAGATGCAGCTCAGTAAAAACCGCTTACGCCAGGTTGTAAAGCGTAAGCGGCTTAATATTATTGCTCTGACCATACCGCCAGTTCATTACCATTTGGATCGGCAAAGTGAAAACGGCGACCGCCGGGAAAGGTAAAGACAGGTTTAACGATAGTACCGCCAGCAGCGAGGATCTTAGTTTCTGTTTGCTGCAAGTCTTTACTGTATAACACTATCAAGGCAGCACCTGCTGCAACGCTGGATTGTTTTGCTGAACGGTAAAAACCACCGTCCAGGCCTGAATTGGCAAAAGCCACATAATCGGGGCCGTAATCTGCAAACACCCAGCCAAATACCTGCCCGTAAAACTGCTTTGCTGCCGCTAAATTATTTGCCGGAAGCTCTACATAATTGATTTTCTCATGCCCACTCATTATTTAAGCTCCCAGTTCTCACCCATTTATATATTAATGTAATGCAAGCCATAGGCGCTAACAAGATGCCAGAAACAGAAAAGCCACGCGGGTTGGGGTCGCGTGGCTTTTCTGTTGTAGAACAGCTTGGTTTATTTACTTCTTACCAGCGAACTGGTGTTGAGCGCCCGGCCCATTTTAGCCAGCAAGTGGTTGATACGGCGGATCAGCAAAGCACGACCAATAGCATTGCTGCGCTTGTCAGTAACATTATGTTTATCTGCTGCAGTATTTAGTGTTGTCATGCTTCACCTCTGTGTTTAGCTTTGCTTATATGCTGTGCATTATGCCGACTTTTTGCACAATTCACGAACGAGATAAATTACAACCAAGCCATTAATAAATCTAATGCATAAATAAGGTAAAGTTCATTGTATATTCAAAAATATGTCACTAAACAGAACGCCAGAAACTAATGATATGTAATTTTTATGCATATAAAATAGCAAATTATGCGCATAAAATGCCACAGCAACTATAACTACGTTGACGCAATAAGGCGGTAACTGGAATAGTCGCGACGTAGTTTTGGTTAGTTATTCTAATCAAAAATTACGCCACTAAAGCCGACAGATGCAAAAATGCAGCTTTTTAGGGTTTATAGTAGGCTGTAGCTTTGTTATATGCTAAATTAGTTGCGAAAGGTTCTCATTTACATTTTGGAGTTTAGTATGAAAAAAATCTTATCTGCAACATTTGTCGCCGTTGCGTTGTTAAGTTCTGCAGTGGTTCAGGCCGATGAGCGGCCAGATCATTATAAAGGTAAGCCTTCAGATACGCTGGAACAAGCAGTAGCGAATTTCAGTGAATATAATCAAAAACTAAAAACAGTATTGGCAGGAGAGCTGACACCACTGGCGATGGTAGAAATTCACGAACTAACCTACACCATTGAAGTGGCGCTGGAAAAAATTCATGCTGAAACCGGCAAATTAAAAGACGTACTGGAAGAAGTGCACGTTGCTTCTGAGCATATGGATACAGCAACGGCTAAAGAGCGTGGTGATGCTTATATTAAAGCAGCCCAAACACTGGTGAAGTAATTAAATAGCAAGCCCGGCTAACCCGGGCTTTATGCTTTAAAACGCTTGATTATTTCTTGGTAAGAATTTCTTCAGCATTGGCTGCTGCCCATTCATTCCAGGCATCTACTTTAGCATTAAAGTTCTCTACCGCTTGCGCTGTTGCATCAGCAATTAAACCATCAATTTGCTTGGCATATTTTTTATCAACTTTAGTTACCGGAACAACGTCGATACCGCGCTCCTGTAAACCTTTCTTCATAGTGTGAGTACGTAACAGCTGTAACTGGCCGTTCTCAACATAAAAGTACTGGCTGTCTTTATTGATCGTTTTAAACTTAGGCTTGGTAGGACGCTTATCTGCTTTAGCCGGGCTATCCTGAGCATCAGTACTCAGAGAGTCATTGTTTAATTTGTAACCTAACTGTTCCAGCGTAAAACCCTGAGATTTTGCTAACTGCTCTAACTGAGTGATCAGCTCAACTTCTACCTGACGCTCTGCTAACACTGTGTTCAGAGTTTCAATAACGTCGGTCAGTTTACCCAGTGTTAGTTCTTTTGCTGCTTTCTTTAGTTCACGTTTATCTAATAAAATTGACATTGCCATCTCCTTTAATAATTCATCGCCAAAGGATAAGCAATTTATCTAATAAAATAAAGATATAAAAAACACTTAAACAACAAAAACAATATCATTCATTCAGCTTCTGTTAAGATTAAATCAATATTGCCGATTTTTTGTTCCATTAACAGGGTTTGTTGCTTTGATTATACATTCAATTTAAGCATACTTTCTATATTAGCGCTATGAAGATTAAACCTGTGAGCGGTGCATTCGATGCCAAGGGAGAGATTAAAAGGTGAGTACGGCAGCACTTAACTGAGAACAGTGCTGCCGTATTTTGCCAGAGCCAACGCGGAATATAGTGTATTAGCTAATACCCTATAGCCTCAGCTACGGCCATATTTGTCTTCAAACCGCACAATATCATCTTCACCCAGATAACTGCCCGACTGCACTTCAATCAGCTCTAACGGAATTTTTCCGGGATTCTCTAATGAATGGATTACACCTACCGGGATATAGGTTGATTCATTTTCAGTAACCAGAAACTCATTGTCACCATTGCGAACTAACGCCGAGCCGCTGACAACTACCCAATGTTCAGCGCGATGATGGTGCATTTGTACTGACAGTTTAGCGCCGGGCTTTACCGTAATATGTTTAACCTGATAACGTGTGCCATTATCGACAGAATCATATTTACCCCATGGCCGGAACACTTCCCGGTGCAAATCCACTTCGGTGCGGCCATAACTTTGCAATTTAGCCACGATGTTTTTCACGCCCTGAATATGTGTTTTACTGGCAACCAGAACAGCATCTTTAGTTTCAACGACTACTACGTCATCCAGGCCAATAACGGCTACCAGACGCTCTTCAGCATTAACATAGCTATTTTTACACTGCTCCAGCAGTACATCGCCACGACACGCATTACCCTGCTCATCTTTGGCCATCACTTCCCACAATGCATCCCAGCTGCCAACATCGCTCCAGCCGGCGTCAAGCGCCACCATAGCGGTATTGGCAGACTTCTCCATCACGGCATAGTCAATCGAGTCAGATGGGCTGGCAGAGAATGCCGCTTTATCCAGCCGGATAAAATCTAAATCTCTGGCAGCATTTGTTAGCGCCAGCTCGGCTGCACTGATAATAGCCGGGGCAAACTGCTTTAATTCGGCAAGAAAGCTGCTGGCTCTAAACAAAAACATACCGCTGTTCCAAAAATACTCGCCCGAGTCGACAAATTGCTTCGCGCTAGCCAAATCCGGTTTTTCACAGAACTTGGCCACGGCTGCCACTTCAGTAGGTAAGGTACTGTCAGCAATATCAGCACGGCGGATATAGCCATAACCAGTGTGAGCGCTGGTGGGCACTATGCCAAAGGTTACCAACTTGCCTTGCCTGGCCGCGGGTGCGGCTAATTCAACTGCACGGTGAAAAGCCGGGATGTCTTTAATGGCATGATCGGCTGCCAGCACCAGCAACAGTGGATCGTCACCATCGGCTATCGCCTGCATAGCGGCAACCGCTATGGCCGGTGCCGTATTTCGCCCTACCGGCTCCAGCATAATTGTTGGCTGCCCGGCGCTCAGTTCCCGCAGTTGCTCTGCTACCATAAAGCGATGATCTTCGTTACAAATCACCAGTGGCGGTTGTAAACCGGCCAGGCCTTTTAACCGCAAAATGGTATTTTGCAGCATACTTTTATCATTGAGCAGTGGCAGAAATTGTTTGGGCTTTTTTGCCCGGGATAAGGGCCACAACCTTGTGCCTGAACCACCTGACAGTATTACGGGGATCATTTTTGCTTCCTTTTGTTGAACTTAGCGTTATAAAACAAACTTTGCCACAGTATAGCGATATTGCTTTCGTTTCGTCAGCCGCTGGCATTAACTTAATCTGCGTGGTAAGTTTTCGTGCAATACCGTTTAATTTCAGCTGGTCGGTGCTCTAAAAGCAGGTAAGATCGGCTATCTTGTCGCGATTTTTCTGATCAGGGTAGGGTTATGCCAGATTTTAAACAACTGTTTGTCAACAATAGAAATTGGGCAGACCGGATTGAAAAAGAACAACCGGGATTTTTTAAACAGTTATCCGAGCAACAGGCGCCGGAATATCTGTGGATCGGTTGCTCCGACAGCCGCGTACCAGCCAATGAAATTGTAGGCCTGTTACCAGGCGAGTTATTTGTGCACCGCAATGTGGCTAATCTGGTACTGCATTCTGATATGAATTGCTTATCAGTTCTGCAGTATGCTATTGATATTCTTAAAGTAAAACATATTTTAGTGGTTGGCCATTATGGTTGTGGTGGCGTTAAAGCAGCGATGACCAAACAACGGGTTGGCTTTGTCGACAACTGGCTGCGTAATGTTAAAGATGTTTACTCAATGCACCGTGACGAGCTGGAGCAAGTTGCCGACGACAGTGAACGGTTAAACCGGCTGATAGAGCTAAACGTGATGGAACAGGTACGTAACCTGTGTCACACCAGCTTTGTGCAGGAAGCCTGGGAGCGTGGCCAGCCATTAACCATTCATGGCTGGGTATATAGCTTGCGTAACGGCCGGGTAAAAGATTTACGTGTCAGCCATTCCTGTGCGGATAAAATTGACGATATTTATACACTGGATCTGGCCGACTGCCATATCAGCGAAAAATAGCTATTTAAAAATAATTTGTTGCTGCGCCACCGGTTTGTAGGTGGCGCGGTGGCCCTCTACCCAGCTGCCATTTTGTAAATAATCAGATTTCACTTCCAAAGAACCATCAGGCATTATTCGGCTGAATGACTTTACCTCTGTAATGCCGTTTTGGTTATTTTGCACTTTTTCCTGCGCAATAATTTCCCCTACCTGTGCATCAAATGTCATAGTGCCATGCGTATAGAAACCGGCGGTGGTAAAATAGTAATACGCCAGGCTTTGCTTCGTTTCATCCCAGAAAATAAAGGATTCGCCACCATATTGGCCGTCATTAATGGAATGTACCGTTTTTATTGCCTGACCATTTAACGCCCGGCTCCACAATGAACGGTCAATCACCTTAGCATCCGTTCCTGGCTGGCTTAAATCGCCTTGCCAATATTGGTCAAGATATGGCCTTAACGGCTCAAGCTTTGGATGAAGCGCGGCCTGTTCAGCCGCACATAATGCAGAAACACACAGTAACAGCATACTTAAAAAGATACGGCTCATATTGTATTACTCACAAATGACTGTCAGCCAAGTATCAGAGAAAAGCCAGCTAATGTAAAACCTACCGTTTACAGGATCACGGTTTTATTGCCATGCACAAACACTCTGTCTTCTACCACCAGTTGCAATGCTTTACTCAAGGCCGCTTTTTCTACATCGCGCCCGGCTCTGGCCATATCGTCGGCACTGAAATTATGATCCACCGGCGCGACCATTTGCTGAATGATCGGGCCTTCATCTAAATGGTCATTTACAAAGTGTGCCGTAGCACCAATAATTTTCACACCGCGCTCAAATGCTTGTTGGTAAGGGTTAGCACCAATAAAGGCTGGTAAAAAGCTGTGGTGAATATTAATAATTTTTTCCGGAAACTGCGCGACAAAAGCCGGCGTTAAAATACGCATAAACTTAGCCAGCACCAGATATTCCGGCTGGTAAGGTTTTATGACTTCCAGTAAGGCAGCTTCATGTTCGGTGCGGCTTAAGCCTTTATGGCAAACATGATGGTAAGGTAAGTCAAAACGGGCAGCCAGCTGCTCCAGCTCGGGGTAATTTCCCACTACAGCAGCAATCTCCAGCGCCAGCGAGCCATCAAATACCTTAATCAAAATGTCGCCCAGGCAATGCGCTTCTTTCGTTACCAGCACCACTACCCGTTTAGCCCGCTGGCTGACCAGGCTGCGCTCTGAGCCCTGAGGTAAGGCTCTGTCTAAATCAAACAACAAGGTAGCGTCGTTAAATACGCCTTCGAGTTCAGTGCGCATATAAAACCGGCCGCTTACCGGATCAACGTATTCGGTATTGCGGATAATATTCAGCTGGTGTTTGTAGCAAATATTGGTGATCTGCGCGATAAGTCCTTTGGAGTCGGGGCATTCCGTTAATAAAATTTTGCGTTCCATATCTCACATCTGTTGTTTTTTAATCCAGTTGTTGTTTTACCGCATCTTGGCCTACAGCGTCAAAGACATTTAGACGTCCTGCTCAACTTGTTGTTTCGACAAAAAACCGCATAATACCCGCAGTCGGGTTTGATCAGTAAAGCTTTGGAGTGTATGGCGTCTTATCAGTTTAATGTGGTGGGTTATATTCAATCGCCCTACAAGCAAAAATTTGCGATTCCACGCCAGCCGGGGTTGATCCCGGAAGCCACCAGCTACCTGGTACTGGAAAGCGATTACAGCGATGATGCCATTTTGCGCGGTATCGACAGCTTTAGCCATTTATGGCTGCTGTTTGTGTTTCATGAAACCGCCGATAAAGGCTGGTCACCAATGGTGCGCCCGCCACGCCTGGGTGGTAATACCCGTAAAGGCGTGTTTGCTACCCGTGCTACTTTCAGGCCTAACCCGATAGGGTTATCCGTAGTAAAGCTGGAAGGCGTTGAGCGCAAAAACGGTAAACTGATGTTGAAACTGAGTGGCATAGATCTGCTTGATGGCACCCCGGTAGTGGATATTAAACCCTATTTGCCATACTCAGACGCATTACCTGACGCCGCAGGGGGGTTCGCCGACGCGGCACCGCAAACAGCAATGACGGTTAGTTTTAGTGAAGCCGCCAGCGCATTTTGCCAAAAGCAAAACCAATACCCTGATTTACAAGTATTTATAGATAAAGTGTTAAAGCAAGACCCCAGACCGTCTTATAAAAAACAGCGTGACGGTGAACAAAGTTATGGTATGACACTGTATAACTACAATATTAAATGGACCGTGAACGGAGAACATAACCATGTTACTGAAATCCATCAGCTACCTGAGTAGTGTGGCAGCTGCAGCAACTTGTGTTGCCGTATCCGCAACCACCCTGCCCGACTTACCCGAGCCAGTAAGCAATAACGCCGTTGCCAGCACCACTGTGCGTGGTAAAACCTATATTGCCAGCTTTATGGGCTTGGGCCCGGGCAAACAACACAGCGATATGCATAACAAAGTTTGGATGCACACTGTCGGTGAGTTCGGCTGGCAAAGCTTGCCTGCAGTGCCAAGTACACAAAAGTTAAGTGGCCGGGTTGCCGCCAGTGCAGTGGCACTTAATAACAACTTTTTTGTTTTTGGTGGTTTTACTGCAAATGCTGATGGCACTGAACAAACTGCCAATGACAGCTACCGGCTGGATCCGGTTACCCGCCGTTACACCAAATTAAATGACATTCCGGTACCGGTAGACGATGCCGTGGCGTTAACCTATCAAAACCGCTATATCTACCTGGTAAGCGGCTGGAGCGATCATGGCAATGTTAATTTAGTACAGGTGTTTGACAACTTCACCCAGCGCTGGTCACAAGCTACGCCGTTTCCCGGCAAACCGGTATTTGGTTTAGCCGGTGCTATGGCCGGTAACCAAATGCTGATCTGCGATGGTGTGGCGCTTGAGTACTATGCTGATAAAAAACGCGAGTATAAAAGTGAACCCGCCTGCTATTTAGGCACTGTGGGGAGCAATGCTAACCAGATTGACTGGCGGCTTATCGATCATCCTACCGGCACGGCAAAGTATCGTATGGCAGGCATTAATACCAAAGTAGAGGGTAAAGACATGCTGGTGTTTATTGGCGGCAGCACTAACCCCTATAATTACAATGGTATTGGCTATAACGGTACAGCTTCAGAGCCAGACAATAAAGTATGGCTGTTTTCACCCGGCGAAAAACGCTGGCTTAAAGCTGCCGACACCACAGCGGTAATGGATTTAAGAAGCCTGATAGAAATAGACGGTGAGATTTATTCAGTAGGTGGCATGACAAGCGGCCAGCAGGTTAGCGGCAAGCTGATTAAACACCCGATAAAACTCCAATAGAATTGCCCCTGCCGCCTTGCTAGAATGGCGGCAATTTTTTCAGCACCAATACGGAATTACGATGCGCAGCAGTCAGTACTTACTATCCACCATTAAAGAAACACCGGCCGATGCCGAAGTGATCAGCCACAAGTTAATGTTGCGCGCCGGCATGATCCGCCGTGTCGCCTCAGGCATGTACACCTACTTACCCACCGGCGTACGGGTGCTGCGTAAGGTAGAGCAAATTGTACGTGAAGAGATGAACAAAGCGGGCGCCATTGAAGTATTGATGCCAATGGTGCAACCGGCCGAGCTGTGGCAGGAGTCTGGCCGCTGGGACAAGATGGACGCTGAGCTGCTGCGTTTTAAAGACCGCCATACGCGTGACTTTGTGCTGGGCCCAACCCACGAAGAAGTGATCACCGACTTAGTACGGCGCGAAATTACCAGTTACAAGCAGCTGCCACTGAACCTGTATCAAATTCAGACTAAATTCCGCGACGAGCGCCGGCCACGCTTTGGCGTAATGCGCGCCCGTGAGTTTTTAATGAAAGACGCTTACTCCTTTCATTTAAGCCAGGACAGTCTGCAGCAAACCTACAATGCAATGTATCAGGCATATTGTAATATTTTCAGCCGCTTAGGGTTAGACTTCCGGCCAGTACTGGCCGATACTGGCGCTATCGGCGGCAGTATGTCGCATGAATTCCATGTACTGGCCGCATCGGGAGAAGATGCTATCGCCTTCTCAGATGAAAGCGATTATGCCGCCAATATCGAAATGGCCGAAGCCTTAGCCCCACAAGGCGAGCGTGCTGCTGCTAAACAAGATTTAGCCGAAGTGGCTACGCCCAATGCCAAAACCGTGGCCGATGTCGCAGCCTTGTTACAGCAGGATATGGCACTGGTAAGCAAAACCCTGATTGTTTACGCCGCAAAAGCCGATGACAAAGCGCCACAAACTCTGGTGGCACTGGTACTGCGTGGCGATCACGAGCTAAACGAAATAAAAGCCGAAAAACTGCCGCAGGTACAAAGCCCGCTGGTATTTGCCAGCGAAGAAGAAATCCGAGCTGCTATTGGTGCTGGCCCTGGCTCACTGGGCCCGGTTGGCATGCCTCTGCCGGTTATTGTTGATCGCACCGCTGCACATCTTAGCGATTTTATCTGCGGTGCCAACAAAGATGGCTATCACTTAACCGGCGTAAACTGGGACCGTGATATTAAAGATTACAGCGTGGCAGATTTACGTAATATCGTTGAAGGTGATGCCAGCCCGTGCGGTAAAGGTAAGCTGGTGGTGAAACGCGGTATTGAAGTTGGCCATATTTTCCAACTGGGTGAACGCTACTCGCAGGCATTAAAAGCCGGCGTGCTTAATGAAGAAGGCAAACACCAGATCATGACCATGGGCTGCTATGGTGTGGGTGTATCGCGCATCATCGCCGCCGCTATTGAGCAAAATAACGATGAATACGGCATTATCTGGCCCGATGCGATAGCACCGTTTCAAATTGCCTTAATACCCATGAATATGCATAAATCAGTACGCATCGAAGAAGCCACAGTACGTTTATATAACGAGCTTACCGCTGCTGGCTTTGACGTGCTGTTTGACGACCGTAAAGAGCGCCCCGGTGTAATGTTCGCCGATATGGAGCTGATGGGTATTCCGCACAGCATCGTCGTTGGTGAGCGTAACCTCGACAACCAGCAGGTGGAATACAAAAACCGTCGCAGCGGTGAAAAAGAAATGCTCGACATCCCGGCCGTGGCTACCGCCATGCAACAGAAAATGGCAAAATAAACCCGCTTAACATGGCAAAAGGTAGCGAATTCGCTGCCTTTCCTGTTTAAATATTGGTCGATTTTACATCCATACGCTGATGAATTATCGCTATCACATCAATGCCGGTATCACCCGGCAGATAAAACACCCGATGTTGCAATATGCTGAAACTAAAATAGCAGGCCCGGACATCCTCCCGTCTGGTACCAAGCCCGGGATTATGTGCTAATTGGTTAAGGCAGTGAAACAACTGAGACAGATAACGATCCGCTTGCGCCTTGCCCCACTGCTCTGCGCTATACAACCATATTTGCTCCAAATCATCTTTGGCATGTTGCCTAAGCTGATAGCGCCGTTTCATTTACCGTATTTCTGCTGTAACTCAGCGACAAAGCGCAGTTCATCAAAATTTTTTACCACAGGGCTTTGCTCAGCAGCTTCCAGCTTACGCCGTAGCTCTGCCAGCTTAATTTCATCTTCTTCCAACAAACGCAGCCCGGCGCGCACGACTTCACTAACAGACTGATAACGCCCCTGCTGCACCCGTTCAGCAACAAAATGTTCAAAGTGCTCGCCCAGAGTAACTGATGTATTACGTGCCATAAGGCCTCCTTCTAACTGTATTAGATACTAATACATAATTAGATCCTGGCAAACTTAATGATTAAAAAAGGCAGCCGGAGCTGCCTTTAGTCATACTAGCTGTTGACTTAAAACAGCAGGTTTTTACCAAAGAAGATGGTGGATACGGTATTGACAAAAATCACCGCCAGGATTAGCGGAATAAAGGTACCCAGCGAGAAATTAACGTATTTTTGCAGTAAAGACCCGGCAAAAGTGCTGTTGCCCTGGCTGATTTCAGCGTCCAGATTATGTTTCTTCCAGCGGTAAATTACGAACAGACATAACAGAAAACCATTAAGCGGCAGTATGGTTTCATAGAAGATGTCATACACCAGATCAAAAAACGATTTATTCACACCACCGTAGCTTAGCAGGTTGCTAAACAGCTCAACCCGGCCAAATGACAGAGCTGAAATAACTGACAGTACAATCATCGCCCCGCCCAGGGTATACAACGCTGCACGGCGGCTTACGCCTTTACCGTCCATTAAGCTGCATACCGGTACTTCAATAATTGATACCAGTGAGGTTAGCGCAGCAAAAAATACCAGCAAAAAGAAGAAACTGGCAATAAAAGAGGCCCCGAAATAGCCAATATCAGCCTGCAGTGCCAGAAAGATTTTTGGCAGAAACATAAATATCATGCCAATGCTGGACTCAGATAATTCGCTTAACTGAATATCCGGGTTAAACGAAAATACCGCAGGCAGGATCAATAAACCTGAACAGCACGCCACCAACACCGACAAGCCTGCCACCATTTTACCGGCATGCACAATATTGTTATTTTTCTGAATATAAGAGCCGTAGGTAATTAATATACCCATGGCCAACGACAGTGAGAAAAATGCCTGCGCCAGCGCACCGTTTAATACCTTACCAGTGAGCTTATCAAAGTCAGGAATAAGGAAAAACTTCACTCCCAACATAGCGTTATCCAGAGTGAACACGTAAATCACCAACGCTATCAGCATGACAAACAGCATCGGCATCAATACACGCGCCGCCTTCTCAATGCCTTGCTTTACCCCGCCTTGCAAAATGGCAAAGGTCAGGCCAATCACAACCGCCATATAGATAAACAACTCGTTGCTGTTAATAAACCCACTAAAGCTGTCTGGCCCGGCAAGCTCGTTCAGTTGCCCCATGACCGATTTAGCCAGATAACCAAAAATCCATACCGTGATCACCAGATAAAACACGCCAATCATAAAAGGCGTAATAACTGACATCCAGCCAACTGTGCGCCATGCACGGTTTTGGCCAATTTCAGTGTAGGCACCTAACGGGTTTTGCCGCGTGTGACGGCCTAAGCTCATTTCGGCCAGCATTACCGGCAAACAGATAAAAAACACGAAAAAAGCATACATGATTAAAAAGGCGGCGCCGCCGTTTTTACTGGCCATTACCGGAAAGGCGACCAGATTACCAATACCTACAGCTGAACCGGCGGCTGCCAGTACAAAGCCCAGGCTGGAACTGAATTGCTCACGTTTCATTGCTACGCGGACTCCCTGAATTTTTCTTATTAGAATGCCGGGGCTTGGCCCGGTTATTGTTATAGCGCTCTGCATGCTAACAGGCTGTTGCAGCAAATCCTAGTGTTGCACTGCTCCGATGCGTTCAATGTCGTTGGAACAACGTTCAGGATCTGCTAAGGTGCGCCTGTTAAAATCAGCGCTGCAGAAGGACTTTCCGATGTTTTATATGATTTATTCCGAAGATGTTACAGCCAGCTTAGATAAGCGCCTGGCTAGCCGTCCGGCACACCTGGCCCGTTTAGAACAGCTAAAAACTGAAGGCCGCTTGCTATTAGCCGGGCCTTTACCTGCCATCGACAGCCTGGATCCGGGCGCAGCCGGCTTTAGTGGCTCTTTGGTGGTAGCCGAGTTTGCTTCGTTAATTGATGCACAACAGTGGGCAGATGCCGATCCTTATCTGGCAGCTGGCGTATACGCCCGCTCAACGGTTAAACCGTTTAAAAAAGTATTGCCGTAAGGCCCGAAAAATCAGGAGACAAGCATGAGCCATATTTTACTCACCGGTGGTGCCGGCTATATTGGCAGCCATACCGCACTGGAACTGCTGAACGCGGGCTATAAGGTGCTGAGCTTTGACAACTTCAGCAACAGCTCAGATGCCGCTTTACAACGGGTAGAACAATTAAGTGGTAAAAGCGTTATAAGTATTACCGGTGATATCCGTGACGAGCAGGCTCTGCGCCAGCTGTTTACCGACTACAGCATTAGCGCTGTAATACATTTTGCCGGGCTAAAAGCTGTGGGCGAATCTACCCAAATACCGCTGCATTACTACGACAATAATGTTGCCGGCACAGTAACACTGTGCCGGGTAATGCGGGAATTTGGCGTAAAAAAACTGGTATTTAGCTCATCGGCTACGGTATACGGCGATGCCAAACAGGTGCCAATTCCGGAAACTGCGCCGCGTTCTGCCACTAACCCTTATGGCCAGAGCAAGCTGATGATAGAGCATATTCTGGAAGATTTAGTGCGTGCTGAACCCGACTGGGGTATTACCCTGTTGCGTTACTTCAACCCTGTTGGGGCGCACGACAGTGGCCGTATAGGTGAAGACCCTAACGGTATCCCTAATAATCTGATGCCATTTATCTCTCAGGTTGCGGTAGGCAAACGCGAGCAACTCAGCGTGTTTGGTAACGATTATGCCACCCACGACGGTACCGGTGTGCGGGACTATATCCACGTGGTTGATTTAGCCCGCGGCCATGTTAAGGCGCTGCAGTACCTGGAGCAGCACAACGGCATAGAAGCGATAAACCTCGGTACCGGTACCGGTTACAGCGTGCTGGATATGGTAAAAGCCTTCAGCCAGGTGAACAACATCGCGGTACCCTACCAGATAGCACCGCGCCGTGCCGGTGATATAGCAGTATGCTACGCCGAGCCAACTAAAGCCAAGATGCTGCTGGGCTGGCAGGCAGAGAAAACATTAGATGATATGGTAGGTGACAGCTGGCGCTGGCAGTCGGCTAACCCCAATGGCTATAAAGGCTAACTAATCAGCCCAAGCTCCAGTGCCAGCAATACTGCCCGGGTGCGGTCACGCACCCCCAGCTTAGATAATATTGCTGAGCACTGGTTTTTTACTGTACCTTCAGATTTATAAAGCGCAGTGGCAATTTCTTTATTGCTGTAACCCGCCGCCATTAATTGCAAAATCTCTAACTCTTTATCACTTAACGGCTCCAGTTGTACCGGCATAGTAAAGCTGGTTTTATTACCACGCACGCTGCCAAGCAAACGCTCGGTAATATTGGGCGCAAACCAGCTGCCGCCACTGGCAAGCGTGGCAATAGCCTCAACCAGGGTTTCCAGCGACACATCTTTCAGTAAAAAGCCGCGCGCACCCAGTGCGATACTTTTTAATACCAACTCATGCTCGTCAAAAGTAGTTAAAATCAGCACCGGCACTTTAACACCCGCCTGCTGCAAGGCCGCCAACGTTTGTACCCCGTTCATTACCGGCATCGACAGATCCAGCAGTATCACATCGGGACTCAACTGCTGGCATGCTGCCACTACACCTGAACCATCCGCACACTCGCCTATCACCGTTACCTGGCCAGATAAGCCCAGCAAGCTATTGATACCGTCGCGGATCAACTTTTGATCATCCACCAGCAGCACCTTATGCATTGTCGCTCTCCCGATATGGCAGCGTTATAGTCAATTGCATTGCATGTTGCAGTTTAGCCAGCTGTAAGCTGCCACCACACTCAGCCAGCCGCTCATGCATGCCTTTAATACCATTGCCCGGCTGCCAGTGTGACGCCCAACTGCCGTTGTCATAAATAACCAGCTGCAGCTGCTGCTGTTCTACGCTGGCAGTAAGATGGAATTGGCTGGCACCACTGTGCTTCAGGCTGTTGCTAATGGCTTCCTGCACGATGCACAGCAAATGTTGCGCCTGATGTAAATCATGCAACATAATATCGGGCGGGATCTCCAGCTTTATTTCCAGCGGCTCTGGCAGCAGCGCCAATAATGGTGTTATCGCATCCAGCAAGGTAACATCGGTATACTGGCGCATGGTGCTTACTGCTTCTCTTACATCTGATAACAGTAGCTTTGCCAGTTGATGGCATTTATCAACCTGTATCTTGGCTTCACCTTCGGTGATATGGCTGGCGACCTGCAACTGAATGGTCAGCGCGGTTAAATGGTGCCCCACCACGTCATGCAGGTTGCGTGCTATGCGGGTTCTTTCACTCTGGCGTGATGCACCTTGCAGCAGTTGCTGGGTTGCCAGCAGTTGCTGATGTTTTTGCTCCAATTCCTCTTTGGCGTTCTCTGCATCGCGGCTGGCACTTTGCACCAACACTGCAAATAGATGAAAGCTGCCATACAACAGCGCGCTGATCCAAACACTGCCGCCACTCTGCCATGCCACCACGCTATACCAAGCCGACACTACCGCTATTGTCAACAGCATCGCCAGGCTGGTACGCATAACAAAAGGCAGCATAGCCGCCCAGATAATGGTAAGGATGGATAAGAACTCAAAATAGCGCCCCGGCAACAGCCAAAGCAAACTAAACGCCACAACTAATTGCAGTAGTAAAAATACAGCACCGTAGCGGCCTCGCAGGGCAAAATGGCCCTGCTGCCGGGTTAACAGCCAAAACAGGCCGCCATAAGCAACAAACAATGCATGTACTGGCGCCAGGCTTTGGCCGGGTGCAATCTTTTGCAACAGATAACAACTAACGCCATACACCAGCAGCCAGGTTAATAAACCTGCCAGAGTGGCAAAATCAAATTTTGGTTTCATTCAGGCATTATGCGTAGCGGCTAAATAACTGCAATAGGCCAAAAGTCATATTAAAAAGTCCTGACTTTTGGCACCTGTGCCGGGGTTGCAGCGCCGGTATGCTGCATCTACCAACCAAGGAGGATGACCGTGCCACTTATTCATACCACACTGCTATATCTGCATATCGCGCTGGGTGCCGTTACCTTGCTGCTATATTGGCTGCCGGTTATCGCCCGTAAAGGCAGTAAGCTGCATATTAACGCCGGTAAAGTGTTCTATTACCTTATGCTTATTGTTTCCGGCTCTGGCATAGTGTTGAGCATGCTGGGTTTATACGACCCGGTTAGTATTTACACTGCCGGCAAGCAAATGACGACGGAGCAAATTGAACGCATGCTGGTATGGCGTGTGCCGCTTTCACAGTTTTTACTGCTGCTTAGCCTGCTAACCTGGGTTACTGTGCGCCACGCTATTGGCGTGCTGCATGCTAAAAGTGACAGGCGTATATTGCGGCGCTGGTTTTATCAGGGGCCAGTGTTGTTGCTGTTCCCTACCGCATTATATGTGGCTTATCAGGGTATAACAGTGGGCATGCCGCTGCTGATTATTTTTTCTGTAGTAAGCTTTATCGTCGCCACTACCATCAGCTTTTATGTGTATAAAGCCGAAGTGCAGCCACGCGCCTGGATTATCGAGCATTTCAGCTCCATGGTTGGCTCCGGTATTGCTGTTTACACTGCCTTCTTTGCCGCTGGCGGGCGGCGTATATTGTCACAATGGCTACCCGAACAATGGCAACTGATTAGCTGGCTGGCGGCACCGGTTATTGGTGTAACTGCCATGCTCCTGCTTACAGGTTATTACAAGCGCAAATATAAAGTGCTGCCCGGCAAAGCTTTACAACAGCATTAAAGCTGGCTTAATGTCCTGCATAGCCAACACAGGACCGTGCACAACATGACGCTACAAAACACCGCAATACACAATAAAGTGATCTGGATCACCGGCGCCTCCGGTGGTATTGGCGAGGCGCTGGCCCGCGAGCTGGCAGCAGACAGCGCCAGACTTATTCTCAGCGCCCGCCGAACAGCAGAGCTGGAACGGGGGCGCGCCAGTTTAGCTAATAGCGCAGAGCATTTATTGGTACCGCTGGATATCACCGACAGCACGGCCATCGCTGAAGCCATTAACACGATAAAGCAACAGATTGGCGGCCTGGACTGGCTAATTAATAACGCCGGTATTAGTCAGCGGGCACTAATCACAGACACCACAAGTGATACGGATCGTAAATTATTTGAAGTGGACTATTTCGCCCAGATTAACTTAACCCGTCAGGCATTACCGCTACTACTTGCCGATGGTTGCGGCAAAGTAGTGTTTATTTCTTCTGTCGCAGGCTTAGTTGGTACCCAGTATCGCGGCAGTTATTCCGCCGCCAAAGCCGCATTGCATTTATGGGCCAATAGCTTACGTGCCGAACTGTTCGAACAAGGCTTAACTGTGGCTACTATCTTCCCCGGCTTTGTTAAAACCGATGTGTCACGTAATGCCCTTACCGGCGATGGCAGTGCTCTTGCCCAAATGGACGATGCTCAGGCCAATGCCATGAGCGCGGAGCAATTTGCAGAAAAAGCAGTAAAAGCACTGCTAAAAGGGAAAAACTATATTGTCATAGGTGGGTTAAAAGAGCGCTTAGCCGCGCTGGTGTGCCGGCTATCGCCGGAGCTGCTGTATAAAATGATACGTAAAAGTAAGGTGCGTTAAAGCTAACAACATACTTACACGGTCACCATTAAAAAATTTGCAAAAAAATAAAATTAAATATTAATAAATAAACCATTTACAATAAAATGCCTGTTATTTAGACTGCAAGAATAGGAATACTTAATAATAGAAGGAACAATAGATGCTCAGAGTTATTACAGCCTGCATGCTGATTACCATCCTTTCAGCTTGCTCAACAGTCACAGTACATCCACAGAACACAGCGAAATTATCTTCTTCGCCAACTTATAAAGATTCAAAGCCTTTTTATTTGTGGGGCTTGGTTGGTGAGCATCGTGTTGATGTTAATACTATTTGCAATGGTGAAGAACCTAAACAAATGCAAACTCAACAAACCTTTACTGATGGTTTATTAGCCGTTGTTACCCTTGGGATTTATTTACCCCATACAGCCAAAGTCTGGTGCTAACAGGGAGTCAGTTATGAATACAAAAGCAGGATTAACAGGCTTCGCATGTTTGATGCTAACAGCCTGTAGCACAATACATTTTGATCGAAATACCGCTTCGACAGCAGAACTTAAAACTTACCAGCAATGGCATCACAATTTTGTTTTTGCTTTGTATGAAGGCAGTAAACCAGTAAATTTGGTCGAGATTTGTCCGCAAAACAGCTGGCAATCAGTTAAAACAGAGGTGTCTTTCCTCAATGCTTTAGCAACAATACCAGCGAATTATTTCGCTCCAATCTGGTATCCGCAAACCGTAGATATCAGTTGCATTGCAGTTACAAACACTAGCTCAAATTAAATTGTCGCCTTGATTATCAGGTTTACGTTAAACAACAAGCTTTTCTTCGTCACACGTTGGAAAGCCTGTTGTTTTTTGGTGTTTATAGGTTAACCCCGGCCTTCGCGACTGGGCTTTTTACCGTTAGGCTGACGTTGTGGCTTGCCCTTCGGCGCTGCCGGGCCTCTGCGCCCTGCTGGTTTCTGGCCATCAGGTTTTGCTGGTCGAGCTTCGCTTGGTTTGCGCTCTTTGGGTGTGCGCTCCGGTGTTTTAGCGGCAATATCGTGTTTACGCACCGCGCGCTTCATGCTGGCCATACGGCGACGGCGCTCGTCGCGGTCTTCCGGTTTTACTAAGGTGGCTACTTCCGGTGCTAAGCTAACTAACTTACGCAGGTAATTCACATCTTCCAGCGGGTATTCGGCATAGCCACCAGCCGGTAAGTGTTTTGGCAGCAGTAAATCGCCATAGCGTACCCGAATAAGCCGGCTGACTACCGCGCCCTGCGATTCCCACATCCGGCGCACTTCACGGTTGCGGCCTTCGGTTAATACCACATGGAACCAACGGTTAATGCCTTCACCTGGCAGCGCTTTGATTTTTTTGAAGTTGGCTTTGCCGTCTTCCAGCTCAACGCCGGTGCGCAAGCGCTGGATCATGGCATCGTTAACATCGCCAAATACCCGTACCGCGTATTCACGCTCTACTTCAAACTTGGGGTGCATCAGGCGGTTGGCCAGCTCACCGTCGGTGGTAAACAGCAATAAGCCTGAGGTATTAATATCGAGACGGCCAATGGCTATCCAGCGCGCGCCTTTAATATTCGGCAGGCGCGAGAATACCGTGGGCCGGCCTTCCGGATCGGTACGCGAACAAATTTCACCTTCCGGTTTGTGGTACGCCAGCACGCGGCAAATTTGCTCGGCTTCACTGGCAATTTGTACCGGGTGGCCATCTACCCGCACTTGTTGCGTTGGGCTGATGCGGTCACCTAAGGTTGCTGGCTTACCATCTACTGTTACGCGGCCACCGCTTATCCACTCTTCCATTTCACGGCGCGAACCTACGCCTGCGCGGGCTAATACTTTTTGTAGCTTTTCACTTGCGGCTTTTTCACTCATTAGTGCAATTCTCCTGTCGTCACGACGGTGTCGGCCAGATCCAGGCTAATGGCCTGAAATTCTGGCAAAGGGGGTAATTGGTTTAAATGTTTTAAACCAAAGTAATCTAAAAATTCTTTCGTAGTGGCGTATAAACCCGGCCGGCCCGGTACTTCCTTATGGCCAACTACCTTCACCCAGTTGCGATCCAGTAAAGTGCGCATAATCTGGCTGCTTACCGACACACCACGGATATCTTCTATCTCACCGCGGGTTATCGGTTGGCGATAGGCAATCAATGCCAGAGTTTCCAGCACTGCGCGCGAATAACGCGGCGAGCGCTCTGGCCACAAGCGGGCTAAATAGTCACTCAGCTCTGGCCTGGTAATAAAACGATAGCCCGATGCCGTTTCGCTTAACGTAATACCACGCCCGGCGTAATCCTGCATCAGCCGCGCTAAGGTTTCGCTCAGGCGTTTTTTGCTAACATTAAAGCCATCGAGCACCGTGCTTTGCAAATCGTCACTGCTAAGTGGCTTGTCAGCAGCAAAAATAGCGGCTTCAACCAACTGCATTAACTGCACATCATTAATTTTGCCGGCCATTATGCCTCACCTGCTTTAAGTTTGACATGAATTTGGCCGTAGGCTTCTACCTGAATAATTTCAACCAGCTTTTCTTTCGTTAGCTCCAGCATGGCTAAAAAGCTGACAACTACCCCTTCGCGGCCTTCTGTCACATCAAAACAGCTGGAAAACGCCAGATAACCATTATGTTGGCTAAGCAAATCCAGAATGCGGCTCATCCGTTCACGGGTAGATAAATGCTCGCGCTTAATATGATGATGCTGAAAATCCTTTGCCCGTTTTACAATGTCTTTAAGTGCCAATGTCAGCTCGGCTAAATCGACATCCGGTAAAATCAGCAGTGGTGCAAAGTTCTCCGCCAACGCAGCATTGGCATTAAAATGATCGCGCTCATCGCGTGGCAGGCTATCAAGCTCTGTCGCGGCCCGTTTAAATACCTCGTATTCCTGCAGGCGGCGGATAAGCTCGGCACGCGGGTCGGCTTCTTCATCTTCAATCTGGCTATGTCTTGGCAGCAACAGGCGCGATTTAATCTCGGCCAGCATCGCCGCCATTACTAAATACTCTGCCGCCAGTTCAAAATTCATTCCCTGCATCAGGTCTATGTATTCCATATACTGCAGGGTAATTTCATTAACCGGTAAATCGACAATATCAAATTTGTGCTTACGAATTAAATACAGCAGAAAATCCAGCGGGCCTTCAAAGGCGTCGAGCAAAATTTCCAGCGCATCCGGCGGAATATATAAGTCCTCCGGCCGTTCCAGCACCGCTTCGCCGCGGACAAAAGCCAGCGGCAACGGCTGTTGAATGGTTAAGCTATCTGGTAAGAGTTCTGTCAAACTGGCATGCTCTGGCAACAGCGTTAGCGAAATGGCGTTGGATCGCCACGGCCTTCACGCAGTAGCACGGGCTCATCATCCGACAGATCAATAACCGTGGTCGGTGCTTCACCAATCACACCACCGTGCAGAATTAAATCGACTTGCTTTTCCAGCCTGGCGCGCATCTGTTCCGGATCGCTTTCAGCAAATTCTTCGCCCGGCAAAATTAAACTGGTGCTTAGTAAGGGTTCTCCCAGCTCTTCCAGTAATGCCTGGGCAATTTTATTTTCCGGAATACGTAGACCAATGGTTTTCTTTTTCTCGTTTAGCAAACGTTTTGGTACTTCTTTGGTGCCGCGCAAAATAAAGGTATAAGCGCCGGGCGTATTGTTTTTAATTAAGCGAAAGGCGCTGTTTTCTACTTTGGCATACACGGATAACTCGGATAAATCGCGGCATAACAGCGTAAAGTTATGATCAACGTTTACCTGCCGGATTTGTAAAATACGCTCCATAGCGTTTTTATCACCTACGTGACACCCCAGCGCATAGCCACTGTCGGTGGGATAAATAACCACGCCGCCCTGACGAATAATTTGTACAGCTTGCTTTAACAAGCGAAGCTGCGGGGTTTCAGGGTGAATATGAAAAAATTGACTCATTGTTATTCTTCTTACAGTAAATTATTACGTTAGCCAGGCTGCGCAGTTGCGACTGTCAGTGGCCAGTTAGCCCAAACCGGAATGACATCGTCGGTTAAATATAGGTTTTTTCCAATGTCATTCCAAGTTGTTACCTGATGAAAATCCGAGCCGACCGATGCCGTTAAACCATGTAACTGACACAGGGCCCATAGTTCACGTTTTTGTACCGGCGTTTGCTGCGGCGAGATCACCTCTATCGCATCACCACCGGCAGCAGCGAAGTGCTCTGCCAGCCGTTTTACCCACTTGGTTGTCAGCTTATATTTCAGTGGGTGCGCCAGCACGGCCACACCGCCGGCATCGTGGATCCATTGGATGGCATCAGCTATCTCAACCCAGTTATTCGGCACATAACCAATTTTGCCGCGGCTTAAATACTTTTTAAATACGCCATCCATCGAGCTGGCTTTGCCGATACTCACCAGGTGACGGGCAAAGTGGGTACGGGTTAACGCCGCACCATTAGCCAGCTCAAGCACGGCTGGCAGCACATCAGGAATTTGGCTTTTTTCCAGCCGGCGCGCCATTTCCTCAGCTCGTACTAACCTGGCTTGTTGCTGGCTGGCTAAACGCTGTAAAAACACCGGGCACTGCGGGTTGATATTTAAGCCAACGATATGAATTTCCAGTTGCTGCCAGGCGGTAGAAATTTCCACGCCGTTAATCAGTTGCAGCGCTAATTGCTGTTCTGTTATGGCTTGCTGTGCCGCGGCTAAACCGGCCACCGTATCATGATCGGTAATGGCCAGCGCATCCACGCCCTTCTCTGCAGCGCGCGCTACCAAATCAGCAGGCGATAACACGCCGTCAGAGCACAGGGTATGGCTGTGTAAATCAATTTTCATCAGTACCTCAACATAAGGCAGCTATTGTCGCACAGCAGCGATATATCACAAAATAAACTGAACTTAGTTTGCAGGCTCAGCGTAAGCGGTAGCATCTTGTCAAATAAACGGAAAATATTATGTTTGGCTGGCTAAAATCAGATCCGGTAAAAAAACTGCGTAAAGCTTATGATCTTAAGCTGGAGCAAGCGATGCATGCCCAGCGCAATGGCGATATGCGCTTGTATGCGGATTTAACTGCTGAAAGCGAAGACATTTGGCAGCAAATTGAACAACTGGAAAAACCTGCTGCTCACAGCTAAGCGCAAAATGTTGCGCACAAAAATAGCGGCCGTCCGGCCGCTTATACGTTTTTAATTCCGGGTTATAACAAATAAGCACTTGACGTCTGCTACCCTTTTGCGGTTTTATGTGTGGCATAACAAACGAGGTTACTAAAGCTAATGCAATTTATCACAACCCTTAACCTGACTAACTGGTGGTGGCACATTCCCAACGGGCGTGTGTAGGCGTTGTATTAGCTTTAATTACCGAAGCCCGTTTCCACAAGAAGCGGGCTTTTTTTATGTGCCTGCAAAACTGTGTGAACCGGCTAAATAAAAACTGTGGACCTGTATTGATGCCTTATAAGGAAAAAGTGAAACATGATTTTTAGCCATATCACCGATACGCCGGGCGACGTTGCCAGTATCGCTATGCAGCTGCCGTATCACAGCGATGCGCTGGCCTGCTATCAGTTGCTTACGGCCCAAAGCCCGTATTCGCTGCTATTAGAATCGGCCGAAATAGACAGTAAAGATAACTTAAAAAGCCTGCTGCTGATTGATGCGGCGCTGCGGATAGAATGCAATGACCAAACGGTAGTGATTAACGCCGTTAGCAACAATGGCGCCGTATTGCTGCCCTATCTGGCAGAAAAACTCAGCAAAGAAGCAGCTGTTACCCAGGCTAACGACGAGCTGACGATTACCTATCAGCGCCCGGCTTTATTACTGGAAGAAAGCGAGCGGCTGCTCTGTGCCAACCCCTTTAGTGTGCTGCGCACCTTACAACGCGAGCTGAAGTGCCAAAGTGATGAGCCATTCGCGGTGTTTTTAGGCGGCGTAATCGGTTATGACATGGTGGCCACCGTTGAGCAGTTGCCCGAGGTGCCAACGGCAGAAAACCAGTGTCCGGATTATGTGTTTTATCTGGCTGAAACGCTGTTAGTGCTGGATCATCAAAGCGGCCACAGCCGGCTGGTGGGCAATGTATTTTGTGGCGAGCAAGCACCGGCTAACTGTTTTGCCATTGGTAAACGGCTGGAGCAATTAAAGCAGTTGCTGCAAGCGCCGGCTGTTGCGGCCACGGCAGCGGCAGTAGTACATGCTGAAGTGCAGGTTGATATCAGCGATGCCGACTTTATGGCGCAGGTAGAAAAGCTCAAACAACATATTGTCGCTGGTGATATTTTTCAGGTAGTGCCATCGCGCTGTTTTCGCCTGCCCTGCCCGGCACCACTGGCAGCCTACGCCCGGTTAAAGCTGCAAAACCCCAGCCCCTATATGTTTTACTTAAAAGATACGGCTTTTAGCTTGTTTGGCGCCTCTCCCGAATCAGCGCTTAAGTTTGATGCCAAAAGCCGCCAGGTAGAAATTTACCCTATCGCCGGTACGCGCCGGCGTGGTTTTAAAAACGACGGCAGCATAGACCGCGATCTGGACAGCCGCATTGAGCTGGAGCTTAGGCAGGATGAAAAAGAAAAGGCCGAGCATTTAATGCTGGTCGATTTAGCCCGTAACGACGTGGCGCGCATTAGTGTACCCGGCAGCCGTTACGTGAAAGAGTTGTTAAAAGTAGACCGTTACTCTTATGTGATGCACTTAGTCTCCCGCGTGGTCGGCACACTCAAACCGCAGCTGGATGCGCTGCATGCCTATCAGGCCTGCATGAATATGGGCACTTTAGTGGGCGCCCCCAAAGTAAAAGCCGCTGAGCTTATTCGTGGTGTCGAAGGCAAACGCCGTGGCAGCTATGGCGGCGCCGTTGGTTACCTGTCCGGTAACGGCGACTTTGACAGCTGCATTGTGATCCGCTCGGCCTATGTTGCCAATAACACGGCTTATATTCAGGCCGGCGCCGGGGTGGTGTTTGACTCTGTCGCCCGCGCAGAAGCCGATGAAACCCGCAGCAAAGCGCAGGCGGTAATTAACGCCATTATTTCTGCGCACAGTGCAACGCAAGCTAAGGAGTAACTGATGGCCGTTATCTATTTACTCGACAATATCGACTCCTTTACCTACAACTTGGTCGATGAATTTGCCCAGCTGGGCTACGCGGTAAAGCTGTACCGCAACACCGTACCGGCAGACTATATTTACCGGCAAATGCAAAGCGAAACCGAAGCGGTACTACTGGTGCTGTCACCAGGCCCGGGTAGCCCCAGCCAAGCCGGCTCTATGCCGGCGCTGCTAAAACTGTGCGAAGCCAAATTTGCAGTACTGGGTATATGCTTAGGCCATCAGGCCATAGTGGAGCACTTTGGCGGTGTGGTCGGTCGCGCCGGTGAAACAGTGCATGGCAAAACTGCCGCAATAACCTTACATGAACATCCGTTGTTTGCCGGTTTACCCCGGCCATTTCCGGTAGCGCGCTATCACTCACTAATGGCCACCGAAATGCCCAACGCCCTAACCTTGCTGGCCAACGACAGGCACATTCCAATGGCGGTGATTAACGAGGATAAACGCATGCTGGGTTATCAATTTCACCCGGAGTCTATCTTAACCACCCTGGGTAAACCCTTGTTGAAAAACAGCATTGATTATTTATTGCGAGACTGAAGATGACAGATGCGATATTAGCAACGGTACTTTCGACAGTACAACACAGCCTCAGCGGTCAGCCACTGAGCTTTGCCCAGGCCGAACAGTTTTTTACTGCCGTAGTAAAAGGCGAAGTTGAGCCGGTACATCTTACAGCGCTGTTAGTGGCGCTTAAAATGCGCGGCGAAACGGCCGATGAAATTGCCGGCGCCGCCAGTGCATTACGTGCTGCAGCCACCGGGTTTCCGCAGTATGTTAGCGGCAGTATCGACTGCTGCGGCACCGGTGGCGATGGCAGCAATACCATTAATATTTCTACTACCGCCGCCATTGTTGGTGCCGCCATGGGCTTAAAGGTGGTCAAGCACGGTAACCGCAGCGTGTCATCACGCTCAGGCTCAGCTGATTTGTTAGAGCAACTGGGCGTGAATATTCACATGACACCACAGCAAGCGGCTGACACGCTTGAGCAAACTAACTGCAGCTTTTTATTTGCCCCGCTGTACCATGCAGGCATTAAGCACGCGATGCCGGTGCGCAATGCCCTGAAAAGCCGTACCCTGTTTAATCTGTTAGGCCCGCTGGTTAACCCTGCCGCGCCGGATTATCAGCTGCTGGGCGTATACGATCCGAAACTGTGCCGTGTTATGGCGCAGGCGCTGCAACAACTGGGCGTAAAACGCGCTTGGGTAGTACATGGCAGCGGCTGTGACGAAGTGGCGCTACATGGCACCACTTATGTTTGCGAGCTCAAAGACGGTGAGCTGACCGAATTTAGCCTGACACCGGATGATTTTGGCGTTGCACTTACGCCGCTATCTGCACTGGCAGGTGGCGAGCCGGCTGATAACGCGGCGGCAACACTGGCTATTTTGCAGGGTGAAGGCCAAAGCGCGCATAAAGCGGCAGTAGCAGTTAACGTGGCAGCAATGTTGAAAATCGCCGGTATGGGCGATGATTTGAAAGTAAACACCCGGGCGGTGCTGGAGCTGTTAAGCAGCAATAAAGCCTTCAGCACTCTGTCGCAGTTTAAGCAACTTAGCCAAGGAGCCGACGCATGACTGACCAAATGCCGAATGTACTGGCAAAAATTGTGGCGCATAAACGCGGCGAAGTAACCACACTTAAACAGCAGCAACCGCTGGCGGATTTTATCAGCGAAGTTAAACCCACTGAGCGCGACTTTCTGGCCGCACTAAAGCAAAAAGGCCCGCGCTTTATTCTGGAGTGTAAAAAAGCCTCGCCATCAAAAGGGCTGATCCGTAGTGACTTTAATCTTGAAGAATTAGCCCGGGTGTATGGTCAATATGCCGACTGCATCTCCGTACTAACTGATGAGCAGTTCTTTCAGGGCAAGTATGAGTACCTGCGCACCATGCGCACCTTAGTAGATAAACCGCTGCTACACAAAGATTTTATTATCGACAGTTACCAGATTTACTTAGGCCGCCACTGTGGTGCCGATGCAGTACTGTTGATGCTGTCGGTGCTGAATGACGAAGAGTATCGCCAGCTTGCCGCCACTGCCAAAGAATTAAATATGACCGTGCTGACCGAAGTAAGCAACGAAGCCGAAACCCTCCGCGCTGTCGCACTTAACGCTGAGCTTATTGGTATTAATAACCGTGACTTACGTGATTTAAGCACTAACCTGGATACCAGCTTTACGCTGGCCAAACTGATCCCAGCTGATAGAACAGTAGTATCAGAGTCGGGTATTTACACTAACCAGCAGGTGCGGCATTTAGCACAAGTAGCCGATGCCTTTTTAGTTGGCAGCTCGTTAATGGCGCAAGCCGATTTAGCCGCAGCCACACGCAAGCTGGTGCTGGGCGAGCATAAAGTCTGTGGCCTTACGCGGCCGGAAGATGCTGCCGCCGTTTATGCGGCAGGTGCCTGTTATGGCGGCTTAATTTTTTATCCGCCGTCACCACGTGCCGTTACAGCACAACAGGCCGCAGTTGTGCAACAAGGCGCGGCGCTTAAGTATGTCGGTGTCTTTGTTAATGCTGCCGTAGCTGATGTCGCAGAGCTGGCACACAGCTTAGCGCTTAGCGCCGTGCAGCTGCATGGTGAGGAAGATGATAGCTATATCAGCGCACTGAAACCGCTGTTGCCGTCACAATGCCAGATCTGGAAAGCCTACCGGGTAAAAGATACATTGCCGGCATTTACGCCACTTGCTGATCGTATTTTGCTCGATGCCTATCATCCCACTCAACATGGCGGCAGCGGTATCAGCTTTAACTGGCAGTTGCTTGCAGCGCAGCAGAGCGCACAGCCCATTATGCTAGCCGGCGGCTTAAGCGCTGATAACTGCACAACGGCGGCTAAATTGCCCGTAGCCGGGCTCGATTTTAATTCAGGGCTGGAAACTGCGCCAGGCATCAAAGATGCGGCGAAGATCCGGTCAGCCTTTACATTATTGCGGGAGTTTCACTATGAGTGAGCTAAAACTTAACCCTTATTTTGGCCAGTACGGCGGCATGTTTGTGCCGCAGCTGCTGGTACCGGCGTTAAAACAACTGGAACAAGCCTATGTTGATGCGCTGGAAGATCCGGCCTTTCATGCTGAGTTTCAGCAGCTGTTAACCGAATACGCCGGTCGGCCAACGCCGTTAACTCTATGCCGTAATATTTCGCCGAACCCGCTGGTAAAAATTTACTTAAAACGTGAAGACTTACTGCACGGCGGCGCGCATAAAACCAACCAGGTACTGGGCCAGGCGCTGCTGACCAAGCGCATGGGCAAAAAAGAAGTGATCGCCGAAACCGGTGCCGGCCAGCATGGTGTTGCCACCGCCCTGGCCTGTGCGCTACTGGGGCTGAAGTGCCGTATTTATATGGGCGCTAAAGATATTGAGCGCCAGCAACCGAACGTGTTTCGGATGAAGCTGATGGGCGCTACGGTAATACCGGTTACCAGTGGCAGCGGCACCTTAAAAGATGCGGTAAACGAAGCCATGCGCGACTGGTCGGCCAGCTACGACAGCACCCACTATATGCTGGGTACCGCTGCCGGGCCGCACCCATTTCCGACCATAGTACGCGATTTTCAAAAAATGATTGGCGAAGAAGCCAAGCAACAAATCTTAAAAGCCGAAGGCAAATTGCCCGATGCAGTGATCGCCTGTGTCGGCGGTGGCTCTAATGCCATTGGCATCTTTGCTGACTTTATTAATGAGCCAGGCGTAAAACTGATTGGCGTTGAACCCGGTGGTAAAGGCATCGATACCCACCAACACGGCGCAGCGCTGTCTACCGGCAGCTACGGTATTTTGCACGGCGCTTATACCGCTATTATGCAAACCAGTGATGGCCAGATTGAAGAATCCTATTCCATTTCCGCCGGCCTCGACTACCCGGCTGTTGGCCCGCAGCATACCCATTTACAACAAATTGGCCGCGCCGAATACGTGGCAATAAATGACGATGAGGCTTTAGCGGCGTTTCAGCAACTGGCGAAAAGTGAAGGTATTATTCCTGCGCTGGAAAGCTCGCATGCTCTGGCCTATGCCTTAAAACTGGCCGCGCAGGCAACAGAACCAACGGTATTGCTGGTGAACTTATCCGGCCGTGGCGATAAAGACTTAGCCCATGTGCACAGCGTATTAGCAGGAGGCACGCTATGAAGCGCTATCAGCAAATGTTTAACCGCTTAAGCAGCGAGGGTCGCGGCGCTTTTGTACCCTTTGTTACCATTGGCGACCCAACACCGGCGCTGTCGTTTGAGATTATAAAAACCCTGATTGATGCCGGTGCCGATGCACTGGAGCTGGGTATAGCGTTTTCTGATCCGATAGCCGATGGCCCGACAATTCAGGGTGCCAATATCCGCGCCCTGGCTGCCGGCGTCACCCCGGCCATCAGCTTTGATATTATCCATAAAATCCGTGCCTATCACGCCACTATCCCCATTGGCTTGTTGCTATATTCCAACCTGGTGATGGCGCGCGGCATTGACGATTTTTACGCTAAGGCCGCAGCGGCCGGGGTGGACTCAGTGTTAATTGCCGATGTGCCACTGCACGAGAGCAAGCTGTTCCGCCAAAGCGCCGTTAAGCATGATATTGCGCCGATTTTTATTGTGCCGCCTAATGTCCATGATGATGATCTGCGCGAAATTGCTTCTTATGGCCGCGGCTACACTTATTTGCTCAGCCGTGCCGGGGTTACCGGAGCTGAAACCGTGGCCGCTATGCCCACCAGTGAGCTGATTGCCCGTATTCGCAGCTATAACCCGGCACCGCCGCTGCTGGGCTTTGGTATTTCCACCCCGGCACATGTTAAAGACGCCATTCACAGCGGTGCTGCCGGTGCTATATCCGGCTCGGCTATAGTGAAGCTGATAGAGCAGCATCAAAGCGAACCCGCCACCTTGCTGGTGCAGTTAAAACAGTTTGTCAGCAATATGAAAGCGGCAACCTGAGGTAAGCAAACCACAACAACTCACGCCACAATCTGCTGTGGCGTGTTTTTTTATCAAAGCAGTCGATTTTTCTGCCGCCGCGCAGGATAATAGCGGCTTTATGCTAAGCGGACCCATTTTATGCAAATCAGCGACAACAGCGTAGTACAGTTTCACTACACCCTAACCGACGTCAGCAATGGCGCCAACATTGAACTGGAAACGTCAAACGGCAGCCACCCGCTGCTGTACCTGCATGGCCATGAGCAAATGCTGCCAGCACTGGAACAGGCATTAAGCGGCAAAGCCGCTGGTGACAAGCTGGAAGTGACTCTGACGCCAACCGAAGCCTATGGCGAGCGCGACGAAAATGCCATTCAAAGCATGCAGGTAAAACACCTGATGGGCGCAAAAAAATGGCAACCGGGTATGACTGCTGTAGTGCAAACCGAGCATGGTCAGCGCCAGGTGACTATTGTTAAGGTAGGCATGTTTAAAGCCGAGGTAGATACCAACCATCCACTGGCCGGGAAAACGCTGAAATTCGCTGTTGAGATAGTGTCAGTGCGCGAAGCTACCGGCGAAGAAATTGCCCACGGCCACGCCCATGGTGAAGGTGGTCACCACCATCACTAAGGCTTTACACTGCTACACGACCGGCAGCTAAGCTTTTGGCGCTTAGTTTGCCGGAGTTACTTTAAGGAGTTACTTTAATCAGTTGCCCCTTGTCACTGTCGGTAAGCAAATATAAAGCCCCATCCGGCCCGCTACGCACATCGCGAATGCGTTGTTTCAGCTCACTAAACAGCACTTGCTCATGCACTACCTGATGCTTTTCTATTTGCAGCCGGTACACGCTTTTCGCCGCCAGCGCGGCTACAAAAATATTGCCCTGCCACTGCGGAAATAACTCGCCACGGTATAAAGTCATGCCAGCCGGGGCGATAGAGGGTGTCCAGCCCCAGACAGGTGCCTGCATCCCACTGAAGGCAGTATAAGGGGAGACCCTGGCACCGGTGTAATCTATACCTTTGGTGGCTACCGGCCAGCCATAATTTGCACCGGCGCTAATAATATTTAACTCATCGCCACCGCGCGGGCCGTGCTCATGGCTATACAGCGTTTGGCTTGGAGCGTCATAAAAAATGCCCTGCACATTACGGTGTCCCAGGCTATATATTTCAGCGGCATAGTCTGCTTTATCAGTAAAAGGGTTATCCTTCGGTACTGAGCCATCAGCATTTAACCGTACTATCTTACCCAAATGACTGGCCGGGTTTTGCGCCTGCTCGCGATAGTCAAAACCATCACCCAGTGTTAACACCAGGCTGTTATCCGGCAAAAAGGCGATACGGCCGCCAAAGTGGGCAGCGCCGCTTTTTAGTGGTTGGGCCTGAAAAATACGTTTAATGTTGTCAAGGCCACTGGCGGTAAGCTCTGCACTGGCAAGACAGGTAGTGTTGGCTTTTAATGTGCCACAGGCGTAGCTGAGTAGGATCTGATTATTAGCGGCAAAATCCGGTGCCAGTATTATGTCCTGCAAGCCGGCCTGAGCTGCCTGCAACAGATCGGGTAAGTCTGGTTTTATGCTAAAACGCTCGCTACCATCCGCCGCCAGGCGCTTTACCACACCACTACGCTCAGTAAGCAACATATCGCCATCCGGCAAAAACACCAGTGCCCAGGGGTAGTTCAGGTTATCCGCCAGAACTTTTAACTGATAAGACGGGGCTGCATTTAGTACAGGTAAGGCAAAAAGCAATGCCAGTAAAATAGCTAACCTAAGCATAAAGCTTTCTCCGTTTTAATAACCACACATAGCTCAGCATACCGGCACTGCTACACAGCAACATACTGATAATACCCGTATTGCTACGGGTGGCAGCAATGAGTGTCGGCATAGGTGCTATGATGTTAATGATCAGCAACATAAGGTACAGCAACACTGCTCCAAGCACTGCCGCCAGCCAGTAACGGCGCAGTAGCGGCAAAACATGCAGCAAAACTGCCGCCACCAGCAGGTTAACCAGAGCTATCGGTGCGTAAGTTAAACTAAAATGAGTTAAATCAAACCAGATTGTCGCAGCAATATCGCCTGCTGCAACACCACCGGTTAGCGATGCTATTGCGGCCAGATTAAAACCACTTTGCGTGATACAAGCCAGCACAGTCGTTAGCAATACTGCCAGCAACAGATACCACAGCAGGTACCAGCGCGCAGATATCATTATATTCCCCCTTCTGAACATCAGTTTCAGGCTACCTTGTCAACACCAATGTAACAAGATTAATTTTAGCTGCAGCTTACTTATCAGGCGCAGAAACTGCTAAAATCGGCTTATGCCTTTAATCAGGTAAACTGTTAACGTCGAATTGGCGTAATGTCAGTTCCTTTAGCCAAAAGAGCAGCTATCCTGTTATGCGTTATATCAATACCCCTAACTTCGACCATCAGCAAAGCGATAAAATAGGTATTCTGTTAACCAACCTTGGTACCCCGGACGAACCCACGCCCAAAGCACTGAAACGCTATTTAAAGCAGTTTTTATCTGATCCGCGCGTAGTTGAAGTGCCACGCTTACTGTGGTGGCTAATATTAAACGGCGTTATTTTGCAGTTTCGGCCACGCCGTTCGGCCAAAGCTTATGCCACAGTATTTACCGAACAAGGCTCGCCACTGTTATTTCATACTCAGGCCCAGCGCGATGCTGTGGCTGCACAACTTAAACAAGATGGCCTGAATGATGTCGTGGTTGAATTTGCCATGCGTTATGGCAACCCAAGTTTTGATTCGGTATTAGATAACATGTTCGCCCAGGGCGTGCGCAAACTACTAGTGCTGCCGCTGTATCCGCAGTACTCAGCCTCTACCTCAGCATCGAGTTTTGATGAATTAGCACGTAATTTTATGCGCCGCCGCTGGCTACCGGATTTACGCTTTGTATCGCACTATCCGGATTACGCGCCCTTTATTGCCGCCGCTGCAGATAAGATTCGTCACCACTGGCAGCAACACGGCAAGGCCGACAAACTGATTTTGTCTTATCACGGCATACCCAAGCGCTATTTGCTGAACGGCGATCCGTATCACTGCGAATGCTATAAAACCTCGCGTTTAATTGCAGAGCACCTCGGGCTTAACAAAGATCAGTATATGACTACCTTTCAGTCACGCTTTGGCCGTGAAGAATGGCTAAAACCTTATACAGATGCCACATTAAAGGCCTTACCGGCACAAGGCGTAAAAAGTGTACAAATTTTTTGCCCTGGCTTTTCGGCCGATTGCCTGGAAACCATTGAAGAAATTGGCGAAGAAAACAAAGAGTACTTTTTACATGCCGGTGGCGAGCGCTATGAATATATCTCAGCACTAAATGCCGAACCGCAGCATATTAATGCGTTGTGTCAGCTGATTAAAGACAACCTGCATAGCTGGCAGGTTAGCGCAGATCTACAACGTGCAGCACGTGCCAATACCCTCAATTCAGAAAAATACGGAGACTAAACAGCTTGTATGAGCACCAGCAACGGTAATAATAAAACGCGGACTGAGCCAACCTTAAATGCACCACCGCTGCTAAACAGAGTAAAGTTCGACAATGTTCGGGAAGCCCCCTACGTTGCCCCGGAGCAACCCCCTTTGCGTTTAACTCCGTGGTTATTACTACTGGCCTTTATATTGCTGGGCGTAGCTATTTATCAGGAAAGCCGTAATCATTTTTACCAGTCTACGTTTTGGCACTGGCTGGCGGGCCATCTGAGCTATGACGTAGTACCCGGCCCGGCAGAGCAAATCCGCTACGCCCAGGCAGGGCCGTTTGATCAGCGTTTTGGCTACAGTAAATTGCCAGAATGGCTCGAAAGGCTGCAAAAAACCGGTTTTCATATCAGCCAGCAAAGCCAGTTTTCTGACAGCTTACTACGTTACAGCGACTATGGTTTCTATCCGCCCTATAATGAGAAAAGCCAGGCAGGGCTTATTATTAATGGCTGTAAACAAGAACTGATGTATCAGGCACAGGCCCCTGCCATGCAGTTTGCTACTTTGCAGGAAATGGCGCCAATACTGGTAAAAAGCTTATTGTTTGTTGAAGACAGAACTTTACTTACGCCCGAGCACCCAAGGGCTAATCCGGTACTGAATTTACCCCGGCTGGGGGCTGCAGTATGGTCACAGCTGCAACGTGCCGCCGGTATTCCCGCAGCTGCCGCAGGTGGCAGCACCCTGGCTACCCAATTGGAAAAATACCGTCATAGTCCGCAAGGCCTAACCTCAGATGTTGCCGATAAATTCCGCCAGCTGGTATCTGCCAGTGTCAGAGCTTATCAGGCGGGAGTAGACACCCAGCAAGCACGGCAGCGTATAGTACTGGACTACATTAATACTGTACCGCTGGCAGCAACAGCAAGTTATGGCGAAGTGCACGGTATGGGCGAAGGGCTCTATGCCTGGTTTGGTGCTAACCCAGCTAAGGTGAATCAGCTATTGCGCCTGGGAGGCCCCTACACCGATGCACAAGGTCTGGCACTTAAACAGGTAATGGCATTAATTATTGCCCAGCGGCGGCCGTCTTATTATTTATTACAAGGCCGCGCCGATTTAGATCAGCTTAGCAACCGCTATCTTAATTTGATGCAACAACAAGGCATAGTGCCCGCTGAGCTTGCCACTAAAGCCATACAGCAAAAACTAAGCTTTAACGGTCAAGCCGCTCCGGCTGCGCTACCCGGCACAGATTTTAAAGCCACCACTATGGTACGCAGCCGTCTGAGTCAGTTATTAAATCAAAGTCTGTATCAGCTTGACCGGCTGGACTTAAGCAGCCAAACCACGATCCATAATCAGCTACAGCGTGATATCAGCCAACATCTGCATAAGCTGAATAACTTCAGTGGCGCCGAACAGGCTGGCTTGTTTGCTGATCGTTTGCTCTCGCCCGGCCAACAAAGCAAAGTGCGTTACAGCTTTACGTTGTACCAAAGCACTGACAATGGCAATAAGGTGCGGGTGCAAACAGACAACACCGACCAGCCTTTTGATATGAATGATTCGAGCAAACTGGAGCTGGGGTCCACCGCCAAGCTGCGTGTACTGGTAAGCTATTTACAGATAGTGGCAGAGCTGCACCGGCTTTATGCCGAAGAAAGCGCCGAAACTTTACGCTTTCTTGAGTTAGCACCACAAGATAACCTGACCAGCTGGGCAGTAAGTTATTTAAGTGAATACCCCGGTGTCAGCCTCGACACTATGTTACAGGCGGCGCTGCAACGCCAATATAGTGCTAACCCGAAAGAAAGTTTTTATACCGGCGGTGGTCTGCATACTTTTAGTAATTTTCGTAAAGAAGAAGACCGGCTAAACCCCACCATCGCCGAAGCCCTGCAGCAATCAGTTAACCTGCCTTTTGTGCGGTTGCTGCAAGATATGGTGAACTACAGTATTTACCATGGCGAAAATAGCAGTTACCAACTGCTGGCAGACGATGATAATCCGCGCCGTGAGCAGTATCTGCGCCGGTTTGCCGATCGTGAAGGCACCACTTTTTTGCGCCGGTTTTGGCAAAAATATAAAGACAGTAATGCCGAGCAACGTTTACAGCTGTATATTGCCAGCAGCAGGCAAACTCCGGAACGGTTGGCAGTAGCTTATTTGTACATTAACCCGAACAGCACGCTGGCGCAGTTTAATGAGTTGATGCAACAGCAATTTGGTAGCAGCGGCAAAGACAGCTGGCCAAAACTGTATGACAAATATCAGCCGGATGCCTTTAATTTACCAGACCGGGCATATTTATCCAGAAGCCACCCGCTGGAGTTATGGTTACTGGCCTACCTGCAACAAACACCGGATGCCAGTTTGCAAAGTGCCATCGCCGATAGCAGCGCTAAACGTCAGGAAGTATACCAGTGGCTGTTTAAAACCCGTTTTCGCAGTGCGCGGGATAACCGCATCCGTAATATGCTGGAAATTGAAGCCTTTTGGGATTTACATCAGCGCTGGCAGCGCCTGGGTTACCCGTTTGACTATCTGGTGCCCTCGCTGGCAACAGCGCTGGGCAGCTCTGGTGACAGACCGGCAGCATTGGCAGAGCTGATAGGTATTATTATCAACAACGGCAAACGTGTACCCACTATCCGCATAGACAAACTGGCATTTGCCACCGACACGCCGTATCAGACTCATTTCGAGCGCCCCTTGCCACAGGCCCAGCAAGTACTGGATCCGGAAGTTGCCGCAGCAGTAAGAACCGTGTTGCAGCAAGTTGCTACCGACGGTACTGCCCGACGCTTGCAACCCGCTTATGCTAATTCCCAACTGGCAATAGGTGGTAAAACCGGCACCGGCGATAACCGGCTGGTGCAGCTAAATGCCAGAGGTCAGCATGTCAGCTCAAAAGCGTTAAACCGCACGGCCACTTTTGCGTTTTATTTGGGATATCAGCATTTTGGTGTATTGACTGCTTATGTGCCTGATGCTGACGCTGAACAGTTTCGCTTTACTTCAGCCTTACCTTTACAGGTAATGAACAGCATGGCGCCTTTACTGGTACCTTATCTGACAGAAGGTGGTTGGTGTAATTAGCCGGTAACAACCTGATTACGGCCAAGATGTTTAGCCTGGTACAACGCCATATCCGCGCGGTGTAACCAGGCTTCCCAATCTTCCCCCGGTTGTAACTGGGCCACACCTATAGACGTCGTCAGGTACGAGCCATCGGGCAACATCATGCGCTGCTCAACACCTGCCCGCAGCTTCTCTGCCAATTTGTTTAGATCTGCCGGCCTGGTATCGGCCACCAGTACCACAAATTCTTCACCACCGAACCGGAATACCTGATCATGCGAACGCAACATAGATTTCAACACGGGGATAAGTTCAATCAGTTTTTGATCGCCAACTTTATGCCCATGGTTATCATTAATTTGTTTGAAATGATCTAAGTCGAGCAAAATAAGCCCGTACTGCCGACCACTTTTAGTAAATTCATAAATGGCAACTGCCAGCTGATCATTTAACGTACGCCGGTTTGACGCCCCGGTTAAACTGTCTGTTGTTGCAAGCCGCTTTAATTCCTGGCGCTGCACCTGAGCCCGGTAAGCAAAAATAAAAGCAAACACACTGGAAATGGTTGTTGTTACCATAAAAGATGTCATCTGGAACTGGCTGTCAAAAACACTACCCGGGCGCCAAAATGCATAGCTGAGCAGCACCAGTAACATAGTAACTAATAACGCAAAGGCCTTAAGCGGAGATACCAGAAAGAATATAAACACCAAAAACGGATAGACCCAAAACAAGCCATCTACGCCTAAATTAATACATACCAACACAGCGCCAATACAAAATACCACCGCCATAAACAGGCCGGGTTTTACCGTATCACCACTATGCCAGGCCTTGCGGGTGGCAATAATAGCGCAGGTGACCATCAGTAAATCTGCAATGCCAACAACAATATTACCGGTATACAAACGATACAGGCCATAAGGAGTGACACACAGCACTATCATAGCCCCGACCAGAGTTAACATAGCCAGATAAAAATCGTTTTTTAAACGCTCCAACACCGCTTGTATCCCCGTCCGAGCTAAATTATTTCTTATTAATATAGAAGCATCCTAGCTTATTCACTAACCAGAAAGCAAAATCACATAACGGTAGTACAGCTGAGCTAGCGAAGCAGTGCTGCGCTTAACTGATTAAAATGATTGAAACTCCAATCTGCCTGGGCAGCAAAATGCTGGTTATATTGATTCAGATATAAGCAAGACGCCATGCCAGCATTGGCGGCGGTTAGAATATCAAAAATATAATCACCGACATAAATCATCTGCTGTACGGGCAACTGCAGATCAGCAGCAAAATGCAACAACCCAGCCGGATCAGGTTTTGCCGCGCAGTCTTCCCGTGTAAGCACACGCTGAATTGGGATCTGCAACCGCTGTAACGTTAGTTGCGTTGCTGCACGCATATTCCGTGTCAGCAGTGCCAGCGGTATTTCAGCCTTTACCAGTGCCTTTAAGCACTCTTCAGCGCCCGGCATCCAGCAAGCTTGCCTGGCACCGTGTAATTCATGCTGGCAGATAATCTGCTCAATTCTGCTGCGTTCAACCGTATCTGCCACCTGGGCCAGGGTTTCCAGCAAAGGTGTACCATGCGGCCAGCCGATTTCGTCACACATAGCGGCAAAATCTAACGCCGAGTCGACGAGCGTGCCATCAAGATCAAACACCACTGCTTTTATATGCTGTAGCTGCAAGCCGAAGCTCCTTATCCTGTATTAGTCATTTTGGTCAAAAATTAGTGAAATCCGTATTTCTGACAGTGGCAAATAAAACTATCCAATTGTTTTTAAACAACTTATATTTGGCATGCTTTCTGCCTGAACAATCATATCACTACATCATAAGGAAGAAAAAATGAGTATTCTGAGGTTACTGTTTAATATACTGTGGTTTGTGCTGGGTGGTTTTGTTATGGGGCTATTATGGTGGCTGGCAGGCCTGCTGTGTTTTATCAGTATTATTGGTATTCCCTTTGGCCGCAGCTGCTTTGTTATTGGCGAAATGGCATTCTGGCCCTTTGGTCAGGATGCAGTAAACCGGCGCTATATTAACCGCTATGACGATATAGGCACTGGTACCATGGGTACACTGGGTAATATTATCTGGTTTTTGTTTTTTGGTATCTGGCTGGCTATTGGTCATCTTGGTCACGCGCTGGTATGCTTTGTCAGTATTATCGGCATACCTTTTGGCATACAGCATTTAAAACTGGCAATGCTATCGTTGGCACCTATTGGCAAAACGGTAGTGGCACGCCACGCAATCCGATGCTAAAACACGGATACATATAGCCACACTAGGCATTACTTATGGCAAAACACCACTATCAGCGCATCTGGCAAACGGTAAAGCAAATTCCTGCCGGAAAAGTAGCCAGCTATGGCCAGATAGCCGATTTGGCAGGCCTACCCGGCCGCGCCAGATTAGTAGGTAAAGCATTGGGGTATGTCCCTGCCGAACTCGCAGTACCCTGGTACAGAGTACTGCGCAGTGATCGCAGCCTGGCTTTTCCACAAGGCTCCGCAACCGCTGAAGAGCAGCGCCAGCATTTGCTGGCAGAAGGTGTGCTGATAAAACAAAATCGGGTAAACAAGAAAGATATTTGGCAGCCAGAACTGGCAGAATTACTATTTAATCTACAGTACTAAACCCGGTTTAGCCGTTTCTTCGAGCGCAGCATGGCTTCCTGTTCAAACTCTTCCATATATTCAGCTAAATCGCCTTTCCATTTTTCATCAGCTTCATCTACTGCCTCTTTAACTAAACCCACTTCAAGTTGATCACGCTGCACCAGCAGTTTATGCGCCCTGCTATGCATCTCTAGTTCAACCTCAGCCTGAATCTGACTGATTGAACGCAGGAGATACAGTTTACGGAATACCGCTATAGCCAATGTATCCAGCAGTAATATAACAATGATGCATACCACTATCACTGGGTGACCTCCTGGGATAAGGGCTGTTTGGATCTACCCTCTCTAAGCCAAAAGAAGATTAACATTGGAACCAATATAATGTTCAGAGCTGGGATTGCGTTGCGGTATAACTCTGCGAATACTTCAGTATTAAATACAAACCGATCAATAAAGCGTAAGCTCTGTAGTAAAGTGAATATCAGTAACGCACAACCAAGCACAACAGCTACTAAACTAACATTTTGTCGTAGCAGTTCATGTAGCTTAAACAGCAGGTATAAAGACACACAATCAATAAAAGCAAAACCACCATACCATACAAGTTTATACATAATTCCGGGCTGACTAGATATCTCATACAGCATTGGTGTGGCTGCAGACATTATCCCGCTTGACAGGGCAAGAACTATAAAGCTGATGACAACCGATGAGACTTTACGCTCAAATGCGACTGCAATAATCAGCAATACAAAATTTGAGACAAAAACAAATTTTCCCATCTCAAATAAAAAGCCTTGGATGTAGCTCCAGTCCATAGGTGTTTCCGCATAATAGAATTCTGAAAATGTATACCGAAACTTATCTACCTTTAGGGGGCTCGATACCCATACCATTGGTGAGCGTTGTAGCACTACTCGTCTTTGGAGGTTCAATTCCCATACCGTTGGTAAGCGTAGTTACAGCAGTGTCTGGGCGGCGCTCTGCAGATAGCAATGCTTTTGCTTGCTCGCTAATTTGTACTGAATCGGTAGTTTTTACAGCCGGAGATGCTGCTGCCTGAGTATTTTGCTGTTTTAGCGCCGCCGTGGCTGCTTTTTCCTGAGTATATAACTGCAACTGGGCGGTGTTATTATTGCTGATATTATTTACTGACATGCTCTACCTCTTGTATTGAGTTCTATCTCAGCTCCATACTAAGATCCATAGCAGAATAACTCCAGCAAATTTACAGCCATTTATTTGACAAAAAAGTGATATTTACGCCAAAGATGTAACCTTGAGTAACTGTGCGGCTTATATAAGGATAAAAGTGAACTATCTTGCCCATGCTGTATTAGCAAAACCCAATCTTTATTCACTTACCGGCAATCTGCTTGGTGATTTCTGTAAAGGTATGGCGCTGGATACTTTGCACCCCGATATTCTGGCAGGTTTACGTAACCATCGGGCTACAGACAGCTTTACAGATCAGCACCCGGAAGTCAGACAACTAAAAACCCTGTTTTCCCCCAACCGCCGCCGGTTTGCCGGTATTGCACTGGACGTATTATTTGATCATTTTCTTATCAGGCATTGGCAACAGTTTTACAGCACAACGTTCGCTGATTACAAGCAACAGCTTTACACAGACTTAGCCGCGGCAGAACCATTAATGCCTGTAGCTATGGCACACACAATGCGCAGTGTACGTACACATGATTGGTTCAGCAGTTACCAGCAACTGCCGCAATTAGGGTTGGCATTAGACCGGATTGCCAGCCGGATCAGGTTTCCCCATCAGTTCGCCGGTATAATTGACGAAATTCAGCCACAATATACCGCTCTGGAGCAAAGTTTCTTAAGGTTTTATCCACAACTACAGCTACACATCGAGCAACTGGCGCTTGAAGCCTAAGCAATAACGCTTTAGCGCAACCGGCCCTGGCGTTATTCCAGCAGATTTATCCTGCCATTAGTTGCGTTAAAAGCCTGCTATTGGCTAGACTAGCGCCCTGTTCGTTTTGATAGCCAAAAAATACAGGAGCGCAATAATGGGCGCACAATGGAAAGCCAAACATAAAATGGATGCAGCCAACGCCAAAGGCCGCATTTTTACCAAACTGGCAAAAGAGATTGCCGTTGCAGCACGTAATGGTGCCGATCCGGATATGAACGCCAAATTACGCTCGGCCATCGAAGCGGCAAAAAAAGCGTCTATGCCAAAAGATACGCTGGAACGAGCCATCAAAAAAGGTGCGGGCTTGCTTGATGGCCCGGCCAACTATGAAACCGTAGTATACGAAGGCTTTGCACCGCATCAGGTGCCGGTTATTGTTGAATGTTTAACTGACAATAAAAACCGCAGTGCCATGAGTATCCGACAATTGTTCCGCAAAGGCCAACTGGCCACTTCTGGTGCAATATCCTGGGATTTTAAGCATTTAGGCCAAATCGAAGCTGAGCCTACCAATGCAGATGCAGATGCTGAACTGGCTGCCATAGAAGCCGGTGCGCAGGATTTTGAAGCTGGTGACGATAACGAAGTAGTGTTTTTAACAGAAGCTACCGATTTAGATCTGGTGGCCAAAGCCCTGCCGGAATTTGGCTTTAACGTACTAACCGCTAAGCTGGTATACCGTGCTAATAACCCGGTAACGTTAGACGATGCACAACGCGCAGAAGTAGAAGCCTTTTTAGATGCTATTGATGCTGATGATGACGTGCAAAACGTCTATGTTGGCTTAGCAGGTTAATTTACTTTCGCTGTTATTTACTTAGCTGAAACAGCCATCCCGTCGGGTGGCTGTGTTGTTTTTACTACACAGCTTAACCAAACAATAAACACCAGATACTGACTTTACGCTGCTGGTGATACTCCTTGCGCAGTGCATCCACCTTCTGCAAATGCAATTTTGCCTGTGCAACGTCGTCTTCTGTAGCCGCCTGCCGGGCCAACTGAAGCTCTGCCAACACCTGCTGCAGGCCATGTTTAAACTGCTCTGCTTTATCTGGCTCAAAATCCGCCAGGACCGACTGCTGTGTCAGGCTAATCAACTCATCCAACCGCGGTAACAGTTGCTCGGCGCTTTGTGCGTCGTACGCCTGCTTATACTGAAAGGCCATATTCTTCATGGTCTTCTCCAGATCTACAGACGCCACAGCTGATACAGAGTAAAGCAACCAGCACAGGCTAAAACAAAGAATACGCATAGCAATATCTCAAAGTGCAATAAGGCCGCTATTGTAGCGGAAAGCGCCCGGCAGGCATATCGCACAGGCGCACACAGGCCTGCAGTTAAAAATGTAGTAAGGCAGGTGCCAGGCGCAAAAATGCTCCAATTGGCCTGACTGCACTTGTCGTTAGCCGTTAAACCTGCTGAGATAACAACGACAACCCGACATACGATAAGAGATAACAATAATGAAGCAAACTTTCACTCCTTTAGCCTTGTTCTGTGGTGTTGCCCTGCTAAGTGGCTGTACTACCACTGACAATAACAGCGCGGCCTCACAGGCCAGCACCGCGCAGCAACTGGCACAGCAGTACATTATTATCGACACCCACATTGATGTGCCTTACCGGCTGCATAAAGACTGGGAAGACGTTACGGTAGCCACACAACGCGGTGAATTTGATTACCCGCGAGCGCGAGCTGGTGGCTTAAATGCGCCCTTTATGTCTATTTATATCCCGGCATCTTACGAGCGTAGCGGTGGCGGTTATCAGTTGGCAAACCAGCTGATTGACAGTATGGAAGCCCTGGCAGGCCGTGCACCGGATAAATTCGCCATGGCGTACAGCACAACAGATGTGCTTGATCAATTTGGCAGTGGCAAAATATCACTGGCACTGGGTATGGAAAACGGCACGCCGATAAATGGTAAGCTGGAAAACCTGCAACATTTTTATCAGCGCGGCATCCGTTACATTACGCTATCGCATTCTGAGAGCAACCATATTGCCGATTCCAGTTACGATTTACGCCGCCGCTGGAATGGCTTAAGCCCGTTCGGCAAAGAACTGATAGTGGCGATGAATAATATCGGTATGATGATTGATATTTCGCATGTATCAGATGACGCTTTTTATCAGGCCGTGGAGATCAGTAAGGTGCCGGTTATCGCCTCACATTCGTCGCTGCGCAGTTATACCCCCGGGTTTGAGCGCAACATGGATGATGACATGATTAAAGCGCTGGCGAAAAACGGCGGCGTAGTACAAATTAACTTTGGCTCGTCTTTTGTTACCATGATGGCTAACCAATATGGCGCTCTGCGCAAAGCCGCAGCGAAACAAGCCGGTGTAGCCGATGATGATGCTTTTGAACTGGCGTTTCGCAAACAACATCCCTATCCGTTTGCTACGTTAGATACCGTACTTGACCATATTGATCATGTGGTAAAACTGGTAGGTATTGACTACGTTGGTATTGGCTCTGACTACGACGGCGTAGGTGATTCACTGCCGATAGGCCTGAAGGATGTTGCCAGCTATCCTAACTTAATCGACGGCTTGCTGCAGCGCGGTTATAGCGCAGCCGATATCGAAAAAATTCTCTCGGGTAATTTTCTGCGAGTTTGGCGCACAGTAGAGCAGTACGCCACACAACAACAAGCCAGATAAACACAGCTAAAGCGCGGTACAAGCCGGGCTTTACTGCCAACCGCCAAACTTATGGCCGTGGTTTTTACTGGCCGCTCACTGAATAAACGCGGCCAGCAGACCGATGGCACCACCAAATACGCCACCCCACACCACCAGCCAGCCTAAATGCTGGCGGATCATCTGCTGAATAATGTCTTTTACCAGGCCAGGGGTCAGCTCGTTTAAACGCTGCTGTACTATAGTGTCTACCTGAGCGCGCATACTTTCCAGCTGTTCGGGCTGATCCAGTTGTGCCAGCACCAGCTGGTTAAATTCATCTGTTTGCGACACCTCTACCAGTGCACTTTTCAGCTTACCGATAAACGGCTCTTTTAACGGTAATAAGGCTGCGCTGCCACCAAACATACCCAGCATACCGCCAAATGATGACTGCTCTACTACTTTTAACAATGAGTCAAAGGCAGGCGACAGATCGGTTTTAGCTATAACCGGTTCAAAATCAAATGCTTTGCTATGGCTCTGTTGTTTATCAGCCAAAAAGCGCTCGATATTGCTGCTGCTAAAAAACTGTGTCATCACCAGTTGGTAAATGCCGGCTTTAAACTGTTCAAACCGGGCCGGAATTACACCAGAGCCATACAACAGCGGTACTTTCTCAAACAGCATATGTACCGCCAGCCAGTTCGTCAGAGCACCAGATAACGCAAATAAGCCTACGCTAAGTAAAAGTGGTTGCTGTAAATACCAGCCTGCCAGCGTAATTGCTGCGGCTACCCCATTAGTAACAACATTTTTATTCATGCCCGTCTCTCACTGTTAAAACATCAGCCCGGTTAAACCAAAGCTTTGTAAAACAAAAGTATAGTGGCGCAGATTCTAATCAGCTAAGCGCTTGCGAGCAAGTGCCCGCTTTAGCCATTGGCAAATTCAGGTTATGCTGGGCAGGTATCAATGACAGTAAGTGAGTACAGATGAAAATAGTCGTTGCCTCGGCCAATCCGGCAAAAATTCGCGCAGTACAGGATGCATTAACACAGGTATTTAACGGCAAAATACTGCAATGCAGCGGGCAAAGCACCGACTCTGGCGTGCCAGCACAGCCTATGACCAGTGAAGAAACCTTACAAGGGGCGCTCAACCGGCTGCAGGCAGTTGCAGCTGCCTCGCCGGGAGCAGACTATTATGTTGCCATTGAAGCAGGTTTAGACGGCGACTGCAGCTTCGCCTGGATTGTTATTGCTCACCAGGATCGCATCAGTAAAACCCGCTCGGCCAGTTTACCCATTCCACCCGCAGCACTCATGGCATTGCAACAGGGCGAAGAACTGGGCGACGTAATTGACCTTATGTTCGCGCAACATAATATTAAACAACAAGGTGGAGCCATTGCCATGTTAACCAACCATCTGCTGACACGCTCAAGTGTGTATCAGCAAGCGATTATCCTGGCAATGATCCCGTTTATTCAGCCACAGCTGTTTACTAGTTAACCGTAAAAACTCAGTTGTAACCTAATACTGCACAGTGTGCGGTGTCGGCATCACGGCGGCTGGTTTTAACTTCTGCAGTGTCGCTGCTGTCAGTCCACACTAAACTCAGTGCCTGACGTTCTTGCTGAGTTAAATCCACGGTTTTTTGCTGGTTAAAGTAAAAACGCGGTTCTTGCTCATGACTTTGTTTAACTGCACTCATAGCAGACTCCTGTAGTGGGTATAAAAAGAGAGTACCCACTAACTTTATAAGCCTTAGCCTGAGCGCAGGCTGAACAATAAATTTTATCTGCTACAGATACGCCCGGTTGAATGACTCTTTCGATTGCTGCAGATAACTGCGCGCCTTCTGGGCATGGTTTTCCCAGATCTGTTTATCGGCGGTATCGGTAAACGGGTTCTGGCTGCTGCTGACTGAGCGCTCGAACCGGTCATAATGCGTTAACATGGCTGACGTGATCTGATTAAATTGATCTTTATAGCTTTGGGTATGATCCAGTTGTTCAGCGGTTTTCAGCACAAAACGGATAAGCTCGGTATTATTACCCTCATCCAGATAACTCTTTGCTTTCAGTGTAATATTGCCAGCCACTTCTTCCATAAGTTTCTGCCGCACCAGTTCATCTTTACTAAGTGCCCTGCTGAGCGTCTCCTGAGAGCGCGCCATGCTGGCGTGTTGCAAAGTGTCGCGCAGTTGTTTGTCTAAGTTACGCCGGAATCCATCAATACTTTTTTGAATATTCAGCAATTCGGTATCCAGCGCAGCCACTTGTAGCAACTCTTTTTCCAGTTCAGCCAGAAAACGCTCTGCGTCCTGGTAAATTTTCAGCCCGTTTTGCTCAGCAAATTTACGATCAGAGCGGCTTAACCCCGCATCGCTGTAGTTCGACTTATCAAAACTGGATGCCAGAAAAGATTTAAACGGCTCAGCAAAGGCAGAGTAAGCCCCTGCGCTTACTACGTTCAAGGTAGCTGTAGCCAGGTCACCAAATGGCTTTAACATAGAATTCAGCCGGGCTTGCTGCAGTGGCGTTGTAACACGTTTTGCATCGTTAATAATGCTGCGAAAACTGGCATAAGCCATCGGGTTAGACATTTTGTTGCGTTCAGAACTTGCCATTGCCAGCGCAATACCGGAATGCAGAGCATTGGCGTATTCCAGATACTGGCGCTGTAAATCCAGCTGCGCGGCGTAATTAACCCCTAGCGTACGAAAAGACTCCGCCTGCAACGCAATATTCTGATCCTGGCGCAATTTGTCCAGAATACCACTGACAATGCGCTGCTCATTCTTCTGTAACGCTGTCGCCAGTAAAATACGCTCTACCAGCACATCATCTACATCCACAACGCCATTTACTGCTTCAATATCCAGCCGCAGGTAACGCTTAGCCGGCTCATCAATAGATACCCGGTGCGCTTTATAGCTCACATCGCCAGCGTTATGTTCTATCAATGCAACCGGCTGCCACAGCGCATTTAGCGATGGCATATCCGCCACCAGCACATGAATACGGTATGCGGTGACAGCCGTCTCAGGCCGCACCCATAACTCCAGCACACCCATCTCACTAATAGCGTCTTTGCTAAACAGCACGCTGTTGCCGGGTTTACAGCGCAATGACAACTCTCCGGAACGCGGTACACCAAGCAAGGCCCGGCAATCGCCCAGTTGGCGCCAGCGCTCAGCATCGCTATTTTCAAAGCCATCACTGAAAACCACAGCCGACTGTGCCGAAACACCGGGCAGCCAGGCAGCAAACAACAACGCAATCAAATTACGCATGAAAACTCCGAAACTGGAAGCAAGTATAAAACCGCCGGATAGCGGTTTTTGGAAGTGCGGCTATTTTAACCGAATACGGCCCTGCTGCAATACTGAGTTAGTTAACACTGTGCAAAATACGGTATCATCAGGCTTTTAACACACTATCTGCCCCTACAAGTGAGTCGTTTAAATGTGGCTGAATAAAGAGCAGGTGCTCGATGCTGCGATACGCACCTATCGGAAGACGGTATTGCACTCCACTCCCCAGCATGTCGTTATTGATAATTTATTTGATGGCATCAAACTCGATGCAGTTGTCCGTGTTTTACAGCAAGATAGTTGCTGGCAAACACAGAAACACACCTACTCTGCTTTATATGTCGATAACGCAAAGTGGCAAAAAACCCGCAAGAAGCAGCGTTTTGTACAGCGCGATGCCTGGCAACGCCCTGCGCCTGGTGCTGGCGGCAATATTGCGTTGGAGTTTTTATCGTTCTTACGTAGCGATGAATTTATGTCCTTGTTATCACGCATCTTTACTGTGAAATTAACCGATATAAATGTGGCTGAGCCCGATATTAACAGCAATTATTTTCGCTTAGCTGCAACCGACTTTGTTAACCAGCATGCTGACGACTCCCCGGGCAGAGAGGTATGCATGCTGTTGTATCTAAATAAAGACTGGCACCAGGGTAGCGGTGGTGAGCTGGTTTTTATCGGTACGGATGATAAACTGGTAAATATCGCGCCATTATATAACCGCTGCGTATTGTTCAATCCTGCTTCACCGGGCTCTGAGCACTGGGTAAAAGCAATGACAACGGAAAATACGCAACGATATCGTTATAACGTGACCAGTTGGTATTGGTCTGAGTGATGAAAACGCCCCACGCTTTTGGCGACATCGAGGGATTGCCAGCACCATCCATGGCGCTGGCCCTGCGGGCCGCACTAAAGTGCGTCCAAATTCGCTCCCGGCGAATTTGTCGAACTCATGGTTCGAACCAAGACCTCGCTCACCGCGTTAAAATAAAAAAACCCGAGCTTTTGGCTCGGGTTTTTTTATTTTAATCTGGCGGAGAGAGAGGGATTCGAACCCTCGTTAGGGGTTAACCTAAACACACTTTCCAGGCGTGCGCCTTCAGCCACTCAGCCATCTCTCCGGAACTTGCGTTGCAAGCGCGGCTATACTAGGGAAATTCACCGCGCGCTGCAACTGTTATATGCAGTAGTACTTTGTTTATGCCTGCTTTTTATACACATCAGGCTAAAAGCAGATTAAGCGTTGCCTTTTACCTGTGTTTTCAGCTCTTTTGCAAAGTTCAGCATGCGGTTTAGTGGTACCAGAGCTTTTTCCCGCTGCGCGGCATCGACAAAGATTTCATGGCCGGTAGTGTCTGTCAGGGCCGCCTCAATCGCTTTTAAGCCATTCATTGCCATCCAGGGGCAATGGGCGCAGCTGCGGCAAGTGGCGCCGTTACCGCCGGTTGGCGCTTCAATAAAGGTCTTGCCGGGCATCTGCTGCTGCATCTTGTAAAAGATGCCCTTATCAGTGGCGACAATAAAGGTGTCGTTAGGCAGCGTCTGGCTGGCTTTAATCAGCTGGCTGGTAGAACCTACCGCGTCAGCAAGTTGTACTACACTGTCTGGCGATTCCGGATGCACCAGCACAGCAGCATCGGGGTGCTGCTTTTTCAGCTCAACCAAGGCTTTGGCTTTAAACTCATCGTGTACGATACAAGCGGCGTTCCACAGCAACATGTCAGCACCGGTTTGCTTTTGTACCCAGGCGCCGAGGTGTTTATCCGGACCCCAGAGAATTTTTTTACCCAGGCTATCAAGGTAGTCGACCACATCCAATGCAATTGATGATGTTACTACCCAGTCGGCGCGGGCTTTTACCGCTGCAGAGGTATTGGCATACACCACAACTACGCGATCAGGGTGCGCATCACAAAAAGCTGAAAATGGCTCTGCCGGGCAGCCTAAGTCCAGTGAACAGGTAGCATCCAGCGTGGGCATTAACACCGTTTTGTTGGGCGTAAGAATTTTTGCTGTTTCGCCCATAAACTTTACGCCGGCGACGATCAGCGTTTTCGCCGGATGTTCATTACCAAAACGGGCCATTTCTAATGAGTCTGATACGCAGCCACCGGTTTCTTCGGCCAGTGCCTGTATTTCCGGATCCGTATAATAATGGGCTACCAGCACGGCGTCTTTTTGCTGTAACAGGGTTTTGATACGGTCTTTATAGGCTTGCTTTTCGTCACCGCTCAGTGGCAGTGGCTTTTTCGGAAAGGCAAAGTCTTGCTCTGTGAAATACAACGTCTGTTCCATAGGGCTTACCTGCTGGGCTTTAAAAGGCGGCTATTATAGCGCTGCGAATTGAGAAAATACAGTATGACGGCATGGTGGGTCATGATGGATTCGAACCATCGACCAACGGATTAAAAGTCCGCTGCTCTACCAGCTGAGCTAATGACCCATGCAGGAAAAACGAAGAAAAGTGGTGGGCCATGATGAATTCGAATCATCGACCAACGGATTAAAAGTCCGCTGCTCTACCAGCTGAGCTAATGGCCCAAACAGGGTTATCGAAGTGGTGGGCCATGATGAATTCGAATCATCGACCAACGGATTAAAAGTCCGCTGCTCTACCAGCTGAGCTAATGGCCCATTTCGATAGCAAAGTTTGCGCGGTTGGTGGGTCATGATGAATTCGAATCATCGACCAACGGATTAAAAGTCCGCTGCTCTACCAGCTGAGCTAATGACCCTAACCGCGGACGCATATCTTACTGATTTACGGCTTTTGTGCAACCAAAAAGTGTTAAAAACCACGCCTATGTGGTCTGACTGCTCAAAATGCCAGCGTTTAGAGGTATTCTAGCTTGCAGAAAAAACCCGGCCTAAGCCGGGTTTGCATTATTTAAGTGCGTTGATCCTATCCTGCGCCAGCTTCGCTGAAGTAGCGTTGGGCTGTTTTTCCAGCAGCTGGCGATAATATCGCAGTGCTGTATTTTTGTCGTTCTCGCGCTCTGCCACCTGCCCTAATTTTAATAAGGCATCGGCCACTTTACCGGAATCCGGGAAGTTCTTCACTACCCGCTCAAAATGCGTCTTCGCTTTAGCCAGTTCATTATTGTTAAATAACAACTGTCCCAGCCAATAGTGTGCGTTAGGCGCATAGCCTGAATCAGGGTAACTCTTGATAAAGCTTTCGAACTCAGGAATTGCTGCGTCATAGCGGCGTTCTTTCAGTACCATGTTTACCGCTTTATCATAGGCTTCATTTTCAGAAACATCAGATGAATACACTGCGGCCCCCGCAGCAGGTGCTGAGGTATTAGCAGGTATTGTCGGTATATTGGCAGACGGCGTTGTCTGTATAGCACTGACACGCCGGTCTATTTCCTGATAGATATCACGCTGACGCTGCAGGATTTCGTCAAGCTGATACGTATGTGTTTCAGTTACTCCGCGCAGCTCACTGACTTCATCCAGCAACAGTTGTAACTGTTGTGCTAAACGAAGCTGTGCATCTGATCTTGCTTCAACAATACGCTCAAGCGCAGTTAAGCGTTGTTCCATTGAACCCGCAGGCTGAGCCTGTTGAGTAGTGCTAATAGCAGATCGGTTGCGGTTAATATCAGTAACCGGCGCCGGATTTGCGATAACACTGGCGTGTGCCAGTGTTATCGCTGTAAGCAGAGTATATTTTACTGTCATGCGTATCAATATAGTAATGAGTCTGGATTAGTAGACTAACACTGCACGACGGTTTTTAGCAAAGCCTGCTTCACCACGTGAAGTATCAGCTGGCTTTTCTTCACCGTAGCTAACAGTAGAGATTTGGCCGGCAGAAACACCCAGGTTTTGCAGGTACTGTACTACAGAAATAGCACGACGCTCGCCCAGGGCGATGTTGTATTCTGGAGTGCCGCGCTCGTCAGTGTGGCCTTCAACAGTAACGCGAACACTTGGGTTAGCCGTTAAGAAAGCACCGTGAGCCTGCAGTACTTCAATGAACTCTGGACGCACAGTCGCTTTGTCAAAATCGAAGTAAACAGTGTTTTCCTGACGCAGAGCTTCCAGCTTCTGGCGCAACTGCTCAGCAGGGCTTGCTGTTTGGCTGGCAGTATCAACTTGTACAGTTTCACGACCAACGCCTGAAGTATCAGCATCAGATGCATCAGTTGAAGAAGTTGAGCTACAAGCAGCCATGGTCAGCACTGGTAATGCGATCAATAAACCTTTTAACACTTTATTTAATTTCATAATGTTGTCCTTAGTATTTAAATGTAATAACGCTTTTCTTTTATAAAAAAGGCGACCACGACGGAGACTTAACTTGCCCTTCTACCGCCGGCAGACGCGCTTTAAAACGACCGTCCATAGAAACCAGTGCTAACACCTGCGAAGAACCATGAGTGGTACTATAAATAATCATAGAACCATTTGGCGCCACGCTGGGTGACTCGTCCAGATTTGTTTTTGTTAACACTTGCAGAAAACGGGTCTGACGATCCATTTTTGCAATGTGATACTGCCCTCTGGTGCGATTCACCATTACAACCGAATTTCCATCCGGAGTGTAAGAGCCCGCCAGGTTCATTTCACCTTCAAAGGTTAAACGTCTGGTCGCACCCGTTAACAAATTTACGCTATAAAGTTGCGGATTGCCACCTCGCTCCGAACTAAATAGCAGCTCCTTACCATCAGGTGACCACGACGGTTCAGTGTCGATAGCACGATGATTTGTTACTCGCGTTAATGCCTTAGTAGCTACATCCATCAAGTAGATTTCAGCATTACCGTCTTTCGACAGCACCAGGGCCAAGCGCTTACCGTCCGGCGACCATGTTGGCGCACCGTTAATCCCCGGTGAGCTGCTTAACATAGTACGACGTCCGCTATAAATATCCTGAATATAGATCTGTGACTGGCGTTTCTCAAATGTTACATAGGCCAACTTGGTTCCATCAGGTGACCAGCTGGGCGACATTAACGGCTCTTTTGAGCGCAGTAACACCTGTTCATTTACACCATCATAATCAGCAACAACCAGCTGGTAAGGGAACTGCTGGTTGCGATTTACCAATACGTAGGCAATTTTGGTTAAAAACGCGCCGCGCTCGCCGGTCAGCTTTTCATATACTATGTCGCTGATACGGTGGGCGTACTGACGGAACTGGCTACCATTGATAGTGGTTTCACGGCTATCAAGGATGTGGGCATTACTGCCGGTTAAACGCCCAGCGTTTAATGACTGTCGATCTGCGCTGTTACTGCCCTTTAATACATCAATCAGTTCAAAGCTAACGGTATAACGGTCAATACCTATTTCTGTTATCTGGCCAATTACAATAGCTTCAACACCTTCGCGCGCCCAGGCAGCGTAGTCAATTTGTGCCGAAGTTGGTGGCCGCTGCGGCATTTTTATACTGGCCAGCGGGCTAAATTTACCGCTGCGCATCAGATCAGCAGCAATGACTTCATCTATCCGCTCTTTAGGTAAATTGGCACCTTTAAAGGTAAATGGCAGTATTGCGATCGGTCTTGCAGAGTCGATGCCCTCGGTAATCACAATTTCTAATGATGCCTGGGCAACCGTACTTAACATCAGCGCTATAATAACAACTGCATTTCTGAACAATTTAAACATAATCAAAATTCTGGACTCACCGTTAAGTTAATGTCTTTCAACTGGTTATACACATCCGGGTCTGGCGACACAGGTAAAGTACCTGCGCGGTTTACCGCCCGTACAGCGGCGTCACATACTGTTTTGTCACCGCTAATAACGCCAACATTGGTAACAAAACCATTACTCGCTAAGCGAATATTTATCCGGCACGACCGGCCACGCATACTTTCATCAACTAACAAATTACGCTGCACAGCATCGCGGATCAACGCGGTATAGCGCTGCACTTCTGTTGCCGCTTGCCTTGCTCTGGCAGCTGAACGGGCCTGAGCTTCTTTCGCCATCTGTTCTTGCATGGCTCTTTCCTGTTCAGCACGTTCTTTAGCTTCTGCAGCCTGACGAGCTTTCTCCGCTGCAGCTTTTTCAGCAGCAGCTTTCTCTGCTGCTTCCTGCTCAGCTTTACGCTTTTGTTCAGCGGCTTTAGCAGCATCTTCTGCTTTTTTCCGTTCCTGCTCTTTCGCTATTCTGGCTTGCTCTGCTTCGCGCGCTTTAGCGGCTTCCTGTTCCTGCTGCTTTTTCGCATCTGCAGCTGCTGCTCTGGACTTTTGTGCCTCTTCATCTGCCTGGCGTTTTTCCGCCGCTACCCGCTTTAAACGCGCCTCTTCTTCTGCACGGTTTCTTTCTGCCTGCTGTGCCCGGCGCTCTAAGTCACGAATGCGTTTTTCTTCTGCGGCACGGGCGTTGTCACGCTCTTGCTGCATTTGCTGCACCCGGCTGTTTAACTGCTGTTGATCTATCGCAACGGCTTCAATTGGCGCTTTACCTTCAGATTCCAGACTAACACTCACCATTTCAGGTGTACTGGAAAAGTCTGCGCCAAAAACCAGCACTATCACTATAGCCAGATGCAGGCCAAGCGACTTTGCCAGTTGTGGATCTATTGCAACAGCCATTTTAATTTGAATCCACGTTATCTGTCATCAGTCCAACAGAAGGTGCACCAGCACCTTTAAGCACATTGATCAGACGGATAACAGCGTCATAACTAACTTTACGATCACCCTTTACTATCACTTGCGTACCCGGTTCTATTTTCAACCAACTGGCTACTTCAACAGTTAACTCAGCCGCAGTAAATGGGCCTTGCTGTTTGCCGTCTTTCTCAAAATAGTACAAACCATCCTGATCTACCGTAGCCACAAGCGGTGTTTTACCTTCTTGCATCTGCTTTATAGGCTCTGCCGCAGATTTAGGCAACTCTACCTTCACACCCTGAGTAATCAACGGTGTTGTTACCATAAAAATAACCAGCAGCACCAACATAACATCGATATAAGGCACTACGTTTATTTCAGCCTTCAGACGACGTTTTTTACGTACATACATCAGGCAGCTTCTCCGCCGTTAGATACAGCCTGCCGGTGCAGAATATTAGCAAACTCTTCAACAAAGTTGGCATAGCTGCTTTCAAGCATTTCAACCTGATGGGAAAACTTGTTATAGGCAATTACCGCCGGAATCGCAGCAAATAAACCAATCGCCGTGGCAATAAGTGCTTCAGCAATACCCGGTGCTACCATAGACAGCGTAGCTTGTTCTACGGCACCTAAGGCGATAAATGAGTTCATAATACCCCATACCGTGCCGAACAGACCGATATAAGGACTGATAGAGCCAACAGTGGCTAAAAACGGTAAGTGCATCTCCAACCGCTCTACCTCGCGGGACAGGCCAACACGCATTGCGCGCTGAGTGCCTTCCATTACTGCAGCAGGTTGACGACTGTTAGTTTTATGCAAGCGGGCAAATTCTTTAAAACCGGCTTTAAACAGGGTTTCTAAACCATTGTTTGATGCTCTGGCACTGACTTCGTTATACAATTTAGCTAAGTCGACACCCGACCAGAACTTATCTTCAAATTTCTTCGCTTCAACCACAGCTTCACTTAAGGCTTTACGGCGGCGGAAAATCATAGTCCATGACATTACGGACATCGCCAGTAAAATCAGCATGACCAGTTGCACAACAAAACTGGCTTCGATCAACAAACTTAAAATAGAAATTTCACCTGCCACGCGCTAACACCTCTGACACTTCGGCCGGAAAAGCCCTGGCCTTCATCTCCTGTAATGAAATACAGGCTACTTTAATATGTGCTGAACAGACCAACTCCGCCGCACCATTATGAATATTTTGCTCAAAAACCATACTAGCTTGCTTTAAGGTACTGATCTGGCTGGAGACCGTCAATAATTCATTAAATCTTGCTGGCTTTTTGTTATCCATTAAAACTTGTGTAACAACAAAAGCGACATTATTTGACAATAACAAATCCTGCTCAATACCCAGTGCGCGCAACCATTCGGTGCGCGCTCGCTCAAAAAATTTTAAATAATTAGCATAATAAACTATTCCTCCGGCGTCGGTATCTTCATAGTACACACGCACAGGGAATGTAAAGACTGTTTCTGACATGAGCATTCGCTTTAATTGCTGCATATGATAAGTAAGCTGGCACACTAACTCAATTGCCTGACAAGCAGAACGGCAACTATATTTTTCTTCATCAGCTACTTGTAATTTTCATTTGTTTCTGTTGACCCATATAATTTTGTGAGGTTCCGCAAAAAAATACATTTTTTATTCCTCATTTAACCCTATATGCCAGATACACTTAGTCTAATACCTACCTATGGAAGCCCGATAAAAAGTAATGTGCTGTATCTTCCACGCTTAAGATTAACCTCAGATGAACACTGCACTTGCAAGGAACCCCTTTCAGAGGTTGGTTAAATTTAATGCTAGGGCACCGTGCACAAGCATTAGTTTTTTTTATGCTTGGGTGCTAAATTTTCTCGTTTGAAGTAATTACTCGAAATCCTTATCATTGCACCTGTGTTCTGAGCTAGCGCAAGAGTGAGGCAAGAAGTTACCGCACTTTAGTGAAGATCATTTGGCAGCGAGATTTGTGTTATCACCAAATTTTGTTGCTGTTTAAGCATGTTCCCTGGATTTTTTGAAGCACTGCTTCAACTTGTTGCATTGCCCGCTTCCTTAAGCGGGCTTTTTTTATACCCGTCCCATTTTAACCCGCAGCGTTGTTGGCTTCATTCACTCATTCCAATCACATAGGAAACTATGCTCATGGGACCGCGCAGGCGTCCCAGCTCGCTCATTCGCCGCCTAGCCGCAGATTAAACCGGTTAGGGTATGATTTTAATTTGCTAATCCGTTTTGGGTAAGTCAAAGCCAAAGTGCTGGTACGCCCGTGGCGAGGCAATACGGCCACGCGGGGTGCGCTGAATAAAGCCCTGTTGTATTAAAAAAGGCTCTATTACATCTTCAATGGTGTCTTTCTCTTCACCAATAGCAGCGGCTAAGTTATCTAAACCCACCGGACCGCCCATAAACTTTTCTATAATAGCCAGAATAAGCTTACGGTCCATATAGTCGAAGCCTTCGGCATCTACGTCGACCATCAGTAGCGCTTGCGATGCAATCTCTACCGTTACCTCACCATTGGCTTTAACCTGGGCATAATCGCGTACACGGCGCAGCAAACGGTTGGCAATACGTGGCGTACCGCGGGAGCGCCGGGCAATCTCTGCCGCTCCGGCTTCATCTAACACTAAATTAAGAAAATGCGCCGAGCGCAGAATGATCTGCGTTAATTCTGATACTTTATAGAACTCCAGCCGCTGCACTATACCAAAGCGGTCACGCAGTGGTGACGTTAAGGCGCCGGCCCGCGTAGTTGCACCTACTAAGGTAAAAGGCGGTAAATCCAGTTTAATAGAGCGCGCGGCAGGGCCTTCGCCTATCATAATATCCAGCTGATAGTCTTCCATCGCCGGATAGAGGATTTCTTCCACTACCGGGCTTAAGCGGTGGATTTCGTCAATAAACAGCACATCATTTGGCTCAAGGTTGGTTAGCAGTGCTGCTAAGTCACCGGCTTTTTCCAGCACCGGGCCGGAAGTAGTTTTAATATTTACACCCATTTCATTGGCGACAATCATCGCCAGCGTGGTTTTACCCAAACCCGGCGGGCCAAATATCAGCAGGTGATCCAATGGATCGCCGCGCCCGCGGGCCGCTTCAATAAAAATCGCCATCTGCTGGCAGACATGCTCTTGCCCGGTGTAATCGGCCAGGGTTTTTGGCCTTATTGCCCGGTCAATCACCTCATCTTCACGGGTGGCACTGGTTTGAATTAAACGATCAGCTTCTATCATGGTTTACATCATGCTCCGCAGCGCCGCTTTAATCAGCTGTTCACTGCTCATACCGCTTTGTTTAACCTTTTGCACAGCTTTATCGGCCTGCAACTGGCTGTAACCCAGCGATACCAGCGCGCTGGCGGCATCTTGTTCGGCACTTTGCTCCGGGCTGAAAATCGCGTCATCGTCCTGTAACACTAAGCCATCGGTAACCGGCGTATTCGGCGCAATGCCCCAGTCTTTTAACCGGTCACGCATTTCTACCACTAAACGCTCTGCCGTTTTCTTACCCACGCCTGGTAACTTAACCAGGGTGCTGACATCATCTGACTGCACGCAGCGGACAAATTGTTGTGCTGTCATACCGGATAATATGGTTAGTGCCAGTTTGGGCCCCACACCGTTAGCTTTAATTAGCTGACGAAACAGCGCGCGCTCAGCCTGATTAACAAAGCCGTACAGCAGCTGCGCATCTTCGCGTACAACGAAATGGGTATAAATAGTGGCTTCAACACCGGTAGCCGGCAGCTGATAAAAACTGGTCAGCGGCAACTGTACTTCATAGCCGACACCGGCCACTTCTATTAATAGATCCGGTGCCTGCTTTTCCAGCAGAATACCGCGTAAACGTCCAATCATAAGGTCTGCTTATAGAATAAGGTGATAAATCCGCTTAGCGTAGCCGGCCGCGTACGGTTTTACGCGCCTGGCCGGCCAAGCTGATTAAACTCTGTTGAGTATGCCCATGACACAGCGCTACTGCAAGCGCGTCGGCAGCGTCGGCCTGGGGGTTAGCCGGTAATTTAAGTAAGGTACGCACCATATGTTGTACCTGGGCTTTGTCGGCGGCACCAGTGCCGACCACCGACTGCTTAACCTGGCGTGCTGAATATTCATACACCTCAAGCCCGGCATGTTTGGCAGCAACAATAGCCGCACCGCGCGCCTGCCCCAGCTTTAAAGCAGAGTCGGCATTACGCGCCATAAACACCTGCTCAATAGCAAAAATAGTCGGCCGGGTTTGAGTGATAATTTCGCTGACGCCATTGAAAATATCCAGCAGGCGTTCAGGCAGTAAATCGGTGGTGGTCAGCCGGATACAACCGCTGGCGACGTACTCAAACTTCATGCCTACCTGGCGCACGACGCCATAGCCGGTTAAGCGGCTGCCCGGATCAATTCCGAGAATAATATTCACTGTTGCGCCACGCTTAACCGTGCTCAGCCATCAGCTCGTCACTGATATCGGCATTGTGATAAACGTTTTGCACATCGTCTGAGTCTTCCAACTGGTCGAGCAGTTTAAAAAACGCTGCAACATGATCGGCATCTACCTCAGCGCGGGTTGCAGGTATTAACGTTACTTCGCTGCTATCTGGTATAAAACCGGCGGCTATCAGCGCGTCTTTCACGTCATTAAACTGCTCTGCTGCAGTCAGCACTTCAAAGCTGCCATCATCATGACTGACAATATCTTCGGCACCGGCATTGAGTGCCGCTTCCATCAGGCTGTCTTCATCCACGCCTGGAGCAAATATCAGTACGCCACGGCGACTGAACAAATAAGCTACTGAGCCACTGGTACCCAGGCTGCCGCCGGCTTTAGTAAAAGCGTGGCGTACATCGGCTACTGTACGTTTATGGTTGTCGGTCATGGTTTCAACAATTACCGCCACACCATTGGGGCCATAGCCTTCGTATACCAACTCTTCGTAGTTTTCGCCCTCACTGGCACCGGCACCGCGTTTTATCGCGCGGTCTATGGTGTCGCGGGTCATATTTTCTGACAGGGCTTTATCTACCGCCAAACGCAGCCGCGGGTTGGCGCTAACATCCGGGTTTAAACGGGCCGCGACGGTTAGCTCGCGGATAATTTTGGTGAATATTTTATTTTTTTTCGCATCCTGACGGGCTTTGCGATGCTTCATGTTCGCCCATTTACTATGGCCGGCCATCAGTTACTCCTTAATTGTGGCAGCCAGATTGCTGCCACGGTGTTGCAGGTAAAATTAAAACTTATTGCGCTTTAGCCACCACTGCGATACCCAGCTCAGCCAGTTGCACCGGGTTAGCGACGCCGGGGGCATCAGTTAACGGACAGGCAGCAGTGGCGGTTTTAGGGAACGCCATCACATCACGAATTGACGTAGCGCCAGTCATTAACATGACTAAACGATCCAGACCGAAAGCCAAACCGGCGTGCGGTGGCGCACCGTATTTTAATGCTTCGAGCAGGAAGCCAAATTTCTCTGCCGCCTCTTCATCGCTAATGCCCAATAAGGTAAATACTTTAGCTTGTACTTCAGCAGTGTGAATACGCACCGAACCGCCACCTAACTCGGTACCGTTTAATACCATATCGTAGGCATTAGACAGCAGTTTACCCAGCTCAAGTTCACTATTAGCGGTATTTAAAAACGCCGCCGTATCCAGTGGTGAGGTAAAGGGGTGATGCACAGCCGAGAAACTGCCGTCGTCATTTTCTTCAAACATCGGGAAGTCCACTACCCACAGCGGCTTCCAGCCAGGCTGGGTAATGCCTAAATCTTCCCCCAGCTTTAAGCGCAACGCACCCATGGCTTCACAGACAACTTTGTAGCTGTCGGCACCGAAGAAAATTAAATCGCCGTTGGCGGCAGCGGTACGGGCAATAATAGTGGTAATAATGTCTGGTGTTAAAAACTTGGCAACCGGCGATTGCACGCCATCAGCGCCTGCTGCAACATCATTCACCTTCATCCAGGCTAAGCCTTTAGCACCGTAGATGCCAACAAAACTGGTGTAGTTGTCGATATCTTTACGCGATACTTTTTCGGCAGCGCCCGGTACTTTAAGGGCTACTACACGGCCTTTGGCATCGTTAGCCGGGCCGGAGAACACTTTAAATTCAACGTCTTTGAGTAAATCGGCCACATCGACAAACTGCATCGGGTTGCGCAGGTCAGGCTTGTCTGAGCCATACAGGCGCATGGCTTCCCAGTATTGCATCCGAGGCATCTTACCTAAATCGACACCCAGCAACTGGTTAAACATCTGTTGCACCATCTGCTCGGTCACTGCCATGACCTGCTCGGCACTCATAAAAGAGGTTTCAATATCAATCTGGGTAAATTCCGGCTGGCGATCAGCACGTAAGTCTTCATCACGGAAACATTTTACAATTTGGTAGTAACGGTCCAGGCCTGACATCATCAGCAATTGTTTAAACAACTGCGGTGATTGTGGCAGCGCAAAAAACTGGCCCTTGTGCGTGCGGCTTGGCACTAAATAGTCGCGCGCGCCTTCCGGCGTCGCTTTGGTCAGAATGGGTGTTTCAACATCCATAAAGCCGTGGCTGTCCATAAAGTTACGCACAAAGCTGGTAACGCGGGCGCGAAACTTTAACCGATCGCTCATCAGCGGCCGGCGCAGGTCAAGGTAGCGGTACTTTAAGCGCTGCTCTTCGCTGTTGTTCTGGTTGGAGTCCAGCGGCAGCGGTGCGGCTTTATTAAGAATAACCAACTCACTGGCATACACTTCTACTGCGCCGGTGGCCATATCTTTGTTAATCTGAGAATCCGGCCGTGCCCGTACCTGGCCTTTAATTTGAATACAGAATTCATTGCGCAGTGTATAGGCAACGTCAAACAGGTCTTTTAAATCCGGGTCGCAAACCACCTGCACCATGCCTTCACGGTCGCGCAGGTCTAAGAAAATTAAACCACCCAGATCGCGGCGCCGGTTAACCCAGCCGCATAAAGACACTTGTTGCCCAACATGTTGTGCGGTTAATAAACCGCAATAATGGCTACGCATTAAACCTTCCTTCTACCTTGCTAATCAGCGGTACTAAAATGACGGCTAATTATATAGAAATGACGCCTAATGTCACTGCCCGCTTACGAAAACACCGAACGGGAAAAACAATACTGATTCTTGCCTTGCTGCTTAACCCGGTACATCAGGCTGTCGGCCACTTTCAGCAATTTGGCACTGTCGGTACCATCATCCGGATATACGGCAATACCGATGCTGGCACCTATCTTAATCTCACCTACCGAGAGGGTTACCGGTTGGCTTAGCTGGTGCAGAATTTTCTCTGCCACTATAGCGGCATCTTCACGGCTGAGCAGGCCGGTGAGTAACACCACAAATTCATCGCCGCCAAAACGGGCCACAGTATCGCTTTTTCTGACCGCGTCTTTGAGTATCAAAGCAAGTTTTAGCAGCAGCTCATCACCTACATCATGGCCGTAAAGATCATTTACCTCTTTAAAACCGTCCAGGTCGATAAATAACAACGCCAGAATTTCATTGTGCCGGGCATGTTGTAACAGAGCCTGCTCTATCCGCTCTTTAATCAGGCCACGATTAGGTAATTGTGTTAAATCATCATGAGTGGCCATAAAACGCATTTTTTGTTCGGCTTGCCGGCGCAAACGTACTTCTTTGCGCAACGACAAATTCCAGATCACAAAAAAGGTCAGCAACGCCAATGCCGCGCCACCAATTTGCCACATCATGCGGTTAAACTGAGCTTTGTTAATGCCCTGCGTGATCTGAAAGCTAAACCACTTTTGATACAACTGCTGCCGCTCTGCCTGGCCGATGCTGCGCAGCCCCTTGTTGAGGATCTCTAATAACGGCTGGTAATCATTGCGTACCGCAATCAACGATGGGTAAGACGGTAAATCATCCAGCACCTGCACGCGCAGATACATATAGCCAGTCTGGCGCAACATTTCGCTGGCAGCTTCAACGGAATCAATAACAAAATCGACTTCGTGCTGCAGCAGAAGATCCAGCCCATGACGCAAGTCAGCAACAGGCTTTACGTCAATTTGTGGATAAGCATCATTGAGGTGTTTAGCCAATTGATAGTCTTTGTATATTGCCACCCGTTTACCATTCAGATCAGCGGTACTGACCACTGTTGCCACATCTCCCCTGCTGAGAGCCGCCCATTGTATTGACCAGAACTCATCGCTAAACACGGCATAACTTTTACGATCGTCCCGCTGCGAAACATTAGCAATAAGGTCGAGCTTTTTTTGCTGTAAGTCGGCCAGCATAACGTCGAACTGGCTGTAAACGTTGATGTCAAAATCAATATTCATGCGCTTGCTGAGTAAATTAAACATATCAACGGTAACACCTGCCGGGTTGCCATCCTCATCGACAAATTCCATTGGTGCCCAGTCACTGAGCATACCAACACGCAGCTTGCTATGGTTGCTCAGCCAGTCGGTTTCTTTAAAAGATAACGGTACTTTGTCGCGAAAAGCCGCAAAATAATATTGCGATTTATCCGTGATCCAACGCTGCTCTGCCTGTATCAGCGTGTCCAGCTTCAACGCTGTAAAACCTTGCCGGATCTGCTCTGCCAACTCAGGTTTATCCGCTCTGACCAGGCTGTACAAAGGCGAGCTGACACTGCTTGATTCCAGCCTGTTAAAACTGTCCCAAACGTTTAATTGCTGTAAGCGCATTGGCATAGTGGTAGAGGCACCAAAAAAACCCAGCAGTTCTTCGCTTAACGAGGCGTCCAGCATCTCATTCAGGGTGCGATACCTGACAAACTCCAATTGTGGATAGCGCATCTGTAACTCGGCTACATAAGGCGCATTTTCAAACACCCCGACTTTACCGGTACTGGTGTCGTCTAACTGTTTTAGCTGCAATTTTGCCGGGCTGAAGAATTCTGAATTAAAACTGTATAGCTGATGTGCATCCAGCAGATTGTCGGGCAGACCTTTGTTGTCAGGAAAAGCCACCACTACATCAATCCGGCCTTTTTGCAGGTTGCTCAGATTATTGAATGAAGTGTCTGGTACAAAAGCGATTTTTGTACCGGTTTGCTCAGACCAGTGTTGCCACATATCCACAAACAGCCCCTGCGCCTCGCCCTGCAGCGAGACATGCATATATGGCTGGTTATCAATAGACACGCCAAGCAACAAAGTATCCTGCTCTGCAGGCACTCCCAGCCAACGTCTTTCCAGCTCATCAAGAAAGCTACGGTTAAGCCGCGCAGTTGCCTCAGCCAACTGTTGTGCCAGCTGCTTATTGGCAGGCAGCACCGCATATACCAGCTCCATCTTGCGCAATGCAATACGGCGGAACAAAGGAAACTTACGGTTAAGCTCTTCATAGCGGGGGTCTTGCGTAGGCAGCCGGTCCAGACCGGTAAAAGCGGCCACTTTTCCATCAAGAGCAGCCTGATACAAGGCAGTAATATTAGGAAAATACATAAAGTTGCCTTGCGGCAATTGTTGTTTTAACGCTGCCAGATGGCCGGTATTTTCTACCACACCTATTACGAAGGGTTGTAGGTCTGTTAACGAGTTAACCCCGGTTAAATCGCGCATGACGTAGATATTGCTAAACGCCTCAATATTAAGCTCTGTAAGCTTAAACAGAGCACTGCGCTCTGGCGTGCTGGCCATAGCACCATGCAATTGCACATCGCCTTGTTGCAACAGCTTTAAGGTGTCTGGCCAATCGGCAGCAATAAAGTCTATCTGAATGTTTTCCTGGCGGCCCACTTCGCGCCAGTAATCAACGGCCAGCCCGGCTACTTCATCGTCAGAATTGGTAAACATATAAGGATAAGTGTCTGCACTTAACGCCACCTGCAACCTTGCAGGTAAGCCGGTTTCAGACGCATAAGTATGTGCCAGCGACAACATCAGCAACAAAGCTAAGATAGATTTACCAATCATTATGTTATGCTTCCCAGCCTTAGTCTGTTAGTTGTACGCCGCCACGGGAGTAAGGTCAAGTCAGCTATGTTATATCTCGGCTGCCCGGTATGGGCCAACCCAAAATGGAAAAATGCGATCTACACTGCAGACGCAAAAGCAACCGACTTTTTGCCGCAATATGCCCGTTATTTTAACAGTGCTGAGGGCAACACCACCTTTTATGCTGATCCCTCAGATGACACATTAAAGCGCTGGCAGCAAGACACGCCTGAGCACTACCGTTTTACTTTAAAAGTGCCGCAGCGCATCAGCCATCATGGCGGTGCAGACAGCCTGCTGCAACTGGCAGACTGGCTTAAACGCATGGCTGTGCTTGGCCAGAAGCTGGCGCTGGTGCATTTGCAACTGCCCGCCCGCACAGGCCCGGCCGACTTTGGCCAAATCAGTACCCTGGTTGAACAGATTAGCCAACACTGCCGCTGTGCGCTGGAAGTACGCCATCCGGCTTTTTTTGACAAAGGCCAATATGAAATTCAGCTGCACAAAATGTTGCAGCACTATCAAGCTGAGCGCGTAGTAATCGACAGCAGAGCCTTATTTTCTGTGCCGGCAACCACTCAGGCCTTAATTGATGCCCAGGCCAAAAAACCACGGGTACCGGTGCATGCAATAAGTTTCAGCCAAACGCCTATGTTAAGGTTTATCGGTACTGATGATATGGCAGTAAACCGGCAGTTTTATCAGCCATGGCTTACTAAAGTGCAGCAATGGCTCGATGAAGGCAAAAGCCCTTTTTGCTTTTTTCATACGCCGGATAACCATTTAGCGCCACAACTATGCCGCCAGTTTGCACAGGATTTAGCTTACGCCCACAGCTGCCTCGCGCCCTGGCCCGGCGAGCAGCAATTCAGTTTGCTGTAGTTTTGCGATATTTAAGGTAAAATAGCGCCACTTACACTGCTTTCTACCGACAAGTTTTTATGCAAAAAGATGCTATTTTCGCCGAGCCGCTGGCTCATATTCAGGATTTTCGTTTTGACGATCAGGTCGCCGACGTATTCCCCGACATGATCCAGCGCTCGGTACCCGGCTATCAAACTATTATTCAAACCATTGGCAAGTTAAGCGGCCGCTTTCAACAGCCTGACAGTAATTACTATGACCTCGGCTGCTCGCTTGGTGCCGCAACACTGGCAATGCGGCGTAATATCAGCGTAGCCAACAGCAGGATTATCGCCGTCGATAACAGTAGCGCTATGGTAGAGCGCTGCGAGCGGCATTTGCAGGCGTTTCGCTCTGATATACCGGTTGAGGTAAAACTGGCTGATATTCGTCAGCAACCGATTGAACAGGCCGCTATAGTGGTAATTAACTTTACCTTGCAGTTTTTACCCAAAGAAGATCGTAATACCCTGATTAACCGCGTGTATCAGGGCTTAAAACCGGGTGCTTTGTTGATCCTGTCAGAGAAGTTTATCAACCACGCCCCCGTTACAAACGACTTGCTGGTGGAGCTACACCACGACTTTAAGCGCGCTAACGGCTACAGCGAGCTGGAAATCAGCCAAAAACGCAGCGCGCTGGAAAATGTGATGAAGCCAGACACCCTGCAGGAACACCAGCAGCGCTTGCAGCAAGCCGGTTTTACCAGCCAGACGCTATGGTTTCAGTGTTTTAATTTCTGCTCAATGGTCGCGATTAAATAAGACCGCTCTTACATAAGGTTAGCTATGCTCGACTTCACACCTTTTTATGCCCAACTGGCCAGCAATAAGTTGCATAGCTGGCTGCAGACATTACCGGCACAGCTGGCTACCTGGAGTAAAGACGCCCTGCATGGCGATTTTAAACAATGGCAAAAGGTAATCAGCAATCTGCCACCTATCACACCCGGCATGGTTGAGCTAAAAACTGCGGTGCAATTTGGCAGCGCAAACGATATTAGCAGCGGTGAAGCACAGCAAATTCGTTACTTACTGCAGCAGTTAAAACCCTGGCGTAAAGGCCCGTTTAATATTCATGGTATTGCTATTGATACCGAGTGGCGCTCTGACTTTAAATGGGATCGGGTGCTGCCGCATATTGCGCCGCTGGCACACCGCACTGTACTGGATGTTGGCTGCGGCAGTGGTTATCACCTGTGGCGTATGCGCGGCGAAGGGGCAGAATTTGTGGTGGGGATTGACCCGTCGCAGCTGTTTTATGCCCAGTTTCAGGCGATAAAACACTTTAACCCTGATCCTGCTGTAAACCTGATCCCCATTGGTATTGATGAGATGCCGGCGCTAAAGCAGTTTGATACCGTATTCTCGATGGGCGTATTGTACCACCGACGCTCACCACTGGATTTTCTGCAGCAGCTGAAAAACCAGCTGCGGCCCGGTGGCGAGTTGGTTTTGGAAACCCTGGTGGTAGAAGGCGACGAAAATACAGTATTAGTGCCCGGCGAGCGTTATGCCAAAATGCGCAATGTCTGGTTTATTCCCAGCGTAGCCGCCTTAACACACTGGCTGCAGCGGCTGGGCTTTAGCAATGTAAGGCTGGTAGATTTAAACCGCACTACGTTAGACGAACAGCGTAAAACCGACTGGATGGAAAATGAAAGTTTAATTGATTTTCTCGATGCAACTGATCATAGTAAAACTATAGAAGGCTATCCGGCACCGCTTCGAGCGGTGATTGTCGCCAACGTTTAACGCCACAGGAGCGCACACCCGTTATGCCTTATCGTCCACGTTCAACTCTGGAGCAATGGCGTATACTGCAGGCAGTGGTCGATGCCGGCGGCTATGCCCAGGCGGCTGAACTGCTGAATAAAAGCCAGTCATCACTAAACCATGCCGTAGCGAAATTGCAAAACCAGCTTGGTGTTGAACTGCTGGAAGTGCGCGGCCGCAAAGCCTATCTGACAGAAGCCGGTGAAGTGATGCTGCGCCGCTCGCGCTTGCTGACACAACAAGTGGAAGATCTGGAATTGCTGGCCGCCAATATTGATCAGGGCTGGGAGCCGGAAATTCGCATTGCGGTAGAACTGGCCTACCCGCGACGCTTTTTAAATGAAGCCCTGGCGGCTTTTTATCCGCTTAGCCGCGGCAGCCGTATTCAGCTTATCGACTGTGTTATTACCGGTACAGCAGAAATAATCCTGCAAAAGCGGGCCGATCTGGTTATTGCCGCCTCGTCGGTTATTCCCAAAGGCTACCTCGGTGAACATTTATGCAGCACCCGCTTTATTCCGGTTACCGGCAGCCAGAATCCACTGGCCATAGCAAACCATATTGATCAAAATGAACTAAGCCAGCATTTGCAACTGGTGATCCGTGATACTGCGCAAAAACCGCAGGAAAATGCCGGTTGGCTGAGGGCAGAACAACGCTGGACGGTAGATAATTTTTTTGAAGCAATAGAAATTTTGCAACTCGGGCTGGGATTTTGCTGGCTACCGGATTTTATGGTGACAGACTATATTGCCCGTGGCACTCTGATACAACTGAGCCTGAACCAAAGCAGCGAGCGCATGGCGACTATATCGCTGGTGGCCCCGAAAGAAGAAACACTTGGCCCCGGCAGTAAACAATTACGCCAGTTAATTCTGGCGGCTCACCAAAAATCCTGAGGCAACTATGCAACAACAAGAACTGAACAACTTAATGCAGGCTGCGGCCGCAGACGCGGTAAACTACGCCGCAGAAGAACACAAATTAACGCTGGATCACAGCATAGACAGCCTGCAGCAGATTGATGTTCTGCTGGCAGAATTAAACAGCCGTGAACAAAAGCAACGTCATTCAGCTGAAGTGGTGTTTACCTTATGTAACATTCTCGGCGCTTATATTGGTGAGTTGTTTATCGCCAATGTTGGCGGCCACTGGCAGCATGATCAGACTGACAGCGAAGCGCCCTTTGTTTATATAAGGCTGAATGACAAAGAATTTCCATTTGCTTCAGTGTGTTACCATAAAATCACCCGCGACAACAGCATCAGTTTGTATGACTATGTAAAGCAGGCTATGGCAAATGCTATGCAGTAAGGCTTTTGTCGGCGGCGTTAAGCAGGTAAAATGCCGCCAATTTTTAGCCTTTCCACTTTCAGTCATTCGAGGATTGCCGTGAGCGAGCAGAAAACATCGTTAAGCTACAAAGACGCCGGAGTTGATATTGACGCAGGTAATGCGTTAGTTGAGCGGATTAAAGGCGCAGTCAAACGCACACGTCGCCCTGAGGTTATGGGGGGTTTAGGTGGCTTTGGTGCGCTGTGCCAAATTCCGGCCGGTTATAAAGAACCGGTACTGGTGTCAGGCACTGACGGTGTAGGCACTAAGCTACGCCTGGCGATGGACTTAAAACGTCATGACGGCGTAGGTATTGATTTAGTCGCCATGTGCGTTAACGATCTGGTCGTTCAAGGTGCAGAACCACTGTTTTTCCTCGATTATTACGCCACTGGCAAGCTGGATGTTGACACTGCATCGGCTGTAGTTAACGGTATTGCTGAAGGTTGTTATCAGTCTGGTTGTTCACTGGTTGGCGGCGAAACCGCCGAAATGCCAGGCATGTATCACGGTGAAGATTACGATATTGCCGGTTTCTGTGTTGGCGTAGTGGAAAAAGCCGATATTATCGACGGCAGTAAGGTAAAACCAGGCGATCAGTTAATTGCCATGGCGTCTTCCGGCCCACACTCCAATGGTTTCTCGTTAATTCGTAAAGTACTGGAAGTCAGCGGCCAAAGCCCGGATACATTGCTTGAAGGCAAGTCTCTGGCCGACCACCTGCTGGAGCCTACCCGCATTTATGTGAAAAACCTGCTTAACCTGTTTAAGCAAACCCCGGTGCATGCGTTATGTCATATTACCGGTGGTGGTTTTTGGGAAAATATTCCGCGGGTATTACCGGAGAATACCAAAGCCGTTATCGATGGTAATAGCTGGCAGTGGCCAGCCATTTTTAACTGGCTGCAGCAGCAAGGCAATATCAGCCGCCATGAAATGTACCGCACCTTTAACTGTGGTGTGGGCATGTTGGTGGTAGTACCGCAGGACAAACTGCAACAGGCCATCAGCATACTGCGTGATGCCGGTGAAACAGTATGGCACCTGGGTGAAATTCAGTCTGCAGCGGCAGGCGATGAGCTGGTTATTATTAACGAATAAGGCAACCGATGAAATCTATCGTAGTACTGATTTCCGGCAGCGGGTCAAACCTGCAGGCCATTATTGACGCCTGCAGCAGTGGTTTTATCCCTGGTAAAGTCAGTGCCGTGATTTCAAATAAAGCGAATGCCTACGGGCTGGTACGGGCGAATGAAGCCGGTATCAGCACGCAGGTACTCAGCCATAAAAGTTATGCCAGCCGCGACCAATACGATCTGGCACTGACAGATGCTATTGAGCAGCACAAACCTGATTTAGTGATATTAGCCGGCTTTATGCGTATTCTTACGCCGGCTTTTGTACAACACTTTAACGGCCGCCTGCTTAACATTCACCCTTCGTTGTTACCTAAATATCAGGGCCTCACTACACACCAACGCGCTATTGATGCAGGTGATAGCGAGCATGGTTGCAGTGTACATTTTGTTACCGAACAGCTTGATGGTGGCCCGGTCATTTTACAGGCTAAGGTGCCGGTATTTGCCGATGATGATGCGCAAGGCCTCGCTGAGCGGGTACATGAACAGGAACACCGTATTTATCCGCTGGTAGTTCGCTGGTTTTGCCAAAACCGTTTACAACAGCATTCAGATCAGGCATGGTTAGATGGCAATTTATTAGCAGCCAACGGTTATGCCAATGATGAAGATGAAGACTAGCTGGCGCTTATGGGCGCCTTTTGTTGTAATAACGGCACTCTTTTGCAGCGCCGCCAGTGCTGAAACCGTACCGTTAAGCAGTTTTAACGCCGATTACATTGTGTATCGGGCGGGTAAAAAACATGGCGAAGCCAACCGCTATTTAAAAACCACAGAACAAGGCTATCAGCTGGGTTACAGCAGTGATATCAGTTGGATGATATTCTCTGACAGGCGGCATGAAACTTCAGACTTTACCGTAAACGATGGTGCTATTCAGCCACTGCGTTATGTGATGACACGCTCAGGCACCGGGCCAAACCGCTACTACGAGCTAAACCTCGACCCTGTCGCCAAAGTATTAAGCGAAGGTAAAGCGCGTAAACCCAAAACAGTTGAATGGCAGAGCGACTGGCTGGATCAGATAAGCTATCAGCTGCAGCTGGTGCTGGACTTACGTGCCGGTAAAACTGAATTTAGTTACAACGTGCTAAACCGGCACGGTGACAGCAAACCTTACAATTATAAAGTGGTGGCCGAAGAAATGCTGCCACTGCCCTACGGTAATATTAAAACCTTACGTATCGCCCGTATTGAAGAAAACAGCGATAAACAGATTTACGCCTGGGTAGCACCAGAGCTAGATTTCATGCTGGTGCGTTTATGGCGTGGAGAAGACAATGTTGAGCAGTTCGACGTACAATTGCACAAACTTGACCTGACACCCGCCGTTCAAGCCAGCGGTTCACCATAGCGAAACAGCTGGCTTTCTCCGGCAGCCATCTTGTGCCACTGTTCGTTATTAGTTAGCGGTTCAGTGGCAATAATCGTCACCACATCATTGGGTGTGGTTTCACGGCTAAAATCAATATCTACATCAACATCTGACAGCCGGGCAATACCAAAAGGTGCCCGCCGGGTGATCCAATGCAGTTTGGTGGTGCAATAAGTTAATAAGTACTCACCATCGGTCAGCAACATATTAAATACACCCAGCTTTTGCAGCTCTTTACATTTACGCTGAATAAACGTAAATGCCGCTTTGCGCCCTGGCGGTTTTTGCGGATACCTTTTGTCCAGTTCACTGAGTAAATAACAAAACGCCCGCTCGCTGTCGGTAGTGCCCACCGGGGTAAAGCGTGCTACCGGCAATTGCTGATAACCACTGAGCTGACCATTGTGGGCGTATGTCCAGTACCGGCCCCATAACTCACGGCTAAACGGATGGGTATTTTCCAGCCCTACCCGGCCGCGGTTCGCCTGGCGTACATGGGCAATAACCGCTTTACTCTTTATCGGATAATCTGACACCAGCCGGGCAATTTCTGACTGATAACTTGGCGAGGCATCTTTAAAAGTACATACGCCTTTATTTTCATAAAAGGCTACGCCCCAGCCATCTTTGTGCGGGCCGGTACGCCCGCCGCGCTCTTTTAAGCCTTTAAAGCTAAAGCAAATATCAGTTGGCACATTAGCCGACATACCAAGTAATTCACACATACGCGTCCTTAGCGGAAAAAGTGCTGCGGCGAAACTAAGCCAAAAGGCTATGCTTAAACGTAATAGCCTAAGAGTTGTGGCTAAAGTTGACAATGACTTTATGCGACAGCCGCTTTTAGGCTTGCAACTTTAGTTAAAGCGTTTTACTCTAACCGCACAGTGGTCAGACCTCTCATTGGGAGAAAAAAATGGAAGGGTTAGTTTTTTCTGCGGTACTTATCGCCGCAATTGGCATACTGGCGTATAACCGCGCCAGCTTAACAATGTTTACTGCCGTTATCGCAGTAATACTGGCAGCAGGCACAGCATTAGATATAGTTGGCGTAATAAGCTGGATAGTATTTTTACTCATTACACTGCCGCTGAACATTGCCGCAGTACGCCAGCAATACCTGACTAAACCGCTACTTAAAGTGTACCGTAAAATCATGCCGGAAATGTCCAGCACTGAGAAAGAAGCGATCGACGCCGGTACTACCTGGTGGGAAGCTGACTTATTCCGTGGCAACCCGGATTGGCATAAAATGCATAACTTCCCGGTACCGCGGTTAAGTGCCGAAGAGCAGGCCTTCCTCGACGGCCCGGTAGAAGAAGTGCTGGCCATCATGGATGACTGGCACACCACACATGAACGTGCTGACCTAACACCTGAAGTCTATCAGTATTTAAAAGACAAAGGCTTTTTCGCCATGATCATCAAAAAAGAATATGGTGGTCTGGAGTTCTCAGCTTATGCGCAGTCTTGTGTACTGCAAAAGCTCACCAGCAAGAGCATGGTGTTATCCAGTATCGTCGGTGTACCTAATTCTTTAGGCCCGGGAGAACTGCTGCAACACTATGGTACTGACGAGCAGAAAAACCATTATTTGCCAAGGCTGGCAAAAGGTCTGGAAGTGCCATGTTTTGCGCTAACCAGCCCGGAAGCAGGTTCAGACGCCGGTGCTATTCCCGATACCGGTATTATTTGTAAGGGCCAGTGGGAAGGCGAAGAAGTTATTGGTATGCGCCTGACCTGGGATAAACGCTATATCACACTGGCGCCTATTGCTACTGTACTGGGCCTGGCGTTTAAATTGTACGATCCGGAAAAATTACTCGGTGACAAAGAAGAGCTCGGCATTACCTGTGCACTTATTCCTGTCAGTACGCCGGGCGTAAAAATTGGCCGCCGTCACTTTCCGCTAAATGTGCCGTTTCAAAACGGCCCTACCCAGGGTAAAGATATTTTTGTCCCGCTGGATTACATTATCGGCGGCGCGAAAATGGCCGGTCAGGGCTGGCGTATGCTGGTAGAGTGTTTGTCTGTAGGCCGCGCTATTACCCTGCCATCTAACAGCACTGGCGGTATTAAAGCGGTAGCCATGGCAACCGGCGCTTATGCCCGTATTCGTCGTCAGTTCAGATTGCCGATTGGTAAGATGGAAGGCGTGGAAGAAGCAATGGCTCGTATTGGCGGTTATGCCTATATGGCTGATGCCTCTACCACCATGTCTGTTGGCTCCATAGATTTAGGCGAGAAGCCGTCAGTAATTTCAGCCATTACCAAATACCATATGACCGAACGGATGCGCCAGGCCATTATCGATGCAATGGACATTCACGGCGGTAAGGGCATTTGTATGGGCCCTAACAACTATCTGGCGCGCGGTTATCAGGGTGCTCCGGTAGCCATCACCGTAGAAGGCGCCAACATTTTAACCCGTAATATGATTATCTACGGTCAGGGCGCTATTCGCTGCCATCCTTATGTACTGGCCGAATTGCAAGCTGCCCAGTTAGACGATCAGGGTGCGGCAGTAACCGCATTTGATAAAGCGCTGTTTGGCCATATTGGTTTTGCTATCAGTAATTTCTTCCGTACCTTCTGGTTGTCATTAACCGGTGGTGCTTTTAGCAGCGCGCCTTATGGCGATGCAACGGCAAAATACTATAAGCAAATGAACCGCTTTAGTGCAGCGTTAGCGCTGATGTCAGATGTTGCTATGGGAACTTTGGGCGGTGACTTAAAACGTCGCGAGCGGATCTCGGCCCGTTTGGGTGACATTTTAAGTATGCTGTATCTAACGTCTGCAGTGTTAAAACGCTACAACGACGAAGGCCGTAAGATTGACGATTTACCGCTGGTACAATGGGCTTGTGAAGATAATCTGGCGAAAGCTCAGCTGGCACTGAATGAGTTATTTGACAACTTCCCTAACCGCGCAGTGGGCGTGGTGTTAAAACGGGTAGTATTTCCATGGGGCCGTACCTTACGTAAAGCGTCAGATGTTATTGAGCACAAGGTTGCCCGCATTATGCAAACACCGGGTGAAGCACGCTCACGTCTGGGCCATCATTTATACCTGAAGAACGAACCGTTAAATCAGTTAGGCTTAATGGAGCAGGCATTGCGCGATGTGCTGGCCGCAGAACCGGTGTTTGATAAGGTTACCCATGCTGCCGGTAAGCGCCTGCCGTTCTATCGCCTGAATGAAGTTGCCGAGTTAGGTTTACAGCTAAAAGTTATTAGCGAAGCCGAAGCCGAACAACTGCGGGTGGCTGAACGTGGCCGTTTATTTGCCATTAATGTTGATGATTTTGCCCCCGAATATCTGGCTGCAGATAAAACCCTGACCCAACAAGGTGCAGGTGCAGTAGAGAAAGATCAGGCTGCATAAATCATTTTTTAACTGATAAAAAAACGCCGGTTTTCACACCGGCGTTTTTATTTATTGCAATCTGCTTAGTTAAAGTTCACCACTAATTCAGCTGAACAGCTGGATGTGGCCTGCTGACAAATTTTATAAGTCACGCTTGGCGCTTCAGAACGGAAGTTGTCGTTAATACGCCCTGGCACAGTCAAATCCCGCACGGCTTCATTGTCGCGATACAAGATTAGCCCTGTCGCATCACCGCTCCAGTCCAGCTGCACCAGGCTCATACCAAAACGGGCGCGCACGGTGCGCAGTAGTTCCAGACTGGCATCCAGTGGTGGTAAAGCTCCCGGCAAACTAAAGGATACAATTACCGGATCATGATCTGACGAGCGATAGGCATCAGGCGCATAAAAATCGAGCTGCTGCTGGGGTGATTTAAACTCAACGTTATAATCCAGCGCTATTGGCTCATCGGCGTTAATATTCCATTTAGTGGCATCGGCCAGATACTGCAGCGCCACATCGTTCAGCAAGGCGTGGTCCAATGAACCCGACAAGCCAGAGAACACATAACTATGGCCCGATTTACCCAGCGCATCAAACACGTTGATATAACCGGCCTGGGCCAGCGTAGTAATAGGATCTTCTTTGGCGTAAGCGTTTAAGTCGCCCATTACCACTGCCGGAATATCGGCAAAGTGTTCTGCAGCAAAAATACCAATTGCCTGAGCTGCGCGGGTACGTGTCAGGTTACAGTTGCCCTGGCCATCGCCGGTATCCGGATCTGCAGCACCGCAAGCAGAACCTTTGGATTTTAAGTGGTTAACCATCACTGCAAACTCAGCATTATTTTCTAACAGGTTAAAACGCTGCGCCAGCATAGGCCGGTTACTGCTATCGTTAAACAAGGCCGCGCCCTGGGCATCTTTTGCTGAGTTTACTGAATTAAGGATCAACAACTCACCTGCTGGCTGCACCTGATCAGCACGGTAGATCAAGCCTACCGCTATTTCATCAGTACCCACCGGGCCTGCTGCACTAACATACTGCCAGCTGTTGTTGCCTGAAGCCGCACGCACCCCCTGCACCAGATCAGCAATAGCAGAAGTACTGCTGTAGCCGTCGTTCTCAATTTCCATCAAACCAATAACACTGACATCCATCGCAACCATAGCAGACAGGATCTTCGCCCGCTGGCGTTCAAACTCTACTGCAGTATTAGCACCACGCGCTGTCGGGAAGCCACCGCCAGTGCCATTACCGTTAAAGTAATTCAGCACATTGAAACTGGCCACTTTAACATTGCCATCGGCAGAGAGTTCCGGCGCGGCCGTTCTTGGGTTGCTATGCACAAAATTAACGCTTGTCGTTGGCATAATGCGGTACTCATTAAATGAGTAATGCACGGTACCGGTTAAGTTGATCACGGTATCACCGCTACGCACAGGATTGCCGGACGATAAACCACCTGTAGGGTATGGTACTGTGGCAGGGTTCTGCACTGTGCTGGCGTCATCCAGTACAATTTTGTTAAGCGCATGCTCTGCTGCCAGCGCAATAGCATCAGCCCCCGGCGCAACAACCTGAGTTGGCGTATAACGGCGGCCATTGGCCAGGGTTAATTCACCATAACGGCCCAGAGTGTAAGTATCATTTACCGTTAATGGCTGGCTAAAGCGCACCAACATGCCTTCTACCGCTTCAAGCTCACTTAAATTCAGTACCGGTAAGCTGATCTCTGTTGGTTGTGGTAATTCGCTGCTACCACAATCGAGTGTAGCGCTGATATTGCCAAGCTGGGTTTGGGTAAAATACTCAGCTACGGTGCCTTGTACGCGCACACGCTGGCCAACCGCAACACCCAGGTTGCTGCTGCTTACATAAACAAACAGCCCTTCTGAGGTGGCCGGATTATTATCCTGCTCTGCGCCTACAGCCTGCACGGTGTAGCCTTGTAAGCCTGGTAAAGTATCAGTAACTACGGCTTCAATCTGCACTACCTGGCCAACCAACGGGCTTGCCATACCACTACCTTGTATTGCAGAAATTGCCGTTGCTGGCTCACCACAGCTTAAAATCGGCTCTGGTTCCGGATCAGGATCTGGCCCCGGGCCACCGCCTTCACCATTAAATAAACCGAGATCAGAAAAATCGTTAACCGGAAATCCATTCCATTCATCAGCCGGTTCAAAAACGTCGAACTGATTGGTGTCGTACATTACTGCTTTACGACGTAATGTCCGGTCAATGGTCGCCGTATCGCCACTGCCCCAGGCCGTACCGGGGTTAAAACCAACCTGCCCGAATGAATCAATTACAACACCATCTTTACGCAAGGTTATGGCATCGTTGCCATTCCAGGACGCATTACCTGAGACCTGATTTGCCAGGTCTCTTAGCTCCGCTACGGCACTGGTATGCACATATACAAAAGTACCACCTGCCGGCACAGTACCATTAAGCGTAGTGGTATTGGTTGCTGTTGCAGCACCATTGGCAAATACCTGTATTGTATAACCATTGAGTGAAATAGCTTGTTCGGTCGGGTTGTATAGTTCAAGTGCTTTATTGTTACCCGAGCCTTCTACATATTCTGAAATAAACAATTCGGCATTTACTGCCGGTGCCAATAACATGGCGATAGTTGCTGATAGAGTCCTGATTTTCATGTGTTCTCCCTGGAGGTGTTATTAAGGACATCTGAATATAAAGCGCTTTTATGGCAGATTCATTAACTTTATCTGTTGAATTTCGCTTATTTTCTTACATCTAACTGTCAATAAAATTTACACCGTACTAACCAGCTGTTTTACATCAATATGTAAATTAAGTAGACGTAAAGCCATCTAATTTTAAAGCGGTACTTCCATCTGACGTCAGGATCAGGTTTACTGTGTCAGACTATAAATAACGGAGCCCGATATGTTTAAAGTGAATCAGTATTTTGATGGCAAAGTTGCCTCTATTGCCTTTGAAGGCGAGCAGTTACCGGCAACAGTAGGCGTAATGGCACCGGGCGAATACGAGTTTGGTACCAGCCAGCATGAAGTGATGACAGTAATAAGCGGCGCGCTGACCGTGTTACTGCCTGGAGCAAACGGCTGGCAAACCTTTAGCCGCGGCCAGCATTTTTCGGTACCAGCTGACAGTAAGTTTCAGTTGCAGGTAGCGGTAGATACTGCGTACCTTTGCACTTACGCCTGATGCAATAACCCTATGCCAAAGTAACAAGGAACCACCATGCGCGGTATGCGCTCTGCAGCTAAACAACCCGAACCCGCCAAAAGACCTGAAGCAACCAGCCTGAAACAGACACTGGCCATGTTATGGCCTTACCTGTGGCAATTTAAATACCGCGTATTGCTGGCGTTGCTGGCTTTAGTTGCTGCTAAAGCCGCCACCCTGCTAATGCCACTGGCATTAAAATATATCGTTGATGCACTCGATCAGGGCCAGCACAATCTGCTGGTGGTGCCGCTGGCTATGTTATTGCTATATGGTGGTTTGCGTTTTGCCAGCGTGTTTTTCGGTGAAGTACGCGACGCCCTGTTTGGCCGGGTAACCGAGCATGCCATGCGCAAGCTGGGCCTGCGGGTATTTCAGCATTTGCATAGTTTAGAGCTGGCGTTTCACCTGGACCGGCAAACCGGCGGTATTAGCCGCGATATTGAGCGCGGCACCAACGGCCTGAGTTTTTTAATGCGCTTTTTAATGTTTAATATCGCGCCAACTTTATTTGAAATTCTGGCTGTAGCGCTGATTTTCGCTACGCTGTTTTCACCACTTTACTCGGTTGTTACCGTGCTGGCTGTTGCGGTGTATATCTTTTTTACTGTGGTGATTACCGAATGGCGCAACAAATACACCCGCGAAGCCAACCAGGCCGATAACACCACTAACAGCCGCGCCGTTGACAGCCTGCTTAACTATGAAACGGTAAAGTATTTTAATAACGAGCACTACGAGGCACAAACCTACGACAGCTTTCTGGCAAAGTGGGAGCAAGCCCGCTTAAAAAACCGTTTAAGCCTGCTGGCATTAAACTCGGGCCAGGCGTTGATTATTGCCGCCGCTATTACCGCGCTAATGTGGCTGGCGGCAGACGAAGTTGTCAGTAAACAGCTGACACTGGGCGATTTAGTGATGGTTAATGCTTACATGATCCAATTATTTTTACCGCTTAACTTCCTGGGTTTTGTTTATCGCGAAATCCGCCGGGCGTTAACAGATTTAGAAAATATGCTCGGCTTACTAAAGCGCAAACCAGATATTACCGACGCAGCGGATGCCCCCACCCTGCAACTTGCTAACGGCAGTATCCGTTTTCAGCAGGTCGATTTTGCTTACCAGAGTGAACGCCCTATTTTGCAGCAGCTAAGTTTTACGGTGCCGCCCGGCAGCAAGGTTGCCATAGTCGGTGCCAGTGGCGCCGGTAAAAGCACTATCGCCCGGCTGCTATACCGCTTTTACAGTATCACAGGCGGCAGGATCTGCATTGATGATCAGGATATCAGCACCGTTACGCTTGACAGCCTGCGCCGTGCTATTGCCATAGTGCCGCAAGACACCGTGCTGTTCAACAGCAGCATACGTGACAATATCCGCTACGGCCGCCCGGATGCCAGCGAGCAGGAGGTTGAACAAGCGATAGACCTGGCGCACCTGCGTAGCTTTATTAATAGCCTGCCGCACGGCGATGCAACTGTGGTAGGCGAGCGCGGGCTAAAAGTATCCGGAGGCGAAAAACAGCGTATAGCCATAGCGCGGGCTATTTTAAAGAAATCGCCGATTCTGGTATTCGATGAAGCCACCTCAGCGCTCGACTCAACATCTGAGCAAGCCATATTACAAGCCATGCGCGAAGTAGCCCGCAATCACACCAGTGTAGTGATAGCACATCGGTTATCTACTATTACTGATGCCGACAACATTATTGTATTAAAGCAAGGCCGGCTGGCCGAGCAAGGCACCCATGACGTGCTGTTAGCCGCTAATGGTGAATACGCCCGCATGTGGCAGTTGCAACAAAAGCAGCTGCGTTAACAAGCCGCAGCAGCTGTCACCGGCACAACGCCACTCTGTAGTACAGTAGGCTGGCGTTTACCGCCAGTGCCTGTTTATACTGGTGCAGTTAATCCACGGCCATCTTTTTATAACAAAATACAAACAACAATGAAAAAGGTACCCTATGATCACATTTAAACTCTCTGCCACCGCGTTGCTGGTGAGTTCAGCGTTGCTGCTCAGCGGCTGCAGCCCACAGCAACAAGCCGACGCACCACAGCAGGCGGAACAAAAACAACTTACCGAGGCTGATGCACAGGCGTTTCTGGCTGAAACTGAAACCAAGCTGGTACAGCTGTACAAAGAGTCCAACCGCGCCGAGTGGATTTACTCAAACTTTATTACCGAAGATACCGCGTCACTGGCCGCTGATGTCAATGAGAAGCTGACCGTTGAAATGGTACAGTTGGCCACAGCCGCAGCAAAATTTGACCAGGTTAGTTTATCCGCTGACAGCCGGCGCAAGCTGGATAAACTCAAGCTGGCACTAACCTTACCCGCACCACAAGATGCAGCCAAAACCGCCGAAATGGCGAAAATTGTTGCTGATTTGGGCGGCATCTACGGGAAAGGTAAATACTGTAAGGCCGACGGTAAGTGTTTGTCGCTGGGTGAGATGTCAGCCATTATGGCCAGCAGCCGCGACTATAACGAACAGCTGGAAATGTGGCAGGGCTGGCGTGAGATCAGCAAGCCGATGCGGCCGCTATACACGCGCTTAATTGAGCTGACCAATGAGGGTGCCAAAGAGCTGGGCTATGCCGATACCGGCGCGATGTGGCGCTCTAAATACGATATGCCAGCCGATGATTTTGCCAACGAGCTAGACCGGGTATGGGGCCAGGTAAAACCGCTGTATGAGTCGTTGCACTGCCATGTGCGCAGCAAATTATCTGAGCAATACGGTGCCGACAAAGTGCCGCTGGATAAACCCATTCCGGCACATCTGCTGGGCAATATGTGGGCACAAAGCTGGGGTAATGTGTACGACTTAGTCGCACCGAAAGATGCCGATCCGGGCTATGACGTTACCGAGCTTTTAGCCAAACATAACTACGACGAAATTAAAATGGTGCGTGGCGCCGAAGCGTTTTTCAGCTCATTGGGTTTTGCCCCGCTGCCGGACACTTTCTACCAGCGCTCACTGTTTACCAAGCCGGCCGATCGCGACGTAGAATGCCATGCTTCCGCCTGGGATTTAGATGCCAAAGACGATTTGCGCATTAAAATGTGCATCCAGCGCACCGGAGAAGAGTTTTCGGTAATTCACCACGAACTGGGACACAACTATTACCAGCGCGCCTACAAAGATCAGCCGGTGTATTATCAGGAAAGCGCCAATGACGGCTTCCATGAAGCTATCGGCGACACTATCGCTTTGTCGGTTACGCCGGATTACTTAAAACAAATTGGTTTACTGGATAAGGTACCGGATGAGAGCAAAGACATTGGCCTGTTGCTAAAAATGGCGATGGACAAAATTGCCTTTGTGCCCTTTGGTTTGTTAGTCGACCAGTGGCGCTGGCAGGTATTTAACGGCCAGATCACGCCAGAGCAATACAACGAAGCCTGGTGGCAACTGCGTGAAAAATACCAGGGCGTCGCCGCGCCAATCGCGCGTAGTGAAGCGGATTTTGATCCGGGCGCCAAGTACCATGTGCCGGGCAATGTACCCTACACCCGTTATTTCTTAGCGCATATTTTGCAGTTCCAGTTCCATAAGGCACTGTGTGATATCGCCGGTAACGAAGGTGCGGTGCATCGCTGCTCGATATACAACAGCAAAGAGGCCGGCGCTAAGCTAAACCAAATGCTGGAAATGGGCTCCAGTCAGCCATGGCAGCAAGCGCTTGAGGTAGTAACCGGCAAACCAGAGATGGATGCCAGCGCCATACTAGCCTACTTCGCACCGCTGCAAGCTTACTTAGACGAGCAAAATAAAGGTATGCAGTGCGGCTGGTAACAGCTAGCTGTTAAAAGACAAAGCCTGCTTCGTGCAGGCTTTTTAAATACGGCTAATAAACACCATTATGCCGTCTTAGTAGCACCACTGATATAACGATAAATCACTGCACCGATTACAGCACCGGCAATAGGCGCTAACCAGAATAACCATAACTGCGTTACGGCCCAATCACCAACAAACACCGCCACACCGGTGCTACGCGCCGGGTTAACCGAGGTGTTAGTTACCGGTATGCTGATCAGGTGAATAAGGGTTAAACACAAGCCTATGGCTATCGGCGCAAAGCCCTGGGGTGCACGTTTGTCGGTAGCGCCCATAATGACCACTAAAAACAGCATGGTCAGCACCACTTCCGTCAACAGTGCCGCCTGCATACTGTAACCACCGGGTGAATGCGCACCATAACCATTGGAAGCAAAACCCGCCGATACATCAAAACCAGCTTTACCGGTGGCAATGCAATACAGTACAGCACCAGCAGTTATAGCCCCCAACACCTGTGACACTATATAGGGTAACAGCTGGTTCGCCGCAAAGCGGCCACCGGCCCATAAACCAATAGATACAGCCGGGTTTAAATGGCAACCCGAAATATGGCCAATGGCATAAGCCATGGTTAATACCGTTAAACCAAAAGCTAACGACACGCCGGCAAAACCGATACCCAACTCCGGAAACGCCGCCGCCAATACAGCGCTGCCACACCCACCCAGCACCAGCCAGAAGGTGCCGATAAACTCCGCAACATAAGATCTCATAGTGTTTTTCCTTGTTTTAATTAACCATCTTCCAAATCACAAACAGTAAACCAGCACACCGCTACAACCTGGCTACTGCCATACAACATGTTGAAAATACTCTGAACACTCAGAAACAGCAAGAAAGAAACAACCCAACGCCATAGACTTATCAACCGCAAAACCATGGTGACAGATGAAGCAGTCTTTTTTGCTGATCGACAACAGACAGGCCGCTAGCGCGGCCAGAAGAGCGGTTTTACCTGCTGACTCGGGAAAGGCATATTTGTGTTGCATGCTGCTGCCCCTGACTGCAACTTACTCATAGGTTTTTCCACAATAAAGAAAAGTGGCTACTTTTTTCCACACCGAAGCGCCTGACAAGTTTTGGCTATCTCCAAAATTGGAGTCTTCTGCCCACGCGATGGCCGCGTCCAGAAAACTTTCAATTGAACCATTTTCCCATCCATTAGCGCCTGAGCTATAGGAGCTACTTGGATTGCGCATCTTTTTCTCTACCTCGTCCTGCCGATCGGCTTGAAGAGCTCGAACGAACCGTAAAAACGATTCTTCGTCACTTACTCGATCAAGCAATTTTTCTAATTCCATGTAGCCTCAGGTCGATGATAGTAATGGCATGTAACGCCGACAACAGCCGCCGAGCGCAGCGAGGTCCAGAGCACGCAATGCGCGCTGCTGCTTGGCCTTGTTACAAGGCATTTTTCTCTGCCTCGATTGCGACCTTTTTAAGCTTAGCATTGTAAGTTTCAGCATCTTTAGCAAAGTGTGCGCGTCTATGGCAGTTTGGACACAGAGCTACAACATTTTTGGGATGATCAGGGCCACCATCAGCAAGTCTGTGCACATGATGGCACTCTAGAAAAGGACCGGCTTTCGTATTGAACGGTGCTTTTGATTTGCACCCTTCACAGAAACCGCCAGAACGGGCGATGACATAAAGCTTTAGTGCTTCTGAGCGGTAATAAGCCGTTTCCCGTTTTTCATTAGGAGTTGCATTTTTTGGAGCTGATTCTAAGGCTGCCTGACGGAGCTCCGATATGCTTTTATTTTTAAGGTTTTTTGTATTTTTGGGACCATAAGATGAGTTAGGTTCAGAGATTTCATATTCAGAATTGACAGAATCAATATCCAGGTGAAAAACAAATACAGTTCTATCGTTACCGTTTCTATCCGGGCGAATTTCTTCGTGATAACCCAAGCATTCAGCCGAACCAACGTAACGAACATATGCCTTTCTTGTGGACTCAAAAACATGAATGCTTTTTTGTTTTTTCGCATGCTCCAAAATGGCTTTATTACCAGAAGCCATTTTCATATCGCCAACTTGCCCCTCACCTGTGTACCAAAACAAACCATCATCTCGATATTCGTCTTTATACCCGTGCTGCTCACCTCCCTCTGAGGTGAATAAAAGAATAACTAGATGTTTTTTTGGTGTAGATATTCCACTTTGACTTTGACCACCATAAACATCATGGATATCTTCTTTTCGCTTGTATTCCTTACCTACATCAAACACGGTACATCCTTATGTCTTGTAAAGATTTGAGACGGGCTTGTAGCCGCGAAGCGGCGAAAAGGCCGTCCCAGCCTCGTAGGGGCGACAACAGCCGTTTGTTAAATGGCTTGCTCACTTTTGCATGTAGCCTTTGAATTCTTCTAGGCCACTTGCAATTTTTATTGCCATATCGGGTGCCATACCGACTGCTGGCAAATAAAACACTTCGCCCTTATCGTTCACTACCAGAAGCTCTCCACCGCCATTACCACCGAATGTTACGAATCCTGGCGCATGCTCTGATAGCTGGTAATCACGGTTAAACTCTTCAATTTCTTCGGGATGCCACAGGACATACCATTCGGGCTCCACCAACAGCTCACCTTCAGCGTAACCTTCATTGACCCATGATTGCAGAATTTGTTTAAGTGCTTCGACGTTCATATTGTCCATTTAACATTTTATTATCGTGCATGCTCGTTTTCTAAGCTCCCAAATAGGAAACAAATCAAGGTAGCCAATTGAAAAATAACTATAAATACTTAGCTTTGGTTATCACGATCTGGAAAAACAAACATGCGTTATATTTCGGGAGCTGTGCATTATATTTATTTGCCAGTTTTGTTAAGTACCTAATTTATAGCATGTAAATACAAGCAGCAATTAGTTTATGCGCAATGTTAACAGGATATTTGGCCGCAAATGGCTAACAAAGCCAATAGCACTGTACGCATTAACAGTTTTTGTATTCCTATCTGCTGCACTAAAGTGCTATGGTGCATTTTCCACCAACTGCTTAGCTTAAGTTGCAACCCAACAGGAGCTAACACCATGTATAACTATAAAAATTATCTGCTTGCTACCCTCGTTACCGTTTTTGCCAGCTGCAGCCTGATGCTGCAGGCGGCTTGTGTTGATGCCGTGGTGCTGGTGCATGGCAATACCGCCACGCCGGCAAGCTGGGATAACACCTATAACTACTTACTGACTAAAGGCTACAGCAGCAGCGATATTTACCGGCCGGACTGGGGCTCGAAAAGCTGCGCCGCCTGCAACGATCACAGCGGCAGTGAAGAAACACCGATACGCAATGCGCTGCAACAGGCCTTAGCCAATTCCTGCACCGGCAAGATAGATGTAATAGGCCATTCAATGGGCGCCACCCTGGCAGCACAGCAAATAGACAAGCTGGCTATAGCGGCACAGGTAAACAGTTTTGTTGGTATTGCCGGCGCGTTTCGCGGCTTATTAAGTTGTGGCGTTTATCCGTACAATGTGTGGAGTTCTACCTGCGGCAGTGCGGGTTTATCGGTGTCGAGCCCGTTTCTGGACAGCTTATACGGTACCCGATTTGCGCAGAAAGTGTATTCGATCAAAAGTTACAGCGATCAGGTGGTGTGCGCCACCGGCAGTTGCCTGGTATACGGTATTCACAGCAGCAGTATCTGGGGTGAAAATGCCAGCTATAACTACGTGCAGGGCCATTTTGGCCTGCAAACCGACACTGCGGCGCAGCAATACCAACTGATTAAATAATATTCTTAATCAGCCGGGCCGGTTTGCTAATGCAGCCCCCTAACCTGCCAGCCACTGTTGTAATTGCAGCAGTGAGCTGACTTCATGTTTGGGCGTTATGCCTTGTGGCCGCGCGGCACCATGGCGGTTTAGCCAGCAGGTATCGATACCGGCGTTGATGCCGCCTTGTATATCGGCATGCGGGTTATCACCCACCATCAGAATGTGTTGTTTAGGTGGGTGCCCCATCAGCGCAAAGGCATGGTTAAAAATACCCACATCCGGCTTGGCCAGCCCAACCTGCTCTGAGATCACCAATGGCGAAAACACATCGGCAAAACCGGTACGCTCCAGCCTTATCTGCTGCAGCTCAGTAAAACCGTTGGTGATAATACCCATGTTTACCCGGCCTTTGAGCGAAGTGATCAGCTCTGCAGCGCCGGGCAGCGGCGTGCAAATATCTGCCATCGCCTGCATAAAGGCACTGTTTAACGCACCGGCTGTTTGGCCAAGCTTGTCTGCCCAGGGGGTAAAACGGTTTACCTGCAGTTGCTGTGCGCTAATTTCGCCCTGCTGATATTGCTGCCACAGCGGCAGGTTAATTGATTGGTAATACTGATATTCGTCAGAACTAAACTGATACTGCTGGCGGGAAAACATTAACTGCAACCCTTTGAAGGCATCGAAATGAAACAACGTTTCGTCGGCATCAAATAAAATCCACTGGTAACGCACTACTGCCCCCTAAGCAAAAAATAACGCCGTAGTTTACCAGCTTTACCGCTGGCTATACATGCTTTGGCACTTACCACTGCAGTTGTTACACCGGTTATAAACACTTACATTTTGTCGCTGGGCAGGCAGTGCTAACGAGGTTATTCTTGCGCTGTATCAAAGCACGCAGCATGGCAGTTATATAGCATGCCGGTTGCGTGGTGCTTTTTGTTGTAATTGGCCGCTCAAAGTCCCAACCCTTTGCGCGGCCATTTTTTTAGCTGGTGCTGTCTTGCTGCAGTTGCTGCACAACGTATTCACAGAGCTGGTGGCTGCTAAATACCCGCCGGTTTTCTGTACTGTTGGTACCACCTTTTTGCAGTTGCTGCATAAAGTCTTCTAACATACTGACAAAACCACGTTTATATAAGGTGCTCTGCCAATCCTGCGACACCAGCTGCTGTAACTGATTGGCGTCAGCATTTTGCCCTTGCGCCAGGTTGTCAATTTGCCAGTGCTGATTATGGCTGTAGTATTCTAACCGCTCCATATTAACGCCGGCCTGCCGGTTCATCGACACCGATACCGTGGTTTTGCCCAATTGCCAGTTTACCTGCACAGCAGCAAGCGGTTTGCTGTTAGCCTGTTGGCTGGCAAACTGGCCGTACACTACCGGGGTAAAGTTGCCTTTGTTATGTAACACCGTGGCGTAGTGGGCAAAATCAAGCAGGTGAATAAAGTCATCGTACACAAAAGTTCGTACATCTGCGGGTAAGTTGTAACGATGTTTCTGGTAATGCAACTGCACAGGCACGGTAGCCAGTGGCGCCTGATACAAAGGCACATAACGGCGGTTAAAACCGACAAACAACAATTGCTTGCGCCGCTCGGCCAGCGCCAGCAATTGCTCGCACTCTGCCAGCTGGTAACTGAGCGGTTTATCAATAAATACCGCAATACCGGCGTTAAGTAAGGTTGTTGCAATGCTGAAATGGCTGTCAGTGCTGCTATGGATCATAACGGCATCAGGCTTGGCGGCAATAAGCTGCGCAAGCTCTGTATAACCTTCTTTTATGCGGTATTGCTGCATAAGCTGCTGCAACACTGCAGCCTGGCGGGTGCACAGTAGTGGTGTAATGCCCGGCATAGCCGCTATTAACGGTAAATAGGCTTTTTGCGCAATATCGCCAAGCCCCAGCAACGCTATTCTCATGCTGCAACCTTGTTTGTTTTATCTGGCGCAAGGTTACGCTAAAGCACTGTGCACAAACAAGTCTTAGCTAAGGTGCTGGCGGAAAAATACCAGCGTGCGCTGCCAGGCCAGCTCTGCCATCTCTTTGTTATAACGCGCGGTAGAATCGTTATGAAAGCCATGGTGTGATGATGGATACATTTCAATTTTGTAATTGACATTGTGCTGCTTAAACAGCGCTTCAGCATCTGGCCATTGGTTATTTACCCGCTCGTCCAGTTCACCTAATTGCACCAGCAAGGGCGCTTTAATCGCTGCGATTTTGTCAGCAGGAGGTGGCGAGCCGTAAAACGGTACTGCGGCATCTACCACCTTTGGCAGATCCGCAGCTAAGCGCCCCGTCATGGCGCCGCCAAAACAAAAACCCACTACACCCAGCTTACCGCTGCCACCGTCAAGTTGCTTCAGCCATTGTGCCGCAGCAGCTAAATCGGCCACAATTTTTGCCGGTTCCAGCCGGCTTTGCATCTCACGGCCGGCATCATCGTTACCGGGATAACCACCCAGAGGCCACAGTGCATCAGGTGCAAAAGCAATAAAACCGGCCTTCGCCAGGCGGCGGGCAATATCTTCAATATAAGGGTTTAAGCCACGGTTTTCATGGATCACCAGCACTGCGGGCAGCGCTGCAGCGGTATTTTTTGGTTTAACCAGATAACCACGGCCTTCGCTGTGGCCAAGCGGCGAGGCAAATTTCTGATAGCTGGCAGTAATATCAGTATCGTTAAACGACACCTGCTGTGCCAGCGCATAGTTGGGCATCATACTATTGATAAAAGTCGTCGCCAGCGCAGCATTGACGGCCAAACCGGCCATGGCAGTGAAAAAATCGCGCCGGCTTAGCATGCCGTGGGCGTATTTGTCATATAGCTCAAAGGCCTGATCGGGCAGTTGAGTTGAAGGCTGTTGTGCTTTATTTTTCATCCGTACGCTTCCCGTTACTTAATTGTTGTGCAGGTGTACGGTTTATAGTGCAAAAACGATCGCCTGTCAGGGCCAGCCGATCATACCGCTACGTGTTCAGGCTTGTTTTAGCGGAATTTTTATATAACTAGCGCCATTATGCTCTGCCTTTGGCAGCTGGCCGCCACGGATATTCACCTGTACTGAAGGATAAATTAACCTTGGCACTGTCAGAGTTTTATCGCGCGCTTCGCGCTTTTGCACAAATTCCTGCTCCGGCGTATCGGCTTTAACATGAATATTCTGCGTTTTTTGCTCAGCGACACTGGTTTGGTATTTCAACTCACGACCATCGGGCTGATAGTCATGACAGATAAAAATCCGGGTGTCATCCGGCAGCTGATAAATTCGCTGCACAGAGCGATATAAAATATGGGCATCACCGCCGGGGAAATCACAACGGGCAGTGCCGGAATCGGGCATAAACAAGGAGTCACCAACAAATAAGTTGCCTGCAATCAAATAACTGACACTGTCGTTGGTATGGCCCGGCGTGTTAATTACCTGTGCAGTTACACTGCCAATGCTAAAGCGCTCATTGTCAGCAAACAACTTGTCAAAGTAATCCCCCTTTGCCAGCAGTTCGTCATCACTAAGGTTAAACACCAGTTTAAAGGTTTGCTGTACTTTACAAATGCCTTCGCCTATCGCTACCGGTGCGCCGGTTTTAATATGCAGGTAATGCGCTGCAGATAAATGATCTGCATGGGCGTGAGTTTCTAAAATCCACGCTACGGTAAGATTTTTGGCGGCAATATAGGCCAGTATATTGTCAGCGTCTGTCGTGCTAATCACGCCGGCGGCAGCATCGTAGTTCAGTACAGGGTCAATAATGGCAGCGACCTTAGTGCTGTTATCCGTGACTACATAGCTAAAAGTTGAACTGTCTTTATCAAAAAACATTTCAATATGCACGTTATTAGCAGCCATACCCACCTCGTAAATTAGAAACATCTAAATTTCATTGCAGCTTAGCGAGAATCACATTAGAATGCAATTCATGTTATAAGCATATTCCAATATGTTATATAGGACAAATACCTTATGCTGGCCTTAGTGGGTGCAATAGTAATTGGTTTAAGTCTGGGCCTGTTTGGCTCGGGTGGTTCAATACTTACTGTACCGGTATTGCTGTATCTGCTGCATATGCCACCACAGCTGGCTATAGCGTCTTCGCTGTTGATTGTAGCCGGTATCAGCTTGTTTGGCTCCGTGCGTAATGGTTTGCAGCGGCTGATTAGCTGGCGCCATGTTATGTGGTTTGGCATTCCGGGTATGGCTGGCACCTACGGTGGCGCCTGGCTGGGTACCTTGGTCGATGCCCGCTGGCAGCTGTTGGTATTTGCTATGTTGATGCTGGTAGCCGCGGTGATGATGTGGCGCAGCAACATTGGCCGGCTTGGCAACGGTAAGGCGTTTAAACCGGTAAAAATTGTTATCGATGGCTTAGCCGTAGGGGCCATAACCGGCTTTGTTGGCGTAGGTGGCGGCTTTTTAATCGTACCTGCCTTAGTGTTACTGGGCGGTTTAACCATGCCGGTTGGTGTTGCTACCAGCCTGGTTATTATCGCCATGAAATCCTTCGTTGGTTTTGGTAAATACTATTGGGTCATGGCAGCAGACGGCGCAATATTCGACTGGCACACTATTGGCCTGATGATCGTTGCCGGTATTGCCGGTAGCTATGTCGGTGCGGCGGTGGGCAAACGCTTGCCAAAACAACAGCTACAACGTGCCTTTGCTGTGTTTTTGCTGATTATGGCCGCCGTGGTGGTTTATCAATCCGTACTTTAACCCGATCTAGCAGGAGTGTCAGATGAAAACCTCACAACAGTTAATCGCCGAAGCTAAAGCAGCTATTAAAGAAGTCAGTATTACTGAGCTTAGCCGCGCACTTAAAGCCGATAGCGAAACCGTGCTGATAGATGTGCGCGAACCGGCTGAATTCGCCCAGCAGCACATTACCGGTGCGGTAAATTACCCGCGCGGTGTACTGGAAATGAATATTCACAACCACCCAAAAGTAGCCGCCACCGGCTGCGAGCCGCAAATAGCGCTGCAACAATTAGCACAACACCCTATGTATTTAATATGCCGCTCCGGTGCGCGCTCAGCACTGGCAGTAGAGGCGCTGCAACGGATGGGATTTAGCGAAATCTATTCGGTTGCCGGTGGCATGCAAGCCTGGCTGGACGCAGGTTTGGCGGTTAAGCAATAGCAGGAGCACGTAATGGAAAACTTCACCCCGGTTGAAGCCCTTATTGGCGGCGCCATGATAGGCCTTGGCGCACTGATCTTATTGGTGTTTTATGGCCGTATTGCCGGTATTTCCGGTATTGCCCGTTCCGCTTTATTTGTCCGTGAAGGCCGCAGTTGGCGGCTGGCGTTTTTAGCCGGTATTGTTGCAGGCCCGCTCCTGCTTGGCACCATATTAACTGATTTTAGCTACAGCACACCCCAGCTTAGCTGGCAGGTTATTGTTGCCGGCTTATTAGTAGGTGCCGGCACCGGCTGGGGCAGTGGCTGCACTTCTGGCCATGGTATTTGTGGTGTCAGCCGCTTATCGCCACGCTCTGTTACTGCCACTGTGCTGTTTATGTTAAGCGGCATGCTGGTTGCCACCCTGCTGCATTAAGGAGACTGCCATGCCGATTATTGTCGCTTTTATTGCCGGGTTGCTGATGTCAGCCGGTATTGCTTATTCACAAATGATAGACCCAAACAAAGTACTGGGCTTTTTAACGCTTAATGCTAACTGGGACCCAAGTTTAATCCTGGTAATGGCCGCAGCACTGGCCGTGTATAGCAGCGGTTATTGGCTGGTGATCGGCAAAGGCAAACCTGTGCTTGCCCAAAGCTTCAGCTTGCCAAACAAGCAGGGCCTGGATAAACCGCTGATAATCGGTGCCTTAGTGTTTGGCGCCGGCTGGGGTTTGGTGGGTTATTGCCCTGGCCCGGCACTGGCCGCTGTCAGCTCGGGTAGCCATGGCACATTGGCCTTTATTGCTGCTATGGTCGCAGGCTGGTATATCAGCCTGAAACTGGGTAAATAACAGGAATTTGTGCCAGATCAACACCAGTGCACAGCAACAGTCGCAGCTGGCAAAAGGCTATGTTATGCTCATTGCTATTATTATATTCTGGCAGGACTTGCGACCTTATGGCTGGTTTTACCTCTCTTTACCTGTTTATTGAACGCACTTTCTTTGGCACTTTAAGCCGTAAAATTGTTGGTAATGTCAGCTTTTTAGCGCTGTTTTTTCTGCTGGCGTTGTATCTGGCCTATCCGGCGTCCGGGGCAGACAGCCGCTGGTGGTTATTGCTGGTGCTTGGCGTAACAGCCTTTGTATTTACTATCGGCTATATGCACTACCTGATTGTACGACCGGTGAAAGCTCTGGTGTCAGCCCTGCACGACACCAACCGCAAAGGTACCGACCTTAACCACCGCCTGCCTGCTTTTACTTATGACGAATTTCGCACCCTGTCGGAAGAATATAACCAGTTTGTCAGCCAATTAGGCGTGTTGCTGGGCGATATTCACCAGCAGGCCGGCGAAACCCATCTGGTAAATGAGCAGGTGTCCGGTGCAGTAAAAAGTACCCGCAGCCATCTGCAGGATACCGAAAAGCGTAGTGGTCAAATTCGCCGTGAAAGTGATGAAGTACTGCAGTACCTATCCGATATAGTGCAGCATGGCGATCAGGTAGGTCAGGTTTCCGGTGTCGCCGTAGATAAAGCCAGAGTTGCCAGCAACCAGATGCAGCAGCTTACCGGCCAGTTATCAGGCATTGTTAAACTGCTAAACAGCTTTGGTAGCACAATTAACGGCTTGCACAAAAACTCTGAAAATGTGCGGCAAATTTTGGTGATGGTAGAAAACTTTTCCGATCAAACTAACCTGCTGGCGCTCAATGCCGCAATAGAAGCTGCCCGCGCCGGTGATGCCGGCCGCGGTTTTGCTGTGGTAGCTGATGAAGTTCGTACGCTGGCTGCGAAAGTAAATGACGCCACCAAGCAAATTTCCGGCTTTTTAAATGAAATGGAACAACTGGTTGGCGAAACCCGCACTGAATCGCAAAGCCTTAACCAGCAGGCACAGCAAGCGCAACAGCAAATTGACAGCACCAGCGCTGAATTCAGCCAGTTACAACAAGAGCTGCAGCAAGCCAAAAGCGGTATTCAGAATATTAACAACACCGTACTGGAACTGGAGCAACGCTACCAGCAAACCCATCAGCATTTATCCGCTATTGAACAAGTAACCGGTGATGCCTACAACCAAATGGCTTCTATTGATCAGGCAGCTAAAGATCTGTTGTCCGGCACTGCCCGTACTCAGCAGCAACTGGCGCGTTTTGCCCGCAACCAATAGTAAAACACCGCTGGCGGTAACTATCGATAAAAAATGTTAAGCTGGCTATATTTACTTACAGTTGCTTACTTGCTGGTATTTATAGCTGCCGGTATATTCCCCTCTAACGCTATACTGCTCTGAGTTTATTGCTGCTGCCAAGGATCTTTCATGTTTAAAAAGTTGTCGTTCTCTCCTGTTGTTATTGCCGTAATCTTAAGCCTGGCTCTTATTTTCTGGCTATTTAGCGGCGACAATTACAGTGCTAAAGCAGATGCCCCTGCAGAACAACAGCTCCCTGTCGTTGAGTTGTCTCGAGTAGAGGCCCGCTGGTCAGATGCCGAACCTTATCAGGCAAAACAAATTGCCCAGGGGCAGGTATTGCCCTGGCGCACAGTAAGTATTAAATCGCAACAGGCTGGCACAGTTGAAGCTTTACTGAAACAGCAAGGCGACACAGTTAAACAAGGTGACAAACTGCTACGCTTGTCAGACGAAAGCCGTACCGCCTTACTGGCACAGGCGCAGGCCAATCTGAAGTTGCGCAAAAGCGAGTTAGAAAGCGCCCGCACACTGGGAAAATCAAAGTTTTTATCGGCCACTGAGCTAACCAGGCTGGAAAGCGAAATGGCTAGAGCAGAAGCTGAACTGCAAACTGCCCGGCTTGCTGTAATACAGACTGAGCCGGTAGCGCCGTTTAATGGTGTGGTAGATCGCCGCCATATTGAAGTGGGTGATTTAATTCAAACCGGCACCGAGCTGATGCAACTGGTACAAATTGACCAGCTTAAAGTTACAGCGCAAATTCCGCAGCAACATGTTTCAGCATTGAAGCTGGGCCAAAACGTTACTTTACGTTTACTTGAAGGCCGTGAGCTAAACGGCGAGCTTAGCTTTATCAGCTACGCTGCCGACACCGCCACCCGCAGTTTTTATATTGAAGTCACTGTAGCCAACCCCGACCTACTGCGTATTGCCGGTGGCAGCGCCACGGTTGAAGTACAATTGGCGCCAGTGCAGGCGCACCGGATATCTCCCGCCCTGCTAAGCCTGGATACCAGTGGCCATCTTGGTGTGTCAGTTGTTGATGAACAGCAACAGGTGGTGTTTTATCCGGTGGCGATATTAAGTGCTGATAACGACGGAGCCTGGGTTAGTGGCCTGCCACAACGGGCGCAAATTATTACGCAGGGTGCCGGCTTTGTCCGCACTGGTGATAAGGTTCTGGTTGCCGGAGCCAAGCCATGAATAGCATTATTCAGGCAGCAATTCAGCGCAGCCGCGCCAGCTTAATGTTACTGCTGTTCTTGTTTATTGCCGGTATTACCGCTTATCAGTCCATTCCCAAAGAAGCCAACCCGGACGTTGCGATCCCGATGATGTACGTGTCGATGTCGCTTGACGGCATCAGCCCGGAAGATGGTGAACGCCTGCTGGTGCGGCCGATGGAGCATGAACTGCGCTCATTAGAAGGCATTAAAAAAATGACCTCTACCTCCAGTGAGGGCCATGCCTCGGTAATGCTGGAGTTTGATGCCGGTTTTGATGCCGACAAAGCACTGGCTGATGTGCGGGTTAAAGTGGATGCCGCCCGGGCTAAACTACCAAGCGAAGCTGACGAACCCACGGTAAATGAAATTAACGTTGGCTTGTTTCCGGTATTGTCAGTGGGCTTATCCGGCCCGATATCAGAAAACCAGCTGGTATTTATCGCCCGCCAGTTACAGGAAAATATAGAGGCTATTCCTGAGGTGCTGGAAGTAGATATTGGCGGTGACCGCGAAGACTTACTGGAAATAGTGGTAGACCCCCAGGTGCTGGAAGGCTACGGTCTGGATTATCAGCAGCTGTTCACACTGGTTTCAAACAATAACCGCCTGGTTGCTGCCGGTAGCTTAGACACCGGTGCCGGCCGTATGGCGATGAAAGTGCCGGGCGTTATTGAAAACTTAGACGATGTATTGTCGATGCCAATTAAGGTCGACGGCGATACCGTGATCACTTTTGGCGATGTAGCTACCATTAGCCGCAGTTTTAAAGATCCACTCGGTTTTGCACGTATTAATGGCCAGCCGGCCGTAGTACTGGAAGTGAAAAAACGTAGCGGCGCGAATATTATTTCCACCATAGAACAGACCAAAGTACTGATTGAACAAGCCAGTGCCGCCTTTCCTGAAGGTATGCAGATTAACTACATTATGGATCAGTCTACTGAAGTGAAAAACATGCTGTCAGATCTGCTGAACAACGTGTTAACTGCTGTGGTGCTGGTGCTGATCCTGATTGTAGCCACCATGGGTGTACGCTCGGCAGTATTGGTGGGTATTACTATTCCGGGTGCGTTTTTTGCCGGTATTTTACTGATTTACGCACTGGGCTATACCATGAATATTATCGTGCTGTTTGCACTGATTTTAGTCGCCGGTATGTTGGTAGACGGCGCTATTGTGGTAAGCGAACTGGCCGATCGCAATCTGGCCGAAGGGCAAAAACCGAAACAAGCCTGGGCCAATGCCGCCGGACGCATGGCATGGCCTATTATCGCCTCCACCGCGACCACTGTTGTAGTATTTATGCCGCTGCTGTTCTGGCCGGGTGTGGTGGGCCAATTTATGAAATACCTACCAGCAACCGTTATTTTGTGTTTGCTGGCATCGTTATTTATGGCGCTTATTTTCTTACCGGTAATGGGCGGGCTGAGCAAAGCGCAGCCCCCGGCACACGAGGTAGCACAAAGCCGGGCAGGTAAAGCGTATCGCGGCCTGCTGGCACGCTTGTTACGCCGCCCGGGCCTTACCTTTGCCGGTATGCTTGGCGCTATGGTGCTGATCTTTTTCGCCTACGGTAAATATAACCATGGCATGGAATTTTTCCCGTCGGTAGAGCCGGAATCAGCCCAGGTATGGGTGCGCGCCCGTGGTGATATGTCTATTTATGAAAAAGATATTTTGCTGCAAAAGGTAGAACAGCGCCTGCTAGGGTTATCCGAAGTAAAAGCACTCTATGCCCGCTCGCTGGCCAGCAGTAGCGGCGAACTGGCACCTGATGTGGTAGGCACCTTGCAGTTTCAGTTTATTGACTGGTTCGAGCGGCGCCGCGCGGCAGATATTCTTAACGAAATGCGCGAGCTGACCAAAGATATCCCCGGCATTATTCTGGAATTTCGTCAGCAGCAGGAAGGCCCGGCCGCAGGTAAACCGATAGAGCTGCAGGTAAGCGCAATGGAAGCCGAAGCGACTGAACAGGCAGTAACACAAATTATCAGCCAAATGCAGCAAATGGGTGGCTTTGTTGATATTGAAGATGACAGAAGCTTACCTGGTATAGAGTGGCGTATAGTGGTAGATCGCGCCGCCGCTGCCCGTTTTGGTGCCGATGTGCTAACGGTAGGTAATGCCGTACAGATGATCAGTAATGGCTTGTTGCTGGCCAAGTTTCGCCCGGAGTATGCCAGCGACGAAGTGGATATTCGGGTGCGTTTTCCGGAAAACTGGCGTTCTTTAGACCAACTGGGCCGGTTAACCATTCAGACTCAACGTGGCCAGGTGCCACTGAGCAACTTTGTTAAACTGGTGCCAGCCCCTAAAACCAGCATAATTAAGCGTATTGACGGCAACCGGGCTGTAACGATAAAAAGTGATTTAGCGCCGGGAAGTCAGGTGGGCGAGCGCTTACAGGCGCTGCTGAAAAGCGATATCAAACTACCTGACACCGTGCATATAAAAACCGCCGGTGAAAGTGCGGATCAGCAAGAAGCCATGACCTTTCTGATGGGAGCTTTTGCTACCGCTATCTTCCTGATGCTAATGATTTTACTGGTGCAATTTAATAGCTGGTACCAAAGCCTGCTGATTTTATCTGCCATTATCTTTTCCACCGCGGGTGTCTTGCTTGGCTTGCTGGTTAACGGCCAGAGCTTTGGCATAGTGATGGTGGGCATGGGCATTATTGGCCTGGCAGGTATAGTGGTAAATAACAATATCGTTTTAATTGACACTTACAATCAGCAGCGTGACAGCGGCTTATCGGCCTTTGAGGCGGCACTGGAAACAGGTTGCCTGCGCTTACGGCCGGTGCTGTTAACGTCAATTACTACGGTACTGGGCTTAATGCCAATGGTACTGGCAGTAAATGTAAACCTGCTGGAGCCAAGCCTGGGTTTTGGCGCGCCATCTACCCAGTGGTGGACGCAATTGTCCAGTGCCATCGCCGGTGGGTTAACCTTTGCCACCCTGCTAACCTTGTTTTTAACCCCATGCATGCTGGTGCTGGGTGAAAAACTACGGCCACGCAAAACCGAACAACATGCAGAACCCATAAGTAGTAGTGACGATATCGCACTGTTACTTAAAAAACGTGCCTAAGCTTATCGCAGCTGTGCTGGTGCTGCCTGGCACGCCGGCACAGCAGTTTCTCCAGCTATATCAGCTGTAAACTTGATTCCTTTCAAGCTATAGCATATTTTTATAGAACAGGACAAATAGGACAGCTTTTAATGTCAGCGATGACTGAAACAAGTAAGCCTCTGGTACTATGCGTGGATGATGAATCCAACATCCTAAAAGCACTACAGCGATTGTTTATACACCAAGGTGTTCAACTACTATTGGCTGACAGCGGGGCTAAAGCACTCGAATTGATGCAGCAACACCGGGTTAATCTGATCATTAGCGACATGCGAATGCCGGGTATGAGCGGCGCAGAGTTTTTGGCTCAGGCTGAGCAGTTACAGCCTGACGCCTATCGTATTCTGATGTCTGGCTATTCTGACGTAGCTTCAACGGCGTCAGCTAAAAACCTTGGCAAGATTCATCATTATATCCAAAAACCCTGGGATAACCAGCAGCTGTTAGCTGCCGTGGCAGATGGGTTGGCGCAGTGTTCGTCCGGGACGCCAAAGCAAGCTACTTACAGTGAAAATCGGGAGTAATATTACTTTACGGCAGGCTGTTCTATAAAATGCTCGTGCTCATAATCCTCAGCGGTAAGAAAAGGTAAGCAAATGGTAAAACTGCTTCCTTCACCTTGTGTTGAAACAACTTTTATCTCACCTTTATGTTTTTGTACAATGCTATACGACAGAGACAATCCCAGACCAGTGCCTGTGCCCACCGGTTTTGTGGTGAAAAACGGCTCAAATATTTTTCCCAGGTTGTTTTTCGCAATGCCGGAGCCCGTGTCCCTGATGGCAATACTCAACGCCGAATCTGTCGCTGATACGTCAATAAATATATCACCGTTCTCTTCAATAGACTGTGCAGCATTGACCAACAGATTCAGGAACACTTGATTTAACTGCATCGGTTGACAATAAAGTTTAGGCAGCCCTGGCTGATAATTACGATGTACTTCAGCTTTATACTTGATTTGGCTAGCTGCAATTTTCAATGTGTTTTCAAGGCCGTCAACAATATCAGCAAGCTGCCATTCACTGTTGTCAACATATGAGAATGATTTCAGACTTTTAACAATAGCTGCCACCCTTTCCAAACCTTCAATTGATTCAGAAATAAGCTCAGGTAAATCCGTACTGATAAACTCATACTGCTGACGCTGCAGCATATCCATCTCGAGCGCTTGATAGGTCGGATGATTAACCTTAAGCATCAGCTCCTGATAAAACTGCATCAGCTCAAATAATTTAACACTATAATCCTGTAAACTTTGTAAGTTAGAGCTGACAAAGCCCACCGGATTATTAATTTCATGCGCTACCCCCGCGGCCAGCTGGCCAATAGCAGCCATTTTCTCCGATTGCAGCAACTGATTCTGCGCAGCTTCAAGCTTTTTATTCAGCGCACTTAGCACAACGTGCTCCTGCTCGAGTTGCTCTGACAACGTCTTTTGCGCTTGATAGTAACTGGCTAACTCAGTAACGTCCTGTACGACTAAACACACTGTTTTTACGGCGCCGTTTTCAATGTCCAGAGGGAAAAATTCAATATTCTGATACATCAGCGTTTCTTCACCGGTAATAGGCCTGCTACTGCTAAAGTTAAAAACATGAGGCCTGTGCTCCCAATACGAGAAACTGGCATTATTCAACACGAACACACTGTTTATCTTTTTACGTAAATAGTTTTCGGCATCAGGATAAAAAGCTAAAATATTGGGATTTTCAGAGGTGATGTCAGAGTGAGGCAAGCGGTCAGTAAAAAAATTATTCCAATAAACAATATCATACTTCGCATCAACCACACATATACCAAGTGGTAAACGCGAAGCCAGCTTTTGTAGCAACACCTGATGGCTCATAGTTACTCCAACAATTGCTGTAGTGTAATCAACAATGTTTGAACTGATGATTCTTCAAGACAGATCACTATTTTTGAATCAAAATGACTGGCTTCCACATTAAATTTCACCTCCATCATAAGGGTGCTCGCCCAACGATATTGCTCAATATGTTGCATCGTCGGCGTATACATTGTTGGCATACTTAACTTGGCTTTTAATGAAAGTTGCTCAGCAAAGCCTGTTAAACAGGCTCCGGCCAGAATATTGGCCAGCTCCAGCAATAATTCATCCCGGCTGTCCTGATTTAACGGCAGATCGTAATCCATTAAACAGGCAATAGCATCGCTGCCCTCTTTCGACAATACCGCAACCACCTCACCTTTTATGGTGCCGAGAAACGATTGGCGGGTGTACCATACAGAATCGTCGGTTAGCATAGACATAAACTGTTGCGGTGTGACATCACTTATTTTGGGTATAGATAATGTTATCTTCGCCGCGATCAAACGCGCCAGGGCGTTGGCAGCTTGCCCCATTGAGATGTTCATCAGCTCTTGTAAGGCATCACGCTGTTCTTCAGTAAGCAGCGTGTTCATATCAACCCCAATTCAACAAGCGCTTGTTTTAGCTGTTCAGGTTGTAGCGGCTTTTGTAAGAAACGAAACGCGCCTAATGAGTCGACCAATCGCTTCGCTTCGGGTTGAATATCAGCGCTAATGACTATTACCACCGTTTTGGCATGATGCTCATGCAAGTACTTTAATACCCCAAATCCATCTAATTCGGGCATAGTTAAATCTAAAAATAACACCTCAGCTTTACCGCTGTTAACCGCCGCCAGCGCTTCTTTGCCATTACATGCTTCGGTAATTTCAACGTCCCAGTCCACTGGCAAAGCCCGCCTTACCACTTTTCTCGACAGCAAGGAATCATCTGCAATAGTCACAGGAATAGGCATAGTATTCTCATTTTGTTCAAGTCTGATTTGCTTAGCGTAGCCGGTATTCTGCAGCCGTCAACATCGAACGACAACTGCTCCTGCCGTTTTTCCCTGAGTCAGCAAAGACAGTTAATAACGCTACTGTAGCTGAGTATCAGTCCGGCTTACTATTGTTAGTTGCTGTTCAATATCGCTAAAGCTGGTTGGCCTGGCATAAAGATAGCCCTGACCAAACTCGCAGCCAAGCTCAGCCAGCAGATCTTGTTGCTTTGCCGTTTCAATACCCTCCGCTATTACAGCTACACCTATTGCCTGTGCCATCGCCAACATAGCTTTAACCAGGCTCAGGTTATTGTCATTTTCCAGCGCCTGCACAAAGGTTTTATCAATCTTAATAAAATCAATCGGTAAGGATGTAAGATAAGATAAAGAGGAATAACCGGTACCAAAATCATCAATCGCAACTTTGATACCTGCGCTGCGAAAGGCATTCAGGTTTTCCAGAATAGCCGGTGAATTGTCCATAGCTACACCTTCGGTGATTTCAAGTTGCAGGCACTCTGCCGGTAACTCCATTAGTTGCAGCTTATTGATCACATACTGGTTTAGCGCCGGATCAGAAAAGTGTTTGGCAGTAATATTTACCGCAACAGGTTTTGGCTGCAAACCAGCCTGGCGCCACAATTTTATTTGCTGCAACGCGCTTTTAATTACCCAGCAATCGAGCTTTTTACCCAGATTTACCGCTTCAGCCACCGCCACAAAAATGTCCGGCGCCACAAAACCCAGTTCAGCATCATGCCAGCGCACTAAGGCTTCATACCCCACCAATTTCTGTGTAGATAGGTGATATTTTGGTTGTAACACTACACTCAGTAAGTCTTGCTCCAGCGCACGACGTAAACCTTGCTCTATTTCCAACTGCCGGGTCAATGCATTGTGGATATCTTCATGGTACATCCGCAACGGCAACGCCTGCTGCTTGGCCTCAAACATAGCCGACTCAGCCTGGCGGATCAGCACGTTTAAATCGGTGTCGTCATCCGGGTAGGTACTGATACCGATGCATACCGAAGGGGAAATTTTCTGGTTTGCCAGCCAATAGGGTTCTGTGCATTGTTCAAGCAGATGCTGGGCGAAAGGCAGCAGGTCGCTGCGTTCCTCAAGTGGCAGTAACAAAATATAATCATCGGCTCCAGGCCTGCAAGCAAAGGCGCCTTCGGGTAACATGCTTTGCAACCGGTGTGCAGCTTCTATCAGCATTAGATCGCCAAAATCATGGCCGTATTTCTCGTTAATCAGCCGGAAACGATGACAATCAACAAACAATACCGCATACGTCTGGGTTTTATCTTGCCGCCGGTTGAATTGCTCCAGCAAACCATCGCGATTTAACAAGCCGGTTAGCGCATCATAACTGGTTAGAAACTTGGCATGATTTTTGGCTTTTATCTGCTCAGTAATATCAATACCCACACCCTGAATTTCATCTGCAGAATCTGCTTTGCCAACCAGAGTACTGAATGTCCAATCTACCCAGTGCACATTGTTGTCCGGTCCCAGCATACGTATCAGTAATGAAATTGTTTGTGGCAGCTCGGCCTGACGCAATTGCTCCAGCAACGATTCAACATTATAGCGCTCGTCTGCATGAATAAACTCAAAGATAGAGATACCCAGCACCTGAAACAGAGGCTGGTTAAGTTGGCGGCAAAAGGCATTATTAAGAAATGTTAGTCGCGACTTTTTGCTTAAACGACAAATAAATTCCTTTTGGTTTTCTACTATATCCCGATAGCGTTGCTCAGCAGAGATTAACCGTTGGAGGACGGCCTTAAATTCAGATAAATCATGGCATACGCCAACAAACAACCGGCCCTGCTCAGTATGCGACTCGCCCACCGATAAATGCATAGGAAACACTGAGCCGTCTTTACGCTGCGCCTGCACATCGCGGCCAATACCAATGATTTTAGCCTTACCTCCGCCTTTATAATTTTGCAGATAACTATCATGCCGGCTGCTGTGTGCGGTGGTCATCAGCATGCTGACATTCTGGCCAATAACTTCATGCTTTTTATAGCCAAATAACAACTCAGCGCCGCGGTTAAAACTTTGTACTATGCCCCATTCATCAATAGAAATAATGCCATCTACCGCCGCTTCCAGCAGTGCATCCTGCATAGAGCGTAAACTAAGGTGCGCTTTAACGCTGGTCTCGTATGCCGTTAAATCATGGCAAATACCCACAAAATAGCGTTTAACCCCGGCTTTGGCTTCGCCCACAGAAAGGTGCATAGGAAAAATGCTGCCGTCTTTGCGTTTCCCCCGAACATTCCGACCAGAGCCAATAATTTTGGCACTCATACCCCGCTTAACATAATTAGCTAAGTAACCGTCATGCTCACTATGAAATGGCTCAGGCATTAACATACGGACATTCTGGCCGACACACTCGGCAGAAGTATAACCAAACAACTTTTCTGCCGATGGCGAGAAAAAACAAATTAACCCTTTCTGATCAATAACAATAATGGCATCAACAGCACAATGCACTATGGCATCCTGCAGCTGACTAAGCTCAAAAGTATCCATACCTGGCGTAACCTTGTTGTTAGAAGCTAATCAAACAAACTACTAATCTACATTGTAGTTTTTTGACAAGTATTACAACTTTAGAAGTGAAGTGAGCGTTTTTCCACTACAGAAAATAATAAGGTTGCAGCGACAGAACAAGACAAGGTTAATACAGGCAAAATTGGTAAGCAGATATAGCAGTAAAGCAAAAAACTATTACGTAAGCGTTACGGATTGCCCGAATGAGCAATCCGTATGCTGTGCTTTAGAACGAGTAGTTAAAACTTACCGCAACGTTACGCGGAGTGCCGTAACGATACTGCGTGTAAGCATCGCCCCAAGCCGTCATATAGTTGTAGTACTTTTTATCAAACAGGTTGGCAACGTTAAGCTGCAGGCTCATATTATCTGCAATATCATAGCGCGCCATCAGATTTGTTAACGAGTAAGCTGGCTGCGTTAGCTGCACCCCGCCACCTGCGGCAAAGGTTTCACTTTGCCAGTTAATACCGCCACCAATGGTCAGCTCTGGCAGTAAATCGACAAACTGATAAGTAGTAAACAGCTTAAACTGCTTGCGCGGGCTATCGGTATTCACTTTAGCACCATAGGCATCTTCAGCTTTAAACTGTGAATAGCCGGCGCTGATATTCCAGCCTTCCAGCGGTTTACCTACCACTTCAAGTTCAAAACCTTTGCTTTGTGTACCATCAGCACCGAAGTAAGCCGTTTGCTGCTCTGCATTTGGCACAAAATCCGGGTCCACTACTGCCAGATTGTCCTGATTAATCTGAAATACGGCTACCGTAGTATGCAGCAAATCATTTAAGAAGGTACTTTTCAGGCCTATTTCGTAGCTTTTGCCTTCAACCGGGTCGAGTAAACTGTTGTTGGCATCCCTTCTGTCCTGCGCTTTAAAAATCTCTGTATAACTGGCATATAAACGGTGTTGCTCAGTCAGATCGTACAAGGCACCGATATATGGCACAAATACACTATTGTTGCCGTAATCTTCCACCGCGCCATACCAGAGCCCTTCACGGTCCCAGCTGGAAATACGGCCACCAACAATAAACTTCAGCTCCTCAGTAACAGACAAACGGGTAGCAGCATAAACACCTTCCTGCTTAATGGTAACGTCTTCAGCTCTTACCGGGTTAGTTTCCCATTCTGGCTCCGCCAAGCCGCTCCATTGATAGAAATTACCGACATCAACGCGATCATAACCACCACTCATATCACCACCGATAGGGGTATACGAGTCAGTTGCAATATCCTGTTTGCTGGAAATCGCACCGATAACAAACTCATGCTGCTGGTTGAACAGCTGGTAATCACCTTTTAGCTGGATATCAAAACTGTCTTGTTCGGTTTCACCATAGGCACGGTAACGTTGAGCATTAAGCCCTTCACCGGTTTCTTTATCCACAGCACCATAGAAGTACAACAATTTGGAGTCTTTTTCGTATTCCATACGGTTATAGTTGGCCACTAACTGCCAGCCATTACTAAAAGCATGGTTCAGGTTAACAAAGTAGTTGGTATTGGTCGTTTCCCAGCGGGTCCAGTCGGTACCGGTAGTTTTCGACACATCCCAGTCGGTAAAACTGCCGTCTGTAAATACTGCCGGTAACGCGCCCCAGGTTGCGGCTTTAGGATCACGGTTCTGATAACTTGCGCCACCCCTTAGCAACGTTGCTGCAGATAAATCCGCTTCCAGTACGCCATATAAAACGTCGCTACGCTCTTCATACTGATCCCAGTAAGAATCGGTATTCAGATATTTACCTACTACGCGGCCGCGTATAGTGCCACTGCTATTAAGCCCACCGGCAACATCTGCAGTAACCTGCTTTTTATTCCAGCTGCCAGCAGATACATTAACATAACCGGTCAGATCTGTGCTGTTGGCATGTTTTCTTACCAGGTTAATAGAAGCCGACGGATCGCCAGCGCCTGTTAGCAGGCCTGTGGCACCCCGCACAAATTCTACCCGCTCGTAAATCGCGACATCAGCTACCGTTTCACCGGAATCTCCGGCCAAACTCCAGGCAATGGGTACACCGTCAATCTGGTAATTACTGACTTCAAAGCCGCGCGATTTAAACGAGCTGCGCACATTATCCAGCTCGGTAGATGATACCCCAACGGCATTTTTTACCGTTTCCAGTACTGTATTAATATTCTGGTCGCGCATCCGCTGTTCAGTAATGATACTGACAGACTGAGGTGTTTCACGCAGTGTTAGCCCAAGGCCGGTTGCAGTGTCAACAACTTCGTTTACGGTGTAAGAGCCTTTAACTTCAAGCCTTTCTACTGCTTTACTGCTTTGTTCTTCAGCAAAAGCATCAGCAGATGACATAGTCACGATTGCCAGCGATACCGCCGTAGCAACCGGCAACAAGCGGAATTGAATAGTAGACATGGAAACAAACCTTTGACTGCATGAGGAAGTTGCATTTTATTTTAAATAGCAACGATTATCAATAAGGTTTGCATTAATGATACAACTGTAGGCGGAGGCGTAATATTAAGCTCCGCTGACATTTGGGCCATCGGAGCTTATTTTTTAACTATATTAATGTAATGCGGGCGAACTTGCGTTTTCCTACCTGATAAATCTCTGTGCTGCCTTTTACCACTTCCAGTTTGGCATCTTCAATCCGGGTTTCACCGTTTAGTTTTACCGCACCTTGCTTAATCATACGAATAGCTTCTGAGGTGCTGTCAACCAAACCGGCCTCTTTTAACAGGTTGGCAATCGGCATAGCGCCGGCATCACAGCTTACCGTAACGTCGGGAATATCTTCCGGCAAGGCGTTTTTACTAAAGCGCTGGGTAAAGTCCAGATGCGCAGCCTCTGCAGCAGCTTCATCGTGAAAACGGGCAATAATTTCTTTTGCCAGCATAATTTTAATGTCGCGCGGGTTAGCACCATCGGCAACTTGCTGTTTTAATGCCGTAATTTGTTCAACCGGCTTAAAGCTGAGTAAATCGTAGTAACGCCACATCAGTTCGTCTGAAACAGACATAATTTTGCCGAACATGTCATTCGGGGCATCGGTAATACCAACATAGTTGCCCAAAGACTTCGACATTTTCTGCACGCCGTCCAGGCCTTCCAGCAGCGGCACCATCATCACCGTTTGTGGACGCTGACCTTCATCTTTTTGCAGCTCACGGCCCATCAACAGGTTAAAGCGCTGATCGGTTCCGCCCATTTCAACATCGGCTTGCAACGCCACAGAATCCCAGCCTTGTACCAGCGGGTATAAAAACTCATGAATGGCAATTGACTGATTGTTAGCGAAGCGCTTTTTAAAATCATCGCGCTCAAGCATACGGGCCACGGTTTGGCGCGACGCCAGTTTGATCATACCTGAGGCGCCCAACTCCCCCATCCACTCTGAGTTAAATGCTACGCGGGTTTTAGCCGGGTCGAGTATTTTAAACACCTGCTCTTTATAGGTTTCGGCATTGGCCAGCACGTCTTCACGGCTAAGCGGTTTGCGGGTGACGTTTTTACCGCTTGGATCACCAATCATGCCGGTGAAATCACCGATCAAAAAAATCACCTCGTGGCCTAGCTGCTGAAAAGCCCGCAATTTGTTGATCAAAACAGTATGACCAAGGTGTAAATCTGGTGCTGTTGGGTCAAAGCCTGCCTTTATTTTTAAAGGCTTGCCTTCTTTTAACTTGGCAATTAGCTCTTCTTCCAGCAGAATTTCTTCGCAGCCGCGTTTTAATTCAGCTAAAGCCAGTTCCCAGTCCGCCATTTTAGTCTCCTGATTTTTAACCTGATTGCGCAAAGAAACCGCATTCTATAGCATGTTCAGCCTTGGGGAAACGCACAAAAGTCTGGTGTCAGGCAAAAAAACGGTATATGCTCGGTTTTTGTGCATTTCCTGAGCCAAGACTAGCATTATGCGTCAATTAGTAACCAAAATACCCAAACAACACCGCGTCTTAATTGTCGCCACTTCGGTGTTCTTATCTATTGTTTTATTATTACCCTCAGAACAGGCCTCTGCCTCTAAAAGCAGTAAAAGCGACAGTCTGGAAATAGGCAAACGCTACAGCCTGGATGTTCCGCAAAGCACTGAAGATTTAACCCTTGAGCAAGCCATTTCTGAATTACCTGCCCTGCCAGAAGAAGATCTGTCGTTAAACTGGTCTGTGTTGCAGGTACAAAAAGGCGATGCGCTGTCAGCCCTGTTCAAAAAAGCCAATGTCAGCCAACAGGTTATGCTGGATGTACTGGCGTTGGGTAATAGCGTAAAAACCCTGACCCGGCTGTTTCCGGGCGAGCAACTTGAATTTGGTTTAAACGAAACGGGTGAGTTACAGGAATTACGCTATGCGCTGAACCACTTAACCACTTTGCGTGTTAGCCGTAATACTGACGGTAACTTTGTAGCCGAAGAGCTGAAAAAAGAAGTTGAGCTACGTAGCCAGTTTGCCAGTGCAGAAATTCGCAGTAATTTCTGGAGTGCCGGTATAGAAGCAGGCCTGAGTGAAGCACAAATTATGAGCCTGGCCGGTATTTTTGGCTGGGATATCGACTTTGGTTTAGATATCCGCGGCGGCGACAGCTTCAGCGTGTTATACGAAACCCAATATGTTGATGGTGAGTTTATCAGCAACGGTAATATCGTTGCTGCGCAGTTCCAGAACCAGGGGCATGTGTACCAAGCCGTACGCCATACCGATGGTAATTACTACAAACCTGATGGCGCCAGTATGCGCCAGGCCTTTTTACGGGCACCGGTAAGCTTTCAGTATGTCAGCTCAAACTTTAACCCGCGCCGGTTACACCCGGTGCTGGGCACAGTGCGCGCCCACAATGGTGTAGATTATGTTGCGCCTGTAGGCACGCCGATTATGGCGGCGGGTGATGGCCGTGTTATTGCGTCTACCTACAACAACGTTAATGGCCACTATGTATTTATTCAACATGCCAATAATATTGTGACAAAGTACCTGCATCTGTCGCGTCGTGATGTTAAGCAAGGTGACAGAGTGCGTCAGGGCCAGGCTATTGGCCGTTTGGGCGCCACAGGCCGGGTTACCGGCGCTCACTTACACTATGAGTTTGTTATTGATGGCGTGCACCGTAACCCAAGAACCGTTAAGTTACCGCAAGCCACACCGCTGCAAGGCAAGGAAAAACAATTATTCAGCCAACAGGCACAGCAGATAATTGCCCAACTGGCGACTAAAGAGCGGGTACTGCTGGCGAAAACTGGCACAGACGCAACCGCAGCACCTTGATCTGACAACCATTTAAAAGCGCCATTAAAAAAGCCCGGTCAATTAACCGGGCTTTTTTATCTCTCTGTTTATCTGTCTAACCAACCAGTGCCAGTAAAATACCGGCTGCAACAGCAGAGCCAATTACACCGGCCACATTAGGCCCCATGGCATGCATCAATAAGAAGTTATGCGGGTTAGCTTCCAGCCCTACCTTGTTTACCACCCGTGCTGCCATTGGTACTGCAGACACCCCGGCCGCACCAATTAACGGGTTAATTGGCTGCCTGGAGAACTTAGCCATAATCTTCGCCATTATGACACCAGAAGCGGTACCTATGGCAAAGGCAACTGCGCCCAGCACTAAAATACCCAGCGTTTGCAGCGTTAAAAACTTATCTGCACTAAGCCTGGAGCCTACGGCAAGGCCAAGGAAAATGGTGACAATATTAATCAGCTCGTTTTGGGCTGTTTTGCTTAACCGGTCTACCACGCCCGATTCACGCATCAGGTTACCCAGACAGAACATGCCAATCAGCGGCGCAGCGCTTGGCAGCAATAAAATAGTCAGCAGCAATACCGCCAGTGGAAAAATAATCTTTTCTTTCTTACTAACGGTACGCAGTTGCACCATTTGGATATTGCGCTCGGCTTTAGTGGTTAAGGCCCGCATAATCGGCGGCTGAATAATAGGTACCAGTGCCATATAAGAATAAGCCGCTACTGCAATCGCACCGAGTAAATCAGGTGCCAGCCGGGAGGCCAGGAAAATGGCAGTAGGGCCATCTGCGCCACCAATAATGGCAATGGCCGAAGCTTCTTTTAGCGTAAAACTTAAACCCGGTACCGCATTTAATGCCACAGCACCTAACAGGGTAGCAAAAATACCAAACTGCGCCGCCGCACCTAACAATAGCATTCTGGGGTTGGCAATTAAGGCACCAAAATCAGTTAAGGCGCCAACTCCCATAAAAATCAGCAGCGGAAAAATGCCGGTGCTAATGCCAACCTCGTAAATCATATACAACAAGCCACCGGGGTCGCCCATACCCGCCAGCGGTATGTTGGTCAGTATAGCGCCAAAGCCAATAGGCAATAACAGCAGAGGCTCAAAGCCACGGGCAATGGCCAGATAAAGCAGGATAAAACCGACCAGCATCATCACGACCTGACCGGCGGTAAAATGCACCAAACCGGTTGAAGCGATTAAGGTTGCAACAGCGTCCATGAAAATTCCTCAGTTCAGTCTAGTCAAAGCTGATCAGTACATCGCCGGTGCTAACTGCATCACCTGCCGCAACATGAATATTGACCACAGTACCGTCAGATACTGCCCGCACTTCGGTTTCCATTTTCATTGCTTCCATAATAATCACCACATCGCCGCGCTTAACATTGGCACCGACTTTAGTGACAATTTTCCAGATATTGCCCGCCAGTGGTGCGTTTAGCGTTGCTCCGCCGGTAACTGAAGCGCTGCCAGGGATATTTTCTGACACCACAGGTTTAACCGAACTTAGCTCGCCCGTTGGGGCAACCTCAACTTCATATACCTTGCCATCTACCCGCACGCTGTAGCTGGCAGGGCCGCTCTGAACGGCCTTGGCTTTGGCTGGCACCTTCTTGCTATCTGCACTTTCCGGCTCTGGTGCCGGTTCAAACGCTGCAGGGTTGTCACGATTCTTCAGAAATTTTAAGCCCACCTGCGGAAATAACGCATAGGTCAGCACATCATCAATCTGCTGATCCGCCAGACGAATATGTTCGCTTTTAGCCAGGCTGCTAAGTTCTTCCTGCAATTTATCCAGCTCTGGTTGCAGCAAATCAGCAGGGCGGCAGGTAATGGCTTTGGCACCAGCCAATACACGAGCCTGCAGCTCGGCATTCATTGGTGCCGGCGTAGCGCCGTATTCGCCTTTTAGTACACCGGCTGTTTCTTTGGTAATACTTTTATAGCGCTCACCGGTAAGCACATTTAACACCGCCTGGGTGCCGACAATTTGTGATGTTGGCGTAACCAGTGGTAAAAACCCCAGATCTTCGCGCACATGAGGGATTTCTTTAAGCACGGCATCCAGCTTATCCAGTGCGCCCTGCTCTTTTAGCTGGCTTTCCATATTGGTTAGCATGCCACCTGGCACCTGCGCCAGTAAAATACGGGCATCCACACCTTTTAATGAACCTTCAAACTGAGCATATTTCTTACGCACATCACGAAAATAAGCAGCAATCTCAGCCAGCAGTTCTAAATTCAGCCCGGTGTCGCGCTCTGTACCTTCAACAATAGCGACCATAGTTTCAGTGGCGCTATGGCCATAGGTCATGCTCATTGATGAGATAGCGGTGTCCAGCATATCAATACCGGCGTCGATGGCTTTTTGATAGGTAGCCGTGCTTAAGCCCGTGGTGGCATGGCACTGCATTGCCAGCGGAATTTTGGTGGCTTCTTTAATACGGGTGACCAGCTCTTCACACTCGTAGGGTTTAAGCAAACCGGCCATGTCTTTAATACACACCGAATGACAACCCATATCTTCCAGTTGCCGCGCCATATCTACCCACATATCAATGGTATGCACCGGGCTAACGGTGTAAGAAATAGTGCCCTGGGCATGGGCGCCAACCTTAATAGCAGCCTGAACTGCGGTTTGCAGGTTGCGAATGTCGTTCATGGCATCGAAAATGCGAAATACATCAACGCCATTCTCATGTGCACGTTCAACAAAGGCTGTCACTACGTCATCAGCATAGTGGCGGTAGCCTAATAAATTTTGCCCACGCAGTAGCATTTGCTGTTTGGTATTAGGCATAGCTTTTTTCAGTTCACGGATACGATGCCAGGGATCTTCGCCAAGATAACGGATACAAGCATCAAAGGTAGCGCCGCCCCAGGACTCCATTGACCAATAGCCCACTTTATCCAGCTTGGCCGCAATAGGCAGCATATCTTCCAGCCGTAACCGGGTTGCCAGTAATGACTGATGCGCATCGCGCAGCACAAGTTCAGTAAGTAATAATGGCTTGCTCATGCCTGAGTCCTCTTATTGTTGTTGGCGATACTGATGTATAGCGCCGGAAATAGCGGCAATGACTGCCGGGCTGGGGCCGCTGCTGCCGCTTTCTACTCTGGTAGTTTTATCTGTGGTTTTCACCGGGAAATAACGCTGCATAACACTGCTTAGTAGCTGCACAACCAACACCAGCAGTAATAAGAAGGCAAACACCGCCACCATACCAATTAACATCAGGTTTGCGGCTTCCCATAATAATTCTGCGACCATAGCCGTTTTCTCCTTCAGTTGGCTGCACCTTGCTGACACACACAGGTATAGTCAGAATAGTTGAACACTGCCGGCTCAGCCTGATTTTATCCGGCCGACCCTGCATTATGCGCAGTTAACGTTAGTACGCTAAATAAAACTCCGTGATAGCTGCTATTTATGCTAACAATTTGCATAACATGCGTACACTACACGTAAAGACATTCAAATGTCTAGCCATCTGAATAAATGATAGCAGCTGCTTATCGCATTAAGCTAATAAGCAGCTGTGAATTATGCCGCGCCAGTCAATTGCCGGGTGATTTGTTGGCTAAGCTGTTGCACTGCCTGCCCCAGCGCCTGCACCAACGCTGGGTAACCGTCGTCGGTTAATGCGATACGAATATTAAACGGCTGCGAGCCTTGCTGCGTGCTCACGGCAAAGCGGCCACTGACAATAGCGTGTCCATCTGCCAGGCCATGAAACTGATCCAACTGCACAGAAATACGCACGGTGTCAGGCCGGGCCTGCAACACTGCAGCATAACCTGACGTTTGTGCCGCTACCCTGTCGCGTAACTGCCGTTGTAATTGCTGATCCAGCGCTTCTGCCCACAGATGTTGCCGCGCGGTAACCAGTTCAACATCGGATAACTGCAATACCAGCCCACGGCCATTGAGATAACTGGCTACCTGCACCGGCTCAACATAAAGAGATTTCGCTTCTGCCACTGAGCTACCAACTGTTACCGGCGCCGCTGGCAACTGGTAATAGCTACTGGCAGGCTGGCTGGCACACCCCGTTAACAGCAACAACAGCGCCGCTGTAATATATCTCATTGCTTTGCCCTCTTCGGTTCAGGATCGTTAGGAATATCAGCTTCAAACACCAGTGCATTGCTTTGCTGATTTAGCGTATGGAGTACCGGTTGCAGTTCACGTAAGACTTGATCCAAAGTTTGCAGGTTACCATTAAGTCTGTCGTAAGCCACTGACCCCGGACTTAACCCGGCCAGCATCTGTTGTAAATCCTGCAGGCTTTGCTGCAACTGTGCCGGCAACTGTTGCACCTGAGGGCTGGACACTAAAGCATCAAGCTGAGTAACCATTTTGCTGGCATTTTGCAGCAAAACCTCAGTACTTTGCATAGTTTGCTCACTTTGCACCAATAACTGCTCAACCGGCAGGTTATTAATTTTATCCAGCGCCATCAGTACTTTTTGTTCAATATTGCTCAGGCCGCTACGGGCAGTGGGTAACATCGGGTAACCTGCACTCTGGCTTAACGCCAGTTGTTGTGCCTGCAGAGCCTGTTGTTCAACATCTATCGTTGTATCCTGGCTTATATCCAGATCAATATAGAGGGCGCCGGTTAACAGGTTGCCGGTTTTCAATGCCGCATGCATACCTAGTTGTGCCGCTCGCTCCAGCTCCTGGCGCAGTTGCGCCAGGCTCAGGTTTTCATATAAACGCCCGGCTTCAATACGAATAAGCACCGGTATCCCCTGTTGCAGAGACACCTCAAACGGCTTATCAATGGAAAAAAAGAACGGTACGCTGGTAACAGTGCCCACCCGTACACCACGGTATTCTACCGGTGCGCCGGCTTTTAAACCGCGTACTGACTCGTCAAAAAACAGCAGGTACTCAACAAATTCGCTGTATAAACCATCCTGAATACTCTGTTTATTCGGAAATAACTGAAATTCAGCACCATTCTTTACCGCTTCACCTGCCGGCCAGCCCTGCATTAAATCAAAGCTGACACCACCGCTGAGCAAGGTAGTGGCAGAGCCAACATCCACCTGCAACCCTTCAGCCGACAAATCTACAGAGAAACCACTGCTAAGCCAGAAACGAACATTCTCTGATACCAGCACATCAAAAGGCGCGCGGATATATAACTGATATTGGGTACGGCGCAGCGTCAAGTCAAATTCACTGTGCTCAACAGTGCCAACCTCATAACCGCGATACAATACCGGATCGCCCACCGCCAGCCCACCGCTGTCGGCTGTACTTAACCGCACCCTTACGCCCGGCGCATCAGCGGGTGCAACCGGAGGCGCATCCAGCAGAGGGTATTCCAGTTGCTGTTTCTCAGCATCGCCTGGCTGCAGTTCTATATAAACACCTGACAACAGGGTATTAAGCCCGGTAATGCCACCGCGACCAACCTGTGGCTTTACCACCCAAAACTGTGAGCCGGTATTTAGCAGCGGAGTAATATTCGGCTTCATCCGCGCTTTAATGATAACTTGCTTTAAATCATCACTAAGCTCAACCGACACGACCTGGCCTACATCTACACTACGGCTTTTGATCTGGGTTTTTCCGGCAACAATACCTCCGGCGTCAGCCGTTAGTAAGGTGAGTAAAGCACCTTGCTGCTGGTAATGGTTGTACAGCATCCAGATACCTATCAAAACAGCCGCTATCGGCACTACCCAGATTGGCGACCACTGTTTTATCCGGCTTACCTGTGCACTATGTTGTTGCGTCAAAACTGGCGTCCTCTTGTCCGGCCAATGGGTCCCATAGTAATCTTGGGTCAAAACTCAATGCTGCCAGCATGGTCAGGATCACCACAGCCGCAAACACCAGGGCCCCTACTCCGGGATATACACTCATAAACAAATCAAACCGTACCAACGCCGCCATAATAGCAACCACCAGTACATCCACCATAGACCAGCGGCCAACCCAGTCAACCAAACGGTATATTTTGCTGGAATAGCGCTGGCGGCGCGAAAAGGGTAATCGGGTTAAATAACATAACCAGAACATAATCAATATTTTAGCTACCGGCACTATCACACTGGCAATCAGTATAATAATGGCCACCGGATAAGCGCCATCCCGCCACATTAGTATCAGGCCACTGATAATGGTCGAGTCGGTTGTCTCACCAAAGGATACAGTACGCATAATAGGCAGCAAATTGGCCGGTATGTACAGCAGTGTGGCCGCAAGCAACAACGCCATGGTGTTTTGCACACTGGCCCGCTGACGTATCCGCACCTTAGTATTGCACCGGCTGCAATGGCTTTGCGCCAGCGGCACTAAAGCGGTACACACCTGACATAATTTTAAGTTTTGCTGTAAGCCGGTTTTACCGGCATGCGCCTCAACCAGCGGTATCGGATAGGGTGCAATTTTTGACCACAGCTCGCGCCGGTCAATCACCTGAAAAGTGCGCAGATGCAGCAGACAAAACAGGCAAAAAGCCCAGAAGCTGGGCCCCAATGAAATATCGGCATCGGCCACTAATTTAACAAAGCTGATAATCAGCCCCATCAGAAAAATGTCTACCATACTCCAGGGCTTTAGCATGTACAGTACCCGGGCTACCCAGGTACAGGCGGGCAAGGTGTAAAGCATACCCAGCTTTAAATACAACACCGCCAGCATACAGGCCGCAGGCACAGCCTGAATAAACAGCCAGATCAGAATAGCCAGCCACTGATGATGCTCTGAGAACAACACTGAAGACGTATCAAAAAAATTCATGGCGTTGCTGTTGCCTGCAGCAAACATACTGACAAAGGGGAACAAATTGGCCAGCAGTAACATAAATAATGCGCTACCGGCATATAACACTGGCCGCAATACCGGCTGAGGATGACGCGCATCGAGATGCAAACCACAGCGGGAGCAACTTGCCTCCTCACCCGGTGCCAGCTCTGGCATTAACTGAACCAAATCACAATGCCGGCATAATGCCAACTCGCCAGACAGCGTTTGCGGCTTTAATGGTTGTGATAAAGGTACAGCTGAAGTATCAGATATCATCACGTGTCAGGCTTACCTGTTATTACGCGGTGACACGGTTCTAGCAAACCAAGGCTGAACTCTGCCTGAGCAAAAAACCATGCAAATTCGGATACAATTTATAGCATAATCACAGACACTTAGCGATGCAGGCGGCAGAATTTAGCGTTTAAAAACTGCCATCTGCGTCCTGATAATTAGCATAAAACGTGGTAGTGCCCGGCCAGAATGAAAAAACCCGCTAAGGCGTTAGCCGTAGCGGGTTCTTCGTAGATGGTGGACGCAGGAGGATTCGAACCTCCGACCGCTCGGTTCGTAGCCGAGTACTCTATCCAGCTGAGCTATGCGTCCGGGGTGTTACTATTGCAGCACAGTTATTTTAAAGCACAGTGCATGATGCTTCCCAAATCAGATGGTGGACGCAGGAGGATTCGAACCTCCGACCGCTCGGTTCGTAGCCGAGTACTCTATCCAGCTGAGCTATGCGTCCATCTGACAAAAATGGCGGAGAAAGAGGGATTCGAACCCTCGATAGAGTTTCCCCTATACACCCTTAGCAGGGGTGCGCCTTCAGCCACTCGGCCATTTCTCCGCTCTGTGTTGCGGCGTGTATATTAATGTCTCAGGAAAATAAGTCAAACAATTTTTAGAACTGAAAAGTGCGTTTGCCGACCTTTTAAGCAATTCACCGGAAATGAGTCATAAAACGTACAAAATCGGCAGAATTCGTCGGCAATCAACGGGTATAGCTGGGTTGTTAGTCGTCTTCACCATAATTTGCATCAGGTGAACCTTTCTCGGCCTGTATACGCATATAAATCTCTTCACGGTGCACAGATACTTCTTTTGGCGCATTAACACCAATACGCACCTGATTACCTTTCACACCCAGCACCGTTACTGTTACTTCATCACCGATCATCAGTGTCTCACCAACACGACGAGTAAGAATTAGCATTCGTTTGCTCCTTGTTCCTTTAACCCAGCGTGACTCACACCGGTGTATACGCTAAAGCGCAGTATCATAACTCAGCTGGCTGACCGATTAAAAGGCAGCAGGTTAAATTAATGATATATGCCATCAGCAATTTTGCTGCAAAACAGCAGTATTCTAGCAATTTGCCGTTCGGCTACGGCAGATATTCGATATTCCGAAGTCGATTCACGGCAGATAACCATTTTGTCCTGTTACGGCAACACGCCGCGACAAGATCAGCAAAGAAAGGCGCAAGCGCCCTTCTTTATACTAATTCAAGCAGTTTAGCTTAGTTTTGCCGCGATGTTCGCTTTTGCCTCATTCAGTATCTTTGGCAGTGCGGCAACATCTGCGCCACCGGCCTGGGCCATATCAGGCCTGCCGCCCCCTTTACCGCCTAACTGCTCAGCAGCCCAGCCAACCAACTGGCCGGCATGTACTTTAGCGGTTAAATCAGCAGTAACACCAGCGATTAAACTGATTTTGTCATCATTTACTGTTGCCAGTAAAATCACCCCTGAACTGAGTTTATTTTTCAGCTCATCGAGCATAGTACGCAGTGCTTTGGGATCTGTAGCCGGTAGTTGTGCTACCAGCACGGTAGCACCTGCCACCTGCTGCGCCTGATCAAGCAACGACGCACCGGCATGGCTGGCCAGTTTGGCTTTTAGCTGCTCGATTTCTTTTTCCAGAGCCTTGCTGCGTTCCAGCGTTTGCTGCACCCGCTCGCTAATGCTGAATATATCGCCTTTAAGCGCGCTGGCTACACTTTGTGCCTGCTGTTCCAGTTGCTGCACAAAGGCCACAGCTCCTGCGCCGCTAACGGCTTCAATCCGGCGTATCCCTGAAGCTATACCGCTTTCAGACACTATTTTACACAGGCCAATATCGCCGGTGCGGTTAACGTGAGTACCGCCGCAAAGCTCAATTGAAAATTCGCCCATGCTTAGCACACGCACTTCGTCATCATATTTTTCGCCAAACAGTGCCATAGCACCAGCAGCTTTGGCCTGGTCAATCGGCATTAAGCGGGTTTGTAACGGATGATTTTGCTGAATTTGTTCATTAACCATCTGCTCAATGCTGCGCAGCTCTTCTGCTTTTACCGCTTCAAAGTGGCTAAAGTCAAAGCGCAGCCGATCGGGCCCAACCAGCGAGCCTTTTTGCGTAACATGCTCACCCAGTACTTTACGCAGCGCAGCATGTAATAAGTGCGTAGCAGAATGGTTTTGCTTAATAGCAGCGCGGCGCGCACTGTCTATCTGTGCATCCACTTTGTCGCCCACGGTTAAAGCGCCACTTACACAGCCTTTATGGGCAAAGGCTTTAGCCAGCTTAATGGTGTCCTGTACGGTAAACACCGCGCCGTTGGCCAGTGTTAAACTGCCGGTATCACCCATCTGGCCGCCGGATTCGGCATAAAACGGCGTTTTATCCAGAATAACCAGCGCCTGATCACCATCACTGAGGCTATTTACAGCCTGGCCATCGCGCAGTATTTCCACTACGACCGCATTGCCAAATTCCTGCTCGTAACCGGTAAAGGCCGTTTGCTGGCTTGAGGTTAGTGTAGCGTTGTAATCTGCCCCAAAGTTAGACGCCTGCTGAGCACGTTTACGCTGCTGCGCCATAGCGGCATCAAAACCGGCCTGATCAATGGTCAGGTTACGCTCACGTGCCACATCGTTGGTTAAATCAACCGGGAAACCATAAGTGTCGTACAGCTTAAATACCAGTTCGCCCGGTAATTCGCTACCGGTTAAGCCGGCTAAGGCATCTTCCAGAATAATCAGGCCACGCTCCAGCGTTTTGCCAAACTGTTCTTCTTCCAGTTTCAGTATTTTTTCTACCACAGCCTGTTTTTCAGCCAGCTCCGGATAAGCCTCACCCATTTGCGCAACCAAAGCGGCCACCAGCTGATAGAAAAACGCGCCTTTAGCGCCCAGCTTATTACCATGGCGCACAGCTCGGCGCACTATACGGCGCAACACATAACCACGGCCTTCGTTGGAAGGCTGCACACCGTCAACAATTAAAAAGGCGCAACTGCGAATATGGTCGGCAACCACACGCAATGATTTATCGGTTAAATCTGTGGCTCCGGTGGCCTCAGCTGCTGCTTTAATCAGCGCAACAAAGGTGTCAATTTCATAGTTGCTGTGTACATGCTGCAAAATGGCGGCAATACGCTCCAACCCCATACCGGTATCTACACTGGGTTTAGGCAGTTTTTCCATCCGGCCATCACTGTGACGGTTAAACTGCATAAACACGATATTCCAGATCTCTATGTAGCGATCGCCGTCTTCTTCCGGCGAGCCTGGTGGCCCACCCCAGATATGGGCGCCGTGATCATAAAAGATCTCGGTACAAGGGCCACAAGGGCCGGTGTCCCCCATGGCCCAAAAATTGTCTGACGCATAAGGTGCACCTTTATTATCACCAATACGGATAATCCGCTCAGCCGGCACCCCCACTTGTTTTAACCAGATATCGTAAGCTTCATCGTCGGTTTCATACACGGTAACCCAGAGCTTTTCTTTGGGCAGCTTCACCACTTCGGTTAAAAACTCCCAGGCATAGCCAATAGCTTCCTGTTTAAAGTAATCACCAAAACTAAAGTTACCCAGCATTTCAAAAAACGTATGGTGGCGGGCGGTATAACCCACATTTTCCAGATCGTTATGTTTACCACCGGCGCGCACACAGCGCTGGGCAGATACCGCCCGGTTATAACTGCGCGGGTCCTGGCCGAGAAATACGTCTTTAAACTGCACCATACCGGCATTGGTAAACAGCAAGGTGGCATCGTTGCCTGGGATCAGCGAGCTGCTGGCCACCACCTGGTGCTGTTTGCTGGCAAAATAATCTAAAAAGGCGCGCCTGATACTGGCCGATGTCATAGTCATGGAAAAATCCTGTCCGCTTGGGTTTTACTCTGTTTGATTAATGGCAAATTGAATTTGTTCGTTACTAAAGCCACGGCGCTGCATATACGCCATGCGTTTAAACTTGTCTTTATATTCGGTTACCGTGCTTTGGCCGTACTTTTTCTGATACAGCTGCTGCGCCAGCGCAAACCAATCTATTTCCAGCTCTGCGGCGCACTGTAACACCTGTTCGCGGCTGATATTTTGCTGGCGGCACTCCTGCACTATATAACCCAAACCATAGCCTTTATTAACCCGGCTACGCACTAACATACTGATAAACCGCTGCTGATCAAGGTAGTTTTCGGCTTTACACCAGGCAATTACCTTAGCGACATCATCAGCTTCACCGCCCTGGCGTGTCAGCCGTTGGCTCAGCTGCGCTTCGCTGTAGTCGCGCCGGCTCAGCCAGTTTATTGCCATGCGTTTTAAATCAGCAAGCTCAGCCAAGGTTACACTTCCAGCACAGCGTCATCTGTGGGTTTAACCTGCAGCGCAAAGAACTCATTAAAGGATAAAAAGAAGGCGATATTCAGCAGTGGTATCACCAGCAATAAACCGATAAACAGCGTTGGCATGGTAAGCATTATCAACCCCATACTCAAGAGGCCAAATACCACCAGCGCGGTAATATTGCGCCAGCAGGCAATAAAACTGGCCTGCATAATGGCCAGCAGCCGGCGTTCCTGCAAAAAGTATGCAATTGCCACAGCATAGGCGAATACCATCCAGGTAAGCAAAAAACCTACAACAAACAGTAGCACTAAGGCACCACTTACTGCCTGCTGCTGATGCTGCACCAACAGTTCAGCCGCTAATACACTAAGCGGAATTGAGGCCAGCATATTTAAGGCTGCAATGCGGATAAACACAGCCCGGCACGCGGTTTCCTGCAGTGGCTGGAATAAGTTAACAAACTGAATGCTCTGCTTTTGTTGCACCGCTACCACACTCTTATAAACCCCGGCGGTTAAAAACGGGTTAAGTAAAATACCGACAATAGCGGTTAGCGGGTGTAACTGGCTAAGCAAAGCAATAAACCCCAGTGTGATAAACATCAACACCCACACCAGCGGCGCCTGCATAAAAATAGCCCAGCTTTGTTTAAACCAACTCAAACAAGCCAGTGCATTAACCCGGCGTACAATAAGTTTTACCTTAAACTGCTTATCCACGATAACTCCACAAAACAGATAGCAGCCCGGCTGCTATAAAACTGGCAGTTATGATACTGCAAAATGCAGCAAATTAAGAGGGGATAACGGATAACCGCCCGGATGGACGGTTATATTCAGAAACTAACCGCCATTTCGTCCAGCAAATGCCGGCTGGTGCTGCTCTGGCGCAGTTGCCACAGCAGATAACGAATATCCAGATGCACAGCCCGGCTGCGCTTGGCATCATAGTGCCAGTTGGCCAGCTGGTTTTCTGCTACACCGGAAAACATCAGGCCTACCAGCTCGCCCCGTGCATTAAAGGTTGGCGCACTGCTACCACGCCCACAGGTGTCAATAGTGCTCAGAAAGTTAACCGGTAATGGCGTTTCGCTGGTGGCCAGTGCACTGGCTTGTGGCTGGGCAGCCATGCCCTGCACTGTGCTAAACGGCTGATACCATACCGCATCAACCGGCTGATAGCCTTTAACCTGGCCAAAGCTTAGCCGCAAAGTGCCGTTGGCGTCAGCATAGGCCAGTTGGCCGTTTGCTTCGGCATAGGCCATATGTATTTCCATCATCAAGGGTCGTATCTGTGCCAACTGGCTGGCCAGTTCAAACCGCTGCTGATCCAGTTCTACCCCAACTTTATGCATGGCAACAGCAAAACTGAGCAGGGTATCGCGGCTTTTTTCAAACTGTTTTGCACTGCGGTCCAGCCATAAACTGCGTTGTTCAGCGTCGCGCAGGCTGGTGCCACGATACATAGTTTCAAGTTTGTGCCGCACAATCTCCTGGTTAAAACCATCACCCAGCGCAAAATAATGATCTAAAGCGCCAATGCGGGCAGCCGGAGGTAAACTGGCATACTGACGCAGAAAGTGTAACGCCAGCTCCAAATCTACACGCACATCAAACTGCTCCGGCATGTCGCTGATCAATTGCTGCAACTGCGCCATTTCGGCAGCGACCTGTTGCTGCTCAGTGCTGTTTTGCGTCTGCTCTCTTGCCAATGCCACTTTGTACAAACGCCTGGCCAGAGTAGGTAACTGGGCGCGGCTAAGATAGGTTAGTACCAGATCACGCTGTGCCATAATTTGCTGCTGTGCGCTAAGTTGCTTCAGCCGTGCAAGCCGCGGCTGATACAGCTGCTGGCGTACCGGGCTACCGGCAATCCAGGCTTTTAGCTGTTGGGTTGCCGTGTCTTTTCTTTGCTGCAAACTACTTTGCTGGTAACGCGCAATCATGTTTTGCTCTTCAAGCAGGCTTTGCTGCAAAGAGCGGACTAAATCCTGGTATTGTCTGGCACGGGCAGAGCCCGGCGGCGCCAGTTGCGTAATAAGCGCTAATGCCTGCTGACGATACTGCACCGACTGCGGGTAATATTGCTCAAATAAAAAGCGTACTTCATCGGCGCTGGCATAGCGCGAACTTTGCTGTGGAAAGGCTGCCGCCATTACCGTGTCGCCCTCGGTAATACCTGTTGCCGACAAGGTTAAATGTGCTGCAGGTTTAAAGGCGGTTTTGTCTGCGGTATAAGCGCGTAAAAAAACGTAATCGGCCTGATAACGTGGCCAGCCCCAGTTTGGCGCCTGCTCAGCTGATACTGCTGATAACGGTAAATGTACCAGGCGCAGCTCGGCAACCGGCTCAGATTTAACCAGATAATATTCCAGGCCATCATGCTGGCTGGTCACTTCACACAGGTAGTTGCTGCGTTGCTGACACTCATCGACCATTTTCTGGCTCAGACGCTGTAGTGCTATGGCCCGCTCACTGGCACTGGCACTGGCATCAAGCTGACGGTTTAGCTGTACAGTTACGTTTTGTACCTGCTGGATCAGCAAAGCCCTGACACCCGGCAACGGTATTTCGTCTGCTGTGTTGGCAGCAGAAAACTCCTGCTGTGGTGTGCTAAAGCCAATGTGCTGCAGGCTATTGGCCACACAGGCGTAATTGGTCAATAGTAAGCCCGACGCCGACACAAAGGCAGCGCTGCAGTTATTTAACCGTACCACAGCATTTAACGGCAAGGCACTGAAAGCGTCAGCCTGCTGCTGCGCTGTCAGCAGGCCTTGCGCAACCAGCCGCTGTTTTAACTCAGGTAGCTGCTGTGGTTGCCACAAGCCTTCGTCAGCTGCAGCAGCGCTACAACACAGTGTTAGCAACACAGCGATATAGCGATAAAATTTTCTCATATAGGAACATCTGTAAGCTTCAACGGCGCTACGCTATCATATTCCGCCCGCTGCTAAGCCAAGCTTGCGGTAAAGTGCACAAATATGCGGTAACCGACAAGTGATAAAGCGCTGAAATTCACTGCTACTGTACTTGACCTATCGCCCGATGGCCGCATAATACACGCTGCTAAATTGACTGGAAAAATTATGGAAAATTTTATTGAAAGACTGATGTATGCATCGCGCTGGATTATGGCACCTATTTATCTGGGTTTAAGCCTGGCGTTGCTAGCTCTTGGCATTAAATTTTTTCAGGAAGTGTTTCATATAGTGCCGATCATTTTCAGCATGAAAGAAGTAGAACTGATTCTGGTGGTACTGTCATTAATTGATATAGCGCTGGTCGGTGGCCTGATCGTTATGGTGATGTTTTCCGGTTATGAAAACTTTGTCTCACGGCTGGATCTGGAAGGTAACGATGACAAACTCAGCTGGCTGGGCAAGCTGGATTCCGGCTCGCTGAAAAATAAAGTGGCGGCCTCTATTGTTGCGATTTCCTCTATTCATCTGTTAAAGGTATTTATGAATACCGAAACCATCGCTAACGATAAAATTCAGTGGTATTTGCTGATGCATATCACTTTTGTGTTATCCGCTTTTGCCATGGGATATCTGGACAAAGTACTGCGCAAATAAACCAATACGCATTCAGCCTGTCTGATACACAGCCTGCTGATTTTTGCCAAGCGTATTCAGCTGTGCGAACAGGAGGGTGAGCATAGTGAACAGCCAATTTAACTGCTGCCGGGTGCTGCTGTATATAGTGTTGCTGTTATGCAGCCACCCTATGCTGGCATCCGGCCAGTCCGGCACCCCGCTGCTAAGCAACTTTAAACCGAAAGATTACAACGGCGGCACACAAAACTGGGCACTGGTGCAGGATCAGCGTGGCCTTATTTATGTTGGTAACAACGTAGGTGTACTGGAATACGACGGTGCCCACTGGCGTATGATCCCCACCCGAAATAAAGCGGTGGTGCGCTCGTTGGCGCTGGCCAAAGATGGCCGTATTTATGTCGGCTCTAAAGGTGAAATCGGGTATCTCGATACCAGCCATGCCTCTGGCAGCCGTTATGTTTCGTTGCTTGACCGCATTGCGCCCGAACAGCGCAATTTTCAGGATGTGCGGCAAACCTTCGCCACAGACGATGGCGTCTACTTCGTCAGCCGCAATTATATTTTTCTGCTGACACCGCAACACGTCAGGGTGTGGAGCAGCAACAGCGCCTTTCTCAAAGCATTCTGGCTGAATAACCGTCTGATCGTGCGTGAAGAAGGCACCGGCCTGCTGGAGCTGAAACAAGGCGACTTTACCCTGCTGCCCGGCTCTGAACACTTTGCCACTACCAGCGTGTTTATGCTGGAAAGCTATGACGACAACACCCTGCTGGCCGGTAGCCGCGAAGATGGCCTGTTTTTGCTGGACAGCAGCGGCGTCAGACGCTGGCAAACTGAAATAGACCATGTCTTACCACAAGCCCTGCTATACAGCGGTATTAAATTAACCAATGGCGACTTTGCTCTGGGTACAACCCAGAACGGTTTGTATATTCTTACGGCAAATGGCCGGTTAAAAAGCCACATTACCAAACAGTTTGGTCTGGTCGATCAAAATATCAGGGCACTGTATCAGGATCATCAGCAAGGCTTGTGGCTGGCGCTGGACCATGGCCTGAGCAGAATTGATTTATCCTCTGCCCTGTCGTACTACAACAACGCCAGTGGCTTGTACGGCAATGTGCTGTCGCTATATCAGCACAACGAGGTGCTGTATGCCGGTACCAGCCTGGGTTTATACCGTCGTAACAGCCAGAATCAGTTTGAAGCCATCAGCGAAGTACAAAAGCAAACCTGGGATTTTCTCACTTTTGAGCAGCAGTTACTTATTGCCAACAGTAACGGCGTTTATGCATTGCGCCAGCAGGACATCACGCTGGTACGCCCATCAGAGCTGGCCAGCAAAGTGCTTTATCAGTCGGTGCAAAACCCACAGCGGGTTTTTGTAGGCTTACAGGATGGCCTGGCCAGTATGCGCTACGAGCAGGGTAAGTGGCATGACGAGGGCCGCGTGCCCGGCGTGAGCGGCAATCTGAACAGCATATATGAAACTGCCGATGGCAATTTATGGCTGGGTACACTGGCACATGGTATTTACCGTATTAACCTGCCGCAAAACTGGCAGGGTGGCAGCTCAGTACCCCTGGTAGTAAAACGCTTCAATAAAACGGCTGGTCTGCCCAGTGTAAACCGCAACTCAGTACATTGGTACCAGCAACAATTGCTGTTTGCCACTGTCAGTGGTTTCTACCGTTTTGACAGCCAAAGCGAGCAATTTATTGCTGACAAGATGCTGGGCGCCGCTTTTGCGGATACCCAACCCTGGGTACGTTATCCGCAGATAGATCAGCACGACAACCTCTGGCTGCTGACATGGGACAACATTACCGGCAGCCGCCAGGCAGGGGTATTATTTGCCGACGATAATGGCTTATACCGCTGGCAGGCTTCCTCACTGCTGCCCTTGCAGGATATTCCGCTTGATACGCTGCTGATCGATCAACAAAATGTGGTGTGGTTTGGTGGTGCTGAGGGTATTTTCCGTTTTGCCATCACCGAACACCGCAACCTGCCGCCGCGGCTGCCGTTAGTGCGGCAACTCAGAACACTGGACGGCAATATTTTCTACAGTGGTGGCGCCCTGCCTGCCAGGCTGAAACTGGACGCTGCCAGCACCGGGCTGCGTTTTGAATACGCCAGCCCCAACTTTAGCCACTTATTTTTGCCGCAGTTTCAGGTGAAATTGCAAGGCCACGATAAAAACTGGTCCGGTTGGAGTAACGAGCTGTACCGTGATTACACCAACCTGCCCGCCGGTGATTACCAGTTTATGGTGCGCAGTCTGGATTATCAGGGTAATTTACAGCTGTCGGCACCACTGAATATTAATATTGCCCACCCCTGGTACGCCAGCCCGCTGGCCTGGTTGCTGTACACGCTGCTGGCTGCGGCTGTGGTGTACCTGCTGCTGAAATGGCGAACCCACCAACTCACGGCAGAAAAACAACAACTTACTACCTTAATAGAGCAACGTACGCTGCACCTGCAACACACCATGCAGCAATTACAGCAAGCCAAACACACCGCAGAGTCGGCTACTGCAGCTAAAAGCGAGTTTCTCGCCAATATGAGCCATGAACTGCGTACACCGCTAAATGCCGTGCTCGGCTTTGCTGAACTGGCGCAGCACAGCCTGGATGCTAAAACACAGCAGAGCTATCTGGCTAAGATCCGCGCTTCCGGAAAAATTTTATTAAGTATTATCAATGACATTTTAGATTTTTCCAAAATAGAAGCCGGTAAACTGGAGCTGGAGCAAGCGCCGTTTCATCTGCAACAAACCATTTTGCAGGTTACCGATATGTTCAGCGCCCAGTTGCAGCAGAAGTGGCTGAGTTTCTCACTGGAACTGGACAACACCATCCCGCCGGTACTGAACGGCGATGCGCTACGGCTAAGCCAGGTGTTAATTAACTTACTCAGTAACGCCATTAAATTTACCGAACGTGGCAGTGTCAGCCTGACAGTAAGCCCGATAGGCAGTGCCGATAATTGTCTGTTGCAATTTACTGTTACCGACACCGGTATTGGCATTAGCGAAGTACAGCAGGCCCGCTTATTTACTGCATTTAGCCAGGCCGATAGTTCTATCAGCCGTAAATACGGTGGCACCGGCCTGGGCCTGACGATTTGTCAGCGGCTGCTCGCACTGATGGGCAGTAAACTTAATGTTCAAAGCAGCGAAGGCCAGGGCAGCAGCTTTAGCTTTGTGGTGCAGTTTACAGCTGCCAGTGCCGATAGCCTGGAAACTGCAGCACCGTCGCCGCTACAACTGGCGAACGACAAAACATTTCAGCACACAGTGCTGCTGGTTGAGGACAATTACTTTAACCAGGCGCTGGCACAAATTATTTTGCAAAAACTCGGCCATAAAGTCATTAGCGCCAATAATGGCGAGCAGGCGTTACAGAGTGCGACGCAACACCCCATCAGCTTAGTGTTAATGGATATAGAAATGCCGGGGCTTAACGGCTACGACACTGCACGCCAGCTGCGCCAATACAGCAACTTTGCACAAACCCCGATTATCGCCATGACAGCGCATCACTCTGAACATGTACGCCAGCAATGCCTGCAAGCCGGCATGAATGACATGCTAACTAAACCGATAGACGCTACTATGCTGGCTAAACTGCTGGAACAATGGCGTTAGCCAGCCGGTTGCATTGTGCTGACGGCTGGCGTGTCGTTGCAATAAAACCGGTTTGGCAGTTCCTGGTTAAGCTGCAGCAGGTATTTTAACTGCAGTTGCTCGTACCAGTTATCCAACAATACGCTGAGTAACGCCTGATCAAAACGACGCTGCAATACCGGATCACGAAAAGCCGCCCGGTATAATGTTGAGCCAAACAGTTCATGAATAACTGCCGGCAGTGCACGCTTTGATTGTTGTTGATGGTAGGTAAAGATGTTGCGGTCCAGCACTATTGCTTTAACGCGGCCGCTAAACAACATTTCAACCTGAGCCTGCTGATCCACCGTTTCCAGATAGCCCGGCTGTAACGCCATTGCATCGCGGTAATCAGCGCCAAGCACCACCGTCGCCCCCTGAAACGCAACGGTTGTCAGCAGCGCCAGATCGGCAGGATGTTGCAGGGTTAACTCGTCGCTTTGCCGCGCCACCACCACGTTCTGATAGCGAATATAAGGCTGGGAGAAAAATAATCCGGGCTCATCCGGCTCATTAGGTTGCAAGCTGGCAATATCACCAAAGCCACGTTCCAGCTGACTGCGAATGCGGGAGTTGGGTAAAAAAGTAAACTCTGCTTCATAGCCCATGCGCCTGACTACTTCACGCAGCAGCTCAATTTCGTAACCGCTGACAGTGTCCAGTTTAATATAAGGCGGTTTATGTTGCCCCACCAACACGGTAAGCGGAGCGGCCCACACAGACTGACATACCAGCAGGCAAGCTACTATCCATCCTTTTCCGACCATATATACTCCGCCATACTTTTTATTAAGCTTAGACGGTTTTACCTGACAGCGCGGAGCAAATGCAAGCTATTTACTATAGCAGGAACAACAATGTTCTATGTTATAACAAGCACTTAGCCGTATTCTTACTGCATGCTGGCTAGCGCAGGTTAGGCGCCAGCCAGCTTTGCGCCTGTTCAGGGCTCCAGCCTTTTTTCGCTGCATAGTCGTTAAGCTGATCGACATCGATTTTGCTGACGGCAAAATACTTGCTGTCGGGGTGGCCAAAATACCAGCCGCTTACCGCGGCGCCTGGCCACATGGCGTAGCTTTCGGTCAGCACTATGCCGGTTTGCGCTGCTACATCCAGCAGCTGCCATAAGCTGCCTTTTTCGGTGTGCTCCGGGCAGGCCGGGTAACCGGGTGCCGGGCGTATCCCCTGATACATCTCACGAATAAGCTGCTCGTTATCAAGCTGCTCATCGGCGGCATAGCCCCAATACTCACGCCGCACTTTTAAATGCAGGTATTCGGCTAAAGCTTCCGCTAAGCGGTCGGCCAGCGCTTTTACCATTATGCTGTTGTAATCATCGTGGTCGGCGGCAAACCTGGCGGCCAACTCATCGGCACCAAAGCCGGTGCTCACCGCAAAACCGCCGATATAATCTTTTACACCACTATCAACCGGGGCGATAAAATCAGCCAGGCTGCAATTTGGCGCGTTGTTACGCAGTTGCAGTTGCTGGCGCAGGTTATATAAACGGGCTTTTTCGACCTGTCGCGATTCATCGGTATACACCACGATATCTTCACCATCACTATTGGCCGGGAACAAGCCAAACACCGCTTTGCCTTTGACATGGCCGTCGTTAATCATGCTATCGAGCATGGCATTGGCATCTTTAAACAGCTTGCGCGCTTCTATACCCACTTCAGCATGGTTTAGTATCGCCGGGTATTTACCGGATAACTGCCAGGTTAAAAAGAACGGCGTCCAGTCGATATACTCACGCAACAGGTTTAAATCGACATCCGGCCATAAGTGCACACCAGGCTGTTTTGGCGCCGGCGCGACCTTCGTTAAATCCAGCTGAAATTTATTCGCTTTCGCCTCAGCAAAACTAAGCAGCTTTTCACCGGGCCGGCTACGGGCATGTTGCTCGCGTGCCACTACATATTCGTTTTTAATCCGCGTTAAATAATCATCTTTGCTGTCGGGGGTAATAAGTGCCTGCACCACCGACACACTGCGTGAAGCGTTGGGCACATACACTACGCCGTTGGCATAATTCGGCTCTATTTTTACCGCGGTATGCGCTTTAGAGGTGGTAGCGCCACCAATTAACAGCGGCTGGCTAAAGCCCAAACGCGTCATCTCTTTGGCCACATGCACCATTTCATCTAAGGAAGGCGTAATCAGGCCGGATAAGCCAATCACATCGACATCGCGCTCTTTGGCTACGCGTAATAGCTCAGCACAGGGCACCATGACGCCCAAATCAATGACTTCAAAGTTATTACATTGCAGCACCACACCAACAATATTTTTGCCGATATCATGCACATCGCCTTTTACCGTGGCCAGCAGTACTTTGCCCTGCGCGCGGCCACCTTCTTTTTCCAGCTCAATAAAGGGCTGTAAATACGCCACGGCTTTTTTCATTACCCGCGCCGATTTAACCACCTGCGGCAAAAACATCTTGCCCTCGCCGAACAGATCCCCCACTACATTCATGCCGTCCATCAGCGGCCCTTCAATCACGTGCAGTGGTTTTTCCGCGAGCTGACGCGCTTCTTCGGTGTCGATATCAATAAAGTCGGTAATGCCTTTTACCAGCGCATGCTCTAAGCGTTTGTTCACCGGCAGGCTGCGCCAGGCATCGTCAACCTTTTCCGCTACGCTGCCATCGCCTTTAAACTGCGCCGCTATCTCCAGCAAACGCTCAGTGGCATCATCACGCCGGTTCAGAATAACGTCTTCTACCCGCTCCTTTAACAGCGGCGGAATATCGTCATACACGGTAAGCTGGCCGGCGTTAACTATGCCCATATCCATACCGGCGCCAATGGCGTGGTATAGAAATACTGAGTGGATAGCCTCACGCACCGCATCATTGCCGCGAAATGAGAATGACACATTGGATACACCACCGGAGATTTTCGCATACGGGCATAAACGTTTGATCTCGCGGGTGGCTTCAATAAAGTCGACCGCGTAGTTGTTATGCTCTTCAATGCCGGTGGCCACGGCAAAGATATTCGGGTCAAAAATAATATCTTGTGGCGGAAAGCCGATTTGTTCGGTCAAAATTTTATAAGCACGCTGGCATATCTCGACTTTACGCGCCTTAGTATCGGCCTGACCTTGCTCATCAAACGCCATCACCACCACTGCCGCACCGTAGCGGCGTAGTAACCCGGCCTGGTGTAAAAATGGCGCCTCCCCCTCTTTGAGCGAAATAGAGTTCACCACCGCCTTGCCCTGAATGCATTTTAACGCGGCTTCGATAACTTCCCATTTCGACGAGTCGACCATCACCGGCACCCGCGAAATATCCGGCTCTGAGGCTAACAGCTGCAGGTAACGCACCATGGCCGCCTTGCTGTCGAGCATGGCCTCATCCATATTGATATCGATGATCTGAGCGCCGCTTTCTACCTGCTGGCGTGCCACATCAAGCGCCGCCTCATAGTCGCCGTTTAAAATCAGCTTTTTAAATCTGGCGGAGCCGGTAACATTGGTCCGCTCGCCAACGTTGATAAATCTGGCCTGTTGTCGCATTACCACTCCAGAGAAAAGGCTTCAAGGCCGGCTAAATGAAAACTGTGCTCAGGCGCTTTGGGCTGGCGTGGCGGTGCAGCTTTTACCGCCTCTGCTATGGCTTTAATATGTTCCGGCGTAGTGCCGCAGCAACCGCCGACAATATTTAAAAAGCCCTGTTTGGCCCAATCGCTAATTTCAGCGGCCATCTCGGTAGCGCCTAAATCGTATTCGCCAAATTCATTTGGCAGGCCGGCATTAGGGTGCACCGACACATAAGCCTCAGACACACCAGACAGCGTTTCGACATAAGGCCGCAGTAAATCCGGGCCCAGGGCGCAGTTCAGGCCAAAACACACCGGTTCAATATGCGCCAGGCTGTGGTAAAAGGCCTCTGTGGTTTGCCCTGATAACGTGCGGCCGGAGGCATCGGTGATAGTGCCGGAAATCATGACCGGCAGTTTAAAACCGACTTCATCAAATACTTTTAACACGGCAAAAGCAGCCGCCTTGGCATTTAGCGTATCGAAAATAGTTTCCAGCATAATAATGTCGGCGCCACCTTCAATTAAGGCATGGGTCGATTCGGTATAAGCATCCACTAACTCATCAAAACTGACATTACGAAAACCGGGATCATTCACATCGGGTGATATCGACGCTGTGCGGTTAGTTGGCCCTAACACACCGGCAACAAAGCGCGGCTTGTGTGGCTCAAGTGCGGTGATTTCATCGCAGACTTTACGCGCCAGTGCTGCCGACTCACGGTTAATCCGTGCTGACAAGGCTTCCATCTGATAATCCGCCATGGCAATGCGGGTGGCATTAAAGCTGTTGGTTTCAACAATATCGGCACCGGCCAACAGGTACTGGCGGTGAATATCGGCAATTAAATCCGGCTGGCTTAATACCAGCAAATCGTTATTGCCTTTTACATCGCAGGGCCAGTTGGCAAATTCGCTGCCTCGATACCCGGCCTCGTCCAGACGGTGCTGCTGGATCATGGTGCCCATAGCGCCATCGAGAATAAAAATACGCTGTGAAAGCAACTGACGAAAATGGTCAGGCGTTAGTCTTGCAGTCATAAAATGCTCGTTGTAATTCTAAGTAGCTTAAACCCTGAGTAGCTTGAGCCCAAAGCAGCTTAAGCGCTGTGGCCAATTTGGCTGAGTTCAAACGGCGTGGCCTGATAAACATAATAGTTCAGCCAGTTGCTGAACAGTAAAAAGGCATGACTTTGCCACAGCTTTTGCGGCCCCTGCAAGGGGTCATTGTGGCGGTAATAATTTTCCGGCAGCTTGGCTGACACACCAGCGGCTAAGTCGCGCTGATACTCTTCGTCCAGCGTGGTGAGATCGTATTCCGGATGGCCGGTAACAAACACCCGGCTGCCACTGCTGTTCTGCAATAAATAAGCGCCGGTGACATCAGCTTCGGCCAGTATATGTAAGTCATCATGCTGCTGATATTTTTGTTTCGGTACCTGGGCATAACGCGAGTGCGGCACTAAAAACTCATCATCAAAACCGCGCACCAGTGGGCACAGCGGCTGGGTTACCTGCTGCCAGTACACGCCGGATAATTTTTCACCGCGGATTTCACGCTGTAAACCATAGTACTGATACAAGGCTGCATGCGCCGCCCAGCATAAAAATAAGGTGGAGGTAACATTATTATCGGCCCAGCGCAAAATATCGCTAAACTGGGCCCAGTAGGTGACATCTTCATAATCCACCAACCCCAGCGGCGCGCCGGTAATAATTAAACCATCGTACTTTTGCTGCTGTACTTCAGAGAAATAGCGGTAAAAGCAGTTTAAATGGCTTGGCGGCGTGTTTTTACTGACATGATCGTCAATGCGCAGCAAATCCACGTCCACCTGTAGCGGACTGTTGGCCAGTAAGCGCAGCAACTGAATTTCGGTGGCTATTTTATTCGGCATTAAATTTAAAATAGCAATTTTCAACGGCCGGATATCCTGCGACTGCGCCCGGCTTTCGGTCATTACAAACACATTTTCTGCCGACAAGGCTTCTACCGCCGGCAACTGATCGATCACTTTAATAGGCATAGCCACACCCGGTTAACTGACATAAGCGCTACTTTGCGCAAAAGCGGCCTTAAAGTCAACTTCTATACGTTTAGATGGCTAAATATAAAGGCGTGATTGTCAGCATTGTGCTACAGCCGACCTTAGTGATGGCAGCTAAACGATTGCTGAAAAAGGCGTTAACGGCTATTTTGAGTAAAACGCTCTTGGCGTGCCAACTTATCAGGGTAACTTATGGCAATACAATTTATTCCACTTATCAAAGCTCTTGCTCCCTATCTGACAACAATAGCCACCTCCGCTATTCCCGCTTTTACTTCAAAATCAGAAGCTGCTAAATCAGATCCTGTGGTTGCGCAGCAAATTACAGAGTTACAGGATGCGGTAACGAAAAATGCGCAGTCACTGCATATTATTGCCGAGCAATTGCAAAAGGTTATTACCTCTGCCGAAGAGGCATCGGTAGAAGCTCAGCGCCAGGTTGCTACCTATAAAGCTTTAGTGTTGGGCAGCAGCATTGTTTCTGTTATTGCCTTTGCGGTAGCGATTTATAGCCTGGTTGCCTAAGGTCAGCCCTTGCTGAAATATCATCATCCCTGTCGTTCAGGCCCAAGGGTTAAAATGCCTTTCCCTGTTTATAACTGTGCCCAATAATTCAGGTATTCTGCTAACTCGCGGGGCTTTTCCAGTGGCAGCATATGGCCTGAACCTGCGGTGCTTATAACCGACAGCTGAGGGTTTGCTTTGCTAATCTCATTAAGCCACTGAGCATTTACTAAGCTGTCGTCAATGCTGTAGTAAAAACATGTAGGGCGTGGCAGCTCATTTACCCTGGCAGACAAATCCACTCTGTTTGAAGTGTATTGGTACTGGCTGATAAATTCGGCCTCACCTAAGTCTTTGTCCATTTCTAAGATGATATCTGTAAGGCGAGCTATTTGGCTGCCAGCATCCAGTAATGTTTTAGCTCTGTGCCTGCTAATACCTTTATAGCCATATTTCTTTACCAACTGCAGGCTGTCTGTTCGCTGATTCAGCTCTGCTGCAGGCAAGCTGGTAGGGCTGTTCGATATAACAAATAACTTGTTTACGCGCTGTGGGTACAGCAATGAGAAGTAGGTTGCGATATAGCCACCAAGCGAAAAACCCACAAGATCCACGCTGTCATTACCGAATAACTGGTTGAAGTGCTCTGCCAGCTCGTCGAAGTTCTTTTCCCGCGGGATGTTCAGATAAACCAGCTCAACTGAGCTATGCAAGTAAGGCAGCACTTGCGCCCATAATTTTTCGTTGCACATTGTGCCCGGTATTAAATGCAGTTTCCTGGCCAAAAGTCCCTCCGGAAGTGATAGCGTAGCCGGTAGCAAATTTTAATTTTTATCTGACCCCATTTATCTGCAAATTTTAATTTTTATCTGACCCCATTTATCAACCCCATTTATCTTGGCCTTTATTGGAAGAGCAATATCAAGGCTTTGAGCTGAAAAGGCCATAAAAAACAGACTAACTAGCTGCATGATTACTCCTTAGCTTATAACGCCGCACACATGGGCGCGAGTTTACGAGCGTCCTGCCGACGCGTGCGACGGCGTAATAATGTCCTTTGTTAGCCATTTAGCTTTTTTGCTCAACTCTAATTTCTTCAAGATATGTTTTAATGTCCATGACTTGATCACAGGGATAGGAAATATGTAATTCAATCCATGTGTCCGCTTTTACAAGGAAGGATTTTATATGCTGCTGATTGCAAGCCTTGTATTGTAGGTTATATGAAATCGTCTCCCATTGTCCGATATTAGAAATAACTACGTTTTCCGGTTTGTTGCCTGACCAATTTTTCAGAAAATCATTCCAATGCTTTTCAACCCCTTGATATTGATTGGAAGGTTCGAACCAGCCGGAAATAGAAATGCCAGAAATATTCCCGCTATAGATAAAATATCTATAACTTTTTGAGCCGCTACTATCCATTTTAACTAGATCATTTTTAGGTATTATCATTTTTACTTTGCTTGCCGGAACAGTAAGCTCGATAACCTCTGGCCCGTCGGTGGCTATCAAGGTTGACTCTTGAACAGAGTTCGTAGAACAGCCTGCTGTAAGAAAGACTAAAAGTATAAAATTTATTTTTAGATGCATATTGCTTCCTTGATTTGGCTAACGCTCAAAGCAGCTGCGCGGTACGCGTCGGCTGCCTTTATTTGTTAGCAGTCTGCTCCGAACTTGCGCGGCTTGCCGCACTGGCAAATCTGAGCAGCGTCTATTATGACGAAACTGTTTAAACACAACCGAATAGAACACTATGTGGCTTATTGATTTTCTGGCAACTTAGAAAGCAACGCTAAGATTAACGTTGCTATAGGCCCCAAAAATAGCGAAATAAAAAACCTCGCTAGCCCGCTGCGATTCTTGCTTTGAGCTAAAACCGAGTTAATTAACATCAATGTGCCCCAGCCAAGAAAATACTCGCGTCCAGCTTCTAAATTTTCCGGTGTCACATAACTCTCCCTGGCTCTGCTAACCATATTATTCAAAGGATCAAAACCCGCGGGTTGTGCTGGTTAGATCCCGCAAGTTGCAATATTGGCTCAGTCTATGGCGCTGGCTGAATGTAAATCAAGCATTTTTATGTTGCAGCAATTTATGTAGCTACACAAAACCCTGCAAGTTTTACAATTATTACCCCCTAGCGTGGATACCTTACCGGGCCGGGCGAAGGGCGTTTTCGCTAAAACGCCCTGCTGGCGTGCTCTTGCCGGTGTGGAACAGCTCTTGCTGCTGTACGGCTAGCTTAACCGCGCGGATACCATTCGCGTTGTCGACAACACCACTTACCAACTAAGGAGCACCACATGGCTATTATCAAATGGGCTACTGCAAAATATGAAGGTCTTGGCAAAGACGGTAAAGGGCATGTTTCTATGCAATCGGGCGCGTTAAAGGATCAGCCTTACGGCTTTAATACCCGGTTTGAAGACAAAGCAGGTACCAACCCGGAAGAGCAAATCGCTGCTGCGCATGCATCGTGTTTTACGATGGCACTGTCTTTTGGCCTGGCAAAGCTCGGTTTTAGCAAAGGCAGCCTGGCCACAAAAGTAGCCATTACGCTGGTAAAAGAGGGGGATGGTTTTACTATCTCAAAATCTGAAATCTGGTTAGATGCCAAAGTGCCGGGCATCAGCGGTGCAGATTTTGAAAAAGCAGCGGTAGAGGCCAAATTAACCTGCCCGATATCCAGGTTATTAACCTGTGATATTACCCTGGATATTACCTCGTTTGAAGGTAGTTAATTAAGCTGAGCTAATTAGCTTTTGGGGTAACTAATAAGGCCTGTTTTAATAACGTTAAAACGGGCCGCTTTAAACACAATGGAGCCTGATTAATGACATCTGAGCAAACTGAGCAACCTGAAGAAGAGTCACGTAGTTTTATGCATTATGCGGCACTGAAAACCGCCATCATTAATAATGAAGAACAGCGGGTAAAAGAACTGCTGGCAAACCAAAGTATGCAAGTGCTGGAAAAAGGTTACCTGCTTGATTTAGCCAGGCTAAACAACAACCGCACTATCGTAGCGCTACTGGAAGCAGTTCCTGTAACGCCATAACGTTGAAGAATAACCCTGCGTTTGAGCTGCTGTTATAGCTTAGCTGTTTGCTAAATTCTGATACATTTGCGCCAGCAGCTGCGTTAACTGCTGTTGCTGCCCGGCAGTTAATCCGACCAGCATTTTGCCGGCTATCTGGCGTTTTTTTGCTTTTAACTGCGCGGCCAGCTGCTCGCCTTGTTGCGACAATACCACTAACTGCCGCCTGCCATCGACTGGGTCTGCCTGCCGCTGCAACAATGCGGCTTGCTGTAAGTCATTTAACAACCGGGTAATTTGCGCTTTGTCCCGCCTTAATAATTCTGTTAGCTGCTGTGCTGTGCTGCCTGGTTTTGCAGCCAACATTAGCAACAGCCGGCTATGCATTGCTGTTAACCCTGGCAACGCAGGGGCAAGTTGCTGAAAAAACTGGCCGCGCAATTCAGCAGTAAGCTGTTGCAGTTGGTCGAGTAAATCCTGCTTTTCATCCATAACACTACCTTAAACACCAGCAACAAGTTGATATTATCAACTAAAAACCCAACAATTAAGTTGATTATATCAACCAATATAGCAAAAACCAGTCAGGAGTTTATTATGTCTGATATTCATCAATGCCCAACCTGCAATGCCAGAGCAAAAAGAATCATCGACCCGCAAAACGGCGAGCCACGGCTTAAAGCATTACAAGACGACGAAGCCGCAGCCAAAATACTGCAGCTGAAAAAGATGCTGGAAAAAGAGAAACAGCGTAACGAGCAGCTAAAGGCCCGGCTGGCTGCGCTGGAATAACACCATTCAGCCAGGCGAAATGGGGTTCAATTTCGCCGGAAAAATGTTACGACTAATGCCACCATTCCTATCACGCAAAAAACAGGAATTAATAGCATCACGCCGATAATAGCCATGGCTTTTATAACGTCAGGATAATTAAAACTGCTGCCACAACCACTATTATTGCCGCCACCAAAACTCAGGCAAAGATCGGCAAAAATCAGGGCGCAACCCACCCATGCTGCGCCGGTAAACAGGGTTAGCAACCAGTAAAAGCCTGCGGTTTTCTTCTTGTGTTTATTCGAGTTTTCCATACTACCTGATGTTTTGTTTAATAATGTTGTTAACTAAGTACGCCCAACCGCTAGCCGGGTTAACACTGCCAGATACTGCCGGTAAGCAGCCTCGTTAAAGGCTTGTGATGCCGGGCTCATAAAACCATGGGCAAACGGTGCGCTAACGGCACTTACTGCCGGTTGTTGCTGCAGCTGCGCGCAGATGTCGGCAACAGCAAAATGCGGCTCGCTATCGCCAAAGATTATCTGCGTTGGCACTTGTGGTGCAACAGCAAGATGCCGGTGAATTTGCCCGGGATAAAATAGTACGGCCTGTTTAACTTTGTCAGCATGCAGCTGTGCTAAAGCGCGCCATAATGCACCGGCACCAGCGCTAAAACCAATAACAAGATCAAATGGCTGTGGGGCCGCCTGCAGTACCTGCGCAACCAGCCCGGCATACATATCATGGCCGCACTGCGTACTGTAGGCGGCATAAGCCTGTTGCTCAGCGGCAAAGTGTTGTGCCTCGCCCTGATAGGGGTCGACAAGCTGTATCTGCACAGTTGCAGTGGCGGCTAAATCTTGCACCAGCCGGTTAAGCCCGGCACAACGGCCAAATATATCGCTGGCCAGTAAAATACGTAGTGGCATCTGCTTAACTCCCCCTGCCAGCACAGAAATGTGCAGCTCAATTGATACAAAGCCGGTTTAGCGGCGTAGTATTAGTGTTTTATAGCCAGAACAAAAGGCTGCTATGAAATTTCCCTGCTGGACCACCGTTTTGAGCGTGGTTTAACCGACGTAACGGCTAACTACAGTTTGCGCGACGATGGCGGCGTTAAAGCAATTAACCGCGGTTCTAATGCTGAATATAGCGAATAACATGTATTTGATTTAATAAGTATTTTGCTTAGCTAAATTAAAAATGTCTACAGCCTGTGTGGCCAAAGTTATGTTTTGTACATTGCATTAGCTGCGCGCTCTGTTTAAAGTAATTTTAATTCAGCCAGTTAGAGCCCGATAAGCCATGAGCACACTACCACCTGCCGACAACGCCGCAATTTCTGAAGTGGCACCCGACACCTTTGTTGATAGCTGCGGTAAACAGCTTACAGAGCGCCAGGTACGCCGTGTGGTTACGCCGCATGTATTTGCTGTAGCACCGGAGTTAATTGGCAAACAATTAGCCAGGCCTGCGCGCCGTGGTGTGGCGATACTGATTGACGGTTTTTTCATCGCTGCCCTTACCTCCGGCAGCCTGATTTTTGTAATACCCATGCTGACTTACCTGGCGTGGTCACGCTGGCAGGCAGGTAAAACCGGCCAGGTGGCCATTCTGGCCTGTACGGCACTGGTGCTGTTTACCAGCCATAACTGGACATCGTCGCTGCCCTCTGACACTGCGATTAAACGTGTTACTGACAGCACCGCCGTGTCGGCAAATGCTTTGCGCTTAAGTCAGGCCGACTGCGATGCAGCCTGTGCCCAAAAACAGTTGCAGGCGGTGGTGCAACAACTGCAAAAAACCCAGCTAAGCATTCCCGAGCGGGAAGAAATGCTTAGCGACTTGCTGGACATAAGCCAGTTATCTGCCAGCGAAAAAGCCTCAGTGATGACAGAAGCGATCACCAGCCTCAAAGTTGGCGCTACGGTAGAACAAATGAGCGAGACAGTACAAGGTACAACAACCGAGCCAGAGCCCGCCACATCAATAACCAGAGCATCACTGTGGCAACGTTTGCAAAAGTCTGATCACAGTATACTGAAATGGGTGCAGGGTATTCTGGCCGATTTAGGTATCGGTTTTGGTTGGGCTATCGGCTATTTTACGCTGTTTGTTGCCTGGAATAATGGCCAGACTATTGGCAAAAAATTATGTGGTATTCGCGTAGTGCAACTGGACAACAACCCGATCTCCCTATGGGGCGCTTTTGGCCGCCAGGGTGGTTACAGTGCCGGTATCGCCACCGGCTTGCTGGGTTTTTTGCAAGTATACTGGGACCCAAACCGTCAGGCCATTCAGGACAAGCTGGCTGACACTCTGGTAATAAGAGTGTAATGCTAAATAAGTATTTATGAATATAAATAGCTGACAAAAACCACAAATTCCGAAATACTATTGTTTTGTACCTAAAACATTAAAGGACTAATCAATGTTTATTTTGTTGGTTATACTCAGCACTCTGCCTGCTACGACAGAGCCCATAATTATTCGGGGTGGCACTGTTGAATCTTTCCCTGTACTGCAATTGCAAAACAATAAAATTGTGCCAGAGCATGAATTTGGCTATAAAGAAGTAACCGACTGCATTGAACAGCAATTGAATATTGATATTCAGTGGCAGGCCATGCCAACTAACCGCTTATTGAAAATGCTGGCAGAAAACGAACTGGATATTGGCTTTTCAATGGGTTTTACTGAACAGCGCAGTGCATATTTGCAACCAAGCAGCTACGTAAAAATAGATCATGATTATTTTTTATTTAAAGGCAACAGCCTTAATTTAGACGATAAGCAGTTATCTATCGCGGTTAAGCGCGGCTCACCGCAGCAGGACCACCTGGCCCGTCAGGGCTACAATAATATTTATCCGGTGTCTGATTACAATGAGCTGATCCCCCTGCTGCTAAACCACCGGGTAAACGCCGTATCCCTGCCTTTTTCTTTAATTGCCAGCGTACAACCCAGCATAGAGCAACACCAGTTACTGCTGAAAAGGCATCACAGCCGCGGCACCGGTTTTTATCTGTCGCCGGCCTTTGCCAGCCAATATCTACCTGCGTTAAATACCGCCATATTACAGTGCCGGCAACATGCCTTACCTAACACAACAGAGCCATTGTAGCCGCTGATTTGTTCTGTACGCCGCCCTGAGGTAGACTGTCGCGCCGAAATAACGACTGCTCAGCAGTACATAATAACGATTCGATACAGGGCTTTTTCTCCTATGGCTAAATTTTTACGGGTACCACACACCCTTACTTTGCTGTTTGGCATGATGGTGCTGGCGATGATCGCTACCTGGATAGTACCGCAAGGCTTTTTTGAAACCCAAACCCTGGCCAATGGCCGCTCTGCAGTGGTGCCCGGCACCTTTGCTTTAGTAGAAGAACGACAATACTTAAGCCCGTGGCAATTGTTAACAGCCATACCACGCGCTTTTGCCAGCGCCCAGGATGTGATTTTCTTTGTGATGATTTTAGGTGGCGTATTATCTATCGCCCGCGCTACCGGCACGGTAGATGCACTGATCGGCCGCCTGCTGACCCGGTTTGGCGAAAAACCGCATATGCTGATCTTTATGGTGGTGTTTTGCTTTGCCATGGCGTCCAGCGCTATCGGCACCGCCGGTGAGTATATTCCCTTTGTGCTGATTTTAGTTGCGCTGTGTAAAGCCATGCGGCTGGATGCAATGACAGCCGTAGGTATGACAGTCGCCGGTTACGGTATTGGCTATGGCGTATCGGCTATTAACCCTTTTACGGTAATTATTGCCCAGCAAATTGCCGAAGTGCCGGTGCTGTCGGGCATTGAACTGCGGTTGGCCATTTTTATTCCCTTTGTGCTGATTGGCTTTCACCATGTCTGGAGCTATGCGAAAAAGGTACTGGCCGATCCGGCCAACTCGATGGTAGCCGATTTACCCTGCCCGCTGGGCGACAAACAAACCGCCACTTACCCGCAACTGGCGCTGAACCATAAACTGATCTTAGCCAGCTTTGTTGGCACCATTGCCGTGGTAGCTTATGGTATCCGGGTGCATGGCTGGTACTTATACGAGCTAAGCGCCTGCTTTGTTGCCTGGGGCCTGTTTACTGCCGTAGTTGGCCGTATTTCTGCCGACACGGCCGCACAAAAGTTTATCGACGGTGCCATGGAGCTAACCACCACTGCCATGTTAATTGGTGTGGCGCGCGGTATTTCACTGATAATGGAAGATGGCCAGATTTTGCATTCGCTGGTGCATGGCATGTCGCTGCCATTATCTTATGTCGGCGCAGAAGCAGCCGCTGTCGGTATGCTGGTTATTCAAACCCTGCTGAATTTCTTTATTCCCTCCGGTAGTGGCCAGGCTTATGTCACTATGCCGTTAATGGTGCCGCTGAGCGATTTACTCGACATTCCGCGCCAGGTTGCCGTGCTGGCATATCAATTTGGTGATGGCTTCTCTAATATGATTATCCCCACCAATGCGGTGTTAATGGGCATTATCGGTATTGCCGGTATTCCTTACGGCCACTGGTTCCGCTTTTGCCTGCCACTGCTGTTAAAGCTGATGCTGGCAGCCTCAGTGGTATTAGTGCTGGCAGTAGTATTTGACTACGGCGACAGTGTACAGCCCCAGGCAGCCGCTGACACCAGCCTGAGCCAGCCGGAATAAGCCGTGTATAGCATGCCGGTAACGTTGTTACCGGCATGCTTACTGGTAATTATGTGCTTTCCTGATTAGAGTACGCTAATCAGGCAATAGCCATCTCCTTAACCGCAGGCCGCTATATGAGTCAGGCGAAACAAATTGCTGAAATTATCTTAAAAGGCTTTCGCCGCCACTTCAGCTTATTTCAGGCTATTACCGCCAAAGCCAAACAACGTTTTGAGCTGGCCGACTGGCGCGCCTTTCAGCAGGACAGTTCAGACCGCATTTCGTTTTATGATCAGCGCGTTACCGAAGCTATTGCCCATCTGGCTACCGAACTGCCAACCCAGTGCTTAAACGAAACACTGTGGCAACAGGTAAAGCAGCACTATATGGAGTTTCTGGCGTTTCACCCTCAGGCCGAGCTGGCTGAAACCTTTTATAACTCGGTGTTTTGCCAGCTATTTGAGCGCAAGTACTTTCACAATAAGAATATTTTTGTTGAGTCGACGCTAAGCAAACAGCACTTACCGGCGCCGGTGGCGTCGGTATACGACAGCTACTTTCCGGCTCAGGATGGCTTAAAGCAAACTATCCGCAATATTGTCTCCGGCTTTGGTTTTATTACACCCTTTATTAACCTCGACCGCGATATCCGCCTGATTGTAAAAAGCTTTATGGCGCAGTCCAGCCATGGCCGCCATCCGGTGTACCAAATTCGCTTTGATATTTTAAGGTCGGTATTTTACCGCAATAAAGCCGCTTATATTGTCGGACGAGCGGTAACACCGGATGGCCAGCAACCGTTTATTATTCCGCTGCTGCACCGCGAAGGCGCCGGTTTGTATATCGATACCCTGGTAACAGACGCCAAGCAGATGACGATTATTTTCGGCTTCTCACGCGCTTATTTTATGGTGGCTACCCAGGTGCCATCGGCATTGGTACATTTTTTACGCGAGTTACTGCCGCATAAAACCCTGGCCGAGCTGTATGCCAGCATCGGCTTGCACAAACAAGGCAAAACCGAATTTTACCGCGAGCTGTTAAGCCATCTGGACAACAGCAATGATCAATTCGTTGCCGCACCCGGTATCCGCGGTATGGTGATGATGGTGTTTACCCTGCCCTCTTTCCCTTATGTGTTTAAAGTGATCCGCGACAAGTTTGCCCCCAGTAAAGAATTTGGCCGCGACACGGTGAAAGCACGCTACTTACTGGTAAAAAAACATGACCGGGTTGGCCGCATGGCCGATACACTGGAATACTCCTACGTGGCCTTGCCAAAAAGCCGCTTCTCAGCTGAGTTATTAGAAGAATTGCAGCAGGTTATTGGTGACTCGCTCAGCTTTGAAGACGAGCTGGTGGTGATTAAACACCTGTATATAGAGCGGCGGATGATCCCGCTGAACATTTATCTGGAAACCGCCTCGTTGGAAGAGAAGAGCCATATTATGGACGACTACGGCCAGGCGATTAAACAGATGCTGGCCGCCAATATTTTCCCCGGTGATATGCTGCTGAAAAACTTTGGTGTAACGCGACACAAACGCGTGGTGTTTTACGACTACGACGAAGTGCAATATATGCTGGATGTTAATTTCAGAAGCTTTCCGAAAACCGATAACTACGAAGACGCCCTGTTTGCTGAAGGCACAGTATGCGCCGCACCGGGTGATGTATTCCCCGAGCAGATGGCCACCTTTGTGACGCCGCAGCCGCAAATCCGCGAATTGCTGTTTAGCAAACACCCGCAGTTATTAGACGCAGCCTATTGGCGGCAAAAACAGCAAAATATCCGCAATGGCGTGGTAGAAGATATTTTCCCCTACCCCGACAGCATGCGCTTTTATCATTTTTACAACGACGAGCCCGCTTAACAATGAAAATTTACGTCGACGCCGACGCCTGCCCGGTGGTGATTAAAGATATTATCTTTCGCGCCGCTGAGCGCAAACAGATAGCAACATTGCTGGTAGCGAATCAACCCATCCGCGTACCGCCTTCAAAGTTTATCTCAGCTATTACGGTATCCAGCGGCTTTGATGAAGCCGACAACGAAATAGTGCGCCGCTGCGAAGCCGGCGATTTGGTGATCACCGCAGATATTCCGCTGGCTGCCGACGTGCTGGCCAAAGGCGGCCATGCGCTGAACCCGCGCGGCGAGCTGTACAGCAACGACACCATTAAACAAAAGCTGACGATGCGTGATTTTATGGACACCCTGCGTGGCAGCGGTGTGCATACCGGCGGCCCGCCACCGCTAAACCAAAGCGATCGCCAGGCCTTTGCTAATCAGCTGGATAAGCTGTTACAGCAGTATGCGAAAGCTTAACCCGGCCAGGCCGACAGCTGCTGTTTACTGCTGAACTGCTGCTGTTCTTGCGTTAGCGGATCAGTAAAACTTAACTGTTTTGCCAGCAATTGCAGCGGCTTATCAAACTGCGGTGCCTGCTTCGGTTGCAGCTTGGGGTAGTAAGTATCATGCAAAATCGGCATGCCCAGGCTAAGCATATGCAGGCGCAGCTGATGGGTTTTACCGCTGTGTGGTGTCAGCTCAAACAGCCCGAATTCACCGCTTTTCGCCACCAGGCTGATAGTTGATTGCGCATTTACCTCACCGGCCACTATGGCGTTGATAAAGCGCGGTGTGCTTTTCTCAATCCGGTTTGCAATATGCCACTGCTGTGGTAACGCAGCTGTGGCAGCCTGCGGTGTTAACCGCGCCACTGCCTGATATTGCTTATGGATAGTGCCCGCGCTAAACAGCTGGTAATAAGCCGGCCGGCTTTGGGCATTAACAGAAAACAGTACCAGGCCGGCGGTATCACGATCCAGCCGGTGCAGCGGTGCAATGTCGCTTAAGCCGGTGTCGCGCTGTAAGCGCGCCAGTAAGCACTCATTAACATAGTCACCGCCTGGCGTTACCGGCAAAAAATGCGGCTTATCGGCGACGATAATATGCTGGTCCCGGTACAGAATTTCATGGGCAAACGGGATAGCCGGCTCAGCCGTTACTTCACGGTAATAACACAGCCGTTTGCTTGGCATAAAAGGCGTATCTGCACTAATAACCGCGCCGTTAAACCAATGCACTTTGCCCGCAGCAATACGCTGACGCCAGATAGCCTCGCTGATAAACGGAAACTGGCTGCAAAGAAACTGCAGCACAGTATGCCAGCCGTTATTGACAGCAGGCAGGGTAATTTCAGAGGCTTGGCGGGCTATCGACACTGTGTATTCCGGCAGAAAAATCAGCGCGCAGTGTAGCATACCCAATGGATTTCGACATGCACGTAGGCGGCAAGGCCGTGAATCCCCATGAGCTTAGCTGTACTAAGTGATTGGGGTAAACGGCAGCAGCCAACACCCGTGCATTTTGAAAGACGACGGGTATAAAAGCGGCTACAATAGCCGCCCCTTAACGCCCGGTTGTTAGCAGAAGCAAGATGTCACATACAAATTCAGTACTGCGTTTACGCACACAGGAACTGGCAAAAGCCACCCGGGTGTTTAACGCCCGCGGCAGCAAGGTTAAACGCTGTGAGCAATGCCTGCTGCCACAAGCTGAGTGCATCTGTGCCAGTAAACCCGGCGTCAGCAGTAACAGCGCCTTTTGTTTTATTATGTACACCGGCGAGTGTTACAAACCGAGCAATACCGGCCGCATTATTGCCGATGTTATCGCCGATAATCATGCCTTTATCTGGGACCGAACCCGGCCCGACGCAGCCATGCTGGCACTGCTGGCCGATGCGTGTTATGCACCGATAGTGGTATTTCCGCAGCAATACGCTGAAGCTGAGCGTTGTATCAACAGCCCGCTGGAACTTAGCGCCGTGCAAAACGGTAAGATACCGCTGTTTATTATGCTGGACGGCACATGGCGCGAAGCGAAGAAGATGTTTAAAAGCCCCTATTTAGCTAACTTGCCAGTGCTGGGTATTCAGCCACAGCAGGGCTCAAGCTATCAGCTGCGCGAAGCAGCGCATTTGCATCAGCTGTGCACTGCCGAGGTCGCTATAGAAGTATTAAAACTGGCGAATGACACCGCCGCCGCAGTAGCGTTAGCCGAATACTTTGCCGTATTTCGCCGCGCTTACATTGTCGGCAAACCCCACCTTAATTTTACTGAATCAGCAGAGTAGTCTGCTAAGGATCTGACATGCGTGATGTAATACTGAGCAAACCCGCGGTAGAGCTGTATAAAATACTCAAATTTGAGGGCCTGCTTAGCAGTGGCGGCGAAGCAAAAGCAGCCATAGACAGCGGTTTGGTAAAAGTGAATGGCGAAGTAGAAACCCGCAAACGCCGGCAAATTAACGCCGGCGATATTATTGAAATTGGCGGCGATAAGCTGCAAATGCGCCTGGGTTAACATCAGGGTTAAACCAAGTGATTGGGGTGAATGGGAATTGCCATTGAAGTACTGAAGCTGGCGAACGATAATAGCGCTGCCACAGCATTGCAACACTACTTTGATACCTTTCGCTGTGCGTATATTGCCGGTAAACCTCATCTGAGTTTTGCCTTGTAACACAGCAGAGACAACAGCAGGAATATTATGATCCAGGCAGTTATTTTTGATATGGACGGCGTACTGATTGATTCAGAGCCTATGTGGCATCAGGCTGAGCTTGAGGTATTTGGCAGCCTTGGCGTAACGATTTGCCCGCAGCGCCAGCAGCAAACCGTAGGCATGACCACCAAAGCCGTTACTGCGCACTGGTATCAGCAGTCGCCATGGTCGTCTATGTCACTGGATGAAGCCGAGCAGGCTGTATTGCAACATGTTGCCACGCAGATAAAGCTGCGCGGCGTAGCGAAAAAAGGCTTGCTGCCGTTACTAAACCGGCTAAAGCAAGCGGCAATACCTACTGGCCTTGCGACTAACTCACCCGGTTTTTTAATGGATACCACCTTAGAAAAACTGCAGATCCGCCATTACTTTAATACCCACTGCTCGGTAGAGATGGTACAGCAAGGCAAACCGGCGCCGGATATTTATTTGCTGGCAGCAGAAAACCTTGGCGTAGCGCCACAGCATTGCCTGGTATTTGAAGACTCTTACACCGGGCTAAGTGCAGCCAAGGCGGCCGGGATGCAAGTAATAGCCTTACCTGCTGTGCACGACTGGCACCTGGAAAAGTTTGACCTGGCCGAGCTGAAACTACGCTGCCTCAGTGAATTTGACTTAAATCAGCTTAACAGCAACCCCTTTACTGTAGCCCAGTTTAGCGCCCAGCCTGCCTGATAGCGGCAAGCTGCTGCTGGTATTGCGCTACCAGCCACGGTGCGTCATCCAGCGCTAAATCGTGCCCGGCCCAGGGGTGCTGAATATGCGCTACCTGCCAGTAACGGGCTAAATCGGCTGAGCACTGCGGGCTCACCAGCGTATCGCCGAGGCTGCTAAATAACACAGTGGGACACTGCGGCGCCGGCGTTACCACAAAGCGGCTGGCCGCCCATAACTGGCGCAGTGCATTGCTTTTACTTACCGGCCTTTGCTGCTGCCATAACTGCCAACTGGCAACGATGTCGGTATGTTCTGCGGGCCTGGCGCTGGTTAACTGCAAAATTATTTGTTCGCGCTGTGCAGCCCCCACCACGGCACTGCGTAAAATAGCCGGGTAATTACGCCAGCACAAACGGCGGTAAAACGGCGACAACGGCTTGGCACTGCTGTTAATCAGCGTGACCGAGGCCACTTCATGCGGATACTGCGCCGCCCAGTCGGCCGCCAGCATAGCGCCCAGTGAAATAGCCAGCAAATGCACCCTGCCGTTGTACTGTGGCGCCTGCTGCCATTGCTGGCGCACCGACTGGCGCAAACTACTTATGCTGCCAGGCGAGCGCTGCTGATACAGCTGGCCAGTACCGGCAAAGTCAAAGCTCAGCACCGGGTTTGGCAAAGCAGCACTCAGCAGGGGTTTAAATTCGCCCCAGTGCCGCTGCTCGCGGGTAAGGCCACGGATCAGCAGTACTGGTGTGGCATCATCGGCTAATACCATATGGCTCTGGCCTGTGCCTGTAACTGCGGGCGGTTAACCTGCGGCAACCAGTTTTGATATGACATGGTGCTGTTAATAAGAAAATTAATCAGAATAAGGTGGCTGCGCAGCACCCGCCTTACCCGGTGCGGCTTTACCGGATGAAACATGCCCAGGCTGGATAACAGCTGAAACGGGTTTTTCCGCACCCAGTTCCACGAGCCCATTTCCAGTGTTAACGGCAACATAGTGGTGTTGTGCGCCAGCGATAAATCGTACAGGTAATCCCATAAATCACCATGGCACAGGTAATGCTGCGACTGCGGCTCAAAAATATAATTCTGGTGCGGGTAAGTTTGAAATAACAATTCACGCAGCCGGTACATTTCAGCCAGATGCGCTATAGGCTCACGGCGGCTTTTCGCATAAGGAAACCATAAGCGGTCAGTAGTGCCGAAGCCGGAGTGACAATCCAGTACCAGTGAAAACGGCCGGTTAAACAGCTCGCGCTGAATAAAATCGGTTACGGCCTGACTTTCTGCTTCCATTTTATCGCTACGGCCACGATGCCAGGGAATGGTGCGGCTGATACGCTGACCACCAACCAGCCAGGCCGCCCCTTCGGTACATTCCACCGGGGCATTACGCATTAAATCAACGCTATTGCCATTAGCCCGCCAGCCATTGGCCATGCCGGCCGGGTTAACCAGTGGGATAAAATAAATACAGCAATGCGCCAGCGTATGTTGCAGGCAAAGATCCCAGGGCAAGCGGTTAAGTAAGGTTTGCAAATAAGCCAGCACCACCTGGGTACCGATACGCTCCAGGCCATGAATGCCCCCTACCAGCACGACTGCCGGGGCAGATGCACTGCGGTTGCCAAGTGCCAGGCCATATAACGGCAAACGCTCTGCCATATGCGGTATGCGGGCGAGCAATTCAACCTGTAATTCTGGCGGGGCCGTGTCAATTAACTGTTGCAGCTGAGCCAGCTCGGGCAGCATGGTATCAGTATCAACCAACAGCTCACTCCGTTAGTGAAAGTTATATGACAGCATACCTGATGGCCGCCAGACAAAAATGGCAGTTTTATGAAGATTTCAGCCAGCTTTACCCCGGATTTTCATCCGGTTATCCTGCGCTGTCGGCAAAAGCCGCCGCGTCATTTATACTCAGGAACAGTTTAACCGGTGGGGCCGGATATGCCGTTTTTCAGTCTGGGGAAATTACTACGCTTTAATCTTTACTACTGGTCAGCCATTTTAATACTGGGCTTACTCAGCTCCTGGCATGCTGCGGTCTTGTACAACAAGCCATTTGACTGGCGCCATCTGCCGATGATGCTGGCCGGCGACGTGGTTGCAATGCTATTAACAGCGGCGCTGGTAGTTTGGACCTATCAGCGTTTAGTGCAGCAGGTATTCAGTAACTGGCAATTGCTGTCCGGCGTGGCGGTGGTTGCCGCGCTGTATATTCCGGCAGAAAATGCGCTATGGATGTTGTTATGGGACAGAGAGATTGCCGATATCCGCAAGCTTGTTGGTAATTTGGATACCTCTGTACTGGCATTTTTTGTCTGGACTGCCTGTTACCTTACCGTACTGCTGTACCAGCAGCAGTTACAGCGACTGGCGCAAACCAGCGCATTAAGCCAAAAAATTCAGCAACTGGAATTGCAGGCGCTAAGCCATCAGCTCAACCCGCATTTTACCTTTAATGCACTTAATTCCGTTTGTGCCCTACTGGAAGCCCAGCGCTATGACGACGCAGAAACCATGTCTGAGCAATTGGCGACCTTTTTACGCTATTCGCTGAGTAAATCGCCCGACAGCCTGGTGCAACTGGCCGATGAGCTGGCGGCAATTAATGCTTATCTGCAACTGCAAAAAACGCGCTTTGGTGACAAACTAAAGGTTAACTGGCAGATTGATGACTCACTTAAATGCCAGCGGATTCCGCCACTATTACTACAACCTCTGGTAGAGAATGCTATTAAGTACGCTGTTGCTACCCGCAAACAAGGCGCAACTATTACCATAGGCGGCGCGCGCGAGCACAACAGCTTACATTTGAGTATCAGCGATGATGGCCCCGGCTCACAACTGGCAGCCGACAACAGTGGCGCCGGAGTGGGTCTGAATAATATCCGCAACCGCTTACTGCAACACTTTGGCGACAGCGCCAGGTTAGATATAGGCGCCAGCCCACAGGGCTTTAAAGTGGATATCAGCTTACCATGGCAAACAGCATGATCTTAGCCGGTGGGCGGCATCGGCTGGCTAATTTTTGGTTCTGGCACCTGCTGTACTGGTTAAGTTACCTGTTGGTGAAATATGCCCACCTGGTGGTGCTGGTACCGCTGCAAAACGAAGCCACCTGGCCATACTTAGCGATCTACAGCCTGGTGACATTAATCAATATTTTGTGCACCGGCGTACTGGGCCACCACGAGTTACTACAGCAGCGGCCATTCTTGCAGCAGCTCAAACGTCTGCTACTGGTGTTGTTGCCGCTGTGGTTGTTACTGGTAATACTGCGACAGTACCTGGTAATGCAATACGCTAGCGATATGATGTACAACGTCAGCTCAGTGCTGAAATATTTTTCCGCTTTCTCACTGGTACTGCTGCCGCTGGCCGGTTGGCTGGCAGTTTTTATGCTGATTAAAACCAATCAGCTGCATTACGCAGGCGTGCTGCAACAACAACAGCTGGCAAAGCAAGCGCGGCAGGCCAGATTAAAAGTACTGCGTTATCAGCTTAATCCGCACTTTATGTTTAATACGCTCAATGCGCTAAACGCACTGATAGTACAGCGCAGCGGCCAGGCGGCAGAGCAGCTGATCCAGCATTTATCCACTTATTTGCGCCATTCACTGAAAAACCAGCAGGATGAGTTTATCCCGCTTCAGCAAGAGCTGGATGCACTGTCCGCTTATATGGCGATACAACAGGTACGTTTTGGTGCACGTTTGCAACTGTGTTGGCAACTGCCTCAACAGCTGCCCGCTTTACGTTTCCCGCCCTTGCTGCTGCAGCCGTTGGCCGAAAATGCCATTCAATACAGCGTAGCGGAGCAGGCAGGTAATATCTGCCTGCAGATCAGCCTGCAACTGCAGGATGACTATTTACACATTACCCTGGCACAACAAGGGGCTGATGCCACGGCTGGCTGGCCTGAAGCGCAACAACCACTAAACTTAATTAATCTTGCTGAGCGGCTGCAGTTGTTGTTTGGTACTGCAGCCGCTTTAACCCTAAGCCACAGCGCCAGCGGATTTCACAGCCGGCTGCGCATAGCAACGGAGGCGCTGCATGACAGCCGCACTTAAAGTCATTATTGCTGATGACGAACCCCTGGCTATCAGTAACTTAAAAGCCAAGCTGGCGTTATATTCTAATCTTGAAATTATTGACTGCTTTGATAACGGCGATGACACCTTACAGTTTTTGCAGACCGCGCCGGATGTCGACCTGGTATTTCTGGATATTCAGATGCCGGGCATTAAAGGTATCGACATTTTGCAACAGCTTGCTAAAGGCTCTGCCATGACCAGGCCGTTGTTTATTCTGGTTACGGCCTATGAGCAATTTGCCTTTTCGGCATTTGAGCACTTTGCCTTTGATTACCTGCTAAAACCGGTGTCACGCCAGCGCCTGGCACAATCGCTGCTGGATGCCCGTACGGCACTGGACAAACTAACGCTGCACACAGCCCCGGCACAGGTTAACAAGCTGACGTTTAAAACCGGCGCCTCTACCCTGTTGCTGGACGATATTGACATTATGCTGATTGAAGCCGCCGGCAACTATTTATGTATCCATACCTTAAACGACATCCTGGTCATACGGGAAACCATGAAAGAGTTACTGCAACGTTTGCCAAAACAGTTTGTACAGGTGCATCGCTCAACTTTGCTTAATCTGCATCATGTTCACAAGCTGCAACCGCATAATAATGACTACGAATTTCTGCTTAGCAACGGTAAAAAGGTGAATGCTTCGCGCCGCTACAAACTGAACTGGGCCGGCCAACTCAGCGCTCTGCCACAGCATTAACCTCACCGCTTGTCCCTGCCAGGCGCCGGCTTATCACTTGATAACAACGGCGCCACCTCTTACCCCAATACTGCGGCAACCCGGTGCAATATTGCCACAATAAGACTATGGCAAACGCCATATGTTAAACAACTGAGGATAGCACCATGAAAACAGCACTTTTATTCGCAATATCGTTGGCAGGTGCCGGTGTGGCAATGCCGGCAAGCGCCGACAACTATGTCAAAGGCAGCTATTTACATAACGCTTTAGTTCAGGTGTGCAGTGAAACTGCAGCTGATGATCGCTTAGGTTTACATAGCACGCTAAAAGCTTACCATATCAGTAAACAGGCGGCGGTAGAAAAAGTGGTATGTAACGGCCAGCGGCTAATGGACTTTGCCCGTGCTAACCAGGCAGTTAAAGTCACCGCTATGTTGCAGCGATATGAAGACCGCATTAAGGGCCGCGTAACTATTCAGGACGTTGCTGCATCAGCCGCTAACTAATCTGGCAAACGGGACAGCAGCCAATCGCTGCCCCGCCCTTTGTTTAATTTGCGGCTGTATCCAGCGGCGCAAAGCTTTTGACTAAATCATCTACCGCTTTCATTTGCAGTAAATAATCTTCCAGCTTGGCTAATGGCAAGGCACAGGGGCCGTCACATTTAGCCTGATTTGGATCCGGGTGCGCCTCGATAAACAAACCCGCCAGCCCCAACGCCATACCGGAGCGTGCCAGCTGTGCAGCCTGAGCACGGCGGCCATCGGCCGAGCTTTCGCGGCCACCGGGTTTTTGTAAGGCATGGGTGGCATCAAAAATCACCGGGCCATAGTTTTTCATTTCGTCCATACCCAGCATATCAACTACCAGGTTGTTGTAACCAAAGCAGCTGCCGCGCTCACACAGAATCACCTGCTCATTACCGGCTTCTTTAAACTTGGTAATAATATGGCGCATTTCATGCGGGGCTAAAAACTGCGGTTTTTTTACATTAATTACCGCGCCGGTTTTTGCCATTGCCACCACTAAATCGGTTTGCCTCGCTAAAAAGGCCGGTAATTGGATCACATCTACCACTTCTGCTACCGGTGCGGCCTGGTGCGGCTCATGTACATCGGTAATTAATGGCACATTAAAAGTACGCTTAATTTCTTCAAATATTTTTAAGCCCTCTTCCATGCCGGGGCCACGGTAAGAATGCACCGACGAGCGGTTAGCCTTGTCAAACGAGGCTTTAAATACGTAAGGAATACCCAGCTTAGTGGTAACTTCCACATAGTGCTCGGCAATACGCATGGCTAAATCACGTGATTCGAGCACATTCATGCCGCCAAACAACACGAAAGGTAAATGGTTAGCCACTTGCGTGCTGCCAACCTGAATAATTTGCGCAGTCATAGTTTTTCCGTAGTAAGTTACCAACCGCAAGGCTGGTTGTAATCAAATCAGAATGCAGTTAAAAACACCGGCTGTTTAGTCATGGCTACCCGCAGTACCAGGCCCAACCAGCCCAGCGCCCCTAAAAAACAAATCCAGCGGATAGCGGCAGTACGGCCTTTAAATGCCATTACGCCAAGCGCAATATAAGCCAGCACCGCAAGAAACTTTTCTGTCAGCCAGGCATGCACAAACGGGTACTGCTGCAGCGTTAACATTAACAGCACCGCACTAACCAGCAGCAGAGTATCAATAACATGCGGGGCTATTTTAAAAAATTTTGTTTGTAACATTGCCGCTGGCTTTAGGCTCATGGCATAACGCACTAACAGAAAACTGACACTGAGCACTACCATTAACAGGTGAAAGTGCTTATAAGCCATATACATAATGCTTGTCCTTCCTTTATTAATAAAACAGCCAGCGTAAGCTGGCTGCAGTTACTCGTTGCTATCCGGGTATTTTTGCAGTATTGCTTCCAGTTTGTCGACCCGGCTTTTAAATATTTCTACCAGTTCGGGGTCAAATTGCTTACCGGCTTCAGCTTCTATCGTTGCCATTACCCGTTCCAGCGGCCAGGCAGATTTATAACAGCGCCGGTGCCGCAATGCATCATAAACATCGGCCAGGGCCGCAATACGGCCGTAAATATGAATATCTTCGCCTTTTTTACCGGCAGGGTAACCTGTGCCATCCCATTTTTCATGGTGATCCTGTGCGATAACTGCACCGGCCTGAATAATACTGCGTTTGGAATCTTTTAATATGTCATAACCAATGCTGGTATGGGTTTTCATTACTTCCCATTCCTGCCCCTGCAGTTTAGCCGGTTTATTTAAAATACCGTCCGGAATACCCACTTTGCCAACGTCATGCAATGGCGCGGCAAACATCAGCCGTTCGGCTTCTTCTTCCGGTAAACCATAAGCTTTGGCCAGATCATAACAAATAAAGGCTACCCGTTTAACATGGTTACCGGTTTCAACAGAGCGATGCTCTACCGCTTCGCTTAAGCGGTACACAATTTCGCGCTGGGTGTCTTCTATTTCATGCTGCAGTTGCACATTTTCATAGGCTACCTGCACATTTTGTGAGAATAGCTCAATCAGCTTTTTCTGATTTTCGGTAATGGTGCCCGGCAAACCTGAGATATACAGCAAAGAACCATGGGTAAATTTACTGGTGCAGTAAGCCACCAGATAGTTATCGCGGTAAACAATACTGCGTGATTTTAAGGCTTTGTCAAAGGCTTCCATCAGCTCTGGTGCCAAAACTTCCTGCACAGGTTTACCTTCTTTGCTTTCAAACTCGCCCTGACCGGCAAACACGACCAGATTGTGCGGATCGGTTATTTCACCGGCAACATTACCCGCTACCAGCGATGAGCTGACCAGCAAAGCGTCTTCGTTACAGCCCAGAATAGATGTCAGTTGCTGCAATACGCCGTCAATAAACTGCTCCATCGAATGCGATGAGAATAAGTCGGCCGACGCATTAATGATTTTTTCCAGCCCCTGACGGCTTTGCTCCAGTGACATAATATCGCGGTAGGAACGCAGGCTGGACATAATGACGGTAAAGAGTTTTTGCGCGGTAAGCTCGGTTTTTGATTTATAGTCGTTAATATCGTAGTTAATAATAACCTGCCGCTCTGGCGCCTGCCCCGGCTGACCGGTGCGTAAAATAATACGCACATGCTCGTTATGCAACTCTTCACGGGTATAGCGCGCCACCAGCAAGCCAGCGTCGTCAGTTTCCATGACTACGTCCAGCAAAATAATAGCGGTGTCGGGATGTTGTTTAATCAGCTCTCTGGCTTCACTGCCAGAGTAAGCACTGAAAAACGTCAGGTTTTTACTTTGAAAGGTAAAATCACTCAACGCCAGTTTAGTAACAGCATGCACTTCCGGCTCGTCATCAACAATCAGTACTTTCCAACTACCGTTAAGCACTGCGACTGTGGGTTCTGGCTCTTCGGCAAATAAAAAATCATCGCTCATCCGCTTTTCCTTTAGCTTGCTTTAGTCTGAGTAATTGCTGAATTAGTTATATGCTGTATCCAGAGCAGGGTCAAAGGAAATGGATAAAAACAACTGCTTAACCCGCTAAACAACCACCACTGATACGCCAGTTATTGCCATAATCGCGCTTTGACTCAACCTGAGTAAAACCGGCTTGTTGTAGCAATAACCGCACTGCATCAGCCTGATCATAGCCATGCTCCAGATAAAGCCAGCCATTGGCGTTCAGGTATTGCGGCGCCTGGCGTATTATCTGGCTGATATCAGCCAGCCCCTGTTGCTCAGCAGTCAGAGCGGTAACCGGCTCATATTGCAGTGTGGCTAAATGCGGGTCTTGCGGGTCAATATACGGCGGGTTGCTGACAATCAGATCAAACTTTGCGCTGCCAAGTGCGCTAAACCAGTTACTTTGCAGCACGGTGCAATTTTTTATCTGCAGTTTTTCCCGGTTACGCTCAGCCAGTGCAGCCGCTTTTGCAATGTAGTCTACCGCCGTTAACTGCCACTGCGGTTTATTATGCGCAAGCGCCAGTGCAATAGCGCCGGTGCCGGTGCCTAAATCCAGCACTGTTGCCTGTGCTGGCAGTGGCAGCGCTAAAGCTTGCTCTACCAGTATTTCGGTATCGGGCCGCGGGATCAAGGTGCTGGGGGCAACTTCAAGCTGTAAATCAAAAAAGTGCCAATAGCCAAATAAATAGGCCAGTGGCTGGCCCGACAGGCGCGCACTTAGCAGCTCTGTTAACTGTGCCAGCTCGGCACTGCTAAGTTCACGCTCGGGGTAGCTGTATAAATAGCTGTTGCTAACGTTAAGCACATGGTACAGACACAGGCGGGCTTCAATATCAGCCGTCGGGCTAATAGCAGCCAGTTGTTGCTGTGCCTGCTTCTGCCATTGAGCCAGTGTTTGCTGCTGCACGTTTTGCTGCACTTTTTGCCGCACTTAGCGGTTCTCGTCGGCCAATGCGGCTAACAAGTCGGCCTGATGCTCGTGCTTTAACGGTTCTAGTACCTGATCCAGATCACCTTCCATTACCTCGTTTAAGCGGTAAATGGTAAGGTTAATCCGGTGATCAGTTAAACGCCCCTGCGGGAAGTTATAGGTACGGATACGTTCAGAGCGATCGCCACTGCCCACTAATGAGCGGCGGGTAGATTCTTCCGCCAAGCGGCGTTTTTCATCTTCTGCCGCCTGAATACGTGACGCTAACACACTCATGGCGCGGGCACGGTTTTTATGTTGCGAACGTTCGTCCTGACACTCTACCACTATGCCGGTTGGTAAGTGGGTTATACGAATGGCTGAGTCGGTACGGTTAACGTGCTGACCACCGGCACCGGAAGCACGGTAGGTATCAACTTTTAAATCTGCCGGGTTTATTTCTATTGCTTCACTTTCCGGAATTTCCGGCATAATAGCTACGGTGCAGGCCGAGGTGTGCACCCTGCCCTGTGATTCAGTGGCCGGTACGCGCTGCACGCGGTGGCCGCCGGATTCAAACTTCAGCGTACCGTAAGCCCCTTCGCCCTGTACGCTGGCAATAATTTCTTTATAGCCACCATGTTCGCCATCACTGGCGCTGACAACTTCGAGTTTCCAGCGACGTTTTTCGGCAAAACGGCTGTACATACGAAACACATCACCGGCAAAAATAGCCGCTTCATCGCCACCGGCACCGGCACGAATTTCCAAAAAGCAGCTGTTATTGTCGTTTGGATCTTTGGGCAGCAATAAAATTTGCAGTTCCTGATCCAGTTGCTCAATGCGCTCTTTGGCTGCTTTATATTCTTCCTGCGCCATTTCACGCATATCCGGGTCGCTGTCTTTTTGCATTTCTTCAGCCGAGGCTAAATCCTGCTGCGCCTGCTGATAGTCGGCAAAGGCTTTGCTGATATCTTCCAGTTGGCTGTATTCTTTTGACAGCTCACGAAACTTGCTTTGATCGCTTATTACGCCAGCATCACTTAATAATGCCTGCACTTCTTCGTAGCGCTCAGCCAGCCCTTCCAGCTTGCGGTATACCGATTCTTTCATGGTGTTTTATTTGCCTGATTAAAGATCTAACAAGGTGTTGATCAATGTTTGTTTGTTCGGTTCATCATCCTGCACTAACTGGCGGATGGCTTTGGTTGGGCTGTGCATCAGCCGGTTACTCAGTTTAGTTGACAGTTCAGCCAGCACTTTTTCCGCATCTTGTCCGGCGGCCAGTTGGTTAGCTGCCTTGGCCAGTAATTCTGTACGCACCTGCTCGCAGCGCTGGCGGTAATCGCGTACCCAATCGACACTGCCTTGCAGGGTTAACCACTGGGCAAACTCGGCTGCGCCAACTGCTATCATCTGCTTTGCCTGCTCTGCGGCCTGCAAGCGGTTGTTCAGGTTTTGCGCCACTATCGACTGTAAATCATCTACGGTATACAGGTAAGCATCTTCCAGCTCTGCCACTTGCTGCTCTATATCGCGCGGCACGGCTAAATCAACCAGAAACATCGGCTTATGCTTTCGCTGTTTTAACGCTTGCTCTACCATGCCTTTACCAACTATCGGTAAAGTGCTGGCGGTAGAGCTGATCACAATGTCTGCCTCTGCCAGGGTTGACGGCACCTGCGCTAAAGTAATGGCCGAAGCACTGAATTGCTCAGCTAAATGCACTGCGCGCTCATAAGTGCGGTTAGCAACGGTGAGCTGCCCGGCGCCTTGCTCCTGCAAATGTTTGGCTACCAGTTCAATGGTTTCACCGGCGCCAATCAGTAACACCCGTACTTTGGCCAGATTACCGAAAATTTGTTTGGCCAGGCTTACCGCCGCAAAAGCGACAGATACCGCATTGGCGCCAATATCGGTGTCGGTGCGCACCTGTTTGGCCACCGCAAAGGTTTTTTGAAACAAACGCTCAAACTGCGGGTTCACAGTGCCGGCACTACGGGCCTGATTATAAGCCTGCTTTACCTGCCCCAGAATTTGCGGCTCGCCAAGCACCAGCGAATCAAGACCGGAGGCTACTTGCATCAGATGCTCGGCGGCAGCATTATCCTGGTGTAAATACAAATGCGGCTGTAACTCACTGCCATCAATCGCATGAAATTGTGCCAGCCAGGCAATTACCTGTTCCGCTTGGGTGGCAGTGCCGTTAAAATACAATTCAGTGCGGTTGCAGGTAGATAAAATTACCGCATCAGAAATACTGGTTAATGTAGTCAGTTCGCGCAAGGCTTCAGGCAACTGCTCAGGCGCAAAAGCAACTTGCTCGCGCAGGGCAACCGGTGCCGTTTTATGATTAATGCCGAGTGCGAAAATGGCTGTCACCTGTATCTTCAGAATTGTCAGGGGGCGAATTGTACAAAAAGCCCCAACTTAATAAAAGCGAAGAAAGCTCAGTGAAGGACTTTAGTGTGGTGCATCCGTTTATTCGTCCGTTATTTATCAGTATTGTTATTTTATTACTAAGTGCCTGTAGCGTATTTCAGCGCCAGGCTCCGGCTGAAACGCCGCTTACCATCAACGAGCGTGAACAACATATACTGGCAATGCAACAATTTTCATTGCAGGCCAGCGTTGGCATTAAAATACCGGAAGACTCACTTAGCGGTAACTTGCGCTGGCAACAGCAGGACAGCGCAACTTACAACGCCCGTTTAAGTAATTTTGTTGGTATCAGCCTGTTTGAACTGAGCGAAACCGAACAAGGCAGCGCTATTACTATTAAAGGTGAAACCTACCGCGCCGCAGATACCAGCACCTTATTGCTGCAACTGTCGGGCTGGTCAATGCCGCTGCATGACATGCCGCTATGGCTGCGCGGCTTACCCGGCAGTAAAGGCCGCAACATTATACGCGACGAATTTGGCCGGGTTACTTCATTTGATTTAACAGACAGCACCGGCATTGTCTGGCAGTTGCAGTATCAGGCCTTTTTCCCCGACAGTCTGGCGCTGCCCAGGCGCCTGTTACTGCAAAGTAGCGACAGCCAAATTAAAATTGTGATCCGGAGCTGGCAATGAAGCACCTTAGCCTGCCAGCAGTGGCAAAACTGAATTTGTTTTTACATATTACCGGCCGCCGGCCTGATGGCTATCACAACCTGCAAACCTTGTTTCAGTTGCTGGATGTCGGCGATGAGTTAAGCTTTACCCAGCGCCCGGATGGCAATATCACACTTGATTGTAATGATGCATCGCTGGTTAACGAGCAAAACCTTGTGCTGCGTGCCGCCCGCCTGTTGCAGCAATACAGCAACAGTACGCAAGGCTGCGATATTTATCTGGATAAACGCCTGCCAATGGGCGGCGGCTTAGGTGGTGGCTCATCTGATGCTGCCACTACACTGCTGGGGTTAAATAAATTATGGCAACTGAATTTAACCACCGATACGCTGGCTGAACTGGGGCTAAAACTGGGTGCCGATGTACCCTTGTTTGTCCGTGGCTACACAGCCTTTGCCGAAGGTGTAGGCGAAAAATTACAACCGCTGCCCATGGCTGAGAAAGTTTACCTGGTGGTTACACCAGATTGTCATATCAGCACAGCTGAAATTTTCCAACACCCTGATTTAATACGCAATACACCCATTATAGGCTTTGAGCAAGTGTTAACAGCGCAATGGCGTAATGACTGCCAGCCATTGGTAGAACAGCTCTACCCTATTGTTGCAATAACCTTACAGTGGTTGGTAGAATACGCGCCGTGTCAAATGACGGGTACTGGCGCCAGTGTGTTCGCCGCATTCCCGGACCAGACCAGTGCTCAGCATGCTCTTGCGCAATTACCGCCGTCCTGGCGTGGTTTTATTGCCAAAGGGGTCAACCAGTCGCCTGTGTGGGCTGCGTTGGCAGATACCGAATAAGTAACCGCAGCGGTGTTGTTACCGCTGTTAATTGATAAACCGGACTCACCACCGCCCTGAGGATCCTACCGTGCCTGACATGAAGGTTTTCGCTGGTAACGCTATACCAGAACTCGCAAGTAAAATCGCCAGCCGCCTGTATATTAAACTTGGAGATGCCGAAGTCGGCCGTTTCAGTGATGGGGAAGTTAGTGTCCAGATCAATGAAAATGTGCGTGGTTCTGATGTGTTTATCATCCAGTCAACCTGCGCTCCGACCAACGATAATCTGATGGAACTGATTGTAATGGTCGACGCGCTGCGCCGCGCTTCAGCCGGCCGTATCACTGCGGTAATACCCTACTTCGGTTATGCCCGTCAGGACCGCCGTGTACGTTCAGCCCGGGTGCCTATTACCGCTAAAGTAGTGGCCGACTTTTTATCCAGCGTCGGGGTAGACCGCGTATTAACGGTAGACTTGCACGCCGAGCAAATTCAGGGTTTCTTCGATGTACCGGTAGATAACGTATTCGCCAGCCCGGTACTGCTGGACGATATGCGTAAAAAAGGCTTCACCTCGCCGGTAGTGGTGTCCCCCGATATCGGCGGTGTGGTGCGGGCCCGCGCTATTGCCAAATTACTAAACGACGCCGATTTAGCCATTATCGACAAACGCCGTCCCAAAGCTAACGTTGCCCAGGTAATGCATATTATCGGTGATGTAAAAGACCGTGATTGTATTATCGTTGATGACATGATCGACACCGGCGGTACTTTATGTAAAGCCGCCGAAGCCTTAAAAGAGCAAGGCGCCAAGCGCGTATTTGCTTATGCAACTCACCCGGTATTTTCCGGCGGCGCAGCAGAGAACATCGCCAATTCGGTGATCGATGAGCTGATTATCACTGATACCATTCCGCTAAGTGCCGAAATGAAGGCCGTATCTAAAGTGCGCCAACTGACATTAAGCGAAATGCTGGCCGAGTGTATCCGCCGGATCAGCAACGAAGAATCTATCTCTTCAATGTTCGACTAAGTGCCATCTTATATGTGTAAAAGGCGCTGCGGCGCCTTTTTTTGTTTGCCTCACTTATTAATTCCTTCATTGTTTTCATTTGCAGCTTCTGTAGCCCGGTGGTAATATGTCGCGCCCCTGAAAAGGGCATCCAGCCTGAGACTGGTCGCGAGTCTTGGGAAACCTTAATTTTTGGAGTACATCATGTCTGATGCAATTTTTACATTAAATGCAGAAGTCCGTACTGACGCGGGGAAAGGTGCGAGCCGCCGCCTGCGTCACGAAGACAAAGTACCAGCTATCATTTACGGTGGTAGCAAAGCACCGGTTTCTATCACTTTAGAGCATTCTAAACTGTTAAAAGCTCAAAGCTTTGAAGCGTTTTACTCTCACATTCTGACTATTAAAGTTGGCAAAGAAGATGTAAAAGCTATCGTTAAAGCTATGCAACGTCACCCGTTCAAGCCAAAAATCATGCACGTTGACTTCCAACGCGTTGAAGCTGGCCACGAGCTGAACACTGTTGTTCCTGTTCACTTCGTTAACGAAGAAGCTGCAATCAAAAAAGGTGGCGTAGTAGTACACGCTGCAAACGAAATCGAAATCTCTTGTCTGCCTAAAGACTTACCAGAGTTTATCGAAGTTGACATGAGCAATGTTGAAGTAGGTGCTCACCTGCACTTATCTGATCTGAAAGCACCTAAAGGTGTTACTTTCGTTCAGTTAGCGAAAGGTCACGACTTAGCTGTTGTTTCTGTGAACAAACCAGCTGGTAAAGCTGCTGACGAAGAAACTGCCGCAGAGTAATGTCTGGCAGCGTTCAGTCAACAGTTCAGTTGATTGTGGGCCTGGGGAATCCGGGCCCGGAATACAGCCAGACACGGCACAATGCCGGTGTCTGGTTTGTACAGCAGCTGGCCCACGCCTTTAATGTCAGCTTAAAGAACGAGCCGAAGTTTTTCGGTTATACCGGCAAGTTTGTTTGCGCCGGGCAAGAATTCAAGTTACTTATTCCCTCTACTTATATGAATTTAAGCGGTAAAGCCGTGCTGGCTATGGCACAGTTTTACAAGCTGACACCCGAACAAATACTGGTAGCGCATGATGAAATGGCACTGGAGCCGGGTGTGGCAAAATTTAAACTCGGTGGTGGCCATGCCGGTCATAACGGCCTGCGCGATATTATGGCGCGCCTTGGCAACAACCCGAATTTCTACCGGCTACGGCTTGGCATTGGCCATCCGGGCCATAAAGATCAGGTAACCGGCTATGTATTGGGCAAGGCCCCGGCCAGTGAACAAAACCTGATTGAACAAAGTATTGATGAGGCAACACGTTGCTTTGACATTCTGGCCCGCGATGGCCTGGTTAAAGCACAAAACCGCCTGCACAGTTTCAAAGCCGGCTAAACAGCAGGCGCCGTTAATTACAGCACGTAAAGGATACTAGTTATGGGTTTCAAATGTGGCATCGTCGGCTTACCTAATGTAGGCAAATCCACCCTGTTTAATGCGTTAACCAAAGCAGGGATTGAAGCGGCCAACTTTCCGTTCTGTACTATTGAACCCAATACCGGCGTAGTGCCGGTGCCTGATTTACGCCTGGATAAACTGGCGCAAATTGTTAACCCACAGCGCGTACTGCCAACCACCATGGAGTTTGTTGATATCGCCGGTTTGGTAAAGGGCGCCTCTAAAGGTGAAGGCCTTGGCAATAAATTTCTGGCAAATATCCGCGAAACAGATGCCATCGGCCATGTTGTGCGCTGTTTTGACGATGAAAATATTATTCACGTAGCAGGTAAAATTGACCCGGCTGACGATATCGACACCATTAATATGGAGTTGGTGCTGTCTGATATGGACAGCACAGAGCGTGCTATGTTGCGCGTTAGCAAAAAAGCCAAAGGCGGCGATAAAGATGCTAAAGCTGAAATGGCCGTGCTGGAAAAAGTAAAAGCGCATTTAGAGCAAGGCCATACTCTGCGCCAGTTACCGCTTGATAAAGAAGAAAAAGCTTTAATTGCTTACATGAACTTCTTAACTATTAAGCCCACCATGTACATTGCCAACGTAATGGACGACGGCTTTGAGAATAACCCGTACTTAGACATAGTACAGGCTATTGCCGACAAAGAAGGGGCTATAGTTGTGCCGGTGTGCGCGGCGATAGAATCAGAAATTGCCGAACTGGACGACGACGAGAAAGCCGAGTTTATGGCCGATATGGGCTTAGAAGAGCCAGGCTTAAACCGGGTGATCCGCGGTGGTTATTCGCTACTTAACCTGCACACCTATTTCACTGCCGGTGTTAAAGAAGTACGCGCCTGGACAGTAGCCGTAGGCGCCACAGCACCGCAAGCCGCTGGCGTTATTCACACCGACTTTGAAAAAGGCTTTATCCGCGCTGAAGTTATTGCCTATAACGACTTTGTGCAGTTTAACGGCGAAGCCGGAGCCAAAGAAGCTGGCAAATGGCGCTTAGAAGGCAAAGACTACATTGTAAAAGATGGCGATGTAATGCATTTCCGTTTTAACGTCTAACCAGATTTTAGCACCGGAAAAAGCCGTTGTTTGCCGACAACGGCTTTTTTATTGCTTGTGAAACCAGCGTTTTGCGTATTAATTCGGCAAACGAACCAACATTGATTTTTAAACGCAAAAAAACGGTTGACGCTATAGGGGCAGTTCTGGATAATACGCGCCACTTGCTTAGGTCAAGTTATAGTGGCTACATAGCTCAGCTGGTTAGAGCACAGCACTCATAATGCTGGGGTCGCAGGTTCGATTCCCGCTGTAGCCACCACTTAACTTTACCTGTGCATGCGGGGATGGCGGAATTGGTAGACGCACTGGATTTAGGTTCCAGCGCCGCGAGGTGTGAGAGTTCGAGTCTCTCTCTCCGCACCACTTTTAAAGTGGTTGCACACAAGTTTTTGCAGGGGCGTAGCCAAGCGGTAAGGCAGCGGGTTTTGATCCCGCCATGCGTTGGTTCGAATCCAGCCGCCCCTGCCATTAATTCAGTGAACGTAGTTTTCGTAAAATCCTGCCAAACGACGATCACACAACAGTGTTTCAGTAGGGGCGTAGCCAAGCGGTAAGGCAGCGGGTTTTGATCCCGCCATGCGTTGGTTCGAATCCAGCCGCCCCTGCCATTAAACAGAAGAACCCAGCTTAGGCTGGGTTTTTGCTTTTCTGGTTAAAGTTGTTTTGGTTTGGCTTAAATTTGCCGGTTACAACTTCTTTTGTGCTCGCCACAGCAACTCGTCCTTATGCCTACGGCAGGACTCAAACACTCTGTGGCTGCGCCAAAAGAGTTCTAACCTACATTCAAAGTATTATTCAGAACCAACTGCATAACGTGCTACCAGTGTTTTTAGCGTAGTACTGCGCGCCGCCACACTTAATGCAAACTGGCGCAGTTTACGCAGCGGCGTAATATCATTACCAAATACCTGATAAAAGCCATCCATCGCGCTCATCATTAATAAATTGGCTGGCTTACGTTTGCGCTGATAGCGTTGCAATAAAGCCACATTACCAATATCAGTGTTATGCCGTTGCGCATCAATAATCAGCTCTGTTAGCAGTTTAGCATCAGCAAAACCCAGGTTAACCCCCTGCCCCGCCAGCGGGTTAATGGTATGGGCGGCATCGCCTGCTAATGCCACACGGCCGGCGTAATAACGGTTAGCGTCCATCCGTGCCAATGGGAACCAGGAGCTAGCGACTACTTCTACCGCACCAATTTGTGCCGGAAAAGCTTTGATAAGCTCCTGCGTTAACTGCGCAGGGCTAAGTGCAGCCAGCTGTTTTACCCTTGTGGCTTCGTCGTACCAGACTATTGAGCCCTGGTTACCCGGCAACGGTAAAAAGGCTTTTGGCCCGCCTGGCGTAAATTGCTGCCAGGTAACATCTTGTTGCGGGTAAGGTGTATTAACCAGAGCAACTAAACACGCCTGGCGGTATTGCCAACCATTGGTGCCAATACCGGCCAACTGGCGCAGTTGTGAGTTGCCACCATCTGCTGCAATGACCAGTTTACTTACTAGTGTTTCGCCGCTATCGAGCAGCAATGTCGCCCTGTCGGCATTTTGCTGCAATGCACTGACAGATGCCGGGCAAAATAGCTGCACATTAGCGCCAAATTGCTGCCACAGCGCCAGTTGCAGCAGGTTATTCTCTACAATATGGCCCAAATGGCTGCGTTTAATATCTGCCGCGTTAAAGGTAACCATGCTGTGTGGCTGTTCAAACGCCTGTAAGCGCTGATAAGGGCACAGGCGCATCTGCGAAAGTGTCTGCCAGGCGCCAAGTTGGGTTAGCCAGGCTTCGCTGGCAAGGTTAATAGATGACACCCGCAAATCCGGCGCGCTGTCAGCGTTAAACTCGGGCGGTGGCTGCTTTTCTATCAGGGCAACACGCATACCCGCCTGACTTAACGCCAATGCAATAGCGGCGCCTACCATGCCGCCGCCAACAATGCTGATGTCGATATTATGCTCAGACGCTGTATTAGTAGTCATAGGTATTATTCACATTCTCTGTTAGCGGCATTGTACGCCAGAGCCGCGCAAAAACGAAAACTGCCATTTATTGTTGAATACTGAAAGTAAAATGGCTTAGGGCCTGTCTTTGTTAGTTCAAAATTCGGATAACAAGGACACTTTATGAAACTTTATCTAAGTGCAGCTATAGCTTTATTGTTCAGCATCAAACTTATGGCCGCTACCATAGCCCCCTCTCCTGAACAGGTAACACCGTTGCTGAATGGTTTAACCATACCGGACGTCAGCTTAACAACAGCTGATAATAACCCGGTACAACTTGTGGATCTGGTAAAACAAAAGCCCAGCGTACTGGTATTTTATCGCGGCGGCTGGTGCCCGTATTGCAATGCACAATTAGCTGCACTGCGCGATATTGAGCCACGGCTTAGTATGCTGGGTTATCAGCTGATTGCTATAACGCCGGATAGTACTGCGTCAATCAATAAGAGTTTAAAAGACACCGGCGGCCAGCGGCTGAACTATACGCTGTTGTCTGATGCTAATTTTGCTGCCAGCAGCGCTTTTGGCCTGACGTATTATCTGGATGATAAAACCGCAGCAGCGTACAAAGGCAAACTTGGTAACCTGATCACCACTGAAACCGGCACTGAGAAAGTAGTACTGCCGGTGCCGGCAGTGTACATCGTTAACACTAAAGGCGAAGCGCTGTTTAACTATGTACATATTAACTATAAAACCCGGCTGGAAGGCGAACTGCTGTTAAAAGCAGCCGAGTTGGCGTTGCAGTAAAGCTGTCATTTTTCAGGTCGTCTCTCACCTGTTTACAGCAGCAGACAAAGTAGTATTTTCTGCTGCTGTTTTTTTATTAAAAAGCGTTGACGCAACGACAAAAATGCGGCATTTTCGCGCCCTGTTTGGCAAGCGCCTTAACTGATGCTAGCCTGTTGGTTTTACCCTCTGTCGGAGATAACTGATGCGTAATGTAACCGTTGCTGCAACTCAAATGATTGGCGGCTGGAATGTTGATGAAAACATCAAACGTGGCGAGCGTTTAGTGCGTGAAGCGGCCTCTCAGGGCGCCCAAATTATCCTGCTGCAGGAGTTATTTGAGCGCAATTATTTCTGCCAGAAACAAAAACCGGATTATTTAGCTTTTGCCACTACAGTAGCAGAGAACAAAGCCGTAGCGCATTTTACTAAAATCGCCAAAGAGCTAAACGTAGTACTGCCCATCAGTATTTACGAGCGCGCCGGTAACTGCCTTTATAACAGCGTGGTAATTATCGACGCCGACGGCGAAAACCTGGGCACTTACCGTAAAAGCCATATTCCGGATGGCCCGGGTTACAGCGAAAAATACTACTTCACGCCGGGCGATACCGGTTTTAAAGTGTTTGCCACCAAGTACGCCAAAATCGGCGTGGGTATTTGCTGGGATCAATGGTTCCCCGAGTGCGCGCGCAGCATGGCATTAATGGGCGCAGAGCTGCTGTTTTACCCTACGGCAATCGGCAGCGAGCCGCACGATGCAACCATCAGCTCACGTGATCACTGGCAGCGCACACAGCAAGGCCATGCCGCTGCTAACTTAATGCCACTGATTGCTTCTAACCGTATCGGTACCGAAACCGAAGGCGATTACCATATTACCTTCTACGGCAGCTCTTTTATTGCCGACGAAACCGGTGCCAAGGTACAGGAAGCTAACGAGACAGACGAAGCCGTGCTGGTGCATACCTTCGACTTAGACGCCGTTGCTGCTACCCGCCATGCCTGGGGCATTTTCCGTGACCGCCGTATTGATATCTACGGTGCTGTTATGACCAAAGATGGCGAAACCAAACAACCTGTTAAACAAGGTGGTAACTAAGTGGCCTTTACAACACTAAACAGCACGCCACGCGCCGACGGTTTTAGCATGCCTGCCGAGTGGGCTGCGCATAAGCAAACCTGGATGGTATGGCCAGAGCGCACCGACAGCTGGCGTTTAGGTGCCAAGCCAGCACAGCAGGCCTTTGTGGCGGTAATTAAAGCTATTGCCGGGTTTGAGCCGGTAACCGTTGGCGTATCTGCTAACCAATACGCCAATGCGCTGGTACAGCTTACCGATGCCGGCACAAAATTTCCTATCCGCGTAGTTGAGATATCAAACAACGATGCCTGGTGTCGTGATACCGGGCCAACCTTTGTAACTAACGCTAACGGCGAAGTACGCGGTATTGACTGGACCTTTAACGCTTGGGGCGGTTTAAACGGTGGTTTGTACTTCCCGTGGGATAAAGACGATCAGGTGGCCAGCAAAGTGCTGGGTATAGAGCAACTACCGCGTTACCGCACCGAGGGCTTTGTGCTGGAAGGTGGCGCTATTCATGTTGATGGTGAAGGTACTCTGTTAACTACGGCAGAGTGCTTATTAAACAGCAACCGTAACCCGCATTTAAGCCGTGAGCAGATAGAACAGCAGATGCGTGATTATCTGGGCATCGACAAAGTTCTGTGGTTAGAAGACGGTATCTTTAACGATGAAACCGACGGCCATATCGACAACATGGCCTGTTTTGTTAAACCCGGTGAAGTGGTGCTGGCCTGGACCGATGACGAAACCGATCCACAGTATGCCCGCAGCAAGGCAGCGTTGGATTATTTAGAAGCAGCAACCGATGCTAAAGGCCGCAAAATTAAAGTACATAAGTTACCGGTACCAGCGCCTATTATCGCCAAAGCGGAAGAGTACGCCACGGTAGATGCCACCATGAGCGCCATTCCTCGCGAGGCTAATGCCCGCCTGGCTGGCTCTTACATTAACTTCTATTTGTGTAATGGCGGTTTAATACTGCCAACTTTTGATGACCCTAACGATAAAGTAGCGGCAGACATTTTGCAAAGCTTGTATCCGGCGCATAAAGTAGTCACAGTGCCGGGCCGCGAGATTCTGCTTGGTGGTGGTAATATTCACTGTATTACCCAGCAACAGCCTCGCTAACTCAATTACTCTGCTGACGTGAATAGCAGATGCGAAGCAGTCTTTTCTTCGATCGTTGAACGCCCGGACGGCGTGTCGAAGAAAAGATCTGCGTAGTAACTGCGGTATCGCTGAGCTGGTTCATTTAGCAAGCAAGCTCCGATTGCAACACCCGCCCCGGCTCGTCACAGCAACTCGCGAGTGTTAACACACTCACTCAGACACTCTGTGACGACCGAAACGGGGTTCCAATCTGCGCATAGCCAACTCTATAGAGGATTCATAAATGTCCAAAGCCTGTGCCTTACATATACTGGTAAAAACCCGTGAAGAAGCGGAGAAACTCAAACAGCAACTGGCCAAAGGCGCCGACTTTGGCAAGCTGGCTAAACAACATTCGTTATGTCCGTCTGGTAAAAAAGGCGGCGATTTAGGTGAGTTCCGTAAAGGCCAGATGGTAAAAGCTTTTGACGATGTGGTATTTAACAAGCCAGTACTGGAAGTACATGGCCCGGTAAAAACCCAGTTTGGTTATCATCTGATAAAAACCCTTTACCGCTGACAGTGATCACGGTTGTAATCCGTCAGCGGGTTTTAAGCAATATACGTCTATTTATCCGACAATTGATAAGCCTGTTGCCGGTACAGATAGGACGGTAATAGTACCTGAGCTAATGCCCTTTTGGTTTGCTCCGGCTCTACCGCTTCAGCCATGATGGTAACTTTTTTCTCAGCACTGTCGTAACGGGCGCTTACAGCATTCTGCTGTGGCCTTAAGATAGTCAGTTGCTTGTCTTCCATCAGAGCAAAATACTGATCAAATTGCATTATCGCCCGCCCCGGGCTGGTATCGTCTCGGCTAAAATCGCGACCAATCAGTGGCATCTGATCCGATATCCCCATTAACGACAACAGTGTTGGCGCTAAATCAATCTGGCTGGCTACCGGTTTAATTCGTTTGGCCTGGGTATCGGCACCCAGGATAAGCCCTGGAATATGAAACTTTTCTACCGGAACCAGATTATTGCCATATACCCGATTATCATGATCAGCGACAATTAAAAACAAGGTATCCTGCCAGTATGCCTGCTGCTTTGCCTCTGCAATGAATTTACCCAACGCATAGTCAGCATATTTAACAGCATTATTAACCGTCTGTTTGGGCTGTTCATGCAACATGATACGCCCGTCAGGAAACTCAAAAGGGGCATGATTAGAAGACGTGAAAATCAGGCTGAAAAACGGGCGCGACTGCTGGTGCACTTGTTTAAGATGCACAGCCGCACTGGTAAATAAGTCTTCATCGCTTGCTCCCCAACTGCCAACAAAAACAGGATTTTGCATTTGCGCTAAATCAATAACCTGCTCAAAGCCATTACCGGTAAAAAATCCCCGCATGTTATCAAAATGGGCTTCACCGCCATAAATAAAACTGCTGTGATAACCATGCCTTGATAGTGCTGAACCTAAGGTATAAAAGTTTTGCTGCGCCAAAGCCAGCTTAACGACACTCTGGGCTGGTGTGGGCATAAAGCCAGAGATAACAGCTTCAATTCCTCTGACAGAGCGGGTACCAGTCGCATAGAGTTGTTCAAACCACCATCCTTCCTCTTTTAACTTCTCCAGCTCAGGCGTAACCGCCACACCACCTAATGATGCAACAAAAGTCGCGCCGAGACTTTCCTGCAGTATAATCACCAAATTAAGCGGTTTAGCCCTTTGGGTTGTTGCCTCACGATAATGCACAGTAGGATAGTCAGCCTGCCCAAACCGGTACTCTTTCAGCCAGGGCCAATCCAGCGCCAACGTCAGCATTTCCTGTGCAGGTAGTTTACCGTACATTTCACTGGAGCGCGCTTCATGGCGCAAACTGTAAATAGCATAAAAAACGGAATAGGGAGAACTGATCACCAGCGAATTCACCAAAGCATCGCCTGTTATCGCAAAGAAAGCCGGGTTAACCGGACGATGCCCGGAGGTAGAGCGAACAGCTGCAAAAACCAGAAAGGCCGCTAATGGCCAGCATAACCATAATGTTTTTGTAGTAAAAGGCTGCGTCTGCTCTCTGACACTGGCTAGTAGCTTATTAGCATACCAAATCAGCAATGCGGTAATAATTATACCGCCCAGCAACATGCTTCTGAAGCCGTGCCATAAGGTACTAAATACTTCCTTTGGATATTTCAGGTATTCAATATAAAGACGGTTTGGCCGGATATCATATTGCAGAATAAACTGCGGTGTTGATAACTCAATAAAGATCACGGCGAGCAGACCCAGTAGTGCCCAGTAATGACAAAATTGCCGCCAGCTATTAAATGTAGCTTGCCGTGCCCACAGTGGCGCCAGCAGCACAGGAATAATCAGCCAGATCCCGGCCAGTACCAGGTCTGCACGCACGCCTTGCAACAACAACACTTCAAAAGCCCCGGCGGCACTAACCCTTTCAGCTTGCCAGATAAACAAACCAATGCGGCTGGCGGATAACACCAGCAGCATCAGGAGCAGCATGATAAAAAGCAGGTAATAAGGTCCAAGTATCTTTTGTATACGTACCTTCATAGCATTCGCATCTCACTTAGGCAGATAGTGGCGCCATGCTAAAAGCAGAAGCTTAAGACTCTCTTAAGAAATACCTGCCACAGTGCGCTGCATTGAATAGCGCAGGGGAAAATATGAAATCAGAAGCAACAGGAGTAAGCAGGCTATTTTATGCCTGCAAATATTCCTGGCAGGGGCTTGTAGCCGGTTTAAAATCTGAAGCGGCGCTACGCCAGGAAATAATAATATTGGCAGTTTTACTGCCTGTTATTCTGCTGGTCGATGTCAGTGCCGCTGAACGGGCGCTGCTGTTGTTAAGTATCGTACTGGTCGTCATTATTGAATTGTTGAACACTGCGATTGAAGTGGTGGTAGATCGGATTGGCAATGAGTACCATGTGCTCAGCGGTAAAGCCAAAGATCTTGGATCTGCAGCAGTGCTGTGCAGTTTATTTAGTGCCATTGCAGTGTGGTGTTTTATCTTATGCTGGTAAGAGCCTTCATCACTGACCGCAGCGTATATCAGATAGTATTGCTTTATGTGCTGGCCTTACTGCTGCTGGATATTGGCGGTGGCGACATCTGGCTTGCCGGTAAATTTTATGCAATGGAAGGCTATCAATGGTCGCTGCAGGAGCACTGGCTGACAGAAGATATACTGCATAAAGGCGCAAGAAAACTGAATTATCTGTGCTGCCTTATGGTATTGTCGCTGACCGCCTATTACCTGCTGCATTACCGGCGCTCCCCAAAACCGGTGCACAGCTATGTTGCGCTCAGCCTGTCACTTATCAGCTCCTTTGCACTGGTTGCCTATCTTAAAGCCATTACCAATATTGCCTGCCCGTGGGACCTGGCGATATTTGGCGGTGATGAACCCTATATCCATCTGTTTACACACCGGCCGGCATACCTGCCTTACACTCAATGTTTTCCGGCCGGGCACGCCAGCGTCGGTTACGCCTGGGTAGCTTTATACTATTTCTTCCGGCAGATGGCCCCACGCTGGCGTTTTCCCGGTTTAGCCATTGGCCTGACAGCTGGCCTGCTGCTGGGGCTTGCCCAGCAACTGCGCGGTGCACACTTTCTGTCACACGATATTACCACCTTGGTACTGTGCCTGCTGTGCGCTAAGCTATGCTTTATGTTTGTGAATTCACTGGCAAAAAGCCCTGAAATAACCGGTAACCGTTAATGCGTATTTTATTAGTGGAAGATGATATCACGCTGGCCAGGGGCATGGTGACCCGCTTAAAGCGCATGGGTTACCAGCCGGAACACTGCGTAACCGGTAAACAGGCTTTACAGGCGCTGTCAGGCAGTGCTTTTTCGTTAATGATTTTAGATTTAGGCTTGCCCGATGGCTTTGCTATTGACGTACTAAAGGCGTTACGTAAAGCAGGCAACGCATTACCGGTACTGGTGTTAACGGCGCAGGATGACGTAGAAATTAAAGTGGCAGCATTTAATAATGGTGCTGACGACTATGTTGTAAAGCCGGTTGATGTACTGGAACTGGAAGCGCGGATCAGGGCGCTGTCGCGGCGTCAGGCAGCACGCCGGCATGATGTACTTAGCGTTGCCGATGTTACCCTGGATCTTGCCAGCCTGCAGTGTACTTACCGTGAGCACAGCGTTGCTCTTACCCGGCGCGAATTTATGCTGCTGAAAGGCTTTATGCTGCAGCCTGATCGCATTTTGTCAAGACAACAGCTTGAGGAGCTGTGCCATGGCTGGGAAGGTGAAACAGAAAGCAACGCGATAGAAGTGCATATTCACAGCCTGCGTAAAAAACTGCAGCCGCAGCTGATTAAAACCATCAGAGGCATCGGTTATATGCTGAACAGCCGTTATGCAGATTAACAGTATTAAAGTCTGGCTGTTGCTGGTAATCAATATCATCATTGTCAGCAGCCTGAGCTTTACCGCTTTTATTTCCTATCAGGATGCCATGCATGAGCTGGATGAAATCTATGACGCCCAACTGGCGCGTAATGCCAGGCTTATTGGTGCGATGTTAGATACCCTTCCCGCCTTTTCACCTGACCAGACGTTAACCGTATCAGTACCAGAACTGGCAGACACAGGTGAAAACTTAACCTCAGCCCAGGAGCGGTTATTTGCCGGACATAAATATGAAAGTAAACTGGCGTTTCAGGTATGGCAGGGTTCCCGTTTGCTTATGGCATCAGAAAATACCGGGCATTTTCCCTCACCTAAAGCGGCATCCGGCTACCATGAGATTACAGAAAACGGTGTGCACTGGATAAGCTTCAGCCTGCAACAAGGACAAAGTGATTTATGGGTTTATACCGCCCAGCGTGAAGATGTGCGCCAGGAAATGAGCGAACATATCGCCCGGGCCCAGATCCGCCCTATCTTGCTGCTAATCCTGCCGTTGAGTGTGTTAATTTATGTTGTGGTAAAAATTATCCTCAGACCGCTTAACCGGTTGCAGCAAATGGTAGCGGCAAAAAAAGCAGATCAACTCAGTGAAATTCACCTGAAACAGCCCGTTGAATTACAGCCTATCCAGCATGCGATTAACCAGTTAATCAGCCGGGTAAAACAGTATATCAATCAGGAAAAGCGCTTCGTTGCCGATGCCGCCCATGAACTCAGAACACCACTGAGTATTTTGCAGCTGCATGCCCAGAATCTGCAAAATACAACCGAACCCAGCGAAATTAATGAAGCCGCCGTTGCGATTGTTGCAGGCAGTAAGCGCATGACACATTTAGTCAATCAGTTGCTGACCATCAGCCGTTTAGAACGGGTGCAGGATATACACCGTGCAGTTACTCCTTTAACCCAGTTGGTGCAGGACAGCCTGTCGCAACTGCCACTTAAACTACTGGAAAAAGTGCTCTGGCATACTGAAATACCGGCACAGCTTACCGTCAGCGGTGATCAGGTATTATTGCAGGCGGCTCTGCGCAATATTTTTGATAATGCCAGCAAATATTCCGCCGGCAACGATACTGTGCTGATCACAGCACTGTTACTCCCTGCCGGCAACATAAACCTGACCATTCAGAACCGCAGTGCAGTGCATATCGATCCGGCCCGGATGGGTAACCGTTTTTTCCGCCATCAGGGCCACCAGCATATTGAAGGTTCCGGTCTGGGTTTATCCATAGTGCAGCGGATTATTGAACTGCATGGCGGTACGGTACATTTTGCCTGCAGCTCGTCTGGCGATATCACGGTGACCATACAGCTACCGCAGGATAATACCTGATCATTTCCCTGCCCGCGCTGAGTTAAGACCCTCTTAAGAAAACCACGGCACCCTGTGCATATTGTTAACCAACAGCACAGTAATGCCATGCAAGTTATCACCAGTACCCCATTGTCCGGCACTGCCCGGTATTTCAGCCGCCCCGTCACCTATCGCTGGCTAATCAGTATCGCTGTTGCCGCCCTGCTGACCCTGGCCTTTAACCAAATCCTGCTCCGGCATATTCTGCTGCTTGGCAGCTGGGCACTGCTATGGCCATTACTGGCACTGTTATTTTTAATCAATGTGCTGCTTTGCCAGCTGCTGAGTATAGGCGCCTTGCAAAAACCCTGGCTGATTACCCTGCTCGGTATGGCAGCAGGCAGCCAGTACTTTATGCAGCAGTATGGTGTGTTAATCGATAAAGGTATGCTGGTTAATGCACTTGAAACAGACAGCCATGAAGTTGCCGGACTGCTCAGCTATGCCATGCTGCCGTATTTCGCGTTATATCTGTTATTACCGGCCAGCCTGATTATCTGGCTAAAACCCCGCCAGCTGTCTTTTGGCCGTGGCCTGCAGCACTATATAACGACAAGTCTGGTGTCCGTAGCGCTGCTGGTGTTATTAGTACTGACGCAGTATCAGAGTTATGCCGGGATCTTGCGGGAACACCGCTATCTTAAACATCAGGCAGTACCGTTGAATATCCTGAACGCATCAGCCAGCCTGCTCCAAAGCAAAACCGCTCAGGGTATGGCACCAAACTTCAGCTATTATGCGGCGGATGCTTCACGGGTAAGCCATCAGGGTAAGCCTAAGCTGATCATTATGGTACTGGGTGAAACGATCAGGGCAGATCACCTCGGTATTAACGGTTACCCGCGTGATACCACCCCCAGGCTTGCCAGGCGGGATATCATCAACTTTGGTGCCATAGATGCCTGTGGCACGGCAACCGCAGTCTCAGTACCCTGCATGTTCAGTTATCTTAACCACAGTAACTATGACGAAACCCTGGCAAAAAATTCCGATAACCTGCTGGATGTATTGCAGCGGGCCGGCGTTAAAGTACTGTGGCGTAATAATAATTCCGGCTGTAAAAGCATGTGTGACCGGGTAGAAACCGATCATTTCACCGCTGACAATCCCTATAACTGTGCAGAAGGACAGTGCCCTGATAGGGTGCTGTTGCATAACCTTAAACAGAGAATTCTCGATAGCAAGCCGTACCATCAGCCGGTTTTTATTGTCTTGCATCAGCTCGGGGCACATGGCCCGGAGTATTTCAAAAGAAGCCTGCCCGCCCAGAAAGCTTTTTTGCCGGAATGTAGCAGTAACCTGCTGAATCAGTGCGAACGCCAGCATATTGTGAATGCCTATGATAATGCCGTTATCGCTACCGACGAACTGCTGGACGAGACTATTGCGCTATTAGAGCAACTAAACAGTGAATTTGATACCGCCATGCTATATGTGTCTGATCATGGCGAGTCGCTGGGGGAAAACGGCGTTTACCTGCATGGCCTGCCATACTGGATGGCTCCTGCAGCGCAAACCCGGGTGCCGATGCTGATGTGGTTTTCTGACGGCTACAAAAAAGCGCTGGCGCTGAATACTGACTGCCTGAAACGGACTGAGAAAGTAAGCCACGACAACCTGTTTGATTCCGTACTTTCATTATATGAAGTGAAGACTAACGCCAAAAGGCCGGAACTGGATATTATTACGCCCTGCCTGTTGCACAAAGCGCGCGGATAACAGCTAAGCACAGCTGACAATCTGGTTTATCGCGCTGATACTGCCATTTTGCCAGATCATCTCATAATGGCCGCACTGAACAATTTGCCTGACATACTGCGGGCTAAATAAGCCCCAACACACAGCACCGCTGTTACGCACCGAATAATACTGCACACCGGCACTGCACTGCTCGCGCAAACGAATACCCAGTGCGCGGGCTGCGCTGTAATCCTCTTTTGCATAAACAGCATGCTCTGGTGGCAAGGCAGTTAGATCTGCCAAACTAACATCAGCAAACTGACAACTTAACGCCCGAAATACAAAACGCTCATAGGCGAGCCCCGGCACTTTAGCCCAGTAACGGCCCTGATGATAAGCCACTTCGCTAATAGCAGTTTGCACGCTGTCGGCCAGATATAGCACACCAAAACGGCCATCAGAAAAACGACTACCCGCCGGGTTTACATGGGTAAAAGGTGCAACAGCATAAGAGCAACCGGCAATGCCAAAGGGGATCTCTGTGCGGGGTAGCAAACTTAAGTTACCTGCCTGCGCCTGTAGCCTGGGGTTGGTTAATGCCTGCAGGGCAAATAAAGCGTCAAATTCATCGGCGTCTGCTACATCGTCAAACACCGACTGCGGCGGATATTTCGAGTTAATCAGCCGGTAACTGTGCTGCTGATGTAATTTAACCGAAGATAAATTATCCGGCCCCACACTCACCTTTACTACCACATGCCACCACGCAGGGCATCAATGTGTTTAAAGGTTTCGTACAGCGCCGCAAACTGGCCGCTGCTGATAATATCCAGCGGGCTGCTACCATTAAAATACGGGTTATGGTTGGGCAACGCCATAAAACCGTACAGGTTTTGCGGGTTATCAAACAATAGCCTTAAGCTGCTGTGAATATTCAGCAGGTAGCTTATACGCTCTATCTGGTCTTGCGTTAAGCTGGCGCAGTAAGGGTCATTACGGTATTTGTAATATGCTGCTTTGGATATCTGTAAAATGCGCTGCACTTGCTCTGGCGAGCATTGCCATTTATCCAGAATAGCAAATACGGCTTTAAGCCCTGTAGCAGCAACTTGCCGCTGGCTTTGTCTGTCGAGCTGTACTGCTTGCATAACAACCTCGCACCTTGCCAATTGGTATCAATATAGACCATTAATATGAATATGTCTATATAGAGACAGCTATACACCTAAAAAAGCAGACACTATGGTCTGCTTCGTTTTATGCTTTACCTAAGGCCTTAGCGCGCAACTTGGCCTTAAGCATACCTTTCTTTGCCGGTTTTTTCGGCCCGTCACCGTGGCGAGCCTGTGCTTGCTCTGGTGAAACATAGGTAGGGTCGTGCTCGTAACCCGGCAGTATTTTAGCCGTGATCACCTGTTGAATAAGCCGCTCTATATCCTGCAGCGCTTTAATTTCTTCCGGCGTGATCAATGTTAACGCTACACCACTGTTACCGGCACGGCCGGTGCGGCCAATACGGTGTACATAATCTTCCGGCACCTGTGGTAAATCGTAATTCACTACATAAGGCAGCTCGTTAATATCCAGCCCACGGGCGGCAATATCGGTAGCCACTAAAATGCGCACAGCACCGGCTTTAAAATCGGCCAGTGCTTTGGTGCGGGCGCCCTGGCTTTTATCGCCATGAATGGCTGCGCTTTTTAAGCCATCTTTCGCCAGTTGCTTCGCCAGACGATCGGCACCGTGTTTGGTACGAACAAAAACCAGCACCTGCGGCCAGTTATTTTTACCAATAACATGCGATAACAGCTCGCGTTTGCGGTGCCGGTCAACTAAATATGCCAGTTGCTCTACCCGCTCGGCAGTGGCATTGGTTGCTGCCACTTCAATCAACTGCGGGCTGTTTAGCAACTCATCGGCCAGTTGTTTTATCTCGTTAGAATAGGTAGCAGAGAACAACAGCGTTTGCCGTTTAGCAGGCAACTTGGCCATAATGCGTTTGATATCAACAATAAAGCCCATATCCAGCATGCGGTCGGCTTCGTCCAGTACCAGCACCTCTAACGCAGATAAATCCACGGTTTTCTGATGCAGGTGATCAATAAGGCGCCCTGGGGTAGCAACCAGTATATCCAGCCCCTGCTCTGCCTCGTCATACTGCGGCCGAATAGATACACCGCCATAAAACACCGCTGAGCGTGTATCCAGGTACTGGCTATATTTACGTACATTGTCATACACTTGCTGGGCCAGTTCACGGGTTGGCGTTAACACCAGTACCCGCACCTGATTTGGCGCTACGACCTTAGGCGCATTGAGCATTTGCTGCAGCAACGGTAAAGTAAAGGCCGCCGTTTTGCCCGTACCGGTCTGCGCACCTGCCAGCACATCTTTACCGGCCAGAATCACCGGTATACTTTGCAATTGCACCGGCGTAGCAGCAGCATAGCCTTGCTCTGACAGAACACGTAAAATGGGCGCCGCCAGGGCGAGAGATTGAAATGACATTAAAATTCCTGTTTTGCCAAAGCTTAACTACCGTTGCCGTTATTGCGCTGAAATACTGCACACGGCTTAAAGCGCGCAGTATAGCAGAACAGCGCCGCACGGAGTTAACCCCGTGAGCAACTGGTATCTGTATATGGTGCAAACCGGCAGTGGTATGCTGTATACCGGCATTAGCACCGATCCTGTCAGGCGATTGCGCCAGCACAGTGGCGAGCTGGCCGGCGGTGCTAAAGCGCTACGCGGTAAAGGGCCGTTAACGCTGGTGTATCAGCAGCCTGTTGCTGATAAAAGCGCTGCCGCCAAAGCCGAGTATCAACTTAAACAACTATCCAGAAGTGCAAAGCTGGCGCTTGCCGCCAGCTATAACCCAAGTGAGATTTGATGGACAACTTTCTGCTTATCCTGGCTTATCTGTGCATTGGCGTTTTACTGCGCCGGTTACCTGCCATGCCACAAAACAGCGGTATTGCACTGAATATGTATGTGCTTTATGTGGCACTGCCTGCACTGATCCTGAAAAACGTACCCCAGTTACAATTTTCTGCTGCATTACTTATTCCGGCCGTTACACCCTGGTTGCTGCTGTTGGCAGTAGTGGCAACAGTATTGCTGCTCAGTAAAGTCTTTCGCTGGCCCCGTGAGGTTACCGGCGCCTTGTTAATTGTGCTGCCGCTGGGTAATACCTCGTTTTTAGGCTTTCCGATGACAGAGGCATTATTTGGCAGTGACGCCATGCCATATGCAGTGGTATACGATCAGCTGGGCTCATTTATTGCGCTGGCAAGCTATGTCACGGTAATAGCGGCGCTATACAGCCCAACAGCAGCCAAACCAACTGTTAAAGGTATTATCGTTAAAGTTATTACCTTTCCGTCTTTTATTGCCTTGCTACTGGGTTTGTTACTGCGCGGCACTGAATATCCGCCCTTTGCCACACAGTTAATTGATAATCTGGCAGCAACTCTGGTACCGGTGGTAATGGTAGCGGTAGGTTTTGCCCTGACGATCAAATTCAGTAAAAGCGAAATATCACCGCTTATTTGTGCACTGCTGATTAAACTGGCGCTCATGCCTGCACTGGTAGCTGCGCTGTGGTTTAGTGTTGGCCAACGTGGTATTGCTGTGGATGTCAGTATTTTTCAGGCAGCAATGCCGCCAATGATCTCCGCCGGTGCTATTGCCATTATGGCGGGGCTGGCGCCGCGCCTGGTTAGCGGCATTATTGGTATTGGTATCTTACTGGGGCTGGTTAGCTTACCGGTGGTGTTCTGGCTGCTGCATTAATCATCTTCAGGCTGATCTTTTGCCGGTTTTAACCGGCCGGCTTTTTTCAGCGCATCGTTAAGCAAAAACTCAATCTGGCCGTTAACACTGCGAAACTCATCATCTGCCCAGCGCTGCAAAGCGCTGAGCATTGTTTCGTCAATACGTAAAGCAAAGGCTTTTTTAGCCACAACAACCCCTACTGATACAGGCTACCGGTATTAATTACCGGCTGCACATGATGATCACCACACAATACCACCAGCAGGTTACTGACCATTGCAGCTTTGCGCTCGTCATCCAGTTGTACCACGTTGCGCGCAGATAACCGCTCCAGCGCTGTTTCTACCATACCCACAGCACCTTCAACAATTTGCTGGCGTGCTGCTACTATTGCTGCGGCCTGCTGGCGCTGCAACATGGCGCTGGCAATTTCCGGTGCATAAGCTAAGTGGCTAATGCGGGCTTCCAGCACCTGCACTCCGGCTTTATTTAACCGGGCCTGAATTTCGCTTTTAAGCAGCTCGGTGATGTCATCAGTGCTGCTGCGCAGGCTTATAGCCTCATCATTGCCGGCATCATAAGCATAGCTGGAGGCTAAATGACGGATAGCAGATTCACTTTGAATGCTGACAAAGTTCTCGTAATTGTCTACTTCAAATACCGCTTCAGCACTGTCCACTACTTTCCATACTACTACAGCAGCAATTTCCACCGGGTTACCGGCATTATCATTTACCTTCATTTTGCTGCTTTCAAAGTTACGTACCCGCAGCGATACTTTTTGTTTGCTGTACAAAGGGTTAGACCAGCGCAAACCATTATTCAGATCGGTACCGACATAACGGCCAAACAACTGCAGCACTGCCGACTGGTTCGGATGCACCATATAAAAACCAAACCAACAGATAAACACCACTATTGCCAGCAATAAAGCTATAACTTTCACCGCCCCCGGCAACATCACTACCCCTGCTAATGTCAGTAACTGCGCCAGTAGCAAAACCCCAATCATGCCAAAACCGCCTTTACTGTTAATCATGCGTTCCTGCAACATAACCAGCCCTCTTAAATTGATATTATTTTGATATCAATTTAGTGCAACTGCAGAAAAATGCAACTATTTAATATTATGCAACCACACCTTACAGAGTAATGGGCGGCAACGTGCTTTTCTGCTAAGGTAAAACAACAACTTACTTAGCTGAATAACTTATATGACCGAAAAGCTTTTAGTCTGGTGGCAACATGTTGTTACTCAGCTGCAGCAAGCAGAACTGTGGTATCAGCTACCTGCAATAGCGTCCTGTATCGTGCTGGCAGCGGTTATTAACCGCCTGGTGGGCAGGTTCCTGATTGACAGCGGTGGGGAGGGCTTACGCCATGTTGCTCTGCGCAGCTCGCACCGCATCTTACTGCCCTTTAGCCTGGCAGCCTTACTGGCTATTTGTAGCGCTCTATTCAGCTTATATCAGCTGAGTCATAACCTGTTGCAGCTCCTTATCCCTGTTGCTCTTGCACTTGGCATGATCCGGCTGTTGCTGTATGGGCTGCGTAAAGCCTTTTCGGACGGCCCACTGATGAAATCCATTGAGCCGGCAGTAGCAGTGATGATCTGGCTGTTGGTAGTGTTGCATTTGGCCGGTTGGTTAACGCCCTTACTTGATTTGATGGACTCGCAGGCTTTTACGCTGGGCGACAGCAGAGTTTCATTACTGAGTGTTGTAAAACTAATCTTAGTGATTATTCTGGCGTTTACTCTGGCGCTATGGCTGGCTGAACTGTTAAACCAGCAAATGAAAAAAGCCCAGTATATCAGCCCCAGTATGCAGGTGGGGTTTAGCAAGTTTAGTAAATTTCTGCTTATTACCATCGCGTTTTTAATTGCGCTAAATGCCGTGGGCATTAACCTTAGCTCGCTGGCGGTGTTTGGTGGCGCACTGGGTGTTGGTCTGGGTTTTGGTTTACAACGCATTGCATCAAATTTTATCAGCGGTTTTATTTTGGTGCTTGATCGCAGCATTAAACCCGGCGACGTTATTTCAGTGGGCCAGAACTTTGGCTGGGTGCACGAACTTAAAGCCCGTTATGTAGTGGTGCGTAACCGTGAAGGGGTAGATACGCTGATCCCAAACGAAAACCTGATCACATCAGAGGTGATTAACTGGAGTTATGAAGACCGTAATGTACGGGTAAAAATGATGGTGCAGGTAAGCTACGCAGATGACCCGGAGCAAGCCATGGCGCTGATGTTGCTGTGCGCCAAAAAATCAAAACGGGTGCTGGATACGCCAGAACCAACAGTAATGTTAAAGAACTTTGCCGACAATGGTATTGAACTGGAACTACGGGTGTAGATAGCCGATCCGGAATATGGCGCTGACACGGTAAAATCCGACATCAACGTTGCCATATGGCGCGCTTTTAAGCAGGAAGGTATTACCATACCTTACCCGCAGCGCGACTTACATATTAAGCGCCTGTTATTACTGACAGGCGCTTACAACTGTGACCGCTTTACGCCTCGCCTATCATTCTGCGCAGCACATAATGCAAAATACCACCATGCTGGTAATAGGCCAGCTCGTTGCCGGTATCAATACGGCAGATAACGTCTAACTCCTGCTTGGCGCCATCAGCGTAAGTAATAATCAGCTCCAGCTTTTGCCGTGGTTTCAGAGTGTTTAAACCACGCAGCGTAAAGCTTTCTTCGCCGGTTAATTGCAGGGTTTTACGATCGGTTCCCGATGGAAACTGCAGCGGCAGCACGCCCATACCAATTAAGTTAGAGCGGTGAATACGTTCAAACGATTCTGCCAATACCGCCCGTACCCCCAGCATCAGCGTGCCTTTAGCGGCCCAGTCACGCGATGAACCTGTGCCGTACTCTTTACCGGCCACCACTATCAATGGCAGTTCTTGCTGCTGATAACGCATGGCGGCATCGAAAATCGGCATGGTTTCGCCCGACGGATAATGCCGGGTTACACCACCTTCAGTGCCGGGCAGCATTTCGTTACGAATGCGCACATTGGCGAAGGTGCCACGCACCATAACTTCATGATTACCACGGCGTGAACCGTAAGAGTTAAAGTCAGCTTTATCAATACCATGATCGAGCAAATACTGGCCGGCAGGGCTACTTTGTTTAATTGAACCTGCCGGTGAAATATGATCGGTCGTCACCGAATCACCCAGCACAGCTAACAACCGGGCATTGACAATATCGGCTATCGGTTTAGGCTGGCGCGTCATACCACGGAAAAAGTCGGGTTGGCGGATATAGGTCGACTCCGGCCAGGTATAAGTTTTTGCCTGCGATACATCAATAGCGCGCCAGCTGTCGTCACCATCAAACACTTGCGCATATTCTTTACTGAACATGCTGCTATTTACCTGCGCTACCGCAGCGGCAACATCTTTGCTATCGGGCCAGATATCTTTTAAATACACTTCTTTGCCATCTTCCCCCTGCCCCAGCGACTGAGTACTTAAATCAATATTGATTGTGCCGGCCAGTGCAAAAGCCACCACCAATGGCGGTGAAGCCAGCCAATTTGATTTAATTAACGGGTGTATACGGCCTTCAAAATTGCGGTTGCCCGACAATACCGCCGACACATTTAAATCGGCACTGCTAATGGCATTTTCTATCGGTTTTGCCAGCGGGCCGGAGTTACCAATACAGGTAGTGCAACCATAGCCCACCAGATTAAAACCCAGTTGCTCAAGCGGTTGCATTAAGCCGGCCTGCTGCAGATAGCGGGTAACCACTTTAGAGCCAGGCGCTAATGAGGTTTTTACCCAGGGTTTACGCCTAAGGCCTTTAGCAACCGCATTTTTGGCCAGTAAGCCGGCAGTCATTAACACACTGGGGTTTGACGTGTTGGTACAAGACGTAATAGCCGCAATAACCACAGCATGATTGTCCAGCTGCATGCGCTGGCCATCCAGCTCAAAGCTGCGATCCGGTTGTTTTACCTCTGTTTGCGCTGCGCCTTCATTTACCATTTCAGCGTCGCGCTCTTTACTTACGGTTGGCTCAAGTGCCAGCGCATTATCACAGTGTTGTTTTAACCCGGTAAGTGTCACTTTATCCTGTGGTCTTTTCGGCCCGGCCAGTGACGCTACAACTGTACTTAAATCCAGATGCAGCGTATCGGTAAATATTGGCGTAGCCCCTTTTTGCCGCCACAAGCCCTGCGTCTGGCTATACGCTTTAACTCTGGCAATAACCGTGTCGTCACGGCCGGTAAGCTGCAAATAGTCCAGCGTTACCTGATCAACCGGGAAAAAGCCGCAGGTTGCACCGTATTCCGGCGCCATATTGGCAATAGTGGCGCGATCAGCCAGTGCTAACTGATCCAGACCATCACCGAAAAACTCGACAAATTTGCCCACCACGCCGTGCTTACGCAGCATTTGCGTAACGGTAAGCACCAAATCGGTTGCAGTGATACCGGCGTTTAACTTACCGGTAAATTCAAAACCGATAACCTCGGGGATAATCATCGACACGGGTTGGCCCAGCATAGCGGCTTCAGCTTCAATACCACCGACACCCCAGCCCAGAATACCCAGCGCATTAATCATAGTGGTGTGGGAATCGGTACCTACCAGCGTATCAGGGTAAGCTAACTGGCCATCAGCGGTTTGTTCTGCCCAGACTGTCTGACCCAGATACTCCAGGTTCACCTGATGGCAAATACCGGTGCCCGGCGGCACCACTCTGAAATTGGCAAAGGCTTTAGCGCCCCAGCGTAAAAACGCATAGCGCTCGTAATTGCGCTGCATTTCAATATCGACATTCTGCGTAAAGGCTTGCTCTGTGGCATAGCGATCTACCATTACCGAGTGGTCAATTACCAGATCTACCGGTGACAGCGGGTTCACCTTATCCGGATCTTCACCCAACGCAGCTACCGCAGCGCGCATAGCGGCGAGATCAACTACCGCCGGCACGCCGGTAAAATCCTGCATTAACACCCGGGCCGGGCGAAAAGCAATTTCGCGCTCAGAAGTACCGGTTTTTTGCCAGTCGACTAATGCCTGAATATCCGCATCGGTTACCGTATCGCCATCAAGGTTACGTAACAGATTCTCCAGTAATACCTTAAGCGAAAACGGTAAGCGGCTGATATCACCAAACTGGGTCGCGGCCTTTTTCAGACTGAAAATACGGTACTGCTGTTTATCTACCGTAAGTTCGTCGGCGTAGGGGTTAGCTGTAGTCATAACATACCTCGTGCTGATTACTGTTAACTAAGTGTAGCTCATCAGCATTACAGTACGAGGTTGAAACGGTGAGCGGGGTAGCAAAAGAGATAGCGCACTGCGCAAGCGCCGACAGTTGGCAAGCGAAAATCTGCCGGGATACCAAACCAGCAGCTACTGTTTGAGTACTCAGGATTGTTCAGATAAACTCAGTGCAGCTTAGCAAACAAGGCCTGTCATGCAGCAGATGGAACATATTTTGGTCGTCGATGACGATAGAGAAATCCGTGAGTTGGTAGGTAATTATCTGACAAAAAACGGCATGCGGGTCAGCCTGGCGGCCGATGGCAGGCAAATGCGCGCCTTCCTCGATGCCAATACTGTGGATTTGATCGTACTGGACATTATGATGCCGGGTGACGACGGCTTACAGCTTTGCCGTGAATTACGTACCAGCAAACATAAAGCTATCCCGGTATTGCTGCTGACCGCCCGCAGCGACGAAACCGATCGCATCGTCGGGCTGGAGATGGGCGCCGACGATTATCTGACCAAACCCTTTTCTGCCCGTGAACTGCTGGCACGGATCAACGCGGTACTGCGGCGCACCCGCATGTTGCCGCCAAACCTGCAAATCACTGAAAGTAGCCGGTTAATTGGCTTTGGCAACTGGCGGCTGGATACCAGTGCCCGGCATCTACTTGATACAGCAAATACTATCGTTTCGCTAAGCGGCGCAGAGTACCGATTGTTGCGGGTGTTTCTCGATCATCCGCAGCGGGTGCTCAGCCGTGAGCAATTACTAAACCTGACCCAAGGCCGCGAAGCCGACATTTTTGACCGCTCTATTGATTTGCTGGTCAGCCGTTTGCGTCAGCGTTTGCGTGACGATGCCCGGGAAGCGGCGTGTATAAAAACCGTGCGTAACGAAGGTTATGTTTTTACCTTAACGTTGCAACTGCTTGAGCCAGTATCTTGAGCATGAAGCCGCTGCTTATGCAGCTGCGTTTTCCGCAAAGTCTGGCTGCCCGCCTGTCATTAATTTTACTTGTCGGTTTGGTGCTGGCGTATGGTTTGTCGTTCAGTTCGCAATTTTACGAGCGCTACCAAACCGGCCGTAACGTGATGCTGAAGAATCTGTCCACCGATGTCAGTACTGCAGTGGCACTGCTGGATAGATTACCTGCAGAAGAAAGAGCGAACTGGTTACCTTTAGTGGAAAGAGGAAACTATCGCTATTTGCTGGATCAGCCCATCACTGGCGAGCCTATGGATATGCGACAGCCCCCTATGGCAGTGCTGACTATTGCGCAGACGGTCGCTACACGGTATCAACCTGTGTTTCAGATTATGCCGGGGCCACGGCTGCATTTTCAGGTGCATATGACGTTAAGTGACGGCAAGTTATTGACGTTGGATGTCACTCCGGGGGCCATACCTGTAGCACAGTGGTTGCCTGTGGTGCTGATTCTGCAACTGTTGGTACTATTGGGTTGTATCTGGCTGGCTGTGCATATGGCCATTCGGCCGCTAACCCGTCTGGCCCAGGCGGTTGATCATCTGGATCCCGATACACCCGGCCCGGAACTGGATGAAACAGGCCCCAGTGAAGTGGTGTATGCCGCCAGGGCGTTTAATACACTGCAAAGCCGCATTGGTGTTTATCTCAAAGAGCGGATGCAACTGCTGGCCGCTATTTCACATGATTTGCAAACGCCTATCACGCGGATGAAATTGCGGGTAGAGCAGATGGATAACTCAGAGGAAAAAGACAAGTTATGGAGTGATTTAAGTGAAATGCAACATCTGGTCAGGGAAGGTGTAGCCTACGCCCGCAGTATAGATACAACTGCTGAACCGGCATGCCGGATAGACCTTGATGCGTTTCTCGACAGTTTAGTTTGTGATTATCAGGACAGCGGCCAGGCCGTCAGCCTCAATGGCAACACTGCAGCAGTGATCAACACCAGACCTCATGCGCTGCGCCGTATTCTGACCAATCTAACAGATAACGCGCTGAAGTTTAGCGGCAGTGCAGAATTAACGGTGCAAAGCACTGCATTCGGCATCCAACTACAGGTACTGGATAACGGGCCTGGTATACCAGAAGCTGAACTGCAACAGGTGCTGCAGCCTTTTTACCGGGTCGAGAGTTCACGCAATCGTGATACCGGCGGCACCGGTTTGGGGCTGGCAATAGCACAGCAACTCTGTAAGACGCTTGGCGGGCATCTGACTTTGCATAACCGCGCAGACGGCGGGCTGTGTGTCACTGTGGATTTGCCGCACCACAGTTGATCTGACAACCCCGGATACATAGAGATACAAAAGGCCAGATCGCCGACATATTGGAGATACAGTCTATACAGATAATGGACAGTGAAGCAGCGACTGCATCCGGCATGGCGCGCTTAATTTAAAGGATCCTGTCCATGACTTATCCCAACTCCGGGTCCGGCCTGCGTGGCTGGACTTTGTTTTCGCTGCTGTCTTTAGCTGTGTTGCTGTTTGCGACCAGTACCATGCTGTGGCATACCGAATTAGTCGATGCATTACGCAGTGCTATCCGTGTCACCGCCCGCACTTCATTTACGTTGTTCCTATTGGCATTTTTAGCCTCCTCGCTGGCTATTCTGGTGCCTAGCTCAGGTACGAAAGCACTACTGCGGGAAAGACGCTTTATCGGCTTGTCATTTGCGTTTTCGCATTTGGTGCACGGCATTCTAATCCTGATTTATGCCAATATGTTTCCTGAAACCTTCTGGAATGGCCGCACTGCCACCGCCAATATTCCCGGCTCTGTGGGTTATCTGTTTATTCTATTGCTAACGATCACCTCTTTCCCTGTGATGGTCCGGCTATTGGGTTTCAGCGCCTGGAAACTGCTGCACTCGACCGGTACCTGGGTGATAGCCGCCATTTTCTGCCTGTCATTTTATAAACGTCTGCCGCTGCACCCGTGGTACCTGATTGCATTTAGCATCATGGTGTCGGCCATTGTGCTGAAACTAACAGCAAAAGTAGCGGTGCGTGCCCGTAAATTCGCCAAAACCGGGGCTATGTAAAGCGTTATTCCGCACATCCGCTGATGAACACACTAAAACATTACGCTAACGCCTGTTCAGGGCATACAGGCGGCACATGGACGTGAAAGCTATCTGCAGCGGGCTGCTGCAACCCGGAAATGCCTGTAAAGGTACTAACTTGATAAACAACCTGAAGGAAAACATAATGATCACAACTATAGAAAAAGTGGTTTACACCGGCAAAACACACACTACCGGCGGCCGCAATGGCGAATCTCACAGCTCTGATGGCCGCTTAGCGGTTAAACTGTCCGCTCCAGGCTCAGCCGGCCCCGGCACTAATCCGGAACAGTTGCTGGCCGCTGGCTGGTCTGCCTGTTTTATTGGCGCCATGAGTAAAGCTGCAGTAGAGCTTAATCTTACGCTGCCAATAGATACGGCTGTTGATGCAGAGATTGACTTGGGCCTGACAGAAAATGCTTACTTCTTGCAAGCACGGCTGAATGTCAGCTTGCCAGGTCTGGCACCGGAGATAGCAAAACAACTGACTGAAACAGCCCATAAAATTTGCCCTTACTCCAAGGCAACCCGTGACAATATTGCCGTGACGATACTACTGGTTTAACTCAAAAAAGCCCGGGCTATATCACCGGGCCTTGCACTGAATAATTATCATGCGCCGTTTATTGCTGTTGCAACGCGCCCAGCAGGAAATCAATAAACAGCCGCAGCCGCAGCGGCACATGCCGGGCGTGTGGATACAGCAAGTACACCGGACGGGACGTGCCGCTGTATTGTGCTAACAGCTCAACCAACTCCCCCTGCGCCAACTCGCGTTCAAACATAAAACGGTACGTCTGAATAATACCAGCCCCATGTCTGGCTAAGGTTACCACACCCAACAAATCGTCAGTGCAATGATAACTGCCACGGGTCTCTACCTCTACCTGTTGGCCGTTTTGCATAAACGGCCAACTGATGGCTTTACCGGTGCTGGGCAACTCAAACTGCAGACAATCATGCTGCAATAAGTCATCCGGCCGGGTCGGTGTGCCGGCCTGGCTCAAGTACGAGGGTGCTGCCACAGTTGCCAGTTCGGCATCTTCCAGTTTACGGGCAATCAGGCCAGAGTCTTTCGGATCACGCATCCGAATGGCCAGATCAATATTGTCGGCGACAAAATCAATATTGCGGTTACCCAGATGCAGATGAAACTGCACTTCAGGATAAAGCCGCCTGAACTCTGGCAATAGCGGCAACAAACGAAAATGCGCATAGGGTGTCGGCGCACTGATACGTAATATGCCTGATGGCGCGACCTGCCCGCCGGTGACTTCGCGCTCGGCTTCTTCCAGCTGCGCCAGCGCATCGCGGCACCGCAGATAATAGCTCTGGCCGTTATCGGTCAGGCGAATTTGCCGGGTGGTACGCACAAACAGCCTGACGCCCAGCCGCTCTTCCAGCCTGGATATCGACCGGCTTACCGCGGCGGGTGTGATACCGGCATGAAGTGCCGCCTTAGTAAAACTGCCCGCCTCTACCGCCAGACAAAACAGTTCAATGCCAGTGTATTGCTTATCATCGAATATATACGTCATCAATCTGCTCCACCCGAACCACTCGTTACATTATGTATCAAGTGATTCAACTATACCGATATTTATCGCCAACGTGGTTAAAAGTAAAGTGGCATTGCTGACCGGTTTTCGGTGCCAACATTTCAGCTACGAGGAGCAAAATATGAGCAACAGCATACAGACCGTTATAGTAACAGGTGCTTCCAGCGGCATTGGTTTTGCCATTGCCCAGGCTTACCTGCAACGTGGTGATAATGTGGTGGGCAATGCCCGTACGGCAGAGCGCTTAGCAGAGGCCGCAACCAGGCTGGGTAACCCGGCCAACTTTCTGGCCGTGGCTGGTGATATTGCCAAACCTGAAACAGCCAAAGCGTTGTTCGACCAAGCCATTAAACACTTCGGCGGTGTCGATGTGCTAATTAACAACGCTGGCGTGTTTATCGCAAAGCCCGTCAGTCACTACACTGAAACGGACCTTAACGCATTAGTGGCTACCAACCTGCAAGGCTTTTTCTACCCGGTGCAGCAAGCCGTCATCCATATGCAAGCTCACGGCGGCGGCCATATCGTTAGTATCACCGCCAATATCGGGCTGCAGCCTACCGCCAAACTGCCAGCTACCTTACCTGTACTGATTAAAGGCGGTATTAATGCCGCTACACGCCATCTAGCTGTAGAGCTGGCGCCGGTAAATATCCGTGTTAATGCGGTTGCGCCTGGCATTATTGAAACGCCGCTGCACGGCAGCTTTGCTGACTCTAAAGCGTTCTTGAATCAGCTCTCCCCCAGCGGTAAAACCGGCACCGTGCAGGACATTGTCGCAGCCGTGTTGTACCTGACAGATTCTGCGTATGTCAGTGGTACTATTATGGCGGTTGACGGCGGCGCAGCGGCCGGTGTCTGGTAATTCATTGTTAAAGGAGCACAGCTATGCCATACGTTAATATCCGTGTCACTGAAGAAGGCGTAACAGCAGCGCAGAAACTGCAGTTAATTGAAGGTGTAACAGATTTACTCAGCAGCGTGCTGGGTAAAGACCCGTCCACTACCTTTGTCATTATCGATGAGGTACATACCGATAACTGGGGCCTGAACCGGGAAAACATCACCAGCCGCCGTCAGCGCGAAGCGGCAAAAAACACTGAGCGATAAATACTTGTAATAAAAAGCCCGCCGCAGTAGCCGGGCTTTATCAATTGTAAAGTCTGCAACAGCTAAGTCTCAGTTTGGTGTGGCTGACGATGGCTTCTTAGCGAACAATTTACGCAGCAATACGCCAAGACCAAGCAGAATAAAGACACCGAACTTCTTTAAAAACACCAACGCCAGCGCCAGAAAACCGGTTTTTGCCAGCACCTTACCGGCCACTAAGGCACCCAAACCATAAGCCGCAACCTGGTCCAGCTCCGGATTGAAATCCGTATAAGTTGCCCCGGTATCAAACGCTGCCAGCGCCAGTACTGTATCCAGATTCTGGTTAATTTCTGGCAGTTGCTCCATACCGGCAATAAAGTTTAATACTAATACGCCTTTGCGCCCCAGCACGCGGATATTGTAATTCAGGGTATTAATTTCATTGTCGCCAAAGCGGATCTCTTTGGCCCAGTGCAGCTTATGCGCAGCCTGATCATAAAACGGTGTGGCGGCCCAACCAACCAGTGCGATAGGTTCATAACCTTGCTTTACCCGCTCTTTACTAACGTCCGCCGTGTCCTGTTTCATCTGCTGCAACATGTGCTGATAATCAATCTCTGCCGCATCCTCATCCGATACGTAGCCGTCTTGTTGGTATTCCACTGTAACCGCCCACGACTCGGCTTCAAACGGTGTCATATTGGCCGGAAAAATCATTCCCAGCACATTTTGTCCCGGTGGATTGCCCCAGACATCAACCAATACTGTTTCGGCGTCTTAGGCTGACAAGAAATAAAATTCATCAGGAATAGTTAAGGTGGCACCGGTTCCCGGCAGGGCGATTTTGCCCTGCTGTTTCTGCAGTGACGCCAAAATTTGCCCGGCCCATTGCGCATATTCGGCTTGCTGCTGCGCCGTCTCATCCTGCGGCACAACAGTTTCATCTGCGCTGGCATAGCTCAACGGGGCTAACAACATAAAACAAGCAGTTAAAGCGAGGCTAAATTTCATCATGATTCCTTCTGATCAGGGTTATTCCATTGTAATTAAACAGGCGAACGGGTTAATGAATGTTATCAGCTACAATGTCGCTGTTTTCGTTACAAAATTCAAATACTTTATATTAAGTCACATTCAACGCAACGGTAAAACCCGGCCACAAGCATGAAGTACACCAGACAGTATCGAAACATCTTTACACGATTCTATGCTACCCAAGCTAATCTTCCGGTCCGGCCTGCCGCCGGCCATGGTGGTTATCCGCTACTGGGCGTTGTTTTTGCTATTTAGCGTTTAACAGCAAAGCACCATTTGCTCAGTCATAAAACCAGCCGCTTGCTAGCATTTAGAGGATTGGGCTTGATGTTATCTGACATTTTTTATGATAGCGCGTAAGCAAAACTGACATTCTGATTGGTGCCAAAAGCGGACATACTATTTAATTTAAATCTGCCACCCTTATATTAGCTCATAACCGACTGTTAGGTTAGATTGGAACCTTTTAGCTAACCTGTCGGATCAGATATGAGCCACTGCAATTTAAGTCCGAAAAGTAAACTCAGTATTTTGTTCGCGATGTATTTTTCTTTCTACTCTGTGAAGCTGTTTTCTCCATTATTTTATTGACCACTTTCTGGGCAGTTGCTGATGAAGTTGGTCTGAAATGTCCTGAAGAGGCCGTCACAACTACATCACTCTTGTCAGACGAACCATATCGTAATGTCCCAGCACATTTTACGTCTGGATCCCCTCCCACCAAGGTCGGATGGGGTAGTTTTTGACCGTCACTTCTAATCGCGACATGCAGTTCATCACTATTTGACAGAACATACATGTGCTCATCATCCTCTCTGGTATCTAAGTAGGCTGTGAGCTGTTTTTCAGAAGTAACTTTCTGCTGACTCAATACTGCATAGTCCATCATTGCTGCAGCTCTACTGGCATTGACCGCGCCGTCAACTGCGACATTGGACGAGGCACCAATTGTTGCTCCGAGCCGGCCTTGAATATCTGTTATCGTGTAAGCTTCAAACAACTTACTCACTTCTTTATGCCGTAGATCTCCTCTAACGTGATCATCTGGCACAACTAAACGCTGAATTGTATCGAGCTGGCTCAATGCCGACGCTATACCCCCACTTTCATTTTTCCTGGCAACAACAGCTTGTGCTTTCGCCCCCATCACATCCGCTTCATGCTCCAACCCCGGATCGTCATTGATTGCTTCACCTTTAAGCTGAGTAGTCGCCTTTACCCTACCCTGCTTTTGCTGCACTACATGCCAGGCTTCGTGTGGCAGATGCTGTTCCTGCCCCGGCGCTATATGGATATCACTGCCCTGCGCATAGGCATGCGCCTGCATTTGTGCTGGTTTGGCTGAGTTGTAATGCACTTTTACATCGTCCATCGCGTAGCCAGACAAACTTTCAATGCCACTTTTTAGCTGATCCGGCATACCGGTGTTATTAGCTGGTGCCGCATCTGCCTGACGCTGATTAACAGCAGCAGGCTCAAACTTTCCCTGCAACGGTTCCTCTTCATCCGGCTGGCGTTGCACTGTCGCATCAAATTTGCCTTGCATTAGCTCTTCGTCTTCCAGACCCATCTGCTGCACAGGGTCAAACTTGCCCTGCATAGGCTCTTCATCTTCCAGCGCAGCTTGCTGGCTTACCGTGCTTTCATCTGGCTTGTGCTGAATCAAAGCGGCTTTGCCATGTTTTAGCGCCTGTAGCTGGCGGGCCTGTTGTTGTTGCCGGCTACTTTGCTGTAAAGCAGCGCTGGCTGCACTGCCTGGCGCTGCAGCTACCGGTTGTTGCGATTGTGAGGTACGGCCAACAGCAAATTTCATGGTAGTTTCCTTAAGTTTGCAAAGCCTGTACTGCGGCTGCAGGTTAATAAAGTGTAGACGCTAATATTGCCCGCTAGGGATAATGTTCCCGCCTTTGCTGTAAACGGCGATATAACACCAGACCCAGTACTACAAATGCCAGCACAGCCACTAAAATCAGTGCCTGAAATTGATGCCAGTATGGGTCACAGGACAAAATCAGTAGTAATCCGATAGTAAATACACCGGGTACGCCATACAGCATAGCCGGATGCTCCAGCCAGCGTTGCAACGGGTAGTAAAACAACGTAGCCAGCAGATATAGCGCTGCCACCGCCAGCAGTAACAGCACCAGCACCAAACGCCAGAACCAGCGTTTAGGGCATACCCGGTCACATATCTGTTGCATATATTGCTGATAACCATAACTGTCCTGGATGGCAAAAGCTCGTTGCACTTCGGCATATTGGCTCCTGGTCAGCGGTAGGGTCCAAAAGGCCGCGCCGCTGAAATTCCAGTTGGCGTAGGTTAAGTCATTGCGCAGATCCTGCGTGGCCAACTGGCCGCTTTGCTGTAGCGGTAAAACCTCAAACAGCGGCAGTATTTTTTCCAGCAGTAAGTTAGCTTCGTCGGTATCAGGCATTGCATCTATTGCACTTTTTAACAACTTCATTTCACGGCGAAACGGGTATTTGTCCTGCCCACTGTGCATGTGACTGCTTAATTTGGCTTCTAAGCTATGGTCAAACTGCACCAATAACAGATTTACCAGCGGTGCCAGTGCGGTTAGTTTGTCTGGTGCGTACAGCGTATCTGAGTTGTATAAGGTTAGTGCCGGCATGCTGTTGGCTATTTCTTCCGGTAACTTAGCACCGCTTAATACCGCTTTGGCCGGTACCTTTAAGTTAATAAAATAGCCATCGGTATTGGTAGCCTGCGGCGGCAGCTTAAGATCAACGCGCAGTTCACGTAAGAAAGTAATGAAATTTAACTGCTCTGCTGCCGTTAGCGCGGTTAAATCCAGATTAAAGGTAATGCCATCGGCCAGAGTGCGGCGCGAACTGGCACCAAAGCTCAGCCAGGGCTGCAAGTTATTCAGCGCAAAACCAGCCATCGGTGTGGTAAGTTCAGTCACTAATTGCTGACGCAAACGGTGCAAGTCGACCTCCCGATAGCTGATGCGGTCAAAAGCGGTAACAACGATATCCAGATAAGTATTGTGGGCCTGAGCGGTGTTGATAAAGTCATTAAAATGGCGGTTGTTGCGCCAGTTGGGCGGGCTTAACAGCTGGTTGTCATCACCCAGGGTAAACGAGTATAAGCCAATACGGTTAAAAGCACTGAATGTAATCTGGTTAGAACCACTTTGCCAGTAAGGCACAAAACCATAGCTGAAATTGGTAAAGCGTTCCTGTTTAACAATTTCCGGCGCGCAGCCGCAGCGTGGCGTGGGTTGTAAATTCAGTGGCAACGGCGCTTGCTCAGGCCAGTGCCCGGCTTTAAAGCTGTGGTTAAATACCAACTGGCGTAACTTTGCCTGCTCTGCAGCGTCAGGCAGCAACGCGGTTTTATCAATGCTTGCAGCAAAGCCGATGCTATCAAGCGCTACTGACATAATGCGCTGATTGCGAAAAATCTGCTGCTGTAACGTTTTCAGCTGCGCAAACTGAGCAGGTGGCAGACTGGCAAATTCGGCCTGCTGCTGCAAACGCGCCAAATCCTGCTCTGTCAGCTGGTAGTAACCAATAGCACTGACCGGAGCCGGGGTAGCTGCAGCCATTGCTGAGCTTACCGGCCACACTAAGCTGCATACCGCCAGCCATACAACGCTCAACAGGCGCAGTAATTGTGTCATACCATCATGCCCTCTTTGCGCCGCTCGCGGCTGATGCCTTGCAGTAAATCAGCTTGCGTTAGGGCTTTATCGTTGCGTAATAACGCCGCAACAGCGGCGTAACGCACTACGTTGGTCATAGCGCCACCAGCCAGCTCAAATTCATGGGCCAGATAATTCAGATCGACATCGCTGCTCAGTGCCACATGCTCACCCAGAATGTGCTGCCAAAGCCGTAAACGCTCAGAAATATCCGGTAGCGGAAAGTACACCATCGACTGAAAACGGCGGGCAAAAGCTTCATCAATATTGGCTTTAAGGTTGCTGGCCAGCAGTACTACGCCCGGAAAGTCTTCAATGCGCTGCAGCAGGTAAGAAACTTCCTGATTAGCGTATCTGTCGTTACTGCTGCTGGTTTGCGTACGTTTGCCAAATAACGCATCGGCCTCGTCGAAAAACAAAATCCAGTGTCGCGCCTGCGCCTGATCAAACACTGTAGCAAGGTTTTTTTCGGTTTCACCAATAAACTTGGATACCACGGCAGATAAATCTATCCGGTAAACATCGGCACCGGTTTGCTGGCCAATTAAGGTAGCGGTAAGGGTTTTACCGGTGCCGGGCGGGCCATAAAACAACGCCCGGTAACCGGGTTTTATACTGCGGCCCAGTTGCCATTGCTGCATTACGGTATGCTGATGCTCGGCCCAGCCGATAATATGCTGCACCTCAGCCATTACTGCGGCCGGTAATACCAAGTCCTGCCAGTTTAACGGCGTGGTAAGCAGCTTGGCCGGAAAGTGAATGTTGTAATCAGGCTTTTGTCTGGTACCACTGCAAAACAGCTGCAAATATTCCGCACTAACCGTTAGCTGAGCGCTTAAAAAAGGCTCTTCTGCCACGTCGTGGCGCAGGCGGATAATATTTTCCCGGCACAGCAGCTGGTCTGGCTGCAGCAGTTGTATTACTTCCAGCCGGGCAGATAAATCGTTAGCTGCCAGTAAAAATGCTGCCGTTTGCGCACTGGGCAAAAAGCCCTGATGCTGCTTACTGTTGCAGCCACCAAATTCACTGAAATTACGCGCCAGGTTCTCATTGCGCACAAAGAATGTATCCAGTAATTGCGGCTGTAAATGTGGTGCCAGCGCCAGCAATAAGATCAGCCGCTGCGCGGCGCTCAGCTGTTGTTTAATAACAAAAGCGGCATAACTGCCCTGCGCCGCATCCAGTTGTGGGGCTGGGGCCTGTTGCAGCATATTCAGCGGCTGTTGCTGAAAATAACTATGCAACCTGAGCTCAATGCAACGCGCCAGCCAGTCCAGCTCTTGCTGCATGCAGGCGGCGTTATCAGGCGTTACGTCGTTTCTTAGTTTAACCGCGCCAGTGAACATACACTTCTCCTTGCATCCACGGATAACGGATCAACGAATAGGACCACGGCAAGCCGTCGAGCAACATGTCGTAAGGCCCGCTGTCGAGTTGCAGCTGCCAGCCGGAGCCATTGCCAGCGCGCTCCAATGTACCGCCACGCTGTAAAAAACATTCGCGTAATGTGGTTACTGAGCTGCTGGCCAGCTTTGGCCACTGCGCCAGTATGCCTGCCAGCAAGCTGTCAGCCATGGCCAGTGCTTCGCTGCTCAGCTGTGGCACAAACCCTACCGGGCAAGGCGGCTGCACTCCGCTTAGCAACATAGGCAACGGCCATTGCTGCCAATAGTCCGGCCTTAGTTCTGGCTGCCAGTGTCCTGTGGTCATGTAGTGCAGTAAAGCGCACGCCTGCCAGGCCTGTTCTATACTGGTAAACCGCTGTGCCGACACCCAGCCCAGCCGCTGCAGCAACATGGGTATATAAGGCGCTGCCAGCACTATACCGGCGTTGGTAACCCAGTGCGCTTGTGCCGGTGTTTGCCCGTCGATAAACCCGCCAGAGGTATGAGCTTGTGCTACACCAGACACCAGCGGTGATGATGCCGGTAACACTTCCGGGCCAGATGCCGCGGCTTTTGGCGCTGTGGCTGGCTGCGCTGCCGAAGTAGCTGTAGCGGCCATGCCAGCCAGCTGTACCTTTAACTGTTGCAGCAATTGTGGCCTGCTGCCCTGAGCTGCATTACCGGTGTAATGTTGCAGTTGCTGCGCCAGTTGCTGCAACAGCGTGCGGCTGGCAGCACTGCCGGTTTCAGCCTCTAACCACTGCTGTAATTGGCTTATTAACAATGGCAATGTCAGTGGCTGGCGCTGCAGACTACATTGCAACAGTGGCTGCCAGCGGGCCTGCCGATACAACGGCAAAGGCAGGCTGATACCCCCTAACCCCCACTGCAACAGGCTGGTATAAGGCTGAATGCTGGCAAAGCTGGCGGGCTGTAACTGCTGAAACAGCTGCTGCAAATGATCGTCAGACGCATACTGTACCAGACGTGCTAACAACGTACCTCCCGACAACTGCTGGCGTAAACCGTCCAGCCACAGGGCATTGGGTTGCTGCAATAATTGGCGTAGCAGCAGGTTAAACTGCCGCTGCTGCGCCAGCGTAAGCTGACCAAGTAATAACAACTGCTGCCACTGGCGCCAGCGTCTGGCCTGATGCTGCAGCGCGCTGCGCTGTACCGGCCGCGTTGTGCCAACCTGAGGCAAGGCGGTTACCGGCTGCGCCAAACGGTAACTAAAGTAACCCGGTAAGGCGCTAAAGCTGTCGGCCAGGCCATCGGTTGCCAAAGATGCAGGCTCTGCAATACCCGCCAGCAACTCAGTCAGTTGCAGTAATAACGGGCTATGCCAGGAAAACAGCTGGCGGCTGCGCTGCAATACCCGCTGCATATGCTGCACCAGGCTTTGCACCGACAAATTGTCATGCGCGGCCATTTTGCGCAGCAAATAATGCAGGTAGCTGCGCCGGTTAAACTGGCTGCCGCGCTCTACCAGCAAATAACTCAGGCTAAGCTGCCACAAATGGCGCTGGCGTTGCTGCAATGCCGCTGGCGGTAACGGCGCTGATTGAGATTGAGGCTGAGTTTTAACACTGCTTTGCACCACACTGAATAACTGCGGTTGTGCCATCAGTTGCAGCATAAACCGCTGCTCAGACGGCGCCAGAAGTTGCAACAGCTGCGCCAGCATGGCATGGCTTAAACCAAAAGCCAGCACCTGACATAAGTCGCTACGGCTGGCCAGCTGCCGCAGTATGGTTAGCAGCTCAGCGCTATGTTGCAGGTACAAGGCCCAGTTTCGCTGCAGAGTTATGTTGTCAGCCAAACGTAATGCCAACAGGAGTTGCTGATGCTGAGATACTGTTAAACCAACTTGGGGCGCCTCTGTGGCAGAGGCTATTTTAGTTACCCCAGGCGGCTGTAACGGAGCATCTGCCATACCGGTTAGTAACTCTGTCAATTGCAGTAATAACGGGCTATGGCGGGCAAACAGCTGACGGCTGTGCTGCAACGTCAGCAACATATGCTGCACCAGGCTTTGCAGCGATAAATTGTCATGTGCGGCCATTTTACGCAGTAAATAATGCAGGTAACTGCGCCGGTTAAACTGGCTGCCGCGCTCTACCAGCAGGTAACTGAGGCTAAACTGCCATAAATGCCGCTGCCGTTGCTGCAGTGCCGGCGGTGGTAACGGTGCGGGCTGATATCGAAAATCCGCGTTGCTGCTGCCCGGCACCACACTGAATAACTGCGGCTGAGCCATCAGCTGCAGCATAAAGCGTTGCTCTGACGGCGCCAGCAACTGCAGCAGTTGCGCCAGCATGGCATCCGTTAAACCAAATGCCAGGGCCTGGCATACATTACTGTGGCTGGCCAGATACCGCAGTATACTTAGCAATTGTGCCGCGTGCTGCAAATACAACGGCCAGTGTTGCTGTAATGCTTTACTGTCGGCCTGCTGCAGTGCCATGATCAGTTGCTGTTGTTGCGCAGCAGTTAAACCTGGCCGTTTCGTTACATCTGGCTGCGGCACAGCCGCTGGCAATAACAACCATAATTGCTGGCGCAGTGCTTCGCGAAAGCTATGCTGCAAAACATAGCGATCAGCAGGTAAATGCAGCGGCGGCAATTGCAGCTGAATTTCATCCAGCCGCACAGCCATCCCAGTGTCAAACTCGTCTAGTACCTGCTGGGCCAAAGGCAACAGCTCGTCAATAAACAGCTGCTCGCCAGCTGCGTTAAACCACTGTGCCATCGTTGTTGAATGGCACTGAAAATCAAGCTCAACCTGCGTCAGCTGGTGCATCGGCATCCTCCACAGGCTGGTTTAAGCGGTAAATAAACTGCGCCAGTGCCCGGCGTTGTTTATCCGCACCTTGCCGGTCAGCTTTTAGTGCCGAGCGCCAGTATTTAAACAAGCGTTCAAACCGGTTCATTTGCGCAAAATCAAGAAAAAACACCCGGCAGTTTAAATGCGCCGGACAGTTCATTTGCAGCGTTTCGCACACCAGTTGCTGAAAACCGGTATCGGCAAAACGTGCGGTCCAGGCCGGGCATAAGATGCTGATATTGCCCGCATAAAATGGAGCTGGCAGTTCCGCTTCGCTGTTTGCTGGCGGCAGCAATAACAGGTGTTCCATTACGTGCAGGCCTTCAGATGCACGGCTGACATAAGATAAAAACATCACCAGGCTGTTGGCCATAATTAATGCCCGGCGATAATAACGGTAACTGCCGACCAGCCACCATTCATCCTGCCTGCTGTGTGGCACCTTAAGTAACACCTGATAGCGGTTTTGCTGCAGCAAAATACGGTAGTTGCTTAGCTGAATACCGGTTTGCAGCAGGATCTCAGGCAGGCAGTTACCGTCAAAACAACAGGCGTCGTCCAGTTTACGCCGCAGCGCCTGGCTATCCGCGGCGTAACGTAAACGCAGCGGCGGCACTTGCTGCAACACCAGGGCACTGCTGCTGGTTTCATCCAGGTAAAGCTGCTGCAGCTGATCGGTATCACTGCGCAGCCGCAGCTTATGTTGCAGCACAGCCGTGGTTAATGACTGGGCCGTTTGCGCCAGGTCCAGCACTAATGCCTGTTTGCGTACAAAGCCGCCCACTGCATCACGCCACAGCGGCGCATGATGATCCGGCGCGGCTACACGATCCCGCGTCATCAGCACAATCTGCTGTAAATAACTGACTTTTTGCTGCAACCGCCTAAGTGCCGCTGACTGCGCTGTGTGGTAGTAATCAAAATGCTGCAGGCTGTGCTGATGCAGGCTTTCACCATACAGCGCCAGCAAATAATCCAGTAGCCGGTGTTTACGCTGCAGCACATTGTCCAGCCGCTGGTAAAGTTGCGCCTGGGTGGTGTCCATCTGCTGGTATAACAGCGCATCCAGATCGCGGATACCGGCATCACGCAATGACTGATAATAATAACTTTGCGTAATATGCTGCGGTGAAAACAGTGCAGGCAACTGCTGCAACTGCGCGAGAAAATTAGCCAGTAGCTGTTCAAATAACACTAAGTAGCCTTTTAGCTGCAACTGCCGCGGCGAACTTTGCGCCAGCGGCCGTTGCAAGCCGTAATTTTGCGGCAGCAGTGTCTGCAAGGAATGATAGCGCCCCAACGCCCGGTAACGGCCAGCCGGTGGCGGGCACAGCGCCACCATATCTGTTTGCCAGCGGCTGTATTGATGAAAACGCTTTTGCTGGTAACGCTGCACCACTGCCGGCCAGTCAATATTGATGCTTTTATTGCCCATACTCAGGCGTACCTGTGGCGGATGCGCGGCATCAGGCAAGGATAAATAATATACCGGTAAGCCTTGTTGCAATGGCAAATTATCGTAACAAGGGCTGCCCCCGCAGCGCAGATGAAACTGCCGCAGTTGCACTACACCATCAATATGCTGCAGTGGCTGAAAAAAGTCGGTGATATGCAACTGGCGCTGTTCACTTTCACTGTATTCCAGCACGCCGCCCGCGGTGAGCGGCCCGGTAAACAGCTGTTCATAATCAGCGCCCTGTGCCAGCAAATCGGTATAACTGCGCCGGGCACTGCTACGCTGCAACAGCTGCTGGCAACGGTAGTAAAATTCTGCCAGCAGCTCTACCGCATCGGCAGATGATTGCACATCCAGCTCTGCCACCGGCTCACAGTACAGCGGAGCAATAATATCTATCTGCCCCAGTTGCTCACCTAAATTGCGTTGTGCGCTGTAACAGCGCCTGATAGCGGCAATCAGTGGTGCCGTTGGCTCATCCGGCTGGGCTGCCACGGCAACGGCGCGGTACAGGCCCAATACAGCGCCGGGCAGCAAATAAATGTCGGCCAGCTGCGGCAACTGATCCAACAGGTAACGGCGATAATCGGCTGCAGTGGTTGGCCTGCTGCTGAGAATTTGCTCTGGCGATACCAGGCCCAGTGCGGCAAAGTCTATTTTGCCATCCTGGCCACTGAGCAAATCAGCCATAGAAAAATTACAGCGGTACTGCAGCTCTGTCAGGCTGAAACATAATTGCTCCAGCAAGGTAATACCGGGGTCATGCAGGTTGTAGTCGGTCCAGCGTTTACCGGCCAGTTGCTGAATATCGGCCAGCGCTTGCTGCTTTAAGGCTGTAAAGCTGTCTTTCTCGTGCGTCTGGCGCCGCTTAATACTGTACTCAGCCACCGGTGCCTCCGCTGCCACTGGCTGGATCCTGCCAGCACTGGCTCATATCAGCGTCAAACCAGAGCTGGGTCAGGTAGTAGCTGATGCGAATATTAGCGCCCAGATCCGTGCGCGAGCGCAACTGCAAACAATAACCCTGCTCCAGCGCCTGCCAGCGTAAATCCAGCTTGCAGCTGCGTGACAAATAATACGCCTGCTGCACACGAATACGTTTTTTACGGTTGAGAAAATTAAACCACCAGCCACCCGGGTTATGCGTGTTAAGCGCCACCGCCTGCAACAAGGCATATTTGCCCGTGCCTTTATTGCCGGTACCGGCCATTACTTCAAACGCCTGACAGCCCTGCAAAGGGCCACTGATATCGTGCCACTGCCCGTTGGCCGGCACCTGGCGTTTACCGGTGGGTTGATACCCCTGCCGCCCCTGCTGCGTGATCACACCGGCAACCTCCAGTGTACTGGCAGGATTAGCTGTACCAATACCCAGCCGTTGCTGGGGTGTCAGGGTTAGCAGGGCTTGGTCAACATGTTTAAATTGCAGCGCATTGCTGCGCTCGTCAAAGCTGATACTCCACACCGGCTGTTCGCTGATGTTATCGCGGAAAAAACTGAGTAATTCGGTGTGTTTACCCAGCACCGTGATTTCAAAACCATAACGGGCAGATTTATCAAAACCGTCTTCCAGTGTATTTAATGACGAGTCAATCAGATCAGAAAATTCCTGCGCCGATGGCATAGCGCCATCGCGGAAAAAGTTTTTCAGCGTATTACGGTTACGTTTAGCCATCGCGTGCTTCCTGCTGAATAATAAAGGTATGGCCAATTTCCAGTTCGCTAACTCCGGTTCGCTGCGCCAGTTCAGGCTGAGGCACTGCCAGCACGCGTAAACTGTGCTGTCGCGCCGGTGTCAGTAAATTCCAGGGCCGCACCGGTTGTAATACCAGCTGTTCGGTATGCTGGTAGCTGGCACTGTCCTGCAACTGATACTGGCGGCTGCCATACTGGCTGATATGCAGCAGAGAAAAGTCTGTCACGTAGTCAACATAAGGTTGTTGCTGAATAAAGGATTGCACTAACTGTGGCCTTAACTGCCAGCCAAAGCGCGCATCCAGCCCCTGTTCATGCCAGGGGCAAAGGTAGTCAGACAGGGCCTGCTGCAGGCGCTGCAAGCCGTCGCCACTGTGCAAGGCCGGATTAAGCTGCACAGCACAGCGTACCTGTAATTGTTCAAAACCGGGATTCGCCACTTCGATGCTGGCAAAAGGCGATGCCAGCGCGGCAACATAGTGCTTAATCTGGCGTAGCAACTCGCCACTAACCAGGCTGCGCTGGCAAGCCTGATGCTGACAGCCCTGCGGTTTTGCCACCACAATAAGCAACAGCCGGCCGCTCATAAGGCTGTTTTGCTCCAGCGCGGCATTAGGGAAACACTTTACCTTAGCCAGCTGCGGAAAAGCCTGCAGCACCAGGCGTTCAAAATCCCATGCTGTGCTGGCGCGTTGCTTGTGGCTTAAGCGCTCGGCAATACGTTGCACTCTGGCTACGCTGCTTTCTTCACGTGGGGTTTGTTGTAAAACGGGCAAATAACCGCTAACCGCAATACCTGCCTGCTTGCTTTGCAGCGCCCATTGCAAGGCACTCTGGCTTAGCATAGCGGCGTCGGGCAATGGCTCTGTCGCCAGTAATTGCACGGCATTTGGCATAATGCGCCTCAGGTTGCCATAGCGCCGGCTTTGCCCGGCGCAGCACAACCTTAACCAGGCCTGCCCCGAGGGCATTAACTGATGCTGCTGTTGCAGCGCATGCGGCAATTGCAATACCACAGCACCGCTTGATGTCAGGCCACGGCTGCTATCTGTCAGCAGCGCCTGATCGGTAAAATCCAGCCATTCGTCATCATGCAGATACTGCCAGCGCAGCGCATTTTCCGGTACGGTATTGCTGCTGCCACTGGCGGATTCAATATCAAACAACAAACTAAGCTGGCCGCTAACACTGGCCCCGGTTAAACCAATAAACAAATAAGCCTGATGCGCAAAATGTGGCAATAGCCGTACAGCGTCACGCCGGGCGCTGGGGTAGCTTTGGCGCTGGCCAAACGGATACAACTGAAGCAGGCGGTCACGGTTGCCACTGGCGGGATCACGGCTGGTATGAATATCGCAATAGGCGCTGTAACTTACACTTAGCAGTTGCAACAACGGCGCATAGGGCGGCTGCGGCAATGGCCGCGGTTTTTTGTGCTTAGCGTTATAAAGCAGGGTTTCACTCAGGGCAGTGCTATAACGGCCATGGCCAAAACCGCTGACCGGCTGGCTGAGGCTAAGGCGGAAAAAGCCCTGACTGGCGGCAGGATGATACGGCTGGGCAGCCTGTGCCGCCGTTAACCTGAAACCACTGACAGCACTGAAAACCAGTTGCTGCTTAGGCTGCACCGGAGCATGGCTGTGCGCTGCAGCAAACAGGCAAAACTCAGCCTGATGTTGATAATCTTCAGTTACCTCTTGCCAGCGGCCCTGATCCAACAACGCCAGCCGGGCCTTAAAACTGTAGTTGCTGATATCTTCACCGTATGCCGCATAATGGCCGGCCAGCCCTTCGCTGGCAACCGGCAGTTCAGCCCAGTCCAGTTCAAGTTCAAGTTGTTGTAAATGTTTGTGTTGCCAGTCACTGTGGTTAAACAACAGATAACTGCCAGGCAGTGGTACCGGGCCAAACGGCCAAAACGGTTTAGTGGCATCCAGTGGCCCCAGCTGATTACTCAGGTTAAGGCTGCGGGCATTTTTAACGCTTACTTCCAGCCGGCATTGCGCAATATCAAACTGGCTGCACAGCGAGTAACCGCACAGCTTTGCCATCGGGTTTAATGTCAGGCGCATACTGGCGTCAGTGTCGTTAAATGCACATATCGCGGCAAAGCTGCTGCTAAGCTGACAACGTAACTGCAGCCCCAGTGTAGCCGGGCCCAGCGGCTGGATAGAATATTCAGCCACACTGACAAAACCAGTGGCGGTAGATAGCGATAATAAAAATAAGTCGCTGCAGTAACGGTAAAACACCGTCATCCTGTCGTCACTTAGCAATTGCTGCACACACTGGTAACTTTGCACATCGCCATTTTGCAGTGCCAGCAGCTCAGCTTTCGCCAACACCGCCTGGCTATCTTTTGCGCTTAACCAGTTGTCGGGGCCAAACAGATAATAACTAAACAACATACCGAACAAGCGGCTGAACTCTGTTTGCTGTTCGCTACGCAGCAGCAACAGCAGCAGTACCTGCTGATAAAACGCCAGCCAGCGCGCTGCCACCGGCATTACCGGTAAATCTGGCAGGCTGTTGGCAAGTGCAGTAGCGTCCTGCTGCAACTGTGATGGCAATACCGCATAATCCAGCGCGGTTAACATTATTGCCAGCGCCTGCTGTAAACGTTGCGGCCAGCTGTAATCTGCCCGCTGCAGCAACTCGGTTAACCTGGCAGCCAGTTGCTGCGGCGGCGTTAAGCGCAGTTGCAGCTCTATGCAGCGCTCGCCCTCGCTCAGCTGCAAAGTAGGCGACACTATGGCAAACCCCGGCATACGGGGTATGTCGTCATTCGCCACAAACAGCGGCCGCCCGCCGGACGCATCAATACTGGCGCCACTGCTGTAAATACGGCTGACAAAACCCAGTTCCTGCTCGGGTGAAATACGTTTACTGCTGAGCAAACTCAAACTGTATAGCTGTTGTACCTGCACTGCCTGCAGGTATTGTGGTGCGGTAGTATGAAACAACAGCGGCGTACCGTTGGCTGTTTTACCGGCACTAAAGCGGGTGTTGGCTGGCAATAATACTGCAGTTGCCGCAGGTTGCAGGCTAAGCCAGATACTTTGCGCTATCGGTTTACGCCAGGGCATTTTCAGACAGTCATTATAGTAAAATGCCAGATGACGCTCAGTTAACTGGTTTAGCTGGTGCTGATTGCCCTGATACAAACGTAAAAATGCCAGAAACAGTGCCAGCGCCGGCTCATTTTGTTGCGAGCACAATAATTGGTTAAGTTGCCCGGCGGTTTCCTGCTGCAAATAGCGGCATAGCTGTAAAGTTCCTGCAGCACTGCGTTGCAGCGCTTCATCCACACTGCATGCTGCAGCACTTGCCGGGGCAAACTGGAGCAACGCAGTAAAATCTGCCGTGCCGGGCAGGCTTGCTGTGGCTTGCTGTAACAACGGCAAATAAGGCGCCAATTGGGTTTGCCAGCTGCTGTGTAATTTGTCAGCCAGTATCACGGCAGATTCAGAGCCCAGTTGCAGCAATTGGTGATACCACTGGTGATATTGCCGTAGCAGCGTCATTACAAAATTAAATTGCCTCAGCGGCGTTTGTTGCTGCAGTATTTCCCAGTCCTGTTGCAGCCGGTTTGCGTCCAGTGCGGCTATCTGTGCCAGAATGGCCGGTTCGCTGCGGCTAAAGAGTTGGCGCCAGTTGCCCTGCGTACTGCCGTCCAGATCAACAAAGCGAATATTCTCTGCCAGCCCGGCAGCAAGGCTCAGCAACTGGTTAAAATTCAGCGTATCGGGCTGAAAATAATCGCTTTGCAGCGGCGCATAACGCTGCTCACTTTGTGCCGTGCCATCAGCATGAAACAATGCCGGCCAGTGTGCATATGAGCTTAGGCTGGCTGTCACTGCGCCACCTCTGTGCCTTCAAGTAAGTAGAATGGATACACCATATTGTGCCGGCTGTTAGTGCCGCGGATCTGATAACTGAGCTGCAGCATTAACACACCATCAAAAATCTGCTGCAAATCTGGCGTTACCTGCAGTAGCTGAATACGCGGCTCAAAAAACAGCACCGCATGGCTGATGGCATCAATAATATTGGCCAGTGCATGCTCATCCAAAGTGCTAAATACATAGCGCTGCAAGGAACAGCCATATTCCGGCTGCATTACCCGTTCACCGGGGCGGGTAGAAAACAAAATGCGCAGGCTTTGCTCTATATCCTGCTGATCTGTCACCATTTCGCTGTGGCAACTGCCACGGCTAAAACCGGGCGGAAAAGCCCAGCCAATGCCTAAAAATGCGTTATCCGGATGCTCAGCGCTCATTTAGCCTCCTATCATCACGGTGGGCGCACCCATAATTACAGCCCCGCCATGAGCACAGGTATCACCGAGCCGGGCGGCCGGTTTACCACCAATCATTACTGTGGCAGAACCTTTCATAATGCTATCTGGCGGGCCCACACACACGCAGCTGTCACCCAATACGGCTGCGGGTAGTTTTTCAATCAGCACTGTGGGTACACCTGGCCCAATCACCGGACCACCGACATGCGGGATCGGCGGCAGGCCGGGCGTTTGCATCGGGCACTGGTGCATATCGGTTAAACGCGCTGCTGGTGGCATACAAAGCTCCTAGTTAATCATTACCATGGCACCTTTCACCGTGGTCTGGCCGCTGGCAGATAATTCGGCGCTGGCATTACCTTTGGCGGTAAAACCGACATTGGCCTGCTGGCTGATATTCAGCGCTTCGGCCTTAAAATCAACTTTGGCGGCCAGCTCAATATTAGCCATCGCCTGCAGGCTGATTTTGCCTTTAGCGTTTAAGCTGATGTCTTTGGGGCTATCAAGCAAAATGCCGCTGTCAGACAGCTCAACCTTGTTGCCATGCTGGTCTTGCAGCAAAATGGTTTTACTGTCGTCGTCCAGCACGGCTTTATTACCTGCCGGAGTCCAGATGCTGATTTTTTTCTTCTCTTCGTCGTACTCCAGTGTCAGCTTGGTGCGGCTGACAAAAGCTTTAATATTGTTATCTGCTGCGGCGGCATAAGGCGGCTGCTTATTGCTGCTGTATACGCTGCCGAGGATCACCGGATAACAGGGATCATTATTCAGATAGCCCAGGATCACTTCGTCCCCCACTTCCGGCAGGCAAAACTGGCCAAAGCCGTTTGAGGCATAAAAACTCAGTAAACGGGCCCAGATGCCTTCGGTTTCAGCCTCCAGCAACGGTACTTTGACCTGAATGCGGCATTCGCCCGCCGGATCGCTGTCCAGTTGCTGCACGACACCAATTTGCAGACCACTGACGCCGGGCAACACGCCGCCAGCTAAGGGGGCGCTGATATCGGTATTTTGCGCAAACCACTGCGCCGACATGCCAAAACTCACCTGAGATATCCAATCGCCATCCTCAATAATATGCCGCACCTGAGACACAAAAACGTCGCCGTTAAAGCGCTCGCCTACCCCCTTTACTGTAATTAATACACCGGGTTTTAACAGCGCAGAGCCCTGACAGCGTAACTCACCGCGAATACGTGCCAGCGCGGATTTCAGCTGCTGCGCTTTCGCCCAACTGGTTAAACTGGCATCAGTAAGCGGGGCATTACTTTGCAAACGGAATTCTTTTACTGCCGCGACATCGGCCAGTGCACCGGCAGCCATATTTCCCTGCGCAGTGAGGGTAGCACTGGCGGCTTCATCGCTTTGGATCTGCTGATTGGCGGGGTTCCAACTGACTGTTTTAACCGAGCTAAACTGCTGGCTGGCATCCAGGCTGGCGTTAAAGCTGAGTAAATCATCACCGTAAGTTACGCAAAGCACCGCTGCGGCAGCGGTATCCGGCGGCGCTATACTCAGCTTGCCGTCATCGGCGCACAGCAGCATGCCGTTTACTTCGGCACGCAGCAGCATAAAATCCCAGTCTGTACTGTAGTATTGCACCAGCTCGGCGTGGCTTTCAGCGGTGGCCGTAGCATTGCAGCTGACAGCATATTTACCGGCCAGTTGCTGCCAGATATCACTGTCGGTCATGTTGGTATAATTGGCATTAGTACGCGCCAGCGTGGCAGCAAAAACAGGGTCGCGGCACTCAACAATAAGCTGCGCCTGATTGTTACCACTAATAGCCAGGCTGTGTTTTACCACTACGCCGCTAAAGATTTGTTGTTCATCATCACTATAACCGGCACTGACCACCAGTTTAGCGCCCGGTGCCAAAGACGCCTGATTAGACAGCGGAAAATCTTTCGCCGGCATATCGCCGTCACTAAATGTCAGCACAGCCAGCGGCACCCGGTTTAGCGCCTTGGTAATATCGACACTGATAATACTGATGCTGTCGGCCAGTGCAGTGCCATCGCTGGTTATGCTAAGCCTTACCGGCCCGTCAGCACCTTGTAACGGGGAATTGGCCATAATAACTTACCTCAGTGGTGGAAAATACAACTGGCGGCCGGGCGTAAGCACGCTGACACTGTCCAATTGATTAAATTCAGCGACGGCCAGGTAGTAACTGCTGTCACGGTAGATGCGGTAACACAGATTAGGCAGGGTATCACCGGCTTTTACCAGTACCTGATGCGTCAGATCCGGCGATTGCCTGTCGGCTTTCAGTGCCTCTTGTTTGTTTGACATGTAACTGCCGAAATTCAGCTTAATTTTTGCCCGTAGCGGGTCGCCACCGGGTTTAAACAGGGTGTAATCCACTGTCATGCTATTTAAGCGGCCGACAAAACTGAAGCTCTGGCCCCACTGCAGCTTTACGATGCTCGGTTCGTGCTTTTCCCCAACATAGTGATACACCACGTTTTTCAGCTGTTTTATCTGCTTGCTGACATCAGGCTCCTGCTGTGCGGAAACCGGCACCACGCCGGTACCATCCAGCACCAGATCAAAGCTGAGTTTTTCCTGCTGGTACTGGCTCAGTTTGCTTTCTACTGCCGACTTACCCACCGGCAGATTGTTGCTGTTATCGGTGTTGTAACTAATACCCAACTGATGATTCAGGCTGGCCGGATTAATCATAGCCTGAAACTGCCCTTCGCCCGTGGGCTGGCCATTGTTGTCGCAACAGCTGATGGTTAACAGCGACTTACTGCCACTCATCAGCGCGGCCTCTGCTCATACTGCGCCTGCTGCAGTAGCCGCTGGCATTCGTGCAGGATGTCCTGCTTTAACTGCTGTAAATCCTGCGCCGGGTAAGGCTGGCGTGCCGGGCTGTCGCTTGGCGGCTCCAACAGAGTAGATTTAACAATCAGTTTGGTGACTTCAATCGGCATAGTGTTAGCGCTCCCGGTTTACGTACTGATAACTGAATTCCAGCTTTTCTATGGCTACCTCGTTTTTGCTGGCGTTAAAGCCTTCTACCTGCCAGCTAACGGGGTAAGCGTTAACAAAAGACCAGCTGCGGGCGGGTTGCCCGGTTTCATCCAACAATTCCACGGTGATTGTCATCGGTGTAATGGCTATATCCACCCCTTGTTCAAACACCTTAATGCACCACTGCACCAGCAAAGAGCTATTTGGTGCTATACCGCGCTTTAATACCAGATTGCCGTGCTTTACCGCTTTGGGCAGTTTATGCACAAAACGGTTTTCGCCGCCCTCCACCACATCTTCGGTATCCAGTTGTGCACCTATACCCGACACTTCCTGAAAGGCCGTGTCGGCGCTATCACCGGATGAAGCAAACTTCACCCGGAAATAAAACGCCGGTAACGGATAATCTGACGTTGCCAGTTCACTCATACTGCGTATTACCTGTTACGGGTTATCAATGGTGATACCTTCATGCACAATTTCGATGGTTTCTATTGCCACCTCATTACCGTCTGATTTCAGATCAGTGCCGGTGATTTTAGTTGGCCAGGCGTTGGTTAAGGTCCACACCATAGTGGTGCCGCCTGCTTCATCCAGCAAACTGATGGTGATGGGCAGGCGCTTTATGGTGTTCATCTTGATCTGGCTAAACCAGGCCCAGAATTTGTTATCCGATTTATATACGCCTTTTTTCATCGTCACGTTGCCGGACTTCTTCAGCCCCGGCATCTTGGTGGCAGAAAACACCGGGTTATCACCGGCGCGGTATTCAATAATTTGCGCCTCGACATCCAGGCCGGATACCTCCTGAAACGACATTACTTCAGAGTCCCATTTCACCTGGAAATAAAACTTCGGTAAGGGCCATACCGAAGTGGATTGGGTTGAACCGTCATCAGCCATTGTTAAGCTCCTTGTATTCGTTTAATAAACCGGTTAGTTAATTAAGATTTCTGCATCTGCTGCTGGAACGTAATTTCAATAAACTCGGCCGGGCGGATCAGCGCCACTAACACCGTGACACGCAAAATGCCTTCAAGAATATCTTCTGATGTCATGGTTTCACCCAAACCCACGCTGACACTAAATGCATCTTCCGGCGACGCACCGGCTAAACCGCCACGTTTCCAGATCCCGGTAAGAAAATTACGGATCATGCTTTTAACGGTAACCCAGGTGCTGGCAGTATTGTTTTCAAATACGTAGGCTTTGGTGCCAAGCCGGATAGATTCTTCCAGCATAATCATGGTGCGCCGCACACTAATGTAGCGCCAATCCAGGCTGTTACCATCCAGCGTGCGTGCACCCCACACCAGAGTGCCTTCGCCAATAAAGGTACGGATGGCATTAACCGACTTACCCTGGGTGCTAACGTTTAAATCTTCCTGCTCGTCGTGGGTAATATTTACCGCCGGTGATACCACAGCACTTAAACTGACATTAGCCGGGGCCTTCCACACACCTTTGGTGTTATCCACCATGGTGTAAATACCGGCCATTGCGGCAGCGGGCGGCAGCAGGTTTAACACATCACGCATTTGCCCCAGTAACTGGCTGTACAGCGGGCTGATGGCTTTTAAGCTTTTGTGCAATAACATCTGGCTGGCTACCATTTCAGCCTGGTCCAGCTTGCTCCAGTCTTTGCTAATATCGTTAATGGCATCCAGTTGTTGTTGTAGTTTTAGCTGGGCGGCTTTATCTGCAGCGGTGGCTTTCTCATCCAATGCAGGCAGTTCATCTGGCAGGTTCCGTTCGGTTTTAAGCAACTGCTGTAGCAGATCGGCGGGTGTCAGGTTCAGATAACTCAGATCACGTTCCTGCACTATGGTGGTGTTGAGCCAGGGGTAATAAGCGCTGGCAAAATCCAGATAGTTAATGCCCAGCTTGCCGCGGAAATTATCAATGCAATCGCCGTCCGGGTGCTGGCGAGGCTTATACCCCTGCCATACATCCAAAATAGCAATACGGTTGCGCATTTTGCCGCCACAGTGTGCCAGTGCCGCTTGTTGTACTGCGATACAATCGTCTTCGGCCAGCAGCACCGCCTCGGGGATCACCAGCATGGTCGGTTCCTGCTCTTTGATCAGTTGATCAATACCGGCCATTAATTTCGCCCCTTCAACATCGTCTGCGTAGTTACCTACCGACACAATGTAACAAGGGCCTCCACCGTTTTGATAAAACAGCATCATGGCGTAGTACAGCAGGTTTTTACCGCTGTCGTGGCTAAGCTGATACGACTTACCGCCAACAATGAAGGTGTTGTCGCCCGGCGCCTTGGCTTCGGCCAAACCAAACATCGGTGTCGGTGCAAAACCAAAGTAATTATGAAACTCTGACATTGAACTGATACGCATAGGCTGGTTAGTCAGTGACTTATTGCCGTTCAGTGCTTTTTCGGTATAGCCGATAAAAGCCGGCACGGCCGTTGCCACTTCCACCACCGAATTGGGAAAGGCATTTTTCTCTACGATATAAACGCCTGGCGTTTTCATCTGCCCCATGATGTGTTCCTTTCTGGTTAATAGTTAAGGTAAATTTCCGACACGTTGCTTGCTACTCCATTGACTACTGCTTTATCGATTTGCCCGGCTACCGCAACCGGCAGCCGTTTGATCAGAATTTTCTCACTACCGTGCGCTGTAGTTATTAGCTGAAACCGGTACGGACTGAATTGCTGCAGCTTTAAAGGTTGGGCAGAATCAAATACCTGCGCCACACGGCCATTGGCCAGACGGGTATCGTTTTGCTGAATAAACCGGGTTTGCTGGGTCATATCCTGGATGCGCAACGGTTGCGCAAAAGCACTGCCACAGAGGTAATAGCGCCAGACACTTTGCCGGCAAGCAAACCGCAGCAGATAAGATCTTGTGTTGTCCGGTGTAAGTTGCTGTATTTGTGCTGCCGTTATATCCAGCGCCAATACCAGCGATGGTAATGGCTTCCCCCCCGGTGGTAACACACCGGCCAGACGCGCATCATCGGCACCTGTTACTTCTGCGCTGCCAAGCTCCGGTTGGGGATGTAAACGTAAAGCTGCATCATCCGGCACCGGTGCCCGGTTATCGCAGTACACCAATTGTTGTGCCTGCAACACTGGCAGGCTGTAACTGCCAAACTGCGGATCGTCGCTGTACAACCAAAAATATAATGTCAAAACTGGCTCACAACAGACAGCAGCTATGTCGCGGCGGCTGGTATCCAGCAGCAACACGGCGCCCTGTTTTGTCGGCTTAACCAGCAACTGGGCATTTTGTAAGTGGCGCTGTGTTTGTGCTGCAGGTACAAGACGTAGCTGCTGTGCCAAACCATCACTAAAATATTGATGCTGCAGCACAATATGACATAACGGCAGGTAACTCATGACTGAGTTCCAATATCAGTGGCCGGTTTGCGCAATAAGCTGCTCTGGCTGTAAATATCAGCGCCGTCAAAGCTAATCATCCGCACTTTGTATAGTACCGATGGCAGGTACTTACCGCTTAACATGCCCCACAGATTACTGGCATCCTGAATACTCAGGTTTTCCATATCCAGCGCCAGCCGTTCAATAGCCGGGTCAAGATCTGGCAGGTTTTGATGAGTAAACAGTGGATTACGCTGAAAAAAACTGATACTGGCCGATAGCAATGTCAAAGCGTCGCTGTAGTTAGTACCATTAAAATTGGCGGCCAGCATGACATACAAATTCAGATGCAGTGGCGGCGCACTGTTAGCACTGCGGACAAAGCCGGTATCCAGCAAAGTTGTTTTAACACGCGAAGCGGCTTCTTTTTCTACCCCTACTAAAAATAGCGCCAGTTTATTGTTAACTTGCGTTAAGACAGTGCCGTCGGCTTCATTTAAGTTCGACACCAGCACTATATCTTCTTCAAGTGTGAAGCTATGCCGCAAAAAGCGATTTAATTGCGCTGCTAACTGCGACAACGTCTTTGCTATCATGTTGTTTTTCCATTTAAACGAACACCACACAGCCTTCTTGGCTGTGAACGATACTTCAGATTAACAGTGAATACCGGCAGCGCTTTTAACTGCGCTTTTAGTCTCCAACAACAGTAAAAACAAATAACAAAAACAAACAGTGGGTTATTTATACAAGGAGCATTTACATAATGCGATTAAATACATAATGCGATTAAAGATAGTGATTGTTTAGCGCTTTGCAAACATATAATAAATTTATCAAATAAATTATAGTTTTCATTAGAAAAACATTTAACGCCTCATTAACCATATTAACCTTAGCTGATAAATAGCCGAAGGTGATATAGTAAGCAGTAGCTCTGGTTTTCGTTTAGATAGTGGCAGATATTATTTATGATTTTTTTAATCCAGCTCTCCGGCAGGCCTGTTTTATTAGCTTTTGTTGTAACGCTCTTTCTGATGTTATTTACTGCAACGGCTAGCGCCCAATGGCACCGTCAGCCCTTTCAGACATTAGGTACTCAGGCATATATTGAGCTCTGGACAGAAGACAGCAAACAAGCTGAGCAACTTATCAATGACGTACAAGCTGAGTTTGAACGGATCAACCAGCTGATGAGCCCTTACATTGCCAGTAGCGAACTAAGCCTGTTAAACCGCGAAGCAGCAAAAAAACCGGTGCAGGTATCTGCTGAGATGTATCAATTATTACAACGCGCCAGGCAGATTTCACAGCAAAGCAACGGTGCTTTTGATATTACCTTTGCTTCAGTCGGCTTTTACTATGACTACCGTAACCATAAAAAACCTGACGCAACGGTACTGCAAACTGCCAGGCAATATGTTAATTATCAGAGCGTTGAACTACTAAAAAACAACACTGTCCGCTTTGCCCAGCCTGGCGTTAAAATTGATCTGGGCGGAATTGCCAAAGGTTATGCCGTTGAGCGCAGTATTGCTTTACTGGCACAGCATGGCATCAGCAATGCGTTGCTTACAGCCGGCGGTGATACCCGCCTGTTAGGTGATAAAAGAGGCAAGCCCTGGCTGGTAGCCATTAAACACCCGCGCCAGGATGACAAATACGCAGCCCAGTTACCGCTGGAAAACAGTGCCATCAGCACCTCAGGCGATTATGAGCGCTACTTTATTGAAGATGGTGTACGTTACCATCATATTCTGGACCCTAAAACAGGCCAAAGTGCTACCGGATTGCTTAGCGTTACCGTAACCGGCGCCGACACCACGCAAACCGATGCATTATCTACCACTTTATTTGTACTGGGATTAAAGCAGGGCATGGCATTGATTGAACAAATTGATGGTTATGATGCAATATTTATTACCGCAGAGCGGCAAATGCATTTTTCCAGCGGCCTGAGCCAGCCCTGAGCAACCAGCTGTATTATTCTGTTGCAGGCAATAAAGAAGCAGGTTTGGGTAATTGAATCTGATAACCGGCCAGCGGATAACGCTGCACAATAGCCGCCAGAGAGCCGTCTGCATACAATTTTTGCCAGGCCTGGGCTAATTGTTGTAGTTGGACACTGCTAACAGTGCGGCGGTTAAAACCAAAATACACCATGCTCTGATGCACCTGAAACAGCGGTATGTAATCTGCCGTGGGTAAACCTGGCTGTACTTTCCAGTAATGGTAAGCTGCAATATCTTCCAGCACACCGTGCACCCGGCCATTAAGTAATAACGCCTGCTTATCTTCATTACCGCGGATAAACACAAAACGGGTGCGGTTTTTCGCATCATTTAAAATGCTGTCCAGCTTATCACCGTAATAGGCCCCATTTAGCAATGCAATAATACCGGTAGTGCCACTGCTTTTTAATTGGTCTACTGCAGTCAGGCCGGGAAAAGCGCGCTGCAAACCTACCAGATAAATGCTTTCCTGCTGATGCGGGCCGATAAAAGCAAATTGTTTGCTGCGTTCAGCGTTGTAGCTAAGGTGGCTGAGTACATCCAGTTCGCCCTGCTCAATCAACTTTAACGAACGTAACCAGGGGCTGTGAATAAACTCAAGCTCACACTCAATCTCTTGCAGCAGCCGTTGCAACAACTCTACATTAATGCCACGCCAGCTATCGCCGTGTTGCATGATATAAGGTGCAAAACTGGTTTCAATACCCATGCGTAAAGTACAACTGTATACAGGCTGGCTGAGAACACAGCTAACAATAAGCGCCAGAAACCCTTTCATTATGCCCCCCGCAATAAAACGCACAGACATCAACTATAAGCCCGGCTAAGCCACTTTGCCTGCCGCCGTTAAAAATAGCTGCGCCAGTGCGCATTTATATACCTAAACAATAGGCTCAAATGCCGTAAGGCGGTCAATACTGGCGGCGTTACCTAAACCATGAAACGGTGCGACTTCGGCCAGACGGTTTTGCTCACCGCTTAGTGCCAGGTAGTTTAACAGCACTGTTTGCACCAGCAGGTTAACGTTGTTCGCTGCCACCGACGAGCCGGTTTCTACCGAGGCATCTGGCCGCATAAAGCCAATTTGCTGATGCCTGGCTTGCTCAGCTGTGCTACCACCCAGCAAAGAGGGCCGGCCATTGGGGCTGTATACCAGCATAAAAGAGGCGGCGGTGGAGGAATTATCGCCAGTCCACTCGCCTTTACCCCGGCCAGACTCAGAGTCATCAATACGGCCGTTACTGTCCACCGAGCCATCGCTGTACACATAAATCATCAATGGTTGGTTCATTCTTGCGGCATATTCCAGGCAGGCGCCAATACAACGCCCGGCGCGTAAATCGCGCAGCTCACCGGTACCGCGCTCACCGGTGTGGTAGTCGTAACCACCGATAGTGATGGAACCCGCACCGGCAAAGCCATTTACCACCAGTTTCATCACCGAAGCGGTTTTACGAAACTCAGCATCGCCGTTAAACTCTGCCGCGCTAAAAATACCGGCCGCACCGACAATATCCACATCAGCGGCGGGGTCCAGCGTGGCCGGATTACCAAAGCGATCGGCCAGATCAGCACTTTTTACATAACCACAGCGGATCAGATCTTTGATCACCGCATCACGGCTGATATTGGTATTAACCCGGCTTAGTTTGCTGTCGCTGATGCGCTGCACGGATTCCATCACCGCTACGGCGTCATTCTGGTTTAACAAGCCAAACAAATCGCCAACATCAACCAGGCCGGTAACATCACTTGGCCGGTCTATTTTAGTCGGGCGCAACTCGGCATTATAAAACTCCATTGGTGACATAGAATTAGCGCCGGAATCTGAATTGCGCGACCCGACTAATGGCATTAATGAACCGCTGGCACCTGCTTTGGCAATGGCGTACATCGGGTTATGCGGGTTATTGCCGGTATCGTTTTCCGAACGCGATGGCAACACCGCGCCATTGGTCATGGCCTGGGTAGCCAAAGTGGTACGCTCTAAAATACCGGCCAGCATCTGTGAATCGCTGTGAAACGCCAACCCCAGCTGATTATTAACAAAACCCCCGGCCGGGTTAGCAGCATTAACTGCTGTTGGCACCATATCCGCCGGCAGGCCCAGCTTGCTGTAGCCCTGCACCGATAAAAAATCGAGCTGGCCCCCTGCTCCGCCTACTAACACATTAGAACCGGCAATATTGGCGCCACCGGCTAAATCGAAACAGATAAACGGAATTTTACCCGCGCCCTGCACATTAATGCCGCACAGCTGTTTTAGCGCTTCTAAATCAGGCGATAACTGCGCCTGTGCCTTACCGGGGTTAGCAAACATGCCAAATACCGAGCCGGTGGTCAGCACTGCAGCACCATAGCTTAAACCGCAGGCGATAAAATCGCGCCGGCTTACCGGCTTACTGTGGCAGGCATGCAACAACGGGCTGTCGGGGTGCAAAGGTTTTGCTCTTTTCATCTTGTATCTCCTACTGCACCAGCAGTTCTGCACTGGCCAGTACTGCAGTACAGGCCGCTTTGGCAATGGTTCGGCTGCGGTCACTGCTACAGGCGCCGCTGCAGCTGCTTAAGCGGGTGATCAGTGCATCCAGTTCAGCTTCAACGTCGGCCCGCAATGCTGAGCTTGCCGGTGACAATGGCATTAACCGGTTAAGTAGCGGCTGCACAACCAATGGCCGGTTGGCCAGGCTGTAAGTGGTAGCCGGGCTGGCGCTAAAGTCTGCCGCCGGGAACCAGTTCTGGCGCAAACTGGTATCTTCAATAGCGGCATTGCAATAGGCGATAGCTAACTGCGTGATGGCCATCTGCTGCGCCGAGACAAAGGTGTCGATGGCTTCGGCTGCCGGTAATTGGCGCTGTATGGTCTGGTAAACGTTGGCTACCGCACTTTGTTGCTGCGCTACGCCGGTCAGCGCGCTCATACTGGCATGAATTTCAGCAAAGGTTCTCAGGCCAATATCGCTGCTCTGGCTGGTGCTGGCGATAATTTGTTGCACCGGCACACTGATGCCGGTGCGCACATTTTCCAACTCGCCAATACGGCCGAACGATAAAAAGAACTCGTCGCTAGCGGCACCTTGCTCGGCCGCGATAATGGTGCCCTGTGCCGACAACGCCGCACCTTCTGACAGCGCGGTGCCAGACGCCAGGTTAAAACGTTGTTTTAGCCAGCTCTGGCCGGTTACCGCTTCTTTACCGTTAATGCCTATCGCCATGCCGCTGATTGTCAGGGCCTGCGCCAGGCTGCGCCCCTCCAGATTTACCAGATAGGGGGCGTTGAACAGGTAAGAGTAATTATCAAACTGGGCTACTTCAAACACGATATAACTGCCTTGCAGGTTAATCAGCTCGCCAATGCCAAATAACAGATAAAACTTCTGCCCGACACCAACAGTATAGTTTTGCTGAATTTGTGCCGCAGTTAAGGCCTTATTGTGAATAGCCAGCAAACGCATGCTGCCCTGCCACTGGCGGTTACCGTTGGCCTCGTTACCGACAATCAGCGCGTAGCTGTCATCCCAGTTACGGATAGCCTCTGCGGTGTCGCGCGCACCGCTGTCCTGGCCATTGATGTAAATGCGCCGGCCGTTTACCGGGTCTTGTGTCAGCACCACATGCTGCAATGTTGCCTGCAGCAGTTGATCGGCATCGGCCGTGCTTAAGGCCGGCAAACCGGCAAAATTGGTTAGTGCAGAGCGCAGCAAAAAGTTGTAGTTATACTGGGTCTGGCCCAGCGTAAAGTTACGCTCGGTGTTACTACCGGCATAGCTGACAATGGCTGCCGGGCCCTCCTGTGTTACATTAGCCGGCACTATCCAGGCTTCTACCGTCATTTCGCCGGTGGCGCTGATAAGCCGGGCCAGCTTGCGACTGTTTTGTGTGCTGGCCTGCGCCCGGCCGCTGTTAATCTGAATGCCCCAACCGGTTACCCAGCTGATATCGCCCTGCAAGCTTAAATTTGCCGCCGGCTCTACCCCCGAGGTGTCGTAGGCTATAGCGCCGTTACCGGTTTTAAAATGGTAAAACGCAATTTGGTTAGCTTCAAAGCGGCCACCACTGGAGGCCACCACACCATCGTCCAGCCGTAAGGCTTTAGATGGCACCAATGCCGGGTCCAGCTCAGTTAGCTCAACACTGTCGGCTATCTGGCGCACCGCAGCCAGCATAGTGGCGGCATCATCGTCACAGTTTGACCAGCAGTTATGAAACTCACCGGCCAGCCGGGCAACAAAGCGCGACAATTCGGGGCTGTCGAGATTAATCAGCTTACGGCTGGCCTGATACGCCGCCGCCAGATCGCTGTCGGCAAAAAACGGTGACTGGGTTTGTTGCGCATCCGGTGCATGGCAGTTTACACAGTGCTGGCGCAACAGCGGATACACTGTGCCGCCAAACAACGTAGCATCATCCGGCAAGGCTTTGCTGGCTCCGGGTTCACGCACCGGCGGCGCAACCAGGGTTACGGTAGCGCTTTGCGTATCAGTACTGTTAGCCCAGTTACGCACCCATTGCGCCACGGTGTCGGCACAGGCACTGTCGCTGGCCAACCAGCAGTTGTGGCCACCCGCCAGCTTGGTTACCAGCAGCGATTGCACCGGATCAGCCAGATTAACCAATGGCCTGGCAGCGGCATAAGCCAGGTTAATATCGTCGTTACGGGCAAAAAACGGCGCGGTATTACCGGCAACATGGCAGGCACCGCAGCGGTTACCGGCAGCGATATTGTCCCACAGCGTGAGTTTAAACAGCTGAATATCAGCCGTTTGCGGCGCAGGCCCGGTGTAATTAACATTGTCATCCTGTACCGGTGGCGGCGGGTTTTGTTCTACCTCTGCGCCACCACAACCGGCCAGTAACAGGCTTAGCGCCAGCAATGGGAGTAAAAATAACTTCATCGGTTAGTCTCCCATACAATAAGTGGCGGTGTCGGCAAACACCTGTTTCAGGCGGTAACCGCCACTGCGAAAACTGTCGGTAATGCTGTGCAGTGTAGTCACATCACTGAGGTTTTCCGGCTCGCGCAGGCACACCGTACGAAATACCTTTTTTACCTGGCACTGAGCAAAGGCCGTGCTGTTGGCCAGCTCCTGGCCCAGGCTTCTGGCACCATTCCCCTCACCCGGCAGGCTGTTATCCCAGCCCAGCGCCTGGTTTTGGCCTTCGCGCCAGTAGTTAGTCCAGCTGTCATCCTGTGTGCGAAAGCCATAAGGAAAGGTGCCGGCATTGATATGATATTTGGGTTGCACCCGGCTTTGCGTGCTTTCATTTTGTGTACCGCTTTGCTGATAAAAAACCCGGCCATTGCTGCCGCTTTCGTCAGTAAACTGGTAATCGTAATAAGCAAAAGCTTGTGCTAACGGGTCCATGCCGGCATGGCAGCCGACACAGCGGTTGTTAAAAATACGGCTGTCACCGCCCGGGCTGCGGCTGACATCCTGCCGGATGCGGTGGGTTGGTGTAGTGATATCCTGCAGCGGCTCTAAGTCGGTGCACAGTTGGCTCATCAGTGTAAAACGAAACATGGCGCGGTTAGTGCCAAGGTACAAAAACGCTTTGGCGGCTGCGCGGCTGGTCATTACCCCGGCTGCTGCCTCTGCCGGAATACCATTTAATGTACTTTGTGCCCTTGGCTGCAGATGCTGGGCCAAATCGACGGCTTCGCGCTCCAGCGCCAGATAGTGTTCGTTATTGTTACTCTGATACGGCGGCAAGCCCAGGCTGTCGGCGCCAACATATAAAATATCGGTTTGCAGTAACTGGCGAAAATCCTCTTCGTCACGCACCAGGCCGATCACGGTGGCGCTGTAATCGTTCAGCGGTTCAAACACGTCCAGCTCGCGGTTGGTGGCAGCAGAGGCAAACAACTTTAGTGTAGTACGGTAAAAATCCGGGTGCTGCATGGCCAGCTCCGCAGCTGCCGTGGCGTTACCGCCATCAATCAGCGCCTGCATCTGGCTTAAGGTGGCCGCATCTGCCGGTACACCTGCGATACGGTCATGCAGCCTTTTTGCCTGCTCCAGTGAACCGGCCTGCGCCATCGCAGCAAAGAGCAAACTGCCAAACACCATTACTCTGACATAGCCTGGATAACGCATTTTTATCACCTCCGGCTGTGTTATCAGCCCGGTAAAAATTCTACTGTCCACTGTGAACGGGTTAACGCTACGGCTTCAGCACCAAAATTAACGGAACCTAAGCGCAATACCAGTTGCCGCTCCAGCTTGCTGTCGTTCAGCTCACTTTGCACTATGGTCACTTCTGCCAGGCTACCGTCTGGCTTAATCACCAGCTCAAACACCACCTTGCCTTTTAATAAGGGGTTGGCACGCAGGGCCCGGCTGTAAAGCGTGTACAGGCTGCTTTTATTCGCTTCCAGTACCCGGCGGATAGCCGCTTCTGAGCGGCCCTGCCCGGCGCTGTTGCCGCTGGCATTGGCATTGCTGCGGTTTTGCTGCTCAGCGCGGCCGGTAGCCGATAAGCCTTTTAATTCAGCTTCAGCCAGCGCGGTAGTGCCGGTATCGGCCAGTTCAGAACGCACTATATCGCCAGCCACAGCGGCAGCCTGAGCCGCCGCAAACTGTTTACTGGCGTCATTGCGCAGCAGCTTGCGCTCTACCTGGGTAGCTTGTTGTTCACCGCTGCTTTTTACCTGGGGTGCGGTATTGTTCAGCTGAAAGCTTTGCCTAAGCTGTGCCAAATCATCTTTCATTGCCAGCAAACCGGCCTGCTGCGCCTGTTCACGCGCCCGTTGTGGGTCTGGCTTTACCGGTTCAGCTACGGCAGGCACGGGTTCGGTTATGGCAACAGGTTCAGGTTTTGGCTGTGGCAACGGTTCCTGCACCGGTGGAGGTTCTGGTGGCGGGGGGGCTTTGCGCTCTTCCAGCACAACCCGCGCCAGTTGCGGCGGCAGTTGCTCCTGCACCTCGCGGCTGCGCTCCGGTACTTTTAGCGCGGGTATCAGTACAGCAAATATCAGCCATAGCGCAAAACCCAGCCATAACAGCCGGTAAAAGCGCTTGTCTTCAAACTGCCAACTGCTGTCAGTCAGGATCGCTGCTGTCATGGCGCCTCCACAGCTGGCGCCATAGCTTCCACCGCCAGCGATAAATCGCGGTATTCGGTAGCAGCACAAATAGCCATTAACTGGCGCAACAGCGCATAAGGCGTAGCAGCATCACCTAAAATCGTCAGTGCCCGGCCAACCGGCTGTTGCTCTGGCGCTAAAGGCCCGGCCCGGTTGGCCAGATAATTCAGCTCGGCGGTTAACGCCTCAGTAAGCTCAGGCAGCCAGTTGTTGCTGTCTTGCTGCCAGTCGCCCTGCCACACCGGTTTACCCTGCACCAGCACACCGCTTGCGGTAATGGTTAACATCACTTTTTCGCTGGGTAACTGCTCAGATACTGAGCGCGGCAGGTTGATATCTTTATTGCTTTGCAGCACTTTAACTTCAGACTGATTCACCATCAGAAAGAACACCAGTATGGTGAAAATATCCATCAGCGCGACCAGGTTCAGTTTACCGGCCTGCGCCAAACGTTGGTTCTGCCGCTCTAAGCGTTTGGCGCGAAATGACATTTTCATTCACTGCCCTCCGCTTTGGGTAACTCGCCCAGTGATATTTGCGGAAACAGCTCTGCATCTACCAACTGCGCTGCAACCACGGCTTTAAACGAGCGTACGGTGTCCATTGCCGTTACCAGAGTCTGGTAGTCCAGCTCGTCGGGCGCCAGAATGGTAATATCTTGTTTTTCTATTTGTTTTTGTGAAAACGTTAGCTTTAAATCCTGCAGGTACAGACTAAGCGCGGCAAAATCCAGCCTGCCCTGCTCTGTCAGTTCAAATACCCGCAGCGGTTCACCCGCCGGATAATTCAGCCGTAGCCTGTCGGCATGAATTTCCAGTTCCAGTTGCTGCGGCTGTTCTTGCTCTTGCTGCAGTTGCTGTTCGCTTAATGGCGGCAGCTGAATATTCAGCACGCGAATTTGTGCAAACACCAGGCTTAGCAGCAATACCGGTACCAGCACGATCATCAGGTTCATAAAGGACGTGATATCAAGCTCGGCATCGGCAAGGGGTGCTTTACGCCTTTTTATCATCCGCGCCACCGTCAGTTTGTTTGGCAATACTGTTCATCAGCTTAATGCCGACCATTTCCATAGTATCGATAATGCTGGCTGTTTTGCCCTGCAGTAAGGCATGAACAAACACCAGTGGAATGGCAGTAATAAGACCAAAAGCAGTAGTGTTCATTGCTACCGAAATACTCGATGACAGCAAGCTGGCTTTCTCTGAAGGATCAGCATTGGCCACCGCTGAAAACGCGGCAATTAAGCCCATAATGGTACCCAGTAAGCCAAGTAACGTGGCTACGTTGGCCAGGGTGGCCAGAAAAGGCGTGCGTTTTTGCAGACGCAGGCTGTATTCCAGTACCACCTCTTCCATCGCGTATTCCATATCTTCACGCTTGGACGATGAGCGCAGCCGGTGTACGCCACTGGCCAGCATCGCCAGGATCGGAGCACTACTGCTGGCGGCCAGTTGTACAATGCGGCTGGTGTCGGCCTGCGCTACTGCACTTTGTACCTGCGCCATAGCGCGCTGGTTTACGCCATACACACTGCGTAAAAACCACCAGCGTTCAACGGCAATAACGATGCCAAGCACCAGGATAAAAGCGATAGGGTAAATAAACACGCCGCCTTCCTGTAAAAACCGAACTATGCCGTTTAACAACTCCATGAAAAATGTCCTCTTATTGCTTTTGTGGATTAACTGTTGGGGTAGCCGCGCCAGCCTGGTTGCCCTGCTGTACAGCGATAAAACGTAAAAATTGCTGCCGATCCAGTGGCGACAGTGCAGGCACCGGCTGGGTTAATGGCTCGCCGGGAATGCGGATCACGCTAACCGGGCTTTGCCACGGCAGCACATAAATGGTTTTCGGTTGTTCCTGATTACCGCTGATGGTGCTTTCCACCTGTACCTGCTGCGTACGCTGTTGCGCCAACAGGCTAAAACTGGCCACTAACACTATGCCAACTAACATCAGCCTATTCATTAGCTGCCTCCTGATCCAATTGTTGTTCCAGCAGTGCCAGCCAGGCTTTCGCCTGCTCGTCTTGTGTCATGGCATAGTATTGCTGGTAGTGGTAATGCGCCGCTAAGGGCTCGCCAAGGTACAACTCATATAAAAATGCCAGATTTTTATGCACCAGGGCGTAATCTGGTTGTGCCTGTAACGCCCGCTGAAAATGCCGCTGCGCCTGGCGGAAATTACCTTGCTGACGGGCCAGTATGCCAAGCAAATTATGGCTGGCACTATGAGCGGCAGAGGCATTCACCGCCTGTTGCAGGCTGCTTTGTGCGCCGGCAGCATCACCGCTATGCCACTGGCTTAAAGCCAGGTTATACCAGATACCGGCAAAGCTGCTTTGCTGCGCCGCCAGCGCGCTGAATAGGTTTTGTGCTGCACTATACTGGCCGGCGACTAACAACGCTTTGCCCTCATCAAACTGTTGTTGCTGCACCGCGCTTAATTGCGGTGCTGCAACAACAGGTGTTACAGGGGCAGTATTAACCGGCAACTGGCTGCAAGCGGCCAGGCTGCATAAAGCTGCAGCCAGCAAATACTTAACCAAAGCGGGCTTAATCAGCGGCATCGGCTACTCCGGTATAAGCTTCGGTTTTATTAAATTTAGCCGGCAGCAACTGCGCCAGCCGGATAAAACTTTGCTGCACCCAGTTGTCCCATACCTGCTGTTGAGTCAGGCGGGTATTTTGCTGGTAAATAGCAATGGCCTGCTCTTCAAACGGAAACGCCTGCTCTTCCAGCAATAGCTCGTATTCTTCCAGCGCCAGCTCGTCCAAGCCTTTGGGCCGGTCTGACTGCAGTAAAGCCGTGGCCATTTGCTGATATAACTCAGCCACTCTGAACTGGGCCTCACTTACCAGCGAGGCTACACCGTAACTAATGGCTTGTTCATAGTGCTTAATAGCACCACTCATATGCTGACGTTTTTGCTGTAAGCTTTGCCGCAGCGGATGGCTAAGCCTGATTGCGGCAAATACACTGCTTTCGTGCTGCCCCAGTTGCAACAGCGCCTGCGCCGCTAACTGTTGGGTGCGCTCGTTTCCTTCGCTGGCAAACTGCTGCTCAAAGCTGGCGATTTTTTCCCGCCAGAAGTTTTGCCGCGCCAGATCCCGCTGCTGCTGATACAGCTGCACCAACTGATACCGCGCTTCCTGCGCCAGCAGATGCGGCTGCGGGTACCTGTTGGCATAGCTGCGCCAGGCATCAAGCGCTTTGTCACGGCTGTTGGCGCGCTGATAATATTGTGCCGCCAGATAAAGGGCTTCGCGCTGTTGCTGCGCATCACCTTCGCTGCTCAGTGTTATTAGCTGAGCGGCGGCTTTGTCCCATTGCTCAGCTTGTTCGTAACTGTCCAGCAGCAGCGCTTTGGCGGCCACCGTGCGCTCGGTACCGGGATAACGCTGAATAAAGGCATTTAGCAGCGTAATTGCTGCCGGATAATCCCTTGCAGCCAACTGTAACTCTATTTGCTGATAAGCAGCGGCTTCGTGATATTCCGATTGTGGCAATGCGCTTAACAAACGCTGTAAATGCGCCTGCACTGCCAGCAGTGAAGCATCTTTTTGCTGTGCCTGCTGATAAATACTGGACGCCAGTTGCGCGGTTAACAGTTCGCGGCGCTGCGCGGGCAGTTGCTGTTGCAGCAAGGCGTTAATACTCTGCTCGGCGGCGGCATATTGCTTCAGCGCCAACTCACTCTGGCTTTGTAAAAACTGCGCTTCCTGCACTAATGCGCGCTGGCTTGGCGCTGCTGAGTTTTGCGTAGCTGGATTATCAATACGCGTAGCTAGATTATCAATATTGCCGCCCCAATTAATCACATCAGCGCTGTGCAGCAGTACGGCCTGATAATCCTGCTCACGGTAACGCTGCTGCAGCTGTTGCAGTGCAACCTGCTGTGCTGCGGGGTGCTGGCGGTGCTGCGCTACAAACCGGCTTTGCTGTTGCCACAGTGCCAGCGCTGCGGCGTCACTTTGTGACGATAACTGTTCACTGAGCAGTAAAGCTTTATAAGCCGCATCCTGGGCGGTAAATAAGCTGGCATCGGTTAACGGTGCCTGATAACCAAGCCAGGTATAAAGCTCAAGCGCGGCAGCATGCTGGCCGGCACCGGCATAAGATTCTGCCAGCAGATAGTTAATATCCGCCTGCGGGTATGCGCTGTTTGGCGTTTGCTGTAGTACTGTCAGCATGTTTTGCCACAGCGGTATGGCCGCGGCAAAGCCGGTTGTTCTGTCCTCGCCCTGCAACGCCGTGGCACGGGCATAATGGGCGCGGGCAAAGTAATCCAGATACTGCAGCAATAATGGCTGCACCTGCGTAAGCTCGACGCTGCGGGCCTGCTGCCAGAATGCTGAGCCCGGGCCAAACAGACTGATATATTCCTGCTGGGCAGCAAGAGCTAAGTCAGCTTCACCGGACGCCAGATAATGCTCAATCAACAGCAACTGAAACTCTGCTGCCGTGATAGTTGCCGGATAATGCTGAATAAACAGCCGGTAGCTGTGCAGGCTTTCGCTCAGCAGTTGTTTTTCAGCTAAAAAACGTGCCAGTGTCTGATACAGCTCGGCCACATACACTACAGAGCGCTCACCACTGCGATAACGCACCCGCTGTAATAGTGCCTGCAGGCTTTCTCCCTGTTGCTGGTAACTGAGTGAAATACTTAAGGTGCGCAGTACTTCACTGCGCAGGCTTTGCTGTGGCAGGGTGTCTTCGGTCAGCAGTAATTCAGTGTAGGTATCATCCAGCAGATGCAAAAACTGCTCATCGGCTTGTTCAAACTGCTGTAACTTAAAGTAGCTCCAGCCAACCATATAGCGGGCGTGCTGCTGTAAGATCGGGTCGGTGCCATTCAGCACGGCTAAATAGGCGGCTAAAGCCGCTTCGTAATCAGCAAAGCTGTAGTGAATATCAGCTTTACGAAACCACACTTCGCTGGCAAAGGGTGACGACGGATAATCGCGCAGCAAAATATCCAGCTGCTGCAGGCAGGCGTTTTGCTCGGCCAGCAAATCGTAACTGCGCGCCAGCTGATAGCGGATCAGCTCGTTGTTTGGCTCTTGCGGATAATCACGCAGCAGTTGCTCGTAGCGCTGCACTAAAGCACGCAGTGCGACTTGCTCCTGCGCCGTTGGCAGCTCAGATTGCTCTAGTTGGCTGGTATGCATTTGCGATAAGCGGTACAAAATACGTTTACGCGTTTGTTCTGCGGGCTGCATGCTGAGTATTTGCTGGTATATCAGATCCAGTTGTTGCTCGCTTACGCTAAGCTCAGCAGACAGCATACTGCGGTCAAACGCTGGTAAGTCAGCCAGCCGCGGCCGCTTATTTTGTTCAGGCACTGAACTACAACTTTGCAGCAGTAAACCACAGGCTGCAGCCAGCATGCTGATCCTTAGCAGGCTCATGGCTGGCCTCCGCTGTTACCGGCACGCTTTAGCAATACCAGTTCCATCACCCGGGCCAGTGATTCTTTATTATGTCGCTGTAACAGTTGCAGCCGCGCAATGTCCTGCTGGCGGTGCTGTTGTAACCGCTGATTCAGCTGTGCTAATAACTGCTGTTGCAGGCTTAGCAGTGCCAGGTTCAGCTGTTGCTGCTGTGTGCTTAATTCGGTTAAGCGTTGCTGTTGCCGGCGTAGCTGGTCAGTTTGTGTGCCTTGCCGGCGCAGTGCCTGAAGGCGGTTGTCCAGCTCGGTAAGCGCTGTACTGATTTGCTGTTGTAACCGGGTAAGCCGGTATTGTTGCGTGGCGTTATCTTCATAATATTGCCACTGCAGCAAACCACGCAGCCGTGTCAGACGGCGGTTGTAATTATCGGCCTGCGCCAGCGGTAACTGCTGTAAATGCTGCTCAGCACGCTGCAACCGGCTTACCTGCTGGTGCAGCTTGCCCTGCGTCAAAGCCAGCGGCAGGCTGTTGTCAGTTAATGCACTGACTTGCTGCTGTATTGCCACAAACTCAGCCATTAGTTGCTGGCGCCGGGCACTCAGCTGTGGCAACTGGCTGCTAAGTAATTGTTGTTGCTGCTCTAGCTTAAATTCCGCTGTTTGCTGCAGGCTGCTAAGCCGCTGCTGGCGCTCTGGCGCGGCGTTAAGCTGCTGTTGTAGGGCAAGAATATCCTGCTGCAACCGGTACAGGCTGTTGTCGTTAGTTAACTGTAATTGCTGCCACTGGCTGGCACCTTGCAGCAACTGCTGCACCTGAAGCGGATTTGCCTGCTGATTAATCAACTGGTATTGCTGCTGATAATAGTTGTCGGCCCAATTGTAGGCCGCCAGTGCCTCATCGGGTTGCAATGCCCGCTCTAACTGCTCGCCAATACGGGTTGCCGCTTGCCAGGCAATATTACTAAACGGTTGCTGGCGGATCTGTTGCTGTAATACCGCCAGCAAAGCCGGAATATGCCGCTGTTCGGTAAGAATATAGCTGTATAGTTCCAGCGCATTGCTGCTAAGTACACTGTCGCGGCCAAAATTAGCCAGAATCGCATCAGCGGCGGCGTAATCCTGCAGCTGAATATGCAGCTGAGCCTGGGTAAGTTGCAGGTAATCATCCAACGCCTGCTTTTCGTGCTGTGGATAAACAAAACCGTCCGGGCGATTTAATATACTCCAGCGCCCGGAAAACAGCTGCTGCCAGAAGCCTTGTTCGGCCGGCGTGACAAATTGCTGCTGTAATCTGGCCAGCCAGTTAAGCGCCTGCTGCGGCTGCTGCTTTGCCAGCACCAACGCCTGATTGCTGATGACATAAGGCATTTCTGGCTGATTTGCCAGTGTGACAAAATCAGGCTGTGGCGGTACGCTAATATCCGGCCAGTGAATAAGCTGGCTTAGCAGTTGCTGCTGGCCACGCCAGGCACCATCGGCGGTAATATTAACCTGCTCCAGATACTGGCGGGCGGCAGTTTTATTACCCAGTTCTAACTGATAACGGGCAAACTGCAATAAGGCAATATTCTTCAATGCCTGGGGTACGGCTTTATCGTCTGCCGGTTGCGCCAGCACTTGCTCCAGCGCAGTAGCCGCGTGTTGTGGCATAGTCAGCTGTAAGTACAAACCGGCTTCCAGCAGGTGGGTGCGGCCATCCTGCTGCGGTGCCAGTTGCAGCGCTTCCAGCGCGCTGGCAGGTTGTTGCTGATAAAAGGCCCACGCCGCCTGGCGATAATGCTTTTCGCTAAGCGATACCGGTTCTGCCATCACAAAAACTGATAGCAATAACAGGCTTATGGGCAATATCAGTCGTTTGACCATGGCTGCACAATAAATTCAGGTTGGTAATTACTGCTGCGATCTTTTACCTGCAGCTCCAGCAGTACCGCATCTTCTGCTTTATTAAAACGGTAGCTAACTGCGCGGCGGTAGTCGCGGTTATCCGGCCCTTTACCAACAAATACTGCCGTCAGGTTATGCTCTCCGGCCTTAATATTGCCTTTGTACAGCGGCTGGATAGCGCCACGTTTTAACGCATCCCACTGCTGGGCGGTATATAAATGGCCCTCTACCGGTTTGTCGTTCAGTATTAGTTCAACACTGTCGAGCTGGAAAAACTGGCCGCTGTCTACCGACAAAAACACAGCAAGCTGGGTTTGCGGTGGAAATAACAATTCCTCTTCCAGCAAAAACAGCTCGCGGTTTAACTGAATAACCTGCTGTTTCAGTTGCTCCAGCTGATCGCTGACGGGCGCATTGGCACCAGCCTGGGCGCTTAGCAACAGCAAACAACTTAGTAGTAGCACTCTCATTCTTTTGTCCTGTTAAAAAGTAAGCCCGGTTAAAAATACAGACTCAAAAACGCCCGTAGCACATTGGCGTCCAGCCGGTACAAGGGTTCCAGGCCAACGTCGGTGTCGTTGGCGGTTACGTCACGAAAATTGTTATAGCTAAAGCGAATATGATCCCACTGCAGGTTAAGTTCGGGTTTGGCTTGCGGCCAGAAATCCCAGCCTGGCAGGCGGTAACTGGCCCCGACACCAAAGGTCCAGTTGGTAAAGTCGCTCAGTTCTTTGTCACGCGCCATAAAGTTTTGCTGGCTGGCAAATTCAAATAAGTCACGGTAAAACTCAGCCTGGCTTTGACTATACCAGCGTATTTTGGCGTCCAGCGTCCAGCGCTGGCTAAGCGGATGCACATATTCCAGCTCCGCATCCAGTGCACGGATATCCCAGCTGTCCTGATAATGGCGCAGGTTAAAGCTAAGTGCGGCGCGGTAGGGCAAATACACCTTGTTCACCAACGCCACAGCCAGTGCGTTGCGGGTAGAGGGATACACTTCGCTTTGATAGCCGTAGCCCAGCGGTTCGGTATTATCACGATAGCGCACGCTGCGATATGGGTTATTTAAAAAGCCTTCGTCTAAATCAACCTGCACATTCAGCGCACTGATCCAACTGCTGCTAAGCACCTGGGTCCAGCCCAGTTTATAGTTGTAGCGTTTTACGCTTTCGCTAAAACTTTCATCGCCGTTGCGGCCGACGTCGTCATCGCCAAGGCCAGCCTCCAGGCTAAGGGTGGTCATGCCGCCAAAGGTGTCATGTGCTATGGCAAAAGACACCGATTTAGCCTTGTAATCGTCTTCATCGCTTTGAGCATAGTTGGCGCTTAAAATGCTGTTACCGGCCAGATAATCAATGCCAACACGCTTTTCATGGCGTGTTTCACTATAAGCCGATGCTGTGGCGACTACATCAATAGAGGCACCCGACACGGTATCTATGTAGTAATAGGCCGATAATGACACCGTCTGACCGGCTTTTTTCCGTAGCATCACCGCAGGGCCATCAATAGACACACCACCACCCTGGTAACTGTGGTACATCAGATCAGCCCTGTCTTCCGGCAATACAGCCGCCTGCGCTACTGAGCACATAAAGTACAGCAACGCTAACAGCCTAGTTACAACCACAACCACCGCCTCCACTGCCATTTGCGCCTTTGGCGGCTTCACGCGAGTCCTGCACGTGGGCAACATGCTGCAATGCCACCGGGTGGCGGCCAAACGCCATGATCGGATCGGCCAGTTTGTCGCGCTCGTAGGGTTTAACCCAGGGCTCCATACCGGCACAGCCACTGAGTAACAGCAGCACCGCTGCGGCGCTTAGCAGATGTTTATTCACGTAATAAACCTTTGATGTCGTCTTCATATTTTTTTTCATACCCCGGCTTATATCCGCGGTGCACACTGCGCACCTTACCGTCTTTATCCAGTATCACTGTGGTGGGCATTGCCTCTACGCGATAATCTTTCGACACACTGTTATCAACATCAAACAGAATAGGAAACGCCACCAGCACCTTGCTCAGGTAGGCTTTGGCAGCGGAGCTGTCGTTTTCAACGTTTACGCCCCATACCTGGACCCCCAGCATCTGGTATTTTTGCGCCAGTTTATCCAGCGCCGGCATTTCCTGAATACAGGGGCCGCACCAGCTGGCCCAGAAGTTAATCAGCATAATGTCGCCACGCTGCTCGGCTAAACGCAGGTTATTGCCATCCAGTGCCTTTAAGGTGAAATCGGGTGCGGCTTGCGCCTGTACCGTAGCTGACAACCCCAGGGCCAGTAGCAGCATGCTGCTTTGTATTAATCGCTTCATTACTACCTCTGTATCAACAACTAGAAATACACCGCCACACCCAAAGCCAGGCTAAGGTTATGCGTGGTTTTGCTGCGCGCCAGTATGGTGGTTTCAAAAATATAGTCGCTGAAGGTCAGTTCCAGCGCCAGCCAGTCTGTAGCGTATAGCCTGAACTGGCCACCCAGTTGCAGCGCAAATACCTTATCTCCGGCAAAATCGACATTACCACCACCGGCAAATACCGACAGACCGCTGTTCATCGCGTAGTTACGGTTTAAAAACACTTCGCCCGGCAACAACATATAACCGACATGAGCCCCGTAGTAACGCCACTGCCGTTCGCTGTCGGTCAGCAGTGGCGCCGCGCCGCTTAGCTCTTCAAACGAGGTGCGGCCGGCTTTGGCCATGGCGTACTCGGCGCTCAGATAAAAGTCTTCATTAATATGGTAGCTAAGCTGCAATGCGCCCAGGGCACTGCTGCCAAAATCTTCAATATTGATCATGCCGCCACGCAGGCCCAGCAACCAGTTTTCGCTATCCAGCACGTTTTCGCTGATGCTGCTTTGGCTGATATCCGGCTCAACCTGCTGTGCATAAGCCAGAGCAGGTGCCAGACCCAGCACTAAAAAAATACGCTGAAACCAAGTTTCCATGTGTCTATCTCTTCGTTGTCATTGCGGTCGGTAACGATAACACTGCGCCGGTAACCGGCACGGGCGATAAAATTACGGCTAAGGTAGTAACGTACCCCCAGCTCAGCACTGGCCAGGCTGTTGTTACGATCCGGCGTTTGCACCAGCACGGTTCGCGGCGTGGTGCGCAGCACACCACCGCCGATACCAAAATAAGGTGACCAGCGCCAGTGTGGCAGCGGGCTTAAATACACACTTAGCTCAGCTGACAGGTTATCGGCCTGATCGCCATTAGCCTGCCCTACCGCTAACTCGGTTTGCACATAAGGGCTAAACAAATACGCCAGCGACAGCTGATAAAAGCTGCTGCCATTAAAGTCGCCAAACACAAAGCCAGCCTCAAGCGAGCGCTGCTCATACTGCGCGATACGATCATCCGATACGGTAAATGTCTGCTGTTGCAGCGTAACCAGTTGCGTCAAATCAGCGCGTGCCAGCCAATAGTGTTGCTGCTTAAACTCCACCTGCACCCAGTCGGTGCGGCGCTTATTTAATATTAAAGCCTCGCCTTTAATGGCTACCTGCACTATCGGGTAACCGCGGCCTGGGCCAGAATGCAAATTAACAAAGTCTCCGCTTACTTTAACAGTGACTGTTTCAGCCATTAACTGCAGGCTTAATACACTAAGAAGTAACATTAATAGCCGTATCATTTATTGCTCCGGCACGGCAAAAGGCGAGTTGTAATACTGTGCACCAATATCCAGCCAGTCGGCCAGCAGCTTAAGCTCGGCAGCGGTTAAATACCCCTGATGGCTACCAGTATTGCCAAATAAACTGAAAAATGCGCTACTGCCCACCGCACTGCCAGCGCGCATAGGTGGCGTAACCGCTAACGTTACCATCACAGGAATGGGATTACCGTTGTCATCGAGTACCCGATCACCAGCGTCGTCGGTAACAAAGAGTAAATTACCGTCAGCATCGGTAGCCTGCACCAGGCGGTCAACCAACACAGCACCCACCAGCTCCTGCTCGTTATCAGCACTTAACAGTTCGCGGTAACTGCGATAATGCAAAGCCTCCAAATCAGACGGCTCTGCATCCAGTTCCAGTTGTGCTATAGGTACCCGGCTGTTACCGTTAGCATCGGTTCTGCTATGGCAACTGACACAGGTATGATCGGCAATCAGTTCATTACTGCCGGGGTCGAACCGGCGCCGATCTGCCTGCCACAGTGGCTGAATATGCGTTGGGTAATCAATGCGTAACCGGCAACTGGCCAGCCACTGCGTAAAACACTCAACCCCGGCAGGCAATGGCGTGGTCAGATCCTGCAGGCTGATCCGCACAGCGGTATCCGGCACGCGCCTGGCCGGATCGGTCCAGATATCTAAATATTGCAATGCTTCGCTAAGCTCCGGTATGCCGTTTAACCTGGCTGCCGTTTGCGCCATGGTTTCCCCAGGCTGCGCAAGCAATTGCGGATTAGCATTAGGGAAGGCAGCAAAACCTGTTGCTCCGGCATTAGCACTGGTCGCTTCTCCTTCGCCGCTTACTCTGCCATGCGGTGCGGTGCTTTGTGGCGTATGGCAACCATTGCAGCTAAGCGTTTCGCCGGGGCGCAGTGTTATCCATTGCTGGTGCAATGCAGAAACAGCCTGGCCTTCGCCATTAAGCACCGCCAGATTAAATGGCACATTGGCGGGTACTTTTACCTGTACAGAGCCATCAGGTTCAACCGCTACCGTACCGAGAATTTCGCGCATCAGCTGCCGGCGGCTAACGCCAAAAGCAAAGTCTGGTGTGTCCAGCACCTCTTCTGGTGGCAAAGGCACACCGCGTACCAGCCGTAAAAACCGCGCGGGGCGCTGCGCAGCATTGCTTTGCATCGGATCAGACAAGCGGGCAATATCCACCTCAGCCACACCGGCAAAATCATATACACTGCGAATATCCAGCACGGCGGCATTTTGCGCAGTAAGCTCTGCATCCAGCAATGGATTTGCCGGTAAAAAAGCGCCGGCAGTATAAGGTTGCAGCACAACAGGCTCTGTTACCAATAGGCCTTCCCGCCCGGGCCGCACTGGCACCTGAGTTTGCTTTTGTGTATCAAACAGCCATAAACCGTATAAAGGTTCTGCCAGTTCCAGCCCGGCATCCTCGGCCACCTGAGCACAGCTTAAGATGGTTTCTTGCTGTACCACGCGACACGGTGACCAACTCACCAGATAACGGCCGGTGCCGTCTTTTAATGCCGCATAGCTATTCACTGCTCCGGCACGTTCGGTGCGGCCGCTGTTATCAAACGCCCAGGGAAATAACGGTGTCTGTGCCGGCATATTCAGCGTTTCGCCAAACAGCGGTTGTTCATTATCGCTGGCAAGCTCCAACGCTACACGTTGTGGCCAGCTGTTGTAATAAGGTGCATCAACTCCGGCCAGTGCCAGCGACACAGTGCCATCATCCAGCACTACTGCTTTAGCAAACTCGACTGCTGATTGCTCTGCCCCGCTGTTATGCGAATGCCAGCCATACACCAGTTGGTTTTCGCTGCCGTCGGGCTGCATACGATACCAGTTAAGCATTGAACGATCGCTCTGGTTATCCCAGCGGCTATATAGAATATGGCCATCGTTCAGCACTACCGGATAAATATCATGGCTCAGGTTAAAACTCAGTTGGGTAATATTGCTACCATCAGCATTCATTACATGCAGGTTAAACGCTGGCGAGTTTAAGTCTTCATCCAACGCCGTATATTGCGGCTTAAATTCATCTAACAAAATTTGCCGGGAAATAATCTGCCGGGTAGAACTAAAAATAATACGGCCATCAGGTAAAAAAGCCGGGCTGATATCATGGCCACGCTGCGCCAGTTGTGTATCGGCAATTAATGGGTTAACCGTTTTACTGGCAACGTCGTAACGCCATAAATCCCACTTCGGCTGCAGTTCATCTGCGACATTAGGCAATTGCGGCGCGCGCAGGGCAAACAACAAGGTGCTGCCATCTGGCGAGGCGGCTAAATCTTTGACGTCGTATAGCGCATTTTCAGCAAACAGGCTGGCGGTAAGATCGGTTTCAGCCGACTGGGCAAACGCATTTTGCTTAAGTAATAACCGTGCCCCGGGATTAAAAGCTGAAGGGTCGAATAAATTGCTCTGATAGCGTTGCTCATCAACCAGTAACGGCCGCTCAACAAAAGCCAGGCCAATTTCCTGCACTATCGGGTCGGTGGGTTCATCCTGTACGCTGATATCTGCTTTGCATGCTACCAGCACAATACAGCCTGCGATAAGGCATAGCCTTGTTATTATTATCATTATTCTGATACCGGCTACCGTTTACTGCTTATTTACGTTTTGGGAGCAACAAAACTGGCTAAGTCAACAGCTTATCGCTGCATGAACCACAGAGCAAGTTAAAATTAAGCACAAAAAAAGCCAGCTTAAGCTGGCTTTATTAACGGCAGATGAACACAACTTATAAGTCGGCTTCAAACGCCTCTGGTATGCTTTCTTCAATCGGTTTTTCACCCGGCTTTAACAACAGGCGCGAACGCAGCTCTTTTTCAATTTCGTCGGCAACAGGTTGGTTATCTGCCAAAAACTTCATCGCATTGGCCTTACCCTGGCCAATTTTATTGCCCTGATACGCATACCAGGCACCGGCTTTATCTACTAAGCCCTGAGCTACGCCTAAATCAATCAGTTCGCCCAGTTTGTTAATGCCAGCACCGTACTGAATAATAAACTCAGCTTGTTTAAACGGTGGTGCCACTTTGTTTTTCACCACTTTAACGCGGGTTTCGTTACCGGTAATTTCATCACCGTCTTTTACCGAACCAATACGGCGGATATCTAAGCGCACAGAAGCGTAGAATTTCAGTGCATTACCACCGGTGGTAGTTTCCGGGTTACCGAACATTACGCCGATTTTCATGCGGATCTGGTTGATAAAAATACATAAAGTGTTAGAGCGTTTGATATTACCGGTTAGCTTACGCAGTGCCTGTGACATTAAGCGGGCCTGCAAGCCCATGTGGCTGTCGCCCATGTCACCTTCAATTTCCGCTTTTGGCGTTAAAGCCGCTACCGAGTCGACAATGACCACATCAACAGCGGCAGAGCGCACTAACATGTCACAAATTTCCAGCGCCTGTTCACCGGTATCCGGCTGCGACACCAGCAACTGATCAACATTAACACCTAATTTTTTGGCATATACCGGGTCCAGTGCGTGCTCAGCATCAATAAAAGCGCAGGTTTTACCGGCTTTTTGTGCTTCAGCAATAACCTGTAAGGTTAAAGTTGTTTTACCGGACGACTCCGGGCCGTAAATTTCAACGATACGGCCATAGGGTAAACCGCCAATGCCCAGTGCAATATCCAGCCCCAGCGAACCGGTAGATACGGCAGCAATATCCAGCGCGGTGCTATCACCCAAACGCATAATAGAACCTTTACCGAACTGACGTTCAATTTGACCTAAGGCAGCAGCGAGCGCTTTTTGTTTGTTGTCGTCCATTTTTATATCCATGGTTGAGCCGGGCTTGCCGGACAATTAACACTGTATGCTCGTACAGTAGTCTAGTTTGCTAAAGCTGTCAACAGCTCAATGCTTTGTTTGAGGGCGTAATCGATGGCTTGCTGGCGTACCTGCTGGCGATCACCGGCAAATACCAGATGGCTGCTGGCTACATTACCATTAAGGTAAAAGCCAAAACACACGGTGCCCACCGGCTTATATACCGAGCCGCCATCTGGTCCGGCAATACCAGACACAGCTATGGCCATATCGGCATTAGCAGCTTTGGCGGCGCCTTCGGCCATTTCACGTACGGTTTCTTCACTTACGGCGCCAAATTGCAGCAAGGTAGCGCTGCGCACGGCCAGTAATTGCTGTTTGGCTTTGTTGCTGTAGGTAATAAAGCCGCGATCAACATAGGCCGAGCTACCGGGTACAGCGGTTAACCAGTAACCTATACCGCCGCCGGTACAGGATTCCGCAGTGGTGATAGACCATTTTTTCTGTAGCAGTAACTGCCCAAGCCGGGCTGCCAGCGTCATACTGTCTATGGTCGCCATAATTCACCCACATCGTAATCCACATCATAGGAAGTGCCTGCTATTATGCCGCCAGAACCGAAAACGGAGCAAGTACCGCTTGGTCATACTGTAAAGCAGCCCGCTTTTCAGCGGTATTTACCAGTCATAAATGTAACGGATTACATTTAACCCTATTAAGCTAAGCCGCACAAAAGCTGGCTAATCAGTCGGGCATTATGGCGCAATATGGCAGTATTTATCGAGTTTTTGCACTAAAAAAGCGCCGTGCTTTTATCGAATTATGCTTTTATTTTGTGCCAGTTTGCACTATAACAGCAAACACAATGATATCGGTTACATTAAAACTATACCCATAACAAGAATCACTGCAACAAGAGGAGAACGAACTTGAAAATCAGACACCAACTTTATGCCCTGCTGCTCACGCTCGGCAGCTTCGGCGCACTCGCCGCTGATAATCAGTTAAGCCAGCAGGAACAAAATGACGGCTGGCAATTGCTGTTTGATGGCAAAGACCTGTCGCAGTGGCGTAACTTCAAGCAGGACGGGCTAAGCGATAAATGGGTAATTGAAGATGGCACTATTAAGCTAACCGGTAAAGGCGGCGGCGACATTCTGACTAAAACCCAATATCAGGATTTTGACCTTAAACTGGATTGGAAAATTGCCGAAGGCGGCAATAGCGGCATTTTTATTCTGGTAGACGAAACCGGCAGCCAGATCTATTCGCATGCCCCGGAAATTCAGATCCTGGATAACGAACGCCACCCCGACAACAAACTGGCAAATCATTTATCCGGCTCTTTATACGACATGATCGCCTCGCCTGCGGCTTCGCACAAAATAGCCGGCGAGTGGAATCAGGTACGTATCCGGCTGGAGAAAAACCAATTAACCATCTGGCAAAACGACGTGCAGGCAGTATCGGTGGAGATCCACAGCCCAGAGTGGCAGCAATTAGTGGCCGCCAGCAAGTTTGCCAACTGGCCGGGGTTTGCCGCCAACAGTAGTGGCCATATTGGTTTGCAGGATCACGGCGATGTGGTGTGGTTTAAAAATCTGAAAATTAAAGAGCTGAAGTGATGAACGATTTTGCCTATGACGTATTGGTTGTCGGCTCAGGCGCCGGTGGCGCCATGGCCGCTTATGAGTTAACCCGGCAAGGCCACAAAGTGCTACTGCTGGAAGCAGGCCGTAATTACGACCCGAAAACAGAAACTCCGATGTTCAGGCCCAACTCAGCCGCACCGCTGATGGGCACCTCTACCCCAGATAAAGACTTCGGTTTTTATGATTCCACCGTAGACGGTGGCTGGCAGGTGCCGGATGAGCCCTACACCACAGCCGAAGGCTCTGACTTTTTATGGTGGCGCGCCCGGATGCTGGGTGGCCGTACCAACCACTGGGGCCGCTATTCACTGCGTTTTAGCGAGCATGATTTTAAAGGCAAAAGCCGGGATGGCCTGGGCGCCGACTGGCCTTTTAACTACGATGACATCGCCCCCTGGTACGACAAAACCGAAGCTTTAGTAGGCGTGTGCGGCACCAATACCGGCCTGGATGATATGCCACCGTCACCGGAAGGGGTGTTACAACCGCCACCGGCACCACGGGTACCAGAATTACTGATAGCTGCAGCGGCCAAAAAACACGGTATTACCGCGGTGCCAATGCACCGGGCTGTGCTGACCAAACCGCTGGATAACCGCGCCGCCTGTTTTTATGCCACGTCCTGCGGCTACGGCTGCTCAATCGGCGCTGCTTTTCAAACCACCACGTCACTGCTGCCGATGGCGCAGGCAACGGGTAATCTGCGTATTATCACCGATGCGATGGTGAAAACCGTTACCGTTGATGCGCAGGGTAAGGTTACCGGCATCAGCTATATTGACAAAAAAACCGCCACCGAACAGCAACTCAGTGCAAAAGTGGTGATCCTGGCAGCCAGCGCCTGTGAATCGGCGCGTATTTTGCTCAATTCAAAAAGCGCCAGTCATCCCAACGGCCTGGCCAATTCCAGCGGCCAGGTTGGCCGTAACCTGATGGACTCCACCGGCGCTGGCTTATCAGCACTGGTACCGGCACTAATGGACCGGCCGCGCTATAACGAAGACGGCCACACCGCCAACCACCTGTTTATTCCCTGGTGGGGCCACAAAGCACAAGCCAATAAAGAACTGGATTTTCCACGTGGTTATCACTTTGAACTTGGCGGGCGCTTTGGTGAACCGGGCGCTTATGTCAGCGGCAACCTGCAAGGTTACGGCACTGCGCTAAAACAGCAGGTACGAGCACATTACGGCTCTTACGTTTCATTTGCACTACGCGGTGAAATGCTGCCAAACGAACATTGCTATATGGACATAGACCCACAGGTAACGGACAAATGGGGTATTCCGGTAGCACGTTTTCACTGGCAATGGTCAGAGCACGAGCTTAAGCAGGTCGAGCATGGCCTGAAAACCGCCAAAGCCATTCTGGAGACCATGGGCGCGACTGTTGGCGAATTACCTGCTGCAAAAGATGCCATTAGAAAAGGCGGCGAAATTATTCACGAAGTGGGCACCACCCGGATGGGCAGCTCAAGCAAAGACTCGGTAACTAACCAATGGGGGCAAAGCTGGGATTGTCCGAACCTGTTTGTCATGGATGGCGGCGTTTTTGCCTCTAACCCGCATAAAAACTGCACCCTGACCATTATGACACTGGCAATGCGTAACAGCGCCTGGCTGGCAGATCAGTTAACAGCGGGGACACTGTGATGGAAAAACAAAGCCTGATATCAAACCCAAACACCACCGAGCACGCCGACGGCTTGACACCGGCTTACACCAATCATTTAAGCCGGCGTGATTCGTTAAAACTGCTGGCCGCGCTGGCTGCAAGTGCCATGTTACCGGCCCTGGCAGGTTGTGAGCCAACACCAGTGGCAAAAACAGCCAGCGGAACCACAAGCGCAGAACACTGGCCGGAGCTAAAGCTAGAGCCCATCACCGCCAAGGGTTATGGTAAAGATCCAAACCTGATTATGCCACCCGAAGCGCCCTGGCCTTTAACCTTAACAACTGCACAATTATCACTGGTAGCTTTGCTGTCTGACATTATCGTGCCGCCTGAAGGCCAATCGCCATCGGCTTCTGCCGTGCAGGTGCCATCTGTGGTTGATGAATGGGTTAGCGCGCCCTATCCCAGCCAGCAGCGGGACAGACTGACTATTCTCTCCGCCCTGGCCTGGCTGGACGACGAGGCGGCTCTACGCTTCTCTAAGCCGTTTACCGCACTTGGCACAACGCAACAGTTGGCGATTATTGACGATATTGCCTACGACACCGCGCAAACCCCGCAACAGTTCCAGCGTATTGCCAAAGCCTTCGCCCGACTGCGTAATCTGGTACTGGCAGCCTATTTCTGTACGCCGGAAGGTATTAAAGATATCGGTTATCTGGGTAATGTGCCCATCGCCGGCGCCTACCCCGGCCCAACGCCAGAGGCATACAGCCACTTAAATAAAACACTGGCGGAACTGGGCCTAAGCGACTTTGCTTATCCGGTTAGTTAAGCAGCATACCCAGCAACATAGTCTGCAAACGGGCTATGTTGCTGCGCACTGGCTGATAAGGAACTCCCAGCCTTACTAGATACCTGAAAGCCGCGCAATCTAACTCCAAAAATTAGGGTTGGTGATACTCGTAGTTGATTAAATAAAAAAACGCACAGAGCATATTGTCGGAGATTTTATAAGAGTCCTCAGAGTAAGCCTCGAAAGTAGTGCATTTGTGCAGAAATCTGAAGCAGTTTACAAGCAGCATTAGCCTACCTTAAAAACAAAGTTTGAAGTGAGTTCGCTCATTATTTCCTTGATTGCTGAGTTCGTACTAATTCAAAAACCGCCCAAAAAACTTTCAGGCATAGGGTTCAAACTGGAACTAGATCTTGTACCGAGAGAAAGAGCTTATTGCTCAATAAGTCTTGCTGGCATCGGCTAGAAAATCACTTTTAAATTATCAGAGCGATAACATTGTGAAACTCAAAACGTTTCCTTCATGCTACATTCCCACTATCAAAACATATTATCACTTACATTAAAATTGGAGATGCTCCGATGGTGAATAGCAAGCTACTAGACGCACTCCGCTATAAAAGCGAAAGTACTGACCTAGACTTTAAAAGCGAACAATACCGCTTCGTCGGCGGCAACGATTATGAAAAGTCAGAATTGCTGAAAGACATACTGGCCATGGCAAATGCTTGGCGTGATGGAACTGCCTACATATTGCTCGGTTTCAAAGACAACCGGCCTCATCTGGCAGAAGTAGTTGGCATCTCAGAAAGCATTGACGACTCTAGATTACAACAATTTGTGAATGGCAAGATGAAACCGAAGTTGATATTTCATTATGAAGAGCATCTATATGAAGGTAAGACCATCGGAGTAATCGCAATCCCAAAGCAAAAGCGCCCATTCTTTATTGCACATCCATACGGCAAGTTGAAGAATAATATCGTGTATGTGCGTCGAGGGAGTAGTACAGAGGAAGCAGAGCCCACTGAGGTCGCTGCAATGGCACTGGCTGACTCTGCCCGTGGACATGTGCAATTGGAACTTTCCGTTCTTACTCCAGACAACAAGCCCATACCCGAAATTGTTGTGTTGAAGTACTTGAACTTCTCTGACAAATTGCCTGACTACGAAAGTCCACCGGAAAGGTTAGGACCGCTTGAAGTTTCGGTTCGCAATCTCATGTGGCTAGACAATCGAGACTTCTGGCGAGAGTATGCGGAATATGTTCGGGTGAATGCGGCCCTTATCGAAATGAAGTTCATCCTGACAAATCGTTCAGAGATGTTATTGTCGAATGCCAAGTTAGAGGTATCGGTGAAGCCATTAGAGGGCCAATCTGTCCAGATGCTAGCTGGTATAGATTTGCCAAATAAGCCGAGCAGCCAATGGAGTACCCTGTCGGATCATAGTCATAGTTTACCCGACATACTCAACCGGCGAGAGACTCGTTTCATTATCGACGAGGACGGTGCCGACCCTATCTGTCACATTCGATTGGGGTCCTTGCTTCCGGGTGAAGAAGGTCGGTCACCAGACACCTTAGCCATCGTACCTACCAGCCCCGGAAAACTGCAGTTGCATGTTCGTATCCTTGCAGGTGAAATCACTGCGCCTCAAGAATCAATACAATTATTGGAAACAGCAGGAGAGTCGACGTCACTAGATTTCGCCAAACTCGGTGAGATATACGGCCAAGATTTACTCGCTAAATATCAAGTTAAAGCTGATGAATAAGAACAGTGGTGCTACCAACGTTAGCAAGCGGGCAGTATCAAGATCGACGGGATTCATGATAGTACCAGAATGCCATCGGCTGAGTGGAACCCCCAAGGCTACTCACTCCCTGTCGGCAAAGTTGTAAATCGATTCAACTGCTACAGCGTTAATCAGCTCTTTATACATGGCAAGCACCCCGAGGATCACCTGTGTATCGTTCGGTAAACGTTTGAAATGAATGTCAATCCCGACATACAATTTCGTACGGCCTCCTTATAAATAGTTTTTTTCGACGTCAATCAAAAAATAGCTATTTACTCGGAGGCCGTCTAAGGCCACTTAGGCTAGATGATTAACAGGTTAAAATTAATTTTCGCGACAGAATAAGGGATGTATGGTTTCGATTCAGGTGGGTGGTGAGGACAAAACCGCGAAGATCAGCGACTGGGCAATTTACTGGAGCGACAAGTACAAAGCCCTGCAACTGACCTGCTATTACCCCTCCAAGAAAACCTACACGCGCCCGCTTAGCGACTGCTGTGTTTCACCGAGCCGCGAGTTGGGCGAGATGTTGCTGACCAAGCCCGGCAGCATGATCGTCACGCCCATTGCCAAAGCGACGATCTACGGCGAGCGATATGCCGTCGTGTACTATCCAGACGCCGACAAGCCCTACGTCTACAAAATGGAGGGTATCGATTTTACCGCGCCGACGGCAATGAAGGACGCGCCAGTCTTCCACTATTTCGTGGCTGTGGCGAATGCCCGGCAGGATAGCGCGAGTTCGACGAGTGACCGTGAAATCGCCGCCAATGTAGTGCGCCAACTGGAAAAACTGCCTGCCAGTGCCAATACCGCCTTGCACGCCTATTGCACGGCACGGAATGGCGCGCTGGCAGTGGGCAAAGGCCTGATTTATCCGTTCGGCTTGAACGAGAGCCAGCTTGCGGCGGTCGAGCAGGCCTTCAGCGCCCAAGTCAGCGTGATCGAAGGGCCGCCAGGAACCGGCAAGACTCAGACCATCCTCAACATCCTCGCCAATATTCTGCTACGCGGGCAGACGGTGGCAGTGCTATCCAACAACAATGCGGCGGTGGAAAATGTCTATGAGAAGCTGGAAAAATGCGGCTTGGGCCACCTGATTGCCAAACTCGGCAACCAGAACAACCGCGAGGATTTCTTCGCCAACCTGCCGTCTTGGCCATCGAGCGAGCCAGAGCACGCACCGACTCTGGACGAGATTCAAACCTTGCTGGCCCGCTTGAAGCAGCACTTGCACGATCACAATCGGGCGGCGCAACTGCAGGTCGAGCTTGATGAGCTCACTATTGAGCGCTGCCACCTGCAGCAGTGGCAGGCAGACAGCGGCATGCAGGCCGCCGCCTCGCTGAATAAGTACGGACTGTCGCCGCGCAAGACCACGAAACTGATGGCCTACCTTACCCATCTCGGCGAGCAGCGCATTCGCCTTAAGGATCGCGTCGAGCTGCTGTTCAACTTCAGGATTTTTCGCGCGAGGCCGTTCGTTCAGGGGGATGCGCGCCTGTCCGTCTTTCATGCCCTGCAGATGCACTACTACGACAAAGCGTTGCAAGAAAAGGAGGCTGAGCTGCTGGCATGCCGCGAATCGCTGGCACGCGGAAATTTCGAGGCCTTGCTAGAGGCATTGAAGACGGCATCGATGCTCCATCTGAAGCAGCATCTACAAAATAAGGTGCAGCCATCGTACAGCTTCGATGCCGAGACCTACCGCAAGCAGTTCGATGCTTTCGTCCAGCGTTTCCCGATCCTAGGCAGCGGCACGCACTCCATCGTCAATTCGATTGCGCCGGGAGCAATCCTCGACTACGTGATCATCGACGAGGCCTCGTTGCAGGACATCGTGCCGGGCATTCTGGCACTGGGCTGCGCGAAGAACCTGATCGTTGTCGGTGACAACCGCCAGTTAGCGCACATTCCTGTGGCGCTGGGCCTGCAGGCGCCCGCCAACGCTTACGATTGCGAGCGCTACAGCCTGCTGGATTCATGCATCGGCGTGTTCAAGGAGAAACTGCCCAGAACTCTGCTGAAAGAGCATTACCGCTGCCATCCCAGGATCATTCAGTTCTGCAACCAGCAGTTCTACGACAACGCGCTGGTGCCCATGACCGAAGACAAAGGAGAAGCCCCGCTGCGCCTGGTAGTAACCGCAAAGGGTAACCATGCTCGGCAAAACACTAACTTGCGGGAGCTTGATTCCCTGCTAAAGCTGCTCGACGACGAGGGCGAGGCTGTCGGGCTGGATGGCGAAGGCCGAGGCTTCATCGCGCCGTTCCGGGCACAGGTCAACCTCTCCGGCACGCACCTGCCAGCGGATTTCGTCAAGGACACCGTGCATAAGTTCCAAGGGCGGGAGTGCGACGAGATCGTTTTTTCTACCGTGCTGGACAAGAAACACTACAACCAGGAGCGCAAGCGCCTGAATTTCGTCGATGACCCGCGCATGATCAACGTGGCGGTGTCGCGGGCCAAGCACCGCTTCACTCTGGTGACGGGTGACGAGGTGTTCACCAGCAACAACGGTCACATCGCGGCCTTGATGCGCTACGTCGCGTATTATGCGCAAGATGAGCAGATGGTGCGTGCACCCGTAGTGTCGGCGTTCGACCTGCTTTACCGCGAGTATGACCAGTCCCTGGCACGCTTGAACGCCCGCTTGCGGTCCAAAGATTCACGTTACAAATCCGAGCAGATAGCGGCGCAACTGCTGCGCGAGGCGCTGTACGATCCGTCGTGCCAGGCGTTGATGTGTCACGACCAGGTTAAGCTGGATCAGGTCGCATCACCAAGCAACCCGGATTTGACGCAACGGGAGCGGGCTTTCATGGCGCGTGCCAGTTGCGATTTCGTGATCTATTTCAAGGTGGGCAAGACCCCGCTGGGGGTGATCGAAGTCGATGGTGGCACCCACGACCGGTCCGATCAGGCGGCGCGGGATGCCTTGAAGAACGATATTCTGGCGAAAAGCGGTATTTCCATCCTGCGACTGCGCACCGTCGAGAGTCGCATTGAAGAAAGAATTGCAGACTTTATCGCTCAGTGGGCAAGCCCAGCGTTCAATGCGTAATCAGGCGAGATACTGCGCCACATGGCGTCTGCTCTCGCCATCATCCAGGCACAGATCTCCGAAGCACGCGTTATCACCACTGATGAAGAACCGAGCCCCCACATACGGATGGCAATCAGATAAATTAATGTTTTGTCTGCTCCCTAGCCCACGACATGAAAGCAATACCCACAACTTGTTTGAGTAACCACTTTCCATACACCTGAGCAAATACCCGGTATTTAGCCATTATCCAAGTCAACGACATCTTGGATATTAATAAGACACAGAGTTAATTTAGATTTATTTAAATAGTCGTAGCCAGGCTACGATAATTACAACTTTTCTAAATATCCACTGCCTGTACCTAACGATCACACGCACTAAAAACTTCTGTTATAATCCACGGCTTTATCATCGCTAATGGCCGCGGATAAGAACATTTGTATGACTACTATTAAAGACCTGTCTACCCACACGCCCATGATGCAGCAGTACCTGGGGTTAAAAAGTGAACACCCTGACATTCTGCTGTTTTACCGTATGGGTGACTTTTACGAACTGTTTTACGACGATGCCAAACGCGCAGCAGCACTGCTGGATATATCCCTGACCAAACGTGGCCAAAGCGCCGGTACACCGATCCCGATGGCAGGTGTGCCCTATCATGCAGTAGAAAATTATTTAGCCCGCTTAGTACAGCTGGGTGAATCAGTGGCGATTTGTGAGCAAATTGGCGACCCGGCTACCAGCAAAGGCCCGGTTGAGCGCAAAGTAGTGCGCATTGTCACCCCTGGTACGGTTACCGATGAAGCCCTGCTAAATGAGCGGCAGGACAATTTACTGTGTGCTATCAGCAAGTTGCGCGGCCAATACGGCCTGGCTCAGCTGGATTTAAGCAGCGGCCGTTTTTTGCTGAATCAGGTAGACAACATAGACGATTTAACCGCGCTGTTGCAGCGTTTAAACCCGGCAGAGTTGCTGTATCCGGAAGATTTCGCCGACAGTTATCTGGTAGAAAAACGCAAAGGCGCACGCCGCCGTCCGGTGTGGGAATTTGAGCTGGCTACCGCTAAGCGTTTACTGTGCCAGCAGTTTGCTACTAAAGACTTGCTTAGCTTTGGTGTAGATGAAGCACCGGTAGCATTAATGGCCGCCGGTTGCATAATGCAGTATGTTAAAGACACCCAACGCGCCGCCCTGCCGCATATCCGTGCGGTGGCGTTGGAACGCTCACAGGACAATATTGTGCTCGACGCCGCCACCCGGCGTAATCTGGAATTAACGCAAAACTTAGCCGGCAACTACGAACATACGCTGGCTGCCGTGCTGGACCGCAGCCAGACAGCGATGGGATCGCGCCAGCTAAAGCGTTGGATCCATGCACCGCTGCGTAATCAGGCGCAGGTTAATGCCCGGCTGGATGCTGTAACCGAGCTCAATACAGAATATGAGCAGCTGCAACCACTATTAAAACAAATTGGCGATATTGAACGGGTTATCGCCCGTTTAGCGCTGCGCAGTGCCCGCCCGCGTGACTTTGCCCGCCTGCGCCAAGCGCTGCAGCAATTGCCGGTATTAGCACCGCAGCTGTCACCGCTTAGCAGTGCTTTACTGCAACAAATCAGCCAGGCTGCCCAGCCACTGCCGCAGCTATGTACGCTGTTAGAACAGGCTATAGTAGAAACGCCACCGGTACTGATCCGTGACGGTGGTGTCATTGCCAGTAGTTACAATGCCGAACTGGACCAATGGCGGGCTTTGGCTACCGGTGCCACCGATTATTTAGAACAACTGGAACAGCGTGAACGCGAGCGCACCGGTATTGCTTCACTGAAAGTGGGCTTTAACCGTATTCATGGTTATTACATTGAAACCGGCCGCAGCGCCGACACCAAAGTGCCGCCGGAATATGTACGGCGCCAAACGTTGAAAAACAACGAGCGTTATATTATTCCCGAGCTAAAAGAGTACGAAGACAAAGTACTTGGCAGCCAGAGCAAAGCCTTAGCGCTGGAAAAACAGCTGTATGAGCAATTATTTGAACTGACCGCGCCCTTTTTAGCCCCGCTACAGCAACTGGCGCAGGCATTGGCCGAGCTGGATGTGTTATGCACCTTTAGTGAGCGTGCCGACAGCCTGAACTATTGCCGGCCAGAGCTTAGCAGCGAAGCCGGCATAGCATTGCAGCAGGCACGGCATCCGGTGGTAGAGCAGGTATTAACCGAACCCTTTATTGCCAACCCGCTGCATTTACACCAGCAACGTCGTATGCTGATGATTACCGGGCCGAATATGGGCGGTAAATCTACCTATATGCGCCAAACCGCATTGATTGTGCTAATGGCCTATATCGGCTGCTTTGTACCGGCCGACAGTGCCCAAATTGGCCCGATAGACCGTATTTTCACCCGTATTGGTGCCTCAGATGATCTGGCCTCCGGCCGCTCTACCTTTATGGTTGAGATGACCGAAACTGCCACTATTTTACATCACGCCACCGAGCACAGCCTGGTGCTGATGGACGAAATTGGCCGTGGTACCAGTACTTACGATGGTTTAAGTTTAGCCTGGGCCTGTGCCGATTATCTGGCAACTAAAATTAAAGCCTTAACCTTGTTTGCCACCCATTACTTTGAACTGACTGAACTGGCAGAGCAATTGCCGGGGCTGGCCAATGTGCATCTGGACGCGGTAGAACACGGCGACAGCATAGTGTTTATGCACCACGTGCAGGACGGCGCCGCCAGCAAAAGCTTTGGTTTACAGGTAGCCCAGCTGGCCGGTGTGCCCAAAGCCGTTATTAAACAGGCGCGGCATAAACTCTCTGAGCTGGAGCAGCACGGCAGCACGGCATCGGTAAAAACAGCGTCAACAGTGATACAACCGCAACTTAGCCTGCTGGAAACCGAACACCCGGTAGTAGAGCAACTGCGCGATATTAACCCGGATAATTTAACCGCCCGCCAGGCACTGGAGTTGTTGTATCAATTAAAACAACAACTGTAGCTCAGATGTATAACCTAGCCAGAATCGGTTTGTTCTAAACTGACCGTTGCAGGCCTGGATGGCCGAATCGAGCCTACAGGGACGTATTCACGGCGTGTCAGTGTGGACAAACCGGTTCGGGCAGCCACACCAATCTGCATCCCGTTCACTGTAATTACTTGACAAAAAATGTATACATTTTAAATTAGGTATACTTTTTTAAGTTTGGGTTAGCTTATGCGGATTAACGATCTCAGCCTGTCAGCCATAGTAGCAGGGTTTGTTGCGGTACTGGTAGGCTTTGCCAGTTCAGTGGCCATTGTATTGCAAGCTGCGGCGGCGGCAGGTGCTACTCAGGAGATAATGGCATCCTGGCTGCTCGCGCTGGGTATAGGTATGGCTGCCACCTGTATTGGTTTGTCCTGGTATTACAAAGCGCCCGTTATTACCGCCTGGTCTACTCCCGGCGCAGCGCTTTTAGCAACCAGCCTGCAAGGCTTAACCATCAACGAAGCGGTGGGTGTATTTATCTTTACCGCCGCACTTGGCGTTATTATCGGCCTTAGCGGCTGGTTTGATAAATTAACCCGCCTTATTCCATTGCCACTGGCCAGCGCCATGCTGGCGGGTATTTTGCTGCAGTTTGGCTTAAGTATTTTTACCTCACTGCAAAGCCAGTTATTACTGGTTGGCCTGATGTGCTTAAGCTACTTGCTGGCCAAACGCTTTATGCCGCGCTATGCCATTTTGTGGGTACTGTTAACAGGACTGCTGTGTGTAGTGGCACAGGGCCAGTTTAATTACAGTGCTGTTACGCTAAGTTTAACCACACCGGTATGGGTAACACCGCATTGGTCACTCAGCGCCTTACTCGGTGTTGGCCTGCCACTGTTGCTGGTTACCATGGCATCACAGAATATCCCCGGTGTTGCGGTGATCCGCACCAGCGGCTATCAAACTCCGGTGTCACCGCTTATCAGCAGCACTGCCCTATCAACCTTACTGCTGGCCCCCTTGGGCGCTTTTTCCATTAACCTGGCTGCCATTACTGCGGCTATTTGCACCGGCCCTGAAGCACATCCGGACAAAGATAAACGTTATATTGCCGGTATAGCTGCCGGTGTATTTTACCTGCTGGCAGGTCTGGCCGGAGCCACTGTGGTGGCGCTGTTTGCCGCTTTCCCTAAAGAAATGATTGCTGCACTGGCTGGCCTGGCGTTACTGGGCACCATTGGTGCGAATCTGGCAGTGGCTACCGCTGAAGGCGAGCACCGCGAAGCGGCTGTCGTTACCCTGTTGGTTACAGCCAGCGGCGTGGGTTTCTTTGGTGTAGCAGCTGCATTCTGGGGCATTATTGCCGGAGGTTTAACCCTGCTGATAATCAATGGCCTGCGCCGGAGCCACTGATGCTGAAAAAGCAACAGCTTTACAACCAGCTAAAACAGCATATTCAGCTGCAGCACTGGCCAGCGGGGACAGTGCTTACCCAGCAACAACTGGCAGAGCAGTATGGCGTAAGCCGTATAGTGGTACGCGATGTGCAACAGGCGTTATTGAGTGACGGCTGGCTGGAGCCACATGGCAAAGCCGGTATGCAGGTGCCGGGGTTTAGCGCTGCGGAAGCACAAGAGCTGTGCCTGCTGCGTTTACAGTTAGAACCGCTGGCACTGCAACTGGCCGCAGCCAATATGAGTTTCAGCCAACTGGGCCAGGCCGAAGACTTACTGGGCTATATTGCGGCCAATAAAAGCCTGGCGCCTTATCAGCGCGGAGAACTAAACTGGCAATTTCACCGCCTGCTGTATCAAAGCTGCGCTAAGCCACATTTACTGCGCTTGCTGGACCAACTGCATCAGCAGGTATCACGCTATCTGGGGTATCAGGAAGAAGCTCTGGCCTACGCCGACACCAGTGCCGCCGAGCATGCAGAATTACTCAGTTTATTGCGCCGGGGCGACACAGAGCTGGCCGGTAAACTGCTTGTACGCCATATTACCGAAGCCGGTAATTTGCTGGTGCAGTTGCTGCAAAAACAACAAGGCGCCAGATAGCGCCTTGTTTGGTTTTAGCCAGGTCCTAACACCGGGGGGATTTAGTCCTGAAACAGGGTTTCTATGTTTAGTCCCTGATGGGTCACAATTTCACGTAAACGCCGCAGCGCTTCAACCTGAATTTGCCGCACCCGCTCCCGGGTTAAACCAATTTCATGGCCAACATCTTCTAATGTCGAAGGCTCATAGCCAAGCAAACCAAAACGCCGAGCCAGTACTTCACGCTGCTTTGGATTCAGCTCATTTAGCCATACCACTAAGTGCTGGCGAATATCTTCGTCCTGCAGCTCAGTTTCCGGCCCCAGTTCTTTTTCATCAGCGATAACATCAAGCAACTGCTTTTCAGATGAGCCCGCTACCGGCGTATCTACCGAGGTTATTTTTTCATTTAACTTCAGCATCTTGCGCACTTCTTCCACCGGCCTGTCCAGCGCACTGGCAATTTCTTCCGGTGTCGGTTCGTGATCCAGCTTTTGTGACAACTCGCGCGCAGCACGCAGGTAAATATTCAGCTCTTTCACGACATGAATGGGCAGGCGGATGGTACGGGTTTGGTTCATAATGGCACGTTCTATGGTCTGGCGGATCCACCAGGTGGCATAGGTTGAAAAACGGAAACCGCGTTCAGGATCAAATTTTTCGACCGCGCGGATCAGGCCAAGGTTACCTTCTTCGATTAAATCCAGTAACGCTAAACCACGGTTAATATAGCGGCGTGCAATTTTAACGACTAAGCGTAAATTGCTTTCTATCATACGTTTACGTGCTGCCTGATCGCCTTTTAATGCCAAACGGGAAAAATACACCTCTTCTTCAGCTGACAATAATGGTGAAAACCCTATCTCCCCCAGATAAATTTGTGTTGCATCCATAGTTTTATGGCTGTCATCACGGGCAAAAACATCTTCAGTCACACTTTCTTCAGCTGTTAACTCGGCCACATCCGGCTCAGCATCGTCTTCCAGCAACGCAGCATCGTCTATCAGTTCATCTTCTTTAAAATCTAAAACGTCATCGTCACTCTTTTGTCCCATATCCTTTCTCCCACGTCTACAGGGTCAGGAGCCAACTAAGGCGTATCATGTACATTCCTGATATTACTTGTGCTTTTGATCTTATTATTTTGGTAAATATTTTAATGGGTCTACCGAGGTGCCACGAAAACGGATCTCAAAGTGTAAACGTGGATCGGTAGCATCCGTACTGCCCATTTCGGCTATCTGCTGTCCGGCAGTAACCATTTGTCGTTCTGTTACCAGCAGCCTGCGGTTATGCGCATAAGCACTTAAGTAATCGTCATTGTGCTTGATAATAATTAAATTACCATAACCTCTTAACGCGTTACCGGCATAAACTACTTGCCCGCTGGCCGCTGCATTTATTCTGTCACCTTCGCGCCCGGCAATATCAACCCCTTTATTACCCTGTTGCTGGTGCGAGAAACCGGAAATTATTTTACCTTTTACCGGCCATTGCCATTGCACCACGTTCCCACTTAAGGTAGGATTTTGCGCCTTTTTTTCCGGCGCTGTATTGGTCTGAACATAACCCGTTTGATTTTTCGGCGCAACAGGTTTAGCCGGTTTTACCGAACTATTTGATTTTGCTTGGCTTGAATCATTCTTATTTGTATTTTGTGCTGTAGTGGTTGCGGGTTTGGTCGCCACTGGCTTAGCTGCCGGTTTAGCCACTTGCCGTGGGGGTACACCGGTTAGCTTAAGCTGCTGCCCGGGGTAAATAGTATAAGGGCTGGCAATAGCATTAAGCCGTGCCAGTTCACGCACATCTTTACCGGCACGAAAAGCAATAGAATAGAGGGTGTCACCGCGCTGCACGGTATAGCTGCTGGCCGATAACGAACCACGGTTACGCTGCTGATAGAAATTTTCCCGCAGTTCCAGAGTACTGACCGGTGCCGGTGTTGAACGGGAAGAACAGCCAGTTAGCACCGTTGCCAGCAATATTAACCACAGACTGAAAGCACGCGCCAAAAGCCTGACCGGGCGTGCTGTTGCGTAGTACAGGTAGCTGTGGTTAGTACAACGAATAAAAACCTCCTTTAGTCTTTCGTCGTCGCATTTTCCGCCGTAGCAGGCAGAGTAAACCATTTCTCCAGATTTAACAGCATTAACATAATGCCTACGCCAGCAACCAGGCATACTAATGCTATACCGATATCTGCATCACCTACCTGTTTGGCATACTGCCATGGCAGATACATTTTTTGCTCTGCCTGCCAGGGCCAAATCCGGTAAAAAGCGCCGATCACTACGCCAATTAACAGCGCCAGCGTAGCATCATGATAATGCTGCAACAGCCAGTTTAGTAAACGGGAAAAACTCAGTAAACCAAAAATACAGCCGGCCAGAAACAGCGCCAGTACACCAAACTGTAGTTCCGTTACCGCCAGCAATACCGGAGCATACATGCCTAAAATCAGTAAGATAAAACTGCCGGATATGCCAGGCAGTATCATCGCGCATATTGCTATCGCACCGGCAACAAAGAAAAACAAGGGGGCGGGGTTAAGTTCATGTGGTGCCAGCATGCCAACAGATACAGCAAAAGCCACCCCCAGCAAACATAACCCTGCCCGTAGTACGCTCCAGCGCAGGCTTTTTACTAACGTGGGTAATGCTGCCAGGATCAGGCCATTAAACAGAGCCCATAGCGGAATGGGCCGATATTCAAGAAAATAGCTAATAACGCCGGCCAGAGAAAAAATGCTGATAAAGATGCCGCCAAACAAGCAGAGTAAAAATGTACCATCAATATGCTGCCACAGCGCGGCAATTCTGCCACGACCAAGCAAGCGCAACGCCTGCATATTACAGTTACTGATGGCGGCCAGTAAACGCTCATAGATCCCCAGAATAAAAGCCAAAGTACCGCCTGACACACCCGGCACCACATCAGCAGCTCCCATCGCCAGCCCTTTTATAATCCACTGAATATATTGCATGAGTTTTCCTTAATCAGGCCAGTGCGCCCGGCACAAGAGGCACAAAACGCACCGCTTCAATGTCCGTGCTGCTAAAATCATCGCCATTACGCTGATATACCCGCAACACCTGATCATGTAATCCCACCGGGATCACTAACCGGCCACCATCAGTAAGTTGTTGTAATAAGGCTACTGGCACTTCAACCGGGGCCGCAGTAACAATAATACTGTCAAACGGCGCTTTACTGGGCCAGCCCTGCCAGCCATCACCATGTTTCATCGATACGTTGTGTAAATCCAGTTGCTGTAAGCGCCGCTTTGCCTGAAACTGCAGCGCTTTAATACGCTCAACACTGCATACATGCGAAAACAGCCTGGCCAGTATTGCGGTTTGATAGCCTGAGCCGGTACCAATTTCTAATACCTTACCTGGTACTTTGTCCTGCAATAATAATTCTGTCATGCGGGCAACAATATAAGGCTGAGAAATAGTCTGCCCCTGTCCAATGGGTAGTGCGGTATTTTCGTAAGCCTTATGTGCCAGGACCGCCTCAACAAACAGATGTCTTGGTGTGTGCGCTATAGCCGCCAGAACCTGTGGATTGCGGATACCCTCAGCCTGAAGTTTTTGCGCCAGTACCGCGGCGCTGCGTGACGTTGCTACTGCCATATTACAAGCTAATCCCCTCTAACCACTGTCGCAAGGTATCCATACTTTTATAGGCCGACATATCAATTTGCAGTGGCGTTACAGAGGCATAACCATTGGCTATGGCATAAAAATCGGTGCCCTCGCCAGCATCCAGTTCCGGCCCCAGCGAGCCATACCAGTATATTTTTCTGCCCCAGGGATCGGTAGCACTGGTCATGGTTTCGGCTTTATGGCGCCGGCCCAGACGAGTAACCTGAATGCCTTTTAACTGTTCTATTGATACTGCCGGTACATTAATATTTAAAATCTGATCTGCCGGTAACGGGTGTGATTTCAGCTTCTTAATCACCTGCACAGTAACATAAGCTGCCGTGGCAAAATGCTCCTCATCGCGCCCGGCCAGCGAAACCGCTATAGCGGGTAAACCTAAATGCCGCCCTTCTGTGGCGGCCGCAACGGTACCTGAATACAACACGTCATCGCCCAGGTTAGCGCCATGATTAATACCGGCTACCACTAAGTCTGGCGTAAAATCTAATAACTGGCTGATAGCTAAATGCACGCAGTCTGTCGGTGTGCCATTTACCGATAAAAAACCATTTTCCATTTGCTGTACCCGTAACGGGTTTATCAGCGTTAACGAATTACTGGCACCGCTACAGTTACGATCAGGCCCGACAGTCGTCACTTCAGCAATTTGGCTTAATGCCTGTTGCAACACCTGCATGCCTTTGGCATGTACACCATCATCGTTACTTAATAAAATTCGCATTTGGCTACTCCATATCAACGGTTTTACGGCCGCAATCCTGGTACTTCAGCAGCTCTCTTAGCACACTGGTAGCAAAACAACCTGCCGGTAATGCAAAGCTTAGCGTTAAATCATTACCTTGCTGTTGCACTGTAAGTTGCTGCGGCAGCAGCCGTATCGCCCGCCGTTCGGCTTTTAAGCGATAATCTTCCAGCCCCTGTACCAGCTCGCTGTGCTGCGCAAGCACCTGCTGCTCAAATTCTGCTGCGGCACCACTGACCATTGGCTCACCAATGCCCGACAGCACCGCGGTAATATGCAAGTCATGCTGTTGCAGGCGCTGCTGCAAAGTGGCATCAGCCTCTGGCGCCCGAAACACTGAGCCAGAGCCATTTAGCTGCAGCACATCACCATGTTGTACGGTATTAAATAAACCGGCACTAATGCGGGCACAAATCTGCTGATTAAACACAAAAGAGCGGGCGGCAGATAATGCCAGGCCGCGCAGTTTACGATCCGTAATACTCTGGCCATTAAACAGCTGCTGCGCTAACACCAGATTGCCGCCGTTAATGCCAAAACGCTGCTCACCATAATAATTCGGCACGCCCTGGCCGAGTAAAGTGGCCCGTTTTAATACATCAGCAATATCTGACACCTGACGCAAGCAAATCTGAAACAGATTCGCTTTCAGTGCACCTAACCGCAGTTTGCGGTAATGGCGTTGCACATCCAGCACAGTGCAGCCCTCAAGCTGCCAGCTTTGCCAGTCCAGCGGTTGCTTAATTGGCCACTTAAAACAAAACCACTGCCGGGTAACCGCATGGCGGTCTTTTAAACCGGCATAACTGATATCGCGGGCACGTAAGCCGGTAAGCTCTGCCAATTGTTTAGCCACATATTGAGTATTTTGGCCGGTTTTTTCGATATACAGCAAAATATGTTCGCCGGCACCGCTGGGGCTGAAATTAAGCTGCTCTTCAACAATAAAGTCGTTACTGTGCTGGCGTAATAGCGCTGTAGCTGCGGGTTCACCGTACAGATAACTTAGTGGCTGGACAGCTGTCATGCGCCAACCAGCAGTACCACGGCCTCTGCCGCTATACCCTCTTTGCGGCCAACAAAACCCAGCTTTTCGGTGGTAGTGGCTTTTACATTTACCTGTGACAACTGGCAGGCTAAATCATCGGCAATACACTGGCGCATGGCATTAATATGCGGCGCCATTTTAGGCGCTTGCGCCATAATAGTGATATCCAGATTACCGATTTTATAACCGGCCGCACTAACAGCGGCAAATACTTTACGCAGTAATATCCGGCTATCTATACCTTTAAAAGCGGCGTCGGTATCAGGAAAATGATGGCCAATATCGCCAAGCGCTACTGCGCCAAGTAAAGCATCAGATAACGCATGTAACACTACATCACCATCAGAATGTGCCAGCAGGCCCTGCGTATATTCAATTTTAACGCCGCCCAGCGTTACCGGGCCTTCGCCACCAAAGGCATGTACATCAAAGCCGTGACCAATACGCATATTCATTAACTACTTTGCTCCAGATAAAACGCAGCCAGGGCTAAATCGGCTGGCTGGGTAATTTTAATATTGTCGCTGTGGCCTTCCACCAGCAGCACACTGTGGCCAGCCCATTCCATGGCGGATGCTTCGTCAGTAATGTGAACTCCGGCACTGATGGCATCCTGCAAAGCAGCTTTTAATAACGCAGTGGGAAAAAACTGCGGTGTCAATGCATGCCATAAATGTTCACGGCTTACCGTTTCTGCCACCATTAATTCGCCGCGTTTCATCGTGTCGCGCACACGGCAGGCCAAAATACCGCCCTCACCACTGGCTAAACAACGCTGAATAAGCAGCTCAATATCTGTTTGGCGCACCAACGGCCGGGCTGCGTCGTGTACCAGCACCCAGGGGTACTGATGCTCATCAACAAAATTCAGCGCATTGAGCACAGAATGCATACGCTCATCGCCACCTTTAACCCTTATAACATTGCTATGGCCTAATGCGGTGGCATCAAAATACGGATCTTCTGCCGCCAGCGCCAGCCAGATTTGTTCAACGCCAGCAACTGCCTGCAACCTGGCAACACTGTGTTCCAGAATAGTTTTACCGTGCAAAACCAGATATTGCTTGGGCCGGTCGGCCTGCATGCGCTTGCCAACGCCCGCAGCGGGCACAATGGCAGCAATGGCAGGATAATTAAGGTTAGTCATTAATTGTTTTACCCGGCTCTGGCTGGCTGAATAAACGGAAGAACACTTCGTCCTGCTTAATTAGGCCCAACTCATTGCGGGCGCGCTCTTCAATAGCTTCCAGCCCCTGTTGCAAGTCAGTCACATCAGCTTTTAATAAACGGTTACGCTTTTCCAGCTCCAGATTACTGGCTTGTTGGGTACGCAGCTCTTCTTGCAAACGAAAGTAATCGGCAATACTGTGCTGGCCCAACCACAAACGGTATTGCAGCAAGCCCAGCACAATTACCAGCAGTAAAGTGAGTATTCGCATAATACAGCTTCATTAAACAGACTGCGGCCATTATGAAGCCTCTGCCCCCGATTGCAAAGCAGGAATACCAACATCAGGCTAACATTGCCGGTAAAGGTTTGGCAAAATTTTGCCAGTTTAACCGGCTGGCCAGTAACAGTTCACGCAAGCTAAGCAAGCGCGGCGGCTTTTTGTCACCATTTAACCACTGATGGCCACAGCAAGCCGCTGTCATAATAGCTTTGGCTGGTTTTAACACAAATTTTTCACTGTTTTCCTGCGCCAGCGGTGTACCGGAAAAGCTAAACCAACCATGTTCATTGCAGTGTAAACGTTGTCCAGTAAAATCTACTTCATCTACGCTATCAAGCACTATCTGCTCGTGCGTCAGTTGAGTGATGTAAACCGGCACTATCAGACCGGGTTTTGCATATTTGTTATAGAACGCATCGATAGGATCGGCCTGTTGTTTACGTGCCGGGCAATTTGCTGCCTGTTTGTGATACCAGGACGCATTCTGGCTGTCTAACTGCAGCGTGGTATTTTGTTGCAGGATATTGCTGGCGGCCCGGCGGATATAAAATGGCAGGCTGGCTAAACGATTGGGCAGGCGCAACAACTGCTCAGTGCTAAGCTGCGACAAGCGCAGCAGTTCACGCTCATACAAAGCGTTACACAGCTCGGTATAAGTCTGGTTGTCTCTGGACACCTGCCAGAAGTGGGGTTGGTTGCTACCGGCGTCAATCATGGCCAGATGTTAGCCAATCGCCCGGCGCTTGTAAAAGCAAATCCGTTGAATATGCATAATAATTCTGCCATTTTTATAGCGAAAAAAGTGCAGAAAAGGTAGCGTTACTGCATGTTTACTCAACTGCACTCGCTAAGCAATGCTGCAGGCAATACGGATTACCAGATGAACCGACGCAAATTTCTTTTAACCGCAGTTGGCGCACCACTGGCAGTGGCATTTGGCACTAAAGTGGTAGCTATGGCGCGGCACTACCCGCTGGATGAACTGCTGGCGCAATTAAAACGCTTACCGGCAGCTAAACTGGCCAGCCACGGCAATTGGAGTGTCAGTAAAGTGTTTCAGCACCTGGCACAAAGTATCCGCTACTCGCGCCTTGGCTACCCGCAGGCGAAATCAGCTTTGTTTCAGTACACCGCAGGCGCGGCTGCATTAAGTGTATTCTCAGCCAGCGGCACTATGTCGCATCCACTGGATGAGCCTATTCCCGGCGCGCCGAAATTGGTAGATGCTGTACCTAACGACGTAGCACTGGCCGAACTGGTAACCGAAATTGAATTGTTTATTGCCTGGCAAGGCGAATTAGCGCCGCATTTTGCTTATGGTAATCTGACCAAAGCACAATATTACAGGGCACATTACCTGCATGTGCAAAATCACCTGCAGGAAATTACGCTAAGCTAACGCTATACCCGGCGGGTAATGCCGCCGGGGCACGCGTTACAGATACTGATAGGCTTTATCGCCCCAGCCACTGAGTTTGTTTTGCTTAAAAATAAGCGGCGTGCATTCATCTTTGGTGGTTTTACCATCACTTTTTACATGATGAGTGCGATAAAACAGTACTTGCACCGTTTCACCGTCTTTATTAAACGACTCAGTAAAATCGGGCGTACCCAATAAGGTGCGTACGTCTTCTGCGCTGCTATTCAGTGCCAGGCGGTTAATCTGTTCCTGATTATACTGCTGGGTTTTCTTCCAGCTGCTGTCGTCATCCAACTCGTGCTTGCCTCCCACTGCAATCACACATCCTGATAAAGTAACTGCCAAGGCAGCGGCAACAAATACTTTTGCTAACATAATGATTTTCCTGTGTTGTTTTAATAATCAGCCGCAGCAGCGGCCTGTAATTATCCCAGCAAATGCCATGCCACAGATTAAAACAATATAAAACATGTACTTATAAAATCACCGCTACTATCTGTCGGCGCTTAGTGGTAAATTTCGCTATTAGTTAGTCAAACAGGCAAAAGCCATGACAGATCCCGTACAACTGTTACAACAAGTTGCCGCCCAGCTGCAACGTGAAGGCAAAACGCCCAGCCTGGCGTTGTTTCGTGCCCGTTTAGCCGGGCGTATCGCGCCACAACAGTTATTTGCCGCCTACCAGCAGTGGCGCAACAACCCGGTATTTGATAACACTACGCCAGGTTCTGAAACTGTACCTGCGCCGGCCACGGTTGAACATGCTGACGCTGCACTGGCGCAAACTCTGGCACGCATTGAAGCCAAGCTGGATTTACTGCTCAGCAAGCTGGATAAATAGCCATGTATCTGGCTGAACTGCAGTTTAAGGTAATAGCTGATACCGACTTTACTAGCGCCGAAAGTGCTATTCGCCGCTATATTGAAACCCTGATATTTAATGGCCAGGTGCTGGGGCGGGAATTTCCAACCGCTTGGCAGCAAGACAGCTTTAACAGCCGCATAGTGTTGCCGGATGAGCAGGCTTTACAACAAAAACAGCACAGAGCCAAAGGCCTGGATGCACTGCAGCAGTTAGCTAACGCAGGCCTGGCTTATCCGCAAGTCCATATTCTGGGGATGGATCTGATGTCGCAGCATAGCGATCCCTGTCACAACGCAGATTTTTATATTCTGTACAGCCGTTTTAATGACACCTGCTCACCGGTACGCTGCGGTGAACATTTTGCGCCAGTGCCATTATATCGGCTGAACACAGAAACGGCAGATCATGAACAGCTTATTCGCTGGCAGTTGCAATACCAAGCGCTGGACGAGATACAAATGCAGCAAACACGGGTACTGGTTAAAAGTGCAGAGCGCAGTTTGCAGCAGCTAAACAGCAGATTAAATAAACAAGGCCGGCAACTGGCACGCCGGTTAGAAAAAGCCAATAACAAAACGGTGTACTATGCGCTGTATAGCGGTAGCAGCAACAACTGTGAACAGGAACCGGATAAACCCTGCCCCGGCTGCGGCGGAAACTGGCGTTTAAAGCAGCCATTGCAGCAGTTATTCGACTTTAAATGCGATAACTGCCGCTTGCTGGGTAATATTGCCTGGGATTGTCAAAGCCCGTCGTAACTACAAGGTGCCAGCTGGCTGATAAAATCAGCCAGGTTGTCGGCCAGCTTTTCTTTTACTTCCTGCCCGACATGCTCAACAAACACTTCACCTGTGCTGTTAAGTACTGACAGCAAAATATCATCGTCTTCAGTGGTGGCAAAAAACACCGTTTCGCGCTGTTTTAACCGCCGTTTCATAATGATATGGCCGATAATGTTTTCCTGCAGCCGCTTTACATCATCGCTGTTCCATACCATTAGCAGCAGCAGCTTGCCGCGGCTATGCTCAGCGGCCAGGCCCGCGCCATACTGTAACTGATAAAAGCTTTTGATATCCTGGTGTAACTCCAGCTCGAGTGCCTGCTCAACATTCGAAAAATCAGCAGGCGGCTGCTGCAATACCGGCTGCCATTGCACTTTGTCGTCCTTCGGTTCTGTAACCTGACAGGGAGATGGGCTTTGTGGATCGGCCCAGGTCGTTAATGCCAGCTGTTGCTGTTGATGCCACAGTACCGCACGCTGAATAAATTGACTGTAATTCGTTGCCAGAGCCACGCGACCTTCCATCAAACTTTATGATAAACTTGCACCATTGTAACGCTAACTACGCCGTGATGACAAAAACAGACATGACCAGCAGCCACTCAGAACTTCTTGCCGGATTAAGCCTTGGTAAAGTAACCGCCTATGCCGATCAGTATGATGCCAGCTTATTGCAGGCAGTACCCCGCAGCCTGGGCCGGGATGATATTGGTCTGGCCGCAACAGCCTTACCCTTTGTCGGGCAGGACATCTGGCACGGTTACGAGTTGTCGTGGCTTAATGCCAAAGGTAAACCTATGGTAGCATTGGCTACTTTTGTGGTGCCTTACGACTCAGCAAATTTAATTGAATCCAAGTCATTTAAGTTATACCTCAACAGTTTTAACCAAAGCCGCTTTGCTGATCTGGGCCAGGTGTATCAACATTTGCAGCGCGATTTATCGGCCTGTGCCGGTAAAACGGTAAAAGTCAGCCTGCATAACGTTAATGAGATTATGGCGTTTCAGCCTACCTGGATCCCAGGGCGCTGTATTGATGATCTGGATATTGAAATTACCCAGTACCAGTATGATGCCAGCTTACTGCAAACCCAGACTGATGCCGATATCGTTGAAGAGAAGCTGCACTCTCACTTACTTAAATCGAATTGTTTAATTACCTCCCAACCCGATTGGGCCAGTGTTTATATCCATTACCGTGGCAAAGCGCTGGATCACGCAGCCCTGTTACGTTATTTGATCAGTTTTCGCAGCCACAACGAGTTTCATGAACAATGTGTCGAGCGTATTTTCAGCGACATCTGGTCACATTGTCAGCCCAGCTTTTTGTGTGTTTACGCCCGCTATACCCGTCGCGGCGGGCTGGATATTAACCCCTGGCGTGCCAGTGAACCCTGCACCCCACCGGCAATTCGCTTAAGCCGGCAGTAAAGATGTAATATTACAGAAAGACTTTCAAAACCAAAAACATCCAATAAATAAATACCAACTAAATCAGTGAAATATAAATCTGTAAATTTAAATTAACAGCAAAAAGTCTATAAAATCTGAAATAAGCACAGAAACATTACATACCGACTTTCAAAAACCAATGTTTTCTGTTTAAATATGCAGCGTCTGGCAGACGGACTGCCAGACAGTAGTTCCAACAAGGGATGCTGATTATGCAACACCTGACCTCTGCTGAAGAACAAACCTGGTTACCTTATTACCTGTGTAAAAAGTAAACCGGACAATAATAAAGATAAATCCCCCTGCTACAGCAGGCCTTCGGGCCTGCTGTTTTTTTATCTGCTAAAGCATTTTGCTTAAAACAGTGATCGCATTTATTACTTTTGCCGATATACTTAAATCTAAACATAGATTTAACAGCAAACCTTCAGGTGGTAGTCTTGCAAGACGACACACAAAAACAACTGGCCAATGCGCTTAAAGCACGTAAAGCGTTGGAAGATACCTATGAAGCCCAGTTTAAAATTCTGGCCCAGTTTGTCTCACGGCTGTCCCTGGCGTGCAAAGGGGTTGATGTCGATTTAGATAATCGGCTGGCAAAATTGCGAACCGAACTAAACCGCGGCACCGACTTGGAAAAACTGCTGCCGTTTATTGAAGCCACCAGCGACAATCTTAAGCTGTTAGAATCAAGGCATCAGGCCGATATTCAAAGCATGCAGCAGGGCCTGGCAGACGCCGGTAAGCTGCTGCAGCAACAAAAAGGCCTGCCGGACCAGCTGCGCCGCGATTTACGCCTGTTATTGGGTAAAGTCGGCCAACCCTCTGCTACGGTGCATGCTTTTTTACCGCATCTCACTGAACTGGCCAAACTGTATCAAAACGTACTGCAAGCCAAACAGCAACTGGCCGACAGCGGTGACAATGATGATGTACGCTACGGCCATATTTGCCGCCAAATCAGTGTCGAGTTAACCAACCTGCTAAGCGAGTTGGCGTTTGCCGAAGAAAGCGCTGCCGAAATTGATGCAATCCGGCTGAGTTTGCTGGGCAAACTGCCCATTGATGCCCTGCTGGAAGCCTGCTTAAAAACCATCGGCATTATTATCAGCAGTATTAACCGCGAGCGTCAGTCGGCTGAACATTTTTTATTAAAACTCAATGATGCCCTGACCAGCGTGCAACAATCGGTGGTATCGTCGTTAAGTGCATCGACCGATTTGAAACAAAAGATGCTGGTGCTGAATCAGCAAATTGAGTTGCAAATTGATCACCTGAGCCATGTCAGCCAAAAGGCCACGTCGCTGGAACAATTAAAATTACTGGTCAGTGATAAATTAACTGCTATTACCGGATCTTTACGTGAAAAAGAGCAGCTGGAACAGCAGGAACGGCAGCAATTGCTGTTAACACTTGGCAATATGGAACAACGCCTCGGCGAGCTGGAAACAGATGCCGGCACTTTTAAGAAGCGCATTGCCGAGCAAAATTTCCGCAGCCTGCAAGACGCACTCACAGAAATACCTAACCGCGCGGCCTTTGATGAGCGCTACCAATTAGAAATTAAACGCTGGCAACGTTATAAAAAACCTCTTTGCGTGGTGCTGGCAGATGTTGACCATTTTAAAAACATTAATGATAGCTACGGCCACAGTGCCGGTGATAAAACGCTCAAGGTGATTGCTAAAACGCTGAAACTTAACCTGCGCGAAACCGATTTTATCGCCCGTTACGGTGGTGAAGAGTTTATTATGCTATTTCCGGAAACTGAGTTAGCCGAACTGGAAAAGCGGCTTAACGCCTTGAGGGAGAAAATTGGCAAAATCCCTTTTAAATTCAAAAATGTAAATGTGCCTATTACCATCTCATTTGGCGCAACCCGGTTTACAGAACAAGACACCAATCGCAGTGCTTTTGATCGTGCCGATGAAGCGCTGTACGAAGCCAAAAAAGCAGGCCGTGATAAAGTTATTCTTAAACCCGCCTCCTGACATGGCATTAACCTAATGTATAAAGGAGCACATATGCATGTGCAGTTAAACCCACTTGGGTCTATGGATTTATTATCACAGCTGGAAGTTGACCATTTAAAGCAAAATACCCAGCAAGAAGCCTTCCGTTTATTTCGTAACTGCTGTTTGGCAGTGCTGAACGTGGGTAGCCACACCGACAGCTCAGCCGAAATTTATGAGCAGTTCAGCGATTTTGCCGTTAATCTGATCAGCCGCGAACGCGGCATTAAAATTGAATTATTTAATCCGCCGCACAGCGCCTTTGTTGACGGCAAAATTATCAAAGGTATACACGAACACCTGTTTGCCGTACTGCGCGATATTCTGTTTTATCACAGCCGCTTACAAAGCAGTAAAAGCTGGCTGGATCTAAACAACAGCGATCATATTACTCACACCGTATTTGATATTTTGCGCAACGCCCGTGTAATTGACGCCAGTAACGAGCCTAATATGATTGTTTGTTGGGGTGGCCACTCTATTAATGAAGTGGAATATAAATACACCAAAGAAGTAGGCTACGAACTGGGGCTGCGTGGCATGGACATTTGCACCGGCTGTGGCCCTGGCGCCATGAAAGGCCCGATGAAAGGCGCCACCATCGGCCACAATAAACAACGCATTAGCACTGGCCGCTACCTTGGCCTGACAGAGCCGAGCATTATTGCTGCTGAACCACCAAACCCTATCGTTAACGAGCTGGTGATCCTGCCGGATATCGAAAAACGGCTGGAAGCTTTTGTCCGGGTAGCGCACGGTATTATTATTTTTCCTGGCGGCGCAGGCACCGCAGAAGAGCTGTTATATCTGCTTGGCATTATGCTGCACGAAGAGAACCGGCAGCAGACATTACCTATTATTTTAACCGGGCCAAAGCAAAGCGAGGCTTACTTTGGCGAAATTGCCAGTTTTATCGAAAATACCCTGGGTAGTGCAGCGTTAAAACTGATCGAAATTATTATTGATGATGCCCCCGCAGTAGCGCGTAAGCTGAAGCTGGCCGCTGCCGAGGTACGGCATTACCGTAAATCTGTCGGTGACGCCTATCACTTTAACTGGACACTGCAGATAGAACCTGACTTTCAGCAGCCTTTTATCCCGAATCATCAGAATATGGCCGCACTGGACTTGCACCTGGATCAAGACAGCGCAACACTGGCGGCTAACCTGCGCCGGGCATTCTCCGGTATTGTTGCCGGCAACGTGAAAGACGAAGGTATTAAAGCCATTCGCCAACATGGTCCCTTCCAGATAAGTGGTGAGCCCAAACTGATGCAAATGATGGATACACTATTACAGGCTTTTGTAGACCAGGGCAGAATGAAGCTGCCTGGCAGCAAATATGAACCCTGTTACAAGGTAGTACGCTAACATGGCACACTTGCTGTTAATTGATGCGCTAAACCTGATACGCCGGCTTTACGCCGTGCAGGAGCGGCCATACCTGCCTGTAACCGACGAAGTGGCTGAGGGCACCAAAACTCAGATCATTCGTAATACAGAAAATATGCTGCGTCAGGCACTGGCAAGATTACAGCAAGAATTAACACCAAGCCACGCTGTACTGGTATTTGACGGACGCAACAGCCTGTGGCGTAAAACGCTGTACGCTGAATACAAAGCTAACCGTAAACCCATGCCAACCATTCTGGCAGATGCCCTGCCCGGCTTGCAGCAATGTGCTAAAACGCTTGGCTTTGACAGCGTGCAACAAGATGAATATGAAGCCGATGATATTATTGCCTCTATTGCAGTAAAGCTGGCGCAACACGGCCAGCAGGTGACCATAGTGTCAACCGACAAAGGTTTTTTACCATTACTAAGCCCGCATATTCAAATTTACGATGCCTTTGCCCGTCAGCACCAAACCGAAGCAGCGGTGCAGCAAAAGTTTGGTGTCAGCACCACTCAACTGGTGCGTTACTGGAGCCTGGTGGGGGATAGCACCAACAATATTCCCGGTGTAAATGGCATTGGCCCCAAAGGCGCCCATGATCTGCTGGCGCTGGGTGCTACACTGACCGAAGCACTGGAGCACCCGGATTGCCATAAAAAATTGCGCGAAAAGATTCTGCAGCATAAAGAACAAATTAAAGTTTTTATGCAAATTCTGGCATTAAAAACCGATGTACAGCTGGGGCTTAACCTGCAGGATCTGCGGATCCAGCCCGTGGTTAGCGCCTGATATGATGCAAAAAGCCGCTTCTGTGGTTCAGCTTAAACTACGTAAATGGACCTGGCTTGGTATTGGGCTGGCGGTGTACCTGTTGCTCACGGCTACAGTGTTTTTCTGCTATCAGGATGATGTCGATCAAATGACCTGGGTAGACCGGGAAGCCTTTAACCATAAGCTGATAAGCCAGTATAAACTGACCGACAACCTGACACAGGACGACGTCATGCGGCGCCTTGGCACACCAGACATTACTGAAGCCGTGCTGCAGGGCAAAGATCTGTATCAGGTATTGTATTACCGCACCCACCGCAGCGTTGCAGATGGCATAACCACCGCAGATGAATGCACAGCATTGCTGTTTAAAAACCGCTACCTGCAAGCCATAGGCGAAGAAGCTGTGCAGCGCTACACTGTTATTAGCGGCCATGCAAACTGACCCAGGCCCATGGCAGCGTTATCAGCAACTTTACCAACACTGTGTTAGCCAGGCTGACACCACTACCACAGCTGAAGCGCTGTATAAAACAGCAATGCTGCTGAGCAAACAGCGCGAAGCACTTGATACCGCCGTTACTTATGACAGCATTAGCCAGCCAATACACCAGCTGCCAGCACCCCTGTGGCGTATTGAGGTATTGTTGTATCTTGCCAGTTGCTATCAGTTACACCCGCTTAACCGGCGTTTACTGCTGCTTGCCGGCTGCTGCAGCGCTTTAGTGTCTGCTGCGCAAACAGAGCCATTGCCTTACCCTGCCCTGACAGCTGCCAGACAGCTTAAAGCGCTGCCGCAAGCTGCCAGCGTAGTTAAAGTGTTAAGTGGTTGCTATGCCACTGAGCGCAAACAAGCACAGTGGCAACAGACATTGCTAAGCCTGTTGCTGACACAAAGTGAGTATTTGTCTAACCGCAGCGAATGGCAGGGGCAGTTAGCCACGCGCCTGATGCTAAGCCAAAGTGACTACGAGTTAGATATTTTACACCAGCTACTGCAGCAGCCAGTTACAGAGCTCACACCACAACCGGATACTTTTTCCCACTTGCTGCAATATTCCCGCTTTAGTGAACTGCGTTATTATGACAACAAAGCCTTAGAGCATTACCTGACAACCAGCCCGGAGCGCTCGGCGCCGTTGCTGACACTGGCCAGCCAGTTAAACCGCCAGCAGCAAAGTGTGCAAAGCGTAAAGCTGGCTATTGGCATTATCGGCCGGGATGCCTTGCCTGCCGCGCTGGCCCAGGCAGAGCTGCAGCATTACCTTAGTGCCTTGCATCACCCATGGCAGGACGTGTTTAGTCAGTTTTGTCATGTGCTGGCACAAGCACTGCAACTGTTTATGCCCAAGCTGCAAAGCGCCGATAGCCGCTTACTGGCGCTGTGTTGCTGCGCCCCACTGTGGCTTAACCCGCTTTATCAGCGTGCTGCACTGGTTAACCGCTCTGCCACCGGTTATCAAAGCAGCTTTAATCCGGCACTGAATTGTGCCAGCGAAACTTACCTGCCACAGCTTATTGAGCTGCTGCAGCTGTACCAGCTGGATCATTACACCGCCGCGGTTACGGCCTGGCTACAACCCAGTGCAGGCCAGCGTTTAACGGCAGTTGCGGTTAACCTGCAACTGGCATGGCATAGCAGCCTGGTGTTGTACTGTGCAGCATCAGCGCAACCTGTTGATGCACTGCTGCGTAAAACCGCAGCTGCTGGCAAAACAGCGATTACGGCAGAAATCTGGCTGCAACAGCTCGCGCAACGTAGCCAATGCTATTACCCCATCAGCCTTAAATTGTAGTTTTATTACAACATTCACCAGCCTTATAGCGTATATAACGCAGATAACTGCGCTAAACTGGTACCAAACTGGCGTAATGTGCCGAAAAATGCTATATTCTGCGCCGTTTTCAGGCCCGTCAGAGGCCCTCTTTCCGAATAAATACGACAGCTAAGGATCCCCCCCATGAGCAAGCAAATTATTACTGTCATTAAAGGCGATGGCATAGGCCCAAGTATTGTTGAAGCCGCCATTCAGGTACTGGATAAAGTGGGCTGCAACTTCGATTATGAATATGTCGATGCCGGTTTAACCGCACTGGAAAAAACCGGTGAGCTGTTACCGCAAGCCACGCTGGACGCCATTGCCCGCAATAAAATTACCTTAAAAGGCCCGCTGACCACGCCGGTGGGTGAAGGTTTTACCTCTATTAACGTAACGCTGCGTAAGAAATTTAACCTGTACTCTAACGTACGCCCGGTTATTTCATTTAAAGGCACTAAAGCGCGTTACGAAAACATCGACATCATCACTATCCGTGAAAACACTGAAGGTATGTACTCTGGCCATGGTCAGGTAGTGTCTGCCGACGGCCTGGTAGCAGAAGCTACCAGTATTGTGACTAAAGACGGTGCCGAGCGTATTGCAGTATTTGCCTTTGAAACCGCACGGCGCGAAAAGCGCAAAAAAGTGACTATTGTGCACAAGGCCAACATTCTGAAATCTACCTCAGGTTTATTTCTGAAAACAGCGCGTGAAGTGGCTACCCGTTACCCTGATATTGAAGCACAGGAAATGATTGTTGATAACGCCTGTATGCAGCTGGTAATGAACCCGCAGCAGTTCGACGTTATTGTTACTACTAACCTGTTTGGCGATATTTTGTCAGATTTATGCGCTGGTTTAGTCGGTGGTTTAGGTATGGCACCAGGCGCGAACATTGGTACAGATTGCGCCATTTTTGAAGCAGTACACGGCAGTGCACCCGATATTGCCGGTAAAAATCTGGCGAACCCAAGCTCGGTAATTCTGGCGTCGATTCAGATGCTGGAATATTTAGGCATGCAGGATAAAGCCGAGAAAATCCGCAGTGCTCTGGCCGATGTTATCGCCACCGGCGATCGCACTACCCGTGATTTAGGCGGCAGCTTCGGCACCACCGACTTTACCGCTGCGATGTTAGAGCGTTTATAAACCTAGACTGTATGCAGCCGGTTCAGGCATGAACCGGCTTGCTCACGCCAACAATAGGGACCTTATATGTCTCAACCGAATAACCCGTTGCATGGCGTTACACTGGAGCAAATTGTCACTGCACTGGTTGATCACTTTGGCTGGCCGGGCCTGGCAAAACAGATTGATATAAACTGTTTTAAAATAGACCCGTCGGTAAAAAGCAGCCTGAAGTTTTTACGTAAAACACCCTGGGCAAGGCAAAGAGTAGAAGAGTTATATGTAGCAACCAAGCTGTATCAGTAACGCTGATCCAGCTTTGGTTTGTTTAGCCGTGACACCCTAGCCATTATAAATAGCGCCACCGCTACCAATATAATTCTGCAATACGCTATTGGCTGCATCACGCTGTACCAGTTGCACTACTTCAACACCTGCATCGCGTAAATACTGATAACTCTGCGCAAATACCGGGCCTTCATCAAAACCGATAGCACGGGCATCTTCAGCAGTAGCAGCACATACCAAACGCTTTACACCACTCCACAAAGTGCCGCCTAAACACATGGCGCAGGGTTCACACGAGGTAAATAACTCACGCTTAACACCATCGGCCGATAAACTAAAGCTTTGCACATTTTGCTCAGCCAGCATTATCGCCATCATTTCACCATGCGCAGTAGAGTTATGCAGTGGCACTACCCGGTTTACACCAACGCTAACCAGTTTGCCGCTGGCACAATCAAAAATAGCACTGCCAAAAGGGCCACCGGTGCCGCGCAGCACGTTTTGTTTTGACAGCTCGACCGCCAGCGCCATTTTTTCATCATCGTTTTGATACACTTTTTGCCAGTCGACTACATCGTTAATCCAGTCCGGCAAGTGCAGGGTTAATTGTTGTACTGCTGTCATTTTTACTCCAAAAACATCTGCTAGCAAACGAGTCGGATTACCCACGCCAACACGCCGTAAACCCATCCCTGGGGGCTCGACTCAGGCATCCATGCCTTCAACGGTTAGCTTAGGGCAATCCGACTCTCAGCCTCTCGCTTATTTACTTCTCAGCCAATGGCTTGCTATAGGCCAGTTCCATATCCCATGGCAGCTGGATCCAGGTGTCCTGCTCAATATCTGTTACGTATTTATCCACCAGCGGCTTACCCTGCGGCTTGGCATACACCGTAACAAAGCAGGCTTTAGGGAAATGCTCACGCAGGGCTTTGGCCGTTTCACCGGTGTCCACCAGATCATCCACAATCAGCAGTTTGGCAGAATCAGCCAAGCTGGCATCTTTTAAAATGCTCAGGCTGCCTTGTTTATCATGCTCATAACTGGCAACACAAATGCTGTCTACCACGCGGATATTCAGCTCGCGGGCCAAAATAGCAGCAGGCACCAAACCACCGCGGCTTACCGCCACTATAGCGTTATAATCCTGCCCCAGCAGCTGATGCGCCAGCTCTTTGGTGGCACGGTGAAACGCTTCCCACGATACATAAAACATTTTATTGCTTGATAGTGACATCTGTCTGCCCTGCAAAATCGGTTAAACGGAAATTATAAGCAGCCCAGTGCTACTTCAACCATTTCATTAAAGCTGGTCTGGCGCAGCTCAGCACTTAATGCTTCACCGGTACGGATATGATCACTTACGGTAAAAATAGCCAACGCATTAATGCCGTATTCGGCCGCCACGCCATATAAACCGGCCGCTTCCATTTCTACCGCCAGCACGCCGTATTTTTCCAGGGTGTCGAATAAGGTTTCGTCCGGGTTGTAGAATAAATCTGAGGTAAACACATTACCTACTTTGACATTAATATTTTTTGCCCGGGCCGCAGCTACGGCTTTTTCCAGCAGGTTAAAACTGGCAATAGCGGCAAAATCCATCCCGGCTAAACGGTTACGGTTTACACTGGAATCGGTGCTGGCACCCATGCCGATCACCACATCACGTACTTTTACGTCCAGCGGCAAACCGCCACAAGAGCCAATACGGATAATATTTTTTACACCATAGAATTTTACCAACTCGGTGGCATAAATAGACATAGACGGTACGCCCATGCCCGAGCCCAGCACGCTTACCGGTTTACCTTTGTAGGTACCGGTGTAGCCAAACATATTACGTACGGTATTGACACATACCGCGTCGGTTAAAAAAGTTTCTGCGATATGCTTGGCCCGTAGCGGGTCGCCCGGCATTAATACGGTTGCTGCAAAAGCGCCTTCTGGCGCATTAATGTGCGGAGTTGCCATAAAAATCTCTTAGTTAATTTTATCTAAAAAGGAGTCACCATAAGCCATGGCCTCCAGCTCAAAATAGCTGGCCAGAGTCTGGCCAATGTCAGCAAAGCTCATGCGCTCGCCTAAATTAATGTCTTGCATGCCATTTTTGTAGGCCAGCACCGGAATGTATTCACGCGTATGCTCTGTACCGTGCCAGGTTGGGTCACAACCATGATCTGCTGTCAGAATCATTAGGGTGTCATCACCACAGGCAGCCATCAATTGAGGCAGGCGGCTGTCAAAGTATTCCAGCGCTTCGCCATAACCGATAGGATCACGGCGGTGGCCAAAGTTCTGATCAAAATCGACCAGGTTAGTAAAAATAATGCTGTTATCTGTCTGTTGTGCCATTTTCGCCAGCGTTTTGTCTACCAGTGCTTCAAGGCCGGTGGCTTTTAAACTTTCACTAATGCCCTGATGCGCATAAATATCAGCAATCTTACCAATGCTGATCACCTTACCGCCGGCATCTGTCAGCTTATCCAATACAGTTGGTGCCGGTGGCAATACTGAATAATCGCGGCGGTTACCGGTACGGGCATAGTTATTGGCGTTATCGCCCAGAAATGGCCGGGCAATAACACGGCCAATATTGTATTTGTCCAGCAGCTCGCGTGCTACCAGACAAAAATCCAGCAGTTTCTGCAGGCCAAAATGTTCTTCATGTGCGGCTACCTGAAACACGCTGTCGGCCGAGGTATAACAAATCGGTTTACCGGTTTTAATATGCTCATCACCCAGCTTTACCAGTATATCGGTGCCGGAGGCATGGCAATTGCCCAAAATACCCGGCACGCCGGTGCGCTGGCATAGCTCGTTAATCAGCTCTGGCGGAAAACTGTCGGTTTTATCATGAAAATAACCCCAGTCGAACAGTACCGGTACACCGGCAATTTCCCAGTGGCCGCTTGGCGTGTCTTTGCCGCTGCTTAGCTCACGCGCATAGCCATAAGCGCCGGTTATTAACCGGGCACCGGTGATATCGGCCTGCACACCATTTGAGGCCGCGGTGGCAGCTTTAACCAAGCCCAGCTGCGCCAGATTAGGCAGCGCCAGCTGGCGACCTTTTTGCGTATGAAAGGTTTTTGCGATACTGGCAAAGGTATTAGCGCCAACATCACCAAACTTATTGGCATCCGGTGCATAGCCAATACCAAAGCTATCTAATACCAGGATCACTGCTTTTTTTGCCATTGTCCTGCTCCTGATCTTTGTGTTGTCCATCTGTGACAAACCAGTTGTGATAAAACCAGACCAGCATAACCGTTGCAAGGCCTACATAACAGGCTGGCGTGCACATTTAAAAAAGGGCACGCAGTGTAAAACGAAGCGCTAATCTTTACAATATCAACCTTAGATAAACACCATACTGCCTGAAACAGTTTTAATAAAAACAAAGAACCCGCTATCACAGCGGGTTCTTATCATCGCGCAGCTGGTTAAGGTAGTTGCTTATACCCCATGTTATACAGCGTAAAGCTAACCATATCAGCCGTTTGTTCAATCTGCTTTGATACCGGTGTACCGGCACCGTGGCCGGCGTTGGTTTCAATGCGGATCAGCTGTGGGTTAACACCGGCATCTTTTGCCTGTAACTCAGCCGCAAACTTAAACGAGTGCGCCGGTACTACGCGATCATCGTGATCGGCAGTGGTTACCATGGTTGCCGGGTAAGCCACGCCTGCTTTTACGTTATGTACCGGTGAGTAAGCCAGCAGGTAATCAAACATTTCTTTACTTTGCTCACTGGTGCCATAGTCGTATGCCCAGCCGGCGCCGGCAGTAAAAGTGTGGTAACGCAGCATATCCAGCACACCAACCGCTGGCAACGCCACTTTAATCAGCTCAGGCTGTTGGGTCATTACTGCGCCAACTAACAAGCCGCCGTTAGAGCCGCCACGAATTGCCAGCTTGTCTTTCGAGGTATAACCTTCTTTTTGCAAATACTCTGCCGCTGCAATAAAGTCGTCAAACACATTTTGTTTTTGCAACTGCGTACCGGCCTGATGCCAGGCTTTACCGTACTCACCGCCGCCGCGCAGGCTTGGCACCGCATATACGCCACCCAAATCCATCCACACGGCATTAGGAATGTTAAACGCCGGGGTCAAACTCACATTAAAACCACCATAGCCATACAGCATGGTTGGATTGCTGCCATCGCGTTTCAGGCCTTTTTTGTAGCTGATAATCATCGGCACTTTAGTACCATCTTTTGAGCTGTAAAACACCTGCTCTGACACATAATTATCGCTGTCAAACTTTGCGCCTGATTTGCTGTAAACTGCTGAATTACCATCAGTTGGGCTGAAATCATAAATAGTTTGCGCAGTAATATAGTTGGTAAAAGTGTAATACAGCTTTTGGTCATCTTTTTTACCGCTAAAACCACCAACACTGCCCACACCCGGCAATCTAATATCACGTACCAGTTTGCCGCTGTAATCGTACTGCTGCACTTTGGCAATGGCATCAACCATATATTCAGCAAAGATATAACCGGCGCCGGTTGATGCGCTAAGCACATTATCTGTTTGCGGGATCAGATCCTGCCAGTTTTCCGCTTGCGGTTTGGCGGCATCAACCGTAACTACTTTTTTATTAGGTGCATTTAAGTTGGTCACCAGAAACAGTTTGCTACCGTCGTTATCCAGTAAGTCGGTATCAGAATCGGTATGATCCAAAATGGTTACCAACACGCTGTTCGGGTTAGTTAAATCTTTTAAAAATAACTTATTGCCAGAGGTCGATACCGCGGCAGAAATCAGCAGGTAACGATCATCCTCAGTTACCGTGGCGCCAACGTAGCGGTGCTTTTGTGCTTCAGTGCCACCAAAAATAACGGCGTCATCTTTTTGTGCACTACCCAGCTTGTGGTAATACAGCTTATGTTGATCCGTTTTTGCCGACAGTTCACTGCCATCTGGCTTGTCGTAACTGGAATAGTAAAAACCTTCGTTACCAAACCAGCTGATACCACTGAATTTAACGTCTGTCAGCTCTGGTTCCAGCGGCTTTTTCGTCTCAACGTCGATGATGATAATTTTGCGCCAGTCGCTGCCGCCTTCTGAAATAGAATACGCCAGCACAGAACCATCTTTAGAAAAACTAACCTCAGCCAGTGATGTTGTGCCGTCACTGCTAAAGGTGTTGGGGTCTAAAAACACCTCACTGCTGCCATCTTCCAGTTGGCGGTACAATACATACTGGTTTTGCAGGCCGTCATTTTTATAGAAGTAAGTGTATTTACCTTCTTTAAAAGGCGCCGTTACTTTTTCATAGTTCCACGATGCTGCCAGCTTTTGCTTTATCTGCTCACGATATGGAATTTGCCCCAGATAATCAAAAGTAACTTTATTCTGCGCTTTTACCCAGGCTTCTGTTTCGCTGCTGCGATCATCTTCCAGCCAGCGGTACGGGTCGGCAATTTTTTGCTCAAAATAGGTATCTACCACGTCGCCTTTAGCAGTTTGCGGGTAGGTAAAGGTGGTTTTTGCAGCTTCTGTCATGGTTACACTATTGGGTTGGGTTGCAATATCAGTTTTTGATTCGCTGCCACAGGCAGCCAGTAAGGAAACGGCCAGGATACTTAAAACGTGCTTCATTGTGAGGAACTCCCTGATTCTTGTTGTTATTACGCGCCTGAGCTTAACAAAGAAGCCGGTGTTTGCCTATTTCGGCTCAACGGATTTTCGGCGCTATTAAACGAAAAAACCCCAACCAAAAGGTTAGGGTTTTTAAGGATGGTGCCCAGAGGCGGAATCGAACCACCGACACGCGGATTTTCAATCCGCTGCTCTACCGACTGAGCTATCTGGGCAAAACTGGCTGGCGCAAAATGGTGCCGCTTATCCGAGTCGAACGGATGACCTACTGATTACAAGTCAGTTGCTCTACCAACTGAGCTAAAGCGGCTGCGACAACGTGACACAAGTTGAATAACTCTGTTACCTTAATACAACTTGAGCACCGAAAACTGATGGTGCCCAGAGGCGGAATCGAACCACCGACACGCGGATTTTCAATCCGCTGCTCTACCGACTGAGCTATCTGGGCAACGCGGGTCGTATTAAACGGATTTTACGATCTTAAGTCAACAGATATTTTAGTGCTGCCGGTGCGTTAGCCTATTAGTTGAACAACCCGCTACAATAAGCAGCAAAAACCAACACTGGCTACCTAAATTACGAAAAGTTGTTAAAATGCCCGCCACTGCATAAAGTCTGCTGAGCTGGCAGAAAAATATTGGATAACTAATGGAAAACACGTCGTTTAGTAAACCGATTTTTAAGCGCCTGACTGTACTGTCTTTGCTGATTTTATTTGCTCAGGCAGCGCTGCTTGCCTGGCTAAACCAACCTGAGCCAGGCCTAAATGAACAGCAACTAAACCGGCTAACGGCTGACAGCCGCTTGCTAAGCCGCGTTTTACAGCCGCTGCTGGCAGAAAACAATACCGCCGCCACTGAGCAAATGCTGTTTCAAACCCGGGATGGCAACACCGACCGCGCATTATATGTATACCGCACACTGCCAAACCAACAAACCGAACTTATTGCCAATACCAGTAACGTACAGGGTTTTGTGCCGCAGCCAGTATGGCAAGACAGCGCTTTGCAGCAGGGTAATTATCTGATCGTCAATCAGCTGATTACTTTACCGGAGCAACAAAGCGCTATTCTGATTTACGTACAACAGTTAAAACTGCGCGCCAGCTGGCCTTTTTTTGCGGCTTTGGCCGTAAGTGTAGTATTGGCGCTGCTGCTAAGCGCAGTGTTTGCCGTCACTATTTCTGGTTTTTTCAGCCGCCGTATTAAGCCTTTATTAGTGGGTACCCGCCAGGCGCTGGATAAAGATCAATACAACAGCAGCGTCGACAGCCACGCACAGGACAGCTACGGCGTACTTGGCAGTTATATCAACCAACTGTTCCGCCGGATAGAACATGCACAGGAAGCACTGGCAGCATCTGAGCAGAACATTAAAAACCTCAAGCTGGAAGTAGAAACCCGCATTAAAGAGCGCACCGATGCGCTGGAAACCGCCAAGCTCACAGCAGAAAAAGCCAACGAAGCCAAATCGACTTTTCTTGCTACCATGAGCCATGAAATCCGCACACCAATGAATGGCATTATCGGTACTATTGATTTACTACGTAAGACTCAGCTATCCACCTCGCAGTTTCGCATGACAGACACGGTGCGTGAGTCATCATTTTCATTGCTGCGCATCCTGGACGATATTCTCGATTTTTCAAAAATTGAAGCCGGTAAACTGCAACTGGAAACTATACCATTGTCGCTGGTAGATATTATTGAAGCCGTCGGCCGTATTCTGGTATCGGTGGCGCATCAGCGGCAAATTGACTTAAAACTGTTTGTTGACCCCCGCATTCCCGACGGCCTGATTGGCGACCCGGTGCGGTTGCGGCAAATTTTGTACAACCTGGCCGGTAATGCAATTAAGTTTACCCAGACCACACCGGAGAAAACCGGACTGGTGATTATTAAAGCGGAATTGCTGGAAGAAAATATGGATTTCAGCCAGATCCAGTTTAGTGTGACAGACAACGGCAAAGGCATGACGCAGCGCCAAATTAACTATGTATTTCAGCCTTTTAACCAGGCCGAAGGCTCCATTACCCGTAAATTCGGTGGTACAGGCCTTGGTTTATCTATTTGCCAACGCCTAACCACACTGATGTACGGTGATATCAGCGTCAACAGCCAGGTTGATCAGGGCACCGAATTTATTGTGCGCATACCAATGCGCCGCTCGGATGAAATTCAGTATCTGGATAAAGAACTACTACGTGACATTTATGTTTGCCTGTTCAGTGCTGACGCCCATAACATGGCGCATTTGCATGATTACCTCAGCCATACCGGTGCCGAACTCGATGTTGCCACCCATTTTGACAACCTGCTGCAAAAAGCGCAGGCTCTGAAGCCATTACCACCGAAGCAAGCCGCAGTATGGGTGCTGGACGCAACCTACGAGCAGATCTCAGCAAATGAAATAGATCAACTGTTGCAGTTACCCACTATGGCCCAGGTACAGTTTGTGGTGATCACTAATCAGGTTGAATTGTCAGAGCGCAGCACCGACAGAGTGTACTATCTGCATAGCTCACCGATATGTCGCAGCCATTTATTTGATGCCGTATTAATAGCCGCAAAGCGCAAAACCAAACCGGTTTATACCAGCAGCGAGCCACAGCAAAACCGTCTGGTGCCTTCGCTTGAAGAAGCACGTAAACAACGTCGTCTGGTATTGCTGGCTGAAGATAACTTAATGAACCAGCGCGTAATTGTTGATCAGTTAAATGCACTGGGATATGCCGTAGAAGTTGCCGATGACGGCGCGATAGCGCTGGAAAAATGGCGCCAGTACCACTACCCGCTGCTGCTGACAGATTTACATATGCCCAATATGAGTGGCTACGACCTGACCAGTGCGATCCGTAAAGAAAGCCTGCACTTAAGCGAGGGCGCAGAGTTTACCCGTATCGTTGCGGTAACCGCTAATGCACTCAAAGGTGAAGAGCAAAAATGTCTGAGTGTAGGCATGGACGGCTACATCACCAAACCGATTGAACTGGCAGCACTGGAAACCATGCTCACCCGCTGGCTACCACACGCGGCTGAACTGAAAAAAGCCAATGCTTCAACAGCAGAAAACAACCAGAACAATTCACCTATTTGCTTTACCACTATTGCCAATTTTCTGGGTAATAACCCGGCCAAGCATGAAGAATACCTGAACTACTTTGTAAAACATGCCGCTGAGCTACTCAGTAATATGGCTACCACAGTGCAAAACCAGGATCGCAGTACAGTGCGCTCTGTTGCCCATCAGTTTAAGTCGGTAGCCAAAAGTGTTGGAGCCCTTGGCTTATCCGATGACGCGCTAAAACTGGAAAAAGCAGCTGAAGAAAGTGACTGGCCGGTAATTAACGAGTATATCCGCCTGATGCAGGAAAAATATCAGGACGTAGTCAGCTACGTAAAGCAGCGTTATTAACAAAACCGGCGCTTAAGCTTTGAGCAAAAAAGGGCAGCACAAGGCTGCCCAAACTGTCAGTTACCTGACCACGTAGTGTAAAACCAACTCAAAACTTAACACTCAGCCGTTAGAACTGGTTCATGGTGTTATGCGTGCCACCGGCTTTTAACGCAGCTTCACCAGAAAAATACTCTTTATGGTCATCGCCAACATCAGAACCAGACATATTCTGGTGTTTAACGCAGGCAATACCCTGGCGGATTTCTTTACGCTGCACCCCTTCAACATAACCCAGCATACCGGCCGCACCGAAGTACTCTTTCGCCAGATTGTCGGTAGACAACGCTGCCGTATGGTAGGTTGGCAAGGTGATCAGGTGATGGAAAATACCGGCCTCACGCGCTGCATCGGCCTGGAAGGTGCGAATACGGTTATCGGCTTCCAGCGCCAGCTCGGTTGTGTCGTACTCGGCACTCATTAGCAAGGCACGATCATAAGCGGATACGTCTTTACCGGCGGTTTTCCAGGCATCAAATACCTGCTGGCGGAAGTTCAGCGTCCAGTTAAAGCTCGGGCTGTTGTTGTACACCAGCTTGGCGTTGGGTACCACTTCACGAATGCGGTTAACCATTTCGGCTATCTGGCCCACATGCGGTTTTTCAGTTTCTATCCACAGTAAATCAGCACCGTGCTGCAACGAGGTAATACAATCCAGTACTACCCGGTCAACGCCACTGCCCTGTTTAAACTGGAACAAACCACTGGCTAAGCGTTTGGGTTTTAACAACTTGCCATTGGCTTTTACCACTACATCGCCGTTAGCAATATCGTCAGCGCCGCTTATTACATCACCGTCTAAAAAGCTGTTGTATAAGTCGCCCAGATCGCCCGGTTTATTGGTAACGGCAATTTGTTTGGTTAAACCGGCACCTAACGAGTCGGTACGGGCCACAATAATACCGTCTTCCACGCCCAATTCTAAAAAGGCATAACGCACGGCATTAATTTTTGCCAAAAAGTCAGCATGTGGCACAGTAACCTTACCGTCCTGGTGACCACATTGTTTTTCATCCGACACCTGGTTTTCAATCTGGATAGCACAGGCCCCGGCTTCAATCATCTTCTTCGCCAGTAAATAAGTGGCTTCTTCGTTACCAAAGCCGGCGTCGATATCAGCAATAATCGGCACTACATGGGTTTCAAAGTTATCAATTTTGCTTTGTACTGCAGCAGCTTTAGCACTGTCGCCAGCGGCTTTGGCGGCATCCAGCTCACGGAATAAGCCACCTAACTCGCGGGCATCGGCTTGCTTTAAAAAGGTATACAGCTCTGCAATCAAGGCCGGTACCGCGGTTTTTTCATGCATGGACTGATCTGGCAAGGGGCCAAACTCAGAGCGCAGCGCGGCTATCATCCAACCGGACAAATACAGGTATTTACGTTTGGTAGTACCGAAATGTTTCTTAATGGCGATCAGTTTTTGCTGGCCAACAAAGCCATGCCAGCACCCTAACGATTGAGTGTACTGGCTGCTGTCAGCATCATAGGCGGCCATATCGGCGCGCATAACTTTCGCGGTATATTTGGCAATATCCAGCCCGGTATGAAAGCGGTTTTGCGCCCGCATTCTGGCAGCAGACTCAGGGTTTATCGCACTCCAGGCATCGCCGTTTTGTTGGCGTAGCTGGGCGATTTGTTGTATTACATCTTGGTAAGCTGACATAGCAGTATCCTCTTTTGCTTATTGCCCGGCTTGCCGGACGCTGACTGTTCCCAGGCTGATGTGCTACCTGTTGCATTACACTATAGGTTTCATTTTTGTAATTCATAAAGGTGATTTTTGTGATGCTGACCATTCATAAAACTAATACCAAAGTCAGCTTGACGCTGGCCACGGTGCTAATGCTATGATTCAGTTCAGTTATGGATTATCGCCGGGTTATTTAACTAATGAATATTAATAAAATGGATTTAAATTTGCTGGTGTACCTGGATGTACTGCTGCGCGAGAAAAATGTTACCCGTGCCGCCGGCAGGCTCAATATAACCCAGCCAGCCATGAGCAACGGCCTGAAACGGCTGCGCGACTTACTTAATGATCCGATACTGGTACGCACGTCTGACGGCATGGTACCAACAGAACGCGCCCGCGAGCTGGCACCGATAGTACGCGGCGTATTGTTAACGCTGGAAGAAACCCTGCAGCCAAATAAAGACTTTGAGCCCCTTAACAGCCAGCGGGTATTTCGCATTATGGCCAGCGATTACGCAGCCTCTACCTTAATACCGGCATTACTGAAGAAAATGCGCGTGCAGGCCCCGCATACCAGTCTGGATATTATGACGCCCTCCGATGTCACCTTTCATGATGTCGAAAACGGCAAAGTGGATATGGCGATTAACCGTTTTGATCAGCTGCCGCAATCGTTTCACCAAAAAACGGTATGGCGCGACAGCTTTTCCTGCCTGATAAACACGCAAAACCCGGTGCTGAAAAACTTTAATTTAGACAGTTACTTAAAAGCGCAGCATATTTGGGTAAGTAAAACCGGCTTTGGTGTTGGCGTGGGTATGGACCCAAAAGACGTGCAAAAACTGGGCTGGGTTGACGAAGCCCTCGCCAAGCTCGGTAAACAACGCAGTATCTCAGTATTTACCCGCAACTACCATGTGGCGATGCATTTGGCCGTAGGCATAGATTTAATTGCTACTTTGCCCAGCCGTGCAGCCCGCCTGTACGAAAATGATAGTGCAATGGCTATTATGGACCCACCGTTTGCCATACCGTCAATTGAGCTGAAGATGATCTGGAGCCCGTTACTGCACCAGGATGCCAGCCATATCTGGTTCCGCCGGTTAATTGTCGAAACTGCAGATGAGTTAAACTAACAACAAGCGGAGGCTGGAATCACGATTTGGTCGACACAGAGTGTCTGAGTGAGTGCGTAAGCGCGAGCGACAAATTCGTCAGGAACGAATTTGAACAGCTTTAGCTGGCTAGTGTAAGGCAGGAAGCCTGAAATAGTTGCTGTGGAGAGCCAAAGCGGGAGTTGCAGCCGAAGCCTTGCTGCTGGCTTAGTAAAACACCCTGCCTCACTCGCCGGGGCAACTCGCCCTAGTGCCTACGGCAGGGCTCAGACACTCCCCAGCTCCTTCAACAGGGTCTTTTCCACGCTGCGGACCAAGGGTGTTTTTCTAACAGACTGGAACCACAAGTTTGTCGGCACAGAGTGTCTGAGCCGCAGGCGAGTTGCTGTGACGAGCCAAATTGTGTGTTGAAGTTTGTTGAGGTTTCAAACAAAGCGGCATAAAAAAGGCGCTGTCAGCAAGTCAGCGCCTTTTGCATTGGTGGTTTACTCAGGTTAATCAAGTAACTGATAAGCTGGCAGGGTCAGAAAATCTACCAGTTGATCAGAAGTCGTGATATCAAGCAATAAAGTTTGCGCTTTGGCAAAATTTTGTTCTGCCCATAACGCTTCACCTACTTCTGCCTGCACCACTTTTGCCTCTTCTTCTAACATAGAAGCAAATAGGGTTTTGGTAATCAGCTTGCCGTTACTTAAGCTTTTACCGTGTTTAATCCACTGCCAGATAGAGGTGCGGGAAATCTCTGCCGTGGCGGCATCTTCCATCAAACCATAAATCGGCACACAGCCTTTGCCGCTGATCCAGGCCGCAATATATTGCAGCGCCACCCGGATATTAGTACGCATGCCCTCTTCTGTGCGCTCACCATCACAAGGCGCAAGCAACTGTGCCGCGCTTATCTCCTCGTCTCCATCACGGCTAATATCCAACTGATTCTTTTTGCCCCCGGCCAGATACTTAGCAAATACCGCATTAGCGGTAGCGGCAAGCCCGGGGTGCGCTACCCAGGTGCCGTCGTGGCCGTTAACTGCTTCCAGCTCTTTATCTGCAGTTACTTTGGCCAGAATAGCGGCGTTTTCTGCAGCATCTTTGGCCGGAATAAAGGCCGCCATTCCCCCCATAGCCAGCGCACCGCGCCTGTGGCAGGTTTTTACCAGCAGGCGCGAATAGGCATTTAAAAACGGCTGTTTCATGGTAACGACCTGGCGGTCTGGTAGTACCCGGTCAGCATGATTTTTTAGCGTTTTGATATAGCTAAAAATATAATCCCAGCGGCCGCAGTTAAGCGCTACGATGTGCTCGCGTAACATATACAGAATTTCATCCATCTCAAACACGGCAGGCAGGGTTTCAATTAATACCGTGGCGCGAATGGTACCAATTGGCTGGCTGAACTTTTGCTCGGTGTAACGGAACACATCGTCCCACCATTTGGCTTCCAGATGGCTTTGCAGCTTTGGCAGGTAATAGTACACACCGCTGCCATTGGCTAAGCGGGCCTGGTAGTTGTGCAGAAAGTACAGCGCGAAATCGACCAGAGACCCCGGAATCTGCTCACCATCAACCAATAAATGCTTTTCCCACAGGTGCAAACCGCGCACACGGGCAATTAACAATGCCGGGTTGTCTTGCAATGCATAGTGTTTACCACTTTGCGGATCGGTATAGCTGATAGTACCCAGGTTAGCATCGCGCAGGTTGATCTGGCCTTCAATAACCCCGGACCAACTGGGTGCCTGCGAGTCTTCAAAGTCAGCCATAAATACTTTTACGTCGGCATTTAACGCATTGATAATCATCTTACGATCGACCGGACCGGTGATCTCTACCCTTCTGTCCTGTAAATCGGCCGGTATTGGCGCTACCTGCCAGTCTGATTGGCGGATATTAGCCGTTTGCGGCAGAAAATCTGGCAAAGCACCCGCATCATAGCGCTGCTGTGTTGCCTGGCGTGCAGCTAATAATTCTTTTAAGCGCGGGCTAAACTCGCGGCTTAACGCTACCAGCAAGGCACAGGCCTGCTCTGTCAGAATAGTGTCGTAATCGGCATTTAACGGCGCATTTATGCTTAAACCGGCACGGCTGATGCTTGTTGTCATAAGTTTGTCCTTTTTGGCTGCCTGTACTCTAGTTGCCGGTAAGGCGGTCGGGTATCAGGGTAGGCATTAACTATAAGCGCTTTTCAACCATAAAATGTATTAATGCAGGCAATGCCAACCATTCGCAGCATAAATAGTAAAAGCATGAATACATAAGAAAATATGGCACGACTTATGCTTTATTTATCACAGTATTATGATGTGTCAGACGTCGAGTCAATTTTCTGTCGGAGGTATGCATGGAATTTGTCCTGCTGTTAATTTTACTGTTAGTCATTGTTGTGGCTATGGTAGCCAGCCGCTTTATTGACAGTGGCAACCCTTTTCCGGTGCAGAAGAAAAACAGCTTATTCAGCCCGGTAGAACGCTCTTTTATGCAACTGCTGGAAAAAGCAGTGGCTAACGATTACAAAGTAATGAACCGGGTAAAACTGGCCGATATTATGGAGCTTAAAAATGGCACCAGCGATAAAACCCGCGCCAGTACCATGCTTAAACTCAATACCAAGTATCTGGATTTTGTTTTATGTGATCCGCAGGATTTTAGCGTCATAGCAGTGCTGGATTTAGTTAATAATAGTAGCAAAGAAGGCCACAAGGCTGTACCCGACTGGTTTGTTAACGGCGCGTTGGACGCAGCAGGCGTACCTTACCTGCGCATGAAAATAAAAGCCGGTTACACCGCAGCCGACATTCAGGCAGCCATCGCCGCTCGTTTAGGGAAAACAGTAACCAAACCTGAACCAATGTTTAAAGGTTTAGTGAAAAAAGGCCCCACCCGGCCAGTACGTTCACTAAAACCGGCAACTGCTGGCGGCAACACTTTGCCGGTGCCAGCTTTGTCACACTCACAAATTAAAGCGCAACAAACCGCGCTGATACAGGCTTCTTAACGCACTTGGAGAAATGAGTCACTCCGCGCTAAGTTGGAATGCCGCCCGCTGCAACGGGCGGCATTTTTTTATGCTTAAAAAAATCTTAAATAAACGCTAAAGGTATTTATCTTCCGGCCGTTACAGTCTTGAGGAATTGGCATAGGAGGTAACTATGAGTCAATCCGTTGGCGCTGCTGCGTCAAACCAGGGCTTTGAAATACTGGGCGCCGTTATGGCGAAAAAGCAACAAAACCAGGAAGCTAAAATGGCAACCATGCTGGTACAAAGTGCTATGCAATCGGTTGAGCAGGTACAGGCTTCATCCCCTGTAGGTAACCTGGGACAAAATATAAATATTACGGTGTAAGTAATATTTTATGTAACGAAAACAAAGGCCAGCGAGCGCTGGCCTTTTTATTAATACTATCGGGCAAACCGCACTACCAACTCATGCAGTTCATTGGATACCAGCTGCAATTGTTTAATACTGTCCGCAGAGTTACCCGCCTCTATCAGGGTGTTATTCGCCAGGCTGGAAATATTTACCACCTGTTGATTAACTTCTTCAGCGACATTTGCCTGTTGCTCTACTGCGGCTGCCATCTGAATAGACATATTGGCTATGCTACCCACAGCATCTGAAATACCATTTAGCATTTCTTCCGTTTCTTTCACCCGGATAAGCCCGGCCTCAGCCCCACTGGTGCCGTTTTGGGCTACCCGCACTGCTGTGTCAGCTCTGCTGGTTAAATCACTGATAATCTGATGAATTTCTTTAGTAGATTCTTGTGTACGCCGCGCCAGATTACGCACTTCATCAGCCACTACGGCAAAGCCGCGCCCTTGCTCACCGGCGCGCGCCGCCTCAATAGCAGCATTTAACGCCAGTAAGTTGGTTTGCTCGGCAATTTGTTCAATCATCTGCGCAACAGTGGCAATTTTCTTGGTTTGTTCCGATACCTCCGTTACTGAGCTGCTAATTTCGTTTACTGTCTGGCGTAGTTCTTCAATAGCTTTGCGGGTAACTGCGGCCGTTTGCCGGCTGCGCCCGGCCAGTTCATTTGATTGCTCAGCACGCTCTGCCGTTTCCTGAACATGCTTTGAAACTTCAGCAATGGTAGTAGTCATTTCGTGCATGGCGGTGGCGGCTTGCTCGGTTTCCTGCTGCTGCCGCTGAATCAGCTTCATCGAAGATTGTGCCAGCTCCAGGCCAAGATCAGATTGTTCAGATACACTTTTAGCGGCATCTTCCATCCGGCTTAATACCGCACCTAAATGCGCTTTAGAGCTCATAACTGCCACTTTAAGCTCGCCAACTGCAAGCTCATCGTCGGTAAAGGTTTGTACCGCGAGCTCATGGCGGAATGAATTGGCCAGCAACATTTTTACGCTGTCTAAGGCGTTTTTCTTACTAAAATTGGCCCACACAACATAACCAATTAATGCTGCCAGAATCAGCAACTCAGACAAACCGGCAAAGCCGGAAAAATACAACGCTGCGGCTATTGCCAACACAACCGCCAATATCACATTGGCAGCGCCAAGATGGAAATGCCGGCCGCGGGATTTCCCCTTATTTATGGCGTCGTACAGCTTTTCAGCCCGTTTAATATCAGCACGTGCAGGACAGGATCGTACCGATTCATAGCCTATAACACGGCCGTTTTCTGTCACTGGCGTGACATAAGCATCAACCCAGTAATAGTCACCATTTTTACTGCGGTTTTTTACCAGCCCCATCCAGGGTTTACCGGCTTTTAAATGTTCCCACATTATTTGATAAGCCAGCGGCGGCATATCCGGATGGCGCACTATATTGTGCGGCTGGCCAATTAATTCGTCTTTGCTAAAACCACTGATAGCGATAAAAGCGTCGTTGCAGTGTCGGATATTGCCGTTGAGATCTGTATTGGAAATTAGCTTTTGATTTGGCGGGAAAGTTCTTTCGGTATTTGTAACCGGCATGTTACGACGCATAGCAAAGTAGTCCTTACTTAAAATCGAAGAATCCGAGTCTTAAAAATAGCAACACCTCATAATAAGGCAATGAAGGTTAAATAATAAATTCTAAAAATGCTGAATAGCACACAAAAATGCAAGGTTAAGATAGGTTAAGCAAGGTAAAGCTGGGTAAAACTATGAACTGAATAAAGTAATAGCCTTCTTAGGGCTGTTGAGAACTTAACTTTATGAGGCGTTATGCGTATTTTTTTATTACTTTCGCTGCTATTGGGCAGTGTTACTTTAACCGGTTGCGGTGGCAGCAGCTCTGATGATACTTCTGCTACCTATACCAGCAGTTATATTCAGCTATATAATGGCTCAGCCAATAGTACGTCAACCCGTTTAATACTAACCAACAGCGATGACACCAGCGTGTTAGCCGGTTCAGCAACTTATGCAGATGCAACGTCATTAGTAACTTATACACCCGCAAATTATAATATTAAGCTAAGCCGCCTTAACAGCGACGGTGATGATATTAGTGTGCTGGAAACCAACATTACCCTACGGAAGAGTTACAAACATCTGTTGTTGCTAACCGGTGATTACAACAGCCCTGAACTGCTGAAACTGGAGTTTTTGCGTGATGACAGCCTGACAGACACGTTTAAGCTCTATGTAATTAGTTTACTGCCAGATAATGCCTATGACGTGTATTTAAGTAAGTCAGACGCTACATTTGACGATGCCACTCTGGCGGCGACACTAAACTCCAACCAAATCAGCTCTCCGCTTGAATTTGACAAAGGAAAATACATTATTTATGTCACTGCCGCAGGCAGCCGTGACATCTTATTCCAGTCATCAAAATACGATTTTCAGTATCTGACAGAGTACGTTCTGGTGCCCCGTATCGCATCCGGCCCGTTAGCAGGCAATATAGCGGTAGACGTAATTAACAACACTACAACAGTAGGTAACCTGACAGACTTGACAGCAGAAGCTCAGTTTCGGCTGTATAACAGTATCGACAGCATCGGTAACAGTGACATTTATCTGGATAACAGCATAGCGTTTACTTCATTAGCCGCCGATAGCTTATCAAACTATGTTGAATTAGCAGCAAAAGACTATCGGTTATCTGCATCAGACGAACAAGGCGTATTTTATTTAAACAGCGCCTTAATGACATTAAATCAGGGCCAGAGCAAAGCTGTGGTGCTGTATCAAAATGCCAGTGCCAACACAGCTGCCGTAGTGATAGAGGAAAGTAATGCACCGCAGATTTATGATTTTGATATAAACGTGGTCAACACTATTACTTCATATAGTGCTTTAGGCGTCTATTTCGTACCACCAAACGAGACTATTGATACAGCAGATTATTATATTACCTCACTTAACAGTGGTGCCCAGAAAAAGATTAACGTTCCTGACGGCGAATACACAATTTATCTGACCTACACCGACAGCAATAAGAACAAAACCCTGTTAGCTGAGTCTGAAGTGCAGCAATTTGTTGCTGGCAGCAATTATTTACTGGTTGCCGAGCCCGACAGCAATCGCAGTAGTGGCTATAAACTAAGTTTATTACGTTAACTTTTCGACACCCGAGGTAGATGTGATCCGGTTATTATTAATAGATGATGATGTAACACTAACCGCCTTACTGGCCGAATATTTACAAAAAGATGGTTTTCATCTTACCGTTGTAAATGACGGAGTAACCGGATTACGTTGCTGCCAACAGCAACAGTTTGAGTTAGTTATTCTGGATGTGATGATGCCACAGCTGGATGGTATATCGGTACTAAAACAGCTACGACATTTTAGTAATGTCCCGGTAATCATGCTAACTGCCCGGGGTGAGGATCTGGACAAAGTGATTGGCCTGGAGTTGGGAGCAGATGATTACATTGCCAAGCCTTGTTTACCGAGGGAACTTAGCGCCCGTATTAAAGCAATACTGCGCCGCGTACAGCAAAACAACAACCAGACTGAATTGCAGCTTGGCGCTTTACACATCAAGCCGGTTAACCGCAGCGTGTCGCTTCAAGAAGACATTATTGAACTAACCGGCGCAGAATTTAATATTTTATACTTACTGGCACAACACGCAGGAAGCATTGTCAGCAAGATGGAGTTGTCACAACAGGCGCTGGGTAAACCCTTGGGTAGCTACGACCGTAATATTGATGTGCATATCAGCCACATCAGGCAAAAGTTAGGAAAACTACCTGCCGGGCAACAATGGATCACCTCAGTCCGCGGTAAAGGCTATCAATTTACTTACCCGTTTGGCGGCGGAGCATAACACTATGAACCAATTGTTCTGGCGTTTTTTCCTCGTGTTTTGGGCCACACTGTTAATGGCAGTGATTATGGTACGTTTAACATTTACCTGGGACAACACACCACACTTACTGCCGTCGGAGAATATATCACCAGCCGGAGCCGTTTTTTTTGCCACCCCATCAATTCCTGCAACACCATTGATAGCGGCACACAATATAAATCCTGCAGACTTATCTGCGTCAATCGATATCTCAAGAATCCATATATCAAGACACCCAGCACCACCATTCTGGCGCCATCCCTTGTTACACTTGTCGGTGTTACTGGCTGCCAGCATCCTGTTTAGTTGGGTGCTGGCACGCAATATTGCCGCACCGGTGCGGCAACTAAAACTGGCTCTGGCCGGGTTGGCTGCGAATAACTGGCGCACCCAACTAGGCCCGGAACTGATAACCAGGCGGGATGAATTTGGCAGCCTGAGCCGGAACTTCAACCAAATGGCCGGCCAGGCGGCAGAAGCCATTGCTTCACAACGGCGCCTGCTGCACGATGTGTCACACGAGTTGCGCTCTCCCCTGGCCAGGATGCAAATTCTTACCGGGTTAGCGGCGCAGTCGCCCTCTTATACCGCTATGGCGATGGAAAAAATAGAGCAGGAAGCCAGTAAACTGGATGAACTGGTTACAGAAATTCTGACCTTTTCCAGGCTGGAGAGCGGGGCTGTCTGCGCTGAACATATTGATATTAACCTGGCGGAACTGGTTGCCTCAGTCTGTGATGATGCACGGCTGGAAGCAGATAACAGCAACAAGTCATTGTGGCTGCATCTGGAAAATGTGCCCTTAATTAAAGGCGACCCGTCGCTATTGTACAGCGCAATAGAAAACGTAATCCGTAATGCGGTGAAATATACACCACCTTACTCGGAGGTGAGTATTTGCTTACGACAACATCAAAACCAGTTAAGCCTGCAAGTTCGTGATCAAGGCCCGGGCGTGCCCCCGCAATATCTGTCTAAGTTATTCACCCCCTTCTTTCGGGCACAAAGTAACCATAACGGCATCGGCTTGGGGTTAAGTATTGCTAAACGCGCGACAGAAGCGTGCAACGGCAGCATAGATGTAGCCAATATTATGACAAATAATGAAATTACTGGCTTTAGTGTAGTGATCAGTTTACCGCTCAATTCTTCTGTAATTCAGTTACAATGACTAGGTTGAAAAAATTTTCCCAATTCAGTTAAAGGTCAGCCATACTGTATCAGATTGGCTAACAGCTAAAGGCAAGGATCGCTATGACGCAACAGCAATGCTCAGTACTTATTATTGACGACGCCTACACCGTGCGGGAATACCTGCGCCAAACTCTGCTGCATCTGGGTATAAGCAACGTGCAGGAGGCGGCCAACGGCAAACGTGGGCTATCAGCTTTTGCTGAGCAACAACATGATTTGGTATTTCTTGATATTGAACTGCCGGACATTAACGGCCAGCAGTTACTGCAGCTAATTAAAACTCAGGCCGACAAAACCCATGTTGTGATGGTTACAGCCCATAACTCGGTGGACAACGTGCGTAACAGCATAGCCTCTGGCGCCAGTGGTTTTATCGCTAAACCCTTTTCACCACAAAAAATAAAAAACATCGTTGAACGCTGCTTGTCTGCCAAATTAAATTGAACAGTGGCAGTATTCAGCAAAAATTCATTAGATGTAATGCATAGTTTAGTTACTGTTATCCCGTAAATCAGGAGCAACAAGATGAAACTAAGCCTGAAAACCTTATTACTTGCCACAGCAGTAACCGCAATTTCCATTTCAGCACAAGCAGATGATATTGAAGGTAAAATTGACGCTATCAATGCAGAAACCCAGTCTTTTGTGGTTCAGGGCATAACCTTTTTCACCAGCACAACAACGGATTATGATGATGGCCTGAAAACCTTTGCTGATTTAAAAGTCGGGCAAAAAGTGGAAGTAGATTTTGAATACCGCGACAACCGCCATATCGCCACAGAAATAGAACTGGAAAAATAAGCCGTTTAACGTGTAAAAATCCACCGCCATAGACGGTGGATTTTTACACCTAGTACTGCGCTACGGCACATTATCGCAGCACACTGGCTGTACTAATGATTCAGACAGCTTTGTAGTTCAGTAAGCAAATAAAAGTAACGGGTGTCAGCATAAAGTTGGCAGTTTGCTGCAAAGCGGGTTTCACGCTCGTTATGTAACATTCTTACGATAGTTTCATTACCTGCATTACGAAATATTTCCCATTGCACATTGGCAGCCATTGGGGCTACCTTGCCACTGCGCCATCGGCTGCTTTGGTAGCTGTAAATCTCCGACTCGGGTAAGGGTTCGCTGGCGTCCAAAATACCTAAATACGCCGCTAAAGGCATCATAACCTGAGCATGGGTAAAGCGGAAGGTTGCCGCATAGCCACTAGATTGCCCGGCTTTATCCAACATATCTTTAACCAACCTGCCTGCCAGATTAAAGGTAACATTGTCGTTTGCAAAGGCCGGTCCACGGCCATAAAAAGAATCGGCATCGTCCAGCTCGGCTAGTGGCAGCAGATGTTCTGGCAGTAACAACGAGCTAAAGTCAAACTCACCCTCCGCAGTTAAATTACTGGCAATGCTGTATAAGCTGTATAGCACATTAGCAGCATCTAACGGATTACGGATGGCATCGTCATCGTCGGGTATGGTCAACTCAATCTCGCCATGCGCCAATCGGGCGAAAAAGCTTCCAGTAAAAAAGCGCTGTAACATTGCAGTAGCAGCTTGCAGCCGTTTGGGATCAGCTTCCAGTTGCTGCATTACCCTGGCTAACCGAGGATCGCTTTTGCGGTAATGCTGGAATGCTTCGCTACCCTCGGCTTTATAAAAATACAAGGTAGCCTCATCTGCCTGGCCAGCATCAAACAGTGATGCCAGTTGCGGTTTTATAGCGGTCAAACCCGCAACAAAAGCATCGCCACTTTGATCAGCCCGCTCGCGGCCGGAGTGTAACACAGCCATCCGCTGCTGTTGTTCCAGTGCCAGCTGAAATAAAGTCGGTAAGCGTGCCAGCATCCTGGCGGCTATTTGTTGATGCTCTTGCACACCTAAACCTGAAATCTCACCGTATTTATCCGGTTGATGCACCTGATGTAATTGCCGGACTATTAGCGCTAGCTCTTGCCCAAGCGGAGTTAATCCTTGCTGCTCTGTAGCCAGCTGTAATAACTGCAACATTAAATCATCATCACCGCGGCTGGATAAAAAGCGCGAGCCATGCCGGGCGACATGCTGTAGCCCGACAATACTGAAACCCGCTGGTACCCGGCTGTAACTTTGCCAGTCCTGTTGTGGCTGATAGGGCGTTTTACTGGTCAGTAAAAATTGCTCGGTTTTCTCAGGTGCAGGGACAGTCGCAGAGTCTGTCGCCTGTTGTGATGGCTGACAACCTGCTAGCAGCAGTACGGCACTAAGGGTCAAAAAGCTTTTTTGCATAGTACACTCATTATCTAAAGGTTAAACGGCAAAGCCGGTAAATTGAACTCGGTACTGTTCCAACAGCGGCTGGCCCGCAACCGTAAATGCTCCGGCGTACCACATAAGCGGGTTGCCGGCAGCTTGTCGGCTTCTTTGAACCGGCGTTGCTTGCCTTGCTTAGTGATCACAAAGCCGTCGTATAGCTCGCCGGTAACCGTCAGCGCCTGGTATTTTAGTTCGGTTTCGCTAACATCAATCAGCTGCAGTAACTGGGTATCTTCGGCTGTACGCTGCATTTGCTGGCGTGAGTCCTCGCTACTCAGATACATTTTCGGACCAGCAACAGAAACAATATAAATGGCCCCGGTTAACTGCCCAGCCTTAGCCTGCTGGCTGAAACGGCCATAGGTATGGTCATGCCCCTGCAGCACCAGATCAACCTGATACTTATCCAGCATCGGCTGCCAATACTGGCGAAGTCTGGAGTTATCGCGCCCCTGCGATACCGAATACATCGGATGATGATAAGTCACGACAGTCCAGCGGGCAGAATTATTCTGTAGCACTTGCTGCAACCACTCAGCCTGTATTTGCGCCATGGCTTCATCCTGCAACGCCGCCATCGAGTTTAATGAAATAAAACGTACGCCCTGATAGTCGGTGTAGTACACCGTATCCTGCAACGGCGCCGGGCCATTGCGCAGGCCGCTGAACTGGGCGGCGAACTGTGGCACCAGATGCTGCTGCTCCTGCTCATCTTCGATGTATTCGTGATTACCCGGCGTAATAAACTGGTTGATCATGGCGCCGGGCCAGCCCAGCGCCTCAAACCACTCGCCCCATTCGTTGTCATGATTACCTTCACGGCTACTGACCAAATCTCCGGCATGCAGCATCACTCTGGCTCGTGGCCGTTGCAGCAAGGCTTCACGCATCACCCGTGACACATGTGACTTATTATGATTTTGCGCATCCCCAAAGTAGATAAAGGAAAAAGGCGTAAAGGCTTCGTTGGCAGTACGAAACTGCAGCCATTCGCTCCACGTACCGGCCCCCTTTACCCGGTAAGCATAAAGTGTATCGGGGATTAAATCAGTAAAGGTGACACTGTGTTGCAGCGCCAGGCCATTTTCGGTTTGAATACTGCGGCTGGTGCCGGCAACCCGCTGACTTTGCCAGACAAAGCCGGGGCCACTTTGCGCCAGTGCAATTTCCGCTTCAGAGACGGTTAAACCAGTATTAGTACGCCAGTTCACCCTTTGGCTGCTGGCCGGATTTTCAGTAGGCAACAGTATAATCCGATCCGGAAAAGCCGTAGCCTGATAGCGGCTGAGCTGCTGTGGCACCATAGTATAATGTTTGGCCAGTTCGATAGCTGGCGGCGCAGCAAAAAGCGGCCCGGCGGCAAGCAGCAGGGCGCAGCTGAAAATTATCTGATACATAAAGACTCCGAATAACGGCGCCGCCAGGCGGCGGCACCTGTATAAAACAACAAACTTAGAACTTGCCGCTAACACCTACCTGCCAGGCACGGCCAAATTGCTCGTGCTCATATACACGATTGCGCTCGCCCTGATAGCGAATGGCTTTGCTATCGGTCAGGTTACTTGCCTCAACAAATAGCGACAGAGTTTTGCTGAGCTTGTAGCTGGCGGTATAGTCCAGAGTACCCCGGCCATCCCAGTACAGGTTTAAATCCGGGTTAGCCGTATCAAAAGCATCGATATACTCAGAACGATAGTTATAGGATAACTGGGTGCTAAACTTTTCAATATCGTACTGTAGCGCCAGGTTAACGGTATGTCGGCTGGTACCGTTTAACTCGGTTTTACCAATACCAAAAGGTAAATCGGCTTGCGACTTGGTGTGCGTATAGTTAGCGATAAAACCTAAACCACTGAAAGCTCCCGGTAAGAAATCCAGTGCTTGCTGCCAGTTAAGCTCAACGCCATATAAGTAACCACTGTTACCATTTTCTGGCCGTACCATTTGGAAGCCATCAAATTCACCACCGCTAATTTCGCTACGCGCTTTAAAGATAGGATCTGATAGGTCTTTATAGAACACCCCGGCAGAAATAAGACCCGAAGGCGCGATATAGTATTCCCCTGTTAAATCAAAGTTATGCGCATAGGTAGGTTTTAAATCAACATTACCAATATCAAGCGTGCCACTGCCTGATGAGCGATCTTCGACAATAAAGTACGGCACTAAATCGGCAAAGTTGGGACGACGCAAACCGGTACTGTACGCCGCTTTAATAATTAGGCCATTTTCCAACTCATGGCGTAAATGTGCGCTGGGGAACAGCTTGGTATAGTTTTTATTGGCATCAACTAAAGTAGCCGTTTCCGTTTCAGCATCAAACTCATATGCCTGGCCAGCGTTTTTGGTTTGTTCTACTCTGGCACCAAACAAAAAGGTAGTGTTGTCCCAATCGAGTTTATTTTGTGCATAAGCCGACAAAATATCTTCTTTTGCCTGATAATCGGCAGTGATCGAAGCGGCGCCTCTGTCCAGATAATCTGCATTCTCAAAAATATCCCGGTATGCTAAAACGAAATCACGGCGCAGTTTCGGGCCATTATTGTAGTAACCATCAAAGGGTAACGATTGCTTGTCTATCATGACATCGGCAAAGCCTGGGGCATTGGCGCCTACCGAGTTGCGAAACCGGTTTTCATCGTTTTCTTTATCTTTTAATCTGGCCTTAGCACCAAACTTTAACTCTGAGTAAGTGCCTGCCAACTGCCCCGGTACTGTAAAGTTAACTGCATAAGCTTGCTCGGTTTCTTCCGAACCACCGGTACGGCGCTCATAACGGCGCCAGTTCATATCGGCAGGGGCAAAGTTAAAGTCGGTTCTTACCACTTCACCAGCCGGATTTAACACCTGATACGTGGGTAAATCCGGATTGGAGAAGTCATAAGCTACACCTGGCCGGCTGCGTTCACGGTAGGTGAGGTAATCGCGGTTTGGATAATCCTGTTTAGCCGAGGAATAAGAGGCCTGAAAATCGGCACTGTAACTTGCCATATCCATCCGGCCGCCAAATACCGTGGTATTAATGGTGTTTACCACAGTACGATGCCGCAGCTCTTTATCAAAGGTAGCGCGGCCTGCTACACCGGCTTGTTGGTTGGAGTCTGCCGTATGGCGTTCCCACTCCACCACTAAAGTATCGCGGTACTCATCATCTTCAAACCGTGAGTAGTTATGGCTGAGGTAAAAGTGCTTATTGTCATCTATTCTAAAGTCAAAACGACCACTTAAGCCGGTACGTACCCGTTTCAGTTCATAATCTTTAAACTCGGTAACTTCCGGCACATAGGCACCGCTATTTAACTGCATCCAGCTATGTTCAACATTATCGGTTACCCGGTTGGTTTCGCTATGCTGCGCCGAAAACAGAAAACCTGCTTGCTCAGTACCGTTAAATTTATCGCCGTAGGTTAAGCTGGCTTTAAAGGCATCACCATTGCCTTTTTCATTTTTACCACCTGAAACTTTCCCGCGTAGGATCCGGCCTTTGCTGTCTAAGGCACCCTGAGTAACGATATTAATATTACCGGCAATGGCGTCTGCATCCATATCTGGGGTGATGGCTTTAGTCAGCTCCAAAATAGAAATCACATCTGAGGGAATGGTATCTAAATCAACTGCGCGGGTGCTGCTGTCCGGTGAGGGTATAGATACACCATCAATAGAAATATTAGAAAACTCCAGCGGGGCACCGCGCACATTAACATAACGCCCTTCGCCCTGATCACGCTGAATAGAGGCGCCAACTAAACGTTGCATGGCCTCTGCTACGTTGTCGTCCGGGAACCGGCCAAGGTAATCAGCAGACACTACCGATTTCAGATTGTCAGATGCGCGCTGAATATTAAGCGCCCGTGATTGGGCATCGCGGCTACCTACTATCTGCAATACTTCTACATCGTCGCTGGCAAAACGCAGCGTTAGCTCAGCACCTTGTTCAGCGCTTACTGCTACATCAACACTTTTCGGTGCGTAACCCAAATAACGGATTTCCAGTTGATAGGTACCCGAAGCCAAGTTATCAAACCGAAAACGTCCTTGTTGATCAGTGGTAGTTTCCCGATTACTGCCAAGTATACGTACCTGTGCGCCATGTAATAATACATTACGGTCATCACTTAGCTGGCCACGGATCCCCTTGCTGTCGACTGCCGCTATAGCAACACGCAAAGGTACATCAGCACCTTGCGCCACCACAGAGGCCGACGCGAAACAGGCACAAGCAATAGCAGCTGCTACCGCGCTTCGATGAAATGTTGGTCGGAATAAAGCAGTCATGAGTTAGTAAGCCCTATTGAAATGAATAAAAATGTAAACCGTGATGAATTAGGGGCTTACCTTGCCTCCTGAATATGACAAAAAAGCGACAAGCACTTATTGTGCTGAGCCGCAAAGACCCGGGTCAGCAGGGTTCAGTGCAAAACAAGTAAATGCCAACACTGTCATCATTTTGTCACATAGGTTTTTCAGACTGGGCGTGTGGCGCTGTCGCCGATTGGTGTATCAATTATTAATGTGGACTTTTTATGTGGCGACAACACCTGTACAAAATTACGCTTACCGTGCCTTTACTTAGTGCAGGCTTATTGCTGGCACTGTCGTTGGGTGTGGTTAAAAACCCGCTTGAGTTTGATTGGTTAGATATTTTAGGGGAAGGTGTGGTACTGCTTGTGGCACTGTGCTGGTTGTCACTTATCATCAGCAGCCGGCCAGCGGGGCGTGTTAGTGAGTGGTTGTACTATGGTAGCTTGCTGTTAGTGTGCTCGTTTTTTCTGGATTTACTGGACGAGTTTATCCGTTATCCAACACATATCAGAATCATGAGCTGGCTGGAATCATTGCCAGCACCTGTAGGTATGCTGGCACTTACCTATGGCTTAGTTGGCTGGCACCGCGAGCAGCGGATTATTAACCGCCAATTGCAGGGCCGCGAATTATTTTTACGCGATCACCGCTTGCTCGACCCGCTGACACAGTTGTATGGAGTTAATTACCTCTATGCAGTGCTAGCACGGGAGATGGCGTTACACCGCAGGCAGCAACAGCCCTTGTGCCTGCTGATGTTGGGTATAGACCACTTTACAGCATTTAACCGCCAGCATGGTACTGCAGCGGGCGATGACTATTTGACCAAACTTGCTGAGCTGATCACCAGCCAGATGCGCTGCTCAGATGTACTCTGCCGCTACGCAGGTGACCGTTTTGTCGCTGTGCTGGCTAATACCAATCTGGCACAGGCCGATATTATCGGCTTGCATTTACAGCAACATCTTCGCCTGCTGTCGGCTGCAGAAGCTACGCTAACGGTTACACTGGTAGCCACTGAGGTCTCGCAGCAGCACGCGGCCCAGGCGTTGCAATATGCTGAAACACAACTGAATGCAGTAAAATCCAAAGCGCACGCCGCAGTGCTCCAGCTCTCTTAGGCCCCTCGCATGCCAGTTGTGATGTTCGGCCATACTGATAAAAATATCCTGCTGCAGCATGGCATCACAGAGTTGCTGCAACTGGCTCAGCGACGCGGCGGACAGCTGCATAAACTGTTAAGTGGAACCCATATTTTTGAGCCTGATCTGCAAAAACCACTTAGCCGCTGTAATCACCGTGACTGGCTCAGCCTTATCAGCCGCTGCCAGCAATTGCACAGCCCTGAACTGCCGTTTGTTCTGGCAAACAGTATATTAAACAACCGCACGATTGCACTTAGTCAAAGTTTATTCGTTTGTGCCAACTTAGCCGGCAGTTTGCGCCAGCTCTTGTATTTCCGCCATCAGTTGTTGCCGGTGATCTACCCCATAGTGCAGCAACATGGTAATACCCTGACATTACAGTTGAAACCTGCCATAAGTCTGGGCACACAGCAGCATTTTGTTGTCACTCTGGCCATAGCCTTTATTATTCAGCTAATAAAACAACAATTGGGTACCTGCCATGAGCTAAAGGTTCAGCTAACGCAAGACTGCCCTGCTTTTTTAGCACATTTTTCCGGCCATTGGCCCTGCCAGCTCAGTTTTAACCAACATGTTGACGCCATCCATATTCCCCGCTCGCTATGGTATCAACCCTTTGCCGGACGTGACCAGCAGCAGCTTAGCCAGTTAACCCGTAGCTGTTACCAGCTAAATAAAGTGTTGCCGAACCAGCGCGGAGTGCTGGAAGTACTGCAAAGACGTATTCGCCGGGCATTGCCGCAGCTACTCAGCCTTGACGCTGCAGCTGGGGCGTTAGGCATTAGCGGTAGCAGCTTAAAACGGCTGTTGCAGCAACATAACACCAACTTTGCCGCTTTATCTGACACGGTACGCCGGGATACAGCCCGGCTATTGTTATTGCAAGGCCAATTATCAAACCGGCAACTGGCCATTGAGCTTGGTTACTCGGATGAGCACAATTTCCGCCGTGCGTTCAAACGCTGGACCGGGCAAGTCCCTAGCCAATTTAAAAACCTGCCCAATCCACTTTAACCTTGTGCCATAGGAATGATGATGAAACCCCAGGTTTTAACTTACCCGCCAACCCTAGCCGCAAGGCCATAAAGCAGGGCTTGCGGCTAACATAGTTTGCAGTTATGTTACGCAGCTTTATTAAAGCTACCGTTTGTGCTCCTGCTGATACCCAAGGATGTTATGAAATTACTCTTTGCCTCTGCTAAAACACTTTCTATTGTTATTATTTTGCTTGCCCTGACGACTTTAAGCAGCTCGACAAACGCGGAGGTATCAGCGCTGGAGCAGCTATTTGAGCAACAACAATATGACACCTTCTTACAACAAGCCCGGCAGCAGGCCAGTGAAAATAATGCTGAAGCACTATTTTTACTCGGTAAAGCTTACGATCTGGGGCGCGGCGTTACACAAGATAGCACTATAGCCAGCGGCTACTATCAGCAAGCCAGAGAGTTAGGCTCTGCTCGTGCCAGCCATAACCTTGGCAATATGGCGCTAAACAAAGGCAGAAAAGCTGAAGCGATCCGTTTGTTCGACGAAGCCTTGGCACGTGACCTTAAATTACCTACATTATACAACCTGGGGCTGGCGCACAGCCCGGCAGATCCTAAGTCAATATTTCATCTGCCACCCACCATAGAAGCAGCGCAGCTGGCTGGCAGTTACTTTGGCCAAGCTTACGAACTTGACAACGATATTTTATATCTGGATAAGGCATCACGCGAATACTTGCGCGCCTATTTAATTGCAATGCAAAGTTACGGCAGCGAAAGAGAGCAGTTAGACATGGCGCAGTTGCGCCAGCAAGCTGTGCACTGGCTGGAGCGTGGCATGGCGGCGGATCAGGGTACAGCCTGGACAAACTATGGCACCCTGCTACTGAACGAGAAAGACTATAGCGGCGCTAAGGCGGCTTTTTTACAAGGTGCACAGCGCAATATTGCTGTGGCAAACTATCATTTGGCAACCATGGCAGATAAAGGCCTGGGCGGGCAAGCTGACAAAGCACAGGCACTGGCATATTATGAAAAAGCAGCCTTGGCCGGAATGGAGCAAGCCAAAGTTCCGGCTTACCAGCTGCTTAAAGATCAGCTTAAGTACGAAAGCGACTTAACAGTATTGGAGCAAGGCATCGCCCGTTTTAATGCGCTAAACCAGCAAGAAAAATATCCCCACATTTCGTTGGATGCAGCCATTCGCCGGCTGGCATGGGGCAAGTTTCTGGCGCAACAACGCCAGCAAAATATAGCCCAGACTATACCCGGCACAGCACAATTATCCTTGCGGGCCTGTGGTTTAGACCTGAACCAAGAATATGGTGCCAAATACAACCTGGGTATAAACTCACGCTGGCGTATGGCAGCCTATCTGACGCTGGCAGACAGAGTCGCTTTACCGCTCGAAGGCAGAGTTGACGCGCAAGGTTGTGCCCGCTTTACCACCGCAATAACCGAGCAACTGCAAAGCTTGTTACAACAAGGCGCAGTATTCGGCTTACGCTTTCCTAACTATACCCTGCCACTGGCGCTGAGCCGACAAGGTAACGAGCTGCAACTCAACTTACTGCCGGTGGGCACACCGTTGCCAGTTAATTAACGCAAGCAGGAGTTATAATGAGTGACCATGAAATTATTATTTTGCTGCAAAACCCGCAACAGCAGCCCAATGCAGAGACTATCGCTGCCACTAAACAGTTTATTGCCGGGCTGTTTCCTGCGGCTGAGCATATTGCAGTGACCTGTTCAGACGAAGTGCGTTATTACGATTGCGGCGGCAATTTTGAGCATATTCATTGTCCGGCCTGCCAGACAGAGCTTAGCGTGGAACAATGGCACACAATGATGGACGCAGACTACAATGCCGAAAGCAACAGCTTTGCCATGCAACAATTGGCGTTGCCGTGCTGTGGCAAGCTCTGCAATTTAAATCAGCTGCAGTACTCTTTTGAGCAAGGCTTTGGCCGTTTTGCCATTACTATGGATAACAGTGTCGGTGCGGTTGATGCGGCCACGCAGGCAGCAATAGAAGTATTTTTAGGCAAGCAGCCGGTAAAAATTATTTACCGGCATTATTAGTTAATGCCGGCACAACCAGCTGGTTCTGGTTTGGTTTAGCTTCTGTCCTGCTTTTCCAGAAAGTCTCTAAACTCAATGGTGTAAAGCTTAATTAATACATGGGTCAGCGCAAATATAATCGGGCCATAGATCAAGCCAATAACGCCAAATAACTGCAAACCACCAATAAGTGACAGGAAAAGCACTAGTGTGCTCATATTGGACGTACCCTGCATCAGAATCGGCCGTAAAAAGTTATCAATAGAGCCAACCAGTATGGCGCCCCACAAGGTTAAAAATAATGCCCAGGGCCAGTCGCCCGTGAGTAATAAATATAAACTGGCAGGAACCCAGATTAACGCGGCGCCAACCAACGGGATTAATGACGCAAACACCATTATTGTTCCCCAGAACAACCCTGGCATACCAACAATAGCCATACCAATGCCGCCCGCAGCCCCCTGAGCTAACGCAGTCAAAAATGTTCCCAGTACTGCAGAGCGCGCAACGGTATTGGCTTCGGTTAGTAATTTTTCTTCCTGCGAACGGGCCAGCGGTAATATCCAGAACAGGCTTTCAATAATCTTTTTATGGTCGCGTAGCAAAAAGAACAGCACAAATAACATCAGGAAAAAACTGACAATTATTCCGGTTACATCCCCAACCACTTTAGTACTTAAATCAAGCAGTTCTTTACTAAAGCCTGAGGCAAATTCAGTTAATCTATTAATAATGTCTCTGACACTGAAATCACCAACCGGTAGAAATTCGTTTATTCTTTCAATGCCATTCTTAATAAACGGCTGCTGCAGCAGCGCTTCGGCTTTGCCCTCTTCAACCCATTGGTAACTTTGCTTAGCAAACGTAATACTTTGCTGAACTATCGCCATTAACACTACAGTGGCCGGCACCAGGATCACCACCACCAGCAAGGAACAGGTTATAGTTGATGCCAGGTTAGGTTTATCAGGAAATTTACGCATAATTTTCTGATGCACGGGAAAACACAGTAACGACAGTACGAATGCCAAAACTACCGGGCCAATAAAGGGTGCTATCAGCAGATAACTGGCATACAGCGCCAGTAATAAGAAGATAATCAGCACCCAATGCCCAGGCTCGATTTTAACTTGGTTACTCACAGGTAGAACTCCCTTTTCTGATTACTGCACGGCTATTTTAAGTTAGGGCGCAACCTGCTGCATAATCAGGCCACAAATATAAGCACCATAGGTACCGAGGCCATAGCCCAGCACCGCCAGTAATACCCCCACAGGGGCTAAAGACGGATGAAACGCAGCGGCGACCACCGGTGCTGACGCCGCACCACCAACATTTGCCTGGCTACCCACTGCCATATAAAACATCGGCGCTTTTATTAAGCGGGCAACAACCAGCAATAATACCGCGTGTACTAACATCCAGATGATACCGACTAAAAACATCAGCTTGTTACTGAAAATCGCCGTAACATCCATATGCATACCTATGGTGGCAACCAGGATATATAAAAACGCCGAGCCCACTTTGGATGCGCCTACCGCCTCCAATTTACGTACCCGGGTAGTAGATAAATACAGCCCCACAGTAGTGGCAATAACGACCAACCAGAAGAAAGTGCTGGTTAAGCTGTACATAGCCAGCTGCGGCGCTACCCGCTCAATCCAGGGCGCAATAATATCGGCTAATGCATGAGACAGCCCGGTTACGCCAAACGCTACTGCGACAATCAGCATAATGTCGTTTAAATTAGGAATACGGGCATTTTGTGCCTGATATTGCTCAATTTTCTGCCGCAGGTTCATAATGCCACGGGTATCAGCACCGTTTTTGCGATCAAAAAACTCTGCCCGGCTGGCAATAAACAGCAATACTGCCATCCAGACATTGGCTACAAGCACATCCACGGTAATCATTACAGAAAAAATATTGCCATCAACGTTAAACACTTCTTTCATTGCCGCCTGATTAGCGCCACCGCCAATCCAGCTACCGGCGATGGTTGTCATGCCGCGCCAGACATCACCACCCAGTTCCTGCGGGAAAAAGTAGCCCACACTCATCAGTGCAATGGGCCCGCCAATAACAATGCCCAAAGTACCGGTTAAAAACATGATTAACGCCTTGGGCCCAAGGCCAAGAATAGCTTTAAAATCAACGCTAAGAGTTAACAGCACCAGGCTGGCTGGCAGCAAATAGCGTGACGCCATCTTGTAGAGTGATGAGCCTTCGCCGTCAATCACGCCAAAGCTGTTAAACAGCGAAGGGATGAAATAACACAACAACAGTGCCGGTACATATTTGTAAAAAGCTTTAAAGAAGCGGTTATCGCTATGGCTGGTATAAAACACGGCACCCAAAATGGTGGCCATTAAACCAAGTACCACTGCATCGTTAGTGATAAGTACGCTGGATTCTTGCATCGGATACCCTGAAAGATAGTTAATAATTAGCTGCGGTTTTATGACATCGCTTTTTGCGCCAACATATCACAGCGCTACCTGTTCACAAAGCTGTAGCCGTTGTTCTGCCGCAATACTGCGGCAATCCGACAACAGAAACTAGAGCTTCAGCAGATTTTATGCTGTTATGTGGCGGCAAAACCACCATAAAACGCATGGAGGAACAATGCGAAACCTTACCGGGAGCATCACACTACTGCTGGCATTTGCCTGCACAGCTGTTGCAGCTAAACCTATTACGCTGGAACAAACTGTCGGCATACAACATGTCACTCAACTGGTTGTAAGTAACGACGGCAACTACACCGCGTTTACCCGTAACCGGCCACGCAACCCTTACAGCGAGAATGATGGCTCCAGCCACCATGAATTATTTCTGCTCGACAAAAATGGCAACCAAACACCCTTTGTCACCGGCGATGGCCGGGTGGGTAATATTAAGTTCAGCGCCGACAATACGCAGTTGTATTTCACCGCCAAAAGAGGCGATGACAAATTTACCAGCCTGTACCGCATAGCGGTTAGTGGTGGCGAAGCGCAAAAAGTACTAAGCCTGCCAAATAATATCAGCAGTTACGATATCAGTGCCGATGGCAAATATCTGGCTATGCTGGCAAAGCCGGCTGAAGCAAAGAACCTGGCTGACTTAAAAAAGAAAGGCTTTAAAGCCGAAGTGTATGAAGAAGATTTAATCAACACCCAGCTGTGGCTGGCGCAACTGCAACAACGGCCGTTGAAAGCTGAAACGGTGCCGGTTGACGGCAATGTGTTGTCGGTAGCCTTTGCCCCCAAACAGCAGCAATTACTGCTGCGTGTGGCGCCCACGGCACTGATTGACGATAACTACATGGCCAGCCAGTATCAGTTGGTGGATTTTAGCGGCAAGGTGCAACAACGTTTTGCCACTGTTGGTAAACTGGATAAAGCCGAACTGTCACCGGACGGCAGCAAACTGGCGCTGATTGGCAGCGAAGATATCCACGACCCTTCAGCCGGACGTTTAATACTGGCCGATGTAAAAACTGCCAACCTGAGCGAGCTGCTGCCCAACTATGCAGGCCACGTGCAGGATATTGCCTGGCGCAGTAATAATGAACTGCTTTATGTCGGCCATATTGGTACCGAAGCCGAGCTGGGCGTTGTTAATGTACGCAGCGGCAAAGCCAGCCAACTGGTAAAACCCGGTTCAGGCATTATTACCCGCGTAGCACAGCCGGCAAATGCCAAACACAGTGCGCTGCTTGTTAACACAGCCGCTCACCCAACTGAAGTTTATCGTCTCAGTGGCAATAAGCTTAACCGGCAAACAAACTCTAACCCCTGGCTGGCCGGCATTAGCATGCCAAAACAGGAAACCATCAAGCACACCGCCAGCGATGGTGTTGAGCTGGAAGGCATTCTGGTATATCCGCTGGATTATCAGCAAGGCCAGCGCTACCCGCTGATCATGGTGGTACATGGCGGGCCGGAAGCACATATGTCTAACGGCTGGCTCGACCGCTATGCCAGCCCGGTTAAACTGGCAGCCAGTGAAGGTTATATGCAGTTTTTCCCTAACTACCGCGGCAGTACCGGCCGGGGTGTGGCATTTTCCAAGCTGGGGCAAAATGATTACGCCGGCAAAGAATTTGATGATTTAGTCGATGCTAAAAATTATCTGGTTACGCAAGGGCTGGTTGATGCCGCCAAAGTGGGTATTACCGGTGGCTCTTATGGTGGTTATGCGTCGGCCTGGGCCGCCACCAAGCAAACAGAGCACTTTGCCGCCAGCGTGATGTTTGTTGGGATCAGTAATAATTTATCTAAATTTGGCACCACAGATATCGCCAATGAAATGCATTTGGTACATGCCCGTAGTTACCCGTGGCAAAAATGGCAATGGTATTTAGAGCGCAGCCCCATTTACCATGCAGAACAAGCCAAAACCCCCATTTTAATTATGCACGGTAAAGAAGACACCCGCGTACACCCCAGCCAGTCAATGGAGTTGTACCGCTACTTAAAAACCCACGGTAAAGTGCCGGTACGTTTAGTGTTGTATCCCGGTGAAGGCCACGGCAACCAGAAAGCTGCAGCCCAGCTCGATTACGGTATGCGCCTGATGCGCTGGATGGGTCATTTCTTAAAGCAGGGTAATAAAGATTTGCCACCGCATGAGCTGCCACACGCTGACAGTATAAAAGCGGCCACCAAAGAAAAAGACGCGGCCTGACAAAACCGTCTTACTATCAATGCCGGTTAGTTAAGCTAACCGGCATTTTGTATGTTTTTACCTGATGTGCGGTAATAGCCCAGAACATGATACCCACTACACTGATGGCTGCCCCCAGAAAACATACACCGTTCCAACCAGCACGCTCGTATATCGCCGTTGAAGCAATAGCTCCGATGGCGCTTCCGATAGAATAGAATAGCATGTAGCCGGCAACCAGTCGGCTATGCGCCTCTGGCCGAATAGCGAAGATCATGCTTTGATTAGTAACATGGACTGCTTGTACTGCCAGATCCAGGATGACCACTCCAGTCACCAGTGCCAGTATGGAGGAATCAAGAAGGGTAATGAATCCCCACGATATGAGCAACAACAGCAGAGATATCCCGCTAGTCCATTGCCCCAAACCCCTATCGGCCAAACGTCCAGCTCCGCTGGCAGCGAATACCCCAGCCAGCCCAGCAAGACCGAACAGACCGATTTGCGTATGTGACATAGCGTGAGGAGGTGCGCTAAGTGGCAGCACCAGCGCAGTCCAGAATGTACTGAACGCGGCAAATATTAACAGAGCCAGAATGGCACGGACCCGCAAAATCGGCTCCTGTACAAACAATGTTAGCACCGAGCGAACTAGCACTGGATAGGAAACCGCAGATCGAGCGGCAGCCTCACGCGGCAAAATGCGATAGAGGACTGCTGCCATGAGCAGGGTTGTTATGGCAGATACCATGTAAACCGTGCGCCAGCCGCCAAGATCAGCAAGCACCCCAGACACAAAGCGGGCCAGCAACAGACCAACGACTATGCCGCTTGTCACCACCCCCACTGTCTTTCCCCGTGTTGTTGGTGAGGCGAGCATGGCAGCATAAGCCACTAAAACCTGCACAACAACGGCCAATAGTCCTACTGCGACCATGGCGATGAATAACATAGCTTCATTTCGGGTAGCCGCAGCCACAGTAAGGGCGATAGCGGACAGCAACCCCTGAGCTACGATCAGCTTACGGCGATCGACAATGTCTCCCAACGGCACAATGAACAGAAGCCCACATGCGTAACCGATTTGCGTCAGTGTAACGATCAAACCAATCACAGAAGGATTGATTCCGAAGTCGGCGGCCATGGTGTCCAGTAGCGGGTGCGCAAAGTAGATGTTGGCGACGCTTAGCCCACAGGCTATTGCAAAGATAATAGTCGTTCCCATCGATATGTCGTAGCTATTCTCAGGGGCTAGCGCATCGTTGGGGTTTGTCGTTGAGTAACGCTCGTTTATCTGGCTGTTCATACGATATCCTGAAACAAAATTATGCCACACGAAAACAGGTCTCATAATAAGACCGGAATACAAATGAGGCTAGTCTTATTTTAAGACTTAATTTGCCGGGGTGGTAAAGCACCGTATAATGAGGCAGTCAGGTGAACCAGAAAGGATAACTGAATGAAGCGCAAGAACTTAAGTAAGGCTGAATGCCCTGTGGCACGTTCGCTAGATGTGATAGGTGACTGGTGGTCGCTGCTGATCATACGCGATGCCTTCGATGGCATAAACCGCTTCAGTGCGCTGCAGAAGAATCTCGGTATTGCCCGCAGCATGTTGACTGCCCGGTTGCAGGAGCTGGTGGAGCATGGAGTGTTGGAAACTGCACCAGCCTCTGATGGCACTGCCTATCAGGAATATGTTTTAACAGAGATGGGGCGTGGGCTTTTTCCTGTAATTGTCGCTTTGCGTCAATGGGGCGAAGCGAACCTGTACCAGCCTGGTGAACAACACTCAGTGTTGCTCGAAACTCAGACTGGCAAACCTGTAACACGGCTTGAATTACGGTCTCGAGAAAACCAGGTTCTCAAATGGCGGGATACTATGGTTCGTAAACTCTCGCCTGATGGGAAACACTAGTTTCCTTAACCCGATAACTTGATACGCCTCGCCAGGCCGTGTATTCCCGCTGCCCACACAACGATTAGTGCTGCCACCAGCAATATAAGTAAAGCCGGTGAGAACGAGCTGACACCCAGTTGCTCAAGCAATACCCCACCGACTATGCCACCACCTGCGATAGCCAGATTCCAGGCGGTAACCAGCATAGACTGCGCAACATCTGCTGCGGGCCCTGCTGATTTGGCGAGCGCGGTCTGGAATAAGGTTGCAGCGCCACCAAATGCCAGCCCCCAGGCCGCCACTGCGCTATAAACTGCCACGGGTATATCGCCAGCAAGGCCCAGCACCAGTGCTGCCAGGGCAAACAGCGCTATGCTGGCAATGGTCAGAGCACGCAAATAGCGATCAATCAACACACCAATAATCCAGATGCCAAACAATGCTGTAATGCCAAATACCAGCAAAACCAGATCGGTTCGCTCGGCCATTTTGGCAGCCGACAAAAACGGGGCGATGTAGGTGTAAAGAATGTTGTGTGCGAGCACAAAGGCCAGCACCACAAACAGCACCGGGCGAATACCCGGCAGCGTAAATACCCGCCCAAGCGACAATCGTTTACCCGTGGCTTGGCCAGCAAAGTCCGGCACCTTCAGCCGAACCCACACAATCAGCATCAACGCTAACAGGCTCATCATTGCGAAACAGACCCGCCATCCAAGCAGATTGCCAAGCAAGGTTCCGGCCGGAACACCTAACGACAACGCCAGCGGTGTGCCAACCATCGCTATTGCAATAGCACGGCCCTTAAGGTGCTCAGGCACCATGCGGCTGGCGTAGCCGGCCAGTAAAGCCCACAACAACCCTGCCGCTACACCGGCCAGAAAGCGGGCCACCATAGTCAGGGTGTAACTGGTGGAAAACGTTGTAACCGTATTGGCAATAGCAAAACCGACGATGGCTGCCAGCAACAAAGGCCGGCGCCGCAAACCTTGTGTAATTGTCATCAGCGGAATAGCCGCCAGCAAAGAGCCAATGGCATAAATAGTTACCAGCTGACCAGCAAGCGCTTCTGAAACGCCTAATCCTGTGCCAATTTGTGGTAAAAGACCCGCGGGTAACGCCTCGGTCAGTATGGTTACAAAACCCGCTAAGGCCAGCGCCAGCAGTGCGGCCAGTGGCAGACGATCTGGTGTAGTGGATTTCATCGCTGCACCTCCGGCGCACCATACACGGCATCACGTAGCTCAGTAACGAAGCGGCCAGACATGCCCTCATACAGGGTATTGGTAAAAGCCACCACGCTAAGCCCCTGGGCCGGATCTACAAACCAGGAATGGCCGTAAGCACCGCCCCAGCGCCATGTGCCTGCTGACTCAGGCGAACCAGCAAGTCTTGGGTCGCGCAACACCGAGAACCCCAAACCAAAACCAAAGCCCGGCGAATCAGGCAGCGCCAATCCACCGATTTGATCCCGCGCCATTTCTGCCACCAGCTTATTGGGTAGCAGCCCGCCGCCTTCTTGACGCAGGGCTTCCAACAGGCGTAGGAAATCCCCGGCTGTACCCGCCATACCCGCGCCACCAGATGGAAAAGACTGTATATCGAAGATGCGAGCCGGGCTGTATTTAATGCCAATTGCCCCCTCAAAAGGTGAGACTATTTCCCCTTCCGCCAATTGATGTGGCTGCGATGTACTATTGACATAAGCAGTGGCCATGCGCCGCGGATCACGTGCGACGAAACCGGTATCGTTCATACCTAATGGGCCTGTCACTAACTGCTGCACTGCTACGTTGAGCGGGGCGTCATAAACGCGCTCAATCAATGCACCCAGTACATCAGTCGCCAGCGAATAGCCCCAGGCTGTGCCCGGCTCATACAACAGCGGCACACTGGCGATGCGTTTAAGGTTTTCCTGCAGACTAATACCTGATGCATCCATACCATCCGATACACCCGCCAACGCATAGGGGCTGTTTTCGTCGGCCTCGAAAAAACGATAACCCAAGCCGGCCGTATGGCTAAGCAACTGCCGAGCGGTGATCCGCGCCAGACGGCCATCGGCCAGCCTTGGCTGAAAATCAGGCAGCCAGGTGTCAATGTTTTCGTCCAGCTCTAGTCGACCTTGTGCTACCAATACCAGCGCGGCAGCAGAGACAATGGGTTTACTCACCGAGGCCAGACGAAAAACCGTATCCAACGCCATCGGCCGCCCACTCTCCCGGTCGGCATAACCTGCTGCCTGCTGATAAATAAGCTCGCCGTTTCGGGCTACCAGTACCACAGCCCCCACTAATCGTTGCTCATGCAATGCTTGCCCGATAACGCTTTGGATGCGGGATGACATCGGTATGGGTGCTAAGCTTCGAGGCAGGGGAAAGGTGTTGGTTGTCATAGCAAAGTCCTTTATTGATTGGTTGTGCCATGATCATATAAAGCCTTATATTAAAGAAAAAGTAGGGTATAGTTCCTTTATCTGCGGAGCTTTTTGTCCGCAATTGAAGGGTAAACCGGAGGTAACGTGGACAGCTTGAATGGCTTTATGGTGTTTGTGCAGGTAGCCGAACAGCGCAGCTTCGTTGGTGCTGGTCGCGAGCTGGGCATATCGGCCTCTGCTGTGGGTAAGAGCGTGGTACGGCTGGAAGAAAAACTGGGGGTGCGCCTGTTTCACCGCAGTACCCGCAGTGTCACACTAACCGCCGAGGGGACGCTATTTCTGGAGCGTAGCCGGCGTATCTTAGCCGAGATTGAAGCGGCTGAACTGGAGCTATCGCAGGCTACAGGGGCTCCGCGCGGCCGCCTGCGTGTAAGCCTGCCGCTGGTCAGTTCGTTGGTGTTGCCCGTACTGGGTGAGTTTATGCGTGCATACCCGGATATCGAACTGGATCTGGATTTTACCGACCGCTTGGTGGACGTTATTGAAGAAGGTTTCGATGCGGTAGTGCGCACCGGCGAGCCGGAAGATTCGCGCTTGTCAGCCCGGCGTTTAGGCCGCTTTCAAATGAAACTGGTGGCTTCGCCTGCTTATCTGGCGCAACGGGGCACGCCACAAACTCCGGCTGATTTGTTGCAGCACAGCTGTTTGCATTTCCGTTTTCCCAACAGTGGTAAGCTGGAAACCTGGGCGCTGAAGCAGCCACTTGATGAAGCTAAACTACAGCTTCCCACCTCTATGATTTGCAACAATATAGAAACCCGTTTGTGCTTTGCGCTACAGGGCCTGGGGATCGCATACTTGCCGGATTTTGCTATCCGTGAGCCACTCAGCAAAGGACTGTTGCAGCCAATTCTGGCCGACTACGTGCACCGTACCGGCGTCTTTCATATCTTGTGGCCGGCAAGTAAACATCCGTCGCCCAAAGTACGGGCCCTGGTCGATTTTCTCAGTGCAAGGGTGTTTTCGGCGGTAGACGCTGGCCTGTAAAGCTATGGCGGTACTTGTAGATCTGCATTTATCACATACTAAACCGTCATCTATGCCCGTCGCTGTAAAAGCGCAGCAGCATCAGAAACCTACTCACTCCGCTTTAGCGCTTAACGCTGGCGCTGCAAACGCCACACCATCCCAGCCGGTACGGATAAAGTTACGGATATTCTGATGATCTGTGCCTTTGGGGGTATCCAGTACAGTGCGGTAGTAATCGCCAAATAAAAATAACGTTTGCGGTGCCGACAACTGGTGCAGCAAACCAAAAGCCAATATTTTGCACGAACCGTTGTTTTCACCGGCAGCGTTGTGTAACTCGCCATTTTTAAAGGCTACCGGCGTAAACTGATACAATGCATCGATAAGTGCAATACTTTGCTCGAAACTGATACTGTCGGGTTCAGTACTCAGCTGAATAAAAAAATGCTCTAGCATAGGAACTCCTGTTCGTTATGGCCACGCAGGCCTGCAGTAATCTGCTGATACTAAGCGTTGCCTTTAAGCTTAGCAACAACACAAATAACGAAGTAACACATCTTTACTATTGAGTACCGGATCCGGCTAACGTCACGGTTATTGCCTGATATACTCTGGCCATTATCCGTAAGCCGGACCACGTTATGTTAAGCACCGATATCTGCCAGCAGGCTCGTCTGGCAAGAGATGCCCGCTTTGATGGCCTGTTTTTTACTGCCGTAAAAAGCACCGGTATTTATTGCCGCCCTATTTGCCCGGCAAAAGCACCGGCCGAAGCCCAGGTTAGCTATTATTTTTCATCAGCAGCTGCCTGCGCAGCCGGCTACCGGCCATGTCTGCGTTGCCGGCCAGACAGTGCGCCTGGCTCTGCCGCCTGGCAAGGTACAGATACGACCTTACAACGCGCCTTAAAACTGATTGATGCCGGCGCATTGCAGCAACAAAACCAGACCCAACTGGCAGAACGGCTTGGCATCAGTGAGCGTTACCTGCGTAAAATGTTTCAGCAGCAACTGGGGCTGGCGCCAAAACAATATGCCATTACGCAGCAAGTGTTATTTGCCAAAAAACTGCTGCATGAAACAGCTCTGCCTGTCAGTGCCATTGCTTATCAGGCCGGTTTTAACAGTGTCCGGCGCTTTAACGATGCCTTTAAACAACAACTACAACTTAGCCCCGGCGCTATTCGCCGGCGCCATGACAGCCCTGAGCCAGAGCTGATCAAACTTGAACTGAGTTACCGCCCGCCACTGGCCTGGCACACTATGCTGCAGTTCTGGCAGGCGCGCACGCTGGATGGTATCGATTGGGTACATCAGCAAAGCTATGGCCGCACGTTCAGCTATCAGCAGAGCGCAGGCTGGTTTGAAGTCACGCCGAAAACGGACAGCAGTTTACAGCTGAGCCTGCACTGGCCTGCTAAACAAGGGCTGTTTAGTCTGGTGCAGCAACTACGCCGCCTGCTGGATCTGGATGCCAATATGCTGCAGATAGAGCACCAGCTGCAGCAGCATGCCTTATTTAGCAACGGCATGATCAGCGGCCTGCGTATTCCCGGTTTATGGTGCAGCTGGGAAGCGGGTGTCAGGGCCATACTGGGGCAGCAAGTCAGTGTTGCCGGCGCCCGCACCCAGCTCAACCGTTTGGTACAGGCGCTGGCTGAGCCGGTAGCCGGTGACAAAAAACTGTTCCCTACCCCCCAGGCTGTAGCGCAAAGCAATCTGGAAATGATAAAAGTGCCACAAGCGCGGCGCGATACCCTAAAAGCCCTGGCGCACTTTGTGATGGCAACGCCTGATGCATCACCGCAGCAATGGCTCAGCATTAAAGGCATCGGCCCCTGGACGGTAAACTACGCCTGCCTGCGCGGTTTATCTGCCAGTGATATCTGGCTGGCCGGCGATCTTGGTGTGCAAAAAGCGCTGGCCCGTAATGGTAATGCCGCCACTGATACCAGTAGCCTGGCGCCCTGGCGCAGCTATGCCACCTTTCAGTTATGGTTTAGTCCCGGAGAATAATATGTTTAGTCAATATATCGACAGTCCGTTAGGGCCGGTACAGATTTTAGCCAGCGCCAGCGGTATCAGTGCTATCAGCTTTGTGACAACACGCCAGACAGCTGAACAACCTTCTGCGCTTACCACTTTGGCCGCGCAGCAGCTCAGCGCCTATTTTGCCGGTACGTTAAGCCATTTCAGCTTACCGCTGGCAGCCAGTGGTACGGTATTTCAGCAGCAGGTATGGCAAGCGCTATGTGCTATACCTTTTGGCCACACCTGCAGCTATGCCGATATTGCCCGCGGCATCAGCAATGTCAAAGCAGTAAGAGCAGTAGGTGCAGCTAATGGCCGCAACCCTATTGCGATAGTGGTGCCGTGCCATCGTGTAATAGGAGCCAACGGCACTTTAACCGGTTATGCCGGTGGGCTGGATAAAAAAGCCTGGCTGCTAAAACACGAACAGCGCCAAAAGGCGCTGTTCAGTTAAACGGCTGTGCAGTAAAAACCAGCAGCAGATCAGAACTGGTAAGATACACCGAAACGGAATTCGTTTTTAGTGTCGCCGCTGTTTAGCGCCACATTGCTGCGAATGGCCCAGTCCGGGCTTAGGTGATAAGCGATACCACCGGCAAAACTGCCGTAATTATCGCCAATAGAGTGATAAGTGGCTTCAGAGTAAAGTTCTACCTGCGGTGTTAATGGGTGACGTACACCCACACCACCATAACCACCAGAGTCATCTGCATCACCAGATGCATTCTGGAAACCGGCCAAAATATAAGTTTGGGTATTAGGTGAAAAATCCAGTTTAAAACCGGTTAAGTAATTTACACCCACCTTCAGCATGTTAGCATCAAACGGCCCTTGCGATACGCGGGCAAACTCGGCGTCCAGCACCCAGTTTCTGTCCAGGCGGTATGAAGCTTCAACATAAGGGCCATCCGGGCCAATATCAGTATAGCCTGCACCGACATAATCCCATTTGATGTTAGCCTGGGCACCGGCGGCAAAAACTGCGGCAATGATACTTGCTGATACGATTAATTTTTTCATCTTATACTCCTAGGTTTCTCACACTGAGTCACACTTAATTGCAACGTGAGACTTATTTTTATTAAGGCCCAGCTTAGCCTCAGCGTCTTAACGCTGGCTGAACCCACCAGCCCGGCCCAAACATTCTAATTTTTAGAATGCTTAGTGGTGAATAATGTAATTTTCTTTCCATTAACGCTAAGCTTTAATAGTAAGCATTATTTCTGGAGAAACCATAATGACTACACGCACAGTGCAACGCCTGATCCCTGCAATCCAGGCATCAGATGGCGCCGGGGTAAAAATTAAGCGCAGCCTGGGGCAAAACCAGCATACCCGGCTGGACCCGTTTCTGATGCTGGATTTTTTCGGCTCAGACCAGGCCGGAGATTATATTAAAGGCTTCCCACCGCACCCTCACCGTGGTTTTGAAACAGTAACCTATATGCTGTCAGGCCACATGTTGCATGAGGATCATCTGGGTAATCAGGGCCATCTTAAAAGCGGTGGTGTACAATGGATGACTGCAGGGCGCGGTATTATCCACTCAGAAATGCCACAACAAGACGCCGGCTTAATGCAGGGTTTTCAGTTATGGCTAAACTTGCCCGCAGCAGAAAAAATGAAACCCGCGGCTTATGTTGATATCAGCCCGGAATTGATCCCACAGATAACATTAGCGCAGGGCACAGCCAAAGTGATTGCCGGCACCTTGCAAACCGCTGATATCCAGCAAAGCGGGCCGATACAGGGCTTAACTACCGAGCCGCAGTATTATGATTTACACCTGACAGCCGGGCAGACCATAACGCTGCAGCTGGCGCTGACTCACAGTGCTTTTGTTTACCCCTATGCCGGCGATATTAAAGTGGCAGATGATAAAGAGCAGCGCAAAGTGCCCGAGCACCATGCCGGTGTGCTAACCAACGGCACAGCACTAACCTTGTATGCCGAGCACGATTGCCGTGTATTAGTACTGGCAGCCGCACCTATTGGCGAGCCGATAGTGCAGTATGGCCCTTTTGTAATGAACTCTATGGCCGAAATTGAACAGGCCATCAGTGATTATCAGCAAGGCCGCCTGACCGACAATAAAGCGGCAAACACCATTGAGCTGGCCCGGTAAAGCGTTTAAACAACGCTTTAGCTAATGAAAAGCGGGATTTTGTCAGCCCGGCGTTTTATACTAACGCCTTTGTAATGACAGAGACTGCAGCATGCAATTAATCGGTATTATCGGCGCCATGGAGCCGGAAGTGGCACTGTTGCGCCAGCAAATCGTTGATGTAGAAACCACCGAGTTGGGTTCTTACGTATTTTACAGCGGCCGCCTCAATGGCGTAGCTGTTGTGCTGGTGCAATCCGGTATCGGTAAAGTCGCCGCTGCAGTTGCCACGACTTTAATGATCCAGCATTTTAAACCCGACGCCGTTATTAATACCGGTTCAGCCGGTGGTTTTGACCCGCAATTAAGTGTGGGTGATGTCGTTATCAGCACCGAAGTACGCCACCATGATGTTGACGTTACCGCCTTTGGCTATGAAATAGGCCAGGTGCCACAAATGCCCGCCGCTTATATACCCCACCCGGCTCTGGTAGCTGCTGCCGAGCAAAGTATTACATTACTGGGTTATTGCAAAACCAAACAAGGGCTTATTGCTACCGGCGACAGCTTTATCTGTGATCCGGCGCGCATAGCTGTTATCCGTCAGCAGTTCCCAACCATGCTGGCAGTTGAAATGGAAGGCGCCGCTATTGCTCAGGTGTGTCATATGCTGCATACACCTTTTGTGGTGATCAGAAGCTTAAGCGATATTGCCGGTAAAGAATCGCCGCAATCTTTCGAAGCCTATCTGGAGGTAGCGTCAAAAAACAGTTCAGCCATGGTTGCTGAACTGATTAGCAGCCTGGCCGGTGTAAGCCTGTAACGTGCTGCCAACAGGGCTTTGGTTTGCGCCATTAATGCTGCTAGCCGTTGTGCTGGCAGCTAACTGGTTTAGCTTGCCTGCGGCCTATCATCCGTTAACACTGTTCCGTTATTATGCCCGGCAGCTGGCAAAAAAAGTCCATCCTGATCCTAACCGGCCGCCACAGCAGCAGCTGATCTCCGGTAACCTGGCCGTGATTGTCGCCACAGCGCCGCCCTTATTGCTATGCTACAGCCTGTATCAGTTCTCTGAGCTGCCACAACTGCTGGATGCCCTGCTGCTGTATATCAGCCTGGACTGGCAACAACAGCGTAAACACATTCTTAGCGTTAGCGATAGCCTCAAACGCGGCCAGCTAATGCTGGCAAAAGAGCAAGCGACAAAACTCGTGCTGCGCGACACCAGCCGCCTGACAGCAATGGGTATTAGTAAAGCCATGCTGGAAAGCACAGTACTGCGTAATACTAAATTGATGCTGGGTGTGTGCTGCTGGTTTTTAGTTGGCGGTGGTATTGCCGCACTGGCATACCGGCTGTTACAGGAGTTGGCCCAGCAATGGAATAGTAAACTGCCGTTAAACACTCACTTTGGCGTGCCCGCTGCCTGGCTGGCTACTATTACTGCAGCCCCGGCGCTGCTAATTAGCAGTGTTATTCTGGCTTTGCAGCATGGTATCAGCCGCTGCTATAAGCAAATTCGCCAGATACCACGGCTTAACATTAACCCTCTGTCTTTTTTACTGCTATGTTGCACCAGCGTAGCAGTGCGCTGTAATCTTGGCGGCCCGGCTTATTATGGCAATACTAAACTGCTGCGCAGCCGTATACCGTATCAGCGCGATCCCGCCTGGCAGGATATTGGCAACGCCGTGCGGGTGGTGCATTTTGTTCAGCTGTATTTTATGCTGCTGGCACTAAGCGTAACCTTAGTGCAATTGGCACTGCTTTGGTTGAAATAGCAACGATAACTGGTGCTGTCGTCAGAAAACTGGACAAGCTATTCACTCTCAGTATATGTTCTGCACAACAATGCAGATGTAGCAGCAATAATAATAATCACGCTACAGTGAACGGGAGTTTCAGTGAATTTTGTGCAGCCTTTGATGCGTATTGCAGCCCTGTTTCTGATGTTGGCTGTGTTCAACTTAGCTGCGGCCCCGCTATTGCGCCCACTGACACCGGATCAGGGGCTGACACAGGGTTCAGTTAACGATTTGCTGCTGGATCAGGAAGGCTTTCTCTGGCTGGCTACCGAGGGTGGCCTTAACCGTTTTGACAGTAATCATGTGGTGCAGGTAGGTACAGCACTTGCCAGTTTAAAAGAAATTTCATTTACCCGTTTATTGCAGGATAACAGCGGCAGTATTTTCGCCGCCACCGCCACCGGCGATCTATACCGTTTTAACCGCGCCAGTGGTTATATCGAACTGGTGGGTAGTTTACGCCAGCAGAACGACCAGACAAACAGCACTTTTATCTCCGGTATAGCGTCATACAACAGTGATAGCTTATTGCTGAGCACCAATCACGCGGTATTTCGTTTGTCGTTAACTGATGGCAGCCATGAAAAACTGTTTGATATCCGTGACGCGGGTTATAGCAACGGCTGGCTGCGCAATATTGAATATTATCAGGGCTATGCACTGATAGCCGCGTTTAACGGTGTTATTGCCGTTAACCTTAGCAATAACCAGCACCTGCACCTGCCTTATGTAGACAGCAGTATAGTGTCAGATGACCAGCTACACAGCAAAGTGCTGAGTATTAAGCATAACCGTTTGTGGATAGGCACTGTCGATGGCCTGTACAGCATTAACCTTGACGATATGCTGGCGTATTTGCAGCACCAAACGCCCTATCAGGCTAAAACTGAGCTTGCCTCGCTGAATATCTGGCAATTAAAGTGGATTGATGACCACGCCCTGATACCCACAGAGCGCGGTCTGTACCGCTTTTATCCGCAACGGCAAAGCACTGAATTTGTGCTGCGCTTCAGTGATGCCAATCTGGGCTTATTTGAAAACACTATTATTGACATTGTGGCCGATAAAGCCGGTGGCTACTGGCTGGCCTCGCGTGACAATGGCGCCTATTACTGGCACCCACGCAGCCAGGCCTTTAGCCAGATTGTCCGCACTGATAACGATAACACCACGCTTAGCAGTAATGTGGTTTATAGCCTGCTGGCCAGCGACAGCCAGACACTGTGGATAGGCACTGCTAATGGTCTGAATAAAAATCAGCTAAGTAACGGCACAAACACCAGCTATTTAGTAAACCCGGACCCCAAAGCCATTCAGCATGACGGCACCATTTACGCTATTTACCCGGCAGATAACCACAACCTGTGGCTGGTGAACGCCAACGGCCTGCGTTTGTTTGATACCGCCACCGCCAGCCTGCAAATACCCCCCAATGTCAAAGAAAGTGACAAACATTATCTAAACGCCAGAAACAGCAGTTATTTTCTGTATCAGCAGCAGTGGTATTTCTTTTACGATACCAAACTTATGCGCTACACACCGGCTACAGACTTAGTTGAAGACATTAGCAAGGATTTCAGTGCATCCGGTAACAGCAGCGGCACAATTTTGGGCGTTTACACCGGCAAAAACATGGGGTTGCTGGTGGCAAAACCGGATGAAATCTGGCTGTGGCAGCCACAAACGAACAGCCAGCGTCTGATCTACCAAGCGCCAGGTTACCAACCTATGCTGGGCCGTATTGCCAACTCGATGCAGCAGGATAAACAAGGCCGGTTGTGGATCAGTATGTCAGGCATAGGTTTGTTAGGTTTTGCCACAGACACACTGGAGCTATTGCATTTTTATAGTGTAGACGACACCTTGCTATCAGATGCGGTGTACAACCTGCAACTGGATGCACATGATGATATCTGGTTTTCCAGCCACTATGGTCTGGCCCGGCTTGATACTAATACTTTGCAAATTGAGTTTTTTACCCGCGATGATGGTATTTATACCCATGAATATAATGGCGGCGCAGTTACCACACTTGCTGACGGCCGGCTGGCCTTTGGCAGCATGCGCGGTGTAACACTGGTAGATCCGGCACGGCTACAGGAACAAAGCGCCGAGCCAAGCGTTATTATTACCAGCCTCAGTTTACTGTCTGGCAATTTTAAGCCGGTAAATACCAACTTAAATGAGCGGCATTTTACCTTGTCGCATAAAGATCTTGGCATCACGCTGCAATTTAGCGCGATGAATTTCAGCAACCAGCATAAAATGCGTTATCGCTACTGGCTGGAAGGCAAACAAAATATCAATTACCCGCCCCAGCGCGGCAACAGCGTTATTTTTCCGCAGCTAAGCAGTGGCGATTACACCTTTAACGTAGTGGCTATTTCTCCCGAAAGCGGCACTGAAAGCGCACCGGCAAAAATTCATTTACACATAAAACCCGCGTTCTGGCTATCTGGCTGGGCATTGCTAAGTTACGCCGCCCTGCTGACACTACTGATGTATAAAGTTTACCGGCTGCGCCGCCATCAGCATGCGCTGCTGCGCAGCATACATAATAAAGCCCTGCTAAGTGAGCAGCGCTTAAAGCAAGCTTTGGCATCGGTAAACAGCGGTGCCTGGGAATGGCAAGCCGACACTAACCTGCTGTTTGCGTCCCGCATTCATAGCATGCTCGGTTACAACGAAAGTATGAACCCGCTGACACTGCAGCAGCACCAAAGCCTGATCCATCCTGACGACAGAGATGGCTTCAGCACCCAGTGGGCCCGCTTTTTACAGCAGCCCGAGCAAGGCTTTGATTTTACCTACCGTATGCAACACCAAAGCGGTAACTGGTTGTGGTTTCGTGATCTGGGTAAAGCCACTGAACATGACATCGATAACAGCGTAAGCAAAGTAATAGGCACCTTTAGTAACATCACCGAAACCCGCGCCAATCAGGAAAAAGCCCGGTTATTTGGCGAAGCCTTCCAGCAAACCCGCGATTGGGTGGTTATTCTGGACAACAGCCAGCGGGTCATAGCGGCAAATCAGTCTTTTGCTGATGCTTTTGGCAGCGTGGAGCAATACCTTGACCAACCCCGCACCCACCATCTGGGCATTAGTTTGGTACGGCGGCGTTTTTACACCCGGCTGCTAAAAGAAATGAAACCGGGCCAGCACTGGCAAGGTGAAGAGTTGGTTATTACTCCCGATGGCCGTGAACGCCCGACACTGATTAACGTTAGTGCCATTGGCGAGCAGCATGAACTGGCATTTTTCGTACTGGTGTTTACCGATATCACCGCCCAGAAAATAGCCGAAGATGAACTGCGTTACCTGGCCAATTATGATGCCCTGACCGGCCTGCCCAACCGGGCTTTATTAATGGACCGTATATATCACGGTATTGACCAGGCCAAGCGTGACAAGCGATCCCTGGCGCTGTGCTTTATTGATCTGGACAAATTTAAACAGATTAATGACTCGCTCGGCCATGATGTCGGCGATTTATTATTAAAAGAAGTGGCACGACGCTTAACCCTTACCCTGCGCGACAGCGACACCGTAGCCCGCCTGGGTGGTGACGAGTTTATTGTGCTGCTTGAAGGCTATAAAACTACAGATAATATCAGCCATGTTGCCCGCAAAATGCTGACTGTTGTCAGTGAGCCCATGCAGCTGGGCACCCATACCGTTGGCGTGTCACCCAGTATTGGTATAGCCATATATCCAGACGATGCCATTAATGCCATTGAGCTGCTAAAGCATGCCGATGTGGCGATGTACCATGCCAAAGAAGCCGGGCGTAACAACTTCCAGTTTTTTACCGCCGAAATGAACGAAAAAGCCCATATGCGGCTGGCCCGGGAAACACGCTTACGAAAAGCACTGAAAAATGATGAATTTATTAACTTTTATCAGCCCATCGTTAATAGCCAGACCCGTCAGGTAGTGGGGGCTGAAGTATTGATCCGCTGGCAAAGCAGTGAAGGGTTAATTTCTCCGGCAGAGTTTATTCCGCTGGCTGAAGAACTGCGGCTTATTATTAATATGACGCATCAGTTACTGGAAAGAGCACTGAGCGACTTACGCCAGTGGCATCAGGACGGCTATCAGCTGTATTTGTCTGTTAATTTATCTACCCAGCATCTGGAGCAACCGGCACTGGTAGAACATACCCGGTTTTTGTTGCAAAAATATCAGGTGCCAGCCAATTGCCTGCGGTTTGAAGTTACCGAAAGTGCGCTGATGCGCGACCATCAAAGTGCTATTGATACCATGCAGGCGCTTAGCGAGCTGGGCGTACAACTGGCACTGGATGACTTTGGCACCGGCTACTCGTCACTGAAATATTTAAAAGAGCTGCCGATTGACGGCATTAAAATTGACCGCAGCTTTGTACAGGATATCGGCATCGACAGCAGCGATGAAACCATTATTGAAGCCATGCTCAGTATGGCCAACAGCCTGGGCATGTATTGTGTGGCAGAAGGCGTAGAAACCGAGCAACAACTGGCGTTTTTCAACCGCCGTCAATGCTACCTGATCCAGGGTTATCTATTCGCCAAACCCATGCCTGCAGCAGATATGCCGGCATTTTTACAAACCGAACTGTAACAAACGCCAGGCTGCTGCCAGATTGCGATATATTCTGCCAGTGCCTGCTGATGACCAGCGTAGCTCTGATATACTAAGCGGCCTTATTCATTAAACTTCAGGCTGCCATATTGTCGCCGTTAGCCAAAGGAGCCTTACTACTGCTGCTGGCCGAAGCCTGCTTCGCTGGTATTGGCGCTGTAGTTAAATTTACCAGCGGCACCGCTTCAGAAGTGCAGGTGGTATTTTTCCGCAACTTTTTCGCCTTGCTGCTGATGTTGCCATTCTTATACAAGCACGGCTTTAGTCTGCTAAAAACCCAGCGCTGGTACCTGCACCTTAGCCGCGCGTTAACCGGGCTTATCTCGATGTACTGCTTTTTCTATGTGCTGGCGCGTTTGCCGCTGGCGCAAGGCATGCTGGTGCTGCTGCTCTCCCCGTTTATTGTGCCCATTATCGCCAGATTCTGGTTAAAAGAGCGCCCCAGCCGCCTGACACTGTTTGCCATAGCACTGGGTTTTGTTGGCGTAATGCTGGCACTACCCGGCACCGCTGGCACTGTTGATGCCATTATGCTGGTAGCGCTGGTATCTGCTGTGTTGGTGGCTGTTACCAAAACCACTATCCGTTATATGTCCGATACCGAGCCTGCGGTGCGTATTGTGTTTTACTTTTCGCTGCTTACCGCCATTTTATCTGCGGTACCGCTGCCATTTTACTGGCAGCCACTCAACAATGAGGTATGGCTGGCTTTTATTGGTATGGGTGTACTGGCAGCCATTGGTCAGTTAGCGATGACGCGCGCTTACGCCGTGGCGCCAGCCAGTGATATTGGCATGTGGACTTACAGCAGCGTAATTTTTGCCGGTTTGTTTGGTTATTTGTTCTGGCAGGAGCCGGTAACCATGGCCTGGTTTGCCGGTGTATTAGTTATTTTCTACGCCGGTTATATCACTACACGGCAAAGATTACTGTAGCAGCTGTTCGTCCGTAGCAGATTCCGCATAGACCGGTCTGCCCACGTCAACGCGCCGTAAACCCTTCCATGGGGGCTCGACTCAGGCATCCATGCCTTCAACGGTTGACTTAGAGCACACCGGTCCATGCTTTATTCAATTCGCTGCATTCAGCCATTTTAAGCAAGCGCTGGCAACGCGGGCCCGAACAGGCTAAAATACGCTCCCTTTTTTCCAAGTGACAATACAGGTAACAACGCACAATGGGCAAAAAACTGCACATTAAAACCTGGGGCTGCCAGATGAACGAATACGACTCATCGAAAATGGCCGACCTGCTGGATGCCACTCATGGCTTTACACTGACCGAAGAGGCAGAAGACGCAGATGTAATTCTGCTGAACACCTGTTCTATCCGTGAAAAAGCGCAGGAGAAAGTATTCCATCAGCTGGGGCGCTGGCGTCCGCTTAAGGAAAAAAATCCGAATTTAGTCATCGGCGTGGGCGGCTGTGTTGCCTCGCAGGAAGGCGCGGCCATTCGTGAGCGCGCGCCCTATGTTGATATCGTGTTTGGCCCGCAAACCCTGCACCGCCTGCCGGAGATGATCAACGCCGTACGCGGTAATAAATCACCGGTAGTCGATGTCTCCTTTCCGGAGATAGAAAAATTCGACCGCCTGCCCGAGCCCAAAGCCGATGGCCCAACCGCCTTTGTTTCGGTAATGGAAGGCTGCTCAAAATACTGTACTTTTTGCGTGGTGCCTTACACCCGCGGTGAAGAAGTCAGCCGGCCGCTGGATGATGTATTATTCGAAATTGCCCAGCTAGCCGAACAAGGCGTGCGCGAAGTTAACCTGCTGGGGCAGAATGTTAACGGCTACCGCGGTGAAAAATTCGACGGCACTATCTGTCATTTCTCCGAATTGCTGCGTTTAGTCGCCGCGATTGACGGCATTGACCGTATTCGTTACACCACCTCACACCCGGTAGAATTTACCGACGATATTATCGAAGTATACCGCGACGTACCCGAGCTGGTTGATCACCTGCACCTGCCGGTACAAAGCGGCTCTGACCGCATTTTAAACCTGATGAAACGCGGCCATACCGCGCTGGAATATAAATCGCAAATTCGTAAGCTGAAGAAAATCCGGCCGAATTTAAGCATGTCGTCTGATTTTATTATCGGCTTCCCCGGTGAAGACGATGCTGATTTCCAGGCCACCATGGATTTAATTGCTGCAATCAATTTTGATATGAGCTTCAGTTTTATCTACAGCGCACGCCCGGGCACACCCGCAGCAGATTTGCCGGATGATGTCAGCGAAGACGCAAAAAAACAGCGGCTGTATATCTTGCAGGATCGTATCAACCAGCAGGCGCTGAAAATTGCCCGAGGCATGCTCGGTACCGAGCAGCGTATTCTGGTAGAAGGGCCGTCGAAAAAAGATATTATGGAACTGACCGGGCGCACCGAAAATAACCGGGTGGTTAATTTTGAAGGCTCGCCAGACATGATAGGCTGTTTTGTCGATGTGAAAATTACTGATGTATTCAGTAATTCATTGCGTGGTACGCTAATCCGTACAGAGCAGGATATGGGCTTGCGCCGTGAAATAGCACCGCAGCAAATTCTGGCGCGGCAAAAAGCCGTGCCGGTAGCAGACGTACTTGGCGTAACCACTTTTACACCTTAACTGATCCGGGGGCATTAATGCCCCCTTTTACACTGAGGCAGGCATTTGAGCACAACTTTACATACTGCAGATTTAACGCTGGAAGGTGCTGACAACCGGCGGTTAACGCTGTTATGTGGCCCCTTTGACGATAATTTAAAACACGTTGAACGCCGTTTGCTGGTTGAGATCAGCCAGCGCGACAACCAGCTAAAAATAGCTGGCCCGGCCGACAATGTTGCCGCGGCGTTGGATGTACTGCAGCAGTTGTATGCTGCCACGGCTTTGCCAACTGCCGAGTTAACGCCTGAGCAGGTGCATTTGCTGATCAGCGAAAACTACGACATTCAGTACCAGCAAGACGACGGCGAACCACGTGATTTTAGCCTGAAAACCAAAAAAGGCCTGATCAAACCGCGCAACCCGAACCAGGCGGCTTATGTTGGCAATGTGCTTAAACATGATGTCTGTTTTGGTATTGGCCCGGCCGGTACCGGTAAAACCTATTTAGCCGTAGCCTGTGCGGTAGACGCGCTGGAACGTAATCTGGTGCGGCGCATTGTATTAACGCGCCCGGCGGTAGAAGCCGGTGAAAAACTGGGCTTTTTACCCGGCGACTTAGCACAAAAAGTCGACCCGTACCTGCGCCCTTTGTACGACGCCCTGTTTGAAATGCTCGGCTTTGAAAAGGTTGAAAAATACCTTGAGCGCGGCATTATCGAAATTGCACCGCTGGCTTATATGCGCGGCCGCACACTGAACGACGCCTTTATTATTCTCGATGAAAGCCAGAACACCACGGTTGAACAAATGAAAATGTTTTTAACCCGTATTGGTTTTAGCTCCAAGGCTGTGATCACCGGTGATATTACCCAGGTAGATTTACCACGCGGCCAGTATTCCGGTTTAAAACATGCCATTGATGTACTGAGCGAAGTAGACGAAATCAGCTTTAATCATTTTACCGCCAAAGACGTGGTGCGCCACCCGATAGTACAGCGCATTGTTATGGCTTATGAAGCCTTTGAAGCCGCCAAAGCGGCAGCAGATAACGCAGCTAAAGGCCAATAATGGCAATTATTCTCGATTTACAGCTGGCCAGCACAGCAGACAATTTACCTAGCGAAGAACAGGTTCAGCAGTGGCTGGAAGCGGCCATATTGCCTTTTCAGGCAGAGGCTGAAGTTACCGTGCGGATTGTTGATAATAGCGAGAGCCAACAGCTGAATTTTGATTATCGCAGCAAAGATAAACCCACCAATGTGCTGAGCTTTCCGTTTCAGTGCCCTCCTGGCATCGAGCTGCCGCTACTGGGCGACTTAGTGATTTGCGCTCCGGTGGTGGCGGCTGAAGCAGCGGAGCAACATAAAAGCCTGCAGGCACACTGGGCACATATGGTAGTACACGGATGCTTGCATTTATTGGGCTTTGACCATATAAATGACGACGATGCCGAGCAAATGGAAGCTGAAGAAATCACCATATTGCAGCAACTTGGCATTACTAACCCCTATTTGTTGGATAACGAATAGGTTTTTTTTGTTTTTTGGAGCAACAGTTCACCCATGAGTGACGACAATCCCCACTCTAGTCGCGGTTCTGCCGGTAAATCCTGGTTAGATCGGATCGCCAGTATCTTCAGTGCAGAACCACAAGATATATCTGACTTACAAGACATCATCAGCGAAGCGCAAACGCGCAACCTGATTGATGCAGATACCAAAAGCATGCTGGACGGCGTACTGGATGTTTCCAATATGCGGGCCCGCGACATTATGGTGCCCCGTTCACAAATGGCCACTATCGACATTGACGACTCTGTCGCCGATATGCTGCCCATCCTGATGGAAAACAATCACAGCCGCTATCCTGTCGTTAATGAAGACAAAGATCATATTGAAGGCATACTGCTGGTTAAAGACCTGCTGCAGTTCGCGCTGGACCCCAACGTTAACGACTGGCACCTGCGCGATTTACTGCGCCCGGCGGTGATTATCCCCGAAAGTAAACGGGTTGATGCGCTGCTAAAAGAATTCCGCCAGAAACGCTACCATATGGCCATAGTGGTTGATGAATACGGTGGTGTATCCGGCCTGGTAACCATTGAAGATATTCTGGAACAAATTGTCGGCGAAATTGAAGATGAGCATGACGATGAAGAAGAAAACGATATCAAGAAAATGGCATCCCGGGTGTTTCAGGTGAGTGCCTTAACACCGCTGGATGAATTTAACGAATCCTTTAATACCACCTTTGATGAAGAAGACGCCGACACCATTGGCGGCATAGTGCTGCATGCCTTTGGCCATATGCCGGCTAAAGGTGAAAGCATAGAACTTGAAGGGCTAACCTTTAAGGTCAGCAAAGCTAACAGCCGCCGTTTAGTGCAGCTGCAAGTGATCCGCGCTAAAGAACCTGCCGAGACAGAGGAAAACTAACTATCTTGCGTGCTGTAATCGCCAAGTTACAACAGGCCCTGCCCCATCTGCTGCTGATTGCGGCCGGTGGGGTTACTACGCTGGCCTTTGCCCCTTATACGCTCTGGTGGCTGCCACTGCTTAGCCTGGCACTGCTGGTGTTTTTACTGCAGCGTGCGCCCACGGCTAAACAAGCCGCGCTCAGAGGCTTTAGTTTTGGCCTCGGCTGGTTTGGTGTCGGCATCAGTTGGGTGCATGTCAGTATTGATCAATTCGGTGGCTTGCCGCTGGCAGGCAGCCTGGGGCTAATGGCCTTACTGGTTAGTTATCTGGCGTTATTTCCCGCCCTGGCAAGCTGGCTTAGCTATAAATTGCAACGCCCGGCGTTTACACCACTGTTATTTGCCGCCTGCTGGACAGTGGCAGAATGGTTGCGCAGTTGGTTATTTACCGGTTTTCCCTGGTTGTCTATGGGTTACAGCCAAACCAGCAGTGGCCTGCGTGATTTCGCCCCGCTGCTTGGCGAAACCGGCATCAGCTTTTTGCTGGTTTTTTCTGCCGCAGCGCTGGCGCAGCTTTTTACCCCGCAACGTGTTGTTAGCCGCTATAGCTACGCCTTTATTGCCGGTTTATTATTTCTGCTCAGCCCACAACTGGTTAAATTTAACGGCTGGCAGTACAGCGAGCAACAGCTGTCTGTCGCGTTGGTACAAGGCAATATCAAGCAGGATTTACGCTGGGCGCCAGAGCAGGAATGGCCCACCATGCTTAAATATATGGATATGACACGGCCAAACTTTCAGGCCGATTTAATTATCTGGCCGGAAGCGGCCATTCCGAGGCTGGAGCCTGTCGCGCAGGACTTTCTTGATAACCTCAACCGTGCAGCGCTGTATCAGAATACCGCAGTCATCAGCGGTATTCTCGATTACCACAGCCAAACCGAACAAGCCTGGAACAACCTGATTGTACTGGGTAAGCGCTACACCGACTCCACCGACGGCGACTACTTTTACGGCCATGGCAACCGCTACAGCAAGCACCATTTACTACCGATAGGTGAATTTGTGCCACTGGAGAGCTTGTTACGCAAACTGGCACCTATTTTTGATTTGCCGATGAGCTCGTTCAGCCGTGGCAGTTATGTGCAGCCCAACCTGGTGGCAAACAGTTACCACTTGCTGCCGGCCATTTGCTTTGAAATTGCCTTTCCAGCCCAGATAGCCGCCAATATGACCGACGCCACCCAACTGCTGCTAACAGTAAGCAATGACGCTTGGTTTGGCGATAGCATAGGCCCGCACCAACACTTGCAAATAGCGCAAATGCGCGCGCTGGAGTTTGGCCGGCCACTGCTGCGCGCTACCAATACCGGCGTTACCGCCACCGTCGATGCCAGTGGCAACATCAGCGCCAGAGCGCCGCAATTTACCGACGCGGTGCTGCAGGACAAGATACGCTTAACCAACGGCCAAACACCCTATACCCGCTTTGGCGATTGGCCGTTGGCCATATTTTGCGCCCTGTTGCTACTGCTGTTTACAGCACTTGCACTATTAAGGCAGCGTAAAAACCGCTAAATGTTAACAGTTAGCTTGTTTGCCGGCTGTACTCAGGTAAACTAAAACCATCTGAGCGTCAGTCGGCCCTTGCCATGACTTTACTGCACAATATCAGCCGCACCCTGCAGCGCCGCCGCAACAGCACTTGGCATGCACTGGGATATGACACTACGGTGCGCGCTGAAACCCCGGCCGACTACGAGGCAATAGCCAGCCTTACCCGCTCTGCGTTTAATAATGAAGCTGAAGTTAACCTGATCACCGCATTGCGCCAGCAAACAGCAGACTGCATAGCGTTAGTGGCTGAACAACATGGCCAGATTGTCGGCCATATTCTGTTTTCAGCCGCTACGCTGGATAAAGCACCGCAAACCCGGCTAAAGGCCTTAGCGCCAATGGCGGTAAGCAATGTATTGCAACATCAGGGCATAGGTTCGGCATTGGTGCGTGCCGGGCTGGAGCAATGTAAAAAACGGGGGATTGCTGCTGTAGTGGTGCTGGGCCATCCGGCTTATTACCCGCGGTTTGGTTTTACCCCGGCCAGCCGGTTTAATATTAGCTGCCCGTGGCACGCAGCGGATAACGCCTTTATGCTGTTAGAGCTGACACCCGGCGCGCTTAAAGGTAAAAACGGCCAGGTGCTGTATCACCCGGCTTTTGCAGCGCTTTAATCCGTGGAGACAACTCGAACCGATTCTCATATGGATGTGTTAACTAATCCTCATCCATGCTGCCATTTACTATTTCAGCAATCTCTGCCAGCCGCACCAAGGCTCGGCCATTAACTGATTTTTTCGGATACTGGCCGCGGCTGTTTTTCTCGCCGGCTTCTACACCAGTTAGCAGGGTTAACGCCTCATCCACGGTTTTCACCACGTACAGATGAAACTTCTGCTGTTTTACTGCGGTAATAACATCGTCATTCAGCACTAAATTCAACTGATTACTGGCCGGAATAATCACGCCCTGCTCGCCGGTTAAACCGCGACTTTGGCATAAGCGGAAGTAGCCTTCTATTTTTTCATTTACCCCACCAATGGCCTGCACCTGACCATGCTGGTTAATTGAACCTGTTACCGCCAGGCTTTGTTTAATCGGGATATCAGTAATGGCCGATAACAGCGCGCACACTTCCGCCAGCGAGGCGCTGTCGCCGTCAATATGGCCATAGCTTTGCTCCATAGCAATATTAGCTGACAGCGTTAACGGAAACTGGCGGGCATATTTAGCGCCAAGGTAGCCGGTTAACAGCAGCACGCCTTTGGAGTGAATGGCTTTGCCCAGTTCAACCTCGCGTTCAATATCAACTACACCGCTGGAGCCGGCAAACACCGTAGCGCTGATACGTGCCGGTGTACCAAAGGCGGTATCACCAATTTCCAGTACCGTCAGGCCGTTAATTTTACCCACGGCCAGGCCGTCGGTATCAATTAAAATCTGCCCTTCCTGAATATCTTCTAAAAAGCCTTCGCTAATACGGCCGGTACGGTGCTGCTTGCCTTTAAGCGCCTGCTGAATATGCTCTGCCGTTAAGCTGCTGCTGTGTTGCTGGCCGGCGTAATAGCAGGCTTCGCGTACCAGCTCTAATACGTCGGCAAAGCGGGCCGACAACTTACGCTGGTGTTCGGCTTGGCGAAAACTAAAGGTCAGCAGTTGTTTAAAACCGCTAGCGGTCAGCTCGTCAATGTTAAGCAAGCGCATTTGCTCGCGAATTTGCATCGCCATATAAGTGATGGTTTCGGCAGTATTGGGCAGGTAATGTTCAAAGTCGGCCAGCACCCGGAACAGCTCGTTAAATTCGTCGTCAACGTCCTGAATAAGGTAATATAGATCGCGCGAGCCCAGCAGCACCACTTTGACATTCAGCGGTATTGCCCGCGGCGTAATAATGGTTGAGTTAGTAACCGCATGCTCCGACAGCGTATCAATTAGCAGCTCGCCGGATTTTAGCGCCAGTTTTAATGCATCCCACAGTTGCGGTTGTGTCAGCAAGCGGTCGGCATCGAGAATTAAATAGCCGCCATTGGCGCGGTGCAAGGCGCCGGGGCGGATCATGCGGTAGTTGGTGTATAAGTTACCGCTGCTGGAATTGTACTCTACCCGGCCAAACAGGTTGCCATAGCTGGGATTAGGCTCAAAAATAATCGGCGCACCCGACATACTTTCGTAATGCACCAGTACGTTTGGCACAAATTCTTCAATAAAAATTTCGCGGTTGTCGGCCTCTTCCTGCTTTTCGGCTTCAGATTCATCCGGCATCAGTTCCAGCACGGCTTTTACCAGATGGCTGCGCATTTCACGAATATAGCGCAGCACCCCTAGCTCAGCGGCATAGTCATGCTCCAGCTGTTTCAGCAGCGGCTTAATCGCCTGTTCTATGGTGTCTTTACGCAAGGCGCGCAGGCTTTCCGACAGCTCACGTTTCCACTGCGGCAGCTCCAGCAGCTGCTCATTTAGTATGGTTTCCAGCTCGCTGACCAGGCCGTAGAAATACTGCCGTTGCTCTTCGGTTAATTTAGAAAACTCCTGATCATCCAGCGGCTTGCCGTCGATAATCGGCGAAAAGCTTACTGCGCCGTTTTCTTCGTACAGCACAACATTTTTTTCCAGCGCCTTGCTTTCTACCAGCTCAATAGCATTTTCGTATTTATCGTCAAAGGCGCGGGCAATAGCTTTTTTCTTACGCTGATAACCAGGGTTGTCAAAGGCGGCCGGAAAGGTATCCAGCAGTTCATCTATCAGCGCTTCAATTTTTTTAACCAGTATTTTGCCTTCACCCGGCAGCAAACGCAGGGTGTTAGGTACACGCTCATCATCAAAGTTATTCAGGTAACACCACTCTTCCGGCGTGGCTTTTTCACTGGCAGCCTGCTGCAGTATGTCCTGCACCAGCGTAAAGCGCCCTAATGCCGGTTCACCCATTACGTACAGGTTATAACCGGGCATATCCATGCCAATGGCAAAAGCCAGTGCCGACTTAGCTCTGTCCTGGCCAATAAACGCCGGGATCAGTTGCTTAACATCCAGCGCCTGTTTAATCAGTTTGCTGTCCAGATGCGGCCCGAGTTGTTGTACCGTCAGTGCCAGAGGATTGAGGTGTTGGGTCATGTATTACCTTAGCTTAACCAGCTGTTATAGCGGCTATACTAGCAAAAAGCAGCCCTGCTGTGCTGGCCAATTTCATTGTTTAATTAAAGAAATACCTGTTGTTGTCGATACAGTGTTTATCAAGGCTAACAGTGCACGGGGCAAATTATGAACGAGACTTACCGCTTACAAAAAATCCGCAACCTGGGAGTGCGCTTACAGGAGCTGGAATTAGTATCGTTAACTCCGGGTAAATCTTATACATCAGCTGCACTTAACTTTCTGTTTGCTGACCACGAATTAGAGCGCCCAGCCGGTGTACCGCTGGAACATACCTTAAAAACCCTGGGCAACGCCATAGTAAGCAAACGTAAAGTGCGCTTTGCCAATCTTGACGCCGATGCAGTAATCGACTTTTTCTGCCGCTTATACCGCGTACATTAAGCCTTCTGTTGGCAGTAAATTAGCGCAGCGCTGAAATACATCTGCCTGCCAGCCGTTCTTATACCTCAGTTAATCTAAACTCAGGAATGGCAGCGTGAGCAACATTCATTTTTTGCCAGCGAAGCACAATAGCGCTAGGCTATCAGCCAATTCAGCAGCTATTAACACCAGTGCTATGCCAGAGCAATCAACCACGCCACCAGACAATTCGGTAACACCAGTGCCGCACGTTGCGCTGCTTAAACCCAGCGCCAGTAAAAATAAGCGCTATGAACAGTTGGTACAGCTTTACCATGCTGATATCTACCGCTATGGCTACTGGCTGTGTAAAGACCCCGATATCGCCCAGGATTTAGTACAGGAAACCTTTTTACGTGCCTGGAAACACCTGGACAGCCTGCTGGATGCCGCTGCAGCAAAATCCTGGTTAATTACCATACTGCGCCGCGAAAATGCCCGCCGCTTCGAGCGCAAACAATTTGACTATGACGACGCCGCTGAGCAAGACAGCCTGCCCGACACCGGGCAAAGCAGTGCCGAACAAGATTGCGACAACAATAAGTTACGTAATTATATGGCGGCTTTGCCGGAAGAATACCGTGAGCCACTGGTAATGCAGGTTATTGGTGGTTTTAGCAGTGATGAAATAGCCAGCCTGCTGCAACTGAACGTTAATACAGTAAATACCCGTTTATTCCGCGCCCGCAAGCTATTGCGTGAATACCTGAACATTAACCGGCATGGGGAGACTCACCATGAATAACACTGAAGTACGCCGTATTTTACTGGTTGACCCTTTTAGCCAGGAGCCGGCGGTGCGTGATGCCTTAGCACGGGATACTACTTTGCAGCAATTTGCCCTTGAACTGCAGCAACAGCAGCGTGATCTGGAAGATGCCTTACAGGTACCTGTGCCGCCGATGCTGGCCGAACGCCTGCTGCAAATACCGGCACAGCAACAACCTAAGCCACTGCGCCGCTGGTTTACACCACTGGCGCTGGCAGCCAGTATTGCGCTGGTATCGGTGCTAAGTGTACAGCTTTATCAAAACAGTTTTGCCACTGATCTTGGCAGCCACGCGCTGGCACATGTGTACCATGAGAACGCTTATTTGCAGCAGCATGCGCAAATGCAGCCTCTGGATGAAGTAAACCTGAAACTGGCCAGTTTTGATGCCAGCCTGCAAGACTGGCAGGATGAGATAATTTATGCCCGTTACTGCACCTTTCAGGGAGTACGGTCTTTACACCTGGCAGTAAAAACCGCTAACGGTTATGCCACGGTATTTATTGTGCCCAAAGAAGCTGAACTGGATTTTGTTGCCAGCTTTGCTGATAAACGTTATCAGGGATTAACCCTGGCCATGTCTAAAGCCAACGTAGTGGTAGTAAGTGACAACGCCGATGACTTGCAACAACTGCCACAGAAGCTGACAGATAAACTGATTTTTTCTGCCTGAGCCGGAGCAACCTATGCCTGCGATTATTACCGGCACTGCGACAGCTCCTGTCGGCAACCTGCAGCATTTGGGGTTACAGGCATTTATGCCGCATCCTGCGCTGGCCGCCTGGGTGCAGTGTTATTGGGTTATGCGCCTTACAACCTTACCCGCTGCCGGTTACCAGCAAACACTGTATCCGGACGGTGGCAGCAGCCTGAATTTTTATTTTCAGCCCGGCCAGCCGCCACAATGTCATTTTAACGGCAGCCAGACACTAACTACCTTACAGTTAACCGAGGCTCTGGACGCCGTTGGTATACGCTTTTATCCCGGCGGCGCTTTTCAGCTACTTGGGCAGGATGCCCCACTGTTACAGGGCGATGCGGTAAATGCCGCTGATTTTGGTATTTCTACGTTGCCACCACTGCAACAGCAACTTGCTGCTACTGAGCATACCGCGGCAAGGTTGCAATATATTGATCAATGGTTGTTGCAACAAGTGCAGCAACGTAATGCCAAAAGCAGCCATATTCAACAGGTGTTACCGGTTTTATTGCTGCAACAGACAACGCCTTCAGTTAGTGAGCTAAGCGCTGGGGTTAACCTGAGCCGGCGCCAGTTTGAGCGTAAATTCCTGCAACAGGTTGGCTTAACACCCGGCCAGTTAAAGCTGCTGCAACGGGTGCGCCATGCCAGACAACTGATCAACCTTAACCCGCAGCAGGCATTGACCGATATTGCGCTCTGTAGCGGCTTTTATGATCAGGCGCATTTTATTCATCAATTTCAGCGCATTACCGGCCAGACGCCCGGCCAGTACCGCCGCCGCAAGCAAAGCCAGTTTCGCATGTCGTAAAAATACAATTCTGCTTAAACACTATGCGCCACTATAGTGGCTCCATCACCAAAGGGAGCGCAACATGACGCCACGCATAGATCGTAACGATGTTTATAAACTGCAACCCACCTTAGTAAAAGCACTGGGTAGCTTGGGCGAAGCGGCAGGACAGGTAATTGAAGCCTCACTGGTGCATCTGTTGCACCTGCGCATATCGCAGTTGAACGGTTGTGCCTTTTGCCTGCATATGCATGCTGCAGAAGCCCGCCACGACGGCGAGCAACAACAGCGGCTTGATGTACTGGCCGCCTGGCAGGAAACCCATTTTTTCTCCGCCCGCGAGCGCGCTGCATTGCGCTGGGCCGAAGCGCTGACCCTGCTGGCCAAACAGCAGGTATCTGACGATATCTACACCGAACTTACCGCACAGTTCAGCCAAGAGGAAATTGTCAATTTAAGTGCAGTGATAGTAACGATGAACGCCTGGAACCGCATAGCCGTAGGCTTTCAGTTTCAGCCGCAACAGAATAAAGATTAACGCGCTGTACAAGCTGTACTCTGATAAAAAAACGGCCCACAAAGGCCGTTTTTAACCACGCTTAAACGCTGTATCAGTTGCTGTAGCGCATACGCATGCGTAAACCCGCTAAGCCCGCAGCAAACAGGAAAATGCTGGCAGGTGCCGGAATATCATTTACCGGATCAACCTGATCACCAATAAAGCCGATCAGGTTTTTGGTTAATTCCTGTGAATTGGGTAAATCAAACTGATTCATCATAAAATTCACATCCAGGATCGTGGTTAACGCGCCGGCCATTGCATTACTCAGGCTGCCTACACCAAAAGCCACACCCGAGCCCATAGAACCGTCAGCACGTGACGTGATCCACTGGCCGGTACCGTTATCCATAAAACAGCCAGAGGCGGCATAGGTTACTTCGCTTACTGCATTAGGGCCGGTAAACGGCGCATGTACCATCTGCGTGCCGTCGAAACAGCCATCGAAACCAAGAGCTCCGCCACCTAACAGCTCGATAAGCTCCAGTACCGAATTATTCCGGTCCATAAAACTTGAGTTTTCACCCATTAAAAACAAACCACCACCATTGCCGAGGTAGTTCATGTAGGTATTTTGCGCGGCAGAATCCAGTGCGGCAGCATTAAAAAAACGCACATCCCACACCTGGCTATAGCCGGAAATATCGGCCAGCAGGCTATCAACAATAGTAACGGTATTACCTACAGCTAAATGCAATGCCTGCAAGTTCGCCGTTAATGCACTGGTAGTACCCGCTTCTGTAGTTTGATCTGCACCATTTATAATAAGGATCGGGCCAGCTGACACTGTGCCAGACAGGGCAAGGCCCGCCACACACAGTAAATGTTTTAATGTTTTCATGCTTCACTCCGTGAATTAGTCTTGCCTGATAGGCAAAGGCACAGAGCAACATTCGAGCCACTAAATATAATATTTCAAAAACATCAGCTTATATTCTAAATTGCTTAATAACGCAGAACCAACGTAAAAAAAGCCGACAAGCCAACCCCTTAAACAGCTGGCAATTTACTTAAACGGCGCCATAAATACAGGCCATACCAGGCGTTAAACCAAAAGCCGGTATACACAATGGCGGTAAGGTGTAACTCGCGCGAGAAATACAGCGGCACCGCCAGCGTATTAACAATCAGCCAAAACCACCAGGTTTCCAGTTTACGGTTCATCAGTAGAAACTGGGCAATAATACTGAACATTAAAATGGCCGAGTCAACAAAGGGCGCGTAGGCATCAGTAAAGCGGTGCAATATCAAGCCATACAGCAACGTAACCAGCAAGGCCAGGGCAGCATAACCCAGCAACCGGATAGATGGTGCTGAGGTTACTGCTTTAACACCGCTGCTGCGGCCCCACTGATACCAGCCGATAAAGTTAGTGGCGATAAAAAACAGCATCAATACTACTTCAGCATACAGCTTTACCTGATAAAACAACACGGCAAACAAGGCACAGCCAATAACGCCCAGCCACCAGGTATGAATGCTGTTACGCGCAGCCAAAAACACCGCCAGCAAATAAAAGCCATTGGCGCCATATTCCAGATAAGTCGGGTTCATCAGGGTTTCCTGCAATTAAAAACGATCATTACCGCCAATGCCAAGGTTGTTAATCTTGCGTTTGCCCAGCAGTTTCAGCAGCAAATTACGGAAGAAACGTAACAGCGGATACAGCCACTTTGCCAGCCGTTTTGATTTAAACAAATGATAATTCAGCCGGTTAAATAGCCCGCTGCGGCTGCTAAGCAGCGACAACATATAAATAGCGTCACTGCCGTAGTACCAGTTGTCGCCCATTTTCAGCACCATACCCTGATCAATATCCAGCCCCTGCGCAGTAATTTGCTGCATTACCTCAGTGTCTTCACGGGCGTTAATCAGTTTAAGCTCGCCGACACTCTGGCGAATACGTACCATCTGGCAATAGGCATTGCAGGCCGGGCATTCTTTGTCGTAAATCAGCAGGATGGGGTTTTCAGCCATTAGGGTGTGTTGCCGGTATTCAGGTTATCAGGTAATGCCAGTCTAACAGCTGCAGCAGCATGGATCACCGTAGTATCAAATAACGGCACTGCGGCATCAGCTTTACCCACCAGTAAGCCAATTTCGGTGCAGCCAAGAATAATGCCATCCACGCCTTGCCAGGCAAGGCCGGCCATCATCTTACGCACGGCTTGTTTAGATTCGGCTGTAATGACACCCAGGCAGAGTTCCTGATAAATAATCTGATGCAGGTTGTCTTGTTCGGCTTCGTTTGGCAGCAGCACTTCAATGCCATGTAACTCACTTAACCGCTCGCGGTAAAACGGCTGCTGCATGGTAAATTTGGTGCCAAGCAGCCCGACACGGTTACAACCTGCCTGTTTTATTGCAACGGCAGTAGCATCGGCAATATGCAGCAGCGGAATACTCACTGCAGCTTCAATGCTACCGGCCACTTTATGCATGGTGTTGGTACAAAGCACAATAAAATCGGCGCCAGCCGCTTCCAGCGCGCGCGCGGCATTGGCCAGCACAACACCTGCGCCGTCCCAGTCACCGGCATGCTGCAGGCGTTCAATATCGTGAAAATTAACGCTGACTAAAATACATTTGGCGGAATGCAGCCCACCCAGTTGTTGTTTTACACCTTCGTTAAGCAGGCGGTAATAAGGAATAGTCGACTCCCAGCTCATACCGCCGATAAGGCCAATGGTTTTCATCATAAGACTCTCTTTGATCTTCAGGCAGATAACATGGCGTAAAAACCCATCGTCTGCAATACCAACGCAAGACTGGCGATTCACTCAATAGCACTCACACTAAGGAATTAGTGTTTATTTATTTGGTTTTGATTGCTAAATTAGTTGCTGTCTTCAGTCCATTAGGAAGATCTTATGACAATCAGCAGCTTGTTAATGACGTTGCTGGCAGCGGCCGTTGATAGTTCTGTTGTCACAATCGATAATGGCTTGCAGCAATGTGTACAGATCAATAAGTCCGATATAGTACAGCGCAATAATCTTACTCTGCTAAATGCCGATATTTCTGTACTGCAAGCCATAGACTATTGTGGCTGTAAATCAGCCGTTGCAAGTTATCATCTGTATAGCAATAAACAGCATCTGCGCTCTGAGGTTATTACGCTAAAAAGCAGTAATATCTATTCGTTTGTACTGGCGACTGACGATAAGAACCCAATGCCGGAAGCACTAAAGTTACAACTTAGTTGTGGTAGTAATTAGCGTTGTTTTTCAATTGCTTCTACCGGAGTAGGAGGCAAATTTTACTATTTGCCAGTCTTAAAAGACAAGAAACAAGACCCGCCACCATACATCCCCTAAGTGCTCGCTAACACGGCGGGAAGAGCGCTTTTACCTATTTATGTAGGGAAAACTCATAAGTTATGTTTTATGTTTGTTCCTCATTTTTAAATCTGCGTTTTTTGATACTCCCATAAAACAACCAAGCACATAGTAAACCAGCAAAACAACTCAAAAAATTAAACCAAATCGTAAATAAAAAATTTATCTCCGGAAAAGTTTTAATGGGGTACTTCCGGCCAATTTCCTTCACATCCTGTTCATTTATCAAGTAACGAATGTCCGCCCGCATTATAAGAAACTGCCCATTCTCAATGATTTCATGTGCACTATCTTCTAACTGCCTATATTCCTGAGCTTTATACATGTAATATTCTTTCGCTTTGTTACAGTACTTATCCCTATTTATAGGATCGATATTTTCAGAATTTATACAGGCATCTATTAAATCAATCACGTATAGATTGTGAACCTTCTCTCGTTGAGCACTAACATTAGTAGTGTGTAAAGAATTTTCGTTGGCAACTTTTTGGAGCCAGCATAAAGAAAAAAACTGCGAAGAAAATGCGATAAACAATACAACAAATATCAAAGCAATTCCCGTTAATGACGGAGACTTCACAATAGTTAACATCAAGGATTTTAGCCAAATCTTTGCCAATCGATAGTTTTTGCACAAAACGATGAAATCTGGCATTTTACCTCCGAAAATATGACGCCGCGGAAAGGTGTAAGTAACGCATTATCCAAGCTTTAGCGTTACGCCTTAAACAATGCTTTCAATACACAGTCCGAGAGCGAGGATAAGATTAAACTGATGCTTTCATCTATTTAATTTTTAGCTGACCATATTGATTTCTGCTGACTGACTTAATTCTCTATTCTTCACTGCCGGAGCCTAGTGCTGTAAGTACTGCAAAACCAAAACCAGACAAAATCCCCAACACGATATATGTAGCAGTTGACTCTCCATACAAAGCAAGGATGGTAAGACAAAGCATCCAAATAACAAGAACGGCAGCAGGTCCTCTAGCCTTAAGATTTATACTCACATTTTTAAAAAATTCCATTCTCCATTTTCCTCAAAGACTTGCGCCCTCCGTACACACGAACAACTTATTACAAGTCGAGCCGTGAAATAGCGTTTCGATAGCAATTGTCAAATTGCAACATCATTGGCTACCTACTACAGCGATTGCTTATACGGTTTCAAGTAACCACTCCAATGACCACTCACCAAATCCCCAAATTACGGTTCCAAGAACAATTACAATATGTGAAGTTAAAGCAAGAACAGAATGGAAACGACACGGTTTGAGATCAGGGATACCACTACTACCGAAGACTGGAGCACCTTCGCCCTTCAGCGCTGCATATAGCGCTTTGAGCTCGTGTTGGAGCAAAGAGTACTCACTCGCGACACCGAACATGACGACCAGCGCCCCAAAATTCCCTAACCATTTAGGATCTTGAAATATACCAAGAAGAAGTCCCACCAAGGCCATTGCCAAAGCGAGAAAAATCATTCCCATTGAAAACTTGAATTTCTGCATCTATGTTTCTTCTATATAACGACCAGCATCACTGCTGCTGGCCGTTGACTGACTAATTAGCCGCTTAATACTACTTGATATTTGGGTAGTTACCATTAAAAAAGGGGTCGAAGCAAATAATTGCCACTTTTTATACAAAGCACTGAAATATATAAATTTAACCCAATCTACCTTTAATTGCCTCCGCCAAATTTTTCCTTGGCCCCGTTAATTTATCTTTTCTCTACTATCCTAACCATGTATGGGTCACGTTTGTCACTAAACGCGCATGCCCCATCTGCGACGATCATGTTCGGATTATGTAGATATGCAACCGGATCTGAAACAACGGGTATTTCTTCACCACAGTGTTTGCATTTTGGACCGCAACCGGGAGAAAAATGACCGCCACAACTACAATCCGGTAAGCTCTTAGCAATTTGATCTAGCAATTCCTGAGATTTTTCATACCAAACCAAATGCTTATCTTCCTCTCGATGAATAACATTTGAGCAAGTGTCACAAAAGAAATGCGGGAAGCACTCACTCATTCCGCTTGAGCGCCAAGCCGGTGTTAACCGATTGCAAGCAGAACACTTAAGATCTCCAACCCATTGTAGCGAGCGTTCGTATTCAACAATTTTCATGAGACATATCTCTATCTATTGGGGCACAAATTGGAGCGCAGCGGAAATTTGATCTGCGTGATTGTACTGGTTAAGGCTTGGCGGCAATTGTATAAACGTGCTTTTCCGGGTATTGGTCCAGTTCAAGGTGTAAAACAGACAAGCCATTATCCATAAGCAATTTCATATTTTCGTTAATACCAATAGAGCTGTAGTAAAACGTGTCATCGTGCCATCGATCAGTATGCTCTCCTTCAGCATTGCCAAACGTATATATCAGAATGCCACCTTCTGCCAAGAGCTGACACAGCTTTGACGCGACAGGTTTTTGCATAGCCAACGGTAAGTGGAAAATGCTGTCCCATGCAACAATGAGATCGAACTTCTCTTCTGTTTCCCAAGAGCAGATATCTTGATGCAAAAATTTGTGCTCGGGGTGGTTTAGGCATGCCAACCTAATCATTTCTTTTGACACATCAATGCCTGTAACCGAGAAGCCGCTGCTTTCCAATATGCGGACAAATCTACCACCAGAACCACAACCTACGTCGAGGGCTTTTCCACCGCGCCGCGCAAATTTAACCGCCCGTTGAAACTGATTTACACCATAAGCAGACTCTACGTGTTGGTCATGCCACCACTGAGCAATTTTGTCGTATTTCGTTCCTAGTACAGATGGTTCCATTTGAGAGCCTTAGCACTTATCCGACGGGCCCCCCCTACTTAAACACGGGTTAACGCGTACTTGTAAATATGATGTTTTCCAGAGTAATCAGCATTTATAAAAAATACAATTACTTGAGCCTTTATCATTGTGGAGTACTCCAGAGAGTATGGCTTAACCTGCCTTGTACAGAGCCGCGGGTATAAAAAAACCTGCTGACGCAGGTTTTTTCGGATCTGCTAATTACACCAGATTAGGTGCGTCGAAATTGGCTGGCTCGTCGCTGTAAATACACACATTCCAATCTGCTGCCAGGCCGTCTTCGGCTAAGCAGTAGGTGTCGAAAAAGTGCTTTATTTCTGCGCGCTGGCAGTGTGCTTCAAAGCTTGGCAGGTCGGCCCAGATTTCGTTAAAAGCAATAGGAAAGCTTTTGCCCTCTGCAAACGGGCTGGCTATATGCCGGGTTACAATATACTGCAGGCAGCCGTCTTCGCGCAGGGTGTTTGGCTCCAGGCTTTGCAGCACTTTAAACAGCTCGTCTGTCTTGCCCGCTTTGGGCTGAAACTGGGCGATACAATATACTTTTTTTGACATGGTTAATCCTTAATAACTGCTGGCGTTAATGCCCAACTGTCTTGCCTACGGCTTTGCCAACAATATGAAACAACTCGGCGTTTAAATATAAATGCGTCATTACACTGGCGATATACCCCAGCAAAATAACCGGCGCCCATTTTAAATGACCGGCAAAAGTATAATAGCCGCGGGCCTGGCCCATTAACGCCACACCGGCTGCCGAACCAACCGACAACAGGCTGCCACCGACACCGGCGGTTAAGGTGATCAGCAACCACTGGCCATGCGACATAGCCGGGTCCATGGTTAATACCGCGAACATTACCGGTATGTTATCTACCACAGACGACATCAGGCCCAGTGCTACGTTAGCGTAGGTTGGGTCAAAGTTACCGTACAGGCCGTTAGATAGCAGTTCCAGATAACCAAGGAAGCCCAGGCCGCCGACACACACTACCACGCCGTAGAAAAACAGCAGCGTATCCCACTCGGCACGTGCTACCCGGTTAAATACATCAAACGGCACCACCTGGCCTAAAGCACGGATGCGTTCCATATCACCTTCACGCTCGGCCAGCGCCCGTTTGCGCGCCAGAGAACCGGGTAAAGTCATCCGCAGGAAGTAACCAAAAAATTGTAATAGACCCAGGCCTGTCATCATGCCCAGCACCGGCGGCAAACCCAGCACAGAATGGAACACAACCGATAAGGCAATGGTACAGATAAACAGCGTAAGAATGCGCAGCGCGCCGCGCTTTAGCTCAACCACCTCTTCATCACCGTCATGCTTGCCGGGGTAACGGTTTTCAACAAAAAAGCTCATTATTGCGGCGGGTATCACAAAGTTAACCACAGCCGGGATAAACAACACGAAAAACTCGGCAAAGGTGACTTTTTCTGCCTGCCACACCATCAGGGTGGTGATGTCACCAAAAGGGATAAAAGCGCCACCGGCATTGGCGGCCACCACTACACTGACACAACACAGGCTGATAAAGCGTTTATCACCTTCGGCCACTTTCATTACCACGGCACACATCAGCATCGCCGTGGCCATATTGTTAGAGAACGTCGAAATACAAAATGCCAGCGCGCCACAAATCCAGAACAGGCTACGGTAACTAAAGCCCTTACGGATTAACCAGCTACGCAAGGCATCAAACAGCCGGCGCTCTTCCAGCGCGCTAATGTAGGTCATGGCTACCAGCAAAAACAGCATCAGCTCGGCGTATTCAAGCAAGGTATGGCGAAACGACTGCTGGGCAACATCAGACATACCCTGCTGGGTATAATGCCAGCCAATCATGCCCCAGATAATACCGGCAGCTACCAGCACCGGCTTGGATTTACGCAGATGAATTTTCTCCTCTGCCATCACCAGCATATAAGCAAAGGCAAACAGCCCCAGGGCAACAAAGCCTAACATAGAGCCGGTAAGATCAATTGGCCCGGTATCGGCCAGAACGGAGGCTGGCAGCAAGGCCAGTACAGCGATAAAAGCGGTGATAAATTTCATGTTTAACATCTTTATTTCTGCGCAAGTAAAGTGTGTTGTTACACGGGTTGATAAAAAACAACCCGGCCAGGCCGGGTTGCAGTAACTAACGTAAAATAAGCAGGGAGCATTTGGCTTTGCATATCATGGCAGTGGTAGTGCTGCCGACAATAAATTGCCGGATACGGGAGTGGCCATAAGCGCCCATCACCATTAAATCTATCACATGCTCTTGCTGGTACTGGTGCAGCACCGTTTCCGGCTCGCCGGCTACTATCGCTACTTTAGTGTCAAAACCGGCGTTGCGTAGTATTTGCGCCGCGCTGTCCATTTGTGCCCGTGTTGCTTCTGTGTCGGCACCGGCCATCACCAGATGCACCGGCAAGCCACGGCCCAGCGGGCTGCCTGCCAGCATTTCCAGGCCTTTTAACGCCGTAGCACTGCCATCGTAGGCCAGCATAATACGTTGCGGCGCTTTATAGCTTTGCTGCGTAAGCAAGATGGGTTTGTGTAAACTGCGGATCACCCGTTCAACATGCAGGCCCATATGGCCGTGCGCTTCAGCGCTGCTAAAGCCACGCTTGCCCAGTACCAGCAGCCGGGTTTCGTCTTCCAGTTCGGTTAAGGTTTCAACCAGCTGGCCGTGGCGTAAGCGCTCGTCTACCGCTTTAACACCGGCTTGTTCAGCACGTGCTTTGGCAGCGTCTAAAATACTACGACCGCGCTCCAGCGCCAGCTTGCTGTGTTTTTCATCCAGCTCGGCCAGCTGCTGTAGTAATAATTCCTGTGAGCCCAGGCCAATGCTGCCGCTAAGATCCGGTGTTTGGGTATGTTGCGCTTTGTCCAGCACATGCACTACCGACATAGCTACATCAAGTTTTTTTGCCGCCCATACAGCGTAATCGCATACCGCTTCGGCGTAAGGTGAGGCATCAATACACGCCAGTACTTTTTTAGTCATTGTTGTGCTCCTCGGTAAAATTAATGGCCCATCAGCTTTTCAACCGCATCTGGCCGGTTATGCACAGCAAACTTGTCTACCAGAGTAGCGCTGGCTTCATTTAAGCCAATCAGTTCCACTTCAGTGCCCTCACGGCGAAACTTAATAACGACCTTATCCAGCGAGCTAATGGCGGTGATATCCCAAAAATGCGCCCGGCTTAAATCAATGCTGACTTTTTCTACCGCATCTTTAAAATCAAAGGCGGCGACAAATTGCCCGGCTGAAGTAAAAAACACCTGCCCTACCACCTGGTATTCGCGCAAACGGCCGTCGGCAGATAACGTAGAGCCGATATACAGAATTTTGCCCACCTTACTGGCAAAAAACAGTGCGCTAAATAACACGCCCACTAATACGCCATACGCCAGGTTATGGGTAAACACCGTTACCAGTACCGTGGCTATCATTACTACGCTGGAGCTTTTCGGGTTTTTGCGTAAGTCTTTCACCGAACCCCAGCTAAAAGTACCGATAGACACCATAATCATAATAGCCACCAGCGCTGCCATAGGTATCAGCCCAACCCAGGCGTCTAAAAATACGATTAAAATTAATAAAAACACACCGGCCAGCAAGGTGGATAAGCGCGTACGGCCACCGGATTTTACATTAATAACCGACTGGCCAATCATGGCACAACCTGCCATACCACCAATTAAGCCCGAACCAATATTTGCTACGCCCTGGCCGACACATTCGCGGTTTTTATCACTGCTGGTGTCGGTTAAATCATCCACAATAGTGGCTGTCATTAACGATTCCAGAATACCCACCACGGCTAACGCTAAAGCATACGGGAAAATAATTATCAGGGTATTCCACGTTAGTGGTACGTCAGGCCATAAAAAGATCGGCAGGCTGTCTGGCAGTTCGCCCATATCAGCTACAGTGCGGAGATCAAAACCAAAATACAGCGCCAGTGAGGTCAGCACTACGATACATACCAGCGGTGAAGGTATGGCTTTGGTGACATAAGGAAACAAATAAATGATAGCCAGGCCCAGTGCCGTCATCACGTACATCTGCACAGAACCATGCACTGTCAGCTCGGGTAACTGGGCAATAAAAATCAGGATCGCCAGTGCGTTAACAAAACCGGTAACCACCGAGCGCGAGACAAAACGCATTAAGTCGCCAAGCTTAAACAGGCCAAAAATAATTTGCAGCACCCCGGTTAGCAAGGTGGCAGCAAGCAGGTACTCCAGCCCGTGCTCGCGCACCAGTGTTACCATTAACAGTGCCATAGCGCCGGTAGCGGCAGAGATCATGCCCGGCCGGCCACCGGCAAAGGCGGTAATAACAGCAATACAGAATGAGGCATACAGGCCAACTTTGGGGTCAACGCCTGCAATAATAGAAAAAGCAATAGCTTCAGGTATCAGCGCCAGTGCCACAACTAAGGCCGCAAGCACATCTCCACGCAGGTTGGAAAACCAGTGTTGTTTTAAGTAGGTAATCATTTAACAGTCCGGATCAGGTAACACGTTATCCGCCAGGCAAACTGCATTAGCGGTATTAAGTACTATCAGCTATCGGCAATCTGTTACATTGGCCCGGGTATCCTGCACTACAAAAGAAAAGGTGTCTGGTGTTACGGCGGCGCAGTTTAGCAAAAAAACACTATGCTGCCCACCGCTGAAACAGGAATTAGCTGGAAAAATGCGTGTGGCTATACCGGCAGACCTTCGCGGAAAAACTGTACGCCACCGCATTCACCGCAAGCCAGTAGCTCTGCCGGATGGGTGTAATCAATATGCTGTAAACAATGGCTGCAACGGTAACGCCCCATACCCACTATTTCGCCCTGATAGTAAACGCCCTGATGTTTAAAATCCTGCGCCAGCTCCTGCCACTCTAACTGGCTTTTATCGGTAATGCTGCTCAGCTCCTGCCACAATGCTTCCGGCCATAGCGATGGCGGCTCCGTACTGTCTTTAGCCACATCTTCAGCGTCATGGTCCTGCCACTGGCGTTTTAGCGTTTCTACAAACAGCGCCGTTTCATAGGCGCTCAGCTCTTTACCGGCTTTAACATAGGCTTTTAACTGCTCAACAAACCCATATATATTGTCCAGTTGCTGTTGCTCAGCTTGTTGTAATGTCTGGCTGAACTCACTAAGCCAGGCCTGATACTTCTTTACAAAATCGGTCATGGAACCTCCAATGGTTTAAAACCAGTATAGACAATACGCTGCTTGTTGTTGTCAAAACGCCGCTGCGGTATGCTATAGCCACTTTTTTGCCGCTACAGCGGCGCTTGTACTAACCCCCTTTTCGGAAGACCTTAATGCAAGAACAATATAACCCGCAGCAGATTGAAACCGCACTGCAGCAGCAATGGGAACAAACTAACGCCTTTAAAGTGACAGAAGACGCCAGCAAAGAGAAATTTTACTGCCTGTCTATGTTCCCTTATCCCAGCGGGCGCTTGCATATGGGCCATGTGCGTAACTATACCATTGGTGACGTGGTCAGCCGTTTTCAACGCATGCAGGGCAAAAACGTTATGCAGCCTATGGGGTGGGATGCCTTTGGTTTACCCGCCGAAAACGCCGCTATTAATAACAAAACCGCACCGGCGAAATGGACTTACGAAAATATCGATTACATGCGTAACCAGCTAAAACGCTTAGGTTTTGGTTACGACTGGAGCCGCGAAGTCGCCACCTGTAAGCCGGAATACTACAAGTGGGAGCAGTGGTTTTTCACCAAGCTGTATGAAAAAGGCCTGGTGTATAAAAAAATGGCCACCGTTAACTGGGACCCGGTAGATCAGTGCGTGCTGGCTAACGAGCAGGTTATCGACGGCCGTGGCTGGCGCTCAGGGGCTTTGGTTGAGCAACGCGAGTTAGCGCAGTGGTTTATTAAAATTACCGCCTACGCCGAAGAGCTACTGCAGGATCTGGATCAGCTGGATGGCTGGCCGGAGCAAGTTAAAACCATGCAAAAGAACTGGATTGGCCGCTCAGAGGGCGTTGAAATTCGTTTTGATATTGCCAGCTCAAGCCAAAGCTTAAGCGTATACACTACCCGCCCGGATACGTTATATGGTGTAACCTATGTTGCCGTTGCAGCCCAGCACCCTCTGGCACAACAGGCAGCCGCCACTAACCCGGCACTGGCCGCCTTTATTGAAGACTGCAAAGGCGGCAAAATGGCCGAGGCCGAACTGGCCACGATGGAGAAAAAAGGCTGTGCTACCGGTATTTACGCCGTGCACCCGTTAACCGGTGAGCAAGTGCCGGTATGGGTAGCCAACTTTGTGCTGATGGATTACGGCTCAGGCGCGGTAATGGCCGTACCGGGCCATGATCAGCGCGATTATGAATTTGCCAGCAAATACCAGTTGCCAATTAAACAGGTTATCGCACCGGTTGACGGCGCAGTACAACAATGTGATTTAAGCCTGGCCGCTTATACCGAAAAAGGCGTGCTGATAAACTCTGCCGAGTTTGATGGTTTAGCCTTTGAGCAGGCCTTTAATGCTATTGCAGCAAAACTGGCGGCTATGGGCCGGGGCGAAGTAAAAGTGAATTACCGCCTGCGCGACTGGGGCGTATCACGCCAGCGTTACTGGGGCACACCAATACCTATGCTTAACCTGGCAGATGGCTCGGTAGTGCCGGTGCCGGAAGATCAACTGCCGGTGCGTTTGCCGGAAGATGTGGTAATGGATGGCGTGATCTCGCCTATTAAGGCGGATCCACAGTGGGCTAAAACCACCTACAACGGCAACGATGCCTTCCATGAAACCGATACCTTCGACACCTTTATGGAATCCAGTTGGTACTATGCCCGCTATTGCAGCCCGGATCATGACAAAGCCATGCTGGACCCGGCTAAAGCTAACTACTGGCTGCCGGTGGATCAGTATATCGGCGGTATTGAACACGCCATTTTGCACCTGCTGTATGCGCGTTTTTTCCACAAGCTGCTGCGCGATGTGGGCCTGGTAAGCACAGATGAGCCGTTTAAGCGTTTATTGTGTCAGGGCATGGTCTTGGCCGAAACCTTCTACCGCGATACCGATAACGGCGGCAAACAATGGTTTTCACCGGCTGATGTTAGCGTACAGCGTGATGAAAAAGGCCGTATTTTAACGGCGATACTAAGCACTGACGGCCTGCCGGTAGTGGCGTCCGGTATGAGCAAAATGTCGAAGTCGAAAAACAATGGCATTGACCCGCAAAAAGTAATCGACCAATACGGTGCCGATACGGTGCGCTTGTTTATGATGTTTACCGCACCACCAGAGCAAACACTGGAGTGGTCAGATTCTGCCGTGGAAGGCGCCCACCGCTTTATTAAACGTATTTATACGCTGGTCAGCGACTTTGCAGCAGCAGGCTCTGTCGGCGCGCTGGATATTGCAGCCTTAAATAGCGAGCAGAAAACCCTGCGCCGCGAGCTGCATAAAACCATTGCCAAGGTGTCAGACGATATTGGCCGGCGTTATACCTTTAACACCGCCATTGCCGCCGTAATGGAGCTAAGCAATAAGTTGCAAAAAGCCAGCCTGGCCACCGAGCTGGACCGCGCCGTAATGCAGGAAGCCGTGCTGGCACTGCTGCAGTTACTCAACCCTATTACGCCGCACGTGGCGCAATACCTGTGGTCGCAACTGGGCCAGAGCCAGAGCATTGAGCAAACACCCTGGCCGCAGGCGGATGAAACCGCAATGGTAGAAGATGAAAAACTGGTGGTAGTACAGGTTAACGGTAAAGTGCGCGGTAAGGTTACTGTTGCCGCCGATGCAACTGAAGAGACTGTACTGACAGCCGCCAAAGCTGACGACAATGTCGGCCGCCACCTGGAAGGCGTAACACTGCGTAAAGTGATTTACGTCCCGGGTAAGCTGCTGAATCTGGTGGTGGGCTAAGATGGCCCGCCTAAGCCTGCTGATTGCCCTGCTAAGCAGTATGCTGCTTAGCGGCTGCGGCTTTCATCTGCGCGGTGATTTGCCCCTCAGCCATTTTCCGGCCATGTATATTCAAAGTGATCGCCACTCTGAACTGGCGGCACTGGTGAGTAACCGGCTGGAACACAACAAAGTAGAACTGCTGGCTTCCTACCAACAATCAGCACCAATGCTGCAATTGCTTAGCGATTCGCTGGAGCGGCGTACCTTATCGCTGTTTCCTAATGGTCAGGTGGCTGAATATGAACTTATTTACAAAGTAAGCTACGCGCTGACCATGCCGGATGGCGAACCGCAGCAATATCAGTTTGAGCTGTTCCGCGATTATCAGGACGACCCGAACCAGGCCGCGGCCAAAGCAAAAGAGCTGGAACTGATGCTGGGCGAGCTACGCAAGCAGGCTGCCAACCGTATTGTGCGCCAGCTGTCACGGTTGCATTAATGCCAACCGGGCTACGCTAATGCAAAAACTCTATGCCAATCAGCTGGAACAACACTTAGCCGGGCAACTTGCCCCCTGTTACCTGCTGTTTGGCGAAGAGCCGCTGCAAAAGCTTGAAGCCATAGATGCCATCCGCGCAGCGGCAAAACAGCAAGGTTATCTTGAACGCATCAGCTTAGCCGCTGACGCCCAGTTTGACTGGAATGAACTTAGCAACGAGCTGCAAGCTATGTCGCTGTTTGCCGAGCGGCGCTTAATTGAATTAGAGCTGGTGCAGCAAAAGCTTTCTGCTGTGGCCAATGAACAGTTAAAAAACCTGCCGCAACAGTTACACAGCGATATTATTTTGCTGATCCACGGCGAGCGCAGCCACAGCGATGTCAGCAAACTGGCCTGGTTTAAGCAGTTACAAACCCAGGCAGTACAAATACCCATTTATGCGCTGGATGAGCGCCAAAGCCAGCAATGGCTAAGCCAGCGCGCGCGCCAGTTACAACTACAGCTAAGCAGCGATGCGCTGGCATTGCTGCAGCACCATTGTGCCGGTAATTTACTGGCCGCACGGCAAGAGCTGGAAAAACTGGCGCTAAGCAATTTGCCCCAGCCACTGGATGCCAATGCCTTAAGCTCCTTTTTAGCCGACCACTCCAGCTTTACGGTATTTCAGCTGATTGACGCCATTTTACAGGGCCAGACCGACGAAGCACTGCACCGCCTGCAACGGCTGTGTCAGCAAGACACCGAGCCGGTTATTATTGCCTGGCAGCTACAAAAAGAAGTGCTGCAACTACGCCAGTTACAGCAGACACCGCAGCACAACCTGAATGACAGCTTTAAAAGCCTGGCCATCTGGCCCAAACGCCAGCCAATGTACCAGAGTGCGCTAAAGCGTTTATCAGCCAGCTGGCTGGATTATCTGCTGCAGGAGCTGGCCGCATTTGACCGATTGTATAAAAGCGGCCAGTTAACTAACAGCGACGTGGCCCTGGCGCACCTGGTTACGTTATTTGTTAAGCCGGTGCCCAAAGCGTTTTCGCTGCAACAACACGCCAGCTATGATTAAGCGCACAAACCAAAAACTTATGACTAAGCAGCTATGATAAAGCACATTGGTATTTTGGGCGGTACCTTTGACCCGGTACACAACGGCCACATTAGCTGCGCCCATTATGTCCAGCAACACTGTGCCCTGGATGAAGTACGGTTAATGCCCTGCCATTTGCCGGCGCATCGCGCCACGCCCGGCGTAAGCGGTGAGCAGCGCGCCGCCATGGTGCAACTTGCCATAAGCCCATACCCGCAGCTGAAACTGGAGCGGCTGGAGTTAAATAAGCCCAGCGCTTCCTACACTGTAGACAGCCTGCAATTACTGAGCGAACTTGAACCCGATAGCCGGTTTTACTTTATTATCGGTATGGATTCGCTGTGTTATTTTCGTAGCTGGAAAAACTGGCCAGGCATATTAGAATGTGCCCATTTATTAGTATGCCAACGCCCCGGTTACAGTCAGCAAGACGGCGACGCCCCGGCATTATTGCAGCAGTTTGGTGTAACCGATCTGGCCACCATGCGCCAACGCCACAGCGGCGGCATTATGCTGCTGGCAAACCCGCTAACAGACATTAGCGCCAGCCAAATCCGCCAGCAACTGCAGCAACAGCAAAGCGCGGCAAAAACTTTAGATCCCGCCGTATTGAACTATATTCAAACACAGCAACTCTATCAGGCTTAAGCGCTATATCCGCGTTTAAACTGTGCTAAAATGCCGCTTTTTTAACGCGCAGAGGAATCAGGGTGCAAACAGCCGAACTGGTAAGTTTTATTCAGGACAAAATTGACGACATGAAAGGCCGCGATATCGTGACTTTAGACGTGCGCGGCAAATCCAGTGTCACTGAGTTTATGATAGTGTGCTCCGGCACATCAAACCGCCACACTAAATCGATTGCCGACTATGTCGCCGGCGAAGCCAAAAAAGCCGGCCTGCCGACCTTAGGCATTGAAGGCCAGGCATCCGGTGAGTGGGTATTACTGGATTTAGACGAAGTGGTAGTGCATGTAATGCTGGAAGAAACCCGCAGTTTTTACCAGTTGGAAAAGCTTTGGAGCGCCTAGGCTGACATGAAGTTAGTGCTGATTGCTGTAGGCAACAAAATGCCCGCCTGGGTACAAACCGGTTTTGACGAATATGCCAGACGCTTTCCGCGTGATATGCCGCTGGAGTTAATTGAAATTCCGGCCGGGAAACGCGGTAAAAATGCCGACATTAAACGCATTCTGGAACAGGAAGGCGAGAAAATGCTGGCAGTAATACCGCGCGGCAGCAAAGTCGTTACGCTGGAAGTTACCGGTGACAACTGGAGTAGCCCCACCCTTGCCACCAAGCTTACTGACTGGCAACGCGATGGCCGCGATGTGTGTTTACTGGTTGGCGGCCCGGAAGGGCTGGCTCCCGCTTGTATTGCCGCCAGTGAAGCCAAATGGTCATTGTCAGCACTGACATTACCGCACCCGCTGGTTCGGGTGGTACTGGCAGAAAGCCTGTACCGGGCCTGGAGTATCTGTACTAATCATCCTTATCATCGCGAGTAAAGATGTTTAAAAAGCGCGTTGCCATTCAGGATTTTGCCGCCGAAAGCCGTTTGTTTAATCAACGGGCGGTGTTTGCCATTCTGTTTGTCGTGCTGATGTTTAGCGTTATTGTGTTTAACCAGTATCAACTGCAGATTGTCTCTTATCAGGATTATCAAACCCGCTCGGAAGGTAACCGCATTAAAGTGGTGCCGCTGGCACCCAACCGCGGCCTGATTTATGACCGCAGCGGCATTTTGCTGGCAGAAAACCGGCCGGTATTCTCGCTGGAGCTGATCCCAGAACAAATTAATGATATGGCCGGCACTTTGGCAGAGCTGGCAACGCTGATCGAATTTACCGCCGAGCAGCAAGACGCTTTTTTAAAACAGGTCAGAGCCCAGCGGCGCTTTAACAGCATCACGCTGAAAGAACAGCTTGATGATCAGGAAGTGGCCATTCTGGCGGCCAATCAGCATCGTTTTCCCGGCGTAACTGTTGAGGCCCGCTTAAGCCGGCATTATCCGTTTGGGGATCTGTTTACCCATGCCCTGGGTTATATCGGCAAAATAAACACCCGTGAATTGCAGCAACTGGAGCTGGATGGCGAGGCAGCAAACTATGCAGCCAGCCGCGATATCGGCAAAATTGGCCTGGAGCGCTTTTATCAGCGCGAATTGCACGGCACCATGGGCTACCAGGAAGTTGAAGTGAACAACCGCGGCCGCTTAATCCGGGTGCTGCGTTCGGTTCCAGCCGTGTCGGGCCAGAATATCCAGCTTGGTATCGATGTCGGGCTGCAATTAACGGCACAACAGATACTTAAACAACATCGCGGCGCAATAGTGGCTATAGATCCACGCGATGGCGCCGTGCTGGCGTTTTACAGCAACCCCAGTTACGACCCCAACCTGTTTGTGCATGGCATCAGCTCGGCTAACTACAACGAATTACTGAACTCACGTGACCGGCCACTAATTAACCGCGTAACCCAGGGTGTTTACCCGCCGGCTTCTACTATTAAGCCGCACCTGGCCTTACTGGGGCTGGAAAGCCGCACCATTACCACCAGTACAAAAATCTGGGACCCGGGCTATTACACCCTGCCCAACAGTGACCACCGTTTTCGTGACCATATCCGCTGGGGCCATGGCTGGGTTGATATTTACACCGCTATTACCAAAAGCTGCGATACCTTTTTTTATGATATGGGCATTAAGCTGGGTATTGACCGGATCTCTGAATACATGCACAAAATGGGTTTTGGCGAGAAAACCGGTATAGATATTCTGGAAGAAAGCAGCGCCAATATGCCATCACGCGGCTGGAAACGGGCGCGGCATAACCAACCCTGGTATCCCGGTGACACCGTGCCACTGAGCATAGGCCAGAGCTACTGGACCACCACGCCGCTGCAGCTTGCCGTTGCCACTACGCCTTTGCTTAACCGCGGTAAATTAGTTACCCCGCATATGGTAACCGCCTTTAACAATGGTGAAATCACCGCCGCCAACATTTTACCGCCACGGCAGGTACTGGAAGTAGAAAATGAACAAAATTATGCCGTTGTTATGGATACCATGCACCAGACAGTAAGCACTCTGGGCGGCACAGCGCACAGAGCCTTTATTGGTGCACAATACAGCTCAGCAGGCAAAACCGGTACCGCGCAACTTGCCGCCATAGCACAGGATGCCAAGTATAATGCAGACGCTATTGATGAGCGTCTGCGCGATAACGCTATGTATCTTGGCTACGCCCCTTATGACAAGCCCACCATACTGGTGGTAGTGGCGCTGGAAAATGCCGGTGGCGGTGGCAGTAACGCTGCGCCGCTGGCCCGCCAGTTGATGGATTACTACTTTACTGCCGGAGTAAACCGCGATGAATGATGATTTCACCGGCAACGCCCGGCACAGCCGGCTGGCGCAGTTTCATATCGACACACCGTTATTACTCGGCTTACTGGCACTGATAGGCTTTGGCTTAATGGTGTTATACAGCGCTTCGGGCCAAAGTATTGTCATGATGGAGCGCCAGATAGTACGCCTGGGTATTGCACTGGCCGTGATGATTGCCTTTGCGCAAATAAAACCCCAAACGTTAAAACGCTGGTCTTTTCCGCTGTTTTTAGTTGGCGTGGCGTTGCTGGTAGCGGTCATGCTGGTGGGCAGTGTTGGCAAAGGCGCCCAGCGCTGGCTGGATCTGGGTTTTATGATGTTTCAGCCATCAGAAATAATGAAGCTGGCGGTGCCAATGGCAGTAGCCTGGTTTATTGCATCCCACAGCTTGCCGCCCCGTATTTTGCATCTGCTGGGCGGTGTTCTGATGTGCGCCGTACCCACACTGCTTATTGCCCAGCAACCCGATTTAGGTACCTCTATTCTGATAGCCACTGCCGGGGTTTTTGTGCTGTTTTTATCTGGCATGAGCTGGCGCCTTATTGCTTTTGTGGCAGGCTTAATTTCGGCATTTTTGCCCATACTGTGGCTGTTTTTAATGCGCGAATACCAACGCCAGCGTGTATTAACCTTTCTTAACCCGGAAAGCGATCCGCTGGGTTCCGGCTACCATATTATCCAGTCAAAAATTGCCATCGGCTCCGGTGGTTTTGACGGTAAAGGCTGGTTACATGGCACCCAATCGCAGCTGGAGTTTTTACCCGAACGCCATACCGATTTTATTTTTGCCGTACTCAGTGAAGAGTTTGGTATGTTGGGTGTGTTAATATTGTTGGCAATTTACTTGTTTATCATTGTCCGCTGTATGATTATTTCCAGCCGGGCACAGGATAATTACAGTAAGTTGGTAGCCGGCAGCTTTACGCTGACCTTTTTTGTCTATGTGTTTGTTAATATAGGCATGGTATCCGGCCTGTTACCGGTAGTGGGAGTACCTTTGCCTTTGGTTAGTTTTGGCGGTACCTCGATGGTGACACTGATGGCCGCTTTTGGTGTAATAATGTCGGTAGGAACTCATAAACGCATGTTGGCAGCGCCTTGATGAAATACGTAGCTTTAACCCTTTCAGTACTGGTTTTACTCAGCGCCTGTAGCAGTAAGCGCAGTAGTACCCCTACAACAACTGAACCAGAGCCTAATGCCGGGCGTTATCAGCAAAAGAAAGACAGCATTCCGACGCGCCTGCCCACGCTGCTGGAAATGACCGACCCTGTACCACAGGCAGAACCACTAAGCCGCGGCGGCAACAGGCCCTACAGCTTGTTTGGCCAGCATTATACGCCATTGGTGCAAAGTACAGATCACCGTGAAGTTGGTATTGCGTCCTGGTATGGCAATAAATTTCATGGCCATCTGACATCCAATGGCGAAACCTATAATATGTTTGCCATGACTGCAGCACATAAAACCCTGCCACTACCGTCTTATGTTAAAGTGACCAATCTGGATAACAATCAATCGGCCATAGTGCGGGTAAATGACCGTGGCCCGTTTCACAGCGACAGAGTCATTGATTTATCCTACTCTGCTGCGCATAAAATAGGCATGCTACAACGGGGTACAGCCAGAGTTCAGCTGGAACTCTTACAATCGCCCGCCATGTACGCGCAGGCCACTGTATCTGGCACCGCAGTAGCCCAAACCAGCAGTTGCTTTATTCAGGTGCTGGCCAGCTCAGATAGCAACCGCCTCAGCCAGTTACAGCAAAAATTGCAACGCGAACAGGCATTGCCAAGTGAAATACAGCCGGGCAGCGGAATTTTTCGCTTATTAGTCGGTCCTACTGCCAGTAAGCAGCAAGCGCAGCAATGGCTGCAACAGTTAAAGTCCGGGCTTTTCCCGGATGCATATTTTTTTGATAGCCGTCAGTGCAGCTGACATCTGATTAAACATAACGATTAAAAAAGAACAGGTCTCATGAAAAGTTATTGCCATATTTTTGCCGTCGCAGCCGTTTCCCTTGCCAGTGCCAGCTTCAGCTTGTCTGCTATTGCCCAGACAGTTACTCCTCAACCACCTGAAGTGGCAGCCAAGGGCCACATTCTGATCGACTATGACACCGGCAAGGTGTTATCCGAGCATAATGCCGACATGTCGCTGGCCCCGGCCAGTTTAACCAAGATGATGACCAGCTATGTTATTGGCACCGAGCTGAAAAACGGCAATATCACCAATGAAGATATGGTAACCATTAGTGAAAATGCCTGGGCGAAAAACTTTCCCGGCTCGTCGTTAATGTTTATTGAAGTAGGCACTAAAGTATCGGTAGCCGACTTAAACAAAGGCATTATTATTCAGTCCGGCAATGACGCCTGTGTCGCACTGGCAGAGCATATTGCCGGTAGCGAAAGCGCCTTTGTAGACTTAATGAACGCCCATGCCGAACGTTTAGGCATGACCAGCAGCCGCTTTGGCAACAGCCACGGCCTGCCAAGCGCTGAGAACTACTCTACCCCGCGCGACATGGCCAAATTATCGGCTGCATTAATCCGCGACGTGCCGGATGAATACGCTTTGTATGCCGAGAAAGAGTTTACCTACAACAACATTAAACAGTACAACCGCAACTCACTGTTGTGGGATCGCAGCCTGGAAGTAGACGGCATTAAAACCGGCCACACCAGTGAAGCCGGTTTTAGCTTAATTACCTCAGCCACCCGCGATGGCATGCGTTTAGTGTCTGTTGTTATGGGCACTAACAGCGAACGCGCACGTCAGGCCGAAAATAAAAAGCTGCTTACTTACGGCTTTCGCTTTTTTGAAACCTTTTCGCCTTATCAGGCCGGGGAAAAATTTGCTGAACAACGTATCTGGCAAGGCGAAAAAGAAAATATTCAGTTAGGCATACTGCAATCAGCGCAGGTTACTATTCCACGCGGCCAACGCAAAAACCTGCAAGCCGATTTCACCTTGAATCAGCAACTGCTTGCCCCCATTACTAAAGGCCAGCAGGTGGGTACTATTTACCTGAAGCTTAATGGTGAAGATATAGCGACTTATCCGCTGGTGGCGCTGGAAGACGTAGCACAAGGCGGTTTCTTCAGCCGGATTATTGATTACATTAAAATGCAGTTTAATTAATTCGCCCAGATTATAGCTTTCTAAGTCCCGGCAATAGCCGGGATTTTTTGTTACAATCAGGCCTAAATGGTAAGACAACGGCAAACGCCGTGATAGTGAGACAAAAATGGCGCACGAAGTTAAAGACACTAAGTTTGACGAATATCTGGAATTCCCCTGTCAGTTCAGTTTTAAAGTACTGGGCATGGCCGATGACGCCCTGGTAGACCAGGTTATGGCCGTCGTGCGCCAGCATACTGACGCCGGCGACTACAGCCCGGCCGTTAAACCCAGCAGCAAAGGCACTTATCATTCTGTTTCGGTTAGCGTAACAGTTACCAGTAAGCAGCATATTGAACTGCTGTACACAGAGCTTGGCAAAATTGAACTGGTGCGTTACGTACTCTGAGGTAGTACCACCAGCTTAGCCATTCGTATTCAGTGTATAAGGCGGTATAATGCGCAGCGTTTCAGAGCAGGCCGGACAACAGGTAACAACAGAGCCAACACTAGCAGAGCAACTGGTCATCAGAGAGCTTGGCGTGCAGGACTACACCACAGTGTGGCAGGCCATGCAGCAATTTACTGATCAGCGTAATAGCAACACAACCGATGAACTCTGGCTGCTGGAGCACCAGCCGGTATTTACTCAGGGCCAGGCCGGTAAAGAAGAACACTTGCTGTTCCCTGGCGATATTCCGGTGGTAAAAGTCGACCGTGGCGGCCAGGTAACTTATCACGGCCCGGGCCAGTTAATGGTGTACGTGTTGCTGGATCTAAAGCGCCGTAATATGGGTGTACGCCAGTTGGTAACACTGCTGGAACAGGTGCTTATTCAGTTGCTGTCGGCCTATGGCATTAATGCCTACGCCAAGCCCGATGCCCCCGGCGTTTACGTTGACGGTGGTAAAATTGCCTCTTTAGGGCTGCGGGTACGCAAAGGTTGTACCTTTCACGGCCTGGCGTTAAATGTGAATATGGATTTAAGCCCGTTTTCACGTATTAACCCCTGTGGTTATGCCGGATTACAAATGATCCAAAGTAAAGATTTAGGCGGCCCGCAAAGCATTGCAGAGGCCAAACAACGAATAGTGCAGTGTTTTTCGCAGCAACTGAATGTAGCCACACTGCAGCACACTACAGGGTTAGATTGGCAAAATGACTAAAACTGCACGTATGGAACCGGGCGTTAAACTGCGCGACGCTGACAAAATGGCCTTAATTCCTATTAAGGTGCTGCCAACCGAGCCAGAACAAATGCTGCGTAAACCTGAGTGGCTGAAGATCAAACTGCCAAAAAGCTCAGAGCGCATCGATCAGATCAAAGGCGCCCTGCGCAAGCACGGCCTGCATTCCGTATGTGAAGAAGCCGCCTGCCCTAACCTGACCGAATGCTTTAACCACGGCACTGCTACCTTTATGATTTTGGGTGCTATATGTACCCGTCGCTGCCCGTTTTGTGATGTTGCCCACGGCCGGCCATTACCACCAAGTGCTGAAGAGCCGGAAAAGCTGGCTTTAACCATCCGCGATATGAATTTAAAGTACGTGGTAATCACTTCGGTTGACCGCGATGACTTACGTGACGGCGGCGCCCAGCATTTTGCCGACTGTATCAGCGAAATACGCAAACATAACCCAACCATTAAAATTGAAGTACTGGTACCAGACTTCCGCGGCCGCATGGATACGGCACTGGATATTTTAACCCAGACACCACCAGACGTATTTAACCACAACCTGGAAACAGCGCCGAGGCTGTACAAGTTGGCCCGTCCGGGTGCTGACTACAAGTGGTCACTGCAGCTGTTAAAACGCTTTAAAGCTGCCCACCCTGAAGTGTCGACCAAATCCGGTTTAATGGTCGGCCTGGGTGAAACCACTGAAGAGCTGATAGAAGTATTAAAAGACCTGCGTGAGCACGATGTCGATATGTTGACCGTTGGCCAGTACCTGCAACCAAGTAAGCACCATTTACCGGTAAAAAGGTACATGCCCCCGGCCGAATTTGACGAAATTAAACGCATTGCTTATGAGCTGGGTTTTAAACACGTCGCCAGCGGCCCGTTTGTGCGATCTTCATATCACGCAGATCGCCAGGCAGCCGGAGAAGATATTAGTTAATAGCGAGCTAATCTAGCTGTTAGAAAAATGCGCTCCAGGGCGCATTTTTTATTTAGGCATATTTATCTCAGCCATCAGCACTTCATCAGCTTAAAAACACTTTAGCATCAATTTTTATAGCCTTTTATTTCATATCCTTGCAATAAAAAAGGAGATAGAAAATGCTAAAATCATCCACTGTTATACTGTCACTCATACTTACGTTACTTTATTGGTCATGGCCAGTTTTTGCTGAAAAAATTAGTGCTGTTCACCATGCTGTCGAGCTGAGCTCTGAACTTACCCAACACACATTACTTCTCGATGTTTACCTACCTCATAATTATGCTGCCGGACGTCAGGAACCCTACCCCGTGCTTTATACTACAGCGGGTGACACCCGTTTTGAGGTGCTGCAAGCACAAATTGACTGGCTCAGTCATACCAGTTTTTCACCTATGCCACAGTTAGTCATAGTACGGGTGCCGCGTTTGTCTTTTGCAGGCGCAGAAGCGTTATCTGATCAGCAGTACTATGCGCTGTTGGCAAAAGTGCTACGCCAGGAGGTGCAACCAGCTCTTAATACCCGCTTTAATCTGGCACCATTTAACATAATTGAGGGCTATTCCAGCCGGGGCAATCTGGCACTGGCACTGTTGCAGCATGCCAGCGGCTACTTTAATGCGGCAGTGATACTAGCGCCGGCTTTAGAGTTACAGCCAGGTGATGAGCTGGCTAACCTGCAACAAGCCCTGAAAACCCACAGCTTGGTTAATTACCTGTATTTGTCATTAGGCAACTTTGCCAACAACCGCCGCCATTTTGAGCAGCTAAAATCAGCAGCAAACACTGTTAATAAAGGCCAACCCGACTATCACTTCGATGATTTAAGTACCGAGCATTATCATAGTAGCGCCATGATCGGGCTGGAACGGGGCCTGCGTTATTTGTTTGCCGATGTGAAAGTGACAGATTTCTCACCTTTTGTTGATTCGGGTGTATCAGGCTTGCAGGCATACCACCAAAAACTTACTGATAAATACGGCTACCACATTGACATTGCAGACAATTTATTAGTGCTTGGTCAGTATTTTTTCGAACATCAAATGCCAGAACATGGCCAGCAAACTTTTGCAGTGTTATTTAAAACCTATCCACAGCAGCTAATTTATCAGCTGCGCTATGCTCAGGCGATGCTAGCCGCAGGATTAACCCGACAGGCTCAGGCACAGCTTAAGCATACCTTAAAACTTGCTACTAATGCGGGCGATAGCGAGCTGCAGCAATATGTCAGCCAGTTATTATCGCAAGTCCAGCTTAACTAACACCTGCATAGCGTGCTCAGCGCCGGTTGTATTGGCCAGTATCCGCAGTGGCATAGCCTGTAAATCAGTGGCTACTGCATAGTCCGCAGTATACTGCCCCAGTTCTCGCACCTCATTATGCTGAGGATGATAGGCCATGATACGTTGTTGTTTATCAGCAAACAGCAACTGATCGTCGCGCCAGTAAAAGCGCCATTGCAGTATCTGCTGCTGTAACGCTGTAATATCTGTTAACCTGGCATTTTCCAGTAACTTAATGCTTGGGCTATCTGGTGTAGCAATAAACACCTGTCCGCTATTGCTTAGCTGCGCCCAATGTACCGCGCCGGAAAACAGCTGTTGTTGTGTCTGACGGTTAACATCAATCAGGATCAGCTGCGCCGATTTATCCAGGGCTAACAGAAACTCTCCGGCGCTGGTACTGATATGTTGCAGCAACACCTCTAAGTCATCTGCCGGCATCAGTCGCTGCGGCTGAGCATTGAGGAGCTGTTTGTTAATATGTTCAGCCCCCAGCATCCAGATAGCCTGGCCGTCTTGTTGCCAGACAAACGAGCGGATGTACTGCTCAGGACTAATACGTTTGACAGCGCCAGCCTCCTGTAACCACAATTCTTGCAGCCCTGACCGGTTGGAGATAAACGCAATATGCTCACCATCTGGCTGAAACTGAGCATCCTGCTCATCAAAGGGCGTCGCCGCAAGCCGGGTGTTGTTTGTATCCAGTAGCGCAACTTGCCTATCAGTACGGATCCGACTGGCTAGCCACTGATCTGGTGCAGCGGCTGAGGTAAAGTGCAATTGTTGATACTCCGTCAATGCTAATGACTGACTCAGCCTGAGATCCCGATAAATATAAACCCTATCCTTATGTTGCTGTACCAGAGTGCCATCTTGCGCAACGCTAAAATAGGCTGGCTGGTCTGAAGTATAGGGCAAAGTTGTTTGCTTAATTAAACTCAGCTCCGATGTCTGCAACTTATAGGCAAACAACCAGAGTGTCGGTATTGACTGCTGATCTAACCCCATCACATAAAGCTTAGAGCCTTGCCAATAGCTGCCGCTGATCTGCTGCAGTTTTATTGGTAATAAATCAGCGCTAAGCGTCTTACTGTCTGGGTCTACAGCAACAATATGCTCGCGACTGACCGCCAGTAGCCTGTTGTTGCTAACCCAGTACAGTTGTTGCACAGCAAACGGAGGGCAAGCATGCATGGTGGTCTGATTAGCATTCGTCAGCTGCAAGCTAATAAGCTGGGTGCATTTTTGTTTATCTGATTGCATGGTTAAGGCCACAACAGCAAGGTTACTACCATCCGGGCTTATGCTGGGTATACCGTAATAGTCAGCCGCGCTGTGAAGCGGTGTGCTTTGTTCAGTATGCAGATTTTTGCGCACCAAAGTTGCCGTTGCTGCCCCGCGTTCAATATAAAACAGCTGGTCATGGTTTAAGGTACCGTTTTGCTCATTGGCTACGCCATAGGTAAGTGGCTGTATCGTGCTAAGTTGATAACTGCGCTTCGTCGGCAGTACATTTAGTAGCAGGGCGACACCGAGTATTAGCGGCAAACCAACAGCAAAGTAAAACTGGTATTTAATTGACTGCACTGGCGTATCGCCGGGGTCTGGCTGTAGCCGATAGCCTTTTTTCGGAAACGTCTGCAGCACATTTTTATTATCATCCCCTAAATGTTTCCTCAGTTGCGCTATGCAACGTTGCAAGGCATTGGGCGCAACGATGGTGTCACCCCAGACCTGTGCAAATAGTGCTTCCTGCGATACTAACTCCCCTCTGCTGGCATACAATGCTTTAAACACAGCCAGCACTTTAGCTTCGAGCAAGATGGTTTCACCAAGGTACATCAGTTCACCGGTGGTAAGGTTGAGTGCACGGCCGTTAATTATCAGCATCAGACATCGCCTTGGCACACTTCGCTGCTTTTTGCGTGTTGCTCATTAAAAGTGACCACTTAACAGTATGGGAAGCTTGTGTCGTCAAACAGTATTTCCCTTTTTTCAGAATTTGTCTGTGGCTAAACTAGCCAACAATTTTGCGTTAATCAACTCCAACTTAGCAAAAGATTAACATCGCCAGCTGACATTAGCACCGCCGCTATTAGCAGGCTGCTTTTTTGGGCAAAAGCCGCTATGCTTCTTTACAACTTTAAGGGGAAAACCATGGAACACAGACGATTTAGCCGGGTAAGCTTTCAGGGTAAAGCCCATCTGGATATTGGCAGCCATAGCCTGGCCACTGAAGTGCTGGATTTGTCATTGCAGGGCGCCCTGATTAAAAAACCTACCGATTGGCCGCCGTCGTTACCTAAACAGATGTTACTGCGTATACAGTTGAACGAGCTGCCAATAGAATTAAGTATGAAAGTTAGTGTGGCGCATGCGTCTGATACTGTTGTGGGTTTACACTGCGAGAAAATTGATATTGAAAGCGTGTCTCACCTGCGCCGCTTACTGGAGCTTAATCTGGGTGACGCTGAACTGTTAAGCCGCGAGTTGTCTGAGCTAAGCGCTGGCTAATCAGGGCGCCAGCGCTTGTTGGGCTTCGCTGTAACCCAGCTCTGACGCCTGCTGCATATAATGCTGCCAGCGCGGCCAGTTTTGTTGCTGCCGGGCCAGATAAGCAAAATAATACTGCACTGGCATTAAGTTTTCCGGTTGTTTCAGGATCTGTTGTGCCAGCTGAAAATACAGCCGCGGCATCTGCAGCTCAAATGAGCGCATCAGATTATTTTCTGCCACCACCCGGTATGCCTGCAAAGGCGTATGTTTGCAGCTCTCTACCGCCGTTAAGATGATATCCTCTGCACCCAGCTGCCATTGCTGCAAATAGGCTGAAACGTCTGCATTAGCTGCTGCAACAATAATATTCGGGTAAAATTTTCCGCTTTTGCAGACTTGCTGCGCAGTGGCTGCGGGTAACTGATATTCGTCGATAAAACCGAGTATATGCATAAACTCATGGCGCAACAGTGCCAGGCTGGCGTTGTCTGGCAGTTGCAAAATACCGTTGTTATAACTGGCTTTACCCCGCCCGGCCACCACCACTAACTGGCTGAAGTTACCCTTGGCTACCAACTCTTCCAAGGCCTGATAACGGCACTGCAGCAGGCTGCTGCTGTCTTCTGAGCACTGCAGTGAGGTGCTATTGATGGTATGCAGGGGTAAAAAACATACTGCTAACTGCGATAACTGGGCATCGGTTTGCCATTGTTGTAGCAGGTGCTGCCAGTTATCTACCCCGGCCTGCTGGCTGGCAACAGGTTGCAAGGTCAGCTGGCAGCCTTGCGGGTGCTGATAGCCCACAGTGGTTACGCTGTTATCCTGCCACAGCCCCAGCTCTGCCCGTTGGGCAGCAGAAACAGCGCTTGCTGCCATGGTGTCGCTATCAAGCTGCTGTTGTAACCACTGCGCAGTGGCCAGCCGCCCCTGCTGGCGCTGTTGTAATTGCAGCGCATGTTGCAAGGCCTGGTTATCGCCCAAATTAGCGGCCTGGCGCATCCAGCGCAGTGCAGCGTCATACTCGGCGTTGGCCAACCGCTGGCGGGCTAATGTCATGGCTGCACCAGCGTCTGTTTGTGCCTGTTGCATCAGCGCTGCCTCGCCATCAGGCGCAGGTTGGCAGGCGCTGAGTAATATAAATGCAAAAAAGCCAGCAAGCTGGCTTTTAATTCGCGTACTGATAAACCGCTCAGGGTTCATCGAAACCTTCAGGGCTGGCATTTTCACCACGCAGCCGGGCCATTTCTAACCGGGCATAACGGTGCTCAACAAACTCAAATACATTCGTTGCCAGTACTTTTTTGTAGTACTCCAGCGCCTGCTCGGGTTGTTGCTTGCTGTCATGCCACTTAGCCAGATAGAAATACACTTCACATAAGCGCTCTGCCAGTAATTGCGGGCCAGATAAATCCTGCATTACCGAGTCCAGTAAAGCACGCTCTGTCATCTCGCCGGCCAGAAACCGCACAATATTGGTAGACCACTCAGCCTGATCCAATATTTGGGCACGCTGCTGCAATTGCTGCTTCGCCTGCTCTGCTGACTGCTCATTTTGCGCCAGATATAACCATATCACCCGGTAAGCATCTGTTGGTTTTAACGCCAGAAAACGTTCAAAATCGCCTACAGCCAATTCTGTCTTACCGGCATAATACAGTGCTATACCACGGTTTAAATAAGCAAACTCGTGCTCAGGTGCCAGCTCCAGCGCAGAATCAAAAGCTTCGTATGCCGAATCAAAATCACCGCTAACGGTATGATGAATGCCAACAAAGTTGTACGCATCTGCCATATCGGGTTTTAACCGCAAAGCTCTTAAAAAATCCAGCCGTGCCAGCGAGCGCAGGCCAACACTGTCATACATTACACCGCGGTCGTAATACAGCTGGGCAGATTGCTCTTCTGATAACTCGGCGCGATACAAAATTTCAGTTAAGCGGGCAATAGCCAGTTCAGTACGGTAAGACACCGCCAGAGGCTCTGGCGTTAGCCAGCCTCCGGTGGTGGCCGACTGAGTGGTTGCACAACCACCCAGCAATGTTACCAGCAGCGCTAACGGCGCTGCCCGGCGTAACAGCCTATCAGGCATTTTCTTCAACATTAGCAGACTCAGTAGCAGGTTTAGCGCTTGCTTCCTTGATACTCAGGCGTACGCGACCTTGCTTGTCAACTTCAAGTACCTTAACAGCCACTTTCTGGCCAACTGTTAAGTGCTCAGATACATTGTTTACGCGCTCATCAGAGATTTGCGAAATATGTACCAAACCATCTTTGCCAGGCAGTACGTTAACAAAAGCACCGAAATCAACGATACGTACTACTTCACCTTCATAAATGGCACCCACTTCAATCTCGGCGGTAATAGCGTTGATCTTGTCGATAGCAATTTGTGCCGCTTTTGCTGTAGTTGCAGCAATTTTAATGCTGCCATCATCTTCCAGCTCAATCGTAGTACCTGATTCTTCTGTGATTTGACGGATAACAGCGCCACCTTTACCGATAACTTCGCGGATTTTCTCCGGGTTAATCTTCATGGTGTAAATGCGCGGCGCGTATTCAGACATCTCTTCACGGTGACCGCTGATTGCCTGGTCCATTACGTTCAGAATATGCAAACGGGCAGCTTTAGCTTGCTTAAGCGCAATTTGCATAATTTCTTTGGTAATACCGTCGATTTTAATGTCCATTTGCAGTGCGGTAATACCTTCGGTGGTACCGGCTACTTTAAAGTCCATATCGCCTAAGTGATCTTCATCACCTAAGATGTCAGACAACACAACGAAATCGTCGCCTTCTTTTACCAGGCCCATCGCAATACCAGCGACAGAAGCTTTAATAGGTACGCCAGCGTCCATCAGGGCTAAAGAAGAACCACATACTGATGCCATAGAGCTTGAACCGTTAGATTCAGTGATTTCTGACACTATACGTACTGTGTACGGGAAGTCATTGAAATCAGGCATTACCGCTAAAACACCACGTTTAGCTAAACGGCCGTGGCCGATTTCGCGACGCTTAGGTGAGCCCACCATGCCGGTTTCACCAACACAGTACGGCGGGAAGTTGTAGTGCAGCATAAAGGTGTCAGTTTTAGCACTTAACAAGTCGTCGATGTTTTGTGCATCACGTGCCGTACCTAACGTTGCGGTTACCAGCGCCTGAGTTTCACCGCGTGTAAACAGCGCTGAACCGTGGGTACGTGGTAATACACCGGTCATAACGCTTAAACCACGGATCATTTCCGGATCACGGCCGTCAATACGCGGTTCACCTTTGGTGATACGGCCACGTACTACTTTAGATTCCAGCTCGTGGAAAATCTCGCCAACTTCGTTTTTATTCAGCTCTTCGCCTTCGGCCAGCTCAGCAGTCAGTTTTTCTACTAACGCGGCTTTGATCTCGCCGATACGCTCATAGCGTTTGGCTTTTTCAGTGATCTGATAAGCTTCGCCCAGTTGCGCGCGTGCCAGACCGTCGATTTTTTCAATTAACGGCAGGTTTTTCGCAGGCGCTTGCCAGTTCCACTTCGGCTTAGCACCTTCAGCAGCAAATTCGTTTATGGCATTAATGGCAGTTTGCATTTGCTCATGGCCATACATTACTGCACCAAGCATTACGTCTTCAGACAAAATACCGGCTTCAGATTCAACCATTAATACCGCACCGGCAGTACCGGCAACCACTAAGTCCAGCTTAGAGCTTTTCAGCTCGTCTTCTGACGGGTTCAGTACATACTGGTTATTGATATAACCAACACGGGCTGCACCAATAGGGCCGGCAAATGGAATGCCTGATAACGCCAGCGCTGCAGAAGTACCAATTAACGCTACGATGTCTGGCTGAATTTCTGGCTGTACTGACACTACAGTGGCAATAACCTGTACTTCGTTGTTGAAGCCTTCAGGGAACAGCGGGCGAATTGGCCGGTCGATTAAACGTGAAGTTAAGGTTTCGCCTTCAGACGGGCGACCTTCGCGTTTAAAGAAACCGCCCGGGATACGGCCGGCTGCGTACATTTTTTCCTGGTAATTTACCGTTAACGGGAAGAAATCCTGGCCTGGTTTGGCTTCTTTCTTGCCCACTACCGTTACTAAAACTGACGTATCACCCAGGCTGGCCAGCACTGCGGCATCTGCCTGACGGGCGATAACGCCGGTTTCTAAGGTGAAAGTATGTTGGCCGAACGGGAATGATTTTACGATGGGAGTCACGTGTTTGTTTCCTTTACTTAATCGCCTAATTGCGATGTCATTTTTGTCGTTTAATTCTTACTTAGTATACTCTGTAACCAAAGCGGAAAGATAGTTCAGTCAATCGCTAACTTTAGTGAAAAATAGTCTGCACTCTGGCAAGCTGAATTAAAAAAAGGGGCTTAAAAGCCCCTTTTTTACTCAAACCGATTAACGGCGTAAGCCTAAACGCTCAATCAGTGTGGCGTAACGGCTCTGGTCTTTACCTTTTAAGTAATCCAGTAACTTACGACGCTGGCTAACCATACGCAGCAAACCACGACGTGAGTGGAAGTCATGCTTGTGCTGGGCGAAGTGGCCCTGCAGGTGGTTAATAGACGCAGTTAACAGGGCTACCTGTACTTCTGGTGAACCTGTGTCGCCTTGCTTAACAGCGTAGTCAGCAACGATTTTTGCTTTATCAGCAGCGCTTAAAGACATATTTAACTCCAAATGTGAGTGAACTATAGTCAGGGAATCGCCGATCACTCATCCAGCAGACCCCAAAAAATCCGCCGTATAATAGCATTTTACTGCTTTTTTACAAGGCGTTTCTGCTACACCACCCTTAGGATAATGTGGCGGTATTTAATAAGCGCCGCGAGCTCAGCACGCCTTGTTCAACCTGGCCAATACCAAAGAAGTTATCGCCAGCGCCATGTAGCTTGATGGCGGCAATATCAGCCATTGTTACCTGACAGTTCTGGCCATGCTGTAACCGGTGTTGTTCCTGCTCTGTCAGTACCAGCTTAGGCATATCGACAATACCGGCATCCAGTGGTAATAGCAGCGCATCCATGCTGCTAAAATCACCACTGGCATGGCATTGTTCTGCCAGTGCATCAAGCTGCGGCGGCGTAACCATTTGCGCCGCATGAAAAGGCCCAACCTGGGTACGATGCAACCGGCCAACATGGGCCCCACAGCCCAGCGCTTCGCCAAGGTCATCTATTAAAGTGCGGATATAAGTACCCTTAGAGCAGTGCACAATAAAATCTGCCGTGCTGCCATTGAATGCCAGCAACTCAAAGCGAAAAATACTGATAGGCCGGGCTTCGCGCGGTACGGTAATACCCTGACGGGCATAACGGTATAACGGCTGGCCCTGGTACTTCAGCGCCGAAAACATGGTAGGCACCTGTAAGATGTCACCACGAAATGCCACCAGCGCCTGTTCCAGTTCAGCCTGGCTAAACTGCACCGGCTTTTCGCTGATCACTTCGCCTTCAACATCACTGGTGCTGGTACGAATGCCAAAGTTAGCCGTTACTAAATAGGTTTTATCCGTATCGAGCAAAAACTGGCTGAACTTGGTAGCTTCGCCAAAACAAATCGGCAGCAAACCGGACGCCATTGGGTCCAGCGCACCGGTATGACCTGCTTTTTGTGCCTGAAACAGCCAGCGCACGCGCTGTAAAATACCGTTGCTGCTCACTTCCAATGGCTTGTCTAACAACAAAATACCGTTAACGGCCCGGGCATTTTTCCGCGCCATTAGTTTGCCGGCTCGTCGCTGCTGTCTGTACTGTCAGCGGCATCGGCCACGTCATCCAACGCCTGGCCTGACTGCAGCCTGCGCCGGTCATCTTCCGCCCGTGCAGTGCTAACTAAGGTTGCCATGCGGATACCTTCGTTTAATGACTCGTCAAAGGCAAAGCGGATATGCGGCACAATACGCGCCTGAATGCGTTTACCGATTAAGCTACGGACAAAACCAGAGGCATCGTTAAGGATCTTTAGGTTGTCTTCAACCTTATCATCAGCCAGGCCTAAAAAAGTAACAAACACTTTGGCATGGGATAAGTCGCGCGATACCTCAACATCTGACACCGTAATCATACTGTGCAGGCGCGGATCTTTAATTTCGCGTTGCAGGATCACCGCCATTTCTTTTTTCATTTGCTGCGACAGTCTGTCGACGCGCGAGAATTCTTTCATAACTGTATTTCCACTGTCTGTTGCAGACAAAACAGGGGCCAAAGGCCCCTGTTTTATTGCTGCGTTGCCTGTTACAGGGTGCGTTCAACCTGTATTACTTCAAACACTTCGATCTGATCGCCTTCGCGCACATCGTTGTAGTTCTTCACGCCGATACCACATTCAAAGCCGTTACGTACTTCACTAACGTCATCTTTGAAACGACGCAGCGATTCCAGTTCGCCTTCAAAAATAACCACGTTGTCACGCAGTACACGGATAGGCGCATTACGTTTAATGATACCTTCGGTAACCATACAGCCGGCTATAGCGCCAAACTTAGGTGAACGGAACACATCACGCACCTGCGCCAGGCCGATAATTTGCTGCTTAAACTCAGGCGCTAACATGCCTGTCATGGCGGCACGCACTTCGTCTAACAGCTCATAAATGATGCCGTAGTAACGTAAGTCAAGGCCTTCATCTTCTACCAGTTTACGCGCAGTGCCATCGGCACGAACGTTAAAGCCGATAACAATCGCCGATGAAGCGGCTGCCAGCGTCACGTCGGTTTCAGTAATACCACCTACGCCGCTACCAACAATTTTCACTTTCACTTCGTCGGTAGATAACTTCATCAGTGATTCAATGATAGCTTCAACAGAACCTTGTACGTCTGCTTTAAGTACAATGTTCAGCTCAGACACGTCGCCTTCAGTCATGTTCGCGAACATATTTTCCAGCTTAGACTTCTGCTGACGCGCTAACTTAACATCACGGAATTTACCCTGACGATACAGTGCTACTTCACGTGCTTTACGCTCGTCTTTAACCACTGTAACTTCATCACCGGCTTGTGGCACACCGGATAAACCTAGGATTTCTACCGGAATTGACGGGCCAGCAGTTTTAATTTCTTTACCGTTTTCGTCACGCATTGCACGAACCCGGCCGTATTCAAAACCACACAGCACGATTTCGCCCTGTTTCAGCGTACCTTCCTGTACCAGGATAGACGCTACCGGGCCTCGACCTTTGTCCAGACGTGATTCAATAACCACACCGCGGGCCAAACCTTCTTTAACCGCTTTTAATTCCAGCAGCTCAGATTGGTTCAGAATGGCTTCAAGTAAATCATCAATACCCATGCCTGATTTTGCCGACACTGGTACAAACTGCGTATCACCGCCCCACTCTTCAGAAATAACGTCGTACTGTGACAGCTCGTTACGTACCCGATCCGGATCTGCTTCTGGCTTATCCATTTTGTTCACAGCAACCACTATCGGCACACCGGCAGCTTTAGCGTGCTGGATAGCTTCTTTGGTTTGTGGCATTACGCCATCATCGGCTGCTACTACCAGAATAACAATATCGGTTGCCTTGGCACCACGGGCACGCATTGAGGTAAACGCCGCGTGGCCTGGTGTATCAAGGAAAGTCACCATACCGCGGTCAGTTTCAACATGATAAGCACCGATATGCTGAGTAATACCACCGGCTTCCCCGGCAGCAACTTTCGCTTTACGGATATAATCCAATAATGAGGTTTTACCGTGGTCAACGTGGCCCATAACGGTCACTACCGGTGCACGAGGCTCCAGTGCACCTTCGCCCTGGCGGTCAGACATTACTGCTTCTTCCAGCTCGTTTTCTTTGGTCAGGGTAAATTTGTGGCCCATTTCTTCACAGACAATAGCCGCAGTTTCCTGATCAATAACCTGGTTAATGGTCGCCATAGCGCCCATTTTCATCATCACTTTAATCACTTCTGACGCTTTAACGGCCATTTTGGCAGCCAGCTCAGCTACAGTGATGGTTTCGCCAATTTTTACTTCACGCTCAACCGGTTGGGCAGGTTTATTAAAACCATGCTGCATGCTGGTTGGGGTTTTCTTTTTCTTTGAATGACGGTTAGCACGGTTAAAAGCTTCTTTGTCATTGGCATCGTCTTTTTTCTTGCCTTTAACAACCGGCGCTTTTTTACCTGCACCGCGACGGCCAGCGCGCTCTTCTTTAGCGTCAACTTCGTCTTCAGCCTGTTTAGCAAATTCATTGCTGGTCAGGTGGTAATCATCGGTATCCGCTGGCTTGGCTTTTTCTTCCTGTGCCCAGCGTTCGCCGTTTTCTTCGGCCAGTTTACGCGCAGCTTCTGCCTGCTTAGCGGCTTCTTCTTCCAGCTTGCGCAGTGCTTCCGCTTCTTGTTGCTGGCGAATACGATCAGCTTCTTTGCGGGCTTCTTCTTTTGCTGCACGACGGGCCGCTTCTTCCGGATCGTCTTTTAATAACTGAGCCTGTTTAGCATCTTCACGGCGTTTAGCATCGGCGGCTTTGCGCTCTGCTTCTTCTTTCGCTTTAGCTGCAGCAATTTCTTTCGCCTTACGGTCTGCCTCAGCACGGGCGTGATCAGCTTCAGCACGGGCTTTTTCTTCCGCTGCGCGGGCTTCTTCCTGTGCTTTTAACGTAGCTTCATCAATTATTGGCTTTTTCACATAAGTTTTTTGCTTACGTACTTCTACCTGAATTTCACGATTACGGCCTGCACCACCCGCTACGCTAAGCGTGGTTTTTTCTTTGCGCTTTAATGTTAAACGCGCAGGTTCTGCCGACTTACCACCATGCTGAGCACTTAAATGTTCCAGCAGGGATTTTTTCTCATCTTCGCTGACTACCTGACCGGCTACTTTACTGATACCGGCATCAGCGAATTGCTGCACTAACCGCTCAACAGTAGTACCGACATCACTGGCTAGCTTTTCTATAGTGACTTCTGCCATTTGTGTTGTTACCTCCGTTGACTACTTATTTTCTTCGCTAAACCAAACGATATTACGGGCTGCCATAATCATGTCGGCGGCTTGTTGTTCCGACATAGGGGCTATTTCCAGTAAATCGTCTACACCCAGCTCAGCCAGGTCGTCTAACGTTGTTACCCCTTTACTGGCCAAAACATAGGCCGTGTGGGTATCTAATTCTTTCAGCGCTAACAGCGCTTCTGTGGGTTGTGCGTCTTCCAGTGATTCTTCACTGGCCAGAGCACGGGTGGTTAATACTGCTTTGGCACGGCCACGCAGCTCTTCCACTGTCGCTTCGTCCAGACCATCGATGCTTAACAGCTCGCTGATTGGTACATAAGCAATTTCTTCCAGTGTGGAGAAACCCTCATCTACCAGCACATCGGCAAAGTCTTCGTCAATTTCAAGTGCATCAACAAATACCTGACGTACCTTAGCGGTTTCTTCCTGGTGCTTTTGCTTCATGGCGCTAACAGACATCACATTCAGTTCCCAGCCGGTAAGCTGGCTGGCTAAACGTACGTTCTGGCCGTTACGGCCAATAGCCATCGCCAGGTTGGCATCTTCTACCGCGATATCCATTGAATGCGTGTCTTCATCAACGATGATAGAGGCCACTTCAGCCGGAGCCATGGCATTGATCACAAACTGGGCATCGTTATCGTCATACAGCACAATATCAACCCGCTCACCGGCCAGCTCGTTAGATACCGCCTGCACACGTGAACCACGCATACCTACGCAAGCGCCAACCGGGTCGATACGACGGTCGTTACTTTTAACGGCAATTTTGGCACGGGCACCCGGGTCACGGGCAGCGCCACGCAGTTCAATCATCTCTTCGCCGATTTCAGGCACTTCAATGCGGAATAATTCCAGCAGCATTTCCGGGCGTGAACGGCTTAAAAACAGCTGAGCACCACGCGCTTCCGGTTTTACTTCAAACAATAACGCACGAATACGATCGCCCGGACGATAGGTTTCACGCGGTAACATTTCATCGCGGCCTAACATGGCTTCAGCATTATTGCCTAAATCAACAATGATACTGTCACGGTTTACTTTTTTCACCACGCCGGTAACTAACTCACCCACCTGGTCAATATAAGCTTCTACTACCTGTGAACGCTCGGCTTCACGTACTTTCTGTACGATTACCTGCTTGGCCATCTGGGTAGTGATGCGGTCAAATTCGATAGAGTCAATTTGCTCTTCGTAGTAATCGCCAATCTTTACCGAAGGGTCATCATACTGCGCCGCCGATAACGTCATTTCGCGGTACGGGTGCTCTTGCACCTGATCGTCAGGAATAACCTGCCAGCGGCGGAAGGTCTCATAAGAGCCGGTCTTACGGTCAATATTAACGCGAACTTCAATATCGCCTTCATTCTTTTTCTTGGTGGCCGCTGCCAGTGCAAACTCCAGTGCCTGGAAGATCTTTTCCCGTGGCACAGATTTTTCGTTTGAAACTGCATCAACAACTAATAATATTTCTTTTGCCATTGTTTGTTGCCTCGCTTTGCCCCGATACCTTAAAACACCGGTACCACGTTTGCTTTATCTACGTTATCCATCAGCAAACGATAGGGTTTGCCATCTACTTCCACTATCAACATATCGTCTTCAATAGCTGTTAGTACGCCTTTAAACTTACGCCGGCCATCCTGTGGGATCGCCAGTTTTACTTCAATTTTTTGCCCTACTACCGCCAGAAAATGTGCGGGCGTAAACAATGGCCGATCCAGACCAGGTGACGATACCTCAAGCAGGTATTCATTTGTTATCGGATCTTCCACATCTAAAATGGCACTGACCTCACGACTGACCAGCGCGCAATCGTCAACATTGACACCATCCGCATGATCAATATACAGCCGTAAAGTTGAGTGACGACCAGCCTGTACCAGTTCCAGCCCCAACAACTCAAAGCCTGCGGCTTCAACGGTTGGCAGCAATAACTCTGTCAGTGTCTGTTCTTGCTTAGTCAACGAGACCTCCGGAAATTCTGCTGTGGCAGGTTACTTTGTCAGTAACAGCGGCAACAACAGTAAATAAAAAAAGGGCGTTTAGCCCATTACTGCGTAAAACTGAGTCTGCAGATACGAAAACGCCCCGAACTAGCGGGGCGAATGGGCATCCAATCAACTAACATATCGCCAATGTTAATTGAAAATCTAATCACTTCATCATCGCAGCATTTCAATAATTTCTACAACGAATAAGAAGTTGGTTGCGGGAGCCGGATTTGAACCGACGACCTTCGGGTTATGAGCCCGACGAGCTACCAGGCTGCTCCATCCCGCGTCCGTAATTGGCGCTTATTATATAGCGCTGACTGGCTTATCGCAAGCATTGCCTTGGCAAACTGTCGATAAATTTGGTGCCGAGAGCGGGACTTGAACCCGCACGTCCGAAGACACTACCCCCTCAAGATAGCGTGTCTACCAATTTCACCACCTCGGCTAAATTAAGAGGATTAGTTACCTACAGGAATATCGCTGGTATCGTCTTTTTTCGGTTCAACTTGCTCAGTAACAGGTACTGATAAATCATCCCAGGCATCGACTTTTTTGCTGCCTGCACTGTAGTTACCCAGTACGATACTTAACACAAAAAAGATAGTGGCCAGTACAGTAGTGGTTTTGGTAAGAAAATTACCCGTGCCTGACGAACCGAACACGGTAGCAGAGGCGCCGGCACCAAAAGCTGCACCCATATCAGCACCTTTACCATGCTGAATTAACACTAAACCAATCAATGCTATGGCAACTAACAAATAAACTACTATCAAAATCTCGTACATGCTTATTCCTTTGCACCTTTTGTAACTGCAAGGCAAATTTGCGCAAATTCTGCTGGTTTGAGGCTTGCACCACCTACCAGAGCACCGTCTATGTCGGCTTGGCGAAATAATGCAGCAAAATTTTCTGCATTAACACTGCCGCCATACAATAATTTTACCCTTACTGCTGATTGCTTATTATACCTGGCCAGATGTTGCCTGATAAAAGCATGGGTCGTTTGCGCCTGTTCTGGCGTGGCCGACTCACCTGTGCCTATGGCCCATATTGGTTCATATGCAATCACTGATTTCGCCAGTAATTCGGGCTGCGAAGCATACACCGCATCAAGTTGCCGTGCAAGAACCTGCTGCGTTTTTTCTTGCTGCCGCTCGGTTGCTGATTCACCAACACATAATATGGGCGTTAAACCTGCAGCAACAGCACGCGCCAATTTAGCCGCGATAAGCTCATCACTTTCACCATTTAACGCGCGCCGTTCTGAATGGCCGACTATCACGTAACTGGCACCTGCCTCTTGCAACAAGCCGGCACTGAGTTCACCGGTAAAGGCGCCGCTTATTTCATCGCTTAAAGTTTGCCCACCAAGCGCAAAATTACACAATGCAGGAAAGCGTGTTAACAGCGTAGCTGGCGGACACACAACAACAGCGTGTTCTGTTAACGGCAGTGCCGTTAACACCTCGACCATTTCCTCAACCAGTGCGGCTGAACCGTTCATCTTCCAGTTCGCGGCTATCAGTGGTGTGCGTTGCATGGTGCTGTTTCCCTGTAATTAGACGGGCGCGATATTAACCAACCACGCCTGTGCAAACAAGCTTTAATGGCGCCTTTGGACAATCAACTGGCGATTTTTACTGCAGCAGCGATCTGCTCGGCATACTGCCTTACTTCAGTTGCATCTTCGCCTTCCACCATCACCCGGATCAGTGGTTCAGTGCCACTTTTACGGATCAGCACCCTGCCGGAGCCATTTAGTTTGGCCTCAACATCAGCAATTACCTGTTTCACATGCTGTTTTTCCAGCGGTGCGGTGCCTTTTTCAAACTTCACGTTTACCAGCACCTGTGGCAGCTTATGCATACCCTGGCTAAATTCAGCCAGCGTCATACCCGCTTCTATCATTGCCGTAAGTACTTGTAATGACGCAATAATGCCATCACCGGTACAAGTATGATCTAAATTCAGTACATGGCCGGAGTTTTCACCACCAATACGCCAGTTGTTCTCGCGCAGCAGCTCCATTACGTAGCGATCACCCACTGCACTGCGGGCAAAGGGGATATCCAGCTCTTTAAGCGCCAGCTCAAGGCCCAGGTTACTCATTAACGTGCCTACTACACCGCCTTGCAGTTTATTCTGCTCTTTGGCAGCACGGGCAATAATATAAACTATTTCATCACCATCTATTACCCGGCCGGTATGATCAACCATCATTACGCGGTCGCCATCACCATCATAGGCAATACCCAGACCGGCTTTACGCTCCACAACAGTTTTTTGCAGCAATTCAGTATGGGTAGCGCCACAGTGATCATTAATATTTAACCCATCCGGGCTGGCACCAATTAGAATGACTTCAGCACCCAATTCCTTAAATACAGCCGGCGCGATGTGATAAGTGGCACCATGGGCACAGTCAACAACAATTGTCATGCCGCTTAATGATAAATGGTTCGGCAGGTGGCTTTTACAAAACTCGATATAACGCCCGGCAGCATCATCAATACGCTGGGCCTTACCCAGTTTTTCTGACGGTTCGCACACCATCGGCTGTTCCAGCTCGTATTCAATCGCCAGTTCAACTTCATCTGGTAATTTGGTGCCATCAGCGGAGAAGAACTTAATGCCGTTATCGTAATAAGGATTGTGCGAAGCACTAATTACAATACCGGCCTCGGCCCGGAATGTACGGGTTAAATAGGCCACAGCGGGTGTTGGCATAGGCCCTAACAAGCGCACGTTGATACCGGCAGCAATTAAACCGGCTTCCAGCGCTGTTTCTAATAAATAACCAGAAATACGCGTATCTTTGCCAATTAATACTTTGCGGGTACCACGCTGCGACAACACACGGCCAGCGGCCCAGCCTAACTTCATGGCAAATTCAGGTGTAATAGGAAACTCACCTACCCGGCCACGCACGCCATCAGTTCCAAAATACTTTCTGCTCATCCTTTATGCTCCATACTGCATGGCAGTCACTACCCTGACCGCCTGCACTGTTTCTCTAACATCATGCACCCGGATGATCCGGGCCCCTTGTAATGCTGCAATAGTAGCGCAGGCCACACTGCCTGCCAAACGCTGATTCACCGGTATGTTCAGTAATTGACCAATCATTGACTTACGCGACATACCAGCCAGCACCGGATAACCAGAATCAGTAAACTGTGCCAGTTGCTGCAACAGCAAATAGTTATGGCTCAGGCTTTTACCAAAACCAAAACCGGGGTCAAGAATAATATGTTGCCTGTGCATGCCGGCTTGTTCACAGGCTGCGGCACGCTCTAATAAAAACTGTTTAACCTCTGCCACCACCTGCTGATACTGTGGCAAATGCTGCATACTGCGCGGAGCTCCCTGCATATGCATCAGGCATACCGGTACATCAGCAGCAATGGCGACTTCTAATGCGCCAGGCGCCAACAAGGCCCTGACATCATTAATAATATCGGCACCAGCCTGAACCGCAGCTGACATCACCCCAGCCTTGCTGGTGTCAACAGAGATGGCGCAATCAAAACGTTGGCGGATAGCCTCAATCACCGGTATTACCCGGTTTAGTTCGTCCTGCTCTGCGACATCCACGGCACCGGGGCGGGTAGATTCGCCACCGATATCCAGAATGACGGCTCCGTCTGCCAACATTTGTTCGGCCTGGCGCAAGGCCGCATTTAACTGCTGATGTTTACCGCCATCAGAGAAAGAGTCCGGCGTGATATTTAAAATACCCATAACCACTGGGCGGCTTAAATCCAGTTTGCGCTGGCGGGGCAAGGACAACAACATAATGGCTCCTGTAACAGATATTTTGGTACTGGCAGTAAAAATAAACCCCGGCATAACCGGGGCTTTAATTTAATTAAATACAGCAGATTTAGTGCAGGTTACCTTCAGAAGGTTTACCCGGAGCAGCTGCATCATCATCCTGGCTGACTTTGCTATCCGGCTTATCATCTGAGCCTGGCTTATCACGTGGCTCCCAATTCTCTGGCTGGCGCACTTCGCGACGGGCCATCAGATCATCAATCTGTTTGGCATCTATGGTTTCATACTTCATCAATGCATCTTTCATCGCATGCAGGATGTCCATATTTTCTTCAATCAGCTTTTTCGCTCTGTCGTAATTCCGGTCGATAAAGTCACGAATTTCAGCATCAATGGCTTTAACGGTATCTTCCGACATATGCTTATTTTTACTGACCGAGCGGCCCAGAAACACTTCGCCCTCTTCATCGGCGTACAGCAACGGGCCCAGTTTCTCTGAGAAACCCCACTGGGTAACCATCTTACGCGCCAGATCTGTAGCCCGCTCAATATCGTTCGACGCACCGGTAGTAACATATTCAAAACCGTAAATCACTTCCTCGGCAATACGGCCACCGAACAACGAGCTGATCATGCTTTCTAACAGACGTTTACTGTGCGATACACGGTCACGTTCTGGTAAGTACATGGTGACACCCAAAGCCCGGCCACGCGGAATAATACTGACTTTATACACCGGGTCATGATCCGGCACTAAGCGGCCAACAATGGCATGGCCAGCTTCGTGATAGGCTGTCATTTCTTTTTCTTTCTCTGTCATCACCATAGAGCGGCGTTCAGCACCCATCATGATTTTGTCTTTGGCTTTTTCGAACTCGTCCATCGACACTACACGGCGACCACCACGGGCAGCAAACAGCGCAGCTTCGTTAACAAGGTTGGCTAAGTCGGCACCAGAAAAGCCCGGCGTACCGCGTGCAATAACTGATGGTTCTACACCTTCCGCCAGCGGCACTTTACGCATATGCACTTTCAAGATTTGCTCGCGGCCTTTTACATCCGGTAAACCTACCACTACCTGGCGGTCAAAACGGCCGGGGCGCAATAGCGCAGGGTCCAGTACGTCTGGTCGGTTAGTGGCAGCAATAACAATAATGCCCTCGTTACCGTCAAAGCCATCCATCTCTACCAGCATCTGGTTTAAGGTTTGCTCACGTTCATCATGGCCACCACCTAAACCGGCACCACGCTGGCGGCCTACTGCATCAATCTCATCGATAAAGATAATACAAGGTGCAGCTTTTTTAGCTTGTTCAAACATGTCGCGCACACGGGATGCACCCACACCAACAAACATTTCCACGAAGTCTGAACCAGAAATAGTAAAGAACGGCACTTTAGCTTCACCGGCAATGGCTTTAGCTAACAGCGTTTTACCTGTACCCGGTGGGCCAACCATTAAAATACCGGTTGGAATTTTGCCGCCCAGTTTTTGGAAACGGGATGGGTCGCGCAGGTAATCAACCAGTTCAGATACTTCTTCTTTTGCTTCGTCACAGCCTGCAACATCAGCAAAAGTGGTTTTAATCTGGTCTTCACCCATCAGGCGCGCTTTGCTCTTGCCAAACGACATGGCACCTTTGCCACCACCGCCCTGCATCTGGCGCATAAAGAAAATCCACACACCGATAAGCAACAACATCGGGCCCCAGGACAGCAGAATAGTGCCCAGCAAGCTGCTTTCTTCCGGCTTGCTGCCTAAGGTTCTGACATCATTTTTAATCAGATCATCCAGCAGCTTTTCGTCATAGCCACCCGGGATTACTGTTTCGAAGCGGTCACCGCTGCGTTTAACGCCGGTAATAACACCAGAGCGCTCAACCTTCACCTCTCGGATCTGGCCCTGATTTACCTCATTGATAAACTGAGTATAGCTGGTTTGCCGGTCGGTACTGTCGCCGGGGCCAAAGCTGTTAAACACCGACATTAATACGACGGCGATCACTAACCAGACAATCAGATTCTTTGCCATGTCACTCAAGGTTATAACCTCTTCTTACCGATAAATAGATAATTACCCGGCTACTTTACTAGACTTTGAAGCCGGTCGCCACGATATATGTCTCACGTGAACGCGCACGGGACGAATCGGGCTTACGAATTTTTACAGTGGTAAAGGCGGCGCGCACATCTTTTAAAAATTGCTCGAAGCCATCACCCTGAAATACTTTGACCACAAAACTGCCATTTTGCTTCAATACTTTGTGACACATATCAAGCGCCAGTTCCACCAGATACACCGACCTTGCCTGATCTGTAGTGTCATTGCCACTCATATTTGGCGCCATATCAGACAATACCACATCTACGTTCTGACCGCCGATCCGGCTCAGTAATGCGTTCAATACTGCTTCATCACGAAAGTCTCCCTGCAGGAAACTAACACCGTTAATCGGATCCATTGGCAGAATATCGCAGGCTATCACGGTACCTTTGTCACCGACAAGACCAACACAAAACTGTGACCAACTGCCCGGTGCTGAGCCCAAATCGACTACGGTCATAGCCGGTTTTATCAGTTTGTCCTGCTGGTTTATCTCTTCCAGTTTAAACGCTGCACGTGAACGCAGGCCTAATTTTTGTGCTTTTTGTACAAATTGATCATCGAAATGCTCTTTCAACCAGCGGGTGGAACTGGCGGAGCGTTTTTTCTTGGTCATGCTTTCACTCTTGATTAGTGTTATGCGTTAGATGGCGCTACAATAACGCAAATTCAAGCGTTATCTGCGGAAATAGTCATTTTATGAGTTTAACCAACAAACAGAAACAATTTTTAAAAGCAAAAGCCCATGATCTTAAGCCGGTGATCCTGCTCGGTGGCAACGGCCTGACTGAAGGCGTGGTTGCCGAGATTGAAGTTGCACTGAGCTTTCACGAACTGATTAAAGTAAAAGTACCAACCGAAGACCGTGAGCAAAAAGTACTGATTATGGATGCGATTATCCGTGAAACCAAAGCAGATAAAGTACAGGTAATAGGTAAAACGCTGGTGTTGTTCCGCCAAAGTGAAGCGAAAAAAATTCAGCTGCCACGCGGCTAAGCATATATTAAACATAAAAAAAGCGCCTTTCGGCGCTTTTTTGTTGGGCAATATATCAGATGTATTGCACTGCCATAATTTCAAATTCCACCACACCTTTAGGTGTAGTGATATTCACTACATCGTCAGCAGCCTTACCAATTAAGCCGCGCGCGATAGGTGAATTAACTGAGATCAGGTTATTTTTAATATCCGCTTCATCATCGCCGACAATGCGGTAGGTCACTTCTTCGTCGCTATCCAGATTCAGAATAGTAACAGTACTGCCAAAGATAACCTTACCGGTGTTGGGTAATTTGCTGATATCAATGATCTGCGCATTAGATAACTTCGCTTCAATATCCTGAATACGGCCTTCACAAAAACCCTGTTGCTCACGGGCAGCATGGTATTCAGCGTTTTCCTTTAAATCGCCGTGCTCACGGGCCGTAGCAATGGCTTGAATAATCGCTGGCCGTTTCACTGATTTAAGTTCATGCAGCTCAGCGCGCAGTCGTTCTGCGCCCTGCACTGTCATCGGGATTGCACTCATCCGTTAACTCTCTTATGTAGTTCCTGCACTGAGACTACGTTTTCAAACGCACTGGCGGCATTTGATTTTACCGTAGCAAAGGCAGCATTTAATGTCGTGGTGTAATTGGCTTTATACTGCAGCGCCCCGCGGCGAATGACCTTAGAGTCTTCAATCGCCTGGCGACCATCGGTCGTATTAACGATATAGCTGTACTCACCGTTTTTAATGCGATCCAGAATATGCGGACGGCCTTCAGACACCTTATTTACCGTGCGGCATGTAATACCTGCGGCCTGTAATGCCTTAGCGGTACCGCCGGTAGCATCCAGCTCAAAGCCTTTTTCAACCATACGTTTTGCCAGTTCAACAACGCGCACTTTATCGCTGTCGCGCACTGAAAGCAAGGCACGGCCACCGGTAGGAATTAAGGTACTGGCACCCAGTTGGCCTTTAGCGAAAGCTTCTTCAAAGGTATTACCTACACCCATTACTTCGCCGGTTGAACGCATTTCAGGGCCTAAAATAGGATCTACACCCGGGAACTTGTTAAACGGAATAACCACTTCTTTTACCGAGAAAAACGGTGGAATAATTTCTTTGGTAATACCTTGTGCAGCCAAAGATATACCAGCCATACAGCGCGCGCCGACTTTGGCCACAGCCACACCGGTAGCTTTTGACACAAAGGGTACGGTACGGGCTGCACGCGGGTTAACTTCAATTAAGTATACTTCGTTATCTTTTACCGCGAATTGGGTGTTCATCAGGCCGACAACACCAAGCTCCATTGCCAGTTTACGCACCTGCTCGCGCATTACATCCTGAATTTCTTTGCTCAGGCTGTACGGTGGCAAAGAACAGGCCGAGTCACCGGAGTGCACACCAGCTTGTTCGATGTGTTCCATAATGCCGCCAATGACCACCTCTTTGCCATCACAGATAGCATCGATATCAACTTCAATGGCATCATCGAGGAAGTTATCCAGCAGCACCGGCGAGTCGTTAGATACGCTAACAGCGTCGGTCATATAACGGCGCAGGTCTTGCTCGTCATAGACGATTTCCATCGCGCGGCCACCTAATACATAAGATGGGCGCACTACCATCGGGAAACCAATTTCCGGTGCCTTGGCGATTGCTTCTTCCATGCTGGTGACAGTAGCGTTTTTCGGCTGTTTTAAGCCTAAACGCTCTACCGCTTGCTGGAAACGCTCGCGGTCTTCTGCACGGTCAATGGCATCCGGCGACGTGCCAATAATAGGCACTCCGTTGGCTTCCAGCGCACGGGCTAATTTCAGTGGCGTTTGGCCACCGTATTGCACGATAACGCCTTTGGGCTGCTCCTTACGTACAATTTCCAGCACGTCTTCCAGTGTAATTGGCTCGAAGTATAACCGGTCTGACGTATCGTAATCGGTAGACACGGTTTCAGGGTTACAGTTAACCATGATGGTTTCGAAGCCGTCTTCACGCAGTGCCAATGAAGCATGCACACAGCAGTAGTCGAACTCGATACCCTGGCCGATACGGTTCGGGCCGCCGCCGATAATCATAATTTTATCGCGGTTGGTCGGTGCTGCTTCACACTCTTCATCGTAAGTGCTGTACATATAAGCGGTGTTAGAGGCAAATTCTGCCGCACAGGTATCAACCCGTTTATACACCGGGTGCAACTTGTAGCCGTAACGCTTTTTGCGTACTTCGTTTTCGCTGACACCTAACACGTCAGCAATACGCTTATCGGCAAAGCCTTTACGTTTTAAGCGTTTTAACCGGGCTTCGTCCAGCGCAGCAAAGCCATCTTTACCCAACGCCAATTCTTCTTTTACCAGATCTTCAATTTGCACCAGGAACCAGCGGTCAATATTGGTTAAGGTAAAAATTTCGTCCATGCTCATGCCAAAGCGGAACGCATCGGCGATATACCAAATGCGGTGCGAGCCCGGCTCTTTTAATTCACGGACAATTTTGTCTTTCGCTTCCGGCAGCGTGATATCGATAACAGGGTCTAAACCACAAACGCCAATTTCAAGGCTGCGCAGTGCTTTTTGCAGCGATTCCTGCTGGTTGCGGCCAATTGACATCACCTCACCGACCGACTTCATCTGGGTGGTTAAGCGGTCATTCGCGCCGGCAAATTTTTCAAAGTTAAAACGCGGCACCTTGGTAACCACATAGTCGATGCTCGGCTCAAACGAAGCCGGGGTTTTGCCGCCGGTAATGTCGTTGGCAAGCTCGTCCAGTGTATAACCAATCGCCAATTTGGCGGCCACTTTGGCAATCGGGAAGCCTGTGGCTTTTGAAGCCAGCGCCGATGAGCGCGACACGCGCGGGTTCATCTCGATGATCACCATGCGGCCATCAACCGGGTTAATACCAAACTGTACGTTGGAGCCACCGGTTTCAACACCGATTTCACGCAGTACCGCCAAAGAGGCATTACGCATGATTTGGTATTCTTTGTCAGTCAGCGTTTGCGCCGGGGCTACAGTGATAGAGTCACCGGTGTGCACGCCCATAGGGTCAAAGTTTTCAATGGCACAAACGATAATGCAGTTATCGTTTTTATCGCGTACCACTTCCATTTCGTACTCTTTCCAGCCGATTAACGACTCGTCAATCAGCAACTCTTTGGTAGGCGATAAATCCAGGCCGCGGGTACAAATTTCTTCAAACTCTTCGCGGTTGTAAGCAATACCACCACCTGAGCCGCCCATGGTGAACGACGGCCGGATAATACACGGAAAGCCAATGTCTTCCAGTACCTGGTAAGCTTCATCCAGCGAATGCGCAAAGCCGGCACGTGGGCACGCCAGGCCGATAGAACGCATGGCTTTATCAAAGCGACCACGGTCTTCGGCTTTGTCGATAGCATCGGCGGTAGCGCCAATCATCTCAACATTATATTTAGCCAGCACCCCCTGACGTTCTAATTCCAGTGCACAGTTCAGTGCAGTCTGGCCGCCCATGGTAGGCAGAACGGCACAAGGGCGCTCTTTTTCAATAATTTTTTCCACTACCTGCCAGTGAATCGGTTCAATGTAGGTGGCATCGGCCATTTCCGGGTCTGTCATAATGGTGGCCGGGTTCGAGTTCACCAGAATAACGCGGTAGCCTTCTTCTTTTAATGCTTTACAGGCTTGGGCACCTGAATAGTCAAACTCACAGGCCTGGCCAATTACGATCGGGCCGGCGCCTAAAATCAGAATGCTTTTTAAATCTGTACGTTTTGGCATTGCTGCTAAATCTCCGTAATTCGTGTCTGCCTAGGCGTTATGCTGTTGCATCAGCGCAATAAAATGGTCGAACAGCTCAGAGGCTTCGTGCGGACCCGGGCTGGCTTCAGGGTGGCCCTGAAAGCTGAACGCCGGTTTATCTGTACGATGTATGCCCTGTAAGGTGCCGTCAAACAACGACTTATGGGTGGCGCGTAAATTCGCCGGTAAGCTGGCTTCATCGACGGCAAAACCATGGTTTTGCGCGGTGATAAGCACGCGTTTGGTATCCAGATTCTGCACCGGGTGGTTACCACCATGGTGGCCAACCGTCATCTTCACGGTTTGTGCGCCACTGGCCAGTGCCAGCAACTGATGGCCTAAACAGATACCAAACACCGGAATGTCGGTTTCAAGAAAAGTTTTAATCGCTTCAATGGCGTAGGTACAAGGTGCCGGGTCGCCAGGGCCGTTGGACAAGAAAATACCGTCCGGGTTCATGGCTAATACGTCACTGGCCGGCGTTTGTGCCGGTACTACCGTCAACTTACAGCCGCGATCTGCCAGCATGCGCAAAATATTGCGCTTTACACCAAAGTCATAGGCCACTACATGAAACTGTTGTGGCGCTGCTGCGCGATGGCCTTCGCCCAATGCCCAGCTGCCTTCAGTCCACTGATAAGCTTTTTTCACGCTAACTTCTTTGGCTAAATCCATACCTGACAAGCCAGGGAAGCTTTTAGCCAACTCAAGTGCTTTGGCTTCATCCAGGTTGTCACCTGCTATTAAGCAGCCATTCTGCGCGCCTTTCTCGCGTAAAATTCGGGTTAACTTACGGGTATCAATATCGGCAATGCCGAGAATATTGTGTTGTGTTAAATACTGACTAAGAGAGAGTTGGTTACGGAAATTACTGGCAAGAAGCGGAAGGTCACGGATTATCAGGCCTTTGGCCCAAATTTGTCCGGATTCTTCATCCTCTGGGTTAGTACCGGTATTGCCAATGTGTGGATAAGTGAGAGTAACGATTTGTTCTGCGTATGAGGGATCAGTTAATATTTCCTGATACCCGGTCATTGAAGTGTTAAACACCACTTCACCTACAGAAACTCCTTCAGCGCCAATGGCTGTACCGCGAAATACGGTGCCGTCTTCCAGTACGAGCAGGGCGGACTTAGTCAAGATAACCTCCAAACAGCAAAAAACGGGCGAAAACCTGACACTGTTTTACAACCCGTTTTGACCCAAAATGTGATACCCGATTTGCCTTAGGCAAACCTGACTATTTTAGGCGATCAGCGCTGGATAAGCTACGCTTTTTTTGATTTTTATTACAAATGACAACTCTAGCCTGTTTTTAACCTTAATAGCGCAAAAATCTAGCTTAAATCAGCTAAACCTAACACTTGTTGCATAGAATAAAGTCCGCTCTGTTTATTTTGCAACCACAGAGCAGCGCGCAGTGCGCCTTGGGCAAAGGTGTTACGACTGGAAGCTTTGTGGCTTATTTCCAGCCTTTCGCCTAAATCAGCGAATAAGGCGGTATGGTCGCCAATAATGTCACCGCCACGTACGGTGGCAAAGCCAATAGTTTGCTGCTCACGTTCGCCGGTAATGCCCTCACGGCCATACACTGCAACTTTAGCTAAATCGCGATCCAGCGCTTTGGCGATGCTGGCGCCGATAGCCATAGCCGTGCCCGACGGTGCATCTTTTTTAAAGCGGTGATGCGCTTCAATAATTTCAATATCGGCGGTTTGCCCCATCACTTTGGCGGCAGTTTGCACCAGGTGCAGCAGCAGATTTACCCCTACGCTCATATTCGGCGCCCAAACAATTGGAATATGCTTGCTGGCCTGCTGCACCTGCTGGTATTGCGCATCGGTTAAACCGGTAACACCTATTACCATGGCTTTTTTTGCCGCCACCGCCAGTGCAAGATGCGCCAGCATGGCTTCGGGCATCGTAAAGTCGACCCAGATATCAGCGTTATTAATACTGTCTGCGCCGGTGGCGCTAAGTGGCAAGCCAAGCTTACCGACACCGGCCAGCTCGCCGGCATCGACACCGATAAGGTCTGAACCGCTGCGTACTGTGGCGGCCGTCAGGTGTAGTTGCTGCTCTTTGGCAACAGTAATTAACGCCCGGCCCATGCGGCCGTTAGCACCAAAGATCCCGATAGATGGCATAATCTGGCTCTGTGTAAAAGTAATAATGGCGGCTATTAGAGCAAAAGCCGCCAGCTGGGGGAAGTAAAATAGCCATCTTTATAGCTAAAACTTAGGTTTTCTTATCATCATTGCAGCAGTCCAGGTTGTAACGCCTGCCGGGCTCGCCACAGCAACTACGTCAGGCTTTCCTGCCTGACGCCCTCCGGGCCAGCTGAAGCTGTTCAAATTCGTTCCAGACGAATTTGTCGCCTACGCATTCGCTAAGACACTCTGTGTCGCCCCATCAGGGATACAACCTTCCCTAAATAAAGCAAGAGCAAAAAGCAAAAGCTTACACAGCGCGCTGCAAAATCTGCCGTGAGATATCCGGAGTAATATCAGCATGTTCGCCCAGCTTCAGCATGCCGTTGGCTTGCAGCGCGGCTACCAGCTTATCGACAGCATCGGCTTTAATGCCGTAATCGGCTAACCGGGTGGGTACACCCATTTGCTCGAAAAAGGCGCGCGTGTGATTAATTGCATCGTCAATTAAGCGCTCTTCATCCTGATGCTGTAGCTGCCAGATGCGGCGGCCATACTGCAACAGCTTGTCGCGTTTTTGTCTGCGTTGTTGTTGCAACAGTGACGGCAACACTATAGCTAATGTCTGCGCATGATCGAGGCCATACAACGCCGTGATCTCGTGGCCTATGATATGGGTGGCCCAATCCTGCGGCACGCCCTGGCCTATCAGGCCGTTTAGTGCCATCGTCGCCGCCCACATTACGTTAGCACGCACATCGTAGTTATCCGGCTGGCTCAACGCTTTAGGGCCTTCTTCTATCAGGGTTTGCAGTATGCCTTCGGCAAAGCGGTCCTGCACCGGCGCATTAACCGGATACGTCATATACTGCTCCATAACATGGACAAAGGCATCTACCACACCGTTGGCTACCTGTTTAGGTGGCAGGCTAAACGTCACTGTCGGATCGAGAATAGCGAACGTCGGGTACACCAACGAGCTTGAAAACGACAGTTTTTGCTGCGTTTCATAACGGGTGACTACCGAATTACCGTTACTCTCGGTACCGGTGGCCGGTAAGGTGAGCACACAACCCAATGGAATGGCTGCGGTTACTTTGGCTGCTTTGGCCAGAATATCCCAGGCATCACCATCAAATACCGCTGCCGCTGCAATAAACTTGGTACCGTCAATCACACTGCCGCCGCCGACCGGTAGCAGAAAGTCAATTTTCTCGCGCCGTACTAAATCCGCCGCCCGCATCAGGGTTTCAAAGCTCGGGTTTGGCTCTATGCCGCTAAATTCCTGCCAGTCAAACCCTGCCAGCGCTTTCACTACCTGATCGTACACACCGTTCTTTTTAATAGAGCCGCCGCCATAGGTCAGCAATACCTTGCTACCAGGCGGAATAAGTTTGGCTAACTGTGTCAGCTGATCTTTACCAAATACAATACGGGTGGGGTTTTGAAATGAAAAATTGAACATCAGGAGCTCCGGCCACGTTCATAGTGAGGTTTATCTATGAGGGTTACACAGCATTAGATCAAGCACTTGCTAATAATTGCAGCCAACAGCAAAGCGATGTTAACTTTGCTGTTGGCCAGCCACTTTAGTGGAGTATCCGGCGTCGGACAAGATAAGCCATAGCCAAAACGAACAGGACTATGCCGGCAGGCTCAGGTACCTGTTGATATACAGTTACACCGCTTGCCAGCAGCGCATAGGCTTCCCGGCCAAGAATGCTATGCGCCCGGGTGGTAGGGTGAATTTCATCCCAGAAGACATACTGTGATGCATTGGCACAAGAGCGCTCTGCAGCCAGAATGCCACCCGTTACAGACCGGCACTCATCAGTAGTGTTGGTAAAACCTTCTGATAACGGATTAGCCAGAATACTGTCAAAAATACTATATACGTCAAGCATATAAATTTGTGTCGGTGATTGCTTTGACAAATCAATCAGCATTTCTTCCAGTAAGTCGTTCCACAACAGGCTGACTTCTGTGCCCGACTGACTGTCGGTAGTTGAGGCGAATTCCGGAATGCTGCCAAGGTCTGGTAAATTGGGCACTAACAATGTCATAGCGCCCCTGGCAATCATATCGGTAAGCATCAGCTGAAAATTGCCGATAATTGACGTTACCATCATTAACGGGTTAGCCGCACCAACCAGATCACGCATATCATTGCCGCCAGCCCAGGCAACATATAAAGCATCGGTATCAAAAGATGCGCCATTTAACCGATTCAAATACTGGTTGTATTGATTCAGCACGCCTGTAGAGACACCGGATGTGTTGTCTATACGGGCACCACCATAAGCGAAGTTGTTACCTCCGCCGGTAGATCTGCTGCTAGCCAGCCCCAGATCATCTGCCAGATACTCATGCCAGAGATTACCGTTAGAGAAACGGCCATTAGGGCCATATCCGGCAAGGGCAGCTACAGGCCCAAATGAACCTAACGGCACCGTAGCCCGGGTATTACCAGTATCAGACAGGCTGTCGCCAAAAATATAGATATCAGAGAAAATGAGTGATGCTGATGCAGGTAAAGCGAGCAGAGTAAAGCTGATACTCAGCACCACTAACTTTAACCAGCGAAGTGGTCTTATTGTTTTCATTAGTTATCCTTGTCTTCTTATTTTTATCAGCAGCCTGGGTTGGCTACATTTTGTACAGCGCAAGTATCGTGCCTGAAAATAAATAAAAGTAAGTAGTGCAATGACAGCAGTTGTCAGACCTCTGTTCAGCTAACAAAGTACAAGGGCTAATGAGGGGGTAACGGCCAGACAGTAAAGCAGATATGTATAATATTCAGACAGCTGTAAATAGCAAAAAATGTCTTGAAGCTAGCGATAACATTACCTCAGCCGAATAAAGCTGTTCAGCTGAGGTGTAAATTAACCCAACATAGGCTGCTATAAACTGTCGCCGCGTAACAACCGTACCTGTCGTTCCAGCTCAGTGGCACTGGCTTGCTCTGCTGGCACAGGGGCGCTGGCTGTCAGCATGATTTTAGACCAGAAGCGGCCTTTAAACTTAAACGCGCCATTGCCATGATGGCTGAAAAACGAGCCCCATAAGCCCTGTAAAGCCATTGGCACTACTGGCACCGGGGTTTCTGCCAGAATACGCTCAATACCGGGACGAAAGCTGTCTATCTCACCGTTTTTGGTTAAACGCCCCTCCGGGAAAATACATACCAGATTACCCTCAGCCAGTTCACGCTTAATGGCAGCAAAAGCGGCTTCATATACCGCTTCATTTTTCTGCTTTGAGCAAATAGGAATAGTGCGTGCGGCTTTAAACAGCCAGTTGGCTACCGGTAAATCATAAATACCTTTTTCCATTACAAAACGCACTGGCCGGCGCACTGCACCACCAATCAGCAAGGCATCAACATAGCTAACATGGTTAGCAACCAACACAGCCGCACCTTCAGCCGGAATATGCTCCAGCCCTTTGCTACGCACCCGGTACATGGTATGGCTCAGCAGATAAATAACAAAACGCAGTACAAACTCCGGTACCGTGCTGTAAACATACAGCGCCACAACCGCATTCATAATAGCCAGAACTAAAAAATACTCCGGGATAGATATACCCAGCACGGTTAAAAATACGATACCGGCAAGGGCACTAACCACCATAAACAGCGCATTAAAAATATTGTTGGCGGCAATCACCCGTGCCCGTTGCTGCGGCTCTGCGCGCTGTTGCAGCAATGCATACAGAGGCACAATAAATAAGCCACCAAAAACGCCAATCAAGGTTAAATCAATTAATACCCACCAGCCAAAAGCGGTAGCCAAAAACTGCGGTAAACTTAGCAATTGCTCCGGCGCCAGCAGTTCCGGCAAAACAGCCGGGCTGCTAAAAAATAAGCTGATACCAAATACGGTTAAGCCAATCGAACCAATAGGTACTATACCCAGCTCGACCCTGTCACCGGATAAGCGCTCACACAGCATAGAACCTATGCCCACGCCAACTGAGAACGCCACCAATAGCGCGGTAACCACGGTATTGTCACCACCAAGCGCGGTTTTAGTGAAATTGGGAAACTGGGTTAAATAGCTGGCGCCTAAAAACCAAAACCAACTAATCGCCATAATAGATAAGTACAGTGTGCGGTTTTGATAGCTGATACTGATAGTGGCTTTGGTCTGCTGCCAGGGCGCAAAACGGAATTTATCGGCGTTATGCACCTCGCCCACTGCCGGGATCCGCCGGCTAACCAGATAGCCCAGCACAGAAAACAGCAGTACCACAACACCAACCCATAACGGCGCATCCGCCAGGCCCACCAATAAGCCACCGGTAATGGTGCCCAGTAAAATAGCAACAAAGGTACCCATTTCTACCCAGGCATTGCCGGCTAACAGCTCTTTGTCCGTTAGCAGCTGCGGCAAAATAGCGTATTTTACCGGGCCAAAAAACGCCGATTGGCTACCCATTAAAAACAGCAGCCCCAGCAGCATTAAGTATTGTTGAAAATAAAATGCCATGGCAGCCAGCAACATCAGGCCTATTTCCAGCAGCTTTAACGCGCGGATCAGTTTAGTTTTGCATACCGCATCAGCCAAAGCACCAGCCGTGGCAGAAAACAACAAAAACGGCAGAATAAACAGCCCCGTTGCCAGGTTCATGGTTAAATTGGTATCCCACGGCAACGCACTGGCGGCCGTAAAGGTCAGCATTAACATCAGGGCATTTTTAAATACATTGTCATTAAAAGCCCCGCTGGCCTGGGTAAGAAAAAATGGCAGAAAGCGTTTGCTACTGATTAAGCGGTTTTGCGACATGTCCACTCCAGCGGAAAAAGAGATACTAATAAATAAGTTGCCAGCATAATCAACTCATATTACATATACCAGTAAGATCTAACGATCCGGTTTGACAAGCCATCTAGCCATCTATATATTCCGCAACCATTAAGGCAACAGTACTGCCTGCGTATTTATAAGGTAAACCTATGAACAACACTACGCTGGCACCAGCGGGCGCTAAGCGCTCTTTATTGCCATTATTGTTTTTTGTTGCACTGTTTCTTGGCACGGGCCTTTACCTGCAAAGTGAGGGCGTAGCCTATGCGTTTTACCAGTTACCCGGCCATGTCGCTATTATCCCGGCCCTTATACTGGCCATCTGGCTACATAAAGCACCGCTGCAACAATCTATAGATGTGATGATAAAAGGCGCAGGTAACAGCAATATTATTACCATGTGCATTATTTATTTGCTGGCCGGTGCCTTTGCCAGTGTAGCCACAGCTACCGGCGGTGTAGATGCCGCAGTTAATGCTGGCCTCAGTTTAGTACCTGCGCCCTGGTTACTGCCGGGCTTATTTGTTATTGCCGCTCTGATATCCACGGCTATGGGTACCTCAATGGGCACTATAGGTGCGCTGGCTCCTATTGCCGTTGGTTTATCCAATCAGGCCGGGTTAGACCAGGCGTTAGTGGCTGGTGTGCTGCTTAGCGGTGCTATGTTTGGTGATAATTTATCGATTATTTCCGATACCACCATTGCCTCTACCCGCACCCAGGGGGCAAAAATGGCGGATAAATTTCGCGAAAATATTAAAATTGCCCTGCCTGCCGCCGCGTTAACGCTGCTGTTGTATATTGTGCTGGCTACAGACGGAGCGCCGGTACAAATTGATACAGTAAACTGGAGTGGTGTAATGCCTTATGCCGCCATTTTGCTGCTGGCGGTAATAGGGCTGAATGTCTTTATTGTATTGCTGCTGGGTATACTATTGGCTGCACTACAGGGTACTTTTTTTGCCGATTACGCTATGGCTAATCTGGGTAAAGATATTGCCAGCGGTTTTGCCAGTGTGCAGGAAATTTTCCTGCTCGCTATGCTGGTGAGTGCTCTGAGTGAGTTTATTAAACAGCAAGGTGGTTTGCAGTGGACCGCCGGTAAAATCCAGCAAGCCGCCAGCAGCCTGAAACTGGCAGGTAATAAAGCGCAGCAACTGGCAATAGCAGCATTAGCATTTAGCAGCAATCTTTGTATCGCTAATAATACTGTGGCAATAGTTTTAACTGGTGAGATCAGCAAAACGCTGGCCCAACAACATCAAATCACACCCAAACGCAGCGCAAGCCTGCTGGATATTTTCGCCTGTATCAGCCAGGGCTTAGTACCTTATGGCGCTCAGGCATTGCTGCTGGGGGCCAGTTTTGGCATATCGCCATGGCAGGTAGTAACCCAAAGCTACTATTGCCTGATTTTACTGCTGGTAGCGGTATTCACTATTTTACTTAAACCGGCAAAACCAATGATTGCAGCAACAACTCCGGTTTAAGATTTATGCCCTGGCAGTAAGCGCCGGAACCAGCGCTGCAAGCTGCTGGCAGGTTTAGCCAGGCTGTGATAAATCAGCACGTGCCAGCGCATTTTCAGGCTGTGGCCGCGTACAAACCAGAGCTGGCGGGCAAACCAGGCGCTGGCGGGCTTGCCCTGTAACATAGTCAGCAACAAATTACACACCAGCGGCTGATGCCGGTACCCCGCAGCCTGCTGCAATACTAACTTAGCTGCTTCATTATTAAATAATCTTATCAGTACCCAGCACGCATTGATCACCGCAGACTGTACCGACATTTGCGCAGCTTGCGCAAGCATAAAATCCAGTTGTTGCTGGTGTTGTACTTCCAGCAATAAGTCATTTAAATCAATCACATCTTTGGTTAATTTATGTGTCTCTTCCTGATAAAACAGGTGCACCGCCGCATGAATAAATAAATGCGCGGTAGCCGGCACTTTAAACGCTGAGCCCGGAATATTAACAGCATGGCTAAACAGCGGAGTGATATCTATAGCTCTGGCCGATGCAGTCGGATAAATATGATGATGTAAATCAATCACTGTGCCACGCTGATAATGCTGCAGCGGCGGGTTCTGATGCGACCAGTTCAGGTAGTAATCACGGTCGTAATCGGTCATTTCAGCTTCGCGAAAGCCATAAAAAAATAACCTGTCCCGCACATGCCGCAGCTGGGCTGCCGGCACCAGAATATCAATATCGGAAAACAACCGGCCAAAACTCACCGCTAAAGCTTGTGTTCTGTATGCTGCGCCTTTTAACAACAAGCACGGGTAATCTGCCAAGGCAAACAACGGTTCCAGTTGCTGTAACTCAGAATACAAGCTGTGTTGCTGCTTCTGGGCGTATCGCGCACCCGACTCACCATGCAGCTTAACCTGCAGCGGCACCTGCGCAAGTAGCTGTTGCATTTGCAGCACATAGTAAAACCGGGCTGTAAGGCCTTGTTGGCGGGCTTGCTGTAAAAATGTGGTCCATTGCTGCGGTGTAGCCTGCTGCACAAATTTGGCCGGAGAAGCAAAAAACGCCAGTAACTGCGAACTTAACATAACTTATTTAACTCGCTCAAAGCTTGTTCAATACAGGCATATTCCAGACGATAAGCATCAACTTGTTGTGTCAACCTGCTCAGGCTATTAAAGCCCTGCTCTGCCAATACAGCATAGTTAAAAGAGTTATTGGCCAAATGCATAAAAGCATCTGCCTGGCTTACTTTCGACAGCGTTAGCTGCTGCTGTGCGGCATTATATTGCGGGAAAATAACCCAGGCTGCCGTTGCCGTTTGTTGCATACCAGACCAGCTTAATGCCGACGGCAGCATATAGCCCACTGTACCTTTGGTGGTGCCGCTGGTAATTTGCCGGATCTGTGCTTGCGGATACCAGCCTTGCAATAACGTCAATGACTGGTTTTTCAGGCTCACCGGCCTGACATAAGGCACGATGGCGCCACTGGTTAAATCTACCAGACACATTTCATCCGACAATAAACGCCAGCCTTCCTGCATCAGCACTGCGCATAGGGTGCTTTTACCAGAGCCTGGTGGTGCCGGCATAATTAATGCCTTACCGTCACGTTCAAGCACTGCGGCATGAATAGCCAAAAACTGATGCTGATAAGATGCCACGCACCAGTTTACGCCCCACTCAAAAACCGGCACCAGTTGGGCTGAGTCGGTCATTCTGAAATGCTGATCTCCGGATGACACATGAAACGGCCGACCCCAGCCTGCCCATTTACGCTGTACATGCAGACAAAAATCGTAGATAAGTTGTGGATTAGGGCTTGTTATCAGTTCAGCCGGATATAACTGTGCAAGTGCGGCGGTAAGCTTGTTACTGTGGTTAGTAACAAGTACGGAAAAAGGTGCAGTATGAATAGCGAAGTCAGTCAACGTCAGGCTCTGTTATCTCAGCCTCTGCGCCGACCAGATGAGTTTCATGATCGCACTTTGAAAACAGCACACTGCTGGCATCATTAAATGTTGCCTGCAATGTGTTGTCATCTGTGGTTTGCTGAGATAGCCAGACAGCATAACTCAGTGCTACATCCATCGGGTTAACCCATGTAGCCGTCTATATAGTAAACCAACAAAGCCGATAGCTGATCTTTTTGTGCCTGAGTAACAGCGCCCTGATAGGCGTTTACTATTTCATCCGGCGTAGGAATGCTAGTGCTGACACCTTCTAACTGATAGTACAGCGCATGCAGGAAAATGGCGGAAATATTGCGGATCAGCGCATTGCTGCCAGCAAGGTTAACCGCTTCCCGCAGAGTACCACTGTAGCCATACTGAAAAATGGTATTAAACTTAGTGCTTTGGTTAATCTCTATACCGTTCCACTTTTTTTGCCAGTTATTGCCAGTTTTGAAGAAATAGCCACCTTTGCCGCCACCAATACTCGAATTTTTACTCTCGAAGTAAAGTTTGGCACTGCCATGAGAATCATAACTCCTACTGCACTGCTCAAACTTATCAGGCTGCACTGACTGCATCTGCGATGCATTTTCGCTTAACGAGCAGTTAAGGGTGCTGCTACCCCAGGCGGATTTACTCTTAAGTGTCAGCAACACCGGCAAGCTACCCAGACCTGCGCGCATTAAAAACTTTCTGCGACCAGACTGCGTTGCCTTCATTTCCTTGTCATTAACAGGTTCCATAGCTACATTCCATAAAGCAAACTGCATAAAGTGTAATGCCAGTTACATGCAAGATCAAATCCAACAATATAACTTCATATCAGGTATAAGAAAATTATTAAACCCGACATCACGGCACCATAAGTTGTAAAACAAGCTGACGATAAAATCAGGCTTTACAATTAGGCAAAGCACTAGTGGCTTTGCGTTCGTTATACGTTTTCATTGCCTGCGGCATATTGTCGCGCAAAGCAGTAATACGGTTTTCTGGCAATGGGTGGGTAGACAGAATTTGTGGTGTACCACCTCCCCCCAGAGCCGCCATATTTTGCCATAAGTTAACCGCTTGACGCGGCTCAAAACCAGCCTTTGCCATCAAATCCAGGCCAATAATGTCGGCTTCGCTTTCATGCGCGCGGCTAAATGGCAGCGCAACACCAACCTGAGCCCCTAAGCCAAAAGCAGTCATCAGTTGCTGCTGATACTGCACGTTATAAGCTTTCATGGCGGCATCACCCAGTGTCATGGCCGTTTGAATAAACTGATTGGTAGACAGGCGCTCGTTGCTGTGGCCTGCCATTACGTGTGCAATTTCATGGCCGACAACGGCTGCCAGCTGATTCTGGTTTTCTGCTACTTTTAATAAGCCGGTATAAACACCGATCTTGCCGCCTGGTAAGGCAAAAGCATTTACCTGATCAGAGTCGAATACCACTATTTCCCAGGTGTTGCCCATAAACTCCTGTGGCGTAACCTTAAGCAAAGCGCCTGCAACACATTGGACATACTCATTGGTACGCCGATCTTTGGAAATAGGCGTTTCAGCTTTCATGGTTTCAAAGGTTTGTGCGCCCATCTTATCCAGTTCGGCTGTATTAAACAGCATTACCTGACGACGCCCGGTTGGCGATTGTGCGCAGGCCACAATCAGTAAAGAACAGGTGGTAAGCAGTAATAACTTTTTCAACATGAGCATATCCTTATTTGACACTTTTACCGCAGCTGGCGCTGCAATATCCTGTTATTGTATCTGCTGGGCAATAAAAAACCACCCGTAGGTGGTTTTTCATTACAGCTTAACTGGTTAAATCATCAAAGAACTTCTTCACACCATCAAAGAAGCCTTTCGATTTAGGCCGGTGCTTGGCCTCACCATCACCCGCCATGCTGTCATCCAGCTGACGCAGTAAGTCTTTTTGTTTCTCGCTTAAGTTCACCGGTGTTTCGATCACCACTTTACACACCAGATCACCCACACCACCGCCACGCACCGACTGCACACCTTTACCACGCAGGCGGAACATTTTTTCGGTTTGCGTTTCTGCCGGAATTTTCAGCTTAACGCGGCCATCCAGCGTTGGCACATCAATTTCACCACCTAGCGCAGCAATAGTGAAACTCAGTGGTACATCGCAGTACAGGTTATTACCATCGCGAACAAAAATCGGGTGCTCTTTTACATGCACCTGCACATAGAGATCACCTGCCGGTGCGCCGTGCATACCCGCTTCACCTTCGCCGGTTAAGCGAATGCGATCACCGGTATCAACACCCGCCGGAATTTTCACCGACAGCGTTTTAGTTTTCTCTACGCGGCCTTCGCCATGACATTTACTGCATGGATCAGGAATAATTTTGCCGCGGCCATTACAGGTTGGGCAGGTTTGCTGTACGGCAAAAAAGCCCTGGCGCATAGTAACCTGGCCGGCACCATGACAGGTTGGGCAGCTTTTAGCAGAAGTGCCTTTTTTTGCACCCGAGCCATCGCAGATGTCGCAGCTCACCATCGTCGGCACTTTAATGTCGACCGATTTGCCACGTACTGCTTCTTCCAGGCTTAGCTCCAGATTGTAACGTAAATCGGAACCACGCTGCGCCCGTGACTGACCACGACGGCCACCGCCACCGAAAATGTCACCGAAAACATCACCAAAAATGTCGCCAAAATCAGCATTGCCTGCACCAGCGCCGCCGCGGTTTTGATCTACCCCGGCATGGCCATAACGGTCATAGGCTGCGCGTTTTTGCTCATCCGACAACACCTCATAGGCTTCCTGGACTTCTTTAAACTTCTCTTCCATGGCTTTGTCACCCTGAGTTCTGTCCGGGTGAAATTTCATGGCGAGGCGTTTATAAGCCTTTTTGATGTCTTTATCGTCGGCGCCTTTAGCGACACCTAGTACTTCATAATAGTCACGCTTCGACATAGCTTAGTGCTAACTTCTCATGTTAAAGGGGCTGCAGTTTACTACAGCCCGGTTAAACCTTAATTATTTTTTGTCGTCTTTAACTTCTTCAAACTCAGCATCAACCACGTCGTCGTTGCCGCCAGCCTGCTGGCCTGCGTCGCTGCCGCCTTGCTGGGCTTTGGCCTGAGCCGCTTCCATCAGCTTTTGTGATGCCTGAATAAGTGCCTGAGACTTCTCATCAATTGCCGCTTTGTCGCTGCCTTTTAATACAGCTTCCAGCTCTTTGATTGCTGTTTCAATGGCTTCTTTATCGTTTGCTGCCAGTGCTGTACCGACTTCTTCCAGTTGTTTGCGGGTGGCGTGAACCATCGCATCGGCCTGGTTACGGGTTTGCACCAGCTCTTCAAACTTTTTATCGTCTTCAGCATGGGCTTCAGCATCGCGCACCATGGCCTGAATTTCTTCATCAGTTAAACCAGAGTTAGCCTTAATGGTGATCTTCTGCTCTTTACCGGTATCTTTATCTTTAGCAGATACATGCAGAATACCATCAGCATCCAGATCGAACACTACTTCAATTTGTGGCTCGCCACGACGACCGCCACGAATGCCTTCTAAGTTAAACTGACCCAGTGACTTATTGTCAGAAGCGCGCTTACGCTCGCCCTGCAGTACGTGAATCGTTACCGCAGACTGGTTGTCTTCAGCAGTTGAGAACACCTGCGATTTCTTAGTTGGGATCGTGGTGTTTTTCTCAATCAGCGCCGTCATTACGCTGCCCATAGTTTCAATACCCAGTGACAGCGGCGTAACGTCAAGCAGCAATACGTCTTTAACATCACCAGACAGTACCGCGCCCTGAATCGCTGCGCCTACTGCGACTGCTTCATCCGGGTTTACATCTTTACGTGGCTCTTTGCCAAAGAAAGCGGTTACCGCTTCCTGTACTTTTGGCATCCGCGTTTGACCGCCCACCAGGATGATATCGTTAATTTCACCTACGCTTAAATCGGCATCTTTCAGTGCTTGCTTCAGCGGCTCAATAGTGCGCTGAATTAAGTCTTCTACCAAAGATTCCAGCTTGGCGCGGGTTACTTTGATGTTCAGGTGTTTCGGGCCTGATGCATCAGCAGTAATGTACGGCAGGTTTACTTCAGTTTGTGATGCTGACGACAGCTCAATCTTGGCTTTTTCAGCAGACTCTTTTAAGCGCTGCATCGCCAGAGGGTCGTTACGCAGGTCAATGCCCTGCTCTTTCTTGAATTCTTCAACTAAATAGTTGATTAAACGGTTATCGAAGTCTTCACCACCTAAGTGGGTATCGCCGTTAGTGGCCAGTACTTCGAAGGTTTGTTCGCCGTCAACGTCGTCAATTTCAATGATAGAGATATCGAAAGTACCACCACCTAAGTCATATACCGCAACCTTGGTGTCACCTTTCTTCTTATCCATACCATAGGCCAGCGCTGCTGCGGTTGGCTCGTTGATAATACGTTTTACGTCTAAGCCTGCAATGCGGCCGGCATCTTTAGTGGCCTGGCGCTGTGCATCGTTAAAGTAGGCCGGTACCGTAATTACGGCAGCCGTTACCGCTTCGCCTAAGAAATCCTCAGCGGTTTTCTTCATTTTTTTCAGCACTTCAGCTGAAATTTGCGGTGCGGCTAACTTTTTGCCTTTAACTTCAACCCAGGCATCGCCATTATCTGCCTTTACGATAGCGTAAGGCATAATTTTGATGTCGCGTTGTACTTCTTCGTCTTCAAAACGACGACCAATTAAACGCTTAATCGCGAATAAGGTGTTTTTCGGGTTGGTTACAGCCTGGCGTTTTGCTGGCTGGCCAACTAATACTTCGCCATCTTCAGCGTAAGCAATAATAGAGGGCGTGGTACGGGTACCTTCAGCGTTTTCTAATACGCGGGGTTTGTCGCCATCTAAAACCGCAACACATGAGTTGGTTGTACCTAAGTCAATACCGATAATTCTGCCCATAACTACACTCCACTTAATATTCTGAACAATCACAAATTGCGTTGAGCGATTAATGGGGATTAGCCCTGATCCATTCAAGGTTATTAGATTAAAAATTTTGCCGGCTGCGCATTTAATCCGCTTTTAGCGCCGGTTTAACGCTGTTATCTGCCGATAACGGTTAACTTATCGCTGTTTACCTGCCTATAATAGCCACCATCAGTAGCATTTATTTAAAGGGTTTTGTTATGCCATTACTCGACAGCTTTACCGTAGACCATACCATTATGAAAGCCCCCGCCGTGCGCGTGGCAAAAAAAATGAATACACCAAAAGGCGATGCCATTACGGTATTTGATTTGCGTTTTTGCGTACCAAATGAAGAAATTCTGTCGGAAAAAGGTATTCACACGCTGGAGCATTTATTTGCCGGTTTTATGCGCGACCATTTAAATGGCAATGATGTTGAAATTATAGACATTTCGCCGATGGGCTGCCGCACTGGCTTTTATATGAGCTTAATTGGCACGCCGGACGAGCAGCGTGTAGCCAAAGCCTGGCAAGCGGCGATGGACGACGTGTTGCATGTTGCCAGCCAGAGCGATATTCCTGAGCTGAATATTTACCAGTGCGGTACCGCGCAAATGCACTCGCTGGAAGAAGCTAAGCAAATTGCCAAAAACATCCTTGACCGTGGTGTGGGTGTTAACCGCAATGACGAGCTGGCTTTACCGGCTGAGATTTTAAATAAGCTGTAAGCGATACAACGTCGGCCTGATATCAGCCCGTTTAGCAACGTTAAGTTTGTTAACGGGCTTTTTTATTAGTTAGCATACCTGATCCCGCCCCGCCCGTTTTGCTTGATATAACGCTTTATCAGCCGCTTCAATCATCTGCTCAGCATGCGTAAACGTATTTTGCTCACTGCAGATAACGCCAGCGGAAAAACTAGAGGAAAACTGCTCGCCATTGGCGCTAAAATGCAACTGCCGAAACGCCTGTAATATTTGCTCTGTTAAAGTAACCGCCTGCTGACGGGAACACTCCGGCAATACCAACATAAACTCTTCACCACCATAGCGACCGGCCTTATCGGTTTTACGGATACGCTTACGTAATAAGGTTGCTAATGCAGTGATGACAATATCTCCTGTAGCGTGACCGTAGTTATCGTTAACCGCTTTAAAGTGATCAATATCCAGCATAACAACACTAAACGGCTTGGCGTAACGCTGACTGCGCTCAAACTCCTGCTCTGCCGCATCTTTAATGGCGCTGTGTTTTACCAAGCCAGTAAGGCTATCTTTTTCAATCAGGTTTTTTAGCTGCAAGCTGCGTTTAAGTCTGGTTTTAACTGCCTGTACTAGCCGGGCATCATCAATAGGCTTAGTCAAGAAATCGTCGGCCCCCTGCGCCATTGCGCCCAGTTGCACCACCTTATTCATCTCTGATGATAAAAATACAATAGGTAACCGTTTAAGTGACGGGTATTGTCTAATCACCCCGGCCAGCTCGGCACCGGAGTATTCAGGCATATACATATCCATCAACAATAAATCCGGTTGCACCTGCATTAGCTCGTTCACCATAGTGCGGACGTTTTCGATAATATGTGTGTCCATACCCGCACTATTCAGCACCAAGGCGTAATGCTGAGCTAACAGCTTGTCATCATCAACAATAAATACCCTGCCAGCCTGTTTGTTGCCGTGCTCTAACAGCTCACTTATGGCTGAAATCATATTGGGCACATCCAGCGGTGAGGCAAAAAATGCATCAGCACGCTGCTGTGCTGCTTTAATACGTAAATCAAAATCGTCTTTATCAGAGAATACCAGTAAACGTGAGTGTTGTTTTCTCAACTGTTGCAGCAACAAGGTTTGCTCAAATAATGATCCCTCACCGTTCACCCGGACTGCAGAAAACAAAACAGCAGGGGCTTCGCTTTGTAAGCGTACCAGACAGCTATTAAAATCAGTAAAGCACTCTACCCGATGGCCAAATGCCTTTAACTGGTTGGTAAGTTCGTCCGCCAGCGGCTGAGAGGGTAACAGCAGCCACACAGTATCAGATTGATATAACTCTGCCACCGTTTCAGCTTCAGCCAATGTTACCTGTTGCAGCGCATGATCTACTGCAATATCAAACTCCAGTGCAGCCTGACGTAAAGACGGCAGCGCCTGTATCCGCTCATCCGCGTGCCTAGAATCAATATCTTTGGCAAGCTGCTCTAAATGCCGGGCATGACGACCGAGCGCTGCGTGGCCAAAGGTGCCACAGGCACCTGCCAACTTGTGTGCCTCGGCTATCAAAGCAGGCAAATTGTTGCTTTCCGGCTGCCCGGTCAGCTGCAGCATCTTTGCCGAGCGTTCAGGCAAGCCATCTTCAAATCGCCGGCGCAAAGTGGCAAAGGCGGCGGACAAATCCGTCTTGGTTTTGCTAATTGTCACCAGAAAGCTCCTTCAACCCGCTAAGGCTGTTATCTTTAAATGAGGCCAGTGCAAAGTAAAAAGCTGCCCCAATCACAAGGCACTGAATGGAATCCTGTAACGTCCCCATTTTGTTGTGCTATATCCATTTAATCAGCGTGTTTGGTTTTGCTGATAAAGCCGGCTTAATGTACCGCCGAGCTTCATTGGCTCGAACGGTTTATCGATAACCGCTATAGCACCTGCATTTATATATTGCTGCTTCTCCCCCTGTTGTATTTTGGCTGTCATAAACACTACCGGCACTTGCGCCATTCCGGGTAGCTGGCGTAAAGCTGCCAGCGTTTGTAAACCATCCATTTGCGGCATCATCACGTCCAGCAAAATAAGTTGTGGCGCAAACGCCTCTGCCTGTGCCAGGGCACTTGGGCCGCTGTCACAGCTTAATAACTCAAAACCGGCCACATCTGCCAGCGCAATTTCAGCCACTGCGCGAATGGACTCATCGTCTTCTACATGCATTACCCGTTGCAGCGCCATTTGCAGCCTCTTTAGTGCTTAATTAAGGATGTTTTTTAAATACTTGGCCAGTATCTCAGTATTAATACGGCTTTTACTAAATACTGCCCGTACTTTTTGTTTATTTTCAACACTTAAATCTTGCGCCGAAAAGATCACTACCGGAATGTCGCCCTGGCTCTGTGTAATAGCGTTTAATAAACTCATACCATTACCATCAGGTAGACCTAAATCCAGTAAAATCAGGTCAAACCGCTGCTGCTGCAATATTTTGCCCGCTTGCGCCAACGATGTTACGGCCTGATAGTCGCACTGACGATCCAACTGCAACCGCATAATAGTGACAATATCGCTGTCATCTTCAATATGTAAGATACGTTGATAGCGTTTTTCCCCCTGTAATTGGCTTAATAGCTGGCCAAGTTTCAGGCTTAATAGCTCTGGTGTCACCGGCTTTTCCAGCCAGTCTAAGGCATTAGCTAAAGCTGCTAACTGCAATTTGCCTTGCTCGACAAAAGCAGAAATAATTAATACCGGCACATTGGCAGTTGCCGGGTTATCGCGCAGCCGCAGAAAAAAATCAGCACCGTTTTCTTCGCGTAGCTTTAAATCTAACGTTATCGCATCATAGCGCTGTTCAGCCAACCTCTGCCATGCGGTAACACTATCTGGCGCCCAATCAGTTGCATAGTTTAGTGCCTGTAAAAACTCACATAACACCACGGCAGTATCGGCATCATCTTCTACCACCAAAATCGTTTCATATCGTTCTGGCTGAATTGACGCCTGATACAGTGGCAGCTCCAGCCAAAACGTAGCCCCCTCGCCTACCGTTGAGTTAACACCAACATTGCCCCCCGATTGCACAGCAATTTCACGGCTAATGGCCAGGCCCAGTCCGGTACCACCTTTGGGCTGATGATCTTTATGGTTTAATTGTGAGAAGCGCTTAAACAGCTGCGGCTGATCAGCCATAGCGATTCCAACGCCCTGGTCCCTCACCCATATTTTTACTTTTTGCTCATGCACTTCTGCGCCCAGCACAACCTCAGAGTGTGGTGGCGAAAATTTTACCGCATTGGATAAAAAATTAGCCAATACCTGCTGAATACGTGCGGCGTCTAGCCATAACTGCACATCGGGAACGGTATTAAGCACCAACCTTACACTATGCTGCTGAGCAAAAGGTTGATGCTGCTCCAACGCTTCAAACAATAAGCGAGGCAATGCTACAGCAGCTTCGTCAAAACGCATTTTGCCGGCCATTAGCTTTTCAATATCAAGCAAATCATTAATCAGCAGGTTCAAACGCTGACTATTTTTGTGAGCAATGCCGAGTAATTTTTCCACTTTAGGGCTTAGTGCCCCACCGGCGCCGCCAAGCACTAAGCCTAATGAACCGCTAATTGACGTTAACGGCGTCCTTAGTTCGTGGCTTACGGTAGAGACAAAGTCATCTTTAAGTTTTTCTATACGCTTAATTTCGCGGATATCCTTAATGATGCTCCAGATAAACTTTTCATCCTGCGCATCACTAAACAGCACGCCATTAAGCTCGATATCGATTAACTCGCCGTTTTTATGGCGATATTGTTTTATGTAAGGGCCGTAGCGGCCGGTTTCGGTTAGCGCCTTCAGTTGCTGCTGCTCTGCAGCTGAGTAATACTCTGGGGTCAAATCCCAATAACTTAACTGTTTTAACTCTTGCGGTGTATAACCAGCCAATTGCTCCATCGCCGGGTTAGCATCAATATAAGCACCATCACTAAAACGGTTTAGTAAAATAGGTAAGGGTGAGAGTTGATACAAAGCTAACAGCTTTTGTTCAGACTGGCGCAGCAAAGCCTGCTGTTCTGCAACCTCCTGCTGCGCCTCGCGGCGCAGGTATGATACCAATAATAAGCCTAAGAACAGTAAGGCGACCGACGCCAGCAACCAAATTGTCCAGATAACCTGGTTGGCACTCTGTTGTTTTAAAATTTGTGGTGTAATGTTCTGCCAACTGAGGCTTAGAAGCTGACTGGCCTGCTCTGAGGTTTGCCCCCAAATGTTAAGCGGCAACACAGATACCAGATATTGATTACCATTATGGTGCAGCTGCAATTGCGTTGCTGTATTAAGCTGCTGCGGTAACATATCGTTTGCAAGCCAATGTTGTAAAGCAGACGATGGTTGTGGGGTACTCCAGTGTTGGTTACCAAACCACGGTTGACGTATGTCAGCATTCATCGCCGTAGTCAGATCAGCTTTTACCAGTATCTCCATAGTTATTGGTTCTGCGTTGTTTGCATCACCTTGATTGATAAAATCAGTTTGTTGCTGAAATATTTGTTGTAAATCTACCCCCACCTCAACTGCTGCCTGCACTTTACCCTGCGCATTGTTAACCGGCGTTACTGCGCGCAGCCCCAGGCCGTGACGGCCAAGCTCAATACCACTAACATTCTGCCCGGTGTTCAGGCTATGCATCAGCATGGGGCGAACGTCAGCCACTCTGTCACCATAATGCTGTGACCGGTGCGCACGCAAAAAAGTGTATGCATCCGGAGCTAAATGCAAATGTAACTGACTGACGCCATAAGGTATTAATGCCTGCCAGTAATGATCCAGCAATGGCAAAACCTGTTGCCGCAGTATTGTAAGATCAGTTGCAGCAGCCTGCTGTTGATAGTACCCGCTTGCTTGCAACAACTGCTGTTTAATCTGCTGATCTGACGCGACTAACTGCGAAGCCATTATTGCCTGGCGCTCTGCGTCATAGATGAGTTGTTGTAAGCTATTAATTTGCAGGTCATACAAATGATGTAAGCGATTATCAAAACTCTGTGCACGTTGCAGCATGGTGTACCACGCAGAAAACACCATAATCAGCAGAACAACAGTGGCAATCAGCGTATAAAGGTAAGTGTTTGAAAAATAATGCTGCTTTATTCTGCTAATCATAGTACCCGCCCGTAACCAAAACAGTTTCAGCATTGACTATTTCAAACAACATTACAAGAAAACACCTAAATTACTTAACAACAGGTTGCTTCACATTAACTGGATTTTTAAATAAAAAACCGTCCGCATTTAATGACTACATTGATCCAGCAAATACACCAGATGCTGATACTCAATACCGCTATGGCGCGATAAACCAATTTCACAGGTACGGCTGGTTGACACCCCTTGCGAGCACTCACTTACCTGCTGCTTTAAGCCCGACAACGCCGAAGCATTTAACTCTGGCAAGACAAAACCTTTGTCACCGGCAAAGCCGCAGCAGCTGATGCCCTGCGGTATCACCACATTATTACTGCAAGCCTTAAGCAGCTGTTTTAGTTTATCTGCCTGGCCCAACTGGCTGGCGCTGCAGGTAATATGCAGTGCCACCGGCTCATTAAGCGGCGTAATATTTAGCTTAGGCAGCACCTTATCATGCAGAAAATCGACACTGTCGAAAATACTGAGCCTGTCATCAAGTTTGCTCTGCAGGGTTAAGCTGCACGGGCTGGTATCGGATAAAATGGGGATTTCACCATTATTGCTTACGTTTAGTAGCCACCGCTCCAGCTCGCGTTGCTTTTGCGTTGCCGCCGCAAACTGGCCCTTCGACTGAAACGGCATACCGCAGCACTGGCTGCCAAGCCCCTCTGGCATTATCAGCTGATAACCCGCTTTAGCCAGTAAGTGGGCGCTTACCTGTTGCAAACTGCGTTTGTCTTTACTGCCTGCCTGAGGTGACATTACGCGGCCGGAGCAGCTGGCTAAATAAATAACGGGTTTCAGCTGGGTATCGGCCTGGGCCATTGGCAGCACATTGTTATAGTTCGCCGTTGGCATAGCGCTATGCCACAACGCACGTAGCGGCAGCAATTTAGCCAGCGTACTGCCTATGCCCAGGCCTGCACGGGCCATTGCTGATGCCGCTGCAAAATGCCGGGCCATAAAAGCCGCCAGCCCCTGCCAGGGGCGGTTATGTTCTGCCCGCAACTGCCGGGTAAGGTCGCCGGTATTAATACCCACCGGGCAGGCTGTGCTGCACATACCGCAGGCGGCACAGGTGTCGTTACCGGCATACTGATAGGCCTTATTCAGTTCAGCCAGCCGCTCTGGCTCATCACCACTGCGTTGTAAACGCGAAATTTCGCGCTGGGTAACAATACGCTGGCGTGGCGTTAACGTTAGTTTGCGTGACGGGCACACCGGCTCACAAAAGCCGCATTCAATACATTTATCTACCAGCGGGTTAGTGGCAGGTAAGGGTTTAAGGTTTTGCAGATGTAACTGGCTGTTGTAACTTAGCACGACGTCCGGGTTTAAAATATGCTGCGGATCAAGCAGCTTTTTAATCCGCCACATCAGTGTATAGGCCTCTGTGCCCCACTCCAGCTCAACAAAAGGTGCCATATTACGGCCAGTGCCGTGTTCAGCTTTAAGTGAGCCACCAAACTCCACCGCCACCAGTTGCGCTACTTCCTGCATAAACGCATCGTAACGCGCAACCTGGGTGGCATCATCAAAGCCCTGGGTAAAAACAAAATGCAGGTTGCCCTCTAAGGCATGGCCAAAAATAATCGCTTCATGATAGTAGTACTTATCAAACAACTGCTGTAGCCGTGATACCCCTTCAGCCAGCTGCTCAACCGGAAAGGTAACATCCTCAATAATCACCGTGGTGCCGGTTTTACGCACCGCACCAACCGCCGGAAAAGTGCCTTTGCGTATCGCCCATAGCTGGTTGTAGACGGCTGCGTCAGTACTAAAATCGACCTGCTGCTCCAGCGCAAAAGCGGCTAAAGCACTGCGTACCTGTGTCAGTTGCTGTTGCAATATGGTGCCGTTTATCGCCGTGCTTTCTATCAGCAAAGCACAGGCATTATCAGACAAACCCTTTACCCAGGCTGGCATGCCCGGCTTATGTTCTACCGAGCGCAGGCTGCGCCGATCCAGTAGCTCTACCGCCGATACCGGCTGCTGCTTTAATACCGTTACCGCGCGACAGCAACTTTCCACTGACGGGAACACCAGCAACGCGCTGGCCCGGTGCGGATAATCCGGCACTGTGTTGTACGTTACAGCGCTGATAAAACCCAGGCAGCCTTCAGAGCCAACCATTAAATGGGTAAGAATATCGATAGGATCGGTAAATTCGGTTAACGCATTGAGTGAAAAGCCGGTGGTGTTTTTTAAGCGGTACTTATGGCGAATTCTTGCACTAAGCTCAGGGTTATCCTGAGTTTGTTTGCCCAGCAAAGCCAGCTCGGCTAAAAGTTTGGCATGTGTCTGGCGAAACGCCGCTACGCTTTGTGCATCTTCAGTATCCAGTACAGTACCGTCAAACAACACCAATCGCATCGCTGCCAGGGTATTAAAACTATTATGCGCGGTACCGCAGCACATACCGCTGGCATTATTTGCCACAATACCGCCAATTTTGCAGCTGTTAATCGACGCCGGATCAGGGCCGATTTTGCGCTGAAACTTTGTCAGTACGCTGTTCGCCGCAGCACCAATAACACCGGGCTGCAGCCGTATTTGCTCGCCCAAACCGCGCACTTCACGCTGCTGCCAGTTTTCGCCCAGCACCAGCAGCACAGAATCGGTTACCGCCTGGCCGGATAAACTGGTGCCGGCGGCACGAAAGGTTAACGCCACCTTAAAGTCGTTTGCCAGTTTTAGCAGCGCCACTACTTCAGCTTCGCTTTCAATGCGCAGCACTAATTTAGGCAGCATGCGGTAAAAGCTGGCGTCAGTGCCAAAGGCAAGCGTAGCAATAGGGTCGTCAAAATAACGCTCAGCCGGAATAAGCTGTTTAACGGCCTGAATAAACTGCGGTTGCATGCAAACCTCTGGCGCTGAGAAACTAAACCTAGATTAACCGATAATACGGTATTCGCGTGCAGCTTGCATAAATTTTTTGCTATATAAATTTATATATGAATAATTTATTCACCACTACTGCAGTTTCAACCGCTATAACACGCTGTTTTAACTGCCAGCACCGCGCCGGCACAGTTGCAATGCTAAGCCCCAGGGATCGCGCAGCATGGCCAGATGCGAGCCGTCGTTCAGGTATACATCGGTAACATGGCTGGCACCGGCGGCGATTAAGCGGGCGCTGTCGGCGACCGGATCGGCTGATACCAGCGCCAGGTGTAAAATCAGCGGGTCCATAGCGGCGTAATCGGGTACCTGATCGGCCGGGTTGCAGTAAATTTCTATCATCATTACGCCGCTGTCATCGGCGAGAAAATGCGTTTGTGCTGCATCGTTTAATGCGCGTTTTAAGCTAAAGCCCAGATGCTGCCTGTACCAGCTGGCCATTTGCTGCGGTTGGGCGACATTAAAAGCAACATGTTCGATACGCATAACTTAAGGTTCCTGTGGTTTACTGCCAGTTGGTATAAAGCTTTCCAGCCAGGCGTTGATATTGTCTGTTGGCACCTGCAGCGGCCGGTACACCGGCTTAATTTGCGGATAACCACCTACCTGCTGTTGGCTGTCAAGAATACGGCCGTTACGGTTAACGTAACTTTGCACGATACGCTGGTCGATAACATCGCGCTGCCAATAACGTGCTCCAATAACCGGCAATAGCTGGTGTTCAACCTCTTTTGCCGCCATAACACTGATGCCCTGCGGCCATACCGGTGCTGCAGCTAAAGGCGTGATAACCCCGGCAGTGTCGTACATAGCTTTGTCGTCAAGGTTAAAGGTCAGGTTATCCTGCAGGTAAGCATCGCCGTGGTAGGATACCAGGGCTAAATCAGAGTAAGAATCACGGCCATAGCGCAGTACATTACCGACCACTGCCACTTGCGGGTTCTTCGGGCTAAAGGCCGTATGCGCCCATTCATTGTCAATAAAACCCAGCTTCACAGCATTGGCATCGGCGTTATAAATAATATTATTAAGCACTACACCCGTAGTATGGGCTTTAAAGTACGGGTTACGCCGTGCATTGTGGGCAAACAGATTACCGATAAAGGCAATGTGATGGCTGAAATCATGCACCAGCGCGCCTTTGCTGTGTTTGCCTTTAACGTGGGTGGCGTAGTCCAGTGCTTCGGCCAGAATATTGTAGCGAAAGGTAATGTGCTTCGACGTTGCCTGCGGCCCTTTATCACGAGGACCTGACGCCGATACCAGCTCGTCAGTGGCCCAGCTGATAGAGTTATGCTCGATCAACACATTGCAGGCTTTGCTGCCGGTTACTGCTATGCCGTCGGTGTCCCAACCGGCGCGCTTTGGCAAACCGGCATCACCCGGCCGGATATGTAAATGCCGCACTATCACATCATGGCTGATAATACGCAGGCCGCCTTTAATCAGCGTAATACCGGGAGCCGGCGCGGTTTCACCGGCGACGGTCAGGTACGGCTGATTTATTTCCAGATTAGTGCGCTCAAGATCTATCACCCCGGCCACTTCAAACACCACTATGCGCGGCCCGTTGTGTGCCAGGGCGGCGGCCAGAGAGCCAGGCCCATTGCGGTTCAGGTTAGTTACCTTTAACACCACACCGCCTGCACCGCCCGGCGTATCCAGACCAAAGTTAGCACAGTGTTTATCTGCTGCAGCCTGATCATATTCTGCCAAAAACTCTGCCGCAACGCTTTGATACCAGCCATAACCGCGCTGGCGCTCCAGTGATACCTGGCTGACATCGCTGTACGTTTGGCCGTCGCGGTCGAAAAATACCGGCTGGCCGGTTTTCAGATCATAAAACCGTGCCCAAACTACAGTGCCGGGGCTGTCGATTAATGACAAACGTCCATCAGCGTTGCGGTGGCGGTCTTTGTCACTTATCTGCTTATCCCTCAACCAGTTAGCGGCTTCGGCCAGGCTTTGCGTTACGCCTGGATAATCTGGCGCATAACGCAGCAACAACTGCAGAATTTTTCCACTTTCGCTGCTAACCAGAGAAGCTTTTTCATACTTACGCGCCGTTACCGGCTCACCGGTTAATGGGTGGTGCTGTGCGCCCCACACGGTGCGTTTACCCTCGACAACTACCTGATTAGCCAGCAACCAATCGACAGCTCGATAAAAGGCTGCGGCGGCCTCTGTTTTGGTACTGTCGGCCAACATGGCAAAATGCGGCTCGTGCGCTACCTGCCATAATAACTGCATCAGTTGATACAGAGCATTATCGTTCAGCGTTATCGCATCATGATAACTACCGCGTAGCGGGTAAGATTGCGGAAAACCGCCATTGGGGTATTGTGCTTGTAACACCAACGCCACACCACGCTCTATCGCCTGTGCAATACGTTGCTGCTGCGAAGGCGCGGCTTTGGGATAAAAATCGGCCAGCCAGTGCAACTGCGTGCTGGTAGCATCGTTATCAAAGGTAGGTACGTACTTGGGTTCAGAGCCAAACTGCTGGCCGCGTTGCCTGGCGCTACGCATATCGGTGCGCTTGCTCCAGCCGCCGGATGGCGTTTGAAAACTCAATACCGCTTGCGCTTCTGCCGCATTATTAATGCCGGTTAAACCAAACTGATCGTGTTTTGTTGCCGCTGTTGCCGGCCGGCCCTGCTGTTCGGCCGTCAGCGCTGCCGCATCTTGCTGTAGCACTTGCGCTGATTGGGCTAAATACTGCTGCCACTGTGCAGTTAGCTGCTGCCCCTGCCAGTAATTGGCCGCCCAAACGGGCGACCACGGCAGCACACACAAGCAGAGTAGCAAACGGCTAATCTGAGTGTATATGCCTGACATCAGAAAGAACCTCGTACACCGAGTAAGTACTGGCGTCCTGTTAGTAAATACTCATAAGGCCGCGGCGTATACACATCACTCCATTGCGTATTGGCAGCGTTAGTCAGGTTAATGGCTTCAAAACTAAATGACATGGTCTTGCTGAATTTATAACGGGCAGAAAAATTCAGCAGGGCTTTATCATCAATACCGCGACCAAATAAACCTTCATCACGGTATTTGTTCAGATATTCTTTGATATAACGTTCACGGAAGTTATATGAAAAACGGGCACTAAACTTCTCATACTCATAGTACAAGGTAGCATTGTAGGTACGCTTTGACGTTTCCTCAGCCATTAGTGTCACTTGCTCGCCGCTAAGTGGATCCGTAACGTCTTGCTCATAATCAATCAATGTCAGGTTAGTTTGCAAACCAAAGCGATTGAAAGGTGCCGGTAACATAGTAAACGGTTGTTGATAGATAAACTCTAAGCCTCGCACCGTTTCGCCCGGAGTATTGATCAGTTGCGATACATCCCAGGTTACCGTAGCCGGATCCCTATCGCCAATGTCGATACCCAACTGGGCCAGTTGCCCCGCCGTCAACACTTCCTGTCGGGTCCCCCGGCTCAGGCCAGTCATATCCTTATAGAAGAAGGCAACAGCCAGTAAGGCCTCATCATCAAAATACCATTCCAGACCTAAATCCAGTTGATCCGCTTCGTAAGGCCGTAACGTAGGGCCTGCGCCTAATTGTATCGTTGCTGTATCATTATTAGCGCTACTTGGACGGGTTACTCTGATGGCTGAGGCTAAATCACTTAATGGCGGCCGGGTAATGGCTTTAGATAAGCTAAAACGCCCGACTAAGTCATCGGTAAGATCATAAGCCAAATTCAGGCTTGGCAAGAAATCTTTGCCTTCACTGAGGGTATAACGCCAGCCATAGCCATCAGCAAAATTAGCGCCTTCGCCACGGCCTGCGGTGTAACCATCAGCATAGATATGATCAAGATTAATAATGCCGGAGGTGTTTTTATTGTCCAGATAACGGCCACCGATATTACCGCGCAGCTCACGACCCGCCAGTTCTAACCGGAAGTCCAATTGCAGGTAAGCACCATTAACCCGTTCTTCAATATCATAAGTACTGTTATACCGCTCTTTGGCTTCAAAAAATGCCTCATTTTTAAAGCCGTCATACACTTTGCCATAGTCGGTGGTTAACCAGCTGTCTGCAGATAACGTCGAATTAGCCGGTACTGATGCGGCATTACCAAAATACTGTCCGGCTTGCGACAAGGTTAACGCATAAAGATTACCCGCAGTACGGTTGGCGTCAAGCTGTTGCACCATCACCTCAGCCACTTCTCCGCTAGTGCGGTTGGTTGCTGGATTCAGTGCGCGCCAACCATTGTCACGCTGTACGTTGGCAGTATTAAAGGTACGGTGATTCAGCCCCCACTTTAAGGTGTATTGATCGTTCAGTTCATAAGCAAAATGCAGTGACAAATTTTTATTCTCGCTGCCAATTTGCTGATTACGGTTACGTACTAAGCCTAAGCTGTATAAATCCGGGTTTAGCATCAATTGTTCCAGCTCTGCCTTGTTATAGCTACTGCCAAAGGCTTGGGCCGGAGCAAAAGCAAAAGCCGGCATATTCATATTCAAGCTACCACTACCAATTGCCGTACCGGTTTGACCAATCAGGCTTATTGGGTCAATGGCATTGTCGTAGCTATAGGCAAAGGTAGAATCGAAGCTATCCAGCGCAAAAGTGCGCTGATAAGGAATATCCAGATCAGATTTTCCTAAGCCAACCAAAAAATTCATCTTAAACCTATCACTCAAATGCCAATCACCACTTAGGGTAAATTGCTTAAAGGTTGAATTTGACACATCCTGTCGCGCTTCTGAACGGATAGGCACACCAGACAAAGTGCCAGCGACGATAGTATTATTGCCATCTACGATCAGATTTTCAGCGTAAATATCTGTTTGACTCGACACATTATTGCGGATCAAGGCTGAATACTGGAATTCATCCATCGTATTGTCCAGCCCAGCGTAAAGTATGTCGAAATTCAGCGTTAAATCATCTACGGGCCGATATTGAAATGCTGCCGTAATACCCAAACGCTCTTGCTGCTTATTAAAAATGGAGTAACGGGGCAACCTGGGCAGCCACAATCCTTCCATATTTTCATTGGTATAAACCCCTTTTGGCGAAAGCTGGGTAACTGGCGCCGCGGTAAGTTTATTATCGCTGCCATCAACAGCCCACGCGGGGTTGTTAACCGTCCAGCGACCGGTTGTTACACCTTCACTTTGTACCAGGCCTTCTGAATAAGCCGCTGAGATCAGCACACCAAACTTATTATCCCAGTTTTGGCTAAACATTAACGAAGCACGTGGCGTCACCTCTTCTGCTACATCGTTGTATCGGGCGTTCAGGTTGTAGGCAAACTTAGTATCCTGATATTGAAACGGCCGGGCGGTTTGTAAGTTGACATTGCCTGAAATCCCGCCGTCTTCCAATTCTGCCGACAGGGTTTTATTAATATCAATTTGGGTAAACAGCTCTGAGGCAAACACATTAAAGTCAAAAGCCCTGCTTTTGTTAGAACCACCTGCAGCATCGGTAGCGGCACCGGCAGACGCTGATTCCATACCATTAATCGTGGTTTTAACGAAAGTAGCGCCCAGGCCACGTAAACTTATTTGCCGTCCTTCACCGGCATCTTGTTCAATCGCAATACCCGGTACCCGGGCTAAACTGTCGGCCACGTTCAGATCCGGAAACTTACCCAAATCCTCAGCCAATATCACTTCTTTGGAACCAACCGCCTCGCGCTTGGCCATCAGTGCCACATTTAAACTGCCCCTAAAACCGGAAACTTCAATGATCTCAATATCATCTTCCTGTATTTCAGTTTTTGTCTCTGCTTCCTGTGCTACAGCTTGCGGCGATGAAACAAAAATCAGTGCAGGAGCTAAAGCCAGCATAACAGCAGTAGCCAGCTTGTGATGTTTAATTACATTCTTCATATACCCTGTTGTCCTTTTTTATTGTTTAAGTAACTCCGGTGTGCCTGGCAAGGTCCCAGTCTGACTACTGCTAACCCGCCAATGCCACCGGTAGCAAATGCAGGTAAATTTTAAATAATTTAAATAGCCGAGATGCGGCCAACTAAAATCTGGTAACGCATCAAAACAAAAAATCCGTTGATAAAAAGCGGGAATGGCGCTCTTTCACCATCTGTTTCACAAAGTCGACATCACTATCCTGATATTTCGCTGCCACCAAGGTCGGCGTAGAGAACTGCCGCAATGCATCGACCACCGACAAGGTGCCTTCGGCGGAGTCTTTACGGCCGTTAAACGGAAAGCTGTCCGGCCCACGTTGACACTGGCTGTTGATATTAATGCGGCCGACCTGGTTAGCAAAAATATCTACCAGTTCACCAACTTGCTGCGCGTCCTGACCGAAGATACTCAGCTGCTGGCCAAAGTTAGAGTTCACCACATAATCAATCACTTCATTAATATCGTTATAAGACACCACCGGCACCAGCGGGCCAAACTGTTCTTCGTTGTACAGCCGCATACTGCTGTTTACCGGATACAGCAGCGCCGGAGTAAACAATGAAGCTGTGGTTTCGCCACCGCCCGGGTTTTGCAACTTAGCGCCTTTGCTAAGCGCGTCTTTAAGCAGTTCCGTTAAAAACTGCGTTTTGCCAGGCTCCGGCAGCGGCGTTATTGCCACGCCTTGCTGCCACGGCATACCGGCTTTTAGCTCACTAATGGCACTGGAAAGTTTATCTACCAGTTCAGCGGCGCGGCTTTGCTGCACGAACAGAATTTTCAGCGCGGTACAGCGCTGGCCGTTAAACGACAAACTGCCGGCCAAGCATTCTTTTACAGTGCGGCTCATATCGGCATCGGGCAGGATAATGGCCGGGTTCTTAGCATCCAGCCCCAACACAGCGCGCAGCCGGTGCGGCTTGGGGTGCATACGCTTTAAATCACTGGCGCCTTTATTGGTACCGATAAAAGCAAACAGGTCAATTTTGCCGCTTTCCATTAATACGCCGACGGTTTCACGGCCACGGCCATAAATAATATTGATCACCCCGGCCGGGAAGCTATGTAAAAACGCCTGCAGCAGTGGCTGAATAAGCAGTACGCCGTATTTTGCCGGTTTAAAGATCACCGTGTTGCCCATAATCAGCGCCGGAATTAGCGTGGTAAAGGTTTCGTTTAACGGATAATTAAACGGCCCCATACACAGTGCGACGCCTACCGGCACGCGGCGGATCTTGCCCAGGCTGCCCTGCTCAATAATAAAGTGGCTGGCGTCTCTGTCCTGCTGCTTTAGTGCTTCGATGGTGTCGCGGATATAGTCACAGGTGCGGTCGAATTCTTTCGCCGCATCGGGGTAGGTTTTACCGATTTCCCACATTAGCAGGCGGATAACTTCGTCGCGCTGTAATTGCATTAAACCGAGGAATTTCTCCACATGCTGGATACGTTCCAGCACCGCCATGGTCGGCCAGGCGCCACGGCCTAAGTCGTAGGCTTTTACTGCACTGTCGAGGGCTTTTAATGCCGTGTCGGCATCCAGTAATGGTGTATGGCCCAGCACTACTTGCTGCAAGTTAACGCCTTCGCGTAAATATACGGGGCTCACTACCGGGCTTAATTCGCCCTGCCACTGCACCAACTCGCCGTTTAATAAATACTCACGCTGGGTTATTTCGCCTTTATGGGCAAACTGTGGTGGTATATCAGCGGCTTGCGGAAAAACTGTTGCTAAACTCATGCCTTGCTCCTTCTAACAAAATTGACTTGGTTGTTAGTCAGGGTCAGATGCGACGCTTGCCCGGCTTGAGCCGGATCTTATGCTCTGCTTGCTTAAATCGTTGCTGGCTTCACAGTTAAGGGAACGCAAAGACGTCGTAAATACGTCCTTGTAGACTTACAAACTGCGTCCTGCAATTTGCCCTTTGGGTGGCTTCGCCATTCAAATTCGTTCCTGACGAATTTGTCTCTGCCGCATCCCTGCGGCAGACGCTTTGCTATACCCTTAACTGCTTCGCTTTGTTGTTTCAGTGTTTCATCGATATTTGGTAGTGATACCGGAAAAAACTAAGCAGACCGTTGAAGGCATGGATGCCTGAATCGAGCCTACAGGGACGTATTCACGGCGTGTCTGCGTGTTTTATTGCGGCATCACCAGCCACCAAAGCCAACCCAACACTCACTTCACAAACACTGAAGGCCGGTTCTGCGCCCAAAAGCCGTTAAAGTGATCCTTGCCGACAATAGCGCCGGTATGTTCAACGACAAACCCCGCCAAACGAGCGGCAAACTTCACTGCATGCTGCGGTGCTATACCACCTAAACGTGCTGCCAGATAACCGCCATTAAACGAATCACCGGCTGCCGTGGTATCTACCACCTTCTTCACCGGATGCGCCAGCGCCGTAAAACCCTGCTGCTGATAACGGCCGTTAATACCGTTTTTGCCATCTTTAACAATAATCTCCGCCACACCCAGTTGTGTTAACTGCTCAACCACATCATTGGTGGTTTGTGCATCAAATAACACCCGGTGATCGTCCAGGCCTGGCAGCGCCATATCAGCCAGGCTGTAAGCCTGAATAAAGGCTGCTTTGGCTGCTTCAGCATTCGGCCACAGCGCCGGGCGATAATTCGGATCGAACACTATCTGGCTGCCATCGGCTTTTAACCGGCTGACCAGTTCGAACAATTGCGCGCGATCGCTATCAGATAAAATCGCCAGCGTAATGCCGGAGAAATAAAACATATCGCAGCCTTTAATAGCGTCGTAATTTAATTGTGCATTAAAGCACTGCAATACCTGCTTGGCCGCCGAGCTGTCGCGCCAGTACACAAAGCTGCGCTCGCCAAAAGCATCGGTATTGATCATATACAGGCCGGGCCGTGCAGTTTTGGTACGCAGCATCAGGCTGGTGTCTATTTTTTCCCGCTCTACCGCCCGTACCAGCTTGTCGCTGATAAGATCGGTACCTACTGCAGTAAAAAACTGCACGTCGACCGGGTTTTCGCAGGTGCGTTTTAAATACACCGCGGTATTAAACACATCACCGGCAAAATTCTGGTGATAGACATTGTCGACCAGCTGATACAGCTCGACCATGCACTCGCCCATAATGACAATACGTTTGCTCATGCCGATGCTCCTTAAGCTGCGGTTTTAATCTGTTTGGCGATTGCAGTTGCCTCAGCCGCCAAGGCGGTAATTTGGCTCCACTGCTGTGTTTTTACCAGATTAGCTGGCGTTAACCAGGAGCCTCCCACTACAAACACATTTTTCAGCGCCAAAAACTCAGCCAGATTATGCTGGCCAATACCGCCAGTGGGGCAAAACTTCACCTGCTGGAATACGCCACTCAGCGCCTTTAGCATTTCAATGCCGCCGGATAAATGCGCCGGGAAAAACTTCACTTCGCGCAAACCATACTCATATGCCATGGCAATTTCTGACGGTGTCGCCACACCCGGCGCCAATGGCAAGCCGGTATTGATCATCGCCTCTAACAGCTTTGGCGTACTGGCCGGGCTAACCAGAAACTGCGCGCCGGCATCTTTACAGGCGTTGGCATCTGCCGCCGACAATATAGTACCGGCACCGACCAATAAATCCGGTAAGGCAGTGCGAATGGCGGTAATGGCAGCTAACGCCTGGCGGGTGCGCAGCACAACTTCAACCGAGCCAACGCCGCCATCTTGCAAGGCTTTGGCGATCAATACCGCTTCATGCGGCGTCTCGGCCTGAATAATGGGTAATAATGCCGGCCCCCTGACCAGTGACGACAAAAACTGAGGTAAAGACGACATTAAGCAACTCCTGTAAAAGCTTCCAGCGCTGCGGCCGGTTGGGAAACTAATTGATGATAAGCAGCATGCACTGCACTAAAGAAGGTTTTGTTTAAACTCAGCTGCGCCGGGAACACGGCATCAACGGCTAAAAACAGCGCCACATCGGTATCGGCATTGCCGGTGCACTGCGCCGCAACGGCCAGTAGCTGCTCTGCCAGCGGGTCGACCAGTTTTTCGTTATCGTTGTAACGTTTAACAATAAAACGACACCAGGCACCAATAGCAAATGCCAGTTTGGCAATAGGTTTGCCGGCGGCTAAGTTATCGCTGATGGCCGGCAGAATACGCATCGGCAGCTTTTGCGAGCCGTCCCAGGCAATTTGCGCCAGCAAATGGCGGATCGCCGGGTTACGAAACCGCGCCAATATATCTTCACTGTACTGCTTAACATCCAGCTCAGCTGGGGCTTTGAATGACGGCATAATTTCAGCAGTAATCATTTGCTGAATAAACTGCGTTAGCACGTTATCCTGCATGGCATCGAATACTGTTTCATAGCCGAGCAAACAGCCAACATAGGCCAGCGTAGAATGCGGAGCATTGAGCAAACGCAGCTTGGCTTTTTCAAAGGCAGTGACATCCTGAGCGTAAATCACCCCGGCTTGCTGCCAAGCTGGCCGGTCAGCCGGTAAAATATCTTCAATCACCCACTGCACGAAGGCTTCGCGCTTAATCGGCCAGTTGTCCTGTACGCCCAGCACCTCTGCTACCTGCGCTTTAATGGCATCGTCGGTAGCCGGTGTAATGCTGTCGACCATAGTGCAGGGACTGATCAGCTGTTGGCTTAACCAGTTGGCGATAGTGGGGTCTTTTTGCTCAGCAAAAGCGATTAACGCATTACGCAGCTTGTGGCCGTTGTCGGTTAAGTTGTCGCAGCTAATCACACAAAACGGCGCTATATTGGCCTGATAACGCGCCGCCAGGGCAGTAAACAGCAAGCCAATGGCCGTTATCGGCTGACCGCTGCCGGTTAAATCCTGCTGAATTTGGCTATGGTTTAAGTCGAGCTTGCCGCTGCCGTTTAAGCAGTAACCTTTTTCGGTAATGGTCATGGTCACGTATTTGGTGCTGGCGGCCGTCAGGCGCGCTAATACCTGGCCGTATTGTTCGCTGGCGATCAGCACTTCCTGCACCGAGCCGATAACCTGATAGCTTTGCACGGCATCCAGCACGGCCAGGGTATACAAACCATCTTGCGGTGATAAGGCCTGGCTGACGTCGGGTGATCGCATTGATACGGCGCTGATGGCCCAATCACCGCCATATTGCAGCGCCTGATCGGTGTACCAGGCCTGATGGCCGCGAAAAAAAGCACCGGGGCCTAAATGCACTATGCCGATTTGCGGTTTTTGCTCTGCCAGCCGGTAGGCCGGTATTGGCAGTTTGCCGTTTAGACTCGCCAGAGTCTGGTTGTTTAGTTGTGTCATCTGTATCCTTGCCTTACTCGCCCCATCTGGACGCCATCAGGTTTTGGCTCCACGGTCAGACAGCACACAAAGACGTCGTAAATACGTCCCTGTAGACTCCTCTGCCGCATCCATGCGGCAGACGCTTTGTTTAGCTGTCTGCCCGCTGCGCTTTTCTGCAGTGTAAGCTTGGGCAGTTTGTTACACGCAGAGACGTCGTAAATACATCCTTGTAGACTCCTCTCCAGCATCCCTGCTGGAGACGCTCTGCTTAGTAACAATCTGCCCCGCTAAAAGGTTCCGTTGCACATCATTTCAACTGATACGCTTTCTTTACCAGGCCGTAAGTCAGCTCGTAGGCTAACTCGCCGGCTTCTTCTTCGGTTAAGCGATGCTCGGCCACCAAGCCGGCCAAAAAGCGACAGTCGATGCGCCTTGCTACATCGTGCCGTGCCGGTATTGATAAAAACGCCCGCGTATCGTCGTTAAAACCTACAGTGTTATAAAAGCCAGCGGTTTCAGTTACCTGATGGCGAAAACGCAGCATGCCTTCCGGGCTGTCATGGAACCACCAGGCCGGGCCGAGTTTTAATGCCGGGTAATGCCCAGCCAGTGGCGCTAGTTCACGGGCATAAGTGGTTTCGTCCAGCGTAAACAAAATAATGTTTAAACTGGCTTCGTTGCCGTATTTCTGCAGCAAAGGTTTAAGCGCCTGCACGTATTCAGTCGGGCTGGGGATATCGGCGCCTTTGTCGGCACCAAAGCGCTCAAAAATCACCTGATTGTGGTTACGATGTGCACCGGGGTGAATTTGCATGGTCATGCCATCTTCCAGGCTCATGCCGGCCATTTCGGTCAGCATCTGGCCGCGAAACAGCTCGGTTTCTGCTGCTGTGGCTTTACCGCTTAAACAGCGTTGAAATAATGCCGCGGCATCTTTCATGGCTAAGTCTGCGGTAATGGCGGTTGGGTGGCCGTGATCGGTCGCCGTAGCACCATGTTCACGAAACACCTTACGGCGCTTGCGCAGTGCGGCCAGATAACCCTGCCAGCTTTTGGTATCTTCGCCGGTTATTTCGCCCAGTTTAGCCACGTTAGCGGCAAAATCGGCGCGGTCAGCATCTACCACGTCATCCGGGCGGAAGGTGGTAATAACGCGGGTTTCAAAGCCGGTGCCTTTTAGTTTGGCGTGGTGTTTTAAGTCGTTTAACGCCCCTTCAGTGGTGGCAATCAGCTCGATATTAAAACGCTGTAATAACGCACGTGGTTTAAATTCCGGCTTCGCCAGTTGGGCGTTAATGCTGTCGTAGTAATGATCAGCGGTTTCTTCACACAGGGTTTCGGTTAAACCGAATACATCGTGAAATACCGTGTCGAGCCAAATGCGCGAAGGTGTGCCACGAAACAGGTAATAGTGTTTGGCAAAAATATGGAAGATTTTGCGATAATCGCTTTCAACCACAGCGCCGTCTTTACGGCGGATACCTAGCTCTTCGAGCTTAATGCCCTGGCTGTACAGCATACGAAACACATAGTGGTCCGGCAGCAACAATAAGGCGGTGGCGTTGTCCCAGTTGGCGTCTTCAGCAAACCAACGTGGATCGGTATGGCCATGCGGGCTGACGATCGGCAAATCTTTAATTTGCTGATATAAACGCCGGGCGATATCTCGCACCACCGGATCTGACGGAAATAAACGGTCCGGGTGCAGTTCTAAGCGACGACTCTGTGCCATTTTCAAGTCCTGTTATAAAAGTGTTTAAATTCAATATCTGTTCTGATGTTACACATCAGAGCGTCACGCCGTTTTTCCAGATGGCAATTTCGCGGTTATCTGATTGCTCGTTGCGCGTAGCTTTGCCTGAAGCGACATCGATCAGATAACGGAAAAAGTCATGGCTGAACTGCTCGGCGTCCTGGCCTTTTTTCAGCAAGCCGCCGGCATCAAAGTCGATCCACTGCGGCTTGCGTGCGGCCAAAGAGGAATTCGACGAAATTTTTACTGTCGGTGCCGGAAAGCCCAGTGGCGTGCCACGACCAGTGGTAAATAACAGTAAGGTAGCACCGGCCGCGGTTAATGCCGTAGACGACACCGCATCATTGCCCGGCCCTTCGAGCAGCGTTAAGCCACTTTGGCTGGCCATATCGCCGTAACGGATCACCTGGTTGACGACCGCCGAGCCACCTTTTTGAATGGCGCCGAGTGATTTTTCTTCCAGTGTGGTTAAACCACCGTCTTTATTGCCGGGGCTCGGGTTTTCATACACCGGCTGTTTGTTGTCGATAAAGTACTGCTTAAAGTCATTTACCAGGGTGACGATGTCGCCAAACACCTGCTCATTTTGCGCCCGCGCCATAAACACCTGTTCGGCGCCAAACATTTCCGGCGTTTCGGTCAGCACTACTTTGCCGTTACCGGCGGCGACCAAATCGGCAATGCGGCCCACCAGTGGGTTCGCGGTTAAACCACTTAAACCGTCAGAGCCACCGCATTTCATGCCCATCACTAAATCGGATACCGGGCACGGCGTGCGTTTGTCGTCGCGCATTTTTGCTACCAGCTCTTCCACTGCAGCCAAACCCTGCTCTATTTCATCTTCCACTTGTTGGGCGTTAAAAGAGCGGATGCGGCTTAAATCAACGTCTTCGCTTGCTGCCAGCAACTTGCTTAGCTGATTGTTTTCACAGCCTAAGCCCATCACCAGTACACCACCAGCATTGGGGTGTTGAATAAGCCCGGCCAGTAAACGGCGGGTGTGATCTAAATCATCTCCCAGCTGCGAGCAGCCAAACGGATGGGTAAAGGCATAAATGCCGTCGATATCATCGCTATATAGCTTGCGAGCCTGCTCGGCTACCCGCATGGCGGCTCGGTTAACGCAGCCTACGGTATTGATGATCCACAGCTCGTTACGGGTACCTACTTTGCCATTGCCGCGGCGATAGCCCATAAATTCAGTCGGTAAACCGGCCGGAAACGCCAAAGGCTGCGCCTGACAGCCGCTATAACGGTAATTGACCTGGCCGCTTAACAGCGTGGCAAGATTATGCGAGTGAATATGCTCACCGGCTTTAATATCAGTAGTTGCCGCGCCGATGGCAAAACCGTACTTAATCACACTCTCGCCTTTGGCAATATTGGCCAACGCCACTTTATGCCCGGCCGGTACGGCCTGCTGTGCAGTTAACTGCGCAAACGGCTCTGGCAGCGCTGCGCCCTGCGCCAGCGGTTGCAGTGCTACCACCACGTTGTCGCGCGGGTGTACCTGCAACACCTGTAATTGCTCGCCGATATCTGCCGGTATATTTAGTTTGGTACTGCAACCGGGTTTTAACTCTGTGCTCATGTTCAGCCTTCCTGCACCTTGTCTAGCGGTGGCAAACTGGGTTTAAAAAAAGCGTTGTTCGGGACTGTTGCAGGCGGAAACCGGCTTGCCCTAAACCAACTGTTGACGGCATGGATGCCGGAATCGAGCCTACAGGGACGTATTCACGGCGTGTTGGTGTGGGCAAACCGGTTTGCGTCCCCGCGGCTGCAACCACATTCATACCAGTCATAATGTTAATGCTTCACCATTTAAGGTCAGATCGACCTGATCAATCTGCGCCACATTCTCCAGCACGCCAATGCTGTCGGTTTGGTTAAACTCTACATGGTGCAAACTGACACCACTAATCGGTGCCCGCTCAAAACCGCGCAGCTCAAAGGCACGCTGTGCTTTTTGTACGCGCAAATTGCTGATATGTAAATTCTTCACCTGCGGCAAATGCGAACCGGCATCGCCTTCTTCGTAGAAGAAGTTAATCACGATAGCGTCTTTTACTTCGCCGATATCAATATCACGGATATAGATATTTTCAATTAAGCCGCCACGTACCGAGTTGGTTTTAATACGAATGCCGCGATCTAAATCCGGGCTGCTCATGCGGCAGCGGCGGGCGAAGATATTGCGCGCACCGCCTGAGATTTCACTACCCAGCACCACGCCACCGTGGCCGGCGCGCATCATACAATCCTGGATCACCACATTTTGTACCGGTGTTGCCAGCCGGCGGCCGTCGTTATTACGGCCAGATTTCAGTGCAATACAATCATCGCCGGTATCAAATAAGCAGTTTTCAATTAATACCCGGTTGCTGGATTCCGGGTTACAGCCATCAGAATTCGGGCCGTGGCTAACGCAGTTTACGCCGCGCACTATCACATCTTCTGACAGCACCGGGTTAATCAGCCAAAATGGCGAGTTACGAATAGTAATACCTTCAATCAACACCCGTTTGCAGCGGTATGGCTGAATAAACGGCGGCCGTAAATAGTTTTCTGTAAATATGCGCTCTGCTACCGGTACACCGGCTTCGGCCATAGCAAATAACGGCGTGCGGGTATTGGCCTGATCGGTTTTGGCATCTAACTGCCAGGGGGTATGTTTCCATTGCCCTTTCCACGGCCACCATTGGCTGTTGCTGCCATTGCCTTCCAGAATACCTTCGCCGGTTACAGCGATGTTTTCCTGTTCAAAGGCATAAATCAGTGGCGAGTAGCCCATCAGCTCTACGCCCTCCCAACGGGTAAATACCGCCGGCAGGTAACGCTCTGGTTCAGGGTAAAACGAAAGTACGGCATCTTTTTGCAGGTGCAGGTTTACATTAGACTTTAAATGCACCGGCCCGGTATTAAAGCGCCCGGCTGGCACCACTACCCGGCCGCCACCAGCAGAGGCGCAGGCGGCAATGGCGGCTTTAATAGCTTCACTGCTATCAATGCCTACTTTGGCGCCAAATTCAGTAATAACAAAATCACGTTTAGCAAAGGTAGTAGGTGCGATAGCCGCAATAATGGCATCAGCCTGCTGCCACAGTATATCGTCGGCGGCATCGCTGGAAGAAGTTGTAACAGCAGACACAGACGAGCAGCCGTTTAATGACCATAAAGATAAGCCGACACCGGCCAGGCCTAAGGTTTTTAAATGTTGTCGTTTTTGTCTGTCTGTCATCAGTAACCTCTTTTTTAGGTGGCCACCGTTATTACAATTGCCGGCGCCTTTACCTTATTTACAACTGAATTACGTTAGCTATTGGTACTATAATAACCAATTTGCCACCGGTGGCAAGTAAATCGGCAAACTTTTTGCCAGCGGTAGCAAAAAAGTTTGTCTGAGTTAAAATATGAATAAAACAGCTTAGTCGTTGCTGCCGGCTACTCTGGCGGTTGACTCCCGTACAACCAGGGTTGGTGCCACTTTGGCCGCAACGTTAGAGGCAGCCTTGTCGTTGTTTTCTATCGACATAATCAGCTTACTGGTAGCCAGTAGCGCCATTTGCCGCACCGGCCTTTTAATGGTGGTTAATGCCGGTATAACCCGTGAGGCCAGCATATTGTCATCAAAACCGGCTACCGAGAGCTGTTCCGGCACTTTAATGCCGAGGCTATGCGCTACCTTTAATACCCCGGCAGCCATTTGATCGTTATTGGCAAAAATAGCTGTTGGCTTTTCCTCTGCTTGCAGCAGTTGGCGCGCACATTCAATGCCGGTTTCGTAAGTGTTATTACCTTCAATAATCCAGTCTGGCTGCAGTTTAATGCCATAGGCCGATAGCCCCAGCTGAAAGCCTTCCATCCGCTCAGTTGACGATTTGTAACGCTGCGGCCCGCTGATAAAGGCAATATGTTCATGCCCCAGTTGGGCAAAATAACGCGCCATTTCAGCCGCGGCGGCTCTGTCATCTGACACTACGATATGTTTAGCATCATCCAGCGCCACTGAGCTTAAACGCACATAAGCACTGCCGGATTCTTTTAGCGCCTGCGCCAGAGTTTCAGATTCCGACACCGGCGGCAGCACAATAACGCCATCCAGCTTAGAGCGCTGCATAAAGCGCAGGCAGTCCTGTACCAGGGTTTCACTGCGATAGCGGCACGGATGCACTACCAGCTCGTAGCCGAGGTTAGAGCATACTTCCAGCACACCTCGTTGCACATCATCCAGATAGAGTGCATCAGGGTTGTCGTAAATAAGGCCGAGCAGGTATGAGCGGCTGGATGCCAGGCCCCTGGCCTGAGTATTGGGCGAATAATTTAGTTCGCTGATCACCTTTTCTACCCGGGTACGGGTGGTGTCACCGACACTAAGCGAACCGTTAATAACCCGCGATACCGTGCGTTTGGATACACCGGCAATACGGGCAACATCATTTATCGTGGCTTGTTTTTGCATAAGTCTCATCTTATTGACCACGCGCACTGTTAGCGACCAGCTGCGGCCTGTAAGTACAAAGTGCGATATCGATCGCCGTTTGTTTTACGCTGGCGATAAGATCGGTTTGGGCTTTTTTAGCAAACAGCACCAGCGGCCCGGTAATGCCAACTGCCGCCACTACAGCACCCTGGCTGTCGCGAATTGGCACCGCCAGACAGCGCACGTCGTCATGGTATTCCATATCGTCGCTAGCATACCCGCGTGCCAGTATCCGCTGCAACTCTGTTGTTAACTCATTTGGCTGCACCAGGCTGTGCGAGGTACGCCGTTTAAACAACCCGGCCTCGGCTAATGCCGCTAACCTGTCAAAATGATGAAATGCCAAAAACACCTTACCGGCAGCAGAGCAGTTAAAATCGGCAATGGTACCCGGCCTGGCGGCTAAACGTTGTGGATTAGGGCTGTCGCATACTTCTACCAGCAAAGCGCCTTTGGCATGCGGTAATGCCAAATGGCAACTTAAACCGGTAGTCAGCGCCAGTTGCTGTAACATTGGCAAGGCCTGTTGCTGCAGGCGCTGCGAGCTTAATAAACTCAAACCCATTTTAAACAGTTGTGCCCCTACCAGATAGCGCTTGCCGTGCTTTTCCAGCACCTGCTCCTGGCATAAGGTTTGTAAAATGCGAAACGCTGTCGTTCGTGGCACCGCTAAACGCTGTTCCAGCTCAGTTAAACTCAGGCCCTGATCCGACTCTGTCACCAGCGACAGAATACGGCAGGCATTGGCCAGATTGGGGATCACGTAGCTTACCATCGGTTAACTCCTGAGTTTACGATCTGTTGAAAACCAAGTTGGTTAAGAAACAAGCCGGTTAAAAGCCAAACTGCTTTGGTAACCATTCACTGATTGCCGGCACATAAGTTACCAGCATCAGCACCACAAACATCGCCAGATATAACGGCATTAACGGCCGGATAATGGCTTCAAGCTTGGTTTTGGCAATAGCACAACTAACAAACAGCACGCTGCCCACCGGCGGTGACACCAGGCCGATAGATAAATTAAGTACCATCATAATGCCAAAATGCAGCGGGCTCATGCCCAGCTCTACCGCTACCGGCAGGAAAATCGGCGTAAAAATCAGCACTGCCGGGGTCATATCCATAAAGGCGCCTACCAGCAGTAAAATCAGGTTAATCATCAACAGAATTAACAGCGGATTATCGCTAAGCGCCAGCATGCCTGCACTTATTGCCTGCGGAATTTGCTCGTAAGATAAAATCCATGACATGGCCGATGAGGTAGCAATAAGCGCCAGTACGATAGCCGTGGTTTCAGCCGCTTTCATTAAAATGCCGGGCAGTTCAGTAGTGTTTACTTCGCGGTAAATGCCTACTGCTAATATCAGCGAATACACTACCGCAATAGCGCCGGCTTCAGTGGCAGTAAATACGCCGCTGACAATGCCGCCAATAACGAGGAAAATCATAAACAGGCTGGGCAAGGCTGCCGCCACTTTTTGTACCACCAACTTAAGCGGTAAACGGGCCGCTATCGGATAGTCCTTTAGCTTGGCGTAACCGGCACACACGATCATTAATGATGCACCCAGCAAAATACCCGGCAGGTAACCGGCAATAAACAAGGCCGCAATCGATACGCCACCGCTGGCAATGGCATACACAATAAGAATATTACTGGGTGGAATAAGCATGCCGGTAGTCGCGGCAGCGGCAGTAACAGCGGCGCTGTAGTTAACATCGTAGCCCTGCTTTTTCATCTCCGGCAGCATAAAACTACCAATGGCCGAGGTTGCCGCTACGGCCGAGCCGGAGATAGCGCCGAAAAACATACAGGACATCACATTAACCAGTGCCAGGCCGCCGGGTAACATACCCACCAGCGCCATGGCGCACTCAATCAGCCGTTTGGCAATACCGCCGCGGCCCATAATCAGGCCCGACAACACAAAAAACGGTATGGCCAGCAGCGCAAAGCTGTTAATGCCACCAGCCATACGCTGCGCCATGGTAGTAACCGCCGGCATAAAGTCGACACTAAGCAACATAGTGGCCAGCGTTGCCAGGCCAATACAAAATGAAATAGGTACGTTAAGCAGCAACAGGCCGAAAAACACCAGCAGTAACACCAGAATCGCCATTTCCATTATTGCATCCCCTCTACTACCGGTGTCGGTGTGTTACAGGCCATAAAATACAGCTGGCAAATACCATAAAACGCAATCAGCACACCGGATAACGGCACAGCAATATAGATATAAGCCATCTTAATACCCAGTGCGGCTGACATCTGGTTTAGCTCATAGGTCAGTGCTACCAGGTTACCGCCACCAATCACCATTACGGCAATGGCAAAAATCACTACCGATGCTGTCAACACCATAGCCAAACGCCGCTGGATTGCCGGTGGAAACTTCTGCGTAACGATATCCAACCCCAGATGCACACCGGTACGGTAGGCAAAGGCCGCCCCCACCATACCAATCCAGATTAAAAAGGTGCGTGACAACTCTTCAGTAATTGAGCTGGGCGCATTTAATATGTAACGAGATACGACCTGCCAGCACACCACCAGCACTATGCCGCCCATTAGCCCGGCCAGAAACCACTTAAGTAAGGTATCAACGATATGGATTAACTTAGTCATTTTTTGCCTCCATTTGCGCGCCAATATCGGCAATTTGCTGCAGTAAGGGGCCAATATCGGTTTGTTGCAGGCTTTGATGAAACGGCGCTACCGCATCACGAAACGGCTGTTTGTCCGGGTAAATTACCTTTACGCCGGCAGCTTTCACGGCGGCCAGTGCTTCATCAGAAGATTGCTGCCAGGCTTCGCGCTGGTAGGCGATAGAATCATTAGCGGCGCGCTGCAGCCATTCCTGCTGCTGGGGTGTTAAATCCTGCCATACCGGCAGGCTGACAATCAGTACATCCGGTACTGCGGTATGCTCATCCAGAGTGTAATATTTGCTTAATTCATAATGGCGCGATAAATAAAAACTTGGCGGGTTATTTTCTGCGCCATCTACCACGCCCTGCTGCAAAGCGGTATACAGCTCACCCCAGTCTACCGGTGTGGCAGCGCCACCTAACTCCTCAACCATCCGCACTGCGGTTTGGCTGGCCAGCACGCGGAATTTTTTGCCACGTAAATCAGCCGGAGTATTAATTTCGGTATTGGTAGAATAAAAACTGCGGCTGCCGGCATCATAGTAGCCCAGGCCGCGTAAGCGTGCCGGTTGCAGTGCCATCAGCAATTCAGTGCCGGTTTTGCCGTTTAACACCTGCCATAAATGGGCGTTGTCATTAAAAATATAGGGCACGCTAAATACGCGCATTTGCGGTACAAAGCTTTCTACTGAGCTGGCCGACACTTTAGTCATTGCCAGGCTGCCAATTTGCAGCAGTTCAACTAATTCGCGTTCATTGCCAAGCTGGCCGCCGCTGTAGATCTCAATCTGCATAGTGCCGTTGGAATAATGCGCAAGCCGTTCGCCCATTAACACCATGGCTTTGTGCACCACATGTTCCTGATCCAGCGCATGCGCCAGCCGTAAGGTGGTGACTTCCTGCTGCGGCTTACAGCCGATCAGCAGAGCAGCCGCCACCAACAGCAGGCCGCTGGCCCGCCGGGTGATAGTTCTCATAACTCGTCCTACCCTGTTGCTAGGAGTGGCATATCTTGCTGCATGCCTTACTCGGTACGATTGCTGCCTGCGGCAGCGAAAGGCCAGTTGCTACTTCATTGCACTGGCAGGAAATTTATCCATATCGTGGTAGTCCAGGTTTTCCCCGGCCATACCCCAGATAAAGGCATAATTACTGGTGCCACAACCACTGTGAATAGACCACGCCGGTGACACTACCGCCTGCTCATTGGCCACCCAAATATGCCGGGTTTCCTGCGGCTGGCCCATAAAATGACACACGCGCTGATCATCACCGAGGTTAAAATAAAAATAAGCTTCCATCCGCCGGTCGTGCTGGTGCGCCGGCATGGTGTTCCATACGCTGCCGGGTTTGAGCACTGTCAAGCCCATTTGCAACTGGCAGGTTTGCACCACATCGTTAATCATCAGCTGGTGAATAGCGCGCTCGTTCGAGGTCTCCAGCGCGCCCATTTGCAGCACGGTGCAGTTATCCATCGTCAGGTGTTTGGTGGGGTAAGCATGATGCGCCGGAGCAGAATTTAAATAGAATTTGGCAGGTTTTGTACTGTCATTGCTGTAAAAGCTCACATCGCGTGCGCCCATGCCAACATATAGCGCTTCAGTGTTTTTCAGCTCGTAATCGGTGCCATCAACAGACACTTTACCGCTACCGCCAACGTTGATAATACCCAGCTCACGGCGCTGCAGAAAAAACTGCGCTTTAAGTGGCTCTGGCGCGTCAAGCTTTACCTCGGCTTTTACCGGTACAGCACTACCCACAATAACGCGCTCGTAATGGGTGTAACACAATACCAGCTTGTCTGCCTGCATCAGGTTATCTACCAGAAAATGCTGGCGTAGCTCGTCAGTGTCATAGTGCTTTACGTCATCCGGATGTGTCGGGTAACGGCTTTCAAATAAAACAGTCATAAAAACCTCAGTTAAAAAGTAAATTGTTTAGCGCGCCAGCCAGCCGCCATCTACCGCCAGTACATGGCCATTAACATAATTGCTGGCATTTGACGCCAGAAACACCGCGGCACCGGCTAAATCTTCCGGTTCGCCCCAGCGTGCTGCCGGAATGCGTGCTGTAATAGCGGCGTTACGCTCGGTATCGGCTTGCAACGCAGCGGTGTTGTCGGTACGGAAATAACCCGGCGCAATAGCATTCACCTGAATATTGTGTTGCGCCCATTCGTTGGCCAGTGCTTTGGTCACACCGGCAATAGCATGTTTGCTGGCGGTGTACGCCGGCACGGTAATACCGCCGCTGTAGGATAACATTGAGGCGATATTAATAATTTTGCCCTGCTGGCGCTTAATCATTTCGGCACCTAAACGCTGGCTGAGTAAAAAAGCTGCGTCTAAGTTTACTGCGATCACTTTGTGCCATTCGCTCATCGGAAACTGATGCGCCGGGGCACGGAAAATAGTCCCGCCGCAGTTCACCAGAATATCAACTGTGCCTTGCGCCAGCGCCTGCTGCGCCAGTTGCTCTACTGCAGCTTCATCACTTAAATCTGCCGCCAAACCAATGGCCTCGAAGCCCTGCTCGGTAATCATTGCTACTGTATCGCGGCTGCCTGCAACAGTTGAGCTGGCACACAGCACTTTAGCACCAGCCTGCGCCAGCGCTACAGCAATAGCCTGGCCCAAACCGCGGCTGGCGCCGGTTACCAAAGCGGTCTGCCCGGCGAGAGAAAATAATGCTGCCATAATGGCCTCCTGCGGTTAAATAAACTTTGTCATCACGATATTTCGTTCATATATGGAACAAAATTAAAATTCGAAACAACTCTAAAATATCAACTAATCAATCAGTTAAGTCATACTGGCGAGTTTTACTGACAAATTAGACTGATTTTATTATCGCCAATAATTGACAGATTTTAGTTGATGGTGTTAGCTTTTTGCCATCGGTGGCACAAAATTGCAAGTTTTTTTTGCCACCGGTAGACAAAGCATATAGGCTGAATACGAAACAAGCAAATCAACAGGGAGCAAAGTTACTTTGCTCCTGAAAAAACACAAAAAGCCCGGGCATGACTCAGGCTAAAACTACAAGTCAATTCAGGACGAGGTATATAAAATGGCTTATCGCAACACGCAATTCCGCCCCACTAAACTGGTGCGCGCGCTTACGCTGGCCGGTTTAGCTACCGTGCTTGGCGCTGCTCCGGCACTGCAGGCACAGCAAGCCGAAGAGCAACCAACAGCACAAGTACAGGAACAAGACATTGAGGTTATTACCGTAACCGGTAGCTTTCGTGGCAGCCTGGCCAGTGCTTTAAACCAGAAGCGTTTTGAAACTGGCTCTACCGACACTATCAAAGCTGAAGATATTGCTGACTTCCCGGATCTTAACTTAGCAGAGTCTTTACAGCGTATTCCTGGCGTGGCGATCAGCCGTGTTGCTGGTGAAGGCCGGCAGATTTCTGTCCGCGGCTTAGGCCCGGATTTTACCCGCGTACGCATTAACGGTATGGAAGCACAGTCTACCAGCGGCGGTACTGACGCAATCGGCGGCGCTAACCGTGGCCGCGGGTTTGACTTTAATACCTTTTCATCTGACTTATTCAGCGAACTAACAGTACGTAAAACGGCCTCTGCCAATGTAGAAGAAGGCTCGCTTGGCGCCACAGTAGACCTGCGCACAGCGCGGCCATTTGATTATGACGGCTTGACCTTTGCCGCCAACGTACAGGGTGGCTATAACGATTTATCTGAAGAAGTGGACCCTAAAGGCTCATTTTTAGTCAGCAATATTTTTGCAGACGGCAAATTTGGCGTATTGTTTTCTGCCGCTTATTCAGAGCGCAATATTAAAGACGAAGGTGCCAGTACAGTGCGCTGGAACAACGTCAATGACTTCGGTACATACCGTGGCAACAGCCAGGCACCGGAGCTGCAACAGATTAACGATGCATTCCGGCCACGCTTACCACGCTACGATTCATACGAGCACAATGTAAAACGCACTGGTATGGCGGCGGCATTTGAATTCCGCCCCAGCCTGGAAACCCGTTTTAATCTGGATATTTTGTACTCTAAAGATGATTCAACCCGCCAGGAAGCCTTTATGCAAGGCATCCTCAATGCCGGCGCTAACCGCCCAACTTTGGCAACCGCACCAGGCAGCACTACCGGCGGTATGAATGTACTGGATTATGAAATTGATGACACTAACACCGTAACTTATGCATCATTTGAAAATGCGCTGGTGCGCAATGAACTGCGCTACGATGAACTGTCTACTGATTTCCTGCAATTTACCTTAAGCGGCCAGCATCAGTTAACGGATAACCTGAAAATTGATGCCATGGTAGGCCGGGCGAAATCTGAATTTGATAATCCGATCCAAACAACTGTGGTAATGCAAAAAGGCGGGCTGGACTTTAGCTATGACTACCGCGGCAGCAAGCGTGATAACCCTGAGCTGTTATTTGGCGCCGGTGCTTACGATGCTAATGGCTGGACTATTAACAGCCTGCGTATGCGCCCGCTGGGGGCAGAAAATACCTTTGATAATGCCGGGCTTAATCTGGAATATGTATTAAATGACAGCCTGACATTGCGCGGTGGTTTCCATTATAAAAAGTTTGAATTTGAAACCCGCGAAGCACGTCTTGGCAGTGAAAACGGCTTGGCAGGTACACCGGGTTTAGCAATGCCAACAGATCTCATCACTAGCTATGACGCAGGTATAGGCTCACAAGGTTCCTGGTTAATACCTAATCTGAATGCTTTTGCCAATGCCTACAATATTTACAGTAATACAGGGGAGTTTGCTGTCAGCGTTGATAACCGCCGTGTGGATAACTACTCAGCCGAAGAAAAAACCTTAGGTACTTACTTACAGCTGGCATTTGAAACTGAGGTAGGCGATACCACTATTCGCGGTGATGTTGGCGGCCGTTATATTAAAACTGATCAGTCATCTACCGCCTGGGCAACGCTGGGCGGAACAAACGAGCTGATTACTGCGGAACACAGCTACAACGAATTTTTACCGTCATTAAATCTGGTATTTGAACCGCTGGACGACGTTATTATCCGCTTTGGTTATGCTGAAGTAATGGCGCGTGCCGGTTTAGGCAGTATTCGCCCTAACGTTTCTGTTTCAGTATCCGGTGGTTCGCGCAGTGTTAGCGGTGGTAACCCTACGCTGGAACCCACCAAAGCCAAAACGTATGACTTAGGCTTAGAGCTGTACTTTGATAATGAATCCTTGTTAGGTGTGGCAGTATTCCGTAAGGATATCGACAGCTATGTACAGGGCCTGCGTGAAACCAAACCCTTTACCGAAACCGGCTTACCTATTCAGGCAGCAATTGATGCCTGTAATGCCGGCCCTGGTTATGGCCCGGATTGTAATGAAAACGTAGAGTGGCAAACCAATACGCCATTAAATGGCCCTGGTGGCAACCTGTATGGCTTTGAAGTGCAGTACCAAATGCCGTTTAGCTTCCTGCCAGAATTCTGGGACCGCTTTGGCTTTGTGGGTAACTACACTTACGTAAAAGCACAGATGGATTACATCAACGCCGATGGTCAGCTGCTGGCAACCCGCGACTTACAGGGCTTGTCAGAGTCTACCCGCAGCGCCACACTGTACTATGAAGATGATAAATTCAGCGCCCGCGTGTCGCTGACCGATCGCTCTAAGTATCTGACTACCGCTATCGGCCGCGACAACAATGATATGGAAGGCACCAACGCTACCCGTAATATTGATGCCGCTATGTCTTACCAGTTAACCGACAACTGGCGGATCAGCTTTGAAGCACTTAACCTGACCGACGAAGTAGATGATCAATGGGTAGATTCAAGCGGCAACCGTTTAACCTACTACCACAGCACTGGTCGTCAGTACTACTTAGGCGCTCAGTACAAGTTCTGATATCGCCTCTGGGCACTACCCGCTATGCTCCGGCATAGCGGTTTTAGTTTATCCGCAAAACGCTGAGCCTCGGAAGGCCCGTTTTACCAGGCATGGACGTACGAATTGTAATAACAGGTACCTTATGGCCCGCATTCTTTTTGGCAAAACCTTGTTAAGTATCAGCATTGCCACCGTTGTCAGCGCTTGCTCGCCACAACCTTCTGTTACTGCTCCACAATCGGCTGGCAGCAACGATAGCAGCATTGCCAAACTCAGTGTCAGTAACCCATCCACTTTTGAGCGCAAAGAACAAAACCTGCTGCTGCCATTTAGTGATCTTGGCGTAACAGCAAGCCAGGCACAGGCGTTAGTGGCACTGGAAGGCGGCAATACCGTGCCGTCACAACTTATTGACCACAACGGCGATGGCAACAAAGACAGCCTGTTATTACAGTTTGATTTCGCTGCAGTTGAGACAAAACAACTGCAGATCCTTAATGATACTGCGCTGTTTAACGCCCAGCAGTTTACCAAGCGTACCCAGGCAGAAATTTCGCGTAAAACCGGCGGCCAGTGGCAAGATGCCAAATACGTTGGCGGCAGCTTTGAAAATGTGACCGAGCTAACCCCACCCTTGCAATATACCGATCATTCCGAGTGGATCCGCTACGAAGGCCCGGGCATAGAATCAGATAAAGTCGGCTACCGCATTTATCTGGATTGGCGTAACGGTTTTGATGTATTTGGCAATAAAACCGGTAAGCCGGTGCTGCATCAGGTAGGGCTGGACGGCTATAAGTCGTACCATGAAATGGCCGACTGGGGTATGGATTTACTTAAAGTAGGTAAATCGCTTGGCGCCGGTGGTTTTGGCTACTGGGACGGTGAAAAGGTGCAGCTGGTTTCCACTGTCAGCGGCCACACCGCCAAAGTTATTGAAAACGGCGCGGTATATTCTGCGCTGCAAATTCAGTATAAAGACTGGCAAATTGCCGGCAAAACCACCAACTTAACCGCTAACCTGTCCATGACTGCCGGTAGCCGCCTGGTGCATACCCGCTTGTCTTTAACTGAGCCGCTGGACAATATCGCCATCGGTTTAGTGCGCCTGCCAAACACTAAGGTTTTGCATGGTAAATCCGAAGTTACCGGCCACAGCTGGACATACCTGGCCACCTGGGGTGAACAAACCCTGACCGGTGGCAACGATAAACTGGGCATGGCCATTTTGTATAAGCGTGGCGCCAATAAACAGCTGACCGGCGATGAAAACAGCCATGTCGCGGTAATGACGCCATCTGGCACCGAGCTGGAATATTATTTCCTTTCAGCCTGGGATGGCGAACCAGGCGGTATTAAAACCGAAGCTGAGTTTGTTGAATACCTTGAACAGGAAGTAGAAAAACTCACGCTAACCCCCAGGCTGTCACTTAAAACCGCGCTGTCTGAGCAACAAAAAGCCGGTGCTTTAACCGCCAACGTAGCATTAAACTGGAGCGAGCGTTTAGCCGCCAGCGAAATGGTACGGCAAACCCCTTACTATGCTTATGGTGGCTGGGATTACGAGCGCCAGCGCCCAAGCAAATGGGAATACACCACCGGCCTGCAGCTGCAAGCCTATGACGACCTGCTTAAAGTTAAACCTAATGCCCAGTGGCAACAGGTACTGACGGATGTTATCGACTCTTTTATTACCAGCGACGGTGATATCCGCACGTACAAAATCAGTAACCATAATATCGACAGTTTAAATAGCGGCAATATGCTGCTGCGTGAATACCAGCGCAACCCCAAGCCACAATATAAACAGGCACTGGATTTACTGCGTAAACAGTTAGCTGAGCACCCGCGCACTTCTGAGGGCGCCTTCTGGCATAAACAAATTTATCCGCATCAGCTATGGCTCGACGGCGTGTACATGGGTATGCCATTTCTGGCTAACTACAGCAAAACCTTTGAACAAGGCCATGCTTTTGACGAAGTGGTAAAAGAATTTACTATCAGCCGCGACAAACTGCGCGACCCTAACACCGGCCTGTATTATCACGCCTGGGATGAAGCCCGCGAGCAGGATTGGGCCGACAAAAAAACCGGCCTGGCCAGCCAGTTCTGGGGCCGGGGTTTAGGCTGGTTAGCTATGGCACTGGTAGATGTACTGGAAATTATCCCTGAAGATCAAACCGCACTGCGCCAGCCATTACTGGATATGACAGCCGAGCTGGCCGAAGCGCTGGTAAAAGTACAGCACAACAGCGGCACCTGGTATCAGATCCTGGATAAACCCAACGCACCGGGTAATTATTTAGAATCGTCCGCCAGCGGTATGTTTACTTACTTCTTTGCTAAAGGCGTAAATAACGGTTATCTGGATGCCCGCTATAAAGCCACCGCCGTAAAAGCTTACGAGGGCCTGGTAAATGAATTTATTCTGGTACATCCGGATAACAGCGTAAGCTTAGTCAATACCTGCCAGGTTGCCGGTTTAGGCTTTGGCCGTGATGGCAGCTACCACTACTACATGAGTGAGCCGGTATTTCGTAACGACGCTAAAGCCAACGGCCCCTTTATTATGGCCGGCGTGCAAATAGCCAAACTGCTTGGTACTAACTAATTTTTTCCCGGTGTATTGGGCCGGCATTAGCCGGCCATTTTTTTGGGATATATTATGAAACAATTTATCTGCTTGCTCGTGCTCCTGTTGTCACCGGCATACGCCAGTGACGTAATTACACTTAAGGTGGCACAAAGCGGCGATGCGCCCTTTCGCAGTATTCAGCAGGCCATAAATAGCCTGCCGGATAACGATACTCAGGCCATTATTCAGATTGGCCCCGGTGTCTATGCGGAAAAAATTTATCTCACCCGCAATAAAGTGGCGCTGATTGGTGCAGGTGCTGATAACACCGAAATCCGCGTAGCAGAGCTGCGCACTAACTGGTTAAAGCAGCACCCCAGCGACTGGGGCGCGGCAGTGGTGAATATCCGCGCCAGCGACATTGCCCTGTTAAATATCAGCATTGTAAACAGCTACGGAAAGCTAACCGGTGATAATGAACACCAGTTCGCGGTACGCGGCTTTGAGCAGGCAACCCGTATTATTACCGCTAACTGCCGCATTATTGCCGGCGGTGCCGACACCTTAAGCCTGTGGAACAAAACCGACGGCATGTATTACCACGACAACTGTTACTTTGAAGGCCATACCGATATGGTTTGCCCGCGCGGCTGGGCGTTTTTCAGCAACAGTACTTTTATTAATAAAAAAGCCTACGCCACCTTATGGCATGACGGCGAGTTAAACGAGCAGCAAAAAATGGTGGTACGCGACTCGCACTTTGACGGCGTGCCGGGTTTTATGCTCGGGCGGCGCCACTATGATGCGCAGTTTTACCTGATTAATAACCAGTACAGCAGCAATATGGCCGACAAGCCGATATTCCGCCATACCTACCCGACCGAGCCCGAGCGCGACCGGGCCAACCTGTGGGGCGACCGCTACTATTTTAGCCACAACGATAACAAGCAGGTTATTTATCCGTGGTTTAAAGCCAATTTAGCTGCGCATCCAGCGCAACTATCACCGGAGCAAATTACTGCAACATGGACCTTTGCTGGCCGCTGGGATCCGGAACAACAGGTAAAAACGCTATTGCAACTAAATAAGGAATAACACATGAAGTATCTGCTTATTTTGGCTTTATGCTTTGGCTTTAGCCAGGTGCAAGCCACTGAAATACCGCCGGTAAAACTGCACTTGGTCGGCGACTCTACGATGTCGGATAAACCCAACCTGGCTTACCCCGAGCGCGGCTGGGGCCAACTGTTGCCACAGTTTTTGTTACCGCAATTAACCGTAGTGAACCATGCCGCTAATGGCCGCAGCACGCGGCGCTTTTTAACTGAAGGCCGCTGGCAATTACTGTTAAGCGAGCTTGGCAAGGGCGACTACGTGCTGATCCAGTTTGGCCATAATGACTCGAAAGAGTCAGATCCGGCACGCTATGCCGCTTTTGACACTGACTATCAGACATTTTTAACACAATTTATTGCTGATGTACGTGAGCGTGGCGCCACGCCAATGCTGGCAAGCTCAATTTGCCGGCGTAACTTTGCCGCAGATGGTAGCTTAAAACGGGATCTGGCCGAATACGCCAGCGCTGCGGCCAAAGTGGCCAGTGCTGCAAATGTCAGCTTTTTTGATTTACAGCAGCTAAGTTGCGATTTCTGGCAACAGCAGGGTAAAGATAACAGCCAGCCATATTTTATTCAGATACCGGCAGCTTTGTATCAAAAGTTTCCGGCAGGCACTACAGACAACACCCATCTAACACTGCAGGGCGCCAGCAAAATAGCACAGCTTTTTGTACAGGATTTAAAACGCCAGCAGCATCCACTGGCGGCTTATGTGTACCGCGAATTGCTGTAAGCGCTACAGGACCACCGATGAGAACCGGCTTGCCCTAAGCCAACCGTTGAAGGCATGGATGCCTGAATCGAGCCCCCACGGATGGGTTTACGGCGTGTTGGTGTGGGCAAGCCGGTTCGATAAACTGATACCGACTTGCTTTTCTAAGTATTACGCAAATTTATTCAGCGGCTTTAGACACACCTACCATTGCCGGGCGTAATAAACGGCCGTTTAGCTCGTAGCCCTTTTGCATTACAAAAGTAACAGTATTAGGTGCAACATCTGCTGATGGCTGAATACTCATGGCCTGGTGGTGCTCAGGGTTAAATGGCTGGCCTTGCGGGTCAATTTGGTTTACGCCGTATTTGGCTACCGTATCCAGAAAGCTTTTCAGGGTCAGCTCAACGCCTTCAACCACACCTTTTAATGCTTCATCTTCACGGTTGATAAAGCCCAACGCCCGCTCCAGGTTGTCTACTACCGGTAACAAGTCACCGGCAAATTTCTCCAGGGCAAACTTATGGGCTTTTTCAACGTCCATAGTGGCACGGCGGCGCACGTTTTCAGATTCGGCTTTAATGCGCAGCATCAAATCCTGCTGCTCTGCCACACGGGCGTTTGCGTCGGCCAACTCGGCTTCAAGTTTGGCAATAATTGCCTGCTCACCCGACAGCTCTACTGTGTCGGCATGCTCGTTGGCTTGCTCTGGCGCATTGTCGTTTGGCTGGTGTTGCTCTGTCATGTGTTACTACTCCCAAATTAAGTAGGTGTATTATGGGGATACCTGGCGCCGATTCAAGTTTAAATTTAATTGGCGCGCACAGGCTTCCACTAACGGGATCAGCCGGGCGTAATTCATTCTGCGCGGCCCCAGTAAAGCAATAAAGCGTTTTGGCTGTTGTTGATAACGTTGCACTATGACACTGACATTAGCCAGCTCAATAAAACCCGATTCTTTGCCCAGCAATAATTTGGGTTGGTCATCCTGTGTAACGGTGTGCAGCAAGCGCATTAAGCCCTCCGACTGCTCCAGCATTTGCATTACCTGCTGCAGTGCCGGGTTTTGCTGATATTCTGGCGCCAGTAATAACTGATGCTGGCCGTAAATTAATGGCTGATGCTGCTGCAGTTCATCCAGGCTTAGTTGCCCCAGTACTTTTTGCAATAGTTGCTGACACAAGCCGGTTTCGCTACGCACTATGCTGCCAAGCCGTTCAATACCATCCTGCCACTGGCCGCCGCCACCTAAGGCCGCGTTTAACAAACATAACGCCTTACTCAGCGTATTGTTGTCTATGGCGCTTTCACAGTGCAGCACACGGTGCAAAATATCGCCGTCTTCATCTATTACTACCAGCAATAGCCTGTCACTGGCCAGGCGCACTAAATCAATCTGCCGCACAATACGGCCGTCGGCTTTAGGCGCACTGACAATAGCGACAAAACCGGTAAGGTTAGTCAGTAACTGCCCGGCTTGCTGGCACAATAAAGACACCGGCAACTGCGGCGTAAGCCTGCGCTGTAGTTCATTATTCCACATACTGGTCAGCGGTTGCAGTTGCAGCATTTTATCGATAAATAAACGGATACCCGCAGTGGTGGGAATGCGCCCGGCCGATGTATGCGGTGAGCGGATTAACCCCTGCTGTTCCAGTGCCATCATGGTGTTACGCACCGTGGCCGAGCTAACGGCCAGCTGAGCATGATCCGCCAGCAACTTTGATGATACAGGCTGGCCATCCAGCAGATACTGTTCAACAATCAGCTTTAAAATCAACTCAGATCGGTTCAGGGCTAACGTCATGCGACATACTCACTTCATCATTGAGCTTGGATATGGGGGCAATAAGCGCCAATTCAAGTAAAACACGGCGCTAGTGTCCAACGCAGCCTGCCGTTATACTGCGCTAACGCATTGAAAGGAAACTGCTATGCAACATGCCTTTACCACCATTGGCCTGATTGGCAAACCACACCATCAGGGCGCTAATAATACGCTGATAAGCCTGTACAGTTTTTTACAACAGCAGGGGCTGAAAGTTTACGTTGAAGAGCGCGTAGCCCAGTCGCTTACGCTGCCGGGTGTAGAAATACTTGATCTGGTAGAGCTGGGTAAAAAATGCGATCTGGCCATAGTGGTAGGCGGCGACGGCAATATGCTGGGCGCCGCCCGGGTGCTGGCCAGGTTTGATGTTGCCGTATTGGGTGTTAACCGAGGTAATTTGGGTTTTTTAACCGATTTGGCGCCGGAAGATTTTCAACAGCCGCTTAGCCAGGTGCTGGCCGGTAATTTTGTTACCGAAAAACGTAACCTGCTGGAAATATCCGTACACCGCCACGGCACGGTGAAAAGCAGCAACAGCGCCGTAAACGAAGCCGTGCTACACGCCGATAAAGTAGCGCATATGATTGAGTTTGAAGCCTACATCAATGACGAGTTTGTTTACAGCCAGCGCTCTGACGGCCTTATTATCAGCACCCCTACCGGCTCTACCGCTTATTCACTCTCCGGCGGCGGCCCGATCCTGACCCCAGATTTAGACGCCGTCAGCCTGGTGCCCATGTTTCCACATACGTTAAGCAGCAGGCCGCTGGTGGTGTCGGGCAATAGCGAAATCAGGCTTAAAGTGGCCAGCACTAACGATGCTCACCTGCAAATCAGCTGCGACAGCCACGTTATTCTGGCCGTAATGCCAGGCGATGATATTTATATCCGTAAACACCCCACCCCACTTCGGTTGGTGCATCCGCCGGGTTACAGCTACTTTCATGTACTGCGCAATAAGTTGGGCTGGGGTAGCAAACTTTATTAAACCGCTGCTTGCCTATTGTACAATTCCTGTATAAAGTTACTGTATAAATAAACACTGTTATTTTTCACAGTTGTTCTGTAGCGTAACTTTATTCAGGTTGGAGCATCGCATGCTGTGTCATCTGCATATCAGTAATTTTGCCATTGTCCGCGCGCTGGAAATTGATTGGGCCAGTGGTATGTCTACCATTACCGGTGAAACCGGTGCCGGTAAATCTATCGCTATTGACGCTTTATCATTGTGTTTGGGCGAGCGGGCCGATGCCAGCGTAGTGCGCCCCGGTGCAGATAAAGCCGATATCGTCGCCAGCTTTGATATCAGTAAACTTAAAGCCGCACAGCAATGGCTGACGGAGCAAGATCTGGCCATGGGCCACGAGTGTATTGTTCGGCGCGTGGTTAGCAGCGAGGGCCGCTCGCGTGGTTATATCAATGGTGTGCAGGTGCCGGCGCAGCAACTTAAAGCCCTTGGCCAGTATTTACTCAGTATTCATGGCCAGCACGCGCACCAGCAACTGCTAAAAAGCGACTACCAACGCCAATTGCTGGATGCTTTCGCCGCCAACAGCACAACACTGGATGCCACCCGCCAGGCCTGGCGTAACTGGCAGCAATTGCAGCGCGAGTACGGCGATTTACAGCAATCGCAACAGCAGCGCGATGCCCAGCGCCAGCTGCTGGAATATCAGGTAGCCGAGCTGGATAACTTTGCCCCGCAGGAAAATGAATACCCCGATCTTGAAGCCGAGCACAGCCGCCTAAGCCACGGTAATACGTTATTAAGCCAGAGCCAGCAATGCCTGCAGCTGTTATATGATGACGAACAACAAAATATTTATCAGGCGTTGTCTGTCGCTACCGCGCAGGTAGAACAACTAACTGCGCTGGACCCGGCACTGAATAACATAGCCCAGATGCTAAACGATGCACTGGTACAAACCGAAGAAGCCAGCCGCGAACTGCGCCGTTATGCCGACAAAGTTGAGCTGGATCCGGAGCGTTTAGCACAGGTAGATGAACGCCTTGGCCTGTGGCTGAACTTATCGCGTAAACACCAGGTAGCCCACGAGGCCCTGCCTGCACTGCACCAACAACTGTCTGCCCAGCTGGCAACCCTTACCGGCAACGACAAACGCCTGGTGCAACTGGCCGCTGATATTGGCCAGGCCGAGTTAGACTATATGGCACAGGCAGAGCAATTAAGTGAGCAACGCCGCCAGGCTGCTAACGCACTTAGCCTGCAAGTTAGCAAGAGTATGCACGAGCTCAGCATGGCAAATGCCCGCTTTGAAATACAGCTAACCACTATGGCTGCCGAACAGGCCAGCGCCAGTGGTATTGATGCTATTGAATTTCAGGTATCTACCAATCCGGGGCAGCCGTTACAGGCCATGCATAAGGTGGCGTCCGGCGGTGAATTATCGCGCATCAGCCTGGCAATACAGGTAATACTGGCCGACAAAGTAACTACCCCTACCCTGATTTTTGATGAAGTAGACGTAGGCATCAGCGGCCCGGTTGCGGCCGGTGTCGGGCGTTTATTGCGCCAGTTGGGTGAAAGCACGCAAATTATTTGTGTTACCCACTTACCACAGGTAGCCAGCCAGGGGCACCAGCAACTGTTTGTGGAAAAGTATACCGACGGTATCGCCACAGAAACCCGTATGCGCACCCTGAGCGACGAAGAGCGCATCAGTGAAATTGCACGCTTGCTGGCAGGCGAGAATATCAGCGCCAGCGCGCTGGCAAATGCCCGAGAACTTTTATGTGCTCCGGCAGTCTGAAAGAAGGTTTTTCACAAGGCTTGTCATAGGGTATGATAAAGCCAATCAGATTAAGCAGAAGTGACAGATGAAAGCAGTAATTAAAACCTTATGCCTGGTAGTTGGCATACTTAGCCTTGGTGCCTGCAGTAGCTGGATTTACCGGATAGATATTCCACAGGGCAACTTTTTAGAACAAAAAGATGTAGATAAGCTGCGCGTAGCCATGACCAAAGAACAGGTAACTTATGTATTAGGCAGCCCGGTAGCCAGCAATGCCTTTGACAACGACACCTGGCACTATTTTTATGCCCTCAAAGGTGGCCGGGGCAATAACTTTGAAAAGCAGCTGATTGTTGAGTTTAAAGACGACAAATTGCAGGATATAAAAGGCGATTTTGATAAATCGGCCGAATTTAGCACTCCGCTGGATATTTAAACTCGGTCTTAGATAAAAAAGTCGCACACAAATCGCCGACCGCAAAAAAACCAGCTGTTAAGCTGGTTTTTTTATTCAGTGGCGTTTTTAACGTCATGTGGCCGGCCACCGGTTACTTTGTCTGCCCGGCCTTCTTCTTTAGCTTTCTCGGCCCGGCGGCGGCGTAAATCTTTTGGATCGGCAATCAACGGCCGGTAAATTTCAATTCTATCCCCCGCCTTTACCGCATCATCAAGCTTTACCGGCCGGCTCCAGATCCCTACTTTTTGTACTGCCAAATCAATTTCAGCAAACTGCTGTAAAATGCCCGAGCGCTCGATAACCTGCTGCACGGTACTGTTACGGTTAACCGATAATGTCATCAGGCTTTGCCGCTCTGGCAGCGCATAGGCTACCTCTACCATGATCTGATCAGACATGGTTTTCTCCGTATACTTGTTTTGCCCGTTGCGTAAAAGCATTAACCATGGCCGCGGTCAGTTCACCAAAAATTTTACCAAAAGCAAACTGAATAAGCCGGCTGGAAAATTCAAACTCCAGCCTTAAAATAACCTTACACGCCGTTTCACTTAACGGCTGAAACTCCCAGCCACCGTGTAATTGCTTAAACGGGCCGTCTACCAGCTGCATAGCAATACGATGATATGGGTACAAGGTATTACGGGTGGTAAAAGAATGGCCAATGCCCGCCTTGGAAACCGTAAGCGATGCCACCATCTCTGTTTCAGACTGGCTGACAATACGGGCAGAGGTACAGCCAGGCAGGAATTGCGGATAGTCAGGTACAGCGTTGACTAAGTCAAACATCTGCTGTGCACTGTAAAAAACCAGCGCACTGCGCTCAATTTGTGGCATACTCTCTCCCCTTTAAACCCGCCGCCGATTGTAACAGAATAACGCGCTGCAACAAGGCTTGAGCCAACGCTGACCAATAAAACAGAGCTGCGACAAATAACGAATTATGAGTAAAAAACAAGTTAGTAAAAACAAAAACGGCACCATAGCGCAAAACAGAAAGGCCCGGCACGAGTACTTTCTGGAAGACCGCTATGAAGCGGGTATGGCTTTGCAGGGCTGGGAGCTAAAAAGCATCCGCGAAGGTAAAGTTAACCTGTCAGATTCTTATGTCATTTTGCATAATGGCGAAGCTTTCTTACTCGGCGCGCAAATTCAACCGCTAAACAGCGCCTCCAGCCATGTGATATGCGACCCTGAACGCAGCCGCAAGCTGTTGCTGCACAAACGCGAGCTGGATAAGTTAGTCGGCTTAAAAGAACGTGACGGCTTTACCCTGGTAGCCACCGCCATGTACTGGAAAGCCTGCTGGGTTAAGCTGGAGTTTCATTTAGCCAAAGGTAAAAAAACCTTTGATAAGCGTGACGATATTAAAGACAGAGACTGGTCACGCGAAAAAGAACGCATGATGAAGCACTCTAAGCGTTAACCGTAAAATAATACTTGAAACTTCTGTCGCCTAACCCCATCTAAGTAAGGCGACAGGAAAAAACGGCCAAGGTGCAATGCTTGCTTGTGTAACAACAGTCAGCTGCGTACAATAGCCAAACACTATGGTGTGTAAGTGTTCCATACAGAATTCGGGGCTGATTCTGGATTCGACGGGATTCACGAACTCCTAGGTGCATGCCGAGGTGCGGTAGGCCTCGTAAAAAAACCGCAAAAAACTAGTCGCAAACGACGAAACATACGCAATCGCTGCTTAATAGGCAGTAGATAGCTCTTCCCCTCACGCATGTCTGTAAGCTGAGACTCTGGAAGATCACCCCTAACAGAATCGCGTCGCGTCTTCGCCTGGAGACAACACGTTAAAACCAATCAGGCTCGCCCGACGATAGCCTGCCATTCGGCGCTCATAGGGTTAACTAAATGAATGTGCTAAGCATGTAGTACCGAAGATGTAGGTTTTTCGGACGCGGGTTCAATTCCCGCCAGCTCCACCAAATAGCAACAGGCCAGCAGAAATGCTGGCCTTTTGTTTTTCTGCTTTACACACTAATACCAAATTCGGTATATACTTTTGTTATCAAGCGAACAGAGGTATGTATGACAATCGGCAAGGTGGTAAACCATGATAACTCTCAGTTAATTGAACTGCCGCTTGAAGCACGCTTCCCAGATGGCGTTACGCAAGTAACTGTGCGGGTAAATGGTACAGACCGAATACTCTTCCCTACCGCTAACAGTTGGGATTCGTTTTTTAAACAAGGTCCACTGGTAACTGATGATTTTATGGCTGAGTAAGCCATCATCCCCAAAGTCAGATTAACAAATCTGCTCGCGAGAAAATCGCTTCGTACCCTTTACATGCTAACACCTTGGAAGTATGTCGGCATTATGCGCTAGCGCCTCTGGCTGCCGCCCTTAAAACAAGCACAAGTAAAGTACCGCAGCCCTTACAACTGCGGCTATACCTACGCATCAATCATGCTTACAACAGGGAAAGCTTCAACATGGTTAGCAAAACAGATGGGGAATAAAGACTGGGGCATGATTCGCATGCTCTACGCCCGCTGGATTGACTCTTAGAGTTTTTAATATTAGAAATTTGTTCAAATAACGAATTATTAACAATTAACATAAAGTTTGCATTCTGAGGAACTTTAAGGATATAGTGACACCGAATACAGTGTCAGCTAAAATAGAATGGCCAATAAAAAACATCAAACGGTTAAAAGTATCATCGATGACCTTGCGACGCGGAAAAAATCCATAAGTTGTTGCGGTAAAGGTGGACTTCTCGAAATTCTGTCAGGTTTGGGCTTTTCTTACAAAGGGGGCGCTTCTGAAAACCATAAAGTATTTACACATAAATATTTGACGGAAGCTAGCAGTGGAAGATTTACGACGTTCAGTATTGACTGTGGTCATATGCCCAAAAGACCCATGAAACTTCCTTATGTTCAAAACGTCATAAGAATTTTGGGCTCTTATGAAAACGAGCTAAACGAGTTCCTCAACAGGCAAAGAGAATCATGAAAAAATTTGACCCTGAAATGTACACAATTTCAGTTCAAAAAGTGGTAATTGACAAAGATGTTTTATACGTTGCGAAAGTTGCTGAACTGAGTGATGTCCAAGAATATGCTGATACAGAATCTGAAGCACGAGCTTTGGCTATAGATACAATTTGTACAGCTTATGCAATGTTCGAAGAGCAAGGTCTTATTTTCCCAGAACCAAACTTGGCAGATGAAACACCAGTATCAGGTCGGCTAACACTACGAATGCCTAAATCAGTTCACTCTCAATTGATTAAAGAAGCAAATAAAGAGGACGCTAGTTTAAATCAGGTTGTGCTAACAGCGTTAACAAGCTACCTAGATAAGCAATCTACAGCAAGAGTAATAGAGTCCACATTGGGTGCAATAACTAGTGCTTATAAGAATGTGTTAAGTGTGCAAGCTGATTTCGGCATGAACGAAAGGAAACTTCTTAGCACACATACTTTGACGACATTTCCCTCACAAAAAATGTATATAAAGATGGCTCCACTTACATTACAGTATGATTTTGATGAGAATGAGGAGGATAATCGTTGGCATTTAAGCCCGAAGTCCCCAACCTACCCATCTCCTAGAAACTTAGTTAAGGCTAGCTAAATGGCTGATCTACACAACATTTTCGAAGTAAAAGATATTTATTTATCTAAAGCAAACTTTGAACTCCATGATGCAGAAAATGCTAACAAAGGCGGCGTCCTTAAATTTACTAGCTCTGCTCAAAATACCGAAATTCAAGATCAGAGTACTTTGACGGTCGAGTTTCTATTAAATGCAGTTGGAACAAGAGAAGATATACCAATGTTTGAAGCTGCATGTGGCTTTACGTGCGTGATGAAAATTAAAAGCCTTAAAAAATACTTAAAAGTCAGCGAACATGAAAAAACAGCTTTTGCCGTCAAACAGGTTTACCCTTTGGTTAGACATTTTATGACTAATCTAATGATTCAGTCCGAGCTTGGTGGAATACAGTTACCCATTACGCCAGAAAAATTTATTAGTTTTAACGAAAGTTCTGAACGAGAATAGTTATATATAAGAAGCCAAGTAAAATGAAATCAATTGATATAAATAGATATTTTATTGGTTCAACTCCCGCCAGCTCCACCAAATAGCAACAGGCCAGCAGCAATGCTGGCCTTTTGTTTTTAGCTCTACTACCACACCGGCATTACAGCAAGATTTACAAAACTACAGGTAAATAATCCGCGAAATATTGCCTAAACGTAGTCAGCCAGCTTAGCGAATTTTAGTAAAGTTATTTAAATTCAGTACCTTGAGAACTCAAAATTACATGGCCTGATCTTTGCTGTTGTCTTAGCATTTGTGCATTCACCTTAAACAGCGCTTACCCATGAGATTATCGAACAGTGTAAAAATCATGCTGGCTGTGGTTTTAGTATTACTGGCAGTAAGAGTAGCCTTACCGCCAGTGATGGTATGGTATGTAAATTCGCTGCTGGAAAAACAGGACGGTATTAGCGGCCAGGTGCAGGATATTGATTTGGCGCTTTGGCGTGGTGGTTATGTTATTAAGCAGATAGAAATTAATCAGCTGAACGACAAAGGCGAGCTGCCGCTGTTTTCAGCTGAGCGTATTGATATCCAGCTGTCGTGGGCTGCGCTGGCCGATGGTGAAATAGTTAGCACTATGGCATTTCACCAGCCGGTTATTATGGCGCTGGACAGAGCCGGCCAGGAAGATATTACCGAAGATGCGGTACTGGACGAGCGCACCTGGATTGGCCTGGCAAATAACCTTACCCCGTTTTCTATTGATAAGTTATCCATCCACGATGGCAGAATCGAATTTAATGCTATTGCCCAGGATCTGCTTGGTGAGCTTGTGCTGAGTAAAGTAGAGGGCGAAATTGTTAACTTACACAATGACGCACAGTCAGAACTGCTAACCGAAGTCGATATTAGCGGCACAGTCGCCAAACAGACTCCCTTTATCATTAACGGTAAGTTTAATCCAAATGTAAAGTTACCGATGTTTGATATCAATATGAAAATGGACCGAATACCGACCGCCGAGACAGCAGATATTATTAAGATATACGCCCCTTTTGACGTAGAAGCTGGCGAGTTTGAACTGGCAACTGAGCTGGCCAGCGATAAAGGCCGGCTAAATGGCTATGTTAAATTTGGTATTTACAACCTGAAAATTTTCTCCTGGAAAGAAGACGTGGTAAAAGATGTGATAGAAGGTGATGAAAACCCCCTACAGATATTTGTTGAAGGTATTTCTGCCATGCTCGCTACCCTGCTGGAGAACAGCAAACAAAACCTGATCGCGACCCGTATCCCCATCAGCGGTGATTTCAGCGAACCGGATATCTCCAGGTTAAAAGCCTTGGCCGGGCTGCTTCGCAATGCATTTATCGAGGCGTACAAATTAAATCTTGAAGATATTATTGATTTTTCGTCCGTGGCTGAAAAGGAACAGGAAACTGAAAAAAACTAAAATAAACTGCTGGCCACATTATGTGTCAGGGTATTTACACCGGAGTTCTGTATGAAGACAGCCACCGTTATTACTGCTTTTTTTCTATTTACTCTTAGCGGTTGTGCCAGTAAGCCTGCGCCACCTGATATTACAACGGCCGAAACAGCGCAACAAACAACCGACCCCGCTGCAGAGCCAGCCGTAGCAGCAAAGCCAGAACCACCGACAGCTACAGAACAACTTAGCAGCGGTAAAACCACCACTGTTAAAACCTCGCAGGGCACTATAGAAATTCAGCCTACGGTGGTGGATATGGCCAGCCGTGATGACCCTGAAACGCCGGAAGACGAAGCGGCAGAGCAGTACAATGATCCGCTGGAAGGCTGGAACCGCGCTATGTTTGGTTTTAACCATGTTGCCTATTCTTATGCACTGATCCCACTGGTTAAAGGCTACGAATATGTATTACCGGATGTGGTACGCAGCAAAATTGGCAATGCTTTTAGTAATATCCGCGAGCCACTGAGCCTGCTTAATAACCTTGCCGCCGGCGAAGTAAAAGATGCCGGTACTAATCTTGGCCGCTTTTTAATTAACAGTACCGTGGGTATTCTTGGCTTGTTTGACCCCGCCACAGCCTGGTTTGATTTGCCACCGGCGAAACAATCACTGGCTGATACTCTGGCCGGTTATAATGTTAGCCCCGGCCCCTATCTGGTACTGCCAATACTGGGGCAGAATAATGTGCGCGGCTCTACATCAGTGGTAAGCGGCGTGTTGCTTGACCCGCTGCGGCAAATAACCTCACCGCCTGATACCTATTATCTGCAGGGTGTTGACGCCGTTGACACTTTTTCAGACCGCGCCAGAGTATATGAAAAGCTGTACCAGCAGGCCGAAGACCCTTACCTGTATTTTCGTAACCAGTTTTTACAGGGAGTAAAGCGCGATGACGCCTTCAACAACCAGCCAGAATAATGCCGGTTTTAGTATCTGGTTGGCACAACGTATTGTGCAGGCGCGCTTTGTCATCTTGCTGCTATTTATCTTGCTGCTTGCAGCCGCTGCCTTTTTTGTCCAGCAGTTTCGTATTGATGCCTCGGCCGAAACCCTGCTGGTAAAAAACAACGCGCTGTATATTAAAACCCAGCAGGCGAATCAGCGTTTTTCACCGGATGAGTTTATTCTGGTGGCGTATAAACCCCACAACGGCGAGTTGTTTAGTAACGCTACCTTTACTGATTTAACTGCGCTGAGCGAGCAATACAGCAAGCTGGAGCGGGTGCAAAGCGTTACCTCAATGCTTAACGTACCGCTGATTGCCGATGCATCAGCACTGACAACCGACGTGGATGTGTCTGCGCTTACCTGGCAGAAACAGCAATACTCACCGGCCCAGATGCAACAGCTGCTCAGTGATCACCCTATTTTTACTGATCTGCTGCTAAATACCGCCCAAACCGCCGCGGCAATTCAGATTGTGTTTAAACCCGATGCGCAGTTAACGGCACTGGAAAGCGATATACTGGCGATTGAGCGCCACACGCTGCAACGTGAACTCAGTGCAGAAGAACAAACCGCACTGGCCGAATTGCAGGCAAAAGCTGATCCGCTACGCCAGGCGCTGGTTAAACAGCGCCAGCAGGAAATTGCGCAGATAGAACACATTAACCAACAGGTGCAGCAGCGCGCCCAAACCTTTACCGGTGGCGGCTATGTGGTAGCGCAGCATTTGGTGGATATTATCAGCAGTGACTTAACAGTGTTTGGCAGCGCCATAGCTGGCATTATCGCCCTGCTGTTACTGCTGCTATACCGTAGCGTGCGCTGGGTGGTGTTTCCGGTATGGGCCTGTGCGGTAAGCGTTTGGCTTACCCTTGGCCTGTTTGCCGTGCTGGATATACGTGCCACGGTTATTTCGGCCAATTTTATTGCGCTGCAGCTTATTTTAACGCTGGCGGTGATGATCCATCTTATCGGCGCCTACCGCGATATCGCCCGTAACAATACCACCGCAACCCAACAGCAGCGTGTTGTAATGACATTACAACAAAAACTGGCACCGTGCTTTTATGCCACAGTCACTACCTCTGTCGGTTTTGGCTCGTTAATCTTCAGTGGTATTCAGCCGGTGGTTGATTTTGGTTTTATGATGTTAATAGCGATGTTGATCACCATGAGTGTTAGCCTGCTGCTGTTTCCTGCCCTGCTTAGCCTGCTGAAAAGCAAAGCAGAAACCGCCGACTACGCCATACTCAGCACCAGCTTGCAAGCTATCCGCCGCTTGGTACAGCGGGCGCCTTTACGCACTGTTTTTGCCTGCCTGCTGCTGTTTGCGCTGCTGTTACCCGGCATTGCAAGGCTGAATGTGGAAAACAGCTTTATTAATTATTTTGCCACAGATACCCAGGTGTATCAGGAGCTTAAGTTTATTGATCAGGAATTTGGTGGCTCTACGCCACTGGATATTGTCATTACCCTTGACCCGGCAAAAACCAAGCCGGATTTACTGCTAAGCGCCGAGCAGTTTAATCAGTTACATGTAGCGCACGCTGTGGTGGCCGAATTTGCCGCTACCGGCAATGTTACCTCGCTGGTTAACTTTACCACCCTGGCCACCCAACTTAACGATGGCAAACCACTGACAGAGTATGAATTAAATTCTATTTATCAGTTGCTGGATCAAAAGGTCGTTAACCAGCTGGTGGGCGCTTATCTGACTGAAGATCCGCTACAGGTACGTATTGCCACGCGCATTCAGGACACTACAGAGGGGCTTAACCGCGAGCTGCTGATGCAACAGCTGAATCAGGATTTACAATCGCTGGGCCTTAAAGCCGCAGATTACAGCCTTACCAACCTGTTTGTGTTGTATCAGGATATTTTATCGCGGTTGTTTGATTCGCAAATAATGACCTTAGGCCTGGTTTACCTTGGCATGGCGGTTATTTTGCTGCTGATTTTCCGCTCATTAAAAATTGCGCTGATAGCGCTGGTGCCGAATGTATGCACCACGCTTGGCATTTTAGGCCTTATTGGCTGGCTGGGTATTCCACTGGACATTATGACCATTACCATCGCTGCTATTGCTATGGGTATCGCGATTGATGACACCATTCACTTTGTTCACAGCTATTTACAGGCCCCTGCCGATACTGCACTGAAAAACGCTTTTGCCCATACCGGCATGGCAATGTTGTTTACCTCTGTGGTTATTGCCGCCGGTTTTGCCGTATTTGGTTTTTCCAGCTTTTTACCCAGTGTCTATTTTGGCTTGCTGACAGCAGCGGCCATGATAATGGCGCTGGCAGCCGATTTAACCATATTGCCGGCCCTGCTTAGCCGCTTTGTTAAACGTGCATAATGCAAAAAGCCGGCAAAAGCCGGCTTTTCGTTGCACCAACGCTGTTATACGCTAACGTGTAAACGCACGTCGATATTACCGCGGGTAGCATTTGAATACGGACAAACATGGTGCGCTTTTTCTACCAGTTGCTGCGCTGCAGCTTTGTCCATGCCCGGCAGGCTTATGAACAAATCAACATCCAGACCAAAGCCACCTTCAATTTTGCCAATGCCCACTTCAGCACGCAGGCTCACATCAGCAGGCAGTGTTTGCTTGCTCTGGCCAGCAACAAACTTCATGGCACCGATAAAACAGGCAGAATAACCGGCAGCAAATAACTGCTCAGGGTTAGTTGCCCCACCGCCACCGCCTAATTCTTTTGGTGCGGCCAGTTTAACTTCTAATAAACGATCGCTTGATTTAGCTGCGCCATCACGGCCGCCAGTTGACGTTACTACTGCTTTATAAAGAATATCCATCGTTATTTCCTCAGTTAGGGTTAGTTGCCGTTAGCGAACATCTGCATAATAGAACCAATTAATCTTGCACACAAGATATTTGCATATAACTTTTTTGCCTCAAATATAATTACTAAAGCTATAAGGCCGCCAGCTAAGTTTGGTACACTTGGCTAAAATTGCCGGATTAATACAGATGAATAAAACTTTACCACTGGAACAGCAGCTGTGCTTTGCGCTTTATAGCGCCTCTAATGCTGTGGTGCGGCTGTACCGGCCATTATTGCAGCCCTTTGATCTTACCTACCCGCAATATGTAGTAATGCTGGCGTTATGGCAGCAAGACAATATCAGCCTGGGTGAGCTGGGTAGCAAAACACTGTTTGACTCAGGCACCTTAACGCCGCTGGTAAAAAAGCTTGAACATAAAGGCTGGTTAAAACGGCTGCCTTCTTCAGTGGATGAACGGGTAAAACATGTAGTACTAACCAGCAGTGGCAAAGCTCTGGAAACGGCTGTAGCGGGCGTAATGCCTGCGCTGCGCTGTCAAATATCGCTAACCGATGACCGGTTAATCCAGTTAAGAGCCTTAGCGCGGCAAGTTCAGTCGGATATTCAACAACTTGAACGTTGTTCCGCTGACTAATAACCATATACTTCAGGCTGTTAGCTCATATTTAAGATGAACGCTGGCTGAATTACATTTAATAACATTCGTTAAATAACAATATTTTTTTACTTCCGTTAAATCATAATCTTAGTTTCAATTGGCTGATTTACTTTATAAAAGTACCGATCTGGCATTTGACGCAAACCCGAATCAACTGCATAGTAAATCCGGCTTCAGGGCCCTGCAATGGAATTGTCAGCATTTATACCGCACGGAAAGCTAATTTCACGCGCAATTAAGACAACTATAAAATCAGATAATGCGCAGACAATGACTTTTTGGGGCATCATTATGAGTTCTCTGGCAGCAGTTGCAGATACTGCTTTTTCACCATCAGCAAACACATTAGCAGCACCTTTTAGCTGTACCTCTTTGTACAGCCCTTTGTCGCATTTTCCCGACTTTTATCAGGCCCGGGTAGCAAGTGTAGAAGAGCATCGCAATGAAACCTTTCGCTTACGCCATAAGGTATATTGCGAAGAACTACGTTACGAACCGCCACGGCCGAATAAACTGGAGTATGATCAGTTTGATCACCGGGCGATCCACTGTGCTATTAAACACACTGATTCTGCTACTCTGGCGGGCACCGTACGGTTAATTACGTCAGCAGCTCCAGAGCAACAGCTACCGGTAGAATGTTACTTTGCGAACAGCTTTACCAATGCAGCTCTGGCACCGGCAAATTTCCCACGGCGTAATATCTGTGAAATATCACGTCTTGCGGTGCCAAAAGATATTCGCCACAGCCAGATTATTGAAGCAACCGATGAGTATGCCGGTTTAACCAGTGTACAGGGCCAATGCCGCAAACTGGTATCTGTTGCCCTGTATTTACTGGCAACCCTGATGTGTGTCCGTGACGAGCGTTACCACGCCTATGTGATGATTGAACCCTCATTAGCCAGAATATTAAAAAGAGTAGGCATTCATTTTGTGCAGATTGCCGAAGCGATAGACTTTAACGGCAAACGTGCGCCCTACTACCTTGATATGCGCACCACCAAAGCCACACTGAAATCAGACTACCTTAAACTGCGTAATGCCCTTGATGAACAGTTATTTGAACAGAGCGATGAGTATTTTCATGCCGCCCGGCCGCAGTTGGCTTATCGCTGACATCTGTTAAAATGCCGGCCTGACTCTGCGCACGGGTATCTGACTGTAGTATGGATTCATTAACACAACTTGCATTGGGTGCAGCAGTTGCCGTCACGCTAATGGGCAAAACGCCAGGCTCACGGCTTAAAACCGTACTGACCGGAGCGGTGCTCGGCACTTTGCCTGATTTGGATGTGGTAATAGATTATGGCGATGTCGTTAGCAACATGGTATTGCACCGTACGGAAAGCCATGCGTTTTTATATCAGACACTGATATCCCCTGTGCTGGCCTGGCTGGCAGCAATGTTATGCCAGCAGCGGCAGTATTACTGGCGCTGGCTGCTGGCAACCTGGCTTATTCTTTTAACCCACACTGCTATAGATGCGATGACGGTGTATGGTACCCAGTTCGGTTTACCCTTTACCAATACTCCTTTTGCGGTTGGCAGCATCTTTATTATTGACCCCCTGTATACCCTGCCACTGCTGCTGGGGCTGGGATACTACCTGCTAAGTAAACCGCGCGGCCTGGCAGTCAATGGCGGGGCATTGGTGGTTTCCACTGCTTATATGTTGTGGTCTGTGGCGGCACAGCAACATGTCAGTAATGTTGCGCAACACAGCCTGTATCAGCAGCAGCTGGATTATCAGCAAATGCTGGTGACACCTGCGCCTTTAACCACTCTATTGTGGCGCATAGTTGTCATAACCGAGCAAGGTTACGCAGAGGGGTTTTATTCTTTGCTCGACACCACCACAGAGATTAACTTTACGCATGTAGTACGGGATCACTCGCTTAAACAGCAATATGCCCAGCTTAAACCGGTGCAGCAATTACACTGGTTCAGCCGGGGCTTTTATACTGTGCAGCAACAAGGTGACACCTTGCTGCTAACCGATCTGCGTATGGGGCAGGAAGGCAGTTATGCCTTTGAGTTTGTGGTAGACCCGAAAAACGACGCCCCCGTGCAGCAGTTACCGATGCGTCGTGATATGGCAGTGGCGTTGCCGTGGCTATGGCAACGCATGTGGGGGCAGCAGTTGCCCTCACCTTACTTACTTAACCAATAATCTGATAACCAGACCAATTGGGCCGCATAGGTTGGCTTTGCCCGCTACTGTGTAGGTGAATATGTAGCCCCTGCAGCTGCTCCAGCGCAAAGCAGTCGTCCAGTTGCAGTAAATCATCTTTGTGCTGGCTGTCGGCATCGGTTAACAGTTGTTGTTTTGCTTTAGCCTTAGCTTCTGCTGCTGAAGTCGCAACGCAAAGCATAAAGTCATGCTGTTCGGCAATTTTATCCGGGTAATAACCACCAAAGTTAACAAAGTACAGTTTGTTACTGCCAGGCTGTGGCTCGTTGTGTAAGCTGACGCTGTAGCCGTCAATATGGTTAATTTGCATATAGCTATCAATATGCAGACCCTTTACTGTGCCAAACCACTGCTGGCATAACAGGCTGTAGGTGTCTTCAATACGCTGCGCTGCGACAAAGCGCACATCATGTAATTCAATATTGGCCCCAGGCGCTGTGCCACCTATATACACCAAAAACAGCTGCATTGATTTCTCCGGTTATAATAAAAAACGCAGTATAACGGCAGGCTGATATTGCTACCAGTGCCGCCGCTGTGTCAGATTAATGATGTTTGAAAACGCTATGTCAGCCAGACAGAATAGTGCAGTTACGGCCCGAACTTTTGGCGCGGTATAACGCTTGATCGGCTTTGTCGATAACTAAATCGGCATGCTCCTGCGTGGCAGCACAAATGCCGGCACTAAAACTACAGAAAAACCGCTGCTCAGCGGCGGTAAAAGGTAAAGCGGCAAACAACTCCCTAACCTGCTCTATCAGGGTAAAAGCCCGCTCGACACTGCAATCGGGCAGCACCAGTAAAAACTCTTCACCACCATAACGCCCGATCAGATCGGTTTTACGTAATTGTTGTTTTAGCAGGTTAGCTAAATTGGCGATAACCTGATCACCAATTAAATGGCCATAGCTATCGTTAACCTTTTTGAAGTGATCAATGTCCAGCATTACTACACTGACAGGCTGGCTGCTTCGCACAGCGCGCAACATCTCCAGCCCCAACCGCTCTTTAATATGAGCATGCTGCAACAGGCCGGTAAGGCTGTCACGCGTCATCACATCAGCCAGTTGCCTGGCCCGTTGCGCCCGGGCAAATACCGCAACCAGCAAGGCGGTGTCGGTAATAGGTTTGGTAATAAAATCATCGCCGGCTTTAATCAGCGCCGCCAGTTGCTGCTCGCCGTCGGTTTCAGACGATAAATAAATAATCGGCACACCCAGCCAGGCTTGCTGCAACCGTACCAGTTGCGCCAGCTCCGGGCCGGAGCAAAACGGCATATTCACATCCAGTAAAATAACATCCGGGTGGAACTGCTTAAGAGACTCAAAAATCAGCGCTGGCTCTGACAATACCTCTACCAGCAAGCCCCCCTGACGCAATACTAATGCATAATGCTCTGCCAGCAACTGGTCGTCATCTACCAGCATTACCCTGAAGGGCTCACGCTCGTTGCGTGATAGCTGCTGCCGTAAACGGGCTTCCAGTTCAGTGGTATTCAGTGGTTTTACAAAATAGCCGATAGCCCCCACCCGTATTGCATTTAAATAGCTGTCAAAGTCACTCTGATGGCTTAGCAACAGTAGCGGAATGGCTGAACTTTGCCTCGCCTGTAAATCGGCAATGCGCTGCATACATTGCCCGGGCGTCTGGTGCATATCCAGATCAACAATTAATACTTCGGGGGGCTTATGGGCTATTGCCTGCGCTATATCATCCACACTGCTGAAATGACGGTAGCTGTAGCCAAAAATATCCAGCATGGTGCTGATTTGCTCTGTCAGGGCAGGCTCATGGCATAACAGATAAACACCGGCCCGCTCTGCTGCTGCCACCTCTACCGTGACCGGCGCTGCAGGATAATCTGCCACTGCCGTTGGCAGCTTAAGCTGTTGGATATCATCAATCAGGCGCTGTTGTTCTGTCGTAGCTACGACAACGCCGGGCACCAGCCAGGGTTTTAGTTGCAGCTCACATTGCCGGGCCTGCTCACCCAGCTCTGGCAAGCCGAACGTGCCGGCAGAGCCTGCCAGAGTATGCAGTTTGGCAGATAAATCCTGCACCTGATCATGCCAGGCCAGATCAGACAACTGATACAGCAGCATCGCGCCTTGCTGTAACAAAGGCAGCTCTTGCCCCAGCCGCATCACATAGGTATGGCGTAACTGCGCAAGCTGCTGCTCTAAATCTATTTTTGACTCTGTCATGCTACTCTGGTCACTACGCTGCTTAGTAAATTTAATGCCGGTTTCGCTACGATCCTGTGCCCGGCACTGCACAGGCCTCTACAACATCAAGTTAATGAAAAATCTGCTGTAAATTTAGCGCATAACCATTAAAGATGCTATACATTGGTGCTAAGGCATAACAGGTTGACGCACCGTCCGAAGCCGATACGGAGAGCTCTGCGTAGTAATGCAAATTGAACTACAGCATATTCTGGCCCAAATCAGTCGTAATCCGAATATCGACAAAGGCGATTTATCCGCAACTAACAGCTTGATTTTAGAGGCTATTACTAAGGGGCTCGCTGTTGATCGTGCCAGTATCTGGCTATTATCGGATGATCGCCAACTTATGCACTGCGCTTATCAGCTCGATGGTCAGCAGCACAGCACGCCGGACCTAACGCTAAGCCGGCAAGATTTTCCCAGTTATTTCAATGCGTTGGACGATGAGCGTAATATTGTTGCTACCGATGCACATCATCACCCGCAAACAGCCGAATTTTCCGATATCTACCTGTCACCTTCCGGTATTTGCTCTATGCTGGATACGCCTATCCGCCATCATGGCGTTATGGTGGGTATTATTTGTATTGAGCACCGCCAGGTTAAACAATGGCAGACAGACGAAATTGTCTTTGCCGGCTTTTTGGCCGATATTTATGGCCGGGCATTAAGCGCGTCTGAGCGCATGCGTTATCAGTGCGAGCTAGAGCAGCTAAACAGTGGCTTAGAGCAAATTATCAGCCAGCGTACGCAAGAGCTGACCCAGTCGCTGGAACAACTGCAGCACACCCAGCACCGGTTAATTGAAGTAGAAAAAATGGCCAGCCTTGGCCGTTTAGTGGCCGGTATCGCCCACGAAATAAACACGCCGCTGGGCGTTGCCGTTACGGCCATCAGCCATGCCGAGGTAACATTACTGGAACTGGAACAGCTGTTTCTGGCCGGCCAGCTTAGCCGGCAAAAATTCAGTCAGAGTGGCGCTGCAATTAAGCACAGCATTGCTATGGTAAATACTAACCTGCAGCGCACTGTTGATCTGGTAAACAGCTTTAAACAAACTGCAGCAGCCAGCACGGATCAGCAAGCCGAATGGTTAGTATTAAGCCAGTTTATTCCCAAAGTGCTGTGCAGTGTCGATTCACTGCTAAAACAGCATCAGGTTAGTGTGCAACTGGAGTTGCCGGCAACATTAAAAATTCACAGTTTTGCCAGCCCGCTGGCAACGATACTGACCCGGCTGATAGAAAATGCCTGCCAGCATGCCTTTGATAACCAGCCCTCGCGCCGGATTGAGATCCGTGCCAGCCAGAACGCTTACAGCTGGCAACTGGATATAGCCGATAACGGCCGGGGTATGAATGCAGACGAACTGGCCCACGCTTTTGAACCATTTTTTACTACACGCCGCCACACCGGAGCCAAAGGCCTGGGCATGACGCTGGTGTTTAATCTGGTTACCCACCTGTTGCAGGGAGATGTCAGCCTGCACAATACTGATACAGGCTGTGTGATAACCCTGCGCTGTCCGCTTAGCCTTAGCACTCCAACCTGAGCATTACAATCTGATTGTCAGGCCATCAGCCAGCGCTTTGCGGTAAGCCAAAACCCCGGGTATCGTTGCCAATACGGCCGACAACAGCAGAATAGCTCCTGCCCAGTATAAGCTGGTCAGCTGGACAATTTGCAGGCTGATAAATAAACCAAAATCAGCAGCCAGTTTATCCTGCAGCAGGTACAAACTGATAAATAATAAGGCTGCAGCAGATAACATCGACAACAGCGTTACCAGTAATACCTCAAGCTGAATAAGCACAAACAAATACCAGGGGTGCGCCCCGGCAGCGCGTAAGATGGCCATTTCGCGTTGCCGCTCTTTCATGGATGCCAGTAAAGTTGTAATCATTCCCACCAGTGCCGCCAGCAGCACCAGCAAACTTATCAGCAACAATAAATTTTCTACCATACCCAGCATTTGCCACAGTTCAGCTAATGCTACACCGGGCAATATGGCGGTTAACGGTTCATTCTTAAACTCGTTAATCTGCCGCTGCAGGGTAAAAGTAGCCATCCGCGATTTTAACCCCACCATAAAGGCGGTAATAGATTTGGGTGTTAAATCGTGCGCCAGTGTCTGTTCACTGCTTAGCTGTCTGCCGGGCATTGGCGCACCCTGCTGCCAGTCCAGGTGAATGGCTTCGATCGCTTCAAGGCTGACATGCACAGTTTGATCTACCGGCGTACCGGTGCGCGCCAGAATACCCACCACGGTAAAGGGCTTGTCTTTATGCTGGCTGAAACTTACCGCACCAACCCCATGCGACAGTTCAATTTGCTCGCCCAGCTTATAACCCAGCTTTTGCGCGACTTCAGCCCCAAGTACCGTGTCAAATACCTGCTCAAAAGGTTTGCCCTGCGCCAGCACCAGGGGCTGGCTGTTGGCATAGCGGTAATGGCTGAAATAATCGGTATTGGTGCCCATTACCCGGTAACCCCGGTGCGAATCGCCCAATGATATCGGAATAGCCCAGTCTATTTGCGGGTGTTTAATAATACGCTGATAACTGGGCCAGCTGATATTTGCCGTAGCATTGCCAATACGAAATACCGAGTACAGCAATAAGTTTAGCTGGCCGGAGCGGGCGCCAACAATCAGATCTGTGCCCGACACTGTGCTGGTAAAGCTGCTTTTTGCCTCTGTGCGCAAGTGATCAATGCCCAGCAGTAACGCAATACTTATGGTCAGTGATAACCAGGTCATCAGCACTGTACCGCGGCGGTTCCATAAACTTAACCGGGCTAATTTCATCAGCATGGCTGTACTCCTGTGGCTAACTGCTGCATATCCAGCTGATAATGAAAATACTGCGTCAGGCTTTGATCATGGCTGACAAAAATCACGGTGCAGCCATTGGCATCGGCTTCGGCCAGCATGACCCGCATAAAGGCGTCACGGTTATCGCTGTCCAGTGCTGACGTGGGCTCGTCGGCAATCAGTAAGGTAGGTTTAGGTAGTAAGGCCCGGGCAATTGCCACCCGTTGTTGCTGGCCAACGCTGAGGTTAGTAGCCGGTTTATGCCATAAATCCTGTTGTAAACCTAAGCGTTGCAACAACGTTTTTGCCCGGTTTACCGAGTCAGTTTTATTTTGGCCGGCGAAATGGCTGCTTAGCAGGGTGTTATCCAGCACCGATAAATAAGGAATAAGATTGAGCTGCTGAAATACTACCCCGATGTGTTTTGCCCGCAGGCTGTCACGCGCACTACTGGACAACTGATGCAATGGCTGGCCATTGACATACAGCTCACCACTGACCGGGCGGGTAATACCACAAAGTAAATTTAATAAGGTGGTTTTGCCGCTGCCAGAAGCACCGCGCACAAATAAATGCTGGCCACAGTGTAAAGTCAGCCCGGGTAAGTTTAATTGCCAGCCGCCACTTTGGTAATAAAACTGCAGCTGTTTGAGATCAATAGCGGGAATTTTCGGCTTGTCGGTCACAGGCGCCCTCGGTGTCATGTTATGATGTTGGCGTTTTTTGTCATTATGCCAACTTAGGGAGGCGAGCTCCAATGCTACGGACGTTATCTGTTGCGTTATACCTGACACTGGTCGCATGTTTTACTGCCGGGCTCAGTGCCAGTGAAGTCAAAACCATTGAATGGACTGACTTAATGCCGGAAGAAGATTTAAAGCTGTTACTGGAAATGCCCGAAGTGCAGCATGATTACAGCCAGCCGTCGCCGTTTGACGACGATTATCAGGGTGATGATCCCACCGCAAAACAATGGCAGCAAATTCTTAAATCAGCCAAGGTGCGCTCTGAGTTTAATAATACCAAAGTGCGGGTACCGGGCTTTATTGTGCCACTGGAGTTTGACAGTGCCCAAAACGTGACCAGTTTCTTTTTAGTGCCTTATTTTGGCGCTTGCATCCATGTGCCGCCGCCACCACCAAACCAGATTATCTATGTAACCGGGGCGAAAAATTTAAAAGCCGATATGATCTATTCCCCCTTTTGGATCAGCGGTACCTTAACCACTGAAACCATGACCCATGATCTGGGGCAGGCGGCTTACAGCCTGAAGGTAGATAAAGTAGAAGAATATACCTACTAAAGAAAACGGCAGCTCAGGCTGCCGTTGTCATTTTATGCTTACTGAAAACGTACCGTACTGCTACTGAGCGCTGCCTGTGATGCACCCTGCTGGCCATTAATAATCCACTGAATATCCATATGCTCCAGTGCCGGCAGCAGTTCGAAAATACGCAGTTTCAGTTCATTTAACCGCGCCGGACGCTGGCATAATAGCTGGTAGTTGGCGTAAAAATCAGCATGGCCTTCATTTGCCTGTGGCTCGGTTAAATCCGTGCTGGCTTCAGCCATGGCCAGTTCGCAGTTGGCGTCATTGTTAAAACTAAACCAGTCGCCCTGGTTAAACACTGCAATGGCCGCTGCAACTTCCTGCTTTTGCTCCGTAGTGCTGGGTTTGTGTTCAAAGCCCACTATGCTTTGCGCGGCCGATTGAAACGCCAGTTGCATTTCGTTACCTTCCAGCACCAGTGTTAATACAGCATGGCCATGCACATGAGCACCCAGAGCTACCCGCTCATCGTCATGCTCATGCCCGTCGTGTTTATCTGCGCCATGCTGATGATCATGTTTGTGTTCAGCCGGGCTGTGTTCATGCGCTACTACAGTGGTATTTAATGCCATTAAGCTGCAAACAAGCAGGCTGGCAACTAAAGAGAGCTTCATAGCATAGTTCCTGTTTTAATCTAAGTTATGTGACAATATAACATAAAGCACTTTCTGTACACCAGATGCTGATCTTGCCCGCCGGGCGCAGCGTAAAGGCGCTATTGTTGTCGTAATATAACCCGGTTATGGCCAGACTTATTGTAATTTTAGGTGACCAGCTAAGCCCCGCGCTGTCGAGCCTGCAAAATGCTGCAGCTGATGATGTACTGCTGCTGGCAGAAGTAGCGGCAGAGGCCAGCTATGTACAACATCACAAACATAAAATTATTCTGATTTTCAGTGCCATGCGCCATTTTTCTGCCGTGCTGCAACAGCAAGGTTATCAGCTTTGTTATATCCACTACGACAGCCAAAGCCAGATAAAGTGCATCACTGATGCCGTGCAGCATGCTCTGACACAGTACCCACATTTGCAAAACATAGTTATAACGCAATGTGGTGAATATCGCTTGCAGCAGGAAATCAACAACTGGCAGCAGCGGTTTTCTTTGCCACTGCAAATACTCTCTGATGATCGCTTTATCTGTGATTTGCCCCGTTTTACGCGCTGGGCTCAGGGTAAAAAGCAGCTGCGTATGGAATACTTTTACCGTGAAATGCGCAGCTATACCGGCTTACTGATGCAAGGCGACACACCAGAAGGCGGTAAATGGAACTACGACGCCGATAACCGTAAAGCCTGCCCGCAAGATTTACGGCAAATTCCGCCGCTGCACTTTACCCCCGACGATATCACTGCAGAGGTCGTAGCGCTGGTTAATCAGCATTTTGCTGCCAATATGGGCTCTGCTGATAACTTCAGCTATGCCGTTACCGGTAAAGACGCAAGGCGGGCTTTTTTACATTTTGTGCAGCACCAACTAGCGCAGTTTGGCGATTACCAGGATGCCATGCTGCTTGATCAACCGTTTTTGTTTCATAGCATTTGCTCCGTGTATGTAAATTGTGGCCTGTTGGATGTGCGCTGGATGTGCAACAAAGTGCAGCAGGCATACCAACAGGGCCTGGTGCCACTTAATGCCGCAGAAGGTTTTATCCGCCAGCTAATTGGCTGGCGCGAATATGTGCGTGGCCTGTACTGGTTGCTCATGCCCGGCTATAAACAGCACAATGCACTTAATGCCAACCGCGCTTTGCCGGGTTTTTACTGGCATGGCAACACACAAATGCGCTGTATACAGCAGGCAGTAAAAAGCACTATTGATCATGCTTATTCGCACCATATTCACCGTTTAATGATCACCGGTAATTTTGCCCTGCTGGCCGGGTTATCAATTGAACAGGTTACCGACTGGTATCTGGCCGTTTATGCCGACGCCTACGAATGGGTAGAATTGCCCAACACCCTGGGTATGGCGTTATTTGCCGATGGTGGTGTACTGGCATCAAAGCCTTATGCTGCCAGTGGTGCTTATATCAACCGGATGAGCAATTACTGTAAAAACTGTACCTACCAGGTTAAACATACCACGCAAACTGATGCCTGCCCGTTTAATGCACTGTACTGGGATTTTCTGCACCGGCATCAGCAGCAATTTGGCGCCAATCCGCGTTTGGCACTGGCCTTTGCCAACTGGGAAAAACGCAGCGATAGCGATAAAGCCGCCATTCTGGCCAAAGCTGCCGACACCTTAAACCGCCTGGAGCAGCTATGAGTATCAGCCTGGTATTGCTAAACGTTTGTGATAGCCCCAGAGCCGCTATAATTGTGCTGAATAGGGCAGTGAACCAGCTTAGCTTCGACTGGTAGTACGTTTTGATTACTGGTTACTGCTCATACGGCCGCAATGTCTGCGGCGGTTGCTGCTCCAGCCACTGTACTGTCTGCCAGATAGCCTGCATGGCCATATCCAGAAATGCCGGCTCAATACGCTGCCAGGTATCTTGCACCGTATGATAATACGCATGCTCCTGACCACCGAAAAATAAATAGGGAATACCGGCACGGTGAAATGGCCCGTGATCACTGGCATTCGGCCAGTTATACCGCGAATTATCACGCGCCATACGGCCAGGGCCGCGGTGATGTAAAAACTGCAGATGACTAAAATTGGTATCTAATTGCGATACCAGTGCCGGATAGCGCCTGGCGCCGGTCAGGTATAGCTTTCCACGCCGATCAGGCTGGCTAATCATGTCCAGATTCAGGTTCATTACTATGCTGTTAAGGGGCACAGGCGGTGCAGCGATAAAGGCTTTGCTGCCATACAAGCCTGTTTCTTCAGCATCAGTGGCGAGAAAAATATAAGAATACACCGGGCAAGAATGCTTTAGCCTGGCAGCCAGTTCCAGCATAGCGGCAACCCCGGAAGCGTTATCATCGGCACCATGGAAAACCTTTCTGCCGTGCTGGCCGAGGTGATCATAATGTGCAGTAACAACAATATAGTGGTTCGGATAAGTACACCCCTGTCGGGACGCCAGCATATTAATACCGGTTTTTTCAGGCCAGGAGGAATATACAAAAGGCTGCTGATAGCCGTTGTGAATGCTATCCAGCTGCAGCAGAGCAAAGCGTTCAGCAATAAGCTGACGTGCCAGAGCGGCACCTGCAGTGCCGGTTTTACGCCCCTGCATATCTGCATCACTTAGTTGCTGAATATCTGCCAATAACGTTGCACTGCATACAAAACTGCACAGCAAGCCAAGCAACAGAATGGACGAAGCTATAAGCTTAGATCGCATCCTCATCTTCTTCGCCAGTACGAATACGTACTACACGTTCAACATCAAACACAAAAATCTTGCCATCGCCGATCCGGCCGGTTTGCGCTGTCTTCATAATAGCTTCAACACAGCGTTCAACCTGATCGTCGGTGACCACTATATCCAGTTTTACTTTAGGCAAAAAATCGACCATGTACTCTGCACCGCGATACAGCTCTGTATGGCCTTTTTGCCGGCCGAAGCCTTTAACTTCAGTGACTGTCATACCGGTAATACTGATATCTGCCAGCGCCTCACGCACGTCATCCAGCTTAAAAGGTTTAATAATGGCTTCAATTTTTTTCATCGCAATTTCCGTCAGTTAAGCGCCTGTGGTAGTGGCAGTATAATACAAGGCCGGATGCTGTTCAGCAGTTAATCAATAAGAATCACTTGATCTGCTAAGGGTAAAACACGATAAGATAGGCAGATATTTTCAGCAGAGGCCTAAATAGTATGAATGCAGCACAGATTATTGCCGAAATGCGGGTGCTACCGCAGATAGATGCAGAATTTGAGATCCGCCGCCGGGTCGATTTTATTAAGCAACGTCTTAGCGCTTCAGGCATGAAAACACTGGTATTGGGCATCAGCGGTGGTATCGACTCTACCACCTGTGGCCGTTTAGCCCAAATGGCTATAGATGAGCTGAACGAAACAGGTAGTGGTTATCAGTTTATTGCTGTACGTCTGCCATACGCTACGCAAAAAGATGAAGCTGAAGCGCAGATGGCGGTTGATTTTATTCAACCAAGCAAAGCGTTATCAGTAAATGTACAACCGGGAGCCGATGCAATTCATCAGGCCACTTTCAGTGCCTTGGCTGCTGATGGTCTGGCTACTGCCAGTGAGGCTCAGGCCGACTTTGCTAAAGGTAATGTTAAAGCCCGCACCCGCATGGTGATTCAGTATCATATTGCAGCGCTGCTGGGAGGCTTAGTGCTGGGTACTGATCATTCAGCGGAAAACATTACCGGTTTTTATACCAAATGGGGTGATGGCGCCTGCGATCTGGCTCCACTGTTTGGTTTAAGCAAACGCCAGGTACGCTTAGTGGGGAAAACTCTCGGGGCGCCAGACATACTGGTAGGCAAAATCCCTACTGCCGATTTGGAGTGTATGGCGCCACAAAAAGCAGATGAAGCCGCTCTGGGCTTAACCTACGAGCAAATAGATGACTTTCTGGAAGGTAAAGCCGTAGCGGCAAATGTGAGTGAAAAGCTGATTGGTATTTATCTGAAAACACAGCATAAGCGTCAGCCGATCCCAACCATTTACGATTAGAAGCAATTATTTTACACCAAAGCAATATGTGCTACGCTTTTTGCAGGAGGATCACTGCAAGGAGCGTGCTATGCCATCAACAACAAGCAGAGGCTTTAGCTTACCAGAGCTAATGATTACGCTGGCCATTCTGATCATTTTTGCCACTGTTGCAGTACCGGCCATGGCTGAGTTTATTGACCGCCAGCGCGCTACGGCTTATGTGCGCCAGTTTAGCCAGCATCTGGCTTTTGCCCGGGTTGCAGCCACCAGCAGTAACCTGCCGGTACAACTCTGTCCGGCGGTCGATGGTAAATGCGAAGCACAGTGGCAAACTGCACCGGTACAGTTATCCCTGCTTTATCCTGACACCAACGAGCGCACCTTATTGCGGGAAATACCGGCAATTGATCCGCGACATAAACTGATCTATAACCGCGAAGCCATAACGTTTCGCCGGGACGGGAGTTTAAATGGTTTTGAAAACGGTACTTTTTACTATTGCCCGCAGCAGAGTTATCAGTGGCATTATCGGCTTACCGTTAATCAGGCCGGTCGTAACCGCTTAACAGAGATAGCTGCGCCTTGCCCGGCCTAGCTAATTCCAGCAAACCAGTGCTTGTGGATCCTGGCCGTTACGCTGTCCGTGGTGGTTCAATGTATATAACGGGCATTCGCTATCGGCCTGTTGCAGCCCCTGTGCCTGTGCTGTCAGCTCGAATTCCTGCTGCGCTGCAGACAGGTTAACTTTAAACTGATAACGCTCTGATGCCTTAGCTCTCAGTACCGCTAAATCTGCCGAATACACTCCGTAGTCGGCTAAATGCTGCTCTTGTGCGTTTGCCAGTTGCAACAACTGCGATATTGCCTCTGCGCGATAGCTGCGCAGCACATACTGCTGATAAGACGGGTAACATATCGCCGCAAGAATACCCACTATAACCACGGCTATTAATAACTCGATTAAACTAAAACCTGGCTTAACCATTCGCATTTAGTGCCCACCCTGCTCTGTCTGAAAGGTTGCCAGCCTGCTAATACGGGGAAACTGATCAGCCGTTAATGCGGTAACACAATTGGCACAATCCGCCGTGATTGCCAGTAAATCAGCCTGCACTCTGTGCTGTTGCTGCCCATTGTGCAAACTTAACTCAAGCTCGCCCTGCAGGTTTTTCTGCAACACCAGCTGGCCCCGCTCTAACGCTGCTACCTGCCAGTGTCTTCTGGCATACACTGCCCCGGCATGATGCAAATGTAATGCATGGATCTGCAGTTTGGTATTTTCTGCCAGACTGCAGTCTGGCCGCACCGCAGCTGCCTGGGCAGAGCTCAGGTAAACTACCCCGGCATAAACCTGCGGCACTGCGGTAATACGTTTATTCATCTGAACATACCAGCCAGCACCCCGCTGTATCTGCTGCCACAGCTGTTCGGCAATACCCGAACCTGCCTCGGCATCACTCAGATAAGTTCGGTCGGTCAGATCGCTAAGTTGTATAACAGTGCGCTGCTGTGGCAGATGCTTTACTACCAGCAGGCTGTCACCTCCCGCCGTCATACTGGCAATGATCAGCAATATTGTCTGGCGCTGTAACGGGCCAGCGCCAACTGGCACTAAGGTATGTACAAGTTGTAACGGTTGGCGAAACTCAGCCGCAAGAGTGCTAAAATCAGCCACCAGTTCAGGCTCAGCAAAACCACTGCGGGTGAGCGGGATAAACCACAGCCGGCCGCTGGTATCAATGGTATAAACAGCATCTGCTATACCATCATAGTTTTGATCCAGTACTACCGGCTGCGCTTTAATACTACTGATTTGGCCTGTTTCAGTTGGCCAGTTTGTCAGTTGATCCAGCAGCACTAAACTGTCAGCGCTGTGCATCTTAAGTACGCCTTCAGCATCTGGTATATCTAGCTGAACATTATTACTCAGGCTGATTTTTCTTGGTGGGCCATCATCTGACAATGACGGTAAAGTTGCAGGAACGGCTGTAGGCTCGTTTAGATCACAGCTGTAGCCGGGGGCGCCGACAACAGAAAATATAATACAGATAAACCAGCGCTTTAGCATTTTAGTCTGGCTCCTGTATCAGTGTCGTTTTCAATACCAGGCTGCTGTAACCGGCATAAAAAAGCTTGCTGTCCGAGTAAGCTGCAGTATCAACCTGCACCACTTCACATTGCACCGCACTACCTGACCAGGCAGCGTAGCTTGCCGGACACGTCGTCATCATTCGCCTGTTGGCCACAGCGTCTTCGGTCAGTGCATTTAACACGGTAATATGCTGAGCCAATGCCTCTTGTGCGGTTTGTAATTGCTGTTGTCCGGCATAAGCTGTTTTGTGGCTTAACTGGGTAACCAGCAGCATGGCTGAGATCAGCAAACTCATTACCAGCAAAAACACCAACGCCATAATAAGCACCATGCCCTTGTGTGGTGTCATGATCCCTCCTGCAGTGCAGCATTTTGAAAAAAGATACTGCTGCTAACCAATAACCTGCGGTAATGATCACCTGGCGCAATAAACTCTGAGCCCCCCATATCATAGTGCTGATTATTGATATAACCGGGATCAGGCTGGCGGGCGCGAAGCAGCACATAATAACGGATACTGATAATGCGGCTGTTTTGTTGCCACCAGAAATCTGCAGCCATCTGCCGGGTTGGCAAGAAATAATTCAGCTGGCCATTAAGGTTGGTGTCGACTCCGAATTCAAAATGCATACGTTCCACACCATCAAGCACAGAATCGGTACTGATAGTTGCAATACCGGCCTGGTTTCTGGCCAGGCGCTTGCGCATCAGCACAGGCACGGTATTACCGTCTACACGTTGCGACTGCAGATAAAACACCAGATGTTGGTAAGGAAAATAATCATAGGCGGCGCTAAGCCCGGGGCTGCTGCTATCAACAAAACGGCTGTGTTGCCAGTCTGTCTCCAGATAAAAACGGTTTTGTCGCATTTCTGTTGGCATAGCCAGCAGGCCAATAAGACGCTTTACCTGTAACAGTTCACTATCGGGTATGGTTTGGGTAATACAATTCAGTTGAGGCCCGGCACCAGTGCGGCTGGCATACAAAGTAACAAAGTTGCGTCCGGCCTGAGGAAAACTGCCGCTATCCAGCGCATCTTCAACGCAGTCTGGTGCCGGAGAAGCTGGCATGGGTGATGCAGCAGCCAGCATAGGGTCAGCTCTGCCGCCCCAAAAACCGGTATTGGTTAGTTCATTCTGAAACAGACTCATTACCAGTTGCGCATTCTGCTGCAATTCAGATAATTGCTGTGCCTGCCTGACAGAGCGGCTTAAACTACTAAAAGCTGTTAGCACCATGCCCAGTAAAAACAGTGCCAGCAGCATAGCAATAAGTAATTCCGTTAATGTAAAACCCGCAGTCCGGCGCACCGTTACCTCCAGCGACTTTGCACTGTAAGGCCACTTCTGCCTGCACCTGCCGCACAAGACTGACCGGTTGGCTCAGCAGAATATGCCCGCTGCTGCCAGCTAACGTCCAACCTTACGGCTGCCCCTTGTGACTGCAGACAAAATTCAGCCTCATATAGGCCAGCACCATGTTGTGGTTGTAACCGGGAAAACAAATGATGTAACTGGGCATCTGCCAGTTGTTCTGCTGAACATGTTGCCGGAGGGCTGCACGCGGGAACCGCAGGTAGCTCGGTATACCGGGTAACACGCTGGCCAACAGTAGTAACCAAACTCTGGTTAGCTCTTAACTCATTGAGTAAAGCATAACTCAGCGCCACAACCTGGGTACGCTGTGTGGCATCCTGCACCTGCCGTAATGCCACCGTTTGCGCTGCCAGTATGCCTAACAAGCCAACCTTTAAAACCAACAGCGTAACTAATACTTCAACCAGACTGAATCCATGTTGTAACCGCATATCCATATGCCCAAGGTCAATAAACTTAACCTTAAAGTTACAACATTATTTCAAAAGATCAAATTTATTTCTAAATTACCAGCATTGCCTTACATCTGCTACAGCAAAACCACCATTAGCACCCTTACGGCCGGCTTGATTAAGTATAAGTACACCACATTCATCTGTGGCCTGACTGCCAATTGGTGTAGCACTCAGAGTGTATGTTCTGGCGGCCTGATCTGACACTGAAAAAGTGTAACGCGTGTCAATATCGTTTATACACTGTAATGCCGGCATCTCAATGCCCTCATAGCTGAAAGACGCTGTATAACTGCGCTCCATAAACTGAGAGAGTTCTGTCAGGCAGGCTACAGCTGCGGCTCGGTTTGAGCGCTGTACATAGCCCTGATACGATGGATAAGCAATCGCTGCCAGAATGCCAATAATTGCTACTACAACCATTAGCTCAATCAGAGTTACACCTTTTTGCTTGCGTTGTATGTTCATATATTCGCTCATTGGTTTGTCAGCTCACGCCAGGATACCCTGCCCTGCAAAAAGCCGGGAGCTACATTAACATCCGCAATTCGGGTATCAGCTAAACCAATTATCAGGCTGGCGGTACCATCGTTATTATCAAACACAACAGGCTCGCTGGGCATACCGTCAAACCGCATACCGGAAACAGGTGTATTAGCTCCGTTAACACTCAGCCCATCATCACCGTCAATATCGCCATCACGGTTGCGGTCAAAAAACATATAGTTAAGCCTGCTACCGGTATAAGGGCTTACGGCCATCACCCAGCCGCTTCCTTGTGGGTTACAATCGTTATCGCCAGGCGCTATTGTATTTACAATCAGGCTGTTACCCACAACTTGCGGCCTGTTTACAATACGTTCCCGCGCCTCACTCAGGTCAATATACCAGCCTCGGGTCCCGGCCATATCATGGGGTACGCCAGGTTCTACCACACGCGCATTATCCTGCTGAGCAATAATATCGCGCTGTTTTAGTTCAGATCTGTTGTTAATAACCTGGCCATCACGGATACCGTACCAGGTGTTTGCATCACTGCGTAACGGATCTTCTGCCGCCAGCATTTTACCGGTACCAAAAAATATCCATAAATAGCCTGTGGTAGGCTCTGAAGATAACGACACGCCACCAGTAACAGACTGTGGGTTGCCGTTATCATCTACGGCCGTAAACAACGGTGTACCGTTGTATGCCACATTCCACATTGCCGGGTTATCTGAAGACAAATCAAACTTCCATATATTGCCGAGAATATCTCCGGCAAAGAACCAATCCATATTACCATCACCATTGCGATCCCAACCTTCCACTTGCCCAAGACCATTAGGCACACCACTGTTTGCTTCAAGCTGTTTAAGCACAGTACCGTTTTCCAGATCAATAACCAGCAGGCCGGCTTTATTACTGCTGTTGTTATAACCGTAACCGGCTATTGCTGCCCATTTGCCGTTATTAAGCCTGGCAATTACGGGTTTGTTAGTGGTAATGCCTAACTCAGGATAACGTTTATCCCATAACACTTTTGTTGCGCCATTACTGATCAAAGCCTGCGGACTGGACACATCAATTGCAAACAAACTATCACCACCCCGCCCAAGAGAGCCGAGCAAAATTGAACGCCAACTACCATTAATGTAAGCATCAAATACCACTGACGAGCCATCAACATAATATTTATGCTGGTAATCAATGCTGGCAAACGCGGCTAAGTCTGCACTCTCAGTTAACATTTGCCTTGGCACATAAGCCATAATTTCAGTGCCGTTATTACCATTAAAAGCGTGCAGCATACCGTCGTTAGCACCAACATAAACAACTGGCGTCCTGCTGTTATTGGCAATAAGGAAAGCTCTGTAGCTACTTGCCCCATCCCAGTTATAGCGCTGATAATTACGGTTAACCGGCACACCGACATAGGCAGGTGAAGAGTTAGCGATATCGCCCAACAAAGACACTCTGCGACGGAACTGTGCATTTTCGCCAACTTCCAGGCGCTGATCCCCGCGTAAATAATCAACTAAATTAGCTTTGCCACTCAAAGCATTACCATCAGCTGTGACATTTTCAGCAGTAAATGCAGCGGTAGTTTCGTTTGTTTTACCAAATAAAATATTGCGGACACCCCATGCCGGGAAATTAGATTCCCACACTGGCGTATTTACATCATTGATATTAAAAGATTTAAGCGAGCCACTCCATTCACCTGAGTTAAAGCTACCCTGATAAACAAAATTATCGGCTTGTAATGATGTTGTAGTACCGGCCAGATTTGATGCTGAGGCAACCCGTTCAATAATGGCATTTAGTGTGCGTTCCAGCTGAGTAGCAAAATCATCTGGTTTATCTGCGGTAAAAAATCCACCACGGCTATTTACAGAAGCATGTAACAGATCATCAATCTTGGCACTGTTTTTCTCGGCTTCAGTGCCGGCAAAAGGGCTTGCCCAACTGATACTGGCATTATTATTAATGGCCGCAAAAGCGGTTACCGGATCAACATTACCGATTACGCCCAAACCAATACCAAACGTAACCATATGCTGCCAAAAAGCAGGATTGATAGTACTGGTTGGAACACGGTTATCTAAGTCAGTGCGTAAGTCATTCTTCCAATACTTCATGGCAACATCAGCCAAGGTAGTGCTGTGCCCATCAGTAAAAGGGGCAACAGCAGTATATCTGTAGCTGGCGCCGGTATCGCCTGTTGGCCGTAAGATGGTATTTCCTGCTGAACCGTCCTGATTGCCAACACCTGAAGCGGTGTCACCGTCAGACCAATATCCGTCCGTCATTAAAATAGTGAAACTCTGCCGGCACGATATATGATCTATCGATTGCTCATTACCGGTACCGGGGTTAATACCCCAGGGGCCGCGGCTATCTGTGCGGGAAAAATAGCGCCCGGCGGCATCAAGTGCGGTAAGCAGCGGCGTACCTGCCGCCGGTATATCCCTGGCGTAAAGATCCGAATAAAAATTGCTTTTGGCCGAGTCTTTAAAATCACGCACCCCTCTGACAATCACTGCAGTGTTAACACCGTCAACAGATGAGCTGCTTTTGTTTAATGCACCAAAACCCACACGCATTTTTTCCGATTGGCCAACAAAAGCACGGCCTATACCTGCCCGGCTGGTTAAAATACGCGAACGGTGGTAGGTGTACCAGTTGGCAAAATTTTGCATCTCCTGGTTATAATTACACACCCCGTTGGAACAGTCTGTGCGTTTAGCACGGCCGTGGCCGCTGTACGAAGCTGTAGTACTTTTAATTTCAACCTTTGTATAGTTGCTCCATTGCCAGGCACTGCCACTATTAAGGTAAAAATAAGTTGCCGGCCAGAAACTCCGGCTATTGGTGTCATAACTACAGCTGCCGCTGGAGTTACATTTATACCAGCGGTTGCTGTTGTAACGGCCATTATTACGGGTTAAATCCCGGGCCAGTGAATTGACGGTCTCCGCTGAAGGGCAGACGCCGGTTAGCATAGGGTTGTGCCAGGCACAGGCAGGTGTGGCGTCAGGAAAGCTGGTGCCATCCGCTCTGACCCAGGGCTTATAAGTTACTGCCGGATCATAATAGCTTTTATTGTTCTGAGCCGAACGGGTAAACGCATTGTATGCTTCCCCGTCTTCTACGGTAGGGACATAGTTGTTATAGTCACTTGAGCCATACACTCCGTTAGCCCGCGGAAAAATATAACGTTTATCCGAAAACATGATTTCATCAGGCAACAGTTCAAACTGCATTGAGCCCGAGTCATCAATAATAAACATAATATTGGGCGGTACAGCACTGCCTGTTTGCAGCGGTGTATTAGATATCTCAATAGCGGCGTGAGCTGTCGCAGAACCAAGCAATAGACCTGCCACAAAGGCAAGCCTGAAAGGCCGGTTAAATCTGAATATATTCATGGATACTTCCTTAGCGACGCCAAATTGTCTGTAAGGTTACCTCTGCCCGCCCCGGTGTAGCGGGAACTCTGGCAGTGATACGAAAAGTAGGTTCCAGACATCCGGCAGGAGGGGTTGTTGCCCGGTCACATTCAGGCGGGAAAATCCAGTCTCCCATATACTCAATAATATAGTTAGCGGGATTCGCCATGCCGTCATTCATCGCCGGAGCCTGCACCCAGGTAACTACCTGGCCAGCAGCCCAACGATCGGGCAATAATGGATCAGGAATATCATACACTCCTGCATTGTTAATCAGCGCAACAGGGCCTCCGGGTAAAGGTGCGGCGTCAAGTAAACGCTCTGCTACCAGCAATGCGGCTTCTGCCTGCTGCAGCGCTAACTGCCTGTCATGCAGGTTACCCGTCATTTGCTCCTGTACCGTAGTACGCTTCATATTACTGACAGCCAACAGCGTAATAGCCAGCAAAAGTAACAAACTGACAACCAGAGCAACCCCTTGCTGTTTATATAAGCTACTTTGCATGCTCACCCCAGCCTATTACGTAATGACACCAAAAAGGTGATAGTTCTGACATTGTCCGGCACGTTTTGCCCCTGCAATACCGCATCATCAAGTGTGACACTGACGTTTACTGCAGTGATTCGCCCCCACTGCCCTGCAGCGGTTACAGCAGCGGCCTGTTGAAATAATCCGGTATCACCATTAAGGTAAGCAAACTGCAAATCAGCTACGCCATACAACACTTCTTCATTAACCTGAGCGTCGCCTACTAAGGATGCTCTGTACAAAGACATTACGCCAGCATCGTCACGGCTGGGGGCAACAAACCAGACAATAGATTCAAAACGCATTAACATAGCGTTATTACTAAACCCTCGCGCCGGACTGAGCCCACATGCCCAATCATCCTGCCCCATAAAGCCAAGATTGGCGTCACAGTTTAAACCTGCTGCGCCATGGGTAACTGACAGTGCACCTGCTTCATTAATCTGAAAAATACTTGCCAGGCTTTCATCACAAGCAATGGCTACTTCTCCGGCGGCCAACACCGGATTAGTGTTTAAGCTGATAACTGAACCATTGTAATTACTAATAGAGTTGTTGGCGCCAGAGCCAAACATCAGCCTTAAAGCCTGAGTTCCGTTAGCAGCTTGCAGGCCGTTAATTACACCAACGGGTGCAGCAAACCCCTGGATACCAGAACCAGTGGTCCAATCTGCCCATGCTGGTCGCACACCTGCTATAGCTATAACATTTGATATCCGCATGCTGTTATTGCAGCCGGAAAAGCCAGCATTGCGAATATCATGCGACATAAGCTGAAAACTAAGCCTGGCAATGCTTTGCATATCACTCAACGCAGCATTAGCTCTGCTGGTGGTCTGATTGGCTATAAATACCCCTATAGCACCACCCAGAACCAATAACCCCAGCACCATGGCGATCATTAATTCAACAAGCGAAAAGCCCCGCGAGCGAATATTCATGGCATCACCTGAGTCACAATAGAGTTTTGGCTATTTAACCGCTCGTCACCCCAGGTAATTGTGACGGTGTATCTGTCATCTTCCCAACTGACAACAGGGCAGGCATCTTCACGGGTTGCCTGTTTCACATCCTGAACCCAGGCGGCAGTCCCTAACACATCACTACCGGTGCAATCGCTAAAAGCATAGTCACCTAACCTGGCCGCTTGCGGGTTTGCTCTTAACAACTCAGCTAATGTATCTGTCAGTATTACAGCCATGGTTTTTTCCAGCGAACTGTTAGTGTGGCGCATACTTGATGTTTGTAGTGCCGCAACACCTAATAAACCAATACCCAATACCAGCACCGATACCAACACTTCCAACAGAGAAACCCCGCGCTGTTTATTAAAAGTGTGAACGCCATTGTTCATATTGTTGCTCCCCTACGCCGGATTTGCTGGTACAGGACAATTCTGCCCTTCGCTGACGCTGACAACTCTGGTTCGTCCTCCGGAGCGCATCTCAAGATCCCGGCTATTTTGAGATATCTGCATATCGGGTAAACAAATGCGTAAAACACCATTTAACGGATTATTACCATTACCACTTCTAAGCAATCCCTGTGGGCTAAAACGCACAGAATGTCCCACACCATCTATTGCCGCATTGGCCACATTACTGCTGGACAGCACAACAAAGCGCGCTGAATGAATAATCCCGGTTGCCACAGCAGTAACATCTGTAGTGCCGCGAACCAGCCAGCCTTGCCAGCCTGCAGCAGGTGGCACAGAGCAGTTTTCTCCGTCTGTGCTATGGCAAAACACTATGCTTTCATTTCGTTTTATTGCTTCGGTACGTGCCAGAATAAGCGCAGCCAGCACCTCATTAGCCTGAGCGGTTAAGCGATTACTGTTTATCAGATTGGTAAAAGATGGCACCGCTACAGCCATCACAATAGCCAGCACCGCTACAGTCACCATGAGTTCAACCAGCGTAAAACCGCACTGCAGCTTTAGCGGCCAAACAGTATTGCGATGTTTTTTTCTTGCAGCAGTTATCATTAGAGTAAAGTCTCTGCGAAATACCAGGCACATTTTCATCTACAGACTTTACGCTATCAATAAAGCAACAGGCATGATTTTCACGACAGGCGGTGCCATTGCCAGACCAACGGCACGCTGATAATTAAGACATATTGCTACGGATATTAGCCACTTCGCGCCGGCTGACTTCCAGCTTCTCGCCCCGCCCCGCCAGCACAACCCAATGCTTACCGTTAGCACTGATTAAGCGCTGAAAATGGGCTTTATTGATCATGGTGCTGCGGTGAATTCGCAACAGGTTGTCCGGGTACAATTGCTGTAACTGCACCAGGCTTTGCTCAATTATCGCTTCCCCCTTGCTAAATACCATCCGCACATATTTATCTTCAGCGCTAAAATACAGCACATCTTTGAGTTCTATCTGGCGTTTTACTCCAGCCTGTATGTAACTTAATTTAGGCTCGGCGCTTTTGCGTTCCAGATGAGCCCGGGTCTGAGTGCCTAAACGTTGCAACGCTTGCGCCAGCCGCTCTGGCGATACCGGCTTTAATATGTAGTCGGCCGGGCCAGCCTGATATGCGTCCAGCGCGTGCTGCGGATGGGCAGTAACAAAAATGACGGCTGGCGGCGTTGCCAGCGCCAGAATATCTGTTGCCAGAGAAAGACCATCAGCCCCTGGCATAGCAATATCCAGTAGCAGCAGATCAGGCTGTAAGCTATGAATAAGCTGCATTGCCTGTGCGGCATTTCCGGCTTCGCCAATGCACTGATATCCGGCTTGTTGCGCCAGTAAACGCTGCAATCTGGCGCGGGCCAGAGGCTCATCATCAACAATAAGCACTTTCATCAGTTGCCATCCTTCGGTAGCACCAGTTTTACCCTGAACCGCCCCTCGCTGGTTGCACTGTGTAGCTGTGCACCGCTGCCATAATGTAATTGCAAGCGCTGGCGAATATTGTCCAGCGCAATGCCATTACCGGCTTTTTTGCTGCCTGGTTGCCCCAGCGGATTAGTAATAACAATACTGACTGCGTGCCGGCTTTCTACCAGTGTCAGGTGCAAGCTGGCTGGCTCAGCACAATTTTCCACCCCGTGGCGCACGGCATTTTCCAACAGCGGCTGAATAGTAAGAGCCGGCAGGCTAAGCTCAGGAATAAGCTCGGGTAAATCCCACTGCACTGTCATGCGTTGGCCTAAACGCCATTGTTCAAGCGACAAATATTGCTCGGATAACCTTAATTCTTCGGCAAGAGACACGGTTTGGCCGGCATTTAATGCGGCCCTGAACAACGCCGACAAATTGAGCAGTGCCTGCTCTGCCGCATTGGGATCAACCTGGGTAAGCTCTGCTACGGTGTTCAGGCTGTTAAATAAAAAGTGCGGTTCTATCCGGGCCTGTAATGCGCTTAATTCAGCCCGGCTTTGCGCCCTGACTTGCTGGTTACGCTCGGTATGAATAATAAAAAACTGTATGGCGATAACAGCAATAATCAGGCTGATCATCATATTTGCCAGTACAAACGCCGGTAAACTCTGCGACATATGCGGGCTTTGGCTGGCCAGCCAGGAATGAGCAACGACACTGACAAGAATAGTGGCAACTTCAAACAGCGTAATGCAGGTAAGCAACATAGCAGCCGGCTTAAGGCGGTTTAGCCGCTGGCGTAACTGACAAAAACATACCGTAGTAAGCAAGGCCACCCAATGCACAAATACACTGATCAGCCCCAGCCTGTGCCAGGGATCTGCCGTTATGCCGGGAGCAAATGCCAACACCACCGACACAGCCTGCGCCATTACCAGCAACCTCAGCACAAAACGGCTATGGCACAGATAGGGAAATTCCAGCGCGGGTAAAGCCCGGTTTATTTGCATACGTTTGCCTGACTGTTTAACTGCCAAGCAGCATACTATAACAACACGGGCAAACAAATAAGGCTGAGCGCGCTACGCGTCAGCCTGGTACTAACGCAGCTCTGCCGGGATAGCAAACACCACATTTTCTTCACGGCCGGGGTTTTCACTTACCGTTTTACCACCCCATTGCTGCAGTTGTTTAACGACCTGCTGCACCAGCACTTCAGGCGCCGACGCACCGGCAGTTACACCTACCGCTTTTACTCCTTCAAGCCAGGCTTGCTGAATATCGTTGGCGGTATCAATTAAATAAGCCGTGCAGCCCATTTTATCGGCCAGTTCGCGCAAGCGGTTGGAGTTACTGCTGTTTTTGGCCCCTACTACCAGCAATAAATCAGCTTTACCGGCTAAATCGCGCACCGCATCCTGGCGGTTCTGGGTGGCGTAGCAGATATCGTCTTTGCGCGGGCCTTCAATATCGGGGAAACGCTCACGCAGCGCATCTATGACATCCGCAGTATCATCCACCGATAACGTAGTCTGGCTGCTGAAACACAGCTGGGCCGGGTTTTTCACCGTGAGCGCGGCCACATCGTCAACCGATTCGACCAGATAAATACCACCATCGGCGTTATCATACTGGCCCATGGTGCCTTCTACTTCAGGGTGGCCGGCATGGCCAATCAGAATGCACTCTATGCCTTTGCGGCTGGCACGGGTGACTTCCATATGCACCTTGGTTACCAGCGGACAGGTGGCATCAAATACTTTTAAACCGCGCTGTTTGGCATTTTCGCGCACGGCTTGCGATACACCATGCGCACTGAAAATAACGATATTGCCGTCCGGCACTTCGTTCAGCTCGTCAACAAACACCGCGCCACGACGGCGCAGGCCGTCTACCACAAAGCGGTTATGCACCACTTCGTGACGCACATAAATCGGTGGCTCGTACAGCTCCAGCGCGCGCTCAACAATGCTGATGGCGCGGTCTACGCCGGCGCAAAAACCGCGTGGATTAGCTAATAGAATATCCATAATTCAGCTTACCTGTACTATTTCAACGCTGAACGTCAGCGTTTGCCCGGCCAGCGGGTGGTTAAAATCTATCGTAACTGACTCGCCTACCACTTCACGTACCAGGCCCGGCATTTCAGAGCCATCCGGCATGGTAAAGCCGATAATCATACCGGCCTTCGCCGGTGCATCGGCAGAGAACTTACTGCGGTCAACATAGTAGATATTATCCGGGTTTGGCATGCCGTAGGCATCCTCTGGTGCCAGCGTAAAGGTTTTCTTATCGCCGGCTGCCAGGCCACTTAGCTGGGCTTCAAACGCCGCTGAGATACTGCCATCACCCATTTGCAGTTTGGCCGGTTTGTTGTGCACCCGGGTGCTTTCTGCCGCGCTGCCGTCAGACAACTTAATATCAAAGTGAAAAATAACGCTGCTGTTGGCGCCTATTACTGCGTTTGTCACTTTTTCACCTCGTTATTACTAAAGCTGTCCCAAATAAGTAAGGCTGCACCAATACAGATAGCCGAGTCGGCAATATTAAACGCCGGATAATGCCAGTTCTGATAGTACAGATGAAAAAAGTCTATTACGTAGCCATAGATACTGCGATCAATCAGGTTACCAATAGCACCGGCCAGCACTAAACTCAGCGCCAGGTTCAGCTTTAGCTGTGCCCTGCTGTTACGCGCCAGCCATACTGCCAGTACGGCGCTTATCACCACGGCAATAACGGTAAAAAACCAGCGCTGCCAGCCGCCGGCATCGCTTAAAAACGAAAACGCCGCACCATGGTTACGCACATAGGTGAAATTAAAAAACGGCAGCAGTTCAATCGAATCAAACAGCTGCATATTGGCTATCACCACTTGTTTGCTTACCTGATCGGCTACCAACACCAACAGCATCAGCCACCACAGGCGCCAGCCGGTATCTTTAAATAATGCCATTATGCAAACGCCCGCTGTTCACCTGCGCCTTCCACATTGCTCACGCAGCGCAGGCATAACTCGGCATGCGCTGCATCGGCGCCGACATCATGGCGGTGATGCCAGCAACGGCCGCATTTGGCTGCCGTTGAAGCCGCTACGTGTACGCTTAAGCCGGCCAATTCAGTTTGCACAGCATCCGCCGGGGCATTGTCTGTACTTACCTGCGCCGTAGAAGTGATCAGCACAAAACGCAGCTCGTCACCCAGCTTGGCCAAATCGGCTGCCAGTGCCGCTGAGGCGTATAAGGTTACTTCGGCTTGCAAGGAGGCACCAATTTTATCTTCACGGCGGGCCGCTTCCAGTACTTTGTTAACTTCATCGCGCACCTGCAGTAATTGTTGCCAGAAGGCATCGTCAAACTTACCAGCGGTCACGCCGCTAAAACCGGTGTACCAAACATCAGTAAACACAAATTCCTGCTGCTGGCCTGGCAGTTCCTGCCAGATTTCCTGCGCGGTAAAGCTCATTACCGGCGCCATCCAGCGCACCATCGCCTGCGCAATATGATACAACGCTGTCTGGCACGAGCGCCGTGCCACACCGTCTGTATGGGCGGTGTACTGGCGGTCTTTAATAACGTCCAGATAGAAGCTACCCAGCTCCACCGTACAGAAGTTCATCAGCTTCTGGCTAACCTGATGGAACTGATAGTTATCGTAAGCATCGATAATTTCCTGCTGTAACTTAGCCGCGCGGTTTACCACCCACAAGTCCAGTTCAACCATCTTATCGAACGGCACTAAATCGGTGGCCGGGTCAAAACCGTTTAAGTTGGCCAGTAAAAAGCGCGCGGTATTACGGATACGGCGGTATTTGTCAGCTGCACGGTTTAATATTTCATCCGACACCGTCATCTCTGAAGTGTAATCGGTGGTGGCCACCCATAAGCGCAAGATGTCGGCGCCCAGTTTATTCATTACATCCTGCGGTGATACCACGTTGCCCAAAGATTTTGACATCTTGCGGCCATCACCGTCTACGGTAAAACCATGCGTCAGTACTTGTTTGTACGGCGCTTTATGTTTAATGCTAACGCCGGTCATCAGGGACGACATAAACCAGCCACGGTGCTGATCTGAGCCTTCCAGATATAAATCAGCCTGATCGGCGCCACCGAATTCCGGCCGGGCCTCCACTACGCAGGCATGGGTTACACCAGAGTCGAACCAAACATCCAGAGTGTCAGTTACCTTAACGTATTGTTTTGCATCGTCACCCAGCAGGGTTTCAGCAGTTAAATCAAACCAGGCCTGAATGCCGTCTTGCTCAACCAGCTTAGCCACCTGCTCCATTAACGCCTGGGTATCCGGGTGCAATGCGCCGGTGTCTTTATCAACAAACAGTGCTATCGGCACACCCCAGGTACGCTGGCGTGAGATACACCAGTCTGGCCGGCCTTCAACCATTTTTTCAATCCGCTGCTGGCCCCAATCCGGGATCCAACGGGTTTGCCCGATTTGCTCAAGCGACGTAGCACGCAGGCCCTGCTGTTCCATGCTGATAAACCACTGCGGTGTGGCACGGAATATTATCGGCGTTTTATGGCGCCAGCAGTGCGGGTAGCTATGCTTATAGGCTTTATGCACCAGCAGTGCGCCAGCTTCTTTTAATGCTTCTACTACGCTGTCGTTGGCTTTAAATACATGTTGGCCGGCAAACAGCGGCGTATCTGGCAGGTAAACGCCATTCGCGCCCACCGGGTTCGCCACTTCAAGGTTATATTGCTTACCAACAATAAAGTCTTCCTGACCATGGCCTGGCGCAGTATGCACACAACCGGTACCGGACTCAGTGGTAACGTGTTCACCCATAATCAGCGGTACGGTAAAGTCATACAACGGGTGTTGTAGTTGTACTAACTCCAGCGCAGCGCCCTTGGCAAAACCCAGTGCGTGGTAATGTTCAATACCGGCGCGCGCCATTACGTCTTTTACCAGATCGGTAGCAATAATTAAGCGCTCAGCACCGTTGGGGCCCTGCTCTACCTGCACCAGGCTGTAATCCAGCTTGGCATTTAATGCCACGGCACGGTTGGCCGGAATAGTCCAGGGCGTGGTGGTCCAAATCACAACCGATACTTTACCGCTGCCACGTTTGCCTTCAGGATGATCAAAGCGGTCTACCGCAGCCTCATCTACCACAGCAAAACGCACATCAATCGCCGGGGATATTTTATCCTGGTATTCCACTTCCGCTTCAGCCAGCGCTGAGCCACAGTCGGTACACCAGTGCACCGGCTTAAAGCCCTGCTGTAAATGGCCGTTAGCAATAATTCTGCCCAGTGAGCGGATAATATTAGCTTCAAAGCCGTAATCCATAGTGCGGTACGGGTTTTGCCAATCGCCCAGCACACCTAAACGGATAAAGTCGGTGCGCTGTGCATCAATTTGCGTGGCAGCATATTCACGGCACTTTTGCCTGAATTCTGCCGGCGTCAGCTTGGTGCCCGGCTTGCCGTATTTTTTCTCCACTACCAGCTCAATCGGCAGGCCGTGACAGTCCCAACCCGGTACATAGGGCGCGTCAAAATCGTCCAGCGTTTTGGCTTTAACGATAATATCTTTCAGAATTTTGTTAACTGCATGCCCAATATGAATATTGCCGTTAGCGTAGGGAGGGCCATCGTGCAGAATAAAGGTTTTTTTACCTTTTTTGGCTGCACGGATCTTGCCGTACAAATCAGCTTCGGTCCATTTTGCCAGCATTTGCGGCTCGCGCTGCGCCAGATTGGCGCGCATCGCAAAAGCCGTTTCCGGCAAATTCAGGGTATGCTTATAGTCGCTCATCCGTTGGGTTCCGTCTTATCAGTAGTGGCATGGGCATTGGCGCCATGCTGAAAAAATGCTTTTGCTGCTATCACATCAGCAGCAATTTGTTGTTGTAATGCGGCTAAACCGTCGAAGCGTTGTTCGTTACGCAACTTATGCTGCAATAACACTTCTATTTGGCTGCCGTATAAATCGCCTTTAAAATCAAATAAATGCGCTTCAAGCTGTTGCCGCTGGCCCTGTACAGTCGGCCGGTTGCCAATATTAGCTACACCATAATAGGTGCCAAATACCGTGTTCGCTGTAATGGCATACACGCCAGCTACCGGCAACTTACGCCGGTATAAAAATACATTGGCAGTAGGAAAGCCCAGATCCCGGCCTAATTTGCGACCATGCCGCACGCGGCCGGTTAAAGCAAAAGGCCGGCCCAGCATCTCTGCCGCCAGCGTTAGATTGTCATCTGCCAATGCCTGACGTATCAAAGTGCTGCTGATCCGCTGCTGGCCTAACACTAAACTTGAGGTACTGTATACGCTAAATTGATACTGCTCGGCCGCTAAAGCCAATAACTCAAAATTGCCGCTACGCTGACTGCCAAAGCGAAAATCATCACCGACAATTAAATGCGCTACACCCAGCTGTGTTAATAACAATTGCTGAATAAACTGCTGTGGCGCCTGAGCGGCAAACGCGGGCGTAAAATTAACACATAACAACCGGTCTATACCCAATTGCGCCAACGCAGTGTATTTTTCCCGGAACCGCGTTAACCGTGCGGGTGCAGCAGGGCCGGCAAAAACCTCCAGCGGCTGCGGTTCAAACAGCATCACGCAAGATGGCAACTGCATTTGTCTGGCAATAGCCACTACTTTATGCAGAACGGCCTGATGCCCCAAATGCACGCCATCAAAATTGCCGATGGTAAGCACACAACCGCGATGCCGGGGCTGAATATTGTGTAAGCCGCGAATTAACTCCATGCCTGCCGTTTCTGAGTACTGATTATAAACCGCGCATTATAGCCACTTAATCATTTGCTTTCAGCAACAGAATTAGCTTTAAAATGCTGCAAACGCACACCAAGCAACCACAACAGCAGAAAATATCCGACAACGGCCAGCACACACAAAGCGCTTAAACGCCACACCTGCACAGTAAAGCTAAGCTGCACCCACTGCGCCAGTGATGGTGTTTGCCAATAGAGCAATGCCGCCATCAGGCAACTGGCAATAACCAGTTTCAGCAAAAATACCATGCTGGTTTTACTTAATTGGTATACGCCGGACAGTTTTAAACCGCGATACAGTAAATACGCATTTAAACTGGCTGACATAGCAGTAGCCAGCGCCAGCCCGACATAACTTAAAAACGGTGCCAGAATCAGGTTAAATACCATATTGGCTACCATAGCAATAATGCCGATACGCACAGGTGTTCTGATATCCTGACGCGCATAAAAACCCGGTGCCAACACTTTTATCAGCATATAGCTCAGTAAGCCGGTGCTGTAGGCCATCAAGCTGTATGACACCATCAGCACATCGTGTTGCGTAAACTCACCGCGCATAAACAGCAGCGCAATAATTGGCTGCGACAGCACAATCAGCCCCGCCATGGCCGGTATACCAAACAAGGCGACAAAACGCAGTGACCAGTCCAGCGTCTGGCTAAAACGTTCAGTATTGGCAGTGGCATGATGGCGGGATAAATTAGGCAAAATCACCGTTGCAATAGCTATACCAAATAACCCCAGTGGAAATTCAATCAACCGGTCAGAGTAATACAGCCAGCTTACCGCACCGGTAAGTAAAAACGAGGCGATAACGGTATCAAGCAGTAAATTTATCTGGCTTACCGACACACCAAACAGCGCCGGCAGCATAAGCTTGCGGATTTTTGTAACGTTTTCATCGCGCCAGCCCCACTTTGGCCATACCAGCAAACCGGCTTTGGCCAAAAACGGCAGCTGAAACAGTAGCTGCACTACGCCACCGATAAATACGCCCCATGCCAACGCCAGCGCAGGCTCTTCCATAGTGGGCGCCATATAAACCGCACAGGCAATCATAGCAATATTTAAAAATACCGGCGTAAAGGCCGCCACGGCAAAGCGGTTATAGGTATTAAGTACTGCGCCCGATAACGCCACCAGGCTGATAAACCACAAATAAGGAAAGGTAATTTTTAGCATCAGGCTGGCCAGCTCAAATTTATGTGCTTCAGGGCCATCATTCAGCCACTCAACAAACCAGCCCATACCAAACAACATCGCCACCAACGGCGAGGCAATAACGCCAAATAATGTTACCAGGGTAACAACAACGCCGAGGCTGCCGGTTACTTTGGCCAGCAATTCGCGCACTGCATCATCACCATGTTTGGCTTTAACTTCGGAAAGTACCGGCACAAAGGCCTGCGAAAAAGCGCCTTCAGCAAACAAGCGGCGCAAAAAATTAGGAATGCGGTTAGCAAAAAAGAATACGTCGGCAGCGGCACCGGCACCAATAAAGTTGGCCACTACTACATCGCGCACCAGCCCCAGTACGCGCGAAATTAACGTCATAAAACTAACAATGAGGCCTGATTTTAATAACTTTGCAGACACTTAAACTTCCTTCTTCTGGCAGGCTGCTATTTTGCCCCTTTATTGACGCAGATTACCAGTAGGCCGCCGGATTAAAATCTGCGTCTTTACCGTTAAAGCATTTGACAACGGGCCATTAAATAGGCATATTATGCGGCCTTTGATGGGTCCGGTTTAGTTTTTTAGGAGTGTTACCTTGGCTAACATTAAGTCTGCTAAGAAGCGCGCAATTCAATCAGAAAAACGTCGTCAGCAAAATGCTTCACAACGTTCTATGATGCGTACTTTCATAAAGAAAACCTACGCAGCGGTATTAACTGCTGACGTAACTGCTTCAACTGAAGCATTCAAGAAAATGGTGCCTGTTCTGGATCGTATGGCCGCTAAAGGTCTGATCCACAAGAACAAAGCAGCACGTCATAAAGCTCGTTTAAATGCACATGTTAAAGCATTAAGCGTTGCTTAAGACACAGTTCCAACAAAAAAGCCGGCTGATGCCGGCTTTTTTGTTTTTGCCGCGGTGCTATTTAACTGCAATATAACTTATGCAGTAATGCAATCAGCGCTTCAGCTTCTTTGCTGTTCAGGCTATAAAATACGGTTTGCGCTTCTTTGCGGGTTTTTACCAGCTTATGCCGGCGTAATAACGCCAGATGCTGCGACAACGCGGACTGACTCAGCTCCAGTTTCTGATTCATTTCCCCTACCGACAGCTCCCCTTCCAGCAAATGGCAGAGAATTAATAAACGCCGCTCATTGGATACTGCTTTTAACAGCTTTACTGCTTTAGCAGAATTTTTCAGCATATCCTGTAAATTCATTTCGTGTACCTGTATGTCCGGACGGCCCGATATTACCGCCTTCCTTATAGAGCGACAATATAATCATTCTTATTTAACAAAGAATAACACTTTCTGCTTTACCGCCGCGGCGAACGCCTCTGTTAGTCTGACAAACAACAGCTTTTAGCGTACATAACTTCGGCAGCGAAAAAAAAAGTGCTACAGTCGGCAAACTACAATAACAAAGGGAACAAGCAACGATGAAATTATGGTTAACCACGCTGGCAACCGCACTTAGCCTGCAAATCTCAGCTCAGGAACTCACACTGGATAACACCCTGGCTTATCAGCTGACAGAATCTATAACGGTAGAAGTAGGCCAGCGTCTGGCCGGTAGCGAAGCCGATGCCAGAGCAGTAGCCTGGGCCGAGCAGAAATTTAAGCAACTGGGTTATGATAAAGTCTGGACCGAGCCCTTTACCATGCAGTACTGGGAGCGGGGCAATGCCAGCCTGAGTGTTAGTGCGCCTTTTCATCAAAATCTGGTTGTTACCGCTTTGGGTGGTTCTGTCGCCACGCCGTTTGACGGCATTAATGCTCAGGTAGTGATGTTTGACAGCCTGGAGCAGCTAAAACAAGCCGATGCCGCGCTGGTAAAAGATAAAATTGTTTTTATTAATAAAAGTATGGGTAAAGACAAACTGGGTACCTTTTATGGCTCAGTGGTGGGCGCGCGCGCTCAGGGTGCGGTAGAAGCTGCAAAATTAGGTGCTAAAGCTATTATTATCCGCTCGGTAGGCACCAGTATTAACCGTTTTGCTCATACCGGCATTATGCGTTACAACGATGAAGTTGCACGGATCCCGGCAGCGGCAGTCTCCGTACCGGACGCCATGCAGCTGGCTAAAATGCTTAGCCGCCAGCCTGAGCTGACACTGCACCTGCAAATGCAGAACAAACTGCCCGGCGAAGTGGTAAGCCATAACGTTATTGCCGAGATCACCGGCAGTAAATACCCGGATGAAATTGTCTTGATAAGCGCCCACATTGATTCGTGGGATGAAGGCACAGGCGCACTGGACGATGGCGCCGGCGTAGGTATTGTGATGGCCACCGGCGCTTTGCTAAAACAACAAGGCCGGCCAGAGCGCACGGTACGGGTGGTATTGTTTGGTAATGAAGAAGGTGGCTTAGTGGGCGCGCGTGCCTATGCCGCCAAGCACGCCGCAAGCCTTAACAAGCACGTATTTGCTTCAGAGTCGGATTTCGGTGCAGGCCGGATCTGGCGGCTGGATACCGGCTTTGGTGAAAAAGCACTGGCCTTTGGCAAAACACTGCAGCAAAAACTGGCCCCGCTTGGCATAGAAATGGGTGATAATACTGCCTCCGGTGGCCCGGATGTGTCTGTTCTAAAAGCTCAGGGTGTGCCGGTTGCCAGTTTACAGCAAGACGGCACCGATTATTTTGACTACCACCACACCCCTAACGATACGCTGGATAAAATTGATCCGGCCGCGATGCAGCAAAACCTGGAAGCCTGGTTAATTACCACTAAAGCTATAGCAAACAGCCGCATTGATTTAAGGCAGTAAGCTAACCGCGTAAACGCAGTGGCCTGGTTTTAACCGGTACAGGCCGCTGATGTTTACGATAACTACTGCGTAACAGCCACAACTGCATCCCCACTACCAGCATGATCATTGCCGAGGGGTAAAAATACACATTGTCACTACCGGTAAACAACAGCATCGCCACTATGCAGTAGTTAAAAGGCAGCATCTCGTAAAACCAGAAAGGTAAAACCCCGCCGTACTTATTTCTGGCTCCTTTAATGTCTGAGCGGCGGTTATCTGAACGCAGTACCCAGATAACCGCACCGGCAAACACAATAAGTAAGCCAGAAACAACGGCCAGCCACGAGTTTATCCCCAGCAAAATTGCACTGCCAACAGCAATATAAGCATAAGGTATAGTTTCATATAATTTTGCAGGCAACATAGGCAGATCCTCCCTGTTCAGCTGATTTTAAGTGTAGAACAACTTTTCGGCTTATGTATGACAATGCCTTTACAACCATTAATTAAACTAATTCGAAAACAGCAAAATTCCTCAGTTGAGTAACCCCGTTCTGCACAGCATAATGCGCACAAATTTTAGTCAGCCAGATACGCAGGAAAACGTTATGGAAAACATTATGTTCGATATTATCAGCTGGATTGGCTTAACAATCTGTATTGGCGCGTTTTTTATTAAAGATGTGTTTTGGCTGCGCTTAGCTACACTGATTGGCTGTAGCCTGCTATTCGTGTACTACAGCCATATTGCTATTCCACAGGGTGTTATCTCTAATTTATTAGTATTATTAATTAATGCTTACTATCTGCTGCGTTTTGCCAAAGCACGTAAAGCCGAAAAAGCTGCCCAACAAAGCCCTACCACTACTCCGCTGGCAACTCAGGCCGAATAACCACACACTACTTTTGTCTGGCGGCAGTGCGGGCTATAATTGCCGACCGATCAGACAGGAGTACCCGCTATGCAAAACGATGAATCAGACTTGTTTCTGCAGGAGATGTCTGGTGTAACGCCATTGTCTCAGGATGCTGTATTGCTGGAAAACGGCGGGTTCAGCCCTACGCTGGCACAACAAGCCCGGCGTAAAGCGGCAGAGCAGGACATGGAGTACGATGCTAACTATCTCAGCATGGAATATGTTGATCTGGTAAAGCCGGACGAGCCCTTCACTTATAAAAAAGATGGCGTACAAGATGGCGTTTACCGCAATTTGCGCCTGGGTAAATATCAGCTGGACGCCACATTAAACCTGCTGGGCAAAAGCCTGAGCGATGCCCGCCGTGAGCTGTTTTTCTTTATTGAAGATTGCCATAAGCGTGGCGTGCGCACTTTGCTTATTCACCACGGTATGGGGCGTAACAGTAAACCGCACCCGGCAATATTGCGCAGTTATGTATTTAAATGGTTACCGCAAATACCAACAGTGCTGGCCTGTAATACCGCGCAAAAGCAACACGGTGGTTATTCAGCCACTTATGTTTTACTGCAAAAGAATGCCGAACAAAAGCGTGAAAACAGAGAGTTACACAGCAAACGCGGCGCGCAGAAATAACTAACCCCCGGCAAGCCGGGGGTTAGATTTAGTCAATCCGTTTGACTGTATTCGATTCCTGCTATCCGCCACACAATAAACAGACAGCTTCGGCTTTGGTCAAAAATGCCGATAACGCCATTAGACACACCACAACGGCGATTGCGGTAAAGCCAAAACCACGACTGGACGCTTTACTCATAACTAACCTCAGTCACACATTTTATTATTTTAATTAGCAACTTGGCCTAAGTTTCCTTAAACCGTCACTGAGTGTAGTGAAGTTGTAACAAAGTTACAATAACTGTGTATTTAACCAGTATTTTTAACATGATGCGCTAATGCTGAATAGACAAAATCTGCCGCCAGCAAGCGGCTATCATTCAGCTGCGGTAGAGCTTCCGTGCTGTGTTCAATATGGGTAATAACAAAGCCGGCTTGCTGGTAATTTTTCAGCGCTGACGGATGATCAGCACTGCAGGTATGCAGCCATATTTTACTGGCCTGCCACTGCGCCGCCTGCACTATAGCGGCTTGTGCCAGCTTTAGCCCCAGGCCCTGGCCGATAAATTGCGGCAATAAGCCAAAAAATTTTATCTCCACACTCTGATCCGCGTGCTTCAATAACTCAATGTAACCTGCCGGTGTACCTTTAACCCAAAGCAGCCAGGTACGTACCTGCTGTTGTGTCAGATAATCCAGCCACTGCTGATAATTCCAGCTTAAGCGGCTAAACCAGCGCCAGGGCCCGCCAACAGTTCGGAACATAAACTGGCTTAACTCGGGGCTGATAATCTCAGCTTCTGCTAACTGTACGCCATCCGGCCATTTTGGTGGCTGTGGCGCTGGCGCATCAAACTGCAAAAACCAGGTGGTAATCTCTGTGGTATGCATTTTAATATCCCCTGCCAATATCTACCGGATTTAACAAAGCTTCACCACGTTGGTTACGCCGGTAATTCTCAGCAATTTGTTCAACCACAGCGCCGACATCTGTTACTGCTGAAACATGCGGTGTAATAAGCACAGCCGGATGGCTCCACAATGGATTTTCTGCCGGTAACGGCTCCTGGCAAAATACATCCAGGCACGCGGCCTGCAACCGGCCGTTGTCCAGCGCGGCCAGTAATGCGGTTTCATCCACAATATCGCCGCGCGCCACATTAATAAAAATGGCACCGGGCTTTAAACTGCTAAAGAACCCCTCTGAGAGCATCTGCTGCGTTGCTGGCGTTAGCGGTAGTAAGCAAATCACAATATCAGCATCAGCTACAGCCCTAGTCAGGCCTTCTGCAGCATGAAAACAGCTGACCTGCTCAAGCTGCTTCGGCGTTCTGGCCCAGCCAGTCACGTTATAACCCAGGCTGGCAAAATGCGTAGCCGCAGCGGCTCCCAGTTCGCCCAGGCCAAGCACAGCAATATGCGCAATACGTCTTGGGCTTTTCGGCTTCCACTGCTTTTGTTGCTGCTGCGCGCTGAACACATCCAGGCGCAAGCGGTAGTAACTGACCACACCATCAAGATAGCGCACCATGGTATCTGTCAGCGTAGGGTCAACAATACGGGCAATAGGTAAAGCGGGCAAAGTGGGGTCAGCCAGTATGGCGTCAACGCCGGCGCCAAAACACTGGACCGCTTGTAAAGCAGGCAGGCTGGCCAGGCTGCCATGCGGTTGCTTCCATACCACAGCAAATTCAACAGCTGCCGGGTTACGGATCTGCGGCCAAACTTCAATCTCGGTATCAGGCAAAGCCTGGGCTAAGCGTTGTTGTAAATCGTCAAGTTTACGATCGGGAATGATTAGAGCTAGGGTCATAATTTACCTTAGGTTTTAATTGCTGCTTTATACTTGTGGCTAACACGCAATGAAGTTAACATTTGCATCACCTTATAAAAACATCGTTATCCAAAATGCCAAAAAATATCTTTTTGCCTGTACTGTGGCTAACCATGCTGCTTTACGTTATCAGCGCTGCTGGCATGTCACATGCGGCTGTGCCGGCTACACCACAGCAAACTGCTAAGGCATTAGCGCAGGAGACACCCGATAGTATGTCAGCCCATTTTAATGTGCTCTTTATGGGCAATAGTCACACTTCGAGTCACAACCTGCCGCAGCTAGTAGCCCAACTGCTTCAGTCCGGCATATCAGGTGCAAAAGTCGAAACCAGGCTAGCATCTGGTTATCATTTTTTGGATGAGCGCCTGCAGCATCAAGCCAGCACTAAACTGCTAAATGACGGTAACTGGAGCCATGTGATCCTGCAGGCACAAAAATACAGCACAACAGGACGCTATTTCTACCCCACTGATGCCGCAGAAGAGTGGATAAGACGTATTAATGCCAAAAATGCCCGCGCTATAATGTTTCCGGAGTGGCCCAGACGAGGTAACAAAGAAGAGGGCCAACGCATACATCAGCTGCATCAAAGTATTGCCAAAGCTGAACCTGCCTGTGTTGCTCCTATCGGCTTAGCATGGGAACATGCCTTACAACATAACCCCAGGTTAAAACTCCATTCCAGTGATGGTAATCATGCTGCTTTTGAAGGTGCATTTTTGACGGCTCTGGTGCTGTATGGAACTATCAGTACACAAGATCCCGCTGACTTAGGCGAAATCAGTGGTATTACGCTTAGCCGGAACACCCAGGCTGAACTCAGACAGGCGGCCTCTGCCACATTACGCCAGCACACCCCATGCGCTAACAAATGATATCCGCGCAACAAATTGCTGGCGATGTTTTCGGGCCTGTGACACCTGTCCGGTTTAGTCTGCAACCGGAAGTTCTGGCTGTCCGCTGTCAGTTCGATGTCAGCCACTATGACGATGCGCTATTTGGTCACTATGGTATTAGTATGCCAAGTCAGCTGTGGCAGGCGGTGCCTAAACGCCGCTGCGAGTATTTGGCGGGCAGAATGCTTTTTCAGCAATTATTACATCACTACCAGTTACCTTCTTGCCAGCTACTCAATACCTTATCCGGCGCACCAAGCTGGCCTGCGGGTTATATTGGTTCAGTCAGTCATGCTGATGGCAATGCTATTTGCTGCATGATACCGGAAAAAATATACCAGACGATAGGAATAGACATTGAAACGGTACTTAACGCCGACAACTGCACTGAGCTTGCATCGCATATTGTTCAACCAAAAGAGCAACACCTATTACTCCGGACCACTGTTATTACTTATGCTGAAGCGTTAACCATTGCTTTTTCTGCCAAAGAGAGTTTGTATAAGGCGCTATACCCTAAGGTACAGCGCTTCTTTGGTTTTGAGGACGCTGAATTAATTAAGATACAGACAGACACACAACAATTTACCCTACGATTAACCACTGACCTAACCCCGCAGCTCACGATGGGCATGTTATTTCACGGACACTACCGTTTTGTTGAAAAACAAGTGATTAGCCTGATAGCGCTGCCTTCGTGTTAGCCATTGTGGATCTCGCCTGCTGACAGTGCGGCAACAACGCAAGCTCGATAATATGTGCCATTTTAGTTAAGTGCGTATTGATAAAGAAATGATCGCCATCAATGACATGGTGCTGGCAACTACCTGCAAACAGCTGCTGCCATGCCAGCACATTTTCTACTGGTACATCTTTGTCAAAACGCCCTGCAATGCTGGTCAAATCTATTGCGGGGGGATTAACTGACGGACATTGATAATCGTAGCCCAATTTAAAATCAGCCCGTAATGTCGGCAACATTAGTTCCATCAATTCGTCATAAGCCAGCAGCTCCTGTGGTGTACCGCCAAGCAAAGCCAACTCTTGCCGGAATTGCTGATCAGCCAGTAAATGTATAGGCTCACGTTGTATACCCAGCTGCGGCGCAGAACGTGCAGCCATAAACACATGCCTTACATCTGCCTGTTGCTGCAAGCGATGAGCCACCTCATATGCTTGCAGGCAACCATTACTGTAGCCGAGCAGGGCAAAAGGTTTATCAGCGCAGGCCTGGATCTGCGGCGCCACCGCCTTAGCAATATCTTGCGCCGAGGTCAGTGCAGGCTCAAACATTCGGTTCCCCCTGCCGGGTAACTGCACCGCTACCAGCTCAATTTGCTCTGACAGCAATCTGGCTAACGGAAAATAAATCGCAGCCTGGCCGCCGGCATACGGAAAACAGAACAACCTTAATTTTGCTGCTGGTTTAGCTTTAGGCACTATAAACCATTTATTGTTATACATAGTGTACTCCATTTAAGTAGCGGCTATAACCAGCCGCTCTCCACTACAGGTGTGGCATGTTCATCAATATAAACGGCCAGCTTCTGCATGTTACTGTACTCAAACAACACGCGGACGCTGAGCTCCAGCCCCATACGACTGTTTAGTTCAGTCACCAGCCGCATAGCCAGTAATGAGTGCCCACCCAGCGCAAAGAAGTCGCTGTTAGTACTAACCTGCTGCAGTTGCAGCACCTCACACCACAGCGCCGCCAACTGCTGTTCTGTCTCCGTTGCCGGAGGAATATAGTCATTACTTTGCACCGCTTCTGTCGACAAGCCCTGCAGCGCTTTTTTGTCGAGCTTGCCATTGGCCGTCAGCGGCAGCTCAGTTAGCACCGCATAACGGCTTGGCATCATATAGGCCGGTAATTGTCCTGCTGCCGCTGCAAACACAGCTGACACCGCCCGCTCATCCGCCAGCACCAGGTAAGCCACCAACTGCTGCTCTTCCTGCTTCTGCCCAACCACCAGCACCACGGCATCGCTCACCGCTGGATGCGCCATCAGCACCCGGCTGATTTCCTCCAGCTCTATCCTAAAACCCCTGAACTTTATCTGTTCATCTAACCGGCCATAAAATACATACTCGCCGTCTTCTCTTTGCCGTACCAAGTCGCCACTGCGGTAATAGCGCTCATCGCTGTCAACATCATGCATAAAGGCCGTATCAGCCTCTGCATTATTGTGATACCCCTGCGCCAAACCACAGCCACTGATACACAACTCACCAATAAATCCGGCCGGCAATACTGCGCCCGCCCGGTTACGTACACTCAGCCCGGTGCCCCACACCGCCTGCCCTATCGGCAGACGCTGCGTGACATCGAAGCCACGCGGCACGGCGTAACAGGTTGTCATTACGCTGTTTTCTGTCGGACCATACGCATTCACCAGTTGCACCTGGCTATTGTGTTGATACAACACGGCCGCAGCCTGGTTCGGGAACACATCGCCCCCTACCAGCACATGACGCAGCGCATTGTTGGCAATACCCTCACCCTGTTTCACCCACTGCTCGAACAGTGCCGGCGTCATCAGCGCCGTGCTGATCTGCTCGCGGTTGATAAGCTCCCCCAGTGCGCTGGCATCAATAAAGCTATCCGGATACAACACTAACGCACCGCCGTTAACCAGCGGCCCCCATATCTCGAACACCGCCCCGTCAAACGCCATCGATAACAGCTGTGCACTGCGACTGCCCGGCATAAAGCCAAACAGCGACTGATTATGCCGTAACAGACGCATTATCGCCTGATGACTCACCGCCACGCCCTTGGGCTTGCCTGTCGTGCCGGAGGTGTAAATCAGGTAAGCCAGCTCATCGGCATGCCCCCCCGTTTCAGCGGTATCAGCAGACCAGTGATAGCCGCTGTCATCCAGCGTGCTAAGCTCTGTGCTGGCAGCGGCACAGTCGACACCTTGCAGTTGAGCACTACGCTGACATAACACATGGCTTACCCCGGCATCCTGCAGGATGTAACTTATCCGCGCGGGCGGATAATTCGCCGCCACCGGCACATACACCGCGCCCAGTTTCAACAATGCCAGCAAGGCACTGATAAGCTCGACAGAGCGATCGCTGACCACAGCAACTTTATCCTGCCGTTTAACACCCCGCGCTGCTAAATACCCAGCCAGCCGTGATGCGCGCTTATCCAGTTCACGATAGCTTAAACGCTGTTCGCCATAACATAACGCTTCTTGCTCCGGCGTCCGCTCTACCCAGTGCGCGAAGCCCTGCTCTAAACGCTCGGCCGGCGCAGCCGGTAACATCTTGCTCTGCCCGGGTGCGCTCAGAGTGTACTGGCTCAGCCTTTGCGTTGGCCGGGCTGCAATTTGCTCAAGCAATTGCATAAAGGCATCCGCTACGATGCGGATACTGCGCTCACTGAACAAGTCCGTGCAATAGCCCCAACTAAAGTACAGCCCGTCGACGTCTGTTATTGCCGTCAGCGTCAGGTCGAACTTCACGCTGCTCTGCCGGTCCCGCTGGTAAGGCGTAATCGCCAGCTCTGGCAACTCCAGGGCAACCTGCTCGTTGTTCTGCAACACAAACAGTACCTGGAATAACGGGCTATGGGCTAAGCTGCGCTCGGGTTTTAGCGCCTCAACCACCAACTCAAACGGCACATCCTGATTACTCTGCGCCGCCAGGTGCATACCCCGGTTACGCTGCAATAATTCACTAAAGCTCGGATCGTCGCTTAAATCCGTTCGCAGTACCAGGGTGTTAACGAAGAAGCCTATCAGCGCTTCGGTCTGCTGTTGCGTACGGTTCGCCACCACCGTGCCCATCACTATGTCCTGCTCATTGCTCCAACTGCCCAGCAAGGCCGCAAAGGCACTTTGTAATGTCATAAACAAGGTGGCACTGTGCGCCTGGCCAATATGCTGCAACTGGGTCAGAACATCCAACGACACCTCGCTGCCAATAAAGTGGCCACGCAGACTTTGTACCGCCGGACGCACTTTATCGGTGGGCAGGTTGTGCCGCTGTGGTGCCCCCGCCAGTTGCTGCTGCCAATAACCCAGCTGGCGGTCAAACTCTTGCTCAGCCAGTTGCTGTCGCTGCCAGCGCGCATAGTCGCTGTATTGAATAGCCAGCGCCGCAGGTGCCAGTTCATGCCCTGCATAACGCTGACGGTAAGCATTAATCAGCTCGCGCAGCCACAGCCCCATCGACCAGCCATCACTGGCAATATGGTGCATTAACACCAACAGTAAATGTTTATCATCCGCCAACTTAGCCACATACAGCCGGCACAATACATCCTGTTGTAAATTAAAGTGGTACTGGCTGGCCTGCTTCAGCCAGCCATTTGCCGCCTCAACCTGGGCCTCACCACTGTGCATGCTCAAGTCTGTCAGCTCCAGGCTGAAGCCGTCGCTGCTCATCAGCTGCTGCATCTGCCCTTGCGCTGTCTCAACAAAGCAGGTGCGCAAACTGTGGTGCCGCTCAATAATATGCACCGCTGCCTCATGCAGCAGCGTCAGGTTAAGCTGACCTTCCAGTGCATAACAATACGGCATGTTATACAGCGCAGGCGCATTCTCCAGATGACTGACAAACAGAATGCGCTGCTGGGCATAAGACACCGGCTGTAACTGCTGGTAGTCTTCTGCCGGTATAATACTGCCCAGCGTACTGCCCTGCGCTTCTGATAACCGCTGCGCCATCTCGCTCAGCACCGGTGCCTCAAACACCAATCGTACCGGTAACTCCAGCGCCAGTTGCTGCCGGATAGCCGCGATCAACCGCATGGCCAACAAGGAATGACCACCCAGCGCAAAGAACTGCGCCTGGCGTGACACTTTGTCCAGCTTCAGCACCTGACACCAGATCTGTGCCAGAGCTTGCTCCATTGGCGTCTGCGGCGCGGCATAGTCTTCAGCCGCTGTCAGTTCGGGCAGTGGCAGGGCCTTACGGTCTACCTTGCCACTGACCGACAGGGCAAACTGCTCGACTTCGATAATATGTTGCGGCAGCAAGTATTGCGGCAGCGCGCTCACCAACTGACGCTGTAGCACTTCAACACGCCCGGCACACCCAGTTGCCGGCACAATATAAGCCACCAGCACCTGGCTGCCCGCGCGGTCTTCCTTCACCGCCGCTACGGCTTGCGCCACACCGTCCAGTTGCAGCAAGGCCGCTTCGAGCTCTCCCAGCTCTATCCGGTAACCGCGCAGTTTAACCTGGTGATCACCCCGTCCGAGAAACAGCAAGCTGCCATCACTGAGCCAACGCACTAAATCGCCGGTACGGTACATCCGGCTGCCTGTTTGCGCATGACCCCACTCCGCGCTGAAGCGCTCTGCCGTTTGCTCCGCCCGGTTCAGATAACCGGCGGCCACACCCGCACCGGCAACATAGAGCTCACCGATAGCGCCCACCGGACTGAGCTGCTGCGTGCTGTCCAGCACGTAGAAGCGGGTGTTACTTATCGGCTTACCAATAGCAATACTGCTACCCTGAGGGGGTTCGGATAAGGGGTTCACACTACAGCCGATGGTCGTTTCGGTCGGGCCGTAATGGTTAAAGATCTTCGCCGCAGGCATCTGCTCGCACATTTGCTGATACAGGCTGGTCTTAAATTCCTCACCACCCAGCATCAGGCTGTGCGCGGCGCTGACCGGGCCTTCCAGCTCTGCCAGCAACGCCTGCATCTGCGTGGGGGTCACTTTAATATATAACCGCTTACTGCCAGACAGGTGTAGCGCCGCACTGCGGTACAAGTTGCCTTCATCGGCAATGTACAAACAACCACCAGTGAGTAACGGTAAATACAGATTCGGGATAGTGCCATCGAAGCTAAAAGAGCTCAGCAGAATCGCACCCGCCAGCGAAGCATCATAATAATGCGCTTTGGCATGCTGCAGATAGTTGCTCAGGTTGCCATGCGTAATGGCCACACCTTTGGGCTGCCCCGTTGACCCTGAGGTATAAATTACATACGCCAGTTGCGCCGCACTAACCTGCGGCCAGCTCATAGCGCTAAGCCCTGTAAGCCCGGCAAGCTCAGCCTGCACCTCTGCCGTATCCAGCGCGACCTGGGCTACGCCCTCAGGTAAGCGCTGTGCCATCGCCTGATGACCCAGCACCAGCACAGCGCCGGAGTCCGACAACACATAGTGCAATCGCTCATCCGGGTAGGTCACATCTACCGGCAGATAGGCCGCGCCGGCACGCAGCACCGCCAGCATCGATACCACCAGATCAATCGACTTCTCCAGACAAATCGCAACCACATCATTGGCCACCACACCGCGCTTAAGCAACAGCGCAGCTAACTGATCGACCCTGGCCGTTAACTGCTGATAGCTCAACTGGCCTTCACGGCTATGCACCGCAAGTGCCGTCGGTACCGCGGCCATTGCCTCGTCCAGTAAGGTATTCACCAAGGCCGGGCCAAACTCATGGCCGGTGGCATTCCACTGGCTAAGTAAACTGCGGTCCTGTGCGGTCAGTAAATCATAACCTGCCAGCGATAACTGTGGCTGCGCTACCAGCTGGCTTAACAACTGCTGGTAACTGCCGGCCAAACGCTCGATGCTCTGGCGCAGGAACAAGTCGGTGTTGTATTCAAAGCTCAGGTGCAACTCGCCGTCAAACTCTACCGCCGACAGCTTTAAATCAAACTTGGCGCTGTCACGGCTTTGTGCCACACCGCTGACGCTAAGGCCACTGAATTCAACATCCGTCTGCTCGTTGTTCTGCAAGGTAAACAACACCTGGAACACCGGGCTGTAGCTTAAGCTACGCTCCGGCTGCAACTGCTCAACCAGCAGCTCAAACGGCAACTCCTGATGCTCAAACGCATTGAGTACCATGTCACGGCTGTGACTTAATTGCTCGGTAAAACTACGCTGCCAGTCCAGCTGATGGCGCAGTACCAGGGTATTAACAAAGAAGCCAATCAGCGGCTCCACCTCTTTCACCGTTCGTCCCGCTACCGGTGTACCAATGACAATATCGGTTTCATTACTGTAGCGGCTGAGCACCAACGCAAAGGCGGTATGCAACAGCATAAACAACGACGACTGTTGCTGCTGCGCCAGTTGCGTTACCTCATTGAGCATCGCTGCATCCAGCACCAGGTTAACCCGGCTACCGCGGAAGCGCTGCACCGCAGGGCGCGGTTTATCCAGCGGCAGGTTATGCACTTGCGGCAAGCCTTGCAGTTGTTTGTGCCAGTATTGCGTTAACCGCATAAAGGCTTCTCCCTGCAGTTGCTCACTCTGCCAGCGGGCAAAGTCGCTGTACTGCACACTCAACGCGCTCAGTTGTACAGCCTGACCACTTGCCAGCGCGTTATAGCTCTGGGCTAACTCCCGCTCCAGTATGCCAAACGACCAACCGTCACAGGCAATATGGTGCAGGCACAGCGACAGAATATGCCGCTGTGGTGCAAGGCGAATAACACAACCGCGTAACATCAGCGCTGAACTTAGCGTAAACGGCGTCGCCGTATCACGGGCCAGCCACTGCTCCAGCGCACTCTGCTGCTCTGCCTCTGGCAGCGCCGATAAATCCAGTTGCGATAAACTAAATTCGGCATCGCTCAGTACCTGTTGATACGGCCCATCACCGTCATCACGGAACACCGTACGTAACGTATGGTGGCGCGCCACCAGCAATTGCAGGGCCTGATCCAGCGCGTCAACATCCAGCTCACCGTCAAACTGATAGCGGGCCGGCACGTTGTAGTTAGCGCTGCCTTGCTCCAACTGATCAATAAACCATAACCGCTGCTGCGAGAACGACAACGCCACCTTATCACCCACCGCCGTGGTGGCACTCAGAGCATGATTGCTCAGATGACGGCCCTTCGTGATCAGCTGCGCCATCGCGCTTAGCACCGGGGCTTCAAACACCTGGCGGATACTGAACTCCACGGTAAACTGTGTACGCACTGCCGTCACCAACCGCATAGCCAGCAATGAATGACCACCCAGCGCAAAGAAGTCACTGTGGCGCAGTACCACCGCACCTGGCAACAACGACTGCCACAACTGCGCTAACTCAATTTCGGTATCGCTCTGCGCTTGTTCACCCTCAATCTCTGTGTGCCACACTATAGCTGGCAACGCAGCTTTGTTGACTTTGCCATTGCCGGTGAGTGGGATGGCGCTTAACTGCATCCAACCTTTGGGCCACATATAATCCGGCAACTTACCGGCCAGATGCTGCTGTAACAGCATGGGATCAACGGCTTCAGCCGCCGCGCTGACAAAATACGCCACCAGGTGCTTGCCATGGGCAGAGCTTTGCAACAATACCGTCGCATCACTGATCTGCGGATAACTCAAAATACAGTGTTCTATTTCACCCGGCTCGACCCGGAAGCCGCGGATTTTCAGCTGCTGATCGGCACGCCCCAGATAATCATACTGGCCCTGATGGTTTAGCCGCACTAAATCACCGCTACGATACCAGCGTGCCGTGCGGCCATTCAGTTGTAACTGTACAAAGCGCTCAGCCGTTAATTCAGCAGCACCGACATAACCGATAGCCAGGCAATCGCCGCCCAGATACAGCTCGCCTACGGCACCCGGCGGCACCGGTTGTTGATGTTGATCCAGTACACAGATACTGGTGCCGGCAACTGCCGCACCAATGGGCGGTAATAATGGCCAATCGTTTGCTGGTGAACTAAGCACACATTCAGTTGTAACATGCGTTTCTGACGGACCATAATGATTTACCAGCCACGCCTGAGGTTGCTGTTGAAATAATTGCCGGATCTCGGGTGTTATACGCAGTTGCTCGCCGGCCGTAACCAGTACCTGCAAGTCTCTGAGCTGGCTGTTACTGCTAAGTACCGCGTGCGCCAATACCTGTAGCACAGCATAAGGCATAAAGATCCGGCCGATATGGTGTTGCTGCAACAGGCTGATCAACCTGGGCATATCCAGTCGGCTCTCTTCATCTGCCAGCACCAGCGCACTGCCGGTGGTTAATGCCGTCACCATTTCCTGCACCGACACATCAAATTGCAAGGATGAGAACATCAAAGTGGGCATAGCTGTAGCCAAGCGGGCCGCGCCCTGCTGCTGATGAGCCAGCAACGCCAATAGGGTACGGTGCGGCACCAGCACACCTTTGGGCGTGCCGGTAGAGCCGGAGGTGTGGATCAAATAGGCGGCTTGCTCCGCACTATGGCCGACATCATCTAAAGCACCGGATGCAAATGCCTGCAACTGGCTAATACTGAAGCTCAGCCGTTGTACATTGCTAATGTCAGGCAGGCTAAGCTCAGGCCGCTGTAGCTCTGCCGTGGTGAGTAAGCGTTTTATGCCGGCATTGTCAATGATCTGCTGCAAACGCTCTACCGGAGCTTTAGCGTCAAGCGGCGTATAGACTGCGCCAAGCTTTAACAGTGCTACGAATACCAGCACCACCTCAGCGCTGCGCGGCAACATAACGCCGACATGATCTGCTGGACTAACGCCCTGCTGCCGTAACCAGCGCGCCAGTTGATTCGACAGCTGATCCAGTTCCAGGTAACTGTATTGCTGTTGCCCGGCAATCAGCGCAGTGGCGGTTGGCGTACGCCTAACCTGCTGCTCAATCCACTGACTGATACTGTCGATACCCGCAGGCAATGCCGAAGGCGCTTGCTCGACCAACACGTCACTGGCCAGTGCCAACCTTGATACCGCACAGGCCGGGTTATCAATAATGCTGTGCAACAAGTGCATGAAACAGCGGCTAAAGCGGGTGATACTTTGCCCGGCAAATAAGTCGGTGTTGTATTCCCAGTTAAACTGCAGGCCGGTATCCGTTTCTGTGGCGATCAACGTAAGGTCAAATTTGGCCAGTGCTGCCCGGCTGCGCTGCGCTTCAATATCGAGCTGTTGCGAGTCTGCCTCGACCTGCTGGTTATTGTGTAACACAAACATCAGTTGAAATAACGGGCTGTAGCTCATGCTACGTTGCGGATTCAGCTGCTCCACCAGTAGTTCAAACGGCACATCCTGATTGCTTTGTGCATTCAGATGCGTCTGACGCGCCTGTACCAAAGCGCTGCTAAACGTCGGATCTGCAGCAAAGTCGTTACGCAGCACCAGCGTGTTAACAAAGAAGCCCACCAGATGGTTCAGCTCATCCCGCCGCCGGTTAGCTACCGGGCTGCCCATAACAATATCAGTTTCATTACTTAACCGGCTAACCAGCACGGCAAAGGCGGTTTGCAACAGCATAAACAAGGTCACATCATGCTGTTGTGCCAGTTGCTTTAACTGCTCAGTTGTCGTCAGATCCAGGTTGGCATCGAGCCAGGCTCCGTTGTAGGTCTGGCTAACGGGCCTGGCATTGTCTAACGGCAGATTGTGCACCGCCGGCGCCCCTGTCAGTGCCTGACGCCAGAAATTCACCTGTTGTTGCAGCATGTCGCCAGCCAGCCATTCGCGCTGCCAGACAGCAAAATCGGCATATTGTACCGGCAGTGCCGCTAACGGGTTGTCCATGCCCTGGCTAAAGGCGTCATACAAACGGACAAACTCTTCTGCCAGCAAGCCCATCGACCAGCCATCGGCAACGATATGGTGTACTGTCATCAGCAAAAAATGCTCGTCATCAGCTATTTTCAGCAGTTTTACCCTGAGCATCAGGTCATGCTGCAAATCAAAGGCCGTATTCGCCTCAGCCAACGCAAGCTGTTGTTGCTGTTGTTGCCGCTGCACCTCAGGCAGGCTGGTTAAATCCGTTACCGCCAAGACAAAATCAGCATCTGGCTGGAGCAATTGCAGTGGTACGCCATCCTGCTCGATAAAGCGGGTGCGCAACGTGGCATGGCGGGCAAAAATGGTGCTGAATACCTTTTGCAGACAGTTATAGTCCAGCGCACCGCGTAGCTGATACGACATCGGAATATTATAGTTACCACTGTCACCATCCAACTGATGCATAAACCACATCCGCTGCTGGGCGTAGGATAAAACCGCCTTATTATCCGGGTGCTGCAGTGCTCGCAGCACCGCTTGCTGCTGTGCAGGTTGCGTCTGTTCAATTGCGATAGCGAGCAAGGCCACTGTATTGGCTTCAAAGATGGTTTTAACTGTCAGTTCTGTAGCAAACTCGGCAAAAATCGCATTAACCAAACGGGTCGCCAATAAGGAGTGACCACCAATACGAAAGAAATTATCGTCCCGGCCCACTTGCTCCAGGCGCAGCAACCGCGCCCATATCGTCGCCAGCCGCTGCTCTGTATCCCCCTGCGGAGCCTGATAGGCGCGGCTTTGCTGCCAATTCACCTCTGGCAACTGGTGGCGGTCCACTTTACCGTTTGGTCGTAAGGCAAACTGGGCCATACAGTGGTAATACACCGGCTGCATATAGTCGGGCAGTTGCTGTGATAACTGCTGGCGTAACCGCGCGATCAACTGTTCCTGCTCGGTACTGTCGGTTAACAGATAAGCGATAAGCTGTTTATCCTCAGCGCCGCCAACCACTTTTGCCACCGCATTGCGTACGTCATCGTCCTGCAGTAATTGCGCTTCAATTTCGCCCAGCTCAATGCGGTAGCCGCGGATTTTTATTTGATCATCCATTCGGCCCAGACAGTGCAACTGTCCCTGCCAATCGAACCGACCCAAGTCACCGGTACGGTATACCCGGCCCACCGGCGTCTGGATAAACTTTTCTGCCGTTTGCTCCGGCTGTGCCAGATAACCCAGCGCCAGATTGCTGCCGCTGACCACAATTTCACCTATAGCCCCATCAGCCACCGGTTGTTGTTGTTGATCCAATAACAGCAGCTGAGTATTGCTGATGGCCTGTCCTATGGGGACATACATGCTGGCAGCGGTGCCACGGCGGCTGACATTGTAATAACTGATGTCTGACATAACTTCAGTAGAGCCGTACAAGTTAATCAGCTCTGCCGGTGCCAAATCGGCAATGGCCTGGCTGGCCAGTGAAGCCGGCAGCGGCTCACCACTGACAAACCAGTAACGCAGTGCGTTCAGCGACAGGCCTTTTTGTTGTTGATACTCCAGCATACTGCGCAGTAATGATGGCGCCGTAACCAGGCGGGAGATCTGCTGTTGTTGCAAACGGGCAAAGAGTGCTGCCGGCTCTTTTACGTCAGCACGGTCAATCAGGTGCAGGGTCTGGCCAGACAACAGCGGCAACCACAGCTCCCACACGGCACGGGTAAACGCCATAGAAGTAATGTGACAACACTGTTCGTCCTGACCAAACGGGTATTCTGCGCTCATCCACAACACACGGTTAAGAGTAGCAACATGCGTACCCGCAACCCCCTTGGGCTGGCCGGTTGAACCCGAAGTAAAAATAACATGTGCCGCGCTATCTGCAGTGATACGGCTGTAATCCGGCATTTGGGTGTCGCACTGCGTCACAGCCTGGATAAAATCGGCGTTATCAGTAATTAATTGCGGCACTTGCGCCGGCCACTGGTAGGCCGTGGCCAGTGCTGAGCTGCTCAGCACCAAACTGACATCAGCCGCCTGCGCCATATAGTTAACGCGGGCCGCCGGTAATTCTGTCGACAACGGCACGTAGGCAGCACCACATTTCACCACAGCCAGAATAGCCACTACGCGCTGCAGATCACGCGGCATCGCTATTGCCACCCGGCAACCCGCGCTTAGCGCATAATATTGCTGCAGGTATGCTGCCCACTGGTTACTTAGCTGCTCAAGCGCCGCGTAGCTCATTTTCTGATCACCGTGTTGCAAGGCGGTGCGCTGGGCGTTCTGCCGGGCAATAACACTGAATAACGCCGGTATTGACGATGCCGCTAACGGTTGCCCCGCTTCAGGCTGTGGCCAGGAGGTACCCCAACTGTGAGACAGCACCGGCGTTTCCGGCGCTTGCTGCACCTGGTTCAGTAAATAACCAAACTGGGTGGCTGCCAGCTGGATCGACGAAACTTCAAACAAATTCGCATCATATACCCAGTTTAAAATCAGCTCACCGCTACTGTCATCGGCGTACAGGGTAAGGTCGTACTTATTTTGCACTTCGCCCAGGCTGAGCATTTCTACCTCAGTTTGATACAAACTGAACGGTTGTTGCTCATTATTGTTGTAGTTCAGCATGATCTGAAACAGCGGCGTATGGGTCAGGCTGCGCTGTGGATTCAACATTTCTACCAGCTTTTCAAATGGCATGGCGGCATGCTGATGCGCATCAAGTTGCACCGCTTTAACCTGCTGCAGTAGCTGCACCAGGCTTGGGTTGGCAGACAAATCAAGCCGCAGCACCAGCGTATTAAGAAACACGCCCATTAACCGGCTTAATTCCGGCTGGTTGCGTTGTGCCAACGGTGTACCTATTACCACATCGCTGTCGTTGCCAAGCCGCGCCAGCAATACACTGAATACGGCATGCAACAGCATAAAATCAGATACCTGGTATCGTCTGGCCAGTTGCTTTAATAAGCGCAGTTCCGCCGCAGGGATCACCTGTGACCAGACACCACCCCGGTAGTTATGTTGCGCCGAGCGGGGCCTGTCCAGCGGCAAACTGTGTACCGCAGGAATACCCTGCAGCTGCTGACGCCAATACTGCTGCGTCTGTTGCAGTTGCACGGTTGCATTACGCCGTTGCCAGCTGGCATAGTCGCGGTACTGCACTTGGTAAGGCTCAAGTGTTAGCATTTGTTGCTGACAAGCTGCCTGATAAAGTTGCTGCAAGTCCTGCAGGAAAATACCCAGCGACGCGCCGTCAGTCGCAATATGGTGCATACACAGCAACAACACATGATCGGTTGCCCCAAGCGATAACACCTCTGCACGCAGTAATATATCTGTATCTAACGCAAAGGGCTTAGCCGCCAGTTGATCGATGGCATGCGTAATTGCCTGGGCGTGATCTGGCGCCAACTCAGTGTAGTCGCGCAGCACCAGGGCAATAGTTTTGCCCGGCATTACTTGCTGCCAGACCTGGCCGTCTTGTTCCAGGTAGCGGGTGCGCAATGACTGGTGCCGTTGCAGTAAGGTGTCAAGTGCCTGCTGCAAAGCTGTCAGTTGCAACGGGCCGCGAATACGCATTGCCAGCGGCATATTGTACTGACTGGCCTGCGGCGACATTTGCTGCATAAACCACAGACGTTCCTGAGCAAAGGACAGCTCAACCAACTGCTGCTCTTCGGTACAGACGGTCAGAGCGGGTAGCGCAGTTTCTGGCTGGCGTTGGCCAATGACACGCGCCAATTGCCTGATACTGTCATGCTCAAACACTGTGCGCAGTGCCAGTTCAATGCCCAAGGCACGCTGGATCAGCATCAGCAACCGGGTGGCCAGTAACGAATGCCCACCCAGGGCAAAAAAGCTGCTGTCCACACTAATCTGCTCTGGTGGTAGTTTTAGCAACTCTGCCCATAGTCGTTGCAATTGCAGCTCAATATCACCTTCTGCGGCGACAGTGTCGGTGCTGTGTTGGGTAAACTGTGGCGATGGTAACGCACGTTTATCGACTTTGCCGTTAGCGGTTAAGGGTAATGCTGATATCGGCATCAACACCGCTGGGATCATATAAGCCGGTAACAAGGTTTTTAGCTGCGAGCGCAGGTTGCTGGCAGAGTCGGTCTGCCACTCAGTTCCGGCAGCCAGCACCAGATAGGCCACAAGTTGTTGATGTTGAGCGGCATCCGGCAGGCAAATAACACAGGCTTGCTCCACTTGGGGGAGTTGGTTTAGCGCGACAGTGACATCAGACAGCTCAACGCGGAAACCGCGGACTTTCACCTGGTCGTCACTACGCCCGAAATACTGCAATTTATTGTCGCCACGCCAACGCACTAAATCGCCTGTTTTATAAAATATGCCGGCATGGCCATCAAGACGGACAAAACGTTCGGCACTCAACTGGGGCAAGTTAAGATAACCACGCGCCACACCTGGCCCGGCGACATAGAGTTCGCCTACAGCCCCACGCGGCACCAGTTGCTGGCGTTCATCCAGGATCAGACAGTGGCTCTGGCCAACCGGCAAACCGATGGCGGCGTATTGGCCAACTTGCAGTTGGCTGACGTGCTCTACCGTAACCACATGCGTTTCGGTCGGACCATAATGGTTCCATAACTGACAGTTGGCATGTTGCTGCATAAACAGACTGATCGGCTCAGTGATAAACAAGGCTTCACCGGCAACGATAACCTGTTGCAGCGCCGGTAACGGCAACTGCTGACTGAGCGCCTGCTCAGCCAATAGCGAAAATACCGCGGGCGGGCAAAACAGCCTTTGAATATCCAGCTGTTGTACCAATTGCGCCAGCTGCACCAAATCATTTTTCTGCTCAGAACTGATCAATTGTAAACAACTGCCGGTCGCCCAGGCGGTTACCAGCTCCTGCGCCGAGACATCAAAAGTCAGCGGGGTAAATTGCAGGGTATTCAACACCTCAGCCTGGCCCAATTCTTTTTGCGCCTCGACCAGATGCAATAAAGTGCCTTGCGTTTGACAGACACCTTTGGGCTGACCGGTAGTCCCTGAGGTATACAGAATATAAGCCAAATCTGTTGTGGCAATCTCTCGGCTCAGCTGTGGCGGTGTCGACTGCTCGATAGCAAGTTGCGCCTGTACGGCGCTATCGTCCAGGAACTGGATGGCCATATCCGGACGGAAGTTCTGGCTAAACCGCTGCTCAGTGAGCAGGAGTGCCGGCTGCGCATCCTGCAGGATGAACGCCAGCCGCTCTGCCGGTAATTCAGCATCTAGCGGTAAGTACACCGCCCCCAGGTTTAACACGGCCAGTACTGCCAGGATCTGGCTGATACTGCGATCCAGGCATAAGGCAACAATATCACCTTGTAGCACGCCCTGCTGTGTCAGCCAATGCGCATAGCGGTTCGCGCCTTGTTCCAATTCACGGTAGGTCAGTTGCTCAGCGCCCATCCGCACGGCAATGTGATCAGGCCGCAGCCGGACCTGTTGCCGTACCAAAGCGGCAATATCTGCAGTCACGTCCGTCGGCATGCCCTGCGCAAGTTGCAACAATTGCTGTTGTTGCGCGTTACCCAGCAAAGCTATCTCGGGCAGTAACTGGGTGCTGTGCTGTGTGACCTGTTGCAGCAGATGCAGCAAGCTGTCCGCCCAGGCCGCAATAGTGGCAGAGGCGAAAATATCGCTGTTGTATTCCCAGATAATCTCTAAACCATTGGCTTGTTCGGCAACAGATAACATCAAATCAAACTTGCTGTGCGACAACAGCTGTTCTTGTTCGCTCAGTTGCAGTCCGGGTAACTGCCATGTGCCGTGTTGTTGGTTATGTAACACCAACATGATCTGAAATAATGGTGCAAAGGCCGCGCTGCGTTCTTTTTGCAGTTGTGCAACCAGTTGATCAAATGGCAACTGCTGGTGCTGATAAGCATCAAGCGCTACTTGACGACTGTGCTGCAGTAACTGGCTAAAATTCATCTCGTTGTCGCATTGCAGTCGCATCACCAGCGTATTGGCAAAGAACCCCAGCATCTGTTCCAGTTCAGGCTGCTCGCGGTTAGCGACTGGCGTGCCAATAACAATATCACTCTGCTGACTTAAGCGGGCCAGTAATAATGCCAATGCCGCCTGCAACCCCATATACAAACTGGCGCCGTGCTGCTGGCATAACGCATGAAAACGTTGCAGATCCGCAGTGGCCAATTGGCGCTGACAGCTGCTGCCGGCAAAAGCCGGTTTATCTGGCCGGTTATAATCAAGCGGTAAACTATGCAGCTGTGGCATGCCTTCGAGCTGTGTCAGCCAATATTGCTGCTGCACCTGCAGACGTTCCGGCGTCAGCCACACTTGCTCCCAATGCGCAAAATCGGCGTATTGCAGCGCGGTTTGATCCGGCAATGTGTTTTCACCCTGACAGTTCTGCTGATACAAGGTGGACAGATGTTGCTGGAACAGGCCGACAGACCAGCCATCGGCGGCAATATGGTGCAATGTAAACGCCAGAACATGCGACGCATCCGCCAGTTGAATAATGCCGCTACGCAGCAAATAATCTGCACCCAGATCAAAAGGCTGGCTGGCATAAGTTTGCAGTAGCTGCGCCAACGCAGCATCCGCTGCTGGATCCTGACGCAAATCAATGACTTCAGTACGATAATTTGCAGCACTGAAGCGGCGCTGCAGCGGTCCTTCTGCGGTCTTTATAATATGGGTACGCAAAATGGCATGGCGTTCCACCAGTTGTAAAAATGCGGCTTGCAACGCGGCGATATTCAGCCCACCCTGCAGACGGTAAGCAAAAGGCATATTGTAATGCGCACTGCTGCCTTCCAACTGATCGACCAGCCATAACCGCTGCTGGGCGTAAGACAACGGGATCAACGCATCTGCCGGTTGTCGCTGCAGTACGGTGTTGGCGGTCGTTTGTGGCAAACGTTCAGCAATATCAGCCAGATCTGCCAACACCGGGGTTTTAAATACCTGGGCGACACCCAACTGGCAGCCCAAATGCCGGCTGATCGCCGCCACCATTCTGGCAGCCAGTAACGAATGCCCGCCTAAGCGGAAGAAGTTCGCCGTCCGGCTGATACTCCCCGCCTCACGCTGCAGCAGCTGC
>PGZF01000002.1 GCA_002840125.1 Gammaproteobacteria bacterium HGW-Gammaproteobacteria-15
TATTCCGGTAATCGAGCGGGTATCCGGGCTTAAATATAATGTCGATTTTTTCGCCGGCTACAGCCCCGAGCGGATAAACCCGGGCGATAAAGAGCACCGAGTTACCACGATTAAAAAAGTCACCTCGGGCTCTACGCCAGACATAGCCGAATTTGTTGATAAGCTGTACGGCAGCATTATCACTGCCGGTACTTATAAAGCCAGCTCAATCCGGGTGGCGGAAGCCGCCAAAGTGATTGAAAACACCCAGCGCGACTTAAATATCGCGCTGATAAACGAGCTGGCGGTAATCTTTAACAAGCTGGGTATTGATACCGAAGAAGTACTGCTGGCAGCAGGCACCAAATGGAACTTTCTGCCGTTTCGGCCGGGTTTGGTTGGCGGCCACTGTATAGGGGTAGACCCTTACTACCTAACTCATAAAGCTCAGGCCATTGGCTATCACCCCGAGGTTATCCTGGCCGGGCGGCGTATTAACGACAGTATGGGCCGCTATGTGGTAAGCGAGCTGGTAAAAGCTATGGTAAAACGCCGCGTGCATGTGGCCGGTGCCAAAGTATTAATTATGGGTTTAACCTTTAAAGAAAACTGCCCCGATATCCGTAACACCAAGGTAGTGGATATTTTAGCCGAGCTAAAAGAGTATGGTGTTACAGCCGACGTATTTGACCCTTGGGTAGACGCAGACGAAGCCCAGCACGAATACGGTATTACGCCGGTGCAGCAGCCAGAGCAGGGCAGCTACGATGCAGTAATACTGGCCGTTGGCCATAAACAATTCCGTGAACTGGGAGCCGAAGGTATCAGAGCCTTCAGTAAACCCAGCGGTGTGTTGTACGATTTAAAATACGTACTTAGTGCTACCGACAGCGATTTACGGCTGTAAATCGCTGGCGCTTAGTTTTATCCGCCAGCTTTTACCGGCAGTTATGGCGCCGATACGGTATAATCGGCGCCCGTTTTACTAACACAGCAAGCCAATGAATATTACACCTAGCCGTTTAGCCGGTTGTTTACTGTTGCAGCCACAGCGTTATAGCGATGAACGCGGCTTTTTTCAGGAAAGCTTTCGCGCTGTTACCTACTCTAACGCTGGTATCACAGAGACGTTAGTGCAGGACAACTGGTCACGCTCGGTAAAAGGAGTGTTGCGGGGTATGCATTTTCAGCGCAATCAACCCCAGGGCAAACTTGTCAGCGTGCTGCGCGGCGAAATTTATGACGTTGCCGTAGATATCCGCAAAAATTCAGCCACCTTTGGCCAATGGCAGGGCGTAGTGTTATCTGAGCATAACGCGCAACAATTGTGGCTGCCACCGGGCTTTGCCCATGGTTTTCTGGTGCTGTCAGACGTTGCCGACGTAATCTATAAAACCAGCAGTTACTATAATGCCGCCGATGAAGCCAGTTTTTGCTGGAATGACCCACAGCTGGCCATTACCTGGCCAGCACCACCACAGTTGTTGTCGGCAAAAGATGCCGCAGCACCCAGCTTTACCGCAGCACTGGCATGAAGCTGTTATTACTTGGCGCTAATGGCCAACTGGGGCTGGCCCTGATGAAACAGCTACAACAGCCGCAACAGTTTCAGTACCTGGCGCTAAACCGCAGCCAGCTGGATATTACCGATATCAGTGCTGTTGTAACTGTCATGGCACAGTACCGCCCGGATGTAGTAATAAATTGCGCTGCTTATACCGCAGTTGATAACGCCGAGCAGCAAGCTACCACCTGCATTGCGGTTAATGCCACTGCTGTAGGGCAACTGGCTCAGCTTTGCCAGCAGTACAACAGCTTATTGCTGCAGTTCTCTACCGATTATGTGTTTAACGGCCAAAGCAATAAAGCCTATACAGAGCAAGATATTGCCGCACCGCTTAATGTGTATGGCGGTTCTAAGTTACAGGCCGAGCACTCCATACAGGCCTCTTGCAGTAAATACGTTATTTTGCGTACCAGCTGGCTATTTAGTGAATTTGGCCATAACTTTTACCGCACTATGCTAAAGCTGGCACAACGCGGCCGGATAATTCAGGTAGTTAATGATCAATTCGGTTGCCCTACTTACGCCGGTGATCTTGCCGCTATAACACTGCAACTGTTGCAACGCTATCAGCAGCAGGGCAGCTTAGCTTATGGTATTTATCATCTGGCTGGCAGCCCGGCAGTAAGCTGGTACCAGTTTGCCGAAGCTATTTTTGCCGCGCATCAGCTTAAGGTTAATCTTCAGAGCATTAACAGCGAAAGCTGGCCGACACTGGCCTCGCGGCCTGCCAACTCAGTACTTGACTGCAATAAATTTTGCGCTACATTCGCTATCGCAGCACCGCAGTGGCAAGCCGCACTGCAGCAACTTGCCTCAGGAGACGCATGACTATTTTTATCACCGGCGGCTGTGGCTTTATTGGCTCAGCGCTTATCCGTTATTTGCTTAACAATACCGCTTATACCGTGGTTAATCTGGATAAGCTTACTTACGCCGCCAAGCCTGCAGCACTGGCTGAAATAGAACACTCAGATCGGTACCATTTTGTGCAGTTGGATATTTGCGATCTTAATGCCCTGCAACAGATATTTGCCCGTTATCAGCCTTCAGCAGTTATGCATCTGGCGGCCGAAAGCCATGTCGACCGTTCCATAGCCGGTGCATCGGCTTTTATTGATACCAATATTAACGGTACTTTTGCTTTGCTTGAAGCCAGCAGGCACTACTGGCAAGCGCTTAATGCTAACCAGCAGCAGGCATTTCGCTTTCATCATATTTCAACTGACGAAGTCTATGGCGATTTAGCGACATTAGCGGCCCCGGCTTTTACCGAGCAAACAGCCTATGCGCCAAGCAGCCCTTATGCGGCCAGCAAAGCCGCCAGTGACCATCTGGTACGTGCCTGGCATCGCACCTATGGCCTGCCGGTAGTTGTTAGTAATTGCTCCAATAATTATGGCCCCTGGCAGCATGCAGAAAAGCTTATTCCCAACACTATTAACAAAGCGCTAAGCGGCCAGCCAATACCGGTGTATGGCAAAGGCGAACAAATTCGCGACTGGTTATTTGTAGACGACCACGCCTGTGCGCTGTACAAGGTGGTAACTGAAGGCAAAGTAGGTGAAACTTACAACATTGGCGGCAATAACGAAAAACAAAATATAGAAGTAGTACAAACCATCTGTGCCTTGCTGGACGAACTAGCCCCCATGCACCAGCGCGGCTATCCACTAAACACTAAACACTCATCACTGATCACTCACGTAACCGATCGCCCTGGCCACGACGTACGTTATGCGGTAAACACCAGCAAAATCCAGCAGCAGCTGCATTGGCAGCCTGCCGAAAGCTTTAGCAGTGGTTTGCGTAAAACAGTACTTTGGTATCTGCAACAACAAGGCAACAGGCCGTGAACATATCAGCTAATCAATGGTATTTGCTGTACTGCAAGCCGCGACAAGAACTGCGGGCTCAACAGCATCTGGCCAATCAGGGCTACAATTCCTTTTTGCCGCAAATATCACTGCAAAAACTGCGCGGCAATAAGTGGCAGCAGGTTACTGAACCGCTGTTTCCGCGTTATCTTTTTTTGCATATCGGCAACAGTGAGCAGCTTAATATGCGGGCTATTCGCGCTACCCGTGGCATCAGCGATTTTGTCCGTTTTGGCAATCAGCTGGCAACAGCACCTAATGCGCTGGTGCAGTTACTTACGCAGCAGCAAATTACCCTAAAACAGCAGGTTGCAGATTGTCGCTTAAAAAAAGGTGACGAAGTCAGCATTGTTAATGGCCCATTCAGTGGGCTGCAGGCAGTGTTCGACACCGCTGATGGCGATAAACGCAGCATTATTTTGATCAGTATGCTAGGCCAGTGGGTAACTGCAGCGGTAGATAACCAACAGATAGTGGCTAAAAAGCATACAGACGAACAATGATAAAGCATAAAAGCGCGATAAGATTCGATTAATCAGCAAAAAAACGGTAAAATTTCGCAGTTTTTTGCCAATGCTGTGGTCATAGCCGTTGCTTTAACGGCGGCATTTTATAACAAGGCTTTTACTATCAGGCATTAGGGTGCTGTAACCTAATGGCGGTAGCGTGCCTGAAGCCACTAAATTAAGCCGTCAGGATCAATAACAACACTGGAGTTTACGGGTGCTTAAATTTGTTAAGTTTGCCTGCTTAGCCATAGGCTTAAGTATCGGATCTATAGGAAGCGTTGCCGCTCAATCTGTTACGCCATCACCAGCTATGCTTGAACAATTTAAACAATTGCCACGAGCTGAGCAGGAGCGTTTAGCAAAGCAATATGGTTTTGATGTGTCGTTACTACGCCAGTCTTCGGGTAGTAAAAATACAGAAAGCAACACACCGGTTGAACCATTAACTCAAAAACGTCGGGATACTGAGAATAGTAAAGAATCAGATAATAAGCGTGCTAAGAAAAACGAACCAGAACGGTTTGGTTTACGGCTCTTTGATGCTGAAATAAGTACCTTCGCACCGGTGTCTGCAATGCCAGTACCTGATAGCTACATTTTAGGCGCGGATGATGAATTATTACTTCAGCTATATGGCAAACAAAGCAGCGAAGTCAGCCTAAAAGTTAGCCGCGATGGTAAAGTACTGGTGCCCGATGTTGGCCCGGTTACTGTTGGTGGCTTAAATTTTGCTCAGGCCGCGGCTTTAATATCTGATCGTGTTAGGCAAGCAAGTATTGGTGTGGAGGCTGCGGTTAGTATGGGGCCGCTACGCACGATAAACGTATTTGTTGCCGGTGAAGCAAAATATCCTGGTGCTTATGCGGTATCAGCGCTTACCACGGTAACGCAGGCTTTATTTGTTGCCGGTGGTGTATCAGATATTGGTAGTTTGCGGGAGATTTCAGTAAATCGCTCCGGCAAGGTTGTTGCTCAGTTTGATCTCTATGATCTTTTGTTAAAAGGTAGCAATAAAGATGACGTGCATTTACAGCACGGTGATGTCGTCTTTGTCGCCCCTGTAAAAGCATTAGCAGAGGTGCGTGGTGAAGTAAAGCGCCCTGCTATATATGAAGTAAAAGCCGGGGACACCTTATCGGATTTACTTGCAATGGCTGGCGGCTCCAAAGCTGGTGCATATCCAAAAGCTGCTGTGCTCGAGCGTTTTGACAATAGCGTACGTACTTTGCAAAATCTTGACCTGACTAAGGCATCATTCCAGCAATTGCGTGTTCAGGCCGGTGATGTACTGCGGGTTGATGCCGCCTCGCTTCAGGCAGAAAATCAAATTATTATTGCTGGTGCCGCCGCCCGCCCAGGGTTTTATGCCTGGCAAAGTGGTTTAAAAGTTACTGATCTTATCCGTAACCACTGGTCCGATTTGTTACCTACAGCAGATTTAGATTACGCATTAATAGTGCGGGAAACAACGCCGGGGACCATCACGGATTTATTACATTTTAGCCCGGCAAAAGCCATCGCGGCACCAGGTAGTGCCGATGACATTGCCCTTGCGCCACGCGATCGTATTCTGCTGTTCCATTATGCCGATCAAGCTTATGAACGAGCCAAGCTAAATAGCAAATTACGTGAAATTATCATGGAAAAGCTGGAGCTGAATTTCGAGCAACGCTGGCTGATGGCAGATTTAACTACAAATGCGTTTGAGTTGATTTTAGAGCAAGACAAAGATATTTTGCCGAAAGAAATTCCAGTAAATGAAATGCAAAGAACTTATAACGAGCAACTGTCGGACAAAGAGCAGCAGCAACTGCTAACGGCAGAGTTAAAACAGTTATTTGCGACAGTATTTAGCGATAACAAAGTATTGCTATTAAGCCAACACCTTAATCGTACGGAATTGCTTTACCCAGTACTACAACAGTTAAGGTTGCAGTCGCGTAGCAACAACTATATTGCCACTGTATCTGTTGCGGGGGCAGTCAGGGTGCCGGGAGAATATCCATTAAGCTCTGGCGCCAAAGTTGCAGATCTTATCAGCGCAGCAGGTGGTTTAACTGATTCTGCTTATATAAGCCGTGCTGAGTTAAGCCGGGTAGTTAAGCAGGCTGACAGCCGTAATGGTGTAGAAGTAAGCCATAAAAAACTCAATTTGCAGGAAGTTCTGGCAAATAACAATGAAGCAAACGTTTCTTTACAAAACCGCGATAGGCTGAATGTTTTTAGTGTACCGAATTGGACTAATCAACGCGAAATAACGCTTGAAGGTGAAGTCAGGTTTCCGGGAACCTACATAGTGCAGCAAGGCGAAACCTTATCCCAGATACTGGCACGTGCAGGCGGTGTTACCGATAGCGCTTTTGTTTTTGGTTCAGTATTTACCCGCGAGCAAATAAAAGAGAAAGAAGCTATTCAGTACGCAAAATTATTGGAACAGCTAAAATCGGATGTCGCCACCAGGGCACTCACAGCTCAAAGTACTCAGATAGCTCCTGCTGATGCAATGCTAATGATTAAGGAAATTGAGACTATAAAACCTTTAGGCAGACTGGTAATTGATCTTGAACAGGCTATAGCAGCCAATCCTGCCTTCGATATTACAGTTGAACATGGTGACCGGCTATATGTACCACGAATTAACCGGGCAATTTCGGTTGTCGGTGAAGTGCAACACGCAGGCACACATCGCTTCGACGCGGCTTTATCTGTAACACAATACCTTAATCTTGCTGGTGGTACTCGCAAACGGGCAGATGCTGAGCGAACTTATGTTATTCGTGCCGATGGGTCTGTTATGGTGCCAACAAACAGTTGGTTTGCCGTATCTAGAGGAGAGCTCAAACCTGGTGACACTATTATAGTGCCGCTGGATACTGAGTATAAAGATAATCTTAGCCTGTGGGCGCAGGTAACACAGATTTTCTATCAGAGTGCAGTAGCTCTAGCCGCGCTGAATTCGTTTTAATCTGAAGCGGTGACTAGCTGCTTATGCAGCAGTGACGAGTTGCCTGCGGCAACCGTTACCGCTGGCGCAGCCAGCTAGTTACTGCCGTTAAAAAGTTACCGTTGCCCCAGGCAACTAGTGACCGCCGGTTGTACCGGCTAGTTACTGCTCGCTGTGCGAGCTAGTCACCTTAAGGAAAACCATGACTGAAAATGTTACTCAACAACGTCAGGCCGCCGATGACGAAATCGACTTGCGTGAGCTATTCACCGCTATCTGGCAGGGTAAATGGATTATTATCGCTGTAACTGCAGTGTTTGCTGTGGGCTCGGTATTTTATGTTTTAAGTTTACCCAATATCTACAAATCTGAGGCGCTTTTAGCGCCAGCTTCAGAGCAAAAAGGTGCTGGTTTGTCCGGACAGTTAGGTGGCCTGGCTGCGCTTGCTGGTGTAAGCCTGGGCAGTGGCGCCGGCGTCAATAAAACCGCACTGGCTATTGAGGTACTGAAGTCACGCGATTTTCTTAGCCGTTTTATTCAGCAGCGTATTCAGCTAGAAGACTTAATGGCAGTTAAAAGCTGGGAGCTGGCCACTAATACTCTTAAATATGACACTGAAGTGTATAACCCACAAACTCAGCAGTGGCTGCGCGAAGCGAAACCACCGAAACAGGCTAAGCCATCGTTGCAACAGGCGTACAAAGCTCTGTCTGGAGTATTGATAGTAAGTCAGGATGAGGCTACCGGCATGGTAAAGCTCAGCATAGAGCATCACTCGCCTTATCTCGCGCAAAGTTGGGTGCAAATGCTTATAGCCGACTTAAACCTTGAAATGAAAACCCGCGATATTGAAGATGCAGAAAAAAGCATTGCTTACCTGCAGCAGCAAATTAGCCAAACAAGTGTTGCTGACCTACGCACGACACTTTATTCACTTGTTGAAGAGCAAACTAAAACACTTATGTTGGCTAATGTTCGAAGTGAGTATGTATTTAAAACAGTGGACCCAGCGATTGTACCAGAGATTAAATCAAAGCCTGCTAGAGCCTTGATCGTAATCTTGGCAACGATACTAGGCGCTATGATGAGTTCCTTAATAGTTATCCTAGTTGGCATTAGAAAAAATTAATAATCTGAGCGTATTAATGATTAGTTCGAATAATATTGAAATAGCAATAATTGGCCTCGGCTATGTAGGCCTGCCTTTGGCGGTCGAGTTTGGTAAACATTCCCCTACGCTGGGCTTTGATATTAATCAGGCGCGCATCAACGAGCTAAAGCGCGGTGAAGACCACACACTGGAAGTGAGCAGTGACGAGCTGGCTCGGGCTACTAAGCTAAGTTACAGTGCGGATATCGCCGATTTACGCCGTGCCAATGTATACATTGTTACAGTGCCAACACCGATAGACGAGCATCGCCAGCCCGATTTAACTCCGCTTATTAAAGCCTCTGAAACCTTGGGCAAAGTGGTAAAAGCCGGCGATGTCGTGATTTACGAATCTACCGTTTACCCCGGCGCTACCGAAGAAGACTGTATTCCGGTAATCGAGCGGGTATCCGGGCTTAAATATAATGTCGATTTTTTCGCCGGCTACAGCCCCGAGCGGATAAACCCGGGCGGTACTTATAAAGCCAGCTCTATTCGCGTAGCAGAAGCAGCCAAAGTGATTGAAAACACCCAGCGCGACTTAAATATCGCGCTGATAAACGAACTGGCGGTAATCTTTAACAAGCTGGGTATTGATACCGAAGAAGTACTGCTGGCAGCTGGCACCAAATGGAACTTCCTGCCGTTTCGGCCGGGTTTGGTCGGCGGCCACTGTATAGGGGTAGACCCTTACTACCTAACCCATAAAGCCCAGGCTGTTGGTTATCATCCCGAGGTTATCCTGGCCGGGAGGCGTATTAACGACAGCATGGGGCAATACGTTGTTAGCGAGCTGGTAAAAGCTATGTTAAAAAAACGCATTCACGTAGATGGTGCCAGAGTGCTGGTAATGGGCTTAACCTTTAAAGAAAATTGCCCCGATATCCGCAATACCAAGGTGGTAGACATTCTTGCTGAGCTAAAAGAATACGGTGTTGCAGCCGATGTATTTGACCCTTGGGTTAATGCCGCCGAGGCTCAGCATGAATATGGTATTACACCAATTACTACGCCGGTGCATGGTAACTATGATGCCATTATATTGGCCGTAGGCCACAACGAGTTTAAAGCCATGGGCGCTACTGGTATCAGACAGCTTTGCCGGCCTGACAGTGTAATTTACGATTTAAAATATGTACTTGATAAAAATCTGGTAGATATTCGTTTTTAAAAAACTAAGAGAACTAACTTATGAAGAATTTTGCGTTAATTGGTGCAGCAGGCTATATCGCGCCTCGTCATATGAAAGCTATAAAAGAAACCGGTAATAACTTGGTTGCTGCTTTGGATAAAAACGACTCAGTAGGTATTATCGATAGCCATTTCCCAGATGCTGATTTTTTCACCGAGTTTGAACGTTTTGATCGTCACATCGATAAATTACGCCGTGCTAATAGTGGCAAACAAGTTAACTATGTTGGCATCTGCTCACCAAATTACCTTCATGATTCGCATATGCGCTTCGCCTTGCGCGCTGGGGCCGATGCCATTTGTGAAAAACCGTTGGTGCTCAATCCTTGGAATATCGATGGTTTGCAGGAGATCGAGCGCGAAACTGGCCGCAAAGTTAATACTATTCTGCAATTACGCTTACACCCAGCCATTATTGCCCTGAAAGAAAAAGTGGCGCAAAGCCCTGCTGATAAAAAATTTGACGTCGATTTAACCTACATCACTTCACGTGGTCACTGGTATTTACAGTCATGGAAAGGCGATGATAAGAAATCTGGCGGAATATCTACTAATATCGGTGTGCATTTTTATGATATGTTGCATTTCGTCTTCGGCAAGTTGCAAGATAACAAGGTGCATTTTAACTCGCCCACTAAAGCTGCTGGTTATCTGGAATATGAAAAAGCCAGGGTGCGTTGGTTCTTATCGGTAGATGTGAATGATATTCCAGCAGAGGTGCGTGCTGCAGGGCAGCGTACCTATCGCGCTATTACGGCTGATGGTGAATCCATCGAATTCTCCGACGGCTTTACCGATTTACATACCGTAAGTTACCGCGAAATTCTGGCAGGCCGTGGCTTTGGTTTAGAAGAGAATCGGGTAGCAATTGAAACTGTTGCTCATATACGTGAAGCCACAATTAGCCCTTTGATTGGCGATTTTCATCCATTTGTTTCCAAACTGGTAAAGTAACATGACTCATTATCAAGTGCACCCAAGCGCTATTGTAGACGATGGCGCGGTTATTGGTGAAGGTTCACGTGTCTGGCATTTTGTCCATGTGTGTAGCGGTGCAAAAATTGGCAAAGGCGTATCGCTTGGCCAAAATGTGTTTGTTGGTAATAAAGTCACTATTGGTAACAAATGCAAAATCCAAAACAACGTTTCGGTATACGATAACGTACACTTAGAAGAAGGGGTGTTCTGTGGCCCCAGCATGGTGTTTACTAATGTCTATAACCCACGCTCGTTAATCGAGCGAAAAGACGAGTACCGCGATACTTTGGTTAAGAAGGGCGCTACTCTGGGTGCTAATTGCACAATTGTCTGTGGTGTCACTATTGGTGAATTTGCCTTTATTGGAGCTGGTGCTGTTATCAATAAAGATGTGCCGGCTTATGCTCTTGTCGTCGGTGTGCCGGCTAGACAAGTTGGTTGGATGAGTGAGTTTGGTGAGCGCTTGAACTTACCAGTGACTGGAGAGGGTGAGGCGCTGTGCCAACATACCGGTACCCGTTATATTCTGAGTAATAATTCTTTAAGTAAGGTTGGCTAATATGCAGTTTATTGATCTGTCAGCACAATATCAGCATTTAAAACAGCGTATTGATAAACGTATTCAGGCAGTGCTCGACCACGGCCATTACATTATGGGGCCAGAGGTTGACGAACTAGAGCAAAAGCTAGCCGAATATGTTGGTGTAAAACACTGTATCAGCTGTGCCAACGGTACTGATGCTCTGCAACTTGCCATGATGGTGCTGGATATCAAACCCGGTGATGCGGTTTTTTGTCCAACCTTTACTTTTTTTGCTACGGCAGAGGTAATTGCCTACGCCGGTGCTACACCAGTGTTTGTCGACTCGGATGCCCGCACCTTTAATATATGCCCGCAAGATTTAGAACGCCGTATTCAAACAGTTATTGCTCAGGGCAAATTAACACCCCGCGCCATTATCGCTGTTGACCTGTTTGGTTTACCAGCAAACTACCCAGAACTGGAACAGCTTGCTACTAAGTATAACTTAAAATTAATTGAAGATGCTGCTCAGGGCTTCGGTGGTGAAATTAATGGTAAACGTGCCGGTAGTTTTGGCGATATCGCTACCACCAGCTTTTTCCCAGCAAAACCATTGGGATGTTATGGCGACGGCGGTGCAATTTTTACCAACAACGACGACTATGCAGCATTGTTCCGCTCATACCGGGTGCATGGTAAGGGCAAAGACAAATACGATAATGTGCGTATCGGCATAAACAGCCGATTAGATACCATTCAGGCTGCAATATTACTGGAGAAGTTAGCAGAGTTTCCTACTGAATTAATAGCCAGAAATAATGCTGCAGCTCATTACAATGAAACATTGTCTGGAAGTTATATCACACCTTATGTACCGCAAGGCTATGTTAGCTCATGGGCTCAGTACACGTTAATAAGTGAAAACCGTGATGCGGAAATGGCTAAATATAAAGAGAAAGGAATTCCAACCATGATTTATTATGGAACTTGCATGCATCAGCAAACAGCTTTCAAATATTTAGGACATAGCGATGAGGAGTATCCTACAGCAAGTAAATTAGCTAACAGTGTTTTTAGCTTACCAATGCACCCTTATCTTTAGAATTCTCAATTGAAACTTACTATACTGTTTAAAAGTAAATATGTCAGAAATATTTTTACTTTGGTGAGTAGTGCCTTCTTCGCGCAGATTTTGGCACTTCTACTCACGCCAATATTAACCCGCATGTATTCGCCAGAAGAATTTGGAATATTTACTGCTTTTCTGAGCTATTCTGGCACACTCGGAGCTTTTATATTTTTAAGTGTAGAATTAGCTATTGTAAAGAGTAATAGTGTCCGAGAGTTATCAAGTGTGTTTGGTTTAATGTTTCTGATTTCATTATCTTTTTTATCGATCTTTATTGTCACAGTTTACTTTGAAAGTTTTTTCTATGCCTTTATCGGTTTCGATAAGCTTTTTGACATAAAAGAGCTTGTTGTTTTTGGAGTGATATTTGCAGCTGTTAATCTGGTTTTAAATCAATTTATTACACGGAAGGAGCAATTTTCTGTTTATGCTACCTCGCAAGTGTCATTTGTTTTTTTGAGGTTTTTATTTAGTTATTTGTTTTTTTATTTTGGTTGTAAAAAATATGGCTTGGTGTTTGGTTTTATAGTTGCTTCTATTTTAATTGTCTGTTTTCTTATCTATACATCTAAAATTTATAAAGAAAAGCTTACTTTTAAAAAAGTCAATATCTTTGCTGTTTACAGAAAGCATAGACATTTAGTGTTTTTCAATACGCCAGCTAGTGTAATAAATACGCTTCTGATAAGTTTTCCTGTCTTTTATATTTTTAAATTTTATGGAGCAGAAGCGGCAGGTTTTTTTGGTCTTGCATTTCGTATGGTTCAATTGCCGATTACAATAGTTAATAAGGCGATGGGGCAAGTTATGTACAAAAAATTTATCGACCTTGAGAATAAACCTCATCAAGTTCAGAATTTTGTTTACAAAAATATGTTTGTTTTAAGTTGTTCATTACCTTTTTTTATAATCCTCTATATTTATGGAAGCAGTATTTTTTCGCTTGTATTTGGGCCATCTTGGAATAGATCTGGAGAGATGGCTTCTTTGATGTCGCCATATATATTTTTTAGTTTTATTGCTTCACCAATCACTTACTATTTTGTTGCTTACAATAAGACGAAACATTTTTTATTAATCAGTTTGTTGTCGCTTCTATGTTTGATAATTATGTCATTGTCAATGGAGATAAATAGCATTGATGAGTTTATCTTTTATTACTCTGTTTTAAATATTGGTTTTTGCATCTTTGTAATGCTCTATATAATAGGGGATTTGAGATTAAGTTTAAATAAAAGTTTAGATGTTGTGAGTAAAAATTGAAGAGTGTTCTGAGATTAAAATTTCCTTAATCTTGAGTAATAAATCTTATAAGTATATCTATGATATGAATGTAATTACTGGAGTTATAATTTAATGTGTGGTTTTTCTGCGGTTTATACGACAAGCGGAATGAAATTTGAAAATGTTGTCAAAATGAATAACTATATTTCTCATCGAGGGCCTGATGGAGAAGGTTTTTATCTTTATGATGTTGAGAATGATATAAGCCGTACGTTGAAAAGTGCAACTGAAATAGATAATCAAAGTGCTTTTTTAGACGAGCAGTTTAACGTGTTAATTGGGCACCGCCGTCTTGCTATAGTTGATTTATCTGATTCAGGTTTTCAACCTATGGTTAGTGACGACAAGCGTTATATAATTGCTTTTAATGGTGAAATCTATAATTATCAAGAGATAAAGCATGAGTTGTCGATGTTAGGCTATGCGTTTAGTTCTAACTGTGATACGGAAGTTTTATTAAAGGCATATATAGAATGGGGAGAGTCGTGCCTTGAAAAATTTAACGGGATGTTTGCATTTCAAATATTAGATATCAAACTTCGTTCGGTGTTTGGTGCTAGGGATCGTTTTGGTGTTAAACCTTTATACTACTGGAAGTCTAACGGCCTAATCGCGCTAGCTTCAGAGATTAAACAATTTACTGTATTGCCAGGCTGGAAAGCAAGAATTAATTCTGCAAGGGTATACGATTTTCTCCAATATGGGCAGACTGACCATACCTCTCAGACATTGTTTTTAGGGGTTAGTCAAATCCCTCCAGGACACAAATTTAAATTCAATTTAGATGATTTAACCTCCATCGATATTTCTAAATGGTATAAAAAGCAACATAAACTTATTAAAACAAATTTAAATGATGCTAAGGTTAAGTTTAATCATTTATTTAAGGACTCAATAAGATTGCGGTTGCAGGCCGATGTTCCTGTGGGTACCGGGCTGTCAGGCGGAATGGACTCTTCGTCTATTGCCTGTGAAATTAATTCTGTGTTGAAAGAACAAGGTAAGGGTGGTCTTCAAAAAACGTTTTCTGCCTACACTGAAGTAAAGAAATATGATGAACGCAATTATATGGCTGAGGTGTTGGATACTATAGCGGCTGAACCTCATTTTATAGAGTTAAAATGTCCAGATAAGGCATCTCTTCTAGAGCAAGTTGTATGGCATCAAGATGAGCCATTCGGTACAACCAGCATATTTGCAGAGTGGTCAGTATTTAAATTGGCTAAAACACATAAAGTAAAGGTTACATTAGATGGCCATGGAGCTGATGAAACACTGGCTGGATATCATCGTTTCTTTTTTATTTACCTAATTGAACTCCTAAAAAAAGGGCAGTTTGGCCTATTTTGTAAAGAAGTTAAAGCATTAAGAAGGCTTCATAATTACAACGAAAAAAGGGTGTTTAAAACTATTTTATATCTACTCAAATCCGCTGTGTTTTCAACTTCAGTAAAGAGCAGTTGGTGGAAAGTTGATAAAGACGATGTAGACGTAAGTAAAATGCATTTCTCACTACTAGAGGAATCTAAATATGAGCTCTTCAATACTAGTGTGCCAATGCAGTTACATTGGTGTGACAGAGATTCTATGGCACATTCGGTAGAAAGTCGTGCGCCTTTTCTTGATTATAGGCTTGTTGAACATATTTTATCCTGCCCGTCAGAATTTAAAATAAAAGAAGGTAAAACGAAGTATCTTTTAAGGGAGTCACTTAAGGGAATATTACCAAAAAGTGTATACGAAAGAGTTAGTAAGATAGGTTTTGCGACTCCAGAAGAGAATTGGATGTTAGAAAATAAAACATTTTTTTTGGATTTGCTTAACGCAGCAAAAATGAATTTACATTCCTTAGTTGAGCTGTCTGCTTTCGATAAAGCAGAAAAAATCATACTAGGACAAGCAAGCTATGACGGATTCGCTTGGCGAATAATATGTTTATCAATATGGGTGAAAGTATTTAACGTAAATATAGAGTCTAGATAAATTGAATAACTTAATCGATGAATCAATAATAATAATTGATTATGGTGTTGGTAACTTAGGCTCAGTTGCCAACATGCTAAAAAAGATTGGTGCTAGAAATGTTATTATTTCTAGTGATGCTGATAAAATAGAGGCATCAAAAAAAGTGTTATTGCCAGGAGTTGGATCATTTGATTACGGAATGAGTAGATTAAATAAGTTAGGTATTTCATCGGCTATAAAAAACTTAGTTAAGCAGGATGATACTTTGCTTATGGGGATATGTTTAGGAATGCAATTACTAACAGATAGTAGCGAAGAAGGCAGTATTCCAGGGCTAGGTTTAGTGCCAGGAAGTGCGAAGTTATTTCCCAAGGTTAAGGGGTTAAAAGTTCCTCATATGGGTTGGAATATGATTAGTCCGAGGAAGCCTAGCTTTTTGTTTAGAGATATGCCGTTAGAGTCAAGGTTCTATTTTGTTCATTCATATTTTGTAGATTGTATTAATAAAGAAGACGTTCTATGTACTACACGCTACGGTGAAGAGTTCGTTTCCTCTTTTCAAAGACGAAATATTATCGGTTGCCAGTTTCATCCTGAAAAAAGCCATCGGTTTGGTATGCAATTATTTAAAAATTTTGTGAATTTTAAAGGTTCCAGTTAAATGTTAAGCACTCGTGTGATTCCTTGCTTACTATTGCGAGAAGGGGGGATTGTAAAAACCAAAAGGTTTAGAAATCCAAGGTACATCGGTGATCCGATAAATGTTGTGAAAATACTTAACGAAAAAGAAGTTGATGAATTAATATTTTTAGATATTGATGCTTCACCCGATAGGAAAGAGCCTGATTACGAGTTAATAAAAACTATAACAAATGAATGTTTCATGCCATTTTCATACGGTGGTGGAATTAAAACAATAGAACAAGCAGGAAAGCTGTTTAATTTAGGTGTTGAGAAAGTAATTATAGGCAGTAGTATTATATATAGTAGAAACTTAATCTCTGAAATCGCAAATCAATATGGCAGCCAAAGTGTAGTAGCAACAATAAATATAAAGAGAGATCTTTTTAATAGAGCAAGATTATATAATCCTGCCAATAGAAAATCATTAAACGTTGATTTGTGTGGTTTTTGCGAGCTACTTGTTTCTGCCGGAGCTGGCGAAATATTTTTAAATTTTGTCGATCGTGACGGTATGAGAAGTGGATATGATAGAGAGATAATTAGCTTACTTTCAAGAATAGTATCTGTTCCTATTACGGTTTGTGGTGGAGCTGGTTGTTTAGAAGATATGCAAATTGCTGTTAAAGAGTTTGGTGCTTCAGCTGTCGCTGCTGGTAGTTTATTTGTTTATCACGGAAAGCGTGATGCGGTATTAGTTAATTACCCGGATTATTCAACATTATTAGAACTTTTTAAATAAGAATCACTATGAAAAAAGATTACCGAATTTGTACAAAATGTGTTTTGGATACATCAGACTCGGATATTACGTTTGATAATGAAGGTGTATGTAATTATTGCAATAATTTTGCAGCATTGATGAGTAACTCTTTATCAGGGCAAGAAGCCAATGAATACCTCATAGAGACTGTAAAAAAAATAAAAGCTTCACGAAAAGGTGAATACGATTGTATTGTTGGAATGAGTGGGGGTGTTGATTCAACTTATGTTGCATATTTAGCTAAACAACATGGGCTCAACCCACTAGCGGTTCATATTGACGCTGGTTGGAACTCTGAGATTGCAGTAAAAAACATTGAGTCTGCGACTAATAGACTGGGAATTGACTTAGAAACGATCGTTGTCAATTGGAAAGAAGTTCGAGATTTACAGAGAGCTTATTTTAAAGCGTCAGTTCCAAATTGTGACGTGCCACAAGACCACGCGTTTATGGCTGGTATATATAACCTTGCTGCTAAATATGGTATTCAATACATAATAAGTGGGCATAACAATGTGACTGAATTTATATTACCACCATCTTGGGGTTATGACAGCGGTGACTTAAATAACTTAATAGACATCCACAGTAAATATGGTGAAGTTAAGTTGAAAACCTACCCTAGATTGTCATTATTTAAGAAGATCATATATTATAGATACTTTAAAAATTTAAAATCATTAAGAATATTAAATTATGTATCTTATGATAAAGAAAATGTAAAGAAATTTATTGCCGATAATCTTGGTTGGAAAGATTACGGAGGTAAACATTTTGAGTCTCGATTTACAAAATTTTTCCAATCTTACTATTTACCCATTAAGTTTGGCTTCGATAAGCGGCGCGCGCATTTATCCAATTTAATAGCTTCCGGTCAAATATCTAGGGAGGATGCACTTCGGGAATTGGAAAATTTACCTTATAACCAAACTGAGATAATGGAAGATACGGAGTACTTTATCAAAAAGTTAGGTTTCTCTGAAGATGAATGGCAAGAGATAATGGAAAGTAGGCCGAGGAGACACACTGATTTTAAATCTGATTATAATCAGTGGTGGTTTAGACTGTTGAAAGCTATTAAGAGAAAGTAGTTTAAATGAAGTTAGTAATAAAGTTGTTTTTATACCTATATGTATCTGTGTTAGTTTTTTATTTTACTATATTAAAAAAGTTAATCGGATTTGAGCCCGTTGCAATGAGAATTAGTCAAATTCCATATAGGATAGGTAATCAAGTAAGATATAAATTTTATAGTAAGCACTTAAAAAGTGTTGGTAAAAATGTAACATTTTCATTTGGTTGCGTTGTAACTAATATAAATACTGTAGTTGGCAATAATGTAAGGATTGGTCCCTACAATTCGGTTGGGTTAGCACATCTGGGCGATGATATAATTACTGCGCAGCATGTGCATATTTTAAGTGGCTCTAAACAACATTCATTTCTTGATAGAGATATTCCTATCTGGAAGTCAAAAGGCACCATTCAATGTGTAGAGTTGAAAGGCGATAACTGGATAGGTGCGAATGTAGTTGTCATGGCCAACGTTGGTTATGGAACAATTCTTGGCTCTGGTTCAGTCGTTGTTACGGAAATTCCCGAAATGTCTATTGCTGCAGGAAATCCGTGTAAAAAGTTAAAGGACCGTCCATGAGAAAAGTGCTTTTCATATCATACTACTTTTTACCAGATAAAACAGTTGCAGCTCAACGTGTTAGTTACTGGGCAAATAATATAAAAGAATATATTGATGTTGAAGTCGATGTCATTACAGCGTCAGATCAAAATGGTGCAGCTGCTTTAAATATAGACAATATTGTACAAGTAGTTAATTCAAAAGCTGGATTGCTAGGTCGATTATTTAAAAGTGACTTAGGCGCAACATGGTTTTATGATCTAAAAAGTTACTTTGAAAAAAATAAAAAGAAGTATGATGTTGTTATCGTCACAGGAAATCCTTTTCTGCACTTTTTTATAACTAGATTTTTGAAAAAGAGAATGAATTGTAGAATATTTCTGGATTTTAGAGACCCTTTCGCTAAGAACGAACGCAATTCAACTAAGGCTTTGTCAGTGAAAATTAAGCAAAAACTTTTAGTGCTATTTGAGTACTTTTTTTGTGAGTATGCTGATAAAATTATAGTAATGAATGAGGGCTGTAAAAAGCTACTCTGTAGCAGAAAGAAAGATATTATAGAAATTATTGATAACGGCTATGATGATAAAGTCTTAGATAACGCAAATAAAAAGGTCGCTGTCAGTGATAACTCAAAAAAGACAATTGTATATTTAGGGAGCTTCGCTGTAGACCGAAATATAGCTAGTTTACTAGCAGCAAATAAAGCTCTAGGTTTTTCTTTTAATCTATTACATATAGGTAAGACAATAGAAGGACTTGATAGCCAGGAAGGAATAACATGTAAAGGATTATTACCTTACTCTGATGCTGTAGGATACGCAAAGGGAGCTGATATTGGGCTAATTTTAACATCTGGTAAGGCCTTTGAGTCGACAACTAAGGTGTTTGACTATATAGGTCTTGAACTTCCTATTTTGATTATTACTAACGGAGAAGTTCAAACTGGTAATATACATGAAGTCACTAAAGATTATCCTATGGTATGGTGGGCTAAAAATAATGAGCAATCAATCATCAACGTATTAAATAAAATAATAGCTTGTAAATTTAACCATACGTCGGTAAATTTCTGTAAAACCAAGTATTCGAGAAGTCATGGTTTAAGTTCTCTCGTAAGGCTTATTGATTTAGAATGACGCTTTAATCAAAATGAATATTTTAATAATTCCTTACAATTACCCAACAAAAGAAAATCAAAATCGCGCGATCTTTGTACAAGATCAAGTCCATATGCTAAGAAATCAAGGGGATAATGTTATTGTTATTGGAGGAATCCCAAAAACAATAAGTGATATTATCTCTAGTCGGAGCTTACATTTTGGCAAGCACTTTGAAGAGAGATGGCTAATAACGTTTCCTGCTTTAAGAGGTTTTAATAGATTTAACAACTGGCTTAGAACTTTGTGTGGAAAATATCTTATAAAAAAATATTTTAAGCAAAATAGCGGGAATTTACCTGATATTTTGCATGTTCATAACTCATCTTCTGGAGAGTTGGCTCTTTGGGTAAAGAAAAAATACAATATTCCGTTTGTCGTTACCGAACATTCTAGCATAATGTGGAGCGGGTATAACAAATTAAGTGGTTTGATTTTTAAAGAAAGTAAGGCCAATATTGCAGTAAGTAAGAAGTTTGCCCAACAGTTATCACAGCAATATAATGAAAATTTTTACTATATTCCTAATGTCGTAGATACTAGCTACTTTAAACCAATGCAGATCACTTCAAAAACAGATAATAATAGCTTCAGTATTGATAGTGCTGTTTTTGTATCAGTTGGAAATTTAACTGAAAATAAAAATCATAAATTAGCTATTAAAGCCTTAAAACGCCTTTTAGGTAAATATAATAATTTGAAATTATTTATCGCAGGTGATGGCTGTGAAAGGTACAATGTACAAAATTTAATTAATACATTAGAGCTTTGTGACCATGTTTTTTTATTAGGTAGATTGTCAAGGCCTGAAATAAGAGAGTTGCTATGGAGGTCAGATTATTTTTTACTACCAAGTAAAAGTGAAACATTTGGTGTTGCTCTTATTGAAGCAATGGCTGCTGGCTTGCCTACGCTTTCATTGAAAAATGGTGGCAGCGAATCTATCATAAGCGATAATGTTGGATTTATAGCTGATAATGATAACGATTTCATTGAGTGCATGGAGCAACTGCTGTTGACACAGTATGACAAAGAACACATTATAGAGCATGCCCGTTTAAACTTTTCTCAAGGTGCAGTTTATCAATTACTAAAGCAAGTCTACGCTTTATGAATAAGGTTAAATGTGAAAAAACTTGATATTTTAAAAAGGTTAACTGAGACATTTATAGTCTGTTTTTTATTGACACCTACAGTTAAAATACCAGGATTTATAGGGATAAGGCTTGATGATATTTTAGCGTTCTTAATTATATTTTTGTTTTTTGCATTATCTAAAACAGTCACTATAAGTGCTAAAGTGCCAATTCGAGCAGTGTTATTAATTTTATTTTCATTATTATTGCTAACCTCTATCGTATGGGGCGCAACTTATGGGCTTCCGACTAGCATGCTTGACTTAACAAAATATATTTGGCTTGTTAAGTTGTTTGTTATTTACATAATATTTTATAATTATATTTATTTTGACTCGACAGTGGAGAATATCAAAAAACGACGAAATTCTGCGTTATTATTCATTGTCTCTATAGGTGCCGTATCTGCACTAATTTGTATTAGCCAGTTTTTCAATCCATTAAATATTAATAGCTATTACATTTCCTTTGTTGCCCCAACACAGTTCACTACCCTTGTTGAGGGATATGGCACACCTAGGGTTGTGGGAATGATTGGAAATCCAAACGCTCAAGGTTATTTGATGGCATTAAGTTTGTTGTCAGGTTTATATCTCATGTTAAATAGGTCTTCTAAAGTCTTAGGCTTTAAACTACTTGTAATATTTTTAGCTATGTTAATGACTCTTTCTCGCTCTGCACTAGCCACTTTTGTCGTCGGTGCCTTGATCATGTTTTTTTTGTATAGAAAGAATAAATCTTTTTTATACTACAAATATTTTGTATTGGTTTTTTTGAGTTTATCTTTATTTTGGTCTTATTTGTTTTTGAAAGAGAATGAAGTTATTTATAAACTAATTATATGGCGTTTTGAAGGCTTAGCAAATATTATGGAGGATAATAGCTTTGTCACTCGTTTTCATGGATGGGTCGTAAATTTTAACTATTTTGTTCTAAGTCCTTTTTTTGGTGTCGGGCCACTTCCTAGAGCTGGAGAAGTATTTGGTACCTCAGACAATGAATGGTTATTTTTTTTGAGGTCTTATGGTGCGATTGGAACAACTTGGTTATTATTATTTTTGTATTCATCCTTTCTTTTTACCACAAAATTAAAAGTTCTGCCTATAAGAAATTTTAACTACTTTTCTTTATCTGTTGTTCTTATGACTTCTATATATATGGTGCCAGCAGGAGTGATAACGAGTAGTAGTCTTAGCTCATTGTTCGTTGCGATATTAGCTTTCAATGATAAAAACTCTTTTGTTTTTACTAATAGATAGCATTATGAAAAGTTGTTATTATATTTTTTAATCTCGAAATATTAATTAGTGTTTTTTATAACTACGCCATGGATACGGTGTTATAGATTTTTTAAATTTTAAAAAAATTACAGAAAAGCGGTAATGGTATGAAATATAAAGTAACTCACTTAACATCAGCGCATCCTAGATATGATATTCGAATTTTTCTGAAGATGTGTAGTTCATTAGCTAAAGAAGGCTATGTTGTAAATTTGGTTGTTGCCGATGGAAAAGGAGACGAAATAAAAAATGGGGTTAATATATTCGACACTGGAGAAAAAGCAAAAGGTCGGATAGAACGAATGACTAAGACTGTAAAATCTGTTTATGAAAAAGCAACAAAATTAGACTCTGACGTATACCATTTGCATGATCCTGAATTAATTCCCGTAGGAGTAAAGTTAAAAGAGTCTGGGAAACTTGTCATATTCGATGCGCACGAAGACTTACCCAAGCAGCTAAAATCAAAACCATACCTAAATGTCTTTTTACGAAATTTTTTGCCTATTGCATTTTCGCTTTATGAACAATATGTATTTAGAAAATTTGATGCCTTGATCGGAGCTACTGCTTCGATTACTACTAAATTAAAAAAAATTAATTCGAATTCTTTTACAATAAATAACTATCCAATTCTAGGAGAGTTAAGTCCAGACAATAATTCAATATGGAATAATAGGTCTAATGAAGTTTGCTATTTGGGTGGAATTGCCGAAATAAGAGGAATCAAACAAGTCATAGCTTCTCTTCCATATGCCGAAAATGTAACACTTAACCTTGCTGGGCGTTTTTCTGAAAAGTGGGTGGAAGAAGAAGTTAAGTCGTGGCCATCTTGGGGGCAAGTAAATGAGCTTGGCTTTATTAACCGTGATGAAGCTGCAAAAGTATTAGGGCGATCAAAAGCGGGAATTGTAACTTTCCATAACTACCCTAATCACGTGCATGCGCAGCCAAATAAAATGTTTGAATATATGTCAGCAGGCTTACCAATTATTACATCAAACTTTCCAATGTGGCGGGAAGTAGTAGAAGGTAACCATTGCGGTATTTGTGTCGACCCATTGGATAAACATGCTATCGCCGACGCTATTAATTATATAATTAATAATCCTAAAGAAGCTGAGTGCATGGGAATTAATGCAGTAGCTGCAATTAAAAATAAATATAATTGGTCGGTAGAAGAACAAAACTTATTTAAGGTATATAAGGAGCTATTGCAGTGATGAAGATTGTAACTATTTTGGGCGCCAGACCCCAGTTTGTTAAAGCTGGTAGTGTAAGCCGAGAAATTGCAAAGTATGATAATTTGAAAGAGATTATCATCCATACTGGCCAGCACTATGACGCAAATATGAGTGATATCTTTTTCAACGAAATGAGGATTTCTAAACCAGACTACTTTCTAGGAATTGGTGGCATGTCTCATGGTGCTATGACTGGACAAATGATCGAAAAAATTGAAGAGATCCTTGTAAACGAGGAGCCTGATTGGGTGCTTGTTTATGGGGACACTAACTCTACACTGGCAGGCGCTATTGCTGCCTCTAAGCTTCATATAAAGATCGCACATGTTGAGGCTGGGTTACGTTCTTTTAATATGAATATGCCAGAAGAGGTTAATCGGATTCTTACTGATAGAATTAGCACAATATTATTTTGCCCAACGCAGGTAGCAGTAAACAATTTGAAAAGTGAAGGTGTAGATAAATGGCATGCTCAAGTAGAACTGTCAGGTGATGTTATGCACGACGGCGCTCTTTTTTATAAATCGCTTGCTGAAAAACCATCAGATCTTAACTTAGACAGTGAGTATGTTTTATCAACTATCCACAGAGCCGAGAATACTGACTCAGAGGAGCGTTTAACTGCAATTGTAGAATCTCTTAACGAAATTTCGGAGCGAGTGGTTATAGTGTTACCACTACATCCACGGACTAAAGTTAAATTAGAGACTTTACCTGTTAAATTGTCCCCTCGAGTTAAAGTTATTGCGCCTGTGGGCTATTTAAATATGGTTTGGCTAATTCATAATTGTCAGCTAGTGATGACTGATAGTGGCGGATTACAGAAAGAAGCATTCTTTTTTTCAAAGCCATGCATAACACTTAGAGATGAGACTGAGTGGGTTGAGTTGATCGATAGTAATTTTAACATATTAGTTGGTGCGGATAAGGATGCAATTATAGGTGCTTTTAATAATCATGTTTTTGCTAAAGATTTTAATGTTAATTTATATGGCGACGGAGCGGCCTCGCGCCATATTGTTAATGTGTTGATGAATTATGAAAAGTAACGTTTGGTATATATCCAAGTATGCGAATATAAGTAAGTATGGGGCTGATACACGGCAAGCATTGTTCTGTCGTGAATTTGGAAAGTTAGGTTATAAAGTAAACCTGATAACCTCTAATTTTTCTCATTTATATACAAATCTTCCTAGAGTCAGTGGGCTTTATGAAGTCGAATCAGTCGATTGTTTTGAGGTTACCTGGATAAGGTCTCTCAGTTACAAGGAAGTTGTTTCAATTAAACGCGTATTGGGCTGGCTTTGGTTTGAAGCAGCAGTGCTAATTATGAGTCTTAACCCCAAAATAAAAAAACCTGATGTGGTGATTGCTTCTTCTTTGTCATTATTTTCTGTTTTTAGTGGTAGCTTCCTCAAGTTTTTTTTTAAAGCAAAATTGATTTTTGAAGTTAGAGATATTTGGCCTCAGACATTGGTCGATTTGAAAGGGGCGTCTTATAAAAATCCATTTGTTTGGTTGTTATCAAAAATAGAAAAGTTCGGCTATTCGTATGCTGATGAAATAGTTGGTACTATGCCGGGGCTTTCAATGCATGTTCATAAAGTATTGGGAAGGAAGCGAGATGTTAATTTTATACCTCAGGGGGTGGATGTTAGTCGACTAGATGAATTTAGTCAGGAGCTTCCGTTTGGGTTTGTTAAGAAGTATATTCCTAAAGAGAAGTTTATAGTCACCTACACAGGGACGTTTGGTCATGCAAATGCCCTTGAGTTTATTATCGATGCAGCAAAAATTGCAGAAGAGGAAGGGGATGTTGATACGGTATTTTTGCTCGTTGGCGATGGGGTATTAAAAAGTTCGCTTATGGAGCGCGCAAAAGGGCTGAAAAATGTCATTTTTGCTCCCGCCGTTAAAAAGTCTTGTGTGCAGAATGTGTTGTCCATGTCTGATGTCCTAGTTGCTTCTGTAAGGAATCAAAGTATTTACAATTACGGTACTTCTTTAAACAAGTTTATTGATTATCTGCTTTCAGCAAAGCCAGTAATATGTATGTATTCCGGTTTTCCTTCACTAATTAATGAATCAGGTTGCGGTGAGTTTACACCAGCTGAAGATAGTGAGAAGTTTTATCAGTCAATATTGAAGTTAAAGAGCAAATCAGTTAACGAAAGGCTCTCTATGGGCCAAAAAGGAAGAGATTTTTTGCTCAATCATAGGGCGCTTGATAAACTTGCCGGGCATTATGTGGGGCTTTTTAAATGAAGCGAATTTTTGACCTTTTCGTAGCATTCAATGTCCTGCTAGTACTGTGGCCAGTGCTCCTATTGGTTGCTATATTGATCCGCTTTAAACTAGGCTCGCCCGTGCTGTTTAAGCAGGCTCGTCCAGGGTTAAATGCTAGGTACTTTAATATGCTGAAGTTTCGCTCGATGCAGGATACGAGAGATAAAACTGGCAATCCGCTACCAGATGAACAACGTTTAACTCGCTTTGGCAGATTTTTACGCTCAACCAGTTTAGATGAGCTGCCCGGTTTGATTAATGTGTTAAAGGGCGATATGAGCCTGGTAGGCCCGCGGCCTTTACTGATGGAATATTTACCGCTTTATTCACCTGAACAGGCTCGTCGCCATGAGGTAAGGCCAGGTATTACTGGTTGGGCTCAGGTAAATGGTCGTAATGCAATTAGTTGGGAAGATAAGTTCAAACTGGATGTTTGGTATGTTGATAACCGAAGTATGTGGCTGGATATCAAAATATTATTTATGACAGTTAAGAAAGTGTTTGTGCGTGAGGGTATATCTGCTGTGGGCGAGGCAACGATGAGTAAATTTACCGGTAATGGCAATAAATAAATGAAGACCTTGGCTATCATTGGTGCTAGCGGCCATGGCAAGGTGGTTGCAGATGCAGCGCGAAGTTGTTGCTTATGGAAAGATATTGTTTTTTATGATGATGCCTGGCCAGCGAAAACCAGAAACGGTAATTCAGATATTGTTGGTAACACACAAAGCCTTTTAGATTTGGATGACAGGCCGGACATTATTGTGGCTATAGGTAACAACAAAGTCCGGCTGGCCAAGCAGCAGCAATTAATCGCTGTTGGCTTTACTGCAGCAACTGTTGTTCATCCTCGTGCTGTGGTATCTGTAGCCGCTGTTATTGGCTCAGGATCTGTGGTTATGGCTGGCGCTGTGGTAAATGCCGATGCGGTTGTTGGCGTTGCTAGTATTGTTAATTCAAATGCGGTGGTAGAGCACGACTGTGTATTAGGAGATGCTGTACACATTAGCCCCGGGGCTTGTTTGGCTGGCGGAGTTATAGTTGGCGAGTTCAGTTGGATTGGTATCGGCGCCTCTGCCATTCAGTTAAAACGTATTGGTAAGAATGTAAAGGTTGGGGCAGGGGCTGCGGTTGTTAATGACCTGCCTGATGGCGTAACTGCGGTGGGTGTGCCAGCCAAAATTATTAAGTCGTGATGGAGCGGTATGTTAAACACTAAATTTTCTCCATGGCCAAGCTTCACAGAAGATGAAGCTGAGGCTGTAAAAAACACTATATTGTCCAATAAAGTCAATTACTGGACCGGCCAAGAATGTCGTGAGTTTGAAAAGGAGTTTGCCGCCTGGGCCGACGCTAAATACGCTGTCGCGCTTTGTAATGGTACGTTAGCGCTTGATGTGGCGTTAAAAGCTTTAGGTGTGGGGGTCGGTCATGATGTTATTGTTACGCCTCGTACCTTTTTGGCCTCTGCTTCTTCCGTAGTTACTGCTGGTGCGAACCCTGTGTTTGCAGATGTTGATTTAAATAGCCAAAACATCACTGCAGAGAGTATTGGAAAAGTGTTAACGGCGAACACTAAAGCCGTGATAGTGGTACACCTTGCTGGCATGCCGGCAGATATGGAACCGATAATGATGTTGGCTGAGCAACACGGATTTGCTGTAATAGAAGATTGCGCTCAGGCGCATGGTGCTAAATATAAAGGCCGCTCTGTTGGTTCTATTGGTCATATTGGTGCCTGGAGTTTTTGTCAGGATAAAATTATGACTACCGGTGGTGAAGGCGGTATGGTGACCACTAACGACAAAACCCTCTGGTCGTGCATGTGGTCTTACAAAGACCATGGTAAAAGCTTTGAAGCGGTTTACGAGCGGGAACATCCACCTGGTTTTCGCTGGGTACATGAAAGCTTTGGTACCAACTGGCGTATGATGGAAATGCAAGCTGTTATTGGCCGTATTCAGTTACGTAGAATGACTGAGTGGACCAAAGCCCGCCAGCAAAATGCTGCAAAACTTGATGCAGTAGCCGGTAAATATCCGGTTCTGCGTGTTGTCACAGTGCCAACAGATTATCAGCATGCCGAATACAAACACTATTTCTTCGTAAACCCCGATAAGTTAGCTGATGGCTGGACCCGTGATCGGATTGTCGATGAAATAATGTCGCGCGGAGTGCCTTGTTATCAGGGGAGCTGTTCCGAGGTGTATTTAGAAAAAGCCTTTGATAACACAACGTGGCGGCCAGTTGAGCGTTTGCAAAATGCCAAGTTGCTGGGCGAAACCAGTATTATGATGTTGGTGCACCCTACATTAACTGCTGAGGAAATAGAAAAAAGCTGTCAGGTGTTAAATGAAGTGCTGACTTTTGCAAGTGGTGAGTTTTAAGTTTTTAGTGCTAAGTGCTAAGTGCTAAGTGCTAAGTGCTAAGCTGCGGGTGCTGGTGGCTAAAAGCTTGGTAGCTGGTTAAACTTGGTGCGGTGGGCTAAGGAGCTAAGTTATGCGTCTGTCTGAGTTTTAAAAACAGTGATTTTCAAAGCCATAACTGCAGAAGATGCGTCTGCCAGGGTATTTTTATTTGGCTCCAGAGTTGATGATTCCGTATGTGGTGGCGATATTGATTTGTTGGTGTTGTCCGGAGGGTTTGATAAAAAACGGCAACGAGCGGCCCGCTGGCGGATACTTGAAAAATTAGGTGAGCAGAAAATTGATATTGTTAGCAGTGCTGATGGTTCAGAGCTCTTTGTGAAGATGATACGGGAAAGTGCTGAGGAGATAACAGGATGACCCGTCTAAGTTCAACTGAGTACCTCACACAGTGTGTTACACAACTTAATGATGCTTGCCGATGGCTACAAAGATCTTATGACAAGTGCCAAAGCTTTGACTTTAGCCAAGCACTCTCAGATGACCAATATGACGACCTGGAAAATTTGAGTAGCCGTTTTGCCCGTGTAACAGATATTTTGCTGATAAGATATACCGGGCATTGGACGCGGCCGAGTTAATGGAATCAGGCAGTTTCATAGATACCGTTAATCGAGCGGTAAAGCGAGGCGTGCTTAATGCCCGCCCAGGTAAATGATATTGATATTTCAACACAGATATTGCTGGCAGAAACAGACGCTAAAATGCTGGCAAAGCTTACCATAGCTGACTATTTTAAGTATATTTTTATGACGGTGGCGGGGAAGGGCAGTGGGGATAGAGTTAGGTAGTGTTGAGGTTTGAGTGGTTAGTGTTGAGGTTTGAGTTGTGGTTTGTAAAAGTTTTGTTTTTGGCTATAGATATTACATGGTTTGGATTTATGAGGGCCGGGAATGCCTGTTGAATCGAATAATGTATTGGCCAAGGCTTTTGAGTTTGCGGTTCGGGTTGTTAGGCTTTATCAGTATTTGGTAAAAGAGCATAAAGAATTTGTGCTGTCTAAGCAGTTAGTGCGCTGTGGTACCTCTATCGGGGCAAATATTAACGAGGCGCAGGCGGGGCAATCTAAAGCTGATTTTATTGCTAAAATGAGTATTGCCAGTAAAGAGTCAAGGGAAGCGAAATATTGGTTAGAGCTGCTGTGTATAACTGGTTATCTTGATAGTGAGCAGCCTCATGTAGCAAGCATGCTAAACCAAAGCGAAGAGCTAATTAAAATACTAACCAAAATAGTAAAAACCTCCCAAACTAACTCAAAAATCACAACTAAAAACTAAAAACTAAAAACTAAAAACTAAGCACTCAACACTCAACACTCAACAAGGAGACAGGATGTCGACATTGTATACCTCCCCCCAATTTATCCACCATGGTGCTGTGGATGGCGTTACGGGTTCTTGCCATGAATACCGTATAGGTGATGATTACGGCCTGTTAATTGATTGCGGGCTGTTTCAGGGCGCTGAAGTATCAAGCAGCGGCTCTGCCAGTAAACCCCATATTACATTTGCACTGGCGCATATCCGAGCCCTGATCGTAACCCATGTGCATATTGATCATGTCGGACGTATTCCTTATTTGCTGGCAGCCGGTTTTACCGGGCCAATTTTTTGTACTACTGCGTCGGCCACCTTATTACCGCTGGTGCTGGAAGATGCACTTAAAGTAGGCGTTACCCGTGATGAGGCGTTAATTAACGCTTTTTTAGCCAGAGTACGCCGCCAGTTAGTGCCTTGTGAATTTAAGCGCTGGGTGGCTTTGCCTGCGTTAGAGGGCGCTGCAATTAAAATAAGGTTTCAGCCTGCTGGCCATATACTGGGCTCTGCCTATATTGAGTTGAGCCATAATACGCCAACAAAAAAGGCGTATAAAACGGTGTTTTCCGGTGATTTAGGCGCGCCTTATGCGCCATTGTTGCCGGCGCCAAAGCCACCTTATGCGGCTGATGAAGTAGTAATAGAAAGCACCTATGGTGATAGCTTACATGACAACAGGCGCCAGCGGATAAAACGTTTAGAACAGGTGCTGCTGCATTCATTACAGGATAACGGCACTGTGTTGTTTCCGGCTTTTAGTATTGGCCGCACGCAAGAGTTATTATATGAGCTTGAAGCCATTATTCACCGTTTGCGTGGGCAGAAAATTCATCAGAATTTACACTGGGATGAATTGCAGATTATTGTTGATTCACCGCTGGCGGCAAAGTTTACTCAGGCATACAACGATTTAAAAAGCTGCTGGGACAGCGAGGCCAAACACCGGCTGCGCCAGGGGCGTCATCCGCTTAGTTTTGGCCAGCTACACACTGTTGACAGCCACAACCAGCACCTTGAGCTGGTGCAATTTTTAGCCCGCACTAAGCAGCCTGCTATTGTGATTGCTGCCAGTGGTATGTGCGAAGGTGGCCGGGTAGTGAATTATTTAACCGCCTTACTGGCCGATAAAGCGCATCAGGTGGTATTTGTTGGTTATCAGGCACGGGGCACTCTGGGGGCCGCAATACAGCGTTTTGGCCCGCAGGGTGGCTATGTTGAAATTGACGGCCAGCGCATTAATATCGGTGCAGAAATTATTACGTTAAGCGGCTATTCAGCCCATGCCGACCAAGCTGGTTTAACTAATTTTGTCAATCGTATGGTACGTAAGCCACAACGGGTGCGCATAGTGCATGGTGATAACAATGCCAAGCAGGCGTTGAAACAGGCGCTGGCAGCTTATGTCGAAGAAGTGGTTATTAGTATTTAGTTGTGAGTGTTTAGTGTTGAATTTTGAGTTAAACTCCGCACTTAAAATTTACACCTCACAACTCATAATTCAAAAAGGTTGTTATGTCAGGTCTAAAAATTGCTATCGCCGGTACCGGTTATGTCGGGCTATCTAACGCCATGCTGCTGGCGCAGCATAATAATGTTGTGGCGCTGGATATAGTGCCGGAAAAAGTAGCGCTGTTAAACGCTAAACAATCGCCAATAGACGACAAAGAAATAAGCGATTTTTTACTGAATAAAGCGCTGAACTTTACCGCCACGCTGGACAAACAACAGGCTTATACGAATGCTGATTTCGTTATTATTTCTACTCCAACAGATTACGATCCGCAAACCAATTACTTTAATACCAAAAGTGTTGAAGCGGTGATTAGTGATGTAATGGCAATAAACCCGAATGCAGTAATGGTAATTAAATCTACCGTGCCGGTTGGTTACACTAAAATTGCGCGGGAAAAGTTTGTTACCACCAACCTGATTTTCTCGCCGGAGTTTTTACGCGAAGGCCGGGCGTTATACGATAACCTTTACCCGTCGCGTATTATTGTTGGTGAACAAAGCGAGCGGGCCGCGCAGTTTGCAGCTTTATTACAACAAGGTGCTATTAAGCAGGATGTGCCGGTATTATTTACCGATAGCACTGAAGCTGAAGCGATAAAACTGTTTTCTAATACTTACCTGGCGATGCGGGTAGCGTATTTTAATGAGCTGGATAGCTATGCCGAAAGCCATGGCTTGAATAGCCGACAGATTATTGAAGGTGTAGGCTTAGACCCGCGTATTGGCAAGCACTATAACAACCCCAGCTTTGGTTATGGCGGCTATTGCTTGCCTAAAGACACTAAACAGCTACTGGCTAATTACCAGCATGTACCTAATAACATTATGCAGGCAGTTGTAGATGCCAACCGCACCCGTAAAGACTTTATTGCCGAATCGATTCTAAAGCGTAACCCGAAAATAGTCGGGGTATACCGGCTGGCAATGAAAGCCGGCTCGGATAACTTCCGCGCATCTGCTATTCAGGGCATTATGAAACGGATTAAAGCCAAAGGCATTGAGGTGGTGGTGTATGAGCCAGAGTTAAAGCAGGACGAGTTTTTCCGCTCGCGCGTAATTAAAGATCTGGCAGAGTTTAAGCAAATCTCAGATGTGATAGTGACAAACCGGCGCAACGAAGCTTTAGCTGATGTAGAAGATAAAGTTTATACCCGTGATTTGTTCGGTAGCGATTAAGTTAGTGTTGAATGATTAGTGGTTAGTTGTGAGTGTTTAGTGTTGAGTTAACAACTTAAAACTCACCACTCATAACTCATAACTCATAACTCAACACTGAGTATTGGAGTTTAGATGAAAGTATTAAAAGCAGTTATTCCGGTTGCCGGGCTGGGTACCAGGATGTTGCCGGCAACAAAAGCAATACCGAAAGAAATGCTGCCGGTAGTAGATAAACCACTAATACAATATGTAGTAAGTGAATGTATTGCTGCAGGCATTAAGCAGATCGTGCTGGTAACGCATTCATCGAAAAACAGCATAGAAAACCATTTCGATAAAAGCTTTGAGCTGGAATCTATGCTGGAAAAACGGGTTAAGCGGCAGTTGTTAGATGAAGTGCAGGCGATTTGCCCGAAAGATGTCACTATTATGCATGTGCGCCAGGGCGAGGCTAAGGGCCTGGGCCATGCGGTACTATGTGCTTTGCCTTTAGTAGGCAACGCGCCTTTTGCTGTGGTGTTGCCTGATGTATTGATAGATAGTTATGACAGTGATTTACGCCGTGATAATCTGGCAAAAATGATACAGTTGTTTGAACAAAGCGGTGTTAGCCAGGTAATGGTTGAGCCGGTGCCGCATAATATGGTAAGCAGCTATGGCGTTGCCGATGTTGATGGCCAGCAGATGACGGCCGGTGAGTCAGTTAAAATGACGGCAATAGTAGAAAAGCCAGCAGTTGAGCAGGCGCCATCCAGCTTAGCTGTAGTAGGGCGTTATGTTTTTAGCCCGAATATCTGGCAACAGTTAAGGCGTACCCCTGTTGGGGCTGGTGATGAAATCCAATTGACAGATGCGATCGCTTTGTTGATGGAAGCAGAGGCGGTTAATGCCTACCATATTACCGGCCGTAGCCACGATTGTGGCAATAAGCTGGGCTATATGCAGGCCTTTGTTGAGCACGGCTTGCGCGATAAACACTTAGGGCCAGATTTTAAGCAGTGGTTAACCATGCTGCTGCATACGGTAGGTTAGGCATAATGAAATTAACAGTGGCCGCGGGTGCTATACTTGCGCAGTTAAAATTGATTGTTGGCCACACAGGCTAACCTTATTCTGGAGTAGTTAATGCTGGCTTGGTTGCTGGGGTTGCCCCGTGCGATAAAACGCTTAATTTCAGTGATAGCTGATATGTTTTTTTTAATCAGCTCTTTGTTTGCTGCTTATTTTTTAACGCAACATCAAGAGCGTACTGACATCCCGGAAATTGCCCTGGCTTTTGCTGTAACGCTGCCTGTTACGTTGTTTATTTTTACCAAGCTTGGTTTGTACCGTGCTGTTATACGCTATATTGGCCAGCATGCGCTGGGGGCGGTGCTGGCCGGTATAGTGAGCAGTGCTTTTGTACTGGCATTACTGTTTGGCCTGTTTAAGGTACATGATAAAGGTAACCTGATTTTTGTTTACGCTATTCTGGCCTTAATTAGCTCAGGTGGTTTACGTTTATTAGCCAGAATGTTTTTGGTGCAGCGTAATAATGGCCATAAAGAGCGGGTGTTGATATATGGTGCCGGTTCATCTGGCCGCCAGTTAGCACAAGCACTTATTAATGGCGAACAGTATCACCCGGTAGTGTTTGTTGATGACGACACCACCTTGCACCGTTCTACTATTCTGGGTGTGCCTGTTGGTGCGCCAGCACAGATTACCAGCCTGATAAAGTCGCATAATATTAGCCGTATTTTACTGGCGTTACCCTCTGTTAGCCGCTCGCGCCGGCGCGAAGTGCTGGATGCTTTAGAGGAGTTGCCAATACCGGTGCAGTCTATCCCCGGCATGAGTGATTTGGTTGATGGCTCTATGCGCATTGACGAGTTGCAGGATGTAAAAATTGAAGATTTGCTGGGCCGTGATCCGGTAGCACCGAAAACTAAATTGATGCGAGCCAATATTCACGGCAAGGTAGTTATGGTAACCGGGGCTGGTGGCTCTATAGGCTCGGAGCTATGCCGGCAAATTATTACCAGTGAACCGAAAACGCTGGTGTTATTTGAATTATCAGAATTTAGCTTGTACAGCATAGAGCAAGAGCTAAGCGCGCTGATTAAACAGCAGCAGCTGGATATTCAGCTGGTGCCAATAATGGGCACTGCGCAGCGGCGTAACCGGCTGGAAACGGTAATGAAAGCCTTTAAAGTACAAACGGTTTACCATGCTGCCGCTTATAAGCATGTGCCCCTGGTGGAATATAACGTGGTGGAAGGGGTGCGCAATAATGTATTTGGCACCTGGTATGCAGCTGAGGCGGCTATTGCCTCTGGTGTAGAAACCTTTGTGCTTATTTCTACCGATAAAGCGGTGCGGCCTACTAATGTGATGGGCGCATCAAAGCGCTTGGCGGAGCTGGTATTACAGGCTTTGTCAGAGCGGCAAAGCGCTACCAGGTTTTGCATGGTGCGCTTTGGTAATGTGCTTGGTTCCAGCGGTTCTGTGGTGCCGCTGTTTCGCGAGCAAATACGCCGCGGCGGCCCGGTTACGGTAACGCATAAAGATATTATCCGTTATTTTATGACCATACCTGAGGCGGCGCAGCTGGTGATACAGGCCGGTGCTATGGGGCAGGGCGGCGATGTATTTGTGTTGGATATGGGCGAGCCGGTAAAAATTGCCGATTTAGCCAAACGGATGATTCACCTGATGGGGCTGGAAGTTAAAGACGAAGTACACCCCAATGGTGATATTGAAATTCAGTATTCTGGCCTGCGACCGGGCGAAAAGCTTTATGAAGAGTTACTAATTGGCGAAAGCGTGCGTGAAACCGCGCACCCGCGTATTATGGCCGCCGATGAAGTGTGCCTTAGCTGGAGCCAGATGGAAAGTATGTTATTACAACTGGATACCCTGTGTGACAGCTTTGCAGTAGAGCAAATTATAGAGCTTATGCGGGTAGCCCCGGCAGGTTTTAATTATAGCTGTGCCAGTAGTGACCTGGTGGTTAAAGCCGGTTGTGATATTGAGTTTGGCGTGCCGGTTGCGGTGGCGTTGAATGTGGTAGTAAATACTGCTTCAGGCGTTGGGGCTGTAACTGCAACACCGGCAAAGAAGTATTGTTAGCCAATACTGTTAACAGTAAGCTGCAAAAAAAGCAGTTAATATGCAGTTAGGGGTTGAGTAATACTTGTGTTTACGTTACTCTTCGCCTAACTGGAAATCCAAATTTGTTTATTGAGGGAATTGCTATGAAAAAATTAATTATTGCTGCTGCGGTAATGGCGTTAAGCGTTGGTGTTAATGCTCAGGAAGTTGCTGGTGGTGCAAATTCAAAAGAAGGTACTATTGGTGGTGTTGCTACTACCACTATTGCTGCTGGCGTAGTAGGTATTGCTGTTGCGGCAGCGGTTATTTCTAATAACCGTGGTACTTCTGTTACTCAACCACCAGTGTTATGTGATGATGGCACTGAACCGGTAAATGGTGTTTGTACCGGTACTACTGTTACTGTAACAAACTCTGGCACAGGCACTGTTACTGTTACAGTACCGGTAACTTATACTCTATAAGTTTACTGCTTAGAAAAAGCCGCCTGCAGGCGGCTTTTTTATTGCTGTAGGTTTATTTGATATTTTATTCAGCAGGCATACACCTTGATAGCATTAATTAAAACGGTTTTAAGTGGCCTGGCGCTGCTAACCCTTACCGCTTGTGCCGGTACTTATCATTCTTATATTGATACCCTTAAGCTAGCTTTTGCTAAGACGCCCGATGCTGAGCTTAGCCTGGCTGAAGTGCAGCAAGCGCAATACGATTTACTTTATGTAAAGCACGGTGAGCGGGCGCAAGCCGTAATGGTATTAATGCACCTGGAAGCCGGGCAGCACAAATGGGTATCGGCAGATAATGCCATGCTGATAATGGAGCAGGGAAGGCTGGTGCGTACTTTGGGTTTGGAAAATGACTTACTGCACCTTACCAATACTGTTAACGACCCAGTGCGCCAATTTAATACTATTCAGCAGGATAATAGCTGGCTACGTCTGGCAGATTGGCATAACGGCGAGTACGGTTATGCATTGCGCTCGCGCTTTGAAGTATTGCCCGCGCAACCGCTGACGGTTTTTCAGCAAAAGCTGAATACCACGTTGGTAGTTGAATATGTAAAGTATGAAGATAGCGCTAATTACCTGCGCTTTGATGGCAGCTGGCAAAACTACTTTTGGTTTGACAGTAAAACCGGCACTTTAATTAAAAGTGAACAGACGTTGTCACCCTTTTTACAACCGATAACCATGACTTATGCCAGCCGGATAGCCCGCTTATTGTCACCTGCGGCAGCACAACAGATCGGCGGTGCACAATGAAGAAAATAAATATGCTTAAACAGCTCATTTTTAGTGTATTGCTTGTGGCGCCGGCAGTTTATGGCGCAGTAACGGTAGATATAAATGGTAGCCGCTACCAGTTTGATACCAACCCAAGGCTAAATGAGGTGCTGGCACCGGTTGCGTTGCAAAGTAACTGGTACTGGCCGGCAGCTGCGCTTTATCAACTTGATAGTGATGAACCGGAACAGTTACGCCAACAGGTGCTGCAGCAAATAGCTCAGCTAAAACAGCATAAATCCACTGGCAGTGATTTAGTTAGCACACTGCAAGCACTGGAGCGCCAGTTGGCGACCTGGCGTTTGGCAAAGCGTATAGTAGTGCCAATTGATTATGATTTTGCCAGAGTACGGCCGGAGTTTAACCCGCGTTTTGATAATGGCACTTATTTATTACAGCTAAAACAGCGGCCTGCCAATGTGTATTTATTTGGTGCGCTAAGCTCGGAGATGACGGTAACGCATCGTGGTGCTGCAGCGGCGGCTGACTATATTATTTCGGCGCAGCCAACAGCATTGGCTGATGTTGCCGAGCTGATATTGCTACAGCCAGACGGTAAAGTGCAAGCTGCTGGTGCAGCCTACTGGAACCGGGCTCATATTGAAGCGATGCCAGGGGCACAGATTTTTATTCCGCTGCAAAGCCCGCTGTTTAGTTCACAATTAGATATATTAAATAAGCGTTTACTTGAGCTTGCCAGCCACAGGGTGTTGCCATGACTGCCGTACGTATTCCATTTATACTCTCTTTAATCAGTCTGGCGTTGCAACCTTTAGTTGTAAAAGCAGCTAACAATGATAACTGGCAGCGATTACCTTCGGGTGTGTCACAAATGGCGCATGGCGGGGTGGGTTTAATTCAAACGCCAACAGCCCGTATGGCCCCTGCCGGTGATTTATCGATAAACTATACCGATAATGAAGAGTATCGCTTATGGTCGGTAAGCATTCAATTATTTGACTGGATGGAGTCCACGGTGCGCTACACTGATGTACGTACCCAGTTATATAGCCCTTTTCCTGGCTTTAGTGGTGATCAAACCTTAAAGGATAAGGGTATAGACGTTAAGTTTCGTTTACTGCAAGAAAGTACCTATTTGCCTCAGGTAGCGGTAGGTTTTAGGGATTTTGGCGGTACCGGCTTTTTTGAAAGTGAATTTATCAGCTTAAGCAAAAAGTGGGGTGATTTTGATTTTCATCTCGGTATGGGCTGGGGCTATTTAGGTAACAGTGGTAATACTAAAAACCCGTTTTGTGAGCTAAAAGACAGTTTCTGCAGCAGGCCCGGTGGCTATAGCGGGCAAGGCGGTAAAATAGATTATGACCAGTTTTTTAAAGGCCCTGCGGCATTATTTGCTGGAATTGAGTACCAGACCTCCTGGCAACCCCTGCGCTTAAAACTGGAGTATGAGGGTAATGACTATCAAAACGACAGAGCTGGCGAGCTTGAACAAGATAGCCGCTGGAATGTCGGCGCAGTGTATCGCTGGAAAGACTTTAACTTTGATATAAATTACCAACGCGGCAATACCCTGGGTTTTGGTGTGCATTACGCGATGAACCTACACAGTATTCGCCAGGTTAAAGTTAAGCCGGCGCCGCGTATTATCCCCGAGCAGTTAGATGCCAATAAACAAATTACTGACCGTGATGCCTTGCCCAGAGCATTATTTATGGAAGCAGGTTTTGTATTGCGCTCGTCTCAGATGACAGATGATGAGTTTGTATTGTATGGCCAGCAGGTATCTTACCGTGACCATGATGAGGCGATTGAGCGTATAGGCCGGATTTTAGCCACAGAGGTACCAGCCAATATTAAGACTTACCGTATAGTAACCTATGCAGGCAACCTGCCAATGGTAGAAACGGTGGTGGATGCAGAGCAGTTTATTAGTGCTGCCCGTTATGATTCGTTACATAGTAACGTTAAATCAACCTATGTACGCCAGCAGCCAGAGCCCCGAACGCTTGGTTTGACCAAGTTGCCGGATCTGACCGGTTTTTATACCGGTGTTGAAACATTCTGGATCCAAACTTTTGGTAACCCTGAAGCTTTTTATATGTATCAGGGCGGCGTATTTGCTAATGCTGGTTACAAGTTAACCAGCAATTTTAGTATTAACGGTGCGGCAAAAATAACCTTGCTGGAGAACTTTGATAAATTTAATTATAAAGTTGATGCGCAGAATACACCGTTACCCAGGGTGCGTACTTATATTCGTGAGTATGTAACCCGCAGTAAGGTAACAATGGAGAACCTGTATTTGCAATGGCAGGACCAGATAGTACCGGACATTTATGGCCAGGTTTATGGCGGTTATCTGGAGACTATGTTTGGTGGTGTTGGCGGCGAAGTATTATACCGCCCGGTAGATGCTAACTTTGCTATTGGTCTTGACGTTAACTATGTACGCCAGCGCTCTTATGAGAATGACCTGGACTTCTTTGACTATAAAACCTTTACCGGCCACGTGAACGTGTACTGGAAGCCGGAGTTTTTGCCTGACTCTCAGCTGACGTTTAATATTGGCCAGTTTTTGGCAAAAGACCGTGGCGTAAATGTCGATTTTGCCAAGCGCTTTGATAGCGGTATCATAGTGGGCGCTTATGCGGCTATTACCAATGTATCGTCAGCGGAATATGGCGAAGGCAGCTTTACCAAAGGCTTTTATTTATCAATACCCTTCGATTTATTCTCACTGCGCCCGGCAACCGGCCGTGGTCGCTTACCCTGGATACCGATTGCCAGAGATGGTGGCCAGTCGCTTAACCGGCCTAATACGTTGATTAACGCCACTGAACAACGCTCACCATTCTACGACTAAACCCTGAGGTTTAGCTTGGCAGAAAAAACCAAACGGGAAGCCTGGCTTCCCGTTTTACTGTGCGGCGATAATAAACTGGTTACGCCCGTTAGCTTTGGCTTTATACAATGCCTTGTCGGCGGCGCTGATAAAGTCGGCGCTGGTGCTGTGTTTATTGGGAGTACTGGTGGCAATGCCTATGCTGGCAGTGACAATACTGGCAATATCAGATTGCTGATGCTCAATGGCCAGTTCTGTTAGTTGTTGCTGTATTTGCTTAGCCATCTGTGTGCATGCCTCGGTGTCGCTGCCGGGCAGGATAATAGCGAATTCTTCACCACCGTAGCGCGCTGCCAGTTCGCCATTACGGCGGGGTAGCTTATCCAGAGCCTGGGCAATGCACTTTAATGCATCGTCACCGGCCTGATGGCCGTAGTGATCGTTATAGAGTTTAAAGCGGTCGATGTCGAGCAACAGCAGGCCCAGCGGTAAGTTATTGCGGGCACAGCGTTGTAGTTCATTTTGTAGGCTGGTATCAAACTGGCGCCGGTTGGCAATGCCGGTGAGGCCGTCCTGACCCGCTTGTTTTTGCAGTTCCAGATTAGCTTGTAGTAGTTGCTGCTGCATCTGCTGTAATGAGCGCCGGTAACTAACATTTTGTAAGGTGTTGGCGATCATTTCGCCTACCAGTTTCATCCGGCGTAAATCATTGCTGGTCCAGTTGCGTTGTCGCGATACCATGTCGCAACCAACAAAGCCGCTGAGTTTGTCATTATTGAGCATGGCGCAGCATAGTACCGACTGGATATCTTCAGCGATAAACTCTTGCTGTTCTGCTGCCGCTTCTGCCGGCAGGCTGGCGACATCATTAACAGCAAACACCAGATCCTGTTGTATTTTTTGGCAAAAGTATGGCATCGCCTGCTGTGGAATTTGTTGCAGTTTCGCCTTGTGTGAACTGATGCCGTTACGTACCCATTCATGCGTGTTGCTCATTGCAGTTAAGTCGGCATTGAATAAAAAAACGTAGCTGCGATCGGCATGGCAAAACTCGCCGATAGCAGCCAGTGCATCCTCAATATGCTGATCGAGTTTATCGTCCTGTACGTTGATTAGCTGGGTAGAGATAAGTGACATTAGTTTGTCAAAAGCCAGCGCTTCTTCTATTTCTGCTTGTTCTGGCAGCAATGCCGGTTGCAATGGCACCACGGTGTTTAATGCCATAGGTTGCAATGTAACCAGATTAATACTGTGCAGTGTAAACGATAGCGCAACGCTGGTACTTTGCAGCAGTAGCGGGTTGTCGTAGTTATTCAGCTGGATCAGCTGCTGTAGCGCCGTGCCGCTTAATGCCAATAACAAAGGGTTGTGCAGTAAATCAAAGGCTTGTTTGTTATCTGGGTTGAGTAACGGCAGTTGCTGCAGTTGTGATATCGATAACACATTTTGCTGCGCAGGTAGCTGGAACAGGGTTAAAGCGGTCTGGTTAGCAAATACCGCGGCTCTGGTATTTTCTTTATATAACAGCGCAATGGGCAGGGCATCAAGTACTGCCCAAAAATGGGGGAATGTAACGTCTTGTTTTGACATGCCGCACTCACTTTATCGTTATACTTTACTATAACTGATTTGGTGATATTGGCAAAAATAGCGGCCTGGCGGATTAGCGCCATAACGTTTTGCTCAGCTCGCTGACCTCGTCTGGGGTGTCTTGCAGCAGCCAGTTACAAATAGCGCTGGCAACATTAGGGTAGTTTACTCTGCCGTACTGCTGTTTTTCGTTCAGCCATTTGGCAATGGCGCCGGTGCTCAGGCTGTCAGTGCGGCTGGCTAACTTTAACTGTTGTAGTGCCAGAGCATTGGATTGCTGCTCCATCTGGCCTCGTAGCGGCTTTACCATAATGTGTTTTTGCAGTTGCAGTGCTTCGCTTATCAGTTCAAAACCGGCATTACTGAGTACATGGCTGCAACGGGCTAAATCGGCTTTAAAGGCGTGCAGTGCAGGCGGATGGGTGTCAATGTGGCCGATAGAGGCTTTAGCCAGCCCCGGGCCATATAGGCTGAACTGGAACTCTGTTAACGGTTTTAGCAAGCCAATAACCTGCTGTTGATCTTCAAACGGTAAATATACCAGCACCCGGTTAGCCTCTTTAATGGCATGTTCTGCATCATGCTCTTCATCGATGATAGGTGGCAGGATCGGTTGATTAAAATGGTGCCAGTGCAGGCCCAGTTGTATTTGTGCCGGAGCAAAATGGCGGAACATCAGGTGGGTAACCAGATTGGCATGTTCCATCGGAATTTTGTGCAGGAAAGCATACTGATGACCAAGCGCAACACTACGCTTATTTTGCTGCTTTGCGGCGTGGGCGGTAATGGGTTCAAAATCGGTCAGAACCAGATCATAGCTGCTGCAATCGAGCGTTTTAATATCCTGCCACAGTGTTTTTACCGATGCTTGTAGCAGGGTTTGCCAGTAATTGACTTTGCCGGCTTCGGTAACAAAAGTTAAGCCACGTTTAACCTGATAATCGCCAAACTGCTGCATATCAAACAGTTGATCTGCAGGGCGGCCAGAAAACAGGTAATCGACCTGCACCCCGGCTTTAGCCAGATATTTCCCCATGGCGCGGGCGCGGCTGATATGACCATTTCCTGTTGCCTGCACACCATAGAGAATTTTCATGCTTTACTCCGTTGTTTTATCCTGACTGGTACTGGCCAGGGTTGTTTGGTCTTGCCATACCAGCGCTTTAAAATGTGCCCGGCACATAGAGACATAGCTTTCATTGCCGCCAATTTGCACTTGCGAGCCTTTGGTTGCCGCCTGGCCGTGTTCGTCTAACCGCACAACAAAGTTGGCTTTACGGCCACAATGGCAAATGGTTTTCAGCTCTATCAGTTTATCGGCCCAGGCCAGCAGCGCTTCGCTACCGGCAAAGGTTTCGCCTAAAAAGTCGGTACGCAGGCCAAACGCCAGCACCGGTATATTTAAATCGTCAACCACATCAGTGAGCTGGCGTACCTGGGTTTTAGACAAAAACTGGGCTTCGTCTATCAGTACACAATCTAAACGGCCTTGTGCTTTTAGCTGCTGTACATGGGCGACAAAGTTAAAGTTGTCACTAAAAATATGCGCGTCCATTGCCAGGCCAATGCGCGAGCTTACTTTGCCCAGGCCATAACGGTTGTCCAGCGCAGCGGTGTAAATAGCCACTGTCATGCCTCTTTCCTGATAGTTATACGCACTTTGCAGTAAAGAGGTTGATTTACCGGCATTCATTGCCGAGTAGTAAAAATATAATTGCGCCATAATATCGCTCTGCAAAAAAACATAGCGCAGTATAACAACATCACAGCCTGAAATATAAAGGCCTGAGATGACAGAATTAAGACGCTGGCATCTTTAACCGGGCTGCATTAAGCTCTGAGCAGTTTAAATTTGGAGAATAAAATGGAAAAACTGATATTGCTGCCGGTATTTGTGCAGATATTGCTTACCAGTGTGGTAATGGTGTTGATGGGCAAGCGCCGTATTAAGGCGGCTAAAAATAAAGAAATTACTGTAGCCGCGTTTAAAACCATGAACCTGACCGGTGCCAATGAGCAGGTAATTGCTACCAGCCGTAATTTTGATAATCAGTTTCAGATGCCAATGCTGTATTTATTCAGTGTGCTGTTTACGTTGCAACTGGGGTTTGCTGATCTGGGTTATGTCGTATTGGGCGCGGTGTTTGTGTTGTTGCGGGTGTTGCATACGGTAGTTCATATTGGCAGCAATAATGTGCGCTTACGTTTTAATATATTTTTACTGGGATGTCTGGCCTTATGGCTGCTTTGGCTGCGTTTAGCCTGGCAGGTGCTGGTGGCCTGATTAGTGCTGGCGTATTTCTCGCTGTTTTGTAGCGGCCTGTTGGCCGCTACGTTGTTTCCGGCATCCAGTGAAGTAATGCTGCTGGCGCTGTTACAGCAAGGCTATACCCCGTTGTGGCTGTTTATTGCCGCAACAGCAGGTAACACGCTGGGCAGTTGTGTTAACTGGTATTTGGGGCTGAAGCTGCTTAATTTTCAGCATAAAAGTTGGTTTCCGTTTTCAGATGCCACCCTTGGCAGGGCACAGCAGCAGTTTCAGCGTTTTGGCAGTTGGAGTTTGTTATTTGCCTGGTTGCCGGTGGTGGGGGACCCTTTAACCTTAGTAGCCGGAGTATTGAAAGTACGCTTTACGCTATTTTTGTTGTTGGTGCTGCTGGGTAAAGCAGCACGTTACGGCATATTAATTTGGTTTGGTAACCTCTGGCTGGTGTAATTATTAATGGTAAAAAGCCGCTGGATCCGTCATCATTAGCGGTATTATTGATCCGCTGAACAGGAACCTATTATGGATTATCAATTAACGGCTGAAGAGCTTAAACGCATCATCGCATTAGATGCAGAGCAGCGTTACACTTATTTTATTCAGGCGGTTGCTGATCTGGAAAAAATCTGGATTTTAACCGATGAAGACGGTTTTGTTCTGGTAAGTGCAGAAGACGAGCGTTGTATTCCGGTATGGCCACATGCCGAGTTGGCAGAGCAGTGGATTGAAGGTGAATGGGCGCATTGTACTGCCCAGGCTGTTGATGTTGATACCTGGCTGGATAAGTGGACGTCAGGCTTAAACGGCGACGAGTTAGCTATCGCCGTGTTGCCCGATACTGATGGCCCGGGCGTGGTGGTAATGCCAGACGAGCTGGCAGAAACCCTGTTAAGTGAAATGCAGGAAGATTAACACCTTTGCTGTTTTAGCCTGTCAAAAGAAGCAGCCACCGGGCTGCTTTTTTTAGTTTATTAACTCATTGCCAGTGGCAGTATTACTGGCAAATGCCAGTAAGTTATCACTGGTTACCTGACAAATTTCCTGCAGGGCTTCTTTGGTAAAAAATGCCTGATGGCCGGTGATCAGTACATTAGGGAAAGTGAGCAGGCGTTTAAATACTTCGTCGTCTATAACCTGCTCTGACAGGTTTTCAAAGAATAAATCGGCTTCCTGCTCGTAGACATCTAAGCCCAGATAGCCAATTTTGCGGTTTTTCAGCCCGGCTATTACCGCCTTGCTGTCTATCAGTGCGCCGCGGCTGGTGTTTATTAACATTACGCCATCTTTCATGCTGCCAATACTGTAGTGGTTAATAAGATGCTTTGTATCGGGTGTAAGCGGGCAGTGCAGGCTGACAATGTCGCTTTGGGCATACAGCTCGGCCAGGGGCACATAACGCCCGCCCAGCTCAGTAATTAATGGGTTTTGTACAATGTCGTGGCACAGTAACTGGCAGCCAAAGCCACGCAGTATGCGCGCTGTGGCAAGACCAATACGGCCGGTACCAATTAAACCGACTGTTTTGCCAAACAGGTTAAAACCAAGCAGGCCATCCAGCGCAAAGTTATCGTCGCGTACCCGGTTGTAGGCTTTATGCAGTTTACGGTTGAGGCACAGCATCATACCGATAGCATGCTCGGCTACAGCTTCGGGTGAATAAGCCGGTACCCGTGATACCCTAATACCAAGCACTTTGGCTGCGTCCAGATCAACGTTGTTAAAACCGGCGCAGCGCAGCGCTATCATCTCAATACCGAGTTCTGATAACTGCTGCAATACCTCAGCATCCAGCTCGTCGTTAACAAATACGCACACGGCATGGCTGCCTGCGGCAAGTTTAACACTGTCTTTATTTAACCTGATTTCGTGGTAGCTAAATTGCAAGCTACGGTCAGCCCACTGGCTAAAGCCGTCTCTGTCATACTTTTTTGCGCTAAATACGGCAACTTTCATGGTATCTCTCCCATTATTTGCCATAGAGCTTAGCGCAAATACCAGCGCTATATTTAGCGCTGGATCAAAGTTACAGCAAATCTTCTATTGATTGGGCAATACTGGCAGGTTTGGTACGCGGGGCATAGCGTTTAACTACATCACCGTCTTTGTTTACCAGAAACTTGGTGAAGTTCCACTTGATAGCGCGGGTTTTCATCAGGCCCCGGGCCGAATCTTTTAAGTGTTCAAACAGTGGTGAGGCATCCGGGCCATTTACCGCCAGTTTTGCCATAACCGGAAAACTGACAGCGTAATTCAGTTCACAAAACTGCTGGATTTCATTATCGGAGCCGGGTTCCTGACCGCCAAACTGATTACAGGGAAAAGCCAGTATAACCAGGCCTTTATCCTTGTATTTTTGGTGCAGCTGTTCCAGCTCTTTATATTGTGGTGTAAAGCCGCATTGGCTGGCTGTGTTCACGACCAGCAGTACCTTACCACGATACTGGCTCAGATCTATGTCGTTACCGCTGGCATCTTTTACCTTATATTGGTGCACATTGGCCATGCTGTTTCCTTATTTAAGTGCTTTCAATCGTGCTGAGATCTTTGTAAGCTTTGCGCCACAGTATGTCACAGTTTTAAGTCATTAATATGTCAATTAATAGTGAGAATAACGTCGCGTTTATCGGCCTGGGCGTAATGGGCTACCCGATGGCTGGCTACCTGCAACAAAAAGGTTATCAGGTGACGGTGTATAACCGCACTGCTGCCAAGGCAGAAAAATGGGCCGCGCAATATGGCGGTGCTTATGCCGATACCCCGGCTAAAGCTGCCCAGGGTGCTTCGCTGGTGTTTATGTGCGTGGGTAATGACAACGATGTGCGCTCGGTAGTATATGGCGGGCAGGGCGTTTTAGCCGGTATGCCGCAAGGTTCCGTGTTGATTGATCATACGACTGCATCGGCCAACCTGGCCCGTGAGCTGGCACAAGCGGCAAAACAGCAGGGTATTGGCTTTTTAGATGCGCCGGTATCCGGTGGCCAGGCCGGTGCTGAAAACGGCGTGCTAACGGTAATGACCGGCGGCGAAAGTGAGGATTTTGCTAAAGCCGAAGCGGCTATTCAGTGTTACTCACGTTGCGTTAAGCTGCTTGGCCCGGCAGGCAGTGGCCAGCTGGCGAAGATGGTAAACCAGATTTGTATCGCCGGGGTGGTGCAGGGGCTGGCTGAAGCGCTGAATTTTGCCCAAAATGCCGGCTTAGACGCCGCAGCCGTGGTAGAGGTAATATCACAAGGTGCTGCTTCATCCTGGCAGATGCAAAACCGCTCGCTAACCATGCTCGAAGGTAAATACGATTTCGGCTTTGCGGTAGATTGGATGCGCAAAGACTTAGGCATCGCGCTTAGCGAAGCGCGTGAGAACGGCAGCCATTTGCCGCTAACGGCATTAGTAGATCAGTTTTACAGCGAAGTGCAGCAAATGGGCGGCAGCCGCTGGGATACATCCAGCTTGCTGGCGAGGTTAAAGCGTTAAGCGTGGGTCTGGCATAAATTCAAGTTCGGTAATTGTTGCCAGACATTGGTTAAAGTGCGAATGCCTTGGGTTAAGCAATATATTGTTTTCGCGCGGTGCAATAACACTGGGTACAGATAACGCGAGGCTGGCTTGTTGTGCCAGCCAGCTATCGCCAATACGCGCTGTGTCAATGCTGGCTGGTTGTTGTTGCCAGCTAAGTGGCAGATTCGCAGGGCTGACCGATAATACTGCTTCGGCGGCAATAGTTAATTGAAATAGCCTGTACTGTTTAAGTGCTGTGCGGTTATTTAAATGTACCAGAATCTCCAGTATGGCCAGGGCTTCAGATCCGGCCGTATAGACACACAGCTGACCTTTGCTGTTCCAGCGTCCGCCATAAAGTTTTGCGCCTTCGCCGTCAAATGCTTGTGCAGCCCATTTGTTATGCACTAAGCGATACAGCTGCATCAGGCAAACACACCGTGTTCTAAGCGGCCAATTAAATCCAGTATCGCCTGCGTCTCGGCAGAGGTTGCCAGCATATCTAACGGTGCTTTATCGCCAAGGCCGTATACCGGCTCAGTAAGCCAATGTTTGGTTGCTGGCATATCGTTATCGAACAGCGCATTGGCCGCTACCAGCACAGTAGCAAAACGATGCAGCCGGTCACTTTCTTCCTGCGTAAATTTATCCAGCTTTGCCCGCCGGGCCAAGGTAGCTGGTGCTAACTGGCATACCTGCGCCAACTGCTTTTTATCCAGCATTGACACCGTTGCCAGCTTATCAAATACGCTGTAGCTAAATCCCTCATGCAGCGCCTGATATAATTTAGGCCCGCGCTCAGCAATACCCAACTGCTGCCACAAATTTGGTGCGGAATAGAGTGTAGGGGTAAATTCACGTACTAAGGCTGTCATGATGCATTCTCTATCATTTGATATTTTAAAAATGTATCACATGATTTTGTTTTGGTCAAAAAAAGAGCGCTAAGATCATGTGATCATGGCGCCCTCAATAGGTTAAACCGACAGTTTAGTTAAACACCATCTCCGGCACGTCGCCGTCGATAACCAGCTTGCCAGCGGTTTTCTGTTTGATTTCGTCTACCGAAATACCCGGAGCGCGTTCCAGTAAGTGGAAGGCGCCGTTACGTACTTCCAACACGGCTAAATCGGTCACGATTTTCTTTACACAACCTACGCCGGTCAGCGGCAGGGTGCAGTCGGTTAGCAGCTTGCTGTTGCCGTATTTATCGGCGTGGGTCATGGTAACGACAATATTTTGCGCGCCGGCCACTAAATCCATCGCGCCGCCCATACCTTTTACCAGCTTGCCCGGGATCATCCAACTGGCGATATTGCCGTTTTGATCGACTTCAAAAGCGCCCAGTACGGTTAAATCGACATGGCCGCCGCGGATCATGGCAAAGCTTTCAGCCGAGCTGAAAATCGCCGCGCCTTTAATGGCAGTGACGGTTTCTTTGCCGGCGTTAATCATGTCGGCGTCAATTTCGTCTTCCGTTGGGTAGGGGCCCATACCGAGCAAGCCGTTTTCTGATTGCAGCATTACTTCAATGCCGGCCGGCACATAGTTGGCCACCAGGGTAGGAATACCAATACCTAAGTTAACGTAGTAACCGTCTTGTAGCTCCTGCGCCACGCGCATGGCAACCTGTTCACGAGATAAAGCCATTGTTGCCTCCTTAACCTTGACGGACCATACGACGTTCAATGCGTTTTTCAAAGTTGCCTTTAATAACGCGCTGCACGTAAATACCCGGGGTGTGAATTTGTGACGGTTCCAGCTCACCCGGCTCGACAATTTCTTCTACTTCAGCCACGGTAATTTTACCGGCGGTAGCCGCCATCGGGTTAAAGTTCATTGAGGTATGGCGAAACACCAGGTTGCCGTAACGGTCGGCTTTCCAGGCACGCACTATGGCAAAGTCGCCGGTAATGGCGGGTTCTAACACGTAGTGACGGCCATTAATTTCACGGGTTTCTTTACCTTCAGCAACCGGGGTGCCATAACCTGTCGCTGTGAAAAATGCCGGTATACCAGCACCGCCGGCGCGCATTTTCTCGGCCAGGGTGCCTTGTGGTGTAAGCTCTACTTCCAGTTCGCCGCTGAGCAGTTGTTTTTCAAACAGGGCGTTTTCGCCAACGTAAGAGGCAACCATTTTTTTAATTTGCCGGTCTTCCAGCAAAATGCCCAGACCAAAGCCGTCTACACCGCAGTTGTTAGAGACCACGGTGAGATCTTTGGTCTGCATTTTTTTGATCTGAGCAATTAAGCCCTCTGGTATACCGCATAAGCCAAAGCCACCGGCAATAACGGTCATACCGTCCTGCAGGCCTGCCAAGGCGTCTTCGTAGCTATGTACGACTTTATTAAACCCTGCCATTTGTTGTCCTCTGTTCTTTGCTGAACTATAAACAAAACTTAGTGTTAATTATCGCGGTAATCACTCCGTACAACTTTGCCGGAACACGCCGTATATACCTCCCTGTAGGCTCGTGTTTTTCGTCCCTGAAAAACACGGTTCCGGTCAAAGTGTACTGCGCGCTTACCTGTTCAGATGAAACAGGCAAGTGCGGATGTGTTTTTTTCGGCGACCGTTGCAGCCCAGGATGGGCGAATCGAGCCCCCAGGGATGGGTTTACGGCGTGTCGCAGAAAAAATACACGCAGCAATTGCCGGAATGCTGCAACTTATCTGAATACTAAACCTTAGTTTGCGTGCACTTGGCCCTTAGCGCCAATCCTACTTTAGAACTAGGCTGCTTCCCCAGTTTGTCGGTAATAAACCAGCCGGCTTTGGCCTGCGCAGTTAAATCGATGCCGTGTGAAATGCCAAGCCCATTCAGCAAATACACCACATCTTCGGTGGCAACATTGCCTGACGCACCGGCAGCGTAAGGGCAGCCACCTAAACCGGCGACGGCACTGTCAATCACTGATATGCCGCGGTTTAGCGCCACGTAAATATTGGTTAACGCCTGGCCGTAGGTGTCGTGAAAATGCACCGCCAGTTTATCCATCGGCACCATGCTTAGCACCGCATCCAGCATGGCATTCACTTTATCCGGCGTGCCAACGCCTATGGTATCGCCCAGTGAAATTTCGTAGCAGCCCATCTCTAACAGGGCTTTGGCGACCAATGCTACTTCGGTAGGCGCAACATCGCCCTGATACGGGCAGCCCACCACGCAAGACACATAACCACGCACCTTAATGCCGTCGGCTTTGGCCGCTTCTACCACAGGAGCGAAGCGCTCCAGGCTTTCGGCTATGCTGCAGTTAATATTTTTCTGGCTAAAGGCCTCTGACGCTGCGCCAAAAATCGCTACTTCAGTGGCACCGGCGGCTTTGGCCGCTTCATAGCCTTTTAAATTTGGCGTTAGTGCGGCGTAAGTGACTCCGGCTTTACGCGCAATACCAGCAAACACGTCTGAAGAGTCGGCCATTTGCGGCACCCATTTCGGCGAGACAAAAGCGCCGCTTTCAATGTAGCTATGGCCGGCCGCGGTTAGCATATCAATCAGCGCAATTTTATCGCTGGTGGCGACTGCAGCTTCGTTTTGCAGGCCATCACGCGGGCCTACTTCAACAAGGCGTACACTTTTTGGTAAGCTCATGCTTCCTCCGGGCTAAAATCAACCAGCTCGGCACCGTCTTTTACCAGGTCGCCGGCGGCATAAAATACTTCATTCACCACGCCGTTTTTCGGCGCTTTAATGCTGTATTCCATTTTCATCGCTTCCATAATCACCAAGGTATCACCGGCTTTAACTGTTGCGCCAGCTTTGGCCATTACCGCGACAATAGTGCCGTTCATCGGTGCGGTTAAGCTGCCGGCGTGATCTGCGCCTTCAACTTCTGTGCTGACTTCAGTCTGGTAGCTAAAGTCGTAACGCTGGTGTTTAATAAATACGCTGATGGTGTCGCCGTAGCGGCTAACCCGTACCTTAGTACGATGCTCACCCAGCACGGCACTAAGCTCATCGCCGTTAAGCTCTGCGGTGCAGCACAGCTGTTGGCCTTCAACGTCAATCACATAATGCTGTTGCAGTTGCTGCACTTTTAATACCGAGCTTTGCTCGCCGTGCTGCAGGCTGATATCAACTTTAGGTGTTTCATTAATGCGCCAGCCATGGCTAAAGTGCCACGGGCTAAAGCTGTTGCATGACGTTTGCGGTGCTTTTTGCTGCTGCAAAATAAACAGCGCAGCCAATACCAGTGCCTGATTATTTTCTTTATTGGCCGGCGCAAATAAGCTTTGCTGATGTTTGTTGATAAAGTTGGTGTCAAGCTCGGCCGCTTTAAACGCCGGGTGCTCGGTTAAGCTGGTTAAAAAGCTTAAGTTAGTGGTAACGCCGGCAATGCGGTAATCGTCCAGCGCACGTAACATGCGGGCGATGGCGCGGTCGCGGCTTTCATCCCAAACGATCAGCTTGGCGATCATCGGGTCATAAAAGGGTGATACTTCATCATTTTCTACCACACCGGTATCCACCCGCACATGGCGGTTGGCTTCAGGCTGGCGCAAATAGGTCAGTTTACCGGTTTGCGGCAGGAAGTCGTTATCCGGATCTTCGGCATACACCCGCACTTCAATGGCGTGGCCATCGAGTTGAATATCATCCTGCGCCAGTGGCAGTTGCTCGCCGGCGGCAACCAACAGTTGCCATTTTACCAGATCCTGGCCGGTAATCATCTCGGTAACCGGGTGCTCTACCTGCAGCCGGGTGTTCATTTCCATAAAGTAGAAGGAGCCGTCTTCATCGAACAAAAACTCCACCGTACCGGCGCCGCGATAATCAATGGCTTTGGCGGCTTTTACCGCGGCTTCGCCCATGGCTTTGCGCTGTTCGCTACTAAAGTTGGGTGCCGGCGCTTCTTCAATCACTTTTTGGTGCCGGCGCTGGATGGAGCAATCGCGTTCGGCTAAGTACACCGCATTGCCGTGGTTGTCGGCAAAGACCTGAATTTCAATATGGCGCGGTTTGGTCAGATAGCGCTCAATCAGCATTTTGTCATTGCCAAAGCCGGCTTTGGCTTCACGCCGTGCACTGGCTAAGGCATCATTAAATTCTTCCTGTTTCCATACCACACGCATGCCTTTACCGCCGCCGCCGTAGGCCGCTTTCAGCAGTTGTGGGTAGCCAATGCGGGCTGATTCTTTACTTAACAGCGCATCGCTTTGATCGTCACCGTGATAACCCGGCACCAGCGGCACGCCGGCTTTGGCCATAATATCTTTGGCCGCACTTTTTGAACCCATGGCGGTAATGGCGCCCACCGGTGGGCCGATAAACACCACGCCGGCGTCCTCACAGGCTTTGGCAAAGCTTTCGTTTTCGGATAAAAAGCCGTAGCCTGGGTGAATAGCCTCTGCGCCGCTTTGTTTGGCGATGGCAATAATTTTGTCACTGCGCAGGTATGAGTCTTTGCTCGGTGCAGGGCCCAACAGATACGCTTCGTCGGCCATGCGCACATGGCGGGCATTGGCGTCGGCTTCAGAATACACCGCCACGCAGCGGATGCCGAGTTTATGTGCGGTGTCGATAACGCGGCAGGCAATTTCGCCGCGGTTGGCGATTAATATTTTACGAAACATTATGCGTCTTCCTTGCCAAGCCAGGCCGGTTTACGTTTTTCTAAGAATGCGCTTAAGCCTTCCTGACCTTCAGCTGATACCCTAATTTCGGCAATTGCTTGTTCAGTATGAGCAATAACATTGTTGCTGATTTTGCGGTTATAAATATTATGAATCAGCGATTTTGCTGCCGTCAGTGCTTTCGGGCTATTTTGCAGCAGGGTGTTGATAAAGGTTTCCAGGCTGTCATTCAGCTCGCCGTCGCTAACCACTTCATGCAGTAAGCCCAGTTGTTGCGCTTTGGCGGCCATAAAGCGTTCGGCAGTTAAGAAATAACGCCGGCTTTCACGCTCGCCAATGGCGCGCATCACATAGGGGCTGATTACGGCCGGTATTAAACCGATGCGCACTTCACTTAAGCAGAAGCTGGCATTCTGTTCGGCGATGGCGATATCACAGCAGGCGACTAAACCCAGAGCGCCGCCAAAGGCTGCGCCTTTGATTAATGCGATGGTAGGTTTAGGGAATTTATCCAGCCGGTGCATTAAGGTGGCAAGCTCTGCGGCGTCGTTTAAATTCTGCTGGTAGTTTTTTTGCGCCATAGAGCGCATCCAGTTTAAGTCGGCACCGGCAGAGAAGTTTTTGCCGTTGGCGGCCAGCACCAATACCCGCACTTCATCGTTATTGGCTAAGTCTTTCAGCACGGCGATAAGCTCGGCTATCATCGCATCGTCAAAGGCGTTATGCACTTGTGGCCGGTTTAGCGTTAAGGTGGCTACGCCGCGCGGGTCAATACTGACTTCTGTGTAAACCTGGTTCATATTCTTCCCCTGTTACATCCGAAACACGCCAAAACGGCTCTCTTCAATCGGTGCATTCAGCGCAGCGGCTAATGCCAGCCCCACTGTCATTCGCGTTTGTGCCGGATCGATAATACCGTCATCCCACAAGCGGCCACTGGCATAATACGGATGGCCCTGTTTTTCATACTGTTCAATAATCGGCTGTTTCAGCGCTTTTTCGGCGTCCGCCGACAGCGTTTCGCCTTTACGGGCTAAACCGTCTTTGGTCACCTGTGCCATAACACCTGCAGCTTGCTCGCCGCCCATTACCGAAATACGGGCATTGGGCCACATCCACATCATGGTGGGGTCGTAAGCGCGGCCGCACATACCGTAGTTGCCGGCACCGTAGCTGCCGCCAATCAGCACCGTAAATTTCGGCACCTTGGCACAGCTTACTGCCATCACCATCTTGGCGCCGTGCTTGGCAATGCCTTCGGCTTCGTATTTTTTACCCACCATAAAGCCGGTAATGTTTTGCAGGAACAACAGCGGAATTTTGCGCTGGGCACACAGCTCAATAAAGTGCGCGCCCTTTTGTGCGGATTCCGAAAAAAGTATTCCGTTATTGGCGACAATGCCTACCGGATAGCCGAAGATGCGTGCAAAACCGCACACTAAGGTGGCGCCGTAGTACTGTTTAAATTCATCAAAGTCTGAGCCATCGACAATGCGGGCGATCACTTCTTTCACATCAAACGGCTTGCGCAAATCGGTGCCGACTATGCCGTATAACTCTTTGGCATCATACAGCGGCTCTTGCGCCGGCTTAATGTCCATCGGTTGCGGGGCAGGGCGGTTTAACCGGCTTACTGCGTTACGCGCCAGTTGCAGTGCGTGCTCGTCGTTTAGGGCATAGTGGTCTGCCACGCCGGAGATTTTACAGTGCACGTCAGCACCGCCAAGCTCTTCGGCAGAGACTTCTTCACCGGTGGCGGCTTTTACCAGCGGAGGGCCGGCGAGAAAGATAGTGCCTTGCTCTTTTACGATAATGCTTTCATCGGCCATCGCCGGTACATAAGCACCACCGGCAGTACACAAGCCCATAACCACGGCAATTTGCGGTATGCCTTTAGCTGACATATTGGCCTGGTTAAAGAAGATACGGCCAAAATGCAGTTTATCCGGGAACACATCATCCTGGCGTGGCAGGTTGGCACCGCCGGAGTCAACCAGATAAATACACGGCAGGTGGCAGCGCTCGGCAATTTCCTGGGCGCGTAAATGCTTTTTCACGGTAAGCGGGTAATAAGTACCGCCTTTTACCGTGGCGTCGTTGGCGACTATCATGCACTCGACGCCGTTAACGCGGCCGATACCGGCGACGACACCGGCACTGGGTACGTAATCGTCGTAGCATTCCCAGCCGGCAAACTGACCGACTTCTAAAAACGGTGAGCCAGGGTCGAGCAGCTTTTGAATGCGATCGCGTACAAACAGCTTACCGCGTGCGGTATGCCGTGCAATCAGCGCTTCGCCGCCACCGAGTTTAATTTGTTGTACTTTGCTTTGCAGATCATCAACTACGGCCTGCATGGCGGCGGCGTTTTTCTGGAAGTCCTCAGAGCGAGGATTGATTTTTGAGGTAATTCTGGTCACTTAAGTCACCTTATACCAGAGCTGGTTAGACAAAGCGGAACCGGAACAACTAAGCAGACGATCAAAAGCGAGGATGGGAGATCCGAGCGGGTCTGCGTGTTGTTACGGTGTAAGCTTTGGCCTGCACCGGACTTAGATTCACGGCTTCGCTGCTTTCACACATTTAACACACTCGCCCGTTCGCCGCTCCCCGGCTCACTTTTGATCGCTCGTTTAGTTAAATCTGCTACGCGCTTCGCCTCGTTCAACTTTCTATTCAGTTGCGCCTTAAAACCTTAGTTTGATTCGGTAAACAATTCCCGGCCAATCAGCATACGGCGGATTTCCGAGGTACCGGCACCAATTTCGTAAAGCTTGGCATCACGCAGTAAGCGCCCGGTAGGGTATTCGTTAATGTAGCCGTTACCGCCCAGCAACTGAATCGCATCCAGCGCCATCTTGGTCGCCAACTCTGCTGAATACAGAATAACTGCCGCGGCATCTTTACGCGTGGTTTCACCCCGGTCGCAGGCTTTGGCTACGGTATAAACGTAAGATTTAGCGGCATTCATCTGGGTGTACATGTCGGCCAGTTTACCCTGTACCAGCTGGAATTCACCGATAGATTGACCAAATTGCTTACGGTCGTGAATATAAGGCACTACCACGTCCATACAGGCCTGCATAATGCCCAGCGGGCCAGCTGATAACACTACGCGCTCGTAGTCCAGGCCGCTCATTAATACTTTAACGCCACCGCCAATTTGGCCCAGTACGTTTTCTGCCGGGACTTCGCAATCTTCAAACACCAGTTCACAGGTGTTAGAGCCGCGCATACCCAGTTTGTCCAGCTTCTGCGCTGTACTAAAACCTTTGGTGCCACGCTCAACAATAAAAGCGGTAATGCCCTTAGAGCCTGCGTTAATGTCGGTTTTGGCGTAAATTACATAGGTGTGTGCATCCGGGCCATTGGTGATCCACATTTTATTACCGTTTAAAATGTAGTTATCGCCTTTTTTCTCAGCGCGCAGTTTCATGCTAACCACGTCTGAGCCGGCGTTGGGCTCGCTCATAGCTAAGGCACCGATATGCTCGCCCGAGCACAGCTTAGGAAGATACTTCATTTTCTGCGCTTCAGTGCCGTTGCGGAAAATTTGGTTTACACACAGGTTGGAATGCGCACCGTACGATAAGCCAACAGAGGCAGAAGCACGGCTGATTTCTTCCAGCGCTACCACGTGCTCTAAATAGCCTAAGCCTGAGCCACCGTATTTTTCATCGACGGTAATGCCCAGCAGGCCTAAGTCACCGAGTTTGCGCCACAGCTCATTCGGGAACTCATTTTTTTCGTCAATATGGGCGGCGCGCTGCGCGATTTCTTCGCGGGCAAAGGCGTTAACCTGCTCGCGGATCATATCGACCGTTTCACCTAAATCGAAATTAAGCCCTTTATAACTGCTAATCATTGTGGATCCCCGTTTGCTATGTTTTTTAACCGTCGCTGTGTTAATTCAGCCCGGTTTTATGTTGTTTGGCGTCGGCTAAGGTATCGCGGCAACGTTTTTCAACGGTGACCAGTTCCATCAGCACAACTTTGATATCGTCCAATTGTTGGTGCAGCTCGGCTTTTTTCAGCTCTATCAGCTGCAGCATGGTACTTAATTGGGTAACGCTGCTTTTGTCTGCGTCATATAATTCAAACAACTGGCCGGTTTCGGCCAGGCTAAAGCCTAAGCGCTTGCCGCGTAATATCAGCTTTAACCGCACGCGGTCGCGCTTGCTGTAAATACGGGTTTGGCCGTTACGTAAAGGCGTGATCAGCCCCTGATCTTCATAAAAGCGGATACTACGGGTGGTAATATCAAACTCTTTGGCCAGTTCGCTGATGCTATATGTTTTTTCTTCTTTTTCTGTCATATCCGCCTTCCCCGAAAACGCAGTCAATATAAGTGAAGTTTACGTAAAGGTAAAGCTGAGGGCGTGCTGCTAAGTTGGCAAAATTGCCATTTTTACCGTGTTTGTAAAGCTAAAATGCCAGTTTGTACTGGTCAGACTGTACACTTTGCTGAACCAAAAGCGCGGTACACTACCATAGTGTTAGGTGGTTGACGTTGGCGTAAACGTAAATTTGGTGTAGGCTCTGGAGCAACTTTTTAGCCGACAGCTTTTTCAGGAGAACTTCATGGCTACCGACAATATTGTAATCGTTGCTGCTACACGTACTGCTATGGGCGGTTTTATGGGCGGCTTAACCGATGTGGATGCCACTGTACTGGGTGCTACTGCTATTAAAGCCGCGTTAGAGCAGGCCGGTTTAAGCGGCGACAAGGTTAGTGAAGTGATTATGGGTAATGTGTTGCCGGCCGGTTTAGGCCAGGCACCGGCACGCCAGGCGACATTAAAAGCCGGCTTACCGTTATCCGCGGGCGCCACTACCATTAATAAAGTATGCGGCTCGGGCTTAAAAGCGGTGATGCTGGCCAGCGACCTGTTAAAGGCCGGTAGCGCCGATGTAGTAGTGGCCGGTGGTATGGAGTCGATGAGCAACGCGCCGTATCTGCTGCCAAAAGCCCGTAGCGGTTACCGTATGGGCCACGGCGAAATTAAAGATCATATGATGCTGGACGGCCTGGAAAATGCCTATGACGGCAAAGCCATGGGCTGTTTTGCTCAGGGCACAGCGGATGAAAAAGGCATCACCCGCGAGCAGATGGACGCTTTTGCCGTGCAATCTACCACCCGCGCCCAGCAGGCGATTGCCAGCGGTGCCTTTAAAAACGAAATTACGCCGCTAACCTTTCAAACCCGTAAAGGTGAAATGACTTTTGCGATAGATGAGCAACCGGGCAATGCCAAAATCGACAAAATTCCATCACTGCGTCCGGCCTTTGCCAAAGACGGCACTATTACTGCGGCTAACTCCAGCTCTATCTCTGACGGCGCCGCTGCGCTGGTATTGATGCGCGAAAGCGATGCCAAAGCGCAGGGTGCTAAGCCTTTAGCGCGCGTAGTAGCGCATGCCACCAACTCAATGGAACCGGCACTGTTTACCATAGCTCCGGTTGGCGCGATGCAAAAAGTGCTGCAAAAAGCCGGCTGGGATAAACAGCAGGTAGATCTGTGGGAAATTAACGAAGCTTTTGCCATGGTAACTATGCTGGCCATTAACGAGCTGGGCCTGGACGAGAGCAAAGTAAACGTAAACGGCGGTGCCTGTGCGCTGGGCCATCCTATCGGTGCTTCAGGTGCGCGTATTCTGGTTACCCTTATTCATGCGCTACGCAACCGCGGTTTAAGCAAAGGCGTGGCCTCACTGTGTATCGGTGGCGGCGAAGCGGTCGCATTGGCTGTGGAAGTACTGTAACGAACATTTAAGCTGCTGGCGCAATTACACAGATAACAAGCTGGCGGCATAGCCAAACAATCGGGAGAAGCAACATGACACAACAGGTTAAGCATTTTATCGACGGCGAATTTGTCGCACCAACAGGTGACAAACTGATCGCGGTTACCAACCCGGCAACACAAGATGTGATTGCTCAGGTCGCATGCGCCACACCGGCAGAAATGGAACGCGCTATTGAGTCGGCCAAAGCGGCGTTTTTAACGTGGAAAGAAGTACCGGTATCAGAACGCGCCCGTTTAATGATGCGCTTTGCTCATCTGTTAAAAGAGCACCAGGGCGAGATTGCTGACATTATCTGCCGCGAACTGGGTAAAACAGTAGAAGACGCCAAAGGTGATGTCTGGCGAGGTATCGAGGTAGTTGAGCAGGCGGCAAATATTCCGTCATTAATGATGGGCGAAACGGTAGAAAACGTCGCGCGCAGCATCGACACCTACAGCTATATTCAGCCGCTGGGCGTGTGCGCCGGTATTACGCCGTTTAACTTCCCGGCGATGATCCCGCTGTGGATGTTCCCAATGGCCATTGCCTGTGGTAACACCTTTATTTTAAAACCGTCAGAGCAAGACCCAATGACGGTAAACAAAATTGCCGAGCTGTTCGTGCAGGCTGGCGCGCCAAAAGGCGTGTTGCAGGTAGTGCACGGCGCGAAAGAGCAGGTAGATGCCATTTTGCATCACCCTGATATTAAAGCTATTTCCTTTGTTGGCTCGGTAAATGTTGGCCAGTACATCTACAAAACCGGTACCGACAATTTAAAACGCGTACAGGCTTTTGCCGGTGCGAAAAACCACATGGTTATTATGCCGGATGCCAATAAGCAGCAGGTTATCAATGCGTTAGTCGGTGCCTCTGTTGGCGCCGCCGGTCAGCGCTGTATGGCAATCTCTGTAGCGGTATTTGTTGGTGCTGCCGCCGATTGGATCCCTGAAGTTGCTGCGGCCATTGGTAAAGTACGCCCGGGTGTTTACACTGACCCGAACGCCGCTTACGGCCCGCAAATCAGCCCGCAGGCGCGTGCCCGGGTGTTATCACTGATTGAACAAGGTAAAAAAGAAGGCGCTACCTGCGTGCTGGATGGCTCAGACTGCAAAGTCGACGGCTACCCGAACGGTAACTGGGTAGGCCCCACGGTGTTTAGCAACGTCACTACCGATATGGAAATTTACAAGCAGGAAATTTTCGGCCCGGTATTAACCACTATGCAGGTTGGCTCGCTGGCTGAGGCGTTAAAAGTAGTAAACGATAGCCCTTACGGTAACGGGACTTCTATCTTTACCGCCAGCGGTGCAGCGGCACGTAAGTATCAGCATGAGGTGGAAGTAGGCCAGGTAGGTATTAACATTCCTATTCCGGTACCACTGCCGTTTTTCTCGTTCACCGGCTGGAAGGGTTCGTTCTACGGCGATCAGCATGCTTATGGTAAGCAGGCAGTGCGTTTTTATACCGAGACGAAGACCATTACAGCGCGTTGGTTTGACGACGATATTCCGGTGTCTGGCCCGAATATGTCGATTAACTTACGTTAAGTCAGATTAAAGTGTATTTGTAGTGCGGCGCTTCCACCGTAACAACACGCAGACCCGCGAATTTCTCCCAAATTCGCTCTTGATCGTCTGCTTAGTTGTTCCGGTTCCGCCCGCCTGCAAGTCCTGAGTAAATTACTAATCGGAACAAGCGCAGCGTAAGGGGAATTAATTAGCGAGCGATCAAAAGTGAGGCTGGGAGAGCCGAACGGGCGAGCGTTTAAATCCCCTGAAAGCGTAGCGATTGGTTAAGCGGTAAGGTCCAAACAGATGAATTTCAATTTAACAGAAGACCAACAAGCCTTTGTCGATGTGGCCAAACAGTTTGCCGAACAAGAACTGGCGCCACACGCAGCGCAGTGGGATCGTGAGCATCACTTTCCTAAAGACGTGATTCAAAAAGCCGGCGAACTGGGCTTTTGCTCATTGTATACGCCCGAAGAAGACGGCGGCATGGGCTTGTCGCGGTTAGACTCCTCGATTATTTTCGAACAGCTGTCGATGGGCTGCACCGCCACCACGGCCATGCTGACCATTCACAATATGGCGACCTGGATGATTGCTAACTGGGGCACCAGTGATGCCAAGGCAGAGTGGATGGAGCATCTGGTCACCGGCCAGAAATTAGCCTCTTACTGCTTAACCGAGCCAGGCTCAGGTTCAGACGCAGCCAGCCTGCGTACCAGTGCGAAAAAAGATGGCAACGAATACGTGTTAAACGGCTCGAAGATGTTTATCTCCGGTGCCGGTGAAACTGAAGTATTGGTAGTAATGGCGCGCACCGGTGAAGCCGGGCCAAAAGGTATTTCAGCCTTTATAGTGCCGGCCGATGCCAAGGGCGTTATTTACGGCAAAGCCGAAGAGAAAATGGGCTGGAACGCTCAGCCAACCCGGCTGATTACCTTTGAAGATGTGCGCATTCCGGCGCATTACCTGTTAGGTAATGAAGGCGAAGGTTTTGGCTTTGCCATGAAAGGCTTAGACGGTGGCCGGATTAATATTGCTACCTGCTCTATTGGTACCGCGCAGCAGGCGCTGAATACTGCGCGTAACTATATGTTAGAGCGGCGGCAGTTTGGTAAGCCATTGTCAGCATTTCAGGCGCTGCAGTTTAAGCTGGCCGATATGGCTACCGAATTAGTGGCAGCACGGCAGTTAGTGCGCTTAGCGGCGTTTAAGCTGGACCAAAAAGACGGTGAAGCAACGGCTTATTGTGCGATGGCGAAACGCTTTGCTACTGATGTTGGTTTTCAGGTGTGTGACCAGGCGCTGCAGTTGCATGGCGGCTATGGCTATATTAAAGAATACCCATTAGAGCGGCATTTCCGTGATGTGCGCGTGCACCAGATTTTGGAAGGTACCAACGAAATTATGCGGTTGATTATCGGCCGGCGTTTACTGGATGAAGCCGCAGGCGACATTCTTTAAGTCGCAGATGAATTCAAGCTGGGGGAACAGGATTGTTCTAAACCGACCGTTGGAGGCCATGGATGGCCGGAGTCGAGCCCCAGGGACGGTTTATGGCGTGTCGGTGTGGACAATGCTGTTTCACCGGGCACGTAGCATGAACTACGCCCATATCAGGAGACAACTATGGCTCAACTAAAACTCGAAAAACGCGGCCACACGGCGCTTATTACCATGTCTAACCCGCCGGCTAATACCTGGACGCGCGAAACCTTGATCCAACTGCGTAACGCAGTAAAAAGCCTCGATGAAGACAAAAATATCTATGCGCTGGTGATCACCGGTGAGGGCGATAAATTTTTCTCTGCCGGCGCCGATTTAAAGCTGTTTGCCGATGGCGATAAAGCCGTGGCCAGCGATATGGCGCGTATTTTCGGCGAAGCCTTTGAAACGCTGAGCAGCTTTAGCGGCGTATCTATTGCCGCCATTAACGGCTATGCCATGGGCGGCGGCTTAGAAGTGGCGCTGGCTTGTGATATCCGCATTGCCGAGCAACAAGCCCAAATGGCACTGCCGGAGGCTAAAGTCGGCTTATTGCCTTGTGCCGGTGGCACGCAAAACCTGGCCTGGTTAGTGGGCGAAGGTTGGGCGAAACGGATGATTTTATGCGGCGAGCGTATCGGCGCTGAAAAAGCGCTGCAAATTGGCCTGGTAGAAGAAGTGGTTGCTAGCGGTATGGCGCTGGAAACCGCACTGGCGATGGCCGATAAAGCGGCAGAGCAAAGTCCGTCGTCGGTTACGGCCTGTAAAAAGCTTATTCAACAAGGTCGTAGTGGCAGCATTCAAAGTGCCTTACCACTGGAGCGTGAGCTGTTTGTCGGCCTGTTCGACACTAAAGATCAGGTAGAAGGCGTGCAGGCGTTTTTAGAAAAACGTAAAGCCAACTGGGTGAACGGCTAATGAGCGGCGTAAATGAGGTGGTGCTGTATCAAGAGCTGACAGCACAAAACGGCAAAAAGATTGGCGTGGCTACACTTAACTCAGAAAAGTCGCTGAATGCACTAAGTTTGCCGATGGTGGAGTCGTTATTGCCACAATTATTAGCCTGGCAGGCCGATAGCAGCATCAGTATGGTGCTGCTACAGGGCGCGGGCGATAAAGCCTTTTGCGCCGGTGGCGATATCCGCGACTTATATAAAGCCATGCTGGATAAACCCGGTACCTATGCGCCTTATGTCGAAGAGTTCTTCACCAAAGAGTACACACTGGATTATTTAATCCACACCTTTGGCAAGCCGGTGCTGGTGTGGGGCAACGGCATAGTGATGGGCGGTGGTCTGGGCTTAATGGCCGGTGCGTCGCATCGGGTGGTCACTGCAACCAGCCGCATAGCGATGCCGGAAATGGCGATTGGCTTGTATCCGGATGTTGGTGCCAGCTGGTTTTTAAACCGCATGCCAGCCGGTTGCGGCCTGTTTTTAGGCTTAACCGGCGCTTCTATTAACGCTGCCGATGCCAAATTTATTGGTTTGGCGGATAACTTTTTATTGCATGAGCGCAAAGCCGCGTTGCTGGAAAAGCTACTGGCAGTAAATTGGGGCGATACTGTTGCACTGAATCATCAGAAACTCAGCGATGTGCTGCGTAGCGAGGAAGATCAATGCCGCACCCAGATGCCGCTAAGTAATATCCGGCCGCATCAGGGCGAAATTGAACAGCTGGCCAACCACGGCAATCTGCAAAGCGTGATCACTGCAATTAATACTATGGCCGGTGAAGATAAGTGGTTGCAAAAAGCCAAAGAGTCGCTGGCTTATGGCAGCCCCATTACCGCGCATATCGTATTTGAGCTGTTAAAGCTGGGCCAGAGCAAAATACTGGCTGACAGCTTCCGCCTGGAGCTGGGCTTAAGTGTACAGTGCGGCAAGCTGGGTGAGTTTACCGAAGGCGTGCGCGCCTTGCTGATGGACAAAGACTTACAACCGCAGTGGCAATACAAAACCGTTAGCGACGTGCCGCAAAGCGTGATTGATGAGCTGTTTCGCTCACCGTGGAGTGCGAACGAGCATCCGCTGTGCGAACTGGGTCAACCGGATAACTGATTAGGAGCAAATATGGCGAAGGTTGCATTTATAGGCTTAGGCAATATGGGTGGCCCTATGGCCATTAATCTGGTGAAAGCCGGCCACGCTGTTACGGCGTTTGATTTATCGGCAGCGGCACTGGCACAGGTAAAAGTGGAAGGCGCTGCGGTTGCCGCCACAGCAGCAGAAGCCGTAACAGACGCTGAGTTTGTTATTTCTATGCTGCCGGCGGGTAAGCATGTGCTGGGTTTGTATCTGGGCGAGCAGGGTGTGGCAGGCAATATCAGCAAAGATGCCCTGGTGATTGACTGCTCTACTATCGATGCTGACAGTGCGCGTAAAGTTGGCGCTGGCCTCTGTGCGCAGGGCATTGCCTTTATCGACGCACCGGTATCCGGTGGGGTGGGTGGCGCGAAAGCCGGCACCTTGACCTTTATTGTCGGCGGTGAAGCAGCGCACTTTGAGCGCGCGAAAACCGTGCTTGGCAATATGGGTAAAAACCTGTTTCACGCAGGTGATGTCGGGGCCGGTCAGGTAGCGAAAATTTGCAACAATATGCTGCTGAGTATTTTGATGGTTGGCACCTCAGAAGCGCTGCAAATGGGCGTGGATAACGGCCTGGATCCAAAAGTGCTGTCAGACATTATGCTGAAAAGCTCCGGCCGTAACTGGACCTTAGAGCTGTATAACCCCTGCCCGGATGTGATGCCCAATGTGCCATCCAGCAACGGTTATCAGGGCGGTTTTATGGTCGATTTAATGGCGAAAGATTTAGGCTTGGCGCTGGAAGCGGCAATGCAAAGTAACAGCAGTACCCCGATGGGCGCACTGGCGCGCAGCCTGTACGTGGCGCACCAGCGGGCCGGCAATGGCAAACTGGATTTTTCCAGTATTTTTAAGCTGTTTGAAAAGAAAGCAGGTTAGCTTGAGCTTTATGGTGGCAGTTGGATAGAGCGACTGCCACTGCGTACATTTTTTGTCAGACACGCCGTAAATACGTCCCTGTAGGCTCGTGTTTTTCGTCCATGAAAAACACGGTCTGCCAAAAAAGTACATCCGTGTCAGCCTTAGTGCTAACCGGAACCTTAAAAGCATTTAATAGAGCGGAGCGGTGAGCTTCGTTCCAAACAAGATGATAAGCCTGCGCGAAGATACTTTTTGCGTAAGACCGTTGGCGGCCATGGATGGTCAGAATCGAGCCCCAGGGACGGCTTGTGGCGTGTCGCAGCAAAAATGTTCGTAGCGCAGGCGATTACGGAGAAAGTCAGATGAACCTGCAAAACAAAACCATCGTTATCACTGGCGGCGCACAAGGCTTAGGCCTGGAAATGGCCCGCATGTGTGCGAATGAAGGCGCCAAACTGGCATTAATCGATATGAATGCCGACCAATTGGCGGCAGCCAAGGCTGAGCTGGGTACCAACACCACAGTACATACATACATTGCCAACGTGGCGAATGAAGAACAGGTAGAAAGCACCTTTGCTCAAATCGACAGCGATTTTAACGGCATTGATGGCCTGATTAACAACGCCGGCATTTTACGCGACGGTTTATTGCTGAAATACAAAGACGGCGAGCTGCAAAGCAAGATGTCACTGGCGCAGTTTCAGTCGGTAATTGATGTCAACTTAACCGGCGTATTTCTGTGTGGCCGCGAAGCGGCTGCAGTGATGGTTAAACGCGGCACCAAGGGCGTGATCATTAATATGTCCAGCGTCGCTCGTGGCGGCAATATGGGCCAAACCAATTATGCTGCCTCTAAGGCCGGTGTAGTGGCGATGACTGTAACTTGGGCACGTGAGCTGGGCCGCTTTGGTATTCGCGTTGGTGCCATAGCGCCGGGCGTTATCCGCACCGCCATGACCGATGCGATGAAGCCTGAAGCGCGCGACCGCCTGGAGAAAATGAAGCCGGTAGGCCGCTTAGGTGAGGCCAGCGAAATTGCCCACACCGCCAAATACATTTTTGAAAATGATTTTTTCACCGGTCGGGTAGTAGAAATCGACGGCGGCATCAGCATGTAATTTGCCTGCTATTGCTATGAAAAAAGGCGCCACGGCGCCTTTTTTTATGCTCAACTGCTTACTTTAAGCTTCGCTTGGGCAGAGGCTGGCACAATAACAGTACTGCGCTGCCCCAGCCACACACCAAGCAGTACCAGAGCCATACCGGAACTTTGCAGTAATGTCAGTTTTTGTTGCAGTACCAGTGCGCCCAGAACGGTAGCACTTAGCGGGCTAAGCAGGCTAAGGGTGGTTACGGCTGCTGCCGGCATCTTCATTACACCGCGCAGCCAAAACACATAGGTTAAGCCGGTGCCGATTAAGCCCAACCAGATATAACCGAAAATGTTAGTCAGGCTAAGCTGTGCCGGTAATGATTCAAACAGCAAGGCCAGTGGCAGTAAAAACAAGCCGCCTGCTGTGAGCTGCCAACTGGTTAATACCATGGCGCTGGCAGGCGGCAGCCATTTTTTGGTCAGCAAGGTGCCACAGGCCATGGCAAAAGCGCCTGTAGCTGCGGCGGCTACGCCGATAAAATCCAGTTTCGCTGTCGGCCCCAGCACCAACATGGCCACGCCGGCTAAACCGCACAGCGCGGCTATCCAGCTTAGCATGCCGGTTTTGGCATTCAGTACCGCCCAGCCCAGCAGTACTACTACCAAAGGTTGAATGGCGCCAACTGTGGCGGCTACACCGCCGGGTAAGCGATAGGCCGCCACAAACAACAGCGCTTGAAAGATGCCAATATTCAGCATACCCAGCAGAAAAATTTTGCCCCACCAGCCTTTAGCTGGCAGTTGGCGCAGACACAAGATCATTAATACGCCAACCGGCAGGGTGCGCAGCATTGCAGACAATAAAGGTACATCGGGCGGCAGAAATTCTGTGGTAACCAGATAAGTGCTGCCCCAAATTAATGGTGCGGCTGCAGTTAAACCAATATCAAACCAGCGGGTTTGCGGTGCGGCTGAAGGCATTAAACAACTCCTGAAATATGCAGATTAAGAAGAACTAAGCTAAGTGTTTTATGGAAAAACGCATGCACTGTAAAAGCTCAACTTAACTTAAGGTCAAGAGTTGATTAGCGAAAGTGCGTTATATGTTGCGTTAGGGGCTGAAATTGTTACTCTGAAGCAAGCAAAAACAACATCTTGGAACCTCTGATGAAAAAAATACTAATCGTTATGTCACTGCTGTTTTGTACCACGCCGGCCCTTGCCGATGACAAAGCCGAACTTACGGCACTACTAAGCGAATTTTTAGACGGTGCTACCCGCAACGATGCCGCTATTCACAATAAATACTGGGCCGACGAGCTTATTTACACCAGTTCAAGCGGCACGCGCTTTGGTAAGGCTGAACTGATGCAGGGCGTAACCAGCCGCGGCATGTTAAAAGCAGACGACATTGATACTGTGTATAGCAGCGAAGATGTGCGCATTATGCAATACGGCGATACCGCAGTGGTGGCTTTTGTACTGGTGGGCAGATCGGGCGTTGATACCAAACGTTATCTAAACAGCGGCACTTTTATCCGTAAAAACGGCCAATGGCAGGCAGTAAATTGGCAAGCCACTATTAAAACGGAATAACGGTGATGCACTATTTATTGATATACGACACGGCGCCAGATTATCTGCAACGGCGTGGTGAATTTCGCTCAGCTCATCTGGCACTGGCGTGGCAGGCTGCCGGGCGCGGCGAGCTGCAGTTAGGTGGTGCTGTGGGCGAGCCGGCAGATAGCGCCTTGCTATTGTTTTACTGCGATAACGCGGAGATTCCGGCTGCTTTTGCCAAGGCCGACCCTTACGTTGTAAACGGCCTGGTAACAAGCTGGCAGGTTAAACCCTGGCATACCGTAGTGGGCGAGGACGCAGCTAACCCGGTAAAACCATAAGCGGCTAACTAATGGCAGAGACGAAGACCAAAGCAAGCAGCCCCCAAAGCCCCAATTGCCGAGCTATTGGCAGTTTATCAAGAGTACTAAATGCGCGTAAAAAGAAAAATTACCCGCTGGCCTATGCTGCTGGTAGCTGTTTTTACCACAGCGCTTGCAGTGGCGTTGGTTTTGGAAAGGTTATCGCTATACATTATTGCCGCCTACGCTATTGTTAGTCTGGTCACCTTTATTAGCTACTGGCTGGATAAGCGCAACGCTCAGGCTGGGCGCTGGCGTATACCGGAAGCACATTTACAGCTTTTATCGCTGCTCGGTGGCTGGCCCGGTGCTTTGCTGGGGCAAAATTATTTACGGCATAAATCCAAAAAGCGTGCCTTTCTTACAATGTTCTGGCTTACCGTGCTGGTTAATCTGGCCGGGCTTAGTTGGTTAGCCGGGGCATGGCGTTAATACACCCGGCGGCCGGTTTGGCGCTAACGATAGAAGCCAGATTAGCCAGGTTTTTTGCGGCCGTTTAGAAACTAAAACGAGCGCCAGTAAGGTGCCCGTCATTTGCAACAACTTCACAGCGTGCTGTAATTGTTCCAATTTAGTTTATTTTAAGTTTTCACGAAGAAAAATCAGAGCGCACCAGCAGGCGCGCTCTTTTTGTGTCGTACACGGGAACTGATGTTCCTGCAGGTTAAAACAGTAAAGCAATTAAAATGACAATCGGAATAGGTACTCCGAGGAACCAAAGTAATATTGAACGCATAATAATCTCCTTTCAATTAATTGGGTGCGATTTATGCATCGCGTTGACGCCCACCAAACACTGCCATCAGGCTGGCTATAAAAGCCCCCATCATTAACGCGACAAACATCCACAGCGCTGTATAGGCTGAGGCTTTACGTGCTTCATCTGCGACCTGGCGGGCCTTATCTTCTGCTTCTTTTAGCGTAGTTTGGGCTTGCTCAAAACCGTTGGTTACGCGCTGCTGAGCTTCCTGCTGGCTAATATTCGTGCGTTGTGCAATAAGTTGAGCGATATAACGTTGGTCTTCCTGTGGCAGGTTACCCGTGCGCAGGGCCCGTACAAATATCCGCATTACCTCTTCAGCAGGAATTTCTGTTACCTCAGCTGCCTGGCCTTGTCTGCCATCGGGCGCCCGGAACAAAGAGTCAACATAATACTCAAGGGTGTTGCTTTGCCCGTTATCATCATTGCCCGTTTGCCCTTGCATTGCAGCAGAGCTGCTTGCTGCGCTGACAACAGCGGTACCGGCGCCAGCTGCGGCGCCTGCAATATCAGCTCCGGCGCGCACGCCAGCACTGGCAACAGCACCGATTACTGAGGTAAACACCGCTGCCGTCAGTAAGGTTGCAACTGCCCAGGTAAGAAAGCCGTGGGCTGTATCGCGAAAATACACTTCATCACCGTGCACGGCCGTCCACTTGGTGCGCAGCCGCCCGGCCAGATAACCGCCCATGCCGGATGCGGCGAGCTGGGTAAAGCTTAACCAGGCAATGGCCGCGAAGCCAATCTTACCGGCGCTGACTCCCTCCATCCGCCAGGGCGACACGGCAGAAAATCCCAGGCCAGTGCCAAGGATCACCAATATTAAAGATAAAGCAGCGGCGCCTGCTGCTCCGGCAAAGATTGCGGCCCATGACACAGCACTGTTATTGCCTGGCACCATGTCAGCCGCGGTTGCAATCCCGGGTGCCACTACTGGTTTAGTTGCTGTTGTAATAGTTGACATAATTTTCTCCAATTGTTCAGGGTGAAATTAAAGTAATAGCGGGGGTGGCATCAGGTAATTGCCGGTTTAGTGTCACGTGACGGATGCCGGTGCGCTGCGACGGCCTTAATAAAGGTTGAGGCTATCTCTTCTACTTTGGCGCAGTCGGCCAACAAAACGCCGTGAGCTTTGGTGCTGCTGGCATCAATACCAACTGATTTCAGCAGCTGCCTGCTGGCGCCTACGGCAAGCATGGCTTTACCATGGCGGAACTGATTAATGATAAAATCGGCAGTATCCACACAGGCCGCAAGTGCTTGCACAGCGTCTTTGCCATCAGGCAGTACCAGCGCGTCAAACAGTACTGACGGTGAATTCTCCATCGACTTATTTGCTATTATCTGCTCACCGCTGCCGCTAACGAAAGTGCCTACGCGAGGGCCAACAAAATGCACCACAGCTCCGGCGTCGGTTAACGCTTTATACAGCGATAGCAGCGAGGCGTAGTGCACGCCGTTATCGACCAGTACGGCAATCTGACGGGTACGTATACCGCACTCGCCTGGCAGTGCTGTCAGTGATAGCGCCGGTGATTCCGTGACCTCCGGAGGCTGTGTTTCGGCAATGGCTTTCGGCATCGCTTGTGGCAGCGTTATACCCAAGCCCTTTGCGACTTCTGAGGCCAGCTCTTTTGATACATTAACCAGCGATGACAGCATTCGCTGCCGTATTGCTGGTACTTCAACTTTGCTTAGTTCAAAGCGAAAGGCCGCAGCAATATGTGCTTTTTCAATAGCGGTTTGGCTGTTGTAAAACAGGGTGGCTTGCGCATAGTGTTCGGCAAATTTTTCCGGCTTGCCGCGCACTTTGTCCTCGCTAATTGTCTCGGGGAATGACATGAAGCCTGCGGTTCCGGCCTGAAACGGGCAGCCACCAGCCAGAGAATTTGGTTCATAGGCAACGCGGCCGCGGTTTATCGCCTGGCGGTGCATGCCATCGCGTTGGTTATTCTGTACCTGCGCCAGCGGCGAATTAATTGGGATTTCGTGAAAATTAGGCCCACCCAGGCGGCTGATTTGGGTATCGACATAAGAATGAATACGGCCGGCGAGCAGCGGATCATTGGAGAAGTCGATGCCCGGTATGACATGTGCCGTACAGAATGCCACTTGCTCGGTTTCAGCGAAAAAGTTATCCGGGTTGCGATTAAGCACCATACGGCCGACAGGTGTCAGTGGCACCAGTTCTTCCGGAATTAACTTGGTGGAGTCGAGTACATCAAAGCTAAAGTTGTTGGCCTGCTCTTCGGTGAATATTTGCAGGCCCAGCTCCCACTGTGGAAACTCACCTGACTCAATGGCTTCCCATAAATCGCGCCGGTGGAAATCAGGATCGGCACCGGATATTTTTACTGCTTCATCCCACACCAGCGAATGCGTGCCCAGTAGCGGCTTCCAATGGAATTTGCAAAATACCGCTTCACCCTGTTGGTTAACCAGCCGGAAGGTATGCACGCCAAAGCCTTGCATCATCCGGTAACTGCGCGGGATGGCGCGATCGGACATCACCCACATTAACATATGGGTTGATTCTGGCATTAATGATACGAAATCCCAGAAGGTATCGTGTGCTGACGCCGCTTGTGGCATACCGTGATGGGGCTCGGGTTTAACCGCATGCACCAGATCGGGAAACTTCATCGCATCCTGAATAAAAAACACCGGCATGTTGTTACCGACCAGATCCCAGTTGCCTTCGTCGGTGTAGAACTTTACTGCGAAGCCGCGTACGTCGCGCGCAGTATCTTTAGAGCCGCGCTCGCCCGCTACGGTAGAAAAACGCACGAATACCGGCGTGCGTTTGCCTTTTTCGGCAAATGGTGTTGCACGGGTATATCGGGTTAAGGCATCATAGGCTTCAAAGTAGCCGTGGGCGGCAGAACCGCGGGCATGGACCACCCGTTCCGGGATACGCTCATGATCAAAATGGGTGATTTTTTCCCGCAGGATAAAATCTTCTAATAATGTCGGCCCACGCAAGCCAGCTTTTAAACTGTTTTGATTATCACCTACCGGCACACCCTGATTAGTTGTCAGGGGCTGCTCGCTGCCGTCTACCCGAACCCGATCCAATGGTGCCACTGTAGCGTTACTGCCAAGCGGTGCCGCAGCGCCGGTTTTCGCGTTTGTCTCTTGCTCAGTGACGGTGCTGGAAGTTAAAGCATCAGACTCAGGTTTAGTTATTACGCCGGGTGTCGGTGCTACTGCATTCTCGTGCCCGTACTCAAGGGGTTTGTTACCATTGTGTGGTTTGGTTGCGACGAAATCGTGGCTGGCATAGGCTTGCACGGTTACTACGTTATTAGTTTGCAGTACTTTATTCATCCCATCATTACCAGGCGCCTTGGCACTTTTCACTGACTTACTATTAGTGCGGGTGGCGGAAGTTGGTTTTTTATTGGGTGCCATATGAATTTCTCCGGTCAGGGGGCAATTTATTAACTATCAATAATGTGGCTTCAATTTAAGTGACTTCAAAAGAGAGGGTGCATAAATCAGACCACGCTAGTGCAGGAACCTTTCTGCACGGATGAAAGCAGTTGGCCGTCGCGTCGCATGCTTGGGTTATACAGGGCTAGCGCTGTGACCTGCTGCGTTAGTAAAAAAGCAGCGGGCTGTAAAAACACTTTGATACACGGGTGAGCAATGCTGGGTTGGCAGCCTGACGAGTAAAATTTGCCGATTCCCGCAAAAAAATTACATGCTTTTTACTTTTAAATGCGTCTTTACAACATTGTCGTCAGGCAGCGAGCCATACTGTAGCTGCTACGGGACAATTTTTCTGAGATGGCACCAAGTATGCAATCGCCCGGTGTGGACAGGGTTCACACATGTAGTTAGATAACTATTTAACTTATTATCAGGAGGCCTGTTATGGCTAACCAGAAAAATCCAGGTGGTCGTCCAATGGACGAAGAAAAGCGTCAGGGTGGCTCAAAAGAGCAAAGAAATCAGCATAAACCGGACAAGCCGGAGCGGGAAATTAATCCGGATAAAGATCGCAGTCCAAGACGGACTGGTGGTCGCAGCGCATAAATATTTAACCCGGCAGTAAATGCCGGGTTATTCTCTTTTTCATCCATGTTTGAATAACCAGCCTTTCACAGAGCATTATGAACCTGATACCTGAGTTTGAATGGAATGTTGTCCTTTTACATATTCGCGACTTATTGCTGGCGTTTGTGCTGGCCTTGCCAATCGGTTGGGACCGGGAAAAGCATGAACGTACAGCAGGACTGCGTACTTTTCCTTTGGTTGCTGTAGCAGCGTGTGGCTATATGCTGGTTGGTCTTCAGGTATTAAACTCGACCGATGCCGAAGCACGCGTTATGGAAGGTATTATTACCGGTATTGGATTTATTGGTGGTGGAGCCATCTTAAAAAACGTGGTTAAAGGAGAAGGCTTTGTTTCCGGTACAGCAACTGCGGCAAGTTTGTGGTTAACCGGTGCAATTGGGGTGTCTGTAGCCACCGGTAGACTTGAAATTGCAGTGATCCTGAGCGGTCTGACATTCTTTACCTTGCGGATCATGACGTCAGCCAAACTGCTAATGCATTCGCCAGATGACAAACAGCGCTAACGAGCTTAACTGATTAAAAATTTAGGCTAACAGCAAACGGCTGAAACTATAAAACAGCTAAGCTTCGCTGCCAGCCAATAACCAGCTATTTAACGAATAGCCTGATACAGCCGTTGCCACATAGCAGCATTTTGCTGTTTTAGCGCGGCGGCTTTTTGTTTTACTTCTGCGGCTAAAGCGGTTCTGTTGTCCAGCAGTTGCTCCAGTGCGTCCTGCAGGTTTTGCTCACTAAGCTCAGCTACGCAGTAATCACCCATGCCAAAATCGGTCATCATGGCGTGGTATTTGTGGCTCCAACTGGTGGCAATACAGGGCACGCCCTGGCTAAGAGCATTTACCGCACCGTGAAAACGCGAGCTTATTGCCAGTTCAGCTTTGCCGATAAAGGCTTTTACTGCCAGCGGATCTTCAATTTGTACTATCTGGCAGGGGGCTTTAGCGGCTATTTCTGCACACAGCTCGGCATCTTCTTTGCCTTCGTGGTTTACCAGCACACATTGCATACCGGCTTCGGCTAGGGTGTTGGCTGCTGCGGCAAAGGCGGTAATGTAATCGTTGCGTAGCTGTTCAGCACCGGCATGGTTAAACTTAGATACCACCTTATTGTTAGGAATAAGTGCAGCATAAGGGCCGTTAATCACCGGGATTTCATCGTTAGGCCTCGCTGTTAAACCGACAGTGAAATCCGGTGTTAATACCACTGAATCGGGCAGGTTAGGCACGCAACTTTGTAAATGCTGTAATGACACCGGATCGCGGACAAAAATCAGCCTGGCATGGTTAATAATATCGCGCATGGCGGCTTTGCTATCTTCAGTTTTAAACGGGCCAAAGGCTTGTGGCATAAATACAAAGGGTTTACCGGCTTTGGCAAAGCGCACGACTTCTTTGGCGGTGTTTTGTAAAAAGCGCAGTGGCCACTGATCGCCATAGGCAAAGCCGCTGGCTTCGAGCACTAAATCAATTTGTTTTTCGCTTACCATACCGTACCGGTTAAACAACCGCTGCACTGCGCCGGGTAATTTACCAATCATAGGGGTTAAATCCAGGCCGCCGCGGCGAAATGACAGCTTTTGCCAGGCACCTACACGGGCGCGCTCGGGGTAGGGCAGGTTTGGCCCGGGTGATAACACCAGCTCTACCGGCCGTGCAATGCCTTTTAAGCCTTCAAGGCTGGCCAGCAACATTAAATAAGCGCCTTTGTTGCGAAACTGCACACCTTTAATTTCAACGAAAAGTGGTTTGCTCATAGAAAAAAACCTTCTAATTAATGTCAGCGCGACGTGTGGTAATTAATTGCCACAGTTGCTTACGGGTGCTGGAAGATAAAAACAGGAAAAAGAACGAGGCATAGGCGTACGAAATCAGCGTTGCCCAGGCGGCGCCGACTATACCCATTTTTGGAATTAACCATAAATTCAGGCCAACATTCAGCACGGCGCCAATACCATGGCTTAACAGCGACAATGGCTCTTGCTCGGTAATAACCAGATGCTGGCTGATAAGATAACGGACAAAAATAAAACAGCCGGCCCAGATATGAATACGCAGTACTTCTACCGCTGCAGAGAAGTTTTCACCAAATAACAGGCTGATAATCCACGGCGCAGATAGCGACATAACTACCGCGATGCTAAAAGCCGCACTAAAAAACATGATGGCAAAACGGCGCAGTTTAAGAAAATAATGTGCCCAGCCCTGCTGATGAGCTTTTAGCATGTCGGGGTAGTAACGGGCTGCCAGCGTAGCCGGAAACACATACCACAGCTCAGACAAACGGCTGGCGGCAGCGTAAATGCCGGCCTGCTCGGTACCGGCGATTGAGCCTATCATGACGATATCAATTTTCAGATAAATAACCGACACAATGCCTGACAACCATAACCAGGACGAGCGTTTTAGCAGTTGTTTAGCCTGCGCCAGATTAAACCAGCGCGGGTGATAGCCCGGCCAGCGTGCTTCGTTTTCTTTAAATGGCTGGTGTTTACGACGGTATATAAGGTACTGCGCTATACCAACAACAAAAAATTCAATACCGGTAAGTAGCAGCAGGCTGGCAATGCCAAAACCGCCATACAGCAGCGCCAGTTTTGCGCCAAAGCTAAGCAGTGAAATAGCCGACTTTATATAAGCAACAGTGCGAAAAGTGCCCTGATAATTCAGGTAAAACTCAAACAGTAAAAAGCCAAAAAATGCCTGCAACATAAACAGTGTTGGAATGGCAATAGCAGTGTTGCCTGCAAACATGCTGGGGTATAACAGATAAAACGCCAGCAGCATCAGGCTGCCGCCCAGTAAACCCAGCGCTAACCTGATACTGATAGCGCTGTATAGCATGGTCATAGCGTCGTGGCTGTTGTCGTGCTTTACCATCTGGCGCACCACAATGTTGTTCAGCCCCATGCTGGTAAGCGGCACTAAAAAGGCACTCCAGGCCATAACAATAGAATATACACCAAGCTCACTGGCCCCCAGCATACGGGCAACAAACACTGTTAATATGGCGCCGGCGGCCAGTTTTACCAGTTTATCGCCCAACATGGCCGTGGCGCGCGCCATCAGGATTTTTTTAATGATTCTCACTACTTAGCTGTCCTTACGTCAGTACCTGTTTAATGGTCTACTTAACGATCCTGGGTTGCCGGCGTTGCAGCCGTTTCTGGCGAAAGTGCGAGATAATACGCCAAATATTTTGCAGGCTATACAAATAAGCCCCAAATACGGCTAAAAATAACAGCAGCATAACCAGATCCGGCACCAGCAGGTATTCGCCAATAATGCCAATACAGGCAAAAATACAGGCTAAAGAGGTAATTAACGCCAGCGACTCGCGCGAGCTTAAACCTAACCGCAGCGAGATATGATGCAGATGCTCCCGGTCGGCCTGAAAGGGCGACTGCCCCTTACGGATACGCCGTACCATAATGGCAATCATGTCCATCAGCGGTATGGCAATGATCCACAATGCCGTCACAGGACGAAAGCTGGCGCTTTCACTTTGGGTACCAATAATTAATAGCCAAATTACGCTTAGGCCAATTAACATACTGCCGGCATCGCCCATAAAAATACGCCGCCCGGGCACCAGATTAAGGTTACATGCAAGGTAAGGCAGCATCGCCAGCACCACCACCAGTGCCATAGCCGCATGCAGTTGCTGGCCCCATAAAGACATAAAAATAGCGATAGTGACAAAACTAACCATGCTAAGCATGCCTGCCAGGCCGTCGATGCCGTCGGTCATATTAAAGGCATTAATGGCGGCGATTACGGCAATCAGCGTAACCGGAATACCCAGCACGCCAAGCTCTACCACACCTAAACCAAACAAGTCGCCTAAACTGCCCAGATGCAAATTCAGGCTATACGTCATGGCAAGCCCCACCAGGGTCTGGATGGCCAGGCGCAGTTTTACGCTTAAATCGAGGTAATCATCAAATACCCCCAGCAACACTATGGTGCCACTGCACAGCAGGTAATAAATGGGCTCTATGCTGCTGTCGGCAAATAACAGCAGTGCCAGGCTTAAACCACAGTAAGTGGCAATGCCGCCAATCAGCGGTACGGCGCCCTGATGTTGTTTGCGGCCGCGTGGAATATCGACCAGACCAAAACGGACAGACAACGGGTATAAAAAGGCAATAGCCACACAGGATGTGATAAAGGCAGCGAGATAAAGGCTAATATGTTCAGGCATTTAACTTTCCGGTTTGTGCTCAGGGTTATAGTTATTCAGCCAGGCGTCAGCTAAAATCCGTTATTACTATGCCGTTTTCGGCGTGGCCAGCAATGCCTTATAAACTAAGTGTTTTCTGGCCGGACAACAAGTATTGTACACAGTCGGTGTGACTGTCAGGGTGAAATTTAAGCGTGCAAGCAGCTAACAGCAACATTTTAATTATCAGTAACATGGGGCCTAAGCCGTCATCACCGTTTCAGGGTAAATTTGTGCATAATCAGGTGTGGGCACTGGCTGCGTTTCATCCTGCTTATCATTATATGCGCTGGCACAGTGACTCTTTGCTGAACAAATTATTGAAATATCCCGTTTTTCTGCTGGATTTTATCTGGCGCTTTATTCTTACCCGCCGCCGCTTTGATATAGTGCATGTGCATTTCTTTTATCCTACGATCTGGCTGGCGTTATTGTATAAAGCGGTGCGAAACCGCAAAGTGAAAATTGTAGTGACCTGCCATGGCAGTGACATTTATAAGTATCAGCCGCCTGGTAAAGCGTACCGCTGGTGTGCGCGTAAGGTCGATCAATGGATTTTTGCCAGCAAGGCGCTGGCACAGCATTTTACGCTGCCAACTAAGCGTGCTGTGGTATTGCCGGCTGGAATCAGTGAGCTATTTCGCCAGGTTGAACCACTAAGCTGGCAGCAAAAAACCATAGATATATTGTATGTTGGCAGTCTGGACCACAACAAAGGCATGGACCGCTTACTGGCATTGCTGCCTGCTATAAGTGATAAAAAAGTGGTCATCGCCGGTTCGGGCCCCTGGCTGGATAAACTGCAATCGGCGGCAAGGCAGTTTCCAAACGTGCTGGTTGTGGGGCCAAAAGACAGCCTGGCACTAAAACAGTTATACAGCCAGGCCCGCTGTTTTGTCAGTTTGTCTCGCCATGAGGCCTTTGGTTTAGTGATGGCTGAAGCCATGGCGTGTTATACGCCGGTAATCGCCACTCAAACCGATGGTGCCAGCGAGCAGATAAAAGCGCTGAGCAATGGTATTCTTATCAGCCAGCAAGAGACAGAGCAACAGCTTGTGGTAGCGTTTACCCATGCTATCGAGCGTATGTGGCAGCAAAGCCCGGCAGAATATCAGCGCATGCAGCAACAGGCCCGCGCCACTGCTGAGCAGTATTTGCTGGGCCAGGTGGTAAATGAATTACAACAGCTTTATCAGGAAATCTTATTATGACCCAAGCCAGTGCAGCAGTGTTGCGCCAACAGATCCCCCAGGTAAAGATAGGGCCGGTACAGGTGTCCTCGTTTGCTGATATGCAGCAGTTACTTGAGTTTATAGTGCGCGAAGATGGCAGTGTGTATGCCGGTTCCGCTATTGCCATTAACCCGGAAAAAGTGCTGACAGCTATGCGCAACCCGCAAATTGAAGCGGTGATCAGCGGTGCGGATATCCGTTATGCCGACGGCATTGGTGTAGTAAAGGTAATGCGCAAACGGCTGAAAAAAGACGTGCAGCGTATTCCCGGCTGTGAGCTGTGGCAAAATCTGATGTTGCGCGCTGCACAGTATAAAGTGCCGGTATTTATTGTTGGCGCCAAGCCCGAAGTTAACCAGCAAGCAGCAGACAAGTTGCGTGCACAGCAGGTTAATCTGGTAGGGGCAGTAGACGGTTACTTTAAAGATGAAGCTGTACTTATTGAGCAAATTAAGCAAAGTGGAGCCCGTATTGTCAGCATTGCCATGGGATCGCCCAAGCAGGAACTGCTGATCCAGCGTATCCGGGCGCAACACCCTGACTGTTTTTATATGGGCGTTGGCGGCACTTATGATGTGTTTACCGGTAATGTGAAACGTGCACCGGAACTTTGGTGTAAGCTGAATTTAGAATGGGCTTACCGTTTGTTGTCGCAGCCTAGCCGTATTGGTCGCCAGTTAGGGCTGCTGCGGTATGTCTGGTGGTATTGGACAGGTAAAATTTAACGTCCGGGATGGAGTTAAGATGGAAAAACAACAGCAGTTACCACTAATCAGTGTTTATATGCCCACCTTTAACCGGGTGAGTATGGCTATTCGGGCAATTGAGTCGGTGCTGGCACAGGACTACAGCAACATAGAGTTGCTGGTGGTAGACGATGCCTCAACCGACGACACCTGGCATGTACTGACTAACAAATACATTAATGATGAACGCATAAGGTTTTTTCGCCAAAGCCGTGGCCAGGGCGCCTGCGCGGCCCGTAACCGGGCAATAGCTGAAGCGAAGGGCGATTTTGTTACCGGTATTGACGATGACGATGAGTTTTTACCACACCGTTTAAGCAGCTTGTACAGCGCTTATGACGACAAATACAGCTGTGTTTGCTCCGGCTATATCTGGGATTACGGCACAGTGCAGAAAAAACTGTTTGCCAGCCGCAGGGTAGTGGCGTTACCAGAGCTGCTGGATTTGCATACTTTATCTAATCAGGCGCTGGTGCGGCGCGAGCGTATGCTTGAACTGGGTGGATTTGATATCGGCCTGGCAGCCTTTCAGGATTATGATATGTGGGTGCGGGTAGTGCAGGCTTATGGCCCGGCACTGCGTATTGCTGATGCCAGCTACAAAGTTAATGTGGGCCATGAACTGGGCCGCATTACCAACTCTCCCAAACGGCTGGATGCGCATAAACAGTTTGTTGCCAAGCACCGGGTACATATGAGCGAGCGCAACCTGCAAAACCAGATGTTTTACCGCCAGAGCATGGAGCAAATTCCGTTAACATTGCTCGGGCTTATCAGCAGCTGCCGTTATGGCCTGGTAAAACTGAAGTGGCGCTACTACCTTAAACACAAGCTGGGTGCGCTCAGCCGCTGGCGTATTAAAGTATTCAGTAAAGGCCTGGCCGGACTGTTTAAAAAATAATGTCGTTTGCTACGCTAACTTCACCGTTGCAGCAGCGCAGCGATAAACTGCTGTGCTGGCTTATCCCGCTGTTTTTGCTGGTAGATTGCCTAAACGGCGCTTTGCTGCAGTTACATGGCTTCAGCTATGGCTTGTCGGTGTTTTACAAGCTGTTGTTACTACTGTTAATGACCTTAGCTTTACTGGTGCAACAACCCAGGGTTGTGCTGGGCCTGCTGCTGTTACTGCTGCTAATGTTGTTGGGGCCAGCGTTGCAGTGGCCGGTTTTAGCGCAGCGCTGGTGGCTGGCCGACATCCAACTGGCCATTAAAGCCTTAAGCCCGCTGCTGGCTTTTACCTATTTAGTGTCTTTGCAGCAACGCTTACCTGCAACCGCGCAATTAGTGTTTAAACACACGCTGATCATCAGTGCTTTGGTGGTGCTGCTAAATACGGTGGCCGGTTTGGCCGGGTTTGGTTTTACCGCCTATCAGCCGCTTGACGGCGTAGCGCAGTCTTTCTTAGGTATTAAAGGCTTTTTTTACTCCACCAATGAATTGTCGGCCGTGCTGCTGGTGCTAAGTTGTGCTTTGCTGGTGCTTTGCTGGCCGCAGCATAAGCTGGCGTACTGGGGCATCAGCGCTACCGCTTTGGTTATCGCGGTACTGCTGCTGACTAAAACCGGTTTATTTGGTGTGTTGCTGCTGGTGCTGCTTATTCCGTTACTGATGCAGCCGCTTAGTTTTTGGCAACGCCAACGCAAGCTGGTGTACTGGTTGCTGCTGGCAATGGTGCTGATACTGCTGATGGTGTTGTTTAACGGCGAAAGCCTGTTAAAGCTGCTGGGTATTTATGACAAGCTGACTTTTGTTTACCAGCAGCGCGGCATCAGCGGTATTTTGCTGTCATCACGCGATTACTACGCCGGGCGTATCTGGCAAACCACTGCCGAGCACTATACCGACTGGCAACGTATGCTGGGTGTGGGCCAGGGCGGGGTAGCGCTATATCTGAAAAAATATTTCGCTGAGCTGGATTGGTTTGATCTGCTGGTATTTCACGGTATCGCAGGCTTGCTGGTGTTTGTATTAAGCTTTGCCGTGTTTTTCCGCCACAGCTTGCAGTTAGGTACCAGTGGTGCCGGGCGCAGTCTGTTGCTGTTAAACCTGCTGTTATTGCTGGTATCGTCAGTGGCCGGGCACATTTTAACATCCGGTATGTTGTGGCTGCCGTGGGCATTGTGTAATGCGTTGCTGGTACACCAGCATCAGGTAAGGAGCAAAGATGAAAGATATTCTTGAACCCTTTATGTTTCCGCATAACCTTATGCTGTTTGGCCTGGTACTGGCGTGTATTGTGTATCGTAAAAAAGGCCTGTGGCTGCTGCTGGCGTTTTATTATCTGGCCGGTAACAGCTTTGTGGCAAATCAGGTAAGGCAGTGGTATGCCGGCCATACCAGCAGCTACAGCATGGCAGCAAACAGCAGTGTGGTGGTGCTGGGCTGTGGTGGCTCACAAACGGCACTGCCGGCCTGCGCTAAATCGCGCCTGCAGCAACTGGCACAACTGCTGCCGGATGGCGGCAGCGTGATTATGACCACCCAGTACTGCAAACCCTATGTCGATTACCTGCTCAGTGTGGCAAATAATGTTGCGGTAGACTGCTTTTATGGTGGTGATAATACCTATAAAGAATTTAACAGTTTAGCGGCCAGACAGTTAAAGCCGGATTACATTGTCACCAGTGATTTTCATGCCTGGCGGGTAAAACAACTAACACAGCATCATGGTTTTAGCAGCCAGGTTATTGCTACCTCCAGCCAGACGTTTCGCCGGGTAAATTGCGGTGTAAATTGCCTGTTTACCGTTAATCTGACTAACTTCGACTTTTACAGCAAGCTAACGGCAGAGTTTGCCAGTTATGCTGTTTTTGTTGTTACCCGCAGTTGGACCGATTGGTATCAGCCGGCTGAAGCAGCTGATTAATTCAGCTTGGCAGTGTCCGGTTTTTTAGCGGCTACTGATATTGCCATGGCGGAGCCCAGCCATTTTTCGATGTTGCCGTCGCTGCCATACTCTGCCACTGCTTTGGTTAAATGCCAGATATAGTTGCCATCATGGCGGCGTATGCGAAATTCAATGCTGTATGGATCGCCACTTTGTACACAGTGCAACCAGTGTGCTGACACATGCTGCCGGTCGTCAGGGTGCACCATGTCCAGCCAGTTTGCTATTAGCTGTTCAGCTGTTAAACCGGTGTAGTTCAGCAGCATCTGGTTAACAAAACTTATTGCCCCATTGTTATCTGCAGTCCAGACAAAAATAGGCATACTGTCTGCCCAATGTTTAAAGCGTTGCTGCTCTTGCGCCAGCCGCATTTTTACCTGATGCGCCGAATTAATCTCTTGCACTATACCTTGCATGGTGGTTTCAGGGTTTACTGAGGCATAACCGACAATTCTTACCCAGTGCTCTGTTTTACCGTCTAACAGGCAGGGGCATTCAATATCAAACGGCTGTTGTTGCTCCAGGTAGTCGCTCATTAATTGTTGTATTACCGCCTGATACGGCCCCTGAAATAAACTACTAAACTGGCTTAAGGTAAAACGGGTTCTGCTGGCGTTGGGTAACAGGGCTTTTGCCTCTGCCGACAACCGGACCATGCTGGTATGCGTATCAAGGGTCCAGCGCGCGAATTTGGTGAGTTTATTCGCCAGCTGCAGCTGCTGTTTTTGCATTTCTATATCGGCGCGCTGTCTGTTTTGCTGCAGGTGCAGGTAAATAACGGCGCGCATTTGCAGGTATATCAACAGCAGGCAAACGCAGGCACCGGCGCGGTTAGCCAGCACAAAAATAAACGAAAAACCCTGCGGCGCGGCAGGGGATGTGAATACCCCGAGCCAGATAAGTACGACAGCGGCAATAAATATGGTATGCAGCAGGCGTAATTTGTCGGTAAGGCTGGCCAGCAGCAATAGTGGTGCATATAAAACGCCGTGGGCAAAACCAAGCTGAGTTTGGCTGTCGGCGGCAAAAATAAGTAATAACAGTAAATAAATCAGGTAAGCTGCATTGTCGTTTTCACGCAGTTGCTGGATCCAGTGACTCATTGCTTGCTCCCTGCCAATATACGTGCGCTAATTATGGTGCAGAAGTTATTGGGTTAAAAATTATTTGTATGTAAATGCTGCTCTCTTGTAATGTTGAATATTTTGGGTTACCACTTACAGCAGAAATTTGGCTGTTACCGGCCTATACTGAACTCATCAAGTTAATGATTCTAGTCTAACTTTTATTAGCACAAATAACTTGTGCCAGAGGGTATGCAGGAACTTATGTTACTGAAAAATTTTAACGTACTGGTGGTGGACGACGTAGTGCTTATGTGCGACTTCCTCTATGGCGTAGCCAAGAAAGTGCCGGGCTGCTATGCCTTTAAAGCACTGGATGGTAAAACTGCGGCCGAAACCCTGGAAAATGAAGCCATTGACTTGTTAATTACTGATATTGAAATGAAAGGCCCCACCGGGCTGGAGTTAATATATCGGGTGAGATCGGGTAGCTTTGCCAGTACTGCGCATGATATTCCGATCATTATATTTTCAGGCAATGCTTATCTGGAGTTAATCCAGCAAAGTATCAGCTATGATGTTAATGATTTTCTGGCCAAGCCTATTACCGCCGATCAGTTGATACGCAAAATCCAGCATCATCTGCAAACAGAAAAACAGATTAAGAGTGCTGCGCATTACCTGGCGTTAAACAGTGATTTTTCTGCTAAAACCAGCGTGCCGGAAGAAAACCGTAAAGTCAGTGTGGCAATAGTACGGGAGTTAAACCCTAAGCCTGAAGCTGAGGCAGCGGATATCAACACTTCAGGTAAGAAAGCAGATGAGAAGGATTTTCTATTCTGGCCTGAGCAGGCCACCACTGGCTATTTCCAGATTGACCGGCGCTTACGTAACTTTGCTTTTCATATCAGCTGTTTTCACAATGTATTTGTTGGCAACTGCAAGCCGGTGGCAATTGAGAGTGAACGTAAAAGGGCCTGTGAAGCCTGTGATTACCTGTTTCATATTACGAAAAACATTAAACATAAAGAGCGCCGCCATCAGTTTTGGCTGTTGTTTGATCAACGGCTGGAAAAATTAAAACCCTTAGCGGCAGAGCTAAACAGCGTCAACATTAAGCACCATAGCCAAATACTGGTGTTATTGAAACGGCTGTCTTACTGGTGGATGCAAACCTGTAACCGGCCGATTATTCAGAAAAACGATGACAACGGAGCTGATCATGGCTAAGCCAGCCACATTGCCGGTACTGGATCTTAACGTGCTGATTGCCATGTATGGTGATGACAGTGCAGAAACGATAACATTGGCCTTATCCGGTTTTCGCCGGGAAGCGACGCATTATGTACAACAGTTGCAGAGGGGCGGGCAGCATGATGTGCTAACAGATAATGCGCTGGCAGATACGGCACGCCTGTGTCACAGCCTGAAAAGCATGTGTGGTTTGGTGGGAGCAGCTAAACTGATGCAATTGTGTATGACACTTGAGCAAGCCGCCCGGCAACAAGACCTTATAATTCTGCAGAGCGAACTGCTAAATTTGGCCGAAGTATGGCCAGAACTGTTATCCCAGCTTAACCTTACCTTACTGCAACACGGCTATGCTGATGAGTAATATCCTGTTTATTGATGACGACGCATTTATCCTTAATGCCTACCAGCGTATGTTGCGCGGTTCTGTTTATCAGGCTTTCTATTTACAACAGCCAGCTCAGTTGTGGCAGCAGGCTTACTTAACTTCACTAACCATAGTACTGGCTGATCAGCAAATGCCGGGTATAACCGGCACTGAGTTGTTGCTACAGTTACAACTGGAATACCCGGAAATTAAGCGCGTATTGATCAGCGGCGATCTTACTTTAGCAATAAAACAACGGGCACCAGAGCTGACACTGGATGCCGCTTTGCCAAAACCCTGTAGCAAAGCGGCATTACTGGACTGTTTACAACGCCTTAGCGGAGGGCTTACAGCAACTACATGACAAACAGTCAGCTTCGCGTTAGTAACGTTATATGGCTTAGTGTATTTTACAGCAGCAGCCTGGTACTAGTGTTTGCTGCCCTACTGGTATTGTGTGGTACGCTGCTGCATAGCGATGCCAGGGTATACCGCTTTGTTCTACTACCCGACACAGCTTTAGCACTGGTCGGCGCAGTGCTGTTGCTGTGGGCCGTGATCAGTAAAAAGCCTGCTTTGGTATTAGCAGCAATGTTGGTTGTGGCTTTGGTCGCCAGCGCTGGCTTACTGTGGTATCAAACTGATGTGGGTGCTGCAGCATTAAGCTGGCAAAGTGACGAAGCCCGGTTGCCACCACTGCAAAGCACAGTGCTGTTGGTGTTTTGTTTTGTCTGGTCAGGTTGGTTTTTGCGGCAAACATCGAGCTGGTGTCGTGTTTTCAAAGGCTTACGGCTGCTATTTAATCTGTTTTTAGCTGGTTTAAGTTTCAGCATATTACTGGCCCAACATGGTTTTCTCTTCGGTACCCCACTTAGCTTTGATATCTTGCCTGGCTCTGAAGATATAATGAGTTTAAGTGCTGCTGCCTCTGTCCATACCGCTTTATGTTTACTGTTGCTGGCTGCAGCCAGTTTCACTGCGCCATATGTCAAAACCCGGCCATCGGCACAGCAGTTACGCAGCAGCGGCTGGTTATTGGTGTGTTTTATTGCCCTGGCATCCGCTTTACTGTGGTTTAATTTTGCCCATCAGTTACAACAAAAAGCAGAGCAGGTTTCGATACAAATCGCAGAGAAATTACAGCTTAATGTCAATCAGATGATAGTGGAGCAGCGGGGGTTAATGTACCGTTTAGCTGAAAGAATAAATGCGGCCGAGCATGAACTTAGCAAATCTTATTTCAGCGCTGAAGTTCACAGTTATCTGCGTGACTATCCCTATATTGATTATCTTGCAGTGCAGGCACTCGACGGCTCCTTACTGTATGCCAATGCGCAGCAAAACACCGAGTTAGCCTGGTTTAACCGTTACCTGCAGCAACAGCCAGATTTACAGCCGCAGCAGTTTGCCGATCTGTCGCAGCCTTCTTTGGGGCTGCACTATGATACCGTCATAGATCATGCGTTTATCCTTGTTGCATTGGCGCCAGTTAACCGCGCTGGTGTGGCTCAGGTGGTTGCCAGTGTTGATTTTGCCAAGGCGCTGCGCCAGGCATTGCCTGAGTTCATGACAGAGGGCTACTTTGTGCAATTGCAGCAAACTGCGCAAAACCCGGTTTACAATTCGGTTGCTACAGCGCCTGATGTAACCAAAGTTGGCCAGTTTGAAATTGATCTGATGCCCGGGTTTTCGTGGCAACTCCGGGTGTATACCAACCTTAATGCTGATGCCAAAACCATGCTGTTAACGGCAGAAGTAGTGTTGCTGGCAGGGTGGTTAACTACGTTGCTGGTGATGTTAAGCCAGAAATACTACCAACAAAGCCAGCGCCACCGTATGCGCTTGCTGGCTGGCAACGATAAACTGCAGCACAGCCTGAACAGGCAGCAACAGTTGCAACTGCAGCAGCAACAAATTATGGAAAACTCCGCCGATGTGATTTGTATTGTGGACGATGGCGGCCGTTATATTGAGCTGAGCGAATCCTGTGAAACCGTGTTTGGTTACCCACGCCAGGAGTTGCTGCAGCGGCGTTATATAGATTTTGTCCATCCGGATGATAAAACGCGCACTGAAACCGAAGCCGCGCGCATGCAACCTGGCGGGCAAAGCAGTAACTTTCGTAACCGGCATTTGCGCAAAGACGGCTCTACGGTACATTTAATGTGGTCATCCCGCTATGTAGCGGCGGCAAAAACGCTGTACGCTATAGCCAGAGACATCAGCGAACTGGTTAAGGTTGAACAATACCAGCAGGTGCAGCAAGACATACTGAAGATGATCTCAACCGAGCAGGCGCTGCCGCAGATTTTACAGCGTATTTGCCTGATGGCCGAACAGCAAAGCGGTGTGGTGCGGGCAGCTGTGATGTTAAAACAGGGCGAACAGCTGCAACTGGCCGCAGCTCCCTCTTTGCATGCCAGCTTTACTGCTGCGCTTAATACCTTACCTGTGGCGGATAATGCCGGTAGTTGCGGCGCGGCAGCCTATCAGAAGAGCCTGGTTATGGTGGCGTCGATTGCCGGCGATAAAAACTGCCGTGTTTATGCTGAGGCAGCCCAGGCGCAAGGGGTACTGGCTTGCTGGTCAATGCCGATGGTATCGGCGCAGGATGAGGTCGCCGGTACTTTTGCGCTGTATTGCAGCGAAGCAAGAGTGGCACATAAAGACGAGTTGGAGCTGATGATTAGCTGTAGCCGTTTTGCCGCCCTGGCAATAGAGCGTGCGGTGCATACCCGCCTGTTGCAGCAAAGTGAACAGCGTTTTCGTTCGCTGTACGAGTTGAACCCCGATCCGGTGTACATCATTAACCCCGAAGGCTACTTTGTCGATATGAACCAGGCGGGCTGTAAGCTGCTGCAATACAGCCGCGCTGAGGTAACAAGGATGCATTATGACCGGGTAATGCTGCCTGAGCATTTACCGCTGGTACACCGTTATTTTGCCAGTGTTCTTTCAGGCAATGGCGAACGCTTTGAGGCCAGCATTGTTACCCGCAGTGGCCGGCAGTTGGAGCTGGATATATCCATTGTACCCAGCTGGCAGGACGGCAAGATTATTGGTGTTATTGGCGTATCGAAAAATATTTCCGAACGAGTGCTGGCACAGAATCAGCTGCGGCTGTTTAAACGGGCGGTAGACGCAACTTCCAACGGGGTAATTATCGCCGATATTCTGCAGCCAGATATGCCAATCATTTATGTTAACAGTGCTTTTGAGAAGCTTACCGGTTATAGCTCAGCTGAGGTTATTGGCCGTAACTGCCGCTTTTTGCAGGGTAAAGAGCGTGATCTGCTGGCAACGAAGCAAATACGTGATGCCATTGCCAAACGTCAGGAATACTCGGTGGTGCTAAGAAACTTCCGTAAAGACAACCGCGCGTTTTGGAACAAACTGTTTTTGGCACCGGTGCCGGATGAACGCGGCGATATCAGCCATTATATCGGCATTCAGGCTGATATTAGCGCACACAAGCAATATGAGCAGGAGCTGGCTTACAATGCGGCTCATGATCTGCTGACCGGCCTGCCTAACCGTGCGCTGTTAAAAGATCGTCTGACACAAAGCTATCAAATCAGTAAACGCAATCAACAAAAAGTGGCCATTTTGTTTATCGATTTGGATGGATTTAAATTAATTAACGACAGCCTTGGCCATTTAAACGGCGACGAGGTGCTAAAACAAAGCAGTATGCGTATTGCATCCTGTATTCGCCCCGGCGATACCCTGGCCAGAATTGGCGGTGACGAATTTGTATTAATGCTAACCGATCTTAGTTCAGCAGATGAGGTTATGCCGGTAACAGAACGTATCCTGGCGGTGGTGGCACAGCCCCTTAACATCGCCGGCCAGGAGCTGCATATCACCGCCAGTATCGGTATCAGTTTGTCGGACAATGAGCAATCTGAGCCGATGCAGATGGTGCAACAGGCTGATTTAGCGATGTACCGCGCCAAGCAGTTGGGCCGTAACAACTACCAGTGGTATAGCGCTGAATTGGATGTTGCCCTGAGCAAACAGCTGAATTTGCGGGCACAACTGAAAAAAGCTATAAGTAATCAAGAGTTTGAGCTGTATTATCAGCCACAAATTGATGCCGTCAGCGGCGATATCATAGGGCTTGAAGCGCTGCTGCGCTGGCCCGATCAGCAAGCCGGCTTTATCAGCCCGGACGAGTTTATTCCGCTGGCAGAGGAAACCGGTGAAATAGTGCCGCTGAGCAATTGGGTATTGGATAACGCCAGCCGTTACAACCAGTCGTTAATTGAGCGGGGCATTGCGTCGGTGGTGATGGCGGTAAATGTGTCATCTATTCAGTTTCAACGCAGCAATTTTGTTGAACATTTGCAACAGACTTTAGCCGCCAGCGGTCTGGAGCCGAACAGGTTTGAAATTGAGCTGACAGAGTCGGTGTTGTTGGATAACACTGAACAGGTGATCCTGAAATTGCAGCAACTGCGCCAGCTTGGTGTAAAAATTTCAATTGATGATTTTGGCACCGGCTATTCCAGCTTAAATTACCTCAAACGCTTACCGATGGATAAACTAAAGATTGACCGCAGTTTTATCCGCGATATTGTAACTGACAAACGCGATGCTGCTATCAGCAGAGCCATTATCGCTATGGCTCATCATCTGGATATCAGGGTCATTGCTGAAGGCGTGGAAAATGAAGCCCAGGTAGCGCTGCTGCGCAAAAGCCTGTGTGATGAATATCAGGGCTATTACTTTGCTAAACCAATGCCCGCTGCTCAACTCGAGCTGTTTATACAGCAGTACCCGAAGCACCGGCAGATCCTGCCGGAATCGGTCAGCAATCAGCAAACTATTTTGCTGGTGGATGATGAAGAAAATATTCTCAGTGCCCTGACACGGGTGTTGCGCCGCGATGCTTATCGTGTGCTGACCTGCACCAGCGCTAAACAGGCGTTTGACATTCTGGCACTGAATAAGGTGCAGGTGATCCTGTCAGATCAGCGCATGCCGGGCATTAGCGGTACTGAGTTCTTTAGTCAGGTTAAAGGTATGTACCCCGACACCATTCGTATCGTGTTATCCGGTTATACCGATTTGCGTTCAGTCACCGAGGCAATAAACAAAGGCGCTATTTATAAATTTATGACTAAACCCTGGCAGGACGACGAATTGCGTAGCGAAATCAAGCAGGCGTTTGTACAGTACCAGCAGCAGATCAACAGCAAAACGGGGCAACAATGAGCCAGCGCGATAATGATAAAGAGGCACAAATAGCACGTTTGGAAGCGCAATTGCAGATATTAAAAGAGCAATTGCTGCAATCAGAAAAGCTGGCATCTTTAGGCCAACTGGCCGCTGGCGTGGCGCATGAAATTAATAACCCTATTGGGTATGTGTCGTCGAATATGAAAATGCTGGCAGAATATTCCGACAGTTTAATTAATCTTGTTAAGCTGCTAAGCCTGCAGCTTGATGAAGCGCAGCGTCTGCCGCTGCTGGCACAGTTTGATTTTGACTATGTCTGTGCCGATTTACCCAAGTTGGTGCAGGAGTCTGAGCAAGGCCTGAGCCGGGTGGTGGATATTATTCACGACTTAAAAGATTTTTCTCATATTGAAGAAGCTGAATTTGTTGAGGCTGATTTACATCAGGGCATCCAATCTACCCTTAATTTGGTGGCAAATGAACTGAAGTACAAAGCTGATGTAGTAAAAGATTTTGCTAAGTTGCCTTCGGTGCACTGCATTCCGTCACAGCTGAATCAGGTATTGCTTAACCTGCTGATAAATGCCGCTCATGCTATTGAACAGCATGGTACTATCCGTATCAGTACCGGTTGTGATGACAACTGGGTTTGGTTTAGCGTTAGTGACAATGGTAAAGGCATGGATCCGGCGCAATTAGGCCGTATTTTTGAGCCGTTTTATACTACTAAACCCAAAGGCCAGGGCACTGGCCTGGGGTTGCCGTTGTCCCGCAGCATCGTCGAGAAGCATCAGGGCGTGCTCGATGTTAGCAGTACGCCTGGGGTTGGCAGTTGTTTTACCGTTAAATTGCCGCGCCAGCCACAACTTTAATCATTAAGAATCCGCAATGACTGATAAAACTTCACACCTTGTAGTGTCGCCAAATGTGCCTGTATCAGCCAAAGCCGTACCGCCAGCAATAGCTGTATTGCCTTGGGTAGGCGGCTTTTTAAAGCCTTATCGTAACCGGGTATTGCTGGCCATATTGTTTTTACTGATTGGTTCGCTTAGCTGGCTGGCGCTGGGCCAGGGCGTGCGCCTGTTGGTAGACGATGGTTTTGTGGCCAACAACCATGTCCGGCTAAATCAGATCACGCTGGGTATTTTGCTGCTGTGCATGTTGTCTTCGGCAGCGGTATTCTGCCGTTTTTATTTAATGACCTGGCTGGGGGAGCGGGTAAGTGCTGATATCCGCAACCGCGTGTACCAGCATATGCTGAAGTTGTCGCCGTCATTCTATGGTGAAATGCGCACCGGTGAGGTTATTTCCCGTTTTACTGCCGATACCACCTTATTACAAAGTGTTGTGGGCTCCAGCCTGTCGATGGCGCTGCGAGCTACAGTAACGGCCATTGGCGGTTTGCTGATGATGGCACTAACCAGCTTCAAAATGACCGGATTAGTATTGCTGGCAGTACCGCTGGTATTGCTGCCTATTATTGTGCTTGGCCGCAAAGTGCGTAAGTTATCCCGTGTCAGCCAGGACCGCTTAGCTGACGTGGGTGCCTATGTTGATGAAAGCCTGCATGAAATTCATACCGTGCAGTCTTATGGCCATGAGCCACGTGATAAACAGTTGTTTGCTGACAGAATTGAACAGGTAATGCAGTCAGCCAAACAGCGTATCTTCTACCGTGCTTTACTGATTGCTGCCGTAATGCTGCTGAGTATTACCGCTATGGTACTGATCAGCTGGGTAGGCGCGCGCGATGTGATGGCCGGGGTTGTCAGTGCCGGTGAACTGACTGCTTTTATGTTTTATGCCGTGATGGTGGCAGGCAGCGCAGCAACAATCAGTGAAGTAACCGGCGATATTCAGCGTGCAGCGGGCGCCACAGAGCGCTTAATTGAACTGGCCACCGCACCGGTTGAAATAGCCTCACCGGCAGCCCCACAAGCACTTTGTGCACCGGTAGCGGGTGCACTTAGCCTGCACCAGCTTAGCTTTGCTTATCCACAGGTGGCCGACAAAATGGTGCTGCAACAGCTTAATATCGACATTAAACCCGGCGAGCGTATTGCGCTGGTAGGGCCAAGTGGGGCCGGTAAAACGACTTTGTTTCAGCTATTACAGCGTTTTTATCAGCCAACAAGCGGGCAGATACTGCTCGATGGCACTGATATCAGCCAACTGGATTTAACCCAACTGCGCGCCCAGTTTGCTCTGGTGCCGCAAGAGTCGGTTATTTTTGCCAGTTCTGTGCTGGAAAATGTGCGTTACGGCAGGCCGGATGCTACAGAGCAAGAAGTAATAAACGCCTGCATTGCCGCACGGGCAGATGGTTTTATTGCTGAGTTTAGTGACGGCTATGCCACACAATTAGGTGAACGCGGCGTGCGGTTGTCCGGCGGTCAAAAGCAGCGTATTGCTATTGCCCGGGCTATTTTGGCCGACAGGCCCGTGTTGTTGCTGGATGAAGCGACCAGTTCACTGGATGCCCTAAGCGAGCAACAGGTACAACAGGCGCTGGATAATTTAATGCAGGGTAAAACCACGCTGATTATTGCCCACCGGCTGGCTACAGTACTAAATGCCGACCGCATTTTGTTGCTGGAACACGGCCGGCTGATTGCCAGCGGCACCCACCAGCAGTTGCTGTTATCAAGCCCGTTATATAAGCAGCTGGCCGAGCTGCAGCTGCTAAATTAATACCAGCAGTAAAACAGCAAATGGCTAATGCTTACCCCTAAAGTTAAGTGGTTACGCAGCGCGCGATAGCCGGTGCTGTACTGGCGGTTAATACCCAGCTGATATTCGCTTAGACGCAGCAACACAAATAAACACGCCTGAGCGGGTAAAAAGTAGTCACCAGAGGTAAATAAGGCGATAAAACTTAGCACCGGGAAGCTTACTGCCGCTATGGCTAAACGGTCGGTTTTTGCTGCTGGGGCTGTGTTGCTATGCAGTACCGGCCAAAGCACACCGGCCATAAAACCTAAAATCAGCGCGCTGTATAACTGATACAGCTGCAATATATCAGCGGCGCTAAGCCATAGCTGCCAGTGGTACAACAGCGGCAGGGTAATAAAAGGAATTAAGCCGGCATAACCCAACACGGATAAGCGTGACATTATAAGCCCTCCATTAAAATTGCCTGACGCTCGTCTTCGGTTAAAATACCCACTAACACTGTGCGGCGGCGTAGTTTATTCATCCGTTCGCCGTTATCCAGCAGTGCCGCCTTAAACAGTTCCGGCTGGTTAATACAATCTAAAATACTGAACCAGTGAATATAGCCACTATGGCGCAGCAAACCGGCCTGATAACGTTGTTCAAGCGTGTTTAGTACTTGCGCCAGCCGTTCGGGCTCGGCCAGCAACTTATCGGCCATGGCGCTGTGCAGGCGTAAGATCTGCGCATCGGTTGCTGCGCTTTGTTTGGTTAAGGTTCGCCGGCGCATGGTTAGAGTGTGCAAGCGCCATTGGCACAGTTACTGCGTCTGGCCGCCCAATACGCATAGGCTTTTTTCGCCAGCCAATAGCAGGGCGGCAGGCGCAATAACGCTACCAGCCAGCTGTGGCCTGCCAGTTGCCAGTAATGCAGGCTGGCGTCTATGCCAATTAAAAAATGATCCTCCCGCCACAAATGAATTTGCTGCATCATGGCCGCTTTAGTTGCGCCGGCAAAGCCGCTAAAGCCCGCCGCGCTGATATCAATAAGCTCTAAATGCGGTGTCAGCTTCGGCCCCAGCCAGTTAATTTCGCGCCGGCATAAAGCACAGCTGCCATCAAAAAACAGTTTTTGCATCTTTTGCCTCTTTTGCACAGCTAAGTGCTTAATTCCGCTGTTGGCCAGATACTCTTGTTGCGATTACGGCTGGCGCGCTTTGTGGATCAGTGCGTTTAATCACTATTGCTGCTTGACCTTACCATGTGGGTAAGGTTCATACTGCTACCAGTGTGACGCAGCAGGAGACAGCAATGAATATTGGCCAAGCCGCCGAGGCAACCGGGCTGAGCGCTAAAATGATCCGCCATTATGAGCAAAGCGGGCTGTTGCAGCCTACGCAACGCAGCGCTGCCGGTTACCGGCAATACCAGCCTAAAGATATTGAAATACTGAAGTTTATCCGTCGCGCCCGGGTGTTGGGCTTTTCACTGGCCGATATTGCCGGCCTGTTGGCGTTGTGGCAAAACCCGCAGCGTTCTAACACTGTGGTTAAGCAGGTGGCGCAGCAGCATTTAGCTGAAGTAGAGCAGAAACTGCAAGAGCTGCACGCAATGAAACAAACGCTGCAGCAGATGATAGCGCAATGTGCGGCAGACGGCGGTGCGCACTGTGCCATTTTACAGCACCTGGCTAAGCCACAACCCCTAATTAAACCAACACGTAGTTAAACCCGCAGCGGAGATAAACTAATGTCGAAAACAATGCTAAATATCAGCGGTATGCACTGTGGCTCTTGTGTTGGCAAGGTAGAGAAAATCTTACTGGCAGTACCTGGCGTACGCTCGGCAGCAGTTAACCTGGCCACTGAGCAGGCGCAGGTAGAGGGCAGCGCCGGCGTTGCGGCGTTGCTGGCAGCACTGCAGAACGGCGGTTATACAGCCACAGCCTTAACGCCAGAGGTCGACAGCCGGGCAGAGCAGCAGCATAAAACAGCACAAAAGCAGGCAGAGCAGGCAGTGTTGCTGCGCGATCTGTGGTTAGCCGCGGCCTTAACCTTACCGATCTTTATATTGGAAATGGGCGCTCATCTTATTCCGGCGTTCCACCATTGGTTAATGGCCACTTTAGGCCAAAGCCTGAACTGGCAACTTCAGGCCGTGCTGACTACCTTAGTGTTACTGGGGCCGGGGCGGCGCTTTATTCAAACCGGTATTCCGCTGCTGCTAAAAGGCCAGCCGGAGATGAATTCTTTAGTGGCGCTGGGCACCTTATCGGCCTGGGGCTTTTCGCTGGTGGCGACTTTTATGCCGCAACTGCTGCCACAGGGCAGCGCGCAGGTGTATTTTGAGGCGGCGGCTGTCATTGTTACGCTGATTTTGCTCGGCCGGTATCTGGAAGCGCGCGCCAAAGGCCAAACCGGGACGGCGATACAGCAGCTGCTTAGTTTGCAACCGGCTACGGCAACGCTATTAAAAGATGGCCAACAGCACAGCGTGGCACTGGCGCAAATTAAGCCGGGCGATTTGTTGCTGGTGCGCGCCGGTGAGCGTATTGCGCTGGATGCTATTGTAGAGCAGGGTGAGTCCTATATTGATGAATCAATGCTAAGCGGCGAGCCGTTGCCTAAAGCCAAACAATGCGGTGATGCGGTGTATGCCGGTACGGTAAATAAGCAGGGCGTATTGCAGGTGCGGGTAAACAAAGCCGCCGGCGATACCGTACTGGCACAAATTATTGCTCTGGTGCAGCAGGCACAAAGCGGCAAATTACCCATTCAGGCACTGGTAGATAAAGTGACCGCCATCTTTGTGCCAGTGGTTATGCTGCTGGCGGTTATTACCTTTGCCGCCTGGTGGTTGTGGGGGCCAGCGCCGGCACTTAGCCTGGCGCTGGTAAATGCGGTGGCGGTGCTGATTATTGCCTGCCCCTGTGCCATGGGCCTGGCCACACCGACTTCTATAATGGTTGGCACTGGTCGCGCGGCGCAGCTGGGTATCTTGTTTCGCCAGGGCAGTGCGCTGCAAACACTGCGCGATTGTAAGGTCATAGCGCTGGATAAAACCGGCACCCTCACCCAGGGTAAGCCGCAACTGACCGACACCCTGATACAGCAACCAAGCTTGAATGAGCAGGATATACTGGCGCTGGCAGCGGCACTGGAGCAACAGTCTGAGCATCCGCTGGCCGAAGCCTTAGTGGCCGCCGCCGCGCAGCAGCAACTGGCGTTGCCGCCGGTAAGCGATTTTACTGTGCACAGCGGCATGGGGGTAAGCGGCAGTATTAACGGCCAACAAGTTGCCATTGGCGCCGACCGTTTTATGCAGCAGCTACAACTGGATGTAACTGCGCACGCGGTTCAGGCCGATGCGCTGGCCAAAAGCGGTAAAACCGTATTGTATCTGGCGGTGGAGCACAAGCTTGCGGCAATACTGGCCGTGGCCGATACGCTAAAACCCGGTTCAGCAGCGGCGATAGCGGCTATGCAACAGCTGGGCTTAAAAGTGGCGATGATCAGTGGCGATAACCGCCATACTGCCAACGCCATCGCCAAACAGTTGCACATTGATACCGTAATGGCTGAAGTGTTGCCGCAGGGCAAGGTTGAGGCGGTAAAGCAGCTACGCATTGAGTTTGGTGCCGTGGCCTTTGTTGGTGATGGTATTAACGATGCGCCAGCGCTGGCTGAAGCCGATATTGGCCTGGCGGTGGGTAACGGCACCGATATCGCAATAGAAGCGGCCGATGTGGTGTTAATGCGCGCCGATATTATGGGTGTAGTTAATGCCATAGCGCTTAGCAAAGCCACCTTGCGCAATATCCGCCAGAATTTATTCTGGGCCTTTGGCTATAACGCGCTGCTGTTGCCGGTAGCGGCCGGGGCGCTGTACCCGGCCTTTGGCCTGCTGTTATCACCAATGCTGGCCGCCGGGGCTATGGCGTTATCCAGTGTGTTTGTCGTTACTAACGCGCTGCGGCTGCGCCGCTTGGCGCTTTAATCAGTCTGCTTGTGTTAACCGGTTAGCGCCGTGATCCAGCTTAAATACATCGGCAGCCCTATCAGTACATTTAGTGGGAAGGTAATGCCCAGAGCTGCCAGCAGTGCCAGACCAATATCGGCATCCGGTATCGCTGCGCGGATGGCAGCCGGGGCGGCGATATAAGAGGCGCTGGCCATTAACGCCGCCAGTACCAGCACACTGCCGCTGCTTAGCCCCAGCAGCAGGCCCAGGCCAATACCCAGCCAGGCCAGCACAAAGGGCGCCAGCAGGGCAAACAACATTAGCCGCCATTGTTTAACCGGCAACGGCGCACACACTTTGGCGGTGCACAGGCCCATTTCCAGTAAAAACAGTGCCAGCAGGGTATTAAAGCCGCCCAGCAGCACCGGGGTAATGTTGGCTAAGCCGTCATGGCCATACAGCCAGCCAATTAACAAGCCACCGCCCAGCAGCAACACACCGCGGCTGGTAAGGGCTTCATGCAATATCGCCAGCGAACTGGCCTTGCTGCCGTTAACATAGCGGTATAACCACAGCATGGTAACAATGGCCGGCAGCTCCAGCAGCACCAGGTAAAGCGTAGTTTGCGGCTGCATCGGCAAGTTATGTTGCATTGCCAGTGCCATCACTACGGCAAAGGTGCCGGCGCTGACCGAGCCATAGTGCGCTGCTACGCTGGCCGCATTAGCACTGCTAAGGCGCACCAGTTTACGCAGCAGCGGATACAGCAGCAGCGGCAGTGCCACACCGGTGGCAGCAATCAAACCAAGCTCAGGCAATATGGGCAGCAGCGGCACGCCATGCAGCGCCATACCACCTTTTAACCCCAGGGTTAGCATCAATAAGATCGACAGGGTTTCGTATATCGGCAGCGGCACTTTTAAATCTGATTTTACCAGCCCGGCCAACAGGCCCAGGGCAAAAAACGCTATTACAACATCAGGCATTACCGCTCTCCGCTAATTAAAACTGACGCAGTGTGCCGAAAAACTTTTCTATTGCCTAATTAATAATATAAGTGTTTTATATAGATAATTATCTATGTATGCGTTTATAAGTGTAATTAACAGGGGGTACAATGGATGTCCGGCAATTAAGTTTTCGCTTGCTGCAGGTGTATATCAAAGTGGTGCAACTGGGCGGCATTTCTGCTGCAGCGCGTGAGTTGCATTTAACCCAGCCTACTGTATCGCTGCAGCTGAAAAAGCTGTCGGAGGTGGTAAAAGAACCTTTACTGCACAACAGCCATAGCGGCCTGCAACCCACTGCTGCCGGCCAGGCGCTGTATCAGGCGGCCTGCGATGTACTAAGCCGGTTTGATGATTTAAACAGCGAGTTAAATGAACTGAGCCAGGGCCGGCGCGGCAGTTTAAGCATAGCGGTGGTGAATACCGCACAGTATTTAATGCCACGTATTCTTGCGCCGTTTTACCGCCGCTTCCCGCAAATTGAAGTTACCCTGCATATAGGTAACCGCGCGCAGATTTTAAGCCGTTTTGAGCAGCAGCAAGACGATATTTACCTGTTTAGCCACCCGCCCGGCGGTGAGCATGTGCTGGCCACGCCGATAGTGAAAAACCCGCTGCAGCTTATTGCGCCGCTGGATCATTGGGCCGCAGGCCAGACACAGCTGAGCTTTAATCAGTTAAAGCAAGAGCGTTTTTTACTGCGTGAACCGGGCAGTGCAACCAGGATGATGTTTGAAGCCTGGCTAAGCAGCCAGGGTATACAGCTTAGCCACAGCATGCAGATTGAAAGCAATGAAGCTATCCGCTTAAGCGTGGCGGCGGGGCTGGGCTTGTCGGTCATTTCCGGCCATACCCTGCTGGAGGGGCGCGAGAAACTGGCAGTGCTGGATGTGGCCGGTTTTCCGCTTAACAGCCATTGGTATCTGGTGCGTAACGCCGATAAGCGCTTATCTTATGCGGCGCAGTCGTTAACTGGCTTTATTGCCGCGCATTTGCCGGAGTGTATTGAGCCTGACTGGCTGTTAGATGAGGTTTAGATGTAACAACGGTGCTGCTGTAAATCGCAGCACCGTTGTTACGGTTGCAGTTATTTTAGTATTTCATCAACTGTACCCTGTGCCAGCGGGTGATAACCGGGGCGGGCTTTTTCGTACACTGCACGGGCAAACGCCAGGCCTTCGGGCGTGCTGGCCAGCTGTTTATACAGCGGAATAATCAGCTTGCGCCTGCCGATATTAACCAGATACTGCTCCAGCGGGGCGGCAATGTCCTGATAACCGGTTTTCAGTGCCAGTAAATACCAGGCATGGGCGATTTCACTGTTGCCCGATTGCGTCAGGCTATAGGTGGCATCCAGCTCGGCCAGTTGCTCCGGCGTTATTGTCAGCGGTAGCTTATTAATAAAATACAGCCATTCGTGCACTGTCCAGTTATCGGTGGGCAGGCTGCTGAGTTCAGTGTTGCCGGCCAGCCAGCTATCTGCATGTTGTTGTACCTGATTAAACGCATCAGACTGCGGATCCGGCGTACCGGCCGGTAAGCCTGGTTGGTAAATCCAGCTTTTTGCTTCATCCAGCGACACTATGCCGGGGTATTTTTGCAGTAAGTGGGTATTTAAGTACTTAACAAAGCGTTCGGTATCCAGGCTTTGAAAAGCATGGTCGTCAAAGTACTGCCGCACGAACGGGTCAAACTTATCGCGGCCGAATTTTTGCTCCAGAAACATTAAAAACAGCTGGCCTTTGGTGTATGGCACGCCGCTAAAAGCGTCATCCGGGTCTCGGCCGTTAAGGTCGATATACAAAATGCTGTCGTTAGCGGGTAGCTCTGCCAGCTCTTCTTTTAAACCCTGCACCGATAAGGCCTGTTCCATAATGGCGCGATCGGTGCCGAACACCTGCTCCATAATGCGGTTTTCGACATAGGAGGTAAAACCTTCGTTCAGCCATAAATCGCGCCAGCTGGCGTTGGTAACCAGATTACCCGACCAGGAATGCGCCAGCTCGTGGGCAATTAAATTTACCAGGCTGCCATCTCCTGCTACTACTGTGGGGGTAATAAAGCTCAGTACCGGGTTTTCCATGCCGCCAAACGGGAAGCTGGGCGGTAAGATCAGTAAGTCGTAGCGGCCCCAGCGGTAGTCGCCGTACAGCTGTTCGGTGGCATCGATCATTGCCTGGGTGCTGGCAAATTCTTCGGCTGAGGCGTTAAGAATATAAGGCTCGGCATAAACGCCGGTTTGCTCACTCATAGCCTTAAATTGTATATCACCGGCGGCTATGGCAATTAAGTAAGCCGGAATGGCCTGCGGCATCACAAACTGATAATCGCCATCGCGAATCATGCCCGGTTCATTATTGGCACTCATAATAGCCAGCACATCGTCACGGGTTTGAATACGGGCGCTGTACGTCATGCGCACGGCTGGTGTGTCCTGAATAGGGATCCAGCTGCGGGCATGAATAGCCTGGTTCTGGCTGAACATAAAGGGCGTGGTTTTACCCGCGGTTTGCTCTGGTGTTAACCATTGCAGGCCGGAGGCTTTATCGGTAGAGCTGTAGTAAATACGCAGTGTTTGTGCCTGAAAGGCCGGGCTTACCGTAAGTTTGCTGCCCAGCACCGCATCGCGCTGCCCTAGGTTAAAAGGCACTTTTTGCCATTGGCCGTCGGCCCTTTTGGCGTAAATGCGATCTATAACCAGGTCACGCGTGTCCAGATATACTGTGTTGCTGTTGTTGTTTAGCCAGTTAAGGTGTAAATCGGCAAAGCCGGTTAAGGCTTTTTGTTCAAAATTAACGGCTAAATCCAGGTGCAGGTGCTTTACCGTTACCGCATCAACGTTGGCGTAGGTATAGGCATCGGTAGCGGCCATGGTATCGGTAGCAACAACAGCATAGCTGCTGCATAACAAAGCAGTGCTCAGGGTAAGCAGGCGTGCAGACATGGTGTTTCCTTAACATCGAAAGAGAGCAGAGTGTAAAGGCAAACTCAGGCCAAATACAACTCTACAAATAGTAACAACTTAAGCCGCGCCGTTTTGCTGTAATGCGCGTTAAACACTACAGGAGTTTGAAATGAAATTAGCCACTATTACTACCGCCCTGGCATTAACCCTTAGCGGCGCAGTGCAGGCCAGCCCGCTGCCGGATTTTCCGTTTATTAATGTTACCGGTGCCGCCAAACTGGAAGTTGCACCGGACAAAGCCCGTATACAGTTTGTGATCCGCCAAACCGCAGATAAAGCTGATGCTGCAACTGAAGCGGTGTACAAGCAGGGCCGTGACCTAATGCAGTTTCTGGCTAAACAAGGCATTACCGAAGCCGATATTGATGCGGCGCAAATTAATAAAGAAGCACTGTATAAAGACTACAACGACAGAGCCATTACCGGTTATGAAGCCAGCCAGCCCATTACGGTAACGCTGAACCAGCTGACCAATTATGTTGCTGTAATGGATTACCTGTTCAAGCAGCCGCAAATTTTCTCTATCAGTGGCAGTTTTGACAGCAGCCAGCGCGAGCAATACGAGCAGCAGTTAAGTGAAAAAGCCGGTGCTGACGCCCGTCGCCGGGCTAACAGTTTGGCCGCGGCACAAGGCGTTAAAATCAGTTCTGTATTTGCTATCAGCGAAGCATCAGGCTGGGGCACTATGGCCGGTGATTTTGGCTTTGGCGGCGGCTTGGTAAGCTATGGCGCAATGCGCAAAGCCGATATGGCAGAAAGTAGCAGCAGTAACTTAATCGTGCCAAAACATATTCAGTTAGAAAAATCAGTTAATGTAATTTACAAACTTAAGCCCTGATCCAGGCTGTTTGTCTCAATGTTGTCGTGTCAGGGCCGGCAATAGGCTAAGGTAAGCGCTTATCTTAGCTGTATTTAAGGAAACCTGATGACACTTCAGTTCGGCCCTATGCTGGTAGCTGCACTTAGCGCCAGCCTGTTAGTGGCGTCGTGTTCAAAACAGAATACGCCGCCACCGCCAGAGCAACCTCTGCTACAAACCAGTTTTAACGCCAATTTCGCCGGTTATTTTCAGAAAATCGCCTCAGATGAAATGCAGGGCCGTGCCCCGGCAACTAAAGGTGAAGAGCTTACCGTACAATATCTGGAGCAGCAGTATGCCCGTATTGACTTAACGCCATACAGCGGCGACAGTTACCGCCAGAGTGTACCGGTGGTGCAGATAGACCCTGTTAAGGTATCGGCATTAACGTTGACCGATAACAGCGGCGCCAACACTACACTGACGTATAAAACCGATATGATGGCCTGGTCTACCCGGATGCTGGGGCAAATTGATGTTGCCGACAGCGAAGTGGTATTTGTTGGTTATGGCATAGTCGCACCGGAATATAACTGGAATGATTACGCCGGTTTAGATGTAAAAGGCAAAACCGTGGTAATGCTGGTAAATGACCCCGGTTACGCCACACAGGACCCACAGCTGTTTACCGGCAATGCCATGACATACTACGGCCGCTGGACTTATAAATACGAAGAAGCCGCCCGTCAGGGCGCAGCTATGGCGCTGATAGTGCACGAAACCGATGCTGCCAGCTATGGCTGGAATGTGGTAGCGGGTACCTCGCCAATTCGGTTTGAGCTGGCTAACGACAACAAAAACCTGCACAAAACTGAAGTAGAAGGCTGGTTGTCGCTGGACGCTGCCGAAAAACTGTTCGCGGCCAATGGCACTTCACTGGAGCAACTGCGCCAGCAGGCGCTGAGCAAAGATTTTAAACCGGTAGCGCTTAATGCCAAAGCGGCTGTCAGCATCAGCAACAATTTGCGTGAGCTTAGCTCCAGCAATGTTATTGGCTATATCGAAGGCAGTGAAAAACCAGATGAAGCCATTATTTATATGGCGCACTGGGATCATTTCGGCCTGGATTTCAGCCGGCCGGACGACAAAGTGTTTAACGGCGCCCAGGACAATGCCGGTGGCGTTGCCGCTTTGCTGGCACTTGCTGAGCAGTTTAAAGCCGGCCCGGCACCGAAACGCTCAGTGGCGTTTTTAGCGGTAACAGTAGAAGAGCGCGGCTTGCTGGGTTCGGCCTGGTATGCGAACAACCCGTTATTTGCTTTAGATAAAACCGTGGCCGGTATTAATATGGACGTGATTAACGTGTACGGCCCAATGCGTGATGTGATGGTGTTTGGCTATGGCAGCTCTGAGCTGGAACCGATACTGGAAAAATACGCCAAAGCACAAAACCGTTATACCGCACCTGAACCGACACCGCAGGATGGGTTTTACTACCGCTCAGATCACTTTAACCTGGCAAAAAAAGGTGTACCTATGTTGTATGCCCGTGGCGGCGTCGACAGCTTTATCCACGGTAAAGACTGGGGCCTGGAGCAGCGGCGCATTTATGTGCGCGACTACTACCATAAAGTAAATGACGAGTTTGACCCCAGCTGGGACTTACGCGGCGCCCAGCAGGATTTACACCTGTACTATCAGGTAGGGCACGAGTTAGCCAACAGCGACAGCTGGCCAAACTGGTATCAGGGTAAAGAGTTCCGCGCCGTGCGGGATGCCTCATTGTCGGCGCAATGAGGTATTAGCGCCAGAGCGCCAGATTGTGGCCTTGCTGCAGCATGCGGCTAAGCAAGGCCAGGCTGCGCTGCTGTGCCGCTGAGCGGTCATTTAACCAGTAAATAAATACCGCCACAAACAAGCTGCTTAATGCCAGCTCCTGGCCAACTCTTGCTGCGCCGCTGGCGGTTAAACCGGCCGCTTCACGCAGCCATTGTACAGTACGGCTAATACGTAAAATACCCGCCGCCTGTAAATGAATATGGCCGGGTTCCAGTTTATACAGCAGCATCTGGCCGGTAAGTTTATGGTAGGGCGAAAGCGCCGCCAGCCAATGCTGTATGGCCTGTTGCAACCGGGTTTGGGCGGGTAACGCTTTACTTATCTGTGCACTTAGCATGGCGATATCTGCACGGTCAAACCAGGCATCAACCAAATCATCTTTTTGCCGGTAATGGCAATAAATATCAGCCAGGCTGATTTGCATGGCACCGGCTATCTGTTGCAGGGTTAACTGCTCCCAACCGGTTTTGGCTGCCAGTTGCAGTGCGGTATCAAGGATCTGTTGGCGCATAAGCGTTACCTTTATTTGCTGCAGGTTTTTAGTATAGGTATCTCAGCGCAAACCGCTGGTAAAGCGATATAAAAGCGCTATAGTTTTACTGTGTCTAAGCTAACAAGAACAATAAGTTATGCAAAAATATCTGACAGAAATACGCTGGGGGCTTATTTTTACTGCCGTTATGCTGCTATGGGTATGGATAGAGCAACTGACAGGCCTGCATGACCAGCATATTGCGCAGCACGCCACCTATACTAATTTATTCGCTATACCGGCAATATTGGTTTATGTGCTGGCGCTTAGGCAAAAAAAGCAGCGCGATTATAACGGCATTATGAGCTGGAAGCAGGGTATGCAGTCTGGGTTGTTAATCACACTGGTGGTAGTGCTGTTAAGCCCGGCGGCGCAGTGGCTTACGAGTAAGGTTATTACCCCGCACTATTTCCTCAATATGCAGGCCTATGTTGTGACAGAAGGCATGATGACGACGGAGCAGGCGTTAAAGTACTTCAGTTTAACTAACTATATGCTGCAAAGTGTGATCGGTGCCGCCATTATGGGTGTGCTGACCTCGGTTATCGTCGCGTTTTTTCTGCGTAGTAAAGGCTAACCCTGATGTTGAATGTCGCTCAATTAATGAGTATTAAGCCGGTTAGTGTATCGCCGGACGATACGTTAGCGGTGGTAAAGCATATTTTTGATCATGTGAAGTTTCACCATGTGCTGGTGGTAGAAAACGGTATTTTGCTGGGAGTGTTATCTGATCGTGATTTATTTAAAGCCTTAAGCCCGCATATTGGTACCGCAGCAGAAACGCCACGCGATTTAGCTACATTAAATAAAAAAGTGCACCAGGTTATGCTGCGCAAACCGGTTACCCTGCAGCCACAAGCAAAAATAATGGATGCCATTCATCTGTTTAATACTGAAGGCGTATCTTGTATTCCGGTGGTAGACAGCCAGAACCGGCCGCAGGGTATTTTAAGCTGGCGCGATATTATCCGCACACTGGACAGAACCGATAAGCGTACTGCGCAGTAACTACTTGTTGGGGGTAGCCAGAGCTCTGGTGAGGGAACCAATTTGCTCTAAGCTAACCGTTGCAGGCCAGGATGGCTGACAAATTCGCCCGGAGCGAATTTGAACAGCTACGCTGGTCCGCAGGATAAACTTCATGGATGAAGTTTATAATCGAGCCCCCATGGATGGGTTTGCGGCGTGTTAGCGTGGGCAAACTGGTTTCCGCCTCACCGAACTACAATGCCTTAACGGCTTTACTGCCGCCCGGTAGTGAATAGCGCATAATGCGTAAAAATACCGTGCTGTACTGCCGCAAGAAGCTACCGGTGTTGTAGGGAATAGCATATTTTGCCGCTATGGCCTGCACCTGCTTTGCCATAGCAGGGTAGTGCCGTGCCGGAATATCAGGAAATAAATGGTGCTCTATCTGGCAGCTTAAATGGCCGGTTAAAATATGCAGCCAGGTAGGGCCGGTAAAGTTAGACGAGCCCAGCATCTGGCGGTAATACCACTGGCCACGGCTTTCGCCTTCGCACTCTGCCGCGCTAAACACATACACTTCTTTGGTAAAGTGGCCGCAGAAAATTACCGTTGATGTCCACAAATTGCGCAGTAAATTAGCCAGTAAATTACCGCACAGTACCCACAGCCACATTGGCCCGGCAATTAGCGGGAAAAATACATAGTCTTTAATCAGCTGGCGCGCACCCTTGCCAAAAAAGGCTTTTTTCAGCTCGCTATCGCTAACCTGTGAATGCCGGTCAGCCTTCTTCTTGCCAAAAAATACCCGCTGCGCGGCTAATTCATGGTAAGACACGCCCCACTGAAACAGCATACTCAGCAGCAGGTAAGTGCCACCTTGCCATAAGTTACGCAGCCGCCAGCGAAAATCATTGCTTAAACGCAGCAGGCCGTAACCAAAATCGCGGTCTTTGCCAATAATATTGGTGTAAGTATGGTGCTCAAAATTATGCGTACGCTGCCATGAGCCGGCATCGCAGGCAATATCCCACTCGTAACGTTTGGAATGTAATACCGGATCGTTCATCCAATCGTACTGGCCGTGCAGTACATTATGGCCAATTTCCATATTGTCGAGAATTTTCGCCAGTGCCAGCAGCAGCACGCCCAGCAGCCACAGCCAGGGCGTAATAAAGCCCAGTACCATTAAAATACGCCCGCTAAGGGCGCTTAAACGCTGCGTTAGCAATACCCGGCGGATATAGCGCGCATCGGCGTCGCCCAATTGCTGTTGTACCTGCTGTTTTACGCTATCGAGCTCGTGCGCCAGCGCAGTAAATTGTTCAGTGGTCAGTTTCATTAAAAGTCCTGTTACAGCTTAATCACTAATTCGGTTAGTGGCTGGCTTACACACAGCTGAATTTGCTCGGCGCCATGGCCGCTTAAGGCGCCGCTGCGCATATCACGCACCTGGCCGGATACTTTGTCGCACACGCACTGAAAACATACGCCCATACGACAGCCAAAGCTCGGTGCAAGACCGTGTTGCTCGGCGCTTTGTAATAAACTTTGCTGCGGGTTTAGCTTAACCTGTGTACTGATGCCGGCGCGGATAAAGCTGGCGCTTAACGGCATGCCAGCTGCCGAGTGTTCTGCAGGCGCTGCTATAGCTAAGCCAAACTGCTCTTGCCGGATCTGTGTTGCACTTACGCCGCTGTTAGTAAGCGCCATACGCATGTGCTGCATAAAAGCCGCCGGGCCGCACAGATAAAACTGTTTGGCGTGGCTGTTACTAATCAGCCGTTGTTGCAGCGTTTCAGCTGGCTCGGTGCGGCTGTCTGACAGCGTTAAGCTAAACAGCGGTTGGCGTTCAGCCAGTTGTTGCAGCTTACTTAGCAAGGCGGCGTTCTCACTGCCGCGACAGCGATAAAACAAGCTTACCGGTGCCAACCCGTGACGTTGGCTTAACAGCATAGATGCCACTGGTGTAATACCTGAGCCTGCGGCAACAAATACTGCCGCTGTGGCCGGTTGCGGCCAGCAAAAATCGCCCTGAGCTGTGCTGATATTAACCACAGCCCCATTTTTCAGCTGGTTTAACAGCGGGGTAAATTCACCGGCGCGGTTAATTTTGCAGCACAGCTGTATTTGCTGCTGGCTTTGCCACAGGCTTAGCGGCGAGCAAATGCTAAAAGTGCGGCTGATATAACGGCCCTGGTGCTGCAGCGTTAGCAGTAAGTGCTGTCCTGGCACAAAGCCAGGCCAACGGCCCGACACCTTAAAGCTAAGTTGCAGCATATCCGCCGTTTGCCATTGGCGGCACAGCAGGCGGGCACGGTATTGGCCAGGTAAAAAAACCGGCACTAAGCGCTGCACCAGCGGCAGCAAATACAGGGTTAACGAACTCTGGTTACCCAGCATTAAACAAAAACTGCGCCAAAGGCGGGATAAAAGTGGCTTCACTACAGGATCACGTATCAGTTAATTTCAGCGTACAGTTGTACACTAAAATATCTGGTTTGGCCAGTGCGTTTGTTGTTTGACTGCTTTGGTGTAAATTATATTTTTGAATTTAAAGGGTTTATTTGTTTTCCTTTATTTGCCTGTGTCAAGTTGCTCAGTGAACAGCTGTATATTTCTCTGTTGTATCTGCCGCTTACTCTGCTTGTTCCAGGATCACCGGCCCTGTACCCTCAGCGCCCAGTACATCATCCGGGTTATATAGCGGGCATTTGGTCATGCTCAGGCAGCCGCAGCCAATACAGCCGGTGAGGTAATCGCGCAGCCGTTGCAGGTAAGCAATACGCGCATCCAGCATTTTCTGCCAGTTACTTGATAGCAATTGCCAGTCTTCTACTGTGGGTGTGCGGCTGTCGGGCAGGGATAAAAACGCCTGCTTTACTTCTTCCAGGCTAATGCCGACTTTTTGCGCCGCTTTAATTACCGAAATGCGCCGCAGCACCTCAGGCTTGTAGCGGCGCTGGTTGCCGTCATTGCGCCAGCTTTTAATCAGGCCTTTTTGCTCGTAAAAATGCAGTGTACTTACCTTAACGCCGCAGCGTTTTGCCACGCGGCCGACACTCCAGGTTGCATCAGTCATTTCAAGCCCCTTCATTTTTCTGCCATTTTTTTCAAAAAAACACTTTACCTTAACTTAGGTTAAGGTTTTAACCTGCTGACAGTTTAATTGCAAGGAGATAAGACATGAGCACTTTACCGGACAACTCAGAGCCGCACTGCAACAGCTTTTTGTGTCAGTTTTTCCGACTGTTCAACCGCACTATGCAAAATAAATAATGCAGAATAAATAAGCTGATTAGGAGATGACTATGTATCTGGAACATGTGAACCTGGTGGTAGCTGATATCAATGCCATGCTGCATTTTTACCGCGCCGCCTTTCCGCACTGGCACATTCGCGACGAGGGGCAGGGCGAATGGTATGGCAAGCCGCGCAAATGGCTGCACTTTGGTGACGACTATCATTATCTGGCACTAAGCGATCACGGCGAGGGCGAAAACCGTGATTTAGCAGGGCACAGCGTTGGCCTGGCCCATTTTGCCTATGTAACTAATAACCTTGCTGCGGTTATCGCCAGACTGAATAACGCAGGTTATGCCATTGCCAAACCCGGTGCTGATGATCCTTACCGTAAAAATATCTACTTTGTTGACCCGGCCGGATTTGAGGTGGAGTTTGTCGAGTATTTAAGTGATATACCGGCCGAACGCAACCTAAACCAGGACAAAGCCCGTAAGGAGGCAGTATGAAAATTCTTGCTTTTGCCGCCAGTAATAATCCGCAATCTATTAATCAGCAGTTGGCGTTAAGTGTGGCCCGGCTGCTGCCGCAAGCTGAGGTGGTCAGCTTAAATATCGATGATTACGAGCTGCCAATATACAGCGAGCAGCGAGAAGCTGAGCTGGGTTCACCGGCAAAGGTAACGGCGTTTTTGCAGCAGATAGCTGAAGCTGACGGTCTGATAGTGTCTTTTGCTGAACATAACGGCACCTTTACCGCGGCCTTTAAAAACTTGTATGACTGGGCCTCGCGCAGCCAACGGCATATTTTTCAGCATAAACCGGCGTTGTTCCTCTCTGCTGCGCCCGGGGCTGGCGGGGCGCAAAGTGTGCTGCAGGCCGCTGTACAGGCCGCACCTTATATGGGCGCTAAGCTTGCCGGTACAGTGTCGGTGCCGAATTTTCATCAGGTGTTTGACCAGCAATACCAACAGGTAAAACACACGGCGTTGTTTTTACAACTGCAGCACGCGGCCCTGACACTGCACCAGCAAGTTATGCAGAGCAAAGCCGCTTAATTGCGGCTTGTAAATTACATAATTGACAGATAAAGCCTTGATGAGGATGGCAGTGATAAGGAGGAGTAAGTGATAAAAGTCGCAGTGGTGTTTCACTCTGCCAGCGGCAGCACCCGGCAATTAGCTGCAGCGGTAGCCGCCGGTGCTGCAACCGTGCCAGGCATTAATGTTATGCAGGCCGAAATTGCCGGCGCTGATATTCATACAGGGCGGTTTCGCAATAGCAAACTGCTGGCGCAATTAACCCACGCCGATGCCATCATATTTGGCTCGCCTACCTATATGGGTTCTGTGTCGGCACAGTTTAAAGCCTTTGCCGATGCCAGTAGCGAGTATTGGGAGACGCAGTTGTGGGCCAATAAAATTGCCGCCGGTTTTACCATTGGCAGCAACGTTAGTGGCGATCAGCTGCATACCCTTCAGTATCTGCAAGTGTTTGCTAATCAGCATGGCATGATATGGGCCGGGCTGAATATTCCTGGCAACCATAACACTGCCGGGCTTAACCGGCTGGGGGCGCAATCCGGCCTTATCGCCCAATCAGCAGACGGGCTGTTAAATGAAACGGATTTACTTACCGCGCATTACTTAGGCCAGCGTGTAGCGCAGGTTAGCAAAAGGTTTGCCGAGTCAATTGGTAGACGATAAAAAACTTGCTTTACATTTATATAGCGCAATAGACTGGAATCAATTTTAAAACTCACACGGGCTATCAATTTCTACAAGAGTAGTTGATTCAATTGGTAAAGTTGCTGTCCGTGAAATGCAGTCCCCGTTAGCTCACCTTTATCTTTGAGTAGGGTTACGGATCCAGCAAAAGCAAAGTAAAAATTATGAATACTGAGAAAATAATTAGTTGTATCAACAGTGAGCGATATATTCAGGCGTACGAACTTATTTTAATTGCGCTGGAAGCTAATCCAACCGATCCGGTAATACTGGATCTCTCCAAAGTGTTATCTGCCCGAGTTCGCAGTCGTTGTGTCGGATTAGCGAGTAACAAAGAAACAGAAATGTCCCTGGAGCTTTTTGAGACAGAAGCGCTATATCGGATAATCAACAATTTACATAGCGTATCGAGGTACTAAATTCCGTCGGCAAGCGCACAGACTTACTTTATAGCTAATGCTAGTCTTTTATTTTGGCTGCAGTGAATCACACTTAACTGCATTAATCCCTTAAAAATCGGAGATTGTTATGGCAGGTGGTTGGTCACGGGATGGTGCTATTCAGGAGCAAATAGACGCCAGCGTTGACGAAGCCGTGCAGCGCGCACGCAGCCAATTGGCTAATGGTGAAAGTGCGCTGAACTGTGAAGAATGTGGACAGGTTATTCCACAAGCGCGGCGCAAAGCAATTCCCGGCGTACAGCTTTGCGTTGCTTGTCAGTCCGCACTGGAAAAGCAGGAAACGCAAGCGGGCGGCATTAATCGCCGTGGTAGTAAAGACAGCCAACTTCGATAAGCTGATGTGATGCTAGTTGGCTCACCAAAGTATATCGGTTAGCTGTTATAAACTAATAAATAGTTAAGACAAAAATGATTAGAAAAAGCGAAAGTAAAGACGTTGATACAATTTTAAATATCTGGCTATCAGCATCTGTGAAATCTCACAATTTTATTGAGCCAGACTTTTGGCAGTCTCAGGTGGATAATATGCGTGATGTCTATCTGCCAGCTTCTGACGTTTATGTTTATGAACAAAATGGTAAAGTCACAGGTTTTTATGCGCTTTATGACAATACGCTGGCAGCTATTTTTGTTGAGCCAGCACTGCAGGGGCAAGGGATCGGCGGGGAACTGCTCAGTCATGCAAAAAGTCAGCGTGATGAGCTAAAGTTAACTGTTTACAAAGCTAATGTGCAAAGTTGTTATTTTTACCAAAAGCATGGTTTTGCGGTATTGGGTGAACAAGTCGATCCGCATACAGGACATACAGAGCTGCTTATGAGTACTGTCTAATAGCATATATAAGCTTTATTGAGCCCACTATTGATAAAACGCTGTTATAACAAAGCTTTGTAAGCTTTGTTATCCGGTTTGTAATGTGAAAATAATCGCCAAAAAAACCGCTGCCGGGCAGCGGTTTCTGCGTTTGTTGCGTGAGATTATAAGCCTAGCTTAGTCGGCATGGCCGGGGCTTTGCTGTGATCTTTCGGCGGGTTGGCTTTTAATTCGGCCAGCGTATGCGCAATAGCGCGTTCCAGCTGTACATCGATGCCTTTATTTACCGCTATCGGATCGAGTTCTACCTCGATATCCGGTGCTACGCCTTCGTTTTCTACCCGCCACTCGCCATCCGGCGTGTAGAAGCGGAAGAACGGCACGACGTGGAAACCACCGTCTATCATATTCGGGTTAGCCGAAATACCAATTAAGCCGCCCCAGGTGCGGGTACCAATAGTTTTACCCAAGCCCAGGCGCTTAAAGGCCCAGGGTAGGAAGTCGCCGCCTGAACCGGCGTCCTGATCGATCAGCATGGTTTTCGGGCCGTAAATACCTGCGCCGGGTGTGGTAAACACTAAACCATCGCGGTCTTTCCAGCCGGATAAAAACGGCCGGCCAAGAATTTCAGTAATGTAGTTTGCCGCCTGGCCGCCGCCGTTTTTACGCTCGTCAATAATCACTGCCGGTTTATCGGTTTGTGCGAAGAACATACGGTTAAAGAAATAAAAACCACCATCTGCGGTGTTAGGCAGGTAAACGTAGGCGACTTTACCATCGGTTTTTTCTGCCACCAGTTGGCGGTTTTGTTCTACCCAGTGCCATAAGCGCAACTGGCTGTCGTTAGCTACCGGTTCTACGGTAATATTACGACGGTTTTTGCCGCGGGCATCGTCCGCAATACTCAGTACCACCTGCTTACCCAGAGTGTTATCCATAAAAGCGTGGATATTATCAGAGGCGCTAAGCTCTCTGCCGTTAACGGCCAGCAGGTAATCACCGGCTTTGGCACTGGCGCCTGGCACATTTAATGGTGCTTTTAAGAACGGGCTCCAGCGGTCGCCCTGATAGACGGTTTTAAACTGATATTTACCATTGCTGATAGCAAAATCGGCACCCAGTAAACCCGCTTTAGTCGGGCTTTCCTGGTGCACATCGCCACCCCCAATGCGGTTATGGCCAACCTGCAGCTCGGCGATCATTTCTACCAGTACGTCGTTTAAATCTTCGCGCCGCTGCACATGCTTTAGCAGCGGTTGGTATTTGTTATAAATCGCCTGCCAGTTAATGCCGTGCATTTTGGCGTCATAAAAGTACTCTTTTTGCATACGCCAGGTGTCATTAAAGATTTGCTGCCATTCCTGCGCCGGGTCAACAAAGCTGCGCACTTCAGATAAACCAACCGCTTTGGCGTCCGGTTTGGCTTTGGCATCACCTACCTGCAGTGTATTTGGCAGGCTGACTAACAGCAGCTTTTTGCCATCGTCACTCAGGTTGTAGCTGGCCAGGCCGTCTTTAACCTGTTCGGCTTTTTTCTCTTCAAAGTCAAAGCGGTATAAGGTGCCATTGTTCTGGCCGTTACTGCCGGGTAATTCGTTACTGGCACCCGGCTGCGTGCGCTCTAGATAAAACAGGGCGCCGTCGCTGGCTACGCTTAAGCTGTCGTAATTACGCTCTGGCAGCGGCAGCGCCACTATGCGGTTTTGTAAACGGGCGATATCAATTTTTACGGCTTTAACCGCCGTTGCTTTGTCGTCTTTATCTTTTTTATCGTCTTTGCTTTCGGCCGCTTTTAGCGGTTCATCACCGGTTTTAGGCAATAACGGCGACTTGCCATCGCTGGCCAGTACATAAGCATAAATAGCTTTACGTACCGGGCGCTCACGGGTGGATAAATCCAGGCCCACCTGAGACGGGCCGGTGTTTACCGAGGCAGTAAAGTACAGATAATCCTGGGTAAATACCGGATCATCAGCCTGGCTTAAACCATCGGTAATTTGCGTAGCTTTATTGGTGCTAAAATCGAACAGTTTAATCTGGCTGAAATAGTTAGCACCGGATACCGTATAAGCTAAGTAGCGGCTGTCAGGCGAGAACGACACATTAAAGCCGTCGCGCCGCGCAGAGGTATCTAGTTTTTGGCTACGTTTGGTTTTCAGGTTAAAGGCATACAGGTTTAAATGGTTGTCGTGATAGGCAATCAGGTTGCCATCTGGTGAGAAGCTCAGCAGGTTAAAGTAGCCGTTGTCTGACAACGCAAAAGTTTCTGCTGCGCTTAAACCATCCTGAGCTTGTAGCACTAACTGGTGCTTATTACCGGCATCAGAAATATAAGCCACCTTGCTGCCATCGGGGCTCCACAGGCCATCAAACTCATTAGTGCCACTGCTTTGCGTAAGGTTACGGCTGCTGCCATCTTTTACCGGCACGGTAAATACGTCGCCGCGGGCGCTAAGTACTAAACGTTGGCCGGTCGCCGACAGCCGGGCGCGGGTAAGGGTTTTGCTGGCGTCTTTCCACTGTGGCCGCAATTGGGCTGACTGGGTATTAATATTTATCGTCAGTGGCGAGCTTTGGCCGCTGCTCACATCAAGCTGGTGTAAAAAGCCACCGGCTTCATACACTATAGTGTTGCCATGGCCGGCAGCGCTGCGTAAATCCCAGTCGCTGTTGTTGGTTAGTTGTGTTACCTGTTTATCGCTGTAGCGGAACAGGTTTACCGCTTTATTGTCGCGATCTGACAGAAAATACACGGTGTTACCCAGCCAAAACGGATTAAACTCATTAGCATTGGGGTGGGGGATTTTTTCCAGCTGCTGTTTTTCTAAGTCGATAATCCACACCGGTGGTGTACTGCCACCACGGTGTAAACGCCAGCCACTGGCGCCGCTGTATGCCATATTATTCGGCCGGTAGGCCAGCTTTTTGCCATCAGTGCTTAAATTGCCTTCAAACGCCACAGCTTGCATCAACTGCTGCGGGTAGCCACCGTCAATGCTCACTTTATACAGCTGGTTACTGCGGCTATTGGCTATTTCGCGGTTAGAGGCAAAGATCACGCTTTTACCATCCGGGCTCCAGCCGTTTACCGTATCTGCGCCCGGGTGAAAGGTCAGCCGTTTGGCGGCGCCGCCACTAACCGGCATAACGTATACATCGGTGTTGTTGTCATAACTGGCTGAAAAGGCAATCCAGCTACCATCGGGAGAAAACTTCGGCGCAAATTCATTAGCCGGGTGGCTGGTTAACTGGCGTGGGTTCTGGCCATTTTTATCGCTCAGCCAGATATCGCCACCGTACACAAAAGTAAGATGATCTGCTGAAATATCCGGCTGGCGCAGCAAGCGCGTACCATCATTGGCAAAGGCCGCGCCGCTGGCAAGCGCGCAAAACAGTGCAAGGTAACGTGGTTTAAACATGATGTATCCTTGTTATGGTTCTGATTCGACCACAAGTAAAGCACATTGTGTTGCTGCGGCAAAACATCAGGTTGTAACAGTTAGTGTCTGTATACAATGTCAGCTTTGTTTACATTTAGTAATGCCAGACGAAGCGGGCTTTTATTATGTTAATGAATATTCGTGAATTTTAATTATGGCACAGACTTTGCTTTGATGTGGCAGTAGTAATTCAGTAGTACATAAGAAGGATGCTGTTTATGTTGAAGAAAGCCATTGTTTCAATGTTGTTATTGTCTGTGTCATGTTTTTCCCACGCTGGCCTGATCAGTGCCGATTTCCGCACTGAGTCCCATCTACCCACTTATTCGCAATCAGGTGCCAAAACCTATCAGAATTTGGCTGCCGAGATTGGTGGTGGCGCAGAGCTGAAAAACAAACATCTGTTAGCAAACCCGGCAAATTGGGGTGGTGGTGTGGTATGGATGGACTTTGATCCGCTAAGCAGCATTTTGACATTAACCTCAAAAGATAACTGGGATTTTGAGACGTTTGATGCCTGGATGAGTAATATTCTGTTTAGCGAGTCAGGTGAATCTATCCTTGGTTTTTCTTTATTGAGTAACAATCTGGTAACAAACGGCATTCAGCCGATACTGTCATATACTGCCAACAGCCTGCATATTTCCTATAGCAGTGTGCCGGTATTTAATTTTACCGGCGGTCAGGCTACCTTTTTGGTTCAGACCGGTATTGCACAGGTTCCGGCAACTGTACCCGAGCCTGCGTCACTGGCCATTTTTGGCCTGGCGTTATTAGGTTTAGGTATTGGCCGCAGAGTGTCACGCCGTTAATCAATACCCCGCTTATTAAAAAAATGCCCCGTTTTTCGGGGCTTTTTAATGCCAGCAGGTTTTTACCTTGTCAGGGCGCTGTGCCGCTAAGTTATTTCGTGAAACATATACTGCAACAGCTTCTTACAAATCTTCATATTTATTCTATTCCGCTCGGTAAAAAATATGCTATTTTACTGGCGTTTAATCTTATTTCCTCTGCTTATTACATAACATTCCCGCGTGATACTGCTGCAGCCTGCATTGCTGTCTGCAGTTAAAGGCGGCCAGCTTAAAGGTGCTTGTATGACAAGAATGTCATTATCTTCCGGTGCAGCTAAGTTAACAGCTGTCATGTTTTCACTTGGTTTACTAAGTGCCTGCTCAGAGCCTTCTGCCGCATCAGACGCCGGTGGCGGTGGCATGCCACCGGCTACCGTAAATGTGCAAAAGGTAGAATTGAAAACTGTACCTTTGCTGATCGAAAGCCCGGCGTTGCTGGCTGGTTCACGCGAGGTGGAAATTCGTGCCCGGGTGTCCGGTATTTTAGAAAAACGTAATTTTACCGAAGGTGCGGCGGTTAAAGCTGAACAGACATTATTCAGCCTGGACGCGGCGCCTTTTCAGGCTGCGGTAAACCGTAATAAAGCCGAATTAGCGGCGGCACAAGCACGCCGGGCGCAGGCCGAGCGCACACTTAAACGGTTGGATAAACTGCGCAAAGACGGTGCCGTGTCGCAACAAAGCTATGATGATGCTTTGTCGGCACTGGATGTTGCCGGAGCTGATGTAAAAACGGCTGAGGCCATTTTGCAGCAGTCACAATTACAGCTGAACTATACCGAAGTGCGTTCGCCAATTAATGGTGTGGTTAGCCGGGAGTTGGTATCAGAGGGCACCTTGGTATCAGGCCCAGAGTTGTTGTTAACGCACGTTACCCAGTTAGACCCAATGTATGTGCGCTTCTCTGTGGCAGAGCGTGATCAACTGAAACTGCGTGCTGAAGCGCAAAACGGCAAGGTTGATTTACCTGAAAAATGGCAGGTTAAGCTGCTGCTGGCCGATGGCTCGGTGTATAACCAGGCTGGCGTGGTAGATTTTTCTGATGTACGCATTAATACCCAAACCGGCACCAGTGAAATGAAAGCTGAAATTGCTAACCCCGACGCCTTGCTGCGCCCGGGCCAGTTTGTGCGTATTCAACTGGAAGGCGCGGTACGGCATAACGCCATAGTAGTGCCACAAAAGGCTGTATTGGACAGTGGAACCGGTAAATTTGTTTACCTGTTAGCCGATGGCGAGCAGGGCGGTAAAGTGGCTTTACCTGCGCCGGTTGAAGTAGGCGAGTGGGTAAAGCTGGATAACGGCAATGGCTGGGTAATTAAAAGCGGCCTGAAAAGTGGCGATGTGGTGATCATCGAAGGTATGGCGCGCATTTTCTTCCCCGGTATGCCGGTGCAACTGGCTGCATCTGCGGCTGATGCAGGTTAACAGGCAAGGATCAGCTTATGTTCTCTCGTTATTTTATTGATCGGCCTATCTTTGCACTGGTGATAGGTATTTTTATCTGTCTGGCAGGCCTGGCTGCTATGCGCAGCCTGCCGGTAGCGCAATACCCTGAAATTGCACCGCCTGTGGTGCAGGTAATGGCAGTGTACCCCGGAGCTTCTTCAGAAGTGCTGGAGCAAACGGTAGCGGCGCCGCTGGAAAACGCCATTACCGGTGTAGAGGGCATGATGTATATGTCGTCTACCTCTACCAGTTCAGGCATTACCACCATTTTTATTACCTTTGAAATTGGCACTGACGTTGATCAGGCCGCGGTAAATGTGAATAACCGCGTTAGCAAAGTAGAAGCGCGTTTGCCCGAGGAAGTACGCCGCCAGGGCATAACGGTAGAAAAAGGCTCATCGAGCTTTTTACAGGTGCTGGCGTTTTATTCACCTGATGGCAGCCGTGATGATTTATGGACGTCAAACTATGTAACGTTAAACGTACTGGACCGGTTAAAACGTATTCCCGGTACCACTAACGTGCAGATTTTTGGTGCTAAAGATTACGCTATGCGCATCTGGCTGCGGCCGGATCAGATGAGCCAGCTTAAAGTCACGGTGCCGGAAGTTGCGGCGGCGTTAAGTGAGCAAAATGCCCAGTTTGCTGCCGGTAAAATTGGTGCCACCCCAACCTCAGCCGACGCGCAGGAACTGGTGTATACCGTTACCGCGCAGGGGCGTTTTTCTACTGCCGAAGAGTTTGAAAATGTCATTATCCGCGCTAACCCGGACGGCAGTACATTACGCATAAAAGATATTGCCAGGGTAGAACTGGGTTCCCGCGATTATGACTTTGTCGGCCAGTACAACGGCCAGTCATCTACGCTGGTGGGTATATTTTTGCAGCCCGGCGCTAATGCCCTGGATGTAGCAGATGAAGTAAACCGCACTATTGCTGAATTAAAGCAGCGTTTTCCAAGCGGCCTGGCTCAGGCTACACCTTATGACACCACCCGTTTTGTTGAAGTGTCGATCAGTGAAGTGGTAAAAACCCTGGCTGAAGCCATGCTGCTGGTGTTTCTGGTGGTGTATCTGTTTTTACAAAACTGGCGTGCTACGTTAATTCCAATTCTGGCGGTACCTATTTCATTGCTGGGCACTTTTGCCGGTTTGTATATGCTGGGTTATTCCATTAATACGCTGACACTGTTTGGTATGGTGCTGTCGATAGGCATAGTGGTTGATGATGCCATAGTAGTACTGGAAAACGTTGAACGTATTATGCACGAAGAGCATGTGTCGGCGCGTGATGCTGCAATAAAAGCCATGCAGGAAGTGTCGGGCCCGGTAGTGGCTATAGTAATGGTACTGTGCGCGGTGTTTGTGCCGATTGCCTTTTTAGGTGGTTTAACCGGCGAGCTGTTTCGCCAGTTTGCCGTAACCATTTCTATCGCGGTAAGTTTATCCGGTGTGGTTGCACTGGTGATGACACCGGCACTGTGCGTGATGATTTTGCGCCATGAGCATAAACAAACAGCGAAGTTTTTCCTCTGGTTTAATGACTTTTTCCAGCGTATTACCGGTAAATATGTCTCAACTGTGGGGTTCTTCCTGCGCCGTGGTTTACTGGCACTGGTACTGGTAGGCGGCATGATTTTTATCACTGCCGGTATGTGGAAGGCTACACCGGGTTCGCTGGTGCCGGATGAAGATCAGGGCTTTTATATAGCCGCAATCTTTTTACCTGACGGTGCCTCGCTGGAGCGCACGCAAAAAGTGACCGAGCAGGTTATTGCTGCTATCCGCTCTAACCCGGCCAATAAAGATGTGATCAGCTTTGCCGGTTTTGACTTTATCGGCGGCGGTTATAAAAATAGTGCAGCGACTATTTTTGTGACCCAGCAAGACTGGAGCGAGCGTGATATCAGCGCCAGCGACCTGGTAAACGAGCTGTTTATGAAAACAGCCGGTATTAATGAAGCATTAGTGCTGGCCTTTAACCCGCCGCCTATTTTTGGCCTGGGTAACACCGGTGGCTTTGAGTTTTATCTGCAAAACCGTGGCGATGGCGGGCCGGAAAAGCTGGCCGAAGCTATGGGTATTATGCAAGGGGCTGCCGGGCAAAGCCCGGTGCTGGCCGGTGTGCAAACACTGTGGCGGCCTAATACGCCGCAGCTGAAGGTAAACCTGGATCGCGAGCGCGCCAAAGCGCTGGGTGTGCCGGTAAACGATGCTTTTAATACACTGGCTGGTACGCTGGGAACTTACTACGTAAATGACTTTAATAAATATGGCCGTGCCTGGCAGGTGTTAATGTCGGCCGATGCACAGTTCAGGATGAAACCAGACGACATCAACCATATTTACGTTAAAAGCCAAAGCGGTGAGATGATCCCGATGTCGGCACTGGCCGAAATTCAGTACAGCTCGGGCCCGGACAATATGGAGCGCTACAATAACCTGCCTGCGGTAAAACTGCTGGGCAATGCCGCGCCCGGTTACAGCTCTGGCCAGGCCATTGCCGAAATTGAACGTATTGCCAACACTATGTTGCCACCGGATATCAGTTACGACTGGACCGGCAGCGCCTTTCAGGAAAAACGTAGCGGTGGCACTACCGGCTTGGCACTGGGCATGGCGGTGGTGATGGTGTTTTTAATTCTGGCGGCGTTATATGAAAAATGGTCATTGCCACTTTCAGTGCTGCTGGCCATGCCATTTGGTATCTTTGGTGCGCTGGTTGCCGTTTGGATAGCCGGGTTAACCAATGATGTGTACTTCCAGATTGGCCTGGTAACCTTGCTCGGGTTAGCGGCGAAAAATGCCATCTTAATTGTTGAGTACGCGTTGATGAAAACGCAGCAGGGCTGGAGCACCGGCACGGCAGCGCTGGAAGCTGCACGTTTGCGGTTCAGGCCCATTATTATGACGTCACTGGCGTTTATTTTGGGTGTTGTGCCACTGGCATTTAGCAGTGGCGCAGGCGCCGGGGCACGTCATAGCGTAGGTACAGGCGTAATGGGCGGTATGATGGCGGCAACCTTCCTGGCAGTGTTTTTTGTACCACTGTTTTTCTACTGGCTAACTGAGTTACGCATCCGCGAACCCCGTAGCAAGCAGCAACTGGCCGATGAAATTGCTGAACACCACCGGCAGGAACACCTGGATACCAAAGAGGGCCTGCTGTGAATCCGCGCTGACACTGCGAACAGTTAAGCCAAATGGCGCTGCCTTATGCTAAGGTAGCGCCATTGTTATTTTTGTCACCTGCTAACTATGTCTGACACTTTGCCTGATAACACTTTACCCGGTAAAAAAACGCCGTCGAATAAAAGGTCCTTGTTTGGCCCCGCCACCTTAGTTACTGCCGCCTTTATTGGCCCCGGCACCGTTATTACCGCATCACTTGCCGGCGCGAATTACGGTTATGCCTTAGTGTGGGCGCTGCTGTTTTCCGTGTTTGCCACTATGGTGCTGCAAGAGATGGCCGCGCGGCTGGGTATTGTTACCGGCCGTGGCCTCGGCGAAAACCTGCGTGAACTGGTACGCCAGCCACTATTACGCTGGCCGCTGTTGCTGCTGGTGGTGGCAGCCATTGTTATTGGCAACAGTGCCTATCAGGGCGGTAATATCAGCGGTGCAGCCTTGGGGGCCGATGCATTGTTTGGCCATCTGCCACTGATCCAGCGCTGGCACAGCAGCACCGGCATTAACCTGTGGGCGCTTTTGCTGGGTGCTTTGGCGGCAGTGGTACTGTGGTTTGGCCAGTATAAGCTGATAGAGCGTTGTCTTATTGCGTTGGTGCTACTGATGAGCCTGGCATTTATTGGCACTATGCTGCTAACTAAGCCGGATTTGGCGGCGCTGTTTAAAGGTGCTTTTATGCCGGTTATTCCGCAAGGTGCAATCTTAACCGTGGTAGCGTTGATTGGTACCACGGTAGTACCATACTCGCTGTTTTTACATGCAGCCGGCGCTGCCCAGAAATGGCCGAAGCAACATATAGATACCGAGACTGCACTGAAAGCTTCACGCCAGGATATTGCGCTGGCTATTCCGCTTGGTGGCGTTATTTCTATTGCCATAGTGTCAACGGCAGCGGCGGCTTTTTTGGGCAGTAAGCAACAGCTGGAAAATGTAGCGCAGTTAGCGCAAAGCTTAACACCGTTGTTTGGTAACGCTGCTACCTGGTGCCTGGCGCTTGGCCTGATGGCGGCCGGTTTGTCATCGGCTATTACCGCGCCGTTAGCGGCTGCTTATGCGTTGTCGGGTATTTTGGGTAAGCCGCTTAACCTTAAACTGCCGCTATTTCGCCTTACCTGGCTGTTTATTATTGTGTGTGGTGTGCTGCTGGCGTCACTGGGGATCCGCCCGGTAAGTGTAATTTGGTTTGCCCAGGTGGCTAACGGTATTTTGCTACCGTTGATTTGTTTATGTTTATTGCTGGCGATGAACCACGCTTTGCTGGGGCCATATAAAAATAACCACTGGCAAAATGGGCTGGGTGTTCTGGTGTTGCTGGTAAGCCTGCTGTTAAGTGGCCGCAGCCTGGCACTGGCATTTTCGCTGTTATAACCATTGCTTAAATAACCTTTGCTCGCTAGGCATATAACGGACGCTGATGTCGCAGTGTTAAGCGCTGCATGGCACGGGTGCACAGCCGCATTTTTTGCGCGCTGCTGTTTGCTGCCAGTATGGGCCATTGCTGTGCTGGCCCTTCAAGCCAGTCGGAGTGTTGCAGTATATCCAACCTGCTGTGGAAGTAAGCGGCTAAAGTACCGACATCACGCCAGTAATGCGGCAGGCTTTGCTCGCCCGGTAACTGGTTATTGCTAAAGTCGTACACACAGGCTTGTTGCTGGCGAAACAGTGCAGGGAGCAGGTCGTGGCCAAAGTCTACCGGCTGCGATAGGCTGGTATTATCTAATAGCTGATACAAGCTACTGGCATTAAATAAATAGTTACCCATCGACGCCAGTGCGTAGCCAGGCTTGCCCGGTATTTGCGGTACTTCGCCCTGCGGTTTTTCAATAAAACCGCAGATACGGTGGTTGTCGTTTACTGTAAAAATACCAAATTGCCGCGCCTGCGCCACCGGCACTGCTATGGCTGCAACTGTTACGGCAGCCTGTTGCTGTTGATGAAAAGCCAGCATTTGGCGGTAGTCCATTTTATAAACGTGATCGGCACTTAGTACGGCTATCACATCAGGGCGCTGATCGCGAATGACACTAAGCTGGGCGGCAACAGCACCTGCAGTACCCTGACAAACAGACGCAGGCGCCTGATACCATTGTAAAAAGCCACTACGGTTAAACACAGGTTGCCAGAATTGCTGTAAATGCTGGTGCAGGCTGCGTGGTTTGTATTGGGTTAATACCAGCAGCTGTCGCAAACCCGAGTGCCATAAGTTACTTAGCACAAAGTCAATGACACGCCGGTGCCGAATAAAAGGTAAAGCCGGCTTAGCCTGCTTTAATGTCAGCGGTTGCAGCCTTTTACCGGCACCACCGGCCAGCACTATGCTAAGCACCTTAGGCTCCGGTACTGGTGGCAGTGGTGCTTGTGGCATAGACACTCTGGTCCTAGGATCTCTGATCATAGCCGGCCTCTGTAAAAGTTATCTGCTCAATAAATGTACACTATGCTGGCAGGCAGCGTTTGATATGTATCAAATGAATTTATGATAACCAGGCGAAATGCTGCATTTTCAGCCTTGCTCAAGGGGGCCGCTAAGATGCTGTTTGAATATTTTCAGGTAGTTAGCAGGTTTGGTCATACAACAGCGTTATACTAGCGCCATATGTCAGTGTTTTGGGCTGATGCTGTTATACAGGAGAGAATATGTCGACGCTGGAATATATGTTGCTGATGCTAGTGCTGGTTGCCAGCAGTGCATTTTTTTCGGTATCTGAAATTGCACTGGCGGCATCACGGAAAATGCGCCTGCGGCTAATGGCAACCGAAGGCGATACCAATGCCGAGAAGGTTCTGGCGTTGCAGGAACACCCCGGTAACTTTTTTACCATAGTACAAATTGGCCTCAATGCGGTGGCGATTTTGGGTGGTATTTTGGGCGAATCGGCGTTTACCCCTTACTTTACCGCTTTGTTGGCACTGTTTTTCAGCGGGGCGTGGGTGCCAAGCGCAGGTTTTGCTTTATCGGTATTTTTTGTTACCTCGCTGTTTATCCTGTTTGCTGACTTAATGCCCAAACGGCTGGCGATGATAGCACCAGAGAAAATTGCCACTAAGGTCGTTAGCCCCATGCTGTTTTTGATCATGCTGTTAAAACCTCTGGTTTGGCTGTTTAACAGCCTGGCTAATTTGTTTTTCAGCCTGTTTAATGTGCCCACTATGCGTAAAGACGATATTACCCCGGAAGATATTATTGCCATGATGGAAGCCGGTGCGCAGGCCGGTGTATTGCAGGAGCATGAACACCAGTTACTGGAAAACGTGTTTGATATGGAATCGCGTACCGTAACGTCGGCCATGACAGCGCGCGAAAGCCTGATTTTTTTCACCAACAATGAATCACAAGACAACATTAAGGCAAAAATTGCCGAGCATCCGCATGCTAAATTTGTCGTTTGTGATGAAGTGCTGGACAAGGTAGTGGGCTATGTCGATACCCGCGATATTCTGATGCAGGTGCTGCACGATCAGCCCATTTCGCTGAAAAAAGAAGGCATAGTGCGCCTGCCGCTTATTATTCCCGATACGTTATCGCTGTATGAAGTGCTGGAACATTTTAAATCAGCCGGGGTTGATTTCGCTATTATTATGAATGAATACGCGCTGGTGGTGGGTATTATTACGCTAAAAGACGTTATGAGCATTGTGATGGGCGAGCTGGTAAGTTCAGAGGAAGAGCAGATAGTAGCGCGTGATGCTAACTCCTGGCTGGTAGAGGGGTTAACGCCACTGCAGGATGTAATGCGGGTGCTGGACATTGATAGTTTCCCCAGCCCGGAAAATTATGAAACTATTGCCGGTTTTATGATGTATACACTGCGCAAAATTCCCAAACGTACCGACTTTGTTCTGCATGGCGGCTATAAGTTTGAGGTAGTGGATATCGACAGCTATAAAATTGACCAGCTGCTGGTTACCCGTATTGGTTCAGCCGAGCCTGCTGTTAAGCTATAACCATAAAACCACAGCGCTAGGGTTAAACCTTAGCGCTGTTATCAGGTTGTGTGGGTATGGCTGCCATTTCGAGCATTTTTTCGCGAAAGCTGTTTAACCCCTGCATAACTAAGCCATAGGTTTTGTCTACGCCGCTTTCTACTTCGCCTTCATACACTTTTAAGCCTTTAAGAATATCTTTGGCGTCGTTAAAACCTTTTTCGATACCGCCGCCGATGATCTTCATAAAGCTATCAAGGGTTTCTTCTTCTGATTTGCCTGGGTTCAGTTCTTTGTAACGGCTGTAAAAGCCGGTAGCAAAGGCAACAATGCGATCGGCTGTGGCCTCAGCAGAGGTATCAATGCCGGAATCATAAATTTTCTGCGCGGCGTTTTCGCCCATTACCGGTTCCAGTTCGGCGTTTATGCCTTCGAGCGCAGTTTTGTACAATAAGCTTAGCGAATCGTTATTGCTACGCAGCGATACCTGCTCATTCGCACGTAAAATGGCGGTGTTTTGCGCTTGTTTGGCCTGCGCTGCCATATTTTTAATGCCGCGGTTATCGTCTGTTTTTACGCTGGCAGTATTGGGTTTGGCAGCGCCTGCTACAGAGGCGCTATTGCCGGAAGTAATTGACATAATCTTGCTCCTGAAAAGCTGGTTTTAATCTGACATCAGTATAGCCCGTAACTGGTTAACGGCAGCTGCTGGCGAAACTTTAAGCTTTTTTGCAATTATTACTGCAGGCAGAAGGCAGGTAATACAGGTTGTAATGGTTTCAGCCTGCTCGTGCGCTTTGGCAAATAGCTTTATAATAGCCGCACTTTGATAAGGCAGGCTCTGTGTTGTGATCGAGTACAAAAGCCCGGCGTTTTACCGTGCTACCTTCGCGTTGTGTTTGGCGGCTGTGGTGGTATTTGCCAATCTGCATTTGCTGCAACCCTTATTACCGGTGTTAAGCCGTGAGTTTGCCTTAACACCGCTACAAACTACCTGGGCGTACACCAGCGGCACTTTGTGCCTTGGCCTGTCGTTACTGGTTTATGCTGCGCTATCTGATGCCTGGGGCCGCAAAAAACTGCTGTTAATTACCCTGATTGGTATGACGCTAAGCACATTGGCTTTAACCCAGGTAGAGAGCTTTGCTGCTTTAGTATTCTGGCGCGCGGTGCAGGGTATTTTTCTCGGTGGTTTGCCTGCTGTGGCGATTGCCTATATGGGCGAAGAATACAGCAAACCGGCGCTGGTGGCTGCGGTGGGGTTTTATATCAGCGCTAACTCGTTAGGCGGCATAAGCGGCCGCTTAATGGCTGGGGCGTTGGCCGACATTGGCCACTGGCAGTGGGTGTTTTGGCCGGTAGCTGCTCTGGGTGTGGTGAGTTGTTATCTTATCTGGCGCAACTTACCGCAGGCAAAGCACTTTGTGGCTAAGCCATTTGCGTTAAAGCAAGCCCTGGCTGACAACCTGTATCATCTGCGCCAGCCACTATTACTGTTAACCTACCTTATTGGCGGGCTTAACTTTTTTATTTTTCTTAACCAGTACACCTATATTGCTTTTGTGCTGTCAGATACACCTTATAACTTGTCCAGTTTCTGGATTGGCTTGCTGTTTATTACTTATTTTACCGGTACTATCGGCTCGGCCATCTCCGGCAAAGTAGCACTGAAAATGCCGGTGCCGCTGGGTATGGCACTGGGCGTACTTATTTTAATGCTGGGAACCTTACTGACACTTGGCAGCAGTTTAGGCTTTATTGTGGCCGGGTTTTTTATTAATGCTTTTGGCTTTTTTCTTACCCATTCGCTAGCCAGTAGTTGGGTAAACCAGTGTGCCAGTAGGGCCAAGGCCAGTGCTAATGCACTGTATTTGGTGTTTTACTATGTTGGCGCCAGCACCGGTGGTTTGTATTTACAGCCTTTTTGGCAGTGGCACAGCTGGCATGGCGTAGTGCTGGGGGCGTTACTTATGTATGGTGTAACTCTGCTGTTATGTTTATGGCTGTGGCAGCGCGCTAAGCAACTGTAGCTGGTGTAACTCGGCACTGCTTAGCGGCCGCATTTGCCCTTCAGGCAGTTGTGCCAGCTGTAAATTATGCAACCGGTCACGTTTTAGCGCGGTAACACGATAACCCAGTGTTTTACACATATAGCGTATTTGCCGGTGCAGGCCCTGGGTTAACACAATATAAAACTGCTGGTTACCGCTTTGTGTTATCTGGCAAGGGCGGGATTGGTAGGTTTTTTCTCCCAGTTGCCAGCTTACCCCTGCAGCCATGCTGGCAATAAAATCGCCGGTGATGTTTTTATCAATATTAACCTGGTAGCCTTTTTCATGGTAATAGGCCGGGTGCATCAGGCGCTGGCTAAGTCCGCCATCATTGGTTAACAGCAATAAGCCGCTGGAATCTTTATCCAGCCGGCCCACCGCAAATAAACGCTGTGGTAATAACCTGAGTACCTGATACAGGCTGGCCGGATCATCCGGGCGGTTATTGCAGTCAATCCCAACCGGTTTATGGTACAAAACATACTGCAAGGCCGGTTGGGCCGGTAACGGCAGGCCGTGAATACACACCCGATCCAAAGTGCTAACACCATCTGTGTGGCGCGCTACAGCGCCATTTATGCTAACTACGCCTTCGGTAATCAACCGCTCGGCAGCACGGCGCGAGCAATAACCACTTTGGGCAATCCATCTTGCCAGACGCTGTGGAGCAGGGGATACCATGGAATGAAACCGTCAGAATAAAGATGCCGATAATAACCGATATAGCGGCGCAAGATCATCTGGCTGTAACATTTAGCAGGCACACTAAACACTGCCTGCAAGGCAAACCTGTTCCTCCTAGTGCTTCAAATTCGCCGGATCTATAAGGTCCGGCTTTTTTTGCCCGCTATTACTTGCTTGTCGTTTTTTTATTGGTGTTGCTTAACAAGGTTTAATAAAAGTATCGCTAAGTTGTAACACAACTGACACTTAAGCCGGGCACAATGCACAGCGTTACACCTTCCTTCCTGGATTATTAAACACTATTTAGTGGCGGGGGCCTTGGCTCCCGCTTTATTTTTTCTGTAAAAACCTATCTGCAAAAACTAGCGATAAAAATATCTGTAAAACTTTTTGCTGCGTTTAAACCTTTCGCTTTACCCTGTCGACTAACCTGACAATTAACACAATAACTTTGGTATTTAAGGGCGTTTATGGCTATGGAGATTGCGCAGGCAGTCACAGCTGCGCAAAAGGGCGACAAACAAGCCTTTTACTACCTTTATCAGCAGTATGTTGGCCGGGTATACGCTATTTGCTGGCGCTTGCTGGCTAATAAACAAAAAGCTGAGGATGCCAGTCAGGAAATTTTTATTAAGGTGTGGCAGCAACTTGCCGGGTTTCGTGGCGATAGCAGCTTCGCCACCTGGCTGCACAGTATTGCTACCCGCACTGCTATTGATATCTGGCGGCAGCAAAAATACCTGCGCTTAACCGACAGCAGTGACGAGCAACCAGAGCTGGCAGAGCAAGCCGTAGCGTGCACCAGTGAAGAGGCTCCGCTGGAGCAGGCTATACAACGCCTGCCAGCGCAGGCCAGAGCCGTATTTGTATTATTTGCGCTGGAGGGGTATCAGCACCAGGAAATTGCGGCTTTGCTGGGCATTGCCGAGGGTACCTCTAAAGCGCAGTATTTCAGAGCCAGACAATTGTTACAGGAGTGGTTAGCAGATGAATGATCAGCAACTTGATAACGCTATCAGCAAGCTGGCACCGCAGATAGCACCACAACGTGATTTATGGCCAGACATCAGCGCACGGATTGATATGGCCGCGCAGCTTGAAATAACGGCACGGCCTGATGTCGCCGAGGCAGCAACAGACACCGCCAGACCCGCACGCTGGTATTGGGGTATTGCCGCCATGCTGGGGCTATTGAGTGTATTTGGCTGGCAGCAAGCACTATTGCCCGGCACTACCAGCCCCACGGCGTCTATACCTAGCGCAGAGCTGATGTTACTGCAGTTGTATGAACAGCAAAAAGCTACCCAGTTGAGCCAGATGGTGGCAGTCGCCGAGGGCTTTGATAACTGGCAGCAACAAATACGGGTATGGGACCAGGCAATAGCCCAGGTACGCCAGGCGTTAGCATTTTATCCGGATGAACCGCAGCTGTTAGCGCAGTTGCAAAGCTTGTATCAACAGCAGTTGTCTTACCTGCAACAGGCGACACTGCAACAACCTTTAGTAATAAGTTAGGAGATAACACATGAATACAGTGGCAAAAACTTGGGCCTTTGGCCTTGGCAGTTTAGTGTTGCTGGGCTTTAGCCAGCTGGCTTTAGCCGATGCGCGTGAAGCGGTAAATGAAAGCCGGGCGGTAAGCGCCAACGAGAAAATTTATATTGAAGTAATGAGCGGTGAAATAACCATTAATGCAGTAAATAGTAACCAGTTTAAAGCCAGCGGTAAGCTGGATGAAAAAGCCACCGGTTATACGCTGGACAGTAAAGACGGTTTTACCCGCTTTGAAATGACCATGCCACGCCAGGTTAATTACAACTGGCGTGACAAAAGCAACAACGCAGAGCTAAGTTTTGATGTGCCGGTAGGTAGCCACGTTGAGTTTAAAGGTGTAAACGGCAACGTTACTGTAAGCGGTATTCACGGCAGCAGCCAGATCAGTACGGTAAACGGCGAAATTAAAGCCTCTGACTTACGCAACAGTGTAAAACTGAGTACGGTAAATGGCGAAATTAAAGTAAAAAATGCCAGCGGCAAGGTAGAACTAAGCTCGGTTAACGGCAAAATAGATGACGAAGGCTCCAGCGGCCGCCTGAGCTATGACGTAGTTAACGGCAAAATCAACGTTAAAAGCAGTGCTGAAGAGGTAAGCGTCAACACCGTAAACGGTGATGCCGAACTGGAGCTAAACGGCACTAAACAGCTGAAACTCAACACCGTAAACGGTGAAATTGATGCCAAACTAAAAGGCTCTGCCAGCCCGCGTGTAACAGGCAGCAGTGTAAGTGGCGATATTGAATTAAAACTGGACAGCAAGGTTAGCGCCCGCTTTGATATTAAAGCTTCAGCCGGTGGCAGCATTAAAAACAAGCTGAGCGACGACAAAGCCAATAAAGCCAAATACGGCCCGGCCCGTAGCCTGCAGTTCACGCTGGGTAGTGGTGATGGCAGCGTAGAGCTAAGCACAGTAAGCGGCGATATAGAGCTGGATAAGTTATAAGCCTGAAACGTTATATATCCCTGTAAACAAAGGCCGCTTTTGCGGCCTTTGTTATTTGCAGCAACAAAAATTTGTACAAGATAAAAGTTCTTGATTTACATTGAGATAGCGGCTTAGACTGGATTCAGCTACCTCTTGCCATTGTTGATGTCGGACTTTTAATCAGGCGCTGAATGGCAAATTTTACTCAGGTTTATTAATGAATATTGAAAGTGTAAGTAAGGCAGAACATCAAAAGCTTATAGAAATTTGGGAAGCGTCAGTTAGGGCAACGCACGATTTTTTATCTGAAGACGATTTACAGCAACTTAAACCCCTTATTCTGGAACAGTATTTTGATGTTGTGAATTTAACCTGCGCTAAAACCAGCACTGGCGAAATAGCCGGGTTTTGCGGTGTGCATGATGGCAATATTGAAATGCTGTTTATCGCACCAGAGCTGCGCGGGCAGGGTATTGGCGCTTTGCTGGCAGCTCATGCTATTAGTGCGCAAGGCGCGACAAAAGTGGACGTGAACGAGCAAAACCCGCAGGCGTTGGGGTTTTACCAGCGTATCGGTTTTGATGTAACCGGCCGTTCGCCAACCGATGGCCAGGACAAGCCTTATCCGTTGCTGCATATGACATTACAAAAAGTACAACAGGTATAAGTGCGTGCTGTGAATAATCACAAAAGGTGTGGGCTATGAAAAAACTGTTACTTGTTACGCTGTCAGTTTTTATCTCGTTATCTGTATCAGCAACAGAGACAAAACTGGATTTAGATGCTTTTGCCAGGCAGTATTTTGCTGCAATGGTGGCGACGCAGTCACCTGATGCGACAGAACAAGATCTTGAAAATTACCTGGCGCTGCTAACCGATGATATAGGGCATTCTCACTTACCTTACGTTACCGATGATTCGCGCGAGCCTGATGGCAAACAAGCCATGCGAAAAGGTATGACGTTTTATCTTGGTGCCCACACCGAGCATAAAGCTGAACTGCTGGATGTGTTTACCTTTAACCAGTCTGCCGTTGCTATCCGCTATAGCAACAGTGCTAAAGGCATTCACCCGCAGCATAAGCAGCCCATTTCTTATAGTCAGATCATGATGGAAGTATTGGAAATGGAAAATGGTAAAGTGGCGGTGATCCGTAAGTATCACCAGTAGTATGCCGCGTTAAAAGCTATGACGCTGAAACCGTTATAGTGTCCGGGAATGAACAATTGAAGTATATATTTTTACTCAGCATTTTTTTTTGTAGCCAGCTTGCGGCCACAGAGTATCGCGTACTTAGCGATGCGCAGACACAGCGGGATATTCCCATCCACATCAGTTACCCGCAGGATACTTCGGTTTGCAGCAGTAAAAATCCTTGTCCGGTGGCGTTGCTAAGCTCCGGTTATGGGGTGGCTTATGATAACTATAAGTTTATCAGCAATACACTAAATGCTGCTGGCTATCTGGTGGTGGCGGTGCAACACGAATTGCCGGGTGACCCGCCGTTGGCGGTGCGTGGCGATCTTTATACTGCACGCAGTGAAAACTGGCAGCGTGGTGCCAACAGTCTTGAATTTGTCCGTACTGAACTGCAACAGCACATGCCAAACTATAATTTTGTCGCGCCTACGTTAATAGGGCATTCCAACGGCGGTGATATCTCGGGCTGGTACATTAATAGTGGCAAGGGTAAGGTAGCGCAGCTGATAACGCTGGATCATCGTCGTGTTCCATTACCAAGGATTGAAAAGATGTCTGTATTGTCAATTCGAGGCAGCGATTTTCCGGCTGATAAAGACGTGTTGTATTCGGAGAATGAGTTAAAGCAGTTTAATGCTTGTATTGTACAAATTGCCAACTCAAAGCATAACGAAATGACAGATTTCGGGCCTGATTGGCTTAAACAAACGTTAAGCAAAGCTATTGCTGCTTTTTTAACTGGTCGCTGCCAAAGTGCTTAGCGGTACAAGCATATACTGGCCTTAAGCGTTGCAACTTGGGTTTTTCTGACGAAATATGACTAATCTAATAATATTTTTGCTCTTTATCTCTTTTGCCATTGAGACTCTCGCAGTTGAGGTTCCTACAAGCATCCGGGCTGAGAGGGCAATAGCCAGTGTAGAACCGGCTTTGAAGAAAGAGCTGTCGAATTTGGGCCTTAAATACGGTGCGCCGGTATTTATCCGTATCTTCAAAGATCCTGGTGTGCTTGAGGTGTGGGTTGAGTCTGCTGACGGAACCTTTATAGCCTTTAAAAGTTACGATATTTGCACCTTTTCCGGCGATCTTGGGCCAAAGCTGAAGCAAGGCGACAAGCAAAGCCCGGAAGGCTTTTACTTTGTTAATGCTGGCCGGCTGAACCCCTGGAGCAGTTACCACCTGTCTTTTAATTTAGGCTACCCCAATAAGTACGATCGTGTGCATGGTCGCACGGGTGATGCGCTAATGGTGCACGGCAATTGCGTGTCTATTGGGTGCTACGCAATGACTGATGCATATATGAATGAAATATATGCTCTTGGGGTAGCGGCGCTAAAGTCGGGGCAACCATTTTTTAGAGTTCATATCTTCCCCTTCCGGCTTGAGAGCGCTACTTTAGCAAAATATAACTCGCATCAGTGGCATTCCTTCTGGTTAAACCTTAAGGAAGGCTATGATTACTTTAACAGCCATAAGCGGCCACCAAACACAGAGGTTTTCAATCGGAACTATGTGTTTGGCCCTTAGACCTCAGGTGTTTTTGTAGCAGGGGATTGCTATCGCGGGTAAACGCTGGATATTTATAAGGAACAACAAAGTAATGTGGGAACGGGAGGCTAAATAATGGGTTCACATCAGCAGCAAATATGCGGTTTTGCTAAATATAACCTTGAGTTCAATCACCGTTTATTCACCTTGGTAGCGGGCTTAAGCGATAGCGAACGTAAAAAAGAGCTGGGTGCATTCTTTGGCTCTGTCCATGCTACGCTGAATCATATTCTGTTGGCCGATCGTATCTGGCTTGGTCGCTTTGCCACAGCCTTTGCCATGGTTTCACTACAGCAAGCCGAACTGGTGCAGCAGTTTTCGTCTTTACGTGATGAACTGTACGCAGATTTTACAGAGCTCAGTGTGCAAAGGGCGGCAACTGATGAAGTAATTACGCGCTTTGCCGCAGAGTTAACCGATGCGCAACTTGCCAGCAGTATGAAATACAGCAATTCGCAGGGCCAGTTACGCGAACATCCCACCTGGGTGGCTGTGGCACATATGTTTAATCACCAAACCCATCACCGCGGCCAGCTAACCACGCTATTGCACCAGCTTGGCCATGACGTTGGTGTAACCGATTTTGTTGCTTATGTAACTTAAAAGGCGTTAGCAAATATGACGATACAGCCAGAGATTAGCCACTACAACGAGGCTCAACAGCCAGAACTAAAAGCAGTATGTGAGCTGCTGGCAAAGCAAATAGACAAGGCAATGCCTGATGCACACAGCAAGATATGGCATGCGCATCCGGTATGGTTTTTAAACGGCAACCCTATTGTTGGCTACAGCAAACAAAAAGCCGGTATACGGCTGATGTTCTGGAGCGGGGCAGACTTTGGCGAAGCAGGCTTAAACATTACCGGCAAAAAATTCAAAGATGCCTCGATTTTTTATAACGCTGTTGCGGAGATTGACACCGCCGCATTGCAGTGCTGGTTGGCTAAAGCCAGAGAGATTCAGTGGGATTATAAAAATATCGTTAAACGCAAAGGTGTGTTACAGAGGTTAATTTAAATGAAAGCACGTATTTCTGTGATAACCCTTGGCGTAGCTAACTTAGAACGGGCCGTGCAGTTTTACCGTGATGGCCTGGGCCTACCCACCGACGGCATAGTCGGTACCGAGTTTGAAAACGGTGCGGTCGCGTTCTTTGATCTAACCGCTGGCCTTAAACTGGCATTGTGGCCAACAACCAGCCTGGCACAGGATACCGGCCTGCCGTTTAGTGGCCACGGCTCAGGCATGTCAATTGGCCACAATGTGATGTCAAAAACCGAAGTTGATGAAGTAATGGCAGAGGCCAAAGCTGCAGGTGCAACAATAGTAAAACCGGCAAAAGACACTTTTTGGGGCGGCTACGCCGGCTATTTTCATGACCCGGATGGCCATTTATGGGAAGTAGTGTGGAACCCGGAGTTGCTGCCAGAGACAGTGTAACGTGGGCGTAATTGTGACACTTAAGGAGAATTTATCATTTTTAGCATAAGAAAAGCGGTTAGTGCTGATACTAATCAGATACTTAATATTATACGGGCGAAAGCAGAATTTGACGGCTGCGCCGATACGTTGCGGGCGAAAGAAAATGATATCAAAGAAGCGTTTTTTTCACCTGTTCCAAAAGCATACGCATTGGTTGTGGTTGAAGCAGACAAAGTCATTGGAATTGCAACCTACTACAGTATCTACTCTACCTTTATTGCTAAGCCTGGGATCTGGCTTGATGACTTATTTATCTACCCGCAGTATCGAAGTAAAGGTATTGGCGAGGCGCTGTTATCGGCGTTGTGCACCATTGCTGAAGAAACAGGCTGCGGCCGCATAGACTGGATAGTGGCGCACGACAATCAGCAGGGTAAGCGCTTCTACGAAAACGTCGGGGCAGTTATTTTTGAGTCAGTAAGGCATGCCCGTCTTGATGAAACAGCAATCAAGCACCTGGCGGACAAATCTCTTAGCAAAGTCACGCACGCGGCAACTAGGGCGTCGGAATAATACCTTTCAAACGCTCCAGATCACCATCACCTACACCGTGTTGTTTAAAATAATGCGGCCGCTGTTGTACGGTATTGATAATACGTTTGGCTTTAAAGGTTTTAAGGCCAAAACAGGTAGCGTGCGAGAGTAAGTTGCCGATGCTGCCTTCGCGTTCTAAAACACCAATGCCTAAGCCGTGCTGGCGCAAGTTATTACAGCTTGCTGCTAAGCTGGTTTGTTCCGGGCGGCACCGGTGTTTTGGATTGGGGCCCCAGAGCGAGGCGGGCACTTTGCTTGGACTCCAGCTGCTGCAGCGCAATGCGGATATCGGCAGTGTAATACAGTGAGGCGAAGCCAAGACGATTGCGGCCCAGGTTATGAAACACCATGCCAAAGGCGATATCGCCGGCGCTGAAATCCTGGTAGTTTTCAGCAAAATAAGCGGCGGGTTTGCTGAATTCGTCGTCTATCAGCAGCGCTCTTACCCGGCCAGGGCCGCCATGATAAGCCTGGATCAGCAACAGCCGGTAAATGTGTTCCTGCTTTTCCTGCGGCAGATGGCCAAAGCGTGTCAGAAACACCGGCCGTAGCATCCGGTGATTACGTTCAAACAGCCATAGCGCGCAATCTACCTGAGCAATACGGTGCAGTTGTTTATTATTTGGTACTTTGCAATCTTTCAGTGCCTGTGGTGTCAGTTGCAGGATCCCTCTGGCATTGGCTTTCGAGTGAGCTTCGCGCACGCCACCACTTTCGATAATTAACATGCCGGCCAGATCTGAAAGTAAGTCGTCGGGCAGACTGATGCGCTTTTGCTGCACCCGGCGGGCGTGTACTAAGCGCAGGGTGTCATGCAGTGAGGCTTGATTGTTAGGCGTGCCCACCTTAATGCCATCCCAGTTTCCAGACAAGCGGCCGTCCGGGTGTTCCCCCAGATAGCGCGATATGGCCAGAGGTAAATCTACATAGGGTTGATGACAGCGAATAGCAAAAGGGTAGCCAAGGGTCTGGCTGTTGCCTTCTACCCAGGCATGAACCTGGCCTTGTTGTGCCATGCCATGACGGGTTTGATTCAGAATTAACTGGGTTTGCAAAGAGTCTGCGGCGTCTTCAATAACCTGCAGAAAGTTTCCGCGCATATCAAACAATAAATGGCGATTGCGTTCCGAGCAATGACCTGAGCGGGTAAGGATCCAGCGCCGTACATTCATCACATTGTCATAGACGCCCTTGCTTTCTGCATAAGGCTTGCTGCGCACTACCTCAGCCCAGTTCTGGTAAGGGGACACGGGGTCATGTGCCAGAGCGTTTTGTGGCAACACGCATCCAAATAGCGTAGCGACGGCAAACGTCCAGTATCGGCTAAGTTGCATGGATCCCATATCTGCTCCGGTGTTTCTAAGGCTGGTGTAGCGGTTGTCGACTGCCGTTGAATAGCAAAGCTGAACACGGCCTTAACAAGCAAATACAGTAAATCCTTTTACCCGCCGTTACCAGAGGTACAGACAAATATTATTACGCTTACGCAGTTATAGTTAAACCAAGCCTGAGGCAGATCAATATCAGCTGACACGCCAGGGCTTATCATGGCTATCAGTCAATCGCCAGCAGTGTTAAAGGGGTTAAGATGTCCGTCAGCAACTGGGATCCAAAGTTAATCAGTAAGTACAATATTAACGGCCCGCGCTATACCTCTTACCCCACAGCCTTGGCGCTAAGTACTGATTTTGATAAAACGCTGATCCCCACTGCAATAGGGCAAGGCGCGGATCAGCTTAGCCTTTATATCCATATCCCGTTTTGCCATAAGCTGTGTTACTACTGTGGTTGCAATAAAGTGGTAACCCGGCATCAGCATAAAGCCGATAGCTATCTGGATGCGTTGGCAGAGGAGATGGCGCTGTACCAGCCGCTGCTGGCGCAAAAACAGATTATTCAGCTGCACTTGGGCGGGGGTACACCCACTTTTTTAACTGAAGTACAGCTAAGCCGCCTCATGGCGTTACTGCACCGCCATTTTACCCTAACGCCGGATGCGGAAATCAGTATTGAAATTGACCCACGCAGTTGCAGTGACAGTAAGCTGGCGCATTTACGCACGCTTGGCTTTAACCGGGTAAGTTTTGGCGTGCAGGACTTAGATGAAAAAGTGCAAATTGCCATTAACCGGGTGCAGGACACCGCACTTATCTGCCATCAGGTGCAGCTTAGCCGCCAGCTGGGATTTAGTTCGGTTAATCTTGATCTGGTATATGGCTTGCCCTTTCAGCAGCCAGACAGTTTTGCCAGCACGCTGGAACAGATTATTCAGCTGCAGCCAGACCGCATTTCATTATTTAGTTACGCCCATTTGCCCGAGCGTTTTGCTGCCCAGCGTAAGCTGGACAACGCCAGCTTGCCAGATGCCACGCTTAAACTGCAGCTACAAAGCATGGCTATTAACGCCTTTGTGGCGGCCGGTTATCAGTTTATTGGTATGGACCATTTTGCCCGGCCCGGCGATGCGCTGGCCAAAGCACAGCTTGCCGGTAAGCTGCAGCGTAATTTTCAGGGCTATACCACCGCCGGGCAAAATGCCCTGATTGGCCTTGGCGTGTCCAGCATTAGCCAGGTCAATGGTGTGCTGTGGCAAAATGGTAAAGAACTACCGGCCTATTATGCAGCCATTGCCGCCAGCCAGTTGCCGGTTGAACGCGGTTTTAGCTTAAGTGCGGATGATAAACTGCGGGCCGCTTTGATCAGCCAGTTAATTTGCCACTTTGAGCTGGACGTGGAAAGTTTTAGCCGCCAGTGGCGCTTGCATGGTTTTTGGCAATACTTTGCCCGGGCATTGGAGCTGCTGCAGCCGTTTATGGAAGATGGCCTGGTTGAGGTATATGCCTGGCGGATTAATGTAACTGCAGCAGGGCGCTTATGGGTGCGCAGTATTTGCGCCTGCTTTGATGCTTATTTAACTCAGGGCCAGCAGCGTTATTCTAAGGTTATTTAGGGTAGGTGATAGCAAATTTTCTGTTGCCGCCCCTTGTACTATGGTGAATTAGAGCCCATTATGCGCGCACGCTGCGGTATAAAATGATGCAATGCAAAACCGCTGCGTGCGTTGGTTAACATGAGGTGTTATGCGCTGGCTAAGTAGTTTTGCCATACTCTTTTATTTAAGCTTATTGTGTACGCCGCAAGCTTTTGCCGTGCACGATGCACGCTTATCACCTCTGGCCGACTCTCAGTTTCATGCAGTAAACCCTTCACTGCATCAGCACACGTTAAATACCCCACAGGATAAAGACGATCAGCCGAAATTTGCTGTTATACCGGCAAAGCGCAGCGCAGTTTTTAGTTTAACCTGTGTAGCCGCTGTGGTGATATCTGCGGCGCCCCACACCATAGTTGTTAGCCCCCAACAGGCCAGAGCCCCACCGCAATTTTCCTTAAGTTAACGCTTAACCCGGTACCCTGACATCTATAGCACTGTGCTCCTTCGCAGGTGTTTTGTGCGTTGTCAGGCCGGTTAAATACCGCACTCTGCTTTTTTGTATTAAGCACCTTAACGGGTTGGTGCAGAGTGCTTAGCTGCCCCTTACTCATTGCATGATGGGCGCGGTGGCTGTAGCAACAAAGCTAAGGATAAACTGATGTTAAATAAAAACCCTGCCTGGCGCTATGTGCTGGTGATTGGCATGTTATTGCTGGCACTGGTGTATGCGCTACCAAATTTATACCCGGAAGACCCGGCACTGAATATCAGCGCTACCCGTGGCGGTACTGTCGCTGAACAAACCCGCTCGCAACTGGAACAAAGCTTCCGCGCAGCCAATATTGCGGCTAAATCGGTGGTGTTGGAAGAAGGCCAAATTCGGGCCCGCTTTAACAGCACCGAAGATCAGTTACAGGCGCGTGAAATTGCCAACCAGCAGCTGGGAGCAAATTTTATTACCGCACTTAACCTGACGCCTGCCACGCCAGACTGGCTAAGCGCCATCGGTGCCACACCGATGAACTTAGGCCTGGACCTGCGCGGTGGTGTGCACTTTTTACTGGCGGTAGATATGAAAGCCGCGCTGGATAAAAACCTGAATGACCTGGTGCAAACTTTCCGTGCCGACTTACGTGAAGATAAAATCCGTTACCGCACTGTGCAGGCCGATATTGACCATAGCCAGGTACAGATTACTTTTCGCAGCACCGGAGATATTGTGGCCGCTGAAGCGGCACTGAGAAAGCGCGATCGTGAACTGGTATTTACCACCGGCAGCGACAACCTGACTTTGCTGGTTGGCCTTAGCGAAATCCGTTTAAAAGAAATCCGTGAATATGCGCTGGAGCAAAACATTACCATTATCCGTAACCGGGTAAATGAAATTGGTGTGGCCGAGCCGTTAGTGCAGCGCCAGGGCACTGATCGCATTGTCGTGCAATTGCCCGGAGTGCAAGACACGGCACAGGCAAAAGAAATTCTCGGTGCCACTGCTTCGCTGGAGTTTCGTCTGGTAGACACTGATGGCGATTTAGCTGCTGCACTTGAAGGCCGGGTGCCGCCTAATTCAGAGCTGTATTACAGCCGTGACGGCCGCCCGGTACTGCTGGAAAAGCGCATTATGCTTACCGGCGATCATATTACCGGTGCCAGTTCGGGTTATGACGAATACAGCCGGCCGCAGGTAAATATTAAGCTGGATGCTAAAGGCGGCACCTTACTTTCAGCCAGTACAAAAGACACGATAGGCCGGCGCATGGCGTCGGTGTTTATTGAGTATAAGCCCGGCACTGAAACAGGTGCAGATGGTAACCCGGTACTGATTAAACAGCAGGAAGTCATTAACGATGCCACCATTCAGGCGCGCTTAGGCCGTGACTTTGTGATCACCGGTATCGACTCGCCGGCAGAAGCGCAAAACCTGGCCACCTTACTGCGTGCCGGGGCTTTAATTGCACCGATCCAGATTATTGAAGAGCGCACCATAGGCCCAAGCTTAGGTAAAGAAAATATCGAGCTTGGCATAACCGCTATTCAGTGGGGTATGGCCGCTGTACTGCTGTTTATGGCGCTGTACTACAAAGCCTTTGGCATGGTAGCCAATGTAGCTCTGGTAGCCAACCTGGTATTGATGGTGGGTATGATGTCGCTGATCCCCGGCGCAACCCTAACCTTACCGGGTATGGCCGGTATAGTGCTGACGGTGGGTATGGCGGTAGATGCCAATGTGCTTATTTTTGAGCGTATCCGTGAAGAGTTGTTGGAAGGGCGCTCCGTACAGCAGGCTATTCACCACGGTTATGACCGTGCCTTTGCCACCATTGCCGATTCTAACATTACCACCTTGCTGGTGGCGCTGGTGTTATTTGGTATTGGTACCGGGCCGGTAAAAGGCTTTGCGGTAACGCTGGCGATAGGCATTTTAACATCTATTTTTACGGCGGTAGTAGGTACCCGGTTATTAGTAAATTTAATTTGGGGTGGCCGCCGCGTGCAGTCACTGCCGATATAAGGAGCACGGTATGCAGGTATTTAATTTTGCCAAACCGCTAAATTTTATGCGGTTAAAATGGGCTGCGGTAGTGTTATCCACATTTCTGGTGCTGGGCTCTTTTACTTCTATTGCTATAAACGGCATTAACTGGGGGCTGGATTTTACCGGCGGCACTGTCATTGAAGTTGGTTTTGCCAAACCGGCTGATTTAGTAGCAGTAAGGCAAACGCTGACCGACGCGGGCTATGAAGATGCCGTGGTGCAGCTATTTGGCACCAGCCGCGATGTGTTGATCCGTATTCCGCTGCGCCCCGATATTGCTCAGGCCGTGGTGGGTGACACAGTGCTGCAGGCGCTGAACAGCCAGCAGGCAGAAGCGGTAACCATGCGCCGGGTTGAGTTTGTCGGGCCAAGCGTAGGCGAAGAGCTAAAACAAGATGGCGGCCTGGCGATGCTAATGGCGCTACTGGGCATTCTGGCTTATGTTGCCATGCGCTTTGAATGGCGTTTGTCGGTGGGTGCTGTGGCATCACTGGCGCATGACGTGATTTTAACCCTGGGGTTGTTTTCAGTATTGCAGCTGGAATTCGATTTAACGGTGCTGGCTGCGATACTGGCGCTAATAGGTTACTCCATTAACGATACCATAGTGGTGTTTGACCGTATCCGTGAAAGTTTCCGCAAATTGCGCGAAGCAACAGTAGCAGAAACCATCAACGATGCCATTACCTCGACATTAAACCGTACGGTTATTACCTCTTTAACCACTGTGCTGGTATTAGTGGTGCTGTTTTATATGGGTGGTGCGTTAATACATGGTTTTGCCACAGCGCTGCTGTTTGGTATTGCTATCGGTACTTATTCTTCTGTCTATGTGGCCAGTGCCATTGCCGAAATTCTCGGTATTAGCCGGGAGGATATGCTGCCCCCGCCGCCGGTAGATAAAGAAAGTGAGGGCACCGGCGCGTTCTAACTAACAATACAGTGGCTAGCTAACAACACGGCTGTAGATAAAAAGTACTGCAGCTAAAAAAACGCCCCGCAGTTTACGGGGCGTTTTTTGTGAGTTAACACAGAGCTTACTGCTGTTATCAGCTGGGGTGTACCTCATCTGCTGCGTGTTCATCTGGTGCTTGTTGTTCCAGTTGCCGCAGTTTATGCTCCAGCCGTTTGGGTGAGCCGGTATTGCGTGCTATCGCAATATACATTACCGGCACGACATAAATGGTCATCAGCGTTGCTAACGACACCCCGGCAAAAATCACCATACCTATTACCATCCGGCTTTCTGAGCCGGGGCCTGATGCTACTATCAGCGGAATACTGCTCATTGCGGTGGTAAAGGCTGTCATCACAATGGGGCGTAACCGCTGTGCTGCCGATTGCTTGATGGCAGCAACAAACTCCATACCGGCATCACGCAGCTGGTTGGCAAATTCGACAATCAGGATACCGTTTTTCGCTACCAGACCTATCAGCATAACTAAACCAATCTGGCTGTAGATATTCAGCGTCATACCACTGAAATACAGCCCGGATAAGGCGCCAACTAAGCCCAGCGGAACCGTGATCATAATAACCAGCGGGTGAATAAAGCTTTCAAACTGTGCAGCCAGTACCAGATAGGTAATAAGCAGGGCCAGAATAAATACCATCAGGGTAGAGCTGCCGCTTTCCTGATACAGCAGCGATTCGCCCTTGTAATCAATACCTACGGTGTCCTGAATTTCGGTTTTCACTACGTTTTCCAGGTATTCCAGTGCTTCGCCCAGGCTGTAACCCGGTGCCATACTGGCGGTTAACGTAATAGCCCGCATCCGGTTGTAACGGTTCAGGCTTGATGACGTTGCCTCTTCACGCAGTGTTACCAGGTTATCCAGCGGGATGAGCTCGCTTGAGGTCTCCGAGCGCAGATAAACATTGCTGATACTACCCGGCGAGCGGAAATCGTCGTCCAGACCTTCAATAATAACATCGTATTCTTTACCACGATCTAAGAAGGTGGTTACCCGGCGACCGCCCAGCATAGCTTCAAGCGAGCGGCCGATAGCCCCGACCGAAATACCCAAATCGCCGGCGCGCTCGGTATCAATTTCTACCAGTATTTGCGGTACGGTTTCTTTGTAGTCATGATCCAGCATCAGAATATTAGGGTTTTCTGCCGCTTTGCTGATCACAATGTCACGCCAGCGCGCCAGTTCTTCGTAGGTATTACCCTGCAATACGAACTGGATGGGCCGGCCACCGCCACCACCGCCACCCAGGCCGCTACGCATAAAGGTGAAGGCGCGCACATCGGGTATGTCGTTCAGTTTTACGCCCACTTCGCCCATTAAATCCTGGGTGCGGCGCTTGCCGTTATGCCAGTTTTCAGTGCCGACTATGGCAATACCGCCGCTGTTACCCCAGCCAGGTACCCGTACCAGTAAGCGGTTAAATTCGCCGCCGTGGTAGTAGGGCATCAGTACATCTTCAATCAGACGCATATTGCGGCTGTTGCTGGTGTAGCTGGCGCCTTCAGCCGGGCTCATCATCACAAAAAAGGTACCGCGATCTTCAACCGGTGCCAGCTCGCTGGGCAGCAGTTTAACCAGCATATAACTGGCGGCAAAACACAATGCAACCACTATAATTACCGGCCAGCGAGTGGCACAGACTACATCCAGCTGGCGGCGGTAAGCATTTTCCAGTTTATGAAAGGCGCCATGCAGCCACAGCCCCAGTTTGCTTTCGCGTTTCTGGTGCGTCAGTAATTTACTACACAGCATGGGGGATAACGTAAGTGCTGTTACGCTGGAAAACGCCACGGCAGCTGCAATGGCCAGGGCAAACTCGGTAAACAACTTACCCAGCTGGCCCTGCATAAATACCAGCGGCACAAACACTGAAATCAGCACCAGTGTGGTGGCGATAACCGCAAAGCCAACCTCACGCGCACCGCGATATGACGCCAGCAGCGGGTGCTCGCCTTGCTCAATACGCCGGTAAATGTTTTCCAGTACTACGATAGAGTCATCTACCACCAGGCCTATGGCTAATACCATGGCCAGCAGGGTTAGCAGGTTGACAGAAAAATCCAGCGCAAACAGCACGGTAACCGCCGCTACCAGCGATACCGGCACCGTAATGGCCGGTATAAAGGTGGCACGGATATTACCTAAAAACAAAAAGATCACCACGATAACCAAAGCCATTGCGATGGCTAGGGTGTTGTACACTTCTTTGATTGATTCGGCGATAAACAGCGAAGAATCATAACCCGGCTCAATGGTGGTACCCTCGGGCAGGGTCGGTTTAATTCGCTCCATTTCTGCCCGGGCGGCTTTAACAACTTCCAGCGTATTGGCTTTTGACTGCTTAATAATACCTATGCCAAGCAGGTTTTTACCGTCACCGCGAAACTCGCTTTCCTCGTTTTCTGCGGTTAGCAGCACATCGGCAACTTCGCCCAGCCGCACCAGATAATTATTGGCTCCGCGTTTTATTACCAGCTTGCGAAAATCTTCCTGGGTTTTGTAGGTGCGCACGACGCGCACGGTAAAATCACGATCGGTGGATTTTATATTGCCGGCGGGCAGTTCTACGTTTTCTGCACGTAATACGTTTTCAATATCCTGTACTGTTACGCCGCGTGATGCCATGGCATCGCGGTCCAGCCAGATACGCATGGCGTAATCACGTGAGCCACCCAGTTGCAAGCGGGCTACACCGTCAACCACGGAGAACCGCTCGACAATGTAACGGTCGGCGTAGTCGGTCAGCTCCAGTGAGGTCATGGTTTCACTGTTTAATACAAACCAGGCGATAGTGTCTTCATCGTCACTGGCTTTGGATACTTCAGGCGGATCAGCCTGATCTGGCAGGTTGTTTAAAGCACGTGACACCCGGTCACGTACATCGTTGGCGGCAGAATCTATGTCGCGTTCAACGGCAAATTCAATTGAAATATTCGAGCGGCCATTACGGCTGACCGAGTTAATATTTTTAATACCTTCAACACCGCTGATGCGGTCTTCCAGCAACTGAGTAATTTTAGACTCAACAATTTCGGCTGAAGCGCCAGGGTAGTTAGTGCTGATACTAACAATAGGAGTATCAATATCCGGATACTCGCGCAGCGGCAGCATACTAAAGCAGACAATACCAAACACCACCAGCAGCAGGTTTATAACGGTGGCAAATACCGGCCTTTTAACCGACACATCGGACAGCAGCATATCAGCCTCCAACCCGGTTAATGGTCACGCCTGAGCGCAGTTTCTGAATGCCCTCAACTACCACTTCGTCGCCTTCTTCTAACCCGCTAAGTATTTCCACCCAGCCCGGTACGCGCTGGCCGGTTTTTACCTCTACCTGAGTCACTTTGTCATCAGCACCTACTTTATAAACAAACTGTTTTTGCTGCTGTGGCACCAGAGCTTTTTCTGAAATTTGCATGGCCTGACGGTTATCCAGTTCCAGCTTTACATGCAGCAACATACCGGGACGCAGGCGTAAATCATCATTAGGTAAAGCGCCGTGTACTGTTACGGTACGGGTGATCGGGTCCAGCCGGGTATCAATAGCGCTGACTTTGCCGTTAAAGGTGATATTGCCATAAGCAGCATTGGTAACGGTTAAAGGCATACCTACACTAATATCGGCCAGATAATGCTCGGCAACACTAAAGGCCACCCGCAGGGTATTTAAGTCATCCAGCGTGGTGATAACAGTGCCATTGGTAATATAAGCGCCGACACTCACCTGGCGCAGGCCCAGATAGCCATCAAAAGGGGCGCGGATAGTCATTTCCGCTAACTGGGCTTTGGCAATGTCCAGTTGGGCCAGTGTAGTATTAACCCGGGTTTGTTGTTCATCCAGCATCGATTGCGCGGTAGCCTGAGTGGTGGCCAGATTTTTCAGCCGGTCTAACTGGCGTTTTTGATCTTCCAGGATGCCTTCCAGCTCCGTTACGCGCGCACGCTCCTGTACATCATGTAAACGGGCAATCACTTCGTCTTTTTTGATGGCTTTGCCTTCACGAATGTTCAGCTCAGTAACAAAGTCACTGGTAGGGGAGATCAACTGAATTGAGTTATTGGAAATACCGGTACCCAGTGAATTAACGCTGCGGATCATCGGCTTGGTTTCTACTTTAGCAGTACTTACTGCTACAACAGCGGAGGCACGGCGGATGTCAGTTTTCTGGCTGGGTATCCAGTACAAATAGCCTACAAATACCAGCAGAGTGATGAGAATCACCCAAATTAATTTTGAATGTAATTTTGCCACAATAACCCCGGATAACAGCTTAATAATAATTTCTGCCTTATTGTATGGAAGAAAGCGTTGTTTAGATTTCCTGTTATCGCAGTCGTAGCGGCGTTGGTCGCTTAAGCAGGGTATAACTGCGGTTTAATTTAGCAATATCTGCTGAACTAAACGCCAAAGCCTGCCATATTGGCCATAATATAGCGGCAGCGGAGGTAATTAACATGCAGCTGAATCAAATTCAGGGTGGTGCCAGCCGGGGTGGTGCAGCCTTGATGTTAGGTAGTGGCACCGTATTATTGCTACTGTTGCTCAGTGTACTCTGGGTGGAGCAACTTAACGTGCTGCATGCCCTGGCATTTGTTATGGCGGCACTGGGGCTTTTTGCCGGTTGGGCCAAGTTGTCTGAGCCTGCCTATTTTTTGCAGTATGATGAAAAAGGCTTACGCTATTTTCATCGCCGCGGTAGTTGGTTTTTGCCCTGGAACAGTTTTTTATACAGTGGTGTACCACAGCTGGAGCAAAAAAAACTCAGCTATATCGCCTTTAAACTGACCGACTACGACAGTTTTTTACAAGGCTTACCATTGCGGTTGGCTGTGCGTATTATGACAGAGCAACGCGCTTTGTATGTTGAAGCAATACGCCAGGGCTGTAACAGTGGGCAGTGTGCCAGTGAGCTGTTGGCAGAGGGCGAAAATTTTAATACGGCGAATCAGCAATATAACGGTATTAAGGCGGCTTTTGCTCATCGGATGCAGCGCTTGGTAAATGCCACCGGCTTTGATATTTTTGTGCCTGTTGAACTTAGCGAAGCAGATGCGCTTAACCTGTGTAAGCAGATTAATCAGGCAAGGTTACAATGTATCCAGAATACAGTAACCTAGACACTAGGTACTGACTGTATCATAATATTGTCATTACCGGATATTGTGCAGGGCAATGAATGAATACTTACGAAAAAGCATTTTTAGTTAGCGGTCGTAACACTTTGATACATAAAAATAAAAAGCTTGACCTGGTTATAGTGAATGATGATAACGACCCGGTGATAGTCGTGACACGCCATGGCGTGAAAGTTTTCAGTGAAACGGTACCGGCTAATAAGGCTGATGCAAAAGATCGCTATATGGAAGTGGTAGATATTTCCAGCTCTGACGTTTTTAGCGAGGTAAAAACCTTACTATTTGTGCAGGCTATTAATAACAAAGAATATAAGATTGATTACAGTAAAGCGGGTACAGACTTGTTTATCCGTATCCATCAGGAAAACTATATCTGATGTATTAGCCACAACTGAGCCCTGCGGGAATAAAAGGGCTTGTGTTCAGGCCGGTTATTTGCTTCATTAGACTAGCTTTCGTGCAGTAACCTGAAGTGTGAAGCCATATGCAATTTACCGAGCACAATAATAGTATAAAAATAACCGTGCCTGTAACTCTGAATGCGCTGACGGCGCAGGACGTTAACGCCCAGTTACAGCAAGCCGGCTATGGCCGTTGCTTTTTAATCCAGGATCAACTTACCAACCTGCTGATAGAATATCAGCAAATTCAGCAAAAAATTAAAGACAAACTGCAAGCCGAAGGTGTGCCGTTAACCTATCGTATTGCAGATATGCGCCCGGCTGAGCTTAAGTTTGATATCAGCGAAGATAAAATGTCAGCCGCCGCCATTATTACCTCAGCCTGGGGCGGGCCTCCGGTGTCGGCCAATATGCTGGTTAAAGCTGCACAGGAAGCCGGTGTCGTATTTGGTTTTAGTAAAGAGCACATCATCAAACTGGTAACCCATGCCAGCAAGGCCGATCCCGGCAGCAAAGTAAAACTGGTTATAGCGCGTGGCCGCCAGGTAGTGCAAGGGGTTGATTCCCGTTTTGAAGCACTGATCCCCGATATGGAAAGCCGCCGCAATAAACCCTTACTGCAGTCTGAAGAAAAAGCCGATTTACGCGACTTTGGTGTTATTCCGTCAATTCGCGCCGCCGAGCCGTTAATGCGCCGGCATCCGCCTACTGCCGGGGTAGATGGCATGACCGTTACCGGCAATGTGCTGCCAGCTACACCGGGGCAGGTTGTAGAATGGAATTTGGGTGAAGGCAGTGAGTTGTCGGCAGAGGATACCGATTTACTGCTGGCTGCACGTGATGGTTTACCCCGGGTAATCGAAAACGGCGCTACCGTTGATGAGGTATTCACCGTAAAGAATGTTGATCTGGCTACCGGACATATTATTTTTCGCGGTTCAGTAGTGATTAACGGTGATGTGGCTGAAAGCATGAAAGTTATTGCCGGCGGCAATGTATTTGTAAAAGGCTTCGTTGAAGGCAGCCTGATTGAAGCCGGTGGCGACATCAGAATTGGCGGCGCCATTATTGGCCACCAGATAGCCACTGTGGAAAAAGATACTGAATACAGCACTGAGCTAAAAGCCCAGGGCGATATAGAGTGCAATATTGCCCAGTATGCCCGCTTAAGCGCCAGCGGCAATATCTATGTTAAAAAGCAAATAATGCATTGCGCGGTGTCTGCTGCCAAAGTGTATGCCGGCCCTGAAGACAACCCTAATGGTAAGGTGATTGGTGGTTATTTTTATCTGGATTATGGCATTCATACCGGCAATTTAGGTGCGCCGTCCAGCAGCAATATTTATATTGAGCTTAACCGGCTGACCGATCCGATAGTGGAAAAACAAGACGTACTGCGCGCCAGTATTGCTGCAGCGAAAAAAGATATGCTGGATATTCGTGAACAGCTGGAAAAGCTGAAGAAAATTGAAGGCAACGCCCAGATAGAATTACGCCGCCAGGAGTTACAGGGCGAATTTGATGAGCATAAAACTGTGGCGCTGGCATTAATAGAGGATGTCAAAGCGCTCGAACTACAGCGCAAAGAAAAACTGGAGCAAGCCCTTATTGTGGCGCATCAGCAGCTGTTTTCTGCGGTTGAGGTACATTTTGATAAAGACATTATCCGCAGCCGTCGTGAATACGGCCCGTCAAAAATACTGCTGGTAGATGGCAGTGTGTCGATAGAACCATTCTATTAATATGAGCCAGGTAATATGCACCAGGCGGCATTTTCGACAGTTGGCAACTGCCCTGCGATGCAGGGTAATGTGTTTTTTACTGCGCTAACGTAGGCTTTGTCTGACAAAGTGACCGGGTAGATTATCAGTGAAGTGTTTTTTCTTTATCTTTATGCTGTTTTTTGCGCCGCTGCTATCGGCAGCTGAGTGCAATATGGCGTTTGCGCACGGTATTATTATCTCGCCTGATCAGATCCGTATTATGCAAAACAACCGCACCCATGTGCAGATAAATGCTGATCATCAGTTGTTTATCCGCGGTGAGTGGATCACGCTGGAAGATGATGACACCTTATTACTGGCACAGTACAGCCAGGGGTTACGCCGTTTTGTGCCAGAAATTGTCAGTATAGCGGTAGACGGCGTTGAGCTGGGGTTATCCAGCATTGAAGCAATGTTTAGTGGCATTGGCAGCCAGGCGCAGCAGGCCGAATGGCGTGAACTGGTGCGGGAAACCACCTTTCAGTGGATGTCGCGTTTTGTACGCAGCAATGATCACTTCTATCTGGCGCCGCAAAGCCTGAACGAGCTGGATTATTTTCTGCATGACGAATTAAAGCCGCAACTGGACAACCTGGCCCGCCATACGGTTGGTGCAGTGTGGGGGGCACTGCGCGAAGCCTTGCGCCATTCAGACAATAACTTTGAGCGTTCAGACAACCAGGATTGGCAGTCGGTTGGCCAAATGGTAGACAAAATTAATCTGGGGCTGGATGCCAAGGCGGTAGAACTGGAAGAAAAGTCGGCATTGTTCTGCCAGCGCATGCAGGAGCTGGATGAAATTGAAAAACAATTACAACAGCGCCTGCCTGAGCTGAAACGTTACGATGTGGTATCACAAAAACAATAAGAGCTAGACCACGCCGTATTCTTCGCCCAACACCGGTGGCATGGCGTTGTCTACTTCGTCGTTAATGGCATCAAGGGTTTTTTCTGCCTCATCCAGCGAGCTGACTTCAGCCACATGAAACAGCGCTTCACCTTCGTTGACCAACGGCAGGTTGTTACGGCCAATCACAATGCCGTCAAAGCTGGCCGGCACCGCCACTTCAAAATCGGAGTAGGGCGAATAGATATGCGCCAGCACATCGCCGGTTTTCACCGTTTGGCCCAGGCCCACATAGTAACGGGCTATGCCGTCATGCTCGGCCCGTACCCAGCTGCTTTTCTTAGAAAATAACGACTTGGTGGTCGGTTTTTTCCGCACTGCTCTGAGCATACCTAAATCGGTCATTACATTTAAAATACCGCGCACGCCGACATTGATCGATTGCTCGTCAAAGCGTAGCGCTTCACCGGCTTCATAGAGTAAAAGCGGAATGCCTAAATTATTGGCTGTACCGCGCATAGTGCCGTCACGGCTGGCGGCTTTAATAATGATGGGCGCGTTAAACACTTCAGCCATGCGCAGGGCCGTTTTATCTTTAGCGCTGGCGCGCACCTGGGGCAGGTTAGAGCGGTGAATAGCGCCGGTGTGCAAGTCAATGGCATGCGTGCAGTTTTTTAATATTTTGTCGGTAAACTGAAATGCCATCCGGCTGCCGAGTGAGCCTTTCTCGCTACCGGGGAAGCTGCGGTTTAAATCGCGCCGATCGGGTAAATAGCGGGATTGCTGCACAAAACCATAGGTGTTTACTATCGGCACTATAATAAGCGTACCTTTAAGCTGATTCAGCCGCGGCAGTTTCAGCAGGCGGCGGCATATTTCCACGCCGTTAATTTCATCACCGTGCAGCGCCGCGGTTACCAGCAATACCGGGCCGTCTTTGCGGCCGTGGATCACATGAGCACCAATGTTCAGTTCGGTATGGGTATACAGTTTGCCAAACGGAATATCCACCACAGCGCGGCTGCCCGGTGGAATATTACTGTTGCCCAGTATAAAAGGTGCTCGGGTGCCATTTTGCATTAGCCGGTTCCTTTGGTGTTAAGTTTGCGCCTGGTTTTGTGGCTGGCCACTTTTTGCTCCAAAAAAGCAATGCTGATATCGGCAATGTCTTTGCTGGTCGCCGCTTCAATGCCTTCAAGCCCCGGTGAGCTGTTTACTTCCATGACTACCGGGCCATGATTAGAGCGCAGTAAATCTACGCCGGCGACATTTAAGCCCATGGTTTTCGCTGCCCGAATGGCCGTGCTGCGCTCTTCTTTACTCAGCCTTATGGCTGAAGCTGTGCCGCCGCGGTGCAGGTTTGAACGAAACTCACCGGCTTTAGCCTGGCGTTTCATTGCAGCTACTACTTTATTACCAACAACAAAGCAGCGAATATCGGCGCCATTGGCTTCGCGGATATATTCCTGTACCAGTATATTGGCATTTAACCCCATAAAGGCTTCTATTACGCTCTCTGCTGCGGTGCGGGTTTCAGCCAGCACCACACCAATGCCCTGAGTACCTTCAAGCAGCTTGATCACCAGAGGTGCGCCGCCAACCATTTCAATAAGGTCGGGAATATCGCCAGGTTTATCAGCAAAGCCGGTTACCGGCAGGCCAATACCCTGACGCGCTAATAACTGCAGGCTGCGCAGTTTGTCGCGGGCGCGGCTAATGGCAACAGATTCATTTAAGCTGTATACACCCATCATTTCAAACTGGCGCAGTACGGCGGTGCCATAAAACGTAATAGAGGCACCGATACGCGGGATCACTGCATCAAAATCTTCCAGCACCTGGCCTTTATGGTGAATAGAAGAATTGGTACGGTTGACGTTCATATAGCAGGTAAGCGGATCGATCACCTGCACCTGATGGCCACGGTTGGTTGCTGCTTCTACCAGGCGTTTGGTGGAATACAGTTCGGCATTGCGCGATAAAATCGCAATTTTCATGCGCTCTCCAATAAGAGGTAAGATCAGTCGCTATTGTAAAAGTGTCTGCGCCCTGAGGCAGCAACAATACTGCTGTTTAGGCAAAATAATTCTGTTGCTTTTCTGCTTCAGTGCAGCTGTCTCAACATATCTAAGACAGCAAAAACAACGAGCCTAAACCGAGAAAGGCAAAAAAGCCGATCACGTCGGTTACTGTGGTCAGTATTACTGAGCCTGACAAGGCCGGATCAATATCCAGTTTTTCCAGCCAGATAGGGATCAGTACACCGGAAATAGCCGCAACAACGATATTGATCACTATCGCCATACCGATCACGGTGCCGATAATCCAATCACCAAACCACAAATAAGTAATAGCGGCTATCACCAGTGCCCACAGTACACCGTTAATGGCACCGACCCCCAGCTCTTTGCGCAGCAATGTCATATAGGTTTTCGGCGTAATTTGTTCCAGCGCCAGGCCACGGATAATCAGTGTCAGTGTCTGGCTGCCGGCAATACCGCCCATGCTGGCCACTATTGGCATGAGTACCGCCAATGCTACTACCTGCTGTAAGGTGGCTTCAAACAAGCCTATCGTCCAGGCCGCTAAAAACGCGGTTAGCAGGTTTATACCCAACCACAACGCGCGGCGCTTGGCACTGTCAAAAATGGGCGCGAATAAGTCTTCTTCTTCGCCTAAACCGGCGGTGTGCATAAACTGGCTTTCCAGGCTACGGCGCACGTTTTCCAGCGCTTCACCAATAGATAAGCGGCCAAGCAATTTGCCTTCGTCATCAATAACCGCCAACGCGGTATAACCAGAGCGTGAAACAATGTCAGAACCCTGATCCAGCTCCATTTCACCTTCCACCACTGGTGCGTCGTTATCAATAACGGTTTCAATCGGTAAATGGCTGCCAAGGCCGAGCAGCTGTGTGGCGTGCACCAGGCCGGCGTAGCGGCCGGTACGATCTACTACAAACAGCGCATCGTGGTACTCTGCATCTTCTGCCAGCTGGTGAAACAGCCGGATAGCGTCACGTACTTTGGCATTTTTATTGATGATCAGCATATCGTGATCAGCATAGCGGCCACACTGATCTTCATCATAGGCCAGTGCAGTATCCAGCCAGCGGCGCTGGCTTTCATCAAGGCGTGAGCAGGCGTAGTCGTAAATTCGCTGCGGCAGCTCATCGAGCAGCTCAATCAGATCGTCAACTTCCATGCCTTCGACCAGGCTGCGTAGCTGCGCTTCATCTAACTGTTTAAAGATATTGTCGCGGGCGTCTACCCGCATATAAGTCAGTGCTGCTATCTGATCATCCGGGTGCAGGCTTAGCCAGGTGCTAACCCGCTGCTCTACCGGCATGGCCTCCAGCGCAATAGCAATTTCTTCCGGTTCCAGCTGGCTTAGCTTTCCGGTCAGGTGTTCTGCTTCATCTTCGTTAAAGCTGTCGCGTACAATTTCTTCAATATCCAGCGGTTGGTTTTCAGCCATTTACTACTCCCTAGCCTGTGGTGGCGTTACCACCAGCCGCGTATTTTAAACCATGTCAGCCCGGTTATGCCGCCTATTGCCATAGCAATTAACACAATAAAATAGCCATCCATCATTTGCAGCTCCGGCATATTGATAAAATTCATGCCGTATATACCAGCAATAAATGTCAGCGGGATGAAAATAGTGCTGACCATGGTTAATACTTTCATCCGTTCGTTAATCTGGTGCGAGGTGGTAGACATATAACTATGCACCAGATCGCTAAGCTGATCGTAGTACATATCGGTCATACTGTGCAGCCGTTCAAATTTCTCGTAAAAATCACGGATTTCCGTGCTGTTAAAATGGCGCAACAGCGGGCTTTGCTCTTCATATAAAGCGTCAGAAAAAATATCTTTCTGATAGGCCAGATTACGGTTTATTTTTCGCAGTACCGAGCGGTAGCGCATAATCAGTGCCATTTGCTCGTCGTTGCCGCTGTGCAGCATAACATCTTCCAGTTCACTCTGTTCATCTTCAAAATTAATTAGTTTTTCCAGGTAACTACCTGATACTACAAAAATTAACTGTTTTATCCAATCAGCAATGTTACTGTTTTTTCCGGCAGTGATCTGAGGTTCTAACTGTTTTAACAGCACAGGGTTATGACATTGTATTTTACTGATTAACACCTGTTTGGAATACAATAAATTAATCTGGGCGCTGCTGTTGTATTCACTAAAGTCAGCATCGGCATAACCGCGCATAATCAGCAGGGTAAAGTCGGTTTGCGCTTCCATTTTCGGCGGGTGACGCTCGCGGCTGAAATCTTCAGCCAGGGTTGGGCCTATCGCAAAACGCTGCATAATGTGTAACTGTTCTTCCTGGCTGGCGTTATTCAGGTTAATCCATAAGCTGGCATCAGCCGGTAAGTGGGTGGGTAACTGGGCTAAGGTGCATTCACGCCAGTTGTTGGTTTCCGGTTCAAAATAGCTAAGTAAAATCATATGGTTTCTCCAGCGATAGCGCTTTTGCTACAGCATACTCATAAAAGCCTGTTGCGGGCAAATGAACCAGAGCTGGCAAGGCTATTCGGCAGGTAGCCTGTTTCTTACGGCGGTTGGCTGTGGTTGATGTAATAGCAGCAAATAATGCGAGTATAATGCGAATCATTCCCTTTAAGCTTTTTGGTTGTACCATGAAAAAACTGCTGTTGTTGTGTTTATTCCTCGTTACCTTGCCTGGCCAGGCATCTGACAAACTTATCCAGTTAATTGAATATATCGGTGCCGATTATAAAGAAGCTGTACAGCAAGGGCAGGTGGTAAATGCCGCCGAGTTTGCTGAAATGCAGGAATTTGCCAGCCTGATCCCGGCGCAGTTGCCGCCAGGGCAAACTGAATTACAGCAGCAGGCGGCGTTGTTGCAACAACTGGTCGCTAATCATGCCGATGAAGCTGACATTCAGCAATTAACCGCTGCTATGCGTAAGGTTGTTATTGCTACCATGCCTGCTATTACCCTGCCATTACAAGCGCCGGATCATGGTCGCGGCAAGGCCTTGTATCAGCAAAATTGCGCTGTTTGCCATGGTGATACCGGCCACGGAGATGGCCCGGCAGGTACCGTACTGGATCCGACGCCAACCGACTTTCATGACACTGAGCGCTATAACGCCCGCAGTTTATTTGGCTTGTTTAATACCATCAGCCTGGGCGTTGCCGATACCGGTATGGTAGCTTTTTCGCATCTGGATGAGCAAAGCCGCTGGGATCTGGCGTTTTATGTCGGGGCTCTTGCCAGCGAAGAGCAGATAGAGGCCAGCGAAGGCAAACCGGCAAAAGCGGTGCCGTCGGTGTTGATCAGCAAAACGGCTATCACACATTTAATTACCGCTACCCCGCAGGATGTGACACAACAGTATGCCGAGCATGGCGCTGCGCTAATGGCCGTGTTTCGCCAGCAGCCAGAGCAATTTTTTAATGCGGCCCAGGCCTCGCCATTACACATTGCTCACGACAAACTGGATTTAATAATGCCGCTGGTGCAACAACAGCACTATAGCCAGGCCTACGATCTGGCAGTATCGGCGTATCTGGACGGCTTTGAACTGGCAGAAAACAACCTGGCCGCAGTAGACAGTGCGTTAAAAGATCGCATTGAACAGCGGATGTTGCAGTTACGTCAGTTAATTAAACAGCAGGCGGCCACTACAGTATTACAGGCTGAGATCAGCGAAATACAGCAGTTGCTGCAACAAGCGCAGCAGGCTTTAGATGAAACCGAACTGGCCCCATTTAACGTATTTTTACTGGCATTACTGATTTTACTGCGTGAAGGGCTGGAAGCCTTGCTGGTTGTGGCGGCCATATACAGCGTGGCGGTAAAAACGCAGCAGCCGCGGTTAAAACGCTCGGTTCATTATGGCTGGGTTGCTGCGCTGGCGCTGGGCGCTGTTACCTGGGTAGTCGCTAGTTTTGTTATTACTATATCGGGTGCTTCGCGTGAGCTTACCGAAGGTTATACCGCGTTAACCGCCGCCGCTATTTTGTTTTATATGGGTTTTTGGATGCACAGCAAAACCTCCGCCGCGCAGTGGCAACAGTTTATTGGCCAACAGGTAAACAAGGCGCTCAAATCCGGGGCTTACTTTGGTCTTGGGCTGGTAGTGTTTTTAGCGGTTTACCGTGAAGTATTTGAAACGATATTATTTTATCAGTCATTGTGGCTGCAGGGCGGGGCGGTGCACCAGTCCAGCTTTATCGCCGGTATTGTAGCGGCGTTGCTGGCATTGCTGCTATTGGGTGTCGCCATGTTTAAATTTGCGCTGAAGCTGCCGTTAAAAACCTTCTTTGGCAGCACCGCAGTGCTGATGATAGTACTGGCTGTAGTGATGGTGGGCAAAGGCGTTGTGGCATTGCAAGAGGCTGGTACTATGCCAATAAACCCGCTGCAGCTACCAACTATAAGCTGGTTAGGGGTTTATCCGACAGTGCAGGGCGTAGCCGCACAATTGTTATTGTTGCTTGCAGCCATTGTGCTGGTGCTATACCAGCGACGTAAGCGCTAAATATAGGCGTTTAATTACAAAATTTTCATGGCGCAGCAATTAACCGGATAAAGCATTTTATTTACAGAGCTTTAACGGTTAAACTGCGCCGTTTTATTTTAGTAAAGTAATAGGAATGCCATGAAGTACCTCTCCAGCGCCCTCGCTTGTTGTGTTTTATCAGCCTGCTCTTTTTTTGATACTGACGTTGAGTTTAAGCCTGAGCGCGGCGAAGAGCGCAGTTATCAGGTATACAGCATTGCAACCATTAAAGCCGGTAATGGCCGGCGCACAGAAACGCTTAAAGCGACATCGCACCAGTTAATACGCTACCAAGTTACTGACACCGGCACTGACAGCCGTTTTGAAGTGCATATTGATTATATGCGTATGCGCGATGGCCAGGGTGGCGGTGTCAGTAGTGTCGAGCCAGCTGAGCGTAACCCTGAGATGCATGGACTTTTCTCGCAAGGATTTGAGTTTACGGCTAATTTACGCAGCGGCAGCGTAACAGATTACAGTGCGCTGAATAAACCGCTATGGCAGGCGCTGCTGGCTGAGCGCGGTGCAGAGCTGGAGCAGGAAATGAAGAAGCTGTTCGGCTCAGCCACCTTTATCAACAAAATACCGGCGACAGTGGGGGCTACTGTACAGTTGCCGGCCTATCAGGGCCAGGCCGACGTTGCCCTGACAGTATTAAAGGTAACCGACACTCATTTGCTGGCCAAAGTAGAAAGTGAGCAGGAAGATGGCAAATTTTATGGCCAGATGCTGCTGGAGCGTGAGCGCGGCTGGTTAGTACGCCTGACGCTAATAGCTGAAGTACCATTTGAGCGCTATGGCTATAACGGTACTATGCGCAGTAATGTAATGATGTTTGAGCAACAGCCGCAATTAGGTGATTTGAGCCAGCGTTTTAAGTATGAGCATGATTTTCCTGCCTTTGAATATGAGCAGTTACCTGCTGTTTCGTTGGATGAAGTAAATACGGCCCTGACCCAGGAGGCCGTATTTCCGTTTGATTCCGGTTACTTTCAGCAGCAGGATCACCAGTTACATCTGGTGTATCAGCATGATTTTTCAGAGATGATGCCGACCGGCGAATTTCAGTTAACTAATATCACCGCCCGTAACGCTCAGGGCGAAACTCTGCCGCTGCAACTGGAAGAGAGCGGCAGCTACAGCTATCCGGATCAGAATGGTTTGTATAAGTCGGTGCGGCAAAACCTGTTAGTTGGCTGGAATGCTCCGGCTGAGATACTGCAGCAGGTAGAGCAGTTTAGCGCTACAGCCCGGTATACAGCAGCTAAAATGGTTACGCTTAGCCTGACACCTGATCCGGCTAAAACAGTAACGGCGCAATATGAAGATTTACAACTGGAGTTAGCCCCGGTAGCAGGCGAGCCGCTTACATACCGCTTAACCAGCCGTGGCAGTGATAAGCAGTGGTTACTACGCCGTTACGATGGTGCAGAAGGCGCTACGGTGCAGTATTTGCAGCCACAAAGCGAAGCTCCAGAGTGGCTGAGTGCTCAAGAGCAAATTATGCTGGCACTGGCATCAGCGCAGCAGTATGAAAACCAGGTGCAGTTTACTTTTAAACAACTACCACCACGCCTGACATTCTATGTTAATGCCGTATCTGACAGTACAGTGTTCAGCAAAGACCTTACCTTTGTGCCGGCAGAGCAATACGGGCGTAAAGCTGCTTATCCGCCGGCGCATGAGGAGTTGTTATATCTGGAGGACATGTATGATGGCCTGTATGACAATTTTGCTGAATTTGCACCGCAGCAAGCCGATCCCGCCTTGCTTGAACTGCAAATGGTTAATAACTACGGCGCCAGCCTGCAGCTTAGCGCAGAGCAGGCTGCTGTTTGCACGTTAAGTATGACACAAGCGCCTGAAGTTAATGGCCATAAACTACAGTGGACCCAGATTAAAACCAGCAACAATCTGAGTGGTGCGCCCGATAAACACATCCTCTATAAATTGACAACTGCCGACGGTATCCGGCGTAACTTTTACGGTATCAAAGTTAGCAGTAGCTTAATCTGCGCCGGCACGCCGGAGTGGCAAACGGTGGCCTATCAGCCGGAGCAAAACTGGCTTATTGATATCAGCCAACTGCCTGGGGTGGATACCAGCCAGAGTGTGGCAGATTTTGTGCAGCGCTATCGCTTTTTAAATGCCAAAGGGCAGGCGTTAGCCCCTTCAATACCAGCCGACAGCAGCAATGATTTTTATCAGCAACCGCTGCAACAGGTATTGCAGGATGATCGCTGGTTTGCCCTGGCGGGCCGCAGCCTGACTATTGAACAACTGATAACAACCGGTGAGCCGGTTAATAAGCAGTGGCATACGCAATTTCCGGCTTTACCTTAAGGAGCGCACCATGAAAAGTTTATTAATCTTATGCGCACTGTTGTTATCGTTTAACTTAGCGGCAGAGCGGATTTTGTTGGACCAACAATGGCAACCCAGCGATGAGCCCGGCGAAGCCATGTATTATATTAACCAGCCACCGCAGCAGCAAAACGGCGTTTGGCCGTTAGAGTTATTTCATCTTTCGACCAACAAACCGTTTTTTAAAGGCAGCTTAAGCGGGCCGGATTTAGCCGGGCATTATCCGGTGGGTGATTTTGAGTTTTTCTACGAAAACGGCCAGTTATCGCGCTCAGGCAGTAGTACAGCCAGTGGCAGTTATCACGGCACTCACAGGCACTATTGGGAAGATGGCACGCTACAAGGTGAATACCAGTATCAAAATGGCCAGTTGCATGGTGAACAGAAAACCTACCATAGCAATGGCCAGCTGCAGCGCCATGAGCAGCGTGTTAATAACGAACAATCTGGCCTGGTGCAAAGCTATCATGCTAACGGCCAGTTGGCATCGCGCGTAACTTACGGCGCCAATGGCATGGAGGGCCTGTATGAAACCTTTTATGATAATGGTAAACCGGAACAACGCGTTAATACGGTAGCCGGAGAAAATCAGGGCGAACGGCTGTACTGGAGTAAAGACGGCTGGCTGGTTTATCAGCAACATTACCTCAATGGCAAGTTGCATGGTGAAGAGCGCTACTTCCAGGCAGAAGGCGTACTAGGTTCAGTAAAAAATTACCAACATGGCATTCTGGTTGGGTTGCAGCAACAGTTCAGCAGGTTGGGGGTGCTAACGCAGCAGCAAAACTATGATGCTGACGGCCGGGAGCTCCAGCGCATTGACTATCACAAAAATGGCAATATCAGTACGCAAACCGATACAGAGTATCTGGCAGAAGGCTATGTGAGTACTGAACAACGTTTCACCGACGATGCCAGGCTAAGTTATAAATATCAGCAAAATACTGCCAAGAACTGGAGTTTACGCGAAAGCTATAACGCTGATGGTGAGCTGACCACACGCGAAGAGAAGCTTGATGATCAGTATCAGGGGCTGTACATAGGTTCGGCCTGGAATGGTGATACAAAACGGGTAAGCTATGTTAACGGCAAAATGCATGGCGACTATCGTGAAGAGTCGGAAGATGGCAGTAGCTTTGTGCGCGGTAAATATCAGCACGGCGTAAAAGTAGGGCAGTGGATAACCCAAACCCGGGATGTGACACTGACTGAGCACTTTAACCAGCAAGGCCAGCTGTCTGGCGAAAGAACAGAAATAACCGCCAATGGTTTAGTACTGCGGCAGGAGTTTTATAAAAATGACGAACTGCACGGTGACTATTTACGCCACGCTTTTGATGGCCAGATACAAGCTAAAGGCCGTTATGTAAATGGCCAACGAGAGGGAGCCTGGCAGTTGCAGGACGAAAATAGTTACCGGGAACTTAAGTTATGGCATGGCAACTATAAAGCCGGGCGTGAAGTAGGTAAGTGGCAGGCCTTTTCTGCCAGTGGCCACTTGCTGGGGCTAATGCAATATGATGATAAAGGCCGGTTGCAGGGTAAAAGTTACACCTTTAACGAAGATGGTAGCTTGAGCAACATCGACGAATATGTTGACAACCTGCGTCACGGCCGTTGGGTGTATTACGTAAATGGTGAACCTGCGTCGGTGCAGGTGTTTGAACAGGGCAGGCTCATCAGAGATTAAAATTTGCGTATTCTGGCTTACAGATTGCTCGCTCATTCTGTTGCAATTGCTCTAACTGCAAATCCAGTTCTATCTGATGAATTTGTAATTCATGCAATAATTTCAGGCCGTCAGCTGCAGTAGAGGCATATTAGCGCACGGTAGACACGGAATACCTGCGCTGGCTTACTGAAAATCTGCTGTTTCCAGATACAGTTGCGTAGCATGAATGCCCCTGGTGCTTAGCGTTTGCAGCGCGGTTGCAGCATCGGTAACAGGTAGTATGAGTGGTGCTGCCAAAGGCTGCTCCAACCGTAATATCTGGTCAAAGCTGGGTGCGGCGGCAATGCGGTGCAGTAAAAAGTGGCTGTCGGCAATATTTATCACATCATAGTGCGCTGCAGAGGCAACTGTCAGTTGCTGCAACGGCCTGCTATATAACTGGCGGGCAAAGGTTACCTGTACATTATCCAGCCATAAGCGGCCGTTGCGTTCAAAATGGCCCTGATACACTGCTGCGCTGAGGTGAAAAACCTTACCCTCTATCATCTGGCGTAAATCAAAATCCTGTGGCAGTAGCGTCAGTTGTTGACCACTACGTAATGATGTCAACAAAGCCTGCTGAGCAGCCGCTGGTAACGCCAGTTGATACACCAACTGATAGTCATGCGGCGGTCGGTACAGTGGCAGGTGCGACGCCAGCAACGTATCACCTGCGTTAAATAACACCATGCCGTGGCTGCCGATATAGTTGTGTTGATGTTCGGTCTGTTCTGAATGCAATGACGTTGCGCAGAACAATAACAACTGCAGAAAAAAAATGCGCATAGGTGATGTCTGTAGGCAAAATAACGTTGTTGGCAGTGTAACGGCTCACCAGCAAAAATCACAGCAGTAGCTGCGCGGCTATCATTAAAACAGCATCGCAACCGCATAAGCTGGCGGCTATAGTTAAGCTATGTCAGCAAGCCAGTGTCACCGATATAAATGAAGGAATGCCTTATGCAGCAGGACTTTGACGGCCAGCACCTTAGCGACCAGGACGACAATGTACTGGTGTTTGCTGCCGACACCGAGGCTGCCGATGAGCCACTGGCCAGTTGGACAGTGCTGATTGTCGATGATGATGCCGAAATCCATCAGATCACCAAATTAGCGCTGCGCGATTTTAATTTTCAGCAGCACAAGCTTAATTTTATCAGCGCCTACAGTGGTGCCGAGGCCAGAGAGCTGCTGGCAAAAAATCATGATATTGCGCTGATTTTACTCGACGTGGTAATGGAAACCGACGATGCCGGCTTAACCCTTGTGCGCTATATTCGCGACACGCTGCATAACAACCTGGTGCGGATTATTCTGCGCACCGGTCAGCCCGGACAAGCGCCCGAGCAGCGCGTGGTGCAGGACTACGATATCAACGATTATCGCGCCAAAACCGAGCTGACAGTGCAGCGACTTAACACATCGGTAATGTCGGCACTGCGCTCTTATGTGGCGATTGAACAGTTAGCACAGTTAAACGCCAGCCTGGAGCAGCAGGTGCAGGCCAGAACGGCAGAGCTGCAACAAAGTAATCAACAGTTGCAGCAAACCCTGGCTGAACTGGAAGCTGGTGAGCGCGCCGGCAAGCAGGTGCAGTTTAAAATGTTGCCGCCAGCGGATTTCAATATGGCACAGTTTCAGTTTACTCATGCCTTGTATCCGTCGGAATTTATGAGCGGCGACTTTGTTGACTACTTTGCTGCCGACGAGCACAAGGTGGTGTTTTATATTGCCGATGTATCGGGCCATGGTGTGGCATCGGCCTTTGTTACCGTGTACTTAAAACGCTTTATCAGCGCCAGCCTCGAACGTTACCGCCGCGGTAGCTCGGCGATGCTGACTGATCCGGCGGCGCTACTGGCGGCACTGAATACCGAATTACTGCTGGAGAAAATCGGCAAGTATATCGCGCTGTTTTACGCCGTGCTGGATACCCGCAGCGGCGAAATAACTTACGCCAATGCCGGTGCTTTTCCCTGGCCGTTGCTGTTGCGGGAGCAGGATAGCGGCTATCTGCCGTTAAAAAGTACCCCGGTGGGGATGTTTGACTTTACCGCTTACACTAATCGGCGTTTGCAGCTGCTGCAGGGCAACCGTTTACTACTGTTTTCTGATGGCATTTTAGACTTGCTGCCACAGCAGACAACAGAGCAGAAGCTGCACTATTTACAGCAAACCAGCCTGCAACAGCACGATATTGCCGCCTTATTGCAGGCGTTGGCCATCGCCCCTGATAAGCCATTACCGGATGATTTAACTATACTGACATTATCATGGCATTAGCTGAGGCGACTATGACAGAGCACGAACAGATTTTGTTTGCCTGTATTGATAACTGCTGTTATTTCAAACTCAGCGGTGAGCTGCGCTACACCAATGCGACTGGTATGGACGACCTGGTCGAACGGCTGTTCCACCAGCAAATGGGCTGTAACCGGGTGGTGGTGGATTTAAACGAAGCCAGCTTTATGGACAGCACCTATGTTGGTTTGCTGGCCAGTCTGGCGCGTTATTGTCAGCAGCAACAATTACCGCGGCCCACCTTGTTTTCTACCCATAGCGATGTTAATGAACTGCTGTTTAGTCTGTGCCTGGATCAGGCGTTTGATATAGTGCAGCAACCCACTCATCACAACGTGAAGATGGCAGGCGTAAGCGCACAGCATTATAGCGAACAGCAGCAGGGCTTGATGATCCTGCGTGCGCATCAGGCGCTGATAGCGCTGAATGACAGTAATAAATCGCAGTTTCAGCCGGTGGTGGATTTATTAAAACAGCAGTTAAAGTGAGCGCACCGAACAGCAGTTTGGCTCCTAATCTCAGGCGCAGTCTTACACACAAATTATTTAGTTGTGGAAAATGCGGTAACCGCCGCGGCCGGCGTTTTTCATCTGATACATAGCTGCATCAGCTTTCTCTAACAGCTCAGTAAAGGCTATGCCATGGTTGGGGTACAGGCTGATACCAATGCTGGCGCCAAGCTGATAGGTTTTACCTTCGACAGTATAAGGTTGTTGCAGCGATTGCAGGATTTTTTCTGCAATGTCTGCTGCCTGGTTTTGCTGTTCCAGTTGGGTGGCTATGACAACAAACTCGTCACCGCCAATACGGGCACATATATCCGTGCTGCGCAGGCAGGTTTGCATCCGCTGCGCCACTTGTTTGAGTACCAAATCGCCTACTTTGTGGCCGGCCAGGTCGTTCACCGGTTTAAACTTATCCAGGTCAATATAATACAGTGCCAGAAACTGATGCGGCCGGGTGGCCAGTTGCAGAGCCTTATCAAACAGTGCATCCACATAACGCTTGTTGCTCAGCCCGGTTAACGGATCTTTATACGCCAGCTCCAGCGCTTTGCTTTCTGACTCCAGTAAACGTTGTTGAAACAGCGACAGCACTGCGGCAATTAACGCTGTGTACTGCATAACCACCAAAGCTGTGCCAATAATAAAGGCCGCAGTGCGCCAATCCTGATACAGCATTCGCGAGATCGGCACAAATAACAGCCAGTGCAGCATCAGCAGGGTGCAGGTCAGTATTATCGTTAGTTTAATGCCGCTCTGCAGCGCTGCGCCGCCGCGCCAGACAGTGACAATAAACAGCAGCAGGCAGGCCGCATTAAACAGCGCCAGGCCGGAACTGTACACTGCAGACGAGTACTGATAAATATGTGCGCTTAGCAGCCATAATTGCATCAACAGCGTTATAAGCAATAATGTACGGCTGCTTAGCATGGCACCAAAAAAGCGCGCCGCGCCAATCAGCAACAGCAGTTTTTCGGTGATGCTAAGCAGGGCATACAGTAGTTTAGCCAGGGCGGCATCATCAGCCTGTACATTTAAAAACGTTAGCCGGGCAATAAAGGCAACAAAAATAGCGCCAGCCCACCAGCCGCAGCCAGGGTTAGTGCGTGGCACCCGGCTGGCAAGCAGCAGTAAGATAAAAAACACAAGGTAAATTGCGCTACCGGCGCTGTGAACTATCTGAAACAGCATAAAAACCTGCACTTCCATCTGCTGCCGTTGCTGCTGATAACCAGGCCCTGGCGGGTAACGGTGTGTCAGCAGAGCGGTTAGGCGGTGATCCATTTGCTCTGTTGTTAACAATAGTCAGTAGTGGCATAAGCGCAACTATTTTTACTGTCGGCGCTATATTTGCAAACTGCTGCTGTGCACGTTAATGTTTTATCACAACAATGGCGGCATACTGTGGCTCAAAATAACGGCTGCCAAAATAACTGCTAAAGGTGGGAACAGATGAAAACCTGTGTAACTAAAATGCTGGTGCTTATTACCGCGCTATTTGCCCTGCTAGCTTGTAGCGGTACATCGGTTACGCCGGCAAATAAGGCAGCACAGCTGCTGCGGTTAGACTATGTCAGCAGCATCGACAACAGCAACCGGCAGTATTTTGTTTATTTACCGGCCGGTTATCAGCAAAACAGCACTAAAAAATGGCCGGTAATGCTGTTTTTGCACGGCAATGGCGAGCGGGGCAATGGCCTGGACGAGCTGGATTACACCTTAATCCATGGCCCGTTATATGAAGCCTGGGTACAAAAACGCGAGCTGCCGTTTATTATCGTTGTGCCGCAACTGCAGATGTTTGATATGGCTAAGCTGCCGTATATTGCTAACCGCTCGGCTGCTGATATCCCCAAACGCTTAACTGATGGCGTACCACCACGGCCGCACATGTTTGCTTCAGCCAAACCTATTGCGCCTGCAGTTGCTGTTAATGATATGAGTACAGTTCCCCCCCTGTTGCCAGATGGCTGGGAAAAAGCAGAGCAAGACCTGCTGGCCATACTGCAGAACGTGCAGGCCAGCTACAATACCGACGCCAGCCGCCTGTATTTAACCGGCATTAGCTATGGCGGCTTTGGCAGCTGGTTTATGGCCAGTAAGCACCCGCAGTTATTTGCCGCTGTTGCACCGGTGGTCGGTTGGGGCCACCCGGATTTAATGCCGCCGATTGCCAACGCGAAAACCCAGCTGTGGGTATTTGCCGCCGGGCGGGATTCTGCTGTCAACAAAGATTACTTTTATCCGGGTATTGAAACCCTGCGCCAGCTGGGGCACAGCAACGTACGCTTTAGTATGTTAGAGCAAGCCGAACACGATGCCTGGCGCCAGGTTTATGCCGGCGAGGATCTGTATAGCTGGCTGTTGCAGCAACAAAAGCCAGTGACCAATGTTGCTGTTACGGTGTTTGATCAGGTGCATGTACTACCGATGGACTCAAATCAGGTGCTGCGCAATCAGCGTGTACTGGTGCAGGACGACCGTATAGTTGCTGTTGCGCCGGCAGCCGAACTGGCAATACCACAAGGCGCCAAGGTAATTGACGGCGCAGGGCGCTACCTTATGCCCGGCCTGGCAGAGATGCATGGCCATGTGCCGCCGCTGGCAGATTTTAGCGGTACGCCGGCGCGCTATTTAGACGATGTATTAACACTGTATCTGGCCGGTGGCGTTACCACAGTGCGCGGTATGCTGGGACACGATAAGCAATTGCTTTTAAAAGAAGATATCGCCAGTGGTAAGCGGCTGGGGCCAACACTGTATCTGGCCGGGCCCAGCTTTAATCAGCATACGGTAACCTCAGCAGAACAAGCGCGTGAGCGGGTGCGCCAGCACAAGCAACAGGGCTGGGACTTACTGAAAATTCATCCGGGTTTAAGCCTGGAGCACTATCAGGCCATAGCAGATGAGGCAAAACAACAAGGCATCGACTTTGCCGGCCATGTGCCGGAAGACGTAGGCATTGAGCAGGCTATTTTGCTCGGCAGCCGTACCATCGATCATCTGGATGGTTACATGGCAGCGCTGGGCGGTTTTGACAAAGAGCTGACGCCTGCCGATATGGCGCCACTGATAGCACTGACTAAAACCAACAATGTAGCCGTAGTGCCTACCCAGGCGCTGTGGGAAACCATTATCGGCGCTTCAGATGCCACTCAGTTGCAACGCTATGATGAGCTGAAATATATGCCGGCGCGGGTAATCGCCGGTTGGCAGCGTTATGTGCAACAACCCGGTGGCGCTTACTACAGTGGCGACACAGCTGCGCTGCATGCACAAAACCGCCAACGTTTACTGCGGGCGTTAAATGACGCTGATGTCACCATATTAATGGGCACCGATGCGCCACAGCTATACAGTGTACCGGGGCTGTCGCTGCGCCGCGAAATACCTAAGATGGCTGCCGCTGGTATTAGCAATTACGATATTTTACGCAGCGGCACCGTGCTGGTGGGCGAGTATTTTGCTGATAAAGACCGCTTTGGCCAGGTAAAGGCAGGTCAACGTGCCGATTTACTGTTGGTAGAGGGTAACCCTTTGGATGACTTATCTGTGCTATATCAGCCCGCCGGCGTAATGGTGCGTGGCCAGTGGTTAAGCCGTGCAACACTTGATAGCAAACTGGCAGAGATAGCCGCGGCGCGGCTGGCAGAAAATCAACAATAAGCAGCGGATTTATTATGACCTCACACGACAGCTATTCTGAGTTTGCTGCCACAGTGCTGCGTCCGGCGCAGCCCGCTGGCGCGTCGTTCACAGCTTTTGTAGTGTTGCCCAAAGAGGCCAGTGACAAGCTGCCCCGCCGTGGCAGAATAACGGTGACAGGCCATATTAACGGCGTGGCATTTCAGGCCACACTGGAACCGGATGGCCAGCTAAGCCATTGGTTAGCCTTAAGTGATAAGTTACTGGGCGCAGCAGGTGTAAGTATTGGCAGTGTTGCCCGCTTTGATATTACGGCGCTGCAGCAAGAGCCCGAACCTGAAGTGCCAACCGATTTACAGCAGGCGCTGGCCGACTCAGCTGAAGCCAGTGCGGTCTGGCATGACACCACCAGCCTGGCCCGGCTGGATTGGATCCATTGGATCACATCAGCCAAACAGGCGAAAACCCGGGCCAAGCGGGTCAGTGATGCCTGTAACATGCTGGCAGAGGGCAAGCGGCGGGTGTGTTGTTTCGACCCATCCGGTTTTTACAGCAAAGCCTTCAGTGCACCCAAAGCCGCTGCGGATTAACCTTCAGAGGGCTGCGAAGTGAAATAACAGCGCCGAAATGCCGCCAACCCTTTAGCATTAAAGCGAATGGCGCGGCAGTCCGGCTCTCGGCTGGCCCAGTTTTTACCCAACAGATCAGCTAAAATCCATTGCCCCAGGGTGCCGGCCAGATGACTGCGGCGCTCGCTCCAGTCAAGGCAGGCTTTGCACAGCGGTCTTTTAGTCGCGTTAAGGCGGGACAGATCGGCGCCGATGCGTTGAAAAAACGCTTCGCCTTTAGCGGTCAGTGTTGGCTGCTGTACGTGTTCGGTTATAAGCTGCTGCGCCAGCAAATTATCATACAGTGCGACGGCAATTTCACCCGCCAGATGATCATAACAAATACGCGCCTGGCGCAGCTCGCTATCAGCCGGGCCGGTAATAACAGTATTAGTATTGGCTGCACTGATGCTTAACAGTTGTTCCAGTAATTCTGCCACGGCATGGTTTTTCAGCTGAAAGTACTTATGCCGGCCTTGTTTACGCACACAGAGCAAATTACCACTGAGCAGTTTTGCCAAATGGCTGCTGGCAGTGGGCGGCATAATGTCCGCCTCCAGTGCCAGCTCAGTTGCTGTTAAGGCCTTACCGCTCAGCAGTGCGGTTAATATTTTAGCGCGGGCATTATCGCCAATCAGGTTAGCGACAACGGCAATATTTGGTTGCATATCAGTTATACCGCTTAGTTCGATGCACATCGAAGCATATCAATATAGTTCCGTTACACTGCCTGGCAGCAAACAGGAGGAAATGTTGATGAGCATAACATGTTTTATTGAGTACCGGCTTGACCCGTTTAAACTGGATTTATTTGCACAGTACGCGCAAAACTGGGGGCAGATTATCCCAGCCTGTGGTGGCGAACTGCTGGGCTATTTTTTACCACATGAAGGCAGCAATGACAGGGCTTTTGGCTTAATCAGTTTTACCAGTTTAGCCAGCTACGAAGCGTATCGGGGGAGGTTAAAACAACACAGCGCTGCTCAGCAGAACTTCGCTTTTGCCCGTGAGCAACAGTTTATTTTGCAGGAGTGGCGTTCATTTTTAACTGTCGTGCCAACCACCTTTAATAAAGCCGCGCAGGTAGCGTTATGATTGCGGTGATATTTGAAGTAACGCCCACCACAGCGGGTAAAGACAGCTACTTTGCTATTGCTGCGCAACTGGCGCCCATGCTCAGTACAATTGACGGTTTTATTTCGGTAGAACGCTTTGAAAGCCTTACCAACCCTGGCACTTTTCTGTCGTTGTCATTCTGGCGTGATGAATCTGCGGTGCTGCAATGGCGGCAACAATTACAACACCGGGCGGCGCAGCAAAAAGGCCGTAATGGTTTATTTGCCAACTACCGGCTACGTGTTGCTAACGTGGTGCGCGACTATGGTTTAAACGAGCGCCAGCAAGCGCCGGAATTTATTTCTCTGTAGTGGCAGGCAGGTAACTCGCGTTAATAATGTTCTGGCACCTGTTTTCACAGAGCGGGTGCACATGGCGGTTACAGATAGGGGTGGCGGGCAAACCAGCTTTGCAGGAATTCAATAAACAGGCTGAGTCTGGGCGGTATAAATTTGCGTACCGGATACAGCGCGTACAGTGTCATGTTCGGTTTGTTCTCTGCCGCCAGCACCTCAACTACCTCGCCGGCTTGTAAGGCCTGATGGCTGATAAAACGCGGAATAAAACCAACCCCCATGCCTTGCTTGATCATCTCAAGTAAAAATACTGAACTGTTGGCTTTGAGGTTGCCAATGATCGGCACACCGTTGTTTCCCACCGGCCAGATATGTTTATGCCTAAAATAGCTATATTCAAAACATTGATGTTTGGCCAAATCCTCAGGGCAATTAATAGCGCCATGGCGCTGTAGATACTCAGGTGCGGCGCAAATACTGTAGCTGAATTGCGTAATAGTTTTGCCGACATAGGCCGAGTCGAAGCTTTGGCTGGCCACCCGTAAGCCCAAATCAAAATTATGCTGCAACAGATCCTGCGCTTCATCACTTAACTGCACGTCTAACTCAATTTTGGGGTAGCGCCGCATAAACTCAGCAAAGGCCGGTGCCAGCGCGGTCAGGCCCAGTGCCATGGCAGCATTAATTCTGAGTTTGCCCTGCGGTACTTGTTGTTGCTGCTGAAGACGGGCTTCGGTATCTGCTATCTGGCGCAGAATGTCACTACAGTGCTGCAAATACTCCTCACCGGCCTGCGTAAGTTGCAACCTGCGGGTTGAACGTTGCAATAACTGTGCTCCCAGTGCTTGTTCCAACGCGCTTATTTGCTTACTGATGTTGGATTTACTAATGCCGTGTTGCTCTGCCGCCTGGCTGAAGCTACCCAGTTCGGCAACACGCACAAATAGCTGCATGGCAGTAAGTTTATCCATATTGTTTCCTCACAGGAAATAAACATATTCCATTGTAGCCGTATATCCGCTGAATATGTAGCGCTATATTACACGGACTCCGGTACGGCGGAGCATCAATCAACAGGAGTTTATTATGTACAAATTGTATTTTTCTCCCGGTGCCTGTTCTTTGGCTATTCAGGTTATTTTGCGTGAGCTTGGCCAGCCATTTCAGTTGGTTAACAAAGCCAGCGTGGCGGATTATCAGCAGATTAATGCTGTCGGCGCGGTACCGGCTTTAGATATTGATGGCACTGTGCTTACCGAAGGTGCAGCTATTATTTTGTACTTGCTGGACAAGCACGCTAACGGTCTGCTGCCTGCTGACGCTGGGCCACGCCAGCAGGCTATCCAACAGCTGATGTTTGCCAATGCCACCATGCACCCGGCTTACAGCAAGCTGTTTTTCCTACACAACCAGTTGGCAGACGGTGCCGTTAAGCAACAGCTATTGCAAGCGGCAGCAGACCAGGTCTGCAAGCTGTGGCAGTTGGTAGAAACCAGGCTGCAAAACCAGCCTTATCTGGGGGGCCAGTATTACTCTGCCGCCGATATTCTGCTGGCGGTGTATGCCGGTTGGGGCCGGTTTTTCGCGGTCGCTATTCATATGGGCCCCCGCAGCCAGGTCATGCTAGACCGTATTAGGGCCTTGCCCAGCTACCAGGCTGCTGTAACGGCAGAGCAGCAGGCAACATGATGGCTGCAGAGCAAGACAGTGACTTACCGGCCATTACGGCGCTATTGGGGCAATACTTTGATGGTTTGCACCGCGCTGATACCGCACTGCTGGATCGCATTTTTGACGATGAAGCGCGCTTATACGCGCCCGGAGTGCGGCGCAGCAAAAGCCAATGGCTTGAGTTGGTAGCAAACCGACCGGTACCGGCACAGTTGGGGCACGCTTTTGCCTATCAGATCCTGTCAGTTGATCTAAGCGGCGAGCAGGCAATGGCAAAAGTGTTTTGTCCGCTATTGGGCAGGCAGTACCTCGACTACCTGAGTTTGTTAAAAGAGCAGGGCCGCTGGCGCATAGTGGCCAAGCAATATGCTGATAACCCTTTCATCAACACCAATTAGGAACTGAATATGCCATACGTAAATATCAAAATAACCGACGAAGGCGTAACCGCTGAACAAAAACGCCGGCTGGTGCAGGGGACTACCCAGTTGCTGGTAGATGTGCTGGGGAAAAATCCGGCGACTACCTTTGTGCTGATAGAAGAAGTGAACACTGACAACTGGGGCATCGGTTATCAGGTTGTGACAGAGCTGCGCCAGGCTACTGCCAAGCAGCGATAATTATCTTCGGAAAAGTGGGGCTGCCTTTAAGGCAAGCGGTGGTTTTAAATGTTAAATTGCTTGCTGTAGTTTGGCTGACTATACTGTAATACATTGTAGTTATGTCAGGGGTGTTGCCATGAGTGTTACCACGGTACGGTTGCAAGCTGAAGTAGAGCAACAGCTGGAAGCCATTGCCAGCAAGCTACAGCGCAGCAAAGGTTGGGTTATTAACGAAGCGCTGGCGCAATATATTGCCAAACAGCATAGCGAGCAGGCACGCTGGCAGCAAACCCTGACGGCAATGGCATCGGCGGCCGATGGTAAAGTAGTCGATGCAGTTGAGGTGCACAACTGGCTGGATAGTTGGGGCACAGAGCACGAGCAGGACGCACCGGATTTAACGAAGTGAAACTGGTTTACACCGTTGAAGCAGTGGAAGATCTAAAGCGACTGCGGCAGTTTATTGCAGAACATAATCCTGCTGCAGCACACCGGATTGCCGCTGAGCTGGTGGCAAAAATTAAGCTGTTAGCCGATTTTCCTGCCATCGGCGTGCCGGTCGCTATGGCACCGCTGCCGGAGTCTTTGCGTGATATGGTATTTGGTCATTATGTGGTGCGTTATTCGGTGCATAGCAATGCCATTATCATTTTACGGCTATGGCACAGCCTGGAAAATGCGCGGCAGCAATAAGCAACATTTGGCCCCATCTTTTTTAACTGCCACTGTGCAATTGCTGCCTGGCTATGGCAGTAATTTGCTGGCGCAACTGCGCCATTAACGGGCTTTCGCTTTGCCAGTAATGCCAGTACAGCGGGGTATCCAGATGATAATCCGGCGTTAAATCAACCAGCTGTTTATTTTCCAGATAAGGCTGCATCTGTAATTCCGGCAGTAAGCCAAAACCGAGCCCGGCCAGGGCGGCGCGTAAAAAACCTTCTGACGACGGGCATAAATGCGTTTTTTGCGGTGGCTTGCCACAAATATGCTGCAGGTACTGATGTTGCAGTTGATCATCCTGATTAAACACCAGACAAGGCGCTTGCGGCAGTTTCGTCAGCAGATCCTGCGCCAAGCAATAACGGCGGATAAAGTCCGGGCTGGCCACAGCGCGGTAACGCAGAGCACCCAACGGCTGCACCTTAGCGCCATTTACCGGCTGGCTGCTGGCACACAGACACGCCATCACATCGCCCTGTTTCATCCGTTTTAAACCAACAGACTGATCTTCCACCACAAAATCAAAGCACAACTGTGGGTGATCCGGCAATACCAATGCCTGTGGCAGCCAGGTAGCCAGCGAGTCGGCATTGACCGCCAGTCTTAGCGTGGTCACGCTGGTGGCGTCCAGTCCCAGTGTGGCTTCCATTTGCCGTACCTGCTGTAAGTGATTCAGTAAGCGCTGCCCGGCCGGCGTGGCAACCGGCGGGGCAGTGCGCAGCAATACCGGCTGGCCGGCAAGGGCTTCCAACTGCTTAATGCGGTGGCTAACCGCCGATTGCGTCAGGCACAGTAGTTTTGCTGCGCGCTCGAACCCACCTTGTTCCACCACGGCAGACAGCGCCTGTAATAAGCGGTAATCAATCATTAATTCAATTCATCTATTCGTAAAATAATTCGTTGGATTAATAGTAGTGTGAAAGGGTATGTTCTGCAGCAGATTTTTCTGCACAGGGTAAACAGCATGACGTTTTTACTGGGGTTTGGTGTTGGCTTAAGTTTAATTGTCGCCATAGGCGCGCAAAATATCTGGGTGTTAAGCCAGAGCATGGCCGGAGCGAACCGGCTGGTGATTGCTGCTGTCTGTATACTTTGCGACTGCCTGCTGATTGTGCTGGGCGTATTTGCCGTACAGCAAATGCAGCTGTGGGTACCGCCATTGGTGCCGCTGCTTACCTGGCTGGGTGTGGCTTTATTATTATGGTTGGCATGGCAAGCGGCCAGCCGCGCCTGGGCTGGTGGCAAAGGTTTACAAACCGATAGCACTACCCAGGTGATGAGCAACAGCAAAACTGCGTTTACCGCTTTGGCTATTACCTTGTTAAACCCGCATGTGTATTTAGACACGGTATTTTTAATTGGCGGCGTGGCCAATCAGCAAGCTGCTCCGCTATGGTTTATGGCCGGCGCTTGTATCGCCTCGTTAGTCTGGTTTTCCTCACTAACAGCATTGGCGCCCAGGCTAAAAATCTGGCTAAACTCCGCCCGGCGTTGGCAGCTGTTTGATGGCGCCATTGCGTTATTACTAAGTGGTATAGCGCTTAATTTGGCAATGCAGTGATTGAATGTTGGGCGCGTACAGTATCCGGTTAAATTACGCTATGCTTTAACTTAATCGAAACGTTACCCAGCCGGGGCTGTGACTTATATCGTTCAGATCTGGGCAAGAAAGTTGGAGAGCAAGATGTCTGATGTGAAAGTAAAGATAACTGAGATTGTTCAATCCCAACCGGATGATGCCAGTTATGAAGAGATTTTGCGCGAGTTAGCATTTGAACATATGGTTCAGCGCGGCCTGAAAGATGACCGGGAAGGACGGGTAGTCTCGAATATGGTAATGGAACAACAAATACGTTCATGGTCGAAATAATCAGAGTTCTGAAGTTGGAGTGCACTTGTAAGTTGGAACTCAACGCTAAGATGTCATAGTGGTATAGAGGGGTACAGTTTTAAGTTATAATTTCGTGTCAATGTAATTTATATGTTTATTTTGTGGTATTTTTGCGTCAGTATTTGCTTTCTTTATTTACAGCAATTAAGGACGCGAAATGGGACACGGGAACGAAACTTTACTGATATTTGAGCAGGAGCTTGAACTGCTCGAGCGGGAACTTAAGCAAAACGTCATTCGAACGGCTAATTCCCGACAAAATCCGCATAATCCCCTTCGACCAGGTAAAGAAATTACGTACGATGCCAGCGGTAACAATGTTCTGGCAAACTCTAAAACTGGTATTTCCCTTGCCGCAAGTATTAAGCAGTTAGAGAAGATAGTTCGGCCCGGAATAAAAAAATGGTTGCTGGCGGTTGATCGCAATGCGTCAATGCCAGAAGGATTTAAGTTGCAGCAAGACAATGCACATCATTGGTCAGTCGTGGTGACACGGCAGATGCCGTTATCTGAATTTGAAACTAAAATCCAACAAGTTATTAAGCACTGGAAAGTCATAGGAAGGTTTGTACGCTATGAGTGAATTTACTAAAGAACAACGTTCGGCATTTCTGATTCTGGCAGAAAAGTACGATAAAAATGTGTTTGCTCTTATCAGTAAACAGCAGGACGACATTTCAGTAAGCAATGCTGAAGAAGCTGCTTTACTGGAAAACTTCTCTGGCAAAGTATGTGATTGGGTGCTGAAAGATCACCCGGATTACGACGGTAAAGATGAAGATATTAACGCTGACGCCGAGATGGTTAGCTTTATGATCGCAGATATCCTGGCCGATGCCGGCTATTAACCACTGATTAATGTGGTGGTGCTGGTTTCTACAGATGCGGGCGCCTTTGCTGCATCAGCATCTTTTAACATCAGGCTGGCGTGCAGGCAGTTAATACTGCACATCATGCGCAATAAACAGCAACCACGGGCTTTTATGTTACCGCCGGCAAACTAACGTCTTTAGAATACTTCGCCAAGTACCACTCTGCTTAGCCATCAGCGCAAACTAGTGTTATCTCGCCATACAAGCACATGCCATTTAAATGCTTGACCAAGTGTGCTTTTTCGGTAAATGTAACAGTTGGTTTAAGTTTAACGCACTTATTTTTCAGCAGTGGGGCACTTAAAACGCAGTAACTATACCTACACAATCCATATAGGTGCCGGGAACATAACCTTCTGAGACAAAAATCATACCACCGCTCGCAGCTAATGAGGCTGTAACACCCATAGCTACAAGCTTTCTGGTCACATCTTTCATATGTATAAATGCTTACCAAAAAATTTATGCTTTCCAGCAAGTCAGAAAAAGTTGTTAGAATTTCAATTAAGTATTCGAACATATATTACTCCTATATTTGGATCAGATGGATTCTGTCCTCCTATAGTGTCACCTTATTCTGTCTCCTTTATCACTTAACACCTCAGCAAGCTCTACATAGCAAAAAAACCAGTGGTTAGCTGGGGTTTGGCTTGCGCTTTAATCAGTCAGGAGAGTTACATTTCGTGTACCTGTAACTAAAAGTTACTGGTTTTAATCGGTAAAACAGGCCATAAATGGCCTGTTTATAAATTATTTCTATGTCATGTTAGGTGAGATAAGCTGATACAGTGATTACTACCATAAAAGTACAGAACAAGTTAGTTAAAAGAAAAAGGTGGTAAATGGAAAGTTTCTTTAAAAGTCTCGCTTGGTTTATTAAAGCTATAAGACCAAAGACATATAATGTTATAGCAAGATCACTAGTTTGGTTTGGTCTAATGCTAATGGTCGAATCACATTTTGGAATTGTTCAAACGCTAATGCTGGCTGGCTATGAAAGCTTTTTCGGAACTTCTGAAATTTTAAGAAATTACGTGGCTTCAAACTCAAACCCCTGGGTTGGATTTCTTGTGGTAGTACTTGGACTTGTGTATCACATTCTTATGACTGTGGGAAAGGAGCTAAGCGACTTATGGCTATCGAAAGTACCAAAAAAACCAATATTGAGTCTAACATTGATAAATTCTGATATGGAATCGTTCAAAAACAACTCCATCTTTCTCAGAGGACACATAGTCGAAACACCATCAGAAGAAGATATCCCAGAAAACAAAGTCAATCTTAATTTCCCGCATATGCAGGCAATTGCAAGTGTTATGAACGATTACGGCAATTCCAGACGGAACACTAAACTATATAGAGAGCGCGCTGAATTTTTGAGAGTGTGGGGTGGTTCAGAGTTGATATTGCTGAATCTGAGTAACATTTCTACAGTACTGGCAGCTGGTGTAAAGGTCGTTTTAACTATACCTCGCATTAAAGGAGTCAGTGCTGATAATACACTAAACGCTCTCCCTTCATTACCAAGCGAAAATGTTGAAAACAAATTTGGGTCGATAAGTTCTCTTTTAGACACCAGACCAAAGCATTATGACTTGAAGAATAACCATAGCAACAAGGAGTACTGCTTTGAATGGGCATCGAATAACATACAGGCCAATACGGAAATTTTAGCTAATACATATATTTATCTGAGAACTGAGGTCGATATAAATTTAACTGTTACAATTTATTGCGATCAGTTCGATAGCCCAATTACAGAAACATATCAGGTAGTTAAAGCTAACAAGCATATTACTGTAGTAAACAGCCAACTAACGTCAACAAGTCAAGGCTTCTTTGAAATCGCAGACAAATGCGTAATGAACGGTTATTTGAGTAGGTCCTATAAAATAAAGCTTGATGAAATTGAGCACAGACAACAAGAAATTTTACCGCCAAATTAATATGTTATATTGAATTTTATTTCAACATGTCAAGCTAATCCACTACGCTAGCCTGGAGATTGGGGCGTAGAATTATGCTATTCGCTCCTTACTGCCGTTTAATTACTCCGCGAATTAAACAAACATCGCCGCTGGTATACCAAACCGCTTTGATAACGCGCGGATATGGCCGAGCGTTAACGAGCGCTTGCCGCTGAGTATTTGCGATACCAGCGATTTACCGCCTATTTCCTGCTGAAAATCACTTTGCGTCAGGTCGTGCTGATCTATCAGCAGCCGCAGCATGGCGATGCCCGGGTCTAAGGTCTCTATCCGCTGATTAAACGCTTTAAAACGCTCTGCGGTTTCTTCGTAGTCTTGCAGCACCGGAAACAGCAGGTCTATCAGCAGCTGGTTAGCATCGTAGTCTTCAACCAGTTCATCCATTAACGCCAGCAGTTCGTCATATTGCTGAGCAGAATCTATGCCATGCACCCACGGCATAACCTGAGTGATTTGCTGTGATAAGGACTTCATTGCCTGAACATCTAACATGCTCTGCTCCCTAATTCCTGCTTTGGTTGCGTTAATGTGCCGCAATTTAGCAAGGTTTACAAATAGTAAACTGGGATTAATCGCGTGCCTGCAGCGGACCCTGGCTGTGAATACAACCGTGTTGCATCAGGTTGTGTTACCCTTAATACAACACAGCAATTACAGGAGAGCTTATGGAAGCCAACCATGTTGAAGTGCGCCACCTTACCCGTGAGGATATGACGGAGCTGCGTGAAGCATCCGAGCAGGTTTATCAGGCTGGCCCTTTATTGAGCTGGACAGCACCGGTAGTAGATACACTGCTTACTAAATTTCCTGACGGCCAGCTTTGTGTATGTGTCGACGGCAAAGTGGTCGGCTGTGCCTTTTCGCTTATTATCGATTACAGCAAATTTAGTGATGAGCACACCTATGAGCAAATTGTTACCGGCTTTTCTTTTAAAAATCATGATCCTAATGGCGATGTGCTGTACGGCATAGAGGTGTTTATTCACCCGGATTATCGCGGCCTGCGTTTGGCGCGCCGTTTATACGATGCCCGCAAAGAGCTGTGCGAAAACCTGAATTTACGCGCCATTATGGCAGGCGGGCGTATGCCGAACTATAACCAGCACGCCGGCGAGCTTAGTGCCAAGCAATATATTGAAAAGGTTAAAGGCAAAGAAGTGCACGACCCGGTGCTGAGTTTTCAGCTGGCTAACGGCTTTCATGTACGCAAGTTGCTTAAAGGCTATTTACGCGGTGATATCGAATCACAGGAATATGCCACCTTGCTGGAGTGGGCCAATATTTACTACACCAAATCAGTAAAACTGATTAATGCGCCTAAAGCGGAAGTGCGGCTGGGGTTAGTGCAATGGCAAATGCGCAGTATGGCCGGGATTGAACAGTTATTTGAACAGATGGAGTTTTTTGTTGATGCGGTATCGGATTACAAAAGCGATTTTATTTTGTTTCCCGAACTGTTTGCTGCGCCGTTAATGGCGCATTACAACCATTTAAGCGTAACCGAAAGTATTCGCCAGCTGGCAAAATACACTGAAGCTATCCGCGATAAGTTTGTTGAGTTTGCTATTGCTTACAATATCAACATTATTACCGGCAGCATGCCGTATCTGGTTGATGGCAAGCTATATAACAGTGGCTTTTTATGCCGCCGCGACGGCACCTGGGAGCAGTACGACAAAGTGCATGTTACCCCGGCAGAAAAGCGTAACTGGGCGATGACCGGCGGCAATAAGGTTGAGGTATTTGATACCGATTGCGGCAAAATCGGCATTATGATTTGCTACGATGTGGAATTCCCGGAATACGCCCGCTTGTTGTCCGATCAGGGCATGAACATTTTGTTTGTGCCGTTTTTAACCGATACGCAAAACGGTTACACCCGTGTACGCCACTGTGCTATGGCGCGTGCTATTGAAAACGAATGTTATGTTGCTATCGCCGGGGCTGTAGGTAACCTGGCGCGGGTAAATAATATGGATATTCAGTATGCACAGTCGGCATTGTTTACCCCGTCAGACTTTGCGTTTCCTACCACCGGTATTAAAGCTGAAGCTACACCTAATTCAGAAATGCTGTTGATAGTAGATGTAAATATCGACTTACTCAAAGAGTTGCACAGCCATGGCAGTGTGCATACGATGAAAGACCGGCGTCATGATGTGTACCAGCTATCGCTGGTAAAGCCATTACAGAAATAACGTTATCTGCCGGTTAGGTATTGAGGTAAGCGGTTATAAACCAAAACGTCAGGCTGAACTCATGGGGTGTTCTTCACAGACGCCCCCGGCACTCCCAGGCGGATGATGCGGGAAAAGTCGTGTTTATCATGGGTATCACTGTCTTTGGCGCGGGCATTGATATAACCCAGTTCCTGTAATTGCGTATAGCTGTGTTCCGGCACCAGAGCGCCCAAATCGTAAGCATATTCGGCAAAGTGGCCTGACAACACCAGACGGTAATCCAGCGGGATCCCCGGCGCTATGTGGCGGGCTAAATCAAACACTATCGTTGTGCAGTTGCTGGTTAAGCTATTGTAGAAATCAGGTGTGGTGCGCAGTGCCTCAGCAGCCTCTAAGTAACCCAGAAACAGCGTGCGCAGTTGCTCTGGTGGAATGGCCAGACTATACAGATAGACGTCCTCACCGCGGGCATTACTGCGGGTGCGGATAAGGTCCCGTTCGTCTGCGGCGATGAGCACTTGCTCAAATTGGCGGAAAAAACCACCGATGGCCGAAAATGACTCATGGCGTTCTTTACGTATCTCCAGCGAAAATACCAGTTGCTGACCATCGGCAAAGCCGAATGAAACCAGCGTATGCGCAATGTGCGGCCCCATCCAGTAAGAGAGAACCAAATCGGCAGAAACCAGCTGGTTTAAGTCGTAACTGCGGGTTTCCCAGTTAGGTGTGTAATCAGTTTCAGTACGCCATTCGAAATTACGTACATTGTGCAGCGTAACCTGATCGCCCTGTATTTCGGGTTGCAGCAGATAAGCAACATCATCGGCCCAATCCCGCTCATGCGACGGGGAAATGTTGTACCACCAAACCAGTAGCAGCGTGGCCGACAGCATATAAGCGCCAAGTAAACTACGGCGGTAGCGCCATTGGTAACACCACAACAGCGTAACAACAGAAATAGCGCCCAGCAGGCTCCACACGGCCAATACTGCCAAACCCAGAGCGCTAAACTGCTGGGGTTGCTGAAACCACAATGCCAGACAACCCCAGGCTGTCGCCACGAGTATTAATACTCCCGTTACTGTTTGTTTCCATTGCATACACTGTCTCCGTCGACCAGCTATCATGTTAACCATCGCTGGTGTAACGGGCAATGAATTGTTATTGCCGCTTTGGTTACCGGCATTGATGGCTTAAAGCTGGCTTGAACTTGGTTTGAATCAAAGAAGTTGATCATAAAGTGGCGTAGAGTGATGTTGTAGCTTAGGCAGCAAACATGGCTTTATTGCAATTGCAGGCCGGTTTAACTAACACGTTCTAAGGTAAAACGGATGATGACTGGAATACAAACAAAAGTACTGTTGGCCGCAGGGGCCTTTAGCGTGGCTCTGGTGTTGTATTACCTGAATTTTACAGGAGATGAAACAGATAATTTGCTGAAAAGTAATGGCCGTATTGAAGCCACTGAAATTGCCGTTGCCAGCAAAACTGCGGGTCGGATTAAAGAGCTGTTGGTAGACGAAGGGGATTTTGTTGAAGCAGGCCAGTTGGTTGCCACAGTAGAATCTGACTCTCTGGTGGCACAGTTGCACCAGGCAGAGGCCCAATTGCGTCAGGCGCAAAGTGCCACAGTGACGGCAGAAAGTCAGTTATTGCAACGCAAAAGCGAAAAGGCCGCGCTGGAAGCGTTATTAATCCAGCGTAATGCTGAGCTGGTCGCAGCCAGAAGCCGAGCCAACCGCACCGGCACTCTGGCTGAAACGGGTTCTGTGTCTAAGCAGCTAGCCGAAGATAACGATACTTTAGTCACCAGTGCTAAAACGGCTGTCAGTTCGGCCAAAGCTCAGATCGACGCCGCTGTGGCCGGTATTGCTTCGGCCGAAGCACAAATTAATTCAGCAGCTTCTGCTGTGGATGCCGCCCGCGCTACGGTAGCGCGGGTGCAGTCTGAGTTGACCGACAATCAACTAAAAGCGCCGCGATCGGGCCGTATTCAGTACCGCATATCCCAGACCGGCGAAATTGTTGCCGCAGGTGGTAAAGTGTTAAGCCTTATTGATGTTACAGATGTACATATGACCTTCTTTCTACCTTCAGCTTTAGCTGGCCGGATTGAAGTAGGCAGTGAAGTACGGGTGGTGTTGGATGCAGTACCGAATGTGTCGATACCGGCAGAAGTGTCTTATGTAGCTGACGTGGCGCAGTTTACCCCCAAAACTGTAGAAACTGCCAGTGAGCGTGAAAAGCTGATGTTCAGAGTTAAAGCTAAAATTAACCCTGAATTGCTGCTTAAGCATAAAACTAAAGTGAAAACCGGTTTGCCGGGCGTAGCTTATCTGCGCCTGGATAGCAGCCAACCCTGGCCAGACTTTTTACCGGAGCTGGTGCAGTGACTTGCGAGCTTGTAGCAAAAGAGCCAGCAACTATTGCACGGCTACAGCAGGTGCAACTTAGCTACGGTAAAACCAAAGCGCTGGATGGTATTTCTTTGGCAATTCCTGCCGGTGTGATGGTGGGATTAATCGGGCCTGATGGGGTGGGTAAGTCCAGCTTATTGTCTTTATTGTCCGGGGCCCGTGTTATTCAGCAAGGCACAGTGCAGGTACTGGGCGGTGATATGGCCAGTAGTAGCCACCGCGATGCAGTGTGCGCCGATATTGCGTATATGCCCCAGGGGCTAGGTAAAAATCTTTATCTGACCTTGTCGGTGGAGGAAAACCTGCAGTTTTTCGCCCGTTTATTTGGCCATAAAACTGCAGAGCGGCGTCGTCGTATTGACGAGCTAACCAAAGCCACAGGCTTGTATAAATTTTTGCAGCGGCCAGCCGGTAAGTTATCCGGTGGTATGAAGCAAAAACTGGGCTTATGCTGCGCTTTAATTCACGATCCTAAATTGTTGATCCTTGACGAACCCACCACGGGGGTTGACCCGCTGGCACGTAGTCAGTTCTGGCAATTAATACAGAAGATACGCCAAAACTCGCCGCAGATGAGCGTAATAGTTGCCACGGCCTATATGGATGAAGCCGAAGGTTTTGACTGGCTGATTGCCATGAATGCAGGCCAGGTGCTGGCTAGCGGCAGTCCGGCCGAGTTACATCGACAGACCAAAACCCAGGCTCTGGAAGCGGCTTTTATTCAGTTGCTACCAGAATCGGCCAAACAAGACTACCAGGCTGTTGTAGTGCCACCTTTGGTGGATGGCGACGATAGCATAGCCATCGAGGCCGCTGGCTTAAGCATGGTGTTTGGTGATTTTAAAGCGGTAGATAACGTCAGTTTTCAGATAAAAAAAGGCGAGATTTTTGGTTTTCTCGGCTCCAATGGGTGTGGCAAATCTACCACTATGAAAATGCTAACTGGCTTGCTTCCCGCTACGTCAGGTCAGGCTTTGCTATTTGGCCAGACGTTAAACCCGGACGATATTTCTACCCGCAAAAGAGTCGGTTATATGTCGCAGGCCTTCTCTTTATACTCAGAACTGACGGTACAACAAAATCTTGAATTACACGCCCGATTGTTTCATGTGCCAGCAGGGCAAATTAGCGACCGTGTCGCTGAAATGAGCCAACGTTTTGGCTTGCAACAGGTGGCCGCTTTATTGCCTGATAATTTGCCGCTTGGCATGCGACAGCGTTTATCACTGGCTGTGGCTATGGTGCATCAGCCTGAGCTGCTTATTCTGGATGAGCCGACTTCTGGTGTGGATCCTATAGCCCGCGACAACTTCTGGCAGCTGATGATTGACTTAGCGCGGCAGGATCGGGTGACCATTTTTATCTCTACCCACTTTATGAACGAAGCCGAACGTTGTGATCGGATTTCGTTGATGCATGCAGGCAAAGTGCTGGTCAGTGATACCCCGGCGCAAATTGTTGCCAATCAGCAGGCAGATAATCTGGAGCAGGCTTTTATTCGTTATCTTGAGCAGGCTGGTGGCAGAGATAACAGTACGGAGGGCGACATTAATTTAGCCCCGGCAAAGACAGCAGAGCCGGTTAAAAAAGGTTTTAGCTGGCAGCGACTCTGGAGCTTTACTCAGCGCGAAAGCCTGGAGCTCAGGCGCGACCCTATCCGCTCTGCGTTGGCACTGCTGGGTAGTCTGGTACTGATGTTGTTTATTGGCTATGGCATTACCATGGATGTAGAAGATTTGACCTTTGCCGTATTGGATCAGGACCAGTCTGTCCTCAGCCAGAATTATGTGCTGAATTTATCCGGTTCCCGTTATTTTATAGAGAAACCGCCCTTAAAGAGCCAGCAGGAGATAGACCAGCGTATGCGCAGTGGTGATATCACCCTTGCGATAGAAATTCCGCATGGTTTTGGCCGCGATTTATCGCGTGGCCAGCAAGTGTCTGTCGCTGCCTGGGTGGATGGCTCTATGCCAAACCGTGCTGAAACCATCAAGGGTTATGTGCAGGGCATGCACTTGCACTGGCTCAGAATACAGGCGACTGAAACCCTGGGCACCGATGCCAGCAGCCTGAGCTCAGCCGTTGAAACGCGTTTTCGTTATAACCCTGATGTAAAAAGTCTGGTCGCTATGGTGCCCGCTGTCATCCCTTTGCTATTGCTGATGATCCCCGCAGTATTAACTGCCTTGTCAGTAGTGCGGGAAAAAGAACTGGGATCCATTATTAATTTATATGTTACTCCGGTCAGCAGGCTGGAGTTTTTACTGGGTAAACAACTGCCTTATATAGCTTTGGCTTTTATTAACTTTTTACTGATGTTAGTTACCGCTATCACCTTGTTTAACGTGCCGTTGACTGGCAGTTTTTGGGCCTTAAGTTTAAGTGCTTTGGTGTTTGTGTTGTTTTCTACCGGCTTTGGTTTATTTGCATCCACTTTTACCAAAAGTCAGATCGCTGCCATTTTAGTGTCAGTGCTTGGCACCATTATTCCCGCAGTACAGTTTGCCGGCATGATTACGCCGGTGTCAGCTTTGGAAGGGGCAGGTCGCCTTATTGGTGAAATTCATCCAGCCAGCTTTTTTCTGACCATCAGCAGGGGCGTATTCAGTAAAGCTTTACAGCTGTCTGACATATACCCGGCTGTGCTGCATATGGCATTAGCAGTACCTGTAATTATTTTGGCTTCAGCGCTGTTGCTGAAAAAACAGGAGCGTTAAGCATGCAGCATAAACTGGCGAATGTTTACCGGTTGGGTGTAAAAGAGCTCTGGAGCCTGTGGCGTGACCCTATGATGTTGCTGCTAATTTTATATTCCTTTAGCGCCAACATATATATAGCAGGCACTTCTATGCCTGAAACTTTACATAAAGCGCCGATAGCAGTGGTGGATGAAGATCAATCCGGCTTATCCAGCCGCATCATCTCCGCTTTTTATCTGCCTTATTTTATACCACCCCAGCTGATTAGTTTGTCGGAAGTAGATGCGGCTTTGGATGCCGGAGTCTACAGTTTTGTGCTGAATATTCCGCCCGCTTTTGAGCAGGATACCCTGGCAGGACGCTCGCCCAAAGTGCAATTGAGTGTTGACGCTACGCGCATCAGCCAGGCTTTTAGTGGCAGTGGTTATATAGAGCAAATTGTCAGCAGCGAAATCAGTGAATTCAGCCAAAGGCAACGCTTGAATAGCAGCTTACCGGTGGATTTAGTACTTAGAGCCAGCTTTAACCCTAACTTAACCGCCAGTTGGTTTGGTTCCTTAATGGAAGTTGTCAACGGTGTCACGATGATTTCCATTATCCTGACGGGCGCGGCTCTTATTCGCGAACGTGAACATGGCACTATCGAACATTTACTGGTGATGCCGGTCACGCCAGGGGAGATTATGGTATCGAAAATTCTGTCTATGGGCCTGGTGGTGCTGGTGGCTACAGCGTTTTCTTTAATGGTAATGATTAAAATTGTGTTGGCTGTGCCGGTGGAAGGTTCTGTGCTGCTGTTTTTGCTCTGTACAGCTTTGCAGCTGTTTGCCACTACCTCTATGGGCATTTTTATGGCGACAGTTGCGCGCTCTATGCCGCAATTTGGCTTGTTGCTTATTCTGGTGTTATTGCCGCTGCAATTATTATCCGGCGGTATGACGCCCAGAGAAAGTATGCCCGATCTTATTCAAATTATTATGCTGGCTGCGCCCAATACGCACTTTGTATCAGCTTCTCAGGCTATTTTGTACCGTGGAGCGGGGCTGAGTGTGGTTTGGCCGCAGATGCTGGCTTTGCTGCTGATTGGTACTCTGCTGTTTAGTTTTTCACTGCAACGATTCAGAAAATCATTAAGTGCTATGTAGGAGTATAATTATGGGTTGGATAGTGCGTACCTTATAGTTTCTCAGCGGTGCGAGTGTCAGTTGGTTTGTCTTTACTGAGGCCAGTGATTACATTGTCGATCAGTTGATGATTATGGTTTTTCCGATCACTTTATGTGCCGCAGATTTAGTGTATCTTACTGTTATTATTGAGCATTTATCATCTTCTCAACTAAATAATCAACAAATACCCGTATTCTTGCCGGGATATTTTTACCACCAATAAAAACCGCATGTATGGCTTCACGGTCTTGCGGGTTGTATTCTTCCAGTAACGGCACCAGTTGGCCGCTTGCCAGTGCCTGCTGCACATGAAAACTGCCAACCCTGGTAATACCGATACCCTGTAGTGCAAGTTCCACCAGGGTTTCGCCATTATTTGCCAGCACGTTGCCGGTGATGGCGAGGATAAAATCGCGGCCATTTTCACGAAACGGCCAACCCGGCTCTAAGCGGCGAAAACTGAAGTCTAAGCAATTATGCCGGGCTAAATCAGCCGGTATTTGCGGTACACCGGCGTTTGCCAGATATTCAGGTGAAGCCACCACAACTCTTCCGGTTTCGCCAAGGCGCCGGGCGTGCAGGCCGTTATCTGCCAGTTGACCAAAGCGGATCGCAACATCGACATGGCCTGCGCTAACATCGCGGATTTGATCTGACACATCTATTTCAACGGTGATGTCAGGGTAGCGCTGCAGAAATTCTTTTATCAACGGTACTATTGTCAGGCGGCTGTGTGCTGTTGCAGTACTAACTTTAATATTGCCACTTGGGCTGCCACGGTTGGCAATAGCCGTTTCGGTATCGTCTAAATCTTTCAAAATCCGCCGGGCGGCAAGCGCATAAGATTCACCTTCGCTGGTTAAACGCAAACGGCGGGTACTGCGGACAATTAGCCTGACACCCAGGCGCTTTTCAAGCCGGGTCATAATCCGGCTGACTGCCGAAGGGGTAAGCTCCAGTTCACGCGCCGCAGCACTTAAACTACCGGTGCAGGCCACGCACAAAAAGGTTTCCATTTCAGCTGTTCTATCGGTCTTTCCGTGGCTCATTTGTGACTCCAATGCAAAACTGAATATATCCAGCACTACTTTTTCAAGAGTTTGCCATTGGTTATATTCTCGTGCATCACAAATTAACGAGAGTTTATATGAAAATCAATATTCCTTTGCTTGCGCTGGCGCTTGGCGCCTTTGGTATTGGTGTGACGGAATTTTCTCCCATGGGAATGTTACCTGTTATTGCCAATGATTTAGCGGTGTCTATTCCCACCGCCGGGATGTTAATCAGCGCCTATGCTTTTGGTGTGCTGGTTGGTGCACCTTTTATGACCTTAGTGTTTGCCAATATGGGGCGGCGTAACCTGCTGTTGTTATCGATGGCAATTTTCACCGTAGGTAATTTGATCTCGGCCGTGGCCGACAGTTACAACGTATTGTTGCTGGGGCGCATTATTACCTCGTTTAATCACGGCGCTTTTTTTGGTGTGGGCGCTATCGTTGCCATGAGTGTTGTACCGCCGGAAAAACGTGCCGGTGCTGTGGCGGCAATGTTTTCCGGCCTGACTATAGCCACCATAGGCGGTGTGCCCCTGGCGGCTTACATTGGTGAAGTAGTTGGCTGGCGGCCGGCTTTTTTTGCTATGGCAGTGATTGGTGTAATTACTATGGTAGCGTTACGTATGTCATTGCCGCCTCTTGTTAGTGAGCGCAAAGCGAATGTGCGGGATGAACTGCGGGTACTCACTAAAGGGCCTGTGCTTGTCGCACTGTTATTAACCGTTGTCAGCTCAAGTGCCATGTTCACCGTGTTTACATACATAGTGCCAATTTTACAGGATGAAACTCAGGCTTCGACCGTTTTTGTTACTGCGATGCTGGTTTTATACGGCGTGGGGTTGTCACTTGGTAATTATCTTGGCGGCCGCTTCGCCGATCGCTCGCTGGATTTAACCCTGGTATTTTCTTTAATAGCCGTAGCGCTGTTATTAGTGGTTTTTGCTGCTGCAGTATCATCGAAGATAATTGTCGCTCCGTTAATCTTTTTATGGGGTATCGCCAGTTTTGCGCTGGTGCCGCCACTGCAGTCTTTAGTTGTACAAGAGGCGAAAGAGGCGCCAAGTTTAGCGTCGGCCATGAATATAGGTGCTTTTAATCTTGGTAATGCTTTAGGTGCAATGCTTGGCGCAGCGATGATCAATACCGGTTTTAGCTTGAGCTCCGTACCTTTGGCTGGTGCCGGTACCGCTATTTTGGGACTTATTATGGTGCTGGTGTTCAGGCGTGGTCGTCTGCAGCGGGCACAACGCTTACCGTTACGGCAATAAAATCCAGCTCGGATAATCATGCAAGAACTTAAGATTTTTATGCTATCGCTATCGGTTCTTCCTGAGCCACATTATGTTTTGCACAAAACATATTGAGAAACAGCCGCAAAACTCAACAACAGGAGAACCGATATGACAATGCCAAGACCCTTTATGACCACAGTGGCGCTGGTTTTAGCTTTGACGGGCAGTGATTTTGCACTAGCTAAACCTGATGCTGCAATAACCGAACGAAACAGACAGTTTATTGCGCAAGCGTTTCAGCACTGGGCTGACGGTGGCGGGACATTTTTTCAGGATGTGCTGTCACCCGACGTAGTTTGGACTATCAAGGGAACGAGCCCGGCAGCGGGCACTTACCGGGGCCGCGATGTATTTATTCAGCAGGCAGTAGCACCATTCGCGGCACGCCTTTCTTCGTTCGTTAAACCAACAGTGAACGACATCTGGGCGGATGGTAATGACGTTGTTGTTTACTGGGATGGGGCTGGGGTTGCCGCTGACGGGGCGCCTTATAACAACAGTTTTGTTTGGATTTTCCGCCTGCAGGATCTGCGCGCAACTGAAGTTATCGCTTTTCTTGATTTAAGCCAATATGACGACGTTATTAACCGTATTTCGCTTGAAAAACAATGAGATATCCAAGTGAATAATCAACAGCACCTTCAGTTAGGAATATTGTCTGCTAATGTTTGGTAGTGTCTGGTTGTTAGCGCTGTGGGGCAATGCAATCTTTTGGTTAACCCAATCTTTTGGTTAATGTAGTACAGTGCAGTAATGCTGTGGTACAGAATACGGAGATGAAGTTAAAGCAATGAGTAATAATGATTATGCTGATATCGTTGATCAGGTTTTAGCTCAAATTGGCAAGCATGTGGTCCTTGGCTTGCCACTGGGCCTGGGTAAACCTAACCGTTTAATCAATGCGTTTTACCAGAGGGCCTGTCAGGACACCAGTATCCGCCTGGATATCTTCACCGCCTTGTCGCTTAATCCACCTAAACCTGGCAGCGAACTGGAAGCGCGTTTTTTGCAGCCCTTTGTCAAACGCCATTTTGGTGAAGACTATCCACGGCTGGCTTATGCAGATGCGCTGGCTGCACAGCAGCTACCTGCCAATATTACCGTTACAGAATTTTATTTTCAGTCGGGTAGTATGTTGGGTAATGCTGAGGCGCAGCGCTATTATGTTTCCAGTAACTATACCCATGTTGCACGGGATCTGGCCGACCGCGGGGTTAATCTGATCTTACAACTGGTTGCGCGGCGGGCGACTGCGTCAGGCTGGGAGTACAGCCTGAGCAGCAACCCTGATGTTACGCTGGATCTGGTTGAGGAGCTGCGCCATCGTTCTGACAAAAAGTGCCTGATGTTGGCGCAGGTGCATCCGGATCTGCCCTTTATGGCTGGCGATGCGGTGGTGAGCGAAGATTTTTTTCACCAAATTATCAACGATAATCCAGAGCAGCCGCTGTTTGCTTTGCCCCGCAGCCCGGTATCTATACAGGATTACGCTGTCGGGATGAACACCAGCGCGCTGGTGGCCGACGGCGGTACGCTGCAAATTGGCATTGGTTCGCTCAGTGATGCTCTGGTGTACAGCTTAATTCAACGCCAGCACCACAATGAGGCCTATGGGGCCTGTTTTAACCAGGCCTTGCCAGGCCAGCCGCTAATTGAAGCTGTTGGCGGCTATGGCCGGTTTGATTGCGGGCTTTATGGCGCCAGTGAAATGTTTCTCGATGGTTTTATGCATTTGTACCAAGCCGGGATCCTCAAGCGGGAAGTGTTTGACAATGAACATTTGCAGACGCTGGCCAATGCCGGGCGCCTTGGTGAACAGGCCGGTATCGAAGGCAGTGGCGCCTTGTTAGATGCCGCATTTTTTCTCGGCTCTGAGGATTTTTACCGCTGGTTACGTCAACTGACTGAGCCTGAGTGGCCACGTTTTCGCATGAGCTCGGTTGGCCGGATCAACCAGTTATATGGTGGCAACCCGACGCTGGAGAAGTTACAGCGGCAAAAAGCCCGCTTTATCAATACCTGTATGATGGTGAGTTTAACCGGCGCGGCAACGTCTGATGGCCTCAAAGATCATCAGCTGGTGTCCGGAGTAGGTGGGCAATACAACTTTGTTGCCATGGCACATGCCATGCGTGGTGGCCGCTCGATCCTGATGCTGCGCAGTACCCGCCAAAGTGGTGGCGGGATAACATCGGGTATTGTCTGGGAATATCCCCATTGCACTATTCCACGCCATCTGCGGGATATTGTTGTTACCGAATACGGTATTGCTGATTTACGTGGCGCGACAGACGAGGAGTGCATAAAAGCGCTTATTTGTGTCAGTGATAGCCGTTTTCAGGAACAACTAACAAGTAAGGCGGTGGCAGCCGGTAAACTGGATGCAAACTGGACTATTCCCGCTGCTGCGGCGGCAAATACTCCTGCAAGCATCGAGGCACGTTTAAATGCGCTGCGATTAACCGGCAATTTACCCCGTTACCCTTTTGGCAGTGATTTTACTGAGCTGGAACAACAGCTGGTGGCGGCTTTACAGCGCCTGAAGCGGCTGAAACAGACAAAATTACAAGCGCTGGGCGCGCTGCTGCGCGGTGGCCCTGATGCACCTGAAGCATTATCCCGCATGGGGCTGGCAGAACCGCGTGGGCCCAGGCAATGGATGTATGCCCGCATATTACGCTGGGCCCTGACACAGACTACATAATAAATAACAAAACGCTCCTCAATGAGGGGCGTTTTTTCTGAACTTATAGCTGTGCTCTTACCGATTAGAATCACTCCCTCCCATAGCCAAAATATCGGGTTGTATTACCAGAGGTTCGCTTTACCGAAATGATATAGCCTTCGCTCAGATACCCCGACTAAAGTGCTTAAAAAAATAACAACAGCAGGGTAGTTGTGCCTGCAAAAAACTAAGTACATCCGGGGAGGATAAGACATGCAAAAGCTTAATACTATAACCATGGCCATCGTGATGGCTTTTTCATTACCGCTGGCCGCGCAGGAAACTGAGCCGGCAGCGGACGATGCAGCAAAACAAGCAGCAAAAAACGATACTGCAATTGAAGTGATTTCGGTTACTGCTACCAAGCGTAAAACCAGACTAATGGAAACGCCAGTTGCCATATCCGCATTAAGTGAAGCGCAGCTGCGGCAAAGCGGGGTTAATAACGTAAAAGATATCGCCGATTTAGTGCCGGGTCTGGATATCTCAACCGCGACCGATCAGGCGGCGCCGGTTATTTCTATGCGCGGTGTGCGCTCTACCAATATTACCGAACTGGGCGACCCGGCCGTTGGCGTGCACCTGGACGGCATTTACTCGCCGCGGATGCAGGGCGCCCTGGCATTGATGTACGATGTTGAGCGGGTAGAGGCACTGCGCGGGCCGCAGGGCACCCTGTTTGGCCGTAACTCTACCGTTGGCAGTATCAATGTGATATCGGCGAAACCCGATTTCACTGGTTTTGCCGGTAATATTAATGCCGAAGCCGGCAGATTTAACAGCAAAAACCTCGGCGGTTTTATCAATATACCGCTAAGTGACGAGTTTGCTGTGCGTGTTGCGGCAAAAGGCTTAAAACGCGACTCTTACCTGGAAGGCTATTGGGATCCGAACCAGTACGATACACGCCGCCTTAGCGAAGATGTACTGAACGCGCCGGTGATTTCTGAAGACTCTTACCAGGGCATTGGCTCTACCGTAACACAGCGCGAAAACTGGTGGATAGACGGTGCCGGTACCGATCCTGAAGCGCAGCGGGTTCGGGCGCTAACCCCGGCCGGCAAGAAAGATTTTTATAATAATGCCAATGAGCACTCGTTTCGCATCAGTACACTGTGGCAACCGGCACACGGGCTGTTTAGCAACCATACCGTTTTTCAGCAATATGTGAACAACAGTGCCGGCACGCTGGATTTGGTTAACTGCGATCAGCTGCGTGGCCGGCCTGACGAATATGGCGGCGATTGCTCATCGTTTTTACCCAGCGACAACACTTATCAGGCTGTAGTTAACGTACCGGGTGAGCTGAAGCTGGATATCACTTATCTGCGCAACACGCTGAACTACAGTCTTAACGATGAATTAAGCCTGGTATGGCAGGTGGGCTATGAGAACATGGACAGATCGTCCGCCCAGGACAGTGAAACCGGGCTTGACCCCTGGGATGGCGCTATCTATTTCCTTAAAGGTACCGGTGCAACATCTTATTCGACAGAAATTCAGCTCCAGTCCAACGAATTTGGCGATCTGGTATGGATTACCGGCGTGAATTACTTCTATGAAAAAACAACGACACTGGGTTATTACGACAACCCGATGGATGACAAAGCATTTTGGGATCAGCCGGATCGTTCCACCAAAGCTTATGCGCTGTTTGGCCAGGCAACCTACAATATTACTGATGACTTGCACGCTACCTTTGGCTACCGTTACAGCCATGAAACCAAGCAGGATAAGGGCGGCCGCACTTATCGCTGCTCTAACGCCGATGGCTGTGCGCCGGGTTGGTTCAACCGCACTGGACTTAATGAGTTACCGGTAGATTATTTTAACGACCCTGCGCTGTATGCGTCTTTCTTTGCTAATGACAATAAAGGCCAGTGGCGTAATCATGACTTTAGAATCGGGCTGGACTACAACCTGAGCCAGGACACCATGCTGTACAGCTATCTGGCCTCAGGCTTTAAAGCCGGCGGTATTGGTGATGTGTTTGAAGTGGTGAACGACAGAACCGGTGAGGTAAGCCGGTTTGAAACCCAGTTTGATCCGGAAAAAGTACTGACGTTAGAATTGGGTGCTAAATCAAGTTTCCTGAATAACTCACTAAACCTGCAAGCGGCGTTTTTCTACACCGACTATACCGATATGCAATATGCCTCTGTCGGCTCAATTGGCAATGTTGAGCGTTTATCGCCGGTTGAAGATGAAAACGGCGCGCCGATCCTTGATGAAAACGGCATGCCGGTGCTGGATTTCCAAAACCAGCCGGTTATTGCGTATTACACGCAAAACGTGCCGGGCTCAACCATCAAGGGTATTGAGTTTGAATTTGACTGGAAGCCTTATCAGAACGGCCGTATTACCGGCTATGCCACCTGGACGCACGCCCGCGTGACAAAAGACTGGATCACCAAGTGGGATTACGATCCGGAGTATTTGTTTAACTTATCCTATGAAGAATCAATCGATCCGGAAAATACCCTACTGACAACTAATCTTAAGGGCAATGATCTGGCCATGACGCCACGGTTTACCGCTAATGTCAGCTATACCCACAGCTTTGATTTAGGCCGCTTTGGTTATGTGCATAGCTGGTTGAATCTGAGCTGGAAAGATAAATCTTACACCACTGTCTGGAACCTGGATAAGCATCTGGATGACATGGACTTCGCGGTAAGTGATGAAGCCGCGCAGTACATTACCGATAAACGTGACGCCTATACCATGGTTAATGCCTCATTAAAATATGAACCGCAAAGCCAGGGCTGGTACGCCGAAGTGTTTGTTAATAATGCCACTGATGAAACGGTGCAGTACTGGAATAACACCGGCAAAGGCATCAACAAAGGCAGCTTTGGTATGCCACGTTACTATGGCATCAGAGCAGGCTTTAATTTCTAAACAGCCGCTAATTATGCGCCCGGACTGGTATTTTGGCCTGGGCGTAGCATCGCGTAACAGACAGGACATTAGTATGAAAAACATAGTAAAACCCGTTATGTTTGCCGCATGCTGTTTTTGCAGTATCACTACAGTGCAGGCCGCCTATTTTAAAGATGACTTTAGCTGGGGATTTAACAGCAGTTTGTGGTCTGCCAGAAGTGGCGATAACGGCTCGCCTTTTGGTTGTACCTTCACCCCGGGCATGGTTTCACCCAGCTCGCACGGCATTACGCTGGCATTAAGCCAGGGCAGTTGCGCAGAGCTGCAAAGCCGCAACAGTTATCGCTACGGTAAAGTGCAGGGTGCGCTGAGAACCGGCAATACCCCCGGTACCGTGGCGTCTATTTTTACCTATACCTCGTGGTGGGATGCGCCAGGCCGGGCCTGGCAGGAAATTGATATTGAGTTTCTACCCTCGCTTGGCAATGTGGTGCACACCAACGTGATTTATCAGCCACAAGGCGGCACTTATCAAAGCTGGGAGCTGGATATTGATCTTGGCCAGTATGGGCTGAATATTCAGCAAAATCTGCTGACCATCGGCTTTGACTGGAGTGCAACTCAAATCCGCTGGTATGTATTTGATGCTGCGGGTAATGAGCAAACTATCAGAACGGTTTATAAAGATAATGGCGATGGTTATCTGGCCGCTGATGAAATACCTGCCTATGCCTGGCCGGTAGATAATACCAAAATTATGCTTAATCACTGGCACGGTGACAACTCTCAGGATGGCTTTTACTTTCCCGGCCAGTACTTTGGTGGCAACGCCTGGGCCTATTACGACTTCATTGAATATATTCCCCATTAAAGAGCAGGTGTCTGACACGGCAATTTCGATGTATTGCCGTGTCAGATGCAAAGGATCCCATTATGTTTTCATTATCAGACGCAGCGCTTCGCAACACCTTTTTGTTAGGCTCGCTGCTATTTCCGCTTAGCAGCATTGCTGCAGATACCGCCCCAGATACAGCAAAAGTTAGCTGGCCAAAAGCTGACACGGCGTTAAAAACCGATCCGGCGACAGAGCAACAGCTGGATGCCTTGCTGGCAAGCATGACCATAGAGCAAAAAGTGGCGCAAATAGTCCAGCCGGAGATTGGTTATCTGAGTGTTGAGCAAATGCGCAAGTACGGCTTTGGCTCTTATCTTAATGGTGGCAACACTGCGCCCTATGGCCAGAAGCAGGCGGATGCCAAAACCTGGCTTAAGTATGCCGATGAAATGTATGCCGCTTCGGTTGACGATAGTGAAGATGGCAGCAGCATTCCCACTATCTGGGGTACCGATGCGATGCATGGCCACAGCAATGTGTTTGGTGCGACCTTGTTTCCCCACAATATTGGCCTGGGCGCCGCCAGAGATGCGGATTTAATTCACCGCATCGGCCGGGCTACCGCCAAAGAAGTGGCGGCCACCGGTATAGAGTGGATGTTTGCCCCCACCGTTGCAGTGGTAAGAGATGATCGCTGGGGCCGCACCTATGAAAGTTACGCTGAAGATGCTGAGATTGTCGCTGCCTATGCCGGGCCGATGGTAACCGGGGTGCAAGGTGATATTGGCGATGATTTTCTTAGTTTTTATCACCGTATCGCCACTGCCAAGCATTTTATCGGCGATGGTGGCACAAAGAATGGCATTGACCGTGGCGATACGCTGGCCGATGAGCAAAGCCTGCGTGATATTCATGCCGCCGGTTACTACACTGCGATAAGCAGCGGGGTGCAGTCAGTGATGGCATCCTTTAACAGCTGGAACGGCAAGCGGGTGCATGGTGATCACTACCTGCTGACAGAAGTACTGAAACAGCAAATGGGCTTTGATGGTTTTGTCATCAGCGACTGGAATGCGCATAAATTTGTCGATGGCTGCGATTTAGAGCAGTGCGCTGCGGCTTTTAATGCCGGTGTGGATGTCATGATGGTGCCGGAGCACTTTGAAGCCTTTTACCACAATACGGTACAACAGGTAAAAGACGGTGTTATTACTACTGCACGGCTTGATGATGCAGTACGGCGGTTTTTGCGCGCAAAAATACGTTGGGGAGTATTCACCCGTGGTAAACCCTCAACCCGGCCGGAATCTTTAAAGCCAGAGTGGTTTAATGCGCCTGAGCACCGTGAGTTGGCCAGAGAAGCAGTAAGAAAATCGCTGGTACTGCTGAAAAACAATAATAATATTCTGCCCATTTCGCCCAAAAGCCGGGTACTGATAGCCGGTGACGGTGCAAACAATATCGCCAAACAGGCCGGTGGCTGGAGTGTGTCCTGGCAGGGCACCGATAACACTAATGCTGATTTTCCCCATGCTACGTCAGTGTATGCCGGCTTACGCCAGCAAATTGAAGCCGCAGGCGGTACGGTAGAACTCAGTGTTGATGGCCAATACCGCAACAAGCCCGATATTGCCATAGTGGTGATTGGCGAAGAGCCTTATGCAGAATGGTTTGGCGATATTCAGCAGCTGGAATATCAGTATGCTGACAAGCGCGATTTAGCACTGCTGCAACGCTTAAAGCAGCAGAATATCCCTGTGGTAACAGTGTTTTTAACTGGCCGGCCGCTGTGGGTGAATAAAGAGCTGAATGCTTCTGATGCTTTTGTCGCGGCCTGGTTACCCGGCTCTGAAGGGCAGGGTATTGCTGATGTGTTACTGAGCGACAGCAAGGGCAACATACAGTACGACTTTAGCGGTAAGCTCAGCTTTTCCTGGCCAAAGTATGATGATCAGTACCTGCTTAATGTCAAAGATGCGCAGTACGAACCGTTGTTTGCTTATGGCTATGGCCTTACTTACGCCGACAAGGCTATGCTGGCGCAGCTGTCAGAAGTAACCCGCGCAGCACCAAAGCAAAGCAGCGGCGAACAGCAGCCATTGTTTGTCAGAAATCTGGCCGATGGCCTGAGCTGGGCATTATCTGACAGCACAACAGGGCAAAAAACGGTTAATACCTCGTCAGCCGTGAGTGGCGATGGTAAAAGTTTATCTATGCAGTCAGTTAATTTAGCCTATCAGGAAGATGGCCGGAAGTTTGTCTGGCAAACTGAAGGGAGCAGTGCCAGTGCCAGCCTGAGATACATTGCAGCGCAGCCATTAACTAAGCTTGGCGACAGTAAATTTTTGCAAATGAGTATCCGGCTTGATCAAGTACCCTCTGCAGAGGTAAAAATTGAGCTGATGTGTCAGCAAAGGCTGTGCTTGCGCTCTCAATCGCTGCAGCCGCTGTTAACTGGCCTTGAGCGCGGCCAATGGCGTACTATCGCTTTACCGCTGCACTGCGAAGGTACAAAGGCACCACAAGTAGCAGAAGATGCCCTGCGGCTAAGCACAACACAGCCGTTTAGCTTGGCGCTGGCTGATATAGCGCTGGTTAACAGCGTGGCGCAAACCACACAGCTACTTGACTGCGCACAGTAATCAGGCTGATATGGTGTCGGGTATGCCCTATGCCCGGCACCATATTTAGTGCTAAGCAGCGCTAAGGCAGTGAAGTGATATTGAAGTAAGTGATTGAAGTGAAAGTAAATTGATAAAGTTAGAATCAAAAGCACAGCTGTTCTGGTTATGCCAATATTGTGGCTGGATAGCGTATGCGTTGCTTACCGAACTGATGATTAAAATGCCCGGCCAGGAACCCTGGGCAATTCATCTGCCTCACTTGCTGCTGGATACCTGCTGCGGTTTTTTTATTACCCTGCTGCTAAGGAAGTTATATGCCTGGTTCAGGCTGGAACCGGCCGGCGTAAGCATTTGCTTGCATATTATCTGTTTATTGGCGGCCTCACTGCTGTGGACCCAGTTTAAATGGCATAGCTTGCAGTGGTTTTATGGCAGTTGGTGGCAGCAGATGACCTGGTTCGACTTTGGTACCTGGACATCGGCGTCGTTAACTATGTTGGCAACCTGGACTGCCGGTTACTATGGTATAAAAATCTATCTGGATAATGCCGAGCAAAAGCATAAAGCCGCTGAAGCGCTGCATCTGGCAAAAGAGTCGCAGCTTAAAATGTTGCGCTACCAGCTAAACCCGCATTTTATGTTTAACAGTATCAATGCTATCTGTACCCTTATTCTTAAACAGCACAACGCCAATGCGGTAACGATGCTGGAAAAACTCTGTGACTTTTTGCGCTACAGTTTATATACCGATCCGCTGGCAAAAATCACCGTGCAGGAAGAAATAGTGCTACTGCAAACCTATGTTGATATTGAGCAGTGCCGTTTTCAAAGTGAACTTAATGTACAGATCAGTGCAGAGCAAGCCTGCACTGCTGCACTGATGCCATCGTTATTGTTGCAGCCGCTGGTTGAAAATGCCTTGAAACACGGGATCGGGCCAAAAAGTAACATTGCTATTGCCGTGAATTTTAGCTGCGACGATAGCCGGTTGCACATCAGGGTTAGCGATAGCGGTAGCGGTTTTAACCTGGCAGAGCCGGCCTCGCATGGTATTGGTATGAAAAACTGCCGGGACCGATTGCAGCTGATTTACCCGGGCAGCAGCCAGTTTAATCTGGGCAATGATGAAAAAGGTGGTGCCTGGATCGGTATTTCAATCCCGCTGGAAGCGGCAGAGAGCAATACATGAAGCAGCTGAAAACCTTGCTGGTAGATGACGAATACAGCGCTATCGAAGGGCTGGCTATCCGGCTGGCGGCATTTTCACAGATCAGCATTATTGGCCATGCCTGTAGTGTTGATGAGGCCATGGCATTAATCAGTCAGTTGGCGCCGGATTTAATTTTTCTCGATATCGAAATGCCCGGTAAATCGGGCTTTGAGCTGATCAAGCAGCTGCAGCCGGAATCGTGCCCGGCGATTATTTTTGTTACTGCTTTTCATCAGTATGCTGTAAAAGCGTTTGAAGTGCGGGCACTGGATTATTTACTTAAACCGGTTAAAAAAGAGCGTCTGGCTGAAGCGATTGCCAGGGTGTTGTCCCGGCTTGATAGCCCCGGCAATAAACAGCATATGCTGGAGGTGCGCGACATCTTGCTAAATGGCAATAGCACCCGACAGACTGAGCCCGGCAGTGCATACCGCATTGAGCAGGAAAAGCTGGTGATCCAGGATGGGCATCACCCGGCGCAATTGATCCCTTATGCTGATATCTTATGGATAGATGCTGCCGGCGACTATATGTGTGTGCACACCCGGGACGATACCTTTGTCATGCGGGCCAGATTAAAAAGCCTGATCAACGACGTGCTGCCCGACGGCTTTTTGCGTATTCATAAATCAACCATTGTTAACCTGCAGCATGTGGTCAAACTCGAACCGTTAATCAATTCAGAGTACAACCTTACTTTAGGGAATAGTAAGTCACTGAAAGTCAGCAGAACCTACAGCAGGCAGCTAAAACTCAGTTTGTCTGGCCACAAGGGCAGCCACCACGCGCTGTAATCATAATTGACAGGTTTTTTCTTTTAGCAATACGTTGAGTATGTCGTGGTTGAGTGAATAGTCTACCGGCAGGTCTATAACATGTACGCCGGCAGACGTCAGGCAACTGTTCAGCGTTTGCCTGAAGTGCTCATCGTGTTGGATGCGATAGCCGTGGGCACCGAAACTTTGGGCATAGCCAACAAAATCCGGGTTAGCGTAATCCAGGCCGAAATTGGCAAAACCCATGTCTTGCTGTTTCCATTTAATCATCCCGTAGCCATTGTCATTGAGGATAATCACCACCAGATTCAGCTTTAGACGCACGGCGGTTTCCAATTCCTGTGAGTTCATCATAAAACCCCCATCACCACATACCGCCACCACCTGGGTTTCAGGCTGCAGCATTTTAGCCATCATGGCACTGGGCAGGCCAGCTCCCATCGACGCCAGAGCATTATCCAGCAGCATGGTATTGGCTGAATAACAGGGGTAGTTACGGGCAAACCATAATTTGTATATGCCGTTATCGAGGCTGAGAATGGCATTGTCGTCCAGGCGTTGTCGCAGCAGATGCACCAGCCGTTGTGGCAACATCGGAAAACGGGTATCAGCAGCGTACTTTGCCAGATGCTGCTGCAGTTCTGTTTTGATGGTATTAAAATAGGAAAAATCCCAATGTTGCTGGGTTTGGATAAGTGTCGCCAGCTGCGGAACAGAGAAAGCAATATCGCCGACCACGTTAAGTTGGGGGAAATATACTGCATCGACAGCAGCAGGTAAGAAATTGACATGAATAACCTGTTTGCCGCCATGCTCCATAAAAAATGGCGGTTTCTCCACCACATCGTGGCCGACATTAATAATCAGGTCTGCTTTAGCAATGGCGCAGTGCAAAAAATCGTGATCAGACAGGGCGGCCGAACCAAGGTAGAGCGGATGGCGCTCATCAACAACCCCTTTACCCATCTGCGTGGTGAAAAATGGAATGCCGGTAGCGTCAACAAAAGCGGTTAGCGCCGCACAGACACTTTTACGGTTAGCACCGGCGCCAATAAGCAGCAGTGGGCGTGTAGCAGCTTCTATCATGGCGCTGGCTTTGTCCAGCACCTCTGTTGCTGCATGGGGGCGCTGATGGCCAATCGCCGGGTAAATAGTGTTGTCGCATTGCTCTGCCGCGATGTCTTCCGGTAATTCCAGATGCACGGCTCCCGGCCGTTCTTCAATGGCCAAACGAAAGGCTTCACGTACCAGCGGGGCAATGGTATTGCCATTAACAATCTGTTTGGTGAACTTGGTAACCGGACGCATTAAATCCACTACATCCAGAATTTGAAACCGGCCTTGCTTACTTGTTTTGATAGGTTTTTGCCCGGTGATCAACAGCATAGGCATAGCACCTAACTGGGCAAATGCGGCAGGTGTAACAAGATTGGTGGCACCGGGCCCAAGTGTGGCGAAACAGACACCAGGCTGTCCGGTTAAGCGGCCATAAGTGGCGGCCATAAATCCGGCGCCTTGTTCATGGCGGGTGAGCACCAGGCGGATGCCGGAGTTCTTCAATGAATTCAGAAAATCGAGGTTTTCTTCACCAGGCACGCCAAAAATATACTTAACGCCCTCATTTTCTAATGCTTTTACAAATAAGTCGGATGCTTTCACAGTATTCCTCCTGACGGCCGGATTTAAAGAACGTCGAATTTTCCTGATTTATACTATCAGCTGAGCTGATACACAGTACCCTGTTAGCGGCTAATTGCAACGTGAGTAAAGCTCACTGAATGTTCACAGAAAAGATGAGACAGTTTATGTAAGCTTAGCTGAATAATGCTTATGCCAGGATTGTGGTGGCTGCGATTGGGGCCGCCGGTATTAGCCTGGCGCACACATGGCATAGTACCGCGCCGTGCCAAATATCTGGCCAGCGCCATGATGACACTAAGCGCCGTACTCATTCAGTTTTCAGCCGCACCGCTGTTACGCAAACTACTGTTACCGTTATTATCGGGATTTAAACAGTAAATGATTTCGGGTAGGATAGTTTGCGTCAGGGTAAATAGGAGGTTGCATTTCCTATGCCCAACACATCCTCTCTTACACGCTGTTAAAAAAAGGAATTGCGTTATGGACAGTATTTACCCTGCGAACCCCACCAATATTCCGCCCGACCTGACTAAACCCAGTAAGGCCCATAAACGCCATGTCTGGTTGGCAGTGCTTGGTTTAATCACCTTTGTGCTGGTTTATCTGTTATTGACCGTCTGGTTTGGCTGGTCGTCCTACAGCTTGATCTATACCAGCATTACCACAGGCCAAGGCAATTTGTTTACCTGGCTGGTGGCATTATCAGCCGGTTTCTTAACCCTGTTTATGGTTAAGGCACTGCTGTTTGTCAAAAAAGGCAGCATTGAGCAGGAGTACGAAGTTACCGCGCAATCTGAACCCCAACTGTTCAGGTTTTTATTCAGATTGGCGGATGAAACCGGCGCACCACGCCCGCACCGGGTATTTTTGTCACCAAGGGTTAACGCCTGTGTGTTTTACGATTTATCGCTGCTGAATTTTTTCTTCCCATCGAAAAAGAATCTGGAAATTGGTTTGCCGTTGGTCAACGCCCTTACCGTTAGCGAATTAAAAGCCGTGCTTGCCCACGAGTTTGGCCACTTTGCCCAGCGCAGTATGGCGCTTGGTAACTGGGTTTATATTGCCCAGCAAATTGCCGCGCATATTATTGCCAAGCGCGACGCCCTGGATAATTTTTTACGCTTTTTGTCGAACGTGGATTTACGTGTTGCCTGGTTTGGCTGGATTTTACGCTTAATTGTGTGGTCGCTACGCGCAACCATGGAAACCATTTTTAATCTGGTTTTGCTGGCCCAGCGCGCCCTGTCGCGTGAAATGGAATTTCAAGCCGACTTAGTCGCCGTATCTGTAACCGGTAGCGATGCCTTAATTCACGCCCTACACAAACTGCAAGCTGCCGACGAAGCCTGGGACCGCGCCCAAAGCTTTGTAAATGATCAGGTGCGTGAAGGTAAAGCCAGCAAAGACCTTTTTGCCGTGCAACTGCGTGTGATCAAACATATGAGCGGTATTCTCAACGATCCGGACTACGGTTGTGTGGCGCAGGTACCCGCCAGTAACCCCGAGCAACACCGGGTATTTACCGCGGATATCGCGCAGCCGCCACGGATGTGGGCCACGCATCCTTACAACCATGAACGTGAACAAAACGCCAAAAAAATCTATGTGCCTGGCGTGCTCGACGACCGCAGCAGCTGGATTATTTTTGACGATGCGCAAGCGTTAAAGGAAAAGTTCACCAGCACACTGCTCAGCCGCTTTGACGTGGAATATAAGCCGGATGAAGAAATTTTCAGCCTGTTGGATAAGGTATACGCCCGTGAATATTTAAACAGCCGCTATCGCGGCGCTTACCTCGGGCGCTCATTTGTGCGGCATGCCGCCAAACCAGATGTGCTTTATGAAAGCAACATTGACTCGGCCATCAGCACGTTAAGCGAGCTTTACCCGGAAGATTTGTCTGGCAAATTGGAGCAATTGCGTACCCTCGAACGTGAGCGGGATTTGTTAATTGCACTGCGCGACGGTTTTTACACACCACCAGATGGCGTTATTCGCTTTCGCGGTAATGAAATTAAAAAACGCGAATTAGCCAAAGTCATTGAAGACGTCAGCATAGAATGCGCGGGCGTACAGGAAGTGATTTTTAATCACGATAAACGCTGTCGCACGGCACACAAACGCGCTGCTGAGAAACTCGGACAAGGCTGGGATGAGTATCTGGCCGGCTTGCTGGCACTGTTGCATTACGCCGATCATATGCAGGCCAACATCGCCGACAGCCGCGCGTTGCTTAACAATGTGTACGCTGTTGTTACCGCAGATCGCAATGTCAGCTCGCGTGAATTAAAGCGTTTGGTGGCAGCAGGTACGGACGTGTTTCGTGCCCTCGCTATTGTTTATCGCGATGCCGCACAGGTACAGCTAGACACTGGCATACAACAGCGGCTCGAAATAGAAAACTGGGCCAACGCACTTGGTGATTTCACTTTCGTTGCACCCGATAAGCACAACATCAGCGATTGGCTTAACGCCTCAGATAGCTGGTTAAATGCTACCCTCGACTGGCTCGGTGCCTTGCGTCAGGTAGCGCTGGAGCAATTGCTGGTAAGCGAAGCCCAGGTGGCCGGGTGGGCAAAAGCGGGTACAACAGCCATGCCGGCACCTGCACGTTCACAGGTTCCGCACAGCTACCCCACACTCACGCCGGGCGAAGAGCGCGCCTTACAAAAACGCCTGGATCTATGGGACAGATTTCAGACCGCTGACGGTTTTGTCGCCGGAGCTATACGCTTTGTGGTAGCCGCCAGTATCATTGGTGGCGCGCTTTACCTGACCGCTGCACAGCATTTATTGTTATAAGCGAAGAATTAGAACACGGAAGCGAGGGCAAACGGATCTGATTTATACAGACAAAAATTCAGCAGTAAGGACTTTAAAAATATAGTCTTACCAGTAAAAGTCCACCGCCATAGGCGGTGGCTTTGTGTAGGCCCCCTATAAGGGGGCTTAATTATTTTCGACATCCATGTCGCAATACCGATGCGTGCTCGCCTCCATTTACAGTTCCTGTTCTCGCTAAGCAGAGTGCCATAAAGGGATACTATCTAAATAGATAATATCGCTTCACCATTTTGCATGGCAATCTCACAGACCAGTGCGATGTATTGCAGAGTGAAGTACTGCTAAATGCAGCTCTCACTGGTAGGCCAATGTTTGATCCAAAGGCTTGATGGATACAAACGGTCCGTGGTTAATCAATCTGGTGGGTAAGAACATTTATGACTGGTACCTCTGTCAAGACAGCACAAGATGGCCAAGCTAATGGTGCTTTAGCGCCTTTTGCATCCCGCAACTTTATGGTGTTATGGATAGCCACTGTGATGTCGAATGTTGGCACCTGGATGCACGACGTGAGTGCCGGTTGGTTAATGACGTCGCTTTCCCCTTCGCCGCTTTTTGTCGCCTTGGTGCAAACCGCAACAACACTGCCTATTTTTCTTTTTGCGTTACCAGCCGGTGCGCTTGCCGATATCGTCAATAAAAGAAAGGTACTGGTTGGTGTTCAACTTGTGATGGCGGGCACCGCTTTGACTTTAGGCTATGTGGTATACCATGGTAATGCGACGCCTACGCTACTGCTATTGTTCACTTTTATGCTGGGTATTGGCACTGCCTTTGCTGCACCCGCCTGGCAGGCGATTGTACCTGGCTTAGTGCCGCGCAACACATTACAACAAGCGGTGGCAATAAACAGTGTTGGCATCAATATCAGCAGAGCCATTGGCCCGGCGCTTGGCGGTTTTATTATTGGCTATTCAATTGCTCTTCCGTTCTTAATTAATGGTCTGAGCTTTTTGTTGGTTGTTTGTGCGCTGCTGTGGTGGCGACCCTCAGCAACACCGCCTCGCTTGCTGCCGGCGGAGAATCTGCTTGGCGCTCTAAAGGCGGGGGTGCGCTACACGTTACATAGTGATCCTTTGAAAGCAACGCTGGCCAGGGCTTTGTCATTTTTCCTGTTTGCCAGTGCTTATTGGGCACTCCTTCCGCTGATTGCCAGAAACCTGCTTAATGGTGATGCAGCCCTTTATGGTTCAATGATGGCAGCAGTCGGCGTCGGGGCGGTTTCCAGCGCTTTTGTTCTGCCGCAATTAAAAAAGCGCTTTGGTGCAGATACACTCGTTGCTATAGGGTCAGTGGGCACAGCGCTTTGTATGCTGGCATTAGCCAGCGCCTACAGCCAGCTACTGGCGATAGTCAGCTGCTTTTTTGCCGGAGCATGCTGGATAGCTGTGCTTACCAGTCTTAATGTATCTGCACAAGTGGCATTACCTGAATGGGTACGTGCCCGCGGACTCGCCGTGTTTATTACCGTAATGTTTGGTTCGATGAGCCTGGGGAGTTTGTTCTGGGGGCAGCTCTCCAGTGTGTTTGGGATTAGTAATGCGCTTTTCTGCGCGGCTGCAGCCCTGGTATTAATCATTCCATTAACATGGCGCTTTAAGTTACAAGTGGGTGCAAGCATGGATCTCTCGCCCTCAATGCACTGGCCGCAACCTATTGTCGAGGTTGATATTGAACAAGACCGGGGGCCTGTGATGATCACCCTGGAATACTTCGTCAATTCAGATGACAAGCAGGCATTCTATCTTGCGGCAACCAGGTTAAAAGCACAACGATACCGCGATGGCGCATACACCTGGGGCTTATTTGAGGACACAGCAAAGCCAGGCCGCTATATCGAATACTTTATGGTTGAGTCCTGGCTTGAGCATCTGCGGCAGCACGAACGGGTGACGCATGCTGATGCTGATGTGCAGGATATTGTTCTGTCATACCACCAGGGGCCTAAACCTGTTGTAGAGCATTACATAGCAGCCAGCCATGCAAAGCATGAGGGCAAAAAATGAGGTTGACGCTTGGCTTGATGTTATCTCTGTTAATCACGGCTGTAGCTTCGGCAGCTACGCCGCCACCTTATGAACGGCTGCGCCAGGATGAAAATTGGTCTGAATGGTGCCGTGATAACCTTGATAGCGATGAATACGCATACAAGTGTTTACGTCCGACAAAGAACGGCTTGCTTAGTGTCGGAGGGGAAGGCCGTTGGCGCTATGCGGTTACGAATGGTGCGAACTGGCAGAATGCAACCGATAGTAGCGATGGAGCCTTTTTGCAACGCTATGTCGTATTTGCAGACTGGCGTCTTTCACCATCGTTGCGGATATATACGCAATTATACAGTGCGTTGTCGGCCGGTTTGGAGCAGGGGCCCTCGCCGGTAGATGAAAACCGGCTAAGTTTTCAGCAGGCGTTCTTTCAGTTCTCAGGTGGTGAACACTGGCAAATGACACTGGGGCGCCAAGAGCTTGCTTTGGGCTCAGGTCGTTTGGTTGACGCAAGGGAAGGGCCTAACGTCCGGCGTCGCTACGATGCATTACGGCTGACATCACAGGTTAAGTCCTGGCAGTTGGACACTTTTATTGGCCGTCCCTGGAAAACGTCGCAAGGTAGTTTTGATGACCGATTGGATCATAATCAGGCTATTTGGGGGCTTTACGCGGTTAACCGTCACGACGCCTGGCCCAAATTTGATGTTTACTACCTTGGTTACCGAAACAATGAAGCAAATTATTTGCAAGGCAGTGGTGAAGAGCTCCGGCACACTCTGGGCAGCAGATTTTGGGGAACACACGGCGGGCTGACGTTAAACTGGGAACTGGCGCTGCAATTTGGTCGGTTCAATGAGCAGGACATTAGGGCCTGGACCATTGCTTCAGATACGAGTTATGCGCTAAGGCGCTATCCCTTTAGCAGTGTAGGAGTCTCAGCTAATGTCGCTAGCGGTGATAAAAATCCAGATGATAATAAACTAGGGACTTTTAATCCGCTGCTACCCCGAGGGAATTATTTTTCGGAGTTAGCGCTCCTGGGACCGAGAAATTTCTATAACATTCAACCCTATCTCACTTTTCAACCACATCCGGCGGTTAAGGTCACTACAGCCGTTAATTTTTATTGGCGATTATCCACTGATGACGGCGTTTATGGCCCGGGCGGTAACTTATTGAACGTAGATAGCGCTTCAGACCGGCGATATGTTGCGACAGAGTATTCCCTTAGCGCAGCGGTTAGTGTAACGAAATCGACAACATTAACGCTGGCTGGTGGTCGTTCTGATCCTGCCGCCCTCGTGCGGCAAACCGGTAGCCGGGGCGCAACTCATTATGTTGAGTTTACCGCTAAAGTGCTTTTTTAAGAACGACAGGTGTGTTGTCATTTTAAGGTGATGTTTTCATGCATGATGACCAACATAGGGAAAAGGATACCTTCCACTGGACGTACAGCCTTTATTGTTGAGAGCTTCACTATTGTTGACAAGGCAATATTTAAATCAATTTAGCTTACGAGGAGAATTATGAGCCGCAATGCCATTGCTTTATATGTTTTACTGGCCGTAGCGCTGAGTTGGTGTATTCAGATCCCTGCAATCATGCTATTTGGTTTGGATAGTGCAGTGATCAATAACATATTCATATTTATTATGTGGTCACCGTCACTGCTTGCCCTCATTTTTATCATACGTAATCCGGCAGTTCGCTCTCAGGTCCTCTGGCGTCTTGGTAAGCTTGTTTATTTGCCACTAGGTGTAGTGGTGCAAACCGCTATAGGTTTTGCTGTAGTGGGTGTATTGATTGCTGCAGGGCTTGCGACGTCCGGCTATTTTACCTTTCAAACGACAGGGGTCGCCGTTTCAGGAGCGGCGTGGCTGCTTGGTGAAGGGGTGCAAAGCTGGGTATTCTTTTTAATAAATATCAGTATTACCGCCATCGCCTTCTCTATATTGGGCCTGGTCGCCGCTACAGGTGAGGAGTTTGCATGGCGTGGGTTCTTGCAGGGGCAGCTCACCCGCCAGTTTGGCATATTGCCCGGCATTATGCTGCTTGCGCTAATTTGGTGGGCATGGCATTTGCCTGCCTTATTGATGGGATATAATTTTCCAGAGCATCCTTACATCGGCGCTTTTATCTTGTTCCCACTACTAATGATTGGCGCATCGTTATTTTTCGGTTGGCTAACAATCAAAAGCGGCAGTTTCTGGCCGGCAGCTTTGGCGCATGGCACGGTAAATTCGATTCAACAGGGTTTGGTTGAGAACCTCCAATTGCAATTACCTCAGCTACAGGTAGATATACTGCGAACAGCATTGATTCTTGGGGTTGGTATTATTTGTTTGTTCTTGCTTAGAGCTGATCAGAACAAAAAGCAATCTGAGCTATATATTGCAGCAGGCAGTTGAGATGAAGTAGTACATGGTAACAGCGATATTGAGCGCTGGTATGGAGCTCGTTACTTGAATTAGTCTCCCGCGTCAAAGTTGCGTCTGTTTTCCTCAATTTGTTGCCAGTTATTGCTGATCCATGAGGTAAATCCTTCCAATGCGGGCAGCATGCTGGCCCCCATGGCCGACAATTCATACTCAACCCGTGGCGGCACTTCAGCATAATAGTGGCGGATCAGCAAACCATCACGCTCCAGATTGCGCACTGTCAGGGTTAGCATTCGTTGAGTGATGCCTTCAATTCCCCTTTTCAACTCTGAAAAACGAAGCCTGAAACCTGGTGCAATGGCAAGGTGTGACATGACGAGGATAGTCCACTTGTCTCCAAGCCGGGTGAGAACGCTATGCGGAGCGCAGGGTTTAAATTGTGGCCCTGCAGCAGTCTCCTGATACGGGCGGCCATGAATAAATTTACTCAAAGGTATCACCTGTGTGCCTCAGGCACAAAAATGTGCCGTCTTCCGGGCTGTGTTTAAAAAGCTTAGAATTTTGATTATAAAGTCGATACGAGGATTATTCTATGTCAAAAGTTGAACAGCCGATTTTGGTTTTTGGTGCCACAGGGCAGCAAGGTGGCTCGGTAACTAAAGCGTTACTCAGTAGTGGTTGGCGGGTTAGGGCGCTGGTTCGCAACCTTCACTCTGACAAGGCACTTGCACTGCAGAGTGCCGGGGTCGAGTTGGTGAAAGGGGACCTGAATGACCCGCAAACGATACGCGAAGCCATGAGTGGAGCCTATGGCGTATTCAGCGTGCAGCCAAGCTCAGGGCAGGGGGCTCTGTATGGCGTGAGGGATGAAGACGAGGTGCATTATGGTATTCAGATCGCAGATATAGCGGTAGAAAGTGGTGTGCAGCATCTGGTTTATAGCTCAACTGACGCCATCGGTGATACACCAACCGGAATGGGGCATTTTGATAGCAAGGCGCGTATTGAAAAACACGTACGTGCCTTGCCTATTAGCAGCACCATCATTCGCCCGGCAGCGTTTATGGAAATGTTACTGATGCCAGGTTTTGGGCTGGATGAAGGGCGCTTCAATTTTTTTATGCGGCCTGAACAGTCTATGCAACTGCTGGCGCTTGAAGATCTCGGGCATATAGTAGCCACTGTTTTTGCGCAGCCTGAGCGCTTTGGCGGAACAACGCTTGCCGTTGCAAGTGACAATGTCACCGGCCGGGATATTGAGGCGGTATTTAGTGACATGGCAGGGCGTCAGATCAGTTATTCAAGATTTCATGATGATGTACTGGCCAATAACGCATTTTTGGCCAAGCTCACTGAGCTATTGGATAGCGGGATTCTGGCCGGCACGGCAAACCTGGAACAGCTAAGGAAAATTAATCCGCAGCTAAGGACGTTTCAACGCTGGCTGGCAGAAAGTGGCCGCAGCGCCTTTATCGACGCGCTTGGCACGTCGGGTGAATGGGGTTACGGGCATAACTAATCAGGTTTTTGAACAAGGCCCGCCGGGCGCAGTGCTTTAGGTCTGGCAAAATCTCCATGGCTATTTCTTCAAGAATGACTGGCAAACCCTTTTTGTAACCCGTATAGTTTTATTTATGTGGTTACTTGCGCTGTTTCTAACCCAGTGTAAGTAACCGGCCATACTATTCTTTACATACCATTCTTTAAAGGTTGCCTATGCTTATGTTTAAAATGCCTGATGACAAAAATCTGCCCCATGCCCCGATGTTGGGGGATCACCTTGCAATGGACTTGCTTAACACTCAAGCCCGTAGCGGCGATAAAGTGGTGGAGTACTGGAACAGTGATGCCGATGTGCTCCGCTGGCTGTGGCAGTGCGGGATTTCCCCTACTGTGGAGCAGAGTTCATTGGCTGTTGGCGAGTTGCTGTTACAGGCTAAGGCTTTAAGAACCCTTGCGCATCAGCTGATTACAGGGTTTAAACAAGAAAAACTTCAGGACATCAGCGAGTTAAATACTTATCTGCATACCTACGTTAGCGCGCCGCATCTTAAACCTGACAGCGATGGTAAGCTGGTAATCACCCGTATCTCACGTGGGGATACTGCTGCCTCTATGCTTGGGCAGGTGGCAGAAGCCATTGCTCAGTTGTTGGTTGAAGGTGACGCAGCCCTGATTAAGCAATGCGAACACCCGGACTGTATTTTGTGGTTTTATGACCGGACAAAAGCGCACAAACGGCGGTGGTGCAGTATGGCAACATGTGGTAACCGGTTTAAAGCTGCGCAGTTCAGAAAAAGAAACAGCGAATAAGTCGCAATAAGTCCTCAGCGTAATAGCCAGCGTGATAAGGTGCGTGTCGTTAAAGGCATCAGCCAATAAACCATAGTCATGGACACCAAGCCTGCAATCAGCACTTTGAGCAACCAGGCCGGCAGGTTTAGCTGAATAAGCTCAAGAAAAGCTGATAGCGCCCAGGGGATAAAAATACTCAAGGGTAATACGATCCCCCAGGACAGCAGCCATTGTTTCCAACGGGCAACAGTTACCCGGCTTTGTAATGGCTCAAACCAGAATTTCGAATCATCGTCGGCACGATAATAGTCCTGTCGTAACCATGGCAATGCTTCGCGCAACAAGGACTGGCGCACTTCAGACTGCAGCCAGGCCAAGACGTGATCTTTGCTGTCAAACCGCAGAATGATCACGTAGCGCAGTTGCTGTCCTACTGGTTTAACAATATCCGTGGCCAGATAGCCAGGGAATTTTCGATGAGCCTCAATAGCCTTAATCATCCATTGTTTATAAAGCGCGTGATGCTGCGAATTTACTTCATGAACAATCACACTAACACCCGTTTCGTTATTCATGGTCGTTACCTGCGTTGGAGAGGGGGTGCTGCAATGTTTTCATGCGACTCATAAAACAGTTCTCATGTATTTGCCTACGCAGCCCTGTGCGTAGGCGAGCGAATTGGATTTAAAGTTGGCGTAAGCCAGGATTAAGAGCGATGTGTTTGTATTCAACAAAATCATCCATTGCCGCCATACCGTTCAAACGTCCCTGGCCTGACTGCTTGAAACCACCTTCCTCAAACTCGTCGTATACCACTGCCCAATCATTGATCCATACAGTACCGACCTCCAGCTCGCGGGCAACCCGGAACGAGCGATCGATATCGCGGGTCCATACGCTGGCAGCCAAGCCAAATTCGCTGTTGTTGGCCAACGCAATTGCCTCTGCTTCACTATCAAACACCTGTACAGTCAGCACCGGACCGAAGGTCTCTTGCTGAACAATGGGCATTTCGGGATCCGTTACCCGCAGCATGGTTGGGCGATAGAACGCTCCGCTGGCCAGAGGCCCGTCGGTGACCGGACCACCACGTACTATGACTTCGGCGCCGCCAGCAATAGCCTCTTCCACTGCCTGGTTAACCCGCTTAACATTAGGCTTATCAATCAAAGGCCCCATTTCGCTGCCAGGATCTGCAGCGGGCCCGACGCGCACAGCATGCAGCCGCGCGGCCAAACGGTCGATTAACGCCGGAGCAATATCGCGCTGTACCAGCACCCGCGAACCCGTCATACAGAACTGGCCAGCAAATACGGTCAGGGCTTTTTCAAGTATTGGCACTGCTGCATCAAGGTCGGCATCGTTAAACACCAGCATGGGTGTTTTTCCGCCCAGTTCCAGGCTAAAGCGCTTCAGTGACCGCGCGCCAACGGCGGAGATTGCACGGCCTGTTGGAGTACTGCCGGTAAAACTGATCACCGGAACCTGAGGAGACTCTACCAGATGTTTAGAGCCAGCCGCGCCCAGCTCGCTAAACAAATTGATAACACCACGGGGCAAGGATACTGACTCGCTGATGATTCGGGCTACCAACGCATTAGTTTGAGCTGTTTGCCCGGGCATTTTGATAACAGCGGTACAACCGGCAGCCAGGGCGGGGGCTAAAGAGCGAATCATTAATATCACTGGCGAGTTCCAGGGCACGATTATGCCAGCTACACCCACTGCTTGACGGATCACCATGGAGATTTTGCCGGGCTTAGGCTCTGCTGCACGGCCGTACTCAGCGCGAGCCAGAGCGGCGTAGTAGCGTAATTTGGAGGGCACCATCGCGACCTCGAACGTGGCTTCGGGTTTTATCTTGCCGTTTTCCAACGTTAGCATGGCGATCAGTTCGTCCGCATTGCGCTCAAAGGCGTCGGCCAACTCCAGCAGCACCTGAGCGCGCAAGTTGCGATCATCTTTCCAGGGCGTTTCGGCGAATGAACGCTTAGCCGCTTTAATTCCCAGCTGCGCTTCTTGCAAACCACCTTCCGCGTACTGGCCAATTTGCTGATAGGTTGCCGGGTCGATGGAATCTTTATAAATACCGGAATCCAGCCATTGGCCGTCGATCCAGTTTAAAACAGGTGTATTATTCATGAGCTTTCTCCTTTTTTGAACAACGGTTTGCTGGCTGTGATAACCAGTTATATACCGATGAGAGCTGTTGTTTACTAAGCGACTAAGGATACTTAAGCAAAAGCACGCCCCCACTGTGCGAGAGCGTGCACCCAGTGTTACTTTTGCTGCGAATTGAAGCTCTGCATCAAGTTAGAGTAATGCGGAAGGTGACTGGCCAGGATCCCTCCAAAGCCTTCGATATCGTTGCGCCAATCGCGATGTAATTCGCCAGCCACGGCAAACCAGTTGACAAGATGAACTCCGGCAGCCTGCATCCTGCTCCATGCGCCATCCCGCGTCACTGGATTGAAGGTACCTGAAGCGTCAGTCACGACGAATACATCAAAACCTTCTTCAATCGCAGATAGCGCCGGGAATGCCACACACACTTCAGTGACAACGCCAGCGATGAGCAGCTGCTTTTTACCCGTCGCTTTTACCGCCTTCACGAAGTCTTCGTTGTCCCAGGCGTTTATCTGACCCGGACGTGCAATGTAAGGCGCATCCGGAAACGCCGCTTTGATCTCCGGAACCATGGGACCATTCGGGCCGTCTTCAAAGCTGGTCGTCAATATGGTTGGGATATTGAAGAACTTGGCAGTGTCTACCAAAGCCAGAACGTTATTTTTAAACTCATCAGGGGAAAAATCCCGCACCAGGGAAAGCAACCCGGCTTGATGATCTACCATCAGCAGAGCCACATTATTTTTATCCAAACGCTTGTATTCGATACCCATTTTTCTTCTCCTTTACAATTAAAGGTCGGTTTGCGACCCGAAGTATTGTCTGTACCCATGAACTTAACTAACACCCCACCAGAACAAACGTTCCGCTCCACATGTCCATGACAAAGCGACTGGATACCTACAAGGCTACCTACGCAAGCGTCATGCCAATGCAGAATAAATTATAAAAATCTTTATTTATCAGATGGATAGTGTTTCTGTTGGTGCTGGCTGGCCAATGCTGTGGGTTTCGCGGAGCAAGACTGGATTGATCATTTGGTAAAGCGGGGCAGTGCATTGAGGATTTAATCAATACCACATAGCTGCTATGACAGGCTGGCCACAATTCGCAGGGAGCGCCCGAGAGGGGGGATATTGGCGTCAGGCAGTGCCAGAGTCGTTGAGGATACCGCTTTTCTTCAGACGGTAAGCCAGTGCAGGCCGGGTCAGGCCGAGCATGCGAGCGGCTTGCGAAACATTTTGCTGAGCAAGTTCCATCGCGTGTCGCATCAGCTGTTCTTCCACAGCGTCCAGACTCACGTTCTTTTCAAATATCTGCGTGAGCCAATCGGTGCTGGTTTCCGTGTCCGTGGCCTGTACCAGCGCACCGTCGGCGTTGAGACGATCACCGCGCATATTGCCTGTTTTTGGGAATACCGCGAACAGTGCGTCTTGGCCTATGGTTTCGTTGCTGTCGGTCAGGATAACGCCACGCTCGATCACATTCTCCAGTTCACGGATATTGCCGGGCCAGGCATAATGTAGACACAGTTCCAGAGCCTTGTCTGACAAACCTAAGGTACGTTTATGGTATTGCAGATGGAATTTTTGCAGAAAGTGCTCAGCCAGCAGCGGCAAATCCTCAAGCCGCTCACGCAGGGGCGGGATATGCACCGGGAACACATTCAAACGGTAGTAAAGATCCGAGCGGAACTTGCCGGCTTCAACCGCGTCGGCGAGGCTCTCATTGGTGGCAGCGATTACCCGCACATCGACCTTGCGGGTCCGTGAATCTCCCACTCTTTCGAGTTCGCTTTCTTGCAATACCCGTAGCAGAGTCGCCTGCGCTCTGGGCGTCAGTTCTACCACCTCATCCAGAAAAATGGTACCACCATTGGCGCGTTCGAAGCGCCCCAGCCGAGTCTGATTTGCGCCGGTATAAGCGCCTTTCTCGACGCCAAATAATTCTGCCTCAATCAACTCCGGCGGGATGGCGGCACAGTTCAAGGCAACGAAGGCTTTGTCGGCACGCTCGCTGCGAAGATGCACACTGCGTGCAATAACTTCCTTACCCACGCCGGATTCTCCAAGCAGCAGCACCGACACCTTGCCCCGTGCTGCCTTGTCGATTGTCTTGCACACCTTCTTGTACGCAGGGGACTGCCCTATACCGTAATACTGACCTTCCTGCTTCTCCAGGCACTTGCGCAGTGAGCTGACCTGCGACTGCAATTCATACAACTCCTCAATGATGGGATCGGCTTGAAAGTACCGCTTGAATTCTGCGGCGTTCTCCCATTCCTCAGCTGGCTTGCCAATAATAATACAGCGCTCATCGCCGCAGCCACGACAGCTCATTTCCTGGATGATGATTTCACGTCGCATGAAGGATGAGGTGTACGCACAGGCGTAGCCCAACAGTGACCAGCAAACCGGCTCCTCCATCAGGCCTAGTTCGGTTTGGCAGGCCTCGACTTCAAAGGAGTCAATCCATTCAAGCTCGCAGTAGAAGTGGCCAGTCTCCAGATCTACCTCTAACTGCATGGGCTTTACCTTGACCATACCTTTCAGGGAGTGCAGTAGGGGGCCAACCAGGAACATTTCCGAATCCGGGCTATTGGGCCTGAGCTTGCGTGCCATTTCGGCGTCTTTAAGGCCGGATTGGTAGCCAAGCCGCAGGAAGAACCCCTTGGCACGCTCGATACCGAGGCTATTGACGAGTTCCCGCCGGAAGTTGGCCATCGCCGACACCTGCAGTAGCAGCATGCGCTGCTCACCGAACCAGATCTTGCCTTCTGTGCTTTGAAAGTGAACCTGTTCGCTCAGGTCCTGGTAGTCGGAGTACTTAAGCTCAGGCGTGTAGTTGGTGGTCATGAAGGAAGCCCCGATTGTGTTCTGGTCTGCCGTCAGACGCTAATACAGGTATTAAGCCAATGGCAACTGCGAGCGGAGTCGCTCAAGAAACTTTTAAGCAGTATAGAGCAAGAACCCCCCCTTCCATAAGCTGAATAAAGCAAAACATCATTTCGTTTTTTCGAACGACTCATGATCCTCACAACAACACACAGGCCGGTGCCGCCGAGGTGTCACCGGCGGATAAACGCGAGCACGTCCGCATTGAATTGATCGGCATCAATCTGGGCAAGCCCGTGCGAACCGCCGGGGTAAATTTTCAAGGTGGCGTCCTTGACGATGCTTGCAGCCAACTTTGCAGACGCAGCGAGCGGGACGATCTGGTCATCATCACCGTGGATGAACAGCACCGGCTTGTTAATGGCTTTCAGATCGGACGTATAATCGACTTCGGAGAACTCGTGAATACAGTCATAGTGCGACTTGATGCTACCTTGCATGCCTTGCAGCCAGAATGCCTGCTGCAGCCCCTCATTGACTGTGACCCCTGGCCGGTTGAACCCGTAAAACGGCACAGTCAGATCGCGGAAAAACTGCGAGCGGTTCGAGGCGGTGCCCGCTCGAATGCCGTCAAACGCTGCCATCGGAGTGCCCTTGGGGTTGCTGTCAGTTTTCAGCATCAAAGGCGGTATAGCACCAACCAGGACCGCTTTGGCCACCCGCGCAGAACCATGGCGTCCGATATAGTGCGCAACCTCGCCGCCGCCGGTGGAGTGGCCAATCATGATGATATTGCGAAGATCAAGATGCTCGAAGAGCTCGGCAAGATCGTCTGCATAACGATCCATATTGTTACCAAACCAGGTCTGCTCCGATCGGCCATGGCCCCGGCGATCATGGGCAATAACCCGATAGCCTTGCTGACCGAAGAACAGCATCTGGCTATCCCAGGCATCAGATGAAAGCGGCCAACCGTGGGAAAAGAAAATTGGCTGGCCGGTTCCCCAGTCTTTGTAGAAGAGTGCGATGTTATCGCTGGTAGTGAACATAGTCATGAGTCTTGCTCCGATTGATGAGTATCGAGGAAACGATAACGCGGCAGCAACCGCTCCTGGTTACCGATAACCTCAGTAATGTGCTCTCCCTCCCGGGTGCCATCTGCCGGCAAGGGAAGAGTGATTTCTTTGTCGGGCATGCCGGCGAGGGCTCAGCCCTCGCGATTGAGGCTGTTACTTTGCCCCGACCTTAAAGGGGGCTGCGTTCGCTGGTGTCTTCATAGTCCACGAGCCAGACTGCCGGAACGAGCTGGCAGACGCATAGGTATCCTCCATAAACTGGAAATAGATCATCTTGCCGTCACGCACCTTGGCGTGGATGGAAAACGGTGAGGTGAACACCTGGTCGACCGTTAAAGACCGGTAGGTGAAGGTACCAAAAATTGCAACGTCCTCGCCGGAGGCGATTTCAGTAGTGACGGTGAAGTCCTCGGTCTTCCAGTAATCCGCGAGCTGCAGGAATAAGCTGCTGAACGCTTTTGGGCCCTTGTTTGTGCCGGTCCAGGGTAGGATTTTCTGAAGTTCCGGATTGTCGAAGTTGAGAGAAACGTAGGTTGCGTCTGGCGCAGCCAATCTCTGTGCAGCAGCTTCAACTTTATCTGGCGCAGTATTGGCCAGGAATTCCATGACAACCGAGAGTGAAGCAGCAGACTGCGCTTCACTGGTCGACTGTGCTACCGCAGGGGCGACAATCAAAATGGACGCGCCGAGCGTTAATGCTGCAACAAGAGACTTTATTTGAGGAAAAGTATTCATGATCGTTATCCTGTTTTTGAACAATGGTTTGTGGGCTGCGATATCCAGATCAGTGCGCTAGTGTCGTTGTTTACACAGCGACTGGATACCTACAAGGACAACTACGCAAACGTCATGCCAATGGAAAAAAATTTATAAAAATCGTTATTTATCATATTGATAGGATGTTTGTTGGTGCTGACTGGCCAATACCATGGGTTTAGCAGAGGACGACTGGATTGATCATATGGTTAAGTCATTTCGGTGCGTTGCGGATTTGATCAACGCCACGCGCGGGCTAAGCGTAAAGCAGTCAAGCCCGTCATCATACCGGTGCCTACCTCTAAATACACTTACTTAAAGGTAACCTTTATATGTTGACTTTACAGGTTATCAAGTTTAGAGTAACCTCTAAATTGATATTTAGATGGTTACTAGGTTATTTATGAAATCAAAAACAATTCCAGCGATGTTACTTGCTAGCGGCATGGTTAGTGGTGTGGCAGTAGCTGATCTGAGCAATAATGCTACTAAGCCAAATGTGCGTTTTAGCTATGAGCAAGTCGAAAATGTCAATATTTTCTACCGAGAGGTTGGCAGTAAAGATTCACCAACCATTCTTATGTTACACGGCTATGCGGCGTCTTCTTTTATGTGGCGTGATGTCATCGAGGCATTATCTGGTGACTATCATGTTATCGCTTTGGATTTGCCTGCTTTTGGCTTTACGGAATCTCCTGCAAGAGAAGACTATGAGTACACCTTTGCCAACCTGGCAAATACCGTAGATAAATTTATCAAGCAAAAAGGCATTACCTCTTTTGCCATTGCAGTTCACGATTACGGAGCCCCCGTCGGTTGGCGCTTGGCACTGAAAAATCCTGGTAAAGTGACAGCGATCATCTCTCAAAATGGCAATGCTTACGAAGAAGGTTTGGCCGACGGCTGGGGACCTATCAAAAAATATTGGCAAGATCCTTCCAGCGAAAATAGAGCAGCCCTAAGCGATTTCCCAACCCCGGAATCAATTAAGTGGCAATACGTGGAAGGGGTGCCTGATTTAACCAAAGTTTCGCCTGACGGCTACACCCTGGAAGGACTACACGTATCAAAGCCCGGCATGGCCGATATTCAGTTGGACTTGCTACTTGATTATAAGTCCAACGTAGAACAGTATCCGCAATACCAGGCATATTTCCGTAAATACCAGCCGCCACTTCTTGCAGTTTGGGGAAAGAACGATCCTTTCTTCTCACCAGAAGGTGCGCAAGCCTGGAAGAGAGATATCCCTAAGGCTGAAATCCACTTTTTTGATACTGGTCACTTTGCATTGGAGACCCACCAATCAGAGATAATTCCGGTGATCAAAGATTTTCTCCAACGCAATTTAAAGTAACTAAATCACGGCGGTGATGGGGCAGTTTCATACCCCTTTGGGGTAAGGGGTAAAAGACCATGGCCTGCTGGTATGTTGAAAGATACCAACAGGCTACCTCTGTCGGGGTATGCGCCTAAACAGGTGATGTAATCTGTTCTAGTGTTCTAGTGTTCTAGTGTTCTAGTGTTTTAGGGGAAGTCTGGGTTGATAGAGGGGATGAGTAAAAAAGTTATCTTCGCCAAATGTAAGCTGTTCTTTCTTGAGAGTTTTAAGGTTGATTTTGAACAGATTCATATTTGGATTATTGCCAGATAACATATCGCTCTCAGGTTTACTTGCTCCGCTGTACACCACTGATTCCCCATCTAAAGAAAATGAAGGTGTTAACTCAGTCAAGCCTGCCGAATTTGTAATATTTCTCATATTCTTACCGTCAATACCAATCGTATAAATATCGCCATCTAATGCAAAACACATCAATGTTCCATCAGGCGAAATATCGGGGAATATTCCAATGGTTGAAACACTCTTCATACTCATACCTTCAATAGACAACAGAAACTTGTAACCTGGTCTGCCCGGCTCAATTACATATACATTTTTGAAAGTTGAATTTGCAACATCAAGGTCCTCGTCTACATTGGAAAAAAAAGCGATTCTACCGTCAGGAAAAACGGTTGGGAAAATCTCCCAGCTTGGTGAGTTGGTAAGGTTTTTTAGATCTGAACCGTCTTCTAAACTGTAGATCTCAGCATTGCCATCAATATTTTTTAACACAAAAATGAGTTTTAAATCTTTGTGCCAATCTAAAACGCCCTCAGGCGACCGTCCTTCCGGTTTCAAAACCAGCCGCCGGTTACTCCCATCCGCGTCTGCAATAAAAGTACCATTAACACCGTCCACTATCCCTGTAAAAGCAAATTGCTTACCATCCGGACTCCACACGGTTCTACGATATAAACCGCTGTCAGCGTCTTCAATATGGACTAACGTTTCAATACTCCCATCAGCCTCATTTAAAACCGAAAGGTTCATGTTCTTTTCATCAAAAAAACCTATGCGGCTGTGTTGACCGTGCTTAGTTGCATCCATCTGAATGCTACAACCGCTAATGGCTGCGATGACGATTACTTGCAATATTTTAGCTTTCATAAAGTCACACTTTTATTGTTCAAATTAATCATCAACCCTGCCTGCGCGTGAGGCGGTAACCACTTTTTTCTGGATATACGACTTGGAGCTGAACGACAAACTCCACTTTTTCATGCCCGTCGGATAACCAGATTGCGGATTTCGGTCATGTCTTCCATGGCAAAACGCACGCCTTCGCGGCCCAGACCTGAGTCCTTGACTCCGCCATAGGGCATATTGTCGACGCGGTAGCTCGGCACGTCGTTGATCACCACGCCGCCCACATCAAGATGGTCCCAGGCGTCGAGCACCTTGAACAGATCGCGGGTGAATACGCCCGCTTGCAAACCGAATTTGGAGGCGTTGACCTCGGCCAGAGCAGCATTAAAATCAGTGAAACTTGACAGCAAAGCGATTGGGCCGAACGCCTCTTCAGTGACGATTCTGGCATCGGCAGGAACGGCTTCGAGCAAAGTGGCATCAAGCATTGCGCCGTCGCGGCTGCCACCGCAGAGCAGAGTACCACCGGCGGCAACTGCCTCGTTGATCCAGGTCTCGAGCCGCATTGCTTCCTTGGCATGGATCATCGGGCCGATGAACGTATTGCGCTGCTTGGGGTCGCCAGCCACCAGCGTCTTGGTTCTTGCAACCAGCATATCGCGGAAGCGGTTGTAGACATCGGCATGGATGATAATGCGCTGCACCCCGATACAGCTCTGCCCGGATTGGTAGAAGGTGCCGAAAATGACGCGTTCGAGCGCATCATCGAGATCGGCATCGGCATCGATAATCACCGCAGCATTGCCCCCAAGCTCAAGTACCACCTTTTTCTTGCCGCAGCGGGCCTTGAGATCCCAGCCAACATCGGGCGACCCAGTGAACGAAAGCAGTTTGAGTCGCTCGTCGGTGGTAAACAGGTCTGCCCCATCGCGGCTGGCGGGCAGGATGGAGAATGCGCCTTTGGGCAGGTTGGTTTCGGCAAGCACTTCGCCAATAATGATCGCACCCAACGGGGTGCGGCTCGCCGGTTTCATTACGAACGGGCAGCCCACTGCAAGTGCAGGGGCGATCTTGTGCGCGGCCAGGTTGAGCGGAAAGTTGAACGGTGAGATGAATGAACAGGGTCCGATGGGAACACGCTTCCAGATGCCCTGGTAGCCTCTGGATCGCGCCGAGATATCAAGTGGCTGAACCTCGCCGGTCATTCGTACCGACTCTTCGGCAGCGATGCGGAAGGTATCGATCAGTCGGCCGACTTCACCCTCGCTATCCTTAATCGGTTTGCCTGCCTCGACACACAGCGCGTACGCGAGCTCATCGAAGCGCTCGGTGAAACGTGCGACACAATGGTTAAGCACCGCCTGGCGCTCGTAGCTCGCCATTCGTGCCATAGGTTCTGCCGCCCGGACTGCACCTGCTATTGCGGCATCGATCGTCGCGGCATCAGCCTGAGCAACGCGAAAAGCGACCTCGCCGGTGAACTTGTCGGTAACGGCAAGATCGGTATTCGGCTGCTGCGCCACGTTGTTGAGATAGAGCGGATAGATCGACTTGAGGATAGTCATGCGAAACTCCCGGGAAAAGTGACAAAAATTACAAATTCTTCGACAGCGTCTTGATGTCGATGTTTAGGATCTGATCGTTCTCAGAATAATCAACCGGGCAGTCGATCAGATGAACGCCCGGCGTGTCGCGGCAATACGCGAGCAACTGCTTAAGATGCTCTGCGCTTTCGGCACGATGGCCGAACGCACCATAACTTTGCGCGTACTTGACGAAATCGGGGTTGCCATAGGTTAGCCCCCAATCTTTGAAGCCCATGTTTGCCTGCTTCCAGCGGATCATTCCATAGCTGTTGTCATTCAAGATCAGCACGGTAATGTTGAGTTTTAAGCGAACGGCGGTTTCCATTTCCTGACTGTTCATCATAAAGCCGCCATCGCCGCAAATCGCCATCACCTTACGATCAGGATAGAGCATGGCCGAAGCCATGGCCGAGGGCAGGCCTGCGCCCATAGTAGCGAGCGCATTATCGAGCAGCACGGTATTGGGGCGGTAAGCCGGATAGTCGCGCGCGAACCAGATCTTGTACACCCCGTTGTCGAGGCAGATAATACTGTCTTCGGGCATAGCCGCGCGTACCTGGGCGACCAGAAAGGGTGGGAAGATGGGGAAGCGTGCATCGCCCGAGATAGACGCGGTGTGTGCGACCTGCCCCTTGCGCGCCGCCAGCATCGCGTCGAACGTCCAGCTGCCATTGGGAACGATGTCCTGCTTGATCTGCCAGATCGCGTTGGCGATGTCGCCGATAACCTCGATCTGCGGAAAGTAGACGGGATCGACCTCGGCGGTTTTTGTCGAGATGTGGATGACCGGCGTGCTGCCCGCCCGCATAAAGAAAGGCGGCTTCTCGATCACATCATGGCCAATATTGACGATCAGGTCAGCGGCCTCGACCGCGCGGTGAACAAAGTCGCCTGCCGACAGCGCTGCGCAGCCGACAAATTTGGGGTGCCGTTCGTCGAGCACACCTTTGCCGAGCTGAGTGGTAAGGAAGGGAATGCCGGTCTTTTCGATGAACTGCCGCAACATTCGGCAGGTCATGGTGCGGTTGGCGCCTGCGCCGACTACCAGGATTGGCGACTTGGCCTTTTCCAGCGCATGCACCGCAGCGCGGATCGACTTCACATCGGCATTGGGCCGCCGTGTGTGGCTGCGCTTGAGCGGTACCGACTCGGTCTGCTCGGCGGCAATGTCCTCGGGAAACTCGATATGCGTTGCGCCGGGTTTCTCCTCTTCGGCTAGCCGAAAGGCTTCGCGCACACGGCTGGGGAGGTTGTCGGCGCTGGCGAGCTGGTGGGTGAACTTGGTTAGCGGCTTCATCATGTCGACCACATCGAGGATTTGGAAGCGACCTTGCTTAGATTTCTTGATAGGCTTTTGCCCGGTGACCATCAGGATCGGCATGCCACCAAGCTGAGCATAGGCCGCGGCAGTGACCAGATTGGTGGCGCCCGGTCCCAGCGTCGCCATACACACTCCAGCCTTGCCGGTATGCCGGCCATAGGTGGCGGCCATGAAGCCTGCGCCCTGCTCATGCCGGGTAAGGATCAGCTGGATCTTGGTTGAGCGGCTGAGGCTGTCGAGCATGTCGAGATTTTCCTCGCCGGGAACCCCGAAAATATACTCCACTTCCTCTTCTTCCAGACATTGGATGAATAGATCAGATGCCTTGCTCATATTGAGATTCCTCTATATCGCGTTTCGTCTTGTGGTGTCTGTTCGGGGATTGCAATAAACATACTCACCTCTTTTAATCGCTAATCTACTGAGATTGCAATCTTGCCTTTTCTGTTTCCTGTCTCGATGAGATCATGGGCGGACACTATTTCGCTTAACTTCATAACGCGTTCAATAATAGGCTTTACCCCACCGGCATCGACCACTTTGGCAAGTTCAGTAAGCCTTTTCGCAGACTGAGTGGTAAAAACAAAATGGATCTCTGCGTTTACTTGCCAGCCATTAATCAGGTTTTGCGGTTCAGACATATCGACAATGGATACTATTCTCCCTGACGGCGCCAGTAAGGAAAGACTGTTTTCTATTGTTTTTTGGCCGACGGTATCCAGAATAATGTCAAAACCAGAGGCATAATCACGGCGAAGATCTTCATACAACGACGCTTGGCGGTAATCGTAACTGACATCTGCTCTCAGCATCGCCACAAACTCTTTGTTATGCAGACCTGCTGTAGTGACGACATGAGCACCAAAGAACTTTGCAATCTGAATTGCATAGACACCGACACCACCGGCGCCGCCATGAATGAGGACTTTATCACCCGCCTTTAAGCGGCCCCTTTCCATCAAACACTCCCATGCGGTACCCGCGGCTAACGGTAAAGTGGCGGCTTGCTCAAAAGAAATGCTTTTAGGTTTCCTGGCAACTATGGAGGCTTTCTCGACATGATGCGTGGCATAGCTACCTTCGTTTTCAAGTAGCCGCGGAACATAGAACACTTCATCTCCTACATGAAGACCATCAACATCTTTGCCAACTTTCTCAATGATGCCAGCGCAATCAACACCCAGTCTTGCCGGTAATGCAACAATGCTTGCATAATCTCCCCGTCGGGTCTGTATATCAACAGGGTTTACGGATGCCGCTTTTACTCTGACCAGGACTTCATCGTCTGCCGGGGTAGGGGTGGGTTGCTCGACCAGTTTCATCACGTTTGAAGCGCCAAATTGCTCGATTATTACGGCTTTCATGTTTTTCTCCGGAATATGAGTTTTCCGCAGTCTAAAAAAAATGTCCTTTAATGAATATTATCTAAATGGATATTATCTGAACGTATACTGCCGCATCACTACCTGCCCCTTAAGGCCAGTTCAGCTTCAGCTATTCCGTGCTAATGCTTTCGCATCTTCGCCTGCTAGAATTTTCAGCGGGCTGCTGCTGTCATTGGCTGCTTGCCATATGGCGCAGATGACATCGTCGGGGTGAGTAATGAGATTATCATTCCTTGCTTTAAAAACGGATTGGGCAAATGCTGCATAGGGCTGCGGAATCGCGGTGGCCATCCTGGATTTTGAGTTTTCGCTGAACCGGGTTGCGGGTGCACGGCCGGGTAAAACCAGATTAACGCGGATATTAAATTGCGCTAATTCAATGGCTAAGGACTCGGTAAAGGCATTTATCGCTGCTTTACTGGCGGTATAAACAGAAAGTAACGTCATTTAACCGCAGGCGATTTTGTGCTGATACCGGAAGCCTTCGATTTTACGTTTAGCAGTACAGCTCCTGCTACAGGCGATGACGTACATTCCCTGCCTGAAGCCATTTCAGCCGGCAGATTTAGGGTAGGGGACAAAGATCAGGCAGCGAATGTGCAGTTGTTGGTGGGGCATTGTCGGTTTGATTCGCTGGACGCCAAGATCCTGGTTGCTTTGCTGCCGAAGTTAGTGCATATCCGCAATGCGACCAGGCTTACCAGGCTGGTAGAAATGCTGATAGAAGAATCTTTAGCCCGCCCACCCGGCTATGTACAAGTCGTGGGTCACCTGTTGGAAGTTTTACTGATTGAAGCCTTCAGAACCAAAATTAATACGCCGGCGGTGCCGGGCCTGCTGTTGGGGCTAGCAGATGAACGAATTTCAAAAGCCATACGAGCAATACATCAGGATATCAGTCAGACAAAAACTGTCGCGCAATTAGCTAAAGTGGCAGCGCTTTCGCGCTCAGCATTTTTCTGTCGGTTTAAACAGGCTGTTGGGATCCCCCCTATGGAATACCAGGTGGCATGGCGCATGACGATTGCAAAAGACTTGTTAAAGACGCAATTGTACTCAATGGCGCAAATAGCTGAGCGAGTTGGATATAGGTCGGCCAGTGCTTTTAGTCTCGCATTTACAAATTACACCGGCACCTCGCCTTCGAAATTTCAGCATATGGCTGAATTGACAGCCAGCTAAGAAAATCGATGCATTAATCGCGGATGCTACTGCGCAAGCATTAGACAATTACAATTCTAAGGTAGATGCATGGAACGAGTGGGCCGCAGCTAACTTTTTTATATAGAACTTATAATATGTTCTCTCAGCCATTTATGAGCCGGTTCACGATGAACTCGTTCAGGCCAAACCATAACCATCTCGAAGCCAGGTACCTCCAGCGGTGATTCAACTACTTTAAGCCCATCCTTTCCTTGAACCAGACGAGACGGTACTAGTGCAACCAGATCGGTGTGTTCCAGCACTGAGGTTAAAAATAAAAAGTGTGGTATCGATAACACCGTTCGTCGTTTTAAATGCAGCTGAGCTAATGCAACATCCGTAACGCCAAGAAAACCGCCGCCATCAGGCGAGACGATGACATGTTCCAGTTCACAGAATTCGGCTAGTGTGGGTTTTTGTTTCAAATGCGGATGGTCAGTACGTCCGGCTAAAACATAATTTTCTTTAAACAAAGATTGGTAACGCATCCCTTGTGGGACTTCATATGCCGCCAGAAATGCAATATCTATTTCTCCTTGTTCAGCTTTTTTGGCTACTAAAGCTGGTGCACATTGTAATATAGCCAGGCGTGTATCAGGAGCCGCTTGTCGCAGTTTAGCGAGCGCGGGCAAAATAATTGTGAATTCTCCGTAATCAAATGCGGCTGCGCGCCAGGTTTGTGTGGCTTCTAAAGCATTGAATGGCTCTTGCAGAATTATAACGTCGCTCAGAGATGCAAGTGCTTGTCGCAGTGGCTCGCGCAGTTCATCCGCGCGCGAAGTGGGTTTCATTCCCCGCGGTCCCGGCAATAACAAAGGATCATCGAAAAATTCGCGCAGCTTCGCAAGCTGCAAACTGACAGCAGACTGTGATAAGTGCAAACGTTCCGATGCACGTGTAACGTTGTTTTCGAGCAATAACGCATCTAGTGTGACCAGCAGGTTTAAATCAAGCCGCCTTAAGGTATTGGCCATGTAAATACCAGTAATTTCAGAAATTCATTTTTAATATATCAGAATAGTTCATAACATGCTCCCTGGTTTAATTGGAGTATTGCTAAATGAATGTTTTGATCGTATACGCTCACCCCGAGCCGAAATCACTAAACGGCTCACTTAAAGATTTCTCGGTCCGGCATTTACAAGCTGCCGGGCACTCCGTGCAAGTATCTGACTTATACGGTATGGGCTGGAAAGCCGTTATTGATGCCAGTGATAGCACCGTGCGAGCCAGAACCGACCGCTTTGAACCTGCTATGGAATCGATGGCAGCTTTTCAAAACCATACGCAAACTGCTGACATAACCTCAGAGCAGGAAAAGTTAGTGTGGGCTGATATGGTTATTTTGCAGTTCCCATTATGGTGGTATTCGATGCCTGCAATTCTCAAAGGGTGGTTTGAGCGGGTTTATGCATGCGGGTTTGCTTATGGTGTCGGTGAACACTCTGACACCCGGTGGGGAGATCGTTTCGGAGAGGGCATGCTTGTGGGCAAGAGAGCAATGCTCATTGTAACAGCTGGCGGTTGGGAGTCTCACTACAGCGAAAGAGGAGTTAATGGATCTATGAATGATTTGTTGTTTCCTATCCAGCACGGCATTCTTTTTTATCCCGGAATAGAAGTATTACCGCCGCATGTTATTTACCGTACCGGCAAGATTGATGAAACCAGATTCTCTAAAGAGTGTGAGGCATTGGCGGCTCGTCTTGATGCGCTGGAGACTGATAAACCGATTGCGTTCAGGCACCAGAATGCGGGTGATTATGATATGCCGGCATTGACTCTTCGTGAAGGATTAGCCGTTTCTAAACATGGATTTGATATTCATATCAATGACGATGAATTTGAGAAAAACTAAGGGCGAGCTTATGAAATTGGAATCTATTAAGCCAACAAATTTGTGGGATTCTTCTCCCTATCTGTTTAGTCAGGTAGTGAAGGCGAATACACCGTCCGGGTTGGTTTTTATTTCAGGCCAGGTTTCGATTGACCCCGCAGGGGCAGTAGTCGGTGAGGGAGATATTGATGCACAACTTGCGCAGGTTTTTAGCAATCTTCGTCAAGCAGTCAGAGCCGCAGGCGGTGAATTACAAAACATTGCCTCGCTAACTGTTTATCTAAAAGATATAAAGCACCATCGGAATTACCTAAACGCTATAGCCACCGAGTTCGGTGGCCATTGCCCATCGGAAACTCTGGTTCAGGTTGTGGCTTTAGGTTTACCAGAGCTACTTGTAGAAATCCAAGCTATTGCAGTGCTTTAAATTAGTCCCGACTTGCCCTGACACATCGTCTTGAAGAGGTGAGAGTTACCAGTTTTGATTGTGGGGGGCGACTCTTCAATCAAAACGACAAAGGTAACTCTCATGCTACATAGTAAAAATCCAATCATCAAACATCAGACAGGTTTACTGTAGAGGTCAATTAATTTTGGCCACATCTTTATAGCTAAGCCAATATCTGCGCTCGGGTTCGTTTGGGGCAAACCACCGTTATAGTGATGTGGCTTGAACTGGTTGCAATTGCCCGGCATACATATGAGCAAGGGCACGTTAAAACGCGCTATCGGCTAGTGTGAGCTGGTGCATAAAAAATATCACATAAGCATATTGACATTTCTCGATATGAGTTTATCATATCAATATATCGAGATTTACCGATATATTGATATGTTCGTATGTATGAACATTTTGGCAGCTGAGCTCCTTGGCAAAGAGTTGTGAGACAGCTCTTTTTTTTAAACTTTGCATATCTAAATATACCGATATGCAAATATATGAATGGGTGAAAATATGAGAGCAATGATTTTAGAGTCTTTTGGTGGACCAGAGAGTTTTCGTGAAGTTGTGCTGGCTAAGCCAGTAGCGGGTGAGGGGCAGGTTTTAGTCAAGGTTCATGCCACTTCTGTTAACCCGTTGGATTATCAGGTTCGACGCGGAGACTATAAAGATTATGTGCCGCTGCCGGCGATTACGGGACACGACGTATCAGGCGTGATTGAGGCAGTGGGTCCGGGTGTGACGGCGTTCAAGCCAGGTGATGAAGTGTGGTACACCCCTGAAATCTTCGTCGGTCAGGGCAGCTATGCCGAATACCACGTTGCCCATGAATCAATCGTAGGCCTGAAGCCCAAAGCACTGACACATCTTGAAGCTGCAGCACTGAGCTTAGTTGGCGGTACCGTGTGGGAGGCGCTGATTACGCGGGTTAATTTACAGGTGGGTGAAACCATTCTGGTGCATGGTGGTGCCGGTGGTGTGGGCCACATTGCTATTCAGATTGCAAAAGCGGCGGGTGCGCGGGTGATAACGACTGTGTCTTCGCAAAACGCCGAGTTTGTAAAAGGCTTAGGCGCCGATGTCACCATTGACTATAAGCAAACCGATTACATTGAGGCCGTGCTTGAAGCAACAGATGGCAAAGGTGTGGATGTGGTGCTGGATACGGTCGGTGGCGATACGCTGCAGAAAAGCCCGTTGGTATTAGCGCAACTGGGGCGTGTGGTCAGCATCGTAGACATTGCTACGCCGCAAAACCTGATTGAAGCCTGGGGACGCAATGCCAGTTATCACTTTGTGTTCACCCGTCAAAACCGTGGCAAGTTAGATGACTTATCGCGTTTGGTAGAAAGAGGCCAGCTGAAACCAGTTGTTGGTGCAGTGTATCCGCTATCAGAGGTGGGACAGGCGCATGCCAGGCTGGAACAAAAATCGAATGGCTTACGCGGCAAAATTGCCATCGATGTAACCGCTTAATTGAATCTCAGATGAATTGAATGGCTTGGGATCCTGTACAGGGTCCCCCTTCAAAGTGGTCGGGATGTAAGGAAAAGTGTATGAAAATTATTATATTAAATGAATCTAAAACGCCAGATCCGCTAAGTCATGTGGAAAAGCGATCTGCGGTTACGCCAGGCAGTGCACAGCGACTGATAAAAAAAGGCGCGACTTTGCTGCTTGAGCAAGGCGCAGGTGAGTCCGCTGGTTATTCAGACAAAGAATACGCAGAGGTTGGTGTGACAATCATCGATGATGTGAAGAGTGCACTATCGTCGGTTGATATGTTGGTGGCGGTCAATAAACCTTCCGAAGACCAATTAGCCTTGATGAAAAAAGGCGCCATAGTGGTTGGCCACCTTGACCCTTTTTTTCAGCAGTCGCTGATTGAATCGATTGCTGACAAAGGGTTAACGGCTATTTCGGTAGAGATGATCCCGCGCTCTTCGCGTGCCCAGAAGATGGATGCGCTGAGCTCACAGGCCAGTTTGGCGGGTTACGTCATGGTCATGCAGGCGGTGAACCAATTACCTTCAATATTACCCATGATGATGACCCCTTCAGGCACCATCAAGCCCGCCAAGGTGTTTGTTATTGGCGCCGGTGTGGCTGGTCTGCAAGCCATTGCTACAGCAAAGCGTTTGGGTGCCAATGTGCTGGCGTACGACACGCGCCCTGTGGTGGCAGAGCAGGTAGAGTCTCTTGGCGGGAAATTCCTCAAAATTGATCTCGGAGAGACCGGGCAAACCAAAGATGGTTATGCCAAAGAACTTACTGACGAGCAAAAAGCCAAGCAGCAAGACGCGCAGCGAGACGCGATTGCCGGTTCAGACATTGTTATCACAACAGCACAGTTATTTGGCCGCAAGCCTCCTGTGCTTATTTCTAAACAGACCCTGGCGTTGATGAAACCTGGCAGCGTGGTAGTAGATATGGCTGCGACATCAGGCGGTAATGTTGAAGGCTCTGTAGCGGGTGAAACCGTTGAAATTAATGGTGTAAAAGTTATTGGTGATGGCTATTGGAGCCAATACGTTGCGAAAGCAGCGACAGATATGTACGCCAATAACATTTATAACCTGATTGATGAGTTCTTTGACGATGAGAGGAAATCTTTTGGTTTGAATTTAGAAGACGACATTCTTGCAGGTTGTGTGATAGCACACGACGGCAAGATCACCAATGCCATGTTACTTAACGCTTATAAAGGAGCCTGATCATGGAAATTATTTACTTACTTTTCGTCGTGTTGCTGGCCGCTTTTCTTGGCGTTGAACTGATTCGAAAAGTACCTGCAACCTTACACACCCCACTTATGTCGGGTTCTAACGCCATTTCAGGCATCACGCTGGTCGGTGCGTTAGCAGCATCGGGCGGTGACAGTAATTTACTCACTACCATTTTGGGCACGGCGGCAGTCGCTCTGGCCAGCATAAACGTGGTGGGAGGGTATTGGGTTACCGACCGCATGCTTGGCATGTTCAAGAAAAAAGCGAAACCAGGAGTACAAAAATGAACGATATCCTAACCATAATCAACTTTACCTATGTTGTCGCTGCGGCGTTGTTTATCATAGGTCTTAAATTGTTAAGTCACCCTGATACCGCCAGAAAAGGCAACTTTGTGTCTGCGCTTGGTATGCTGCTAGCCGTGCTGATTACGCTGCTGGACCAACAAATTATCAGCTACCACTACATTGTGCTGGGTTTTGTAATAGGCGGCGCTGTAGGTGCCTGGAAAGCCAGAACCATTCAGATGACGGCCATGCCGGAAATGGTGTCGCTGTTTAACGGCTTTGGCGGTTTAGCCTCGCTGATATTGGGTTGGGCCACGTTTGCGGGCATGGATCTGCTCACATTACAAACCGAAAGTATATTTGTGTTTGTTACCTTGTTATTCACCATTTTAGTGGGCGGCATTACTTTTTCAGGTTCTGTTGTGGCCTGGGGTAAGCTGTCAGGGAAAATTAAAGCTAAGGCATTTATTTTCAAAGGCTTGCGAGAGTTAAGTGTACTACACCTGGTGGCTATTGCGGTGGTGGGGTATTTATTTGTTACGGCGCCATCCACCTCCCTTTGGCTTTACTTAGGCATTGCGTTGGCATTGAGCTTTGGCCTTTGGGCGACCATCTCAATTGGTGGTGCCGACATGCCAGTGGTCATTGCGCTGCTGAACAGTTACTCAGGCATTGCGGCCTCGGCTGCTGGTTTGGCAACGGGCAATACGATTCTTGTTGTGACGGGTCTGCTTGTTGGTGCATCAGGGCTTATTCTGACCAGCGTTATGTGTAAAGCGATGAACCGCTCATTAATCAACGTGTTACTGTCAGGTTTTGCTAAGCCTGTTGCAGCAGGCGAAAAAATCGAAGGCGAGATAAAAGTGCTGTCTGCACAAGATGCTTTTTATGTATTGGAAGCGGCACAGGCAGTATTGGTGGTACCGGGGTACGGTATGGCCGTAGCACAGGCGCAACATGCAGTACGCGAGTTACAATCCTTGCTTGAAGAGAATGGTGCTACTGTAGACTATGCTATCCACGCGGTGGCAGGGCGTATGCCGGGGCATATGAACGTGCTGCTGGCCGAAGCCGATGTGCCTTACGATCAGCTTTACGAAATGGAAGACGTAAACCCACGTATGGAAAACTACGATGTAGTTATTGTTATCGGTGCGAACGACGTGGTTAACCCTGCGGCGAAAGAAATGAAAGGCAGCCCGATTTACGGTATGCCGGTGATTGAAGCGTATCGGGCAAAAACCGTCTTTGTCTTGAAGCGTTCTGCAGATGCTGGTTTTGCCGGCGTGGACAACCCGCTGTTCTTTAAAGACAACACCCGCATGGTATTGGGTGATGCAAAAGACACCATTAACAGCATAGTCCGTGAGTTTGCTGAAGCCTGAATGGCGCGTGACGGGACTTACTCTGAGAAAAGGGAGTGTAACCGCTTCCTTTTTATTTAATTAATGATTACAATAAAATTGCAATTTTTCGATATAGCGATATGGTGATAAGCATGAACATAGTAGAAGTATTTAAAGTGTTAGGTAATCCCACACGATTAGCAATACTGCAAAACCTTCGTGAGCCGGGAAAGCATTTTCCGCCTCAGGATGAAGGTGATGTGACTATTGATGGTGTATGTGTCGGTAGCATCCAGGAAGGCGTTGGATTGAGCCAGTCGACGACATCGACGTACCTGGCCTCATTACAACGTGCCGGACTGGTTACCGCCAAGCGCATGGGTGGATGGACCTACTACAAAAGAAATGAAGTGAATATCAAAAAGCTGATTGAGCTTCTTGGCAAAGAGCTGTGATACAGCTCTTTTTTGAACTGTATCTATTATTTTTCCTACACTTTTAACCGATTTTATCACGCTGGCGGCCTCATCGCGCCATTCTTACTATCTTCCGCAATGCTGGCTATACGTAGGTATAGTTTCGAAATTGAACTGCTTATTTTAGTCTTTTCTGTAATCACGCTATTTGCGGCTCCGGGAGATTACGATGGATTACGAAAAGCACATGCAGACAAATCTCGAAAAGGTTTTTAGCCAGCGCGATCCCGTTCTGCGTCTCAAGGCTATCCGCGAGATCTATACCGAGACGGCGGACCTGTATGAACCCCATGCATCGGCTAAGGGGCACAAGCCGATAAATGATGCCGTGACTGAACTGCTGTCACACATACCGGCCGAATTCACCTTTACTGCCGTAAGGCCTGCGCTGGCGCTGAATCATATCGCCCGACTGCAGTGGCGGCTTAGCAGGCCTGACGGCACGGTGGCAGCGACCGGCACCGATGTTGCCCATTTTGAAGATGGAAAAATACGCGCGCTTTATGTCTTTGTCGACCAGGAAGGAAGCTGAACCATGGCCCTGTCTCCCATTCGTATCGGTTATTGCCTGTCTTTGACCGGGCCCCTGGCCGAAAACAGCCGGTCGGCGCAATTAGCGCACCAGATCTGGCGTGACGACGTGAACCGCCGCGGTGGCCTGCTGGGCCGTCCGGTCGAACTGATCTGCCTCGATGATAAAGGTGACGCCAGCCTTGGTGCGCCGTTATACAGTCGCCTGATGGACGACGAAGGCGTAGATGTTGTTATCGGAGGCTACGGCACCAACAGCCTGCTGTCGGCGATGCCTGAGATTATCGCGAGGAAGCGATTCTTTGTCGGGCTGATGGGATTAGGCGCGAATAACGAACTGAATTATCAAAATTATTTCGCCATGATCCCGACCGGGCCGAACCCCAATGTCGCCCTGACCGAAGGTTTTTTTGAAACCGCTGCGCGACAAGCTCCCCGCCCAAAGACCGTCGCACTCTTGTCGGCGGATGCGGTGTTCTCACGCAATCCGGTGCTGGGTGCCCATGACAATGCGGTGAAATACGGGCTGAAGGTGGTCTACGAAGCGACCTATCCGCTTAGCACCACAGACTTTATTCCCTATCTTGACGCAGTGGCGCAAAGCGGATGTGACCTGCTGTTTCTTTGCTCCTACCTCCAGGATTCGATTGACCTTGTGCGGGCGATTCAGGAACACCCATACAAACCCAAAATGGTCGGCGCGGCCATGATAGGGCCGCAGAGTGCGCAAGTTAAAAAGGCGCTCGGTCACCTGCTTAACGGTATTGTGAATTATGAATACTGGGTGCCTGCACCTTCGATGGCGTTTGACGGGGTGGCGGAGCTGATGGCGTCCTATAAACAGCGCAGCGCCGATACAGATGTGGATGCATTGGGACACTACATGGCGCCGTTAGCTTATGCTCAGATGCAGGTGGTAGCAGAGGCGATCGAAAAGACGCAAAGCCTTGACGACCAGATCTTGTCCGACTTCACCCGCAGCGGGACATTTTCGACAGTGATGGGAAATGTGACCTTTGGTAAGCTGGGCGAATGGCAAAGCCCCCGCGTGCTTCAAGTACAATTTCAGGGCATCAGCGGCGACGATCTGGACCAGTACCGCAACGGATCGCGGCAGATTGTGGTTTCCCCGGTAGACAAAGCATCGGGCACGCTGATCTATCCTTTTGAGAAAGCGCGCCTTTCCTGACAAGCAGGAGCGCCGGATAAGTTGGAAGAAATAGAATACGAAAATAGTATCGCTTTCTCCGGCAAAGGACTGTACCTGCTTAACAATGAAATTAATATTGATATTTTTAGATATAGCGATATAATGATGCGCATGAACATAACAGAAGCATTTAAAGCTTTAGCTAATCCAACACGATTAGCAATACTGCAAAACCTTCGCGAGCCGGAAAGGCATTTTCTGCCTCAGGATAAAGGTGATGTGACTATGGATGGTGTGTGTGTCGGTAGCATCCAGGAAGGCGTTGGTTTGAGCTTCTTGGTAAAGAGTTGTGAGGCAGCTCTTTTTTTGAGCTGTAAAAATCTATATATATCGATATATAAATATTAATTACGTTAATGGTTTGGAGGAATTATCAATGGTTATAGAAATTGCCCGTTTTCACGTCGCACCTGAACAACAAAAAGGCTTCTTTGAGGCTTTTGCTGAGGTAAAAGCCTATGTTGAACAAGCTGAAGGTTATCAATCGCACATCATTAGTCAGGAGATTGAAGATCCGTCTCGTATCAGTTTACTGGTGCAATGGCGCAGCTACGAAGATCATGTAGAGCTGTTTGAACCCAGTGCCGCGCATGAGACTTTTATTAATGCGCTGGTACCGTTCTTTACCGGAGAAGTGGAGGTTTTTCACTTCAATACTGAACCCGCATCAATTGGAGGTGCAAAATGAAAGCCGTAGGTTTCTCAACATATCTTCCTGCTGATCAGCAGGATGCGCTGGTTGCCTTTGATACGCCAAAACCCACACCTGGCCCGCGTGATCTGTTGGTGGCAGTGAAAGCCGTATCAATTAATCCGGTTGACACTAAGGTCCGTCGTAACGGTGCGCCGGCGTCTGGCCATCGCATTCTTGGTTATGATGCATCCGGTGTTGTCGAAGCTGTCGGTGCTGAGGTGACGCTGTTTCAACCCGGCGACGAGGTGTTTTACGCCGGAGACATTAGCCGGCCGGGGACAAATGCCGAGTTTCATCTGGTGGATGAGCGGATAGTTGGCCCTAAGCCTAAGAGCCTTTCGTTTGAAGAGGCAGCATCTCTGCCTTTGACCAGCATAACGGCTTGGGAGTTATTGTTTGACAGTTTCAAAATAGCCGAGGGCGGCGGGGAAGGTGAGAGCCTGCTGGTGGTTGGCGGTGCAGGCGGTGTTGGCTCTGCGCTGATCCAACTGGCAAAGAAATTGACCAAACTGCATATCATCGCCACCGCCTCAAGACCTGAAACACAACAATGGTGCTTAGATATGGGGGCCGATGCAGTCATTGATCATAACCGTTCTCTTAAAGAGCAACTGGTACAGCTTGGTAAAACGCCAAAGTATGCGGCAGCCATCACACGCTCAGATTTACATTTTGAGCCTTTAGTTGAGTTGCTGCCAGCCAGGGGGCAAATCGCCATGATTGACGACCCAGGCGTATTGGATATCTCGAAAATGAAACTGAAATCACTGAGTTTTCATTGGGAATTTATGTTTACGCGGTCTATGTTCCAAACCGAAGACATGATTAAACAACACGAATTGTTAAAAAGGGTCAGCGAACTGGTGGACGCCGGGGAACTAACACCTACCGTGAGTGAAGTACTGGGGCCGATGAGCGCTGAAAGTATCAGAAAAGGACATCAGCTGCTGGAAGCAGGTAAGACGATAGGTAAGGTCGTGTTATCGGGCTTTTAGCTCTGAAAATGTATTGTCTCCTGATAATACCTGATTAAGCGGACATATTTTTTTGTCCGCTTCAAGTCTGTTTGCCTGAGCATTCGACGATAGTCAACTTTCTGAATAAACGAATGTTAGGATCCATTTATTCAAATTTGTTAGTGTCTCAATGTGTCTTATATTGAAAATATGAAAATACATAAAACAGATCTCTATAAAGCCGAACTGAAGCTGCTCTCATCTGCAGTCAGGGAACTTCATGCTGCACTGATAAATGATGCTAAAGCCGATTATTTTAAAGATGACCCCGAGGCTACAGTGAGTCCATTGGAGATGCTGAAAATTATTTCTGACGACCCGCACTTCGAATGGTTGAGATCGCTGTCATATTTCCTCATTCGGCTGGATGAAGCAAGAATATCAAGAGAGCCTATTGAGGCAGAAGATGTTAGTGCATTCACAGAAAGTTTAGAGAAATTGATCGGTCCTGCACCTGCGCAGAATATCGATTTCAGACAGCAGTATATCGATGCTTTGCATCGGGACCCTAAAGTTGCCACCAGCCATGGCCAGGTAAAAATGGCTTTATTGGCGCTGGCAACTGCACAAAAGCAGTAAAAATTAGCGACATTTGAACCTGCGATGATTGACGCCCCGGGTTCATTGGGAATTTATGTTTACGCGGTCAACGTTTCAAACTGAAGACATGGCGAAACAGCACGCTTTATTAACAAGACCGCGTCTCTGTGCATGATGGTAATTGGAGGGCAGTATGAGCTTTCAGGCAATCAATAACGCCTATAGCGAAACATTTAAGCCGGGGTGTCTTAGCCTGGGTATTTTCGTTCCGATTGAAAACCATGCTTATAATGCAGTCCCGACAATGCAGCATCATTTACAGCGGGTGCAATTGGCGGAAGAATTGGGCTTCAGCGCGGTATGGCTGCGCGACGTGCCGTTTAACGTCCCGACGTTTGGTGACGCATGGCAAATATTCGATCCTTTCGTATATCTGGGATATTTGGCGGGAAATACCAGCCGGATTGCACTTGGCGTGTCAAGTATCGTCTTGCCGCTGCGACACCCAGCCCACGTGGCCAAGTCTGCTGCCAGTGCCGATGTTCTGTCGGGTGGGCGCATATTATTGGGCGTCGCGTCCGGTGATCGTCCGGAAGAATACCCTGCATTTAACCTTCCGTTTGAGAGTCGCGGAGAAAGCTTTCGCTTAAGCATTGATTATATTCGCGATTCCTGGGGCAACAAGCCGGGCTTCACTAACGCGTTTGGTAGCCCTGGCAGCGGCATCGACCTTATCCCCAAGCCAGCCTCGGGGAAGTTGCCACTATTGATTACTGGCTCCAGTCGGCAGAGCCCTGATTGGCTTGCCCGCAACGGCGATGGCTGGATGACATACCCGCGACGCATTGATGCCCAGGCGGCTATTATCGCCGACTGGCGTACGCGAATGAACGAAGCCGGCATTGCAGATAAGCCGGCAATGCAGTCGCTTTATATAGACCTGCTGGACGATCCCCATGCTGCGCCTCGCCCGATACACCTGGGGTTTAGCTCTGGTGTTAATGGTCTGCGTTCTTATTTGAAGGAACTTCAGCATATTGGCATAAACCATGTGGCATTTAATCTTCGCTTTAACAAGGCCGACATTGAGTTGACTTTGAAACGACTGGCGAAAGAAATTTTACCTGATTTCAACTGAGTAAGGTCTAAACCTATGCCTATGTATAGGTTTACTTAGCAACCAAGTTTAGTAAATTGAATACCTGTGCTTTCTAAGGCTTACTGGCTGCATGATGCCAAACCATAGTAACTTTTTTGACAAGTTAACCAGTGCAGCTGATTGAAATGAGTTTCAATGCCATGGCACCAAAATAGCAGCTTAATGGGCGTAACCTGGGAGCAGGTTCCTGTTAAGTCGTCACCGTAAATAAGAGGTAAACGCTATGAGTATTCAACAACTAGAACTTGAAGCACGATGTCAGGCAGTGGATAGCTGTGATGCCATTGAGCTTGTTATACACCCCAAGCCAAAAGATTTAGGTGGTTTCACTGTCAACCGCTGCCTACCTGTGATGGAAAAGCGCAGCGTAGGGCCGTGGATTTTTTTTGATGAGATGGGGCCGGCAATCTTCCAGGCAGGGGCAGGCATTAATGTTCGGCCTCATCCTCATGTAAATTTAGCGACAGTTACCTACTTATTTGCAGGTGAAGTATTACATCGGGATTCCTTGGGTACTTTTAAGACGATAACGCCGGGTGCAGTTAACCTGATGGTTGCAGGCAAAGGTATTGTGCATTCTGAGCGGGAAGCTGTTGAGATAACACAGCGGGAGCGGGTGCTTCATGGCTTGCAATTGTGGATGGCGTTACCCGAAGCGTTAGAGGAAACAGACCCGGAATTTCACCATTACCCAGCTGAAAAGATACCTTCTGTCGCAGTAAATGGCGTACCTGTCAGAGTTCTTATTGGCCGCGCATACGGAGTGGCCTCCCCGGTAAAAGAGTTTTACAGAACCTTGTATTTAGAAGCGCAGCTTCTTCCTGGTCAGACACTTGAACTGCCTAATGAGACTGAGCGGGGAGTGTATATAGCAAGTGGTGAGTTAAGAATAAAAGAGCGTCAATATTCTGAAAAGCAGATGATTGTCCTGTCTGATGCTGATGGCGTTACAGTCACCGCTATCACACCAACAACCATCGTGCTGATCGGTGGCGAGAAAATATCAACGCGCTATATGGAATGGAATTTCGTATCCAGTCGTAAAGAACGCATTGAGCAGGCAAAGCGTGACTGGGTCGAAGGAAAGTTCCAAAAAGTACCCGGTGACGAAGACGAATTTATTCCCTTACCAGGAGTAAACTAATGGGTATTGAGCTTAGAAAAAGTGATAGCGGAACGTTCCGTCAAACTATTCGGATCAGACAACATACCCTCTACGCTGACATTGCAGAGTCTATTGGCGGCAACGACACTGCGCCTGATCCTCATGATCTATACGACGCCTCTTTAGCTGCATGTAAAGCAATCACGGTAATGATGTATGCGAAAAATAAAAATATTCCATTGGAGTATGTTGATCTTGACCTCGAACGTGACGCAGCTCAAGAAGCAAAAGGGCTATATATCCTCAAGGTTAAGCTGAAATTCTTTGGCAAACTAACTGAGCAAGATAAGCAAAAACTTGCTGAAATTGCAGGTAAATGCCCGATCCATAAATTGATGATGCATAGTGAGACCCAGATTATTACTGAAGTAATCTGAGTATGGAGATAAAAGCCTGGGTTCTTGCTGTTGCCAGATCGCGATGGCTTAGACCATCACGATCTGGCTAATTTTAGAATTGGTAGCGCATTCCCAGAGCGATGTTGCGCCCACGCAGTGGCGACTGGTCTTTCACGAACGATGTATGTGCGAACGCCAGCTCGTTAAGCAGATTTGTGCCACGTACATAGAGCTCCATGTCTTTCGCACCCCCCAGATCAAAGCGATATGCGAGTGTCGCGTTGAGCATGTCGTAGCCCGATGTCTGCGTTTCGTAGGATGCGAACTTGTCCTGCGTGAACGTATGATAATATTCAACATCGCCCGACACCGCTCCGGCGGTGAATTCGTAGCGAGTTCCTAGTCTGCCGGCCGGAATGCGCGGCATATTGTCGTTCTCGTTCTTTAATTCGGCATCAACATAGTCACCGAACACTATCAGACGTGATACCGGGCTGAACCGATAGCTTACTTGTCCATCGATCCCGGCGAAACGCGCATCGGTGGCAGTATAAACCAGGAAAGTTTGCTGAAACCCGGTTGCGTTATCGATGTCGACCAAACGTGCAAAAACATAGTCATCAACATTCTGATAAAATACACCAACCTCGAACTCGAGCGGCCCGTCCACTTTACGTAGCGTCAGGTCAATAGAATTTGTTTTTTCAATAACATCATTTCTGCGTGCAGGAAGACTTGATGAACGGAAGAATGCTGTAAGCCCGAGTTCATAGCTATTCGTCGCCAGATTGTTACCGGCGGCGTAAAGCTCCCGGATATTGGGTGTCCGTTCGGTTCTGCTAAGGGTTAGCGCGGCTGAATAGCCACCGTCAATATTCCAGGTGCCGCTGATGGAGGCGGAAAATGGCGCCTCTTTATAAGGAAGATTAACCCTGTTGTGGGACTCGATTTGTTGCTCATGAAGGATTTCTTGCCAATTTGGTCCATAGAACTCTTCGTACCATTCCACAGTATCTGGTGGGAGGTCATCTAAAGCATAGTTCGGAAACGGTATAGTGGTGTTGCGCCAATCCTTTCGTGCGGCGAGTTCGATGTCGAATGCGCCAAATGCGCGGCGCTCATTAAGAAAAATCCCGACATTCTCTGTATGGTAAGAAATGCTATTCTCTGCTCCCTGATGCATCCTGATGTTGTCCAGCCCACCGAATTTACCGTCGGTATATTGAGCACCCAGCGTACCGGTAAAACCGAACAATGGCTTGTGGGTCAGTTCCAGGCGGCTGTCATAGACCTCGTTAGTGAATTGTGCGAATAGTGATGTACCATCAATTTCGTCATGTTGGTAGTCGGTGTAGGAGCTTCTGATCCTGACATTTTCAAAGCCGGGCAAAAGATCGACAAAATCTCCACGGATATCAACCCGGTCGCTTTGCAGATTAATATAGGCGGTGTCGCTGTCGGGTGAACCGAAGGGATCGTCAAATTCGTCATGCGCTTCGCAATGCAGGCTGGTGCCATGTGGATGACAAACGCCGTTCGCATGAGTGTGACCGGGTAAGCCATATTCACTCTTCACCTGAGAATATGCAGCACCGATATAGCCCCTGGATGTGATCCATGAGCCGCCAATACTGTAGCTGGAGCTTTCAGCGAGGGAGTCATGAAGCCTGTTCGAACCAAACGAGTTTGGTACGGCATAATCCCCGGCGTGGCGTCTTGCACCTTCGGCATGGACCGCGAACTGCCCGCTACCTGCAGTGACGCGACCGACGGTAGTTTTCTCTTCATCTCCGCTGCCGTAACGTACCTCCATCGCCCCCGTGAGATTACCCTCGGGTAGTGCCTTTGGCACCTTACTATCGATCAGGTTGATTGCACCATTGAGGGCATTGCCGCCATATCTGGTAGCCGCGGGCCCTCGCAGAATTTCGATTGCGTCGAGCAGTAAGGGATCTGTCGTAATAGCATGGTCCGGAGAGACAGAGGATACATCGAACAGATTTGCGCCATCTGACAAAATCTCGATGCGCGGCACCGTCTGCCCTCGTATGACCGGACGCGAGGCACCGCCGCCGAAGTTATCCAGGTGAATGCCCGGAAGACCTGCCAGCGTTTCACCCAGCCCTCCCTGGCGGCGATGTACAAGTTCCTCCCCCGACAGAACCTGAATGGGTAAAGCCGACGGGACTGCCGGCGTGCTGAGCGAGCGGGCGGTAACTACGATCACTTCCACTTTTTCGCTTTTTTCTGATTCATTATTTTCGGCAGGTATCTCCTGCGCTATCGTGTGAGCGGGTAACATAACTATCATTGATACTATTGATAGAACGCTTAGCTTCTCTTTAGTTTGATTGGTAAACCTTTTCATGCAATTCGGATCCATAATCTACACCTATAACCAAAATGGTTATGTTATATTATAACATTATCGCCTGCGTTAAATAACTTATACTTATGTACAGGTTCGCTTAATTGCCAGGTTTAATAGAGAGAACGCCACAGTAATCCGTACAGCTAAAAGGACCACTCTCCCTGATAACGCTCAACACACTTTCCCTGTTGGCAGCTAATCACTATAATCCTGCATGGTAGTATGTAAGCGCTTAGGTGGCGCATGGCTGGCGAAGAAGCATGACTGAAAGAATGCTAAAGCTATTTTACAGGAGACACAGTAATGTCCTTACCTGACGATCCGTCTTTCGCCCGCTGGTACTCTGAAATCAAAGAGGCACCTTATGTAAACGCAAGGAAGTCTCCCGGAAGCATACTGGATTTGCTTGAGGTAACACGACCTGATGGGGATATGTCTCGGCCAGCCCTGCCAGATCTCGTTCTTACTCAGGATATGTGTGGTGGTACCCATGTTTCTGGTAACTCGGGCGGGGGGTATTACAACGAGATTAGTAAGAAGAACAGCCTTTATCTTACTGCACCGAACTTTGCCAATACCGTTATGATTGACAACAGCCATCAGCTTCGCTGTCTGTCGTTTCCTGTCGCGCAATGGCAGAATGTGCTGGACGAAGCTACTGAAGGCAAGCTCTCGTTTAATAATATGCAGATCTGCAGAGGCGCATTTTATTCGCCTGCCATTGAATCATCACTGCGGAATCTTTGGGCTCTGAGTGAGCAGGAAGAAGGAGCACCGTCACGGCTGTTAGCTCGTGCAGCAGGTTGCGAGATCCTTGCTGAGCTGTGCCGGCTGAGCGAGACTCCATTCACGCCAGCGAAGGGCGGCCTTTCGCCGTGGATAAAACGGCGTTGTCAGGAATTAATGCGCGAACGGCTGTCGGAAGATATCAGCCTTGACGAGCTGGCCGCTGAGGCGCAGTTGTCACCTTTTCACTTCGCACGCATGTTCAAGCAAAGTGTTGGTGTGTCGCCACGAGTCTATCTGACGCAACTAAGGATGCAGAGAGCCTGCGAGCTTCTGCAACAAACGGACCTTTCAATCATTGAGATTGCCTTTGAAGTGGGCTACTCATCTAACCAGGTACTCGCCAGAGTATTTAGCAAACATCAGCACATGAGCCCCACCGATTATCGTCGGGCCGTTCGCGCGCCGGCTTGCATTGTCGGCAGGTAATGTTGAATGTAACAGTGCCATGCCTCATATATTCCGGCGTTTGCCACGGGGTATAGCAGGGCAGAAGATCTTATACTGCTTTTGGAAACTTATCATAAGTGGCTTTAGCAAAGTGCGGTGCGTTGTTGAAATGCTCTGTCAATAGCTCAGTGAGCACCCGGATTTTTCGTGCTGGCTGTGAGCTAGGCGGGTGAATGACGTAGGCGCCACCTGGACGTACCGGATAGCGCGTCATAACCGGAACCAGCGCCCCAGTGGCCAGATATTCATGAATAAGTCCATCAGGAACCATAGCTATGCCAAGTCCGGCAACGGCGGCGGCGACCAGCGCAGTGCCATTATCAGCTTTGAAGCGCCCATGCGGACGAACGGTGATAATTTTATGACCATCCAGGAATTGCCAGCTTTCTAAACCTTGCATCAGAGCCTCATGGGCAAGAAGTTCCTCCGGTGTTTCTGGTGCGCCATGTGTTTTTACGTAATCCGGGCTTGCCACCACAGTGCCATAAACCGGACCAACTTGTATGGCATGCTGGTAAGAATCCGGAAGATAACCAAGCCGGATAGCACAATCATATCCCTCTGCAATGAGGTCGACGACCCGATCACTGTAACTGGTATGGATATCAAGCAGCGGATGCCTGAGCGCCATTTCTGCCAGCAAGGGGGCTAGGTGGGTCGGGCCGAAAGACAGTGGCGCCGCGATTCGTAACCTACCGCGCAGCTCACCTTTAGGCAAAATCGTTTCTTTAGCTAAGTCGATCTCGGCGCACGCTTTTGCTGCACAATCTCTGAATGTAACCCCTGCCTCCGTCAGGGCGGCTCCCCGGTTGGTCCGTGTCAGAAGCTGAACCCCCAGTTCTGTTTCAAGCCGCAAAAGGCGGCGGCTAACAATTGATTTGGAAACGCCAAGCCGGCGTGCTGCGGGTGAAACCCCGCCGGCATCAGCGATGGCTATAAAGGTTTGCAGCTCTTCGATGTCCATCTTGGTGTTCCCTCTGGTGCGACGCAGCGTGTCATGAATCGATACTATATGTATAGATACTATCGCATCAAAGTTTCGAATGGCAATCTGCTGTTGTCGAGAAAATAATGTTATCGACTCCCATTTCTGACAATTCAAACTTTCTTAATATATCTGGAGGCATCATCATGAAATTACGTAATGGCTTAAGTTCACTGCTTCGCCCTGAGGATTCGGTACTTGTATTAATCGACCACCAACCTTATCAGCTTGCTAACCTAAACAGCCACGAACCACTGATGGTCGTCAATAACACAACGGGTTTGGCGAAAGCCGCCAAGGCTTTCGGCGTTCCTACTATTTTAACAAGCGTGGTCCAAGCCCAGGGAGGGTATATTTTCCCTCAGGTCACCGAGGTGTTCCCTGATCAAGAGGTGATTGACCGCACTTTAATTAACACCTGGCAAGACCCAGCGGTAGTTGATGTAGTTAAGGCGACAGGCCGCAAGCAACTGATCATCGCAGGTCTGTGGACTGAAGTCTGTGTGGCGATGCCAGCTATCCAGGCTGTAGGAGAGGGCTGGGACGTCACTATAGTTACAGATGCCTGTGGTGGTACCTCTGTTGAGTCCCATGAAGTAGCCATTCAGCGCATGGTTGCAGCAGGCGTAAATGTAATGACCTGGTTGGCAGTGGTATCTGAGTGGCAGCGCGACTGGGCCCGCACCGAACACATCGTCGAAGTGATCGATGTGATTAGGCAGCATAGTGGTGGCAGTGGTATTGCGTTCCTATGGGAGCAGCAGTTGCTCAACACCCCTGTAAAGAAATAAGAGCTGAGCTAATAACGCCCGGGTAGGTTACTCCCGGGCGTTATTAGTTTAATGGCTTTTAGTCTGAGCAATCGAGCTATTTATACCCCAATAAAGGAACTGCAAGCATGTCAAAAAGTAATTTTCCTGTCGGGCAGCAAATGGATGTCGCTTACCCAAACTTCCGGGTTAGCCTGACACTATTATCCGATAGCCAATTGAAATTCGAGATCAAGGAAGGTCCGTTCGCCCGAACCGAAATTGTCGATATTCAGGTCATCCCGCTTGGTAACAGTATCTTTGCTGTAAGCTGGCAAGAGAAAGAAGGTGCAACTGTCACCAATATTCAGGATTACGATGGCGCTCTGGTGCATTCGTTCGCTACCTTACCAGATGGTCAGTTTCTGCGCATGACAGGTCCCTTTACAGTGACCCGGCCCGCTGACGAAGTGTTTGACGAGCGTCCTAAGCGCAACAAAGCTCTGGTGCTTGAGGCAATGACATCACTGTTCCAACGTCATGATGCATCGGCAGTTGGCCGCCTCTACGCTGACAATTATATTCAGCATAATCCTGGCATTCCTCAAGGTAAAGACGCGTTGCAGGCAATTGTGGCCAACTTACCGCAAGACGTCTACTACGAGCCCGGGCTTATTATCGCTGAAGGCGACCTTGTTGCCATTCATGGCCGTATCCGTGGCTGGGCCGACGTGCCTCAGGTGGTCGTTGATATTTTCCGGGTTGAACACGGCAAACTGGCCGAGCATTGGGACGTGCTGCAGAATGAAGTGCCGGTAGAAACAGCCCTTGGTGGTATCCCTATGTTCGATCCTGCGGAGAGCCGGTCATGAATCATATTCTTGTTATAAACAGCAGCCTTTCAGGCGATACGTCGGTTTCACGAATTCTGGTAGATAACGCGGTACAGCGTTTAACAGCAGTAAATCCCAATGCCGTGGTCACCTATCGCGACGTAGGGGATACACCAATACCGCATCTTACTTCCTCTACCGTTGCCGGGATCAGAGCGGTTGCTGAAACACCCGCTGAATTGGCAGCGCAGGCCTTGTCGGACGAGCTGATCGCTGAATTAAAGGCCGCTGATGTTGTCGTGATCGGTGCTCCGATGTACAACTTCAGTATACCTACTTCGCTACGCGCCTGGTTTGATCATGTACTGCGGCCACGGGTCACCTTTGCCTACAAAGACGGGTCTGTGCAGGGGTTGCTTCAGGGCATACGCGCCATCGTCATCGAAGCACGGGGCGGGCTCTATTCAGAAGGGCCTACCAAAGCGATGGATTTCCAGGAACCCTATCTGAAGACGCTGTTGGGCTTTATCGGCATTACCGATGTCACCTTTATTCATGCCGAAAAGATTGGTCACGGGCCTGAAGCACGTGAAATCGCTATAACGACGGCGAAGTCCCGGATTGCACAAGCCATCACACCTGGTGTTTAAAGTCTAAATGATCATTTAAGGAGGCTGTGGGTGGATACTTCTGGTTTTAGCCTGGTCCAGGCGGTTGTCTTATTAGGGGCGGCAACTATTGCCGTACCTCTGTTCAGGCGTCTGGGGCTTGGCTCCGTGCTGGGCTATCTTGCTGCGGGGCTTGCACTGGGCCCTTTCGGCTTGGGATTGATTAGCAGCCCCGAAACGCTACTGCACACAGCTGAATTAGGCGTTGTCATGTTCCTGTTCATCATTGGTCTGGAGATGCGCCCGTCTAAGTTGTGGACGTTACGGCGGCAGATATTCGGCCTTGGCGTAGCGCAAGTTACCACCTGCGGTATTTTGCTGACGCTGGCGGCGATGGCGGCGGGGGTTTCATTTCCCGTTGCCATGGTCGGCGCCATGGGTTTTGTACTTTCATCCACCGCCGTCATCATGCAACTGTTGCAAGAGCAGGGTGAAACAGCGTCTGCTGAAGGGCAGCGCTCAATTTCAATCCTGCTGTTGGAGGATCTGGCGATTGTACCTTTGTTGGCACTGGTCGCGCTATGGGGCACTTTAGCCTATCCGGCAGACGCGAACAGCGCGCCATTTTGGCAATCTGCCGGCATCGCCGTTGCGGGATTGGCGTTATTGTTGGTAGCGGGGCACTGGCTGCTTGACCCGTTTTTCAGGATCATCGCCCGCACCGGTGCACGGGAAGTGCTCACTGCTGCGGCATTGCTGGTAGTGCTGGGTTCGGCAGTGTTTATGGAAAGTGTTGGTCTGTCGATGGCGATGGGAGCCTTCATCGCAGGGGTGCTGCTGGCTGAATCCAACTTCCGGCATCAATTGGAGGCGGATATCGAGCCGTTTCGTGGCATCCTGCTCGGCTTATTTTTTCTGAGTGTCGGCATGTCGCTAAACCTGCACATTGTTGCCAACGAGTGGCGCATAGTGTTGGGCGGCGTCATCGTCTTTATGCTGGTGAAGGGGATTGGCATTTACGCTATCGCACGTTTGACCCGAGCCAACCATGCTACCGCTATGAAAAGGACGGCATTGTTTGCCCAAGGTGGCGAGTTTGCTTTTGTGCTTTATGCAGCCGCGACGGCAGCGGGCATATTCGATGTGCGCGCCTCAGCTATTATGAGCGCGATTGTGATTATTTCGATGGCGCTCACGCCCATTGTATTAATTGCTCAAGCGAGGATGAACAGAGAGGCTATAACCGACCTTAGTGGCATTGATAAAGCTGCCGGTTTGCGCGGACGGGTACTCTTTATCGGTTTTGGCCGGTTCGCTCAGGTGGCAAGCCAGGCGTTACTTGCGCGCCATGTTGAACTCTCTGTGATCGAGAGCAACGTAGACATGATCCGATCTGCTGCTAACTTCGGTTTCAAGGTGCATTATGGCGATGGCACGCGCCTTGATGTGTTACATGCATCGGGCGCAGAAACAGCCGAGGCGATAGTAGTGTGCGTTGACAACCCGGAGTCCGCCAACCGGATTGTCGAGCTGTGCCAGTCGGCTTTTCCGATGACAAAACTTTACGTCCGCTCATACGATCGCGGTCATTCATTACAGCTAATCAAAGCCGGTGTAGCGTTTCAGATCCGCGAGACATTCGAATCGGCATTGGTATTCAGTCAGGCCGTGCTGACGGGGTTGGGCTTTGACGAGGAGCAGGCAAGGGACGCGATTAGCGAAGTGCGTCACCGTGACGCAGAGCGGGTGGAGTTAGAGCTGATCGGTGGCTTGGAACACGGGCGCTTATTCGTCCGCGGCAATTTAGCGACACCAGAGCCTAGTCCTCTGTTTAAACCGCGATCAAAGAGTGCAGAAGAGTAGTGTTAAGGTTTATAAAAGCAATGTAATGCCAACGTCAGGCCTGCAGCAGTTAGTGCCGGCCTGAGCCGTTAACTCAGAAAAAGGTATTAGCATCTTTTCAAGAAGGTATGTCAGAACCAGTCTGAGCGAATTCATATTACCATTGATATATTGTTGTCAGATCTGCTCCCTCACTCAAGTTTAACCTTGGTATGCTATCGTTGATTTCGAGATTGAATGCGTCTATCAGCTTTACATTGTTAAAATCAATAGGCAGCCCTTCTATCATATAACGCTGTACTTGTTGTGATAGCTTTTCTTTGTCTATATAAGTAGCGCCTACGCTAATAAAATCATCAACAGTTAAAGCCTCATCCTTACTTTTGGCCTTTCTATACTGGTAAAGGTCAAGCAACATATTCCTCAGGGTGAATTTTCCATTTGAGGCCAACCTGATTTGGTTGTCCAGAAAAAAAGCATAGATCAGACCGCGTCTGTAGGGGAGCTTTCCATAATTGGCGTAGTCCGTCCAATAATTTGCGGCAATGGCATCATTATGTGCCCCTTTAACGTCACTCTCGTAATGCTTTTTTAGCGTCTCGTCGTTCAGGTAATGCAGAAAATCCTCTTGCCCGTAAATTTTGCTGTTTGCTAAATTAATGAGGGTGGTGTAGTCGTTAAACCCTTCACCGAACCATTGATGATCAAAACTTACCTTACCCAACATCATTTTGATCCCTATCCAGGTATGGGCAGTTTCGTGTGCTGTTACATACTTTTCCCAGGTACCAAATGCTCTTCCCAGCTTCATTACAAAGCCGTTATTCATGCCAAAGCCACCTGCGCCTATTTCTTTTTGATTATTTTGCAGTGCCGATACGGCTAAAAAATAGAATGGAAAATCAGTATCGTTCCAAAACCTGTGGATGCTCGGGAAATAGCTTTCGAAAAAAGGCCTGAGACTCCCCTGCAATTCATTCCCATACTTATCTTCTTTCGTCGTCACACTATAATAGGGAATTCCCATAACATGGTATTCCCTAACATCAACATTGTCCCCCATAACAAAGTACACCATTTTGGCAACTTGGTTGTAATCGGCAACAAGCTTTTCCGATGGATTTTTTTGGGATGGCACAACGGAATTAAAATAGTTGAAGTGTTCAGGATAATCACGCCATATAAAGGATACCAATGGATTACTTTCATCGGTTACTTCCAGGGTAAATTGCTTATTTACCAAGGTTAATAATCCTTTGGTGATAACTGGCCTGAACAGTTCCGTTTGAGATATTACTGTTGGCTGATTCTTGTTAAACGAACCGTCTATTTCATAACGGATCTGGTGTGCTTTAGCCCCGTTGTGATGTACGGTGATCTGTCTGGTCGCATAGTCAATTTCGACCACTTCAGGCTGGGTAACACGAATATTTTTGATGACGTTAAATATATCATTCTGTCCGCCAAAACTGGGGTCTCCGAATACAAATACCGTACTGTCTTTTTGGGATGCAGAATACGTCAGTTTGACCTCGAGTATCGAGTTGTCTCCGTTCCAGCTGAGCACATAATCCATATAGGGTTTTTGCTGCGCATACACATGGATACCAAAATTAGATAGAAGTATGAATATTAAATAAATGGTTTTCATCTTGATAAGCCTTATGAACTAACTTTGATAAAGTCATCTGTGCTAAATAGCTGTTCCTAACTGGAGAACCCTTAGGAAAGGTTGCTCAGTGTGATGTCTGCGATAAGAACAACTGCCAACAAGAAATCATCGGGAACCACACTGAGTATAAGCAGAATAACATCAATCAAATCTGGAAATATTATGCCTATGTATAGGTCCATTTGATGCTTTGTTGAAGTAAAGTGAACGCCGTAGCAATCAGGTTTTTCAGGCATGAATTTGAGATTTGTCATGGCAGATATAGGTGGGGTTTATGGGTAAAAACAGACTGGAAGCCCTGTTTGACGGTGTGCTTGCTATTGTTATCACTATTATGGTGTTGGAAATGCGCAGCCCTGCCGGACACAGCATTGAAGCTTTGTGGCCTATGGCGCCGGTCATATTCAGTTATGTGATGAGTTTTATCTATCTGGGTATTTACTGGAACAACCATCATCACATGTTGTACGTCTGTGACAAAGTGACGGGGTCTATCCTTTGGGCTAATCTGTATCTGTTATTCTGGTTGTCTTTAATCCCATTTACTACCGCATGGATGGGGGAAAGCCGCTTCTCAGCTCAGCCGGTAGCGTTGTATGGCTTTGTCTTGCTGATGGCCTCTTTAGCTTATTGGATACTGGAATATAGAATTATTGCATCGCAAGGTGAGCAATCGAGGTTGAAATACGCGGTAGGAAAGGATTGGAAAGGTCGCTTATCTATGCTGTGTTATCTGTTAGGTATATTGTTATCATTTGTTTCTCAGTGGTTGGCTTTAGCGCTTTACATCGGTATTGCCATACTTTGGTTGATCCCAGACCAGCGCATAGAGCGCAGTCTGGAACATGGCACTAACGGCTAAATAACCAGATACCTCAGCGACCTCTGGCCTGACTTATATGCAAACGTTCAGTAATCCGAACCAGATCGGTAATTGATTTGGTTTGCATTTTTTCCATTATCTGCCGTTTATGTACTTTTATGGTAATTTCACTCACTTCCAGTTCTGCCGCAATTTGTTTGATTAACAAACCGCCAATAATGAACTCCAGTACCTGTTGCTCACGTGGCGTCAGCAAGTTGTACCGGGCGGTGAGCTCGCATTGCGTGTTACGATGTTGCAGATTAGCTTGATCGGATTCTAATGCTTCTGCCACCGCAGACAATAAGGTTTCAGGACAAACGGGTTTGGTGAGAAACTCCCTGGCGCCTGACTTCATCGCCTGCACACTCATCGGGATAGAGCCAAAACCGGTGATAAAAATCACCGGCATTCTTACTTCAATACTGGCCAGCTTTTTAATAATATCCATACCTGTCGTATCCGGCATTTGCATATCCAATAACAAGCACGCCGGCGTGTCGGGCATCGGGCTATTAAAAAAATCTTTGCCTGATGCAAAAGCACGTACAGTATAACAAGCTGATTGTAGCAGCCTGACTAAGGAAGCGCGTATCGGCGCCTCATCTTCGACCACTATCACTAAGCCGCTCATTTGTTTTCTCCGGGTAAGCGCTATACCTTTAGTCTTTGACTAAAGGTATAGAGAATGAAAATATGCTCCCTACAGGCTGACGTAGCACTGCAGATAGTTCGCCGCCATGCATCTCGACAATAGAATGGCAAATAGCCAGCCCCATGCCCATACCATCTTTCTTAGTAGTATAGAAGGCATCAAACAAATGATCTTTTATCTCATCGCTAATACCTGGCCCGGTGTCTTCAACCTGGATAAAAATAACCTGATCTTCTTTTGTAAAAGTAGAGATAGTTAATACCCTTGGCCTGTTATTGATTTCGCTCATCGCTTCTATGGCATTCATGACCAGGTTTAACATAACCTGTTGTAATTGCACCATATCACCACGAATTTGTGACAACTTTGCATCCAGATGTAATTCTAATGATACGTTGCGCCGTTCAATTTCGCGGCGGGCAATGGCCAAAATACACTTCAGCACATCATGTATATCCAGCACACTTAGCAGTGCTTTGGTATTTTTAGTCAAGGTTCGCAGGCTTTGTACAATTTGTCCTGCTCTTTGTCCTTCGGTTGCTATAGACTGCAAACTGGCACTGACTTGTTGCAAGTCTGGCGCGGTGCGGTGCAGCCAGCGCAAGCCTGCGCCGGCATTAGCAACAATAGACATTAACGGCTGATTAATTTCATGAGCAATAGACGATGTCAATTGTCCTATGGTCGTGATCCTACACACCCGGGCTAAATCGTCCTGTGCAACACGTAACGCATTCTCCGACGCACGCCTTGCCGTCACATCATTTACTGTGCCAACGTAATCAACGAGTTTGTCGGAGTCAAATACCGGACACCCTTGTCCTGTCAGGTATAAAACACTACCATCGGCTTTCAGAACACGGTATTCCACATTGATGGCTGTTTCCATTTGTACTGCGTAATGAATCCGGTCTAATACAGACTTTTTATCGTCCGGGTGAATACAGGCAGCAAAATCAGCAAATGAAATAGTGCGACGCTGCGGGTCTAAATCTAAGATGTTACAAAACTCTTCAGAGCACACTAAAGTGTTGTTATGTAGTTCCCAGCGCCAACTGCCGGTTCTGCTGATTTGCTCACCCAAAGCTAACGAAGTATCGGCCAGTCGCAATGCGCGCTCTAACTTCAGCCGCTGCTGGTTCACGTCATCAATAGCATTTTGTAAACGGGCAGCTTCTATCGTGGTTGCCGCATGAGCTGTCAGAAGCATCAGTACATTGAGGTACTCATCACTGAACAGCTCGTCATTTTCCCATAGTTCAATGTAGAAAATTGCAATTAACTGATTTTGTTTGATTATTGGCAGGCAAATGGCAGTTGAGACGGAAAAACGCTGAAAGTAAGGGTCAAGATCATAAGGTGTGCTTTGCTGGCCAACGTTGGCATACAACAGTTTTTTTGTCTGGATAGCGCTACTAATAAATGACTTGGGTAGGTCATCCCAATTGGCTTCACAATGCACATGCTCAACCATTACACCGTTCGTGTTAGTTTGTGCTCTGGCTTCCAGTATCAGGCTATCGCCTTGTGATTTAAGCAGGAATACCCGCTGTGCGCCGGCATGTTTAATAATAATAGTTAACAACGCTTGTAATAACGTTGCATAATCTACTGCTTCTGAGATGGCTTTGGATGCGTTGAGCAGAACAGATAAATGCTGGCTACTGGCATCATCAGAAATGTGCAGTTTTTTAGGTTTCATCAAGCACCAATGTATAGGCTGCTGCGCCAATGCTGCGGCATCTGCTAGTTTGGATTGCGGGCTTGCCATTGGGATTATTCACGTTTTCTTCCCTCCGTCTTGGTTATTGCTCGGGTTTAAAAGGCTCGCACAGAGAAGTCCGGGATAAATTACCCTCAAATTCGTATGAAAAGCGGGGGCAGTGCACAATGAACATCATCAACGGCACCCTCCTAATTCATATTGTGCATAGGTTCTAGTTAAAGCGAGAGCAACAGCTATCGCTTACTTTAATACTATAGCGGGAGGTGAAAAATGGTGCGTCGCAGCAATTGCTGTCACGTTGCAGATCTTGCGGAATAGTCGCCAATCTAACTGAAAGGGCAGTGCGTTCTTGAATGCATATTGGCTATACTAAAAATATTGATTTCTCAAGTAGCGCTTAATTTGCGCATGGCTCGCCGAAACACCTTATTTGAGCGTGTGATGGCGTTTGCAGGAAGCACCGTAATGATCGAACCTGACAAACTTACTTTCACCCAATGGTACTGTGAGGGCCCAAAAGCTTCCTATCTGCGAGCGAGGAAGGCTCCGGGGGGCATCCTCGATCTGATCGAGGTCGCGCGGCCAGCCGGAGATATGTCTCGTCCAGCGGTGCCTGAGCTTGTTTTGTATCAGGACCAGATAGGTGGCGGCTGTGTCCGGGGTGATGCAGGCGGCGGAGCTTTCGATGTCAGGAGCGAGAAGGGGTCTCTCTATCTGGCAGCACCGAACTTTGCCAATACGGTCATTGCCAGCGCCAATCATAAGCTACACAGCTTATCGTTCCCCGTGGCGCACTGGCAAAGCGTCCTCGACGAAGCGGCAGGCGGTGGGGTATCGTGGGAAAACTTACGACTCTACAGAGGATCATTTAACTCGCCGGTTATCCAATCAACGCTACGGAGATTGTGGGTGTTATCTGAAGAAGAGGGGGTACCGTCACGTCTGTTAGCCCGGGCCGCAGGTTGCGAGATATTGGCCGAGCTGTGTCTGTTAAGTGAGGTACCATTCGATTCTGCAAATGGCGGCCTTGCTCCGAGGACAACACTGCGTTGTCAGGAATTGATGCGCGCGCGGTTGTCAGAAGATATCAGCCTGGACGAGCTTGCCGCAGAGGCGCAACTGTCACCTTATCATTTCGCCCGGATGTTCAAGCAAAGCGTTGGTGTGCCACCCCGTGTCTACTTCACACAATTACGGATGGAGAAAGCCTGCGAGCTTCTTGCACTAACTGATCTTCCCATCACAGAGATAGCCTTTAAAATTGGCTACTCGTCCAGCCAGGTACTTGCCAGGGTGTTCTTCAAATATCAGCACATGAGCCCGTCCGACTATCGTCGGGCGTTCCGTGCACCGTTTTGCTTTAGCACCTAACGTTGTTTTTGGTCCTGCTGTTATGAACGAACCTACCGATTTGTCTTTCACCCAATGGCACCGCATGGGCGAACAGGCATCCTATGTGCGTACAAGCAAATCCCCTGGCGGGATCCTTGATTTACTTGAAGTGGCGCGACCGGCTGGGGATATGTCTCGCCCTGCTGTAACAGATATTGTCTTGTTTGAAGACTTGCTCGGCGGTGGTCGGGTCAGCGGCGACCTTGGAGGGGGGCGCTTTGATGTGAGGAGCAAGAAAGGCGACCTTGCTCTTGCTGCGCCAAACTTCGCCGCTACGGTTATGAACGACGCTAACCATCAGCTTCGTAGCTTGGCGTTTCCTGTGAGGCAATGGCAAAGTGTGCTCGACGAAGCAGCCGACGGCCGGTTCTCGTTCGAGAATTTTTGTATCTACGGACGTGTGTTTGATTCACCGGCCATCCGACGGGTGGTCGGGAACCTGTGGGCTATATGTAAAGAGGAGGGCGCGCCGTCGCGCCTGCTGGCGCGTGCTGCTGGCTGCGAGATTTTTGCAGAGCTTTGCCGCCTGGGTGGAGCCCCGTTTGCGCCGACAAAGGGCGGCCTTGCTCCGAGGACAACACTGCGTTGTCAGGAATTGATGCGCGCGCGGTTGTCAGAAGATATCAGCCTGGACGAGCTAGCCGCGGAAGCGCAGCTGTCACCTTACCATTTCGCCCGGATGTTCAAGCAAAGCGTTGGTGTACCACCTCGTGTCTACTTCACGCAATTACGGATGGAAAAAGCCTGTGAGCTTCTTGCACTAACAGACCTTCCCATCACGGAGATAGCCTTTAAAATTGGCTACTCGTCCAGCCAGGTACTTGCCAGGGTATTTTTCAAATATCAGCACATGAGCCCGTCCGACTATCGTCGGGCGGTTTGTGTACCCTACAGCTTTTCGCAGCTGATGCGCTAAAGTAAAAAATTCAGACCTTTAGTGTATCGTCTATCGTTCTCAGTAAAAGTTCCACATCCACAGGTTTTGACAGAAATAGCACAGCTCCGGCACGGGCGATACGCAACTGGGTATTCAGATTGGCATTGCCTGAAATAAACGCAGTAGGAATATTCACTTCGATAGCACGTAATTGTTCAAACAACTCAATGCCACTAATCCCCTTTAGCTTCACGTCAAGCACCATAAAACTGATGTTACGCAGAGCGTTGCTTTGCAATACGGCTTCGGCTGATTCAAACAACAGCGTCTTATAATTAACTGAACGTAATAAGTTTCCTAACGCAGCCCGGACTGAAAAATCATCATCAACAATCGCAATCTGAGCTCTTGTAGCATCAAGTTTCTGCATATGACTCCTATTACTTCCTATACTCCTGAACGAGCATGGATCCTTGTGAGTCCGAAGCCTTGAGTTGATTGTTGTTATTCAGCGTCGGCCGAATTAATCAGGTATCAGACGTTGTCTTTGGGACTGCTGTCTTTTTCTGTTGTGTTTTTCGTGGTCAATATACTTGGCGTTCCGGTTATTTTAGGGACACATTCTGTTTTGAACCATAGCATAGTCAAAGGTTGGCCTACGATCAATTTTTTAAATACTGGCACAATTTGTTCACCAACCAACATGCCCAGCAGACCCAGCAAGGCGATAACTGGCGGAGCGGGCGAACGCACTTGCAACAAGGAATAAATAATACCAACCAGCAAACCGACGCCCAGCGACAGTAGATATAATTTCATACAAGACTCCATTGAAATGAGTGCCTGAGAAACCCGGTTTATGCGGTTCTATCGAACACATAACCCAAAACAGAACACTGTGCCTCATTTGCTGATAATCCCGCCTTTGTTGTGCACCAAAGGCGGGATTATCAGGCAAACAGTGAAATTATTTAGTAGCAGCTACAGGAGAAAGCGTTTCGTGAGTTCCGACTGCGCGTTGTGGCGCTTTATGCACCATAGTGTAGGCGTAATCCACTCCCATACCGTAAGCGCCAGAATGCTCTTTAACGAGGGTCATAACAGCATCATAACTATCTTTATGGGCCCAATCACGTTGCCATTCCAATAGCACCTGCTGCCAGGTCACAGGAACAACACCGGCCTGAACCATGCGCTGCATTGCGTAATCATGAGCCTCTTTGCTGGTGCCGCCAGACGCGTCTGCAACCATATAAATTTCGTAATCACCTTCAAGCATTGCACACAATGCAAAAGTAGTATTACAAACCTCAGTCCATAAACCTGCGACAACAACTTTCTTTTTACCATTCTTGGCTAACGCATCACGCACTTTTTGATCGTCCCAAGAGTTCATTGAGGTGCGTTCCAGTATTGGTTTACCCGGAAATACGTCTAATAACTCGGGATAGGTGTAGCCAGAGAAACCTTGAGTTTCTACAGTAGTAATGGTGGTAGGAATATTAAAAACTTTAGCTGCCTTAGCCAAACCTACCGTGTTATTTTTCAGCACTTGCCGGTCGATAGACTGTACGCCGAAAGCCATTTGCGGCTGGTGATCGATAAAAATTAGCTGACAGTTTTGTGGGGTCAGTACTTCAAGTTTAGGATTTGCCACGATTAAATTCCTTATATTAGGTCGATTTCGATACGGTTAGATACCGGTAATGAACCTGATTGATAAGCCTATTGCTGCAAACACAACTTCGGAACGAAGACGTGATTGCACAGTAAAATGTTGTAAAGGCCTAACGCGTTTACATGCGTAATCGCTATAAGGCTGATACATCGTTAGTCTGAATAAATCGTCAGAGCTGCTCACATAGTAGAAGTGCTTTGTGCCGTTAACCATTATCCGTATGTATAGCTATGCAAATTGGTGATTCTTTACCAAACTTCGAACGTCAGAAAATCTTAATCGCCCATGCACTGCCACTTACACTGCAAGTGGGCACGATACTAACCCTACCGGAGTCTCACTAATGGACACGTCTTTAAACCAGGATCTTATTTTGATCAATGGCCACTTCCATACCATGGATAAAGCGCAACCAAAAGCTACCGCAGTACTTATTCGCCAAGGTAAATTTGTGGAAGTGGGCGCAACAGCTGACGTGCTACGTCATCAAAATGAGAAAAGCCGGGTAATTGACCTGAAAAATCATACTGTTATTCCGGGGTTAAATGACTCGCACATACACCTGATACGCGGTGGCTTAAATTATAATTTGGAGTTACGTTGGGAAGGCGTACCCTCAGTTGCAGACGCACTTACCATGCTTCGTAATCAAGCTGATCGTACCCCTCATCCCCAATGGGTAAGGGTAGTGGGGGGGTGGAATGAGTTTCAGTTTGCTGAAAAACGTATGCCAACGTTAGATGAAATTAACAAAGCTGCACCAGAAACGCCGGTTTTTTTGTTGCACCTCTATGACCGGGCATTATTAAACCGCGCCGCGTTAAAAGCAGTGGGTTATACCAAAGACACGCCAAATCCACCCGGCGGTGAAATTCAGCGGGATGCCAGAGGCAACCCAACAGGGATGTTAATCGCACGGCCCAATGCAATGATCCTCTATGCAACATTAGCGAAAGGGCCAACGCTACCATTGTCACATCAAATTAATTCGACCAGGCAGTTTATGCGTGAACTTAATCGTTTGGGTGTTACCAGCGTAATTGACGCTGGTGGTGGCTTTCAGAATTACCCGGATGATTATGAAGTGGTAGATCGACTGGCAAAAGATGACCAACTGACGGTGCGTATCGCCTATAACCTGTTTACGCAAAACAAAGGCAAAGAGCTGGAAGACTTCCAAAGGTGGACTAAAACGGTAACTCCAGGGCAGGGGGACGACTTTTACCGTCATAACGGTGCAGGTGAAATGTTGGTATTTTCTGCCGCGGACTTTGAAGATTTTGTCCAGCCAAGACCTGACCTGGATGATGACATGGAGCAACAACTAGAGCCCGTTGTCCGTCATTTGATAGAGAACCGCTGGCCTTTCCGTTTACATGCCACCTATAACGAATCGATCAGCCGTATGTTAGATGTATTTGAGAAAGTGAACAAAGACACACCATTTAATGGTTTGCGTTGGTTATTTGATCATGCCGAAACCATTACAGAGAAAAACATTGAGCGGGTGCGTGCTTTAGGTGGTGGTATCGCTATTCAGCACCGAATGGCGTTCCAGGGAGAATATTTTGTCCAGCGTTATGGTCAGTTGGCGGCACAGAATACTCCTCCGGTGGCAAAAATGTTAGAAATGGGGGTGCCTGTTGGTGGTGGTACAGATGCTACCCGGGTGGCCAGCTACAACCCATGGACAGCATTGTATTGGTTAGTGTCTGGTAAAACGGTAGGTGGCATGCCGTTGCAGCTGGATAAAGACTGTTTGCCCCGCGATACGGCATTGGAACTATGGACTGCTGGCAGTGCGTGGTTTTCTGGTGAAACGGATAAAAAAGGCAGAATAAAAGTAGGGCAACTGGCTGATTTAGTGGTTTTAGAGTCTGACTTTTTTACCGTGCCGGAAGAAGAGATTAAAGGCATTGAGTCTGTGATGACAGTAGTCGATGGTAAAGTAGTTTACGCCGCTGGCGATTTCTCTGATCACGGCCCTGCGCCTATTCCGGTGATCCCTGAATGGTCGCCGGTAGCTATGTACCCCGGGCATGCCAGAGTGCATCCGCAGATGAGCAACGTGCCGCATCAGTGTGCTGGTTCCTGTGGTGTGCATGGCCATTCGCATGATGTGGCCCGCCGCTCAACTATGCCGGTGTCGGATCATAACTCGTTTTGGGGTGTGTTAGGTTGCAGCTGTTTTGCGTTCTAAGGACAGGAGGAACAAATGAAACTAACTACCCCAGCTTTTTACAACAGCCTGACACAGATTGGTAAAAAAGGCTCAATATTATGAATATCGAATCTCAACATCGCTTTCAGGCCATCAGCCTGGGTTTTCTGGCTGGCTATGTTAATACCTTAGGTTTTGTCGCTTTGTTTGGTTTGATGACAGCCCTTGTTACCGGTAACTTTATACTGATAGGCGCGAGTTTAGTCAGTGAATCCAGCTCCGGTGTGCTGATTAAGTTTTTAGCTTTTCCGGCTTTTATTGTGGGCATAGCAGCCATTCGTATTATCACTGTTTGGCTCGACAGTAGACATCAGCAAAATTTGCAAATCCAACTGACTGTTTTGCTGCAGCTCGTTTTGCTGATTGCATTTATGGTAACAGGCTTGTATGCCTCTCCTATCGGTAAGGAGCAAACTACAGCAGCTATTATCTGTGGCATGTTTGGGGCTGCGGCGATGGGCGCTCACAGCGCTTACACCCGGCTGCTGTTGCCTCACCTGGCGCCTACTTCGATGATGACAGGAAATGTTACGCAAATCGTGCTTGATGCGATGGAGCTGATTTTAGGAAAAGCTGATACTGCGACTAAAGTAAGGATCTCTAAAGCTTTATGGACGATTAGCGCCTTTGCTATCGGCGCTATAGTGGCTGGTTTCTGTTATGTGGCTGTAAGTTTCTGGGCATTATTGGTACCTATAGCTATTTTGATATGGTTGCTGCGTCAGGAGCATTATTGCAACACGGACGCGCAGCAAGTTTGATAGATTAAGGAAAAAGGTAGCGATATCGCTCGGAGCCAGGTAATGAGGTCTTTGATAGCGCTTCTTTAATCCTTTCGAAATGCTGCGACGCATTCTTGTTTACATAAAGCACAATCGGCAGCTTATGCTTTGAGAGGACCTTAGTATTGCTGAAAATACCCCCAGCCTCGCGCTCATACAGATAACGTGGGATGATAACGTAATCTAGCCTGTTGGCTTTTAGTAACATAATAATTTGATGATAATCATTTACTTCAAATGGTGTGGCAGCAATAAAACTTGCAATTTCTTTCTGGGCATCAGCCCCTCTGAGGTAAGAGATTGTTTTGCGCCCCAGGGGCGCTTCTGTTTCCATACTTACTAAGTAAAATTCAGCACAATACAATTCAATAATATTTGCCTGTTCCATCAATCTCTTATTCGCTAATGCAACGAGTATCGGGGATTGTCCGTTCTCAAACATGTTTAACGCCCTTGGATAAGGGAACGTTTGAATAGTGCCGGTGCTATCATCAATGACGTCAACGACGATTTGAGTATACTCGGTGTTAATGCATGCCACCTCATCTGACGGCGGACAACCGAAAGGACGAAGGTCTATAACCGGGTAAACTGTGTTTACAGGGTGGGCAGAAAAAGAGAAGCAAAAAAGCATCGATGCCAGAGTGCTGGCCAGCATTTTTGAGTTATTGTATATATTCTCCATTAAATACCTTCGTAATACTGCATATATAATTACTACTTCCAATGCTTGTCTGGTTACAGATTAGATGCCAAATGCCATTTGTGGTTGATAAACAATGAAAGGTTTATATATTACTCATTTCGTAAGGCTTTCACCGGATCAGTCTGCAGTACCCGACGCAGTGGAATAAAGCTGCAGAGTAGGGCGGCAAAAGCCAGCACTGCCAGTACGGCGGCCACCAACACTAACAAGGACAACAGTAACATAGCCTGTGACACGTTGGATAAAGTCACCGCTTTGCACGGTAGCTACACTCACACTGGCAGCACTGATGTAATGCAAACCACCGGCAAAACCTATCGCCCAGCCGCTGATTAGCAGCAGGGCTGATAGCAATCCAATAGCACTGTATACCAGCGTACTGAGATTAGTTTTCATACAAGCCTCTATATCGCGCCGCAGCAGAGGTGAGTTTGCTCATTATTTTCTTCCTTGTTAGAGGATAAAAAATAGTAAACCAAGCGCCACAGCATCGAAACTATGCTTATGTATAGGTCTCATTTCCCGCGGTAGTGGTTAAGATAATATGCACAGAGATAACTATTAAGCCGACAGCACTTAAAGCTTTATCATCTGGTTAAGGAGTATAGCTATGAACAAAGTAACGCTTAAACAATGGCATATGTTCCAGGCGGTCGTAAAATATGGCGGCTTTGCTCAGGCTAGTGAAAAAATTTTCAAGAGTACGTCTTCAGTACATCACTCAGTAAATAAACTAGAGGAGATGCTAAATGTAAGTTTACTGAAGGTAGAAGGCCGAAAAACGCGATTGACGTCGCATGGCAAGAAAATACTCTGTCTTGTAGAAAAGCTATTATCAGATGCTTGTAATCTCGAAACCTACGTTGCTGGTTTAACACGTCTGCAAGACTCAAACATTAAAATTGCTGTTGACGAATTATTCCCGATTGGCATTCTAAGAAGTGTGCTGCAATCAACAAGCAACGAACTTTTGCTGAAGCAGCTTGAGATCACTCAGGTATCAACAGCATCTTTTGACGACGAATATCATTCAGATGTTGTTTTATCAGTACTTAATTCGGCGGCGTCTGGATTCTCAGTAAAAAGCGTGGTCAGCGTACGTTATGTGGCGGTTGTTGGCACGAAAAACTCAGCTTTCGATAGCACTAATGTCGTCTCGGCGAGTGCATTGAATAAGCACATTGAGATCACGGTTGATCGGACCGCTGCAACCAGTTCGGTAGATTCATCCATCAATAACAGTTGCTGGAAAGTTGATAAATTGAGCTCAGCCATTGAGTTAGTCTGTGAAGGGATTGGTTATGCCTGGTTACCTTATCCTGACGTGCAACACTTAATTGCTGAAGGTAAATTGCGCAAAATTGTCTTTTTCGATCAACCAAACATCCGTGAAGTCGATTTTTACCTCAACGTGAGGCAAGACTTGAGTTTGAAGCCAGGTGTCGAGAGTATTGTCCATCATTTTAAGAGTTTCGACTCAAGCCATAAGTTTGAACCTATGGCACTCTCTGAATAACGGGAAAATGTTATCGCGTAGCCGGCGTTAAAAACGCCACAAGTAGAAAAACAGGCCACCTAACAGCCTCCAACACCACGCCGACGTTTGTCGTCGAAATGTAAAGGTTGGTCGCACATTAGGGGGCTGCGAGAAACCGCCGCACATCTGATGCTGCGGCGGCCAATGGAGCTAATGACAATAAATCCTCGGACTTAAGCCGTCAGGCGTCCAACGATTTTTCGCACCCCCGGAGCTACCACTGCGACTGTTGGAAAAGCGATTGGCCATGTGGTTATACAGCTTTTCAACCATTGCGCAACGAATCCGGAATGGATCCCTTGTGAGATTGCCAGAACAAACGCAGATACTATGCAGACCATAATGGCTGAGAGCAACGCACTGAAAAGGATTGGGGCAAAACGAGCGGGAATACGCATTTTATTCTCCTATATAGTTGAGTAAGTTTGACTTTTATATCGGGTAAAAAAGCTGTAATGCCCAGCTTGATATGTACAAGCCGAGACCAAAAACTGTGTGGGTTATCAGGCTTTGCAGGCGGGCAGAACCTGGGTGTTGCGTTTTGGCGGCGGCAATGCCGGCGTCCATAGCAGGCTGCATTAACAAAAAGGGAGCTATAACGGTGCCTATGCCAATTGTGAGTGCAGGACCTACCGTCGGATTGTGAAGCCACGATTCCCCCCAGATACCAATTAGCAAGGCCGCGAAGGCTATGCCTATCAGATAGTGGGCTATCCACCCTAGGATATGTTCTGCTGGCATGCGGGAAGATGCGGCGATGGAGTTATGACGAAATTGCCCGTGCTTCATGTGAGCAATCCAGCGTCCTACCATGCCATAGTTTGGGGCGGGGGTGCCGAGCAGTGGTTTGCGTACGATACTCCACAAGTCCATCACTATAGTTGCTCCGATACCGATGAATACGATAGGTAATAGATTGTTCATAACGCTCTCCTTTATTTGTCTTGATTTTGTACTAATGCTATCGTACAACTTAAAGTCAACTTGAAGTCAAGAGGGTATTTATGGACATTGCTGAAGTTGTCAAACGTTCTGGAGTACCAGCCTCAACATTGCGGTTTTATGAGGAGAAAGGATTAATCAATTCTGTTGGCAGGCATGGGTTGCGCCGGGTTTTTAACGCCAGTGTATTGGAGCGGTTAGCCTTGATTGCACTGGGGCAGGCAGTGGGATTTTCACTGGATGAAATCGCTCGCATGATAGGATCTAAAGGTAATCCTGATATCGACAGAGAGCTGCTGGTGAGTAAGGCTGACGAATTGGACAGAACCATTCAAAAGCTGATAGCAATGCGTGACGGTCTGCGGCATGCCGCTGTTTGTTCTGCGCCAAGTCATATGGAATGTCCGAAGTTTCGACGTCTTCTCGGGTTGGCTGCAGATGGAAAAATTAATAGTGAAGGCACAGTTAAGCTGTCGCAAGAACGGCGTTTCTAACACATTTTCGGGTTCCTGCATTGAAAGCGCCCAAAGTAGCCTTGGGCGATTTTCTCTGTGCAAGGGTTTCCGCCTGCAAAAAACAGATCTGATTATTTGTTTAGAACCAGGTTTCCAGTTCCAGACCGATAACCCGCGGCGCATCCAGCGGCGCATAAAACAAACCATCATTGCCAAATGCCAGGTTTTCAATAGCTAAACCGCTGGCTTTACGCTCGTTGGTCAGGTTTTCACCAAACAGCCGTACCGCAAATTTATTGGCGACATAGCCCAGTTGTAAGCCTAATGTGGTTGTCGCAGCTTGCCGGATATCGCCCCGGGCACGCAGGGAAGTTTCTCCGGTAAAACCTACCTCGGTTCGCGCATAAATACCGTTTTGCCACTGGTATCGCAATGCCATGCCGCCGTCATATTTAGGTACAAACTGAATTGGCTGGTGGCGCACGTTAAGTGACTCATCCACTTGTAAATCGCGGTATTTTGCGTCGACATAACCTATATGGGCATCCATGGAAAATGCACTGCTGACTTGCCAGTGTCCTTCCAGCTCCAGCCCTTTACTACGGATGGAAGCATCAGAGCCGATAAAGTCTGAACTGACAGGACGGCCTTGTTCATCGGTAGCGATTTGTATTTCCTGCCAATTGTCTGAATTTATGTAAAAAACTGCACCGGACAGGCGCATTTTTTGATCTGCTGAGCGCCATTTAAAACCAACTTCACGGCTCCAGAGTGTTTCGCTGTCGTAAGAAATAATATCGTCATCGGCTACCCCTTGCTGCACGGCGACGAGATTAAAACCTCCCGGAATATAGCCACGTGCTGCCGAAGCATGTAACGCGAGGTCGTCGGTCAGTTTGTAATGCAAAGCCAGCCGCGGTAGCAAAATATCGTAGGTTTTGGCTAACTGCGCTTCGGGGTATACCACCACTGAGCCAAAGCCTAAATCGAGAGTGCCAGCTTGCTGTACGGTACTACGCTTGGCCTGATCATAGCGTAAGCCAGCCGTAATGCGTAATTGTGTTGACGCATAGAAATTAGCAGAACCAAACAAGCCGACGTCTTCGCTTTTTTTGCGTTGAACCGGGGCAGCAATATAAGAGTTAAGATCGCCTGGGCCAATAAAAGTTGCTTTAATATTATCATTCGTTGCCTGGTAATATGAGGCGCCGACCATGTAATCAAAGCTGTCGCTCAGCAAAGAGCTGAAACGTGCTTCAACATTATTGAATTTTTCCTCGTTAGCTTCCCGCCCTGCTACGGCGGGGGTGGCGGTCAGATCAAAGTCGAGGCCTTTATGATCTTTTTCTACCTGCCGGTGAGACGCTGCCAGATCCAATGCACCATATTCCAACTGATAAGTGGCGCTGAGCCCGGCAACAAACTGTTGTTCGGTAAAATATTTAGGCGCATCTTCGTAATAGGTCCAGTCATCCGCCAGGCGTCCGCCGTTAAAACTATCGGCATACAGACTGTTATACAACGCCAGATTAAGCGGAACATATTGCTGACCAAAGATACCCGGCGCATCTAAATCCAGCCAGTAGGCGAGGGCGTTAACCGTTAACCTGTCGTTGGGGGTCCAGCGTAGTCGCCCTTGCAGATAGTGTTCAGTGAATTCACCGGTTTCGCCGGTAGAGGTGCCTTTATTTTTTAAATAGGCATCCTCCTGGGCTAACGTAAAGGCAACTGATCCCGTCAGAGTGCCTGGCAACAGTGAGCCGCTCAGCGCGCCATCGGTTTCAATGCTGTTACCGGATGGAAAGTGAGTGCCTGTTATGCGGATATTGCCTTCAGCCGTTTCAGTTGGGGGCTTGGTTGTCACCAGAATCAAACCTGATTCTGTATTGGCACCATATAGCGTTGCTTGCGGCCCACGCAGCACTTCAACTGACTCAATCTGGTTGAGTACGGAATTGCTCAGTTCCCTGAAGGGGATGCCATCGATATAGACGGCAGCGCGGTTAACGATAAATGGGTTAGACTCTACCCCCCTTACGGTAATAAAAATACTGCCCCGTTGGCCAGACTCAGTAAATTGCACGTTGGGTACCAGATCATCAATACGGCTGAAATCCCGCAAACGTGCCTGATCAATCGCGGTAATGCCAAGTACGGTTACCGAGGCATCGCTGTCCTGAAATTCGGTATTACGTTTGGTTGCAGTAACAACAATCCTTTCCACTTCGTTGGTTGCTATCTTTGCCGTAGTGCTGTCGTCGGCCCAGGCAACCTGAACACAGCAGATGAAGATCGACGCAGAGCATGCGCCTTGCAGTCCGTGTTTGATCATGACGTTCCTAAAAGGCTGAAATTATTAGTAAGAATAATTTTCGTATTATCCTGACAGCTTAAAAGTGTGCCACTCCAAAACTGGTAAATGCTCCACACCTGACAAGATGTTATGATATATTGTATCAAATAAAGGTTTTTACGCTGGCAAAATAATGCTTAAACGCGAAATTGATAATTATGGAGAGCATTCTGCACAGGTTTTTGCCAGCAGTGACGATTCGACCCTGTTGGTTCGTTCAGCGTTCAAAACGTTTGCAGGAGAGATCCCCGCCAGTCCGTACCTTCGGATCGGGCTAAATCTGGGCGGTGGAGGGTTGGTAAAGCAATGGTCTGGTACCCGGTTTATTGAAGAGGAGTGGAGTCGGGGCGCGTTGACAGTTTGGTCCGGAGATCCCTGCTACGCGCAATGCCCGACGGTTGATATGCTTGGGCTGGCAGTAAATTTGAACGCCTGGCATTTGGCCGGACGTACAGAACTCTCTGCTGATAATTTGACGGTAAAAACCTTTCAGATTATCAACGATGAATTTATGTCAGCCATGCTGATGGCCCTGTGGCGCAGCGCACAAATTTACGGCATCTCCACTGTGTTTTTTGAGCAGGGGGTAAGGCAAATTCTGGAACGACTTTCAGCTGAAAAGCCACAGCGCCAAGTGTTGCTGAACCGTCGGCCTTTAACGAAGAGAGCGTTAACCCGGGTACAGGAATTAGTAAAGGACAAATTGCATGCGGATCTCAGTGTGGCGCAAATGGCCGGGCTGTTACAGATGGATGAGACCAGCTTTGCCAAATCTTTTGCCCGTTCTACCGGGTTGACGCCCTTTGCTTATATTACTGCACAAAGAATGGAAAAGGCTCAGGCACTGCTTAAGCTTGATTTTAGCGTCACAGATGTTGCGACTTCAGTTGGTTATACTAATCCCAGTAAATTTGCTGCGGCATTTCGTCGTTACGTTGGTATAACGCCAAGTGTCTGGCGCAAGATGAGCAATTAAACCGGCAACCTTGTTGCTAATGTACGCTTTCAAGCGTTTTAACGCTGTCTTTCTTTAAAGTGTGGTTGAGAGCCAAGCTGTGGCTTAATACTGCATTAAGCCAATATACAGTGCGGTCCGGGGTATTGCAGGTGTCTGCCGGCAAAGTAATGTCATTGGTCAGTTGATCAAGCTTTTCCAGTGCATCGCCATGCTGCCCGACCCACAACAAAAATCCAGTTTGTACTGATGGAATACGGCACTAGCCCTGATTACAGAGGGGCTACTGTCTAAAGATTGCTCCAATAATCCCATTCTTATTGCCATTTTTTGTTAAAAATGTTGCTACTAAATGGTGAAACTAATATTTGCTAATTAAAGCCTGCGAACAGTAAATTTGCCTTTTACTAAAGCCGCATGTCGTCGCTTGGTGTTTTACGCTACTATAGTGCTATTAGTCGGCGGTAAAGCAAAAAATAAAATCGTCAATATGCCATCTTTTGAACGTACTGCGTGTCATTCACACAACCTTAGCCTCTGGCGACGGAAGCGCTTTAACGCGCTGCCAGGCTTGGTGATATGGCTTACCTTATGGTGTTGTGTAAACCTAACTGCGTTAGCGGCACTCAACGTGTCGCGTCTGTCACCGGATAATGGTTTAAGTCAGGGCGTGGTATATGCCATGAAGCTAGATAGCAAAGGGCAACTCTGGTTGGCGACGGAAAGTGACTTAGATCGCTTCGATGGCAGCAGCGTAGAACATACCCGGCCGTTACTTAATTTAAGTAGTGACATTGTCTGGGATTTTGATTTTATCAGCGATACGACACTGCATATAGCCACCGCTGATGCCGGTCTAATTGAGGTGGACTTACTCACTGGTAACGCACGTTATCTGCAGCGGGGAGCTGACGACACATTTTCCCGTGACGTGGCTATTTACTTAATTCGTCAGGATGCGCAGCAAACCCTCTGGTATGCCAATGCTTTGTCCGTTTATCAACTGAACGAAGCAGGGCAGTTGACTGAGGTGTTTAGCTTCAGCGACAAAGATCCGATAGCGCATCATATTCGTGACTTACTACGGATAGATAACAAGTTAATTATTGCCACATCTATGGGCTTGTATCAGCTAGACCTGCAGTCCAAGGTAGTTCAGCCGATTCATTATTTGCCTAAAGACGCAATTGCCGATCAACTTAACAGTAAAGCATTGTTGTTGCACGGTGAGCACTTGCTTATTGGCACTGTCCATGGGCTATACCGCCTGCCTGTTGCGGCTATACTGCAGAGCGGGGAAAGTCTGCCGGCTGAAACGCTGTTGCCGGAGCATAATATCTGGAAGATTAAGCATTCATCGCAGTATGGTTTGCTACTTGGCACCAATGCAGGCCTGCTGCACCTTGATAATGACACTATGAAAGCCCATACGTTATTCCAACCTGGGCAGACCAGCTATGGCTATGCTGATGACACTATTCTGGATTTTATTGAGCTGGGTGATGGCACCTTCTGGCTGGGTTCCCGCGGCGACGGCGCTTACTTTTGGCATAACCAATTTAGCGGTTTTGACAACGTGTTTAACCGTAGCGGTGAAAACCGGCTTAGCCATAACTTTGTGTTTGGTTTATACAGCACACCAACGGATCTGTGGATTGGCACCCAAAACGGGCTAAACCGTTACCACTGGCAAAGCGGTGAGACTGAACAATTTTTGGTTAATAGTGATAATACTGCGGTAGAGTCCGGTTCAACAATCTATGGTATTTACCCTGATCAGTCAGGACGTTATCTCTGGCTGTTGACCGCGGTTTCGCTGTCCAGGTTTGATACGGTGCTAAAGCAGGTGACACCGTATACTACCGCACAAGACGCCGATTTTTTTCAGCAGTACTTTTACAATGTGACACAAACCGCGACTAAAGAACTGTTGGCCTTTACGATCAACGGCGCCTTTTGGTTAAAGAATGATACTTCAGTTGTTCCATTAAAGCAGCTGTCATCGTTTTTATCTACCCCTGAGCAAGCGCAATGGTTTGGTGCTAACCCGTTAAATGAAAATGAATATTTGTTTTTTTATCAGGGCGCTATCTGGCAGTATTCACTGCAGCAAGATACGGTGTCTCTGGTATATCAGGTACCGGAGCCACATAAAAACAAAGGCTTATTTGGTGAAGGTATGCAACAGCTTAATCAGAGCCTGTGGTTTCTAATCTCGGGTTTGGGGCTGGTAGAACTGGACAGCGTTACGCTGGCTGAAAGAAGCCGTTTTTTCAACCAGGAACAACCGGCACTGACCACCTCAACCTTATATGCGTTACAACAAGATACGTTGGGCTATCTGTGGATGAGCAGCCATTCCGGTTTATGGCGTTTTAACCCGGAAAAACGTCTGTTGCGCCAATTCACGCATCGTAGTGGTTTGGCTTACAACGAGTTTAATGGCACCTCAAGCCACTTTGCAGGCCATAACGGCAAAATGGTGTTTGGCTCGATGCGGGGAGTCACTATCTTCGAGCCAGGTCAGTTTATCTCATCCAGACAAATTCAACCGACACTGTACTTTACCAAGACATCGCTGGAGTCGAAGGCGTTAGCCACGCAATTAATACCCACGCAACAACAACAGTTGCAACTTACACACGATGACTATGGTCTGCGAGTGCAGGTTTCGGCATTTAATTACAAAGCACAAAGCGAAATGCAATATCGGTTTAACCTTAGCGGGCCGATGGATTTACCCAAGTACATCAAGTCAGTACCCCAGCTGGCGTTGCCTAGCCTGAAACCGGGTAACTACAGCTTAACCGTCACGGCATTTGATCCGGCTGCAGAGCAATACAGTTTGCCGGCACAGCTGCAAATCAGTGTAGCTTACCCACCTTGGCGCAGCCCATTAGCTTATATGTGTTACCTGGCCATACTATTGTGTGTGGCGGCATTTTGGTTCCACAGCCGGTTTAAACAACGAATGCAGTTATTGCAGCAACATAATGCACTGAAGCAGGTTAACAATAAGCTGGAACTGGCACTGGCTGTGGCATCCAGTGACGCCTGGGAGGCAGATCTTGCTAATGACAGCCTGATGTACTCCAACCGGATGGCACTGCTATTCGCAGCGGCGCAGCCCACCTGCGGCCTGGATGATTATTTGGCTAAACTGCACCCGGATGACAAAGCCAGCTATTACCAAAACTGGCAAGCGCTTAAGGACAACGAGAGTACAGAATTCAACTGTATTTACCGGATCAAAGCAATTGACGGTCAATGGCGCTGGTTTAAAGATGTTGGCAAATTAGCTGTTTTCGATGCAGATACGCCGCAGAAATTATATGGCTTATACACCGATATTACGTTACACAAGCTAACGGAGCAGGAGCTTGAGCATCTGTCGCATTACGATCAGATTACGGGCTTACCGAACCGTAATCTATTGCAACAGTATTTGATACCCATAGAAGGGGCGTCGCAGTTCACAGCCTTTATCGTTATTAAGTTACTACAGTTTAATGAAATTAAAAGTGCTTTCGGTGATTTGGCAACTAATGCGGCCTTGTTACAAATTTCTTCGCGCTTACGCAGCAAAGTAAGTACGCCTGATTTATTGATCCATGCGGCAGAGTCCACCTTTATCGTGGCATTAGCCAACGGCGATGCTGATTTGGTAGCCAAGTTATCTGAGCACTTACGATCGCTGATCATCAGCCCTGTCGTTATGCACGAACAAGATATTACCTTATCTTGTATTGCTGGTACCTCTTGCCAGACTATTGAACTGGAGTCGGCGTCACAACTTTTGAAGCAGGCCGAAATTGCATTACGAATGGCCAGGGAAAGTGGCAGCTATCAGCACTTTTCTTATCAAACCGGGTTGCTAGAGCAAGCTAAGCAGAAGTTTATCCTGCAACAGCAACTGCGCGAGGCCATCGCACAGGATAAATTACTGAACTACTATCAGCCAATTATCAATGCGCAATCCGGCCAGATAGTCGGTGTAGAATTGTTGACACGATGGCAGCATGACGGCCAGTTTGTGCCGCCGGATGTGTTTATTCCTATCGCAGAGCAAAGTGGTTTAATTGACGAGCTAGCCTATAACTCACTGGCGACAGCTTGTGATGATATCAACGCTATGGCTAATACAGGCCACTCGTTGTACCTGTCTATCAACCTGACAGCAACGCAGCTGTGTTCCAAAACTATGCTAATGCGGTTTAGAGACATTGTGACACAAAGGGGCATTTCACCGAGCGTGATCCGCCTGGAGATCACGGAGTCAACAATAATTCAGAATAAAGACAGTGCGCTCTACAACATGAATGAACTGCGTAGCGCCGGTTTTCAAATTTTTCTGGATGATTTTGGTACCGGCTATTCATCGCTGAAGTATATCCAGGATTTTCCGCTCGATGCCATCAAGATCGACCGCAGTTTTGTCTCTAATATCTCGAACAATACCGCTATTATTGATACTGTTATCGCTCTGGCCGACAGCCTGGGTGTTATCTGCATTGCTGAAGGTGTAGAAACCTCTTCAGAGCGGGATTATTTAATCAGCAAAGGCTGCCACTATATGCAGGGTTACCTTTACAGCAAACCTATTGCGATAACACAATTGCTGACTGTACTCTCTACTGAGTCTATGCAGAATCAGATTTTCATTAAGTAAGCGCTCCCAGCATGATATTGGGTATTTTCAAAGCTTGCTATCGGTATCATTAAAAAATGATGATTTTAAGATGTTGATTTTATTAAATATTAATATCTGATGCGTTGGCTTAGTCGGTAGCCTGTAGCGAGCTGCGCCAATGCCTCCGTGCCTGGCGCTTTAATTAATCTATACGTGCTGCTACTGGCAACTGCCACAGCACGTCTGGCGATGATCATCCTTTGTGGCGCTGCTTGGTTGTACAAACAAAATATGGTTTTCCAGCAAAATGTGCTGCATTAAATCTTCTTTCAGCTCCTTTAAGCCAATATAGAGTGCGGTCCAGGTATTGCAGACATCTGCCGGCAAAGTAATGTCATTGGTCAGTTGGTCAAGTTTTTCCAGCGCATCGCCATGTTGCAGGTGTTCTTCTTCCATCACACTGATGGGCCCGGCCGGATAAATGCCGCCAGCCAGCATCGGAAACAGAATTTGCTCTTCTTTCATCATATGGCTCTCCAGCTCCTGGTACATATCATCCAGATGATCGGCCAGGCCTGCCGGACACTGTGGGTCCAACGCATGTACATGCTCCACTCTGCGCGCTAGGCGACACAGCTCAGGCAGCTGTTGGCGATGCCGCTGATGAAAGCGGGTTAAAATATGTTCAATAAGCTGTTTTACCGGTACTGTGCGCCAATCGATATACTCGGTGGGTTGCTGCTGCAATGTTTGCAATGCATTCACCACAGCGTCAGCCGGCAACTGGCGTTTGGCCAGGGCTTCGCGCAGGCTAAGTTGGCCACCACAACAAAAATCCAGTTTGTGCTGATGAAATACGGCGGTAGCACCGGCTACAGAGGTGGCGATCTCGCCTAAAGATTGATCCAATAATGACATAAATACTCCTGACTAAGTAATTAACATGCCGGGGAGAGACTCCCGTCTGGGCTATAGATGGCAAGAGTCAGGCCAAAACTACCACCTTTGATTTATATGGCTTTATTTATAGCTATGGTAAATTGAACCCAGCTAAATCAGGGTTAAAATAACCCAAGGGTAAAAACCACCATGTTGGAAGAAAGTTTAATTGCAGATTTGGTCACAGATCTGCCGGCTGCCGTGCGCTTACAGCGTTTAGTGAGTACCTTACGTAATCATTTTGGCTGTGGTGCTGTAGGGTTGCTTAAAATTGAGCACGACATATTAAAGCCGGTGGCCTTACATGGTTTAGTGCGCGAAGCACTTGGGCGCCGGTTTGTGGTGAGCCAGCATCCGCGGCTAGCGGCTATTTTAGCCAGTCGCAATCCGGTGCGGTTTGAGCCTGATTGTGGTTTGCCGGACCCCTACGATGGTTTATTGGCAGAGCAACCGGGCTTGGCGCTGCCTGTGCATGATTGTATGGGCATAGCCCTGTACATTGAAGGCCGTTGCTGGGGAGTGCTAACGCTGGATGCGTTAGAAGCCGGTAGTTTTTCTGCAGCAGCTGTATTTGAACTGCAGCGTTATAGCTTGCTGGTAGAAGCTGCAGTGCGAACCACTGAGCTGGAGCAAGCTAACCGGGCATTACGGCTGAATCATCAGGCTGATGAACAGCAATTTGAACCGGCCGCCAAGCTGCGCTATGAACTGATTGGTCAAAGTAAAGTACTGCAGCAAATTTTGCAGGAACTTACCGTAGTGGCAAATTCTGACTTGCCGGTATTGCTGCTGGGAGAAACCGGGGTGGGTAAAGAACTGTTTGCCCGGCATTTGCACCGTAGCTCAGCCCGGGCCAGTAAACCGATGATTTACCTCAATTGTGCGGCGTTACCGGAAAGCCTGGCGGAAAGTGAATTGTTTGGCCATAACAAGGGCGCTTTTTCCGGTGCCCACAGCGAACGGGCGGGGCGGTTTGAAGTGGCTGATGGTGGCACCCTGTTTCTGGATGAAGTGGGTGAGTTGCCGCTATTGGTGCAGGCTAAACTGCTGCGTGTACTACAAAATGGTGAAATCCAGCGACTGGGATCTGATAAGACACGTCTGGTGAATGTGCGCTTGGTTGCCGCCACTAACCGTGATTTGAAGCAACAGGTCAAAAGTGGTGAGTTTCGCGCCGATTTATATCACCGTCTGTCGGTCTATCCTTTACCCATCCCGCCGTTACGCGAGCGGCGTGATGATATTCCGCTGTTGGCCGGGCATTTTCTAGAGCTGAACCGCAGCCGGCTGGGGTTAAGGGCTTTGCGTTTAGCGCCGGCCGCTGAGCTGGCGCTGCTAAACTACGACTGGCCGGGCAATGTACGCGAGCTGGAGCATGTTATCAGCCGCGCGGCAATTAAAGCATTAAGCCAGGGGGCAGCACGCAGCGATATTGTAACACTGGGCGCTGAGCTATTGGATATTGACAGCGTAACGGTAGCAGAGCATCACATGGCGCTGAACAACCCGCTGCAGCATAATGCGGCTATTACACTTAAGCAGGCCGTTAACCAACTGCAGCGGCATATGATACAACAAGCGCTGGCGCAGCATGATGGCAGTTGGTCACATGCCGCGCGACAATTAGAGTTGGATCCGAGTAACCTGCATAAACTGGCACAGCGGTTAGGGCTGAAATAATGTGGCATATTACTAAGCTTTTTTTTTGGCGGCTGTTGGCGTTAATAAGTTTAATCCTGGCGCTTATCGGTATTCCTTTGCCAGGCTTGCCTACGGTGCCCTTTATTCTGCTTAGCGCCTGGTCAGCCGGCAAAGGCTGGCCGGCATTAGAGCATTGGCTGCTAACCCATTCGCGATTGGGCCCGCCGGTATTAGCCTGGCGCGCGCATGGTATAGTGCCGCGCCGTGCTAAATATCTGGCCGGCGGCATGATGACACTGAGCGCCGTACTGATTCAATTTTCAGCTGCTCCGGTATTACTCAAGTTGTTGTTACCGCTGTTTTTGCTGCTGGTAGCATGCTGGTTGTGGCGCAGGCCTGAACACATAAAGCAGGATAACAAGCATGACAAAACCGTTTAGCTCCCAGCCGTTGAACCAACAACAGGCTATGCGCTACAGCCGCCAGCTCATGTTGCCGGCCTTGGATTTTAGAGGCCAGGAAGCGTTGCTGGCCAGTAAAGTATTACTGGTTGGTATGGGCGGGTTAGGTTGTGCCGCGGCACCTTATCTGGTGGCCAGTGGGATCGGCAGTATTACTCTGGTAGATGATGACACTATTGACCGCAGCAATTTACAGCGACAAATTTTGTATCGCGAAGCCGATATTGGCCAGAGTAAAGTACAGCAAGCTGCAGCGAGCTTACAGGCACTAAACTCTGACATTGCCATTACTGCTTTGCAGCAGCGCTTAACTGCCGACGATTTAGCGCAGCTGGTGCCACAGTTTTCACTGGTACTGGATTGCACCGACAACCTTGCCACCCGCAATGCCATTAACGCGGCCTGCGTTAATGGCAAAGTACCGCTGGTATCCGGCGCCGCCATCCGCTTTGAAGGCCAGATCGCCAGCTTTAGTATGCAGGGCGACGACGCTTGTTATCACTGTTTAAGCCAGCTGTTTGGCGAGCAGCAGCTAACCTGTATGGAAGCCGGTATTTTAAGCCCGGTAGTAGGTGTAATTGGAGCCATGCAGGCGGTGGAGGCAGTAAAAATCCTTGGCAACGTAGGCACGCCGCTGTACGGCCAACTGCAATTGTTTGATGCGCTGACAGGCCAGTGGCGCCAGTTTAGTTTAAGTAAAGACAGCGCCTGCAGTGTGTGTGGCGACAGTCAAACTAACCCGACGTAATAAAGGACAATAGCTATGTTGTTTAGAATAATCAGTCTGTCAGTGGTTTGGCTGGCCCTGCATACAGCGTCGGTTGTGGCTGATACGGTGTATGTAGTGCGCCATGCTGAAAAACACGCTGAGGGCAAAGATCCGGCGCTCACGGCCTGTGGTCAGGCGCGCGCCGATGCTCTGGCGAGCAGTTTGGCGAATGTTAAACTGGCCGCTGTTTACGCTACGCCCTATCAGCGCACCCGGCATACGGCTGCGGCGGTGGCAAAACAGCAGCAGCTTGATATAACGCAGTACGATCCGCGTCAGCCAGAGGTTTTGCTATCGCAGTTAAAGGCGCAAACCTTGCCGGTATTAGTGGTTGGGCACAGCAACACGGTGCCTGATTTAGTGGCGCAGTTAAGCGGTATCTCTATGGCGCCGCTAACAGAGCAAGACTATGACTTGTTATATCAGGTTAAACTGACCGCACCGGTCAGTGTCAGCATCAGCCGGCAGAGGTTCCGTTGTAAATAGTTTGATAAAGCCCCTAAGCATTTTTACCGTTTGCGCAGTGGGCAACCAAAGCGGCGGCAGGGTATTTTTGTTTTTGCACAACATTTTTATAGAACAAAACCAAGTTGGCTTTTCCCGTTCACTACCGGTATACTTTTGTGCGTTATTTAGCCTCAGAAGGAAAGTTTGATGATTGTTGTAATTACCCACCCGGCGAAGGCTGCGGCGTAAGTAAAACTTTTACCTTTTACCTTTTGCCTTAACCTGCCTTTGCCCGGTGTCTGCTGACCGGGAACTCTGCTAACCGCTTAATACGGTTACCTTAGCCTTATTCCAGAGCTCCTAACCATTTTTACTGTGCGTGCAGTGCTTCACTGTGGGCAGAAGGAAATGACATGAACTTACCCTCAACATTACAACACCTGGGGTGGCAGGCTTTTTTTCAACAACAACTTACTTTGCAGGAATTTGAACACAGCATTATCGCCCGGGTAACGGCACATCACCGCAGTGGCTATGAGCTGATAACACTGCAGGGCCCTTGCCGTCTAATGGCCTGCACCACGCTGCCGCAAATAACCATTGGCGATTGGCTGCTGTTAGATGCCACCGGCGGTTTTATACGGCTGTTGACCAGAAAGTCGTTGTTTAAACGTAAAGCCGCCGGTAGCCAGCTGGGCGAGCAACTTATTGCTGCTAACGTCGATACGCTAATTATTGTCTGCTCGTTAAACCATGACTTTAATTTAAGCCGGATAGAGCGCTACCTCACCCTGGCGCACGACGCCGGTGCCGAGCCGTTACTGGTATTAACCAAGATGGACTTATGCGCCGATGTCGACGCCTTTTTGCGGCAGGTCCACCAGCTAGACGCCATGCTGATGGTCGAGGTAGTTAATGCGCTTGATGCCAGTTGCAGCAGTACCTTGCAGCACTGGTGTAAAGCCGGTAACACCTTAGCGGTGGTGGGCTCTTCCGGTGTCGGTAAGTCGACGTTAGTGAATACCCTCACTGGCAGTGGCGGCCAAAAAACTGCAGCAATACGAGCTGACGATAATAAAGGCCGGCATACGACAACAGGGCGCTCCATGCATTTTATTGCCGGCGGCGCCGTTGTAATTGATACCCCCGGTATGCGTGAACTGCAGCTGACAGACTGTGAAGAGGGCATTCGCCGCGCGTTTGCCGACATTGATGCCTTAGCCAGCCAATGCCGCTTTAGTGACTGTCAGCATGTTGCAGAACCAGGCTGCGCGGTACAACAGGCTATAACGCAAGGGGTTTTAGAGGCAAGGCGATTAACCAACTACCAAAAGCTAAACGCCGAACAGGCACGCAACGGCGCATCACTACAGCAAAAGCGGGCCCACGAGCGGCAATTTAGCAAGATGGTAAAGTCGGTTAAATCACTAAAAGCTAAAAACTGCCGTGATTAGCACCACACACGCCGCCTTAGGGCGGCTTTTTTTTGATAGTTGATCAGCCAGTAAAGCGGCAGCGACAGCAGCAAAAAAAGCGCTTCAAAGTCATTCAGGCGAATGGCTCTGAGACGCTAACGGCAATGGAATGCTTACTTTAGCTTCTCGATTGTTTTAGCTATTGTTTTAAAAACATTTGTTTGTTTAATGCCGCTTTCGGCTGCCCCCGGGTGAGTACAGGCAGCACTTTTGTTAATGCTAATCAAGTTAACCCTTAGCTGCAGCTGCCAGCATAGTTTCTGTAGTATTGTGTAGTGGTAATGGCTAATTACAGGATCAAATATGACAGATCTCTATATGCAGGCGGCTATCGCCCAGGCGAAAAAAAGTTTAGCTGAGGGCGGTATTCCGATTGGCTCGGTGCTGGTTATCGATGGCAAGATTGTTGGCGCCGGCCATAACCAGCGGGTGCAAAAGGGCAGTTGTGTATTGCATGCCGAAATGGATTGCCTGGAAAATGCCGGTCGTTTAACCGCCGCTGATTACCGCCGCGCTACGCTGTACTCTACCTTGTCACCTTGCGATATGTGCAGCGGCACGGTATTGTTGTATGGCATTCCCAAGGTAGTGATTGGTGAAAACCAAAGCTTTCAGGGGCCGGAGGCTTATGTGCAAAGCCGCGGCGTTGTTCTGGAGAACCAGCATAATGCTGAGTGCATCCAAATAATGCAGGACTTTATTGCCGCCAAGCCGCAGCTGTGGTTTGAAGATATTGGCGAATAAGTGCCGGCAGTAGTGGCTGTTAAAACCGGTAGCTTGCCTTGGGCTGCAGAGTTGTGGGCCATTTAACCTGTAGTAGGTGGCAGAATATCGCTGTGCACCATCTGAAGCAGTTTGTAGGCATCGCCTAAATTGCAGTTTTCGTGATCGCGTTTTTTATAGCCCAGTGAGGTTAGCTCTATATGCCAGGTCGGCACTACGTTTACGGTGGCAAGGGTTTGCTTTACGCAGTTAAGCGGGCAGCCATCTACGGCCAGAATAGGCCGGCCGGACTGCGCAACTTTTACCAGTTGTTTTACCTGGCCGCCAACGCCGGCAATGCAGGACATTTGGGCCGAGCCTTCGCGGTCGAGCACCACGGCCAGATCGTTGGCTAACTGGGCCACGTTAGAGCAGCCAGAGCAAGAGTATACCAGCGGTTTGTTATCGTAATCGGTGTTCATTTTGCGTTCCGTCATAGCAAGAGCATTCACCCAGTGTAAAAGCCGTGACGGGTTGCGGCTTGATATAAATCAAAGCCGCCGTACGCTTACCCCTTCAGAGGTAAGGTAGTTTACCCCGGCCGGCCATCTGGCCTTGGTGTGGTTAGCACCGGAAAATACACTAATACGTATAGTCCATACGCCAGTACCCAGCCCCCTATGCCTAACCATAGCCATTGCATAGTCTGGGCCGGCCATAGCCAAATTAATACCGTGCGGCTTACCGCAGCAGCCAGTACCAGCAAAAACGCCAGCGACATAATAGTGTGCGGTTTAAGCATGCGACCACTATGGCCAAGTGACACTCTTGCCATCATGCTTAAAATCATGCTGCCCATGGCACCGGCGGTGAATGCATGCAGTGCTATGCTATTGCTGATATTTACCCCGGCATAACGTGCGCTGTATAGCGCTAACCCCAGCGGGATACACCAGTACGCCAGATGCAGCGACCACAGCAGTGGCACTTTAACCGTAAGCCAGATTTTCCAGCGCAGGCAGCGCAGGGCGGTGAGCAGGGCACTTAATGCAAATAAGCTGCTGATAGCCAGTGGCGGCAGGTATTTGCTCAGGGCAAAAAAGTGCAGTACAAAGATCAGCCATAAAGAACCCAGCGCAGCGCGATCCAGCCAGACAATGGCTTCCACCTTTTTAGTTTGGGTGCCATTGGCGGTAAACATCGGCAGCACCCGGCCACCGACGATCGCCATCAGCAGCGTAATCAGCCATATGGCATTTTGGCTGCCTAACTGTATTAAATCATAGCGATTGTGGGCCACACCGATATACATTAGTGCATTACAGGCGCTCAGCAGCAACAGCAGCGGTATAAAAAACAGGTTGCGCTGCTGACCGGTTTTAATCAGCGGTATAGCTAACAATACCGCACACACCGGCAGAAAGCTTAAATCCACCGCTGCCACCAGATATAGCGGTAAGCCCTGGCCAAACAACAGCAGCAGCCGGGCGCTTAACCACAACAAGCTGATAAACAGCAGGCTTTTACCATGTGGCGCCCGCAGCCCGGTCCAGTTTTGTACTGCCGTCAGTAAAAAACCGATAACAATAGCGGCAACAAAACCAAACAGCATTTCATGGCTGTGCCAGAACAGCACGTTGGCAAAGGGCTTAAGCTGAATATGGCCGGCCAGAGCCAGGCCCCACAGCAGCATAGCAATAGCACTAAAGGCAGCACCAAATAAAAACATTGGCCGAAACGCCTGGCGCAATAGCGGCAACAGCTTTTGCTCGGTTGCCAGATCAGTAATTTGCATGGTTTATCCTTAGCTTAAAGAGGTTGATCCTCATCGCGTAAAAAATTCTCTGTGCGTGCCTGAGCCAGCTTTTGCTGGTATTGCGCCGCCTGGTTGGCAAAAAACATGGTGATCATACACAGCGCCAGTACGCCGTATAAAATCATAAAGCAGCCGGTAACAATACCCAGTACATCCTGCGCCATGCCAAACAGTATCGGCAGGGTACAGCCCCCCAGGGCGCCGATAGCGGCAACAAAACCACCGGCACTGCCCATATGCTGCGGGTAATAATCGTGGATCACTTTATAGACACTGGCACGGCCAAAGCCCTGGGCCACGCCAATAACAAAAATCAGTAAGGTAAACCACCAGACATTAAGGCCAATTTCCAGCTGCACATCCTTTTCCAGGCCATGCACAATCAAGGTAGTAGGTGGGTAGCTAAGAAAGAACAAACACACAAGGCATACCCAGAATACGCTCCAGTTTACTGCGCGGCCACCGTAGCGATCGGCAAACCAGCCGCCCAATGCCCTTACCATGCTTGAGGTGGCAACAAAAAACAGCGTAAACGCCATAGCTTGCTGGGCATTCATGGCATAGGCCTGCATATAGTACTGTGGCAGCCACAACAGCAGCGCTAAAAAACTGCCAAACACAAAATAGTAGTACAGGGAAAAACGCCAGATGCGTGCATCTGTTGCCAGCGTGCGCAGGCTAAGGGCTGCAGCCTGGGTGTAAGCCTGAGCAGGCTCTGCCGGTGACAACAGGGCAAACAGCAGTGTGATCAGTAACATACCTGCAGCATACAGCGGCCCCACCCACTGCCAGCCAAGGTAAGTTACCGCCAGCGGCACCAGCACAAAGGTAATGGCAACACCGGCATTACCCACGCCAAATAAACCCAGCGCCCGGCCCTGACGGCTTGAGGCAAACCAGACGCTGACATAGCGCACGCCAAAGGTAAAAGACACACCGCTGATACCAAACCAAAGCCCAAGCCATAAATAACCGCTGTAGCTGTTTACCAGTGGCAGCAGTAACAGCGCCGGTATTACTGCCAGCATCTGGTACAGCCATAAGCGTCGGCTGCTGATGCGATCCGCTAAAATGCCAAGCGGCACCCGCAGCAGGGCACCGGTTAATATCGGCGCCGCCAGCAGTATGCCGTATTGTGTAGCGCTGAGCGCCAGTTGTTGCTGCAACTGTATGCCCATTACAGCGTATAAGGTCCAGACCGAAAAGCAGGCGGCAAATGCCAGCGTTGCCAGCAGTAGCGCGCGGTTGGCCCCCGGCAGCGTGGCCTGTGCCAGTGTGGTGGGAGTAGCATGCTCCATAGCAAATATCCGCCAATCAGTATTACAGCTTAGTGTAACGTCAAAGTTGAACGCTGCCGCAGCGCAGAGGGTGTACCTCTGCCGCGCTGGTCAAGATAGGGAAAGGTGGGGAGTTACACCAAAGTGGGTAGCAGGCGCTGAAATGCTGCGCCATGGCGGTGGTCGTTGCCCTACCTATAAGTTGGTATCTGTCTGTTTTACAGTAATAAATTGCCTGTCAGGCTTTGTTTTATATCAATGATTTTGCCGCTTCAGCTCTCTACACTTGGTGCAGTTTATCTGTTAATCCTGTGGAGAATGTTATGGCTGGACCTGCTTTAGCAACTGCAAGCGGCAGTAGGTTAAACCTGCTGAATTTCGCTGAGCAAAAAGTAAAAATGCTGCACCTGACCTGGTTTGCCTTCTTTTTAACTTTCGTTATCTGGTTCGCGCATGCCCCTTTGCTTATTCATATTAAAGACGCCCTGGCGCTGACCGATGCTCAGGTTAAAGCGCTGCTGATCTTAAACGTAGCGATAACCATACCAGCACGTATCGTTGTCGGCATGCTGGTTGATCGCTATGGCCCACGCATTATGTACTCCTTGTTGTTATTTATCTCGGCGTTGCTGTGTATTGGCTTTGCCTTTGCGCAAACTTACGACGCGCTGGCGCTGTTCCGCTTTTTACTCGGTTTTGTCGGTGCCGGCTTTGTGGTGGGGATCCGCCTGGTTGGCGAGTGGTTTCCGCATCATCAGGTAGGTACCGCTGAGGGCATCTATGGTGGTTGGGGTAACTTTGGCTCAGCCGCTGCGGCCATGACGCTACCGGCATTGGCACTGGCTTATGGCGGTGCCGATGGCTGGCGTTATGCAATTGGTACTGTGGGCGTAATCAGTGCGGTATATGCGCTGGTATTTTACAAATATGCCCGTAATACCCCTAAAGGCTCGGTGTATTTTAAGCCGAAAAAAACCGGTGCTATGGTGGTATCCAGCTGGAGTGCCTTGTGGGGCTTAATCGTAATGAATATCCCTATGCATCTGGCGCTGGGCATGCTGGCCTGGCGCTTGTCACCGGCCGGGGTAAACCTGTTTACTACCGATATGATGTATGCGCTCTGGGGTGTGTTATTGCTGCTGTTTATCGTGCAAACCCAGCAAACCTGGCGTATCAACGTTGAGCATTTACGTGCCGGTGTGCCGGAGGCGGATAAATACAGCTTTAAACAGGTGGGTATTTTAAACATTGCCTACTTTGCTACCTTTGGCTCTGAGCTGGCGGTGGTATCAATGTTGCCGCTGTATTTTCTGGAGACCTTTGAGGGCATTAGTGCGGTGAAAGCCGGTTTACTGGCGTCGGGTTTTGCCTTTATGAACCTGGTTTCGCGGCCTATGGGCGGCTGGTTTTCTGATAAATTTGGCCGGCGTAAAAGCATGCTGATCTTAATTGGCGGTTTAGCGGCCGGTTATTTGCTGATGGGTCTGATGGACAGCCACTGGTGGATCCCGCTGGCGGTGCTGGCCACCATGGCCTGTAGTTTCTTTGTGCAGGCCGGCGAGGGCGCGGTATTTGCCATAGTACCACTGATTAAACGCAGCATGACCGGCCAGATTGCCGGTATGGCCGGCGCTTACGGTAATGTTGGCGCGGTGGTGTATTTAACTGTGCTTAGCTATGTCAGTTACAGTATGTTCTTCTATGTTATTGCTGCCTCTGCCTTGGTGGGCCTGGTTGCGGTAATGTTTTTGGACGACCCGAAAGGCCATATTACCGAAGTAGGAGAAGACGGTACTGTGCACCGGATTAATGTCGGTTAATGTGACTACTGCCAGAAAAAGGACTAACAAGTGAGCGGATCTGAATTGCAACTTTACTACAGCCATCTCTGTGAGGCGGGCATTAAGCCAGCCAACGAGGATGCGGTGGCAGTCAATATGCCTCAAGATCCGCACTTGGTAACTTACAAAGGCGCCTGCTTTGCGCTGGCCGATGGCGTCAGTACCGCCGAGGCCGGCCAGCAGGCCAGTGAGCGGGCGGTCAGCCGCTTTTGCCGCGAGTATAGCCAGACACCCGACAGCTGGTCGGTGGCCTACAGTGCCACGCAGTTGCTGGCCACCATTAATAATGAGCTGTATGAGCTGAGCCATCAGTTTGTCCACGATCAGAAAGGCTATCTCACCACTTTTACCGCGTTGATTATCAAATCGCAAACAGCGCATTTTTTTCATATCGGCGATAGCCGTTTGTACCACTGGCGCGACGGTGTGTTAGTGCAACTTAGTCAGGATCACACTACGGTATTATCCGGGCAGCGCCAGTTTCTTGGCCGTGCGTTGGGCATGGATGCACGGGTTGCACTGCAACAGGGTAGCCAGAGTTTACGCCCCGGTGACAGGTTTCTGCTGTGTTCTGACGGCATATCCGACTTTATCAGCGCCGATGAGCTGCAACGTGCGGTATCAACCGCGACTGATTTAAGCTTAACGGCCGCACAATTAAAGCAGCAGGCTTTGGCGCTGGGCAGTGATGATAATCTCAGCCTGATCCTGGTAGAAGTAACAAAGTTACCGCAGCAAAGCCTGGACGATTTAAACCAACATCTTACCCGGTTGCCGTTTCCGCCGGCGTTAAGCGCGGGCATGAAACTGGATGGTTATAAGGTGCTGCAGGAGTTGTTTGCCAGCAGCCGCAGCCATTTGTATCTGGTAGAAGATGAGGCGAGCGGCCGGCAGTTGGTATTAAAATGCCCGTCGCTGAATTACGATGATGATGCGTTGTATATTGACCGTTTTATCCGTGAAGAGTGGATTGGCCTGCGCATTGATTCTGACTACGTGGTCAAGGTAGTACGACAAACCCGGCCACGCAGCTTTTTGTATTACTTAATGGAATATCTGCCGGGGCAAAACCTGGAGCAGTGGTTTGAACATCAGCCCAAGCCGCTAAAACCGGCACTGGCCATTAAGCTGGTAAAGCAGATAGCCGAAGGTTTAACCGCGTTTCATCGCATGGGCGCGATTCATCAGGATTTAAAACCCGGTAATATTATTTACCTCAATGATGGCAGCTTAAAAATTGTCGATTTTGGCTCGGTGTATGTGGCAGGCCTGGCTGAAATATACAGCCCGCTGCAGCATGAGGCGGCGCTGGGTACTGCAGCGTATTCGGATCCTCACTATTTACTCGGGCACAACTCCGGCGTGCAGGGTGATATTTACGCTCTGGCGACTATTGCTTATGAGTTGTTCAGCGGCGGCCATTTACCCTATGGCAATGCAGTAGAAGAGTGCCGCACTGCGGCCGATTACGATAAACTGCGCTATCGCAGTGCCAGTCAGTTTAATACGGTTATACCCACCTGGTTTGATCGTGCCTTGCAAAAGGGCGTCAGCATGGATTTATCGCAGCGCTATCAGAGCATAAACCAGCTGCTAACCGACTTACAGCAACCTAACCTTGAGTTTTTGCACGAGGAGGTGAAGCAGGAGCATAGAACCAATCCACTGTTATTCTGGCAACTGCTTTCCGGTTTCTGGTTTATTACCTTATTGCTGGTAGTGTGGTTGTTTTTACTGCGGCGTTAAGTTGTGCTCTAATGAACTTGCTGCTCTGTCTGGAATCTGATTAGTGTGCTAGGATATCGCTATATTTACAGTACAGAGGTGATTATGTATCAAGCTGTAAGAACTGTTCGGAAACATCAAAGAAAATCTGAGTTAGATGATAACAAAACCTTGATGGATATTGGCGTTCGTGCATCACGTACTGCGGTGCAGCAAGCTTTGGATGCAGGAGTGTCTATTACTTTTGTTGAAAATGGCGAGATGGTGAAATTGGACGCTGGCAACAAAAAAACTTTCTTAAAGCGTGTTACCGTTAAACCTGAGCTAAAACTCAGAGATTTACTTTGCCAAAATTGAGATTGATTGCCGGGCCTAATGGCTCGGGCAAAACAACTTTAACAACACAGTTAAGGGAGCATTATGCTGTTCGTCTTGGGCAGTATCTTAATCCTGATGATATTGCAAAACATATTAATTTAACTGAATTGTTGCAGCAATTTTCTAATTCAAAGAACATTGATTTATCAGAAGGTAATACCTATCAAGCTGCTAAGCTAGCGCAACAAATTGCACTTGGTCTTCGTGAGGATTGGATCAGAGATCAGTTGTCTTTTAGCTATGAGTCGGTAATGAGTCACGAGAGCCATCTTGATTTCTTCCAGCGTGCCAATACTGCCGGATATAAAGCCTATCTTTATTACGTGTGTACGTCGGATCCTGAGGTAAATGTTGCGAGGGTTGAGCAGCGGGTTGAACTTGGCGGGCATAGTGTACCGAGAGATAAAATCTTTCAAAGATACGAGAGAAGTCTCAAGCTACTACCTGAAATGGCACGGGCATCGCGCAGAAGCTATTTCTTTGATAATTCCACCCGACAATTAACCTTTATTGCTGAAGTCACACCAGATGGTTACCTTGATATCGTAGAGAAGAACTTTGATCGGGCTCAGCCACTCTGGTTTGCTGAAAGTGTAATTAAACACTGGGCTCGCGATAAAATCCGTCTCAGTAAAGTTTAATATCAGCTTTTCGGCCTGAATGCTTTAATCACGCCTTCATTGCACTGCAAATAAGGCCCGTTCATTAAGTCGATACAGTAAGGCACTGCCGGGAATACCGCATCTAAACATTGGCGAATGGCTTTGGGTTTGCCTGGCAGGTTGATAATTAAACTGCTGCCGCGCAGGCCCGCGGTTTGGCGTGACAATATTGCCGTTGGTACGTATTTTAATGACTCAGTACGCATCAGTTCGCCAAAACCCGGCATCATTCTGTCGCACACTGCTTCGGTGGCCTCGGGCGTAACGTCGCGTTTGGCCGGGCCGGTACCGCCGGTGGTGACAATTAAACAGCAGCCTTGTTCGTCGGCCAGCTCGCGTAGCGTTTGCTCAATTAACGGCTGCTCATCCGGGATCAGCCGGTATTCGGCCTGCCAGTCACTGGTTAAATAGTCTTTTAGCGTATCGATAATGGCTTTACCGGATAAATCTTCATAGACGCCGGCACTGGCGCGATCGCTTACTGTGACGATACCGATTTTAGCTAATATTTGTGTCATCTGCGCTCCAAAGGTTACATCCTGAGCCTCTCAAAACTCAAAACTCAAAACTCAAAACTCAAAACTCAAAACTCAAAACTCAAAACTCAAAACTCATCATCACCCTGTCGCCATACCGGCCAGGTTCAGCCAGTAGCCGTTACTGTCGGTTGCTGGCAGTGGCTGCGGCGCTGTGCCGTTAATATTGGCTTTAAACTTTGTCAGCCAGTCAAAGGTGCCTTCAACTTGTGGGCTTAACCGTACTATATCCACCATGCCTTGCATAGCCGGTAACTGGTTAATCAGGTTATAACGGCTACCGGACTGTGTTTGAATGCCGTTTAGTACAAAAACAGCAGTACCATCCTGGCTGCTTACCTGGCGCCCCTGCGGATAATTAATGCAGCACAGCTCGCACTGATCTTTACTGCGGTTTTCCGAGCGGGCTGTAAAACAGCGGCCACTCCAGGCCAGCGGCAAATGGCCAAAGCCGAATACTTCGGTGTCAAAACAGTCGCGGATATCACTAATGAGGCTCTGGCTTAACAGCGTATCCAGCCAGTGTTGGGACAACTCTACCGGCATTACCCAGCGCGTTAACCCCATACCAACTAACCGGCGTAAGCTGTGCTGGTTGTAGCAGTTTATTGCGGCACCGGCGACAAACGGCAAGCCATGTTCCTGTAACATGCTAATGGCGCCAACGTCATTGGCTTCAACTAAAAACTCACCGTTATCAACATACTTGCGTAGCTCCCGCAGCTCACCGGGTGCTTCATATAAGGTCATCGACGATAAGCACACTTGTTTGCCAGCTTCACGCAGCATCTGAGCCAGCGCCATATAGTCATCAAATTTCAGCTCACGTCTTTTGCTGCATACCGTTTCACCTAAATAGACAATATCTATCGCTGAATCGGCGGCGTCACGGTAAAACTGCTGCATCTGTGCTTTTGGCCAAAAGTACAGCACAGGTCCCAGAGAGAATTTCATCAGATTATTTCCATTTACGATGATAAGCACCGAGCGTGGTTTGGCTGCCTTCAGCCAGTCCGGCCAGCACCTGCTGCCACTGTGGCTGCACGTTAAAACGCTCTGGTGTGGCCATAACCGCATCGATGGCGGCACGCCAGACTTGGGTAATTTGTGCCACATAGGCCGGGCTGCGCTGGCGGCCCTCAATTTTTAACGACTTAATGCCTTCGGCGTAAAGTTGTGGCAGCAAATCCAGCGTATTTAAGCTGGTGGGCTCTTCCAGCGCATGGTAGGTGTCGCTACCCACAGTAAAACGGCCTTTGCATAGTGTGGGGTAGCCGGCGGTTTCGTTTGGCGCAAAGCGGTCGATTAAAATACCGTTTAAGCGCGATTCCAGCGTGCCATTATTATCCTGCCACTGTATAAAAGCTGCCGGTGAGCAGGCACCTGCAGTATTGGGTGACTGCCCGGTCATGTAGGAGCTTAAATAACAGCGGCCTTCGGCCATAATGCACAGGCTGCCAAAAGCAAACACCTCCAGATCAATATCACAGCTTTTTGCTAATGCCCGTACTTGCTGCATCGACAACACCCGCGGCAGTACCACCCGGCTGATATTAAACTGGCGGTAAAAATCAATCGCCGCCGCATTGGTCGCTGAAGCCTGCACTGACAAATGCCGCTCTACCTTGGGGTAGCACTCCGCGGCGTAGGCCAGCACAGCGATATCAGCCAGAATCAACACATCAGCCCCGGCACTTACGGCAAGATCGACCGCCTGTTGCCAGCGCTGATAGTTATCCGGGTGGGCGAAGGTGTTAATCGCCACATGCAGCTTTTTGCCATGTTGGTGCACATAGCGTGCGGCTTCGCGTAGTTTGGCTTCGTCAAAGTTCAGCCCGGCAAAGTGGCGGGCATTGGTGTCATCTTTTAAACCGATATACACGGCATCGGCGCCATGTTCGATGGCCGCCTTTAACGCCGGCATACTGCCAGCGGGGCAGAGCAGCTCCATTTTTACTTCCCTTGCTTAATTTTCGTTACCTTAGCTACCTCCGACAGGGAATAGCTAATGCGGCTGTGCTGTGGTTTTATTATAGGGCCGGATACGATTGGAATGCTTATATATGTTTGATATTAAAAGAGTTAACTCTAAGTTGGTAGCTGCACTACCTACAATGCTGCGTGGCCTTACCCGCTGTGCACCAAAAGCTGCGCAGGCCAGCATGTTACAGTTGGCGTTAAACCGGTTTTTCCACCATGAGCTACGCACAGGCGAGCTGAGTTTTTTGCAGGATAAAAGCGTGGTGGTAAGTGTGGCAGATATTGTGCTGGAGTTTGGTATCAGCCTTAACGGTAAGCAATTGCAAGTGCAGCTGCAACCGCCACAGCAAGACCTGCTGTTAAAAGCTGAACTGGCTGATTTTATCGCCATGATCAGTAACCAGGTTGATCCTGATACGTTGTTTTTCCGCCGCAGGTTGCAAATGCTCGGTGATACGGAGCTTGGTTTGTACTGCAAAAATCTGCTCGACAGCATAGGGCCTGAGCGTTTGCCTTCCCCTATAAATCGCAGCCTGCAGTGGTTGGCACTGCAACAAAAGACAGCCGCGTTGGCAGATACTAAGCCCGCGGTGGAGCAACGTTAAGTCAGCCAGGCGCAATAACAGAGGTAAAGATGCAAACAATTAAATGGGACCCGGCATTAATTAGTAAATATAACATTAACGGCCCGCGTTATACCTCTTATCCCACTGCATTGTCGCTGAGTACCGACTTTGACGATGGGCTGATCCAGGGCGCAATCAGCCAAAGCCCGGACGAGCTTAGTCTGTACCTGCATATCCCGTTTTGCCACAAGCTGTGTTACTACTGCGGCTGCAATAAGGTGATCACCCGCCATCAGCATAAAGCCGATACCTATCTCGATGCGCTGGCCGATGAAATGGCGTTATATGCGCCCTTGCTGGACATTAAACGCATTAACCAACTGCATTTAGGTGGCGGTACGCCAACTTTTTTAACGGAGGTGCAACTTAGCCGCTTAATGGCGTTGTTGCATAAGTTTTTTACTATTAATGCTGATGCCGAAATCAGTATTGAAATTGACCCACGCAGCTGCAGCGATAATAAGCTGCGGCATCTGCGTACTTTAGGCTTTAACCGCGTCAGCTTTGGTGTGCAGGATTTAGATGAAAAAGTGCAGATTGCCATTAACCGCGTGCAGGATACTGATCTTATTCGCCATCAGGTGCTGTTAAGCCGTGAGCTGGGTTTTAGCTCGATTAATCTTGACCTTATCTACGGCCTGCCATTTCAACAGCCGGCCAGTTTTGCTGAAACGGTAGATGAAATTATCCGGCTTAACCCCGATCGTATTTCGTTGTTTAGCTATGCCCATATCCCGGATCGTTTTGCTGCGCAGCGCAAAATAGATAACAGCAGTTTGCCTGATGCACCGTTAAAGCTGGAATTAATGCAGCTGGCGATTGATCGTTTTGTCGCAACCGGCTATCAGTTTATCGGCATGGACCACTTTGCCAGACCGGATGATGCGCTGGCTAAAGCCCAGCAGGCCGGTAAGTTGCAGCGCAATTTTCAGGGCTACACCACCGCCGGCCAGGATGCATTGATAGGCCTTGGTGTGTCTAGTATCAGTCAGGTAAGTGGTGTGCTGTGGCAAAACAGCAAAGACTTACCAGCTTACTACGCCGCCATTAGCGCCGGTCAGTTACCGGTTGAGCGCGGTTTTAGCTTAAATAGCGATGATAAACTGAGGGCCGCCCTGATTAGCCAGTTAATCTGCCATTTTGAGCTAAATGTAGAAACCTTCAGCCGCCAGTGGCATCTCCGGGGCTTTTGGCAGTATTTTGCTGAAGCGTTACAGCGCTTGCAGCCGTTTATGGAAGACGGCCTGGTTGAGGTATACGCCGAACGCATCAAAGTTACCGACGCGGGCCGGCTTTGGGTGCGCAGCATCTGCGCCTGCTTTGATGCGTATTTAGCTCAAGGCCAGCAAAGGTATTCAAAAGTGGTTTGAGATGAAGTTTGACTAGATTCGATCGGCCGGGTTGTGTTGTTAATCCCAAACGTTTCCGCAGTTTAATTTTTAATTAGGTTATTTGTGCCGAAAGTTTTTCTCCAGGAAGTCGGTGAAACGGTATGACGTTGTTTGAAATGCTGTCGGAACGAGGTTGCGGTTTGAAATCCGACCTGGGCTGCTATTTGCTCAATTGACAGTGCTGATGTTTCCAATAACTCGCGACTTCGTTGTAGCCGTTCGTTCACCAGCCATTCCACTACTGTCATACCCGTTGCTTTTAGAAAGCGTCGGGTAAAGGTGCGCCTGCTCATGTTCGCAAGGTTGGCAAGATTATCGATATGATGCAGTGTCGTCAGGTTTTCGCGCAGATAATCTAACAGCTGGTTTATTTGCGCTTGCTGAGTGGATTTTGCCATGGGTTGTTCAATAAACTGCGCTTGTCCGCCTTCTCTGTGCGGCGGCACGACCATGATGCGGGCCACCCGGTTAGCAATTTTTACCCCATAGAATTTTCTGACAATATAGAGGCAGCAATCTAAGCCAGCGCCAGTACCTGCCGAGGTGATCAGCTGGTCATCTTCGACATAGAGTGCGTTAAGATCCAGCCGTACTTTGGGAAAGCGCTGATTGAAGTCTTTCTCCGCTAACCAGTGCGTGCAGGCGTTCTTGTTATCTAATAAACCCGCATAGGCCAGTGCATAAGTGCCGTAACACAGGCCGACAATGCAGGCACCGCGTTGATATGCCTGTACCAGTGCCTTGAGCAGGTTAGGAGTGGGGGCCTCATCGAGCTTATGCCAGCCTGGCATGATAACAATGTCCATTGCAGCAACCAGCTCTAAACCACCATCAGGCACGATGGACATACCACGCTCTGCTTGGTTGGCCTGACCATCCGGTGCAATAAGGTACAGCTCAAACAATAACTCCCCTGGCAGCATGGGACTAAATATCATATAGGGCACGGAAATGTGAAAAGGACTAAAGTCTGGATAGATGATTAGTCCTACCTTGAGTGCTGCCATATGGCCACCTTAGTTGATTAACAGACGCATTATTAGTAAACCTGCGGAATTATAGCGGATTGGCCCGATAGTTTCGAATATTGTCATTCAGGTCAGTTTTTGACTTTGTCTGCTATGGATATTATGGCAGCTGTGTATAGCAGCTATTCAACAGACAAACGGAGAACATTGATGAAACTAAAACAGCTATTAGCGGGCCTGACCCTTGGCACGGCGATACTGGCCGCAGGCGCTGTGCAAGCGGCTCAGGAAAATAACTCTGCTGCGGCCTCACAGGCTGAAATCCAGCTTATTCGCAATGCCACACTTAAAATCACTTATGGTGATACCACCTTTTTGATTGATCCGATGCTGGCAGAAAAAGGAGCTTATCCCGGTTTTGAAGGCACTTATCGTAGCCACTTGCGAAACCCAATGATTGATTTACCACTGCCAGTTGATGACGTTATTGCTGGGGTAGATGCAATTATAGTTACGCATACGCATTTAGATCATTGGGACGTTGCAGCACAAAAAATGTTGCCTAAAGACCTGCCAGTTTTTGTGCAGAATGAACAAGATGCAGCTGAAATTAAAGCTCAGGGTTTTACACAGGTCTCTGTTATCCAGCAAAGTACGGTTTTTTCCGGTATTACCCTAACGAAAACCGGCGGTCAGCATGGTACGGATGAAATGTATGCTGTTGCACCGTTGGCTGATTTATTGGGAGAAGCCATGGGGGTGGTGTTGCAGGCTGCCGGTTTTAAAACCACCTACATTGTTGGTGATACCGTCTGGCGCGCAGATGTTGAGCAAGCGTTAGCCAACTATCAACCGGAAGTTGTTATTCTGAATACCGGCTATGCGCAAATCGAGGGCTTTGAGCGCTCCATCATTATGGGTAAAGAAGACGTTATCCGCACACATAAACTGATGCCGAATGCCGCGATAATCGGTGTCCACATGGATACGGTTAATCATGCCGCACTGTCACGACAAGATCTGCGAGCTTTCGTTAATGAGAAAGGTATAGCTGACAAGGTAAAAGTACCTGCAGATGGTGAGGTACTACAATTTTAACAGGGTGAAAACGGGCTGAGCTTTTGATGCAGAGGTGTCTGCTTCAGGCGCATAGAAATACAGCCCGTTCGTAACTGGCGATAACCAGATGGGAAACTAAACCCAATATGCTTTAATAGTGGCGTGATCAATACAACGCCACTAATTCACCGGTTTTATTAAAGGTGAGAAAATCAGCAATCATACCGCCCTGAATTTTTTCCATCATCATCTTAAGTGGCTGGGTGGCTTCATCGCTGTTGGGGGCAAAGCCACCGCGGCCGCCCAGTGCCGAAACAAAGGCGATATCCCAGTCAACACCAGTATTTTTTGATTCAGTTACTAAAGCGCTGAAATCGGCAACTTCGTCCGGTAGTTTATCAACACACAGCACCGGTGCTAAGGCGCCGCCGTGACCCTGATCAAAGTTGTGCTTTTGTGTATCGGTATAACCGTTGGGCAGCTCAGCTTTGGCGAATACAAACAATAAACGCTGTGGCTCGCTTTGCTGACCGGCAGCACGGATTAAGTCAGGGTAGGTTTCAATATTCATGCTCAAAGCTCTGTGACAATTTTTTCCAGTGTAACAAAGCTGTTTACCGGATATGCCGACTATAGCGGGGTAATTAACTAACCACAAAGAGGTAATCACCTTTGCCTGCTCGGCGGTTAGGTATTTTTTACCTAAAATAGCAGTACTTTTTACCATGGGGTTCTGTCTATGAGGCGTTTTATCTGTAATTTGGCTATCAGCCGAAAATTGATGTTATTACTGCTATTACCGGCGTTAGCTGCTTTGTGGTTGGCGGGCGGCAGACTAACAGCCAGTTGGCAACAGGTAGAACTCGCCCGGCATATCAGTAGTTCTATTGAAGCCTCTGTGACCATGAATGAACTGGTGGGAACTTTGCAAGCGGAGCGCGGTGCCAGTGGGGTGTTTCTGGCCAGCTCCGGTAAACGTTTTGCCGAGCGGTTAGCTCAGTTACGCCAACAAAGTGATCTGCAGTTGCAGGCATTTATGGTATTGCGTTTACCGCAGTTGCAGCCGTTACAACAACAGTTACAGCAGCTATCTGAACTACGCCGGCAGATTGACCAATTAGCTATGAGCAACGCCGTATCAGCTGAGCGATATACGGCATTAATTACGGTAATGATAGCGTTAAACCACCAGTTGGAAGTAGACGTACCGCATCGCGAAATGGCCAGACAGCTGGCAACATTAAACCAGTTTATTGAAATGAAAGAACGCGCGGGGCGTGAGCGTGCCATTTTGGGCTTGGTATTTAGCCAGGGCAGTTTTACCGGCGAATTATTGGCACGCTTTAGTAATAACCTGGGAGCTTACAATGCCTTTAACGAAAACTTCCTGCGTATGGTAACTACGACGCAGCAGCAACAGTGGCAACAGGTAACTCAGCATAATAGCTTTCCTGAGGTGGCACGATTGCAGCAACTGGCATTTAGTACTCCAATTGGTGCTGCACTAAATGTAGATGATGGCCAGTGGTTTGATATATCTAGCAGCCGTTTGGCTCAGATGAGTGAATTTGAACAGAGTTTAAGCCGGGATATCGCAGCAGCAGCCGAGCAGCTAAATCAACAAGCGACACGGCAGTTATGGCTGCTTGTAACGGTATTACTATTGATAGCGGCAGTGCTGGTAGTCGTCGCAATGATTACAGTGCGCAGTATTGCGTCTGCCGTACATAGCATAGAAGGCACCATTGCTGCGCTGGCGCAGCGGGATCTGACAGCACGCAGTCACTATCAGGGTACAGACGAGTTCGGCGGTATTGCATACAGTACCAATAGCATGGCGCAGGAACTGCAACGCATTGTTAATGACATCGGTGCAGCAACGGTTCAGGTTGCAACAGCTGCAGAGCAGTCATCTGCAGTGACGTTGCAAACCAGCAAAGGTGTGCAACAGCAACAACAGGATACCGAGATGGTAGCGACCGCCATGCACGAAATGAGTGCCACCGTGCGGGATGTGGCCAGTAGCACTGCAGAAGCGGCTGAGTTATCTGAATCGGTGCAGGCGGGTGCGACACAAGGTCAGGCTAAACTGGAGCAGAGCATAACCCTTATTAACCGTTTGTCAGCACAGGTAGACAGCACGGCTAAAGTGATTGAGAAAGTAAAACATGATAGTGATGCCATTACGTCGGTACTGGATGTGATACGTGGCATAGCCGAACAAACTAACTTACTGGCGCTTAATGCCGCCATTGAAGCGGCCCGCGCCGGTGAACAGGGGCGGGGCTTTGCGGTAGTGGCAGACGAAGTTCGCACACTGGCACAGCGTACTGCCCAATCAACCGGCGATATTCAGCGTATGATAGAAGGATTGCAGCAGGGCGCTCAGCAGGCTACAGATGCAATGCGCTTAAGCTTGAGTCAGGCGCAGGAGGGTAGTGATAAAGTCGCAGAAACCGGCACCATACTGGCCGGTGTGTTAAGCGGTATTAGTGGGATAAACGATAAAAATATGCAAATAGCTTCTGCCGCTGAGCAGCAAAGTACTGTTGCCGACGAAATTAACCAGAAAGTACTGAGTATTAGCGATATTGCCGTACAAACCAGTGCCGGGGCTGAGCAAACTGCCAGCACCAGCCGCGAACTGGCGCGTTTGGCTGAGCAATTGCAGGCGTTAGTTGGCCGTTTTAAACTTGCCTGATCAGGCAAGCTTGCTGTTAAACAGCGCAGCGATAAGATCGGACTGGGTAATGATACCAACCAGCTGTTGCTGCGCATTTAGCACCGGAATATGGTGCAGGCCCTGATCTGATAGCATAGGTACCAAAGCGGCGATATGGTCATCTTCATATGCCACGCTAAGGTTGCTGACCATAATCTCCGCTACCTTGCGCTTGTACTGCTTATGGTGACGGTTTTTCAACAGCAACTGATTAACATGACGGAGCAGCCCCCAGTAATGCGGTACTTGCAGGTTTTTCAGAAAATCTACAGTCGACACGACACCCAGCAGTTGCTGCTCTGTGTCGATTACCGGCAGGATGCTGATTTTATGCTTGCGCAGCAGCTGCCACGCAGAGGCTACGGCGCTGTTGGGCCCCACGGTAATGAGATCGCGGGACATAATATCATGGCAGCGTATCTCACCGCTTTTACGTTGATAAGCATTCAGCTGCGCATGGTGATATAGCCGCTCTAAATCCTGCTCGCTGATATCCACTACGGTATCAAAACTGTTTAACGCACTGAGTAAGTCTTCCGGTTGCAAGCCCAGCCGTTTTAGCGGCGATGCATCCTGGTGCAAATGTACCGGATCATATTTCTGTGTCGGTTTTTGCATGCCGTGTTTAAGCCAGAGTTTTTGCAATAACAGCGCAATCGCCAGCAACACAAACACATTCAGTGCCACCGGGTACAGTAAAAACTCATAGCCCAGTACCTGATCGGTAGACGCAATAACTGGTACCAGAGCAGTGGCGCCGCCAGGAGGATGCATACATTCAAAAATATACATAACAAACAGCACTATGCCGATAGTAACGGCAGCCATCAGGGCTAAATCGGTAAATAGATGCGAGCAGACAAGACCAACGGTGGCGGAGATAAGATGGCCAGCAGCAAACGACCAGGGCTTCGCCAGCGGGCTGTTGGGTAAGCCGAACAGCAACACTGCCGAGGCGCCCATTGAGGCCAGTAATACGATGCTACCGGCCGGATTGGCCAGCTGCAGGCTGACCCAGGTCACAATAAATAAAGCGACAAAGGCCGACAGTGCTACCTTTAACCGTTGAGTTAGTGGAATGGCCGACAACTGCTGGCTGTCGCGTTTAATCAGGCCCAGTTGTGCCAGCAAAGCAATAAACAGGTTTTTGGCTTGGTGTTGCAAGGTTAAATCCGGTATTTGCACCAAAGGAGGGCAAGTATAAGTAGTTAGCAGAAAAAAAGACACCGCAGCATGGCTGCGGTGTCCTTGATTAACAGAAATATCAGCTTAGCTGTTGCAGTGGTTGCCGGGCAGCTTTGCTGTCAAATACGCCTTTTAACACCTGCCAACTTACGGCTAAGGCGCCGATGATAAAGATCACATCACCGACAGTACGCACCCAGCGCAATGTTTGCAGGATATTGCTTTGCATAAAAGCTTCACTGCGGGCATACCATAAACCTTCGGTGGCGCTGGCGTAGAACTGAATAAAGCCAATCGGCAGCAAGCTGGTAAATAGCATTAACACCAGGCCGCCGTTCATCCACCAAAAAGCGGTTTTCATCAGTTTTTCATCAAACACCAGCTGTGGCCGGATATAACGCAGAATTAGCAGGCAGAAGCCCAGCGCCAGGAAGCCATAGACACCAAACAGCGCAGCATGGGCATGGGTGGGCGTGGTGTTTAACCCTTGCAGGTAATACAGCGCTATCGGTGGGTTAATCATAAAGCCAAACACGCCGGCGCCAAGCATATTCCAAAATGCTACTGCGACGAAAAACATCAATGGCCATTTAATATCAGCCATCCACGGCGCTTTGTTTTTTAAGCGCCAGTTTTCCCAGGCTTCATAACCCAGTACCACCAGCGGTACCACTTCCAGCGCACTAAAGGTGGCGCCAACTGCCATCACCGGTGTGGTGGTGCCGGAGAAATACAAATGGTGGAAGGTACCGGGTATACCGCCGAGCATAAACAGTGAGGCTGAAGCCAGGCTGGCACTGGTGGCCACACTGCGCGATACCAGCCCCATGCTGTGGAAAATAAACGCCAGCGATACCGTAGCGAACACTTCAAAGAAGCCCTCTACCCACAGATGTACTACCCACCAGCGCCAGTATTCCATTACCGATAAATGCGTACGCTCGCCGTAAAACAAGCCGGCGCCATAGAATAAACCCACGCAAATGACTGAGGCGGCAAACAGCGCCAGCAGGTTTTTATCACCCGGGGCTTTAAATGCCGGCACTATGGCTCGCAGCATCAGCAACAACCAGAACAGCACACCGATATATTTAATGATCTGCCAAAAACGGCCTATATCAATGTACTCGTAGCCCTGATGACCAAACCAGAAGCTGTACTGCTGCGGCATAATTTGCATAATGGCAAAGTAGTTACCGGCAAAGGAGCCAGCCACCAGCACCACTAAAGCCCAGAATAAGATATCGACGCCCAGTTTTTGGAACTTCGGATCTTTACCGCCGTTAATAATCGGCGCTAAAAACAAGCCGGCGGCTAAAAAGCCGGTAGCGATCCAGAACATCGCCGCCTGAATATGCCAGGTACGCGCCAGGCTGTAGGGCAGCCATTCAGTGGTGTTTAAGCCATAAAAACCATCGCCTTCTACCGTGTAGTGTGCAGTAAAACCACCCAGCATTACCTGCAGGGTAAACAAGGCGACCACCACCAGAATATATTTACCCAGCGCTTTTTGTGATGGCGTAAGTGTTAAGCGGGCAATAGGATCCAACTTAGGCGGCGCGGGCTCTGCTTCGTCGTGTTGGCGTAAAAACGCCCAGCCCCAAATCAGGCCACCAACACCGGCGATCAGTAAAATAATACTGACTAACGACCAGATCAGGTTCTCGGCGGTAGGCCTGTTGTCTATCAGCGGCTCATGCGGCCAGTTATTGGTGTACGTAGCGCTATCCGGTGTGCGTTCGGTACTGGCAGCCCAGGCGGTCCAGAAAAAAAACTGCGTCATTTCCTGCCGGCGTTTAAGTGAGGGCAGGGTATTGTTTTTCATTGCATAGTTAGAGCGGGTTTGGCTAAGTTCGATATCATCGCCAAATAAGGCAATATAATGTTCAGCCGTTTGGGCAATGGCCTGTGCCCGGCGATCACTCAGTTGCAGGGTATCAGTGGCAGTGTCGTAGCTGTTAGTACGGTAAGCCTGCTTTAGGGCAAACTTAAGCGCATGTTGCTGCGTGGCGTTAAGCTGCGCATAACTTTGGCCATGTTCGTCCTGTGCGGCCAGCTCCAGCCAGGCCATTAGCTCGCGGTGCAGCCAGTCAGCCGTCCAATCCGGCGCCTGATAAGCACCGTGGCCCCAAATAGAACCCAGTTGCATACCGCCAACGGACTGCCAGGCGGTCTGGCCGTTTAAAATGGTCTCGTTAGTCATCAGTACCTGGCCTTGCTGATTAATCACCTTGGCCGGAATGGGCGGCGCCGAGCGGTACACCTCGGCGCCAAAATAGCCCAGTACTGAGAAGGTAATGGCTAAAATACCGATTAACAGCCACCAGAGTTTACGATATCCGGCCATACAGCCCCCTTACATCATTGTTATTGCGCCTAAGTGTCATACTTCACTCCTGTTCTTTTATTAAACGGGCTTTGCCCGCCCGGTTTAACCATTACAAGAAATAAGCCAAAGATTAAGTGGTTGTTATGTATTGAAATATTATGGATTTGGTTTGCTGCCGGGTGTTTTAGACCTGAGTACGGTGGGGTTAAATTTACCCATTGGGTACTAAATACCCATGCCGTTTGCCGCGCGGTGTTTTCTACCTCTTTGGCGATATAGGCTCAGAGTCAAAGTTGCTTTAAGGTAGTGCGCAGAAAAAGCTTAGAGGCAGGGCGCTATGGAGTACTATTTACAGGTAAAACAGTTACATATGTTTTGTGCTTATTTAAGCGTCGGCTTGTTTATTGGCCGGTTGCTATTGGATATAGCCGGCAAGCCCGGCTGGCGACAAAGTCCGGCGCATTACTTACCGCATATTAACGACAGCCTGTTATTAACGCTGGCATTTACCCTGCTGGCAATAGGGCCCTGGCAGCCCTTTGTGCACCAGTGGCTCGGGTTTAAAATTTTACTGCTGATTGGCTATATCGCCTTTGGTATCGGCGCGTTAAAACAAAGCCTGTCTCTGTCGCTAAGAGCAGCTTGTGTCGCCATGGCGTTGGCGCACCTCAGTGGAATTTTTTATCTGGCCAGATTTAAACCGTTGTTATTTGTATAGCGCCGACTACAGCAGTATATGCAAGTACGTGTATAGGCAGTGTTATTTGCCGAGGTTATAAGGACACTTTATGTTGCGTGACGTGTTCCATGGCAGGGGCAGAGATCAGCTTATTTTTGATTAACATTCGCTGTACACTCAGGCAAAGTTTGCCAAACCGGCGCAGCTCATCAAATTTGGGCACTCTGCCGTGCTTCATTGCGTTTTCCCAGAAACACAGTTCGGAATCGACCATTTCCAGCATTTTCTTTGGACAGCCAATACAGTCGGTATTGGTGCCGCAAATAAAAGTTGCAGGTTCATAAAGCGGCAGCTCCGTCTTAACCCGGTTGATAAGCTGTTGCATGGCGACAGTTAAATGAGGTTTTTTGTTCATCACCATTCCCTGAATATAAGCTCGGGCCCATGCTATATCGCGGCTCGGTTATGGGTAAATATTGCTAAAGCAGTACTATCAGCTGGTATTGTAGGTAAAGCGGGGCGCAATGAAGCGCCTCTGACAAGTTAAGCTGTCTGTTGTGCTGCAGCATTGTCTTGCTGGTAGTGGTGATTACCCTGGCGGTGATAATGCCGCAAGTTATGCTCTAATCTGCGGCCACTGCTAAAAGCTGATACCCGCTTTAAATAGCCGATAACCCGGGTGCCGTAGTCAATATCTTTACTGCCACATTTCGGGCAGGCACATAGCGTGCGCTTGTCGATGGCTTCACAGCTATTGCAGATAGTAATTTTCACGTTGACACAAAAGTAGTTGCAGCCGGTGTGGGCGGCAATGTTTAACAGGTTTACATAGCCCGGCTGATCGAGTTTTTCCTCCAGGTTTAAATGCAGTGCCGAGCCGCCATCGAGGTAATCCAGCAGCTGCCGGCCATGCAGCTGGAATTTATCCAGCGTATTGCTGTACTCGTCCTCTACCACATAAAAATACGAGTTATAGCAATCGCGCGGCACAAAGTAGCCATCTTCGCGGTCCCACTTGGCATTTTTTACGCCGAGGTTTTCCGCCGGTACAAACTCGGTGTTAAACATGTAGCCGTATTCGGCTTTGGCGGCTTTGTTGGCGTCAAAAATCACTTTTAGCTGTTGCTGCACAAACTGAATGTAAGCGGCGTTATTGCCGGCGGTTAAGCCCTGTGATTCGGCGGCTTCTACCATGCCGTTAATGCCAATGGTTAAAAATTGTTTGTCCAGGCTGATAAAGCCGGCATCGTATACGGTGAGCAAACCGGCGGCTTTATATTGTTCCATTAACTTACGGTAGGCCACCTGATACTGATGAATTTTACTTATTTCAACGGCTAAATCGCGGCCATCCTGCACCAGGCGGTTGATATTGATGGTAATCACATTAATAGAGCCGGTAGCCACGCCGCCGGCACCCAGTGAATACGAGAAAGTATTATCGCTGATTTCACTGCGTAGCCGGCAGCAACTGGCTAAGGAGTCGGCATTTTCCGACTGGTAAATAAAGAATGAGTTACCCGCGGCCATCTCGCGGGCGATATCATTGGCAAAAGCCGTGTCTTTACATTTACCGTTATCCGTTAGCATCGCCACGGTAACGACCGGAAAGGTCAGTACGGTTTTTTCCCGTTCTTTATTAAACCAACTGAGGAAAAACTGCTGCAACGCCGAGACAGACTGCCACTCAGGTTTGACAAAATCCGGAAACACAAAGTTGCCAAACATGCTGTCAAAGTAATACTGATCATAAATGGAGATATTCCAGAATACACTTTGGTAGCCCCGCGCTGCGGCCGGCTGGTTTAACGCATACACTACATGCTGCAGGTGGTTGGCAATTTGCTTGGGGTGGGTTTGCAGGTAATTAGCGCCATAGTCTTTACGGGCAAAGTAATCAAAGTAGGTTAGAAATTCTACCGTAGCCACAGCACCGGCAAACTGGCTGGAGACAGCAAACACAAAGTTAACGAAGCAGCCGCAAAACGACTCCAGGTGTTTGGGCGCTTGCGACTCGCCACCCAGTTTGGTCAGGCCATCCCGGAGAAACGGATACATGGTGACCGACACACAGTACGGTTTTAAGCTGGTTTCGTCGTGCACATAAATTTCATGCTCAGTGATTTGCCGCAGGTATTCCGCCGCCAGCTTAGCACCAAATAGCTCGCTGATCTTATTGCTGACTAAAGCGCGGTTTACCTGAATAAACTGATCTTTCATCAGCTCGGCTTCTAAGGTAGCAATGTTTTTTTGCGTCACGTTAGCGTTGGCATCGAGCTTTGAGCCATCGGCGGCATTATTGGCATGCAGGTAGTTGTCGATAAAGCTGAGTTTTTGTTGTAGTTGCGAAAAGTTGAGCGCTTGCATGGCATATCCCTTTTATGGTTTAACAAATAAGTGGTTAAGGCGTTGACCCGTGCGTAAGTCGGTAAAAACCTGGTTGGTATTTGGGCTGTTCAGGCCGCCGCGTTCAGCCAACCAGCGGCCGGTTTTCAGGTAAGTTAACTGCTGTTTCAGCTGTGGGCTGACATCGTCCAGCCCGGTATATAAACAGGTATTCAGGTTGGCACTGCGACTTAGCTTCAGTAGCGCTATCAGTGCATCAGGCTGCCATTCACCGCCTAAAAACAGCACGCAACTGATCAGGCCTTTATAGCGCTCTAAGCAATGCTGCAAGTAAAGCGGCGTTAGCGCAGTGCCCTGGTCGCTGCGCCAGCTGTAGCTGCTATGGCAGCCTTTGCAGCCAAGCGGACAACCGGCAATGGTATAAGCCAGTGATACTTCGCCGGGCACTTCCTGAAAAGCGATTTGTTCATCAGTAAATCTAAGCATTTAATCCCCTATGTAGTGCTTTTTTGTTTTAATGGCACTAGATGTTGTGGTTTAGCTTAGCGCTAAGCTCGGGGCAAAGTTTGATCTGGATCATGTTTTTGCAGCTGGGAAAACCACAACCTGGCGCCAGGGCGCAGTTTTACTGCAGTTATTACCCCATCGGGAGTAGGGCGCCGGGCTTGCTGTGTGACATAGAAAATAAAAAAAACCGCCCACTGAAAACCAGGGGCGGTACAGAGGAGCCAACATGCAGTATTGGCCAAGGTGGAACTATGAGAGAAGAAAAACTTAACGATGGCTACAATTGGTAGCTAAGCATCAACCACACTTTAGAAGTATCTACCGCAAAGGTGTCTGCGTTGTAATGTGCCAGTTTCAGTAAGGCAGATAATTGCTTATTCAGGGCGTAGCCGGCGCTGGCATTCCATTCATCACCGTATTTGCTGCTACCGGCATCACTGTCAAAGCGATGATATGCCAGTGTCAGTGCTATACCACTGAGCTTAGTATTAACTTGCAGCCAGTTATCCCGCAGGCCGCTATTGGGGGTAGTTAAAAACATATCGGCAAAACCGGAAAAAGCATGCAGGGTGGCCAGCGGCGTTTGAAAGGCGTTTAGGCCATCACCGGCTAAACGCTCCTGGCCGGCTTCCAGCGTTACGCTATCCAGCGCCCAGCTCAGGCTTAAACGGTGATAGTGATGGCTGAAACTGAGCGGCGCATTGTGGGCATCGTCCTGTTTGGCCAGCGCTAACTGCCAGCTCAGTTTCGGGCCGGCGCTCAGCTTACCCTGATAGTCGACGCCATAAGTGCGGCTGCTGCGCACCGCCCAGTTATCAAAATCAAAGTCATAGCCAAAAGCAGCCAACTGATGCGCCGGAGTTATCTGCCATTGCAGCAAGGCGGTATTAAAGCTGCCGTGTTGATCGGCAGCGGGGCTTTTGGGGCCAAATACCCGGTTAACGTTGTAGTAATGGCCAAGCTCAGCGCTAAAGTTGGTGGCAAATGTTTGTTGCAGGCGGTAGCCATCCAGCGTTTGCTCATTCTGGCGCCAGCCTACACCGCCTATAAAGCGTTGGTTTAGTTGGTTAACCAACTGGCGGCCGGCGCTAAGCGTGGTGCCGCTGTCGTTCTGATAACGCAGCAATGCCTGATTAATATCGGTGCCTTTAGGGTCGGCCACCACGCTGTAATCTGTTTTGCCATTTACTGTGCTGTTGTAATTGTCGTTACCTACCAGGCTGACATTATCAACCTGCAGTAAGGCGCTAACACCATAAGCTTTACCGGTATTAACGCTAAAGCGGCTACGCAGGGTAGAGGCAAAGGCATCATCAAGCTGATTGTCCTGGTCGACATATTCCAGCCGATAGCGAAAATGCGCTGATACACTGCTTTGGGTCAATGCTTGCTCCAGCTGCTCGCTGGCGCTGCCAGCCTGTGCAGGTGATGATGCGGCGGCGGCAGATAACGCGAAAGTGATGGCAAAAGGTAAGGCAGAAACGGGTGTTTTCATTGCGGGCTTCCTGACAAAAGACGACAGGAAGATCCTAACGCGGAATAGGGTTTTTTATAATTATATTAAATGGTTACCTATCATTCGGTACGCGGTTGCCGTTATTGGTATGGTGGCGGTGCTCTGGCTATCAACTTATTTCAGCACCGGTTCATCCTACTGTCGCCAAACTCAGGCGGTGTTTACCCAAAGATGGAGCCTGCTATGAGAACAGGTATCAAGAAAACATTGTTAGTTGCAACCTTGCTGACGTTGCCAGCATGGCCAATAAGTGCTCATCAGGGTAGTTATGAGCCCGCAGAAAGGGTGGTGCAGGATGTCGTGGTGTTCACTATGCAACGGGCTGCACAAGAGCTGCTGCGGGTATCGCGGATTGATCCGGTATATCAGGGGTACAGTCGGCATTATGTTGATCGGCAACCCGCACCACGGCTGGATGAACGCAGTCGTCAGCAATTACGCAAGCTGGCCGCAGAACATCAGCGCAAATTGGCCGGGTTTGAACGTGAGCTCGATCGTGAACTGGATAAACTGGCAAGTGAGTATCGGCGTGACAGCAAAAAGAGCAAAGGGCATAAGCGTGCCAAAGCCCGTGAGAAATTTCAGCGCAAGGTGGATCAGGCGTATGAGCGGTTTGTCACTAACACCGAGCGCCAACATGATCGCTTTGATCAGCAGCGGGAACGGATCTTACGTGAGGCGTATGCTTATCACAGCCGACGCTATTAGTGAGGCAAAGAAGCCGTGGCGAGCAGGGCGCAAGTATGCGCCCTGCGACTAAGGTTACTGCATTAAAGGCGACGCCGACAGGTTAAAATCGTAGCCTTCAATTTCAGCCGCAACTATCAGCGTATGAATATACTGCGCTACCGCTTTGCGACGTACTTTTTCGTTCAGGTATTCGGCTATTTTTTGCTGTACGGCGCTAAACGGCAATAGCTTACCCGGTACTTTGCGGGCGATAAACACGATATGAAAACCGTAACGGCTTTCAATGCCTTGGGGCAGCAAACCCGGCTCTGCACTGAATATTTGCCGCTCAAACTCCGGTACGGTTTGGCCACGGCTTATTTGGCCCAGGCTGCCGCCGGTTTCTTTGGATGGGCAGGCCGAGTAATGTTTAGCCAGCTCAGCCAGGCTGTCGCCTTGTTGCAGCTTGAGGATTAATTGCTCGGATAGTATTTTGGCTTCTACCCTGGCTTTATCATCCTCCGGGGCAGCGGCCAGCAGAATATGGCTGACTTCCAACAACGGCGAGCTGGCAAAGCGCTGCGGATTCAGTTTGTAGTATTGCTGACATTCTTCATCTGTTGCAGTGGGGATCGGCAGTTCGCGGCTAATCAGGGCATCAAGAAAATCATCATCGCTGGCGCTGTTCAGCTCGCTTTTTACCGTCAAACCCAGCGCTTTGGCGCGTTGACGTAATAATTCACCGATGATCAGCGATTCAGCGGCTTTAAGCGTGGCCGCGCGTTTGCTGGCGGCCGGATGGTATTGTACTTCGGCCATAATTGCCGCTTCGCTGATACTGGCTTGGTTGACTTGTATCATATTAAACCTCTGTAATCGGTGCCGTTTAGCATATCGCCAGACTGCTTTCAGCCGGTATTGCACACAAAGACGCCGTAAATCCCTCCCTGGAGGCTCCTCTTTGGCATCCATGCCAAAGACGCTTTGTTTAGCAATATCGGCTCGCAGTCTGGCTGGTCAATCGATCCTTTCTGGCCCAGGTTGGAACCTCGTTAGCGCAGCCACAGAGTGTCTGAGCGCAGCGAGTTGCTGTGGCGAGCACAGCGAGTGTTGCAACCGTCAGGGCCTTAAACCGTCTCTTCTAGCGCACAAAACGCTGGCGTACTATCTGGTGCTGGCGGCGCACGTACTGCACCGGTGCACTTAGCATGTGTACTAAGCGGCTAAACGGGAACACCACAAACAACGTCATACCCAGGAACACGTGCAGTTTAAAAATCCAGTGCACGCCGCTAATGGCCTCTGCTGCGGCCACGCTATTAAAGGTGACAGTGTTTTGCGCCCAGGCCATCAGTTTTAACATCTCAGCACCATCTAAATGGCCCATTGAGACAAAAATAGACAGCAGCCCCAGGATTAACTGCGCATAGAGTAAAAACAATATGGCAATATCCATCGGGTTGCTGGTAGCACGAATGCGTGGGTTAAACAGCCGGCGTTTAATCAGCACCGTTAAGCCATAAAAGCAGATCAGGCCAAACAAGCCACCGGCGCCAATGGCGATCAGTTGCTTCATCTGGGTGGTAATACCAAACAGGTACCAAATTTCTTTTGGCATTAATAAGCCAAAGAAATGGCCTAAAAAGATGCCCAGCACGCCGATATGAAAGGCAATGCTGCCTTTACGCAGCTGTTTGCTTTCCAGCAGCTGGCTGGAGCTGGTTTTCCAGCTGTATTGCTCTCTGTCGTAGCGGATCCAACTGCCAATCACCATAATGGCGATGGCAATGTACGGATAAATGCCAAAGGCAAACAGATTTAAGTGTGCCATGTTAATGCTCCTTTAAGCGCGCTTTGCTGCGGCTGCTTGATAAAGTTGTTGCCCGGCTTCTTCGCTACCGAGCAGCTCAGTGCTGAGCGGGATAAACTGATCGCGGCGCTGGCCATCTGTCGGTTTATTGCCACTGCCGCAGGCGGAATTAGCTTGCTCGTTGCCGATAAAGCTGACCATTTCCTCTTCCCAGACTTTATCCAGCGCTTTGGGTGTGTCGTCGCGCTGCTCGCTGGCAATTTGCGCTTTAATATCGGCTAAATCGACCTCTGCTGCAGATAGCGCCACCAAAGTGGCAAAAATACCGGCGTAGTCTGACTCGCGCTGCTGCAGGCGGCACAACAGTACCGCCAATACCGGCGCAATTTCTTCCAGGCCGATTTGCGCGTTTTGCTGGCCCTGGGTCGATAAAAACTCCAGGTACAGCGGCAGGTAGTCCGGCAGCTCTTTTACGCCGATATCCAGCCCGGCTTCGCGGTATTGCGCCATCAGGTTCACCATGGCCTGGCCGCGATCGCGCGACTCGCCATGAATATGCTCAAATATCAGCAAGGACAGTGAGCGACCGCGCTCGAACAGGCCATCGTATTCTGATTGCCAGTCCATCAGCTCACCACTGCAGCGCGCTGTAATAAAAGCATTTAACTGCTGCTTAAGCTCTGCCGCGATAGCGGCATCGGCCACTATCGCCAGCAATTCAGCTTTGGCGTCTAGCAGCGGCTGCTTTGGGTAATCCAGCAGCAAGGACAGTAGTTGTAGTATCGGCATGCTTTTTATGGTCATTGGGCTTACTCCTGAATCTCTACCGGGATAACCTGACGTACGCCTTTGGCTTTAGTGCCAAACAGGTTGACGCCGTTATTGCCATCGCCACAACCGTTGCCAAAACTAAAACCACAGCTTGATTTTAAGTCGTAGGCGTTTTCGGCATAGGCACGGTGGCTGGTAGGAATAACAAACCTGTCTTCATAGTTTGCCAGCGCCATATAGCGGTACATTTCTTCTACCTGCACCGGCGTTAAGCCCACCTGCTGCAGCACTTCGGCATCTTCCACGCCATCGACCTGCTGCGAGCGCTTAAAGGCGCGCATCGCTATCATCCGCTCCAGCGCCCGTACTACCGGCGCTTCATCACCGGCGGTCAGCATATTGGCCAGGTAACGCAGCGGAATGCGCAGCGATTTCAGATCCGGGATCTCGCCGTTCATGCCAACATGGCCGGCCTGTACCGCACTTTGGATCGGTGACAGTGGTGGCACATACCACACCATCGGTAAGGTGCGGTATTCCGGGTGCAGCGGCAGTGCCACTTTCCACTCCATTGCCATCATATATACCGGTGAGCGCTGGGCAGCTTTAATCCAGTTATCACCGATACCTTCTGCTTTGGCAGCAGCAATCACTGTCGGATCGTGCGGATCGAGGAAGATATCCAACTGTGCCTGATACAGGTCTTTCTCGTTCGGCGTATTGGCCGCTACTTCAATTTTATCGGCGTCATACAGCAGCACGCCTAAGTAGCGGATACGGCCGACACAGGTTTCCGAGCAGACTGTCGGCTGGCCGGCTTCAATGCGCGGGAAGCAGAAGGTACATTTTTCGGATTTACCGGTTTTCCAGTTGTAATAGATTTTTTTGTACGGGCATGCCGAGACACACATGCGCCAGCCACGGCATTTGTCCTGATCAATCAGTACTATGCCATCTTCCTCGCGCTTATAAATCGCGCCGCTGGGGCAGGCCGCCACACAGGCCGGGTTTAAGCAGTGCTCACATAAACGTGGCAGGTACATCATAAAAGTCTTTTCAAACTGACCGTAGATGTCCTTTTGCACTACTTCATTGAAATTCTGGTCGATTTTGCGTTTAGCAAACTCGGTACCGAGAATTTCTTCCCAGTTTGGGCCCCATTCAATTTTTTCCATCCGTTGGCCGCTGATCAACGAGCGTGGCCGTGCCACCGGCTGGTGCTTGGTATCGCCAACATTGTGTAAATGCTGGTAGTCAAAATCGAACGGCTCGTAGTAGTCGTCAATTTCCGGTAAGTCGGGGTTGGCGAAAATATTCGCCAGAATGCGGCGTTTACCGCCGATTTTCAGCTCCAGCTTGCCGCTTTTATTGCGTACCCAGCCGCCGTTCCATTTTTGCTGGTTTTCCCACTCTTTCGGAAAACCAATACCGGGCTTGGTTTCAACGTTGTTAAACCAGGCGTACTCGACGCCTTCACGCGAGGTCCAGACATTTTTACAAGTGATGGAGCAAGTGTGGCAACCTATGCACTTGTCTAAATTCAGCACCATGCCTATTTGGGCTCTGACTTTCATGTTACTTACTCCAACCTTATTTAGTGTCTAACCAGTCAACGTTCTGCATTTTGCGCACCACGACAAATTCATCGCGGTTACAGCCAACGGTGCCGTAGTAGTTAAAGCCGTAGGATTGCTGGGCATAGCCACCGATCATATGGGTCGGTTTCATTACCGCCCGGGTGACCGAGTTATGAATACCCCCGCGGGTGCCGGTAAGCTCGCTGCCCGGTACGTTTACAATGCGCTCCTGAGCGTGGTACATCATGCTCATGCCTTCCGGTACCCGTTGTGACACCACAGCACGGGCGGCGATGGCGCCGTTAACGTTAAAGATTTCAATCCAGTCGTTATCTTCAATGCCGGCCGCCGCAGCGTCGGTTTCACTTAACCAGACAATAGGGCCGCCACGCGACAGCGTCAGCATTAACAGGTTGTCAGAGTATGTACTGTGAATACCCCATTTCTGGTGCGGCGTGATCCAGTTCAGTACCACCTCTTTATTGCCGTTCGGTTTTTTATTCAGCACCGGCTGCACGGTTTTTAAGTTAATTGGCGGCTTGTAGCTACACAGCTGCTCGCCAAAATCGCGCATCCACTCGTGATCCTGATAAAACTGCTGGCGGCCGGTAATGGTGCGCCATGGGATCAGCTCGTGCACGTTGGTGTAGCCGGCGTTGTACGACACATGCTCATCCTCAAGACCTGACCAGGTCGGTGAGCTGATGATCTTGCGCGGCTGGGCGACGATATCGTTAAAGCGAATTTTCTCATCTGCCTTTGGCAGTGCTAAATGGGTATGGTCGCGACCGGTAATTTTACCCAGTGCCTGCCAGGCTTTAACCGCGACATGGCCGTTGGTTTCTGGCGCCAAAGACAAAATCATCTCGCAGGCGTCGATGGCGCTGTCAATCTTCGCCATGCCTTTGTTAATGCCTTCGTCGGTATGCACGCGGTTGAGTTTTTTCAGGAAGCTGACTTCCTCCTTAGTGTCCCAACCGATGCCTTTGCCGCCGTTGCCGATTTTCTCCAGTAGTGGGCCAATCGAGGTAAAGCGGGCATAAGTATTAGGGTAGTCACGTTCGACAATATTAATGTGCGGCATGGTGATACCCGGAATGGCGTCACATTCGCCTTTCCACCAGGCTTTAACACCATAGGGCTGGGCCAGTTCGGCTGGGGTGTCATGGTGCATGGGCGTGGTAACCACGTCGGTTTCAACGCCTAAGTGGCCAACGGAAGCTTTGGAAAACGCCTTGGCAATGCCTTTAAAAATTTCCCAGTCGCTGCGCGCTTCCCATACCGGGTCAATAGCGGCGGTTAACGGGTGAATAAACGGATGCATGTCCGAGGTATTCATGTCGTCTTTTTCGTACCAGGTGGCGGTAGGCAACACGATGTCGGAGTACAGACAGGTGGTGGACATCCGAAAATCCAGCGTCACCCATAAGTCGACCTTGCCTTCGGCGCCCTTGTCAGTCCATTCGATGTCCTGTGGCTTTTTACCGCCGAATTCGCCTAAGTCTTTACCGAGCAAACCATGTTTGGTGCCCAAAAAGTGCTTCAGCATATATTCGTGGCCTTTACCGCTGGAGCCCAGCAGGTTAGAGCGCCAGATAAACATATTACGCGGGAAGTTTTGCGGGCTGTCGGGCTGCTCGCAGGCAAACTTAATGCTGCGATCTTTTAGCTGCTGCAGCACATAGTCTTTTAGCTCCACACCGGCGGCTTTGGCTTTAGCGGCCAGCCCCAGCGGATTAACGCCCAGTTGTGGCGCTGATGGCAACCAGCCCATTCGTTCGGCGCGGGCGTTAAAGTCGACGATACTGCCACTCCACTTTTCTTTGTTCGCCAGCGGAGACACTACTTCGGTCATATCCAGCTTTTCATAGCGCCACTGGCTGGAGTGGTTATAGAAGAACGAGGTACCGTTCATATGACGCGGTGGCCGCTGCCAGTCCAGTGCAAACGCCAGCGGGGTCCAGCCGGTTTGTGGCCGCAGTTTTTCCTGGCCAACATAGTGCGCCCAGCCGCCGCCGCTTTGGCCGATACAGCCGCACATCATTAGCATGTTAATTAAACCGCGGTAGTTCATGTCCATGTGGTACCAGTGGTTTAATGCGGCACCGACAATCACCATAGAGCGGCCGCGGGTTTTATCGGCATTGCGGGCAAATTCGCGCGCTACCCGAATCACATCTTCCGGCTTAACGCCGGTAATCGGTTGCTGCCAACCCGGGGTATAAGGCACGTTGTCGTCATAAGATTTGGCGCGGCTGTCATCACCAATGCCGTTATCTACGCCATAGTGCGCCAGCATTAAATCAAATACGGTGGCCACCAACGCCGTGCTGCCATCGGCCAGTTCGACTCTTTTGGCCGGAATTTTACGAATTTGCACCTCGTCATGCGCGGTGTGCTGGAAGTACTGATACTCGTGCGGCGCACCGCCAAAGTACGGGAAGGCCACCTCAACCAGCTCGTCGCGGTTATCTTTTAGCGATAACTGCAAGTCAAGGTCGCCGTCTTTATCTTTTTGCTCCAGGTTCCATTTACCGGCCTGGCCCCAGCGATAACCAATGGCGCCATTGGGGCTGGTTAAGCGGCCATCACTGTTAATGGCAATGGTTTTCCAGTCCGGGTTATTGTCTTCACCCAGGTTATCGACTAAATCGGCAGCGCGTAAAAACCGGCCCTGCGTCAGCTTGCCGTTTTGCTCTTCCAACATCACCAGCATCGGCATATCGGTGGTGCGTTTTACATAGTCGGTAAAATACGCACTTGGGTTATCAACATGGAATTCTTTTAAAATCACATGGCCAAAGGCCATTGCCAATGCGGCATCGGTACCCTGGCGCGGTGCTAACCAGGTGTCACCAAATTTTGACGCTTCTGAGTAATCCGAGGTGATAACACAGGTTTGAGTGCCTTTGTAGCGTACTTCAGTTAAAAAGTGCGCGTCGGGTGTGCGGGTTTGCGGCACATTAGAGCCCCAAACAATAATGTAATTTGAGTTATACCAGTCGGCTGATTCCGGTACGTCGGTTTGCTCGCCCCATACCTGCGGTGAAGCCGGTGGCAAGTCGCAATACCAGTCGTAGAAGCTTAAACAATTACCGCCAATCAGTGACAAATAACGCGCGCCGGCGGCATAAGACACCATCGACATTGCCGGGATAGGCGAGAAGCCGGTAACCCGATCCGGGCCATAGGTTTTAGTGGTGTACACATTTGAAGCGGCAATCAGCTCGTTAACTTCATCCCAGCTGGCGCGGACAAAACCGCCTAAACCGCGGCGCTCTTTATAGCTTTTGGCTTTTTCCGGGTTGCTGACAATAGACTCCCAGGCTTTTACCGGATCTTTATGCGCGGCTTTGGCTTCGCGCCATAGTTTCATCAATTGCTGGCGTACCTTGGGGTACTTCAAGCGGTTGGCACTGTAAATATACCAGGAATAGCTGGCGCCACGCGGGCAGCCGCGCGGTTCGTGGTTCGGTAAGTCCGGCCGGGTGCGTGGGTAGTCGGTTTGCTGGGTTTCCCAGGTGACCAGGCCGTCTTTAACATAAATTTTCCAGCTACAGGAGCCGGTGCAGTTAACGCCATGGGTAGAGCGCACAATTTTATCGTGCTGCCAGCGCTGGCGGTAGCCTTGCTCCCAGCTTCTGTCCTCGTTGGTGGTAACACCGTGGCCATCGGCGAACGGGGCTTTGCGGGTTTTAAAAAACCGCAGTTTGTCGAGTAGGTGACTCATGGTTTACTCCTGGTCTTGTCCTGCATGAACAGACATTTTGCTTTTCTGGTATGCACACTATAGAAACAACGCTGTGATGATGCTTGATTTGGATCAAGGCAGCCAGAGCACTAAATGTATGATAAAAAACGAAAATACCCACAAGGTGGTAGTGTGGGTAGCGCTGTTATGCTTGATAATACGCCAGCTGTTACCTCTTATTGCGGGGTGTTGGCTGTTGCGGCTAACCCGGCAGGGAAAAAGGGGTAGCTCAATTGTGCCGCTGGTTTTTAGCGACAAACCAGCACGAGTGGCAATTAGCAGGTATGCTTTAGGCAGTAAACGAAGCGGAGCAGTTATGCGACAGTTTTCCATTGTTACCCGAATTAATATTGCGCTGGCCTGTATTGTTACGCTGGCCATTGGCACCATGCTGGCGTCGTACTGGTTGTCGGATAAAACCGACAGTGACGCCCATGCAGTAAATGTCGCCGGTTCGCTGCGGATGCAAAGCTACCGTTTGGCCTGGTTAACCTTGCAACAAGATGAGGTGAAGCTGGAGCAAGCGCGGGAACAATTCAGCCGCAGCTGGCAGCATCCGGTGTTTAAGCGGTTTTTACATAATGACAAGATAGTGCAGCAGTTTGATGCCGCGCAGCAGCACTGGCAGCTAATTGATCCGTTGTTGCAACAGACGCCGTTAGATATGCCGCAACTGGAAAGGCAGTTACAGCAGCAAATTCAGTTACTGGAAGAGCTGGTGTTTTACATTCAGCAAGATGCTGAATATAAAGTCCGCAGTTTTCGTACCTTGCAGTTGGTGGCGTTACTGGCAACAGTATTATTGTCGGCGATAGTGATCTACTGGTTAAAAGTGATGGTGCAGCAGCCACTGGAAGATTTAACTAAAGGTGCACGGCAGGTGGCAATGGGGGATTTTACTCACCGTGTCAGTGTGGCGAATAACGATGAGCTTGGAGCGCTGGCGCATAGCTTTAATAAAATGAGTGACTCCATCGCTTATATGTACGGTAATTTAGAAAAGCGGGTGGAAGAGCAAACCGAAGCGCTGCAGCATACTAATACCACTTTGCGCTTTTTATACAATACCGCTCAGCGTATTAGTGAGCATGCACCTGAGTATGTTAATTTTAATCAGATAGTGGCTGAGTTAAAAACGGTGGTGAAAGTAGACGATCTGGAGCTGTGCCTGTTCACTGAAGAGGGTGATAAACCCTATATGCAGGTGTTGCCGGGAGATAGCAGTGACGACCCTTGTGCACAGGAAAATTGTGGCGATTGCCTCAGCGTGCCGCAATTGGCGGGGTGCAACAGCAATAGCTACAACTATTTGCTGCACCGTGACAAAAAGAAATATGGCGTATTGGTGGCGCGTATCGCACAAGAGCAACAGCTTGTCCGCTGGCAGCAAAAATTGCTGGCTTCGGTGGCCGATCAGTTGGCACTGGCACTGAGTTTAAAGTCAGAGGAAGAGCAGGTACGGCGGCTGGCGTTGATGCAGGAGCGCACTGTGATTGCCCGTGAGTTACACGATTCATTGGCACAGGCGTTGTCTTACTTAAAAATTCAGGTTACCCGGTTAAATAAAGCCACACAAAAAGACGATAAAGACACCATTGTCGATGTATCGGCTGAATTGAAACAGGGCCTGGATGCGGCTTATCGTCAGCTACGCGAACTGCTGACCACCTTCCGGCTTAAAGTGGATGGCGCCGGTCTGTACAGTGCGCTGCAAGCCTCGGTGAAACAGCTTAGCGAGCAATCCGGTATGCAGATAAAGCTGGATTATCAGTTAACCAATATTCCGCTGGCACCACATGAAGAAATTCACCTGCTGCAAATTATTCGCGAGGCCAGCCAGAATGCGGTGCATCATAGTGCCGGTAGCGAGATTGTAATCAGTTTGCAGCAGCAAAAAGGCGAGTCGATAGTGCTGGCAATAGAAGATAACGGTGTTGGCATCCCGCAGTCGGCAGAAAAACTGAACCATTATGGCCTGGCGATTATGCAGGAGCGTAGTAAACACCTGGGCGGCACAATAGACATCCGGCGGCGTAGCCAGGGCGGTACCGGAGTGTATTTCAATTTCTCTCCGGAATACCTGCAGCATAAACAGCGTGCCTGATATTACTTAATGGGTATAGCTTCAACAGCGTTGTTGTTAGAAGGCAGCATGATGGCTTGTGATATTTCAGCTGAAAAAGCTAATCTCACCGAAGTTAATGAGTGTCTATGAGATTAGGGGAAGTCCATTTACCGTGTTGTGACTATAACCCGGAAAGCTCAATGCATGAAATTCTGATATTATTCTGATAATCAGGTCGTCAAACTTTACTCAGATGTTTACTACCTATACTTGGAACATCTGCCACCATTCAAATCACTGTTCAGTGCCCCATTTAATTTCCAAACTTATTTTTTGGCTATGGGTTTCGTTATGCATGTACTTGCTTTTAGCGTAGAAAATCAGCGTTATGCAGTGGAACTTAGCTACGTGTATAAGGTTCTGTCTGCGGTGGCAATAAGCCCGCTTCCGGATAGCCCGGCGTTTGTGGCGGGTTTGGTTAACGTGCATGGCAAATTGCTGCCAGTCGCCAATTTACGACAAAAGTTTAATTTGCCTACCGTTGAATTAGCGTTGCAACATCGTTTTTTGTGGGTCAATACGTCTGAACGTGAATGGCTTCTGTGGGTTGACAGTGTCGAGGGAGTGCAATTGTACCCCCTGGAGCAACAAGTACTGGCCGTTACGCTGCCACAACCGACGACACAGCTTAAAGCTATGATTGCATTGGCGGATGGCGTCATGCTGATCCAGGATCTGAGCTCATTACTCACTGCAGCGGAACAGGAGGTTCTGGACAATGCCCTTCACCACAGCTCCGGCTGAACCCGGCTTAAACCCTGACATATTACGCCATTGCAATGACTTACTGAGCGCCCGGTTGGGGGTACATTTCCCGTCAGAGCGGCTGACCGATCTTGGCTGGCATGTTATGCAGTTGCTTGACCATATGGGATTGCCGAATGTTGACGCGCTCCTGGTCAGGTTGCAGCAACCAGTTTGGCCGTCTTTGATGCAACAACAACTGGTTGAACAACTGACTGTCGGGGAAACCTACTTTTTCCGTGATCCTGCCTTGTTCCAATACCTGCAGCAGCATTGGTTACCACCATTACTGGCGCAACGTCGGCGTGAAGGTGATCTGAGGTTGCGTATCTGGAGTGCGGGCTGTTGCAGTGGTGAAGAAGTGTATAGCCTGGCCGCTGTAGTACAAGAGTTATTGCCGGATGCCGGTCATTGGGATCTACAGTTTATTGGCACCGATATCAATCCTCTTTTCCTGCAGTGCGCCAAAGCAGGCGTGTACCGGTCCTGGTCGTTTCGCCAGCCTGACACCAGTTGGCGTGACCGTTATTGCAGCAAAGACAGCAATGGCGAGTACCATATCGTGCCGGCATTGCGCCGGGGGGTGTCATTTTTTCCGTTGAACCTGACAGAAGCGGTTTATCCCGATGCGTTGCGCCGGTTGGCTAATTGCGATCTGATATTGTGTCGCAACGTGTTGATGTACTTTAAGCCGGAACAGGCAGGCAATATTATCTGCCGGCTGCTACGCTGCCTGACAGCACAAGGTGTGCTGCTGCTGGCGCCAGCAGAAGCAATCTTGTGCCAGGCCGCAGGTGTCAGGGGACAGCACTGGCCTGAGGCGATTTCTCTGCAGCGGCACCGCCCGGCGATGCCCGCTGGCGACGCCGCACGGCCTGATGCGGCTCAGCCTGTCCGTGCTGTTAGCCTGCCCGTGCCTGCGCTTGTGCTGCCGTTAGCTGATATCAATCAGGCGCTGACACAAGCTCGCAACTGTGCCAATCGTGGTGCTTATGCATCAGCGCTACGGTGGGTCAGGCAAGCTATAGCAATGGACAAACTGCAGCCGGGTAGTTATTGGCTACTGGCGAACATTGAATGGGAAAATAACAATATACAGGCAGCTTTGCAGGCGTTACGACAGGCGCTATATCTGGAACCGGATTTTGTGCTGGCGCATTTTCTCAGCGCCCGTTTGTACGACTGCTTAGTGCAAATAGCACAGGCAAGTCTGCATTATGATATTTGTCTGTCGCTGTTGGATACGTTGCCGCCAAACCAGGAACTGGAGCAAGGTGAAGGGCTGACCGTAGCACAGTGCCGGCAGGGAGTGTTGATGGCGCGCCAGGCAAGGCAACAACGGAGTACTGCAAATGTTCAACACTGATACCACCGTGCTGGACACGCTGCAAGCCAGAGCGCGCAAGCTGGCCGTTGTTGAAACGCCGGTTGCGGATGAACCGACACTGGAGCTGTTTTATTTTGAACTGGCACAGGAGACCTACGCTGTTGAGGCCCGTTACGTCGTGGAGGTGTTGCCACTTCGTCAGTTGACATCGCTGCCGAATACACCGGATTTTGTGCTGGGGATTGTTGGCGTGCGCGGGCATATAGTGTCAGTTATCGATTTACGCTGCTTCTTTGATTTGCCACAGCAAGGACTATCCGATCTGAATCGAATTGCGATATTGCGCGATGGTCGGATGGAGTTTGCTTTGCTAACGGACCGGACAGTGGGAACCTATAGTTTGCCCAGGCAAGCGTTGCAAGCCAGTCAGCCTCATCTCAATGGTATACGACGGGAATATTTGCTCGGTATCAGTGATGCGTCCTGGGCAGTACTGGATGCCGGCAAGCTGCTGTCCGACTCACGCTTGCAGGTAGAAAATCATGCATAGTAGTCTGGCATCATGACAATGCAGCAGCAACTGTTACAGCAACGTCTGCTAAAAGCGTTTCAACAGGAAGCGACAGAGCGCCTTGGCATTTTGCGTGATGCGCTGGCGCTGTTGGAACAACAAAGTGCGACAGCGGATATGCTGGAAAGCATGTATCGCGAAGTGCACAGTCTCAAAGGCGCAGCCCGCGCCGTTAATGCGCTGCAGTTTGAACGTCTATGTCAGAAACTTGAAACCTTCTTTTCAGCCCTGAAGCAGCAACAGCGTGGCCCGGGCAGTGAGCAAATTACATTAGTTAATCAGGCATTGCAGTCGCTGCAGCGGTTACTGAGCAGAACAGACGAGCAGACTGCAGCGCCTGGCGACTCCGATGACACCGCGTTGCACACTTTGTGCACTGCGTTGGAGCTGTCCTGTGCAGAGCCGGATAGTAAAGTCTCTGTTGGACAGGTGAGCGTGCCGTCTGTGGTTGCTGCTATGCCTGAGCCTGGCATGTTACGGGTTAGCAGCCTGGCGCTAGACCAGTTGTGGTTTTGTGCCGAAGACTTACTCGATGCCCGGCTGGAAAGTGCCGAGCTGGCCACCGCGCTGCATCAGGCACAAACTGATTTCACCTGGTGGCGCCGGTACCGCCACGAATTGAGCGCCGCGTTACGGTTATTGCAGCAGCCAGTGGATGATAGCCACAGTGTAATCGCCGGAGCAGACAGAAACAGCATGGCGGTGCAGGCGCAACATACCACAGTTGTTTTCGCGCAATGGGCGACAGAGTTTTTGCAGCAGTGGGACTACCGCATGAGCCAACTGGCAAGAATGGCGTCTCAATTGGCTAAGCGCAGCAGTAGCCTTGAGGCGACATTCAGGCAGGAATTGCAACAGGTGTTGCTGCTGCCCTGCACCAGCTTGACTGAAGGCATGCCGGCCATGGTGCGTGAATTGGCCCAGGCGACCGGCAAATCTGCAACACTATTGATAAGTGGTGCAGATTATCGGGTTGATAAACGTATTCTGGACGAGTTGCGAAGCCCGATACAGCATTTGTTGCGTAATGCCGTAGATCACGGAATTGAATCAGCGCAGCAACGCCAGGTTGCGGGGAAACCGGCTAATGCTACGCTGCGTATCGATTTTATGCAGCTAAGTAGTAATCGGTTCGGTCTGCGGCTCAGTGATGATGGCCAGGGCATTGATACCACCGCAGTCAGGGCGAAAGCCGTTCAGCAAAATTTGCTGACCCTGCAGCAGGCATCAGCATTAACGGAGGCGGAATGTTGCAGACTGATCTTCCGCTCGGGGTTCAGTACCAGCCCGATGCTTACTGAACTGTCTGGGCGAGGTCTGGGGTTGGCAATCGTCGAAGAAAAAGTGTTACGTCTCAATGGTGATATTGAGATCCACAACCACCCGGGACATGGCTGCAGTTTTGTACTGACATTACCCGTGAGTCTCAGCACCTACCGCACCTTACTGGTGCGGGTGGCAGAACAGCTGTTTGCCATTCCCTGCCAGACGATTAACCGCGTGCTCAGAATGCCAGCGACGGCAATACGCAGCGTTGAGAATCGCACAGTGTTGGAGATAGCGCAGCAGTCGTTACCATTATGGCATCTGGCTGATCTGCTGCAGTTAGCTACCCGGTGCCATCAGCCTATGCTGCAACTGGTATTAGTTGAAACGACAGAATGTCAATATTTGCTGCAGGTAGATGAAATTCTTACCGATCAAGATATTACATTGAAAGGCTTGGGGCCGCAGTTGAAAAGAGTTACTTGTATTACCGGTGTAGCCCGGCTGGGTAATGGCCAACTGGTGCCGGTATTGAATATGCTTGATCTGTATCAGAGTGCTTGTCGCACTGACCGACCAGTGGCCGTGCCGTTGCCGGCAGTAACCGGGCATCGTCAGCAACTGTTAGTTGCGGAAGATTCAATTACCTCTCGCAGTTTAATGAAAAGCATTTTGGAAAGCGCCGGTTTTCAGGTAGTGACGGCTGTCGATGGCATGGATGCCTGGCAGGCGCTGCAGCACCATGATTTTGCTGCGCTAATCTCGGATATTGAAATGCCCGGACTGGATGGTTTCAGCCTGACAGAGAAAGTACGCTCTGACAGCCGGTTAGCGCATTTGCCAGTGGTGCTGGTGACGGCGTTACAAAGCCCTGAAGATCGTTTGCGCGGTTTAGAGGCTGGTGCCAATGCTTATATTCTGAAAAGCAGTTTTGATCAGGACAATTTGCTGGACATATTACAGCGGCTGTTATCAACGGAGCAGGGATAATGATGACATTTTATATTAACTTAAAAACCGGGCAGAAACTGACGCTGATGCTTGGTATTTTGGCATTGCTGTTTCTGATGTTGCAACTGCATGCTCTGAGCAGTTTGCAGCAGGTGCAGCAATCGCAGCTGACATTGTATCACGGGGCCATGCAACCCTTGCTGCAACTCGAGGAGATACGGATTGATATTAATGAGCAACGCGCCCGCATGCTGGGTGGTAGTTTACGTGGCGAGCTGACCGCCGACGACGAGGCTGGACTGGGCGGCACACTGCAGCAACGCCAGCAGGTGCTGGATAATGTGCTGCAACAACTGAATAAGCATCAGATGTTGCAACCTGCGTTGCTGGAATTGCGACAGTTGCATACACAGTACATTGACACTACCGCGAAGCAAATTCTTCCGTTGCTGCGACAACAGCAAATGCAGCAAGCGCAAACTTTATTGCTGGATATCCAAACGGAACGGGTACAGCGTTTTCGCACCTTAGCGGCAGATATCAGCAATACGGTGAAGCAACAGGTTGAACATCAGCTGGCGGCCAGTGATCAACTGCTCAACGACCAGCGGCAGGCCATGCTGGTGGGCATGACGCTCGTATTGCTGGTCATAGCGGCTGTTATCTGGAGCCTGAATCGTGCGCTGGTATTGCCGTTGATGGCCTTAACCCGCATTGCCAAACAAGCGGCAGCCGGTGAACAGGTGGGTGTTTCCGGTTTTGAGCAGAGGCGCGATGAAGTAGGTTTACTAAGCCGGGCTTTTGCTGACATGGGGGATTATCTGGTTGAGTTGGCAACCAAAGCACAATCTATCGCAGCAGGCGATTTGCGTGAACAAATTCAACCCCGTTCAGAGCGCGACATACTTGGGCAATCGTTCAATACGATGAGCAACAATTTGCGTCAGCTGATAGGTGAATTGAACGAAGGAATAGAAATCCTCGCCAGTAGCAGTCAGGAGATCCTGACCACCACCACTCAAGTGGTTACATCGGCACAGCAAACGGCCAGTGCTGTGCACGAAATCAGCACCACTATCGACGAAGTCAAGCAAACAGCCAATATGGCCAGCCAGAAAGCTAAGCACGTCAGTGACAGTGCCAGACAAACTACTCAGATCACTCAGGATGGCCGCAATGCTGTTACCTCAGCACTGGAGGGAATGACGGCGATCCGCGAGCAAATGCAGGCGATGTCGGAGAGCATTATCCGATTGAATGAACAAAGCCAAACCGTAGGTGACATTGTGGCCACGGTGGCAGATCTGGCAGAACAGTCCAACTTGTTGGGGGTGAATGCATCAATCGAAGCAGTAAAAGCTGGCGAGCAGGGCAAAGGTTTTTCAGTGGTAGCGCAGGAAGTAAAGTCGCTGGCAGAGCAATCTCGCAACGCCACAGTACAGGTGCGGACTATTTTGAATGACATTCAAAAAGCCATGAACAAAGTGGTATTGGTGACAGAGCAGGGAGGGCGAGCTGTTGACGCTGGCTACAATCAGACGCGTCTGTCTGGCGAGGCCATTCTGGCGCTGGCCGGGCAGTTTGAACAGTCCTCAGATGCGGCGATGCAGATTGCGGCATCCAGCCAGCAGCAGCTTATTGGCATGGATCAGGTTGCCACGGCGATGCGGGATATTAATAACGCCAGTCAGAATAATGTTGCGGGTGCAAGACAGGCGGAGCAGGCTGCCAAAGCGTTACACGATCTGGGGCATAAACTTAAGCAACGTGCGGCCACATTTCGCACGTAATATCAGCTTAACCAGTTGGAGCATGTGATGCTGAAGGTGTTGATTGTAGATGACTCTGCAGTAGTCAGCCTGTTACTGCGCAACACGCTGGAGCAGGGCGGGCTGGAGGTAGTCGGAGAGGCACGTGATGGCCGTCAGGCGTTGCTTATGGTCAGTCAGCTGAAGCCTGACGTGGTGGCAATGGATATCCATATGCCTAATCTGGATGGCTATCAGACTACCAAGCAGTTGATGAGCGTCAATCCGTTGCCAATAGTGTTGGTAACAGCCAGCGAGGACCCGAATGATGCTGCAGTGGCGATGCGAGCCCTGGACGTGGGGGCTCTGGCGGTAGTACAGAAACCACGCGGGCCGGGGCATCCTAAGTATCAGCAGGATGCGGCAGAGTTAGTGCGTACTGTGCGTAATATGGCACAGGTTAAGGTAATCACCCGGGTTAACCGCCTCCAGCGTTCGGCAGAGACAAGTGATGCGGCGGTGGTTTCTCAATTGACTGGCCAAAAGCCAAAGATAATTGTGCTTGGCGCTTCAACGGGCGGGCCGATGGCACTGCGTGAACTACTCAGTTCATTGCACTCAGTGTTGCCCTGGCCGCTGTTGGCGGTGCAGCATATCAGCCATGGTTTTATCGGCAGTTTTTGCAACTGGCTAAATGAAAGTAGTGCCATACCGGTGCGTATTGCCAAACAGAATGAGATTGCTAAAGCCGGGCAGCTGTATCTGGCGCCGGATGATTGTCATCTGGGGGTGCGTCTGGATAGCTCTGGCGCCTGCTATTTGCAGTTAGCGGTATCTGAGCCGTGGTTAGGCCAACGGCCGGCGGTAGGTTATCTTTTTAACTCTGTGGTTCAAAGCTATGGTGAACAAAGTGTGGTGGTGTTGCTGTCGGGGATGGGAACGGACGGTGCGGTGCAGATGTTGACATTAAAAAAACTGGGGGCGCTGACTATAGCGCAGGATAAAGCCAGCTCAGTGGTGCATGGCATGCCGGGTGAAGCGGTGCGGCTTAATGCGGCCACCTACACGCTATGCCCTCGGGATATTGCCGCCTTACTTAATATACTGGCGTTGCAGCACGCACCAGACGGATGATATGGAGTGCAGTATGATGTTATTAAATGCTAACATTTTGGTGGTCGAAGACAGCCTGACCCAGGCGATACAGCTACAGGCGTTGCTGGAACAGCATGGTTGCACGGTTCAGTTAGCCAGTGATGGTGAGCAGGCACTACAATTGGTTAAGCAGCAACTGCCAGATTTGATTATCAGCGATGTGGTTATGCCAAATATGGACGGCTACACCTTATGTCATAAGCTGAAAAACGATGTGGCCACTCAGCATATTCCGTTACTGCTGGTCACCACGCTGACTAACTCCGCCGATGTGCTAAAGGGCCTGACTTGTGGCGCCGACAACTTCATTACCAAACCTTATGAAGAACGCTATCTGTTATCGCGGCTGAATTATTTACTGGCCAATTTTGCACTGCATGATCAGCAACGCCTGAGTATGGAGCTGCAACTGGTATTGAACGGCAAGCGGCATGTGATTAATGCAGCACAGCAGCAAATCCTGGATTTGCTGATATCGACCTATGAAGAAGGTGTGCGGCTTAACCACGAACTGGCAGATAAGCATCGGGAACTGCAGCAAAGTTATAGTCTGCTACGCGGGCTGTTTGATTTTACCAATCAGCTAAGTGAACTACGCAGTGAATCTCAAGTGCTGCGTATTGCCCTGGAACAGGTCAGGGCGCTGCCGGGTGTTGTCGGGGCGTGGTTGTATGCTTCGGTGGCAGGAAATGGCAAGATGCAATTGGCGTGCATCACCGGCTCATTAGCATCCGTAGTAGCACTTGACCGGTGTTATGACGCCGGCTGTGCCTGCCGACAGCTGTTGCGCACCGATGCGCCTCCTGCAGCAGATATTGACGGTTGTCAGGCACTACTTGAGAACTTTAATCAGCAGCACCATGCCTGTGTTTCGGTGCGCCTTGGTGATAACACTATAGGGCTGCTGAATGTGTTGCGTGCCGACGGTGCGGCTTGGTCAGATGTGGCATTAGAACCGTTAAAAGCGTTCAGTCAGCAACTGGCCGTAGCGTGGGGCCGGGCCAGCCTGCTGCAGCAACTGCAGGCAAGGCTGGAGCGACAGGCAAACTTTGATGAACTGACGGCTTTGCCGAATCGCAGTTTACTGTTGGATCGCATTCAGCAAGCCATAGTACAGGCGCAACACAATAAGCATGGTTTTACCCTGGCATTTATCGATTTAGATAATTTTAAATATATCAATGAGAGTCTGGGGCACCCTGTAGGCGATCAGCTATTACTGCAGGTTGCTGAGCGGCTAAAGCACAGTATTACTGAGGTTGATACGGTATCACGGCTGGGCGGGGATGAGTTTGTGCTGGTGCTGGCAGAGCAACACGGTGTTGCGGCTATAAGCGGCACGCTCAGAGAGGTACTGAAGCTATTGGGGCAACCTTACCAACTGCAGGATATGATGCCGATAGTGACTGCCAGCATTGGCTACTGCTTTTATCCGGAGGACGGCACCGATGCTACTACCTTACTAAAGCATGTTGACACTGCGATGTATCAGGCTAAAGCCAATGGCCGTAACCGGTTAAATGGTTTCACCAGCGATATGGATGATTTATTGTTAGAGCGGATGACACTGGAACAGCAACTGCGACTGGGGATAGAACAAAACGAGCTGGAGCTGCATTACCAACCCCAGTTGGATTTACATAGCAGCACTCTGAAGGGGTTTGAAGCACTGGTGCGCTGGCGCCATAACGGTGAGTTGCGTTCACCATTAAGTTTTATTCCATTGGCAGAGGAATGCGGGTTAATTGACCGGATTGACGCTTGGGTGTTACAGCAGGCGTGTCAGCAACTGGTGTGCTGGCAGCAAGGCGGCTGGCCGTCAGTGAGCATGTCAGTTAACGTCTCCTCCGGCAGTATCGAAGATGGCAGCTGTGTGGCTTTAGTGCAACAGACATTGAAAAGTACGGGGTTGTCGGCGTGCTTTTTGAAACTGGAAGTCACCGAAAGCGTATTAATGCGTAAACCTGATGACGCAGCCAGAACGATGAAAGCGCTGCGCGAAATGGGCGTAGAGCTGTCAATAGATGACTTTGGTACTGGTTATAGTTCGTTGACTTATATTAAGCGGTTTCCTTTTAGTGAACTGAAAATTGATAAGTTATTTGTTGATGGAGTGGTGAACAACGCCGAAGATAATGCGCTGGTCAGGGCCATTGTTAAGCTGGGCCAAACTCTGAATATGAAAGTGGTAGCTGAAGGTGTTGAATCTGAAGCGCAGCAGAATATGCTGAACCGTTCAGGGTGTGATGTGATTCAGGGTTATCACTATGCAAGGCCCATGTCTGCAGTTATGTGTACAGATTTTCTTTCCACCCTCACTCGTAAACAGACCTCAGCCCAAGTTGCGCTGGACAAGGGGGCGAGCCGTACGTTATTGATTGTGGATGATGATGAGAGTTTACTGAAGGCACTGACCAGGCAATTACGTCATGAAGGGTATCACATTTTAACGGCCAGCAGTGCTGAACAAGGGCTGGAATTACTGAGTCTGCAGCAAGTACAGGTAGTGCTGGCAGAGCATCAGCTGCAGGTAAGTAATAATCTGAATGGGCTGGATTTTCTGCGACAGGTCAAATTAATCCATCCTGATACAGTGCGCATTGTACTCAGTGGCAACACACAACTGCAGGCAGTATTGCAGGCTGTAAATGAAGGGGCGGTATTTCGCTTTTTGACTAAGCCCTGGGATAAAGATAACTTAAACCAGGTGCTGAATCAGGCATTTTGTGAAAGTGATCTAAAAGGCGAAAACGCGCGTATGCGGGCACAACTGGAAGCGCTGCAAGCTAAGTAGTGCAGGATGAGATTAAGTTGATACCCTACCAACGCAGCAGCAAAGCGTAGGCTGATATGCTAAGCGGCAATTCGTTGTAGTTTTTGGTTGCCTGCTGTTTTGCGGCGTTACCTGACCTATGGTTATGAAAATATATTTCGTCAGACAAAAATGGCAGCTGAACCTGTCTACCTTGCGACGTACGGAACCTTAATGACCGGTGAGAAAAATAAACTACCGGCAGATGACATCAAAGCCTGAGGCGCAGTAAATGCGCCTTTGCTTTGCCGGATACTAGGGATTATAAAACTCGCCGTTTTTTCTCAGGTAAAAAAACCAGTTAATCAGCAGGCACAAGCCATAAAAGATGGCAAAACCTACCATGGCATACTCCGGTGTGGCGGCTTTTATTTGTTCACCCAGTACCTGCGGTATGTAAAAGGCGCCGTAGGCTGCTACCGCTGATGTCCAGCCCAGTACCGGGCCGGCTTGTTCTTTGGGAAATACCACTGCTATGGTGCGGAAGGTAGAACCATTACCAATACCACTGGCAGCAAATAAGCCTAAAAATATCAGGAAAAAAGGTACGAAGTACTGCTCCGGTGTTGGGCTTTGATAGGCCAGTTGCATATAGTAAGCCGCGCCTAAAGCACACAATATCATCACAACTGAGCATAACTGGGTGACAAAGGCACCGCCGAGTTTATCGGCTATCCAGCCACCCACCGGGCGAATTAACGCGCCAACAAAAGGTGCGATCCACGCATAGGTTAATGCACTGGGGCCATTCGGGTTTGGTGTGCTATGCGTCATAACGCCATCCACCATAATATGGCTGTAGCCAAAAATTACCTGGATGGATAATGGAAAGGCTGCTGAGAAACCGATAAAAGAGCCAAAGGTCATTACGTACAATACACTCATTACCCAGGTGTGCTTGTTATTAAAAATCTTATATTGCCTGTCCAGGCTGGTACGAATGGCGCCGGGCAAGAGTTTTAATAAGAAAACGGTGGCGAACAAAACTGCTATAAGCACAATTTCTTTTGGAATGCCAAAGCCGGAACCATTAGCCGATGCCGGTAAAATCAGCCATAAACCGGCAATAGAGGTCACAAAACCTATGCCGAGCATAGCCAGAATAATGCTGAAAGATTTCACTGCTGATGGCAGCTTGGGGGTGACTTCTTCGGTGTGGATATTATTGGTGCCAAACCAGAGTAAAAAAGCCAGTGGCACTAAGGTAATTAGCCAGGCAAAACCGGCGTTTTGGATCCAGGTTTGCGTACCCGCCGGTATGGTACCGGTAACAGTGCCACTGGCCTTAGCCAGCACCATAGGATCACCGCCACCCAGCAGAGTAAAGACGCCATACGACATAAAAATGGGCACCAGAATTTGCACTGTGGTGACACCAAAATTACCCAGGCCAGCGTTTAAACCCAGTGCTAAGCCCTGCTGTTTTTTCGGGAAGAAAAAACTGATGTTGGACATGGACGAGGCAAAATTGCCGCCACCAATACCAGAGAGCAATGCCATCAGCTGGAACATCCATAGCGGTGTATCAATGCTTTGCAGCGCTAACCCGGTGCCTACTGCTGGTATCATCAGTAAACTGGTGGTGAGAAACAACGTATAGCGCCCGCCGCATAAGCGTACAAAGAAGCTGGACGGAATACGCAAAGTCGCACCGGTTAAGCCGGCTATAGCGGTAAGGGTAAACAGCTCGGCGGTGCTGAACGGATAACCGACATTCAGCATTTGCACCGTAACAATACTCCACAGCATCCAAACACCGAAGCCACACAACAAGCTGGGGATCGAGATCCACAGATTGCGGTTGGCAACGCGTTGGCCTGTGGTTTGCCAGAAGTGTTCATCTTCCGGCTGCCACTTTTTCAGGTCTGACATAATAAACTCCTGTGAGGAACAGCAAACTAGACTGCGGAAACTATGCAGGCTGGGGCTTATTGTCACAATGTATCTTCGGAGTTAGCTGGCAGTAGCGTGGGGATAGTTGGAGGTACCTACAAAGTGGTAAATTTTTAGTGTTGAGTTTTTAATTGTATTAAAAATCAAAGATATATTTTGCATTTTTTGCTGATGGCAGGCAGTAGCTGGTAACAGAGCTGAATAAGCTTATCGGCCATTTAACTGATTTATATCAAAGTTAGCCCCGCCTTGTTATAAGCTAATACTCATACAGAAATACGTTAGGTTTGGAGCAAGACATGTCAGAGCAAAAATCCAGCATTATGCTGGTAGATGATCACCCTTTGCTGCGCAAAGGTTTAAAGCAGTTGTTGGCGTTGGAGGATGAACTGGAAGTTATTGCCGAAGCCGGTAGTGGCATCGAGGCGATACCGTTGGCTGTGGAATTGGATCCGGACCTGATTATCCTGGATTTAAATATGCAAGGTATGGACGGCATTGCCACGTTGAAGAAGATGCGTGACGAGGGCGTAACTTCGCGCATAGTGATGCTGACAGTATCCGATGCCGACGAAGATGTGGTTAATGCGATCAGTAACGGCGCCGATGGTTACCTGCTAAAAGATGCCGATCCGGAAGTATTGCTGGAGCAGATAAAGCGCGCGCTGAGCGGGAAAATGGTGCTCAGTGAAGCCATTACCCAGGTTCTGGCCACGGCATTACGCCGCCCGGCAGTAAAAACATCGGCAGAGCTTAACAGCCTGACTAACCGTGAACACGAAATTTTAAGTTTTATCGCCAAAGGTCTGAGCAATAAGCTGATTGCCCGTGAGCTGAATATTTCAGACGGTACGGTAAAGGTGCATGTAAAACACTTATTGAAAAAGCTTGGTCTGCGCTCGCGGGTAGAAGCTGCGGTGTGGATGGTAAACCAACAGGGAGCCAAAAGCTGATGCAAGACACCCGCGTCCAGAAGCCAATGCTAAGCGCAGAGCAGGCGATACTGCAGATGCTCAGCGAGGTACAACCATTGCAGCAGACTATAACAGTGCCGTTAACTGAAGCACTGGACCGGGTGTTGGCGCAGCCGCTGTTATCCAATATTAACGTACCCGGCTACGACAATGCTGCCATGGACGGTTATGCACTGCGTGCGGCAGAGGTCGCTCCCGGTCAGCCGCTGGATGTGGCGGGTGTAGCGCTGGCTGGTCATGCTTTTAGCGACACTGTGCCGTCTGGCAGCTGTGTGCGTATTACCACCGGCGCGGTTATGCCACAGGGGCTGGATACTGTGGTAATGCAGGAGCAGGTGCAACTTACACAAAGCGATTTGCAGCAACAGGTTTTGTGTCAACTGGTGCCAACGCCGGGCGAGCATGTACGCCGCGCTGGCGAAGATATCGCCAAAGGCGCACAGGTGTTTGCCGCAGGCCATAAGTTACGCCCGGCAGATCTTGGTTTGCTGGCGTCGTTGGGTTTTGCCAACATAACAGTAATGCGCCAGCTAAAAGTAGCCATTTTTTCCAGCGGAGATGAATTAGTGCCACCGGGCCAAAGCCTGCCAGATGGCCATATCTACGACAGCAACCGCTATGTTATCGCCGCTATGCTACAGCGTCTCGGCGTTCAGGTGCTTGACCTGGGTTTATTGCCGGACGATCCGGCGGCAATAGAGCAGGCGTTTAAACAGGCAATGGCACAGGCCGATGTACTGATCACCAGCGCTGGCGTCTCGGTGGGCGATGCCGATTATACCCGGCAGATTTTACATAAACTGGGCCAGATTAACTTCTGGCAGGTGGCGATAAAACCGGGTAAACCCTTTGCTTTTGGTGCGCTTAATAACTGCTGGTTTTTTGGCTTGCCGGGTAACCCGGTCGCTGCAGTGGTAACGCTGGAGCAGTTAGTACAGCCAGTGCTGCGTAAACTTAGCGGTGAAACTGCCGCTCAGCCAGCAAAACTGCTCAGCGCCGAGTGCGAAGTGCCACTAAAAAAACAACCCGGCCGCATGGATTATCAGCGCGGCTGGTACTGGCAGGGTGAGGGCGGTGTAAAAGTAAAAACCTTAGGTGTGCAAAGCTCAGGTATGCTTAGCTCCATTGCCAACGCCAATTGTTATATCGTACTGGCACGTGACAGCAGCAGTTTACCCGCCGGTGAAACGGTAAACATACTGCCGTTTTCTGAGCTGTTACGTTAATCTCCCTGTAAACGATCTACCTCCTTTGTGCTGGCGCAAGCCAGCGCATGCTTGATCTGTATCAAAGCTGACAATAGCAATTATCACCAGACTGCCAGACATAAAAAACAAACTGGAGTGGGTTATGTTATTGGTTGATGCACTGCTGCAAGAGCTGGAGTTGTTTGGTGTTAAACAGCTATTTGGTATTCCCGGTGATTTTGTTTTGCCGCTGTTTGAACAGTTACAACAGCGCAACAGTTTGCCGTTGTATTATTTAAGCCATGAACCCTCTGCCGTGTTTGCCGCTGATGCTGCCGCGCGCATCAGCAATAAACCAGCTGTAGTGATACTAACATACGGTGCCGGTGCGTTAAATGCGGTGAATGCGGTAGCGCAAGCCTTTGTTGAACATGTGCCGTTGCTGATTATTGCCGGTTTCCCCAGCCAAAGCGAGCTTGAGCGCGGCTTGCTTATTCACCATCAGGCCAAAAGCGTTAACTCCCAGCGCGATATTTATAAAGAAATTACTGCTGCCCAGTTGCGCTTAGATAATCCGGCGCGTGCCGGCGAAGATATTCGCCTGGCGCTTAAAACCGCGCAGGAACAAAGCCGGCCGGTGCTGCTGGAAATACCGCGCGATGCGGTGCAGTTTAACACCACACCGGCAGGAGACTACCAGCCACCGGCCGTGCCGGAAGATGAGCTGATGCTGGCAACCGCGCATCTGGCCGAGCGCTTAGCTTACGCCCAGCGCCCGGTTATTCTGGCAGGGGTGGATGTGCGCCGCTTTGATGCGGTAGCAGAGCTTGAAGCCTTAGCAACTCAGTTGAATATCCCTTTTGTCAGCACCCTGATGGGCCGCGCCAGCTTTAACCAGCAGCACCCGCTGTACGGCGGTATCTTTCTTGATAAAACCGACATTCGCCCGACGCAACTGCTGCGTGATGCCGATTTGATTTTGCAAATTGGCGTAATTAAAACCGACAGCAACTTTGCTGCTCATAGCGAGCTGTTTCCCGCCCATAAAGTGGTTTGCCTTGAACAAAACCAGCTGACGCTTGGTGTTGCTACCTACCATCAGTTGGCAATAAAACCTTTGCTGGCGGCGGTACTACAACAGCCTATAGCGCCGTTTGATAACACAACACTGCCGGAACCAGCAGTGTTGACGATGGCGCCGCAGCACCTGACAGCCAGCAGTCTGGTACAGCAGTTGGATAAGTTTTTAACTCAGCGGCAAGACATAGTGCCGCTGATTTCCGATATCGGTGATTGCCTGTTTGCGTCCTTGCATGCCAAACCCAGCTTAATGTTGGCTCCGGCATTTTATGCCTCAATGGGTTATGCGGTGCCAGCGGCTTTTGGTGTGCAGGCCGTTACCGGGTTGCGCCCGGTAGTGCTGGTGGGGGATGGCGCCTTTTTAATGACCGGGCTCGAACTAGGCCACTGTGCCCGTTACGGCTTTGCGCCGGTAATTATTGTGTTTAATAACCAGCGCTGGGACATGATAGACGCCTTTGCTCCCGGCCTGACTTGCACCAACTTAAGCAACTGGCATTATGCCGAACTGGCCCGCAACATGGGTGGTAACGGTATGCAGGTGCGCAGTCTGGATGATTTTACTCAGGCATTGCAGCTGGCATTTGATAACAAGCAGCATTTTAGTTTGATTGAAGTCATGTTACCAACGGGCAGCCGTACGGAGCGTTTAACTAACTTTGCCGCTGGTTTTAAAGCCTGCAGCCAGAGTGAACCGTGTCAGTGCTAATGGCCCGGCTTTTGCGGCAGATCAAAGCCAGCGCTCACCACGGCGTTAGAATAGCCGCCTTTTTTGCTCCTTTTGGCAGCGTTTTATAACGGCAGAGGCAAATGCTATGTTAATACCTGAACTACTCTCTCCGGCCGGCAGTTTAAAAGCCATGCGTCTGGCCTTTGCTTATGGCGCAGATGCCGTTTATGCCGGCCAGCCACGTTACAGCCTGCGGGTGCGCAATAACGAGTTTGATTTAGCCGGGCTTGCAACCGGTATCACCGAGGCGCATGCACTGGGTAAAAAGTTCTATGTGGTAGTCAATATTGCACCGCATAACAGCAAGCTCGTTAGCTTTATTGCTGATATGGCACCGGTGGTGGCGCTGAAGCCTGACGCATTGATCGTGTCAGACCCTGGCGTGGTGTTTTTACTACGCCAGCATTTCCCGCAAATACCGCTGCACTTATCGGTGCAAGCCAATACGGTGAACTGGGCCGCAGTAAAGTTCTGGCAGGTACAGGGCGTAGAGCGGGTTATTTTATCGCGCGAGCTGTCGGTGGACGAAATTGGCGAAATTCGCCGTGAAGTGCCGGATATGCAGTTGGAGGTGTTTGTGCACGGCGCGCTGTGTATGGCCTACTCCGGTCGTTGTTTGTTATCCGGCTACATTAACAAACGCGACCCAAACCAGGGGGCTTGCACCAACAGCTGTCGCTGGCCTTATCAGGTGCATGCGGCAGCAGAGGATGAAGTTGGCCAGTTTAATCCTATCCAGTTTACCCCTATAAGTACGCCGGCATTGCTGGAAGAGCAGGGCCGGCCGGGCGAGCTGATGGCAATAGATGAAGATATACATGGCAGCTATATTCTTAACTCAAAAGACTTACGCGCTATTGAGCATGTGCCGGCATTAACGGCCATGGGCGTGCATTCGCTGAAAATAGAAGGCCGCACTAAATCGCCATATTATGTGGCGCGAACCGCCCAGGTATACCGCCAGGCAATAGACGATGCTGTTGCCGGTAAAGCCTTTAACCCTGACTTACTGGGTGAGCTAAACGGCATGGCCAACCGCGGCTTTACCGAAGGTTTTTTACGCCGGCATAAACCGCAGGATACACAAAACTATGACACCAGCCATAGCGTGGGGCAGCAGCTGTTAGTCGGTGAGTTTATTGCGCAGCAGGATAGCGAAGGCTTTGCCTTGCTTGAGGTAAAAAACCAGTTTGCTGTTGGTGATACGCTGATGCTGATGACCCCACAAGGCAACCATGCTTTTACGCTGGCAGCACTGCGCGATAAACAGAATAACGCCATAGTACTGGCACCGGGCGCCTGTTATCAGTTAAAGGTAAAGCTGCCGGCGCAACACGACTTACGCTTTGCTATGCTGTTAAAACAGCTGGCACCCGAAGACAACAATTTAGCTATTAGCGCGGCGGGCTGATAATGCCCGCCGTGATAGACGTGAGCTGTATAAATTGCGATATGTGCGTACCGGAGTGCCCGAACGAAGCCATCAGTATGGGGCCACGTCACTATGAGGTAGACGCTGCATTATGCACCGAGTGTGTTGGTTATTACGATAAGCCAACCTGTATTGCCGTCTGCCCGATAGATTGCATTGATTTGGCGGCAGAGCGATGCCAGGCGGCAAAGTAGCGATAATTAAGGTAACAAGCTTATGAATATGCTGGTAAACATTGATGTTGAGGACCTTGAAAAAGCAGTTCGTTTTTATACAGCCGCGTTCGGTCTGCGCATTGGCCGTCGCTTTAGCTCTTTTGGCGTAGAAATGCTTGGCAGTTCGGCGCCCATTTATTTACTGGCCAAAGCCGCTGGCACACCCGCAGCGGAAGCGTTGCCACAATTGCGGGATTACCAGCGCCATTGGACCCCGGTTCATCTGGACTTTGTTGTAGAAGATATTGAAGGCAGTGTTCAGCAGGCTGTTAGCGCCGGCGCCAGATTAGAGAAACCAATCATGACGCAAAACTGGGGTAAGTTGGCGCCGATGGCAGACCCATTTGGCCACGGCTTCTGCTTTGTGCAATTCCTCGGCGCGGGTTATGACGAAATCGCGGATTAGCGGATAGTGCGCATAATGAGAACGTTGTCTGCCAGGACAATTACAGGAATAGGTTTATTTTTCATCGGCCTCCAATAACGAGGCCGGCAGGCAGGTGCTAATACGGCACGTAATGGGCGGCAAGCAGCAACTGCGGGCTTTTATATTACAGCCGGCAAACTAACGCCTATAGAATACTTCGCCAAGTACCACTCTGCTTAACCACCAGCGCAAACCAGCGTTATCCAGCCATTCAAGCCCATGCCATTTAAATGCTTGACCAAGTGTGTTTTTCGGTAAATGTAGCAGTTGGTTTAAGGTTAAAGCGCTTATTTATGCTGAAGCGGAAATGTATGTCAAATCGCAAGATTTTGACCCTCGGTGCTTGCAGTAGAAACTACTAAAAACGTAGTCGCTGAGTTTATACATGGGTGTTGCTTTATAATTTTAAACAATCTACTATTCAAAAACTCTTTAGCGTTTAGGCTGTTGTAAATTACTGCCTTGTCCGGCGTTTCGCTAGACACTAAATTATTGAGCACATTTGGGCTGCGTTAGATATTTATCTACCGATCCTTCGTGCCTCACGAGCGGTAGATAAATATCTAACGCTTCCTCTGAGTAAAGAGTTCACAAATGGGGCAAAAAGCCCCATTTTTATGTCAGACATTGCAAGGATGTAGGGGACGTAACTTGAGTGAAAGGTTTGAAAACACTTTAATTGAAATGTTTGAAAAACTTTCTACTGAAAAATTTAAGGTTAACCTTGAAACTCACCATCTTTTTGTATGCGGTGGACGTGTTGATGTGAAAGCTGATTTTCCTCAAAGTTTTAGACATCACTTTATATCTTACTCTGCATCGAAATTTCCGTTGATACATGACGCTATAGTCCAAGCCGAAACTTTCAAAGATTATTTCAAAGAGAATGCTTATCCTGACCTTCTTGTATTTGAAGAGGAGATTGCCAACTTAGCATCACTTGTGATTATCTTTTTAGAAAGTCCAGGATCCTTGGTGGAGCTAGGCATGTTCTGTACGAAGCCTGGGTTTTATAGAAAACTTCTTATAGTTGCACCTCAGGAAGAGGTAAGAGAAGAAGATTCATTTATTTATTTGGGGCCTTTAGAAAATATAAAAAAGAAAGAGCCCACGGCAGTTTCAATTTATCCTTGGCCCAGTTCCAAAAAAGACAATTATGATCGAGCGCACCTTGAAGATTTATGCATCACAATAGCTGAGAAATTATCAGCATTACCTAAAAATGTGGAGTTTGATGGAGATAACTCAGGCCATATAGCGCTGCTTATAACAGAAATTATTAGGATTAATTATCCAATTTTACTGGGTGAAATAGAGTATGCGTTAATAGCACTAAACCTAGATATAAAATCATCTGAAGTTGCTAGGCATATTTATCTGCTTGTTAAAATGGAGTTAGTTGATTCAATATTTTACAGTCGTTATAAATATTACTATCCAAGAAAACCTGCAAACAAGATTTTTTCTTTCGGTAAAAAATCATCTGGTATTGGCTTTGATGAAAGGTCTTTCAGAGTGAAAATGGTGCAATCTTTTGCTTTATCAGATGATGAACAGTCTAGAAAGAGGCAAAATGCATTGCGCCAAATATTGCCATTGATAGAAGGTGGTAAGTAATGATAATAAATTACCTATCAGATTCTCTGTTCATGTCTAAAGATGATATTGTTAGATTTTCTTTAACTGCGCCGCATCGCTATAAAGTGTATGAAATCCCTAAAAGAAAATCTGGACAAAAAAGAGTTATCGCCCATCCGTCAAAAGAATTAAAATTCATTCAGAGAAGTTTGATTGATATCCTTAAGCTTTACCTGCCAGTGCATGATGCTGCTTTTGCTTACAGAAAAGGCATTGGAATAAAGGAAAACGCAAAGCAACACTTGAATTCTAAGTATTTGCTAAAAATGGATTTTGAAAATTTCTTCCCTAGCATAACTCCAGCGCTATTTTTTAAAACCCTAGAAGAGCATGGATTTGTGCTCGACGGAGATGATAAGTTAGTTTTAAGTGGCTTACTTTTCTGGAAGAAAAAAGATTTTGATGGTTTGACTCTCAGTATTGGCGCACCGACTTCACCATTGGTTTCGAACTCTGTGATGTACCTATTTGATAAGAAAATTAGTGAAATTTGTTTGAGTAGAAAAATTTCTTATACAAGATATGCGGATGACATAACTTTCTCTACTAACATTAAGAACATTTTATTTGACATTCCTGAACTAGTCTCGAGTGTTTTGAATGAGTTGGTTGATGGTGTTAAATTAAATTGTAAAAAAACCATATTCACATCCAAAGCTCATAATAGGCATGTTACTGGCGTTACGCTGACGAATGATGGTAAGTTGTCAATTGGTAGAGAAAGGAAGCGTCTAATATCATCTATGATACATCAATCGAAATTTTGTAATTTGACTATGGATGAAGCGTCAAAATTGCTTGGTTTGATATCTCATGCTGAACATATAGAGCCTGGCTTCCTTAAGAGGATGATTCATAAGTATGGTGAAGAGGTTTTGAATAACATAAAATCTCGAGCAAGTGGAGTTTAGTATTGCCGCGCTCTGAGTGTTTCAGCCACGGGTATTTTCCGTTAACTTAATCCAACACCACTACCTTAATCTGCGCATATACCTGTTGGCCAACCTGGAAAACGCAGGGGGCAGGTCAGATTTTGCCAATCAACAAAAAAAGATACGACGCGGAGACGCTCAGCACTACCTTTTGAATGTGCGGCGAATATATTAAACAAACATCGCTGCTGGTATACCAACCCGCTTGGACAATGCCCGGATATGGCCGAGCGTTAGCGAGCGCTTGCCGCTGAGTATTTTCGATACCAGCGATTTACCGCCGCTCTCTTGCTGAAAATCATTTAACGTAAGATCATGCTGGTCTATCAGCCGCTGCAGCATGGCTATGTCTGGAACTGAGGTTTACAAATAGTAAACTGCCGTTAATCCAACGCCACTGCTTTAATCTGCGCATACACCTGCTGGCCTACCTGCAACCCCAGTCGCTCTGCCGATTGCTTGGTTAGCAATGCCTGCAGTGGTTGGCCATCCAGTTGTAGTTGTACCAGGGTTTCGGCTGGGTGGGTGGCGCTGTTAAAACCGCTGATGCTGACTTGCAACTGATTGCTGACTGAGCTGTCGGTTAGCGGCGTGAGGCTTAGCGCCACATCGCGGGCCTGAATGCGTAAGCGGTATGCTGCCTGAGTGCTGGCGCTGCTGCTTAGCGGTGCCGGTAGTTGTAACTGCTGCTTGCCAATACTCAGTTGTAAAAGATGGTTGTTACAGCCATGGCTTTTGGCATACAACAGTGACATAGCGCCGATTGCAGCAAGTTGTGGCTGCAGCAATTGCTGTGGCAGCGGGCCCTGGCTGATAATGCGGCCTTCTTGCATCAGCACCAGCTGATCGGCCAGTTTAACAACATCATCTAACTGATGGCTTACCAGCAGCATAGGAATGCCGGTTTGATTAGCGATACGCTGTAAAAACGGCAGAATGTCGTTGCGGCTTTGCTGATCCAATGACGCCAACGGCTCATCTAACAGCAGTAACTGCGGCTGGCTAAGCAAAGCCCGGCCCAGGGCGATACGCTGGCGCTGGCCGCCGGACAGATTTTCCGGCGCTTGCTGCAGTAAGGGCGTTAATTCGAGCAGTTGGATCACCTGTTCGGGCTGCAGCTGTATCGGACTATACTTTGCCCGGCGGTTAAAACCGTATAACAGGTTTTGCGCCACCGATAAGTGCGGCAGTAAGCTGCTGTGCTGAAATACCATACCGATACGGCGCTGATGCACCGGTATAAAGTGATTGCCTTGTTGCCCAGCGCTACTTTGCCCAAGGCTACTTTGGCAACCGCCGCTTTGCCAAATAGTATCGCCAAAGCGGATATTGGCACCTGGGTGGCGGTCCAGCCCGGCAATGGCGCGCAGCAGCGTGGTTTTGCCACAGCCGGAGCGGCCAAATAACGCCGTAACGCCTTGCAGCGGCAGGCTGTGATCAACTGCCATGCTAAAAGCGCCGCGTGTCAGCTGTAGCTGCAAAGATAACGTCACAGCAGTGCCCCGCGTTCAAAGCGGCGGTTTAAGCCATAGACAATAAACAACACGACAAAGGCGGTGATTAACAGCCCAAGCGATAACTGATGTGCCTGAGTGTAATTCATCGCCTCGGTGTGGTCGTAAATCAGTACCGACAGCACCTGGGTTTCACCGGGGATACTGCCGCCGAGCATTAAGATCACGCCGAATTCGCCCAGCGTATGGGCAAAGGTCAAGGTGGCAGCAACAATAAAACCGCCACGGCACAGCGGCAGCACCACACTAAATAACTGATCCAGCTTGCCGGCGCCTAAGGTGGCGGCCACTTCCAGCGGCCCTGGCCCCATACGGCGAAAGCTTTCCAGCAGCGGCTGTACGGTAAAGGGCAGCGAATAAATGACCGAGCCGATTAAAATGCCGCTAAAGCTAAACGCCAAATGCGAGAGCCCCAGTTGCTCTAAAGAGCTGCCGACAGCGCCATGCGGCCCGAGTAACAGCAATAAATAGAACCCCAGCACGGTGGGCGGCAACACCAGCGGCAGTGCCACTATCGCCTGAATGGCAGTGCGTAATTTGCTTTGGCTACGTGATAACCACCAGGCCAGTGGTGTACCCAACAGCAGTAAAATGGCGGTGGTATATAAACACAGCTTTAGTGTCAGTTGAATGGCTTGCCAGTCCTGCGGGCTGAGCGCAATCATCACTGTTACTCCTGCAGTTGTTCAGCAGCAGATTGCTGAAAGTTCGTCTTTGCAACATCGGGCTGTTCAAAACCAAAACGTTGCATAATGCTTAGCACTTCAGGTGCGGCCATAAAAGCAGCGAACTGCCGCGCTACACTGTTATCGGCGCCATGGCGGGTGATGACATAAGCCTGTGTCAGTGGCTGATGCAGCTCTGCCGGAATAAGTTGGTAACCCTGTTTAGCTAATTCAGGAAACTTCGCCAGCGACAGCGCAATAATGGCAATATCGGCACCGCCGCTTTGTGCCAATTGCGCGGTTTGGGCGATATTTTCGCCATAGACAAGTTTCGCCTCTATTGCCTGCCATATACCAGCTGCCTGCAAGGCTTCTTTGGCACGCTGGCCATAAGGGGCATGGGCCGGTTGAGCGATGGCGAGGCGATTAAAGTCCAGCTGAGCCAATTGGCTAAGTGGTATGCCTGCCATATTGCGGCGCGGGCTCCAAAGTACGATACGGCCCAGCGCATACAACTGTGGCTCGGTGGCCGCATGGCCGTCGCTATACAGTTGTTCAGCGAATTTAATATCAGCCGAGAAAAACATATCATAGGGCGCACCATGGCGGATTTGCGTACTAATTTTACCACTGGAGCCATAGATCACGCGGATGTCAGTATTGGGTTGCTGTTGCTGAAACAGGCTGATAATGTCATCCAGTGCGTAGCGCAGGTCTGCTGCTGCCGCTATGGTCAGTTTGTCACTGGCAAAAACAGCGGGCACGTTAATAAAGCAAAGCAGCAATAAAATGCGGATCATCGGCTATTCCCAGCGCGCCAGCGCTTGCTTGTCGCTGGCTTTGGCTTCTACCCAATAATCGCCTTGCGCGGTGTGCTCTTTTTTCCAGAACGGCGCGCGGTTTTTCAGGTAATCCATAATAAATTCGCAGGCGGCAAAGGCGGCAGCGCGATGCGCGCTGGCAATGCCAACAAATACAATCTGCTGATGTGGTTTAAGTGTGCCAACCCGATGAATAATATGCACCGCGCCAAGCTGCCAGCGCTGCTGCGCCTGTTCGGCAATAGCAATCAGGGCTTGTTCGGTCATGCCGGGGTAGTGCTCCAGCGTCATGCTGTGCAGGGTGTTGTCGCTAAGCTCGCGTACCAGGCCGCTAAAGGTCACCACAGCGCCGCAGCCGGCATGCTGGCGTAGTTCGTTATATTCACTGGCGACACAAAAATCATCGCTTTGCACTGCTACAAAGATGCTCATATTAACCGCCGCCTCTTAACCACCCGTTACAGGGGGAAAAAATGCCAGCTCGTCGCCGTCCTGCACGCTGGCCGTTAGCGGCACCAACTGCTGATTTACGGCGCAAAGCAAATCAGAGCGGCTAAGTTCCTGCTGCCAGTTATTGCAGCGGTTTCTAAGCTGTTCCAGTACGCTGGCAACATTCAATATTTTACCATCGCAACTTAGCAGATATTGCTCGCACTCAAGCCGCTCACGCAGGGCGGCGAAAAACAGGATTTTAATCATTAGTCTGCTCCTGAAGTATCATTGAGGAGGTAGGTTGGATTACCTCTGGCTATTTGTTTAGTCAAGCTTCCGGTTGCATTAATCGTTATCCTGTTGTTGATACCAATAATGCCCCGACTTGCCACCGGTTTTTTCCAGCAGGCGGATATTGCTGATAGTCATCGCTTTATCTACCGCTTTACACATATCGTAAATGGTTAAGGCGGCAACGGAGGCGGCGGTGAGAGCCTCCATCTCCACGCCGGTGCTGCCGCTTAGCAAACAGCTGGTTTCGATCTGAATTTGGCCTTGCTCTGGCAACAGCTGAAAATCGACTGATACCTTGCTTAGCAGCAGTGGGTGGCACAGCGGAATAAGCTCGCTGGTTTTTTTCGCCGCCATAATGCCCGCGATGCGGGCGGTGGCCAGTACATCGCCTTTTTTTAGTAATGCTTGTGCAATTAAATGCAGTACTTCCGGCGTGGTTTGCACCAGGGCTCCCGCACGGGCCAGCCGGGTTGTGGCTGGTTTGCTGCTGACATCAACCATTGCAGCCGCTCCGTTTTTATCTATATGAGTCAAATTCATAGGGCTAAGTTGATCTGTTGCTATTGCTGTCATATCAAACTCCGCAGCTTTTCGTTGGGCTGTTTTTAACGTGTGCTAAAAAATTACAGGGGCCGGTTTGGCCATTTAGCTGTGGTAATATCAGTTGCTGCATCGCCAGCGTACAAGCGCTACCTGAACCAGGCATAGCAAATAGCAGAGTGCTGTTGGCCAGGCCCGCCACCGCACCGGATTGCAGTGCGGCCGAGCCAAGTTCAGCAAAAGACAACTGACGAAATAGCTCACCAAAGCCTGGTACCTGTGTATCCAGCAGCGGAGTCAGGGCTTCAATCGTACAGTTACCTGCGGCGTAGCCGGTACCGCCATTTATAAGTATCACCTGAATATTACTGCTTGCGATCCAGTGGCTTAACAATGCGCGCAACGCGTATTTATTGCTAGCCAGCAAAGCGCGGGCGAAGAATTGATGGCCGGCTTCACGCACCAGATCACATAGCAGATCGCCGCTGCTGTCATTCGCGCTGGTGCGGGTGTCTGATACCGTTAAAACAGCGATATTGAGCGGATAAAACCGGCTTAAATCAGGCTTTGGCATAAAGGTTCCCCTTGCTAAATATATCCAAACAACGCTGCCAGTCTTGCGGTGTATTAGCATTTAGCAGCTCACTGGGTGATATCGGCACAGCTATGGCGTTAAGCTGTGCTAACAGGCCTTTTACCGAGCGCAGGCCCCGGTGCAGTTGCGTGGCAATTATTGTGCTGAGCGCCGCAGTTACCGGTAATACGCAGGGCAAGGGGCTGTTAGCGAAGTGGCTTGCTGTGCCATCTGCTTTTTGCAGCAACAGCTTAAGGCTGGTAACGCCTAGCCGTGGCGTATCTATTGGCAGCACCAGCAAATGCGAACTGGTACAGTGCTCAAGTGCAGCTAAAATGCCCGCCAGCGGACCAAATTGCCCCGGCGCATCTTGGATAAAGCCCGGCTGATTGCGGCTAACTAACACTTCGCTGGCGCCCGCGGTTAACGCGAGTTGCTGCATATGTATCAGTAAACTCTGGCCATTAAGTTGCAGTAGTGCTTTATCCTCGCCCATGCGGCTGGATTGTCCACCGGCTAAAATCAGTGCGCTAAATTGAACAATGCCAGTCATCTTAGCCACCTCTTATCCGCCAATTTGCGCTAAATGCCGGGTGCTGCCGCTGTAGTCCTGTTGTAACTGGTGGCTGGCGGCTTTGCCTTGTACGGCCTGTTGTAAAAAACGCATTACCGGCGCGCTGTCATCGTTTTGCAGCAGGTTGCGCAGATCCTGATAACTGTCGGTAAACAGGCATAAATACAGCTGACCGGTGCTGGACACCCTAAGCCGGTTACAGTCGGCACAAAAGTCTTTGCTGTAGGGCATAATCAGGCCAATGCGGCCCTGATAATCGCTGTGGGAATACTCTAACGCCGGACCATCGGTTTTTGCTTTAGTGTTCAACTGCCAGCCCTGGGCCAGTAATTGCTGCTGAATACTAGCGCCGCTTAAATGCTGGCGCTGATAAAAGCCGGCATTGTCACCGGTACGCATCAGTTCAATAAAGCGCAGCGCAATATCTTGCTGTTGAATAAACTGCAGAAAGTCCGGCAGAGCCAACGCATTGTGCTGCTTTAGCAGTACGGTGTTAATTTTCACCTGTTTAATGCCAATGGCCTTGGCGTGAGCAATACCATCGAGAATATCAGCAAGTTTGTCCTGGCCGGTGACCAGATGAAAGGTGTCGGCATCTAAGCTATCGACACTGACATTAACCGCATCCAACCCCGCCTCTTGCCAGGCCAGCGCATCGCGTTTTAAGCGATAACCGTTGGTGGTCAGCGCCACTTTTTCAATACCCGGTACGGCTTTGCAGGTGGCGATAATTTCAGTTAAGTCTTTACGCAGCGACGGTTCACCACCGGTAATGCGCACTTTGCGGGTGCCGAGCTTAGCAAAGGCAGTAACTAAACGGCGAATTTCACTTAAGTTAAGTTCGCCGGTGCGTGAGTCGCAATCATTGCCGTCAGGCAGGCAATAGCTGCAGCGGAAATTGCAGCTTTCAGTGACAGACAGCCGTAAATAGCTAAAGCGGCGCGCATAGGCGTCAGTTAACATAGTTCACCTTTCCAAGTGGGGAGGTAAGGCCGTTTCCCGCCGTACCCGGTGGCGATAGTGCCACGGCAAAGGCTTCATTGCTTTTCAGCTTTAGAACGCCTTGCTCGGTGTTGTGTATATAAGCTTAAAAGCTTTGTGCCGGTATTGTTATTGCCATTAAGGGGCGACTAACTACCTCTTAGAGAGTAACTATCAGGTACTACCCACTGGGATTTGCTTACTGTTGTCATTACTATGCTCCTTTGAATCCGTCAGGCGGCTTGTTGCCGACGATCCGTTACTGCAATAGCCGCGGTTTCTGGTGTGTCATTGCTGATGTCGTTTACACCCAGTAATAAAGTCGTGCGACAACCGTAATAGGGCTGTTGCCGGTTAATCAGCTGGCTTAGTTGCAGGCTCAGGCTGGTATCACCATACAGCACAGCACCGGCTAAATAAGGCCCGCGCCACCACAGACGGCGGTACTCGTTAAGCTCAATATCCAGATAATCTGTACAGGCATCGAAGCTGGCTGGGTTAGCACAAAGCGTGGCAATATCACCACAAGAGCTAAGTGCAATGCCGCTTATTTTTAGTTGGGTTGCCGTATTTTCGCTGCAATAGGCCGTGCTTTCGCCGCACAGTGTTTGTGCCAGCTGTTTCGCCTGGGTGTTAATGGGGGCCACTAAACCAAAGGTTTCACCGTTAAGCTCAATACATTCGCCCAGTGCATAAATGGCACTGTCTGAGCTCTGCAGCTGCGGGTTTACCACTATGCCACGGTTAACCCTGAGCCCCGCTTGTTGCGCCAGGCCGATATTCGGGCTAATGCCCAGTGCCAGTACCACTAAGTCGGCCTTTAACTGTTGGCCGCTTTTTAGCCTGACCGACTGTAATTGGCCGTGCCCGTCGCGGTTACCTCTATGGTAGCTAAGCTGGTCAATTTCGCTGTCGGTGAAAATGCTTAAACCGCGCGCGCTGAGTTGTTGTTGCAATAAACCGGCGGCACGGGCATCAAGCTGGCGGTTTAGCAGATAAGCACCGCGTTGCAGCAGGCTAACCTGCATACCGAGTTTACGCAGGCCCTCGGCCGCTTCCAGGCCAAGAAAACCACCGCCTACCACTACCGCATGTTCCAGCTGCTGGCCAGCCAAACGCAGCGTAGCCAGATCCTGCCAGTTACGAAAATGGCAAATACCCGGGCGCAAGGTCTGGTTGCTATCTTCTGCGTAAACCGGCGTTAGCGGCAGGGCACCACAAGCCAGCACCAGTTGCTGATAACGCCGGTAGCGACCATGGCGGCTCACCACTAACTTACGCTCACGATCAATCAGCACTACAGCATCGTCGCAAATCAGCTCGATATTGTGCTCTGCGTACCAATCCGGGCTTACCAGTTCGGCGGCGCTGTCGGGTCGCTCATTGCTTAGCAGGCTGGACAACAACACGCGGTTATAGGCCGCTTTGCTCTCGGCGCCAAATACCACTATCCGTGTTGGCCGGTTTGGCAGCAGCACCAGCTCGGCCAGCAGCCGCTGACAGGCCATGCCATTGCCGATAATAATCAGCTCTGCCTCTGTCATGCCCGTTTCTCCTCTGCTGCAGCCGTTGTTACAGCCTTGGTGTTCAATACCTCGATCTTGCGCTGTTTTTCATACAAAAAGCTCAGCACCTGATGGCGGTAATGGTTGTAGGTGGGGCAATCGGCCAGCGCGATGCGGTTGCGCGGCCGTGGCAGCTCAATCTGCAGAATTTCACCGATAGTGGCCGCCGGACCATTGGTCATCATCACGATGCGATCCGATAACAGCACGGCCTCGTCAACATCGTGGGTGATCATAATCACGGTGTTATTCAGCCTGGCCTGTATTTCCATTAACGAGTCCTGTAAGTGGGCGCGGGTCAGGGCGTCTAAGGCGCCGAATGGCTCGTCCATTAGCAGCACCTGTGGCTGCATCGCTAAGGCGCGGGCAATACCGACCCGCTGCTTCATGCCGCCGGAAATTTCTGCCGGGCGCTTATCGCGGGCATGGCTCATTTGCACCAGTGCCAGGTTATGCTCAATCCAGTCGCGCATTTCCGTTTTGCTTTTTTGGCCGCGAAATACCTGCTTTACTGCCAGCTCGACATTCTGATACACGCTAAGCCAGGGCAGCAGTGAGTGGTTTTGAAATACCACCGCGCGCTCGGGTCCGGGCGCATTAACTTCTTTCTGGTTTAAAATAACGCCGCCCGAGCTTGCCTGCAGTAAACCGGCCACCAGATTCAGTACCGTTGATTTACCGCAGCCGGAGTGGCCAATCAGGCTGATAAATTCGCCTTTGCCAATTTCCAGGTTAACGTTTTGCAGCGCGACAAAAGGCCCCTTTGGTGTGGGGAAGCTGATACCCAGCTGGCTGAGTTCTAAATGTGGTTTTTGCATGGTGTTTTTCCTCTAAAGCGCGGCTGGCGCACTACTATTTATCTGAGCTGCTTATCTAAGCTGCGCGCTTTTATCCCAGTTTACGCGCTGCTGCAGTTGCAACATCAGCCGGTCCAGTGCGTAGCCAATTAAGCCAATCACCAGCACTGCCACGCAGATGCGGCTGAGCGAGTCTGACGAGCCGTTTTGAAATTCATCCCAGACAAATTTGCCCAGCCCGGGGTTTTGCGCCAGCATCTCGGCGGCAATAAGCACCATCCAGGCAATACCGAGCGACAAGCGCAGGCCGGTAAAAATCATCGGTACTGCTGAGGGCAGTACAATGCGCCGCACATGGGTTAGCCAGTTCAGCTGCAATACGCGGCTGACGTTTTGTAAATCAGGCGAAATATTACTGACGCCAACGATGGTGTTAAGCAAAGTGGGCCACAAGGAGCACAGCGTAACGGTAAATACCGACACCAAAAACGAGCGGGCAAACAGCGGTTGCTCGCTTTGATACAAGGCGCTGACCAAAATAGTCACCAGCGGCAACCAGGCCAGTGGCGATACTGGTTTAAACAGCTGAATAAGCGGGTTAAAGGCGCTGTACAGCCGTGGGCTTAGGCCGATAACAATACCGGCCGGTATCGCCAGCACTGATGCCAGTACAAAGCCGGTTAGTACGGTGTACAGGCTGGTAAAAATCTGGCTGAAAAAAGTCGGCCGGCCGTTATAAGGCCGCACTGTTACCACGGCATCCGGGTTGGCTGCCAGGGTGGCGCTGTTACGCTCCAGCTGGCGCTGATAAAACGCTGCCTCACGGGCATGTTCTGCTTTATGCTCGGCCACCAGACCGGACCATTGCTGCACTACCTGTAGCGGGCCGGGGAAACTGCCCAGCGATGTATTAATCTGGCTGGCCAGCAATTGCCATAGCAGCACAAATACGGCGATGCCAGTGGCGGATAACAGGCTTTGTTTTAGCCAGTTACTCAGTTGCTGTTGGCCGGGCAACACGCTTTTTACCCGTGACCATTGCGTTGGAATAGTGCTCATTTTGCTGCTCCTTTAGTCTTTCTGGCCAATGGCAAATTGCTGCAAATAGGCGTTTGGCGCAGTGGCATCAAACTGTTTACCGTCGATAAAGCGGGTGGCGTCAAGCGGCCGGTAGCCGCTTTCCACGCTAAAATCGGGAAAGTCGGCAGCAGTCAGCTTACCTTCGGCTATTAACGCTTTGGCTGCGCGTTGGTACAGCGCCGGCTGAAACACCTGTTTGGCAATATCCTGATACCAGCTGTCCGGCTTGGCTTCGCTGATTTGGCCCCAGCGCCGCATCTGGCTTAAATACCAGACTGCGTCCGAGTAGTAGGGGTAGGTGGCGTGATAGCGGAAAAACACATTAAAATCCGGCGTTTCACGGATATCATCCCGGGCATAGGCAAACACCCCGGTCATGCTGTTGGCAATAATCTTTTCATCGGCACCGACATAAAATGGCTGAGAAATCAGCTTGGCCGCCGCAGCGCGGTTGGCATTGTTGTCGGCATCCAGCCAGTGGCCGGCGCGGATCAGCGCTTTTACCAGATGAAAGTGGGTTTGTGGGTAACGCTCAGCCCAGCTTTGGCTGACACCAAACACTTTTTCGGCCAGGTTAGTGTGAATATCGTAATTGGTCACCAGCGGCACGCCTAAATCGCGCAGCACCGCCTGCTGGTTCCATGGCTCGCCAACGCAATAGCCATCAATGGTGCCAGCTTCCATTGTTGCCGGCATTTGTGGTGGCGGGGTAACCGACAGCAACACATCGGCTTGCAGCTGGCCGCTGTTATCGCCGTTTTGGGGTGCATAAAAACCCGGGTGCACGCCACCGGCTGCCAGCCAGTAGCGTAGCTCGTAGTTATGGCTCGATACCGGAAACACCATACCAAACTGCAGTTTTTTACCCTGTTTGGTTTTGGCCGCCAGCGCCGCCTGCAGTGCATCGGCCGTTACCGGATAAACCGGTTTACCGGCGCTGTTGCGTTCGACCTTATCTGCTATCTGCTGCCATGTCGCATTGCTGACGGTGCAGGCATTGCCGTTTAAATCCAGCACTAAAGCGGTTTGCATTGAGGCCTTGGTGCCAATACCAATACTGGCGGCCAGTGCTTGACCGGCCAGCATATGAGCGCCATCGAGCTGGCCATCTATTACCCGGTCCAGCAGTACTTTCCAGTTGGCCTGCGCTTCTAACTGCACATAGAGGCCTTCATCTTCAAAGTAACCGCGCTCCAGCGCCACGGCCAACGGCGCCATATCGGTCAGCTTAATAAAGCCCAGTTTTACATCCGGCTTTTCCGGTGCGGCCAGCACTGGCAGGGTAAGGCTTAAGCTACAACTGAGGCTAAAGCCCAGGGCCAACAGCAGGCGGGCGCTTTTATTGCGATGTGGCTGTGTCATCTATGTTGTCCTTTTAATAAAAGTCTGGTGCAAAAAAAACGCCATCTGGTTGCACCCTGTTATGGGCACAACCAGATGGCGCCTTTGCCATACTGTATAAGTACTGTTTTATCTACTGGGTAAAAGTAAGCAGTTAGTATGCCATTTTTTAAAGTTGTTTATTTTCATTAACTTAAAATGTTTCAGTCATTATTTTAAGCCATGTCTGGGCACAGTATTGGTGCAATTTGCACTGTACTAAGGCAAAGGCAGCTTTATCGTATCGAGTTGATTTTATATAATTGATTGATAATTAACTGATTTTTCTATTGGTATCGATGTTGCATAATTCAGGCTGCAATAAAATTTACTAAAAAGCATAAGTATATCGAGCAACGACGCTCGCTGTGTCATCCGGTTCGCCGGCTCACACAGCGGGCGTTTTTTTTCGACTTTTTACCGGAGCTAACCTAAGCACATGAGTAACATCTTAATCAGCACCTTAACCACCTGCCCTTATTGCGGCGTGGGCTGTGGTATCAGTGCCAGCGCGCCAGATCAGGCAGTGACAGTACAAGGCGATAGCACGCATCCGGCTAATTATGGACGGTTGTGTGTTAAAGGCAGTGCGCTGGCGCAAACCTTGTCTGCTGAGGGGCGCTTACTACAGCCGCAGGTTAACGGAAATGATTGCGACTGGCCAACGGCTATTAGTGCGGTAGCAGAGGGCTTGCAGCAAACCATAGTGCAGCATGGCCCGGGCGCCGTGGCGATGTATTTATCGGGCCAGCTTTTGACTGAAGATTATTATGTGGCCAATAAGTTGATGAAAGGTTTTATCGGCAGCCCGCATGTCGATACCAATTCAAGGCTGTGTATGGCCTCTACCGTTGCCGGGCATAAGCGCGCTTTTGGTGCGGATGTGGTGCCCGGTTGTTATGACGATATTGAGCAGGCGCGGCTATTTGTACTGGTTGGCGCGAATATGGCCTGGAATCATCCGGTATTGTTTGGCCGCATCCAGGCAGTACTGCAGGCCCACCCGGAAGCTAGACTGGTGGTAATAGATCCAAGGCGCAGTGCCAGCTGTGAAGCCGCGCAGTTGCATTTAAAACTGCGCCCCGGCAGCGATGTACTGCTGTTTACCGGTTTACTGAGTTTTCTGGCTGAGCAAGGTAAGCTCGATTATCGCTTTATTAATATGCACACCGATGGCTTTGCAGAGGCATTGGCCAGTGCCCAGCTGCAAGCGGCTACTGTGCAACAGGTTGCAGCCGGTTGTGACATGCCCTTAGAGGATGTGCTGCTGTTTTACCGCTGGTTTGCCGACCAACCACTAAGCCTGACGCTGTTTTCGCAGGGCGTAAATCAGGCTGTAGATGGCACCGATAAAGTTAATGCCATTATTAACTGCCATCTGGCCAGCGGCCGTATTGGTAAGCCCGGTTGTGGCCCGTTTTCGCTGACCGGTCAGCCCAATGCGATGGGCGGGCGCGAGGTAGGCGGCTTAGCTAACCAACTGGCGGCACATATCGATTATAGCGATAAGGCCCAGCAAGCTTTGGTCAGTGAGTTCTGGAAGGCTCCTAACTTAGTCACGCAACCGGGTTTTAAAGCTGTAGAGCTGTTTGATGCCATTGAGCGCGGCGAAATTAAAGCAGTATGGATTATGGCCACTAACCCGGTGGTTAGCATGCCGCAGGCCGATAAAGTTAAAGCCGCACTGGCCAAATGCCCGCTGGTGATCGTAAGTGATATTTATCAGCATACCGATACGTTAGAACTGGCAACCATTAAACTGCCGGCGCTGGGCTGGAGCGAAAAAGATGGCACTGTAACTAATTCTGAGCGGCGTATTTCCCGCCAGCGTGCGCTGTGTGCACCGTTTGGCCAGGCCAAAGCCGACTGGCAAATTATTTGTGATGTAGCAAAAGCCTTGGGTTTTAACCAGGGCTTTAACTTTGATAGCGCCGCGCAAATTTTTGCTGAGCATGCGGCGCTGTCCGGTTTTGGCAATGCAAGTGAACGGGCATTTGATATTTCTGGCTTACAACACTTAACGACAGAGCAATATCAGAAGCTTGCACCAATACAGTGGCCGGTAACCAGCACACACCCAAAAGGTACGGCGCGCTTATTTGCCGATGGCCGGTTTTTTACTGCTAATGGCCGGGCGCAGTTTATTGCTGTGCAGCAAGGTACGTTGAAGCCAGCTATGGCGGATGCACCATTGCGGTTAAATAGCGGCCGGTTGCGTGATCAGTGGCATACTATGACCCGTACCGGCGAGGTAGCCAGCTTGATGCAGCATACGCCGGAACCTTTCGTTACGCTGCACCCCTCTGATGCTGCTTTGTACGGTATTACTACAGGCGAGCTGGTGAAGTTGGCTAACAACAACGGTGCGATGTTGGTGCGCGCACAGATCAGTGACAAGCAGCGACCCAAAGAGCTGTTTATACCCATGCACTGGAGTGCACAGTTTGCCAGCCAGGCGCGTGCTGATGTGCTGTTTGCTGCTGATACTGATCCTATCTCTGGCCAGCCGGCATTAAAGCTAAGCCAGGTAGCTCTAACTCGCTTTGCACCAAAATGGCAGGCCTTCCTGTTTACCAAAACACTATTAACACCAGGCCAACTGCAGCGATTCAGTCAGCACTATCTTGCGCGGGTGCCGCTTACCGGCTGTCAGAGCTACCGCCTGGCACTTAGCACCGCGCCAGATAACGATAAACATGTATTACAACTGCTGCAGCTAACACCCACACTGTATTGCCGTGAGCAGAGCAGTAGCGCTGAGTTTACCTATCGTGCCGCCGCTATTGCTGATAATCAACTGCAGTGGCTGTTGCTGGCAGGCCCGGCACTACCGGATATTGATATGACCTGGATTAATCAACAGTTTAGCGTGCCGTTAAGTAAACAAACACGGCAGTATTTGCTTAGTGGTCAGGCTGGGCAGGGCATAGCCTGCGACAACAGCGCCCTGATTTGCAGCTGTTTTAATGTGCGCAGCAAAGCTATATGTGAAGCGATACAAAATGGTGCTGACAGTACTGCGCAGTTGGGTAAACAGCTGCAGTGTGGCACTAACTGTGGCTCCTGCCTGCCAGAGTTAAGTGCACTGCTGGCGCAACAATTAAATAAAACGCTTAGTGATGTTGCCGGGTAGTAGGTGTATAGCGCAGATTGCGTACTGAATAACGACAACGCTGCTTGACGTATTAGCTAAGCGGCGAATTCCCCACCTGATAAGAAAAACGTACAAAGCCCATGAATAATTTACCGTCTCCTGTACTAAGGATATTGCAGTAATTTGTTCATTAGATGGCAGGCTGGATCTTTAAGTTACTGCTGTTAAACCGGTAAATAGTGCTGTGCGGAAAAACTGGTACTTCTCTAACCCTGTGGCACAGATCTCGCTTGGTTACTAAAAGATTAGAAAATCATTACTTGTGTGTAGCGTGGGAGGTTCAGTATCTCTCATCAGTTTGGAGGGGTGTAAATGTCCGCAGATATTAATGCTGTGACGAGTTTTAACGAATTTGTGGGGCAGGCGGCGTATCCATGTGTTGGGGCAAAAATTGCTCATAACAAAGGGCGAATCGAACTACATCGTTTTCAAAATATCTACGATGATAATGAGGATCGACTGTTGCTTGCCCAATTATATGACTTTATAGCGCGTTACAATCGTCAAAAGCATATATTTTTCAGTTTCGTATGCATCTTCACCGATTGCGAGGTGGGTAGTGATGCTGGTTTTGAGCGGGCGCTATGGGCACGTTTACAAGCTCTGCACGACAAAGATTGCCAAAAACATGGCTGGGATGCGCGTGTCAGCAATAATCCTGCTGATCCTAACTTTAGCTTTAGCCTCGGTGGTGAAGGTTTTTTTATCATTGGTTTGAATCCATACAGCAAGCGCCGCTCGAGAAAGTTTCAATACCCGGCTATCGTATTTAATTTGCACAGCCAATTTCAGCAGCTCAAAGATGAAGAGAAGTTTGATAGCATGAAAAAACGGATCCGCAAAAATGATACGCTGTTTTGTGGCCAGATGAACGCTACCCTGGCCGATCACGGTGAAGCGTCTGAAGCGCGTCAATACAGTGGCAGAACTGTGGGAAGCAAATGGCAATGTCCTTTTTCTCCAAGGAACAACAATGAATGAAGTAATACCACCGCGCAGCGGTGTAGCATTTACAATGAAGGCCGGCCAGCTCTTGAAAGTGATAGACCCGCACGGCGAGCAGGTTTCAGATCTGTATTGTTTTAACCAGCACAACGTCAATGAGTATCTGTCGTCCGGCCGCTCGCTGGACTACAACGAATCTCTGCAGTTTTGCTGTGGTAGTAAATTGTATTCAAATTTCAGCAATGTGATGTTTGAAATTACCGAAGATAAAGTGCAAAGCCACGATTTCCTGCTAACACCTTGCAGTAAAGATACTTTCAGGCATTTTTACCCCGAGGAAGAAGCCGTTCCCGGCTGTTATGGCAACCTGGCCCGGGCATTTGCCGACTTTGGCATTGCGGAACATCTTATAAGCACTACCTTTAATACGTTTATGCACGTAGATATTGACGCTAGTGGGCGCATACGCGTACTGCCACCTAAAAGCAGAGCGGGGGATTACACCGTATTTGAGGCAAAGATGGATTTAATTGTCGGTTTGACCGCCTGCTCTGCCGGGCAGTCTAACAACTTTAAATACAAACCTATCCATTACGAAGTGCTTGAACCGATGTAATACCTGAACTTAGCATTAGCGCCTGCTGAAACCATTGGCTTACTGCTTCGATTAAAATGCAAAAACGCCGCTCATTGAGCGGCGTTTTTGCTGGAATATGTTGGTGCGTCCTAGTGGACTCGAACCACCGACCCCCACCATGTCAAGGTGGTGCTCTAACCAGCTGAGCTAAGGACGCACACTTTACGTTGCAGGCCAAAGCTTAGCTTGGCAGACAACGGCGGCTATGTTATTGCGCCGCCGGGGCAATGGCAAGTGTTTTTCTGCTAACACTGTGTGTTTGGTGTATTTTTCGCCGTATCGGCAGCTTACTGCTGTGTGGTAAGTTTAACCGGGCATTGGCTGTTTAGTGCTTGCCACCACTTTACATGGTTGCTTAGTTCGGTGCGCATATCCAGATAAGTTTGTTCAAAGCGCAAGGTGAGTGGGCTGTTAAGTTCGGTATGTTGATACAGCTGTTGCAATAAAGGCCACAACTGCTGCTGGTAGCGGCTTAGCTCGCTGGTGTACAGCTGTACTTCAGCAACAAAATACTTGCTGAACACATTGGCTAAAATATGCAGCTGCTCGCTGTCACGCTGCTGTGGGCACAGCGCTGATGGTGCTTTGGCCTGGCTAAGTTGATTAAGTTGTGCCAACTGATGGCTGGCAGTACGTAAGCTGTATTGCAGCCGGGCAATAAAGTTATAGCGGTACAGCAGCTGCAGTTGTTGTTCAATATTAATCTGGCTGGCAGCCTGCCAGTTTTGCTCCGCTATAAACTGTTGCAGCTGATTAAGTTCGGTTAATGCCTGCCAGGTTTCGCTAAAGCCGGGCGCTGCTTTTAGCGGCAGGGCTTTGCGTATTCCCAGTAGTTCTTTGCGCAGTGTATCGTCGGTTAGCAGCATATTGTTAAAGGCAATATCAATACTGTGTTGTTTCTGCTGATACACTTGCTGCAACTGATTTAGCAGTGTGGTGTTGTCCCAGCTTTGCTCAAGGCAGCGTTGTAATTGGCTGAGAAAACGCAGCTCATAACTTAGCTGCTTGCTGGCGTTGTACACTTTGCCTAAGCTGCTGTTACGCTCACCAATTAAGGTGTCAAGGCTGCAGCGCCGTGTAGCATAGGCGTCGGTAAGGTCCAGCCGTATATCCGGCAGCGGTTGTTTTAAATCGCGTTGTGCTGCCATGACTGCAGCATCGGGTAGGGCGGTATTTTTCTGCGATATATCCAGTACCCGCTCCAGGCGCTGTTGGTAGTTTTGCAGCGCTTTATCACCATTGTAGTCGGTGCAGGCACTGAGGCTAATCAGCAGCAATGGTAGCAGACATGCCTTCATATTCTAACCTGTGTAAATTGCGTTTTAAGATAATGGCTAACAATACGGCAGCGACGCTTAAACCGACAATAATACCGATCCAGAAGCCATGTGCGCCCATCGCCGGTACCAGCAAGTTAGTTAAACCGAGTACGGCCCCCAGGCCAAAACCGATTGGCCAGTACGCAATAAAGGTAATAAAAAATACCGGCTTGGTTACTTTCATACCGCGCAGCGCACAGGCTGACACCACCTGAATTGCATCGGATACCTGATAAAAACAGGCCAGAATAAGTAACGACGCCGCCAGTGCAATAACCGTTGGGTCCGGCGAGTACAGCGCTGCAATGCTGCCTCTGAGGACAAAGGTCAGGCTGGCGATAACAAAAGACATCAGCACGGCCAGTATAATGGCGGTAGATACGGCTTTTTTCAGCTCAGTAAGGCTTTGCTGCCCTACCAGATGGCCGACACGGATAGTGGTGGCCATACCCAACGACAGCGGCAGCATAAATACGATACCACTGTAGTTTTGTGCTATCTGATGGCCGGCTACCATAATAGGGCCAAGGTGTACTATCGCCAGCGGGATACAGGCAAATAAGGTGACTTCAAAGAAGATGGAAAAGGCGATAGGCGTGCCGATACAGACAATTTGCCAGATATCTTTAAGGTGAACCCGGTAGCTGTCGGGGTGCAGCCGGTAGCGCCTGGTGGTGCGGCTAAACCAGCCGTAGATTAAAATGGCAATAAACATGGCTAAAAACACCAGCGCCGTGGCGATACCACAACCGGCACCACCCAGTGCCGGCATGCCCAGCTTGCCGTAAATAAATATATAGTTGGCCGGAATATTCACCAGAATACCGACAAAGCTGATCCACATGCTGGCTTTGGTATTGCCGATCCCTTCAAACATGCTGCGCAGTACCATATAGCCTGCCGCCGGAAATAAACCAAAGCTGACGTAATACAGATAATCCAGCGATTTTTGCCGCAGCGTTTCATCCATATTTAACAGGTCAATCGGTACGTGCACATACAACATCACGATAAACAGCGCTGCTGCCAATGCCATGGCCAGATACATCGCCTGCACGGTGAAATGGGTAACCGGCTTGGTTTGGTTGCTACCGTAGTACTGCGCCACTATTGGTGTTAAGGCCAGCAGCAAACCTTGCATGGTCATCACCACCGGAAACCATAAACCGGATGCCACTGCGATGGCGGCCATATCGACGGCGCTATAACGGCCGGCCATTACAGTATCGACAAAGTACATTAAGGTTTGTGTCAGCTGTGCCAGTACTATGGGGCCGGAAAGTTTTAGTATGGTTCTGGCTTCGAAGCGGGAAAAAGGTAACATAGTAAGTCTGTTGTATCAGCAGCGTGTAATGGCGCGCAATGTAGCACAAATGAGGGCTTATGTTTACCGGAATAGTTCAAACCAAAGCAGAGTTAACGACCATTCGTGACGACACAGCATTTCGGCAGTTAACCCTGCAACCAGGGGCTGCGCACCTGCAAAACCTAAGCCGTGGCGCCAGTATTGCCATAAACGGCGTTTGTTTAACCGTAACCGATTTTGACAGCAAGGCCGGTTGGGTTTGCTTTGATGTGATAGCAGAAACCTTAAGTAAAACCAACCTTGGCCGGTTAAACGTGGGCGAAGCGGTGAATTTTGAGCGTTCGTTAAGCTTTGGCAGTGAATTAGGTGGCCATATTGTTTCCGGCCATATCCAAACCACCGCGACAATAACAGCACTGGATAAAAGCACCAATAACTGTTCGGTGCGCCTGACACTGGCGCCGGACTATATGCGTTATATTCTCAGCAAAGGCTTTGTTACGGTAGAAGGTTGCAGCTTAACCGTAGGCGAAACCTATAGCGATGGCTTTAGTTTGTATTTGATCCCGGAAACGCTGGCCATTACCACGCTAGGGCAAAAGCAAGTGGGTGATATAGTGAATATTGAACTGGATCAGCAAACACAAACCATAGTGCAAACGGTAGAGCGTATTATGGCCGAACGCTTCGGTGCGGTTACCGGCTAATAATACTGCTCATCATCGGCGTCAATAAACAGCTGCACACTGTGGTGCAGCTCGTCTTTATGTACCCGCACATGGATAGGGTTGCAGCAGTTGCTGCAATCTTCAATGTAATCCTGATCTTCGTCGGTAACTTCTACACTTAAATGCATAGGGTGGCCGCAAAATGGGCATTCAATAGTTTTTTGCAACAAGCTCATAGCACTTCCTCCGGCCGGTTTAGCCTGTTAAGTATCAGGCTTTATGGGCACTACTTAAACTGCGACCACCATCCACCGTAATGATATGCCCGGTGATATAAGGCGCTTTTAGCAAAAATAACAGCGTTTGGGCGATATCGGTGGCGGTGCCCAGCTGCTGCAACGGAATTTGCGCCAGTATGGCCTCTTTATCGTGTTGTTTTAGCGCAACCGATTGTTCACCTGGCCATAAAATGGCACCAGGCGCTATACCATTGACTCTGATCGCCGGTGCCAGTTCAAGCGCCAGTGATTTTGTCATCATTAGCAATGCCGCCTTTGCCATACAGTAAATACTGTGGCCAGCTAAAGGTTTGCTTGCATGAATGTCGACCATATTAACAATAGCACCATTATGGCGCGCCAGCTCAGAAGCCAGCGCCTGGCTTAAAAAATAGGGTGCCTTAACGTTAGAGCCAAATAAATCCTGCCATTGTGCAGTATTGGCTGCCTCTACCGGGGTGGGGTAAAAACTGGATGCGTTGTTTACCAGCGCATCCAGCCGGCCAAAACAGGCTACGGCCTGCTTTGCCAACTGTGGCCAGCTGGCCTCTTGCAATAAGTCAGCCTGTATCACGGCGGCACTGTCAGGGCGTTGTTGGTTCAGTTGCTGGGCCAGAGTATCAGCCTCTGAGCGTGAGCGATTGCAGTGTATTATTACGCGGTAATCGTTAGCGTGCAGGGTTTCGATCATTTTCCGGCCAAGCCGTTTGGCGCTACCGGTGATCAGCGCCACGGGTTGCTGGGCAACTTGCATAAATAGCTTTCCGTAAAGTCAGGTACTGCTGGGGGTATAAAACAACCTGTCGCAATAAGTTTAATGAAATAGTTGCTTAATCATCTCCTGTGCCTGTACCAGATAGGCACCCCGAAATAAATAAGCATGGTTAAGTATATGATACAGATTATAAAGATCTTTACGATCACTGTAAGCATCATCCAATGGATAATGCTGCTGATAGCTGTGATAAAAATCATCCGGAAAACGGCCAAACAAAGTGCTGTAGGCCAGATCAGTTTCTCTGTCACCGAAATAGCAGGCCGGGTCAAACACTGCTGCTGTGTCACCGGTAAAGCCAACATTACCGCGCCATAAATCACCATGCAGTAAACTTGGCGCAGGTTGATGATGATGCAGGCGTTGCCGGCATTGCTCTACCAACTGGTCGATATTGCCAAAACCGAAGCCTTGTTCCAACAGTAGCTGCAATAGCCAGCCGATTCGTTGTTCCGAGAAAAAGCTGCTCCAGTTTGCCTGCCATTTATTCGGCTGCGGTGTACTGCCAAGCATGTTGTCCCAGTCAAAACCATACATAGCCTGATCATGTTGCTTATGCAGTTGCGCCAGCTGCCGGGCCAGATCCCGCCAGCCATTTGTGGTTTCGCCGCCCAGAGGTAAATACTCCAATACCAAAAAGGCTTTATCTAGAGTTTGGCCAGAGCAAATCAGCTTTGGCACCCTAATGCTGTGGCTTTGCTGCAAAGCTTGTAAGCTAAGCGCCTCTGTTTCAAATTGCTCCAGTTGCTCACGCTGATTAATTTTGACAAAAAAATGTTGCCCCTGGCCGCTGATATGCCAGGCAAGGTTAATACTGCCACCCGTTAACTGGCTTTTCTGTTCAATCTGAAAATCGATATCTAATTCACTGTTAATATGCTCAGCAATTGCCTGCCACATGTGTTGCCTCCGTATGCGCTTAATGTGAAGTATGGCTGATAAAGCTAAAAAATCACGGCTTCTGCCTGGGTTAAAGTTTTTCCTAATATGGTCAAGCCAGCAGGCTGATGCTACTATAGCGCTGCTTTTTTTACCGGCTGCCGTGCCCGGTTTAGCAGATGGCTTCTTGTATAGGCCATTAACTGCTTTGCTGCACTGCGGCTTTAGCCTCGTTATTTAACATGTGACCCTTGGTATGGGCCACCACTGTATAAGGATTTATCATGCCAGTTATTACTCTGCCAGATGGCAGCCAGCGCGCGTTTGATCATGCTGTTTCAGTTATGGATGTTGCCAAAGACATAGGCCCGGGCTTAGCCAAAGCCACCATCGCCGGCAAAGTGAATGGCCAGTTAGTTGACGCCTGTGATCCCATTACAACAGATTCAACCTTAAGCATTATTACCAGCAAAGATCAGGACGGCCTGGAAATTATCCGCCATTCCTGCGCGCACTTATTAGGCCATGCCATTAAGCAGCTGTGGCCGAATGTAAAAATGGCCATCGGGCCGGTAATAGATAACGGCTTTTACTATGACGTTGATTTAGACCAGCCGATCAGCAGCGACGATTTAGCTAAGTTGGAAGAGCGTATGCTGCAACTGGCAAAAACCGAATACGACGTAATTAAGAAAAAAGTAAGCTGGCAAGAAGCGGTAGATACCTTTACGGCCCGTGGTGAGAGCTACAAGCTGGAAATCCTTGAGCAAAACGTTAGCCGTGACGACCAGCCTGGTTTGTATCACCACGAAGAATATATTGATATGTGCCGGGGCCCGCATGTGCCAAATATGCGCTTTTGCCAGCACTTTAAAATTATGAAAGTGGCCGGAGCCTACTGGCGCGGCGATGCGAAAAACAAAATGCTGCAGCGCATATACGGCACCGCCTGGGCTGATAAAAAGCAGCTGGCAGCGTATTTACTGCAGTTAGAAGAAGCCGAAAAGCGCGACCACCGTAAAATTGGTAAAGCGCTGGGCTTATTTCACTGGCAGGAAGAAGCACCGGGTATGGTGTTCTGGCACAACGATGGCTGGACTATCTTTCGTGAGCTGGAAAGCTTTGTGCGTGAAAAGCTGGGCGAGTACGACTACGACGAGGTAAAAGGCCCGTTAATGATGGACCGAGTGCTGTGGGAGAAATCCGGCCACTGGGAAAAGTACGCCGATAATATGTTTACTACCCAGTCAGAGCACCGTGAGTACGCAATTAAGCCAATGAACTGCCCGGGCCACGTGCAGATTTTCAACCAGGGCTTAAAATCTTACCGCGATTTACCGCTTAGGATGGCTGAGTTTGGTTGCTGCCACCGTAACGAGCCATCAGGTGGCTTGCACGGTTTAATGCGTGTACGCGGCTTTACTCAGGATGATGCGCATATCTTCTGTACAGAAGATCAGGTGCAGGCCGAGGTGACCAAATGTATCCAGATGGTGTTCGACACCTACAGTACTTTTGGCTTTAAAAACGTCGCTGTAAAACTGTCTACACGGCCGGCACAGCGTATCGGTACTGACGAGATGTGGGACCGCGCTGAGCAAGGCCTGACAGAAGCGTTAAAAGCCAATGATATCGCCTATGATTTACAGCCGGGCGAGGGCGCGTTTTACGGCCCTAAAATTGAATTTACCCTGCATGACTGTTTAGGCCGCGCCTGGCAGTGTGGTACTGTGCAGTTAGACTTTGCGTTGCCGGGCCGTTTAGGTGCCACTTTTGTGGCTGAAAGCGGCGAAAAGCAAACGCCGGTAATGATCCACCGTGCTATTTTGGGTTCAATTGAGCGTTTTATCGGTATTTTAATTGAAGAATATGCCGGTTTATTTCCTGCCTGGTTAGCACCGACTCAGGTGGTGGTGATGAACATTACCGATAATCAGGCCGAATATGTACAGAATTTAGTAAAAACTTTCAAATCTCACGGTATTAGAGTCATAAGTGACTTGAGAAATGAGAAGATAGGCTTTAAAATTCGCGAGCACACGCTTAAGCGCATTCCTTACCTTGTTGTCGTTGGTGATAAAGAAATGGAAGCCGGTGATATTGCACTGAGAACGCGCAAGGGTGAAGATTTGGGTAAAATGTCGGTTGCAGCCTTTGTAGAAAAGCTGACAACAGAAATTAAAACCCGGGTTTGAGCTTAATTAAGCGTATAAGATTAATTTTCGGAGGAACATACTATTAAAGTAGGAAAGAAAACATTACCTGCAAACCGTCCTAACAGGATCAATGAAGAAATTAACCTGCCAGAGGTACGGTTAATTGGTATTGAAGGTGAGCAGCTGGGTGTAGTAAGTATTGCTGAAGCCATTCGTTTGGCCGAGGAAGGCGGTGCAGATTTAGTAGAGATCAGCCCGACAGCCGAACCGCCAGTATGTAAGTTGATGGACTACGGTAAGTTCCTGTTTGAAAAGAGTAAAGCTCTGAAAGAGCAGAAGAAGAAGCAAAAACAGATCCAGATTAAGGAAATAAAATTCCGGCCTGGAACTGATGAAGGCGATTACCAGGTAAAACTACGCAACCTGCGTCGCTTCATTGAAGAGGGTGACAAAGCTAAAGTAACGCTGCGCTATCGTGGTCGTGAAATGGCGCATCTTGACATTGGTATTGATATGTTAAATCGGATTAAAGACGATTTATCAGATATTGCCTTGTGCGAATCTTTCCCTTCACGGGTGGAAGGTCGCCAGATGATCATGATGCTGGCCCCAAATAAGAAGTAATAGGTGCTTTCAAGTGTAACCCCGCACTGCAAAGTGTGGGGTTAACGCCTTATTATTCGTTGTAACTTAACAATGCGAGTTTTTAACTATGCCAAAGATGAAAACCAATAAAGGTGCTGCGAAGCGTTTCAAAAAAACCGCTTCTGGTAGCTTTAAACGTAAGCAATCACACCTTCGCCACATTCTGACGAAGAAGACCTCTAAGCGTAAGCGTCAGTTAGGTCCAAAAACCTTAGTCGCTAAAGTAGACATCGCCGGCTTAGTCCGTTGCATGCCATACGCATAATTAATTAGGAGTCTGACATGCCAAGAGTTAAACGTGGTGTAACGGCGCGCGCGCGCCATAAGAAGGTGTTAAACCAGGCCAAAGGTTACTACGGTGCCCGCAGTCGTGTTTATCGTGTTGCTTTCCAGGCCGTTATTAAAGCCGGCCAATATGCTTACCGTGACCGTCGTCAACGTAAGCGTCAGTTCCGTCAACTGTGGATCGCGCGTATTAACGCTGCGTCACGTATGAATGGTTTATCTTATAGCCGTTTCATTGATGGCCTGAAAAAAGCCTCTGTTGAAATCGACCGTAAGATTTTAGCTGACATCGCGGTATTTGATAAAGCAGCCTTTACTGCTTTAGTGAGCAAAGCGAAACAAGCCTTAGCAGCGTAATTTACGCCGCAATAAAAAAGCCACCGCAAGGTGGCTTTTTTTATGTCTGCACTGGCGCAAACTGCGCTGATAGAGCTAAGTTGCTGCGGTTAGTTAACCGCAGGCTTAAACTGCAAAATAAGCTGATTATTTTTAAACAACTGTAATTTATCGCCATTTACTTCAGCACGGTCGGCCGATTGCAGTGATTGGGTAAACTGTTGCTCCAGCTCACTACTTTCAGCACAGAACTTACGTGTGCTTACCAGCGGTTGTACTGTTAACTGATTAGAGCGCTGCTTGTAATTACCGTTAAAGTTATTGCAGCCGGCAAACCCATATAAGCGGTCGTTCTGATCAAAAATCACCCTGACATTAAGCTGTTGCGGTACATAACGGTCAGTCAGTTTTTCTGCACGCCAGACAATACCCTGCATTTTTCCAGGTTGGATCTGATCGGGGCAGGTGGCGCCTGGCCAGAATTGTTCAAATTTATCAATAAACAGCGTATTGGCCTGATCGTCCTGGCCTCTGCGGCCTACTAAGGTGGCAATAACGGCATTACCGTTAAAACGGGCGTCCTGCTGATACTGGCGCATTACTGGCAAGTGATGCTGGGTATTGGCTACATTTAGGCTGTCGCCACTACGGCAACTGGTAAAGGTTGCCTGATTATTACTCAGCATATATAAGCCAAGCATAGCCTGGCGGGTATCAAGTTTTTTAAATTCAGCGGCACGTTGCAACTGATACTGTTGATTAGCGCTGATAGGTTTGCCGCTTAAATCCAGCATGGTTAATTGCCGGTTAGATAAAAAATGAAAGGCGGGCAGGGTTTGCTGCTGATTAACCAGATGCAGACTACGGTTTTCCAGTAACCAGATCCCTTTTACCAGATTAACCTGATTCCGTTCCAGATACTCCTGGCGCACCTCAAAACGGCCATCACGGTACAGGTTAATATGATAGCTGATACCCGGACAATCAGCGCACGGCAGAGTGCCGCTGAATGTCATATCACTATCCACAAAGATATGCTCAAAATCGGTGGCTACAGACTCTGCTGTGTCGGAATTTTCGATTACTACTTCTTCAGGCTCTGACACCGCCGCAGGTTGTGGCGGCACATTAAGGGTAGTAGTGTCTGCAGGTCGCTCAGACGGTAAATGGCTACAGGCAGACAGCAGCATTGCGGTAACTAATAAACGCTTTTTCATCTGGGGTTCCAGGTTAATATTTTCGTCATTATAACGGAATTCAGGCCGTGTATTAACAGCTATTTCAACTGACAATTCAGTGCTCTAACCGCAAGCTGAATATACTGTGCCGCCGATTGTGGATCTTCCTGCATAAAGCAGTGGCCGCCGCTGACTTGTTCAACACTGACAGCGGCATTACGTTTTTGCCATTTACCCAGTGATTTAGCGATAAAGTCATAACTTTTATCACCGTAAATTACATGTACCGGCGGGCACGGCTGTGCCAGTTGCTGCCAAAGTTTATGCGGGTATGAGGCAAAAATATCAGCTTCGCGCTGCGGTAAACATTTTAAACTCAGGCCTTGCTCTGACGGCTTTAGCGCATGATCGATATAGGCAGCCAGTGCATCGGGGTGCCAGTTGGCAAACATGCCGCGATTATTCAGGTAATTTAGGGCGGTATCTCTGTCCGGCCAGTGCTGGCGGCGGCGCAGTGCTGCTTTGGCCAGCGGATTTTTATGGTATAGCCGTACACCGTTTAGTGTACTCATTACCGTTAGCATACCGGGGGTAAATAGCACCGGGTCAAGCAAGATGGCAGCGGTAAAGGGGCTGGGGGCAACTGTGTGGATTAATGCTGTTAAAATGCCGCCAAAGCTGTGGCCGACACCGTATACCGGTACAGAGGGATAGACGTTTTTGTGCGCCAGCCAGGCTTCGGCTGCCAATGTGGCACTGTTGTTCCAGCCGACAAAGGCGCCGCCGTGATCGCTGTCGCCATGGCCCTGAGCATCTGATAAAAACAAGTCATAGTCCGCTGCCAGTAGTTGCAGCATGGGTTGATACATCCGGCTGCAAAAACCATTGCCATGCAAGATATGCAGTACCGGCTTGCCGCTGGCTTCGCTGCGATAGCCGCGCAGGGTAAAGCCTTGGCGGGTGTGATAAGACCAGGGAATTAACTGCACTGGGTTGTCCTTATTTGGTGCCAAACAGTTTATCGCCGGCATCACCTAAGCCGGGCAGTATATAGCCGTGCTCGTTCAGGCAACGGTCAACCGCAGCGGTGTACAGCTCGACATCCGGATGGGCCAGGCGCAGTGCCGCAATACCTTCCGGCGCGGCTACCAGTACCAGGGCTTTAATATGGTTGGCACCGTGCTGTTTTAACAAATCAATAGTGGCGATCAGTGAGCCGCCGGTTGCCAGCATAGGATCAACCACTATCGCCAGGCGTTGGCCAAGATCGGACGCCAGTTTTTGAAAATACGGCACTGGCTGCAGGGTTTGCTCATCGCGATAAATACCCACCACACTGATGCGTGCGCTGGGCAATAGCTCCAGTACACCATCAAGCATGCCCAGGCCGGCGCGCAATATTGGCACTATAGTGACTTTTTTACCCTGAATTTGCTCAATCTGGACCGGGCCGCTCCAACTGTCGATAGTAACGGTTTCTGTGGCTAAGTCCTTCGTGGCTTCGTAGGTTAGCAGGCTACCCAGTTCTGCCGCCAGTTGGCGAAATTGCTTGGTACTGATATCCGCAGCGCGTAGCAGGCCAATTTTATGTTTTACCAGCGGGTGGCTAACTTCGGTCAGTTTCATGTATTAATTCCTCTTTTTATCGCAGCTAAGCATAACGCAAGCGGCTTTTTCTTGCAGTTTGGCCTGAAGCATTATACAAACGGCAAGCAAAATTAAATCAAAGTCGCAGGGACAATAATGCACGTTAAATTACCACGTTTTGTACTGGCACTGTGTTTACTATTCGGAGGCAGCAACATGCTTAATGCTAAGCAACTGGAGTTAGAGCGCTTATTTGCTGATCCGGCATTAAGCGGTGCCACACCACGCTCATTAAGCATGGCGCCGGATGGTAGCAGGGTAACTTACCTTAAAGGCAAGGCCGGGGACGCTAACCGGCTGGATTTATGGCAGTACCATATTAAAGAAGGCAAACACAGCCTGTTAGTTGACGCCGACAGCTTAATCAGCGGCGCTGAAACCTTGTCTGATGAAGAGAAAGCCCGCCGTGAGCGTATGCGCCTATTTGCCTCGGGCATTATCAGTTACAGTTGGTCGAAAAACAGTGATGCACTGTTATTTCCATTAAACGGTGATTTGTACTACTACCAACTAAGCAGCAAAAGCGCGAAAAAGCTGACCGATACCAGCGAATTTGAAACCGACGCTACGATTTCGCCTACCGGGCGTTATGTGGCTTTTATCCGTAACCAGAACCTGTTTGTGCTGGACATTGCCAGCGGCAAAGAAACACAGCTAACCTCTGACGGGGGCGGCGATATTAAAAACGGCATGGCAGAATTTGTTGCCCAGGAAGAAATGGACCGTATGACCGGCTACTGGTGGGCACCGGATGACAGCAAAATTGCCTTTACCCGTACCGACGAAAGTGGCGTGGCAGAGGTGGTGCGTAACGAAATTTATGCCGACGAAATTAAGCTGTTTAACCAGCGCTATCCCTATACCGGCACCGCCAATGCCAAAATTCAGCTGGGTGTGGTTACGCTAAAAGACGGCAGTATTAACTGGTTGCCACACGGTGATAACGAAGATATTTATATACCGCGGGTTGAGTGGACAAAAAATGCCCGTTATTTAAGTTATCAGTGGCAAAGCCGCAATCAACAGCAGTTGGAGCTGCGGTTGGTCGACTTAAACAATAATCAGCAAACAGTGCTGCTTAGCGAAAGCAGCAACACCTGGCTGAACCTGCATGTCGACTTACATTTTCTGGCTAACGACCAGGGCTTTATTTGGGCCTCTGAGCGTGATGGTTATAAGCACCTGTATTACTTTGACTTTAAGGGCAAATTACAACGCCAGCTAACCAGTGGTAACTGGGTAGTGGATGAACTGGATGCGGTGAACGAAAAGCAGGGCATGGTGTATTTTACCGGCCGTAAAGATACGCCGCTGGAGCGTCATCTGTATCAGGTGAGTTTAAAGGGCGGCAATATTAAGCGTTTAACCGAAGCCGGTTTTGACCATGCTCTGGTCATGGCCAAAGATGGCAGCAGTTTTATCGACAGCTTTTCTAATGTCAGTACGCCAACTAAAGTAGCGCTGCGCGGCCTGGATGGCAAGGTACTGACCTGGCTGGAACAGAACGAGCTGAACAGCAGCCATGTGCTGACGCCGTACCACGCTGAATTGACTGCGCCACGTTTTGGTACGCTTGAGGCAGAAGATGGCCAAACTATGCATTACCGGCTGTTTGCGCCAAAAACACTGCAGCAGGATAAAAAATACCCGGTGATAGTCAGTGTTTATGGTGGCCCGCATGCCCAGCGTGTAACCAATAGCTGGAGCCCGCGTGACTTGTATCTGCATTATTTAGTACAGCAAGGCTATCTGGTATTTCAGCTGGATAACCGCGGCTCCTATAACCGCGGCAAAGCTTTTGAAGATCCAATTTATTTGAAACTGGGTGAGGTAGAGTTAAATGACCAAATCCGCGGTGTAGAATACCTGCGCAGCTTACCCTATGTTTCCGCAGATAAGATTGCTATTTACGGCCACAGCTATGGCGGTTATATGGCAATAATGGCGATGTTTAAAGCCGGAGATTACTTCACTGCCGGTGTGTCCGGTGCACCGGTTACGGATTGGGCACTGTATGACACCCATTATACTGAGCGCTATTTAGGCCACCCTGCGCAAAATGCTCAGGGCTATACCGACAGTGCGGTATTTCCTTACACCGATGGTTTAAAAGGTAACTTGCTGATTTATCACGGCATGGCGGATGACAACGTGCTGTTTACCCACAGCACCAAGCTGTATAAACAGCTGCAGGATAAAGGCTTACTGTTTGATATGATTAATTACCCGGGCAGTAAGCACTCTATGTTCGGTCAACCGGTACAAACCCATCTGCATAAAAGCATTACGCAGTTTTTTGACCGGCATCTGAAGTAATAAAAAGGCCGCTGTTTGTGTCTGACAGTGGTCAGTTTATCGTCTTACATGACGCGGTTTGCTCACATCAACACGGCATGAATCTTCCCTGAGGCTCGACTGCAAAGAACTCCTGTCCTTTGCCCGTCGGGCCAGCAAAGCTGTCCAAATATGTTCCTGACATATTTGTCCGGCCATCCATGGCCTCCAACGGTTGATTTAGAGCAAACCGGTCATGCTTATCTGTAAAGTAGCATCAGGGCTTGCCCTGAATATGGTAGCTGACCTGTGCTCTGGGGTTGAGGTATTCCGCAATATGCTGCGGGAGCGACTGAATTTTAATTACTTTGCTGATACTGAGTTTATCCGGCTCTAATGTCAGAATTGGCGCTTCCAGTCTTGGAACATCAGCGTCGTATACCAGCACATTCGGGCACAGCAGGCTGTCGCTGTTTACGGACATGACAATGCCCAGCCGTTGATCTGACAACAAAACAATAGTGCCTGGTGGGTACACGCCCATCATTTTAATCATCACTTTCATTTCACGATCAGGCAGTTTGCCTTTCATACTACGGTACATATACGACAGCGCATGGTGCGGCGAGCGTGATTTACTGATATCCAGCGGATGGCACAAATTGTCAAACGCATTAACCACTGCCACAATTTTAGCTAAGGCATCGATTTGTGGCTCTTTTAAAGCCTTAGGGTAGCCGCTGCCGTCAATATACTCGTGGTGTTGCTCAATAATAGGCCAGGCGTCCAGCGGAAAGGTATCGGTTAAACCCACTAACTCCACACCATATTTGGTATGCAGCTTTAGCAGGTTTTGCTCTGGCGTACTCAGCTCTGTGGTTTTGCGTAAAATCTGGCTGGGTATTTTAATTTTGCCAATATCATGGAACAAAGCGCCAATGCCTACGGTTTTAACCTGCGCTGGCGACAGGTTAAGGTTTTTTGCCAGCATCATTGACAAAGTAGCCACATTCAAAGAGTGATAATACAGGCCTTCCTGCTCTTTAGCTGCACCGGAAATTAAATGCAGCACCAGCGAATCGGCTCCGAGCAGAATATCCGCCATGGCGCTGATCAGGCTGCCGGCCTCTTCTATAGCGTTGAGCGGGCGGCTGTTAATTTTGCTCATCAGGCTTTTTACCTGCAGTAAAGATTGAGCAAAGGCTTTTTCAGTGCGCTGTAAATCACGCCGGTGCGCTTTGGCCTGCTCAATGCGCTGCATTTTTTCCTGCTGCATTTTCAGCTGCGCTTCACTGGCTGCCATATTAAACCCGGCTGTGTCCTCGTCGCTTAACTCTGCCGGTTGTGCAACTTGGACACTTTTATCCGGGTAAAAAAACACATAATCCAGATTGAGCGATTTGATAATTTGTAGCTGCTGGCTGTTTTCTATAATCATATTGCCAGACAAGAATGGATGTTTTAGCCAACCGGCAGGCAGCTTAATGGCATAGCCCAGTTTTAACGCTTCGGGTTTTATTTTCAGCACAGGTAACAAGAGCTCCGGTAAAGCTAATGAGAGTAAGCCACTAGTTTAAGTTTCAAACTGCACAATACCAAAGAGGTAAAACAAAAAAATCCCGACAATTGCACCAGGTTAGACCAGTTGCTGATTTGCCGCTTGACAGTATTTAAATTCAAACGTACATTTCAAACATGCGTTTAAATATTGGTGGCGTTATGTCTGTTAAGCACAGCACCCAACATAAAATTCTCGATGCGGCGCAAACATTGTTTGCCGAAACGGGCTTTACCGATACCTCTTTGCGGCAAATAACCAGTATGGCTGAGGTTAATTTAGCGTCGGTTAATTACCATTTTGGTTCAAAAAAAGAACTTATTCAGGCCGTGCTACAGCGCTATTTGGTGGTGCTGATGCCACGCTTGGATCAGGAGTTTACCCGTTTGCTGGCTGTGCAACAGCCAAACAGCTTAAGCCAGGTGCTCTCGGTGTTTGTAAAGCCGTTACTGGAGCTAAACAAAGTACATCAGAACGGCGCACGTATTTTTTTACAACTGCTGGGTCGTGGTTATACCGATGTACAGGGGCACTTGCGTTGGTTTTTTAACCATCATTATGGCCGTGTACTGGATAAGCTGGTATTACTGGTGCAGCAGGCCTGTCCGGATTTACCACCCAGCGAGCTATTCTGGCGGTTGCATTTTTCACTGGGTACTGTGGTATTTACCATGGCATCTAATGAAGCCTTAGCTGAAATAGCCGAAGCAGATTTTAATGAAAAAGTTGATATTGAAGGCGTAATTTTACGCTTACTGCCGTACTTGTCCGCAGCCATTGCTGCGCCTGTTGCCACTGTTACTCAATTAAGTCATACCGCGCCTGCAATGGCGAGTGAAGGAAGATAATATGTTGATTCTATTAGTATTGGTTGTCACGCTGGCGGTGATTTTTGGCGTTGCTGATATTCGCCGTAATTTAATTACCAAACCTGTGTTTACCATGTTCAAAAAAATTCTGCCGCCACTGTCTGATACAGAACGTGAAGCGATGGAAGCAGGTGATGTATGGTGGGACGGTGATCTGTTTCAGGGGAAGCCAGATTGGCACAAGCTGCATAGTTTCCCTAAAGCGGAGCTAAACGCTGATGAACAGGCTTTTATGGACAATCAGGTAGAAACCCTGCTGAAAATGCTCGATGACTACAAGATTGTGCAAGAACAGCGGGATTTGCCTACCGAGGTATGGGATTTCTTAAAACGTGAAGGCTTCTTCGCGATGATTATTCCTAAATCCTACGGTGGCCGCGAGTTTTCTGCTATTGCCAACTCAACTATTGTTTCGCGTATTGCTACCCGCAGTTTAACTGCAGCAGTAACCGTAATGGTGCCTAACTCATTAGGCCCTGGCGAGTTGCTAATGCACTACGGCACACAGCAGCAGAAAGACTTTTGGTTGCCCGGTTTAGCCAATGGTACTGATGTGCCCTGTTTTGCGTTGACGGGCCCAGAGGCAGGCTCTGACGCTGGTGGTATTCCAGATACCGGTATTATATGTAAGGGGGAGTTTGAAGGTAAAGAAGTCGTTGGTATTCGTCTTAACTGGGATAAACGCTACATTACATTAGCACCGGTGGCAACAGTGCTGGGGTTGGCCTTTAAACTGTATGATCCGGATGGCTTAATTGGGAATAAAGAAGAGCTGGGTATTACCTGTGCGCTTATTCCTACCAGCCATAAAGGTGTTGAGATTGGTGACCGCCACTTCCCGATGAATATGGCGTTTATGAATGGTACCACCTACGGTAAAGATGTGTTTATTCCACTGGAATGGATTATTGGTGGCCCTGATTATGCCGGCCGTGGCTGGCGGATGCTGGTTGAATGTTTATCAGCAGGCCGGGGTATCAGTCTGCCAGCCTTAGCCACCGCTACCGGGCACCTGGCAGCGCGAATGACCGGTGCCTATGGCTATGTACGCCAGCAGTTTGGCTTATCGATTGGTAAGTTTGAAGGTGTTCAGGAATCACTGGCCCGTATCGGCGGTTTTACCTACAGCCTTGAAGCCATGCGGGTTATGACAGCCGGTGCTATCGATATGAAGCTAAGCCCAAGCGTGGTAACGGCCATTGCCAAATACCACATGACTGAAATGTCGCGAACCTTAATGAATGATGCCTTTGATATTCATGCTGGCCGCGCTATTCAGATCGGGCCGAAAAACTACCTGGCACATGGTTATATGGGTATACCCATTTCCATTACGGTAGAGGGCGCAAATATTCTGACCCGTAACCTGATGATTTTCGGTCAGGGCGCAACGCGTTGCCATCCCTATGTACTGGCGGAACTGGAAGCGGCGGCAAACCCGGATGCAGAGCAGGGCTTAAAACAATTTGACAGCTTGCTGCTTAAGCATATCGGCTTTGCTATGGGGAATACTTTCGGTGCGCTGTGGCAGGGTATAACAGCAGGTGCTTTAAACACTGCTCCAGTATCTGGTGAAACTGCTAAATATTATAAACAGTTAAGCCGTATGAGCCGTGGCTTGGCATTAAGTGCAGATTTTTCGATGCTGATTTTAGGCGGTGAGTTAAAACGCCGTGAAATGCTGTCAGCGCGCTTAGGTGATGTATTAAGCCAGCTGTATATTGCCTCCGCTGTATTAAAATTCTATGAAGATAATGGTCGTCAGCAATGTGATCTGCCATTTGTGCATTACAGCCTGCAGCGGGCGTTGTTTGAAATTGGCCGTGCTTTTGATGGCTTCTTTGCTAACTTTCCTAATCGCTTTGTTGCCGGGTTATTGCGTGTTCTGGTATTTCCGTTCGGCATAGGCTACAAAATGCCAGATGACGATACCGCTATTCAGATCTGCGAAGCGATGTCCAAACCTGGTGTGGTACGCGACCGGTTAACACATCTGTGTTACATCGGCGAGGGGGAGGACGATGCAACGGGGTTGATGGAAAGCGCTTTTATAGCAATGTATGAAGCGCAGCCTGTAATGAAGAAGATTTATCAGGCCCAGCGCGATGGTAAGCTGCCGCGTAAGCAACCACTGGAGCAAACCATTGAGCAAGCCTTACTGGCTGAAGTGATAAGCGACACGGAATCTAAACAGTTATTGAAAATGAATGCCTTGCGTTTTAGCGCTATCAGCGTAGACAGCTTTAAGGCGGGCGATCTGGAAAGTCGTGCTTTAGTCTCAGCTGACGTCGTCTAAACAACTTGCTACACTCAAACGCCGACAGAGCCTGATGCTGTGTCGGCGTTTTTTTTATTGCTTTAAGGAGCTGTTATGTCTGATAAAATTCATTTGCGTTTAGCCACCCCGCACGATGTACCTGTTATATTAACTTTTATTCAAGGGCTGGCTGAATATGAAAGGCTGTCAGATCAGGTTGTGGCTACAGAAGAAAAATTACAACAGACATTATTTGGTCACAAAGCTTATGCTGAGGTTGTCATCGCAGAATATGATGGTAAGGCTGCCGGCTTTGCATTGTTCTTTCATAATTATTCAACATTTTTAGCTAAACCAGGTATTTATCTGGAAGACCTGTTTGTACTGCCTGAATATCGCGGTAAAGGTTTGGGCCGGGTACTGCTGAGTTATCTTGCAAAACTGGCTGTCGAGCGCGACTGTGGCCGTCTTGAGTGGTCTGTACTAGACTGGAATCAACCTGCGATAGATTTTTATCAGGCACAGGGCGCCACTATGCTGCATGATTGGCGGATAAACCGGGTTACCGGTGCATCGTTGCAGCAGCTGGCGGCTAAATATACAGTTAGTTAATATTATTGTGAACTTGATGTGACTCTAAATAATTTAGTATATGAAATTCGCATTGTTAGATGATTTTACTATGTAAAACAAACAAAGAGTGGCTACTATATTTACTGAGTCTAATGTATTAACTGGATATCATCATGGATTGTGTCAGCCTGGCCGACAACTTTAAGCAGTATTTTGAAATTAAGTTTGCCGCTTCAACAGCATTACGACAAGAGTCTTTTAAAATCAGACACTCAGTGTACTGTGAAGAACTGGGCTGGGAGCCGTTGCGCGAAAATGGTATGGAAACCGATGAGTGTGACGAGTACTCTTTCGCCTTGCTGTTGGTGCATAAAAGGACTGGCCAGTATGCCGGCACCGCACGGCTGGTTATTCCTCCAGCGGAACACCCGTCTTATCAGTTGCCGTTTGAACAGCACTGCTTATCGTCAGTCAGAACCGATTTAATTGATCTGTCTGAATTTGAACGCGGATCTTTCAGTGAAATTTCCCGGCTTGCTGTGCCTGAAGCGTTTCGCCGTCGGTTAGGTGAGCAAAACACGCCCTATGTCATCAACGAGATTAATCTGGAAAAAGATGTATTTTCAGAAGAGGAGCGCAGAAATTTCCCCAATATTGCTATAGGCTTATACCTGAGCATTATAGCGCTGGTACAAATGTGTCATCACAAGGCTATGTTTGTTGTGGTAGAACCCCGGTTAAAAAAACGCCTTGAGCGATTGGGGCTGGCGTTTGAGCAAATCGGTGATGAAATGGATTATCATGGCACCCGCGCGTTGTTTTATCTTCCTGAGCATAAGTTCATTTCGGCACTTAACCCGGAAATTCTGCAGCTGTTTAATATGCTCAAAAGCCAGTTAGCTCCGCAACTGCGGCTTTACCCTTATTTAATCCGGCAAAAGGACTAATCGTATGAGTTCATCCGATTTTGACTACTACAAAGCGTTTTCGCGCAATATTGGCTGGCTCACCTTAGCAGAGCAGCAATTGCTGGCCAGTAAGCGCGTGGCAATTGCCGGTATGGGAGGGGTTGGAGGAGCACACTTACTGACGTTGGCCCGGCTTGGGGTTGGCCGGTTTCACCTGGCAGATTTCGACAGTTTCGATATTGAAAATTTTAACCGTCAGGCTGGTGCCAGATTATCTTCCGTTGGCCAAAAAAAGCTCGATACACTGGTAGCAATGGCGCTGGACATTAACCCTGCTCTGGAAATAACCACTTTTGCAGACGGTGTTACTGAAAGTAATATCGATGCTTTTTTACAGGATGTTGATGTATATATTGATGGCCTTGATTTTTTTGCGCTGAAAATCAGAAGCCTGATGTTTCAAAAAGCCTATGATGCGGGTATTCCGGCTGTAACCGCTGCGCCTTTGGGAATGGGGGTGGCGAACCTGAACTTTTTGCCCGGCAAGATGACATTTGAGCAATATTTTCTGCTTGATGGCTGTGATGAAAATGAACAGTATTTGCGCTTTTTTGTCGGGTTATCGCCTGCCAGACTGCACAGCGCCTATTTAGTGGTGCCGGAGAGTATTAATTTACCTGAACGCAAAGGGCCGTCAACTATTATGGCTTGCGAGCTTTGCGCTGGTGTTGCAGCAACTCAGGCATTAAAGTTAATGCTAAACCGCGGGAAGGTTATTGCGGCGCCCAGAAGCTTGCAGTTTGACGCCTATCGTAATAGCTATAAAGTGAGCTGGCGGCCTTTTGGCAATGCCAATCCAATAAACCGGCTGGCACTTCAACTGGGCCGGAAGTATTTTCTGAATCAACCTGTGCAGGTAGCGCCTAAAACTGCACCGGAGCAAGATCCATTACGTTATGTATTAGATAAAGCCCGCTGGGCGCCCAGTGGGGATAATACCCAATGTTGGCGTTTTCGACCGACATCGGCATTAAGTTGCGACATTCTGGGCAATGATACCCGCCACGATGTGGTATACGATTTAAACGGCTTCGCCAGCAATATGGCCCACGGTGCTTTACTCGAAACTGCCCGTATCGCGGCTTCTGAACGCGGATATCAGCTGGAAATAAGCGATATTGACCGCTCTGATGCAGAGCATCCGGTGTACAAAATTGCTTTGCTGCAAGACAGCAGCATTAAAGCTGATGCGCTTGCCCCCTATATTGAAACCCGAACCGTACAACGCAGGCCAATGGGCACTGCGGCACTGAGCGCAGAGGAAAAGCGTCAGCTTGAAATGGCCTTACCAGCCGGCTTTGCGGTGCATTGGTTTGAAAGTACAGCTGAGCGCTGGACTATCGCTAAGTTATTATATGGTAATGCTTACACCCGGCTCATTATGAAAGAGGGCTATGATGTACATAGTAAAATTATCGATTGGGGTAAGCAGTTCAGTATAGACAAAATCCCCGAGCAGGCATTAGGGGTAGATGCCGCCACGGCAAAACTGATGAAATGGGCGCTGGCAAGCTGGGAGCGCTTTGAGTTTATGGCCAAATATATGGGGGGAACCATAGCACCCAGGTTGCAACTGGATTTATTACCGGCATTACGCTGCAGCGCACACTTTGTGCTGTATAGCACTGCTGCTGATGCTCCGCTAACCCTGGATCAGCAGGTAGCCGCAGGGCGCGCTTTACAGCGTTTTTGGCTTACGGCAACTAAGCTAAAACTAGGCTTTCAGCCTGAACAGACACCGGTTATTTTTTCCGGCTATTTGCGTGACAACGTGCAGTTTACCACTAACCAGCAAGCATTTGACAACGCAGTGGCGATGGACAAAAAGCTGGCTGCGTTATTACCGCCACAAGTATTTACTAATAAGGTATTTTTTGGCCGGGTAGGGCGTAGTGAGCAACCAGCTTCGCGTTCGCTGCGGTTTAGCCTGCAACAATTGCTGGTAGAGTAAGCAGAGATACTACGCAAAAAAATGCTCACTCAGAACATACAGTGTAAAAGACAATAAAAAAGGGCATCATCAGATGCCCTTTCTAATTAGCGCTGATACATCAGGCTTTGTTACGACGGTTCAGACGTAAACCTAACAGACCTAAACCTAACAATGCTAAGCTTGCTGGTTCTGGTACAGTGAAGGTTTGGTTACCATCGTGACGGATTTGGAATTCCTGAGTAGAACCTGGAACACCGTTATAGTTTGGTGATAAACCAATAATGTTCTGCACAGTAACAATCAGTTGTGAGTACACAGCATTGTTACCAGAGATATCATTACCATTGTGGTAGAAGTAACCTGGGTTAGCGTTAAACTTCATGGTGATATCACAAGCACCAACACCAGCAACACTTGTCATACAGTTGCCGTTAACCAATGAAAAAGTACCTAAAGCAGTCGCAGTACCTGCATCGTAAGCACCGTTTACAGTGGTGTCAGCCCATAAAGTGGCAGAACCGCCAGCAAATAAAACCTGAATTAAACCGCCGAAGTTAGGGAAGGCTTCTGCTGTACCATTAAATTCATAGTCCAGGAATACTTCGTATGCTGATGGTAAAAAGTTTGGCATACCTGATTGTTTGAAGTTAACCATTAATGTCTGGCCGAACTCCATAAAATCATCCTGACCACCAAAAATTGAACCATTGCCGTTAGTGTCAGTTTGAGTCACTTGTGCCAGATCCGGATCCCAGTCGATTTCGTCAAACATGGTAGAACCTGAACCGCCAAATGAGCTGTCGTCAAACATAATTACTGAAGCACTGGCGTTAAAGGCCGCCGCTCCAGCTAAAAATAATCCTGCAAGTAATTTTTTCATTTTCATTTCCTTAGTGAAGTTTCCACACAAGTTAGCTGGGGTGCCCCGCAAACTTATCCTCAAGCAATCGACTTATATATAAGCAGTTTTGGTGCCAACTTTTTTTATTGTTTTTTATCAATAACTTGCGAGCTTGGTGGTGAGGGTGGAAACTGATGTTGTAAAATTACGTGACAGTAGCCGGAGGTGTTTTTTCATAGTGAAGCTGCTTTAACAGAGGCTGTGCTGCATTGCTGCAGCACAGCAGTTTTATCACAACATGCTATTAATGGCGTCGACCCGTTTGATGATTTCAGCATCACGGCTTTTTACATTAGCCAATACCGTTTTAGCTTTGCTTTTATTATCAGAACGTACCAGTGCTTCTGCATAATTAAGTTTAACCAGATCATTCTCAGGCCTTATCGCCAGAGACTGCTCAAAGGCTTTTATGGCGTCTGGCAGGTTGTCCATCTTCATCAGTACTTTGCCATAAGTGTCTAATACGTCGGGGTGCTTTGGTGCCTGCTTTATCGCTTTTTCAATATGCTGTTTGGCTTCAGGTAACTGGTTTTGCTCTGCCAGGATCCAGGCATAGTTATTCAGTATGATGTAGTTGTCAGGAGAGGCCTGCAAAATTTCATCATAAAGGCCGAAGGCTTTTTTCTTATCAGATTCCAGTAGCAGGTTGGCGTAAAACAGTTTCAGGTTGCCACTAGCCTGGTTTTTACTGAAATGGCCTTCTAAAAACTCTACAGCACGTTGGTGTGAATAGTCTTTTGAATAAATTTCAGCAATAAACATGGCTGTCTGATCTGTTGGCGCTAACTGATAGCTTTGATTAAAAGCAGTAATTGCCGGTGGGATCTGGCCGTTTAAAAACAGTACCCGGCCTTTTAAAAACTGCATTTCAGCCGTTGCTGCATCTTGCTCTGTCAGGTTTTTGAAGCTATCCAAAGCTTTGGTGTAGTCTTTAGATTCAGACAATGCCATGATTTTACTGCGCAGCAGCATTGGGTTTTTCGGATGTTTAACCAGTTGTTTATCAGCAACATTTATCGCTTCCGCATGGCGTTTAGCCAGGCTGAGGCTGGTAGCATAGAAGTATGCTGCCCGCAGGTTTTCGGGCTCTTGCTGGTACCAGCGTTCGCTTAAAGCCAGCACCTCTTTCTGATTACCAAGCTGGGCATGTGAGTCTATTAAAGTCAGCCAGTAAGCTGCTGTGGCATTAACCATATTCACTGATGGATCGCCAATTACCTCTATAGCTTTTTTAAAGTCTTGTTGTTGGTAATGCATACGGGCTAACGTTAATCGTAGTGCGTTGTTGCCCGGGTTATCTTTTAAAATAGCGCCAGCCCGTTTTATTGCGTCAGCACCTTTGTCATCATCTTTGCTCAGCGCATAGTACTGCTGTAATGCCGGCAGGTAAGTTGGATGCTTCTCTATCGATCTAACCAGAAGTTGCTTTGCTTGCACAAAATCACTTTTCGTGCCGGCAACAAGGGCTTGCAATAGTAAAGTAAAAGGTTGGTCAGGAGTGGCTTGCTGCGCTTGTTGCAGAAACACTTCAGCTTCATCAAACTGCTTTTGTAGCATAGCGCCATAAGCTTTCAGATTGTAGCCAACAACAGCCAGCTTTTCGTCTGTCAGCCACTCATCAACTATGGCTGAGGCTTTGTCATACTCTTTTTGTCTGAGGTAACTGATAGCAAGCACCACGCGGGTCTGACTCTGGCTTGGGTCCAATTGCAGGGCTTGTTCAAGATCGCGTAAGCCGCTTGATTCCTGGCCATCAATGCCCATTTTAAGCAGGCCTAAAGTTGTCATTGAGGCGACATCTTTACTGTTTTCACTTAATTCATATTTGGCAATCAGCTCTTGTGCTGCACTGCCGGAACCTTGTTTAATCAGTTGGAAAGACGTTGCTGCGAGTAACTTGTAATCCATTGCCTGCGGATCCTGGTTAACCAGAATCGCCTGAGCCTGGTCAAGCTGGCCAGACTTTAATTGCAGTGAAGCGTAAAGATTTTGCAACGGCGGATATTGCGGCAATTGGTTTTGTATCGCGCTCAGATGGTTTAATGTCTGGCTCTCCAGCCCCAGATGCAGAGATGCTAATGCAGCAATAATACGTGCGCTGGTATTACGCAGGCCATTGTTGATGGCTTTTTCAACATGTTCTTTGGCCAGGGTGTAGTTCTCGCGCTCATACTCCAACACCGCTTTCAAATAATTAGTAAACGGCTGATTTGGAAATGCTTTTAGCAGCAAGGCTAATTCTTTATCTGCTAAATCAAACTGCTCTGTGCTGACAAGGTTTTGCGTCAGCATCAGGCGGGCCTGCAAGTTATTGGGCACCATGGTCAGATAGTTGCGCATGCTTTCAATAGAGGCGGCATGCTGCTCTTCTGCTAACTGAGTTCTGCCTTGCAGAAATAATGCTTCAGCATAAAGTAAGCTGTCAGGCTGCACCTGATTAATGATCTCAAGCGCCTGGCTATTATTGCGATTGGCAATAAGTAAGTGCGCCTGGGCATAAATTGCCGCATCGCTGAAGTTGTTTTGTGTTGCCAGTTGGTCAAAAAGTGCTATTGCAGCCTCGGCGTCACCGAGCTCTAACTGAGCCAGAGCTCGGTATACGTCAATATAAACTTGCTGTTCCGGTGGTAGTGTCTCATCAGAAAAGTGCGCCAGCACTGCCTGATAATCACCCGCCTGATAGCTACTGCGAACCAGCGGCAAAGCCACTTTCTGTTTGTCAGTGCCATAACTCAGTGCGCGGGCCAGCTCTTTTTCTGCAGATATACTGTCGCCAATCTGCAACTGGAGTAAACCAAGAGCCAAACGGTATTCTGCATTTTCCGGTTCTTGCTGCACAGCCGATTTTAATTCGATTACAGCAGCGCTGTATTGTTTATTCTGAATAAAGCTCAGCGCATCACTGTAATGCTCTGTTGCGTCTTTACTGCCACAACCGGAAAGCAGCGCCAGCATAACGGCGCTGGCGAGCAGGGTAGTTTTTTTCATAGTTACACTCCTTGTAGCGAAATGGTTTTCGTTAACCGAAAATGCCTCTGGTATCAATAACAACTTTGGTTGCTACATCTACCGGGTGCAGGGTTTTAAACTGCTTATGGTCGACCAGAACCACCAATACATTGGCTTGCTCTAATGCTTGTGGCAAAGAAGTTAGCTTGTCGTTGTGGTCTGCATACTTTTTCGGTAGCTGTTTAATATTAGGCTCTACCAGCAAAATTTCGCCAATATTGTCTTTTAATAATGACATGGCGATATCCAGCGCCGGGCTTTCACGTAAATCGTCAATATCAGCTTTAAACGCTAAGCCTAAACAGGCTATTACCGGCTTTTTAAACTGATCAGCGGCCTGCTTTATTTTATCAATCACGTAAAGCGGTTTACTGTCGTTAATTTCACGCGCCTTGCGGATAATCTGCGCCTGCTCTGGCGCGGAGTCAACAATAAACCATGGATCAACAGCGATACAGTGGCCACCTACGCCAGGGCCTGGTGTTAAAATATTAACCCGTGGGTGGCGGTTGGCCAGTTTGATCAGTTCCCAGACATTAATTTTTAAGTGATCACAAATCATCGACAGTTCATTGGCAAAAGCGATATTGACGTCGCGGAACGAGTTTTCTGTCAGCTTAGCCATCTCTGCTGTGCGGGCGTTGGTTAGTAAACATTCGCCGCGGACAAACAGGTGGTACAGGGCAACGGCTTTTTGCGCACAACGCTCGGTAATACCACCAATAATCCGGTCGTTGCTGACCAACTCCTGCAATACCCGGCCAGGTAATACGCGCTCGGGGCAGTGGGCAATAAAAACATCGGCTTTGTCCGGGTCCTGATGTGGCATAACCAAATCCGGGCGCAGTTCAGCCAGCCAGGCTGAAATTTTATCGGTAGTACCAACCGGAGAGGTTGATTCAAGCACAATAAGGTTGCCTTTCGCGATAACCGGGGCAATATTTTCCAGCGCAGCCTTGATATAGCTTAAGTCAGGGGTTTTATTTTCTTTAAACGGCGTGGGCACCGCTATCATAAAAGCTTCAGCCGGTTCCGGTGTTAAAGATGCCTTTAATTTCCCGGTGGTGACGGCAGCTTGTACCAGCATATCCAAATCAGGTTCGACAATATGAATTTTGCCCTGATTGATGGTGTTAACCGCATGCTCTGACACATCAACGCCGAGCACTTCCACCCCACGGGAGGCGATAACTGCGGCGGTAGGTAAACCTATATAGCCCAAACCTATTACTGATACACGGGAAAAACTCTGCATACTGTGTCCTTTATACCTAAGGTTTTACTGTCTGACGCTGTACCATATAAGGCATAATGCGATGTCAGGCAGCTTGTTTTTGAGTGACGAATTTATTTAACTGGCCAAAGTTTTCAAAGACGTCGGCGGATATTTCATCATCATTAATCTGGATACCCAGTTGCTCTTCCAGTTCGGTTATTACAGCAATAACTGCCATAGAATCAAACTCAGGAATAGCTCCCAGCAAGGGGGTATCGTCGGTAAATTGTTTATCTATTTGCAAGACGGCGCGTAAGATATCAGCGAGAAGTTGCTGGTGTGGCATAATGCTTCCTTAAAATGACAGGTAGTTCCCTGATTTGCGTAAAAGGGGCCGCTGCGGTTAAACTACACAGAGTAGATAAATTACAGTCGGATTTTCCGCAAAACTGTTTTATTATTGCACACAAAGGGATAAAAAGTGAAAGGTCTGAAGGATACTATGACCAAAAATCTCCACGATATCGTTACCCAGTCTGCTGCACGTTTTCCTAAGCGTCCTGCACTGTACTTTAAAAATACCGCCTTAACTTATGCTGAACTTGCTTCAGGCGTAACAACAACTGCTGTGCAGTTGCAAGCGCAGGATGTTAAGCGTTTTGATCGGGTGGCGGTGTACCTGCCTAAACAATTTGAAACCGTGTTCAGCCTGTTTGGCTGCGCAATGGCCGGTGCGGTATTTGTGCCGGTGAATCCGGGTTTAAAGGCGGCGCAGGTAGCCCATATACTGCAGGATTGTAATGTCCGGGTGCTGATTACCAGCAAAGACCGGCTGGCGACCCTGGAAGAAGAACTGCATTTGTGCAGTGATTTGCACACAGTGTTATTGACTGACGTTACTGAAGATATGAGCCCGCTGGCGCATATTCAGCTGAAGTCGTTTTATGCTGACGTCAGCCACAGAACATTGCAGTTATATCCGCATGCAACCGATCAGGATATGGCGGCTATTTTGTATACCTCGGGCAGCACCGGTAAACCCAAAGGGGTGGTGTTGTCACACCGCAACATGCTGGTGGGCGCTCAGAGTGTCTCCAGTTATCTTAACAATACAGCCGATGATGTATTACTGGCATTGTTGCCCCTGAGCTTTGATTATGGCCTGAGCCAGCTGACCACCGCGTTTTTAACCGGTGCCAGTGTTGTGTTGCTGGATTTTTTCCTGGTGCAGGATGTAGTGCGTACGGTGCAGCAGTACGGCGTAACCGGCATTGCTGCGGTACCGCCTTTGTGGGCGCAACTGGCCAAAGCAAACTGGGTTGAAGGCAGCACCGATACTGTGCGTTATCTGACCAACTCCGGTGGGGCTATGCCACAAGCTTTGCTGCAACAGCTGCAGCAGGTATTTAATAAGGCTGAACCCTATTTAATGTATGGTTTAACCGAGGCCTTCCGCTCTACCTATTTGCCGCCAGCCGAGCTGGAAAAGCGGCCCGGCTCTATGGGTAAAGCTATTCCCAATGCCGAGATTGTCGTTGTGCGTGAAGACGGCAGCTTGTGTGCGCCAAATGAGCCAGGAGAGCTGGTGCATCGCGGCCCTCTGGTTAGCCTGGGTTACTGGAATGCCCCGGATAAAACAGCCGAGCGTTTTAAGTTTGACCCGGTAGCACCTAAAGGTATCCAGCTACCGCAACTTGCAGTGTGGTCTGGCGATACGGTGCGCTGCGATGAAGATGGCTTTTTATACTTTATTGGCCGGCGCGATGAAATGATTAAAACCTCAGGTTACCGGGTTAGCCCTACTGAAGTGGAAGAGGCCGTTTATCAACTTAGCCCTGCACTGGTTGATGTAGCCGCCATCGGCGTACCTCACCCTGAGCTGGAGCAAGCCATTCTGGTGTTATTTGCCTGTAAAGACGGTAGTGAGCCTGACATTGCTAACTGGACAACCCAGCTAAAACGTAGTTTGCCTAATTTTATGCAGCCAAAAGCCTTAATTGTGCAGCAGGGGTTGCCAAAAAATGCCAATGGTAAAATTGACCGTAAGCTATTGTCAGAGCAATACCGGGGTTATTTTAATGAGGCATCCAGATGAGTAGTACCCTGAACACAGAAACACGGCCACAAGCGCCGCAGCATGAGCTTATGTCGCAATTTAGCTGTCAGGGCGATAATTTGCTGCTGGGCGGCTTCAGCCTTACTGCTATTAGCACTATGCTGGGCAAAACCGTGTTTTATGCTTACGACCGCCAAGTTATAAACCAACAGATCCAACGTTTCAGGGCGGCAATTCCTGGCAGAATTAAGCTGCACTATGCGGTAAAAGCCAACCCATACTGGCCTGTTGTGCAGCATATGCGCCCGTTGGTGGATGGTTTTGATGTTGCATCACAAAAAGAAATGCTACTGGCATTACAAAGCGGTATGCCGGTAGCCGATATCAGTTTTGCCGGCCCCGGTAAAACCGATACGGAGCTTGCCGCTGCTATTACAGCTGGCGTAACGCTAAATGTAGAATCGGCCGGTGAGTTGCAGCGTATTTGCCGGTTGGGTGAACAGCATAAGGTCATACCACAGGTAGCACTGCGGGTTAACCCGGCGTTTGAGCTTAAAGCTTCTGGCATGAAAATGGCCGGTGGCGCTAAGCCTTTTGGTATTGATGAAGATCAAGTGTTTGAGCTACTGACCCAGATTGCCGCCATGCCGGTGAAGTTGCGTGGGTTTCATATTTTTTGCGGCTCGCAAAATCTAAAAACTGAAGCACTGACAGAAGCACATCAGCTTACGTTTGATCTGGCGGCTAAACTGGTTGCCGCTTGCCCATACCGGCCTGATTTGATCAATTTGGGTGGTGGTTTTGGTATTCCTTATTTTCCCGGCGAAAAACGGCTTGATTTACAGCCTATTGGTTTATCGCTTAAACACCTGCTACAACAATACGAGCAAGCCCTTGCCGGTATAGAGCTGGTAATTGAGCTTGGCCGTTATCTGGTAGCAGAAGCTGGCGTTTATGCTTGCCAGGTGGTGGATAAAAAAGTGTCGCGGGGCACAACCTATCTGGTGTGTAACGGTGGTTTACATCATCATCTGGCAAATTCCGGCAATTTTGGCCAGGTGATCCGTAAAAATTATCCGGTAGCTATTGGCAATAAAATGCAGCAAGCTGCTGCTGAACCGGTAACAGTGGTGGGGCCTTTATGTACGCCACTGGATATACTCGCAGATAAAGTCAACCTGCCGCAGGCTGACATAGGAGACTGGGTAGTGGTGTACCAGTCTGGGGCTTACGGGCCCACTGCAAGCCCACAGGACTTTCTTGGCCATGCAGCAGTGGCGGAGATTTTACTGTGATCTTATAACCACTAAACAGAGAACTTCAACATGGCTAAGGACAGTCAGATAGGGAAAACCTTATTACTGGCCCTGCTGTTGTTTGTACTGATGGAATTTGTGCTGCAAGTAAGGGCGCAGCTAAAGTTTGGCAATAGCATTCTTAACGCCGCCTTTGCTGACAGTGCACAAGCTGTTTCTCTTTTTGTGCAACATGATGGCTATCAGCTGCTGGCACCGGATATCGAATTTGCCGGCAGCAGCATTAAGGTACAAAGTAATCAACTGGGGCTGCGCTCTGCAGCTGTCGGAGCAAAAACAAGCAGTACTACCAGAGTTATCGCGCTTGGCGCGTCGAGCACTTATGGTGCTTATGCGGCTACCAACGATGATACTTTTCCGGCGATATTGCAGCGCATCAGCACCGATATGCCGCTTGAGGTCATTAATGCCGGTATACCGGGAAATGATATTGGCAGCCAGTATTTGTTATATGCCGGGCAACTGGCGGGCTTGTCAGAAGATGTATTAATTCTTTATTCTGGTTTAAGCAACGATATTGGCCGGCTGTGTCAGCGTAGCAACAGCGCTAAAAGTTATGCCTTGCCGCAGTTACCAGCACCAAAATGGCTATTAAGCGTGGATTTACTGTTGAAAAACAGCACAGATTTACGCTACGTGCCATACAAGCATTCCCCGATGCCTGACCTTAGCCCCTACCTGCAGCAATATGCTGCCTCTCTAAGGCAAATAGTTAATCTGGCGCAACAGCGACAGGTAAAAACCATATTGTTTGCGGAAAATTTGCGCTCCTTTCGCAAAGATCAGCCACTGCAGTTACAGCAGCAACTGGCCGCTTCAGCACTTTATTACACGCCGTGTTTAACAGTCGGACAGTTTTCTGAGGTGTTTGAACAGTACAACCAGGTGCTACAGCAAGTAGCTGCTGAGTTCATTGATGTGCATTATGTCAGTTTGTCCGGGCAGGTGCCCGGTGGGCGCGAATACTTTACTGACAGCGTGCATTTTTCAGCTAAAGGTGAGCAGGCTGTTGCTGCTGCGCTGGCGCAGGTATTAAAAGATACGCGGCAGGTAGCACCATGAGTTTTACGTCATTTCAGTTCTACGTGTTTTTAATTGCTTTGGTTATTTTGCTGCGGCTGATTCAGCACAACGGCCAGAAGAAGATGCTGCTATTGCTGGCCAGTTACTGGTTTTATATGAGCTGGGATTGGCGTTTTGGTGCTTTGCTGTGCGCTATGACAGTAGTAAATTTCTACTGTGGCCGGTTAATTCGTTACTCGGCAAGGCCCAAAATCTGGCTGGCGGTATCGCTGCTGTTTAGTTTAGGTGTGCTGGGGCTGTTTAAGTATTTTAATTTCTTTCTTGTTAATCTGGATGCCGTCGCTTCCATGCTGGGCATGTCGTCGCATATTAATATTCTGCATATTATTTTGCCGGTGGGGATCTCGTTTTATACGTTTCAGGCGTTGTCGTACACCATAGATATTTATCGCCGGCAGCTGGACCCTGTTGATTCGCTGGCCGACTTTGCACTGTTTGTATCGTTTTTTCCGCAACTGGTTGCCGGACCAATAGTGCGCGCCAGTTATTTTCTGCCGCAACTGGCGCAGCATATCCCTGCTGACAGCGCTGCACAGCAGGAAGGGGTTATGCTTATTATCCGCGGCCTGATCAAAAAAGTACTGCTGGCAGATATACTGGCGCTGCATTTGGTTGACCCGGCCTTTACGGACTATGCTAACCATTCTTCCGCGTTTTTAGTGCTGGCATTAATAGGTTACAGTTTTCAGGTGTATATGGATTTTTCCGCCTATACCGATATTGCCAGAGGCTGCGCCCGTTTACTGGGTTATCAGTTGCCTGTAAATTTTAACCGGCCTTACCTGGCCGACAGTATTTCTAATTTCTGGCAGCGCTGGCATATTTCTATGTCGTCTTTTTTCCGCGACTACCTTTACCACGGGCTGGGTGGCAGTAAACGCGGTAATGTTTATATCAATTTGGTACTCACCTTTGTTGCCATAGGGGTATGGCATGGGGCAGGCTGGAATTTTCTGCTTTATGGTTTATGCCATGGCGTGTTGGTTGCGTTTGAGCGCTATATGCGTAAGTACGGCTGGTTTGGCAGTCAAACAGGTTGGCGCTGGGCGCTCTCAGTGCTAAGAACGTTTTTTCTGGTATGTTTATTAAGGGTAATGTTCAGAGCTGAAGATCTGCATCAAGCCGGAGGGTACCTGCAGGCTATCTGGCATAACATGGCATTATCATTTCATCTTACTACTGTCGGTGCCGTTGCGTTACTGGTGGCAGTATTATTGCACCTGATCCCGCAGCATTATATTGCGTTATGGCAACAACGTTACCTGACCATACCACAACTACTACAGGCTTCAGTTGTCGTACTGTTACTTTACAGTATGCTTATGCTGGGATCGGGCGAAGCGCCTTTTATTTATTTCCAGTTTTGAACACACCAGTCATTGGAGTGTGAATAACCGGCAACATAGCGCTGTTAATAAGGATATTTTAATGACGAACAAACACTGTATTTTGTTATTTGGCATGCCCCGTTCCGGCACTACCTGGCTTGGTAAACTGTTTGATGCACAGCGCCAGACGTACTATTTGCATGAGCCAGACAGCGTACAGCCGAATATGGCTATTCCGTTATTGTTAAAAGCAGAGGAAGCAACACAGTATCCGCTGCAGTCACAACTTGAGTTATGGTTTGCCAGCAAAGCGGAAAAAGTTATAGCCTCGCGGCCGTTTTTTGCCAAAGACTACCTAAATCCGCTTAGTTGGCTGTTGTTTCTGGGCAGCGCATACGGCACTAAAATAGCTGGCCGCTTAGGAGCGCCACGGTTTATTAAGCCATTACGGTTGCAATCTGCGCAGCAACAGATCGTCTGGAAGTCAATCGAGTCGCTTGGCCGCATGGCGGCGATTAAACAACTGGTGCCGGCATACAGCATTCATATATTACGCCATCCGTGCGGCCATATTGCCTCTACATTAAAAGGGCAGGACGCCGGCTTATTTGATGGTGGTTTGCCCATCTGGGAAGATTGGGATCTGTACAGTAAATTACTGCAGCAAAGTGGCGAGCAGCGTTTTAGCCTGGACAGCTTAAAGCAAATGAGTAAGGAAGAGCGGCTGGCAGTACGCTGGGGTATTATTAATGATTTTGCCCTGGCGCAATGTGCAGGTGACAGCAGCAACATGGTACTGATATATGAAAACTTGTGTAAAAACCCACAACAGGTGTTGCAGCAGTGTCTGGCATTTTGTGGCTTAAAAGCAGATCAGCAATGCCTGCAATATCTGGCGCAGTCGGTACATGGCAGCGACAACAGTGCTTATTACAGTACCACTAAAGACCCGTTGCAATCTGCCTATAAGTGGCGCAAACAACTGCCTGATGACGTGCAGCTACGGATAAAAAATATCGTGCAGCAGTTTAACGCCGGGCACTATTACCATGATGATTTTTAGTTTGCTGCCAGCTCTTGCTGGCTGTTATATAGCTTTAATGCGTTAATGCGCCGGGTAATCTCCTGTTCCAGCTGTTTAAAACCTGTGCCGTTATAACCGCCAAGCTGTTGTTGTAATTGTTGTTCAGTCAAACCTTCGGGTAAATCCTGTGTTGGCGGCATTATCGCTTGCTCAAATGTCAGGCTGTTAAACTGGTTCAACCGTTGCGGCGTTACTGATGCTAAGTGCTCAGCAAAATGGGTTCCGGCTCTGTCTGCTGCCAGGTCGACAAAGCTGAAGCCCGAGCCTCCACTGTCTCTGTCTGCATCCATAATTTCTTTCAGATTGCCAATTTGCTGTGATAGCTGAGTGTTACCCAACATTTGCAGCACGGCTGAATACAAAAAGTGCAAGCTGAGGTCACGCCGGCCATTAAGCAACATAGGTGGCATATTCGGTACCTGGTGCAGCTTTACGTCAGGGTTGGCGTAATAAATAAATCTTTTGTTGGCAAAGGCTACAGCCAGAGCCCAAAGTGCGTTTTTATACTCGGTTTCTAAATCGCTGTTGTCTGAGCGGTTTATAGCAACAAGTAACAGTTTGTGGGCAAAAAATGCCAGCCGGCGCTCGCGTTTATGCTGGCGTTGTAACTGTTTTAACTGCTGCAGATAAAATTCAACATCTGCTGCCGCGCTTTGGGCCGGGCCAAAACCAAATGGACGATGAATTTGCGGATGCAGGCTTAGTTTAATCGGGCTGGCATTGGCCGCCTCAAAATGCAGACGGTTGTTTATCAGCTCGCCTCTGGCGAATAAGGCCAGCAACTGCTGATCTGCCGGTGTGGCAATAACAGTGCGCACCATTAGCTTTAGCAATGGGTTAGCAACCCAGCCCGGTAGTTTTATTGCGCCCAGTTTGCAGTGTTCAATAGCGAAACCTTTGTCTGATGGCATAAATAAACAGGATGTTTGTATACCGCGCCTGGGCCAGCTTAGCGGCAGGTTGGCCTGGCCATGCAAAGCTACGCCAAACGGATTAAGCACACCACTAAACTCTACTTGTGGCAGGGCATAGCTGGCCACGTTCATTAGCGCATCCAGCTGTGTTTGATCAAAGATCAGTTTTATATTGCCGCCCGGCTGCGCCAGATGCTGCACCGTGTCAGACAGCACACGCTGCGCCGTGGTAACATCGCTGGCTTCTATAGTACGCTGTGATAACACCGGTTTTGATGTAATAAGAAAAAACAACGCCACGGCAAGCACTGCCAATAACACTACGCTGCGCAAAAAATAGCGCGATAACCTGTTTAGCATGGAATGGTTAAGCCCCTGAACCAGAGAATTTTACATTGCGCCGCAGCGCTAAAGCCGGAATAAAAAACCAGCACAACAGCCCAAGCAGTGTGATAAACGCCAGGCTGTAGCGCATAAATAATTGCAGCGGAGCGGCATATTGGGTTCTGTCCGTACTGAGCAAAAACTGTAGCGCTGAATAAGCTTGCTGGTATTTGACGATAACACTTTCAGTGGCATTTTGCAGCAACCACCAGGACAGTGGCAGCCCAAATACGATAAGCAGTGGCAGATATTTCCAGCGGGTGGGCACCGGGGTACAGCACTGCTGAGCTAAATAAGCGGCAAGGCTAAACAACAACATCAGCCACGCAGTCAGTGCTGTTATGGCAGCCAGGCTGCCGCCGTCTGCCAATAGTTCAACAATATTGTCAGTTGCGGCCATTTTTACTACGGCCAGATACCAGAACAACGCCACAGCAGCATTCGCCCCGAGCCATAAAATGGTGGCGGGTATTTTGCTACGGCTGTAAATAAATTGCAGTGCTGCCATACAGTTAAACTGGAACAGGCTAAAAAAGCCGATAAAACGCAGCATTAGCTCAATGGCCCGTGGCAGCGTTGTTACCGGGGCGCCAACAATGTCATGCAGTGATTCTGTCGGTACGGTGGCATACAGCAGCCAGAATATAACCAGGCTCTGCGTAACACACTGTAGTGGGGCCCAGAGGATAAAACGGGCATAGCTGTTAAAGCTCAACACTGCGGGCATAGCCAGCAGGTATAGCATCAGGCACAAACCAGGAATAGCACTGATATTATCGCTTAGCAGTTCCCGCACATTGTAGGGTAATGCCGGCAACTGGCTTAATAAAAACATGACCAGCATTGATACAGCCAAATGGCTGCCGAGCTTTATGTACAACCCTGATGCTGGTTTCGCGGCTATCGGGGTTGATAAGCCAGGTGGTACGGCATGGAGGGGATTAACCCCAGCGCTGTCTGGCTGGTGCAGGCGATTAGCGAAAAAAACAGTAAAACCAAAGCCTGCTGCAGCACCACCTATTTGCAGTATGGCATCGGTAATATCCACAGTTTTACCGGGCAATGCCAGCTGCATGCCCTCGCATAATAATGCCAAGCTAATGACATAAATACTGCCAACAATCTGCAAGGTTTGTTGCTGCCAGCGCAGTGACAACCTGTGCTGAAACAGCGCCAGTAATACCCCAAGCGGGAGAAATGCCAGCAGTTTTTGCAGCAGTGCAGTAATAGCACGGTACTCAGTGCCAAAGTACAGCGACTCCAGCAGCACCTTGCCCTGTGCAGCCTGCAGCCGCTGGTTGATAAAAGCCCAGTCAAAATTAAAGTTAAATGGATACCAAAACAGCATTAAAAGCAGCAGGCTGTACAGCACAATGGCACCTGGCCACAGTAACCACGGCGTGAGTTTTGCCGTTGGACCGGCAATATTGCTGGCCGGGCTGCGTTGCCACAAACGCAACAACGTTACGCTAAGCCAGGTGGCTATTAAGGCGCAGAGTACATCACTGATATCGGTAACCCGGCTGTATACAAACAGCTGGCAAAACTCCAGCAGCAGCGCCAGTAACAGCACCTTACCGTACAGCTTTATGCCAGCCTGCTGTTGCTGCAGATACAACAGCACCGCGATAGGGCACCACAACAGAATATCGCTGAGGACCGCATAGCCAATGTCGGCAGCCGAGCCGCGGTAGCCCGCAAATGGCAGCAGCACAATACGGCCTTCACGCCACTTTTTATACAGCTCTACCGGGCTTAAGGTCAGGTCCAGCGGTAACAGGTTGTACAGGACAAACATAGCAACATAGCCAATTAGCAGGTAAGTAACTACCGAAGCCTGGCCACGGATAAGCGCCAGCGAAGTTAAAAACTGTTTTAACTGACGGCCTCTGAAGCAGTACAGAATGATGCCCAGCATGGCACCGGTGGCTTCAGCAATAATATCGTTAATGGACACTGTACGCTGCGGGAAATACAACTGGGTAAACTCTATGCTAACGGCTAAAGCGGCGCAAAACAGCCAGATAACACCAGCCAGTACCAGATTTACAGCAGTTGCGCCGGGGCGGAAACTAAGCGCACAAAGTAAAAAAGCAAAGGGGACAAACAGCAGAATATTGGCTACCCAGTCAGCCCGTGAGCGTATGCCAAGCTGCAGATACGGAATTTGCCAAAAGCGTTCTATTGCGTCGTTAAACGGCAGCGCGACATAACGCAAAGGCACCAGGCTGCCGTAAATAATAAAGGCCAGATAAAGCACACAAGCCAGCAGCAACCATTTGTGCAAAGCGGCTTCGTTGTTCGTGCTGTGCATAAGCATCCTGCTCCCTGGCTTTATTTAACCGAACGGTATCAACAGCATTTACTTTGTGGCTTGCACAAAATTATAGCTTTGTTGCTCAACCTGCTCCCGCCAGCGCGCGCTGGAAAAAGTATGGCTGGCATCGCTAATAGGGTAGTGCCCGGCATCCCGCAAACATTTGCCCCAGGCTGGGTTGTCGACACATAGTTGCAAGAATTCCTGTGCAGTCAGATCGTTACCACTGCTTATCAGCAGCACTTTGCCGTTAAATTGCTGCCAGCCACTAAGCATAGCGGCAACATAGTTTTGCTCTGTTACTGTAAGCTGGGCCGTCGCGGCGACAGTGGTAGTTTTGCTGGCCCGTAATGTCTGCCAGAACGAGCTGATGCTGCGACGCAGCGCCAAACCGCCGCCAAATAGTTTATGCCAGAATTGCCGGCTTAGCAGGCGCTTTAAATAATAGTGTTTGAGCATGGCTTTGGCGTGGCTTTGCTGCTGGCGCACCCAGGGGTTTAGCAGTATTACACCACTGATGCGTGGATCTGGCCGGTTGAGTTTAATCAAAATGGCACTGGCAGCATCGCAAAGGCCCCATAGCACCACCTGTGTTAGCTGCGGGCACTGCTGAAAAAAAGCATCAATCGCCAGTTCAATATCTGCCGTTTGCTGATAAAACGCGGCTTTACTACCGCTGCTATCGCCCATGCCGGCAGTATCCAGCCGCATTGATGGTACGCCCTGAGCCGCCAGATAGCGGCTTAGTTTAACAAACTGCCTGTGGCTGCCAACACGGTACTGTGGCCCGCCAACAATCAGTAATACGCCGGTTGTTGCCGGGGCCTGATGCACAATAGCGCTTAGCTGATAACTGGCGCCAGCCAGGCTGATGTAGTGTTCAGTCATGCTGCGCCCCTTCAGTTAAGTATTGCTGGGTAAGGGCAATAAGTTGCTCTGCGCTGGCCAGCTCTGCCGTTTGCCAGTAGGGTTCGGCCTTTAGCTGGGTATAATTTAGCTGGCAGTGTTGCTGTAACTGCTCGCGCATTTTTTGTACCGGTAAGGCCACGGTATCCAGCTGCGATGTTTCCAGCCAGTGTAGTTTTATGTCGTTTAGCTGCGCCGGAGTGTTGCTGTTGATATCAAGCAGGCTGTGATAAAACGCCGGGCTAATCGGGTAACCGGCAATTTCAATATTTTCACCTTCGCTTAGCTGCAGCTCCAGATCTTTTTGGCTGATTTTATTGCCTGCCGCCATGGCCTCGGCCACTTTTAACCGTACAAACTGTTGCCAGAATTTACTGACATCAAATACCGGCTGCCATAACACCAGTTGCTGCACCGGCAAGGGTAAAGTGTGTTTATTCATTAAATCGAACAGTTGTATAACGCCAAAGCGTACCGCAATAAAGTTGATGCTTTGGTAACCCTGTTGCTGCAACAGCACTAATAACTGGCAGAGATCGTCACGCCAGATGTCTATGCTGGCCTGATCTAAATCAGCGGCGCTGTCGCCGGTGCCATAATTATCCAGCATAAAGCAGCTGTAACCGGCCGCAGCCAATTGCTGCATAGCCGCGTTTAGCAGATGACGGGATTTATTCATTTCTTCGGCAAACGGTGGAATAACTATAACAGCACTGCCATTACCCTCGCTGTTTTGCAGGGTGCGAAGAAATAACTGCCGCTGATTCAGCTGAATAAAACCGGTACTGAGGTGCTGTTGTTGCACTTTGCCTTCCTTGTGCGTAAACCTGAACAGGCCCTATGATAACCGTTGCGGAGGCGATGACCAAGTTTGTATCTTGGTACTTTTTGTATTTAGGCAACTATTTGGGTTGTTGTTTGTGCGGTGGTACTGCTATAGCATAGTGCGGGTGTGAATTCATGGACTGAGTCAATGCCGGTACAATTTTCTGCACCATTAATGGATGCTAAACATTTCCCGCCTTCGCTGATCAAAGCACAACCAGCCTTTACGTTAACAGGCTGTAGTTTATGGCGATATCCGCTGCCTGTTAACAATGTCAGCACTTTCAGCCGTGCCAGATATGCACTGGCAGCAGCAGCGTTGCATTTAAAGCATAGCGCGCAGCAAAATACCGTGTTGTTACCGGCGTATCATTGTCCGGCGTTAGTGGAGCCCTTTATTTATGCTGGTTATAACATTGTATTTTACCCGCAGTTGGCCGATTTAAGCACCGATATTGCTACTTTTATCCACTTACTTACCCCGCAGGTAACCCATGTGGTAATCGTGCGTTATTTTGGCTTTAGCCAAAATGCTGATGAGCTTATTCAGGCGGCGTTTGCTGCTACCAAAGCCGTAATTGAGGATAACGCGCATAGCCTGGCGCATTTCTGGCAAACCTGCGCGACCAAACCGCCAGCTATCAGCGCCAGTGTCAGTAGTATTGCTAAAACTTTAGGTACCGCAGATGGCGGCGTGCTGTACCTGCCCGGTTATAAAGCGGATACGCAGGTAGCTGCCGGTTTTACTACAGAATTAAAAGCGCTGCGCAGCGGTAACCGGCCGGTGAACCGCTCCGCTGATGCAGATTTGCGTTATTTTCTCGCCGGTATGCAAACTGCTGATTGTTTACGAGCCAGCCGCTGGCTGATGTTACGCAGTAATTATGCAGCCATTAGCAGACAGCGGCGGGAAAATTATCAGTATTTAGCGCAGCAGCTGGAGCGCAGCAGTGCGGGGCAGGTGTTATATCCGATGCTGACAGAGCATGATGTGCCTTACGTACTGCCGTTTTTACTGCATGACATTCATGGCTTTACGCGATTGCGTCAGCAGCAAATTCAGGTATTGCGCTGGGAAGAGCTGGCAACAACAGCAACCGGCATTGCCAGCAACTATCAGCAACATTTGGTACAACTGCCGGTGCATCAGGCTTTGTCAAAGCAGCAACTGCAAAACATAGTTAAGGCAGTAGGCTGATTCTGCAAGCTGACAATAAAAGCAGTGTGATTATTTTGGCGCGGGTTTGTGTTTAAAGTTGGCAATAGCGTTCGTCAGCGCCTTTAGTTTGCCGCGCCATGTCCGCTTATTGCATAGCTGAATACCATAAAGTGTCTGTTTTGCTGACATCCAGTCTTTTTTATAATCGTCATTGCCGGTAAGAAAATCTACTGTGTTAACGTTATCCCGGCATATCACATGCTCAAGCAGTGCGGCTGTCAGCACAGTTCCCGGGCTGAAGCGGGTAAAGTCTTTGTTATAAGCCAGTTTGAAAATGGCTGCCGTTTTGTCGTACACAAACCAGATTTGCGCCGCTATCGGTTCATTGTTGTAGTAAATGACCCCAATGCGCAGGGCATTGATTTGCCAGTTATGCTGGCATATACAGTCAATAAAGGCCGGAGTGGGTTCAGAACGTTTCCAGCTGTGGTAATACACCTGATGGTAATCAATCAGGGCCTGCATCAGTACCTCTGCAGAACCTTCGCTGTATACTTTAACGGTAAAGTTACCGTCTTTATTCATCAGCTCTTGCTTACGTTTCAGCGTATTTTTCAGCTGACTGGGCCGGCGTTGCCAGTACTGCGCTAAGCTGGTGATATTGGGTTCATACCAGTTTACCGAGTGTTGGTAAATAAAACCCTTAAAGCCTAATGTGGCAAAGCTTTGGCACCAGGCTTGTGCCTGGTTGTTGTAAAGCGGCAGAATATTAATGTAATCATAGGCTGAGAATATACTGGCGTGTTGTTGCAATGTCTCCGCACAGGGCAAAGTAGCTATCGGCTGCCCGGCAATACCATAGATTGGCGAGTAGTAATTCGTCATGCTGTCCAGGATATTATCAGGCTGGTTTGGGGTGCTGCTAAAAAAAGCAAGGCCGGCATGCGCGGTTAAAGGCAGGCTAAAGTTGTGTTTGTTATGGTTTACATGCTCTGCAAAAGCACTGAACCAGTAGTTGCAGACAAACACCGGCGGTAAAGCTGAGGGGCTCTGTTGTATGGCTGGCTCTGTCATGGTTCAGCCACCTCTGCCACGGGTTTTTTCTTCAGTTTTTGCTTTAGCCGGGTTAATAATTGTAAGGTGTTGCCAAAGATGTTTTCTGCATACACGGTGCCGTTGTAGATAGAGCGGGTGTCGGTGGCCCATTCAAGCTGTTCTGGTGAGGCGTTAGTATAAAAATCGATTACTTTTACGCTGTGGTTGTCAAACAGCGTATGCAGGATCTGTTTTAACAACAGCCTGCCCAGCGCGAAGCTTTTAAACTCTTCATCAAAAGTTGTTTTCAGAATAATCAGCATATCGTGTTTGATGCAACATAGCCTGGAGGCCACAAGCCGGTCTTGTATGTAGTATTCATAAACCATGGCATTGTTCTGCTGCGCCAGCTGATATAAAAAATCGCGGTAGAACTGGCCTTGCCGGTTGCTGGGATGCAGGGCCGTACCGAGTTTACCTTTCCAGCCTTTAGATTCGATCATGCCGTAGCGATCTACCGCAGACTTAATATGTTGCGCACTACTGATCTGGCGAAAATCGAGTGTTGTATTTTCACGTTGCAGGCGGTTTTCATAGCGTGACATATTTTTACGCAGGTTTTTTGACCGTAACTGCCAATAGCTGTCGAAGCCGTCTTGCAACTTGATCTGCATATTAGTGGCATAAAACGCCTGCTGATGATCATGCAGTACATTGAGTAGCGCCAGATGTTCTGCCGGATCCAGGCTGAGAAAATCGATACGGGCTGCTATGCCCGGTAATGCGCTAAGTAATGCCGTTACATCTGGTGTAAATGCCGGATTTATTAGCAGCAAACCAACCTGGGCCTGGCTGGGTTTATATAGCTCCCAGATCAGTTTGTTGCGCTGTCGCAGCAACATCAGACATTGCACTTGCCCCTGCCGGATGGCACGTACCTGGTATAACGGTGTATGGCCAAAATACCCTAATAATGAGGTCAGAAACTCAGTGCCAAGTAATTGATTATTGCCATGATAGCTATTGCTTAACAGGGTCCAGTCCGCAAAAAACTGCGGATCGTTCATATCAAACAGCTGTACTTGCCAGTAAACCGGGTCAGACATGTGCAGGCTTGGTATAGTTGAGGGTTAGCCGGCAGTGGAATTTCAGCGGGCTTTTATCCCAGGGGGTAAAGCGGTTTAGCAAATGGGGCGGGGTAGCTGCGGTGCAAATGCCCCAATTAGTAATAACCGCGCTGCTAAAACCGGCTTCGGCAACCAGTTTTACCGTAGTGTCATCAAAATCAGTATCTTTCACCCCGTTAGGGTAGGCAAAATGCTGTACAGGTTTGCCCAGCCAGTTTTCCAGCTGCTGCCTGGATTGGCTAATTTCCTGTAACTGCTGTTCTTCAGGCATCACTTTTAAAATAGGGTGGTTTACCGTATGGGCGCCAATGGTAACGCCGCTGTCAGATAGCTGTTTTATCTGCGCTGGTGACATCATCAGTGGCTCTTGCTCGGTAGCATTATTTTGCTGATAAAACTGGTCAATTTTTTCCAGCCGCTGCGCTATTGGCAGGTATTTTAATTTTTTCAGCCATTGCTGCGCTTTACTGCGCCGGTCTGCGGCGTCCGTTAAGGGTAGCTGCGTATCACCCAGTTGCAGCTGCTGGCGCTCAGGTTGTGAAAACAGATAAATCAGCCGGTCATTCCACATATTGCTACCCTGGCTGAAAGCCGTGGCAACATACACCGTGGCCGGAATACCGTATTTAGCCAGTATTGGCTGGGCTACTGTCAGGTTATTCAGATAACCATCGTCAAAGGTAACACACACTGCATTGGCGGGCAGGGTATTATGCTGCAGATGTTGCAACGCATCCTGCAGTGGCAGTGGGGTAAAATAGTCGCGCAATAAGCGCATTTGCCAGTCGAACACCTCTGCGGTAGGTTCGCTGGGCCGCATTGGATCGGGCTTTGCCAGTACCTGATGATAAATCAGAATACTCAGCTTATTCCGGCCAAGCAATTTACCGGTAACTTGCAGTATTTTATGCAACATAACCGGCCTCATGTTGTTGCAGCCACAATTCCAGCGTGACCATAATCCATACCAGTTCACCATAATAACCCGAATGGCCTTGCTGATAGGTTGCCAGTGCTTTATCAATAAAGCTTGGCTGAATAATATTGCGCTGTTTCAGGCTGGCCAGGCTGTCTGCGGTTATTTGCTGCAGTTTAGGTTGTTGTTTCATCCATACGCCAAAAGGCAGGCCAAAACCATGTTTGCTTTTACTCAGTGTGGCATCGGGCAGAAACCCGGTAAAACTGCGTTTGTAGAAATCACGCAGTTTTTGCCCTGGCGCTTTTATACCGGCGCTTACTTTGCAGCTAAAATCGACCACTTCTTTTTCAAATAACGGATAACGCACTTCAACGCCGGCCAACTGGCACATGCTGCTAACCTTCACCAGATCGTTATCTGCCAGGGTAAATTTCCAGTCCAGATACATCATGCAGTCAACGGCATCAGCAGAGCGGCACGCCTTATAACGTTGTTGCTTCTGTTGTAACGGCAACTGGCTGTCAATATGGGCGATAAACGCCGGGCAAAACATGTCGTTAATATCAAACCGGTTTAAAAAGTTGTAGCTGTCCAGCCGATCCGGCAAGGCGACTTTAGCCTGGTTAATATAGCTATACGCTTTTTTCAGCCCCGGCAGTTTTGCGGCCAGGCCGTTGTAGAAACACAGGTCCAGCGATGAGCGCAGTGGACCTGGCAGAGCACGGTAATGTTCAAAGGTTTTTTGTTTGACGTAGCGCTCATTACCGGCAAATATTTCGTCGCCACCATCGCCGGCTAACAGCACTTTTATACCATCGTCTGCCGCCACTTTGGCACAGATATACGCTGCCATTGCAGAAGAGTTACCAAAGGGCTCATTAAAGGCGGCGGCCACGGTGCTAAAATGCTGCGTGATTTCTGCCGGCTGCAGGTAATGCACTTTATGTTCGGTGCCGAAATGTTTTGCTGTGATCAGGGCATAGGCTGTTTCGTCGTAGCCTTGTGCTTCAAAACCAATCGAATAGGTTTTTGCGTTCTGACTATGTTTCGCCAGCATACCGGCTACTGTTGAACTATCCAACCCACCGCTTAAAAAGGCGGCGCAATCGGGGCTGATATTACGCGCAACAGCTTCGGATATCAGTTGCTGACATTGCTGCTGTAACAACTGCTGTGGTTCGGTTGATGGGGTGAAATCCGGCTGATAATAGGTTTCGTTATGCAGGCTGCCGTCGGGGCCAACTGTAAAGGCTACACCCGGCTCCAGCTTTTTGATTTGCTGGTATATGGCGTCAGGCGATGGAATGCAGTGGAAATACAAGTAGTTATAAACCGCTTGTGTATCCAGGTTTACGTGGGGGTTATGCTGGCGCAATAACGACAGGCTGTCGCTCAGTACCAGTTGACCTTGCTGTCTGCTGTCGATATAAAAAGGCACAGCGCCGACATGATCATTTACCATGCTAACGGTACCCTGGTGTTTGTCGACAATGATCAATACAAAGAAACCGGCAATCTGCGGATAAAACTGTTGCGGCTGTTGCTGATGCAGCTGTAAAAACCATTGTGCGGCATCGCCGGGCAGGTAATCCTGATTATATGGCCTTACCCGGCCCAGCAGGCACACCAGTGTCTGGTCATCTTCAGCTACCTGCAACGGGCGTTGGCTGAGAATATGCAGTGTATTCAGTGTACCTGTACCGTTAAGGCTAAGCATATAGCTGGGCGGCGTGGTAGTGCCGGCATCAGCTGCGGTAGAGGTGTCAGTTCCTGCATGGCGCCACATTATGGTATTCCTTACTTTATTACAGTTAACAATCATTGTTTCACTTAATTACTTGCCGGTATTTTTTTGCGTAAAAACAGTTTATACAACAGCGGCACTGCACATACTGCGCTAAGTAATACCGCTTTACCCAGCCGGTAACGATAGCGAATACAACCTTTAAACGATACCAGCGCTTTATCTCTGTGGCCTTGCATCATCGCATTATAGCCATAAGTAAAATGCCGGCCGCCCAGATAGTTGTTAACAACTGCCTGAGATTCGCGTGCGCCGGAAGGGCAGGTAAGGCCGTAGCGTGCCACCGCAGATTCAAGCACCAGCAGGCTGAAGTTTTTCGCATGTACTTTTTTTGTCGTGCTATCTGGGTTATCACGGTACACCGCATAGGTTTGCGACAGTTTCGCCATTTGATATCGTTGCGATATCCGCAGCCAGAAATCATGATCTTCGCCAATACGGTAATCCGTATTAAACATGCCAATGTCGTCTATTACTTCCCGGCGTAGTACGGCGGTGATGGTATGAATAACCGAGTCTTTAAGCAGCTTCAGATATAACCAACCGCTGTAATAGGCATCCTCAGCTGCGTCAGCCTTGTTGATACCAGCCAACTGGGCTGAGATGTTTTCCAGCGACGTTGCACCATGCCAGATGGCCCAGCCGCAATAGCATAAACCGATATCCGGATGTTGTTGCAAATAAGATATTTGCGCCGTTAATTTACCGGGTAACCATAAATCGTCACTGTCATTAAAGGCGATAAACTGCCCGCTGGCGATGCGCATACCGGCATTCCGTGCTGCGGCTGGCCCCTGGTTAGCCTGTTGCAGCACAATAATTTTGTCGCCAAACTGGCGCAAAATATCAATGCTGTTATCGGTTGAACCGTCATCTACTACTATGACTTCGATGTTGGCGTAATCCTGCGTCAGTACGCTGTCAATCGCTGCTGTAATATGTGCGGCGCTGTTATAGCACGGGATAATGACACTGACTAAAGGGCTCGTCATTTCAGATACCATTTCAAATACCAAAGTCCTGCTTAAACTGGTTTACCTTTTCCTGCAAGCGAGCCGTGTTGTTATTAAATACGGTATTGCTGCTAAGTTGTGGCGCCGTGATATTGGCAATGTCGGCCAGCCTTGCTGCAACCAGATCTATATGCTGCGCAGGAGATTGCCGTGGTGGTGGCACTCCCCAGTCTGAGCGCCACAACGGCGTATTTTGCAGGCTGCGCTTTAGCATGTTTTTTAGCCGCACGGTTTTCTCTGCCGACTGATCACCTCGCCATACCGGCGGAATAGCGGAAAACTCAGCAGTTAGCTGTACCGACTGCAGCCAGTCTTGCCATTTGTATTCTGATATATGCGGATAGGCTTTTACCGGGATCCAGGGTACGCGAAACGAGTCGGCAAGTATGGCGCCATGCATAGCTTCTGTTAGCAGCAGCTCTGATTGCCTGATGCCGTCAAAGACCTGCAGAAAAGGTTTTCTCGGATCAAGAAAGTGGATGCCGGCCTGCTGACATACTCTTTCCCAATCACCCAGCCGCGCACTTTCACAATGCGGCATAAAACTGACTTTATATCGTTTTTCTACGGCAGGGGTATACAGCTGTGCAGATAACGACGCCGGATCAGTAATCGCCAGCTCTGCGGGTAGTCCCAGTGCCTGAGCTGTTAACGGGCCGCGGACACAGTAGAACTTCCAGTTTGCATTGATGGCAGGTAGCTGGCCATAACCGTGGCCGGAGCCAAAAACGGTTACCGCCGGTGCCGCTGGAATGCGGTGATTCAGTAGCGTGCCTACACCGACAAACAGCTCGGCTGCATCAGCACGGAAGAAATCCGGGAACAACTGCTGCCATAACCAGGGGTTCAGATCGTCGCCGAAATTACCTTCTTTATCTTTAAAATAATAGAGCTGCAAAATACTATCCTTGTATCAGAGCCTGAATTTCAGGGCCTCGTTAAAACGTTCTTTAAAACATAAGCGCAGCGCAAGCGCATAAAACACTGCACCGGCCACTATCATGATCAATAGCCTTGGCAACATAGCCATGTCGGCCAATACCAGTTGCTGCATGCCATACAGTAACCCCAACATAGCGCAGGATAACAGCAATGGCGGCACAACTGCCCCGATAATTGCCATGCTGCTGATACCCGCGCGCGAAGCGCATAAGTATACCGCAAACAGGAAAAACAGGGGGGTGGTAATAAGCCAGGATGCTGCCACCGCGGTAATGCCATAGCCCGAAGCAAAATAAATGGCAATGACGGTCAGCAACAACGAAAAACTGATATGAATAAGGCCGGTAGACGGAAAACCCAGCGCTTTCATCAGCGGTGTAAACAGGTTTGAAATAATACGCAGTGGTATGGTCAGCAATATTAGCTGTAACGGCAACACAGCATGGCTCCAGTGCTGGCCCAGCACCAGTTGCACCAGCTCATCGGCAGTAGCGGCAAAACCATAAAATAACGGGAAGCAAAATAACGTAATAATGCGCAGCATATAACAGAATACCTGCTGGTACTTTTGCTTGTCGTGCCCGATAGCGGCATACATAGGGTAAGCAACTTCATTAATCAGCGGCATGGCTTTTGTCATTGGCATTAATGCCAGATGCATAGCCACTGCGTAATAGCCAAGCTGGCTGGCTTCAATAAATCTGGCTGCAATCAGAATGTCGGCTTTCATAAATAGCGTAAACAGTATGCCGGTAGCCATCAGTGTCAGGCCAAACTTTAATGCCGGCAGCATGCCAGCAAACTGAAACAGTGGCAGGTAAAACCGGCGCAGCGCCAGGTTATAGCCAATAGCGCGGATAAACACCACCACAATATTTGACAGTATTAGTGACCAGAAACCAAAACCATAAAAGGCTAACAGCAATGCCAGCGCGCTGCCGCTGAGGGTGGCAGCAAAATCGATTTTAGAGCGGCTTTTAAAATTCATCTCTCTGGCAAGCAGGTTGGATGACACCGTGATCCATGGCATTACCAGAAACACCGCTGCTGAAACGTACAGCACATATTCCAGTGCCGGTTGCTGGTAAAAAGCGGCTACAGTGCCAGCAAAACTGAGCTGCAATATGGCAAGGCCGCCGTTTAGCAGCATCAGTAAGCTGAGAATTTTTCTGATGTAAGGCTCGTCCAGCTGCTTTTGCCGCACCAGAACGTCACCAAGCCCGGCACTGGCAAATTGCAGTGCCAGCATCAGCACCATTTCTGCAATGGCAACTATGCCATAATCAGCCGGAGTAAGCAGGCGGATAACAAAAAGAGACGAAAGCCAGGTAAACACCTGTGACAGCAGTCGCAAACTCAATGTCCATCTGAAAGCCGTGCGGGCCCGGCTGGATATGCTATCCATGCAATCCTCTTGAATTTTTGCCATAACCTTTACGGCAATGCGCCATTCTAACGTCTGGCGCGGCAAAGTTAAAGCCGGATGATCAGTAATGCTAAATTGGCCGGATTTTGCTATGGTTAATGCGTTTTCGCTTTTAATGATACTTATCAGGGATGGTAATGATGAAAAAATCCGTTTTTATTTATACCGCAGCGCTAATATTACCAACATCTGTGTTTGGTTTTGATTTTACGCCGACGCAGGCTGAGTTCAGTACCTGGGATCAACGTTGCAAACTGGCATATTCTGCTACCGGCTCTGCGCGTAAATCCGGTTTGTACCCTAATCAAAGTAAAGCCGACAGTAGCAAGGCGCTGGCCTTTGCCGAATCTGCAGGCGGAGCCTGGCACTATTGTGCCGGGGTGGTTTACCTTAAACGTGCCGAGTCAAGCTCAGGTAATCTGCGTGAAGCACATTTAAAGCGGGCGCTAAGTGAAATTCAGTTTACTGCGCGTAATATCAATAAAGACCACAGCTGGTACCCGGAAATTTATATTGATATGGCCAAGGTGTATTTTGAAATGGGCGACAAAAAAGCCGGTTTTGAGACACTGCGGGGCTTATTAAAAACACATAAAAATAACTCACTGTCTTACACGGCTTTAGCTTATTACCTAAAAAGAAACGGCGATGCCAAAGCTGCGCTAAAAACCTTGAAACAGGCACCTGAGAATTTGCAGGCAGAATCAGCAGAGTTAAACTACTTTTTGGGCTGGTACTCACTTGATGCCGGGCAGACGGATGACGCAGTGCAGTATGCAACCAGAGCCTATCAGCTTGGCTACCCTGTGCCGGGACTGAGAAACAAACTGCAGGCACAAGGCAGGATAATACCTTAAAGGCTGCCTGCGCTTAATGTCATTAAGCGCAGAGCTTCTACCGCGGAGGTGTTATTTAGTAGGTCAGCTTTGGCCGATAGAGTGTGGTTTCTACTGCTGTATCATTTTTGGCTGGCGGTTGCTCCGGCTGATAAAGTTTATATATCGATATTACCGAGACAATGCCGGCCAGGGCATAAAATAAGTCAAAATACGCCAGGCTAACGTTAGCGCCGGTGACACAAAAACCTATCAGAGACAATGATATTGCTGCGCTGAGTTTTTCGCACCAGAGCTGTTGATGTTTTTTGGCTTTTAACCGGTTACCTCTGTTTACCCATAACATGCTGGTTAAAATCATCAGAAAGATGCTTAAGCCAACATAGCCGTGATCGCCCAATACCTGAAAATAGATATTATGTGCGGCTTTAGGGGCTGAACCTTCAGGTATTTCTGGTGTTTCAACCGGGCCAAAAAATGGCGTGAAAGGTGCGTAGCTATGCCACACCAGGTGGTCTGTTGCACCCATAAATCCGGCACCTGTAATAGGGTGGTCGCGCGCTATCATAACTGCAATTTTCCAGGCCCATAACCTGCCGATAAAAGAGGCATCATCGGTGGATGCAGTTTCAATGGTGCTTTGTCTCTCGCGCCAATGTTCCGGCGTAGACTGATAAGCGGTGGGCAATACAATAATGGCTAACAGGGCCCAAAGCAGTTTACGTTTAGACTTCCACCAAAATGCTAAAGCCAGTATTGTCAGGCCAATAAAACCGCCACGCGAACCTGTGCCGACAATAGCAAGAATGTTCATTAACAGCAGGCCCCACAAACCCAGTTTTAAGTAATGATGCCGGGTGGCGTAGATCAGATAAACGATCAGTGGAATACACATATTAACGGCAACGGCAAAATCGTTACGATCGCGGATAGCACCGGCCCGGCCTGTAACCATATGGCCACCACCTGACAGAATAAATTTAACCGACTCCATGGCTGCATAGGAGGAAATGGCCAGCACAATTGCCCATATTAAAGTGTCTATATGTAGTTTTTTATTAATAATCAGCGATATAAAGAAGTAAAAAATTAGTACTTTAATAAATTGCTGCCAGTAGTCAGTTGCGTACGTTGAGATACTGTGCAAGCTGGCAAACGAGGTAATTAATGTCCAGATGCCGAATAGAAAAATCCAGAAACTTATTGAATTAAAAGCAAATGTCTTTCTTTTTTGCACCACAATATAGGATATAACCGTAACCAGTACTATGGTCAGGTTAAGCCGGAAACTGCTGGAAAAACCAAACGCCCAGTTCGCCGGGGCCATCAGTGAGATCCATGCCCAGGATGCAATTCCCAGAAATGGCCGTTTAAAGCAGAAATAAATTGCGATAAATAAAAACAGAACCAGTAATAAATCGCGCATCAGCTTTTATCCTGCCTGTCAGCCCAATATAACAGGTAGCACACCGCGACTATGGCCGTTAACAGGTAAAAACTGTCGATCATACCGCTGTTACCTTGCTAATAACGTAGCGATACTTGCCTGATTTTTCTGGTTTTATTTCATCGCACTGTTGCACATCAATGTCCACGTTTTGTCCCAGTCTGGCTTGGAGGCCACTGCTGATTTGCTGGCGTATGTCTGCTGGTAATTCGCCCTGCTGCCATACCACCTGCACAGTAGTCAGGCTGAGTGACTCCTGCACAATTTTAAATGCTGTTATACCATTAATATCGCGCAGAATATAAATCAGTGCCAGGCCGTGCATCATAGTGCCGTCAGCGGCCATAACAAAATCGGTGCTGCGCCCTTCAATCGATTCCAGCAGCGGCAAACTGCGGCCACAGCTACAACTTTCTGTCGCGATGGTGCCAACATCGCCGGTACGGTAGCGCACAAAAGGAAATTCCGATGTGGCCAGGTGGGTAACCACAATTTCTCCGGCCTGCCCGGCAGGCAGCACCTGGCCCTGAGCATCGACTATTTCTACAACAATGTCTTCGTAGGATAAATGCATGCCGCCGTGTGGACATTGATGGGCAATAAAGCCGGCGTCGCGGCCACCGTAGCCGTTAGCTACCGGCGCACCAAATACAGTGCTTATCAGTTCGCGCTGATAAGGGTAAAGCCGCTCAGAGGTAACAAATACCACTTTAATGCCCAGATTATCCATAACAATGCCATGGCGCTGTGCTGTTTGGGCCAGTAAGTGGTAAACCGACGGATAGCCGAACAGCATGCGCGGTTTAACATCGCGTATTTGCTGTAAAAAGCTCAGTAGTTTATCTTCAGTTAAATCAAAGGCCGGTACCAGTTCTGAGCGAAACAGCCGGTCGCGCCAGATCCGGGCTTTATCCTGAGCATTAAGCTCAATAGGAGAGCCCCAGGCAACAATTTCTTTGTCGCCAATATCCACATTCCACCAGCGCGTTGCCCGCCATTTGGCAGCAACATCGTGCGATACCCGCTCGTTGCCGAGTAAAAAAATCAACGGTTGGCCGCTGGAACCGCCGGTATTAAAGCGCTTCAGCTCGCCGGCGTTACCGGCTTTTAGCATAGTAAAATGCTCGCTGATCAGCGCTTTAGTTAAAAAGGGTAGTTTGCTTAAGTCAGCCGCAGTTTGAATATCATCAGGTGTAAGGCTGTGTTGTTGCATCAAGCTGCGGTAGTAGGGCACCTGCTGGTAAAGCTGAGTAATAAAGCGCTGCAAATTGTGGTTTTGCAATTGCTGCAATTTTTCCAGTGGTAACCACTGGCTTTGTTCTAACTGACGACGGCGGCGTACACTGTCATGCTTTTTAAAATATTCCTGCAGCGGGAAAATGACGGCAGAAATAAACCGGGTATAAAGCGCTGTCATGCCGGGTGCTCCATGCTGCGTATTGCCGTATTGTAATGTCCGGCTAATTGCCGGCCCACAATGTGCCAGTGAAAACGGCTGCTGTTCAGCAGGCCATTTTGCACTAAATGCTGGCGCAGCGCAGAGGACGTCAGCAGCTGTAGTGCATAAGTAAACATAGCCTGATAATCGCCCGGCTCTGTCAGCAGAGCGTCGGTTTTATCTGTGACTAAACGTGGAATACCGCCAACGTTGGTGCTTATTACCGGCACGCCGCAGGCCATGGCCTCAATAACCGAGTTAGGCGAGTTATCAACCAGGCTAGTGTTTAGCATGATATCAGCACTGCGGTACAGCTCTGCCATTTGCGTGGTGTCCAGCCGGCCGGCAAAGCTTACGGCCTGTGTCAGTCCGGCGTGTTGCACCTGTTGCTGCAACTGGGCTAACAACGGGCCGGTACCGGCAATGGTTAACCTTGCCTGTGGATACCGCTGATAAACCAGCTCAAAGGCTTTTAGTGCCGTAGCCACATCATAAATGGCTTCCAGATTACGGGTAACAATAAAATGCGGGGTGGTAACCGGCTCAGCTTTGGGCTCTGCAGCCGGATAAAACAACGTATGATCCAGAACATTCGGCACTATCGCTGATGGCTGATCATAGCTGGCAAATACCTGTTGTAAAAAAGCAGAAGGCACTAACACTGCGCTGGCGCGACGCAGTGAGAAATGTACTTTGCGCCAACTGGCAGCAAAAAAAGTTTCGGCGTGTCCGCCGCGGTAATTAACAATAACCGGCTTACGGCGCAGGTAACTTAGCCAGATAGCAGGCGCGGCAAATAAATGCCATGACCAACCAGAGTTAGCCATTATATGTACTACTTGTGCTCTGCCAACAGCCTGATACAGATTAATAATATAAGGTATCAGCCTGAACAAAGCACGCAGCCCCACAATGCGGCCGGCAAATGCCGGGCGGTAAGGCGCATTTACTGCAACCAGTTCAACAGTTGCGCCATCTTGTTGCAACAATGCTTTGAGTTGCCGGGTTTGGTTTGCCATGCCACCAGCTGGCGGCGGGATAGGGCCCACCAGACAGATATGCATGTTGCTTACGCTATCAGACACGAGCCAGCCTCGTATAAATATCGGCGTAACGGCCCACAGATACCGCCCAGTTGCGTTCTGTCTGGATAAAATGCAGCGCATTATCAATAATGCTGTCGTTGGTACTGAAGTTTTTTAATGCTCTGACAGCTTGCTCGGCCAGATCATCAATATTATCGCGCTGGAATAACCAGCCGGTTTTGGCATGCTCAATCAGCTCCAGGTGGCCGCCAACATCAGATGCCAGCAGCATCATACCTTGCGCCATGGCCTCCAGAGGTTTTAGCGGCGTGACCAGTTCGGTTAAGCGCATGGCTTTACGCGGATACACCAGTAAATCGACCAGGCTGTAATACTGCATAACATCGCTGTGTGACACCCGGCCCGGCATAATCACGGCATCATCAAGCTGAAGCTCGCTAACCAGTTGCTGCAACGCCTCTTGTTGTGGCCCGCCACCAACAAGTAACAACATCACGTCCGGCACTTTTTGTCTGATCAGTGGCAGGGCCCTGATCAGCAGATCCAAACCTTCATAGGCGTAAAACGAGCCAAGAAACCCCAGCACCGGCTTGTTTTTCAGCTTAAACTGCAACTCAAGCGCGGCGTTTTTTTCCCGAATAAGCTGAAACTGGTCGGGGTCAACCGCATTGGGGATCACGGTTATTTTTTCTGCACTGATCCCACGGCTGACAAGGTCTTGCCTTAAACCTTCGCAAATAGTGGTAACAGCATCCGCTTTTTTAGCAACATGGGTTTCCAGTGATTGCGTCATGTTGTAGCGCAGATCACCTTCAGTGCAGGTACCATGGTCAACTGCGGCATCTTCCCAGAAAGCCCGTATTTCATACACCACCGGCAGTTTGGCTTTTTTTGCGGCCCATAATGCGGCCAGGCCGTTTAGTGCCGGCGAGTGCGCATGCAGCACGTCAGGCTTTTCCAGGCTGATAATGTCTAAGATGCGTTTTTTCAGCGCCAGTACCACGGCCAGCTCTTTTAACACCGGTAAGCGCCAAAACCAGCTGCTGTAAGGCAAAGTACGGTAAAAGCTGAAGCCTTCGGCTTGTTCTGTACCTTGCGCTTCGGTTGGATGTTTCGGGCTGGTAACATGGCATGTCTGGTAGCCGAGTTTACGTTGCTGCTGCAAAATAGCACGTGAGCGAAAAGTGTAACCACTGTGCAATGGCAAAGAATGATCGAAAATATGCAGGATCTTCATTTGCTGTTGCGCTCCAGGAAGGCGGCGAACATCAACAGGGTCCATAGCGCTGCGCTGTTATCTTTCAGGGCGCGTTTGTGATCGTCAATCAGCTGCTTTAGCTCGGCAACATTAAAGTAGCCGCTGTTCATCATCACATCTGACAGCAGCTTATCCTGCAGTTTTTGCTGCAACGGGCCGCGAAACCATTCGGCCAGTGGCACAGCAAAGCCCATTTTTTTCCGATACAGCACGTCATCCGGCAAATGGGGTTCCAGTGCTTTTTTCAGCGAGTATTTACCCACACCATTTCGCAAATTCGCGCCCGATTCAGCGGTAAAAGCCCACTCAACAAATTTGTGATCCAAAAACGGTACCCGCACTTCAAGCGAGTGCGCCATGGATGCGCGATCTACTTTGGTCAGAATATCGCCTACCAGATAGGTTTTCATATCCAGATACTGGGCTATTTTCATCGGGTCCAGATGTTTAACCTTATCACCGTGGCGGCGAAACACTTCCAGCGAGCTGTAGCCGTTAAGGCGCTGCTTAAACGCTGTTGAAAACAACCTGTCGCGCTGGTCCTGGCGTAAAATGGCAATAGAATTGTGGTAACCGGCAACGGTGTCCATCGCCAGCGACTGAAACGTGGTTTTAGCGCGTAAAAAGCGCGGAGCCCAATCCAGTTTAGGATAAATTTTACCCAGCAAGCCAAAAACCGGTTTTCTTATCGCCAGTGGCAACCAGTTACGAAAACGTTCTTCATTCAGGTGCAGTTTATAACGACGGTAGCCGGCAAATAACTCATCGGCGCCATCACCGCTTAAGGCTACCGTAACCTGCTGGCGGGCCATCTGGCACACGCGGTAGGTGGGTATTGCTGAGCTATCGGCGTATGGCTCGTCGTACAAGTCTGCCAGTTGGTCCAGTAGTTCAAAATCATTCTGGCTAACAATATTTTCATGGTGGTTGGTGTTATAACGTGCGGCAACCTGTCGGGCAAACTCGGTTTCATTAAATTGTGGGCTGTCAAAACCAATAGAGCAGGTATTAACCGGATCACTTTGCAGGCCGGCCATCATGGCGACAACGGCGCTTGAATCGACACCACCGGATAAAAAGGCGCCCAGCGGTACTTCTGCTACCAGACGAATATCCACTGCTTCGCGAAATCGGGTTATTAGCTCTGCGCTCAGTTCCTGCTCTGTTACGGCATGTTGCCACTGCGTGGGTACATCCCAGTATTGTTTGGGTTCACTCAGCTTGGGCTGGCCGTGCTGCAATAATAACGTATGGCCCGGCGCCAGTTTATAGCTGTGCTGGTAAATAGTGTAAGGCTCCGGAATATAGCCAAAGCTGAAATAATCTTCGATAGTACTGTCGCGCAGCGTGGTAATAAAATCCGGATGGTTGCGCAGCACTTTAAGTTCTGAGCCAAAAATAAACTGACCGTCATCAAGCAGCGAGTAAAACAGCGGTTTAATGCCAAGGCGGTCACGGGCCAGAAACAGGCAATGACGGCTGCTATCCCAGATAGCAAAAGCAAACATACCGCGCAGATGATGCACGCAGTCTTCACCCCATTCAAGCCAGGCATTCAGAATGGTTTCGGTATCGCCGTTGGTATTAAACTGATAGCCCTTACCAAGTAGCTCCTGGCGCAGCTCACGGTAATTGTAGATTTCACCGTTAAACACTATACAGGCCTGCGCATTGGCACTTTGCATGGGCTGCGGGCTGCCGGCAATATCTATAATTGATAACCGGCGATGTGCCAGGCCAACCGTAGGCTGAAAAAAGTAATCTCCGGCGTCTGGCCCGCGGTGCCACTGGCTGTCATTCATTTTGGCCAGAACTTGCGGCTCAGGCGTAGCCTGGGTTTTCAGCTGATAAATTCCTGCTATACCACACATGGTTAAGTCTGCATCCTTGTCATTTCATAAAGCTTTTGATATCGCTGCACCATCGTATCTATACTAAAGTGCTGATGGCAATGGTTTTTTACCAATTCAGCGTCATAAGTCAGCGCGTCGCGCTGTTGCAGGTAGCGCAGCATGGCATTTGCCAGCTGCTGCGGGTTGTCTGAGGCTACCAGATTAGTATCAAGCAGGGCTGCCGGCAGTAAATCCGGGTTGCCACCCACGGCAGTGGCAATAACCGGCGTACCTGCGGCCATGGCTTCGAGTAAAGTGTTAGAAATTCCTTCTGCCAGAGAGGGCAACACAAATACATCAAAGCGCTGCATTAACTGCGCAACATCCTGCCGGTTACCGGTAAATATCACCTGAGAGCCTAGCTGCAGGATATCGCGCAGTTGCTCAAGTTCTTGCCGGCAGGGGCCGTCGCCGACAATAATCAGCGCACTTTGGCTGCTGTACTGCGGATATTGCTGCAACAGCAAGCTATAAGCGCGTAGCAGCAATGCCTGATTTTTAACGCTGGCCAGGCGGCCTACTGTGGCAAATACAATTGGGTTAGGCGAAATAGTGCCGGGCGGCAGTGCCAGCTCTGCGGGTAGGGCATGAGCATATTTGCTAGTTTCTACACCGTTACAAATGCGTTCAACCCGGTTTTTATTCAGTTTAATAATATCAGTCAGGTAATGCTCAGCTTCAGAAGACAAGCAAATAAAGCGCTGAACAAAGCCTTTGAATGCGCGGCGGATCAGGCGGTTTTTTTTGTTACAACCGCCGATATCATGACTGTCCCAGCCGTGCTCACCATGCAAACGTAATGGCACTTTACGCCACCAGCCGACAACCTGCAGTTCCAGCGTTGCCAGATTACGGCTGTGCAGTATGTCAGGCTGCAGGTTTTGCAGCAGCGTATTTAACCGGCCAAAGGTGCCCCAGTCATGCCCTTCAGCTTTGTTCAGACAGTGCAGGCTGACATTGTTTGTTTTAATACGCGTTGCAAACTGCGGGTCATGGCCGGTTAGCGTAATAATGCTATGGCGGAATTTGTCCTGTGGTAAATGGTTTATCAGGTTAACCAGGCCATTTTCCAGACCGCCGGTGCTAAAGTGCCAGATAAGATGAGCAATATGCACCGGTTGTTGCTGGCGTTCAGTCATATTGGCCTCCGGCAACAGCCTGCTCCGTAGTCGTTTGGGTTTGTGACAATAAGGCTGCTGCCTGCTGTAACACTGCCAGGTTCTGCTCTGATGCTATCCCATTAACGGATACAGCAAAAATATAAGCACTGGACTGATCATCCGCCAGGTAACTTAAGGCCTGGCGTACTTTTACTTCCAGCTCGGGTACTACCCGTTGTTCGTCAATCTGGTACCAATACAGCACTGTGCGTTGTTCATTCGTCAGGCTTCTTAGCTGTAATATGGCACTGTCGGCGTCGATAATACGTTGTTGTACCTGCCAGCGTTGTTTATCAAACAGGTTGTTCTGCCAGTTAATCAGCTCGCCATTTTGTTGTTTATTACCATAGCGGGCGACGAAATATTCGGTGCCGGCAGTATCCTGCGCATGGCTCTGGGCCAGACTGTTTATAAAGTTGATACCCCAGTTACTTTTTTCTACCGGCTGACTGGCAAAAGGCATGGCAAGGTTGTGTATTGCTGCGGGTTCTGCCATCACGTTTAACGACAAGCGGTAGCTCAGGGTTAGCGCAATAATTGCACTGGCCAGAAACAACATTGATGGTCTGGTTTGTAAACTAAAATGCTGTTTGCTGCGCCGTTCAAGCTGCTGGGTAGGATCTGAAAATCTTGCCCCCAGCCAGAAACCGGCTATTAATACCAGGCCGAAAAACAGCCAGCCATACAAATAATGATCAGCACCAAAGCCAAAGCGCATATCGGTTTTTTCACCGATGTAAACCAGCATAAAAGCGCGTACACCATTGGCCAGCACAGATAACAAGGCCATAAACACCACAAAACTGACTTGTTTCCAGATTTTGTTGTAGTGCAGGTAGGCAAATAGCGCTGAAATAGCCAGTGATGCGATCAGAAAACGTAAGCCTGAGCAGGCTTCTGCCACTTCAAATAAACCTACCGGGGTGGCGAGGTACAGCCCTTCACGGTAAACCGGAATACTGACAGCCTGTAACATCACTACGGTGAGATCGGCGGTAATGTTCTGTAAAAACGGCGATAACTCTTCGCCAAAAGGTACCAGAAATATCAGATATGCGATGGCAAACCAATGCAGACGACTGTTGGTATTACCCAAAGCCAGCCATAGCAACGCCTGTAGCGACATTACGGCAGCAATATGCATCAGCAGGGCAATATCTGCCGCGTAGCCAAACAGCCAGATTAATTGCAATAATATTAAACCAAGAGCCGGCAGCCATAACCAGTAACCGGCGGCTGAAGGCGTGATAAGCGATGTTTTGGCACGATAAAAAAAATACAGGCAGATGGGCAGGATCAGGTAGCAATGATTATAAGTTGCAGAGCTGCGCCACACCCGCTCCATATCCAGCCAGGTTGAGCCGTAAAGCACAATATAAGCCAGGCTGATCACAGCAAGCAGCAAAACGTTGGCCTGGCGGTTAAGGGCAGTCATGCCGGCAGCTCCGGATGGATAAAGCTGTTTAACCGTACTAACGTTTGTTGCCAGGTAAAATGCTGTAAAATCCACTGCCGGTTGGCAGAGGGCGTTGAAGTGCGATCCAATTGCTTTTTGCAAGCGCGGATAAAGCTATCTACACCATCGGCAATTACCGCATCTTCGCTGGCAGGCGCATTAATGCCTTCCATGGCCATGGCACTGCAGACTACGGCCTTGTTCATTGCCATTGCTTCAAGCACTTTATTCTGTATACCGCGCGCTATCAGCATAGGTGCTACCGCAAAGAGGGCGTGGCTGATATAAGGGCGTACGTCATTTACCCGGCCGGTAACAATTACACCCGCTTGCTGGCTAAGAGCCCGGACTTCTGTGCTGGGCTTGCCACCGACTATCATAAAGTGTAACTGCGGGTATAACTGTTTCAGCCGTGGCCAGATGTTTTGACAAAACCAGCATACTGCATCTACATTGGCCCAGTAATCCATGGCGCCGGTAAATACAATATACTGCTCAGGCAATGTATGTTCTGCGCTGCGATCTGGAATATCAGGTGAGAAATAGTCAGTATCAACGCCATTTAATACACTGTGTACTTTGTGCTGCAGCTCAGCAGGCAGCATGGCGCGAAATGCACTGGCTTCGTCGTCTGAAACAAACAGGCTGCTGTTAAAGCGCTGACAAATCTGTTTTTCGTATTGCAGCAGTAACCTGGCCTCACGCTGATAAAACCAGCGTTTTACACCGCGTGATTTTTCGGCGTATTGGCGCCATTTATCTGAATCAATATCAACAAAGTCGATCACTCTGCTCAATTGCTGATAGTCAATTTTATCGACGTACTGAGCCATAGAAGAGGAGTACACCAGTACCTTTTCAATCTTATATGAGCTAATCGTGGTTTTTACCCAGGCTGCCATAGTCAGGCTGAAATAGTAGGGCAGGGTAATGGCCTGATTATTAATAAAACCGCGCAAAGCGCACAGCTTTGCCTGCCACTTGGCTTGGTTCACACAAAATACCGTGGCGCACCACTGGCTGAGTGTATCTATATACTGCCGGTCAAAAGGATCATCGATAAAACAGCCCAGATGTACTGTGTAATGCTGGCTTAGCGCTTTCATTAAATTAAATGAGCGGATTTTATCGCCCTTATTTGGCGGATAGGGAATACGGTGTACCAGTAACAGCAAATCCGGCTTAGCGGCTGTCATCCCAGGTACCTCGACAGGGCCGGCCCAATCCACTGGCTTACTGACAGTGGTAGTTTTTGCCACAGCCGGATAAACAGCTGATACTTCGGATTATTAGGGCTCAGGTTCGGCAAGTGTTGGGCGGTGATCAATTTATACTGGTAATGTAGTTCTGTCGCTTCCATGCCCCAATGTTTTTTATATTGATAGGCGCCAGACTCCAGTTTGCTGCGGCCAAAGTCATAGCGCTGACAGTTTTTATCCAGCCTGGCATGGCACATCAGCTGGTAGTACATATAGTCATTACTTTTTAGTGATTTAGCTTCACTGATGCCGCCACCATAATAAGGCAACACTTCACCTTTATAATAAAAACTCAGCACTGAAGATACCGGTTGCTGATCTTTACGCACGGTCAGAATTTCTGTCTGCGCGGGAAATACCTGCATAATTTTTTGGAAAAAAGCCTTGCTGAATACCGGAGTACCCAGATTACGTACGCTTTCTGAATAGGTTTGGTAAAAATCGTTTGGGTTGGTGTCCAGCGTATACTGCAAGGGTTCGTTCAACGCATGACGGATCACCGCACGTTGCTTTTTCTTTACGTTAGCCAGGATCTGCTCGGCTGTTTCAGCCAGCTCACAGGCAAAGTAAGCGTGCTGGCTGCGGGTGGTAAAGTCGTTGTCCTGCACGGTTTTATAACGCAGTTCAATATGTTTTACCTGCAGTGAGGTGGCAAGTTTTACCGCTTCCTGCTCCAAAAAACGCTTAACAGCTGGCTCGCCAACCGCACCGCCATAAACACAAAATGGCGTAGACACCAGCGCATCGCCAAACAGCATACTTTTAACGCGGGCCAGCGGCAGCACACCAACAATCTGGTTATTTTGGGTGGCATACAGGTAATAGCAACGATGACCGGCATCGGCAATAATTTGTTGCCAGCCAGATAAGTGAAAAAAGGTGGCTTCGTCGCTGGCTGTTACAAAATTATCCCACGCCACTGCTTGCTCGTCCCTGAGCGACAATGTATTCAGTTGATACATCCGGTTCCCTTCTGTTTAAGCAAAATACGGTTGATATACTTCTTTGACGCTACGCCACTGATAGTCTTGCAGCAAGCGCACCAGTTTAGCTTCCATGCGGTTTAAGTTAGTGTAGTGTCTGAATTTTGATTTAAATGGTGCTTGTTCAAATCGTGGCTGATGCGGATCTATTTCCCACGGATGAAAATAAAACATATAAGGTGCATCACTTTGCTTCAGATAGCTGTCGATACACTTTTTGCTAAGCCAGTATGGCAACAGGCGAAAATACCCCCCACCTGCTATGGGCCACTGCTTACCAACTTTATTTAATACAGGCATCGGGCATTCCCAAATGCCTTCGGCCCGTTTATAGGGTTGTTGCGGCCAATCCGGTGTGCCATATAAATCGTGCACAACAGGGTAAGTACTGGAGCTATAGAGGTATCCTGCCTGCTGGAGTACATCAAACGCCCATTCATTGGTTTTACCAATAGAAAAGCTCGGTGCACGGTAACCAACCACTTCGGCGCCGGTAATGTCTTCCAGAATGGCCTTAGCCCGGCTGACATCCTGCAAAAATTCAGCTGCAGTTTGCACAGACGCTTTGGCATGAGCATAACCATGGCTGGCAACCTCATGGCCGGCGGCGTGAATTTGTTTTACCAGTTGCGGATAGCGCTCTGCTACCCAGCCCAAAATAAAAAAGGTGGCTGTGGCCTGATGTTTATCAAACTGTTGCAGTAAAATTTCAGTGTTACGTGCTACACGTTGCGGAAAATCAGGCCACTGTGCCGGAGACACAGTGGCATCAAACGCTGCGACATGAAAATAATCTTCAACATCTACAGTAAGCGCATTACTTCTTAACCGTGCATACTGCATTGGTATTAACGTCCTTTGCCAAAAAGTACAATTTCTACGGTTCTGACAAGAATCATCAAATCCAGCATCAGGCTGCGATGTTTAATGTAATACAGGTCAAATTTGAGTTTTTCCTGTGCATCTTCAGCGGTAGAGCCATAAGGATATTTAAGCTGAGCCCAGCCTGTCAGGCCTGGTTTAACATTATGCCGCTGATTGTAATACGGGATGTCTTTGGCCAGTTGATTAACAAACTCTGGCCGCTCAGGTCTTGGCCCGACAAAACCCATATCACCGGATAACACATTCAATAACTGAGGCAGTTCATCTATACGGTATTTGCGGATGATCCGGCCTACACGTGTAACCCTGTCATCGTCTGCAGTTGCCCAGCGGGCACCGTTTTTCTCAGCATCAGGCCGCATACTGCGAAATTTAACAATATAAAATGGCTTGCCGTCATATCCCACTCTTATCTGGCGGTAAAATACTGAAGCACCGGTTTTGCGGCCGTCTTCCAAATATATAAGTAAGGTGGTAATTAGCATAATAGGCCAGGTAACAGCCAGTAGCAGAATAGCTAATACGACATTAAGCTTGTAATCGAGATTGGTTTTAAAGCGCTGATTTAAATCCAGGCCGTTGGCATAGATAACCCAACTCGGGTAAATCAGGTTCACTGCAATCTGACCTGTTTCACGCTCGATAAAATCAAGGATCTCGATAACGTCAATACCACGTGTTTTGCATTTAAATAAATGCTCGACAGGTAACATATTGCGCCGTTCGTCACAGGCAATAACTAACTGATCAATGTTGTGTTCAACCACATACTGATACAGGTCGTTTTTATAGTCGAATTTTGCCAGCTTATGCTCAGCGATACCGGCGTCTTTATCGCCCTCGATCGGCGTAAAGCCGACAATTTCAAAATTGCGCTTATCAACATTACGTCGCATGCGGCGCTCTATAATGGAAGCCCGCTCACCAGCACCTAATATTAACACCCGACGTCTGCTGATGCGGGTAATGTCGTTATAGTGAAAGAAAGCGCGAAATGCCGATACGCTGATCGCAGAAAACACAGAGGCAGCTGCCAGATACAGCGTACTGATATGCAATACGGAGAACAGCTGAAAAATAATCAATTCAAGCAAAATTGCGTTAAACAGCAGAGTAATAACAACGCGCTTGATGATACCTTTTTGACCTTCGCGCAGTTTCTGGTCATACAGACCCACTGACAAAGCGCACAGCATTACTGAAGCCGCAAATAGCGCAGCATTAATCAGGCGGTGTTCAAAAGATACAGGAGACAGGTAATAACTGTAGGCATAGCTGGCAAGTAAACTGGATAACACTAACAGTACTAATTCACCCAGTAAAAACAGCTTGTCTGCAATCGTATTTCGTCCGTAACGACTTGCTTTACTCATAACGACATCCTTGTTGCATCCATTGCATTTAGCTATCACCACCACCGAAAAGGTCGATGAGGCAAAACCAAGCGCACTAATTATACTATTTCTACAGCAAAACAAAAATTAAATTTTCAATTTTTACATCACAAGGGTAATTTTTTAAGTTATATTATCAGGGCGTCAGTAAAAGGAAGAGTAATATGATGGCTACACCAGCGAAAGGATATTGCGGTTTAACGTTGATTTTAGGTCTGTTTTTAGCAGGTTGCAGCAGCAACCCTACGTTGCCACCGGCAACGGTGCAAAACTCTTTGACTACCTCCGTTGATAATTACCAATATCTTATCGGCCCAAATGACACTGTTGGCATTTTTGTCTGGCGAAATCCGGAACTGTCCGGCACTTTTATCGTCAGGCCGGATGGTAAAGTATCGACTTCTTTGGTTGAAGATGTTCCCGTCAGCGGTAAAACGCCAACTCAGGTTGCCCGTGATATGGAGGCAATTCTTAGTAAATACATCCGTGATCCGGTTGTAACTGTGTCGGTAACCAATTTTGTTGGTCCATACAGTGAGCAGGTGCGGGTAATCGGCGCAGCTGCCAACCCTCAGGCTATCAGTTATCGTCAGTATATGACGGTGCTTGATCTGATGATTGCAGTTGGCGGCTTAACTGAATTTGCTAACGGTAACGGTGCCAAGCTGGTAAGAACCAAAGATGGCCAGCAAATAACATTTAATGTCAGGCTGGATGACCTTATCCGCGATGGTGAAATTGCTGCCAACGTAGATATGTTGCCTGGCGATGTAGTAATTATTCCGGAAGCATGGTTTTAAGCAGCGCGGATACGCTGGTTAAGGTTCAGGGAGTGACTGATGAAAGAACTGCAACAAGCGATTGAGCAGGTACGCACCTATATTCAGGGTGTGTGGCTGCGTAGACGCTATATCGTAATTACCGCCTGGCTGATTTGCCCGGTAGGATGGGTATATGTGTACAACATGCCGCCCACATTCGAAGCTAATGCTAAGTTATATGTAGAAACCAGTACTGTGCTGGAACCTTTGCTGCGAGGCCTTGCCTTGCGAACCAATTCTGAAGATGAAATTAAGCTGATGGCGCGCACCCTGCTAAGCAGGCCAAATCTGGAGAAAATTGCCAGAGCGACCGATCTTGATATTCAGGCCAAAGACGAAAAAGCTTTTGAAGACCTTATCAATACCCTGCAAAAGCAAATAAAAATATCGGCGTCCGGCCGCGAAAATATTTACGTTATTGCTTACAACAACCCGCAGCCACAAATGGCGCTTAAAGTCGTGCAAGAAACGCTGAACAACTTTGTTGAAGGCCGGATAGGCTCAAGCCGTGCTGATTCTCAAACCGCAGAACGTTTTTTAACTGATCAGATATCAGATTACGAGCGCCGCCTGATCGAAGCTGAACTGCGGTTGTCAGACTTTAAAAAGCACCGGATGAATATGTTGCCGGGTAATCAAAGTGATTACTACAGTCAAATCAGTGACGAAAAGAAACGCCTGGAAGAAGCTAATCTGGCTCTTAAAGAGCTGGAAACCCGGCTGGCGTCATCTAAAAGCCAATTGCTGGGTGAAGAGCCGGTATTTGGCGTTATGCCGTATTCCGGCAGTGCGAACAGGCCAGCTACCCAGTTTGATGAACGTATAAAAACGTTACAGTCACAACTGGATAATCTGCTGATCCGCTACACTGAGTTTCATCCCGACGTGTTGGAAACCAAGCGCTTACTTACGCAGCTGGAACAACAACGTGACACTGAATTTGAAGCATTGGCGCAAATGTCGTCAGAAAATCCGGGCCAGAGCAGCAACCTGAACCAGAATGCGGTTTATCAGGAGTTGCGCATCAGTGTGTCACGGTTGGAGTCTGAAGTGGCTTCTACCCGGGTGCGGGTGCAGGCTTATCAGGACCGGGTTACTACACTGGAAAGCAGGCTTAATCTGATCCCTGAGATTGAAGCTGAATTTACCGGCCTGAACCGCGACTATGATATTACCAAATCTAAGTATGAAGCTTTACTGGCCCGAAGAGAGTCAATGGAGCTGTCCCGCCGTGCAGATGCATCATCTCAGGATGTGCAGTTCAACGTGATAGAGCCGCCACGCGTACCCTTAACGCCGTCAGGACCAAACCGGGGACTATTTTACTCGCTGGTGCTGTTAGTGGGGCTTGGTGCAGGAATATTTATGGCGTTTGTACGCAGCCTTATTTCGCCTGTATTAACAAGCGCTTTGCAATTACAGAGCATAAGTGATTATCCGGTATTTGGTGTGGTATCTCATACAGATAAACACGCTATTCTAAAACAGGTGCGATTGCATTTTCTGTACTTTGCCATGCTAAGTGGTGGCTTATTGCTATGTTATGCCGCATTGTTAAGCAATGAAGTGCTGTTTGGCCGCTCTGCCGAGCTGTTGTTGAGGGTGATCCGGTGAGTATTATTGAAAAAGCCATAAGAAAACAGTCTGATGTATCTGGCAAGCAGGCGGATACTACATTGGAGCGTGCACAGCAGGTAGCTGCACCGGATAGTGATGTAACACTGCAGCAAGAGGTTTCAGCGCCAAGACGAGAGCCGACATACAAGGCTATAACAGAGGACAGCGTCGCTGCAGAAAATCGTACCGCAACAGAAGATTTTCAGGGGCATAAGCCTTCGGTCACGCTGGACCTGAAAATACTGGAACAGAAAAACTTTGTTTCGTTGTCCAGTGAGCGTCGTCTGATCAATGAAGAATACCGCGTTATTAAACGCAAACTTATCAGCAATGCGTTTGGTGCACTGAGCAGTACGTTAAAGCATCCCAATCTGATCCTGGTTAGCAGCTCAAGGCCGGGGGAGGGGAAAACCTTCTCAGCGATCAATTTGGCTCTTAGTATTGCACTGGAACAGGATAAGACAGTATTGCTGGTAGACAGTGATGTACTGCGCCCCAGTGTATCAAAAACGCTTAATATTCATCATGATATAGGTCTGACAGATTATTTGCTGTCAAGTGAGATTAAGGTGTCGGATATTATTCTGAGCACCAATGTCGACCGACTGAAGATTATCACTGCTGGCCGGCCACATCACTTGTCCACGGAATTACTTGCCAGTGAACGTATGCTGATGCTGGTAAATGAATTTGCTTCACGTTACTCAGATCGTATTGTTATTTTTGATGCGCCACCTCTGCTGGGCGTTAATGAAACTGCTGTAATGGCCTCTATGTGTGGTCAGGCGGTTGTAGTAGTAGAAGAGAATCATTCTAAGCTGGCAGAAATAGAACAGGCAGTGGCATTATTACCTAAAGACATTGCGATTGGATTTTTGATTAACAAGGCACACCGTAATCAGGGTAAAGGTTACGGCTACGGTTATTATTATGGCGCGGGCTAAAACCGTATTGCACCATCCAGCCAAATTAACACCGCTGGTTACTGCTATTGCTGCATTGCTGGCACCTGCACAGGTGCTATCGGCAACAACAGAGATTAAACCTGAAATAGAAACCCGTACCTATGGTTACTGGCTCAGAGACGAACAGGCTGGTGGTGGCCTGGACAAAGGGATGGCTGCTTTACTGAAACCTTCGGTTGCTATTAACCTTACCGGTAAGAATGCTTCTTCAGCACTGTTTTTACAAAATGAATCAGTATGGTATGACGACTCGCAACGCTCACATAAAAGCCTGGATAAATATAGCTGGCGTAATATGTTCAATGCTTACGATAATCGTGTCAGCCTGGGTTTAAGTGCTGATTCAGGCTACCGGATCCGTGACTCACGCAATGGCGTGTTCTCCGATATTATTACCGGTACTGAAAATCTGTCTAAAACCAGCAATTATGGTGCTAATTTAAATTTACGCACGTTACAAACGGCTGATGTGAATGCTCAGCTTGGCCTGGCTTACAACAGGCTAAGTTCCAGACAGCCTGAATTGCAGGATGATTTAGGTAGTTTTGACAATGATACGTTAAGCAGCTTTCTCGCGCTTGGCAGTGCACAACGCCAATCACCACTGTTTTGGCAGTTATCAGCAAACTACAATAAAACCGGGCGTCAGGGCAGCAGAGGGGACTTTGTCAGTAAACGGACCAGTGCTACAGCTGGTTTACCATTGCTGCCGAGTTTATCGATGATAGTGCGTGGCAGCTATGATGATAACGACAATACCTCGGGTTATGCCAATGAGTTTAAGTCATATGGTGCGGGCCTTGAGTATCAGTTTGGCCATTCATCACGAATAAATGTTACGCAAAACTGGGCAACGCGCTCTGTTGGTGAGCAGCAGCAAGATATTGACGAGAATTATCTTGCTGCTGAAGTTTTTCTGGCACCAACGCGAAGAACGTCTTTGTCATATAGTCTTGATCGGCGCTATTTCGGCCGTAGCTCGAATTTGCAGGGGCAATACAATCTCAGATTTTTGTCGCTAAGGTTGTCTGTTCGCGAAGATGTGCAGACATTATCTTCTTTTGACCAGATTATTGAAGATCTTGGTATTTTTGTCTGTCCGGACGGTGCCGCTCAGTTTACAGACTGTTTTCGGCCGCCTACAAATAACTATCAGTTAGGTACCGGAGAATCGTTTCGGCAGCTATTTAATGCAGAGCTTGAGCTTAGCGAGGAGTTGATTAAGCGACGAACTGCGGCAATGACAATAGGCTACAATAAAAACCGCTTGGCGTTGAGTGTAGTGCTCAGCCGCAGTGAAGATGAGTATGTTGAAACCGAGCGGCAAAATAATCGTAACGCTTTTTCTGTTCAGTCATCCTGGAAGTTATCAAAACACTCCAGCTTGCTATTGAATAGCAACTATTACGATATTAACTATCTGACCGATGAGCGCGAAGACAAAAATTTATCGGTAGAAATGGGCATTAAGCGCCAGTTAAATGAACATTCTGACATCAAAGCTATGCTAAAACGTATCAGCCGCAACTCATCAGTAGACAGCTTTGATCTTACCGAAAACAGAGTCTGGTTAAGTTATACGATACGCCTGTAGTTGCAGGCGTATCGCTGTTGTTATACGTGGTTTATGATTCTTTATTATCTCTGCTGTTGAGTAATTGCTGCTGTCGTTTAAGCAACACATCCAGCTCTTTTGCCATGCGGATTTTTTGCTCCAGCGCACTGTCAAGCACCGCCGATAATTCACTTAGCATGCTCTGAGTTGATGCTGTCTGGGGCTGCTGCACTTGCATCACAGGGGCTGACGGTTGCTGGTTGGCAATTTCTTGTGACAACTCTTCCAGCACGGTTTTGACATGCTCTGCGGTAATAACCGGGCACTCTTCTAAATAACCAAATAGCAGTATTCTGTCCATTACGGTATTAATTTTTCGTGGTATGCCGCGGCTATGCTGCTGAATGAGGGCGAAACAGGCATCTTGCAAGATACCGGCGTTGCCGCCAGCTTGCAGCAAACGGTATTGGATATAGGCTTTGGTATCTTCAATCTGAAATGCTGACAGGTTGGATGATGCGATAATCCGCTGGCGAAACTGCTCCATATTTTCGGCCTGAATAATCGCATTTAATTCATTTTGGCCCAGCAGGAAACTTTGTAACAGGGGTTTACCATTGAGCTGAAAATTAGACAGCATACGCAGCTCTTCAATAGAAGCCAGTGGTAAGTTTTGTGCTTCGTCTACCAGCAGCAGTGCTCTGCGATGCTGGGAATGCAGGCGTTTAAGATAGCTGTAAATGGCATCAAGATAGCTGGCTTTAGTATGCTCGGTTACCACCAGATTAAAACAGGACGCAATCATCCGAATAAGATCGTCAGGTTCCAGTTTTGACGTGACAATCTGTTTGGCAATAATTTCATCCTGATTCAACTGACTTAACAGTTGGTTGGCAATAGTGGTTTTTCCGGTGCCGACATCGCCGGTGATGACAATAAACCCCTCGCCCTGACTTAGGCCATACTGTAAATAGGCGAGGGCGCGTTTATGCAGTTTGCTGGCATAAAATAAATTCAGGCTTGGTGTGAGCTGGAATGGCCGTTCCTTTAACCCGTAGTACTTTTCGTACATAGTGAAAATCCTTTTTAGAGTAACGCAGGTCTTATATACCGCGCTTACAGCTTATCTGATGTGCCTTAGTTTATACAAAAAACAGCCATAACACGATGCTGACAGGCAAATGCAGTAGCGTTTTTTCTGTTTAGCTGTGGCTGGCTTCAGGCAACATAGTTAAACCCTTCGCTAAGCTGTTATAAAGTCTGTAATTTCAACAGTTTTTGCCTGTAAATTCAGCATTGCGTTTAAAAAATGCCCGAACGATAAAAGCTGCTGAAAAAACTGTTGACACATTTTCAGTGGCACCCTAGAATGCGCCCCGTGTTCAGCGCTAACGCAGGTTAGCAAAAAACACAAAAGTGTGGGGCTATAGCTCAGCTGGGAGAGCGCTTGCATGGCATGCAAGAGGTCAGCGGTTCGATCCCGCTTAGCTCCACCAAGATTTTTTCGTGCGTCCCCTTCGTCTAGAGGCCTAGGACACCGCCCTTTCACGGCGGTAACAGGGGTTCGAATCCCCTAGGGGACGCCAATTAATCTGCAATTTTGAATGAATGTCTTTGCGTCCCCTTCGTCTAGAGGCCTAGGACACCGCCCTTTCACGGCGGTAACAGGGGTTCGAATCCCCTAGGGGACGCCACTTCATCATTCATTGTCATCTGTTACTGTGTCCCCTTCGTCTAGAGGCCTAGGACACCGCCCTTTCACGGCGGTAACAGGGGTTCGAATCCCCTAGGGGACGCCACTTCGCGTCATAGCACTAAATCACCAATACACATCCGCTAACAAACTCATCCTTGAGTCTTTACCTATTCTGTTTCAAAATCCATTAGTCTGTTTTTAACGCGGCCAATAACTTGCCGACAAATTCGCTAATCAGCGGCTGCGCTTTGCTGTTCGGATGTATGCCATCCGGCAGCATGAGTTCACTGTCAACAGCAATGTCGTCCATAAAAAACGGCCAGAGGGTTATTTGGTGTTTTTCTGCCAGTTGCGGATATAAATCACTGAATTGCTTGCCGTAACGTGGTCCATAGTTTGGCGGAATGCGTATTTGCATTAACACCGGCACGGCATTACTCTGCAGTATCAGTGCAATAATGTTGTTCAGGTTCGATTGCACAGTATCAATGGCAAAACCGCGCAGGCCATCGTTACCGCCAAGCTCAATTAATACCGCGTCTGGTTGATGTTGTTTTAACAGTGCGGGTAAACGCGCCAATCCGCCAGCGGTCGTTTCACCGCTGATGCTGGCATTAATCAGCTGCCAGTCTTCCTGTTGCTGTTGTAGCAGGTGAGGCCAGCCCTGTTGTTGTTGCATGCCATAAGCTGCACTGAGGCTGTCGCCCAGGATCAGTAATTTTTGTGCGAAACTGGCCTGACTGAAGAATCCGATTAACAAAATTAAGAAAATACGCATGATGAAAATACCTGAAGTTCATATTAAAGCGGTTAACCTGGCTAAGAGTGTCAAAGTTACCGATGGTTCACTCACTATCCTGCATGATATCAGTTTGACTATCAATCGCGCTGAGACAGTTGCTATTGTCGGTGCTTCCGGCTCTGGTAAATCAACATTGCTCAGTTTACTGGCCGGGCTGGATGTGCCTACGGCAGGTGAAGTACATCTGGCCGGACATACTTTACACACTTTGTCAGAAGATCAGCGTGCGGCAATCCGCGCCAGAGATGTTGGCTTTGTATTTCAGTCTTTTTTGTTATTACCCAGCCTTACTGCGCTGGAAAACGTTACTTTGCCAGCCGAGCTTGCCGGCGATAAACAAGCAAGACAGCGTGGGCTTGAATTGCTGCAGCAGGTTGGGTTGGCACAGAGGGCGCATTTTTATCCGGCGCAATTATCCGGTGGTGAGCAACAGCGTGTTGCAATTGCCAGGGCATTTATTACACGGCCTGCAGTACTGTTTGCCGATGAGCCTTCAGCAAACCTTGATGCTACAACAGGGCGTAAAATTGAAGATTTACTGTTTAGTTTAAATGCTGAACAGGGCACTACACTGGTGTTGGTAACGCATAATGATGAGCTGGCAGCCCGCTGCCAGCGGCAATATCGTATGCAAGCCGGGCGTTTTGTAACAGCAAATGAGGAAATGGCTCATGTGGGCTAGTATTGCCTGGCGCCTGTTCTGGCGTGAACTGCGTCGCGGCGAGCTGTGGGTTATCGCTTTTGCTTTGTTCCTGGCGGTGGGTTCAGTGGTGAGCCTCAGTGGCATTACGCAAGGTGTGAAAAGTGCATTGATGCAGCGCAGTGCCCAGTTTACCGCTGCAGATAAAGTTCTGCGTTCCAGTCAACCGTTTGATATGGCAGTGATAGAACTTGCGCAGCAGAATAACCTGGCAACGGCGCAGCAAATGCAGTTCGATTCTATGCTGTTCGCCGGTGACAGTATGCAGCTGGCCACAATAAAGGCGGTTAGCGACAGCTACCCGCTACGTGGAGAGCTGTTACTTAAGGCGTCGGCAGATATCAACTCTGGTGACTATGCCAGCCTGATACCCGGTACGGTTTATGTTGAAGAACGCTTGTTTAATTTACTGGGTATAGCACCGGGCGATCAAATTGAAATAGGTATGCTAAGCCTTACCGTGAATGGTGTTATTGCGAATGAACCTGATGCGCCACTAAGCGTTTTTGGTGGCTCGCCACGCGTACTGATGCACCTGGATGACGTGAGTGCAACACAAATTGTGCAACCGGGTAGCCGTATTGGTTATCGTTATTTATTTGCCGGTGCCGCTTCAGATCTTGCCAGTTTTGAAACACAGATGACACCACAACTGACTGCACATCAACGCTGGCAGGATATGGACCGCGAATCAGCTATTGGCAGCGCACTGGAACGGGCCGAGCGCTTTTTGTTGCTTGCAGGCTTGCTGGGGATTGTTCTGGCAGCTTGTGCCGCTGCTGTCGCTGCGGGGCGTTATAGCCAGCGCCATACCCAGTCGGTAGCCGTAATTAAGGCGCTGGGGGCCACTACAGCGCAAATCAGACTTATTTATGGCAGCCACTTGTTGCTGGTTGTTATGTTCAGTCTGTTGTGCGGTGCTATTGCCGGACAGCTAACCATTGAAGCTGCGCAGTGGGGCATTACGCAGTTTCTTAGCGATTACAGAGCAGAGTTTAGTTGGCGGCCATTGTGGCTGGGCATATTAACCTGTGTAATTTGCGCCTTGTTGTTTGCTGCCCGGCCGATGTGGCGGTTGTCTCAGACTGCGGCGATTGATGTATTAAAACAGCCGGTAATAAATCTGGGGCTGGATAAGCTGCAACTGGTATCTGGTGCCGTAGCGATCTGGGGCTTAATGTGGTTGTTTAGCGGTGAATTTATCTTAAGTATTGGCTTGTTTGCACTTTGCGGCTTATTTGCCTTACTGTTGCTGGCTGGTGCCAGCTTACTGGTACGGCTGGCAAAACCGGTAGCTGCCGGACAAAGCAGTGCCAGACGTCTGGCTTTGGCCAACTTGCGACGCCGGCTTTGGGCAAATAGTTTTCAGTTAATTACGTTCAGCCTGGCTATTTTTCTGGCATTGTTATTATATTTTCTGCGGGCAGAATTAATTGGCCAATGGCAGCAGCAGATACCGCCAGGGGCGCCAAACCAGTTTTTGGTTAATATTACTGAACAGCAACGCAACGACCTGAACCAGTTTGCTGCGCAACATTCGTTGCAGCTGGACAGTTATTATCCGGTGGTGCGTGGCCGCTTAGTATCGATTAACGATGAACAGCTGCAGGAAGAAGCCACTAAAGAAGATCGTAGCCAGCAGCGTGTTGGGGTGGGGCGTGAGCTAAACCTGACCTGGCTGTCAGAGCTGCCAGCCAATAATCAAATCACGGCAGGCAACTGGTTTGACAGCAACGCCACTGCACAGGTGTCGGTTGAAGCTGAGCTGGCTGAACGGCTGGCGCTGAAACTGGGCGATTCGGTGGTGTTTTCTATTGGTGGTGAGCCGCTGAGCGCTCAGGTAAGCAGTATCCGTAAAGTGGACTGGAATAGTTTGCAGCCTAATTTTTACATGATTTTAAGCCCGGACTTGCTGGCCGATTTTCCCGCTACCTATATCACGGCATTTTATCTGGAGGCTGAGCGTAATCAGTTACTAAACCAACTGGCGCGTTTAATGCCAACGGTAACAGTGATAAGCGTAGATAATATTATAAAACAGGTAAACGATATTATTGAGCAGGTAACAGTGGCACTAAGTTTTATTCTGGTGATTATTTGTCTGGCCGCCGGATTAGTGCTGGTGGCTCAGGTACAGGCCACGCTGGAGCAACGTGAGCAGGAGCTGGCCATTTTACGCACTTTAGGTGCCCAGTATGCGTTCTTGCGTAATGCGCTGATACTGGAGTTTGCTTTGCTGGGGGCAATGGCGGGTTTATTTGCCACTATTCTGGCGGAGTTGATGCTGGTGATAGTACAGCAACGCGTGTTTAACTTGCCATTTCAGCTGCATTACACCTTATGGTGGCTTGGGCCTGTACTGGGTGTTGTAACAGTAACTTTACTGGGGTGGTGGCAGCTAAAGCGTCTGCTGCGCATCCCTGGTGCCCAGTTAATGCGCAAAGTGCTGCAGGGTTAACCTTGCAGCGCTTTTAGTGCATCGGATAGTTGAGAGTATTTAAACGCAAAACCGGCATGTTGCAGTTTTGCCGGTATAACCCGTTGGCCGGTCAGTAGCAGATCGGCCATTTCACCCAACATAAGTTTAAGTACAAAGGCCGGCATTGGTAGTATAGCGGGGCGGTGCAATACCTTGGCCAGTTGCTGGCTGAATTCCGCATTGGTTACCGGGTTAGGGGCAGTAGCGTTAAATGGGCCGGTTAAGGTAGGGTGTTGCAGCAAAAAGTCTGTTAAACGCAGCATGTCTTGCAAATGCACCCATGACATATACTGCTCACCGTTGCCAATACGGCCGCCCAGGCCGAGTTTAAATGGGAGCAGCATCTTTTTTAACGCTCCACCTTCGTTTGCCAGCACTATACCGGTACGCAATAAGCAGACGCGGGTATTGGCAGATTGAGCCGCCAGCGCCAGTTGTTCCCAGCGCTGGCATAGCTCAGATGAAAATTCAGCATGAAACGGCTGGTAATCTTCATCAATAAACTGTTGCTGCTGACGGCCATAAATACCGATAGCAGAACCGCTGATCAGTACCGACGGCGGTGTGCTGGCGGCATTAATCGCGCCAACCACTTGTTCTGTTATTGCCCAGCGGCTGTCACATAGCAGTTGCTTTTGCGCATCACTCCAGCGTTTACCAACGATAGGTTCTCCAGCAAGGTTTATCACTGCATCAATCTGGTTAAAATCAACCTGCTGTAATGACTGAACCGTGCGTACCTCAGGCCCCAGTTGCTGTTGAGCTTGGGCTGGATTACGTGTTAGCACGATCAGCTTATGTTGGTTAAGCCAGTGTTTTACCAGCGCAGAGCCAATTAAACCGGTGCCGCCGGTTAGTAAAATATGCATAGATACACCTTGCTGACAACGCTGAAGACAACTTCAGTATAGAAGTTATTTATTCAGCGACAGGGTAAGCGATACGGAATCGGCAAAACGCAGTGCGTGTGGTTTATCAATTTCTACTTCGGCATAGCGCACTGAAGGATGCTCCGCGGCAATAGCCAGCACTTCTGCTGTCAGTTTTTCCAGTAAAGAAAAACGTTGTTGCTCCACCAGAGCGATAATTTTTTTAGTAATAGTGCGGTAATTAAGCGCCTTGTCCATATCGTCAGTGTTGGCAGCATCATTAGCGCTGTAATGAATTTTTGCGTTAATGACAACATCTTGCTTATTGTTTATTTCTTCGTCTTTAATACCAATATAGGTACGTAAACGTAAATTTTTAATTTTTATTACAGCAGGGTTATTCAGTTCCATCGGGTGGTATCCAACTCAAATTAGACAGTCTAGTATGCTATTACGCCTGGTTTGCCCGGCGCGATCAACGCCGGGACACCGCAGAGTGTATTTAGTTAAATTTTACACTAAAACGGGCGCCGCCCAGCGGGCTATCATCTAATACCAGTTCACCGGAATAAGATTCAACCAGCTCGGCAACAATAGCCAACCCTACGCCATGGCCTTCGCGATAGGTATCCAGCCTAGTGCCGCGCTCAAACAGCTGTTTACGTTTTGCTACCGGTACGCCCGGGCCATCGTCTTCAACACAGAGGCTGAACGGATTTTGGCGGATAGTGACATAAACCTGATGCCGGCAGGCTTTACTGGCATTGTCGAGCAGATTGCCAAGAATTTCCATTAAGTCTGTTTCATCACCGCGAAATACCGCATTAGTCGCGCAATCTACGGTAAAAGCGACATTCTTATCACGGTAAATTTTCTGCAGTGCAGAGGTAAGCTTCTCTATTAATGGTTTAACCGTAATTTGTTTTTTCCAGATATCCTGGCCTGAACTGCTGGCACGTTTTAGCTGGTGTTCAATCATGGCGGTAATACGGTCAAGCTGCTCTTTAAGCTCAGGTTGCTGGCTAAGAGCAGAGGTTTGTAACACTGCAACCGGCGTTTTCAGCGCGTGAGCCAGATCACTGAGGTGATGGCGGTAACGTTGCTTTTGCCGATTTTGGTTTTGCAGCAGTAAATTTAAGTCTTCTTTAAGAATACTCAGCTCAGCAGGATAGCGGCCGGTGAGTTGCTCCTGGCTGCCATTTTCGACCCGGCGGATTTCATGATCAAGCCGCGACAGCGGTTTTGTCGTCCAGTAATAGGCCAGTAGCATTAACAATAACAGCATAATACCTATGCCGATAAACCACTGAATTAATGTAGCGCGAAATGTTTTTTGCGGGGCTATCAAACGTTCATGTGTTTGCACCACATGCATACTCAGCGGCCGGGTATAATCTTCGGCATCAAATAACAACGAGATCGACAAAATCCAGTATTGCATACCGTGTTGAGTAACCGAGCGGAATAAATGCTCACCTGGCGGCAGCTCTTCGGTTGGAGGCACAAAATGCTGGTTCAGTGACGAGTCTGACTGCCAGACTAAGTCTTGTTCATGGGTAATAAAAGCGCTCAGGCCAGAGTCAGGCCGGTAAAAATCCGGTGCCAGAGTATTGTTGATTAGCTCAACTTTGTCTTCTGAAACACTAAGTTCAGATAACATAGCGTACATATGCACTTCCAGCTTCTGTTCTGTGTTAGTTAGAAGCTGGGTGTAAAATGCACGATCAATTGCCAGAAAAGAGCTGGGAAGCAGCAGCAATAGCAAAAAAATGCTGATCAGCAGTTGCCTCAGCTTTAATGACAGCGTCATATCAGGCTACTGTCATTGTGAAGCGATAGCCTCTGCCACGCAGCGTCTCTATTGGCTTGGTTTCACCATCAGGGTCCAGCTTTTTACGTAGCCGCAGCACAAAAACTTCAATAACATTGCTGTCCAGATCAAAGTCCTGATCATAAATATGCTCAGTCAGCTCTGTTTTGGATATAACCTTATTAGGGTTAAGCATGAAGTATTCCAGCACCTTATACTCGTAAGCGGTCAGGTTTATTTCTTCTTCACGAACCCAGACCTGCTGCGTTCGGCTATTCAGAGCAATAGGGCCTGCAGACAGTGTCGGTTCCGGCTGTCCGGCAGCACGGCGGATTAACGCGTTGCAACGGGCAAGCAGTTCTTCGGTATGAAAGGGTTTGGTCAGGTAGTCATCAGCCCCAGCATCCAGGCCTTCAACTTTTTCCTGCCAGCTGCCGCGGGCGGTCAGCACAATAATAGGCGTTTTCAGCGCTTTTTGTCTGGCTTTGCGGATCAGTGTCAGGCCATCCATTTTTGGCAGGCCGATATCAATAATTGCCAGGTCGTAGGGGTATTCAGACAACTTGAACCAGCCATCATCACCATCAACCGCAACGTCAACACTGAACTGTTGTTGCTGCAGTTGTTCTTTTATTTGCTGAGCCAACAGGTTTTCATCTTCAACAACTAATAAACGCATTAATTTCCTTCCCTTTGCACCTGGCCGGAACGGCCATCAACTAATACTGTTACCACACGGCCATCAGATTGTAACACCCTGATGCGATAATTTTGTTGTTCGGTCTGCACTTTGACGATTTTACCCGGATATCTCTGCTGGGCCAGTGTTGCTGCTTGTTCTTTTGTCACAGCAGGTCGTTTGGGCGATGTCATTGCCGCTGTGGTAGCACTGAACAGCAGTGCAGTTATGATCAGAAGTACCTTAGTGCGAAGCATTGTTCTCTCCAGAATGTATCAGCGGTACTGTACCGAACTATTAATTCAGCGGCAATCATCAATGTGTGTCAAAGACTTATCTTTGTTTTTTCACCACACATCAGCACCTATTTTAAGCTCCTGCATGCAGCTTAGTGGCGCATGTCTTAATTAGCGCTGAATGTTATTGCTGGCAAAATTGAAATAAAGTTAATTAATATTTGCAAATGTGAATTTATTGGCTAATTTAAAAGTGTTGGCATTTATAGATCTCCGATGCTGATTGGGTTGCCTGCCTGCCGGAATAATGCCAACCGAGGTGTGGCAGGCTGTAGTCGAGGGAGTCTTCAGGGATAGGAGAGCACTTTAAGGATGAAACGATGAAAAAATTAGCTATTGCTGTGGGTATGACATTATTAACGTTAGCGGCTAATCAGTGTCTGGCACAGACACAACCTGCGGCTGAGGTTACCAAGGCCAGCGCTGCTGCGCATAATGTACAAAAAGTAAATATCAACAATGCCACTCTGGAACAACTCGATGCAATTCCTGGTTTGGGTAAGAAAAAAGCTCAGGCTGTGCTCGATCATATTGCTGAGAACGGCCCGATTAAAGATCAGGCACAGTTAACTCAGGTAAAAGGTATTGGCGATAAACTGGCGACCAAAATTGGCCCTTATCTGAGCTACAACTAGCCCGGTGTAGCCCTTGTGATTAGTCTCCAAGGGCTTTCATTTGCTCGTTCGCCCATTGCACTGCCGTATGATAGGCATCTGGTACTTTATCTGGCGGTAACTGCAGCATGTTTATCGCCTGATTAGCCTCTTGCCACTGGCCTTGTTCATAAAACTGGATCAGGGTAATGTATTCAGACAATACACCTTGTCGCAGTACCAGCGCATCTTTAATTTCCCTGGCCAAAGGCAGTTTGCTCATTACGCTGTCTATAGGCTCGTCCAGTATTGCATCCATCAGCGACATCATGCCGGTAAGAAAGGCTTTGGCGGTATCTACTTTGCCATGCAGTTCGGCAATACCTTCGGCAAAACGGGCACGGGTCATCGATAAACGCATTAGCTCTGCCGGTTTATCACTGCTGATTTGAGAGGTGAATAATAAAGACAAAAATTTCTTCAGCTCAGCCTGGCCCAATACCACCAGCGCCTGCTTTATGGTTTCAATTTCTGAGCGGCGTTTAAAAATAGTCGAATTGCTATAACGGAGTAACTTGTATGACAGATGTACATCACGCTGAAATACCTGAGTAATTTTACCAAGGTCCAGATCTGATTTAGATGTTTCATACAGCAATTCTGCCAGTGTCATCTGTGCCGGTGACAAGGCCTTGCTTTGCATCATTTCGGGTTTGGAGAAGAAGTATCCCTGGAAGTAACTAAAGCCAAGGTCAAGGGCGACCTGAAACTCTTCGTTAGTTTCTACTTTCTCTGCCAGCAACTTAATATGCGGAAAATCAGCAATGGCTTGCTTAATGTCGATAATAGTAGCGGTTGAGGTAGAACGAAAATCGATCTTTATAATGTCGATAAAGGGATAAAAATGCCGCCACACCGGCTGATGAATATAATCATCCAGGGCCAGCAAATAGCCTTTTTCTTTTAAATCCTGGCATTCGGCCAGTAAGCGTTTACCTGGTTGTATGGTTTCCAGTATTTCTACTACAACCTGCTCTTTGGGTAGCATGCTGGGATATTTTTTTTGCAGCGTATCCAGCGTGAAGTTAATAAAGCCGGGCTTATCGCCAAGAAAATCATCTAAGCCAAAACTAAACTGGCTGCCTTCAACCATGCGTGACGTTGCTTCGTCACCATCCATGTCCGGGAATACATTTTCAAGGCCGTCGCGAAATAACAACTCGTAGGCATACAATTCTTTATTACGGTTAAGAATAGGTTGGCGGGCCGCATAAAAATACATAGACGTCTGGTCTCATAAGGAAACGCTGAATTTGTAATTTAGCAAAGAATCGTCAGCCGGGGATACAATTTTTTATTGCTTCCCGGCTGATCTGCAAAAAGTAAATACTTTTACGCCTGTTTCAGTTTAACCAGCATCTGTTCAAACAGCTGTTTTACTTCAGCAGAAGGCTGCTTTGTTAGTTTACTGACCAGAATAATAGTTACAGTGCTGATAATAACACCTGGTACAATTTCATATACCACACTACTTAATGTATCGCCGTTTTCAAATACCGGTACGAAAATCCAGAATAGAACGGTTGCAGCGCCGCTGACTATACCACTTAATGCGCCGGCAAAAGTCATACGTTTCCAATACAGGCTAAGCACTACCAGCGGACCAAAAGCTGAACCAAAACCGGCCCAGGCATTACTTACCAGCTGCAGAATAGAGCTGTCTCTGTCATACGCCAGCACAATGGCAACCATGGCTACCGCCAGCACAGACAAACGGCCAACCATAACAAGCTCATGCTGGCTGGCATCGCGTTTAACAAAGGTTTTGTAGAAATCTTCTGTCAACGAACTGGACGTTACCAGCAGCTGTGATGAAATTGTACTCATAATCGCGGCCAGAATTGCCGCCAGCAAAAAGCCGGAAATTAACGGGTGAAACAAAAACTCAGAAAACACGATAAAAATAGTTTCAGGATCGCTTAATGTCATTTTGGTATTGGCAACATAAGCTATACCCACCAAGCCTGTCATTACCGCACCAATTATAGTCACCAGCATCCAGCTCATGCCGATCCGGCGCGCAGCTTTAATATCTTTGACTGAGCGTATCGCCATAAAGCGCACAATAATGTGTGGCTGGCCAAAATAGCCAAAACCCCATGACAATAAAGAGATAATACCCAGAGTTGATAAGGCTTGAGCTGTTTCTGCGTTAGTAAAGGGGTCGATATAGTCAGCGTTAAGCGCTGTAACCTGCGAAAAAACTGAGCTTAAACCGCCTAGATGATCAATAGCGACCACGGGCACCAGGACCAAGGCAACAAACATTATACAGCCTTGCACAAAGTCGGTGATGCTAACTGCTAAAAAGCCACCAAATAACGTATATGCCACCACAACACCGGCGGTTACGTACAGGCCGAGTTCATAGCTTAAACCGAACGAGCTTTCAAAGAGTTTACCTCCGCCAACTACACCTGATGAAGTATAAAGCGTAAAGAAAATAACGATAACAACAGAGGATACAATACGCAGTAAGCGGGTTTTGTCAGCAAAGCGGTTTTCAAAATAATCCGGAATGGTAATCGAGTCGTTTGCTACTTCAGTGTACACCCGTAGCCTCGGGGCAACGATAAGATAGTTAAGATAGGCGCCAACAAGTAAGCCTACTGCGATCCAGGCGCTGCTGATACCAGACAGATACATAGCGCCTGGCACGCCTAGCAGCATCCAGCCGCTCATATCGGATGCCCCCGCAGATAATGCAGTAACACCAGGGCCCAGTTTGCGGCCACCGAGCATATAGCCTGAAACATCATCGCTGGATGTTTTGTAACCGTATAAACCTATCGCCAGCATGGCAATAAAATATATTCCCAATGAAATAATTGTGCCTGTTTCCAAAACAGTTTCTCCTTATTAAGCTGCTCTGAGCTTTAGTTAACCCGCGGCTAACCAAAAAACGGTGGCTAACCCAAAAATGGGCTCAACCAAAATGCAGTACAAAAAAATACCTGATACGGGATCAGGCTGAGTTAACGTATTTATGCTAACAAGTTGCGTGCATGCTTACCAGCGTTAAACGGTAAGCATGCCAGCAGGGCGGGTAAAGTGTGCTAAGCGGTAAACTGCTATTGCGGATAAAGGGGTTGCAGGCTGTCTGAAGCGCCGGCCTCTTTTCTGCCTGCATCATATTGCTGCCAGGCTTGCCATAGGTGCTCACCTTGCCAGGCGTTGCTATTACCATACAGCGTTGCATTGAGTTTAATAAGCTGGTTTTTGAGTTCGGCCGAGTGAATATAAGCACTCATCTCAGTTAGCGACTGACAACGTTTGTCCAGCTGCTGATGAGCAAAGCGCAATAGCTCTGCTTTAGCGGCAGTGGCATCGCCTTGTTTGCAGGCGCGTTTAAGTTCAGAGCTGTTAAAGCGTACCCGGCTTTGTGTTTGCGCGGCAGGCCTGACGGGGGCTTTTAACCGCCATAACACATAACTACCAAGCAGGGTCAACAGCCAGACAGCCAGCAATAAACTGCTTATATAGTTCCATTGCCATGGTGAGGCTTCGCTGCTGCTGGCTGGTGTTGCTAAAGGCGGGGCAACATTCAGCGCAGGCGATATAGTTGTGGTTGGCTCTGCAGCGCCGGCAATAGCCGCAACACGCAATGTGCGGGCGGGCAGGCGGGCATGTTCAAGTTTATTGGTCTGGCTGTTCCACCAGGCTAAAGACACCTCCGGCAGCTCCAGTTCTCCTGCCGTGTTAGCAATGACTGCGGTGGTAAAAATCTTTTGTGCCACCAGGCGGCCATTACGTTCAGCACTTTTAGCCTGGGGCTGCTCCTGGTATAGCCGCAGGCCGTCGGGAAAACCCTGGGTTAAATCGGGTAACTGGTTCTCTGCTACGTCTACCGCAGATAACGTAATAATGCGGGTCACCGGTTCGCCTTGTTTTAACCCGGTGATATCCGGGCTCCACTCTTCGGTTAATGTGACCAGGCCGGCTACCAGCCAGTTGCCGGGAAAATTAGCCGGAATGGCATTCACCACTACATCTATCGGTTCGGCTTGCTGCACTACCGTTTTAGTGCGGGCAAAATAGTTATAGCGGGCGCTGTCCCGGTCTATCATTTCACCGCTGAAGGTAGGCGGAGTGATAGTAAAGCTGCCACTGCGCTGCGGTGTAATAGCGTAGCGGCGGGTAATAGTGCGGTAGCGAATGCCGTTAACCAGTTCAGTGCCTTCGGCATCCTGACCAACCTGCATAATACTGGCGCCGTCCATTTGCGGCTCTGATAATGAACCGCGCTGTAAATCACCGTTAAAATAAATGGTTACCTGATAATAACTCAATTGCTGCACGTACAACTGTTGCTGCTCGATACTGCCTTGCAGGAACAGTTCGGTATTGCTGCTGTTGTTATTCTGTGCCGTTTCGTTAAGCACCTCTAAGCTGATAGGTTTTGTGCTAAGCCCCTGTAGCTTGAAAGCCGGTATGGTATAGCTGCCGGCTTTTTTAGGTAACAGCACAATTCTCCAGATGGTACTCTGGCTCGACTGGCCGTTAATGATCTGGGTGCTGGTACTTACCGATGGCACCATTACAGTAAAATCCTGCTCCAGCACTCTGAAATTAATGGCATCGGCTGCAACTCTGGCGTTAGCCGTAACTTCCAGCGTAACGGCTTCACCGCGCAAGGCCGGGTTTTTATCAACGCTGGCGCTAAGCTGTGTCAGCGCCTGTAACGGTAAACTCAGCAGCAGCACGGCTGCCAGCAGAACACCTTTTACCATTGTTCATCAACTCCCTTGGGCAAACGCTGTTGTTGGCGTTTTAAATACTCTAAATACATTTTATTGCGTAGCAGCAGGGCAGGGTCGTCCTGCACTTTACGCAGCAGATTATCCAGTTGCTGTTGCTCTTCGGGCGTGGCATTAGGCCAGGCCTCATGTACCGCTTGCTGCTGTTGCTGTTCAGCCTCATCAGCCTGGGCATCTTCTTCTGCCTGCATTTGTTGCGGTTCAGGTTGCTCTTGCTGCTCAGCTTCAGTATTTTGCTGTTGTTGCTCGCTTTGTTGTTGCTGCGATTCGCTGTTGGCATCAGCATCAGCATCGCTCTGTGAGCTGTCGTCGCTTTGCGATTCGCCATCAGCATCTTGCTCTTGTTGTTTATCGCCGTCCTGTTGCTGTTGATCCTGCTGTTCTTGTTGCTGTTTTTCCTGTTCCTGCTGTTGTAGCAGCTGTTGCATTAAATCAGCATTTTGCTGCGCCGGAGCAAAGTCTTTATTGTGCTGCAAAGCCTGCTGATAAGCCGTTAATGCTTCATCATAGCGTTGCTGCTGTGCCAGGCTGTTACCCAGATTATGCAGGGCATCCGCGCCGGGGTTTTGCTCTGCTGCCTGACGAAACGCCTGTTCTGCAGACGAATAGTCACCACTACGGTAGGCGGCATTGCCTCGCCACAAAGGATCATTAAACTTTTGCTGTGCTGAGGCAAAGTCACCACTGGCATAATCTTGTTTGGCTTGCTGTTGTTTGGTTTGCCATAAGTCGCGCCATTCCACGGCATCTGCCTGATAGGGCAACAACATTAAGACACCCAGGCTGAGCAGGCTGCTGAATTTACGTTGTAACAAAAGCAGTGGTAATAATAACCAGACCAGATAAACAGCATTGTCCTGCCATTGGTCCCCCTGAATTTGCTTGCCTGTATCTGCCTGATCCAGTGCGGAAAGCGCCGGTAAGTTAAGCAGATCATCCAGCGCACTAGCCGAAGCAGTAGCCTGTGCATAAACACCGCCGCTGCGTTTAGCCAGTGCGGCTAATTGGGCTTGGGGCAGTTTGGGCACCACTACTGCACCTGTAGCACTTTTAAGCAGTTCGCCACTTTCCAGTTTAACCGGTGCGCCGGCTTCAGTACCAAAACCTAACACTGACAGCCGGTGTGGCCAGTTATTCAGTAAATCCTGCATCTCACGTAAACTGTTATTGTCAAAACCATCAGTAAAAACCACCACATCGCCTCTGACATAACCGGCCTGGCGCAGCAGTTTATCTGCCTGCTGCAATGCGGCCAGTAAATTAGAGCCCTGTACCGGCATAATTTCGGGTTTTAAATCGGGGATCAGTAAACGGATATTATTATGATCCGGCGTCAGCGGCGAAATAATAAACGCATCGCCGGCAAAGCTGAGCAGGGCCAGTTCGCCTTCTTTTAACTGCTCGGTAAAGTCCAGTGCGGCAAAGCGCTGTTGGGTCAGCCGATCGGGCGCCATATCGGTAGCACGCATCGATAAAGACATATCCAAGACTAATACAGTGGCTTTTTTCAGCGCAAATGCCGGTTGCGGCAGTTTTTGCCAGCTGGGGCCTGCCAGTGCCAGTGTAGTGGTAAGCCAGCACAGCACCAGCAATGGCAATGCCAGTGGTTGTTTCTTTATCAGTAGCTGGCCGCCGAGTAATACCTGTTGTAAATGCGGTGCAATAAGGCTGTGCCAGGGGCTTTGCTCGCGGCGGTAATAATACAACAATACAGTAAACAGCAGCACCGGCAACGCGGCGAGTAACCATAAGGGGCGTAAAAAGTGAAAATCAGCCAGCATGTTTAAATACTCCACGCCAGTATATGTTGCGGGCTGCCAGCACAAATGACAGCAACAGCGCCAGCGCCAGCGGCCAGTGCAGCAGGCTACGCTGTGGCCGGTAGGTTACGCTGTCGCGCTCTATCGGTTCCAGTTGGTCTATCAGTTGGTAAATCTGGTTTAGTTCATTCAAATCGCGGGCCCGGAAGTAACGGCCGCCGGTTTCGCTGGCCAGCCGGGTTAATAAGGCTTCGTCCAGATCTTGCGATGGGTTAATCATGCGCCGGCCAAATACGCTTTGCTGCATCATTTGCTCTGCACCGACACCGACGGTGTGAATTTTCACCCCGGCGGCTTTGGCCAGTTGCAGGGCTTCCAGCGGTTGAATATTGCCGGCAGTATTGGCGCCGTCGCTGAGCAAAATAAGCACTTTATTTGAGCTTTCATAAGTATTCAGCCGTTTTACCGCCAGGCCGATGGCTTCGCCAATAGCGGTGCGGGTGCCCACCAGGCGTAACACACTGTCATCCAGCATTTTTTGCACGGTGATTAAATCAAATGTCAGCGGTGTTTGCTGATAAGCGGCATCGGCAAATAAAATTAAACCAATTCGGTCACCCTGACGACGTTTAATAAAGTCGCTGACCACCAGTTTCACCGCGTCCAGCCGGTTAATGCTCTGGCCCTGATGCTGCATGTCAGCAATTTCCATTGAACCGGATAAATCCAGGGCCAGCATCAAATCACGCCCCTGCTGTGGCAAAGACACCGGCTCACCCAGCCAGCGCGGTTGGGTGGCAGATACCACCAGTAATAGCCAGATCAGCATTGCCAGTACCGAGCCTAAACTGAACCAGCTACGATCAGCCTGCTTATCAGATGAGGCCAGTTTAGCCAGGGCGGGCAGGGTTAAAGCGGCTTCAGAAGCTGCACGGCGTTTTAGCCGCAGTAATAAAGGTGCCAGCGCCAGCAGTGCCAGCCAGGGGTAACCAAAATCAAGCATTGGCAGCCTCCGTGCTGTTGGTTGCGATAGTTTGTGCTTTACCGCGATAGCTACTGAGCCAGGCTTTGGCAAACTGGTAAAATTGCTCATTAGCGCTGCTGTCGCTACCCACCTGATACAGCAGGCGGGTCAGATCCGGTAAGGGCTTACTGTGTTGCTGCGCCAGCCAGCTTTGCCATTGCTGTACGGGCATCGTTAGCGCCGGGTGCAATGGCTGATAATGTTGCAGCACCCGCTTTAGCAGTTGGTTAATTTGTGCCGCTGCATCGGGTTCAATTGATATCTGCTCCAGCAGCTGTAAAGCCTGGCGCCTGGCGGCAAAATAACGCCAGCGCTTATACAACCGCAACACCAGATACGCCAGGGCAGCAAGTCCTGATATCAGCAGCAACCACCAGAGCGGCGCCAGCGCAAAGCCCGTTTGCAGAGCAGGTTCACTGATATCGGCAAGCTGGTCTAACGGCGAGTGTGTATCAGCCATACCACTTTCTCTCTAATTGGCTTAGTACCGGCTCGGCAGCGCTAACCGGCAACCATTTACAGCCAAGCTGGCTGATATGCTGCTGCAATAGCTGCCGGGCATTTTGCTGCTGACTGGCATAGCGTTGTTTTAGTGTGCTACTGCCAAGTTCGATATAGCCGGTGTCAGTGCCGTCACTTACCGCGGCAATGCCATGGCTATTTACCGGTAGCATTAAATCCAGCGGATCGCTGATAGGGCAGCAGGTTACTTCGTTGTGCTGGCGAATGGCGCGAATATGGCGCAGGCCATCATCATTGAAATCGTTAAAGTCAGACAACAGATAAACCAGGCTGCCGGGGCGCACCAAACGGCGTAACTGGCTGAGTGCTTCGTTTAAACTCAGGCCACGGTTACCGCTGCTGGTTTGATGCACTTCTGTTAACGCATGAAAGTAACGCAGCACACCATGGCTGCGGCTATGCGGTTTCAGCTCAAAGTGTTGCTGCTGGCTAAATACCAGGCCGCCGAGTTTGTCGCCTCGTTGTTTAACATGCCAGGCAATCAGCGCGGCTAAGTGCGCAGCCTGTACCGACTTAAACAGTAAGCTGGAGCCAAAGCGCATGCTATTACCAAGATCGGTCAGAATAAATACCGGCCGCTCTTTTTCTTCGCGAAACAGCTTAGTATGTACTTTGCCGGTGCGGGCAGTAACACGCCAGTCAATGGTGCGCACATCATCACCGCTCTGGTAATGCCGTACTTCATCAAACTCCATGCCACGGCCTTTGCTTTTGGCCAGATAAGTACCTGCCAGTTTGCTTTGAATTGCCATACCGGGGGTTAAATTAAGCACTTTGGTATAACGCTGATACCACAGCAGTTCTGTCAGGCCAGGTGCAGTGCCGTTAGTGCCGTTTTGTGCCAGCCATTGCTGGGCAGACAACTGAACGCTCATATCAGGCAGACGGCACCAGACGCAGAATTTCGCTCAGTACATCATCAGTGGTGATGCCTTCCGCTTCTGCGGCATAGGTCAGAATTAAACGGTGGCGCAGGGCGTTATGAAATACAGCCTGAATATCATCGGGTGTGACAAAATCACGGCCCGCCAGCCAGGCTTTGGCCCGGGCACAGCGTTCTACGGCAATAGTGGCACGCGGGCTGGCACCATAGCCAATCCAACTGGCCAGTTTATCGCTGTATGCTTTAGCATTACGCGTTGCCATTATCAGCTGCACTATATAATGTTCCAGGCTTTCAGCCATATGCAGTTGCAAAATGGCTTTACGTGCAGCAAAGATATCGGCCTGACTGATGGGCGACACCGCAGCCTGTGTGCCAGATAGTGCTTCGCCGCGGGTTAATTTCAGTATCGCCAGTTCAGTAGCGGCATCCGGGTAATCGACTTTTAAGTGCAGTAAAAAGCGGTCGAGCTGGGCTTCAGGCAGGGGGTAGGTGCCTTCCTGCTCCAGTGGGTTTTGTGTCGCCATAACCAGAAACAGCTCTGGCAACGGGTAAGTTTTGCGACCAACGGTAACCTGTTTTTCAGCCATCGCTTCAAGCAGTGCAGATTGCACTTTGGCCGGGGCACGGTTTATTTCGTCAGCCAGAATAATATGATGAAACAGCGGGCCGCTTTGAAATTCAAACTGGCCGGTTTCCGGGCGGTAAATGTCGGTGCCGGTTAAATCGGCCGGTAATAAATCCGGTGTAAACTGAATGCGGTGAAACTGGCCTTCAACGCCATGCGCCAGCGCATTAACGGCGCGGGTTTTGGCCAGCCCCGGTGGGCCTTCTACCAGTAAATGACCATTAGCCAGCAACGCCAGCAATATTCCCTCAGTAAGTTCAGATTGACCCAGTACCTGGCTGTCCAGATAGGCCTTTAAGCCACAAAACGCATTTACCATAATGTTATCTGTCTTAATTAATTGGATTTATTGGTTGTTTTATCGCCATTGGCCGAAAAAACGGGCTAGGCTAAGACGTTATAACCTAAATATGGTTCCGTTTGCATTAAAACAAGTGTTTTAATTTTCAGCGACTGTCGTTACAATCGATCGCAACAATACAGGTCAGACCTGTAATATTGATAACAAGAGGAACATTATGAGCTCGCCAATTAAACTTACCACCCGCCAGGGCGACCGAATCGCCATAGTCAGCGGCCTGCGTACACCGTTTGCCAAACAGGCGACTGAATTTCATGGTGTTTCTGCACTGGATTTGGGCAAACTGGTGGTAAACGAGCTGCTGATCAGAAGCGAGCTGGATGTAAAATTAATTGAGCAGGTGGTGTATGGTCAGGTAGTACAAATGCCCGAAGCGCCCAATATTGCCCGCGAAATTGTACTGGGCACCGGTATGAATGTGCATACCGATGCATTTAGTGTTACGCGGGCCTGTGCCACCAGTTTCCAGTCTGTGGTCAGTGTGGCTGAATCGATGATGGCCGGTATTACCCAAATTGGTTTAGCGGGCGGGGCAGATTCCAGCTCAGTGCTGCCGATTGGTGTTAGCAAAAAGCTGGCCCGGGCGCTGGTAGATTTAAATAAAGCACGTACCTTCGGCCAGAAGCTGGCTATTTTCCGCCGTTTAGGTTTAAAAGATTTACTGCCGGTGCCGCCGGCTGTGGCCGAGTACAGCACTGGTTTATCGATGGGCGATACCGCCGAGCAAATGGCAAAAACCCACAATATCAGCCGGGCCGATCAGGATACGCTGGCGCACCGCTCTCACAGTTTAGCTACTCAGGCCTGGCAAAGCGGCGTGATGAAAGATGAAGTAATGACCGCACATGTGGAGCCCTATTCGCGCTTTTTAGATATCGATAACAATATCCGTCAGGATTCTAAGCTGGAATCCTACAGTAAATTAAAACCGGTATTTGACCGGGTGCATGGCACCGTGACAGCAGCCACCAGCACGCCGCTGACCGACGGTGCATCTGTGGTATTAATGATGACAGAAAGCCGCGCCAAAGCGCTGGGGTATACGCCGTTGGGTTACATCCGCAGTTATGCTTTTGCTGCGATAGATGTGTATGACGACATGCTGATGGGGCCATCTTATGCCACACCGATTGCACTGGACCGTGCAGGCATGTCTTTAAATGATTTAACCTTGATTGAAATGCATGAAGCCTTCGCGGCGCAAACGTTGGCCAACGTGAAAATGTTTGCCAGCAAAAAATTTGCCGAAGAAAAGCTGGGGCGCTCAACTGCTATCGGTGACATTGATATGACCAAATTTAACGTTCAGGGCGGCTCACTGGCTTATGGCCATCCTTTTGCGGCAACAGGTACCCGTTTAATCGTGCAAACTCTGAATGAATTAAAACGCCGTGGTGGCGGTATTGGCTTAACCACGGCCTGTGCAGCAGGTGGCTTGGGCGCGGCGATGATAGTGGAGACAGAATAATGACAACAACCAATAGTTTTAGCCTGCAAATTCGCGATGATCAGATTGGCGTTATTACGATGGATATCGCCGGTGAGTCAATGAACGTATTAAAAGCTGCCTTTGCCGATGAAATATCTGCACTGCTGGCACAGATAAAAGCCAACAACCAGTTAAAAGGCCTGGTGTTTATCAGTGGCAAGCCCGACTCCTTTATTGCCGGGGCGGATATTTCGATGCTCGACGGCTGTAAAACTGCTGAAGAAGCGCAAGCTATTGGCCGTATGGGCCAGCAAATGTTTGATCAGCTTGAGCAGTTACCTATCCCGTTAGTGGCGGCTATTCACGGTCCTTGCCTGGGTGGTGGTTTAGAGCTGGCAATGGCATGTCATGCCAGAGTTGCCAGCAATGACAGTAAAACCGTGCTGGGCCTGCCTGAAGTGCAGCTGGGGTTATTACCCGGCAGTGGTGGCACTCAGCGCCTACCACGTTTAGTTGGCCTGCAAAAAGCACTGGATATGATCTTAACCGGCAAGCAGCTGCGTGCCGCACAGGCAAAAAAAGCCGGCCTGGTGGACGAGGTGGTGGCAAACAGTATTCTGTTAGAAGCCGCAGTGAAGCGCGCGCTTAAAGGTAAGCCACAGCGCGAGCAGCCAAAATTAAACCTGGTTGGCAAAGTACTGGAGCGTACCCCGTTTGGCCGCAATATCTTATTTAGCCAGGCACGCAAGCAAACACTGCAGAAAACCCAGGGTAATTACCCGGCACCGCTGAAAATCCTTGATGTAATAAAAACCGGTGTCGACAGCGGTATGCAAGCCGGGTTAGCCGCAGAGGCTAAAGCTTTTGGTGAGCTGTGTATGACCAAAGAATCGGCTGCACTGCGTAGCTTGTTTTTTGCTACCACCCAGATGAAAAAAGAAAGCGGTGCGGGTGATACTAAGCCCAATAAAGTGCGTAAAGCCGCGGTACTGGGCGGTGGCTTAATGGGCGGGGGTATTGCCAATGTTACTGCCACCAAAGCCGCTATACCGGTGCGCATTAAAGACATTAACGAGCAGGGGATCAGCAATGCGCTGAAATACAGCTACTCGTTGTTGGAGAAAAAATTCAAACGCCGTTTTATCAGCAAAGCTGAAATGCAAAAGCAACTGCTGTTAATCACCGGTACGACAGACTACAGCGGTTTTCACGATGCTGATATCGTGGTAGAAGCAGTATTTGAAGATTTAGCCTTAAAACAGCAAATGGTGGCCGATATTGAACAGCATTGCGCTGACAGCACCATTTTTGCCAGCAATACCAGCTCATTGCCAATAGGTCAGATTGCGGCCAAAGCGGCCCGGCCTGAAAATGTGATCGGCCTGCACTATTTTTCACCGGTAGATAAAATGCCGTTGGTTGAAGTGATAGCGCACGAGACTACATCGGCGCAAACCATCGCCACTACAGTGGCGTTTGCCCGCAAACAAGGCAAAACACCAATAGTGGTAAAAGATGGCGCAGGTTTTTACGTTAACCGTATTCTGGCGCTGTATATGAACGAAGCGGCCAATATCCTGCTTGAAGGTGAGCCGGTAGAGAAAATAGATAAAGCCTTAGTGAAATTTGGTTTTCCGGTTGGCCCGGTAACCCTGCTCGACGAAGTGGGCATTGATGTTGGTGCCAAAATTTCGCCTATTTTAACCACTGAGCTGGGCGAGCGTTTTGCTGCACCTGCCGCCTTTGACAAGCTGCTGGCCGATGGCCGCAAAGGTAAGAAAACCGAAAAAGGCTTCTACCTGTATGGCAAAAATGGCAAAAAAGGTAAAAAGCGGGTGGATGAAAGCGTGTATAGCGTACTGGGTGTTACGCCAGCTCCGAGGCTTAACAGCGATGAAATCAGCAACCGCTGCGTAGTACAAATGCTGAATGAGGCTGTGCGTTGTCTGGATGAGGGCATTATCGCCAGCGCGCGGGACGGTGATATCGGCGCTATTTTTGGTATTGGCTTCCCGCCGTTTCTGGGTGGGCCATTCCGTTATATCGATCAGTTAGGCGCCGCTAACCTGGTGGCACAGCTGCGTAATCTGGAAAGCCGCTTTGGCAGCCGTTTTGCACCAGCCCCGTTATTGGTAACGATGGCCGAGCAGCAACAGCGTTTTTATAACTAAAGCTTAACAGCAGCAATAGCAACAGGCCGGTATAATAACCGGCCTGTTGTCATTTTAAGGGGGTTTAGGTGTTAGTATTACCTGTAGTGTGGCTGCTTAGCGCCGCTGGTATTTATATTGCTGCGCTACGTAGTGGCATGAAGGCGTTTAAATGGGCGCTGGCGGCCTTATTTACCGGCCCGCTGCTGTTACCCCTGTTTAACAGCCACAAGCGCCTGCTGCTTAATAAAGCGCGTGGTCGCAATACGGTGTTATTCCGGCCCTGAATCTTTATTGCGGCTATTTAGCGGTACTGTGTAGCAAGGTACGCAACTGCGCAATAATATCGCTGATCTGGCTGCGTTGGGCGGCTTTGGGCAAGGATACGGCAAACAACTCCCGCGTCATTACCGGCGCATCTTCAATCAGGCGTAAGCTGGTATCTGCCAGCAGTTTTTTTACCATGGTATCGGGTAAATAGGCCGAACCTCCGCTTTGCTGCATCAGCTCCAGTGCAATACGGGCACTGCCGGTACGTAACTGTGGTGGCGGCAAATCAGGGAAGAAACGCGCATGCTGAATATCAAAGGCGGTACCCCAATCTACCAGAATATATTGCTGCTGCATGGCCTCTGCGGCGTTGTTGCTGGCAAAAGTGGTAACGGGCAATAGCTTTATATCTCCGAGCTTATCTATTTGCATTTCGTCTACTTTGGGCGCATCAAACAAAATAGCCAGATCGAGATGGCGCTCCAGTATCTGCCGGGCAATCTGATCTTTGCCCATTGATTCGGCCCGCCAGGATAACCCCGGCAGCGCTCTTTGGATGTTGATAAAGCCTTGCAATAAAAACGCATCCCACACATTAGCAGTAGCCGCTATAGACAGTTGTAAGGCCTGCTCAGCGCTTACCGCAACGTCTTGGCGGGCTCGTTGCAATGCCGTCAGCATGGCCTCAGCATGCGGTAATAAGCGCTCTCCGGCGGCGGTAAGCTGAATATTATTACGGTAGCGGCTGAATAGGTTAACGCCAAGTTGCTGCTCCAACTGACGGATGCGGAAGCTAACGGCAGACTGAGTCAGGTAGAGATTTTCGGCGGCTTTACCAAAATGCCTTGTACGCTGAACTTCTATAAAGGTTTTAAGCAGTTCGGTATCCAAATTGAATCCTTTAGTTTTTTTATGGTGTCGATAAAAAATATTTGTTTTACGACAGGAATTTTGTTAACCATACTCCGCACAGTTTAAACAGGCTGGCTTGATATTCAACGAGATTAGAGGAAAAAAGTGATGCAGCAAAGTTTTGTCGCTAACCGTCGCTTTTTCGATGACCGTAATTTCCCAAGAGGATTTACGCGGTCCGGGCGCTTTACTCTGGCAGAAGGTAACATGCTGGAGAAACATGGGGTGGCAATGCAGGAGCTGGAGCAGGGGAACCGTGCGCCAGTGAATGACGAGGAAAAACGCTTTATATTGGTGTGTAAAGGTGAAGAACCTGCCACTACAGCGTTTGAAAAAACCTGGCTGAAATACAAACAACGTCTGGCAGAAAAGCGTAAGTTTCATACTGTGTTCGGTAAAAAGCGTATTGCCGATGGCAGTGACGATTTTTCTTATGTCGAGACCGACTCAGACTAACTTAAAGCCCCGTTACCGGGGCTTTTTTGTAGCTGCGGTTTGGGTATAAGTTTAGCTAAGCACGGGTACAGCAACCGGTTTATTGTGCTGTACTTTGTGCTGGCGTAAAAAGTCAGCAAAGTCATCAGCAGACAACGGTTTACTGTAGTAGTAGCCCTGGATCACTTCGCAGCGCAGTTTACGCAGCATCTCAAGCTGTTCTGCTTGTTCTACGCCCTCAGCTACTACCGTCAGGCTAAGGTTATGCGCAATGGTCACTATGGTGTCGACCATATTGCGGCCGCGTGCGGTGTTCATGTCGTCGACAAAGGCTTTGTCTATCTTCAGCGTATTGAGCGGAAATTGCTTTAAGTACGCCAGTGACGAATAGCCGGTGCCAAAGTCATCCATTGCCAGATGAATACCGCGGGCGCGTAGCTTTTTCATGGTGTCAATCGCCTGCGGCGGTGACTGCATTACCGTGCCTTCAGTAATTTCCAGTTCCAGGTGATAAGAGGGCAGTTCAGTTTCCTGCAGAATGTCGTCTATCTGCTCACACAAAAATGGCAGGCTGAACTGGCGTGAGGATAAGTTAACCGCAACCCGGCCCTGAAATAAATCCTGATCGATCCAGCGTTTTACATCCTTGCAGGCCTGGCGCAAAACCACTTCACCAATTTCTATAATCTGGCCGGTTTCTTCCGCTACCGGAATAAAACTGGCCGGGCTGATTAAGCCGCCCTTTGGGGTAATAAAACGAACCAGCGCTTCCATACCGGTTAGGCGGCCAGAGGCAATATCCATTTTGGGCTGATAATAAACGCTAAAATAGCTTTCTTTCAGGCCATGGCGAATAAGGTTTTCTACCTGCAGCCGCTTTACCGCCAGTTTGTTCATTGAGTCATTAAAAAACAGGTAGCGATTGGCGCCCTGGCTTTTAGCATGGTACATCGCCGTATCGGCGTTACGCAGCAGTGCCTGCGGATCGCTGCCATCATCCGGAAATAACACTATGCCAATACTACTGGTGATGGCCAGCTCGTGCTGATTGACCAATATCGGCTGGTTGATCAGCGCCAGCAACTCTTTTGCCAATGAGGTAATAAAATGCAGATCGTTAGTGTGATCCAGCAGCATGGCAAACTCATCGCCGCCCAGCCGGTACAGACAATTCTGGTAGCGCTTATAATTACTTAAGCGATCCGCCAGTTTACACAACAGGTTGTCGCCAAGTTCATGGCCGAGGGAGTCGTTAATTTTTTTAAAATTATCTAAATCAAATACCAACAACGCATGCTCGGTTTTTTCGCTTACCAGCTGCGCCAACCTCTGCAAGAATACCGCCCGGTTCGGCAGGCCGGTCAGGGTGTCACTGCTGGCCAGCCGGCTTAACTCTGCTTCACGTAGTTTTCGTTCGGTAATATCAGAAAATACGGCAACATACTGGCTGACCAAACCCAGTTCATCTTTAATTAAATCGAACGTCAGTTCAGCCTGGTACACTTCTGCGTTAAGGCGTTGCTCGCGGATTTCACCACTCCAACTGCCATGCTGGTGTAGTGTATGGCGGATATCATGCATAAAACGGCTGGGGTACATTGTCAGTTCAAAGCGGCGGTTTAGCATCAGTTCGCGGGACTTGCCGGTAATTTTACTAAAGGCCGGGTTGACCTCAATAATGTTAAAATCGGTATCACAAATCACTACCGCATCAGAAATAGTTTGCAGGCAGCGGGCAAATAGTTGCAGTTGCTCTTCAGTTTGTTTTAACTGGTGAATGTTTTTCAGTGTGCCGGTCATGCGGCAGGGCTTGCCATCTTTGCCAAACTCAACGGCTTTACCGCGGTCCAGTACCCAGGTCCATTGCTGATCTGCAGTTTTAAGCCGGTAGGTGGCTTCAAAGTGGCTGGTTTTACCTTCCAGATGCAGCTGTAATTGCTGGCAAACGCGGTCAATATCCTGCGGATGAATTTGTTGCTTATTCGGCGGTACGTCGCTGCTGTTGGGTTGCAGTTCAACCGGATGCAGCCAGGAAGTGGAGCGGTACAGCTCGCCACTGCTGATATTCCAGTCCCAAAGTTCATCGCCACTGCCCCACAGCGATAGCCGCAGCCGTTCTTCACTGCTTTCGAGTTTTGCCTGGTAGCGGCGCATTTTTAAAATGCTGACATGCGCCAGAATTAAGGCGCCAAAAGAGCACAGCAGAACGGTGCTTAGCACATAGGGTTGTAAGCTAGTCCAGCCTGCTGCATGCAAGCCAAAGGGCAAAAAGCTAATGAACAATGCGCTGATATTTATAATTTTTTTTAGTTTTACTAACACTTATGGTGGCTAGTCAGCAATATGAATGCTTACGTTATATAACTTTACCAGCACTGTCAAAAGCAATTTATTGTTGTTTCAGCCGCTGTTTCAGATCCGCCGCTGTACTGAACTGCAAATGGCTGTGCGTTGGCTTGCCATCCGTCGCCAAGAATATGGCGTCATAATCGGGCAGTAACAGTTGCTGCAAAAACGCAATAAAGTCGCTAAGGCTCAGCTCACTTAGTGCACTGGCAATCTGATCGTTTAACGCAAAACTGTGATCTTGCTGGCCCAGCGCCAGCCAGTAACGTTTGGCTCTTGCTCCAAGGCTGTTGTCACGCTCATGTAGTTGGGCCAGTAAGCCTTGTTTTATTTCGGCAAAATCCTCTGCTGACATGGTTTCAGTGTCGGCCAGAAAAGCGCGGAAAAACATAATAGTCGCTTCGTACAATTGTTCGCAGTGGGTGTTGGGCGATTGCACATAAAAAGCAATACCAGGTAAGGTGTTAATAGGCACATAACCGGTACCGACCAGATAACCGAGTTGTTGCTCTGTGCGCAGCTGATGGAAATATTCAGGTGATAACGTATGGTTTGCCAGCATAAACAGCGCCATTTGTTCAGGCGTAGCCTGCTGCGCCGGTAAGTAAATCACCAGAGCATGGTCGTTATGCTCGACATCCAGTTGCAGCCACACCGGGCCCTGGCCTTGCAAAGCAAAAGCCGGGTTGTTTAGCCGCACGCCGGTGCTGGGCAATTGCCTTTGCCAGCTGTGCAGCACGTCGGTTAATTGTGTGGCCTGGCTGGCAGACCAGTTACCCAGCAATAAACTTTCAATATGCACCTGTTGCAGCAGATCGCGGTCAAACTGCAAAAAGTCGCTGAAGCTCAATGCATCTAACGCATCTGCCAGTTGTTCAATTTCAGGGTTTAGTGGCTGTAAAATAGCCGATAACTGGCTGAATAAGCGCGAAACCGGTTTGTTTTTACTGCTGTTGCGCCAGTGCCTGCCCAACTGGCGTTTTAGCTCGGCAAAGCGGGTTTCGTCAAATTGCTGCGCCGGCATTTGTTTTAACAACTCTTGTAACAGCAGAATTTGGTTGGTGGCCAGGCCACTGGTGTGAATGCTGATGCCCTGACGCTGCACGTGCAGATGATATACCAGGCCTATGGTAGTGGCGGCGTAAAACTGCTGGTTTATGTTATCCAGAAACAACTCAACCCAAAGCCGGGTAGCAGCCATTTGCGCGCAGTTCTCAATACTGTGTGGCAGGCTAAGCTGAACAAAAATATGCCCTTTGGGAGTGTGAAAATCAGTATCGGCTTTATACCAGACGCTAAGCGCCTGCTGCTGGTATATCGCTTTGGGCAGTGCCATATGGGCATTTTTTTCCAGCAGGCTAATATCGCCGGTTAAATATGGGTTGGCCGCAGGCAGGGTAATGGCGCTGTCAGGCTGGCAGTTGTCCAACTGGCGCAACAATGCCGGGCTCAGTGGCTCTACACTGTAGGGCGTTTGATACCAGCGCGCCTCATGAGTGGTGGTAACCCCCGGTGCTATAAACATCAGCCGCATATTGTCGCTGCTAAAATAGCCTAAAACCTGCTGGTATAAGGTATTGTCTGGCAGTTCCATACGGTAATCACCGAAGATGACATCTTCTTTCGGGTAGTGCTGCATACTGACCGATAAATGATTGGCCGTTTGCTGTGCCGTAGAAGGTTCCTGATACAAATAACTCCAGTGCAGCAATTTTTGCCGCTCGGCAAATAAGCCGCTGGGTAGAGGCTGGCATTTCAGCTGTGCCAAAGCACTGAACAGCGCCTGCAAAATAGTGTCGCGGCCGTTAAGGCCGGCATCGGTAAGCTCAAAGGCGATGGTAAAATCTTTGTAGTTACTGCCATCGATGCCGCCGCCTGCACTTAGCTGGTTTACCAGCCCTAACTGCTTGAGGTAACTGAGTAATGAACCCTGGCCTTCGTCACCCAGTAAATGGGCAATAAAGCTGATAATTTTATATTTATACCAATGCTGAATATCCGGCATGGCAAAACTGACCACTAGCTTTTGTGTGTCACGATGCGGCTGAATATTCAGTTGTATCGCCTGATGCTCGGGTAGATACAGCGGCTCCGTCAGGGCGGTTTTGGCAGGCAAATGGGCGGGTAGTGCACTGAAATGCTGTAACACCAGCTGTTTTTGCGCAGCTAAAGTTAACGGTGATACCAACGCCAGTGTCATACGGCTGGCACTGTATTGTGCGGTAAAAAAATCCTGTAAAGCCTGTTGCAGGCTGCCCTCAGCGGTGTCGGCCAGGGTACTCAGGTTGCCGACAGAAAATTTAGCAAACGGATGCGCCGGGTTAATGGTTTCTTTATGCACCTGGTAAATCCGCCGGCCATCGTCTTTTAACTTCAGCGAGAATTCAGCCTCAATAGCATGGCGTTCTTTTTCGACATATTCATTGCTAAACAGCGGCTGGCAGAACATATCGGCGAAACGGTCCAGCCCTTCGGCAAAAAATGCGGTATCAATATCAAAGAAAAAACTGCTGTGTTCGGTGCCGGTCCAGGCGTTATGACTGCCCCCGTGATGGCTGATAAACTGCTGGTAGTCGCCTGCCACAGGGTAGCGTGCAGAGCCAAGAAACAACATATGCTCTAAAAAGTGCGCTAAACCTTCGCGCGGCAGTGGATCATCAAAGTGGCCAACATTTACCGTAAGCGCGGCGGCACTTTTTTCACTGTCAGCCTGATGTACCAGTAATACTGTTAAGCCATTGCTCAGTTGCAGGTATTCATAGCTGCTGCTGTCGTTAGGGCTTTGCAATATCTGACTATTTTTCAAGAGTTATCCTTTTTTTTGCGGTACTGGTGTGGCTCTGAACGGCTCTATCATAGCGATAAGTAATAAACAGCTTAGATGTTATGCGTTATTAGCAGTTACTCTGGACGACAACTTTCATTATCATAGCGCACAATTTTTACCCGGCGTATTGTTATCTGCCCGGGATTTAACAGGACACAAACAGCAGTATGGTACTTAAGCAATGGTAAATCTCGTTATCATGCGTCATGGTGAAGCAGAACCGCTATCCTCTGAAGATAGCCAGCGACAGCTAAATGCCAGAGGCCAGCATGAGGTTAGCCAGATGGCGTTATGGTTACAGCACCACTATGCCGCCTTTGACTGGGTTTGGGCAAGCCCCTATCAACGAACCCGTCAAACTGCAGAGCTAATGTTAGCCAAGCAGGCACCGTTTAGCCAACTTGAGATTGTGTCGCAACTGGTGCCCGATGGTGATGCCGCGTTATTTAAAGCCTATTTTGATGCCCGTATCAGCGAAAAGCCGGATGCCCGTGTGTTGCTGGTATCGCATATGCCATTGGTCAGTTTTTTGGTGGAAGCTTTTACTGTGCCGGATCAGGCACCAATATTCAGCCCGGCACAGCTGGCTTGTATTGATTACCAGCCTGGGCAACGTGGGCGTTTATTGGAACGCTTAGCACCACAGGAGCTGGCGCTGCTGAGTTTCTGAGTTTAGCTGGCTATTTTCAGTAACACTATCAGTGCGCCATGTTTGCCCCAGCTTTTCGGCGCGGTATGAAAGGCACGTACATTAGGGTGTTGGATCAGCCAGTTAGGCACTTTTTTTGCTAAAATACCCAAACCTTTGCCATGTACTACGCAGGCGCAGTTAAATTGTTGTTTTTCACAGTACGCCAAAAGGCCAGCCAGTTCTGTTTTTGCCTGTTGGGTGGTCATACCGTGTAAGTCCAGCACCACCTGAGGCTGAAATTCACCCCGGCGCAAACGCCCGGTTAAATGCGGATCATCGCCGCTTTGTATCCAGCTGAGGCTGGCACCGTCGGCAACATAACCTTCAAATTCATCTGAGAACCAGAACAAATTTTCATCAAGCTGTTTGCTTAAGACGTCTGTACGTCTTTTTTTCTTGCGAGGGGCGGCAACTGGCGGTATCTTGTCCTGCGCAATAGGCTGCGCGCCTGTTATCGACTCGCGAAACAGCTGGCTGTCCTCGGCACTGATACCGGTTGATGTTACAATGGCTTTCTTTTGCATCGCGCAAGTCTACTCAAACTGACCGGTTATTACAAAAAGAGCTTAAATCCATCATGTCCGATACTGGCGAAATTCTGTTTACCCCTGAGCTGATTAGCGACGCCCTCGCTGAACTTGTTACCGTGCACGACTGGCTGCGTTTTGCTGTCAGCAAAATGAACCAGGCGCAGGTTTATTTGGGCCACGGCACCGATAACCCCTGGGACGAGGCCGCCGCTTTGCTAACGCACGTGCTGTTTTTACCGCCAATGACAGATGAAAAGCTGTTTTCGGTGCGCCTTACCCGTGTAGAACGCCAGAGTTTTATCAGCCTGTTAAAACAACGCATTGAACAGCGCCTGCCAGCGGCTTATTTAACGCATCAGGCCTATTTTGCCGGTTTACCGTTTTATGTTGATGAACGTGTGCTGGTGCCGCGCTCGCCAATTGCTGAATTAATCGGCGCTAAGTTTATCCGTCAGCTTGGCGGTAAAACACCACAGCATATTCTGGATTTATGCACCGGCTCGGCTTGTATTGCTATTGCCTGTGCCTATGCTTTTGCAGAGGCCGAAGTTGATGCGGTGGATATCAGCGAAGATGCCTTAGAAGTGGCGCAGCTAAACATTGAAAGCCACGGCCTGGAACACAGAGTGTTTCCTATATTATCAGACGGCTACAGCGCTTTGGCTGGCGCACAGTATGATTTAATTGTGACCAACCCGCCGTATGTTGATGCTGACGATATGGCCGATTTACCTGACGAATACCGCCACGAGCCTGAGCTGGGCTTAGCTTCCGGCGAAGATGGCCTGGCACTGACGCGGCGTATTTTACGTGAAGCGGCAGCTCATTTAACTGATGGTGGTGTGCTGGTATGTGAAGTAGGCAACAGCATGGTGCAACTGCAGCAGGATTTCCCCGAAGTGGCGTTTGACTGGCTGGAATTTGCGCACGGTGGTTTAGGGGTATTTGCCATTACCAAAGCCGAACTGGAACGCTGCCAGCATTTATTTAAAGACTCATTACGTTAAGGAACAGCTATGGCCGGTAACAGCATAGGGCAATTGTTTAAAGTCACGACTTTTGGTGAAAGCCATGGCCCGGCCATTGGCGGCATAGTGGATGGCTGCCCGCCGGGGATGGCGTTAACCACCGACGATTTGCAACTGGATTTAGACCGGCGTAAACCCGGCACGTCGCGCTACACCACGGCGCGGCGGGAAGAAGATGCGGTAAAAATTCTGTCTGGCGTGTTTGAAAATACCACCACCGGGGCCAGCATAGGCCTGCTGATTGAAAACACCGATCAGCGCTCGCAGGATTACTCTGAGATTAAAGAACAATTTCGCCCTGGCCATGCCGATTACACCTACTGGCATAAATTTGGTATCCGCGATTACCGCGGTGGTGGCCGCTCGTCAGCGCGTGAAACCGCTGTCAGGGTAGCCGCCGGCGCTATTGCAAAAAAATACCTGCGTGAGCAATGCGGTATTGAAATTCGCGGTTATTTAGCCCAGTTAGGCCCGGTAAAAGCCGACCTGGTAAGTTGGGACGAAGTGCATAACAACCCGTTTTTTTGCCCCGATCCATCCAAGCTTGAGGCGCTGGATGAGTATATGCGCCAGCTGAAAAAAGACGGCGACTCGGTAGGTGCCCGGGTAAATGTGGTGGCAACGAATATGCCGGTAGGTTGGGGCGAACCGGTGTTTGACCGGCTCGATGCTGATATTGCCCACGCTATGATGAGCATTAACGCAGTAAAAGCGGTAGAAATTGGCGACGGTTTTGCCGTAGTAGAGCAGCGCGGTTCAACCCACCGTGATGAATTAACGCCGCAGGGCTTTAGCGCCAACCACGCCGGTGGCACCCTGGGTGGTATTTCTTCCGGCCAGGATTTGCTGGTTAGTATGGCGCTTAAACCGACCTCCAGTATCAGTATCCCCGGCAAAAGCATTAATACCCGAGGCGAAGTGATAGATATTGTCACCAAAGGCCGGCATGACCCCTGTGTTGGTATTCGCGCAGTGCCCATTGCTGAAGCCATGCTGGCGATAGTGCTGATGGACCACTACCTGCGCCACCGCGCGCAAAATATGCATGTACAGGTAGCCACACCTGATATTGCCCGCAACAGCAGGGATTAAACCGCCGTATGTTTAGCATTTCCGCCCGGCCAGCCTTAGTGCTGGCCTATTTTACTTATTTTGGCGTGCTGGGTATTTTTGTGCCGTATTTCGGCCTGTTTCTTGATGGCCGGGGTTTAAGCTCGGCTGATATCGGCCTGCTGCTGGCCATTGTTACTGCCAGCCGTATAGTTGGCCCTACAGTATGGGCGCTGATCGCCGAGCGCAGCGGCAAGCCGTTAACCGTAATGCGCCTTGGTGCTTTATTAGCGGCTATCGGTTGGCTTAGCAGCTTTGCCGATTATGGTTTCTGGCCTCTGCTTTTGGGGTTTGCGCTGTTCAGTTTTTTCTGGACCGCCATTTTACCGCAGCTGGAAGTGGCTACTTTTGCCTTTGTTAATGACGATACCCGCGCTTACAGCCGTATCCGTACTGCAGGCAGCGTAGGTTACATTGTGCTGGTAATGCTGGGCGGCTGGCTGTTTGAGCGCTATGGCAGTGAGTTTTTGCCGTTATCGGCCTTGCTGTTTTTAGTATTGCTGCTCACCAGCTTATTTTTATTGCCCAAAGTGAGTGTGAATGCTGAGCTTAGCAGCGAGCCGGTGCGCTTTAGCAAACTGATCAAAAACAGCGTGTTGCTGCGTTTTATGTTGGCAGCTTTATTACTGCAAATGAGCTTTGCGCCCTTTTATGGTTTTTTTACGCTGTACAGCCGCGATCTGGGTTACAGCGGTACGCAAACCGGCTTGTTTATTGGCCTGGCAGTGGCCGCCGAAATAGCCGCGTTTTACTTTGCCGGTAACTTAATGCGTAACCGCAGTTACCGGGTGCTGTTAAGCGTGTGCTATGGCTTAACGGTGCTGCGCTGGAGTTTGCTGGCAACAATGGCCGATAACGTCTGGCTGCTGTGTTTTAGTATGTTGCTGCATGCCGGCAGCTTTGCCATTGCCCACAGCTGTGCCATGCAGTTTATTCAGCAGTTTTTCCCGAAAAAACTGCGTAGCCGTGGCCAGGCGTTGTATGCCGGGGTGATCTTCGGTGGCGGTGGTGCTATAGGCGCTTATTTTTCTGGCTTAATCTGGCAAAATGGCAAGGGTGCCAGTTTAGCCTTTATGATCGCTGCCATGCTGGCACTGGCGGCAACGCTGCTGGCGTTAACCTTGCCGGGTAGCAAAGCTGCTGCCAAGCTGCAATAGCACTACCAGTTGAAGGTTTTACTGACAGTAAGCAAAATAACAGCATCGCCCCAGCGCTGCTTAAGGCTGGTATCATGGTAACCAAAGGCGATATCCAAACCGTGGTACTGTGTTTGTAGCATTAATTGCCAGTGCTCAAAGCTGCGGCCGCCTTCCCAGTTGTATTTGTCGATATCGGTTGAGGTGGAGCGGTCCACACCCAGCAATAATGCCCAGTTATCGTTGAGTGCTATGGTTTTGTTCAACATAATTACATAGTGGCCGCCGCCAAAACCGAAGTAATCGTAGCTGTACCACAGATTAAGGTTAACGCCGGAGTAGGCCAGCTTTAAATAAAGCTCGGGGAAATTCAGTTTATCGCTCTCGCTCATACCATGGTAAGTATATTGGGCAAAACCGGCATCAATACCCAGGCCGTTTGCCAGTTCTGTGTAATAGCCGATATAGGTGTCCCATTCCAGTTTGGTACCTTCGCCAAAATCTACGTTTGATGCCCAGCTGCCGGCATAAAAGCCGTTACCGGCATCCCAGTTTATGCCAGGTTGTAAAGCGGGATTTTTATCAGTTTGGCTGACACCGTTAAACAGGTAGTTGCTGGCAGCGGTCAGGGTGAAACTCCAACTGCTGTCGGCCATAGCACTGCTGCTTATCAGCAGCAGTGGCAGGATGAGTTTATGCATTGCCAGCTCCTCATTGGCTTAGCCGCAGTAGTGGTTTAGTCACAGCGTAGTTTGCTTAACTGGCCATCGATACGAGTGGTAACGGTATCAATAGCGCTACTGATCTGCAGGTTTTGTTGCGCCAGAGTCTCCAGCTCGCGCGTAGCATCGCCAATGGCGGTAATATTACGGTTAATTTCTTCACTAACCTGGTTTTGTTGCTCAGCCGCGGCCGCCACCTGAAAAGCATTATCGGCAATGGTCGACATGCCGGCTGTAGCTTGTGACAGCTTGTCGTAGGCGACTTCGGCTTCGGTTACAGTTTTATCTACGCTGGCGGTACTGACACTGATTTGCGCCACCGTATCTTTCACCTGGCGTTGCAGGCCGTCAATCAGCTTTTTAATTTGATCGGTTGAACTGTGGGTGCGGGCTGCCAGCGAGCGCACTTCGTCTGCTACCACCGCAAAACCGCGGCCTTGCTCGCCGGCTCGGGCGGCTTCTATGGCGGCATTTAACGCCAGTAAATTGGTTTGCTCGGCAATGGCCTGAATAACTTCAGTGATCTGGTTAATTTCCTGGCTGCTGCTGGCAACGGCCGCCACTTTTTGGCTGCTGCTATCAAAGTCCCGTGCTACGCCTTTGAACTCTTCCACGGTGTTTTGCAACAAACGGTTGGCTTCATCCAGTGCCGCTATCGACTCCTGAGCACCACTGGCGGTGCTGCTGGCCAGGTTGGCGACTTCATTGGCGGTGGCGCTCATCTGGTGCATAGCTGTTACCACATTCTGGATTTCACTGGCTTGTACTGAGGTAGATTGGCTGGTTTTATCAATGGTACTTACCAGTTGCCGGCTCTGTTGCTGTAACTCAGCGGAGGCACCTTTTAACGAGCGGATCATGTCCCTCAGTTTTGCGGCAAAGGCATTAAAGCCGTCGGCCATTAGATTCAGTTCAGTGTGGCTGTTGGCTGAGAGCTGCACGGTTAGATCGCCTTCAGCGCCGGCCAGTTGGTGCATCAGTTTGCTCATACTGCCGATGGGCCGAGTGGCGGCATTTAGCCAAATGGCCAGCAGCGCCATCACTGCCAGCAGCAACAGCACGCCAAAACCAACCATGGTCAGGGTGGTACTGCGGCCATCTGCGGCCAGTTGCGCTGACAATTCGTCGGCCGCTTGCAGCGCCAGTGCTTTGGGTACTGCAATAACGCTGAACCATTCTGAACCGGAGGCGTCGATGCGGATCGGGCTTTTAATAATTAACTGCTGGTTAAATTCAAATACGGCGCTGCCGGCCTGCTGCAGTTGCTGATACAACGCGTTATCCAATGCAGGCATGGCGCTGCCGATTTTATCGGCAAAACGGTTGCTGGCCAGCAGCATGCCGCGGCTGGTTAACAGGTACAGTTCGGCCTTGCCATTATACAAGGTGCCGGCTTGCTGCATCAGGCCCTGCTGCAGTACCGGCAGATTCATATCTACTCCGGCGACACCGCGAAAACGGCCATTTGTCACCACCGGATACACCAGCGACGTAAGCAGCGCACTATTACCCGGTTCAATTTCAAAGATATATGGCTCCATCAGGCAGGGTTTAAGCGCATCGCGGCTGCACAGGTACCATTCGGCTTCGCGCAAGCCCAGCTCGTTGCGCTTATCCAGGTACTTAATGCCCGGGTCTTCCGTTTGAATAAACTTCAGGCCGGACGCTTCGCGGATCCAGTACACTTCCAGGGTGCCGTCTTGTGAGCTGTGCGGGCTGGTGGCATTAAATTCGCTATCACGGTTGTCATAGCCGTTTACTTCGTATTGGGTGTAAATAGAAGATATGCCAGGATTGGCTTGCAGCAAATGGCCGGCTAATGCTTGCACCTGCTCACGGTTGTAAGGTGTTTGGCCACTGCCGTGGGCGGTATTGGCCATCAGACTGGCGAGGTTTTTAGCCACATCATAATTACGGTTTAGCAGGGCGGCCGTTTCCAGAGCAGTTATACCAGCCTCTGCCGCTAAAATGGTCTGGGCCGTTTGTTCGAGAGACTGGCGTACATTGTTAACGGCAGATTCGCTTGAACTGCTCATGGAGTACCAGCCTATCAGTGTCATGCTGCCGATACTAATGGCGATGAGTATTGCTACTCCGGCAGTTAGTTTAAATCTTAGGGAATTCAATAACATCGATTTACCTCTGATAAGAAAACTGCTTTACCGGCTATGTTAATGAGTAAAGCTGACTGCTGTGGCTTACGCAATTTTGTTGTTGAAATATATCCGTTTTTACCCAGCTTTATTTCTGCATTGCCGCTGCAGGGCTGGGAAAGCAAAGGGGAAGGCATTACAATAGCCGCCATTTTGAGATGTGCTAAAGGATATTGCAGTATGGCAAATCTGTTTCGGCTTGGGCTTATTATTAATCCGCTGGCCGGTTTAGGTGGCAGTGTAGGGTTAAAAGGTTCAGACGGCCAGGCCGAACAAGCACTGGCGTTGGGTGCCATACCCCAGGCAATAAACCGCACAAATACCGCCTTAACAGAATTGCTGCCGCTGCGTGACAAGTTTGAGGTGCTCACTGTGGCAGGCCCGATGGGGCAGAGTGTGTGTGATGCTCTGGGGCTGAATTATCAGCTGATCTGTCAGCCACAAACGTCGCCATCAACCGCTGCAGATACTGAACACGCCGCCAGGTTACTGGCCGAAAAGGGCGTAGATATTTTGCTGTTTGCCGGTGGCGATGGCACAGCGCGCAATATTTGCGCTGCGGTGGGTGAGCAAACTACAGTGCTGGGCATTCCGGCCGGGGTAAAAATTCACTCCGGCGTTTATGCCATATCGCCACAGGCTGCCGGCAAGCTGATGGCTAAACTGATCGCCGGAGAACTGGTGTCACTTAGTGAAGCCGCGGTAATGGATATTGACGAGCAGGCATTTCGCGATGGTGTGGTAAAAGCCCGCCGTTTTGGTGAAATGCGCATACCGGCGCAGTTGCGTTATGTGCAAAGCGTAAAAATGGGCGGGCGCGAATCTGAAGAGCTGGTGCTGGCCGATTTAGCCGCTTATATTGCTGCGCAAATGGAAGACCACGTGCGCTACGTGATTGGCTCTGGCTCTACCGTAGCGGCGGTGATGGCTGAGTTGGGGCTGGACAATACCTTACTGGGTGTAGATGTCGTGGAAAACGGCCAGCTAATCGCCAAAGATGTTAGCGCAGCGCAGCTGCTTGAACTGGTGCAAGGCTACCCGAGCAAATTGGTGATCACCTTAATTGGTGGCCAGGGCCACGTGTTTGGCCGCGGCAATCAGCAGTTATCGCCCGACGTTATCCGCGCCATTGGCCGCGACAATATTGTGCTGATTGCCGCTAAAGCCAAACTGCAGCAGCTTGAGGGCAGGCCGTTACTGGCCGATACCGGTGATGCAAAGTTGGATCAGCAGCTTACCGGTTTAATTAATATAGTTACCGGCTATAACGATTACGTAATGTACCGCTTAGGGTACGAGGATGAAAAGTAATATGACAGCAGTATCAGTACCAGAGCAGTTTATCGACGCTGCCGCCGATTTGTTTGATGCCTTAGTGCCGGTTGCTACCGATGACGAGTTATTTGCCTCTGGTTACCTGCGGGGCCATTTCGATTTAGCCGTAGGTACCTTGCAGGTGGCTGCTGAGCCTTTTACCGCCACCGATGTCATAACCCAGGTTAGCAGTACCCTGACACAGGCGATAGCCAATGGCGAGCTGACAGAGCAAGACCAGCAGCATGTTAATGTTATCTGGTTGCGGATACAGCAACTGGCGGTGTGAGGTGGCAAGACATTCGCGCGTTTTTGCGATAGCATAGGCGCACTTTTTAACCCGGAGCATTGGCTTCGTTAGCATAAGTGGAACTCATGTCAGATAAATATACAACGCTTGAACAGCAAGCCAGCTATGGTATTGGTTTACAAATGGGCCAGCAACTGGCCGACAACCCGTTTGACGGCTTAGATATTGACGCCGTTGCAGCCGGTGTTATCGCCGCCTATACCGAACAGGAAGCTGCGGTAAGCGACGAGCAAATTCGTGCTGCCTTTGGTGTGATCAGCGAGCGTATGCAAGCAGAACAAGCTGAGAAAGCCGAATTATTAGCCGGTGCCGGTGAAGCTTTCCTGGCTGAAAATGCCAAACGTGCCGAAGTTACCGTAACCGCTTCTGGCCTGCAGTACGAAGTACTGGTAGCGGCGGAAGGTGAAAAACCCACGCGCAATTCAACGGTACGCACGCATTACCACGGTACCTTAATTGACGGCACTGTGTTTGACTCTTCGTACCAGCGCGGCGAACCGGCAGAATTCCCGGTATCAGGCGTTATTGCTGGCTGGACAGAAGCACTGCAGCTGATGTCGCCAGGTTCAAAATTACGTTTATATATCCCGCACGATCTGGCCTACGGCGAGCGCGGTGCTGGCAATGCCATCGCACCGTTCAGTGCACTGATATTTGACGTAGAGCTGTTAGCTATTCTGTAGTAGCGCTGTAATAGTTAGTAAAGCTAAAACCTAAGCCCTGCATTGCAGGGCTTATTGTTTTTTACTGTTTCAATTTTGCATCAACTAACATAACTCCCGCATGCTGTTGTAACGCTGAGCTGTGTAATTCAGTTAACCCGTTACTCGTCTGGTCAATAAACAGTACGGCCAGATTAAATTGCCCGGCCACCTTACTGCCTTGCTCTGATCCCAAACACAATAACGCTGTAGACCAGGCGTCGGCTTCGGTTAAATCATTGTGCAGTAACGTTACCGACACCGTATCGTGCGTTACCGGCGCTTTGCTGCGTGCATCAAGAATATGGCTGTAACGCTTACCATCGTTATCGTAATAATGCCGGTAAGTGCCGGATGTCATAATAGCCAGCGGCGCAGTTTGCTTTACCTGCACTATTTTCTGCAACTGCTGTGTGCCCGGCAGCGGCCGCTCTATCGCTACCCGCCATTGGCTGCCATCGGGTTTGTTGCCGCGGGTTTGCAGCTCACCGCCAATTTCAATCAGATAGTTATCAATACCAAATTGTTCTGCCACCTCTGTCAATCGCTGTACTGAGTAGCCCTGGGCAATAGAAGATAAATCGATACTAAGCTTCGGCTGCAGCTTTTGCAGAGAAGTGTTATTGATGACGTCAACCTTGCTGATCCCCAACTGTGGTGCAAGTTCGGCTAGCTGCGCTGCATCCGGAATGGTCAGTTGCTTGCCGTGAAACCCCCATAGCGTAAACAGTGGTCTGATGGTCGGGTCATAGCAGCCGGCAGTGGCGGCACTGATAGTTTTGGCAATACTGACCAACCGGACTATCTCTGTGCCCACTTCAATCGGCGCGGTGCTTTGGCTGAGGTTAAATTGCTCGATTACCGAGTCATCACGGTAGTTTGACATCAGCTTATCCAGCCTTTGTAATTCGCCTGCAATGGCGGCTTCAAACTGTGCCTGCTCAACCTTTTTATCACTCCAGTAGGTCAGGCTGTAAGTGGTGCCCTGGGCCGCGCCGGAAAATTTATGTAAAGCCGGGGCTTTGTCACAGCTTGCCAGGGTGAGCAGTGGCAGGGTGAATAGCAAGGTTACTCTTATCAAACGCATTATCGCTTCTCTTACGCTGTGTCAGGGCGCTTAGCATAAGCGTTTCGACGCCGCTTTTATCCTGCTACCAGCAAAATTTTACGAAATCTTTATGCCTGGTGCGCTGACGTTACTGGAGATTTTACGCCGCTTACACCTACCTTTAGCACCGTGTTTTCACACTAAGGATACGGCAAATGGGCTGGTTATTACTGTTGTTAGTTGGCGCATTAAGCGCTGTGTTAATCGTTGCCATGTTGGCACCTGAAAAGTTCTGAGGAGTTGGCAATGGAAGTCATATTGATTTTTACCCTGGCGCTGCTGTTAGCCTGGCCGTTAGGGCACTATATGACCGGCGTATTTTCCGCCGGACCACACTGGAGTGACAGGGTTTTTATGCCGCTGGAAAATGGCATCTTTAAACTACTGGGCGTAAAGGCAACGCAGGGTATGAATTGGAAAAGCTATGGTATCGCTTTTTTACTCAGTAACCTTGTGCTGGGCATTATTGCCTATCTTACTTTATTGTTTCAGCATGTTTTACCGTTGAATCCTAACGGTATAGAGGGGCTAAGCTGGGATTTAGCGCTGCACACCGCAGTGTCGTTCTTAACCAATACTAACCAGCAACATTACTCCGGTCAGGCTCAGCTTAGCTACCTGAGCCAGGGCTTTTTAATTGTTACGCTGCAGTTTGTGACACCAGCGATGGCATTAGCTATATGTGTGGCGGTACTGCGCGGCATCTTAGGCGGCCGCAATGCCGATGACGCTGCTGAGGGCGAAGAACGTGACCTGGGCAATTATTATCAGGACACGGTGCGTGCTGTATTGCGCCTGATGCTGCCACTGGCCGCTGTGGTTGCTGTGGCGTTGTCAAGCCAGGGCGTACCCGCCAGTTACAGTGCCAGCCCCACCGTGCCGGTGCTTGAACAAGGGCAAAGCCTGTCTGAACAAACTATACCGCTGGGCCCTGTATCAGCCATGGTAGCCATTAAACAACTGGGTACTAATGGTGGTGGCTGGTTTGGCCCTAACAGCAGCAACCCGCAGGAAAACCCGACACCGGTCAGTAATGCCATTCAGACTATCGCTCTGGTATTGGTGCCAATGGCGGTGGTATTTATGGCCGGCGGTATGGTGCGTCGTCGCGGCTTTACGCTGTTGTCACTGTCGGTGATGGGGTTTTTAAGCCTGTTGTTTATTGCCCTGGCAGTATACAGCGAGCAGCAACCAAACGCCGCCTTTAGCGGCCTGGCCCAGCAAGTCGGTAATATGGAAGGGAAAGAGGTACGTTTTGGCACTGATGTCTCAGCACTGTGGGCCACCTTTACCACCCAAACCTCAAACGGTTCAGTGAATGCGATGCACGACTCGTTAAACCCGCTGGCAGGCTTGGTAACACGCTCGGGCATGTTAATTAACGGCATCTGGGGCGGCATTGGTTGTGGCTTTGTCAATTTCCTGGTCTATGTCTGGCTGGCGGTATTTATTGCCGGGCTGATGATTGGTCGCACGCCGGAGTTTTTCGGCCGTAAGCTGGAAAAGCGCGAAATAAGCTGGCTCGGCGTGTTATTGGTGCTACCCAGTGCGGTGATCCTAACCTTTACTGCTATTACCGTGGCCTTCCCGTCACTTACCGGTAACTCTAACCCCGGCTTACACGGCATAGCCCAGGTGTTTTATGAATACACCTCGGCCTTTGCCAATAACGGCTCCGGCTTTGAAGGCCTGAATGATGATTCCGTTTGGTGGAATCTTACTTGTGTAGTGGTGCTGATCCTGGGTCGTTATCTGCCGCTGGTTATTCCGCTGTTGATTGCCGGCTCATTGGCTAAAAAACGTCGGGTACCCACTACGGCCGGCACACTGCCGCTGTTTAACCCTACGTTTGCTGTCACGCTGGTTACCGTGATCCTGGTGGTTAACTTCTTATCTTTCTTACCGTCGATGGTGCTTGGCCCTATTGGGGAAGCGCTGGAGCTATCACAGCACACTGCTGTGGTAGCAGGTCAATAGTCGTATGCAGGTGAATAATATGAATACTAGTTCAGCATTAACACAAGCCAGCCAGCAGGCTTTTGCCAAGCTGCACCCCAGGCTGGCGTTTAAAAATCCGGTAATGTTAGTAGTGTGGGTTGCCACCGTCATTGCCATGCTGATGACAGCGCAGCAACTGGCCAGTGGCGCTAGCTTTGGCTTTGCGCTGGCCAGCAGTGTGATTTTGTTTTTTACGCTGTGGTTTGCCAACTTTGCCGAGGCTATTGCTGAAGCACGTGGCCGCGATCAGGCCGCCAGCTTAAAAGCCACCCGGCGCGATCTGACGGCGTTAAAACTTGACAGCACAGGTGAGCACAGAATATCAGCCAGCGAGCTTAAAGCCGGTGACAACATTCTGGTGCAGGCCGGTGAGCTTATTCCGGCAGACGGCGAAATTATTACTGGTGTGGCCAGCATTAACGAGTCGGCGTTAACCGGTGAGTCGGCACCGGTGCTGCGCGAAGCCGGCACCGATCACTCCGGTGTTATCGCCGGCACCAAAGTACTTAGCGGCACTATTACCGTGCAGGTTACCGCCGAATCAGGTCACAGCTTTCTGGATAAAATGATCCGGTTAGTGGAAGGCACTAACCGGCAGAAAACCCCGAACGAGCTGGCGCTAACCGTATTGCTGTCGGCGCTGACGCTGGTGTTTTTAATTGCGGTAGCAACCTTGCCGGCGATGGCAGGCTTTGTCGGCATTGAGTTGGACTGGCTGATGCTGATTGCGCTGGTGGTGTGTTTAATTCCTACCACTATTGCCGGTTTACTGCCTGCCATCGGTATTGCCGGTATGAACCGTGCGCTGGCGGCAAATGTGATTGCCAAATCCGGTAAAGCAGTGGAAGTGGCCGGTGATATTGACACCCTGCTGCTGGATAAAACCGGCACTATTACCTTTGGTGATCGCCAGGCCACGGCGTTTCTGCCGCTGCCGGGTGTTGCGCAGGCAGAGCTTATCAAAGCCGCGCTGTGGTGCTCATTGCAAGATCCTACCCCGGAGGGTAAATCTGTGGTGCGCCTCGCCAACGAGCTGGAGTATACCTCACCGGCGTTGGCTGACGGCGATGAGTTTACCCCGTTCAGCGCACAGACCCGCTTGTCGTTTATCCATTTGGCCAGTGGCGAGCAGTTTGTTAAAGGCGCAGCCGATGCGGTAAAAAGCTGGGCCAAAAACCAGGGCTTGTCGGTACCTGTTGGTTTAGATCCGATAGTGACGAAGGTGGCCCAGCAAGGTGCAACGCCACTGGTGGTGGCAAGCAATCATCGTGTGCTGGGGGTTATCCAGTTATCCGATGTGATTAAACCCGGTGTGGCCGAGCGTTTTGCCAAGCTACGCGCCATGGGCGTACGTACTATCATGGTTACCGGTGATAACCCTGTTACGGCCGGTGCTATTGCCGCGGCCGCAGGGGTGGATGATTTTGTTGCCGAAGCCAAACCGGAAGACAAACTGGCGCTTATACGCAAAGAGCAGGCGCAGGGCCGCTTAGTGGCCATGGTTGGTGACGGCACCAACGATGCTCCGGCACTGGCGCAAGCAGATGTTGGTCTGGCGATGAATTCCGGCACCCAGGCGGCAAAAGAGGCCGGCAATATGGTGGATCTGGATTCTGATCCAACTAAGTTGCTGTCGGTGGTGGAGGTGGGCAAACAAATGCTTATTACCCGCGGTGCCTTAACCACTTTTTCGCTGGCGAATGACATAGCCAAATACTTTGTTATCGTGCCGGCGGTGTTTGCCACTGCCATGCCTGGCATTGCTGCGCTGAATATTATGCAACTGCCGGATCCAAAAATGGCTGTGCTGTCAGCGCTGATCTTTAACGCCTTAATTATTCCGGCACTTATTCCGCTGGCACTGAAAGGCGTAAAAATTAAAGCGATTAGCGCAGAAAAGTTATTACGTAACAATATGTTGATCTATGGCCTGGGTGGTGTGGTGCTGCCTTTTATTGCCATCAAACTGATTGATGTACTACTGAACGGGGTATTTTAACCATGAGTATTATTCAACCCGGCTTTAGCCAAAACCCTGCTGAGTCTTCGGCAAACTTACGCCCGGCGCTGGGGCTCGCGCTGGTGATGCTGGCAATCTGTGGCGGTATTTACAGTGCAACGGTTACCGGTATTAGCGGTGCTTTGTTTCCACAGCAGGCTAACGGCAGTTTAATCAGCCACAACGGCAAATTGGTTGGTTCGGCGCTGGTGGCACAGCCTTTTAGCGCAGAGCATTACTTTCATGGCCGGCCCAGCAGTGCTGATAATGACCCTATGTCTACCGGCGGCAGCAATTTAGCGCCGTCTAACCCGGAGTTACGCCAAAGGGTGGCGCAAACCAGTGCTGAGCTAACCGCGCGTTACCAGGTTGCCGCTACCGAGCTGCCGGTAGATTTACTCGCCAGCTCCGGCTCGGGTGTCGACCCGCATATTTCGCCAGCAGCAGCCATGCTGCAATTGCAGCGTGTTGCTGCAGCGCGCGGTATTTCGCCAGCGCAGCTGGAGCAACTGGTGCAGCAACACACCGAGCTGGCGCAGTGGGGCCTGTTTGGCCAACCACGGGTCAATGTGTTGCTACTAAACCTGACGCTGGATGCACAACATCCGCTGCCATAACTGTCTTTTTAGCCGGTTGTTACACGGGGCAACCGGCTGCTACCCGCGCAACAGGCTGCTGGTGGTTGTTTTTCCCGTTTCTTTATGCAGGAATTTATTATGCGTTTAGTATTATCTGTTTTATCCGGTGCCGTATTGTCTGTCGCCGCCGTTGCAGTATTTGCTCTGCCATCAGTTGCTAAGGCCACGGAAATCAGTAGCAGCGGTGCTGTGCTGTTTACCTCTGATTATTTATACCGCGGTATTTCGCAAACCGACGAAAGCCCGGCGTTGCAGGGCAGCTTAACACTGAGTACCGATGCAGGCTGGTATGTCAGCGCCTGGGGCTCGAATATCCGCTTTGGTGACGGCAGTATGGAGCTTGATATATCGCTTGGCCGCAGCTGGTCGTTAAATGATGACTGGGCGCTGGATGTCGGCCTGATGCAGTATCGCTACCCAAAGGGCGATAACGACGCCACAGGGTTCAACTTTTTTGAAGGCTACGCCAAGCTCAGTTATCAGGATTGGCAGCTGGGCTTAGCCGTTACCGATGACTATTTTGGCAGCGGTGTCGGCAAATTCTGGTATCTGACTGCCGGCTGGCAGCAAAGCCTGACCGAACAACTTCAGCTTAATTGGCATATTGGGTACAATAAGTTTGCCGATGCGGCTGAGTTTCAGACTTTTCTCGGCTCAGATGTGCGTGATGGTTCCGGCTATACCGACTGGAGCCTGACATTAGCGACACAGCAACTGGGTTTTGACTGGTCACTGGGTTATGCCGGTACCTCCATCAATAGTGCGGCCTGCAATGCGCTGTGTGATAATCGCTGGGTATTTAGCTTCGGCAAAAGCTTTTAATCCAGATTATTTGCTAAGTTAATAAGGATAGACGCCGTGGCACAAGATGTACGCAGCCAAAAAGCCGATGCGCTACTTAAAAGCCTGCAACAGCAGCAGGGCGGGCAACTAAAGATATTTTTAGGTGCGGCGCCCGGCGTAGGTAAAACCTGCGCCATGTTAAATGCCGCCAAAGAGTGTATGCAGCAGAGCGTTAAGGTAACGGTGGGCCTGATTGAAACCCACGGCCGCGCTGATACCGAAGCCATGCTGCACGGCTTTAACATCTTGCCACGGCGTGAACTTAACTATCATGGCCAACAGCTGAGCGAGTTTGATTTGGATGCCGCACTGGCTGCCAAGCCGGAACTTATTCTGGTAGACGAGCTGGCGCATACCAATGTGCCCGGTAGCCGGCATAGGCGGCGCTATCAGGATATTGCTGAGCTGCTGTCTGCCGGTATTAATGTGTATACCACGCTGAACGTGCAACATATTGCCAGCCTGAACGATTTGGTGCTGCAAATTAGCGGCGTGCGGGTAAGTGAAACCGTGCCGGATCAGTTTATCGACCAGGCACAGCAACTGGTGTTTGTCGATTTAGCGCCGAACCATCTGCTGGATCGTCTGGCGCAGGGCAAAGTGTATCTGGCCGATTATGCGCAGCAGGCGGTGCAGCAGTTTTTCCAGTTAGAAACCCTGACGGCGCTGCGCGAAATGGCGATGAAGCTGGTAATGGGCCATGTCGATAGCCAGCTGAAAACCGAACAGGACGCCAAAGCGCGCAGCAGTGATTATCTGATTAAAGATAAGCTGCTGGTGTTAATATCCAACCGGCGCGACCATGAATACCTGATCCGCATTGGCCGGCGAATGGCCGAAAAACGCCAGACGCCCTGGCTAGCGGTGTGGGTTGATACCGGCCAGTTACAATACCAAGCCGCGCAAAAACGGCTGCAATCGGCTTTTGCGCTGGCACGGGAGTTGGGCGCACAAACAGAAATTCTGCGCGGCCCGTCAACGCTGCAAACCATACTGCCCTATCTGGCAGAGCACCGGATTAATACTGTACTGGTAGGCGCCGGCACCAAACGGCGCTTTCAACCCTGGCGTAAGCCGTTGTATCAGCACCTGATTAACAGTGGCTTACCGCTGGAAGTATCAGTGTGGCGTGCCGCTGAGCGTAGCAGTTTGCCTGACCCTGCACCGCAAGCGTCCACTACCTTTGGCCAGAAGGCTGGCTATGTTTATGGCCTACTGTATACCGCTATCGCCAGCCTGGTGGTGCTGGGGTTAAGTGTCTGGCTGCAAAGCGGCAACTTGGTACTGGTGTATGTGTTATCAGTAGTGGTATGCGGCCTGAAATACGGTGCGCGTCCGGCCATTTTTACCGCTGTATTATCGTTTTTAAGCTTTAACTTTTTCCTTACCGAGCCTTATTACACCTTTTTCGTGAATAAAAACGATGATATTGCCACCTTGCTGTTTATGCTGGTTATCGGTGTGGTGTGCGGCCCCGCCGCATCACGTATTCGCCGGCAGTTTTTGCTGTTAAAAGAAGCCAATCGCTACAGCGAATTACAGCGTGATTTTGCCCAGCAACTTACCGTTATTAATCAGCCGGATGAGCTGTGGGCTACGCTGGCGGCACAACTGAGCCAGGCATTACATTGCCCGGTGCACATAGTGGCAACAACCGAACAGCAACAGATTATACCGGCGTTAAAACAACCTTTGCAGGCGTTGGATCAGGCGATGCTCGACTGGTGTCAGCGCCATCAGCAGCGGGCCGGCCGCTTTAGTGAAACCCTGAATGCCAGTGACTGGACTGCCTTTGCGCTGACGGCACAGGACAAAACGGTAGCGGTGTTGCTGGTGCAATTTTCACCGGCGCAGCAGGTGCTGCGGCCGGACGATACCGACCTGTTGACCAGCTTAAGCCAGCAAGCCCTTAATGTGTGGCAGCGTATGCAGTTAAATACTGAACTGGAAAGCTCTAAACTGAAGGCCGAAATGGAACAACTGCGCTCAGCGCTGCTATCGTCGGTATCGCATGATTTACGCTCGCCCTTATCGGCCATGATGGGCAGTGCCGAGAGCCTGCAAATGCTGGACAATCAGCTATCTGCTGAAGATCGCAAAGAGCTGCTGGATACCATAGTGCAGGAAAGCGGGCGGCTGGACAGGTATATTCAGAACCTGCTGGATATGACGCGGCTGGGCCATGGCACCTTAAAGCTGGAACGCGATTGGGTATCAGTAGCCGACATTATTGGCAGTGCTCGGCAAAGGTTAAAGCGTTTTTTCCCTGAGGTAGAATTAACTTATCAGGCCGAGCCCGATATGCCGCTGCTGTATGTGCATGCGGCACTGCTGGAGCAGGGGATTTTTAATATTCTGGAAAATGCCGCCAAATACAGCCCGCCGGGTGAGCCGGTACTGGTGTTTGTCAGTCATAAAGCCAATATCTGCCGGATTGAAATTGAAGACAGTGGCTCAGGTATAGCTGAATCGCTGCGGGAAAAAGTGTTTGATATGTTTTATGTGGTCGCCGACGGTGACAGTAAGCGGCATAATACCGGCATGGGGCTGGCGATTTGCCGTGGTATGATTGGCGCACATGGTGGCACAGTAAAAGCCGATGCCGCCCGTGTGGGCAGCGGCTCGCGTTTTATTATTGACTTACCTTTACCTGAGGCTCAGGCCGGAGATTAACGCTATTGTCGGCACATATTTTAGTCATTGATGATGAAAGCCAAATTCGCAAAATGCTGCGCATTGCGCTAAAAAGTGTCGGTTATCAGGTATCTGAGGCTGAATCGGTGGCCACAGGCCTGGCCGCGACGGTGCGACAGCAGCCGGATTTAGTGGTGCTGGATCTCGGCCTGCCTGATGGCAATGGATTAGAGCTGTTGACTGAGCTGCGCAGCTTTTCTAAGGTGCCGGTGATTATATTATCGGTACGCAGTGGCGATGCCGATAAAGTCAAAGCGCTGGATATCGGCGCCCAGGACTTTGTCACCAAGCCTTTTAGTGTGGAAGAATTGCTCGCCAGAATAAGAGCGCAGTTACGTGACCGGCTGCCCGATACCACGCCGGCGCTGCTGGATGATGGTTATCTTAAAATTGATCTGGCACGGCGCCTGGTGTGTTGCAACGGTGAGGTTATTGATTTAACACCAAAAGAATATGCGGTGCTGGCAAAACTGGCACGGCATCGGCAGTGCGTGATCACGCAAAAACAACTGCTGGAAGAAATCTGGGGCCCTAGTCATGGTCAGGACACGCACTATTTGCGCATTGTGGTCAGCCATATCCGCCAGAAAATAGGTGACGATCCTACTACACCACGCTACTTAATCACTGAAGCAGGCATTGGTTACCGGCTGATGCTTTGATTCAGACCATTTTAAGCCGGTAACCGACACCAGGCTCGGTTTTCAGGTATACCGGCGCAGCCGGGGTGTCTTCCAGTTTTTGCCGTAGCTGTGCCATATGTACCCGCACATATTCCGGCCGGTCGGTATAGGTTTTACCCCATACCTGAGTCAGGATCTGGTTGTGGGTCAGTACTTTGTCGGCATGGCGCATCAGCAAAAGCAAAATATCATATTCGGTTTTGGTCAAGTGTACTTCAGCACCGGCACGGCTAACCTGGCGTAGCACCGGGTCCAGCCTGATATTACCAAAGCTGAAGGCCTGCTGCTGTGGCGTATTGTGGCGTAAGTTCGCCCGAATGCGTGCCAGCAGCTCTGCCGCACTAAAGGGTTTGGTGACATAGTCGTTAGCGCCGTTATCCAGCGCCTGTACTTTGTCCTGCTCACGGTGGCGGGCTGAAATGACTATTACCGGCGTGTCGCACCAACTGCGTAATTGCGCCAGCCACAGCTGGCCGTCCATATCTGCCAGGCCTAAATCCAGCAAAATTAAATCTACCGGCTGTTGCACCAGATGCTGCAAAGCGGCGATGCCTTCACTAAAGCTATACACCTGATGCTGCTGGGTTTTAAGCAAGGTACTAAGAAAGCTTTGCATTGCCGGGTCGTCTTCCAGCACCAGTATCGTTTCAGCCATGCTGTACTCCATTGTTACTGGTTAGCGGCCAGCGTAGCACAGCGGTAACCGTGGCTTGTTCGGTGTCGTGCTGCAAACTAAAGTCGCCGTTGTGTAAGTGCATTACCGCTTTGCAAATAGCGGTGCCAAGGCCGGTGCCACTGTCGCGCTGTACGTTGCGTTTAGGTGCTGCAGCATTGCTGACACTTAGCAAAAAATGGCCATTTTGCCGGGTAAAACCAATGCTAACCGGCGCCACTCCGTGTTTTACGGCGTTTTCCAGCATATTCGCCAGGGCGATTTCCAGCAAGCTGGCGTCGGCAAAACAATCGGCTGAGCTAAGTTGCACATCAAACGGCTGCGTGGCCAGTAAGGCGGCCCGCCTGGCAATGGCGGCTGATATTACATCAGTAACGGCAACTAGCTCTACCTGCATAGTGCTTTGCGGTTGCTGCACCCGGCTGAGCTCCATGACTTTGTCAAAGTGCTCGCTAAGCAGGCTGCTCTGGCGGTAAATATTGCCGGCCTGCTCATGTACTTCTGCTTCGCTAAGCTTAAGTTCTTTATCTGCCAGCATGCTGGAGGCGCCCATAATGGTGGCCAGCGGTGTGCGTAAATCATGCGAGATAGAGCGCAGCATCATGGCGCGGCTGTGTTCAAGTTCTGCCTGCATCCGGGCCTGGCGTGTTTTACCGGCCAGCAGCTGGCGCTGGCGCATATGTTTTTTTGCCCGTGCCAGTTCCACGCGCAAACGGCCGGATAACCTGCCAATAAAAATGCCCAGCAGTAGCATCACAATAAAGGTGATCAAATAGTCAACCTGGTGCACATATAAGGTGTAGTAGGGGGCTACAAAAAGAAAGTCCAGCAGCAGCACGCTGTTAATGGTGGTAATAATGGCCCAGCGCTGCCCGGCCTGCTGCGCTACCCAGGTTACCCACAGCAGTTGCAGCATAGCCACATCTGTGGTGGTGAGTAATGCTCTGGCAGGTAGCAATGCCAGCGCAATAAGCAGCGGAACAACAAGCGCCAGCAGTAATAGCTGCCACATGGCATAATGCCCGCTTTGCATTAATTTCATTGGTGGTATCAACTCAGTAGCGCCAGTACATAGGCGTAAATAACAGTAGCATAGTTAAAATTTCCAGCCGCCCCAGTAGCATACCCAGGGTTAAACTCCATTTTGCACCATCCGGCAAAGAGGCAAAATTACCGGCCGGGCCGATAATATCACCCAAACCGGGACCAACATTACTAACAGCGGTTGCTGCACCGGTAAGCGCGGTAACAAAATCCAGATTAAACATCGACAGCACCAATGCCAGTATGGCTATGGTAGCAAAATAAACAAAGGCAAACGCCAGTACTGCACCAAGCAATGCGTCGTCTACTTTTTTGCTGCCATATTTTTGCGTCCAGATAGCATTGGGGTGGATCAGCAAATTTAATTGTTTCAACAATAAATAACCGGCCAGCTGGGTACGGAAAATCTTTAAACCGCCTGAGGTTGAACCAGAGCAGCCGCCACTAAAGGTCAGGTAGAAAAACAATACTATTGCCATACTGCCCCAGGCGGAGTAATCCTCTGAGGCATAACCGCAAGTGGTGATCACCGACACCACGTTAAACAGGGTGTGTGTCAGGGCATCCTGCCAGGGTCTGTCGTGATGCTGTATCTGATATAAGGTTAGCATCAGTGTAACGGCCAGTACTACCGCCAGAAATGCCTTTACCTGTGGATCGCGCAGTAAAGCCCATTTATCACCTTTGGCCATACCAACAAACAACACAAAGGGCAGCGCTGCCATTGCCATCCATAAACTGGCCAGCCATAGCAGCCAGGGCTTGTCATTAAAGTAGCCAAACGAGGCATCATAATTAGCAAAACCACCGGTGGCGGCCGATGTCATGGCGTGGGTAATAGCATCAAACCACGACATACCGCCAATAGCGTAGCTAAGTGCTGCTGCCACGCTGATGCTTAAATACACCAGCAGAATATAAGCCGACAAACTGCTGCTGCGCGGCAGGATTTTTTCAGAAATGTCGGAGCTTTCGGTTTTAAACAGCTTCATACCGCCAATTTTCAGGGCCGGTAAAATGGCAATCGCCATCACGATAATACCGATGCCGCCAATCCATTGCAGTAGCGCGCGCCAGAATAATACGCCTTTTGGCATGGTATCCAGGCTACTCAATACGGTAGAACCGGTAGTGGTAATGGCCGATACCGTTTCAAACCAGGCATCGGTAATACTCAGGCCGGGAATACTCAGGTACAGCGGCAACGCCGAAAACACGCAAATCGTCAGCCAGCAAAGCGTGGTGAGTAAAAACAAATACCGTTTTTTTAGCTGCACCATGCCGCCAGAGCGCACAACCAGCATGCTACCGGCACCGGAGGTAATGCAGGCCGATAATAAGAAACTCCAGAACGCTTTGTCGGCCAGGCTAAAGCTGACAACAGTGGTGAGCAGTTGTGCGCCGCTCAGGCTAAGCAGTAAATAGCCAATAACCCGGTAGAAGAAATGCCGGTTGCCGCTATCGGCACCGTTAAAAGAGTAGGAGTAGGTCGACATAAGGCACTGCAGTCAGGCCAGTTGGGTAGCTAAAGCCTAACGATTTTGGGTATGCGATGCTGTAAAGCTTTTCTAAAGATTTAGTGTCTGGATATAAAGATTTTATAAAGGTTGTTTTTTATCAGCCAGTTAAGTTATAGCCAGACTATGCTCTGGGCCACGGCTTGCAGCTCTGTTATGCTGCGCAGCATATTTTGTCAGAAGGTTAATTATGTACCACATCCGCCCTTATCAACCCGGCGAAGAGCCGCTGCTGCGCGAGTTGTTTTATAACACTGTGCATAATGTTAATCAGCGTGATTACAACGCAGAGCAGCGTGAAGCCTGGGCGCCACAGCGTTATGACGCCAATGTTTGGGCTGCGCGTATTATGCAAAGTGAGCCTTTTGTGGCACTGCACAACGAAGAAATTGTTGGCTTTGCTGATGTGCAAAGTGATGGCTATATCGACTTTTTCTTTTGCCATCAGGCATATCAGGGCAAGGGCGTGGGTAAAGCTCTCATGAAGCACTTGCTAAAAACCGGTAAACGCTATGGCGTAAAACGCTTTTACGCGGATGTCAGCATTACCGCTAAGCCATTTTTTCAGCATTACGGCTTTGAAGTGATGCGTCAGCAGCAAAAAGAAGTGCGCGGTGTGGTGCTAACGAATTTTTTAATGGAAAAGCGATAGGGACAAATTTGTTTCTTGTTAGCACTGTGCATGTTGTAATTAAGAACGTTATACCAACTCCGACTAACAGCAATTTAGTATTAAAACTGAAAAGGATCTTTAGAACAGAATGAAACAGATAGCCTGTATTGGTTTTTTACTCTTTTCTGTTGTGGCATTGGCGATTGATGAAAGCATCGTTGCGGACCCTTGCCTTACACCCACCGCATGTATTGCCAAGATTGACAGTGTTATTGATAAACAACGTGGCCCGGGGCAATACCCCTCTGCGGCAGAGCAAGCGATCATTAAGAAATTACTGGCATTTGGTGATGACGCTATGCCGACTATCATGCAGCTTCTGGATGACAATGACGAGCTGATTGCCCGGGTTGGCGCTGTAGCACTTCGCGAAGCTGAGCACATTGATAAAAAATACTTACCGCAAATTGTACGTGGTCTTGACCGGGATGTGTCCTGGCTGGCGCCTGCGTTAGCTAAGGTGGGTACGGCAGAGGCGGCAGAAATTGCAGTGAAAGCATTTCTGGCGTCAAGAACATCGCCTGGCAATCAGGAAGCCTATGCGGTCAGGTTGTTTGGTAGTAAAGCGTTGCCAGCCATTTTGAAAGCAGTCAGATGTCAGTATGGTTGTAATCACAAAACCTACTATTTACTAGGCTATGTATTAGGTGAAATGGGAGACAGCCGGGCTGCGTATGCTCATGCACTAATCGATATAGCTGAGGACAGATCATCTTCTGATGATATCCGTCTTGGAGCGCTGTCTATAATTGGTGATTTGGGTAAACCTGCATCTATTATTGACAGCCGACTAATAGCATTAAAAGAGCAGCAGCCACAATTTACCACTGCAATAAATAAGGCCTTAGTAGGTATAAAATCTCAGTTTGCGGTAAAGGTTCTCGTCGAGTTATTAGCTGAAACTGACGACATCTATTTGCTGCGGGATATCGCTGCGTTTGGCCCAATCGCAGTTGATGCTGGTGTTGCGGTGACGAATTTGCTTACCAGCAAGAATTCAGAAGCGAAAATTCTGGTGGTGCGCACCTTAGGATATATTGGCTACAGCCCGTCGATCCCTTATTTAATTCCCTTACTGAATGAGCCTAACGACGTTGTGCTGAACCTGGTGACAGCAGAAGCGCTTGGTAGGTTGAATGCTAAGTCTGCATTGACCGAGTTAACCATCGCGGCAGACAGTCACTGGTATCCGCCGGTCCGGGATCAGGCACGCAAAGCGGTGAAACTGATTAAAACGGGCCAACGCTACGAAAATAAAACTGATGAAAATAACTTTGGCTATGAGTATTTCAATTTTCAGAATTTTCAGCTTAAAGCCTGTGAAAAGATAACGTTAAAAACTATATCTGAACGGTCCGAGCAGAAGCTATATAAATCAAAAAGCAGTGAGAAGTTGCAAAGTCTGACCTATAACACTGTTATTCTGGGTTATGGGGCTGATGATGAAGACGCGCAAAAGGCAGTAGATCCTGACGCAATTATTGAGGTTAATGCCAACAATATCAGAGAGATCCGCCATAATATCGAGCAAGTTCCTGACCTTGCCTTGCGGGTGAAGAACGGCTGGCTCGCGGGAAGCAACCGTGGTGAGTGGGGTGGCGAGCTTGTTTATATTGCTGATAACGGCGCGTCGACGATAATTCTTGATGAAAATATTGAGGATATTTATAAGCTTGGCGACCGCTATGTCGCGGTAACAGGTCTTTCCCATTTAGGCTCTAATAATGGCATGATTTATCATTTAACTCATCACGACACCGGCCAATGGCGAGCAGAAAAATGGTTGAAATTACCGGGGGCACCACATTCATCCTGGTTTGTTGAAACTGGCGAATTATTAATAAACACATCAGGTGGAGGCAGTCTTTTGCTGTCAAAACATGGATTGTTGCGTATGGCCACATGCGGTTAGCAGTGGCCGAGCGGGTGGATATATTGCAGCAGTCTGTTGCTGCTTGTCTTGGTGTTTAATGTTTAAGCAGAGGTAAGTAGCTAGTGCGACACTCACAAACTACGGAAGATAGAGTTTTATCGGCGGTAAGGGATTTTGCCAGCTCAATAATTTCAGGCAGCAAAGTCGTAGCTGATATGTCTGCGCTTATCAATGCTACGGCTGAATTACCACCAACACACTTTGCCCATTGGGAGCGCTTGATTCAGATTGAATTCAATCGAATCTTAAGGGACTCTACTCAACCAAAATGGAAGTTTTGGTCTAAGCCTCAAGAACTTTTAACTTGGCTGGATTTGGCAAGCTGGGATGGTTACAGGCGTGAGAGAGTTTTACGGACATTATCTGGTGCCGCGCCAAATACATTTTTCTTTTCGCTTGCTATTCGCAGGTTAAATGATTGGGTGCCCCAGGTACGTATAGCTGCCAGAGAAAAACTGCCTGAAATTGCCGCCGCAACCAATCCTTATTATGTAGTTGAAGCAGTTTGTATTGCCTTGGCGAGCTGGAACTCTTGGGGACGAATTGAAGAGCTGGAAAAGCAGGCACTTTTACAGATTATTTCCAGGGATGAGATAGCAGAGGCGTTGAAATCCAAGATAATCTTGTCGGCATCAGGTCCAATGGCCTCACTATTTTCTCAGCTTGGCCGTACCACCATTCTCGATAGTGATCTTGTAGAGATTGCACAGTGTGCTGTGCAACCCTCAGTGAGAGCTAAAGCCTACCGTAGCCTATTTGAAGGGCGAATAGCCTGGATTGAAGGTCGGGAATGGCAATGGACAGATATCCGTTACTGCGAGGGAAGAGTTAACGCCGTTGTTTCCGAACGGAAATTTAATGTTCAAATTCCATTCCTAGAGTTATTAAAAGGGGCCGCGATAGATCGATCCTCTGTGGTCAGGCGAGTTTCAGCAGAGTTTCTTATTAAAGAGCTTGAAACGCTTGGAGATGGCGCTAGGTGCTTTGCAGAGAAATTTGCGGCAGATAAGTCGAATCCTGTATCCGAAAGAGGTCGATTTGCACTAAGAATGTTGGATAAAGCTGAACGTGCCAATTTTTCCTGACACATACAACGATTAAAATCGTTCATCTGGCCGCCTTATATCGGCCAGCTAATTTTACAAATCCTAATTTAACTTAAACCCCGCCCTTGAAATGCTATTGCACTAACCGCATATATCGTTTCATCGCGATATATAAATTAAAGATGAGCGTATGACGGCACTTAACCCAAAACAAATCGATGACCTGATAAAGGCGGTGGCGCATCCGGTACGGCGCGATATTTTGCATTGGCTAAAAACGCCGGAGCAGTATTTTGCTGATCAGGATCACCCGCTTAGCTTAGGCGTATGCGCCGGTAAAATTGAACGTAAAACCGGCTTGTCGCAAAGCACGGTGTCGGCCCATTTAGCTACTTTGCAACGGGCTGGTGCTATTAGTAGCCAGAAAGTAGGGCAGTGGCATTTTTTTAAACGGGATGAGGTGCTGATCCAGCAGTTTCTGGCACAGATCAGCAGCCAGCTCTAAGTAACAAGCCTTAATTAAACAACAGTTTAACCACACAGGATTATATTATGACAACGCTATTCGACCCGATAAAAGTAGGCGACTTACAGTTACCCAACCGCATTATTATGGCGCCATTAACCCGCTGCCGTGCAAGTGAGGGCCGGGTACCCAATGAGCTGATGGCAGAATACTATGTGCAGCGCGCCAGTGCCGGGCTTATTCTAACCGAGGCCACTTCGGTAACGCCAATGGGTGTGGGTTACCCCGATACGCCGGGTATTTGGTCAGATGAACAGGTTGTCGGCTGGCGAAAAATCACGGCTGCAGTACATAACGCCGGCGGGCGTATAATGCTGCAATTATGGCATGTTGGCCGTATCTCTGATCCGCATTATTTAGACGGCCAGTTGCCGGTTGCCCCCAGCGCCATAGCTGCAGAGGGTCACGTTAGTTTAATGCGGCCGAAAAAAGCCTATGTTACGCCGCGCGCGCTGGAAACTGACGAAATTAAAGGTATTGTTGAAGCCTACCGCCTGGGGGCAGAGAATGCGAAAAAAGCCGGTTTTGACGGCGTGGAAATTCACGGTGCCAACGGCTATTTACTGGACCAGTTTTTACAGGACAGCACCAATAAACGCACCGATAACTACGGCGGCAGTATTGAAAACCGTGCCCGTTTAATGCTGGAAGTCACCGATGCCGTTATTGGTGTGTGGGGCGCTGGCCGGGTGGGTATGCATTTAGCACCACGCGCCGATGCGCACACTATGGGCGACTCGCACCGTGCCGATACCTTTGGTTATGTTGCGCAGCAGTTAGGCAAACGCGGTATCGCATTTATTTGTGCCCGCGAAGCTCAGGGCGATGACAGCCTGGGGCCGCAACTGAAACAGCAATTTGCTGGTGTGTATATCGCTAACGAGAAGTTTGATAAAGCCTCTGCTAACGCTGCTCTGGCAGCAGGTACGGCCGATGCAGTAGCCTTTGGTGTGCCTTATATTGCTAACCCGGATTTAGTGCAGCGCTTTGCCAAAGATGCGCCATTAAATACGGCCAAGCCAGAGCTGTTTTATGCCAGCGGCGCTGAGGGTTATACCGATTATCCTGCACTTAGCTAAGAGGAGAACCAGCTTGCCCTAAGCCAACCGTTGAAGGCATGGATGCCTGAGTCGAGCCCCCAGGGAGGGGTCTACGGCGTGTTGGCGTGGGCAAATCGGTTCGTGCTCTGGTTACTAATCGCGATAAGGGTTGTTGCTAATCCTTACCGGCTGGCTTAGCAGCAGTATTACTGCTATTACGGCATAAATCCAAAGCGATACCGCACTCCAGAATGCCATGCTTTTATCTAAAAACTGCCAGCTGGTATCCCCACAACTGCCGGTGGGTTCAAACACCGCAGGCAGCCACTGATCCAACGGCATCCAGCTAGGGAACTCAGCAAACAGCGCACAGCTGAAAAAGCCACCTTCCGCCAGCAGTTGCTCAATGTGCAGCAGTTCATTGGCTTGCATAATGCCAAAACCGGCAGCAGCAAGCACACCGAACACAGCCAGTAGCCTGAACAAGGCATTGGCAGGCGCCAGTAAACCAATAATGGCGGCCAGTAACACACCAACAAAAGCACTGCGAATATAAATACATTTAATACAAGGCTGTAAGTTTAGCCCGTACTGAAAATACAGCGCGCTGGCCAATAACCCCAGACAGGATAATATCAGCAGCATCCAGGGCCAGCGCTGCATAGATAAACGTTTGATTTTTTGTAGCATTTCTTATCCTTCTAACGGGAGTTTTCTTCAGCTGCGGTTAATCTACGGTATTTAAGCGTAATGCACAATCCGGCTGCGGTGTCGGGCTAATTTAGAAGGGTGGCTTGTTAACTGTTGGCGCTCTGGTACAATCAGTCAACTTTTTTTCTGAACAAAAAGACGGACAGATCCGCATGACTAATCTGATTAAAGCGCAAAGCCCGGCCGGGTTTGCTGAAGAGTATATTGTTGACTCGATCTGGAACGGAAAATTTGCTCCTGGTTCTATATTACCAGCAGAGCGTGAATTGTCTGAACTGATAGGCGTAACCCGTACCACTTTGCGTGAAGTATTACAGCGTTTAGCTCGTGACGGCTGGTTAACCATTCAACATGGTAAACCGACAAAGGTAAATAATTACTGGGAAACCTCAGGTTTAAACATTCTGGAAACGCTGGCCCGGTTAGACGAAGACCAAATGCCAAAACTGGTAGATGATTTATTATCTGCCCGTACTAATATCAGCGCGATTTATATCCGTGGTGCGATAAAAAACCATGCTCAGCAGGTAGTAGAACTGTTTGCCAGTGCTGAAGCGCTGGAAGACACCGCCGAGGCATTTGCCGAGTTTGACTACAATTTAAACCACGAACTGGCATTGCATTCTGCTAACCGTATTTATGTGCTGATTTTAAACGGCTTTCGCGGTCTGTATAACAAGATTGCCCGTTTTTACTTTTCGCACCCCAAAGCACGTGAGCTGGCGCGTAAGTATTATCACCAGATCAAACTTTATGCTGAAAACGGTAAGTTTGACGAAGTGGTATTTGCCGTACGTAAATACGGTAAAGAAAGCGGCTTAGTCTGGTCAGAGTTACGGCCGCAGATCCCCAAAGATCTGGTTGAATAAACAGCTAAACACAAACCGCCTTCGGGCGGTTTGTTATTTAATGCGCTATTGGCGCTTGAGCTGTGCCTGTCAGCCAGTTATTATTGTGCGGAATAACATATTCTTTTTAGTTATAACAGGCAGAGGCAAATGCTATGAAAGGCGCGGCGCATACAGAAGTGTATCTGGATAACAATGCTACCACACCGGTACTGCCGGTAGCTGCAGAGGCAGCAATGCATGCGATGCAGCGTGGCTATGGTAACCCCAGCAGCAGCCACGCTACCGGTATTAAAGCCAAAGCAGAACTGGAAACCACCCGCGCTTTGGCCCGGCAGTTAATCGGCGCCCGCAGTGGCGACATTGTGTTTACCTCAGGGGCGACAGAGGGCATTCAAACCTCGATTGTTTCGGCGTTAATGGCGGCCCGGGCGCAGGGCAAAACCGGCGCAGCAACCTTATTGCTGTATGGCGCCACTGAGCATAAAGCGGTGCCGGAAAGCCTGAAACACTGGAACCGGGTATTGCAGCTTAATGCCACGGTAAAGGCCATTCCGGTGGATCAGCATGGTGTGCTCGACAGCGATTTTATCCGTGCTAATCTGCCCTCTGCGGTAATGATTTGCACTATGGCGGCGAATAATGAAACCGGCGTAAAGCAGGATCTGGTGGCGCTGGAGCAACTGATCCGCAGCGTGAACCCGCAAGTTTACTGGATGGTAGATTGTGTGCAGGCGCTGGGTAAAATGCAGCTGAATATTGCCGATACCAGCATTGACTACGCGCCCTTTAGTGGCCATAAACTGTACGCGCCTAAAGGCATCGGCTTTTTGTATGTGCGTAAAAACACGCCTTATCAGCCGTTTATTGCCGGTGGCGGCCAGGAAAGTGGTTTACGCTCTGGTACCGAAAACCTGCCCGGCATTGCTGCTTTACATGCCATTTTTTCTGAACTTGCCAAAGCCAGCGGCTCTGCGTTTCAAACTGAAGCCACATTGTGGCATTACCGGCAGCAGCTTATTGCGGCATTGCAACAGGTGTTTCCTGCTTTGGTGCTGAACAGTGATATACCGCATGTGGTGCCCACTACGATTAATTTTTCGGTGCCGGGTTTTTACAGCAAAGACATTATGGATTTGTTTGATGCCGCCGGTATCCGGGTAAGTTCGGGTTCGGCCTGCAGTTCTAAAGTGCCCAGCAGTTTTGTGCTTGATGCCATGGGGCTGGACAGCTGGCGCTCGCAGGGGGCTATCCGCTTATCCTTTGGCCCGGCGATGACCAAAGCAGAATGTGAGCACGCCTGCCAGGCTATTAGTGCGCTTAAAACAGTGGTATCTAAGCATTGTCTGGTGCTGACCGACGCCACACCAACACTGGAAATTCATGCCCGCGGCTTACTGCAGCTAAAGCATGAAGCCTTGTGCAGTTATGTACTGATCTGCCCTGATAGCCTCGAAGCGCTGGTGATAGATCCGGTATTGCCGCTGGCCGGGCGTATAGCCAATATTATTCAGGGCCAGGGCTTACAGTTAAAAGCCGTGCTGGACACTCATTTACATCAGGATCACCAGTCGGCACGCACGGAATTATTAACCTTGCTGGGCAATCCTTGCGCCGGCAGTGGCTGTGATGTATTGGGCTGGCCTGAACACAGCACTGAAATTCAGCTTGGGCCCTATCAGTTAACCCGGCTGGCCACACCGGGCCATACGCCTGAAGCGGTGAGTATTTTGCTGTACAAACAGCAACAGCTGCTATGCGCCTTTACCGGTGATGTGATACTGCCAGGTGGAGTAGGCCGCACCGATTTACCCGGCGGCGATATTTCAGCACTGGCCAACAGCATCCGGCTACTGGCTGGCAAAGTAGGGCCGCAGGCGTTGTTGTTATCCAGCCATGATTATGCGCAACGCTTTTTTACCAGCCTGGCACTGGCAGCAACAGAGCAGCCGCTGATCAAGGCGCTGCTAAATAATCAGCCGCAAACCGAATGGCAACCACAGTTGCAGCAGCAAGCCGTAACATTACAGCAGGCCAGCAGCTATTTTTGTGGCCTGGTTGAGGTAAGTTTGTCTGATGCCACTGATGTGATTGCGCCAGAGCACCTGGCCGGCTTTTTACAACAACGGCCGCAAATGCAGGTGGTTGATGTGCGTGAGCCGCATGAGCAAAGTGCCGGTGCGCTGGCACAGTATCTACCGGCCGCTTATCTGGCACAGCACAAGGTGCAGGAAATTCCGCTATCCAAGCTGGCGGACGCCGTTATTCACCAACAGCTGCACAGCAACCAGGCTTTGTTGCTGGTATGCCGTTCAGGTAACCGTAGCCTGGTGGCCTGCAAAGTGCTGGGGCGTTTAGGCTTTAAACAGGTATTTAACCTTAAAGGTGGCACTGCACTGTTGTGTTAAAACAGCTGTGAAAAAAACGCCAGCAGTTGCTGGCGTTAATCGGGAACGGCGGTTAGTAAAAGAACTGCTGTAGCGGGTTTAACAACCGGGTTAAGCCTTTTTTAAACTTTAACGGCGCGCTTAGTACCGACAGACACAGGCAATCTTCGTCTGCCATGGTGCGCGGTGTATGGGTATCGTCCGGTGAGTTAATCAGCAAATCACCGGCTTTATATTCGCCGTTTTCATCAACAATTTTACCGGCCAGCACTAATGTCATCTCCAGCCCCAGATGAGTGTGCTGCGGGACTTCAGTGTCTTTACTGATATACAGTAACGATACATGATAATCGTTGCCTGCCGGCAATTTTGCCGTTGCTATACCACCCAGATGCAACCATTTGCCATGGTTTGCGGCCAGGCGTTGTAAAGCACGCGGCAAAACAAACTCGCGCTGGTTAACTATGATGGGCTCAGCATGCTGTGCAGACAATTGCGATTGCCCGGCAGCTGCCTGTTTAGACAATTGCGGCTGCGCCATAATGTCATTAAGCATTTGCTGCCAGTCGGTAGAGTTGGTTTTAACCGGTTGCTGTGCCAACTGGCAGGCCAGATCAGCGGTAATGTCACGGCTAAGCTGCTGGCAATGTGGGCACAGGTCAATATGCGCTGCCACGGCCAGCGCTACATCGGCACTTAAGGTGCCTTCGGCATGTTGTTCCAGCAACGACATGCCGGGGTGAAACTTAATTGCGTGCGCCATCTAATGCCTCTCTTAATCTGTCCAGCGCTAAGCGGATGCGTGATTTCACTGTACCCAGTGGGATCGCCAGTTCATCCGATACTTCCTGATGCGATTTTTCCTGCAAATATACTTTTTCCATTACCTCGCGCTGCGCCGGCGGCAGGCTGGTAAAGTGCGGTGCCAGTTTATCCATCAGCAGCTGGGTATCCCATTGTGATGCGTCGTTGTCGGCTTCCTGCTCCGGGTATTCACCGTTAAGCCATAAGTCGTCAGCACTGACATCATCTTTGCGGCTTTGCTTTTTGCGTAGCATGTCAAAGCGCACATTTCTGGCAATGGTAAAAATCCAGGTAGAGGCACAACCGCGCGATGCATCAAACAGTGCCGCTTTTTTCCATACGTTTAGCATGGTGTCCTGCACCATTTCCAGCGCCTGCTGCTCGTTACCAAACATTTTCATGCCAAAAGCTTTTAGCCTTGGTGCAAAATAATTAAATAGTTCAGCATAAGCACTGCGATCACGCTGCAGGGCGACAAAAGTGAGTGCCTCTTCCCAGTTATTATTGGTAATTTCTTGCCTTGTCATAGAGGCTTGAGTATCCGGTATTGGCGAGGGGACCCTATCATGCCTTGGTACGTTGATTGACTTCAACATGTTTTATTTTCCTGGTTACGGTGTTACCGGCATTGCTGCTGTGTAGCCATATTTACGCGGTGTAAGCTGTATTGGATTGCTATTTAAATAAATTAAAAATTAGAAAGGTATGTGCGTTTTATTCTGATTTTCTTCCTAAAAAAATACTTTATTATGAGCTTACTAACAACGGGAGACGATCATGAAACATATTTTACTGATTAACAGTTCTATTAGCGGTGACAAAGGTCACTCGGCTCAGTTAGCCCAACAATTTATTGCCCAGTTGCCAAAAGGCAGCTTTAAACTGGACACTCTGGATTTAAATGCCACACCGGTGCCGCACCTGGAAATGACAGAAATGGCTGCCTGGATGACACCGGCAGAGCAGCGCAGTAGCGAGCAGCAGCGCCTGGCCGCTATATCTGACGACATTGTTGCCCGTATTAAAGCGGCAGATGTGATTGTTTTAGGCGTACCGATGTACAACTTTGGTATACCGTCTCAGTTAAAAGCACTGCTTGACCGGGTAGCGCGTGCTGGTATTACCTTTAAGTACACTGAGCAGGGCCCGGTTGGCTTGCTGGATGATAAGCCAGTGGTAATTTTTGCAGCCCGTGGTGGTATTTATCAGGGTACCGGGCTGGACAGCCAGACGCCGTTTTTACAAACATTTTTTAACTTCGTTGGTTTAAAGGATCTGCATTTTGTTTATGCTGAAGGCCTTAATATGGGAACGGACGCACAGCAGGCGGCACTTACCGCAGCAACAGCCCGTTTAACTGAAATCAGCGCTAAAATAGCCGCTTAACTTCTCCACAGCTGTTCGAATACTTGTTATTCACGCTGTATTTGCCGGTCTGGTTTAGGCCGGCTTTTTTCTGTCTGTTAATCTTATCTGCTTTGCTGTCAGCCGCATCTGTTGGTGTGTCAGTTGCGTTACAGCGGCGCTCTTTGTATAACAGAGCGTCTTTTACTACTATAAGAAACCCGCTATGACTAAGATCCGTCATTCAGTGCTGGCTGTCGCATTGTGCAGCTTAGTGCTAACCAGCCCGTTGCAGGCCAGAAAAGCCGAGCCACAAACATATCAAACAGCAGCTATCAGCGTACCGCAGGCATTTAATGGCGATGCCAGTATCAAACTGAGCATGGAGCAGATTATGGCTGATCCGGACTGGCTTGGCCGCCAGCCAGAGCAAGCGCTGTGGAGTGCTGACAGCCAGCAGGTGTTTTATCAACGCAAGCAGCAAGGCAACGAACTGCGCGACTGGTTTGTCCGGCCGCTGGCCGCACAAGGCAATGGTGAACAGGTAGCAGTAGCCAGCCAGCACCAGATAGGCAGTGCCAGCGCGGTTTACAATAAAGATCGCAGCCTGCAGGCCTATATTTTTGAAGGCAATCTGTTTGTGCGCCGCATGGCAAGCTTTGAATTAATCCAGCTAACCCGCGACAGCGCAGTACAGGCAGATCCGCTGTTTTTGCTTGATGGCCGTATCGCATACCGCGAAGGCTGGACTTACTACGCTATCGATCTGGCCTCTGGCAACCGCACTGAGCTGGCTAACTTGCAACTGACCGAAAGCCCCAAAGCACCGGCTGTGCCCAAAGGCTATCTGTCACAAGAGCAGCACAAGCTGATTGAGTTTGTCGCGCTGGAGCAAAAAAATGCTGAGCAGCGTTATGCCGCGCAGCAGCAGTTACAGGCGCAAAACGCCAGCATGGCGCCCAAAGCGTTTTATCTGGGTAAAGATTTACAGGTAGTTGGCGCCAGCTTGTCACCTAAGGCTGACTATATGCTGGTATCGGTGCGCAAAGCCGGTAAGCGTAATGACAAAGATATTATGCCAAATTACATTACCGCGAACGGTGATATTGCCGCACAGCCGGTGCGCGGGCGGGTTAATGATGTTATTCCTGCAGCGCAGCGCATTTTGCTGTTAAACCTTAAAGACGGCAGTAGCAGCGAGTTAAGTTATACCAGCTTGCCGGGTTACAACGAAGATGTGCTGGCTGAAGTTAAAGCCGAAAATGCCAAAGCCCGTGGTGAAAAATACAAAAGTGAAAAGGTGATCCGCGATATCGGTCTGATGAATGACTGGTATTGGACGCAAAGCGCTATGCGTTGGCACAGCAACGGTGAACACGTTGCCTTAATGCTTAAAGCGTTGGATAACAAAGACCGCTGGATAGCCACCGTCGATTTGCAGAAAAAAACACTGGTGCCACAGCACAGGTTACATGACACCGCCTGGATTAATTATTCTTTTAACGACTACGGCTGGTTAAACAACACTGACAGCCTGTACTATCTGTCGGAAGAATCCGGTTACTCTCATTTGTATGTTAAGCCGCTGAAAGGCAAAGCTAAAAAACTGACCAGCGGTACTTTTGAAGTCAGCGATCCGGTGCTTAGCAGCGATGATAGCTTTATTTACTTTAAAGCCAACGTGGCACACCCTGGCAACTATGAGGTGTACCGTGCGGTATTAGCCAGTGGCAATACAGAGCAGCTAACCAAACTGGGTGGCAGCACTGATTTTACGCTGTCGCCAGACGAACAAAAACTGTTACTGCGCCATTCTACCAACCTGATGCCGGAAGAGCTGTACGTGGCTGATGCTGTACCGGGCGCCGAAGTTAAACGCCTGACCGACACTATATCGGCAGAGTTTAAACAGTTACCGCTGGTAGCACCGCAGGTAGTGGCCGTACCTTCGAGCCATGGTGAACAGCCGGTGTTCTCTAAAGTGTATTACCCGGCCGATTACCAGCAGGGCGAAAAACGTCGCGCCGTTATTTTTAACCATGGTGCCGGTTATCTGCAAAACAGCGATTTAGGCTGGTCGGGTTATTTCCGTGAGTTTTTCTTCCATAACCTGTTGGTACAGCAGGGCTATGTGGTAATGGATATGGATTACCGGGCATCAAAAGGTTATGGCCGCGACTGGCGCACTGCCATATACCGCCGCATGGGTACACCAGAGATTGAAGATTTGGTTGATGGCGTAAATTGGATGGTGGCCAATGCCAATGTAGATCGTAACCGTATTGGTACTTACGGTGGCTCGTACGGCGGCTTTATGACCTTTATGGCACTGTTTACCGAGCCGGATTTATTCCAGGCCGGGGCAGCACTACGTCCGGTGAGTGACTGGGCCTATTACAACCATGCCTATACGTCGAATATTCTGAATACACCTGCTATTGATCCTATCGCTTATGAGCGCAGTTCGCCAATTTACTTTACCCAGGGCCTGAAAAAGCCTTTGCTGATTAATGCGCCTATGGTTGATGACAACGTATTCTTTCAGGATGTCGTGCGGTTAGTGCAGCGGTTAATTGAGCAGGAAAACATTAACTTTGAAACGGCAATTTACCCGGTAGAGCCGCATGGCTTTCGCCAGCCAAGCAGCTGGCTGGATGAGTACCGCCGTATTTATAAGTTATTTGAGCAGAATTTATAGTTAATACTTCTAAAACGTCTCCTTGTGAGGCGTTTTTTTATACGCTGTTTAGCTGGCCGGCAGCACTGACAAAGTCAGTATCGGCATCAAACCTCAGCCTTTTGCCGTTATACGGCTGATTTAACTCCAGCGTGGCGGCGTGCAGCAATAAACGTGGGGCAGCATTGAGGGCTGCGCCACTGGCATAAAACGCATCGCCCAGTATCGGGTGCCCCAGCGCCAGCATATGCATACGCAGCTGATGCGAGCGCCCGGTAACCGGTTTTAGCTCTACCAGTGCCCGATCAGGTAATTGTTGCAACACCCGGTAATGGGTAATGGCGCTTTTGCCCTGGCTGTAACACACTTTCTGTTTGGGTGGATTACTGCTATCGGCTATCAACGGCAGATCAACAGTGCCTTCTGCCTGTTGCAGTGTGCCCCAAACTACAGCAAGGTAGCGTTTGCTGACCGTACGATCGGCAAATTGCTGTTTTAGCGCTCGTTCGCTAGCGCGGCGCAGCGCAATAACCACCACACCGGAGGTGGTCATATCCAGCCGGTGTACCAGTTGCGCCAGTGGATATTGCTGCTGTACACGGCTTAGCAGGCAGTCGGCTAAATGCTCGCCGCGGCCGGGGTTAGTCAGCAGGCCGCTGGGTTTATTCAGCACAATCAGATCTTTGTCCTGATATAGCACCTCAAGCCAGGGCTCAACGGGCGGGGTATATACAAAAGGTTCGGTCATAAGGCGGCAGCTTTGGCGGCAAAGCGCTTAGCTTAGCCGAATTTAACCAGCAGACGAAGGGGTTTTACGGCATAATAGCCGCCGTTAAAACTACGGAGAGCCCCATGAGTAATAGCACTGACGATCTGGCAATATTGCCGGCAACCAGCGAGCCATACCAGATAGTATACGAAGATGATGTGCTACTGGTGGTGAATAAACCTGCGCAGCTACTGACTGTGCCGGGGCGGCATCCGCAAAATCAGGATTGTTTGATCCGCCGCGTACAGCGCGAATTTCCTTTTGCCGAGGTGGTGCACCGGCTGGATTACGATACCTCCGGGCTGGTGATCCTGCCGCTGACTAAAAGAGTGCTGTCTGATATCAGTAAGCAATTTCAGGCCCGCACCGTGCAAAAACATTATGTTGCGGTGGTGGAAGGCAAGCTGGCTAAAGCCAAAGGGGTGATTGATTTAGCCATAGCCGCCGATGAGCAACGCCGGCCACTGTATAAAATATGCCCGCAACAGGGTAAGCCATCACAGACCCGCTATCAGCTGTTAAGTTATAACGCTGGCACCAATCAAAGCCGGGTGAAACTGGAGCCGGTGACTGGCCGGTCGCATCAATTGCGGGTGCATATGCTGGCGCTGGGCCATGCCATGCTGGGCGATACCTTGTATGCGCCACAGGCTATTGCTGCAAAAAGCCCGCGTTTAATGCTGCATGCTGAATACATCCGCTTTGTGCACCCGCTTAGCGCTCAGGTGATGGAGTTTACTGCCAGCGCACCGTTTTAATACTTTGAACTATTCTGGCAGGCTGGTTTTTTATGCTGGATCAAACTGCGCTAAGCTGCTATCTGTAAACTGCAACAGCCGATAAAGCCAGCGGAGCGGGCATGACCAGTTTACAACTTCTTACTGCCTTAATGCCGTTACTCAGTGTATTTGTGCTACTGGTGTTACTGCGTTTACCGGCACGCCAGGCCATGCCGCTTAGCTTGTTATGTTCGGTGCTACTGGCGTGGCTGGTCTGGCAAATGCCAATACAGCAAATGGCCGCAGCGCTGTTTGAGGGGCTGGTAATTGCGTTGACCATTGTCTGGATTGTGTTTGGCGCTATCTTTCTGTTAAAAGTGCTACAGCAAACCGGTGCTATTGATGTTATTAAACAAGGTTTTAGCCAGGTAAGCACAGACAAAAGAGTACAGCTGATTATCATCGCCTGGCTGTTTGGCAGCTTTTTGGAAGGGGCGGCTGGTTTTGGTACACCTGCAGCCATTGCTGCGCCTTTGCTGGTTGCTTTAGGTTTTAGCCCGATGGCAGCGGTAGTGCTGGCACTGATTGCCGACTCCTGCGCGGTATCCTTTGGCGCTGTGGGTACGCCGGTACTGGTTGGGTTGGCACAGGGCGTGCCGCAGCTTAGCAGCAGCGATCTGCAGCAAATAGCCCTGCGTGCTATCAGTATTGATATTATGGTGGCGTCCATGCTGCCGGTTATTATGTCGGTATTGTATTGCCGCTTTTTCGCCAGCCAGCCCAGCTGGCAAGCCGGTTTTGCTATAGCACCTTTTGCATTGTTAAGTGGCTTGGCGTTTACAGTGCCGGCCTATATGGTTGCTTTATTGCTGGGGCCGGAGTTTCCGTCTGTGCTGGGCGCGCTTACCGGCCTGTTGATAGTGTGCACCCTGGCAAAGCGGGGCATTTTATTGCCTGCGGCTTTTGAGCCGGTTACCGCAGCTGCAGGACCCAACAGTTTGCAGCACAACTCAGTGCATCAGAGCGTAGCGCAGCAAAATAAGCCGGCGCAATTTGGTTTGCTGTGCGCCTGGTCACCTTATCTTATAGTGGCATTATTGCTGGTGTTAAGCCGCATACCTGAGCTGCCTTTTAAAGCCTTGCTGCAAAGTGTCAGCATTGTCTGGGCCGGTATTTTTGGCTCGGCTATTTCCGTCAGTGTTATGCCGCTATATTTACCCGGTTCTTTATTTGTGCTGACAGCACTGTTGGCGCTGTTTATTCAGCGCGGCAGCGTAAAGCATTTACGCCTGGCATTACACCAGAGTAGCAGCATGTTGTGGCCGTCTTTAGTGGCATTGTGCGCGGCGGTGCCGATGGTGCGTATTTTTCTGCAATCCGGTGTTAACAACGCCGGGCTTGAGGCTATGCCTATGGCACTGGCTGAGCTTGCCGCCACCCGGTTAAGTGATATCTGGCTGTTAATGGCGCCGTTAGTCGGGGCTTTAGGCTCTTTTATTGCCGGCTCGGCCACCTTTTCTAATTTAATGTTTGCCAGTTTTCAGCAGGCAATGGCTGATGATGCGGGGCTTAGCCGCCAACTGGTATTGGCACTGCAAATGCTGGGGGCCAACGCCGGTAATATGATTTGTGTAGTGAACGTGGTCGCTGCGGCCAGTGTAGTGGGGCTTAATGGCCGCGAGGGTGAAATTATCCGTTATACACTACTGCCTATGTTGTATTACTGTTTAACCGCCAGCCTGGTAGCCTGGTTATTTTTTGCCTGAGCGCTGCCAGATATACAGCAGTAAACCAAGACACAGGCCACTGCATACGCCGTATAAATGCGCATCTGTGGCAACACTGGCGTTAATCAGCTCAGCCAGCTCAGCGTCAGGGCCGTGCCATTGTTCCCAGCCGACTTTGCCTATCAGCCCGCCCAATAAAAGCCAGCCGGTACCCAGTTTTAACTGAATATCTTTTAGCGCCCCCAGCGTTAGCATGGCATGCAACAGGCCGGATAAACCGACGTAAATATGGATCTCTGGTGAGTAATAATACAGCGCCAGGCTTATTGTCAGGCCACACAGCAGCCATTGCAGCGTTAACATTTTGCCGCGGTAATAGTTGCCATGCAGCAGCATGGCCAGCAGTAAACCAGCCAGATTCATCAGTAAATGCCAGTAGTTGCTGTGCAGCAAATGGCCGGTAAATAAGCGCCAGTACTGGCCATTACTGATATCTGCCCGGTTGTATTGTAATGCCTGCTGCCAGCTGTCTGGCAGCATCGCCAGTAAAACCATCGCAGTTGCCAGTAATAGATAAGCAGTTAAGTGGTTCTTGTGGGGCTGGCTATTAGTGGGCTGGCTATTGGTGGACAGTAATGGGCGCAAAGCTCGTGTCATCATTAAGTTATCAGGCGGCATATGCAAAACGATCTGCGCTGTAGCGTCAAGTAAAATTTTCCGCTTACAGCTCTGGCGGTAAACTGATGCTAAAGCCGGTTCAACCGCGTTGGTGGTTATTGATCTTAGCCTGTTATCTGGTTAGGGTGTAGGCACCTTCTTTACAAGATATCTTTTACTATGTTTGCTCGTTCAGCTTTGTATCGTACTGCGTTTATTTTTTGTGCTTTAACGGTGTTTGCAACTACTGCACAACAGGAAAACCGTGAGCCGGAAGCCGCTACCGGCATTTATCAGCAGCAACTGGTTAGTGGCAAGCAGTATATGGTGTCATCAGCACACCCAATGGCAACTGAAGCCGGCCGCTCTGTGCTGGCAAAAGGCGGCAGCGCAGTGGATGCGGCTATTGCCACCCAACTGATGCTGGGTTTAGTTGAACCGCAAAGCTCAGGCATTGGTGGTGGCGCATTTATGCTGCACTGGCAGGCCAAACAACAGCACCTTACCACCTTTGATGGCCGTGAAATGGCGCCTGCAGCCGCCACAGCTGATTTATTCCTCGATGCTAACGGCAAAACCATGGACTGGCGTGAAGCCTATGTTGGCGGAAAATCCGTAGGTGTGCCGGGCGTTGTCGCTATGTTAGCCCAAGCGCATCAGCAGCATGGCAAATTGCCATGGGCTGAACTCTTTACCGACGTGATTGCTGCAGCTGAGCAGGGCTTCCCGGTATCTTCACGTACGGCACGGCAGCTGGAGATGGGCTGGAATAAAGGCGTATCGCAGTTTTATGAATCAAAACAGTATTTCTTTCCCAATAATAAGTCTGTGGCTGAGGGCAGCATACTGAAGAATCCGGCTTATGCCGCGACGTTAAAAACCATAGCCGCACAGGGGCCAGATGGCTTTTATAAGGGCGAATTGGCCAAAGCGATCAGTGAGCGGGTACAAACCGCGCCGGTTAACCCCGGTAAACTCAGTGTGGCCGATTTAGCCAATTATAAAGTACAACAGCCAGAAGCCGTGTGTATACCCTACCGGGTGTATAAAGTGTGCGGTATGGCCCCGCCAAGCTCCGGAGGTATAGCCGTATTGCAGATGCTGGGTATTTTACAGCATTACGACTTAAACAAGGTGGCGCCAGACAGTGTGCAGGCCACACATATACTGGCGCAGGCGGCAAAACTGGCATTTGCTGATCGCGACCGCTATTTGGCCGATCCGGCTTTTGTTGCTGTACCGGTAGCAGGCATGCTGGCGCCGGATTATCTGGCCCGCCGCGCAGAGCTGATAGCGCCAGATAAAGCCGGATTAGCCGCAGAGGCCGGCACACCAGCTGGTGCGCCGCCGCTGTTGTCAGCTAAATCACCAGAGCTGCCAAATACCAGCCATTTTTCTATTGTCGATAGCGACGGCAACGCCGTAAGCATGACTACCAGTATTGAAAACGTGTTTGGCTCAGGCTTAATGGTGGGGGGCTTTTTACTGAACAACCAGCTGACCGATTTTAGCTTAAGCCCAGAAATTGACGGCCATCTGGTGGCAAACCGGGTAGAAGGTGGCAAGCGGCCACGCTCTTCTATGGCGCCGATGATGGTGTTTGACCAGAATAATAAACTGAAGCTGGTAATCGGCTCGCCCGGTGGCAGCCGTATTATTAACTACGTTGCGCAAAGTATAGTGGCCGTGCTGGATTGGGATCTGGATGTACAGCAGGCACTGAACCTGCCACGCATTACCCACCGCAATGATTATCTGGCGCTGGAAAAAGGCACCGCCCTGGAGAAACAGCAGGCTGTGCTTGAAGATATGGGTTATAAAGTACAGTTGCAGGATTTAAACAGCGGCCTGCATGCCATAATGGTTACTGAATCGGGGTTACAGGGGGCTGCAGATCCGCGCCGTGAAGGTAGCGTGGCAGGTAAATAAGGCGGAAATTTATGAGTGAGATTACCCAACAAACCGCACAGGGCGTGCTGCAGCTTAGCCTGAACCGGCCACAAAAAAAGAATGCCCTTAGCCAGCAGATGTATCGCGACCTTAATAATGCCCTGATGCAGGCGGCAACTGATCCTGCAGTCAAGGTAGTGCTGCTGCAGGGCAGTGCCGACTGCTTTAGTGCCGGCAATGACCTGCAGGACTTTCTCGGCGCCGGTGAGTTAAACAGCCAGCACCCGACAGTGCAGTTTTTGTATATTCTGGCGCAGTTTCCTAAACCTGTGGTGGCTGCAGTGGCCGGGTTAGCTATTGGTATTGGTACAACAGTTTTGCTGCATTGCGATTTGGTGTATGCCGCGGACAACGCCCGTTTTCAGTTGCCGTTTACCCAATTGGGTTTATGCCCGGAAGCAGGCTCCAGCGTGCTGTTACCAAATCTGGCAGGGTATCAGCGCTCGGCACAGTATTTGTTGCTCGGTGAAGCTTTCAGTGCAACTGAGGCCGCACAGATGGGCCTGGTTAATCAGGTGGTAAGCAGTGCGGATGTGTGCGCGCTGGCGCTGGAAAAAGCACTGAAGCTGGCGGCGTTACCGGCCGATGCGGTGCAAAGCAGTAAAGCGCTGTTAAAACGTAATGTACAGCCGTTAACGCTGGAAACTATTGCCACAGAGCTGGTGCAGTTTCAGCGCTTACTTAACGGTGACGAGTGCCAGCGGCGCATCGCAGCATTTTTTCAGCGCTAAGGCTGGTGGTATAAACTAAATCTTGTGGTTTAAGTTTAGCGCGCGCTGCTACTGAATTTATCTATCTGCACGGTTTTAACCAGCCAGCGGTTATTGTGTTTAATTACTTCAACAACCCGCAATTCGTCAACTTGCTTACCGTCGTAGCTGCCGGTAAGCAAAATAGCGATTTTTGCTTCATTTTCATATTGCTCACGCAGGTTGCCGCCGCTGCGGTTAACGCGCACTTCTACAGTATCAAACGACATATTCATCAGGGTGCGGTTAACCTGGCGTACACTGCCGTAAGATTCCATTAATGCGGCATAATCAGCGGTACTAAGCTGCTTGGCTTTTTCCAGATCTTTTTCGTTATACAGGGCATTAAAAAACTGGGTGGCGATATATTCCGGTGTGCCCCACTGGGCGTTTACCTTTGGCGTGCTTTCGCTGCAGGCAACCAGCAACAGCATAAGTGGCAGTATCCAGCGTAGCTTCATCTATGGCATCCGGTAAAAAAATCAGCATCCAGTGTGGCTTTTTTTTCTGCAACTGTAAAGAAAAGGGCTGCAAAAGCAGCCCTTAATAAAGTGCATCATGCTGATTAAGCTTGTAATTCCTGCTCGGTAAATACACTGGCAAATAATGGGCTGGTTAAATAGCGCTCGGCGGCACTAGCCAGGATCACGACAATATTTTTGCCGGCATTTTCCGGCTTTGCTGCCAGGCGCTGCGCCGCTACCAGGGCTGCACCGGAGGAAATACCGGCCAGAATACCTTCTTCACGCATTAAGCGCAGTGCGCCGGCAATGGCTTCGTCGCTGGTTACGCGCTCAACTTCATCTACCAGAGTTAAATCCAGGTTACCCGGAATAAAACCGGCACCAATGCCCTGAATTTTATGCGGGCCGGGTTTTAGCTCTTCACCGGCTTTAGCTTGCGTGATCACCGGTGATTCCGCAGGTTCTACTGCTACGCTTAACAGCGGCAGGTTTTTCTCTTGTTTCAGATAGCGGCTAACACCAGTGATGGTGCCGCCAGTGCCAACGCCGGCGATAAAAATATCGACTTTGCCATCTAAATCATTAAAAATTTCCGGCCCGGTGGTATCAAAGTGGATTTGCGGGTTAGCCGGGTTTTCAAATTGGCCCAAAATTAGGTATTTATCCGGGTTAGACGCCTGAATTTCTTTGGCTTTTTCAATGGCACCCTTCATGCCCTTAGGGCCTTCGGTCAGTACTAAATTAGCACCTAAGGCTTTTAGCAGCTTGCGTCGCTCCAGGCTCATGGTGGCTGGCATGGTCAGCGTAAGTTTATAACCACGGCTGGCGGCAACAAATGCTAAGGCAATACCGGTGTTACCGGAGGTAGGCTCGACAATTTCTTTGTCAGCCGTTAAGGTGCCTTTTTTCTCGGCGTCCCAAATTAATGCGGCGCCTAAGCGGCACTTTACGCTGAAGCTGGGGTTACGCGCTTCAATTTTGGCGTACACGTTAGCGCCGCCTTCAATAGTCCGGTTTAGTTTGACCAGCGGGGTGCGGCCGATAGACAATGAGTTGTCTGCATAGACGTTTGCCATAAAAAAACTCCGTTTACGATAAATTGGTTATAAGAATACGCCAGCGTGGCAAAAATTACAGTAGCTTTTGGCTATAAGATATTACGTTTCACCACAAGCCTGCCAAGTTGTAAAAAGAGCAGGTTTAAACACTAAGCATAGAGGGGACTCATGGCCTTTGTAAGCACCGACAACTATATAGTGTCTGACGAACTGGCATTAGCAGTAAATGCCGCTGTAACGCTGGAAAAACCATTGCTGATAAAAGGCGAACCGGGCACCGGTAAAACCCGGCTGGCCGAAGAGTTGGCAGCGAGCTTAGGCTGCGAGCTTATTCAGTGGCATATCAAGTCAACCACCAAGGCGCAGCACGGCCTGTACGAATACGATGCGGTGTCCCGCCTGCGCGACAGCCAGTTGGGCAGCGACAAGGTGCACGATATCAACAACTATATCCGCCCCGGCAAACTATGGCAGGCCTTTACCGCTGCTAAGCGCCCGGTGCTGCTGATAGATGAAATAGACAAAGCCGATATTGAATTTCCCAATGATTTACTGCACGAGCTGGATCGGATGGCGTTTTACGTACACGAAACCGGTGAGCAAATAAGCGCCGTTGAGCGGCCTATTGTGATCATTACCTCAAATAACGAAAAAGAGCTGCCGGATGCTTTTTTGCGCCGCTGCTTTTTTCATTATATCCGCTTTCCGGATGCCGATACCTTGCGCGCTATTGTCGCGGTGCACTTTCCGCATATTCAGCAGCAACTGCTAAGTGTGGCGCTGGAAGCCTTCTTTGAGCTACGCGAATTACCGGGCTTAAAGAAAAAACCATCAACCTCAGAGCTGCTCGACTGGTTAAAGTTGTTGCTGGCCGAAGATATTCCGGCAGAAGTATTAACCGACAAACAGCACAAGGGCGGTTTAATGCCGATGTTTGGTGCCTTGCTTAAAAACGAGCAGGATGTGGCGCTGGTAGAAAAGCTGGCATTTTTGGCGAAAAGGCAAGGACGCTAAAGTATGTCGCTAGCAGGTGCTTTGTTCGTCGGGGTCTACTGCGGCAATGATGGCAGCGAAGGAGCAGCTTTATGTTCTGGCTCGACTGCAATACTCCTTTTGGCTCGTCGCAGCAACTCGCTTCGGCTTGCGCCTGCGCTCAGACACTCTGCGCCGACCAAAACGAGTTTCCAGTCTCACCCTGTTATATGAGCATGTTTTATGCTAATTGACTTCTTTTTTACGCTACGCAAATACGGCTTAAAAACCAGCATTACCGAACTGCTGGACCTACTCAATGCACTGAAACAACAAGTGATCTTTGCCGACACCGAAGCTTTTTATCAGCTGTCCAGGCTATGTCTGGTAAAAGATGAAACCCAGTACGACAAATTCGACCGGGCTTTTGCTGAGTACTTTGCAGGTGTAGCCGAAATAGACATCGCCGCCAGCATACCGCCCGAGTGGCTGGTACCGGAAGTGCTGCGCAAGCTTACCGACGAAGATAAAGCCAAACTGCAGGCTCTGGGTGGCCTCGATAAACTGCTTGAAACCCTGCATGAGCGCTTAGCTGAGCAGCAAAAAAAGCATAGCGGTGGCAATAAATGGATTGGCACTGGCGGTACCTCACCTTTTGGCGCTTATGGTTATAACCCGGAAGGCGTGCGCATAGGCCAGCAGGGCAGTGGTGCGCGCCGTGCGGTAAAGGTATGGGATAAACGCGAGTTTAAAGATCTGGACACAGATAGTGAGCTAAATAACCGCAGTATTAAACTGGCATTAAAACAGCTGCGTAAATTTGCCCGCAGCGGCGCAGAAACCGAACTGGATTTGCACGGCACTATTCAGGCTACGTCTGAGCAGGCCGGATGGCTGGATTTACGCTTTATGCGTGAGCGGCACAACGCCATTAAACTGCTGGTGTTTTTTGATGTGGGGGGTTCAATGGACGACCATATCGAACAATGCCAGAAACTGTTTGCCGCCGTTAAAACCGAGTTTAAACACCTGGAATTTTTCTACTTTCATAACTGCGTATATGAAGGCGTGTGGCGCGATAATAAACGCCGTTATACCGAGCAGGTAAAGGTAGACGATATTATTCATACCTATGCCAGCGACTACAAATTGATTTTTGTCGGCGATGCCACTATGGGCCCGTACGAGATTGACTACCCTGGCGGCAGTGTTGAGCACTATAACGAGCTGCCTGGTAAAGTTTGGCTGCAGCGCTTGTTAACACAATACCCCAAAGCCGTGTGGCTAAACCCGCAGTCCCAACAGTGGTGGGGGCACTATTATTCTATCGGCATGATAGAGCAGCTAATGCAAAAACGCATGTATGCCCTGACGCTGGATGGCTTAAGCACGGCAATAAAACAGTTGTTGTAACAAGGCACTGCATAATTGCAGCAACTGGCAGCTTGCTGTAGTTTGTATACCAAGCAGAAAAACAATGATATGGCCTCTGTATGTTTGAAACCCTGACCCAGATTGGTTTACCCATAGCGCTGATCCTGATTATGGTTGGTGTTGGCTTAAGTTTAACACCGGCAGATTTTCAGCGGGTGTTTCGCCAGCCGCGCGGGTTTTTATTGGGAGCCTTCGCGCAGATGCTGTTATTGCCGCTGGTTGCGGTGGCGCTTATTGCGCTGTTTAAGCTCGAAGGTGAGTTAGCAATAGGCTTATTTATTCTGGCACTGTGCCCTGGCGGCACCACGTCGAACTTATACAGCTATTTATGTAAAGCTGATGTGGGCTTATCAGTGTCATTAACGGCTGTGATTGGTTTTATTACGCCTATTACTATTCCGTTGCTGGGCGCCTGGGCGATAGGTTATTACAGTGATGCCGAATCAATGCTTAGCCTGCCGGTAATCAGCACCTGGTTTAAGCTAATGATCATAACCGTATTTCCGGTATTGTTGGGTATGGCACTGCGGGCGAAATGGCCAGTGTTTGCCCGCCGGGCTGAGCCGCTAATCAGCAAGTTTTCGGTGGTGGTGCTGGCACTGCTGATAGTGTCTATTGCACTGGATTTAGGCGATGCGCTTTGGTTGTATCTGGCCAAAGCCGGGCCGGCCGCGTTAACGCTAAACCTGCTGACAATGCTGCTGGGATATCTGCTGGGTAACTACCTGTTGCACAGTGAGGCGCAGGCGCGCACGGTTTGCCTTGAAGTGGGCTTGCAAAACGGCACTCTGGCGCTATTGATCACCACCGGTATTTTGCAAAACCAGCCTATGTCGGTGGCACCCAGTGTGTACAGTTTGCTGATGTTTGTCAGTGCCACTTTGTTTACCTTGTTGGTACTGCGTAAAGATCAACGCCTTGCCCCCGGCGATAAAAAACAGATGAGCTAGACAGCCTGCGGTACTGGCTTTATATTGGCCGTTACCAACTGTAACTGTTTAGCTGTAAGGACAGTACGTGAGTATACCAAGCCAGAATATTAGTTGTGCCAAAGATTTACAAAGCTTGTTTGCAGCCCAGCCTATTTTTGATCGCAATAAAAAACGCTATGCCGTAGAACTGTTGTATCGCAGCGACACCGGTGTTACTGCGCTTGAACTGGGTGATGTAAAAGCCACCGCTGAACTGCTGTATAACCTGTGCGGCGGTATAACCGAGCAAATTGAGCAGTACCGTGCGCCGGTATTTATTAATGTTTGTGCCCGGTTTTTGCTGTCGCGCAGTTTTCTGCCGCTTGAGCCGTCACAAGTGGTAATAGAACTGATTGAACGCATTGAACCTACCCCGGAATTTGTTGCCGCTGTTGCCAGCTTTAAACAGCAGGGCTTTCGTTTTGCCCTGGACGATTTTGAGTTCAGCGATGCCTGGCAGCCATTGCTGGAGCTGGCCGATATTATCAAAATAGATGTGCTAAACAGCAGCCTGGCCGAAGTCGAGCGTTATAAAGCGCAATACAGCAGGCCAGGGCTGATTTGGTTGGCTGAAAAGGTTGAAACCGAGCAACAGTTTCTTGCTTTTAAAGCACTGGGCTGTGAGTTATTTCAGGGTTATTTTTTAGCTAAACCTTTACTGATTGCCGGTAAAAAAATTGAACCCAGTGTGCTGCGGCTGGCTGAAATTATCGGCTGCCTGTTTGCCGACGAGCCAGACATTAACCAACTGGTTTTATTGCTGCAGGACGAACCGGCAATAGTGATGGGCATGCTGAAAATTGTTAACAGCCCGCTGTATCGTAAAACCCGTGAAGTGAGCTCAGTAAAAGAAATGATTACCCGGCTTGGGCTGGAGCTGGCCCGCAAATGGGTGCTGATGTATGCCGTGCTTAACAATACCGCACCAACAGCGGCGATCACGGTATTAACCCGCGCTTACACCGCGCAGCGTATTGCCAAACTGTGGCAGCTTAGTAACGAGCAGTGCCATCAGTATTTTCTGGCGGCGTTAATTTCTGGTTCTGACATGTTGTTTGGTGTGGAGTCAGACCGTTTTTTACAGCATTTAAATATTAACCCGGACATAAAGCAGGCTATCAGCTGTAACAGCGGCCAGATGGCAGAGGCATTAACGATAGTGTGCAATATCGAGCGGGGTTACGCGTTAAAATTAGCTGCCAGCGCTGCCGAGTTGCCTTATATCAGCTGCTATAACCAGGAACTGGCCGATGTACAAAAACGGCTGGCGCCGGTGTTGTAACAGGCTTTGCCACAACAAAAAATTTTTACCACAGCAAAAATTTTTGCAGGAGTAACACAGCGAATGGTTAATGAAGCAATTTAATAGTTTCCATGCCAGGCTGGTGTTGTTATTCGGCATTCTGTTTTTAGCAGTAAGTGTCGGCTTAACGGCCTATTTAGATCGTCTTGCCTCAGCTACCTTAGCTAAAGCCGCTGGCGATGCGCTATACAGCACAGGCAACTCGGCTGCTATGTTGATCAGCCGAACACTGGTTGAACGTGAGCGCGAAATACGGCTGTTAAGTAAAAGCCATTTGTTAACACTCGGCGACTTACAGGGCGCTGAAGTACAGCAGTTGCTGAACGATATCCGTCAGTCGTATCCGTTTTACGCCTGGATTGGGCTGGCTGCGCCAGACGGCACTGTGCTGCAGGCCACAGATGGTATGTTGCTAAAGCAGAATGTAGCGCAGCGGCCCTGGTTTAGTGGCGGGTTAGAGCGTAGCTTTGTTGGCGATGTGCACGAGGCAGTACTGCTGGCCAGGTTGTTGCCACAGCAAAACATCAACGAGCCACTGCGTTTTATTGACTTTGCTGCACCGGTACACGGCGCGGATAACAGCATTCGCGGGGTGGTAGCTACCCATGTGCACTGGAGCTGGGTGCACGATGTGCTGAGCTCAGTGCTTACCGCTGATGCCGCCAATAACGGCGTCGAGCTGCTAATTCTTGGCAGCGCCGGACACTGGTTGCACCCGTACGAATATATTGGCCAGTTGGCAGTACCCGCTGATCTGCCACCAGCCGGGCAGGTGGCACTGGTAGATTGGGCGGATAAACAATACCTTACCAGCCGTATTCGCATTAGCACCCGTTTGGGCGATGATCTGGGTTGGCAACTTATTCTGCGCCAACCGGCAGAGCAGGCACTGGCGCCGGTAGCAAAACTTAACCGCCAGCTTCTGTGGTATGGCGCAATGACTTTATTATTGGCCATGATACTGGCATACCGGCTTGCCAGCCATTTTAGCCGCCCGGTTGAACAACTGGCCAGCCTGGCACAAAAAGTTGCGCAGGGCGGTGAAAATGTGGTGTTTAACGTTAGCAGCAAGCTGACGGAAATACGTTACCTTAGCGGTGCACTTAGCAGCATGATGATAAAAATGGCTGCCAAGCGCCAGGCATTACTGCAGGCTAACAGCACACTGGAGCAGCAGGTGGCTACACGCACCGCAGATTTAGAGCGTGCCAATGCCAGACTACAACAGCTATCACACAAAGATGCACTAACCGGCATTTATAACCGGCGTGCTGCTGACGAGCGGCTTAAAGCAGAATTTGCTACAGCAAAACGCAGCAGCCATAGTTATGCTGTGCTGCTGATGGACATTGATCACTTTAAACAGATTAACGACCAGTTTGGCCATGAAACCGGCGATCAGGTTATTCAGCAAGTTGCTAAATTACTAGACAATACTATCCGCGATAGTGATTTTGTTGCCCGTTACGGCGGTGAAGAGTTTATTGCCGTTTTACCGGCTACTGATTTGCATGGTGCTGTTATTATTGCCAATAAACTATGCCGCGATATAGCCAGCCTGGATTTTGCCACTGCGGGCCGGGTAACGATCAGTATTGGTGTAGCGCCTTCAGCCGCAGATGATACTGATGCCGACACTGTAGTGCGTAAGGCCGATGCTGCTATGTATGAAGCAAAACGCGCTGGCCGTAACCGGGTAATGCCGCAAGGTTGAGGCTGTGAAGAAAGATAAATAGAGCAAAGTCTTTGACTATTTGGCATAAATAAATCGCAGTGGTAGTGGATAAGATTAAAAATGACCTTATTCAAACTGTATGGTTTTATCCGTTGGGGTAACGCAAGTTACATAAGTTTATCCAGCATAAAATACTTGATTTACATTCCTCTGACAGAATAAACTCTCGCTCCCACGCAGGGGGCTAACCCCAGGTTGGCAATACCGCGAACTCAAGCCGTCACTCAGTACGCTATGTATAGATTGGCCGTTATTGGCAAAGCCAGGTACCGTATTAATCAAAGATGAGATGTAGTTGTGAATAAAAAAATCATGTGGCTGGCTGCTGTATTGGTAGCGGCTGCAGCAGTGTTGGGTGGCTATCAGGTTATTACCCGCATGCCACTGGGTAGCAGTGTTTCGCCGGGTACGCAGATTGATGAATTAAACGGCGTGGCTATTTACTACAACGGCGGGGTAAATCAATCGCATGGCAGAAATTTAACCGCTTCCGGTTACAACCTTGGTATCAGGTACCAGTGTATTGAGTTTGTAAAACGCTATTACTATGAAAGGTTTGGCCACCAGATGCCAGACTCTTACGGGCACGCCAAAACATTTTTTGACCAAACCCTGCCTGATGGCGCCTTAAATGAACAACGCGCTTTACTGCAATACCATAACGGCAGCAATACCATGCCAGCGCCGGACGACATTATTGTTTATGCCCCGTCGCTGTTTAATCCTTATGGCCATGTGGCTATTGTAGCCCAGGTAAATCCGTATGCTGTTGTTATAGCACAGCAAAATGCCGGGCCGGTGTATTCGTCCCGCGAGGCCATACCCCTTTCCCGGCAAGATAACGGCTATCGGCTTGGGAGCGGCCGCGTACTGGGCTGGTTGCGCTTGCCGCATCAGCTTAACCAGGCGCTGCGACTTAGCCCGGTAGCCGGCAACTTTAACCCGGATGCCAACTTTGTTTACCGTGATATGGTCGGCGGCCCTTATTTTGATGAATGGTATCTGGGTGGTGATCTGGTTGGCAGAACTAACCTCATATTGGAACGGGAGGGTAAGTCCGGCAGTTTAGCCATGCCGGTCGCGATAACCTGTGAATCACGTACGTTAGCTGTCACCGGTGACGGGCTGGTGTTTGGCCATATGGCGATATCTGCAGCAGAAGCACAGAACTATCTTACTGCTGATATTACCGCTGCCGTTATTGATAATGCCTGCGTAAACCACTAACTGCGGCTATTACTAAAAAGTACTTATTGGATCAGATATGAAAGCAATTGCAATCGTTAAATATTTATTCACCTTGGTTGGCGTCGCTATGCTGGCGGGGGCCTTTTTTGTCTACAACAGTACCAGTGCATTTCTAATAGACGCCGCAACGGCGGAGGGTATAGTGGTTGAGCTGTTAGTATCACGCACGAGTGATTCCATTAGTTACCGGCCTTTAGTTGAGTTTACTGCCCAAAACGGCCAGGTAATTGAATTTGCGCCCACTGCCGGTAGTAATCCGGCACGTTATGCCCAAGGCGAGCAGGTAGAAGTGCTGTACCAGACAGCGCGGCCATCAGATGCCAAAATTAATGATTTCTTTTCGCTGTGGGGCGTTGCGCTTATTTTAGCCGCTATGGGCGCGGTGTTTTTCCTGGTAGGCGCCGGTATTATTGTGTATATCGCGTTAAAAGGCCGGCAGGATGAAATGCTAAAAACCAGTGGCGTAGCTATAGAAACCCGGTACCAGAGCGTTGAGCAGAATACGGCGTTGTCTGTTAACGGTAAACACCCGTTTCGGGTGCTAACGCAATGGCAAAACCCTGCCACGTCTGATATTCACATCTTTAAAAGTAATAATCTGTGGTTTGACCCGTCCGCTTATATTAACCAGGAAACGATCAGAGTATTTATCGCCCAGGGCAACCCGGAGAAATACTACGTTGATTTATCGTTTTTGCCCAAGCTGAAATAGCGGAATATATACAACGCTTATTGTCAGGCATAGGCCACCCATCCTCTGAACCCTAAGCCAATATAGAAGGTGCTGATGTGTGAAAAACCTGCTTTTTGCATCAGCGCTTCATCTTGCTCCGGTGAAAGAATCGGCAGTTGCTGGCCAATTGCAGCTACCGAAGCTTTTGCTTGTTCAGCACCAATGCCGGATAAAATAGCAAATTCAGCGCATCGGGTCAGCCATAAATCACGCTCTGCACCGGTTTGAGAAATACTGTAGTGCACGGCAACAAGTGCGCCGCCGGGCTTCAAGCGCGCATGAATTTCACAAAGTGTTCTGTAGCGTTCAGCGTCGTTGGTAAAGTGCAGTGTTAACAAACAAGACGCCGCATCAAATGGCCCCTTGGGCGCGACATCGATAAAGCCGAGGTGCAGCTGAACACGGGGCGCCAGTGATCCCAGACTGGTTCTTGCCATAGCCAGCATTTCTGCAGAGGGATCAACGCCATCAAATGTCCAACCGGGAAATAACCGGGCGAAGACATTAAGTTCCATACCGCCGCCGGCCCCAACAACTAAGACTCGGCCGTTAGCGGGCGTGCGTTCGGCCAGCAGTAATGCTGACATACGATGTATGTCATGCAGTCCGGGAACGCGCCGGAGGGTGTTTTCTGCATAGCCGGCAATGGCCTTCGGGTCTGAAAAAGATGACATGCTGTAGCTCCTGGCTCCCATTAAGGGGCTGATAATAGTTTTCTAAATGACTGTTCAAACAGAAGATGCAATAAAGGTAAGAGGTAAATCGATTTCTCAGACCACTTAAAGTAACATGTATAGTTACATGAACAACTGGGCATGGCAATACATGTAACCTTAAAGGTTTCCTGATGGGTGATAAGTGAGATTACCGCTATACTGTTAACGGGACGCATATAAGTCATTGTAAGTTATCTGGAAAGGTCGTAATGTGAAGTGCATTAAATTTACAAAGGCGGAAAAGTTCCAAAACCGGGGCATTATTGAGAGGGATTTTTAAAGTGAAAAATGCGACAGTATTATTGCTGCTTTCAGTACTTTTGAGTGGCTGTGTAATGGTTCCGCAAGATGACCTGACGAAGGTTAATCGTTGTGAAATCTCAAGTGACCGCAAAACGCTCAAAGTCGTCAACGGTTTCGAAGACACTAATACCTTCTATTCGATCAGCGGGCTAGTTCTTCTTCCAATTTCAGGCGTATTGTCAGGGACTTATGTAGCTGTTAATAATATTTATCACCTTGGGGAGGAGCGTTTTGTTTGTGGTCCTGAAAAGCAGCAAATATAACATGCTGTTGAATTCAATTTCTTTGTTATCCGGTGCTGTAATGCAGTTAGCACCAGGTTCAGCTGGTTTTGCACGCTGGCTTTAGTGTCGTTCTTATGCGCAGTACTTGGCTTTGATATTGCTTGCGCTGTTGTAGGGTTTGGAAATCATTGTTTTGAGAAATGGCAACAAGATCCAATCTAAAGAAGACGTACGTTGTAATATAAAGGGCCGTAAAAATTGAAGTTAGTGCTATTACCCGGAATGGATGGAACCGGAATGCTGTTTGACCCGCTGGTGGCGAATATTCAAGGCATGGAGGTAGTGGTTTTACCGTTACCAACTGAAGGTGCGCAAGATTATAAAGCTCTGTCACAGGACATATTAAAACGTCTTCCGAACGAAGACTTTATTCTCGTTGCAGAGTCATTCTCCGGTGGTATTGCCGCATTGCTATCACAGCAGCTAATCCCGCATTTAAAAGGCATAATCTTCGTTGCTTCTTTCTTATCGGGGCCTAAAAAGATGGTTGCGCGTTTTGCGTCGCTATTACCAATACGCTATTTAGCCCGCCTGCCGTTTTCTGGTATTGTTTACAGGCTTTTCTTTTTGGGGAAAGACGCCGGCAATAATGAAATCGAGTTGTTGAAAAATGCTATAGATGCCGTTCCAACCAAGACACTTAAACTAAGGCTAAAAGTCATCGCCCAGGCAAAATATGGCGGCTTTAAGTCGGGCGTTCCGGCTGTACATATTGGCGCGGCAAACGATATGCTGGTGCATCCACAGAAAAAGCTGGAGTTTGTACAAGCATACAGCGACATTACATTTGCAGAGCTTGTCGGCCCTCATTTTATTCTTCAGGCTAAACCCAAAGAGGGGGCGACAGCGATTATAGAGGCTGTAAGCCTTTTAACCGGTAAAGTAACAAAAGCCTGATAACACCGCAGCTTTTTAGCGTTAAGGACCGCTGCGGTAAGAACAGTGTCAAAAATGGAGCAATGAATGTCAGAAGTGTTGTTTTTCCCGGTTATTGAAGTTGAGCGGTTAACATTGAAACCTTTAGTATCCGCTGATTCGGCCAGTTTACTGGAAATATTTTCTGATCCTGAGGTCATGAAGTACTGGAATACTGCACCCTGGTCTGGCATTCAGGATGCTTATCGTTTCGTAGATAACAGCAACGATGCGATGCAGCGTCAAGAATCACTGGTGCTTGGCGTATATCTTAAGTCTACCGCTGAGTTGGTTGGCAAATGTATGTTGTTTAGTTATGACAAAGAATCGAAACGGGCTGAAATCGGTTTTGGTTTAAGCCGGGCTTGTTGGGGGAAGGGCTATATTACTGAGGCTGGTGAAGCATTAATTCAATATGGCTTCAATTCTCTGGGTCTTCGCCGGATTGAGGCTGAAATCGACCCGGATAACCAGTCCTCAGCAAAAGCACTAGAAAAGCTTGGGTTCTATCAAGAGGGCTTACTGAGGCAGCGCTGGGAAATCAATGGTATTGTTTCTGATTCCGCACTATATGGAAGATTGGCCAGTGATCCTTCACCACAGCATATCAAAGCCATGTACACGTCAAACGCCTGTGCAGTGTAAGCAGGCTATAACCACGCGGCGCTATAACGTATTCTAATTTCAATCTTTGAGGGGATTTCATGAACGGCCCGGCAAAACATGGTGCGTTAGTTTATTCAAACAACATAAAAAATCTGGCCAAGTTTTACACAAGGCTTTTTGCGATGGAAGTGAACCGGGAGACAACTGAGCTGATTAGCCTTGTTAAAGATGGCTTTAATATTATTATTCATACGCCACCGGCAACCATACCGCAGCCGGATTTTAATAGCGTAAAATTGTTTTTAACCGTTGATAATATTGAAGAAGCAAAGCTAAAAGCAGAAGAGCTGGGTGGCCGCTCTTTTGAAGGTTTATGGTCTAATCCGCTGTTTACTGTGTGTAATATTGCAGATTCAGATGGCAACCATATCCAGCTACGCCAGTTCAGATAACAGCGCGGCAGCTTAACCTAACTCATTGCTGATGCTAGCCAAATACTAATGGAAAATCCGTTGATAAACATCGAAAAAAACCGCTTAATCCTAAGCCCGCTACAGCATCAGCATTGGCCGTTGTTTTTGCGCTTGCATAGCGAACCGCAAATAGTGGCGTTGTGCTTTGATGTACCGCCGCAAGATGTTATCCGGCAGAAGTTTGCATCGCGCCTTGGGGATTGGACGCCCGACAGCGAGAAATGGCTCGGGCTGGTGGTGGCCGATAAAGTTAGCGGCGCAGAGCTGGGTGTTACCGGCTTTGTATTAAAAGGCGGCATTGCCGAAGTGGGTTATCTGTTTTTACCTGAGTTCTACGGCAAAGGCTATGCGGTGGAATCCCTGCAAGGGCTGATTAACTGGGCCACTGCAACACAGCAGATAAACCGTTATCAGGCAGTGGTGACCGAGGGTAATGCTGCATCAGAAAAGGTATTAATCAAATGCGGTTTTGTATTGCAGCGTATTGAAGCCAATGCACATAATATCGGCGGCAAGTATTTTGCTGACCATATATACCGGTTGTCTCAGGAATAGACCAGATTGTAGTTGTCAGGCTAAAGCCGGTTTGACACTTGGCGTTGTTTCACTATGATGGAACTATATTTTGAGGATACACTAATGCCAGTGATCAGCAGATTTTACGGAATTGTGATTGCCATGTATTTTAACGATCACAACCCACCGCATTTTCATGCGAAATATTCTGGTTACGAAGCGCTATTTTCATTTGATGGAACCATACTTGAAGGCGAGTTACCTAAACGGGCCGCTGTGTTTGTGCAGGAATGGATTACACTACATCAGGCTGAGTTGGAAGAAAACTGGCGCCGTGCCAGAGTTGGTGAACCGCTTAATTACATTGCACCACTGGAGTAGGTTATGTTGCACATTAAAGCTGCGAAATACGTAACTGATTACATTATTTGGGTTGCGTTTGATGATGGTACGTCAGGCGAGATAGATTTGGATGGCGCACTAAAAGGCCCAGTGTTTGAACCGCTAAAAGACTTAGCAATATTTCGGAAAGTAGCAGTTGATCCTGAATTGGAAACTGTTGTCTGGCCCAATGGAGCTGACTTAGCGCCTGAGTTTTTAAAACAACTACATCTGAAGCAAATGCAGCCAGCGTAAAGCGCTGACTGCTCCAACTGCAATTCCCCGGTTATTCTTTCGCCTCTATCCCTTGTTTCTGGCCATGATCACCACAGTATAAAACGGTTCGGCGAACCGATAGCGGCGAAGATGATCAGTTTATTATAGTTTAAAGCTCAAGATACTGCGGCCAACCAAGTAACGGGTTGCTTAGGCCTTGTTTGCCTTCAAAAGCGTCAAGCTTTTCCGGTGAGGCGTCGGTTTGTGCCATGGCCTGATAGTCTTTGGCAAATTTTAATGTTCGTAGCAGCGCCGGGATAAAATGCTGGCCTAAGTCAGCGCGGATAGCGTCGGCATTGGCTGCGGGTAATTCTGCCAGAGTGGCTTCAGTTTGTAGCTGGAAGAAGGTGTCGTTAAACCAGTGCGGTTGCAGCGCAATATTGCGAAGGCGTTTTTTTAAATCCTGGCGTACTTTATCGCCACCGGTAAGCGCGCGGTAAAATACCACTTCGGCCAGCACTTCTTCTAAGCTGAAATGCTCAAATTCGTCAAAGTGTGTGCGGGCATAAAACTGCTGCTGCAGCAACTGCATCGACTGAGTGCGGCGGTGATCTTTCAGTGCCTGTTGGTACTGTGCCCAGCCGTTCCATTCTTCGGCGTCAGGCGGTGTAGCAATATTTTGCAGCAGTTGTTCTTCCACCTCGCCGTACAGCGAGCTTTTACCGGTATTTTTGCTGACGGTGCTTAGCATGTTCCAGCCTTTTTGAAACGGCTTTACCACGCCTTCCGGCGCCAGCAGCAGCGTTAGGGCTCGCTCCGGGTCATTATCGCTAAGCTCCTGCAACCCTAAACTTACTACGCCGATAATGTCGTGCGCGGCTTGCTCCAGCAGATGCATTTTGTATTTATTGTAGAATTTATCGGCAAATTTTAAGCTCATCAGCACAGCTTTGCTTTTAATTTGCTGCAAATCATTACTGCTGAGCTTGTCGTCGGCTTGTGCTTTGGTAATAACCTGAGTTAAAAACGGACCAAAACTGCCGTCGCGTAGCATTAACTGCATGAGTAAGTTCCTTAGTCGAGAAAACTGAACATATCGTCCACTTCGGCGTATTCATCTGTGGCCTGGTTTTTCTCTTTTGCCTGCATTACCAACTCGGTAGCAAACTTACTGATAATGCCTTCCCAGCCGGAGTTTTCGTTGCGGATAAGTGCCTTAATGGCTTGCTCTACCTGCGGCGCTAACTGGCGGATCAGCGCCAGTAAGCTGCGCGGATCATCAAAGCCCAGGCCGTGTGCGTCTTCGCTTATTTGTCGTTCGGTATAGCTGAGAGCTTCTTCTAAATCTTCTTCTTCTTCGTGCAGGGTGTCGGCGTAAAAGTCTTCATCGGCAATGTGTTCGCCGCGGTAAATTTCAATAAACGGAATAGACAAGTAAAACAACCCGGCAGGGTCTTCTGCTATGCATTCTAAAATGGCGGCTTGTTTGTCTTCGTTATCCTGGGTGCGGATTAAATAAGTTAAAAAATCAAAGGTGTGCTGTTTAAGTTCTTCAGCATTATTTTTGATTTTCTCTTCCCAGTACAACGGCTGCTGGCAGACGATATCGCGGATACGCTCGGGCGTCATTAGCTCAGAGATAATAGAAGGAAAGGAGAGATCATGCTCGCTGTTAATCTGAGTTAGCGTAACAATATCTATATTCTCAATAACTTCTACCAGTTGCTCGTCGCTCATGGTGTTGGCAATCAGCTCAAATTTTTTACTGGCTTGTTTGGGCTCTACCACGGCCAGTTGTTTAATTTCAGCTACGGCAATCTCAATTAAGTTGGTCGTCATTAAGGTTTTTCTCCGTTAAAGCGAATGTCGTCGTACTGATCGTCGTAACCTTCTTCGTCGCTGTCGTCGCTATCATTGCCGTAATCGTCACTGTCGTAGTCGCTGTGATAGCTGTCGGTCTCTTCATCGTCATCAGTGTCGTAGCTGGGATCTTCGTTATAGGTTTCGCTACCGTTACGGCGCTTGGCGGTAATTTTTCCACCTTCCAGTAAAAACAACACGGCGCAGGCTTCGATTAACTGAGCTTCAGAGTAAGCACGAATAGCCTTTACCAGCTCAACATCGGCGTTATTAAAAGCTACTGAGGTTTTAAACTCGTCCCAGCTTGGTGCTGTACTACTATTTAACCACTGTTGCCACTGCGTTTTGGCCGTTGGCGGAAATTTTACCCGGCCGTATAAGGCCATTGGCAAGTACTCGGGTACGGATTCAAGCATTTGTGGATCAGCCAGTAAAATGGCTTTCATCTTAGCGGTAAATTGCTCCAGTGCTTTGGGGGTATCGGGGTCCATATAGGATTCAATATTTTCCAACGCATCAGTTTGCAGGGCACGAATACGCGCCATATTCAGTTTGTTTGCCATAAGCTGTTGACGACCCTGATAGGTTTAAGAGTAGTACTGATCCCACAGCTCCTGCATAGCAGCAGCGGGGTCGGTAACAATAACATTGTTAAAATCTTTGATAAAAGCCGCTTTTTGTTTTGGATCAGATAACACCTCATAAGCGGCCTTTACCCGTTGTAACTGGGTTGCGGCCTGATCTTTTTCATCGTCAGTCAGGCCAAGCAGTTTGTCCGGGTGATACTTATTGGCGAAGCGCTTATAGGCTTTTTTAATATCGTCATCGCTGGCATTGGTTTTTACGCCAAGTACGCGAAAGTGGTTAATCATAAGTAATCCCGTAAATACAAAGAGGAGTTGTGCCGGCCTGCAGCGCCGTTACGAGGGCGGCAAACAGCAGGCAATAATAACAGATAGCGGGCAGTACTTCACCAGGTTGCGCAGTAATGCTTAGTGAAGGCCCTAAATAAACCAGCGCGGATCTACCGGCAAGCTAAACAGCAGCGGCGCAAACTTGTTAAAATGCGCGGCATTGGCCGGGCATTGAATATTATCCGGGTAATGTTTTTTCCAGGCATCGTTAACCAAATACACGGTATCACCGTGCACGGCCACACCTTCAATGGCAGTTTGTACCATTTTTTCATAGGCGGGGCAGGCACTGTCGGCTGGCGTAGGCGCGTAATAGGCCATTTGTTGCACAAAGGGGGCTTGCTGCTGGCTTAAGTCAATGATCCATAGCTGGTCATCATTGCGTGCTGCTGCAACTAAATAGCCCGGGTGACCGGCTTTTTTTGCTGGCAAATAATCCAGACCGTTAATCGGGTGGTTATTGGCATCCGGTACCGGCAATATAAAGCCGCTGTCTTGTACTTTCACATAACCCTGTTGCTGCCAAAAATCTTTGTCATACGTCGTTTTAAAAATCATCGGCGCATTGGCCTGGTTCTTCTCCAGCGCCAGGTATAAATTACCGGTAGTATCAAAGGCTAAGCCTTCAATACCATCGTTTGGTGCATTACCTACCACCGCACTTTTGGGAAACTGCACCGGCCGCACCGCAGTAATTTCGGCGCGGCTCATATTGCGGTCGGTTTCAATTCTGACCAGCAAGGTGGGGAAGTCGGTAGAGTGGGTGTCGCCGTATTTTGCTTTACAATCTGCATTTAGCTGCACAAAAGACGAGTCTTCGGTAACGGTAATAAACACGGTGTCGTCTGCTCTGTCCCATGTCAGGGATTCAAAGTCGGGGTATTTGCTAAACAGCTCGCCAAAACAGCCACTTAACACCTGGCTTGATACCGTAATATTGAGCGGCTCAGCGTTAAGTTGTGCGGTGTGCGGGTTTATCCGCAGCAATTTATTACGCATATGCTCAGCGGCGCTGTTATCGCCTAAATGAATCAGTTCACCATGACGCCAGGTAAAACCAGAGCTCTGTGGATCGGTTAAGGTTTGCCCCTGTAAATCAGTGATCCATTTACCGGCTACCGGCTGGGTGGTGGCAAAAACGCCGGTGGTGAACAATATACTTATTAAATAAAGGCTGGCTTTCATAGATGTGCTTCATCATTGGTAGTTAAGGGTATTTTGCCAACCAAAGATGACAAATTAAACCCTGATCGGTTTAGCACCGGTTATGGCAGGTTTAATTGCCGGCCACCATCTAAGGCTATTACTTTACCGGTCACATAGTTACTGTTTAGCAGATACTGCACGGTATTGCTCATTTCCGCTGAGCCCGGCTCACTTTGCAACAAGGACTTTTTCAACGCTTTGGCGCGATAGCTTGCATCATCATGTTGATTAAACATCAGCAGCGCCGGTGCTATGGCGTTTACTTTAACTTTGGGGGCCAGCGCCCGTGCAAAGCTATAGGTTAAATTTTCCAGCGCGGCTTTAGAAGCAGCATAAGCTATATGCTTGCTACTGCCGACGCCAGCGACAAAATCGGTTAAATGAATAATGTCACTTACACCGTCGTAAGCTTGTAATAAAGGCGTAAAAGCGCGGTTTAGCAAATAGGGCGCTTTGGCATGTACTGCCTGCATAGCATCGTACACCGCTGCATCTGCGGCAAGTGCATCTGTGCTTACGTCGTTTAACGGTGCATCTTTTTTCCAGTCGGAGGCATTGTGGATCAGTGATCTTAAGCTGCGGTGTTGTTGTTTAACCTGTGCAATAAAACCGGCCAATTGGCTCGGATCTGTTACATCCAATTGTACACATTGCACCCCGGCATCCCGCAATTGTGCCAGGCCGGGTTTTTCGCTGCGCCAGGTGGCAATAACCTGATAACCGGCGTGTTGCAGTGCCAGAGCACAATGCAAGCCAAGACGCTGTGCCGCGCCAGTGATAATAATGTTGTTGCTCATCAAAGAATCCTATGCACTAAGCTTATAAACTGATTGTTGTAACCGATACGTGACGTTGGCGCTTTGGTTTGGTTTTTTCTGTTTTGCAGCAAACTAAACCGGCGACGGCTTAACGTAGTAGTACTAAGCGATAGCTAAAAACAATAACAACAACATTAAGTGCAAACGAGTAAAAACAAGATCAGAGGAAAAATTATGACAACCAGCAGAAGACGTTTTTTAAAACTATCGGCCGGCGGTGTAGTGGGCTTAAGCATGGGCGGTATTAGTTTAAAGGCCTTTGCCAATGAACAACTGGACCCGGAAAACCCGCAGGCCAAGGCGCTGCAATATGTGCATAAGTCTGCTAAAGAAGGGCAAAACTGCGCCAACTGTGCACTTATTCAAGGCGCAGATGGTGAGACCTGGCGGCCATGCGGTATTTTTCCTGGCAAACTGGTTGCCAGTGAAGGCTGGTGCGCTGCCTGGGCGAAAAAGCCGGGGTAGTGTAAATGGATCAGGCCCGCTAAAGCGGGCCTGATCCATTAATTCAAGCTGCTTAACACTCGATAATATTTACTGCCAAACCACCGCGTGAGGTTTCTTTGTACTTGGTTTGCATATCTTTACCGGTATCCCACATGGTTTTAATAACCTTATCCAGCGATACTTTCTGATCGCCACTACCACGCAGCGCCAACCTTGAAGCATTAATAGCTTTAATCGAGCCCATGGCGTTGCGTTCAATACAGGGCACCTGTACCAAACCGCCAACCGGGTCACAGGTTAGCCCGAGGTTGTGTTCCATGCCAATTTCTGCGGCGTTTTCAACATGCGACGGTGTACCGCCCTGAATTTCGGTTAACGCAGCAGCGGCCATAGAGCAGGCTACGCCTACTTCACCCTGGCAGCCGACTTCGGCGCCGGAGATAGAGGCGTTTTTCTTATACAAAATACCGATAGCGGCCGCAGTTAACAGATACTGCACGGCAATATCCGGGGTTACCGGCTGAATAAATTTGTCGTAGTACATTAATACCGCCGGAATAATACCGGCGGCGCCATTAGTGGGCGCGGTAACTACACGGCCACCGGCAGCATTTTCTTCGTTTACCGCCAGTGCAAACAGATTTACCCAATCCATTACCTGCAGCGGATCATTACTTTTTTCTGCCATCAATTTTTTATACAGCGCCGGGGCGCGGCGTTTTACTTTTAACCCGCCCGGCAGTATGCCTTCGGTTTTAATGCCGCGCTCAATACAGGCGCGCATGGTTAGCCAGATATTGTTCAGCTCATCGGTAATTTGTGCCGGGCTACGCAGTACTTTTTCGTTCTCAAGCATTAAACCGGCGATCGACAGACCATGTTCTTTACACAGTGCCAGCAGCTCAGCGCCTGACTCAAACGGAAACGGCGGCGGGTTATCGCTGGCAAACTGGCTGGCAGCTTCTTTTTCTTTGGCAAAATCTTCGGCTTTCACTATAAAACCGCCGCCGATAGAGAAGTACACATCGCTTAGCACGATGTTTTTATCTTTATCATAGGCAATCAGCTCCATGCCGTTGGAGTGCTCTTTTAAGGTTTTACGCCGGTGAAACACTATGGCGCCTTCGCGTGGAAAACTGACCGGTTTTACCTTGGCTAGGCGAATTTGCTGCTCGTCATTCACTTGCTTTAACAAGCCAGGTACAGCGTCCGGGTCAACCGTTTCCGGCAAATAGCCGGCCAGGCCTAAAATAACTGCTTTACCGGTGCCGTGGCCAATACCAGTTTGGCCCAGCGAGCCAAACAGTTCTACTTTTACGCCGGTCACGCTGTCGAGCAGGTTTTTATTGGTTAAATCGTCGGTAAATTTCTTTGCGGCCCGCATGGGGCCAACAGTATGCGAGCTGGACGGGCCTATGCCGATGCTGAACATATCAAAAGCGCTGATAATCATAATTAATTCTGTTTGGTCGTTATCAAAGTTGCACCATTGTAGCCCAAGCCGCGCTGTTCTGTAAGTCGGTTGGTAACTGGTCGGTGCTTATTACAGATGAGAAAAACTAATGAGAGACGGTTAGGCGATTTGCCGATACAAACCAAGCTGTTGCTCAGCACGCACAAAAGTCTCTTGCTTTGATCTTTTACACAAATTATATTCATAATTGTTAATTATGAATATTTGAGGTGTGTCATGGCAACGACAAGTCTAAGCTTGGGTGAACACTGGGAAGTGTTTATTAAGAATGAAGTATCCAGTGGCCGATACGGCTCTGCCAGTGAAGTTGTACGTGATGCGCTGCGTGCTATGGAGGAACGTAAGAGCAAACTGGAAGCCTTGCGGGTGCATTTAGCCGAAGGCGCCAAACAAGCCGGCAAGGGCGACTTTGTTGATGACTTTAGTATGGATTCGCTTATCAACGAGCTGGATGCCGGCAGCTAATGGCGCTTAAACCGCAGAAAAACTACCGGATTACCCCTCGTGCCAGGGACGATTTGATAAATATCGCGCGGTATACCGAAACAACATGGGGTAAGAAGCAGCGAAACATCTATTTAAAAGACATTGAAAAGCATTTCGAATGGCTTGGTGAAAACCCATTACTGGGTAAACATCGCACTGATATTCAGCAGGGTTATTACAGTTTCCCTTAGGGGCAGCACGTAATCTTTTACCTGCTGGGTAATAACGTTATCGATATTATTGGCGTGGTGCACAAAGAAATGGATGTTCTCAGTTACTTTCAAGACAACTAAAGCGTTTTATACCGCAACCGAATTACCCTCAGGCTTTTTAAGAAACGAACTTATCCGGGCAAGGTTTAGGCTATTTGCACACACAATCTATGCAAAATCGCCGCAGTGGCGCCCCAGATAAACTTATCCTGATACGGCATAGCGTGCAGCTGTTGTACTTTACCGCGTAGCCGCAAGCTGAATTGGTGACGATTTTCCTGCTGCAAAAAATGCGTTAACGGCACTTCAAAAATGCCGGCCACTTCATCGGCCTGTAATAGCCAGCTACGCTGTGGTTGCAGCAAGCCAACCCAGGGCGCTATGGTAAAACCGGTGCTGGTGCTTTGCAGTGGCAAAGTGCCAAGTAGCTCCACTGCATTTGGGGCTAAGCCGATTTCTTCGTGCGCTTCACGCAGGGCTGCTGTGCAGCTGCTTTCACCGGCTTCAATACGACCGCCCGGAAAACTGATTTGGCCGGGATGATGGCGCAAGTGCAATGCGCGCTGGGTAAATAGTACATGCAGTTTGTTTCCATAATCGATAATGGGGATCAGCACTGCGGCCTGGTGTTGATCGCTGTGCAGTATCGCCCCGGCTTTGGCAGCCGTTTGCAGTAAAAAACGCTGGCGAAATTCTGCAGCAAGCACCTTTATTGCCCCTTAGCTGCCAGTACCGGCAGAATTTTGTTCAGTTTATCTAAGGTTTCCTGATATTCGCTGTCTGCTTCAGAGTCGGCTACTATGCCACCGCCGGCCTGACAATGAATTTGCCCTTTACTGCATATAAGCGTGCGGATTGCGATATTAGTATCCATATCGCCGTTGCTGTTAATGTAGCCGATGGCGCCACAGTACACTGAACGCCGCTGTGGCTCCAGCTGCTCAATAATTTGCATTGCCCGTACCTTAGGTGCACCGGTAATTGAGCCACCCGGGAAGGCGCCGCGTAGTAAATCACAGGCACTGTATTCTGGTGCCAGAGTGCCGGTTACCGTGCTGACTAAATGATGCACCGCCGGAAAGCTTTCAATGGCGAACAATTGCGGCACCGCGACTGAGCCAGGCAGGCAGACTTTGCCTAAATCGTTACGCAGTAAATCCACAATCATCACATTTTCGGCGCGATCTTTAGCAGAATTACGCAGGTTATCGGCTTCTACTTCGTCTGTCAGCGGGCAGATCCCACGCGGCCGTGTGCCTTTAATTGGTTTGGTTTCAACTTTGCCATTGTGCAACTGTAAAAAACGCTCCGGCGAAATACTCAGTACAGCGCCTTGTGGTAAACGGATAAAGGCAGAGAAGGGCGCCGCGTTTTTATCGCGCAGTTGTAAATAGGCCTGCCATTCATCGCCGTGATAACCGGCGCTAAAGCGCTGCGTCAGGTTTATCTGGTAGCAATCGCCACTTAGCAGATACTCCTGCACCTGGTTAAAGCGTGCCACGTAACCGGCTTTATCCATATTAGCTTGCCAGTCGCTGCGTAAACTAAAGGGCGCTGCCGGTGCTGATTTTTGCTGCAGCCTGGTGTGTAATTTTTGCCAACCCGCTTGCGCGTCGCCCTGATAGTCGACATACCATAACTGCTGAAGTTGTTTATCCAGCACCAGTGCCCAGCGATAAAAACCTACTGCCATATCCGGCAGGCTGATGTCGGCCTTAGCTGTTGCGGGCAGCTTTTCAATATAGCGGCCTAAATCGTAGCCAAAGTAGCCCAGAGCGCCGCCAATAAAGGGCAGGGCGCTGTTGTTAACCTGCTGTGGAAAATAACGTTTTAGTGCGCAGTTAAGCACGAGAAAGGGGTCTTCGTGGTAACTATGTGCGCCGTGTTCATCGGTTAAAATACTGGCACCGTTTTGAGCCTCTAAGGTCGCAAGCGGCTCCGCCACTAAAATGTCATACCGGCTGTTAACATGCTGTGGCGCGGCCGAATCTAGCAGCATGGCCCAGGGTTGCTGCGCAAAGTGGCAGAAGAAGCTAAGCAAGTTGTCCGGCGTATCACCGTAAATTTGAGGCGGAATAAGGTACTGCTGCATGAATGGGGCTAGCCGCTGTTTCTGATGCGCGCTATCATACCAGCACCCGCTAAAATAGTTAAACATGGCGCTGCCAGAGGCGTCAGAGGACAGGTAAAACAACATGACGGTTATTCGCCAGCAAGACTTTATCGACAGCATCGAAGATGCGCTGCAGTACATCTCTTATTATCATCCGCTGGATTTTATCAAAGCGCTGGAAGTGGCCTACCACAAAGAGCAAAACCAGGCGGCAAAAGATGCCATAGCACAAATTTTAATTAACTCGCGTATGTCGGCAGAAGGCCACCGGCCAATATGTCAGGACACCGGCATTGTGACCTGCTTTGTTAAAATTGGTATGGATGTCAAATGGGATAAAACCGATATGACAGTGCAGCAGATGGTGGACGAAGGTACCCGTCGTGCTTACTTAAACCCGGACAATCCGCTGCGTGCCTCTATCGTGGCCGATCCGGCCGGTGGCCGTAAAAATACCAAAGACAATACGCCCTCTGTAGTGCATATCGATTTAGTGGCTGGCCATCATGTTGAAGTGATGATTGCTGCCAAAGGCGGTGGCTCGGAAAACAAAACCAAGATGGCGATGTTGAACCCGTCTGATTCTATTGTCGATTGGGTGCTGGAAACACTGCCGAAAATGGGCGCCGGCTGGTGTCCGCCGGGTATGTTGGGTATTGGCATTGGCGGTACAGCAGAAAAAGCCGCTGTGTTGGCCAAAGAAGCGCTAATGGAACCGGTAGATATTCAGGAGCTCATTGCTAAAGGTGCAGAAACCGCCGATGAAAAGCTGCGCCTGGAGCTGTACGAAAAAGTAAACAAACTGGGTATTGGTGCTCAGGGCCTGGGTGGTTTAACCACGGTAGTAGATGTCAAAATTAACAGTGTGCCAACCCACGCTGCCAGCTTGCCGGTAGTCATGATCCCTAACTGTGCTGCTACGCGCCATGTGCATTTTCATTTAGACGGTAGCGGCCCGGCTGATATTCAGCCACCAAAACTGGAAGACTGGCCACAGGTAACCTGGGAGCTGGGTGCCAATGTGCGCCGGGTGAACCTGGATACGGTAACGCCGCAAGATGTATTAGAGTGGAAAGCCGGCGAAACGGTGCTGCTAAGCGGCAAAATGCTGACCGGCCGTGATGCGGCGCACAAACGCATTGCCGATATGCTGAATAAGGGCGAAGCGTTGCCCGACGGTGTTGATTTTAAAAACCGTTTTATTTACTACGTTGGCCCGGTAGATGCTGTGGGTGATGAAGTAGTAGGCCCGGCCGGCCCAACTACCGCTACCCGAATGGACAAATTTACCGATATGATGCTGTCGCAAACCGGCTTACTGGGCATGATTGGTAAATCAGAGCGTGGTGATAAAACCGTGGCCAGCATTAAGCAGCACAAAGCAGTGTACTTAATGGCGGTAGGCGGCGCGGCTTATCTGGTGTCTAAAGCGATTAAAAAATCCCGCGTGGTGGCCTTTGCCGATTTAGGCATGGAAGCTATTTACGAGTTTGACGTACAGGATATGCCGGTAACGGTAGCGGTAGACTCCAACGGCAACAACGTGCACCAGCAAGGCCCTGCCATCTGGAAAGTGAATATTGAAAATATGGATACAGCGCTTAAGGCCTGATCCGATAAAAGGCCGCAGCACTAAACTGTGGCCTTTTTTTTGCCACTGACACGGTGATAATAGCAAGGCTGTCGATAACTACATTTGCGATAACTGGATTTGCAATAACAAAAATAATCAGGGGACCCATAATGAAAAAAACTTTAGTTGCGCTGTCAGTATTATTAAGCGGTGCCGTGATGGCCAAAGCGCCACTGACGGTAGAACATTTAAATCAGTTTAATAAGCTGCACGATGTGGTGTTGTCGCCCGATGGCCGCTTTTTAGTTTACGGCCAAACCAACGGCGGTTTTAGCCCGGCAGATACGTCCAGCGATTTATATTTGATGGATTTATCTAACCTGAATAAAGTTACCCGCATAACCCAAAGTGCCGGCCGTGAAAGCCAGCTGCAGTGGGCCAATGATGGCCAGAGTATTTATTTTATTGCCAACCGCAGTGGCACTAATCAGGTATGGCAGTTGCCGTTATATGGCGGTGAGGCGTTGCAAATTACCGATTTACCGCTGCCGGTAGAGGGTTTTAAAGTCTCTGCAAATAACAAACAACTGGCGCTGGCGCTGTCGGTAAAGCCAGGTTGCCAGAACCTGCAATGTACGCTGGATGCTAAAGCGGCTGATGCGGCGAAAAAAGATACGGCTATGGCGTACGATCAGTTAATGGTGCGCCACTGGGACAGCTGGTTAACACCTTACCGCAGCCATTTACATATTGCAGAGCTTGGCAAGGGTACAGTAAAGAATGCTGTTAACCTGATGAGTGAGTGGAATACCGATATCGCAGGTATCAACGAAGTTGCTTTTACGCCGGATAACGAAAGCCTGGTATTTAGCGCCAAAATCCCGGCTGAAGATCAGGCCTGGCATACCAATTACGATATTTTTAAAGTGCCGGTAAGTGGCGGTGAAAAGCAAAATATGACAGAGGCAAACCCGGCCTGGGATGCGCAGCCATCATTCTCTGCTGACGGCCGTTTTATGGCCTACAAAGCCATGAGTAAGCCACAGGCTGAAGCGGATAAATTCAGTTTGATACTGCTGGATATGGTAACAGGGCAGCGCAACGAGCTGGCACCGGAGTTTGACCGCTCAATCAGTGATTATAAGTTCGGCCCGGATAACCGCACTGTTTATGTCACCACCCAGGACGTGGGCCAGTACAGTATTTATGCTATTAACACCAGTTTTGGCGATGTGCGAAAAGTGCATGGTAATGGTACTGCCGGAGCATTGAACGTAGCCAGTGACAAAATTGTATTTACTAACCACAAACTGGATATGCCACCTGAGGTATTTCAGTTAAGCACAGATGGGGGCAGCTTAACGCAGCTGACCGATATCAATGCCAATTGGCGCAAAGAAGTACAATTTGGCGACTATGAGCAATTTAGCTTTAAAGGCGCTAACGATGCTACGGTATACGGCTATCTGGTAAAACCGTGGAATTTTGATGCGAAGAAAAAATACCCGATGGCGTTTTTAGTACATGGCGGGCCGCAGGGCAGCTTTGGCAATATGTTTAACGAGCGCTGGAACGCGCAAATGTATGCAGCCAAAGGCTATGCGGTGGTGATGGTCGACTTTCATGGCTCTACCGGCTATGGTCAGGCTTTTACCGACGCTATCAGCCGTGATTGGGGCGGTAAGCCGCTGGAAGATCTGAAAAAAGGTTTTGACTATATAGTACAGGCACAACCGTGGATTGACGGCAACCGCGCTTGTGCACTGGGCGCATCTTACGGCGGCTATATGATGAACTGGATTGCCGGTAACTGGCCAACCGGTTTTAAATGCCTGGTAAACCACGCTGGTTTGTATGATATGCCAAGCTTTTACGGCAGCACCGAAGAGTTGTGGTTCCCGGAGTTTGATTTAGGCGGACCGGTTTGGCAGCCAGAGTCGGATTACCAAAAGTTTAACCCGGCGGCTCTGGCCGATAAGTGGCAAACACCAATGCTGGTTATTCATGGCTTAAAAGATTACCGCGTGCCTTATGCCCAGGGCCTGGGTGCTTTTACCAATCTGCAACGTAAGGGAATAGATTCACGTTTGGTGATCTTTCCGGATGAAAATCACTGGATCTTAAATAAAGATAACCGTGTGCGCTGGTATAACGAAGTATTCCAGTGGCTGGATAAATACACTAAAGGTTAATTTATTCAGCTTTTGCGACAGTAGTATTTACCTACGGTATGCAAATATTACCCGTGCTATATAGTCACCGGGCGCAGATTAGCCGTGGTAATAAACAGTAATATTGCTCAATATCAGCAATATAAGTGTTTATTTACCACGGCGAAAATGTGTTGGTACAACAGTTGCGTAATGAATACCAGCTGCACTTTTGCAGCACAGTTTATTTAACAACTGAAGGAGATTTGACATGAAAAAACATATCAATTCTGCACTGGTATTAGCATTATCACTGCTGTCTGCGTCGGCATTGGCTGCCAACAGCAAGTTTAATGAAATTGATCAGGACAATAATGGTTCAATTTCTAAAACAGAGTTTGAACGGCACATCGGTGATCGTTTTTTCGGCAAGATGGACCGCAACAGCGACGGCATGATTGACGAAAGCGAATTCAGTGGCACCCGTTTTGGTAGCAAGTTGTCTGAACTCGACCGCGATGGCGACAGCCGCTTAACTCAGGCTGAGTTGTACAATGGCTTGTTTGAGAAATTCGACACCAACCGCGATATGGTACTGGACAAAGATGAATGGAAAAAAGTCCAGAGTGCCGGCATCGTGTCGAAATAACATTGTAACACGCCTGAGAGGGCTTGCTTCTCAGGCGTTTTTACTATTTTGCTTCCCTTCCACGTTAAGCCTTGCTTATTATGCTGCTATGTAAAGCCGCTGTAGTAAATGTACTGACAGCAGATAGCAAGGACAGTTATGAATTTTCAACAATGCCGTGATCATTGCCTGATGCAACTGCAAAGCATTGAAGACTTCCCGTTTGGCCCCGATACTTATGTGTATAAAGTGGTAGGTAAAATTTTTGCAATCTTAGCTGAGCAGCAAGGTGTCGCGCGGGTAAATTTGAAATGTGATCCGGCAGAAGCTTTGATGCTGCGGGATATATTTCCGGCTATTACGCCCGGCTACCATATGAATAAGCAGCATTGGAACACCGTGCTGCTTGATGGCAGTGTGCCGGAAAATGAGCTAAAACGGCAGATTGAAAACTCGTATCAGTTGGTGATTAAAAGCCTGCCAAAAGCAAAAAGGCCGATGTTAAACTTGAACTAAATAACTTACAACGTTGGCATTACCCCACCTTGACAAGGTTACATTCCGGTACCAATATACATACATGGCCGTGTGTACATTGAGGTGACTATGTCTGCTGTAAGTCGTGTGTTTATGAATGGTAACAGTCAAGCCGTACGGATCCCGCAGGAATTCCGCTTGGATACTAATACTGTCGAAATAAGTCGTAATGAACAGGGTGATTTGGTGATCCATCCTTTACCACCAAAACGTGGTGAAGCTTTGATGGCTGCACTGGACGGGTTCGCCCCGGACTTTGTTGCAGAACTTGAGGCAGAATATCGTGCTCAGCCATTGATGCAAGATAGGGAGGAGTTGTGATCTATCTGCTTGATACCAACATTCTTATCTATCTGCTAAAAAATAACCCGCCTTCAGTTGCTGCACATATCGACACCTTGCCCGCAGAGGCACAATTAAGAATGTCATTTTTTACCTATGCTGAACTACTAAAAGGTGCACAGAACAGTAGCAAAACTGCTGAAGTTATGCGTAAGCTGGCAGTGCTTACCCGGCAAATTCCGGTGTTGTATCAATCTTCTGCTTCACTTTGCCTACATTACGCAGAGCAATTTAATCGTTTAAAATTTGCTGGCACCCCTATAGGGGCGAATGATTTGTGGATCGCCAGCCATGCGCTGGCTGAAAATGCCATATTAGTGACGAACAATACACGGGAGTTCAATCGCGTTATAGGATTGAAATGTGAAAACTGGGTGTAAATATAATGATGCAATTTTTGAACTTTACTTTTAGCGACGAGCCTTATCACAGAGTCTGAATGTGTTGCCCGGAGTGCTAAATGCCAGTTTTTTTTGTGTTACCCCATCACTTAAAATTAACCTTACTATTGGTGCTGTGGTTATTGCCACAGCACAGTATTGCAGAAGTGTTTAGCGATAAACTGGTCGAGGCTGCGCTAAAACGCACTGAGCAACAGGTGCGGTACGACGGCCGTTATATGCGTATTGCTTACCCTAATGGTGACGTACCGGCTGATATCGGGGTTTGTACAGATGTAGTGATCCGCAGTTACCGCGCGCTGGGTATTGATTTACAGCAATTGGTGCACGAGGATATGCGCGATAATTTTGCATTATATCCATCGAAACGGATTTGGGGTTTAACCAGGCCTGACAGTAATATTGATCATCGGCGCGTACCTAATTTACAAACATTTTTTAGTCGCCATGGCAAGAGTTTAGCGGTTAGTCAGCAGGGCAGTAATTATCAGCCAGGTGATCTGGTTACCTGGATGTTGCCGGGTAATTTGCCGCACATAGGTATAGTGGTCAATAAAAGCTCGGCTGACGGCCTGCGGCCGTTAATTGTGCATAATATCGGCGCCGGGCCGGTATTGGCTGATATGCTGTTTGATTACAACATTACCGGCCATTACCGCTTTACGCCTGGTACAGGTTCTCAGTAGCCGCTTAAGCCATTTCAGCGGCAATTTGCTGCAGGCTGGCAGCCAGTTGGGCGGGTTCCTGCGCGCCGGAGATAAGATAGCGGTTATTGATAATAAAGGCCGGTACCGATGAAATACCGGCTTGCTGATATTGAGCAATGTCTTCAGTTACACTGTCGGCATAGTCATCACTTGCCAAAATACGCTCTGCCTGAGTTTTATCCAGCCCGGCTTGTTCGGCGCAGTTAGCTAACACGGCCGCGTCAGATATATTTTTTGCTTCACCCAAATAGGCGTCAAACAACGCCAGCTTCATCGCGGTGGCTTTGTTCTGTGTGGCTGCCCATTTCACCAGCCGGTGGCCATCAAAAGTATTACAGGTATAACGCTGTTGCATTTTGCTGAAATTAAGCCCCAAATCAGCGGCAATTTGCATCATATTGGCCTGAGTGGCGCGCATTTCATCTTCGCTACGGCCATATTTTCGGCTAAGCGCCGGTAAAATAGGCTCCTGGGCTGCGTTTTTATCCGGGTTTAGTTCAAACGCATGCCACTCCAGCTCAATTTGCAGCTGCGGCAGGGTTGCCATGGCCTGCTGCAGCCGGGCATAACCGATAGCACACCAGGGGCAGGCAATATCTGATACCAAGTCAATTTTCAGTGTTGTCATTCTGCTGTAACCTCGGATGTTAAAGTGAGTAAGTAATTCACCAGCGCATTAAACTGCTGTTGTGATGATACCGCGCTGATATTTACCAGATACTTGTCGTTGATAATAAAACTGGGCACTGAACGCACTGCGGCTTGCTCAATCGCCTGATCAAAATCGGCCACCATAGCACTAACCGGCATACTCTCGAAATTAGCATCAAACTGCCTGGCAGTTACGCCCGCTTTACTAAACAGGGCTTTAAGGGCTGCTCTGTCTGCTGGGGGCTGGCGCTGCTGATGAATTTGCGTAAACAGCAGAGGGGTAAATTGTTCTTCAACATTAAGCGATACCGCCATGGCATGGGCGCGTTGTACTGTTGGTGCCATTTTTCCGCCATGAAAAGAGACAGGTATTTTTTGTACACTGATCCCTTCGGGTAAAGCTTGTTTCAGTTCAGCGACTATAGGCTCAAAGTTATAGCAAAACGGACAGTAGTAAGAAAAAAACTCCACTACCTTGGTATTGGCACTTTGCGCGGTATTAAGCACCTGATAGTGCTCGCCTTCATTAAATTTGTCATTGGCATTAGCAAAGCCGGCACCTAGCAATAGGGTAAAAGCAAGAAATAGTTGTTTCATCACGTATCCAAAACAGTAAATAATACTAAAACGCTATCACAGCACAGGCTGACAACCAAGCCGGGCTGCTACAAATGCGCAGTTAATTAAGCTTAGCGGCAAGATAATCTACCAACACCCGCACCTTGGCAGATAAATGCCGGTTTTGCGGGTATATCGCCCAGATACCATCATCAGGCTGGCGCAGCTCGTTTAGCACGGCCACCAACTCACCGATTTGCAATTTTTTGCTGACGTAATAATCCGGTAGCTGCACCAGCCCGAGGCCTTTAAGGGCGGCATCCATTAGTGCTACACCACTATTACAGACAATACGGCCCTGCGGTTTAAACTGCACTAATTTCCCCAGTTGCATAAAACGCCACTGTGCCACTGTACCGGTTAAACACTGGTGCTGCGTAAGATCAGTCAGGTTTTGTGGCGTACCGTGCTTAACTAAATAAGCCGGGGAAGCTACCACATACTGCGTACGGCTTGCCAGTTTACGGGCTATAAGGCTCGAGCTTTCCAGCGTGCCTAACCTGATAGCTAAATCAAAGCCGCCCTGAACTAAATCCAGCTTGTTATTAGTGAGCTGCAAATCCAGTTCGGTGTCGGGGTATTGTTGCATAAAGTCATGTAGTAACGGCGCTATACGGGTTTCGCCGTAAAACACCGGCGCGGTCAGTTTAATCTGGCCGCGTGGCGTAGCTTTTAAGTTAGCTAAAGTGCGGTTAGCTTCTTCTAAACTGGCCACCAGATGCCGGCAGTGCTGTAAATACAATAAGCCTTCTTCGGTTAAGCTGACGCTGCGTGTACTGCGATACAGCAGTTTTATCGCCAGCATGGCTTCAAGTTCTGCAATATTGCGGCTTACCTGGGCTACCGAAATGCCCAGTTGTTTTGCGGCCTTGGTAAAGCTTTGCAGCTCTGCTACCGCTACAAATTCGCTGATGCCAATCCAATGTTTCACTAGAGCCTTCTTTTGCATAAACTTCTGCGTAAAAAGGCTGCTTGCGTTACAACACCCGTCTTGGCTCGCCACAGCAACTATGTCGGGCTATCCTGCCCGACACCAGAGGCCAGCTGAAGCTGTTCAAATTCGTTCCAGACGAATTTGTCGCCAGCCTGCGGCAGGGCTCAGACACTCTGTGGCGACCAAAACGGGGTTCTAACCGCAGCCTTTCGTCAATCAGTTTTTCATATATGAAAAACTGATTTGCATTCTAGTGCTATTCATACTGATATGGCAAAAATAAAAATCAGGTTACACTTGTAGCCAATGCTAATATCGCCAGTGCAACTTACGTAAAAGGACAACCAAATGAAGATGATTAAAACACGCGCCGCTGTAGCCTGGGGCCCAGGCCAGCCATTATCGATTGAAGAAGTGGATTTAATGCCACCACAAAAAGGCGAAGTGTTGGTTAAAATTGTTGCTACCGGCGTGTGCCACACTGATGCGTTTACCTTATCGGGTGAAGATCCTGAAGGTATTTTCCCGGCCATTTTAGGTCATGAAGGCGGCGGTATAGTAGAAGCCGTGGGCGAGGGCGTAACCTCGGTTGCGGTGGGCGACCATGTTATCCCGCTTTACACACCAGAATGTGGCAAATGTAAGTTTTGTTTATCCGGCAAAACCAACCTGTGTCAGGCTATTCGCGCTACCCAGGGCAAAGGTCTAATGCCGGATGGCACCACGCGTTTTTCTAAAGACGGCAAGCCAATTTATCACTATATGGGCACCTCAACCTTTTCTGAGTACACGGTACTGCCGGAAATCTCGTTGGCCAAAATTAACAAAGCCGCACCGCTGGAAAAAGTGTGTTTGCTGGGCTGCGGCGTAACTACCGGCATGGGCGCAGTAATGAACACGGCCAAAGTAAAAGAGGGCGATACGGTTGCGGTATTTGGCCTGGGCGGTATTGGTTTATCTGCCATTATTGGCGCGGTAATGGCCAAAGCCAGCCGCATTATTGCCATTGATATTAATGAGAGTAAGTTTGATATCGCGAAAAAGCTTGGCGCAACTGATGTGGTAAACCCGAAAAAATTTGATAAGCCAATTCAGGATGTCATTGTTGAGATGACCGATGGCGGGGTAGATTTCTCGTTTGAATGTATCGGTAATGTCAATGTGATGCGCTCGGCGCTGGAGTGCTGCCATAAAGGTTGGGGTGAATCGGTCATTATCGGTGTTGCCGGTGCCGGCCAGGAAATTTCTACCCGTCCATTTCAGTTGGTTACCGGCCGTGTTTGGCGCGGCACTGCCTTTGGCGGCGTAAAAGGCCGCACTGAGCTGCCAGATTATGTAGAACGCTATTTAAACGGTGAGTTTGAACTGGATACTTTTATTACCCACACCATGCCGCTGGAACAAATCAACGAAGCGTTTGATTTGATGCATGAGGGTAAGTCTATTCGCACGGTAATTCATTTTTAATAGAATCGGCGAAAGAGGTTGGAATCCCGATGGCGCAGCCACAGAGTGTCTGAGCCCTGCCGTAGCTGGCGACAAATTCGTCTGGAACGAATTTGAACACCTTCAGCTGGCCTCTGGTGTCGGGCAGGATAGCCCGACATAGTTGCTGTGGCGAGCACAGCGGGAATTGCAACCGGCAGTTTTGCTCAGTTAATAAAGTGACACACTGTGGCGACCAGAACGGGGTTCTAATACTCTCTGGTCGTTAGTGGAAGGAAACCTACTATGACAACTTCAGCATTAACCAAAGTCAGCGAACAGCTTTGCTTTGGTGGCAAACAAATTCGTTTTACTCATGCATCAACTGTGCTGAACTGCGATATGCAGTTCTCGGTGTTTTTACCGCCGCAGGCAGAAACACAGGCTGTGCCTGCGCTGTATTGGTTGTCTGGGTTAACCTGTACTGATGAGAATTTTTCGGCCAAAGCCGGTGCACAACGCGTGGCTGCTGAGCTGGGCATAGCGCTGATAATACCCGACACCAGCCCGCGCGGTGATGGCGTACCGGACGATGCAGACGGCGCTTACGATTTTGGCCTGGGCGCCGGTTTCTATGTTAACGCCACGCGCGAGCCATTCGCCAAACACTACCGTATGTACGACTATATTGTCAGTGAATTACCGCAGTTGGTTGAAGCTGAACTGCCGTTATCGGCTAAACGCGCTATCAGCGGCCATTCTATGGGCGGTCATGGTGCTTTAGTGATTGGCCTGCGTAATCCTGAGCGCTATAGCAGTATGTCGGCATTTTCCCCCATTTGTAACCCGGTAAACTGCCCCTGGGGTATTAAAGCTTTTAGCGGCTATTTGGGTGAAGATAAAAGCCAATGGCAGCAATATGATGCATCTGTGTTGCTAAGTGGCGCGAAAAATCCGCTACCCCTATTGGTTGATCAGGGCACAGCAGATAACTTTTACCCGCAGCAACTGCGCACTGAAAGCTTAATTGCTGCGGCTAAACAAAGCGGTGCCAAAGCAGATATTCGTATGCAGGCCGGCTATGACCATAGCTACTATTTTATTAGTAGCTTTATTGAGCAGCATCTGCGGTTTCATGCAAAGTATCTGATGGGTTTATAAAATTTGCCGCAATGCCTGATTGAGCCCGGCATAATACTTTTTAGCCGGAACCGTTGAGCGCCCGGACGGCGCGAATCGAGCCCCCCACGGATGGGTTTACGGCGTGTTCCGGTAAAAATGTATGGCGCCGGGCGAAAAAGCCCGCGTTTGTGAGCTAATACGTATCGTCAAAAGCTGGTTTTGTTCCATCAGATACTGGCATAATCGGCTAAGTTTGCTGTATTGGCCCGCATAAAGGAGAGCTGCATGAGCTACGATAACGACAATATTTTCGCCAAAATTCTGCGCGGTGAAATCCCCAGCTTTAAAGTGTATGAAGATGACTACACCCTGGCGTTTATGGATATCATGCCGCAGGCAGATGGCCATACGCTGGTGATCCCGAAATTTGCCGCTGAAACCCTGCTGGATATTCCGGCAGACGAGCTAACCCACACCATGACCACAGTACAAAAAGTGATGTCGGCGCTTAAATCTACGCTGGGTGTCGAAGGTGTAGTACTGCTGCAGTTAAATGGTACAGCAGCGGGCCAAACTGTGCCGCATTTGCATTTTCATCTGATCCCTGAGCATTTAACCAAATTAACCGGCCATGGTGCAGCCATGGGCGATATGGAAAAAATTAAAGCACTGGCAGAGAAAATCAGCGCAGTGCTTTAAGTTAATGAACAGGCCTAATTAACTGCGCCGTTGCAATAAATCCCACTTATTGCCATATAAGTCTTCAAACACCACGACGGTAGCATAAGGCTCTTGCCGTGGTGTTTCGTGAAATATCACACCGGCTTGTTGCATAGCATTATAATCACGCCAGAAATCATCGGTTTGCAAAAACAGCCAGACCCGGCCACCGGCCTGATCGCCAACGGCTGACAGCTGTTTTTTGTTGCTGGCTTTGGCCAGCAGCAAAGCGGTACCGCTGTTGTTTTTCGGTGCTACCTGCACCCAGCGTTTGCCACCCCCAAGGTTGGTATCTTCCATTAAATCAAAAGCCAATTTCTGGGTATAAAACGCAATAGCCTCGTCGTAATCTGTTACCAGTAAGGCGACATTTGAAATGGCTGCCATAGTTAAACCTCTGCCACTGTGGGTTGCTGTAAGGCAAGGATCCTGCCTGTCAGCTCAGGCTAAAACAAGCGACAACTACAGATTTTCACTTGAGATAAAGCCGGTTTGTGCTTAAGGTAGCGGCCAATATCATTACACTATGCATCGCAACAAGGTTTGCCGTTTATGCGATTTACCTCTTCACTGCTTTTTTCTGCCATGCTACTGGCCGGCTGCGGCGGGGCACCGTCATCAGCACCAGAGCCTGGTTTAACCTTAAGCCTTATTCATATTAACGATACCCACTCGCAATTTGATGCCAGCCCTGCCAGTGTTAAAGATGCTGCTGGTAAGCCGCTTTACACCTATATTGGCGGCCATCCGCGTTTATTAACTAAGGCGCAGCAACTACGTGCGCAAGCGGCACAAGAGGGGGTGCCCGCACTATTTTTGCACGGTGGCGATGCCTTTAAAGGCAGTGCCTATTTTGAGCTGTTTGAGCAGCGTATTAATATTGATGTATTAAACCGGATGAATATCGACGCCATGGCACTGGGTAACCATGAGTTTGATGTAGGTTTAACCAAGCTGGCCGACTTTGTTGATAACGTTAATTTTCCCATTCTGGCAGCTAATATTGATACTGCAGCCGAGCCATTACTGGCTAACAGCCCAAACCTGAAACCCTACAGTTTATTTGCGCTTGATAGTAATCAGCTAACGCCGGTGGCCAGTGTTGACGCAGCGGCAGGGCGGGCAGTGGTGGCAGTGTTTGGTCTAGCGCTGGAGGATATGCGTGCCATAGCCCCTGATACCGGCGCCGTGGTGTTTAACAATGAAATACAAAGTGCACAGCGCACCGTAGATGCATTAAGTGCTCAGGGCGTACAACACATTATTGCGCTGACGCATTTAGGCCACCAGCGTGATTTAGCACTGGCCAGCGCTGTTAATGGTATAGATGCTATTGTCGGCGGCCATTCGCACAGTTTGCTGGGTGATTTTCGTCACTGGTATTTGGGAGCACAGCGGCCATATGCCGAGGTAGTGACTAATCCTGATGGTAAAGGCCAAACCTGTGTGGTGCAGGCCGGCCAGTTTGCTCAGGCTGTAGGCCAGGCCAGGCTTAAGTTTAACCCGGCTGGTCAGCTGATAAACTGCGCCGGGCAAAATACCTTACTGGCAAGCACGGATTATTTCAGCTCAGCGCTGCGTGATAAGCCAAGCCGTATTAGCGCAGATAAGCAAATTAAGACAGAGCGTTATATTGCCAGCCTGCCGCGCACGGCCATAGTGCAGGAAGATACCGCGCTGCGCACCTTGTTGGATAGCCAATATTTACCAGCCGTGCAACAGGCCTATGGCGCAGTAATAAATACCACTGAAGCTGAAATACCGCATGTACGCCTGCCGGGCTCTGCAGGCAGCGATAGTCACGGCTCAGTGCTGGCCGGGCATATTGCTGATGCAATGCTGGCATACGTGAATCAGAGTGCTGTACAAAGCCTGATCACACGCCCGGTGCAACTGGCATTAATTGGCGCGGGCAATATTCGCGCGCCGCTGTTAGCTGGCGAGGTACGTGAGGGCAATATCCGTTTAGAGGTACTGCCCTTCGACAGCCCGCTTAGCGTGCTGAGCATCAGTGGTGTAGATTTAAGAGCTTTGCTAACAGAAATTATCAGCCAGTCTGTTGTGCCCGGCGCCCATACCGGCAAGTATCCATATGTTGCGGGTATACGTTATGTGACAAAACAAACCGGGCCTGATACCGCAGAGTTAACTGCACTGGATATAAAGCAGGATGGTGTCTGGCATGCTGTTAGCGATCAGCAGCACTACAACCTGGTAACCACCAGCTATCTGGCTGATGGCAACGATGGTTGGCAACTGTTGCAACAATTGCAGGCAAAACAGAGCGACCGGCTGGATATAATATTGCGCCAGCAGCAACCCCAGCTGTATCCGGTGGCAAGGGTTGAGGCAATACAAGATAGCAGCGGGGCGCAGTCATTTAGCGCCCGCTATCGCAATAATGACGAACTGCCATGTAAAACTGAAGGGGTAGACTGTAAAGTAGCGGCACAGGCATTTATTGATTATCTCAAAGCCAACCCGCAGTTATGGCAGCAAAAGCGTGAGCCAACGGTAACGTTGCAGCGATAAATTTGATGCAGGGCAGCTCTGCTGCCCCCGCCTAGAGCAGTTCGACGTAGACCACGCTAAACACAATAAATATCAACCAAGACCCCATCATCCAGGCTGCCAGCAGTCTGTCGCGTTGTGTTGAAAGTTGCTTCAACAAATAGGGGTCGATAAACATAGTATGTTCGCCCCAAATGGAGGCGGGCAAAATAAGTTTTATCGCATAAGTGACCACTCTCCAGCCGGGGCCATCCCATTGACTAATCGTGTCTTTGTTTATTGCTCTTAACTTTTTCTCCAGAGGGCGCATGCCTAGCTGTGCAAAGACCAGCCAAGATGCAGCAGCATTGAACATTAACAAGATGCCAAAGATAGTGGCGAAATCTAATGTATTATTTAGCTCAGCGTCTGGCATTAGCGTCTACCTCGCACATTTCTGCCTGAGCTATAGTCATAAACTCTAGCTGCCATTTCTTTACCTGTCGCATCGGCATACTTGGCGGAAAAAAAGCCGACACCTAAAGCGACAATACCAGCACCAGCCAATATTACCCAGCCAGCCGGTGTCCAGCTTAAAGCTGCGCCAACTTTTGTTGCGACAATAAGGCCTGCAGAAAAGCTTACTTTTGCACCAACAATACCTGCAGCGGTACCCATACCAAAACCGGTGATTTCTCGAACGGCAACGCGATGGTAATCTTCGCCATTACGTTTTGAATCCATAACTTTATGTACTCTGAAGCCAGCATCAACGGCAATAAGGCCATTACCCAGATAACTTGCTCTTGCCGACATATGCCGTAACGCTTTTACATCACCGGATTTAGAGATTTCAAGTTTTGCCGCGGTGCGGCTGTTAATGCGACCTGAGCGGGCTATATTAACTCCACGATCTGCACTAGCTAGCGCAGATCGTGCTCTTGGGGATTTATAATTTGCTGCATGCCGTTGCAGTTGATACTCGAATGTTTGCTGTAGTTTTGCATGTTGCACACGAGCGCGTTGCTCCAGCGTGGCTAGTTCAGCCCGGTTTGCGCCATTTTTCCTTGCCTCTAGCATTTGCAGTAACGTTTTTTCGTATTCCTTCATGCTTTTTAACAAGTTGCCGCGGCTTTCAGAAAGTGCGCCAACCATAGCGCCACTTAAGGTTACTCCATCGGCGTCAAGAAATGGATAAATATGCTCATCGTACATTGCAGCCAGCGCAAGAGTATTATCTGGACCAATGCTTTCTACTGTATGGCCGATAATTTCACGCTGTTGCAGCGGAATAGTACACATTTGGTTATAAAAGTCGTGAGTATCAGCCTGACCAGCGTTTAACATATATGGCTGATAAGGCAGAAGAATATCATCAACAATACTTCTGTTGTTGCGATAAAACTGCTGTTGCCAGTCCTTATTTGCAAACGCTGAATTGGCGAATAAAGAGCTAGTATGTTGTGGTCGGGTATTAAGAAGAATTTCAGCCATGACAATATCCTTATCGGTAAATTACGCCGATTTTAAAACGCTGTTATGGCTGCAGCAAGATTTATTTACATTTAATTATCTATATATTGCTTAATTAATCACGTTAACGTTTAAATTTCGTCTCTAAAATAACCGACGAGTTAGTACGCTCTACACCGTCTAAATTGCCGATATCATCCAGAATATGGCTTAGCTGCTCGGTGCTTTGGGCCTGCACTATGGCGATAAGATCGTATTCACCGCTGATGGCGTACAGTGCTGAAACCTGGGCAATTTGCTTTAGCTCAACATTGGTTTTGGCGGTAAGCTTTTGCCGTACTTTAATACTGACATGTGCCGACACCAGCGAGGCCAGATAGTCCTCACCGTAATCTACCGAGTAACCTTTAATCACGCCGCTTTGCTCTAATTTAGCGATGCGGGTTTGCACGGTAGAGCGGGATAAATCCAGCATCCGGGCTAAGTCAGAGATACTGGCGCGGGCATTGTGCTTTAGCACAGCTAGTAGTTTTTCATCTTCCTTGCTTATCATTTTGATAACCTTATCCGTTGAATTGCAATTTAAGCTTGTTAAATTGTCGATAATGGTACTGCAATGTGGCAGTGGTGAGCAATATAATAGAGTTAAATTTATTCGCGCCTGGCAGCATTTATTTTAAGAAAACAGGCCTTTTCCACAGACACAGTGAGGTAGTTATGCAGGTTTCAAGAAGCGTATTCGATGATGTAATGGTACCAAACTATGCGCCGTCAAAAATTATCCCGGTAAAAGGCGAAGGCTCACGGCTGTGGGATCAAAACGGTACGGAATTTATCGACTTTGCCGGTGGTATTGCCGTTAACTGCCTTGGCCATTGCCACCCGGCGTTGGTAACGGCGCTAAAAACACAGGCCGACAAACTGTGGCATTTATCTAACGTAATGACCAACGAGCCTGCGCTGCTGCTGGCCCAGGCATTGGTTGACGCTACCTTTGCTGAAAAAGTCTATTTTGCTAACTCAGGTGCTGAAGCCAACGAAGCTGCACTGAAATTGGCGCGTCGTTTTGCCAAAGACAAATACGGCGAGCAGAAAAACCAGATTATTGCCTTTAAACAAGGTTTCCATGGCCGTACGTTCTTTACTGTAACCGTAGGTGGCCAGCCGGCGTATTCTGATGGCTTTGGCCCTAAACCAGAAGCCATAGTACACGGCGAATTTAACAATCTGGATAGCGTAAAAGCGCTGATTAACGCCAATACCTGTGCGGTAATGGTGGAGCCGGTGCAGGGCGAGGGCGGCGTAATGCCAGCCTCGGCTGAGTTTATTAAAGGCGTGCGCGAGCTGTGTGATGCGCACAATGCACTGCTGATTTTTGATGAAGTGCAAACCGGCGTTGGCCGTACCGGTGAGCTGTATGCCTATATGGGTTATGGCGTAACGCCGGATATTCTGACTACAGCCAAAGCGTTGGGTGGCGGTTTCCCGATTGGCGCTATGTTAACTACTACCGACATTGCCAAGCATTTAGTAGTAGGCACGCATGGCTCGACTTATGGCGGTAACCCGTTAGCCTGCGCCGTTGCGCTGGCGGCAGTTAACACAGTAAACACACCGGCAGTATTATCTGGTGTTAAAGCCAAAGCCCAGCTGTTTCAGGATGGCCTGAGAAAAATTAATGATAAATACCATGTATTTAGTGAAGTACGTAGCGCAGGTTTATTAATTGGTGCCGTACTAAACAGCGATTACGCCGGTAAAGCGCGTGATTTTATGTTAGCAGCGGCAGATCAGGGCTTAATGGCACTGGTTGCCGGCACCAGCGTGGTACGTTTTGCGCCGTCGCTGATCATTCCTGATGCTGACATTACCGAAGGCTTAGCCCGCTTTGAGCAGGCTGTAGCTCAAGTAGTGAAGGGGTAAATCATGTTAGTTATCCGGCCGATAACGGCAGCTGATTTTGCAGCGCTGAAAAACATCGCTATAGAATCCGGTGCCGGTTTTACCTCGTTGCCGGTAAACGATGCGCGGCTAAAGCAGAAAATTGCGCATGCCGAGCATAGCTTTGCGGCCGAGGTGAGTACACCGGGCGATCAGGGTTATCTGTTTGTGCTGGAAGATACCCAAAGCGGCGAAATTGTAGGTACCACCGGTATTGAAGCTGCAGTGGGCACCAGCACGCCGCTGTATCACTTTCAGCAGAATACCGTTATTCACCACAGTGCTGAGCTGAATGTGTTTAACCAGCTAAAAACGCTGACACTGTGTAACGATTACACCGGTGCCTCAGAAATTTGCACGCTGTTTTTGCGTGAAAGTTACCGGCGTAATCATGCCGGGCGCTTTTTATCCAAAGTGCGGTTTTTATTTATGGCCGAGTATCCGCAGCGCTTTAGCGATCGCGTTATTGCTGAAATGCGCGGTGCTGCTGACAGTGATGGCCAGCCACCATTTTGGCACTGGCTGCAAAAACTGTTTTTAACCATTGATTTTCCCACCGCAGATCATCTGATTGGTGTGGGTAAAAAAGCGTTTATTGCTGAGCTGATGCCGCGCCATCCGATTTATGTTGGTTTATTGCCACAGGCCGCCCAGGATGTTATCGGTCAGGTGCATCAAAACACCAAACCGGCGCTTAACATGCTGGAAAATGAAGGCTTTGCTCACCGTGGTTATATTGACTTATTCGATGCCGGCCCAACGGTAGAAGCACGGTTAAGCCAGATTAAATCGGTAGCGGCCAGCCAGAAAGTCAGGGTTAAAATTACTGAAGTGCAGGGTGGGCAAACGCTGGCGGTAGCAAATACCCGGTTGCAGCAGTTCAGGGCCAGCTTTGGTAAGAATGCAAAGTTTGATGCAGATCAGCAGCTGCTACTGCTAAGCGCAGAATTTGCCGATACACTGCAGCTACACGATGGCGATATGGCAAGATTTATAGTGTTAGACAAGGCCTGAGGGCCAGACAAGTAATAACTGGTAAATGTTAAGGCGGAATATATATGCATACTGATGTAAAAGCGTTGTTTGCCAACCTGTGGCAAGACTATGTAGCCGTGACTCCTTCTGCCAAAAAAGTACACCAGTTGCTGGGTAGCTCGCAGCAGGATGATGTAATTAACGATCATATTGCGCTGCGTACTTTTAATCTGGAAAAGGTAGGGCTGGAAAAACTGGCTGCACACTTTAAAGCACTGGGCTATGAAGAATGCGGCGAGTATCATTTTGAAGCGAAAAAGCTGTATGCCAAGCACTTCGAGCATGCCGACCGTAGCTTACCTAAAGTGTTTATTTCGGAGCTGCTGCTGGATAAGTGCTCGGCTTACCTGCGTGATACCATTACCGCGCTGGTTGAACAAATTCCGGCTGAAGCGGTAACTGCTGATAACTTTTTATACAGTGGTACGCACTGGCAGGTAAGCCAGGCCACATATGAAAAACTGCTGGCAGAAAGCGAATACGCGGCCTGGGTTGCAGCCTGGGGTTACCGGGCTAACCATTTCACCGTTAGTGTGAATGATTTGCAAAGCTTTAGTACCTTAGAGCAGGTAAACAAGACATTAAAAGACGAAGGCTTTTTATTAAATACCTCAGGCGGCGAAATTAAAGGTACGCCAGAGGTGTATTTAGAGCAGTCATCCACGCTGGCCGATTTACATCCGGTGCAGTTCAGCGATGTTGTTGCTACCATTCCAAGCTGTTTTTATGAGTTTGCCCGCCGTTATCCAATGACAAACGGTTTACTGTATACCGGCTTTGTTGCTGCTTCTGCAGATAAAATTTTCGAGAGCACTAACGCCCGCTAAGGTTAATTTTTGTTACACAATTGCAGCCGGTATTTACCGGCTTTTTGCGTTATCATCCGGATAAGAATACGTTACGTAATACTATTTATTTAGCTAACGTCTTAACCGGGATAAAAATAATGAAAAAAGTCAGTGCGCTGCTGTTAGCTTTGGGCTTTGTCTGTGTGGAGGCATTAGCGGCACAGTTAGATAGAGTTACGGTGGCGTTGCAACATCCTGCTAATGGCAACATTGTCCACTTGCCAGATCGCCAGCAATTGCTGGTATCAGGTTTTAGCCAGTTTGCCCGCTGGTTGTCGGTAATTGATTTAACCGACTATAAAGTACAGTTATTACCAATACCGGCTGATGCGCAGTTTTTTAACAAAGCGATACTGGCCGGCGACAGCAAACCGCAGCTGGTCTTTCTCGGCTTGGGGGGCGTTAGCCGGTTAAATGCCGACAATACGGCGGCTGAGCGGCTTGTTGCCAGTACATCCTTGTATCGGGTGCTGGATCAAAACCGGCTGCGCGAGGCCAACTTTGTTGTTGATCTCGGCTCGGGCTTAAGTGATTTTATTATTGCTGATTTTCAGCACACGCATTTATATCGTCAGCAGGCGGATGGCAGTTTTAGTCATTATCCGCTGCACATTCCGGCCTTGGTGCAAAGCTGGCGTGCCAGCCCGGATTACAACCCGCGCAAACCTTACCTGGCAGATGTAAACCAGGACGGTAAAACTGATTTGGTGTTTGTCTGGCAGGGTAAGTTTCAGGCTTTTTTGCAGCAGCCTGACGGCAGTTTTACCACTGAAGCTGTGGCAATGAACTGGCCGGTGGCGCTTTCTACCGAGCAGGAAGCCGATCAACGCAACGATGCCGGGCGCAGCTACAGTGGCCAGAATATCGACACGCTGCGGGATATTATTGACATTGACGGCGATGGCACACCCGATCTGATCATTAACCGCGAGCAACTGGCCGATGCGTTGGAACGCAACAACAGCTTTCGGGTTCATTTTGGTCGCGCAACTGAGCGGGGGCTCAGCTTCAATGCTGAGCCGGATACCCGTATTACCACCGACACCTCACCAATAGACGTAGTGATTGATGATTTTAACGGTGATGGCCGCAAAGATTTTTATATCCCCAGCACCCATTTTGGCGTAGGTACACTGGTCCGGGTGTTGCTGCGCGGCAGTGCTAATCTGGATATTGATTTTTATCTGTTAAATGAGCAACGCCAGTACAGTGCCAAAGCTGATTTTCGCCAGCAAGCCACTATCGACGTTAGCATTGGTAACTTCCGCTACGATATGCCGTTATTTCAAGTGGCTAACCTAAACGGCGATGGTTTTAAGTCGTTGTTAGTGGGCGATGGCCGCGAGCAATTGCGGCTATACCAGCATGATGATAAACGGCTGTTTAGCCGGCGCAGTGATAAATTGAAACTGGATTTACCGCGCGATGCCAGTAAGGTGCGGGTAATGGACCTGACCGGCAATGGCAAAGATGATCTGGTATTGCCCTTTGATACCCAGGACAAAGAAGGCCTACGTAATCAGCTGCATTTGCTGCTAAGCCGCTAAATGCGGCTTATTCCACTAAAGCCATTACGTCGTTAATCATATCGTCCATGGTGAGTAAACCCGTCAACTTATTATCCTGCATTACCAGCACGCGTTTTAATTTATGCTGGGTCATCAGGCTGGCGGCGTATTTTAGTGCCAGCTGCTCACTAACGGCGATAGCTGGCTTTACGCAAACGTCATAGACATTAATCAGGTCAATATCGCCTTCTTCTGCAATGATGGTTTTCAGAATATTAGTGTACGTGATCAGGCCATAGGCATCGTGCTCATTTTGCCGGTCAACCACCAGGCTTTTTACATGGTGCTTTTTCATCAGGCTCATGGCTTCGCGTAAGGTACTAAAAGGTGAAATACAAATCACCGGGCTAACCATTAACTCTTTTACCAGTTTAATTGCCATTACTTGGCTCCTAATAGTGTTACTCGCGTAAATGTTGTTCAAATTTCATAATCTGGCCCATATCGATACCCGTCAGGTGATCAATGGGTACTGTAAAAGCGATACCCCGTGATTTACCGTCTTGCAGCAATATCGCCTGCATTTTCTTCAGAATAGGCAACGACATATGCTTAGCCACCACCATCAGCAATACAGACTGGCTACCTTCAAATGTCATGCCGAAGAAAGTTTTTTTACTCTCGCCGCCAATACCTTTGCCGGTCAGAATGGTAATGCCGGTAGCACCAGCGGCTTGTGCCTGCTCTATTGCAGTTTGCTCCAGCTCTTCCGGTGCTATAACGACAATGGCGGAGAATTTCATACTTGTGCACTCCTGCGCTTATTTAGTTGCTCGACCACGATGGCGTACAACATAACAGTAATAATAGGAAAAATTGACGCAAAGGCGATCAGGCCAAAGCCGTCAATTAATACATTCCGGCCCTCAATAGAGGTGGCCAGGCCAATACCCAAAGCAGTAACCAACGGTACTGTTACTTCTGAGGTGGTAACACCGCCAAGGTCAAATGCCAGCGCCGTGATATAACGCGGCGAGAAGGCCGTTAGCAATACCACTAAGGCGTAACCTGCCATAATGTAATAGTGAATGGAATCGCCACTGATAATACGGTATACGCCAACGGTAATACCCACAGCAACGCCAAGTGCTACAATCAGCCGGATCACCGAGCCTTTGAGTTTACCGGGGGATGCCTGCTCAGCTTGTTCGCCAATGGCAATAAGTGCCGGCTCGGCCATAGTAGTGGCAAAGCCAATCATAAAGGCAAACAGTAAAATCAGGCTGTTGTAGTTTTTACTGATCAGTTGTTCTGCCATCAGCGAGCCTACCGGAAATAAACCCAGTTTTAAGCCCAGCACAAAAGCATACAGCCCAAGCAATACCATGCTAAAACCTACAACCACTTTTACCGGGTTGGCCAGGGGCCGGCGTAACACCAGATACTGGAACACCAGCACCACCAATATCATTGGCAGAATATCTTTAACCATAGTGGCTAAATCGATAATGGCTTTAAGTAACCAAAACATCGGCGTTGCCAAATCAGCACTGCTGACAACTACAGCAGCGTCGCTGACGTTATATACCCAAATACCATACAGCTGCACGCTGATCATGGGCACCATTACCGCCAGTGCGACTAAACCAAAGCCATCGGTCAGGGCATTGCGGCCCTTAATTGAGCTGGCAAGCCCCAGCCCCAGCGCAGCAATCAGCGGCACGGTGACGATATTGGTGGTAACGCCACCAGAGTCATATGCCAGGCCAACAATTTCAGCGGGGGCAAAAAAGGTTACGCTAAGCACTAGTATATAACCGCCGATCATCAGCCAGTGGATAGGCCAGCCAAGAATGATCCGTAATACCCCCAGCGACATTACTGTGCCAACGGAGCACGCCACGATTAAACGCAGGGTTAATGCATCTACCCGGCCTTCACTGATTAACTGCGCCTGCTGCGCTACTGCGATAAGCGCCGGCTCGGCCACCACAGCCGCAAAGCCAATGGCAAAACCAAACAGCAATAACAACGGCAGAGAGCCTCTGCGGGCGAATTGATTAGCCAGGTTTTTCCCTACCGGAAAAATACTCAGCTCCAGCCCAAGCAGAAACAAGGCGATACCAATGGCAACAATCAGCAAGCCAATAATAATAGTAAAGGGTTCTGGCGGCAGAGTCTGGAAAATAGCCAGTTGAAAAAACAACACCACCGCCACTATAGGCAGCAGGTTTTTTAGGGCATGAATAAACTGATGCAGAAATTGCTGCAATAACGGCACTCTTGCTCCACAGAGATGAACAGCGGCTAAAACTGGGTTTCAGTATAAGCAAAATTGGGCAGAAATGATTGATTAAGAACAAATAAACAGCCAAAAAAATAAATGAGGGGGCAGTTGGCACTGCCCCCTCAGTAGTTTACTAATTAACAGTTAACGAGGTTCAAACTCAAATAGCTGGCGTTTACGCTCGCGCAGGCCAATTTCGTTCATGCTGTTGGCATCAAATAAGCGGCCATTTACCATAGTGTGGCTAACGCGGTCGCTTACGCGGATATCATCCAGCGGGTTGCCGTCTATCACAATTAAGTCGGCCAGTTTACCCGCTTCCAGCGAGCCTAACTGATGGTCCATACCAAAGGTTTTTGCCGGGTTAATGGTAGCGGTTTTTAATGCTTCCAGCGGGCTCATGCCACCCTGGGCAAACATCCATATTTCCCAGTGTGCGCCTAAACCTTCACGCTGGCCATGGGCGCCGATATTCGCTATCACGCCAATATCACTGAGCTCTTTGGCGGTTTTTACCACATTAAAATGGTTGTAGTGGTTATCCGGTGCAGTAGGGCGGCGCATACTGCGTGGCGCCAGCTGATCCATCGGTACATAGCTGCGCATTTTCGGGTGCTTCCATACTTCAGTTTTGTCGTACCAGTAGTTTTCACCCCAAATACCGCCATAGGCTACCACCAGCGTAGGGGTGTAGGCGGTTTTGCTGGCCTGCCATAATTGCTTAATGTCGTCATACACTTTTGCTGCCGGCAGCGCATGCTCAACGGTGGTGTGGCCATCGACAATCATGGTCAGGTTATGCTGCATTAACGAACCGCCTTCGGGCACTACCATCATATCCAGCTCGCGGGCAGCCTGTATTACCTGTTGGCGCTGATTGCGTCGCGGCTGGTTATAGCTTTTCACACTGAAAGCTCCGGCTTTTTGCAGGCGCTCTAAATGAAATTTAGCATCGTCCAGGCTGTCGATATGCGAGGTGTAACCGGCACCTTCAGCACCGTATAAAATAGTACCGGTAGAAAAAATCCGTGGCCCGGCGATAATACCTGCCTGCTGCATTTCACTGGCAGCAAACACCTCGCGGGTATCGTTAGACGGGTCATGAATGGCGGTAACACCAAAAGCAAGCGAGGCATAGTTCTGCCAGTTTTGCTGTGGGATAATCTGGTTGCTGCCTTGTGAGCTATGGGCATGGGCATCAAACAGGCCTGGCATAATGGTTTTACCGCTGATATCAAATACTTTTGCGTTGGTTGGCACGGCAACGTCACCGCGCTTGCCAACGGCTTTTATCTTGTTATTTTCTACCAGTACCACACCATCCTGGATCACTTCATCACCGTTCATGGTGATCACCTGACCACCAACAAAAGCTACGCTGCCGCGTGGTATGTCAGTGGGTGCAGTAAAGCCGAGGTTAACGCCATTTTTTGCCGCAAAGTCGGTTTTATCACTAAAATCAAACAACCCTTCAATGCTGGCATGATACAACTCTGGCCCCAGGCTCCAGTAAATATGCCGGCTGTTACCACTCCAGCTGATATATTCACCGGCACGCACTGACAGCTGCTTTACCGGAAATTGCTTATCTGTACCACTGATATCAATAGCTTTGCCTCGCTCGGTAAAAGGCGTAACAAAGACTTTAAAGCGATCGGCAAAAGCCAGGTATTTACCATCCGGCGACAGTTTAAATTCAGTGCCAAACTTAGCCGTGTACAGCGTTTGCTGGGTATGTTTGGTTAGATCAATACGAATAAGGCTGGGCGCGCTGTCGTAGTCGGCGGCATAAACGGCGTTGTTGTCGGCGCCAAACATAGGTGCGCGGCCATTCCTGCTGATAAGCTCAGGTGTGCCGCCTTTGCTGCTGATTTTATATAAACCGGTGTTTAGCGACCATTGGCGTGGCAGCAGGCTGCCAGCACCGGTTTTACGGTATATAACGGTTTTACCATCGGGGCTAAATACCGGCTCTACATATTTGCCCGGTTCGCCGGTAAGTTTACTGATGCGGCCATTGCGCAGGTTAACAATATTTACCGCGCCCTGGCCGTTGTCGTTCCAGCTAACGTACACCAGTTCTTTACCGTCACGGGAAAACTGCGGGTAATATTCAAAGTCGGTGCTTTGTTTAGTCAGGCGCCGGGGTTTAGGGCTGTCTACGTCAGTAATGTACAACTGGCCCAGTGCAGTGAATACTGCCTGTTGGCCGTCTGGTGATACCTGAATAAAGCGCAGCATTTTGGTGTCGAACTGGTCTTTATCCAGATCTTGTTTTACCCGCACTGCGGTTTGAATTTGCTTACTGGTGGTGACGTTAAATGCGATAGTGGTGGCTTGTTTATCGGCAATATTGAGCTTTTTAATCTCACCACCGGCCCAAAATAGCAGCGCTTTATTATCGGGTGTCCAGCTTAGCGTAGGGTAAACACCGTGTATGGCCCAGGTTTCCTGCATATCACGGTCCAGGCCGTCGTACAGCTTTATATGTTCGCCGCTGGTTAAATCATATAAAAACAGCGTGCTCTGAAAATCTACCCGGCGGATATAGGCCAGATATTTGCCATCCGGCGACGGTGTAGGGCGGATAGCACCACCGGCGCCGTCCAGCACCACTTCCCACTTGCCGGTTTCGCGTTCAAAACGTTTTATTTTATAAATGCCGCTTTCGGAGTCTTTGCTGTAGTGAAAGGTTTTGCCTGGGGTGTCATCCTGCGAGAAGTAGATGTATCTACCATCTGGTGAAAATGCTGGCTCGCCTAAATCTTTCTGATCATTAGCTCTTTCGGTCAGCATAATACCGTTTCCGCCGGTTTTGTGATATTGCCAGATTTCACCGGCGCCCAATGACCGGCTGGCGGTAAAGTGCTTACGCGCCACAATAAATTCGCCATCCGGGCTCCAGGCCGGGCTGTTTAACAGCCGGAATGTTTCGTTGGTTACTGCCCGTGGCTCGCTGCCATCGGCATTCATGATCCAGATATTATCGCCACCGCCTTCATCACTGGTGTAAGCAATATGTTTGCCATCCGGGCTAAAAGTGGGCTGCATTTGCCAGCCGATGTCTTTGGTTAGCTGCGTGGCGTTGCCGCCTGTTATGGGCATAGTGTAAATATCACCAAGTAAGTCAAAGGCGAGTGTTTTACCATCCGGGCTTACTGTTACATTCATCCAACTGCCTTGCGAGACGTTAATATCCACCGTTTCAAACTGACCTTGGGGCGCATTAACGTCCCAGGCTGGTGCTTTGTCGGTCTCGGCCTGCAGAAAAAAACTGCTGAGGGCAAGCGCAATAAGCGAAGGGGTCATTGGTTTCATTGCTAGGTTCCTGTATTTTCTTATCATAGTTTTATTCGCTGCTGTAGAGTGGCATAAAGCTGCAGCAGAGTTAAGCATTGTACGTAGGCCTTGCGCCAGAACTCATGCAACAGAAGATAAAAACAAGGAGTAAAAGGTGGTTGAATCGCCCTGTGTGGCCGCGTGCCGTTTAAATACCGACAAGGTCTGTGTGGGCTGTTACCGTCATATAACTGAAATAGTTGATTGGAACAAGCGTACAAATGAGCAAAATGCCGCTATATTACAAAAGGTTGCAATACGAAAACGGGATGCTGCGTTACGGCCTCTGCCTGAGAGCGAAACCACAGCAATAACGCAGGCCGAATGGCAGGCAGCAAAGCAGCAAATAAGGATTTAGTATGCTGGACTGGCAATTAATTTTTGATATCCGTCCCTTTGCGTGGACGGAATTAGGTACGGCGTTACTGTGCGGTTTTATTATCGGCCTGGAGCGGCAACTGCGTGGTAAACCGGCCGGTATTCGTACTTCTATCTTAATTGTAATGGGCACTTATGTGTTTATTGCCGCTTCTATGTCGGTTAACAGTAGCATGACCGACCCTTCCCGCATTATCGGTCAGGTTATTACCGGGGTGGGCTTTTTAGGTGCAGGCGTTATGCTGGCCCGCGACGGTATGGTGCTGGGCGTTACATCTGCCGCCACTATCTGGGTGTTAGCGGCCATTGGTGTTTGTATTGGTATCGGCCAGGATTTGGTGGCAATTAAGCTATCGGTGCTGGTGGTAATTGTGCTGGTAGGGATAGATATTCTGGAAAATTCGTCTTCTGCTATGCGCCGCGGTGTACACCGCACTTACAATGAATGGCTTACCCGCACCAATGGCAGCTTATTTAGCCGGCGTAAAGATGATGTGCAGTCTGCACGGCGGCAGGATATTGATGATCCGCATTAAGCTGCCATCCCTGGCAGTATCAACAGGTTTAACTGCTGAGCTTTAAACCAATTAACCCGGCCAGGATCAGCATAATACTCAATACCCGCGGCAGGTTAAGCGGATCATTAAACAAGATAATACCGGCAATAACAGTACCTACAGCGCCGATGCCGGTCCATACGGCATAGGCCGTACCCACCGGCAACTGGCGCATAGCCAGGCCTAATAAACTGATACTGATCAGCATAGCTATCAACGTAAATACCGATGGCCACAGTTTGGTAAAGCCCATACTGTATTTAAGCCCAAGCGCCCAGCCAATTTCAAACAGGCCAGCCAGAGAAAGTAAAAACCATGACATAGTGGTAACACCAAAAGCGGGTGGGGTCGTCCCCGTTACAGCTGCGCTGGCGGGTCGTCCCGTCAGGCTAAGTGGAAAGCGGATTATAGCAAAGCTTGGGGGTAAGCCAAGTGTTGTAGCAAAAACAAAGGCGCCAAACTGGCGCCTTTGTTAAAAGAATTAGCTTATTAGCTGGCGCTACGTTCTTTGATAGTAGCGATAATTGGTGAAGCGGCGAAGCCATTGCTTGCTGCCCACTCTGCATCACCTGATGCGGCAACCAGGCTACCTGGTAACTGGCTAAGAATAAAGCCTGCAGTATCAGCAGCATTGTGTTTGATAGCGTGACGAACCAGTGGTAAACCGTCACATACGATACCATCGTATACAGCGCGTAAACGTAAACGGTTGTCGGCTAAGGTTTTACGCAGGTTGTTTTTGTTATCTGCTGCAACGTAAGAGCAGATTGATTGTGCCAGCTGGTCGTTAGCTGCAACTGGAGTGCTGATAAATGAAGTGGCGGCGATAACAGTAGCTAAGGTGATTAATTTTGCGTTCATAGTCGTGCTCCAAAATGAGTTATTTCACAATCTTTAATTAAGCAGCTTCAGTCATTTGAAGTGCTTATCGCGAAAGGACATGCAGCATGTCGAGTAACTCTGACAGAGCAGAATAAACATCGCATTTGCGACGGCAGCCCAGCTATCGTAGATGTCATTACCTGACAACCCTTAGACCTGAAGCTTTGCGTGTACTTCCTTTCGGAAGACTTGCCTTTCGAGCGAGCGCATTTTAATTAGCGCTCGTTTTTTATGCAAGCTTAATTTGTGCTGGATCAAAATTATTTTTTAAATAAACCGCTTAAGGCTATTACTCAGTGCATTGTATTAATGCTGATACATTGATTTAAAGCCTTAGGCTAACGGCCAAAATATAATTCAACATAAGCCATCTTTAGCGTTATGCTGCAGTTATTGTTCAGCCAGGCCGTAATTCCAGCCTGGTTATTTATTACAAAGGGGCAAAGTAAGTATGATAGTAACTTTTAAATCCAAGGCCAGCGGCGATCTGATTTACTTTAAAGATGTGGCGCTGAAATTATTAACACTGATGGGCCGTGACGATAAAGTCCCGTCGGCGTTATTTGCTGAAGATGTCGCAACAGCACTGACACAACTGCAGCAGGGCTTAACTGCGATAGCTGAAACAGAGCGGGAAAAAGCGGCACAAACTGAAGCCGAGGCTGCAGGCACCGGGCAAAGCGGGGCAGGCAAAGCTTATGTTAGCCTGAATGTACGGGCGCTGCCGTTAGTGGAAATGTTGCAAAAAGCCCAGAAAAAGCAATGCCCGGTACAGTGGGAATAAAAAGCTTAACCTGAAAAAACAACTTATAACGCCGTGGGTGTTTGCCTGGGCAATTGCACTGTTACTTCAAGCCCCGGTGGCTGATTACGCAAACTGATGCTGCCGCCATGTGCCTCGGCAATATCACGGCATAATGTCAGACCAATACCAGAGCCCTGCGGTTTGTTGGTATAAAACGGTACCAGCGCATGTTGCAATACTTCTTCTGTCATACCACCACCGCCATCCTGTAATATCAGCATTAGCTTATCGGGCGTGTGTTTTATCTGCAGGAAAATATGCTCCGGGTTGCTGCCGCTTTCATGGGCATTTTTCAGTAAGTTCAGCAGTAACTGGGTTAACTGTTGCGGGTCGGCTTGCCAGCTGTTGTCTGGCAGCTCACCTTGCAGTTCAAATTCGTACTGATCCTGTAGCTGGTTTATCAGCCGGGGCCAGTTAATACTACTGCATTGCGGCGGCGGCAATTTGGCAAACTGAATATAGGCCTGCACAAATTGGTTTAGCTGCTGGCAGCGCTCACTGATCGTGTCAAATAATTGCCCCAGCACCGCATTATGTTGCTGCTGAGCCAACTGGCTACCGGAAAACGCCAGCGACGATAGCGGCGCCAGTGTGTTATTTAATTCATGACCTATTACCCGTAATAATTTTTTCCAGGCGTTTAGCTCTTCGCGCTGAATTTCTCGGGTAAGCGGCTTGAGCAAATACAGCCAGTGCTGCTTCTGATTAAGCTGAAACTGGCTGACAGATAAATGCCATACCGCTTGTTCGGTGTTTTCCAGCCGGATCAGGCCTTGCTGGCGGTTCTGTAGCGCCACAGCCAGCTCAGGCTGCATACCGGTAATGGCAAACAGCTTGCTGCCGTCAAAGGCTTTACCGCCGTTAAGCAGTAGCCGTGCTGCCGGGTTACTCATTAATACGGTATCGCTGGCATCAGTTAGCAACAGTGCCGTTGGGCTACTTTGTAATACGGTATCAAGCAGCAACTCGCGCTGATATAACGTGGCGCGTTCGGCACGCAGCTGGGCCGACATTGTATTTAAGCTGTCTGCCAGGCTACTGAGTTCATTAATTTTTTGCTGGTTAGCGCTGGTGTTAAAACTGCCATCCTGCAGGTTTTGCGCATGCAGGTTAAGCGCCTGAATTTCCAGCATTAGCGGTTTTAACGCCCGGTGCAGTAACAGCGCCAAAGCCACCACGCCAACGCATATAACCAGCGTAACGGCGGGGTTGGCAGCAAAAAAAGCATACTGAACCGCCAGCAATAGCAGGGCAATTAGCGCGCATAGCGCATTTAGCCGGCTATGGGTACTTAACTTTGTTAAACGCGGCAGATAAAAACGCGGCTTAGGGGGCATCAATACCGTAGTACTCCATCCGCCGGTACAACGCCTGGCGGCTGATGCCAAGCTGTTTAGCAGCACGCGACACTACGCCACCGGCTTGCAGCAGTGCCTGCTGCAGTTGCGCCTGGTCGATATCATCCAGCGCTCTTTTGCCCGCCAGGGCAAGCTGTGGCAAACCCAGATCGCTGCTTTGAATCTCATTAGTGCTGCTTAGCAGCAGGGCGCGCTGACAGACATTTTGCAACTCGCGCACATTGCCGGGCCAGGGGTAGTGCTGCAGTAATTGCTCTGCTGCAGCACTTAAGGCTTTTTTACCGGCGAGAAAATAACGCGCCAGTGGCAGTATATCGTCTGGCCGTTCATTTAACGCAGGCAGTGCCAGTTGCACCACATTGACACGGTAATATAAGTCTTGCCGAAACTGGCCCAGAGCAATGGCAGCCGTTAAATCGCTGTTGGTGGCGCTGATCAGCCGCACATCTACCTTACGCGTTTGGCTGGAACCTAAGCGTTCAAACTCGCCGGTTTGCAATACCCGCAGCAACTTGGCCTGGCCGGCCAGCGATAAATTGCCTATTTCATCCAGAAACAAACTGCCGCCATCTGCGGCTTCAAAGCGGCCAATACGGGTTTTACTGGCGCCGCTATAGGCGCCGGCGTCAGCGCCAAACAGTTCAGCTTCCATTAAATCGGCCGGTAGGGCGCCCATATTCACCTTAATAAAGGGTTTATCTTTACGCTCAGAATTGGCGTGCAATACATTGGCTATGCCTTCTTTACCGGCGCCGTTAGGCCCAGTGATCAGCACCGCGGCATTGGCCGGTGCCAGCTGCAGTGTCATTTGCAGCAGTTGCTGCATTTGGCTGCTGGCAAACACCAGGCCGCACAGGTCTTTGCCGGCAAAGGCGGCATGACGTTCGCGTTCAGCGCGCTGCTGTTGCTCGGTTAGCTGCTTTAATTTGAGCGCATTGGCCACGGTAAGCAGCAAGCGCTGATCATCCCACGGCTTGGCGATATAGTCGGTGGCACCGGCTTTTACCAGCTCTACCACCATTTCCAACTGGGTCCAGGCGGTCATCAGCACAATAGGTGTTGCCGGATATTGCTGACGCAACTGATAAAACAAGGCTTTGCCCTGAGCGCCCTGCATTTCGCCGGCGCTAAAGTTCATATCCTGCAATATTAAGTCAATGCTGTGCTGGCCAAAGCTATGCTGGCTAAGTATTTGCCAGGCCTGCTCAGGGGTATGGGCACAAAACACCTGATAACCCTGCAACGCAAACAGCGTTTGCAGGGCCTGACAGATTGGCTGATTGTCATCAATAACCAATAATTTCAGCATAGTTTATAAGGCTTTAGTGGCAGTGGCCGGTGATATCCGGGTGGCAATAGTCGCAGGATACCATGTGGCTACAGTGACACAAAGTAGTAATACAGTGCAGGTTAGCAACGGTAACCACCAGTTTAGAGAGGGAATACTGATTACTTGCGCTAACACCTGATTAAGCACCAGCGCACAACCAACGCCGGCAACAGCGCCAAGTGCTGTGGTTAACCAGTTTTCGCTTAGCAGCTCAGTAAAAATACGGCCTTTGCTGGCCCCCAGCGCCCGTTTAATACCGATTTCCTGCTGGTGCTTTAACGTATGAAAATAGGCATTACTATAGCTGGAAATCATGCTTACCAATAGCATCAAGGCGCTGAGTAAGCTAAGCAGGCTGGCCAAACCAAATTCATTGCTGTATAGCAGTTGCTGCTGCTCTGCCAGCGTGCGGATGTAAAAAATTTCAATATTGCTATCTACCTGCTGCAGCACCTGCGTTAGTGCCTGGCGCACCTTAGTGGTGCTGTCTGAGGTGGTCCGTATCAGCAGGCTGTAACCCCAGTCAACGCCCAGCAATGGTGCTACCTGAATGGAGTTATAGTTTACAGTACCGGCCCAGCGCTGGCCGTAAAAGTCTGCTACGACGGCCGCAACCGGGCCACGGTTTACCAGCCGGCCTACCGCTGGTTTATCGTCAAACACCTTATTGGCCAGGCTTTGAGTAATAACCACCGGCGACTTTGCTACGCCGTCTACAGCGATTTCATGTTGCGGCAATTCCCCGGCCAAAACTTGCAGTTGCAACACGTTAAAAAAATCGGCTGATACGGTGTATAACGGCACGGCATTGGCTCTACTAAGCTCTTCGCGATCGGGATCTTCCACATTGCCATTATTGCCGCCTTGCAGCAAAGGGCCCTGGTTACTGTAAGCCACAGCAACTACTCCAGGCACAGTGCGAATGGCTTCTAATTGCCGCGTGAGTAAATCGCCCAGTGCCGGGTATTGGCGTAAGGCTATTGTCGTCGGTTTAAGCTGTACCTGCAGCGTTTGTTGCAACGGCAGCCCGGTAGATTGCTGCAGTTGCTGCCGTGTTTGTTGCGCCAGCAATATGCTGTTAAGCAGTAAAGCAAAGGTCATTGCCAGCTGGACCAGTAGCAGGGTGGTTACCACTTTGCGCCGTTGTAGCGATTTAAACAGTAAATGTAGTGGCATCAGCGTTATTCCTTAAGTTGCTTGTTCAGTGAGCCAAAAGAGGCGCGTAATGACGGATATAGCGTTACCAGGTAGCTACAAAATAGGGTAAGTACGGCCAGTGCCAGCATTAATTGTACGTCCCAACCGGCAAATAAGTGGTTAGCAGGCCACAGGCTGTTCATCAGTTTTGTACAGCCATAGGCAATAACTGCGGCGCCGGCCAGGGTAAAGGTACTCATCAGCCCCATATCCACCAGCAATTGCATTTGTAACTGGCTGCGATTGGCGCCAAGCGCACGGCGCAGGCTAAATTCATACTGGTTACTCAGATAACGGTTTAACGATAAATGGCTGGCATTAAATACACTTACCAGTAAAAACAGCAGGGTAACGATAGCAAAGGCTTTAATATCCGCCGACTCACCGCCAAAGTAGCGCACGATATCACGCAACATCACTAACTGATTAGCTTCGGCGCTCGGATGGCGGCCAGCGGCTTTTTCATCGGTAACCAAATTAGCCATAAACTGGCGGTATGCCTGCTGCTGTGCCGGAGTGTCTAATTGCACCCAGTATTGCAATTGGTGTAGGGCCTTGTTACGGCCATCTGTGGCCAGCTTACGGAAATCGGCATCGTCAAAAGTAGATGAGTTGGTACTTGATAAATAGTTATAGTCGTAGCCACTTTCCAGTGGCAGATAAACATCTTCGACCGGGTTCAGATACTGCCGATTGTAAGCATCATATAGCTTTGGCAACATTTGCCAGTCATCAAGCACGCCTATAATGGTAAACAGCCTGTCGTCCAGCAGCAACTGCTGCCCGACCACGTCGGTTCGGCCAAGTATTTTTTCTGCCGTAGCTTTACTTAGCAGCAGCTCGTCGCGTGCCTGATTGTCTGCCCAGATAGTGCCATGCAGCAGCGGTACATCAAACATGCTGAAAAAGTCACGCTGAGTAATGCGAACAGTTACCGGCGTTGGGGGCTGTGCTGCATGCTGACGCAGATACCCATCGGCGCTGTACATAGCGGCTTTGGCGCTAGGGATAGTGCTAACGTCCAGTTTGGCGACATTACTGTAACTTAGCACTGGCGGCGGTTTGCAATCGCTGCACTGGTAAGGCACCAACATCAGCATTGGAAAAAACAACTTGTCACTTTTATCTGGCAGTGGATCGCTGTTCATTCGGTAATAAAAGGTGGCGTTGCTGAAAAACACACCCAGCCCCAGGCTTAAGATCAATACTGTCAACATATAAGGCAGGGGCGCGCGTTTAATGCTAAACCAGCTGACTTTGAGGTAGTAAAATAGCTGTTCCATAACAGTTCCTTAAGCAGTGTGCTGCGCCAGTGGATCGTACATAGTAGAGTCGTGTAACTGGCCGTCGATGATCTGGATATTACGCCCGGCGCGCCGCGCCTGATCAGGGTCATGCGTGACCATTAAAATGGTACAACCTTGCCGGTTAATTTGCTCCAGCAGCTCCATTACCTGGCGCGCCATTAACGAGTCGAGGTTACCGGTAGGTTCGTCGGCCAGTAAAATGCGTGGCTGGCCGGCAATAGCTCTGGCAATAGCCACGCGCTGTTGCTGGCCACCGGATAGCTGGCCCGGCAGGTAATCGCGCCGCGCATGCAGGCCAACCAACTCCAGTGCTTGCTCAATACGCTGCTTACGCTCTGCCGCTTTTAGGCCACGGTAGCGCAAAGGCAGTTCGATATTGTCGTAAATGCTGAAGTCTTTAATTAAATTAAAGCTTTGAAAGATAAAACCTATCTTTTCATTACGCAGCTTGGATAGGGCGGCATCCGGTAAACCTTTTACCGATTTGCCATCAAGCTGGTAATCACCGCTGTCAAAGCTTTCCAGCGTGCCAAGAATATTTAGCAGCGTAGATTTACCCGACCCCGACGGGCCCGTAAGGGCGGCAAACTCGCCTTCATTTACCTGCAGGTTAACCTCGCGCAGGGCATGGGTTTCAATTAATTCGGTGCGAAAAACTTTGCCTAAGTTGGTTAGCGTTATCATCTGTTATTCCTATATTTGATTCGTTGCATTGTTAATTCAGGTTCACCCGGTTTAAGTCTTTAAAGTCGGCTAAATTGGAAATGACCCATTGTTCGCCCTCAGTGGCACCACTGAGTATTTCTACCCACTGTACCGACAGTGCGCCTAATTCAACCGGCTTGCGTACCGCTTGGTTATTCACTACCTGGTAGGCCTGGCGGCCACCACCTGAGCTGATAAAGTCGCCACGGGCAATTTTCAGCACGTTTTCTTTATGCTCCAGTATTACCCGTGCGGTTAAGCGCTGGCTTTGGCGTAATTGCCGGCTGTCGGCCTGGCTAAAGCGCACCCTGGCACTTACCTGGTTGCTGCGTACTTCCGGCGCGATATAGCTAATGGCACCGCTTAACTGCTGGTTGCCTAAATCTACCTCTACCTGCTGGCCGGGCAATAAATCGCGGGCATAGCTTTCCGGTACGGCAAGTTCGGCCTCGTACTGGCTTAAATCAATAACAGTTAACAGCGCCTGGCCTGGCAGCACATGGCTTTGCTGCTCAACCAGCCAGTTACCCAGCTGGCCGGTAACCGGCGCAGTAATATTTAATGCGGTGACTTTGCGCTCCAGCTCGTTTACCACCAGTTGCTGGCGGTGAATATCTTGCGCCCGTGAGCTCAGTTCAAAGCTGAGTTTGTCTTTTGCCAGCTCAACTTTGCGTTTGGCATGATCAAACTCCAATTCGGCTTTAGTGAGATTGTCGGTGGCGATATCAAAATCCAGTTTGCGAATAACGCCAAGCTCAATCGACTGGGTGGCCCGCTGCAGTTCGCGCCTTGCTGCCAGCAAATTTACCTGCGCGGCATTCATTACCTGCTCCATATCCAGCTGTTGCTCACGCGCGTCTAATTCTGCACGTTCAGCCTCGCTTTGCATGCTGGCCAATACCGCCTGTTGCTGTTGTAAATCGTTTTGCAGCGCCGGGCTGGTAATGGTAGCCAGTAAATCGCCCAGGGTTACCGCTTCGCCCGGTTGTTTAAATAATTGCACCTGGCCGGTTTCCTGGCTGTACAGAGTAGGGGCATTGGCGGCCACAATACGGCCCTGCACCGCGATATCGCGCACTAAGTCACCGCGTTGTACACTGGCAAACTGCATTTGGCTGCGCGGTAAAACTAAACTGGCGCTTTCGCCAACCGACTGAAAAAACGCCACCGCCAGTACCAAAGTGGTACCGGTGATGGCAACGGCTGGGAGAAACCGGCGCAGCGCGCTTTTAGCCGGGCGCTGAATAATATTGTCTTGTTGTTGTGTACCCTGGATCATCGTTATTGTGCTCTTACTTATTAGCAATGTAGTGATATAGCAGCTTTAGTGCCAATATTTAACATATTGAGTAATAATGACTTATTCTATTTACTGTGGCTTTTAGCACTGTCCGCGGACAATTGCTGTGTCCGCGGCAAAGTTGCGGACAACAGTTGCCAAAACAATTGCTTAACGTAGAATCGGTGGCGCAGATAATAATAAAACATGAGACTAAAATGGATTTATCAGCCCGGCAGTGTGATAACTGCCACACCAGCTTACAAGGTGATTTTTGCCATCAGTGTGGCCAGGAAAAGAAAAGCTACATTCGTAATGTCAGTGGTGTGGTAACAGAGTTTTTCGGTGAGTTTAGTAACTGGGATACCCGCGTCTGGCGCACACTGGTGCCGCTATGGTTCCGGCCCGGCTTTTTAAGCCGCCGTTATGTACAGGGCCACCGCGTGCCTTATGTGCCGCCACTGCGGCTGTATTTATTTACCTCAATTATTGCCTTTTTACTGTTTGCTCAATTAATGCCTGAATCAGTGGGCACTGTAAATATACCCACCGATAACGCTCAGCTGGCCGCTGATGGTATAACAGTAGAGCAGGCCGAAAGCATTAGCGGGCTGATGACCGGTATTAATGAAGGCGTAAAAAAGCAGGGGCCGACGGATAACGATCTGATGTTTTTATCAGATGACGACAAAGACATCTTTTACACCAAACTGGATGCCATTATTGCCAACCCGAAACTGGCGATAAATAAATTCTTCAGCCTGGCACCGCAAATGATGTTTTTGCTGCTGCCGTTATTTGCGCTGCTGCTTAAGCTAATGTATATCCGCTCAGAGCGGTACTATACCGAGCATTTAATTGTGGCACTGCACAGCCACAGTTTTATTCTGCAGTTCTCAGTGTTGTACCTGGCATTACAGGCGCTTGCTGCCGTTAGCTGGCCCTGGCTGGTGCAGCCCATTGAATGGCTGGCCGCGGCCACCCTGATTTGGATCCCAACTTACTTATTGTTAAGCCAAAAATTTTACTACCAGCAAAGCTGGGGTAAAACCATGTTGAAGTTCTGGCTTACCAGCTCCTTGTATAACATATTGTTTATGTCTGCGATTATCGGCTTAATTATCTTAAGTATTTTATGGTCTTAAATGGGTAGCACAAAAAGATAAAGCTTAAAATCTGCGCTACAGCGCAGCGGCCTGCTATTTTTATTGCTTAAGCCACAACATCAAAAGGCAAAGGCAAATGGCCCAGTTTCTGGAAGTACTTATCGGCAGCTTTCTTGGCAGCAGCGTGGTAACGGCCTTGCTGGGCGTATTGTTTTTGCGGCGCAATAAAACCATTGAAACCCAGATAGAAGCCCAGTTTAGCCAGGGCTTAAAGGTGTTTGAATCTACCCGTAACTGGAAACAGCAAGCACTGGCCGAGCTGTTTGGCCCTATGCAAATGCAGTTAGAGCGCACCAAGCGCGCCTTTCAGCGCTGGGATAACAAAAACTTGCATTTAGAAGCTGAGGTAATTCAAAAGGGCAATATCGCCATTCGTGATCTGCTACTGGCCAAAGGCCATCTGATCCCAGCGCATCTTATGCTGCACGCCGTTAGCCTGATAGAACACTATGACGCCTGGATAGAAGCCTATAACCGCATTCGCAATGACAATAACCTGACCGCCCAAACCGATTTCGTTTTTGTCGGCCCGGCAGGGTATCCCTTTCCAGCCAAAGCAGAACAAGCATTTAAAGACGAGTTTCACGCTTTGCAGCAAGCGTTGTATGGCGTGTAAATTAAAATAAATTGCATGGGTAGATAAATAGTTTTAGGTGAATTTATTGTTAGCAAGTAAATCGCAAGCTTAAACCACGCTTTCGCCAAGCAAAAGCATCCTGCTGAATAAAAATCTGTTGATTTACGTAGTGTTATTGGATAGCTTGATTTTATTTACAAAAGATAGAGTGGAGTTTACACAGCGTGAAAGCGTGAACCGGATCGTTCAACAGGCGTTTAGCCGTCACTGAACAGCGTGCCGGATAAAACGCTAAAGCGTTATGCCAAGGAGTAATATGAAAAGGCTATTTCCACTATCACTGTTATTTTTTTCGAGTTTTTTATCTGCGAAGTCTCTATTGATTAACTCTGAACACAATATAGCGGAAGGGAATGTTGAAACCAGACCTATACAAATTGAGTGCAAGAAAGATTGCTACTTAACAACGCATCTCGTTTCAAAGAAATTTGCTGAAAACTCCAAATGGAACTCTTCCGCGATGTATGTTTTATCTGACTTTGCAGGAAATAAAGGTATCCGGTATGGCGTTAAACTAAATGCAAAGTCAAATGAACCTGAAGTGGTTGTCGATTATTTTGATGAAGAAAAACAGACGCAAATGCAGGTATTGGCGACGTCGAAAATTGGAGACTGGGAAGGTTTTAAACTTTCTTGGAGTGAAGAGTCTTTTTCTGTTTCTTTAATAAGGCCAAAAAAGTTCGAAGGTTATAGCGTGCTGAGCGATACGGGATTAAACCATACCGACAAATTGTTTTTCGTTCCGGAAAAACTTAACTATATGTTCATTGGGGTCAATGTTGTTCAGTATCTTGATATTGGCGACCAGAATGTAAATCAGAAGTGGTTAAAAATTGCTGAAGACAACTAACAATCGCCATCAAAACGCCGCTTCGCGGCTCGACTCGCAACACGTTGCTCGCGTTTGTGGCGGGCGTTATACAGGTGGGTGACATTTGAATTTGCCTGAAGCTCTGGGAATTACAAATTTTCAGATTGTAGGTGATGACGCTGCACTTTTGATTGCTCAAAAATGGTTATCGGTCTTTTGCAATCATAGAACGTCATTTCACGGTATTCGAGTTGGAAAATCTTATTTATGGGACGAGATCCACAGTGACTGGCAAAATCAGGAAGCGGTTGCAAAATACGAAGAACATTTTGCGCCAAGTTACTATCTAATGCCGGATAGTTTTGGGGAATTCAAAAAGGAAATTTTTGTTACCAAAACAAAGCCATCAGGCAATTTTAAATTGTTGGATTTTCATGTGTTCCCCAAAAATTTTGCATGGTCAATGGCGTTTACACATGAAGACGGTTGGATTGGGCCAAAGTTTTTTAAACACGATAACTACTTGCAGCTAAATAAAAACAATATAAAGACATGTAATGAAATATCACGCTCGCAAGTATAACAATCCTCGTCATTCGTGGCCTGCGACGCTCACAAGCTCGCATGCCTACGAGGGGCGTTAGCACTGTTGGTCACTAAGGAGAAGAAATGAAATCAATCTTAGTTGTTTTGAGCTTGGGCTTATTGACGGCCTGTGCTACAGGATATCAAGCTCATACTTGGTCAGGCGGTTATAAAGATTCAAAGTTAGGTGATGACCATTATCTCGTTGAGTATTATGGCAATGGCACAACGTCGCCTGCTACCGTGGAACAGTTCTGGGCTAAGCGTGCATCTGAGCTTTGTCCAGCTGGTTTTGAAGCAGTTAACAATAATACAGGCGCTACTGATGGCGGTATTTTTATTGGTGGTGCTGTGTCTATCGACCATCCATGGAAAAAAGCAAAAATCAAATGCAAGTAGTCGGTGCTAACACATATGAGTCTTCTCGGAGGCAATAAGTAAAACCGCTCTTCTGACCGCGTTAGCGGCCAGGCTGTTGTCCATCAGCAAGATAGACTGCTTTATTTGCCATCATGGTTGCCAGGCGATAGCTTGGAACGCACACATAAAGAGCGACGCGTGAAAATTAGTTCCACAATAGTACGAATGTTGAGTAGTATAAAATTTCCTTTGGCCTTCTCTTTTTGGGGTTCGTCGCCTTCCAGCTTAGCCAATCTGGCTGGACTGGACAGAAGGCTCAATCAGTATCAATGCAATTAAAGGGATGGTTTTTCTGACATGAAAGTTTTCGATCTAAAAGCATATGAAGAGAAAATTGATAGGATCATAGCTCAATCGTTTTCGGCTTCACTTATGTCTAATGCCAAGTGGCGTAAGCTATTTTCTGAAATATCAAAAAGTGGTTTTGCGAAACCAAGTATGAAGTTAAAGCGTGTTAGTCGAGAAGATGCATACAATACCTATCGTCCCGAGCTGGAAGATATTGAAGAGCTTTGGGTAGCTGAAGGTAAAAATGACTGTAATTATTTTTACAAAGAAATTGAGTGGGTTGAATTATTCGGATCCTCCTCTGAAATCAATAGTGTGCTAGCTAAAATTGGCCAATTTAAATGCTTTGATACTGAGCTTGGTGTTTTAGTATATGGCCACGAAATATAACACATATGAGCCTTCCCGGAGTCAACAGGTAAAACCGCTCACTTCGTTCGTTGGAGCAGGCTAAAGCCTGCGCCTTAGCTTAATCTTTAGCATCAGGGAAATAAAATCTTTGCCAACAATCAGCGAGATAAAAGAAGAAGCGTTTAAGTTCAGAGGACTGCTTGAGAAGTGTGATAAATCGAATACGAGACTTGTAATTGATTGTTTTCCAATTATGAGTTGTAAATTATCCGCAATGCTTTTGTCTTATCATTTTATTGAATTATGGCCAGATATCGAAGTTCAGGGGGTTAGTGCCGTCACTGGCGGGAACGATCAAATAACGCACTATTGGCTCGAAATTGATGAAGTTGTAATTGATATAACCGTGGACCAATATAACCTGATAAAGGGTAGTGATCTAAACAAAGAAATTATTAAAAATCGTCCCTTTGAGGCAGTTCACGTTTCTAATAAAAACGAAAGCTATCTTTATAAATTGTTTAGAGTTAGAGAACGCGAGTCTCTTATCTACGGTTTTCCTGCAATTGGCGAAGATTTTATTGATGATATGGTGCTTGGCTACAATCAGCTGCTGAATCATGCAGCATATACATAACCCAATTTCTAACTTTTATGGGTAATAATAAATTTTGACTTTTTAAAAATTGACCCGTGATCCTGCGCAGTCAGCGCCGAAAGTCATAATAACCCTGGCGCTAAATAAGATGGCTCTGGGACTATTCATAAGCCTCAATGATGTTGTATGGATAAGAAGCCGCTTTCACTGCCCATTACCGTTAATATCCTTTTTTATTGCTTGTTGATTTTTTTTTACAAGTTGCTATAACCTTACATGGTTTTACTGAAGTTTAAAATTCTGGATTATATTTTTATTAAAGAGGATTTATGGAAGAAAAAGTATTTTTCAATCAAGGTAATGTGACGGTGAGCAATAGTCGCTTTATTGTAAACGGGCAAACATATGCGATGAGTAATGTAACCTCAGTAAAATCTGGGGAAATAGCGCCAAACCATGGCGCTGCTGTTATATTGGGGTTCATAGGTCTAGCATGTTTATTGGGTAGTGGAGGGATGTTCTTTTTTGGGTTGCTATTAATTGGGTTAGCAATTTATATGTTTATGAAAAACAAACCGACTTATTCAGTTATCCTAAATACTGCATCTGGTGAAAATCAGGCTTTAACCAGCACTGATAAGCAATATATAGTACAAGTGATCAACTCATTAAATGAGTCCATTGTTAATCGTGGCTAATTAGCGAAATTAAATATAACAAAATTTAGTAATGCTTGCCGGCTATAAACCGGCTTGCTCCAGTAAGGTTGCCATATGCTGCAGTGCTGTTAAGCCCTGAATATCGGTAGCCTGCAGTGGCACTTTGTAACGCGGCAGTTTGGCAAAATCGTGCTCTATCTGGGCTAAATGCACTTTTTCCTGCGCACGTCGGGCGGCGAGGAAGTCGCCATCGGCGTTGTCGGGTAATATGCGGTTTACTACCAAACCTGCCAGCGGCAGTTTTTCCTGCAATAAGCTTTGTACTGCGCGGCCGGTTTCAAGTATTGGCAGTTTTTCTGGCGTTAATACAAACAGCAGGGCAGTGCGGCTGCTGTCGGTTAACACTTCGCGGGTACGTTGCAACAAGCGCTGGCGGGCCAGTAAGGCTTCGGTAATGGCTTTATTGCGTGCATCCATACCATCGGTAGCGTTTTGATTAGGATCAGCCAGCGGGTTGTCGACATCGCGCCCGGCTTTGGGCGTTAAGTGGCCCAGTACGTCACCGAGTTTTTCTGAGCGCTTATTGGCATTCAGCAGGCCCTGCGTCCAGGCTGCCATGGCTTCGGGTAAGCTTAATAGCCGCAGGGTATGGCCGGTAGGGGCGGTATCGAAAATCACTAAGTCGTAGTCTTTTAACCCAAGTTCAATCACGTTAGCAATGCGTTCAAGCATCGCCGCTTCCTGCGCACCGGGAGATTGGCGGGTTAAACGCATCTGCCGTTCAATTTCGCTGTACATTTCGGGCCGGGTAAAGCGCTTTAACTGGGCGGTAACTTTGGCCAGATGTTGCTCTACCTCGCGGTCCGGGTCTAGTTCTAAACCGTCTAAATCAGGGGCTAACCGGGTAATATTGTCGCCAATTTCACGGTCAAAAGCATCGGCCAGGCTGTGTGCCGGATCGGTGGAAACCAGCAAAACCTTTTTGCCGCGCTGGCTTGCCAGCACTGCCATTGCCGAGGAGGTCGTGGTTTTACCCACACCGCCTTTGCCACCAAACAGCAGCACACGTTTGTCGGTTAACAACATTTGAAATTATCCAGTGGCGAATGCTCCATGCCCATACGGGTATGCCAGTCATGGAAGCGTTCCATTAATAAAGGTTGTAACTCAAGGGTGTAGTAACTGGCGGGGTTGGACACGCCCATCATTTCAGAGAATATCAGCAGCATAAACAGGTCGTCCTGTTCACGCCTTGCGCGCGCTATCGCACTGCGATAGGGCGCATTGTAGGCTTCTTCTGCGTAAAAACTGGCCTGGCGGAACCAGGCCTTAAATTTGTCTAAACTCATGCTTCGTCAGCAGCGGGGTTAGCTTTATTGGCTTTAAGTTGTTTGGTTAATGCCGAGCTACATTCCAGTGATACCAGAATGGCTGCTACCAGTACAATTAAGTCCATGGTGAACAGGAACCAGTCGCCTTTGTCGTAGAAGCTTTTAAGCTGAATAAGCAGACCCAGCGTGGTCATGATCAGCAGAAAAATTAACGGTGCCAGTGTGTACCACATTGGCCGGCGCAATTTAACCAGCATAACGGTGATAACCAGTAAGGTTAAGCCAGCCAGTAACTGGTTAGTGGTACCAAACAGTGGCCATATCAACATACCGCCCGAACCGTCGCCACCGGCACCAAATGCCAGCAGTAAACATGAACCTACCGCTAATAGCGTGGCAGGAGCCGCTTTTTGCATCCAGCCAATGTTATAAATACTGCCCCATTCCTGGAAGATATAACGTTGTAAACGTAAACCGGTGTCCATAGTAGTACCGGCAAATAATACGACCATTACCGTTAACAGCGTTTGCGACAGCACAGTGTCTAAACCGATACCGGCTTGCAGAATATTCGCACCACCGGTAATAAAGGCCGATACACCACCCTGGCCAAAGCTGTGGTAAATAGATTGCCAGTCGGCCAGCGTAGCAAAACCGGCAGTGGCGGCAATAATTGCGGCTAACGCTAATGAGCCTTCGCCTACGGCACCAAAGTAACCAACAAAGCGCACATCGGGTTCTTTATCCAGTTGCTTAGAAGTTGTACCGCTGGATACCAGGCCGTGGAAGCCCGAGATAGCGCCACAGGCAATGGTAACAAACAGCAGCGGAATAAGAGATGGGGTGCCTTCCGGAACATCAGTATTAAAGGCTGGTGCTACTACATCCGGGCCGGAAATAATTACTGCGCCGTATAACAGAATTAAGCCAATAAACAGCTGAATACCGTTGATGTAGTCACGTGGTTGCAGCAGCATCCAAACCGGCAGTAAGGATGCAATAGCGGCATAGACAAACAGCATAATGATCCAGGTTTGGTTGTCGCTCAGCGGCCCAACCATTTCCGGTAATGATAATGGCAGGGTAGGGCCAATGTAGATCATGCCGTACAGCGCAACCACACCGACGATAGTCACCAGCAGCAGGCTCATATTTTTACGGTAAATCAGCTGGCCGATAATCAGTGCAACGACAATAGCGCCCCACACCGGGATAGTGGCACTTGGGAACCTAATTAGCTGGCCGGCGATAACCACGGCAAAAACGGCGTTAACCATCAGCAATACTAAGAAGATAACAATCATAAAGATACTACGGGCGCGGTTACCAACGATATCACCGGTTAAGGCACCGATAGATTTTGCTTTGTTGCGGCTGCTGGCCCAGATAGCGCCGGCGTCATGCACACCAGCAAAGAAAATAGTACCAAATACTACCCATAAAAACGCGGGTACCCAGCCCCAGATCACGGCAATAGCCGGGCCGATAATAGGCGCTGCACCGGCGACAGAAGTAAAGTGGTGGCCCCAAAGGATATATTTGTTAGTAGGAACGTAATCTACGCCGTCTTGCATTTCATGGGCGGGAGTACGAAAGTTCGGGTCAACTTTAAAGATCTTTTCGCAAATAAATTTGGAGTAGACGAAGTAACCAAGCGCCATGGCGCCAAGCCCCATCAACATCAGAAAAATGGCATTCATCTTTTAGCCTCTGTAGGTATTGATATAATTATGGTTAGGGTCAGCTCAGCATAGTACAAAAATGTTAACAGGGAAGGTATTAGACTAAAGTCGGGCTATACAAGGCTGACAGCCCGGTTTCTGCCCTCAGCTTTGGCCTGATACAGCGCATCATCGGCGCGGCCCAGTGTAATGTTTAATAACTCATCTGGGCGGCTTTGGGTAATACCCAAACTGCAGGTAATAGAAAAAGGGTTTTTGCTGTTACTAACGCAAATAGCCGCAACAGCACTACGCAAGCGCTCAGCGATGACTTCTGCTTGTGTCAGCCTGGTGTCGGGCAGCACGATTAAAAACTCTTCGCCACCGGTACGGCCAAAGTGGTCTTGCTCACGCAGTAAACTGCTGATAGTGAGGCTAAATTGCTGCAGGGCTAAATCGCCGGCTTCGTGGCCGTAACGGTCATTTACCTGTTTAAAGTGATCCAGGTCGAGGATCAGAAAACTCAGTGGCAGGGCGGTATCCAGCGCTTTTACCCGCTCTTGCTCGGCCAGCAACATAATGCGCCGCCGGTTAGCAATACCGGTTAACTCGTCTGTCATGGCCAGGTTATGCAACCTGCGGTTGCGCTGTTTTAGTGATAAAGCAGCAATAAATAAAATCAGCAGTAATAATGCAGTTAAACTCAGTGCCACGTATTGCCAGCGCTGCGCCAGCTGCAAGGTGCTGACATGCCGTTGCATAAGCGCTTTTTCTGCCGCCAGTTGCTGGTTGTGCTCTTGCTGATGGGCTGAGTCAAACTGGATACGCAGCAAATTACTTTGTTGCTCTTTAGCTTGCTGTTGTTGTTGCTGATTAAGCGTAACGTAGCGTTGCAGCATTTGATAAGCCGCTGCAGTATCGCCGGAAGCCGCCAGTGCCTTGGCTTTTACCTGATAGCGCATAAGCAGGTAACGTGGGTTGTCATCCGTACTGAGGTGGTGCTCGGCCAGCGTAACCTGATGCAGCGCATCCTCGGGCTGGTGCAAGGCAATAAGGGTTTCGCCGTGGTACAGCGCTAACAGCCCTTTGTAAGTGGCAAGCGAAGACTGATCCGGCACTGTGCTGCTGTTTAGCTCTGCAAGTGCCTGGCGGTGAAATGCCAGGGCATTGTCATATTGCTGCAACAGGTTATATACCCACACCAGGTTTACCTTAATGGAGGTTTGCCATAACGGTTCGTTTAGCTGTTTATAGGCCTGTAAAGCTTGTTCAAATAACTCCAGTGCCTGCTGAGGCTGGTTCATCTCAGCATAAGAGAAAGCTTTTTCGTTTAAGATCATCGCCAGACGAAATTGCTCTTGTGGTGCGCTAAACTCCTGCTCTGCCTGCTGCAGATAGTTCAACGCCTCCTGATACAAGCCCATACGACGGTAAGTGGCGGCTATGGATAATACTAAGTCACTGATATAAGACTGATATCCCAAATTAAGCTGCAGCTGATACGCACTAACATAATGCTGCATGGCATCGGCATAATTGCCGCGGTAAGAGGCAATATTACCCAGCAAACTTAAACTAATGGCAATACTAAGTGGGTTTTCACTGGCACTGGCGGCGTCATAGCTAAGCCGGGCGTTTTGCTCTGCCAGCTGGGTTTGCCCCAGTTGGCTGTAAAGGTAATACCGGCAGACATAATAGTCGGCCAAGGCTTCATGATCCTGCTGTGCTTTTGCCAGGCTGAGCTTTTCATCGCTAAAACTAATACCTTGCTCTGGTTTATCAAAATAAGCCAAAGTGCAGCGTAGCCGGTTGAGCACACTGGTACGTTTGCTGTCATTCTCGGGCAGGGCGGTTTCAAGCTCAAGCAGAGTTTGCCGATAATCAGCTATGCTGAAAAAAGGCCGTTCGCCACCTTCTATTTGTTTAACCAGCGCATCAAACTGCTGTGATTGAGCCAGCGCGCCGGCGCTGTATAAACTGGCGTAAAACAAGCAAAGAAAGCTGAGATAGGGTTTTATGGGCATAGATAAAACCTATGCCCCAATCGCCAATAATGTGCAGACACCGGCATCTTGCCTGCAGATGCCGGTTTGGCAGGTACCAGGCTTATAGGGCCGGGTTTCAGGGCTTTTTAATCCAGTTACCGTCAAGCAAAATATAATGGCCGGCGCTGGTACGCTCGAGGGCTTTTTTGCCCGCCATTGCTTCTACGTCTGCTACCGCTATGTTGTTTTGTTGTGCCAGTTTGGCGTATTCAGCACGGCGGGCGTCGTTAATCAATTTTACAATATTGGCCGCATCGCCGCTGTTGTTGACAACGCCTAAATAGCCGTTAGCCTGCTCGCCAACCAAGCCTTGTGTTTTGGCCTGGCCCAGTGCCGACATCGCTTGCTGTAAATTCATTGCCAGTACCGGCAGGCTAATGGCAAACAGCGCAGGTAACAGTAGCAGTTTTAATTTATTAAACCGTTTCATCATGTGCTCCTTAGAATAAACCACTGTCATCGCTGAATAATTCATCCAGCTGTTTATCGACTTTAATATAGATCTCGTGCTGAATTTTCACATTCAGGTTGATGTTAATCGGTTCGGCTGGCAATGCCACCTGCACTTTGGGGGTGCAGGCGGCCAGTAACAGTGCCAGCACGACTGCTCCACTAAGTTGTTGTATCATGGTTGTACTCCGTTAGCGCGTTTTGCGCCTGACTGTTGTAAACGTTGTTGCACCCGTTGCTTTATTTTATCGCTGATTTTGCTGCTAAGCTGCAGGCTGGTGATCAGCGCCGGTATATCTTCTTCCAGATTGATATTCAGATTTATGGCCCGGCCAGCTTCAAGCGCCGGGTTTTGTCCTCTCAATGTTAGCCCCAGCAACAATTTACCACTGGTATCATAGCTGACATTGCTCGACAGCACCGAATAATGAAAATCATCCAGTGCTTCCAGCACCACTTTCATGCCCTGGTTGGTTGCTGCCATAGATTGCGCTGTAGGCGGGCGATACTGCAACTTGCCGCCCGGGCTTTCTGCGGCAATGCTACCATCTTTTACACTGGCACCGTTACGGCCCAGCAGCAGCGGAATAGTGCCCGAGATACGGCCATTGCCGGTAAGATCGGTAGTGGGGTGTTGTTGCAGCAACTGGGTTAAATCAATTTGTTTTAACTGTAGTAATAACTGCTGCTCTGCCAGGGTTAAATCCAGTAGTACCGGCTGCACCTGTACCTGCCCGCCCATAGCCAGCAGTTGCAACTGTTGTATATCCAGTTTACCGGCAGTAATGGCATCGGTATTAGCGGTATATTGCGCATTGAGTTTTAGCGGCCCGACTACCACGCCGTGCTCAATTTCTGCCACGGTGGCGTCCTTTGTACCCAGTTGCACTGTATCGGCCTGATAGTTTAGCTGCAGCGCTGTGGTTAACTCTTTAAACAGGCTGCGATCATAAATACCACTGACACCCGACAAATTAACGTTAGCACTGGCACTGAGCGCCGGTAGCAGGGTTAATTCGCCTGTGCCAGCAATGCGGCCGCGGTTAAACTCAAGTAAATCAGGCCAGTCGGTTAAGGTTGCCGCCAGCGGGTTACCGGCCAGCAAAAACATATCATCCAGTTGCCAGCTTAGCTCCAGCTGATCCTGCTGATAGCGCAGCTGATGTTTCAGCCCCAGGCTGGCAGCATTGCCAATATGGCCGTCCAGCGTTAAGGCGTTAAGATCGCCCCTGAGTTTGCTTTGCCACTGCCAGCTTTGGCTTTTTAGCTGTGAATGTGCAAGCTCGGCCACACTAAGGTTGATATCTGCGTGCAGCTTAACCTGGCTGAAGCGGTCATCACCATTAAACTGACCAGGGCTAAGGCTGAGTTTAATATTGCGGCCCTTAATATCCGGTGTGCTCAGGGTGGCGATATTGGCGGTTAACTGCTGGATATCCAGCTGCCAGTTGTCGGCCAGCCAGTAGGCATTAAAGTCGCTGTTAAGTGTTATTTCGCCTAGTTTAGTGTCTGGCGCCGGGTTAAACAGTTGTTGCTTCAGGCTTAGCTTTGCCTGTTGCAGTTGCGCGCTGATAGGCGGCGTAAGGTTAAGCATAACATTGCTGGTCAAGCCCAGTGCTGTTTTACCTTCGCTGTTAAGTGCAACATAGAGTGGCAGAGCGTTAAGTTGCGGTTGGTTTTTGCCATCGGCATTAACTGTTATATGCAGCGCATCGGCATTAAGGCCCAACTGCAGCAAATCACCGGATAATTGCGGCTTTAATAAGGTTAGCTGGCTATTTAACTGATATTGGGTTAGCTCGCCTTGCTCAAGGCCCAGTTTGGCAACAACAGTGCCTTGCAACTGGCCTATGCCCGGCAGACTAAGCGGTGTGGGCAGGTTAGCACTTAGTTGCCAGCTGCCGCTGGCTTGCTGGCTAAGGCTGGCCAGGCTAAGGTGTTCCGGCAGTGCCAGTTGCCAGTTACTTTGCACTGTTACCGGTGCGGTAAACTGGGCTAAAGCATCTGCTGGCAGCTCAATTTGCCACAGCTTAAATTGCTGCAATAACCAGGGCGAGGGCGGGGCAATATCCAGTTTAAATTCGCCGCTGGCGTTAATACCACTCTGGGCCGAGAGCTGCTGGCTGAGCTCAAGCCAGGCGCTGTCATCCAGCGTGAGTTGCGCATTAAGCAGTGGCAGGTTGTGTATGGTCTGGTAATCGCCACTCAGCTTTAACCGCGCTATATCACTGCTGGTAGCATCGGCATTGTCTGTGTCGGTATTGGCAGCATCGGCAATAGTAAGCTGGTACTGCAGTTTTTGCTGCACAATGCTCATTTCCGCCTGCAGCTGATAACTGCAGCGGCTCTGGCCACAGGGCAGGTGAATACCAAGCTGTTGCAGCGAAACGGTGCCGGGCAATATGGCTGGCAATTGCCAGTTTTCAGGCAGGCTAAAAGAAGGCGGTGCTGTCTCTTCAGTACTGGTATCAGATTGTGGCCAGCTGGTAAGGGTAATATTGCCGCTGCCCAGTTGCACATGATTAAGTGCCAGATTAAACCAGGCTGGAAACTGCCAGCTAACCGCCACGTCATTCAGCTGCACGTGAGCATTGGCTGTGGCAATGTTGAAGCTGACATGGCGTAATTGCAGCTGGCGCAGCGACAGGGCTTTAACGTCGTAATGCAGGTTTTGCACGGGCAGAGCAGCCAGCGTTTTTTGCAGGTACCAGTAACCCGTAGCCAGTAACAGCAGCATGAGCACTAAGCCTGTAAGCAGCGTTTTATGCCACCAGCGCATGGGGATTATCCTTTAGTCAATTGAGCCGACAGTAAGCTGAACTTACTGAATAGATTATGAATATATCAGTTGGGCCGGGTTATCTCTATGCCGCAGTGGGATAAAAATAGCGGCAATAAAAAAGGGCAGCCTGAGCTGCCCTGGTATCAGCAGGTATTTTTACTTGCGGGCCTCGGCTGAGGCATCGCGTATTGCCTTAAATTCGTTGCCCTGATTCCAGTTTGGCCATTGGCGGCTGTTAGCCAGCTCGTTGCCAACCTGATAAAACAGGAATAAGTCTTGCTGCGCACCGCGTAAATCCCAGTCGTCGTTCCACTCGTCGTTTACCTTGTGGTAACAGCAGGTATTGTATTCAGCGCGCTGGGCTTTGCCCCATTCTTCACCTTTTTCAAAGTGGTCGTTACCGCCTTTTGCGTAAAGGATTGGCACGCCTTTTTTCGACAGATTAAAGTGATCTGAGCGATACGCGATACCGGCTTCCGGGTTATGTTCGCGCACCGCATAACGGCCTTGTTGTTCGGTGTACTTGATCAGGATATCTTCAGCATTGTTATTACCCAGGCCAACAATCACCATATCTTTCATCGGGCCATAAACGTTCATTACGTCCATATTAATGCCTACTACGGTTTTCTCCAGCGGGAATACCGGGTTAGCTGCATACCAGGCTGAACCTAATAAACCGCGCTCTTCTGCGGTTACCGCAACAAACACTACCGAGCGTTCTGGTTTTGCCTGTTGGGTAAAGTATTCGGCCAACGCCAGTAAGCCGCCGGTGCCGGATGCATTATCCTGAGCGCCGTTAAATACTTTGTTTTTCGGGTTAGAGAAGTCCATGCCCAGGTGATCCCAATGCGCCATATACAGCACATATTCGTCCGGGTATTTGCTGCCTTCGATATAACCCACTACATTGCTGGAAACCAGTTCACGCAGGTTGTTTTGTACACTGACCGAAGCAGTAGCATTAAGCGCAACCGGCGCAAAATCTTTTTGCAGAGCTTGTTTATGCATGCTGGCCAGATCGGTGCCGATATTAGCAAACAGCTTTTCGGCGGCTTCAGTGGTTACCCAGCCTTCTACTTTGGCGCGATCCATATTTTTGTTTTCGTTGATTAAATCAAATTTAATCGGCGAACCATGGGCAACCACGCCCCAACCATAACTGGCCGCTGCGGTTTCATGAATAATCAGTGCCATAGCGGCGCCCTGGCGGGCAGCTTCTTCAAATTTGTAGGTCCAGCGGCCGTAGTAGGTCATGGCATTGCCGTTAAATAATGCCGGGTCCTGGGTAGCAAAGCCCGGATCGTTAACAAACATCACCACGGTTTTGCCTGTTACGTCTAAACCTTCGTAGTCGTTCCAGCCGTATTCCGGCGCCACTATGCCGTAGCCGACAAACACCATTTCGCTGTCGGTTACCTCAACCTGTTCGGTTACCTGGGTGGTCCAGGCTGTCATATCGTCGCGGTAGTTAAACTGCGCCGGTAACTTATCGCCTTTTAATGTCATGGCGGATACCTGAACCGGGTCAATTTGTACCAGTGATACCGGCTGTTTATAGCTATCGCCATCAATAGGTTTTAAGCCAATGCGGCGAAAGTTATCTTCTAAAAAGGCAACGGTTAATTCTTCGCCTTTTGTCGCCGGCGCGCGGCCCTGAAATTCATCCGCTGACAGGGTTTTAATATATTCGCCTAAGCGCGGGTTGACTTCGCTAAACTGTAATTCAGAGCTTTTTTCTGCAGTCTGGCTTGTTGTTGGGCTGACATCTGCTGTTTTTTCGCTGGCTGGTTGCTCTGAGCAGGCGGTTAATACCGCCAGGGCTGTCAGCGCAGTAGCAAGTGCGCTAAAGCGGGAAAGGGTAATCATAGTGGCTCCGTGGTTTTTTTATTGTTGTTTGCTTCTTTACCTGACGCGCTGTGGCGGCGCCAGTTGGGCAAAATCAGTTTATCTTAGCGTAACTGAAATCAGGCGACCAGTTTACCGGTCGCCTGTGCCTGGGTATTAGTCTTTATAGCCCCATGGCGTTTGCGGCAGGGCGACCGGTTTGGTTAAATCAAAATCTACCCGGAACTCTCGGCCTTCGCGGATCAGGCGGTAGCTAAAGGTTTGCGGATAAATATACATTTGCCAGATATTGGTATTTGACTGCGGGTTACCTAAACGCGAGAACAGCTCTTTTGAATATTGATCGGCCGGAAAGCTTTGCACATTAGCCCAGCCCGCATCTGCAGTGTGGCCGCCGTACATGGTAGAAACATCATGGCTGCCGTCTTTTTTGCGATGATCGTGCTTTAAACTCAGGCCTGAGCCGGTTTTGGTAATAATCCAGGTGCGGGAGTGATCATCACCCACATGAAACGGAATTTGCAATTGAGTGTCTGTACAATTACGCACATGCATTACTAAGCGGCCTTCAAAGCCACCACTTTGTGGGGTATCAATGCTGACTTTGCCTTCATAGGCTTTACCACAGTGGGCGCGCAGGTTGTCGAAGTAAGCATCGTGGCTGGTTATAGATACCAGTGGCGCCGGCTGAACGATGTTAGCCGAAATAGCGGCTGAAAATGTCAGGGCAATAGTGGTTGTAATCAGAGTCTTGTACATATATTTCTCCTTATAAGACGGCCGGACTATAACCTTTGTGCGTATTGGCTGCAAACCGGTGTTACTCTTTAGCCAACACAGACAGGAGCAAACTACAGATGCAAAATGAACTGGATGCTAAATTTTTATTCAGCGTGTTTAGTAAAATAGAAAAGCACGGCAAGGCAATAAACAATGAGCTTGGTGCCGGCTTTGAGCTGGACGGCGTGACGGTAAATTCCGGCTTTGATGGTTACGAGGTGTATTTTAGCAATGGTAAGGTGCAGTTAACGCTGGGGTTTCATAACAAATGGCACAGTGATGCGAAATCAGAAACCGATATGGACGAATTTATGGCACAGCTGCGTAACATTAACCGGCTGCATTAATTTATTTCACTGCTTTATTTCACTTCGGCTAAGGATTTGTTCAGTTTAAACCGCTACCATAGTGCGCAATTATAAGCGCTGGCAGACGCGACAGCGGGTGGTAACTGAGCAACTGTTTTTTAGACGGCTAAAAGGCTATTGCCTGAGCGATAAAAACAAGGTAAGGTGTCGCCCGTCAATCATATCTGATAGACCAGAAGAGGCGCGTTAGCCAGGTAGTTCAGGACAGATGTCTATACATCGTAGCCTGAACAAGGGGGACTAACGCCGAGAAAAGCGCAGTTATAGAGCTGCACTTTTCGGTCGTTAAGGCTGAATCCTTGCGACTGTCACCTGAATTTCGGTGGAGAGCTTCTGGCCTTTGTTAACTACAGTGTACAGAAATTACAGAAGCGCTCTGTGTCATTCTCGTTTTGCTGTTAGCAAATGCCATGCTCTGCTTATTATGTTTTATAAGGAGAGGCACCCTTGTCCAAACTTATTGTTGCAAAATTCGGCGGCACCAGTGTCGCAGACTTCGATGCTATGTCGCGTTGTGCTGACATTATTCTGGCTGAACCGGCTATCCGTTTAGTAGTGGTTAGCGCCAGTTCCGGCGTTACTAACCTTTTAGTGGATATTACCAAACATACCGATATTGCCGAACGCTATGCCTGTTATCAGGGTATTGAGCGTATTACGCTGGCCGTATTAAACCGTTTGCAGCAACCCGATGCAGTAGCGGCTGATATTGAACAGCTGCTGTCGGCGCTAAAAGACCTGATAGAACAGGGTGGTGCGGTATACAGCGGCGCGCATAAAGATGAAATTCAATCTTTTGGCGAGCGCTTAAGCTCAGTGCTGTTTGCTCAGGTGTTGCGTGAGCGTGGTGTCGCAGGCTTATGCTTTGATGCCCGCCGCGTGCTGCGTACCGACAGCCGCTTTGGTAAAGGCGAGCCGCAAATTACGCAAATTAGCGAGTTGTGCGCCATACAATTACAGCCTTTGCTGGCAGATAACGTAGTGGTTACCCAGGGCTTTATTGGCGCTGATGATATCGGCCAGACTACCACGCTTGGCCGTGGTGGTTCAGATTACAGCGCAGCGTTATTGGGTGAAGCATTAAATGCTGCTGTGGTACAAATATGGACCGACGTGGTCGGTATTTTTACGACCGATCCGCGCTTAACCGATCAGGCGCGCTGCATTAAAGAAATCAGCTTTGATGAAGCCGCCGAAATGGCCACCTTTGGTGCCAAAGTCTTGCACCCGGCAACGTTAATACCGGCAATGCGGCGTAATATTGGCGTTTTTGTCGGCTCCAGCCGCGAGCCAGAGGCCGGTGGTACCTGGATTGCCAAACAGGTAAAAGAGCGCCCGCCGTATCGTGCGATTGCACTTAGAAAATCCCAAACGCTGATCACCGTAAAAAGCCCGGCTATGTTGCACGCTGCCGGTTTTTTAACCCGGGTGTTTGATATTTTAAGCCGCCACCAGATTTCGGTTGATTTAGTGACCACCTCGGAAATCAGTGTCGCGCTAACGTTGGATGAAGGCGGTATGAGCAGTGCCTTTAGTGCGTCGGTAGAGCCGGCACTGGCAGAGCTGCGCAGTTTTTGTGAAGTGTCTGTAGAGCAGGGTTTAAGCCTGATAGCCGTGATTGGCAACCATCTGCACAGCAGCAAAGGCGTGACCGGCGATTTATTTAATACCCTGGAGCGCATTAATATGCGCCTGATCTGCCATGGCGCCTCAAAACATAACCTGTGCTTTTTAGTGCAGGATGCCGATGCCCCGGCAGTGGTAAAACAGCTGCACCAAAGTTTGTTTAGCGCAGCGTAATGAGCACTGCAGTAGCATCATTTAAGATACTACTGCAGTATTTTGTTGTGTCGGCTCAGCGGCAATTTGTACCAAACCTTCCGAGCGGCCAATCACCAGCGCTACCATGGTATCGCCTGTTACATTGGTGGCGGTGCGCATCATATCGATAATCCTGTCTACCGCGGCAATAAAAGCGATGCCTTCAATCGGTAAACCCACCACACTTAAGGTTACTGTTAGCATGACCATAGCAGTACCTGGTACCCCGGCAGTACCGACTGAGGCCAGTGTTGCTGTACCGGCAATCAGCAAATAATCGACTGTTGTCAGGTCTATACCATACAGATGGGCAATAAAAATGGCGGCAATTGCCGGGTAAATACCGCCACAGCCGTCCATATTAATGGTGGCGCCCAGTGGCAGTACAAAGCTGGCATAATCTTTTGACACCCCTAAGTTTTCGGTGACCACTTTATGGCTTACCGGCAGGGTACCGTAACTGCTGGCGCTACTGTAGGCCACCAATTGTGCCGGTAAAATGGCTTTAAAGTAATCACGTAGGCGCATACCACCAAACAGCTTAACCAAGCCGCCATAGGTAAATACGATATGGATAATACAGGCCAGATAAATGGCCAGAATAAATTTGCCCAGCGGTAACAAAGTGTCCAGGCCATAATTACCCACTACCCAGGCCATTAAACCAAATACACCAAGCGGGGTTAGCTCCAGTACCATACGGGTGATCTGATACATAATATCAGCACCGGACAGCAGCACTTTTTTCATCGGCGCGGCTTTTTCGCCAATTTTATTAATGGCGATACCCACTAAGGCAGCAAAGACGATAATTTGCAGAATATTACCGTTAACCATAGCGGCCAGCGGGTTGGTAGGGATAAGGTTGGTTAGTACATCGGCTACCGGTGGAATGTCGCGCGGTTTTATCTCTGCAGCAGTTAATTGTACGGCATCGCCCCAGTTCACCAGCGAACCTACCGTTAAGCCAATTAAACTGGCAATAAGCGCGGTCAGTAAAAACAAACCCACGGTTTTAAATGCCAGCCGCTGCATTTTGCCGTTGTCGGCCAGTGAAGTAATGCTGCTGATCAGGGCAAAAAATACCAGTGGCACCACCAGCATGCGAATGGCATTAATAAATAAGGTGCCTAAGGGTTTAAAGACGGTGGCTGTTTCGCCAAGCAGTACACCGGTAGTGACACCCAGTAACAGGGCTCCCAGCACTCTTTGCCAGAACGGAATTGCAAACCAGAAAGCCAACATAAAACAGCGCCCAAATTCAAATTTACGCCATTATAGAGACAACAAAAGCGGCAACAAGGCCGCTTTTCTATATGTTATAACCAGTTGTGTGGTATTAGCTCAGGTTTTGCTCATACGGCAGCGGATCTGTGACGTTATTCAGCGTAAAGGCTTCTAGCCGCTCCTGACAAGAACCACATTTACCACAGGCTTTTTCGCGGCCGTTGTAGCAGGTCCAGGTTTTGCTGTAATCCAGCCCCATTGCCAGGCCATCGGCCAGGATCTCTATTTTGGTTTGCGCCAGATAAGGGCTGATAATATCGACCGGTTCGTAGTTGGCTATCTGGCAGACATCATGCATTTTTTGCACAAATTCCGGCCGGCAGTCGGGGTAAATAAAATGATCGCCCGAGTGCGCACCGTAATACACCTGCGATGCGCCCAGCGATACCGCGTAACCTACCGCCAGCGACAGTAAAATCATATTGCGGTTGGGTACCACGGTAGACTTCATATTGTCAGCGGCGTAATGGCCTTCGGGGATATCAATATCGTCAGTTAATGAAGAACCTGCCAGCAATTGGTTAATCGCCGATATATCAACAATTTTATGATTGATACCCAGCTCCTGACACACCTGAGCGGCGCACTGCAGTTCTTTTACATGGCGCTGGCCATAATTAAAAGACAAAGCGTACACATCATGGCCGGCCTGCACGGCTTTGTGTAACACAGTGAAGGAATCCATCCCTCCGGAGTAAATCACCACAACTTTGTTCGGCATAGCAGGCTCTCTCTTGTATAATACGGCTTAAATTTTCAATTAATGCTGCCGGCCCTGAAGCCGGGCGCGCATTGTACTGTAATTCAGCCACCGGCTAAAGGGCAAAGCACAGAGTGTATAAAGTTAACGAGGTTTTTGAAACCATTCAGGGCGAGGGCAGTTTTACCGGCGCAGCAGCCATTTTTATCCGGTTGCAGGGCTGCCCGGTAGGATGCAGCTGGTGCGACACTAAGCACACCTGGGATATTAAAGACGAGCTGGCACTGCCGCTGGGCGATATTGTCATTAAAACGGCCGAGACAGAGCACTGGGCGCAAGTTACCGCGGCAGATTTACTGGCGCGGTTTATTCAAGAAGACTATCAGGCGAAGCATGTGGTGATCACCGGGGGTGAGCCATGCATGTATGATCTTAACCCCTTGTGTGAACTGTTACACCAAAATGGCTACAGTACGCAAATTGAAACCAGTGGTACTTTTACCATTAAAGCACCAGCGCAAACCTGGGTTACCGTATCACCCAAGGTAAATATGGCTGGTGGCTACAAGGTTTTGCAAAGTGCGCTGGACAGAGCCAACGAGATTAAACATCCGGTTGCGATGGAAAAACATGTCGATGAGCTGTTGCAGTTATTGCAACATACTGATACTAAAGCTAAGCTGATTTATCTGCAGCCGATCAGTCAGCAGCGCCGGGCAACAGAACTGGCAATAGCAATGTGTAAAAAACACAACTGGCGGCTTAGTGTGCAGGTGCATAAATATTTAGGGATCAGCTAAATGCCACAAAATATTGAGCCGTTTTTTCAGCGTTATGCCGACGCCTACTCCAATTATCAGTTGTCGCCTTTGCTGGAATTAGTCTCATTGCCATGCTTGCTACTAGCCGATGAAAGCAAAATAATGTTTTCTGAGCCCGAAAGCCTGCGGCAGTATTTTGAACAGCAGTTCGAGCAGTATCGTCAGGTCGGGGTGGCACGGGCAGACTTTCGTTTACAGAGCCAGGTGCGGTTGTCAGAAAGTTTAAGGTTTGTCAGCCTGTACTGGTATTTTTATGGTAAAGACGAACAGGTGCTGTTTACCTGCCACACCTCTTATACACTGCAATCACAGCAAGGCATCTGGCAATTGGTTGCCTTGCTAACTGACGACGAACAAGCCGCTTATCAGCGTGTACGCAACGCTCAGGCCTGATGCGACAACCAGGCCTGTAAGCTGTCCAGACAAGGTGCCGGGCTGTTTTCCTGCGCCAGTTTTTGCTTAAGTGCCGGTTGCATCGGAATAAGCTCCAGCCAGCGCGATGCCAGCCAGGCTGCATCGGTGTATTTAGGTGTTGGATAAAGCTGGTTTAATGCCGGATATTGTTGTAGCAGTTTTTGCAATTGGCTAATAAGCGGCGTGTATTCCGCATTGACATCTGTTGTGGCCCAATTTGCCATAGGCTCTGTCATCGCAACATGTAACTGATCAGGTTCCAGCCAGCGGCGGGTGATCTTTACGCGCTCAATACCGGTAATGGTGATGCCCAGTAAGCCATCTTCCAACTGTTCAAAATCTTCAATTTTTACCCGTGTTGCCAGTGGCAAAATACGATCAGCATGTTGCTGGCTGACATAAGGGTTAATTTGCGCCAGGGCAAAATCGCGTTTACCGGCACTGGCTTCGCTGACTAGACGGACATAGCGGCGCTCAAACACGCGCAAGCGCATGCGCCCTTCAGGTAAGATAAAACTGTTTAGCGGAAATAATGCCAGTTCTTTCATAGTGCTGCTGATAAAGTTGTATAGTTGCCTGTTATACGTAACATGAGCGGCAATGGTTTGGCCACAGCAGAGGTTTTATGACATTACAACACTGGATTTATCTGATAGCGGCGGTGCTGGCACTGAATATTGGGCTATTGCTACTGTTATTATTACGCCGAGCACCGGGCAGTGGCCTGGCAGAGCAACTGGCCCAGCATAAGCTCGAACTGGTACAACAGCAGGGGCAGTTTCAGCAACAGTTGCTGGAACAGCAGCATTTGCAGCGCCAGCATTTACAGCAACAGCAGCAAGAGCATTTACTGCAGGTATTGCAAAAAATAACTGACACCCAGCAATCAGCCCGGTTTGAGCTGAGCAAAAACCTGCAGCAACAAGCAATTATGCTGGCAGAGCAGGTAAAGCAATTAACACAAAGCATTGATCAGCGCTTAAAAGACATCGCCGGTCAGGTAGAGCGGCGTTTAAGTGAAGGCTTTGAAAAAACCAACCAAACCTTTACCGATATCGTTAAACGGCTGGCGTTGATTGATGATGCGCAGAAAAAAATTACCGAGCTGTCTACTAACGTTGTCAGCCTGCAAGAGGTGCTGGCTGATAAGCGCTCACGCGGTGCTTTTGGCGAAGTGCAGTTAACGGCGCTGATCCGCAATGTGATGCCCGAGCAGCATTTTTCACTGCAACATACTTTAAGTAACGGCCGTATTGCCGACTGTGTGCTGTTTTTACCCAAGCCCAGCGGCAACATTGTTATCGATGCCAAGTTTCCGCTGGAAAGCTATAAAAAGATGACCGATCCGCAATTTGGCCCGGAAGAGCGTAAGCTGGCACAGCGCCAGTTTAAGCTGGATATTAAAAAGCATATTAACGATATTGCCGATAAATACATTATTGCCAACGAAACCTCAGATGGCGCAATAATGTTTTTACCCGCCGAGGCCATTTTTGCCGAGTTACATGCGTACCATGCTGATATCGTAGAGGAAGCTTACCGGCGCCGGGTATGGCTAACCTCACCAACTACGTTAATGGCTGTGCTAACCACGGCCCGCAGTGTATTAAAAGATGACGCCACCCGCCGCCAGATCCACTTAATTCAGGAGCACCTGGTTAAGCTGGCAGAAGACTTTGATCGCTTCCGTGGCCGTTTTGATAACCTGGCTAAGCATATTGATCAGGCCGCGACTGATGTAAAACAGATCCATACGTCAGCGCATAAAATAAGCAGCCGCTTCAGCCAGATAGAAAAAGTGGAATGGCTGGAAGAAAGCGACTAGGCTGTATTAGCACCAATAATTTGAGTTGAAAACTAACGCAGAAGCCAGTAACAGCCTGCTCTGGGAGTTAAGCTAATGCCAATAGCTGCATTGTTACTATTTCTGCTGTTTTATACCGGCGCAGCGTGGCCGGATAAAGCGCCGCTTTATGCCATTGTCAGTGAAACCAATACTCCTCCTTATGCTATTTTTAATGCCGACAACGAACTGCAAGCAGGCTTGAGCAAAGATATTATTGATGAGCTGGGCCGGCGTATTAACCGCAAGGTACAGTATATTAATTTGCCCCGGGCCAGAGTAGAACCCTGGCTGGTTGAAGGCCAGGCTGAAATTGCCTGCTTTTTAAACCCTGACTGGGTAAATGAACCTGATAAGCTGCTGTGGAGCACCGCGCTGTTTAGTACCCGGCAACTGCTGGTGCGCCGCCGCGAAAGTGAGCCAATTACTGCCATCCAACACCTGGCAGGCAAAAGAGTAGGGACTACACGTGGTTTTACCTACCCGGAGCTGGAGCAGGTGTTTCAAAGTGGTGATGTGATCCGCGATGATGCGCACTCGTTGGAGAGCAACTTATTACGCTTAAAACAGGGGCGGCTTGATGTGGTGATGACGGTTGATCTGTCTTACCATTTTTTTGTCAAAACGCTGGACGATCAGAGTTTTAGTGCGGATTTGTTATGGTCAAAAGCACCAACAGTATATTGTGGCTTAAGCCGGCATAACCCGAAAAATGCGCAGTTACTGCGCGATACGCTGCAACAGATAACCGCCAGCGGCTTTATTCAGCAACGGCTGGCGTTTTATATGGGGCAGCCGTTGGAGCATTAACGTCTGGGGTCGTCTTTTAGCTTCGGTATTTTTAGGCCAAGCTCCTGGCCACGATGGCGGGCATAATACGTACAACCAACAAACATCAGGCTGGCCAGTACCAGCTCAACCACCGACAATAGTTGATGCATACCGCTGCTCACCCACAGGTTAGTCAGGCTGTGCAAAAAATAAATCATCACAATAAAGTTGGCCCAGGCCATGGTATAAGCATGGCCTTTGACAATGCCATACAATGGCAGCCACAGCGGCAGCCAGAGCAACGCAAGTAATACATAAGCATTACCCATTTGTGGCGGCGCCAGCCATAAAATCCATAGCGGTTGTAATAACCACAAACCAAAAAAACCAATGCGGCCCAGTAATAAGTAACGTGTTGTTTTAACCGACATCGGCGCAGTACTGCCTGGTTGCATAATTTATAACCTGTGTTGTTTTAATTGCAGGCTTAATGTAGCCAGCCGTTTACCAAAGGCGATGGCCAGCCGCTGTTCATCAACGCTGAGTTTATCATCTGCGTGGTGGCCGCTGACATGCGTTGGGCCATAAGGGGTGCCGCCGGTTTGCGTCTGGTGCAACTCTGGCTCGCTGTATGGAATACCCGTTAGCAGCATGCCGTGATGTAGCAGCGGCAGGCTCATGCTAAGCAGGGTAGCTTCATTACCGCCGTGCATACTGCCGGACGAGGTGAACACACCGGCAGGTTTGTCAATTAACTCACCCTTAAGCCAGACACTGGTGGTGCTGTCCCAGAATGCTTTGGCATCGGCAACCATATTACCAAACCGCACCGGGCTGCCAAAGGCCAGGCCGTCACAGCTGGCCAGCTCTTTAATATCAACCACGGCATGGCGGCTGGCGTGTTGTTTATCCAGCGGTGGAATACAACGTATCAGTGCCTCTGCGCCACTTTGCTGTACACCAATAGCAATTTTGTCTGCCAGCGCCGCCACTGCACCATGGCGTGAATAATACAAAATCAGTATGCGGCAGCTCATGATAACAACGACAGAATATTGCTGGCCGGGCGGCCAATAACGGCTTTATTACCTTTAATAATCACCGGGCGTTCCATCAGTTTGGGCTGTTGTACCATAGCGGCAATCAGTTGCTGTTCGCTCAGGGCCATATTGTCCAGCCCCAGTTGTTTGTATTCTTCTTCTTTACTGCGCAGCAACTGGCGTGCCGGTATAGCCAGCATGCCTAATAAGGTAGTTAGCTCGTCTGCTGTCAGCGGGGTTTTTAAATACTCAACTACCTCAACCGGCTGTGCTTGTTGTTGCAGCAGAGCCAGCGCTTCGCGGCTTTTTGAGCAGCGCGGGTTATGCAAAATTTTTATCATTGGTGTATTCCTGTTGCGGCAGGGCCTGAACGTTACATACGCTGCAGGCGGTTAAATTCGGCCTGTAATTGTTTTTTCTTGGCTTCCAGCCGGCGGTTTTCCAGCTTCTGCTCCGGCTTAAGATGATTTAGCGCTTCATTAAGATCATCAATGGCTTTGGGATAGTTGGCCAGCTGGTAAGCTAAATCGGCTCTGGCTTCATAATATTTGCCAAAATCCCCTAACGCTTTGTAGGCATCTGCCAGTAAATCGTAGGCCAGTATGTTATCGTTTTTGTAGAACAGCAGGCTTTTCAACAAATGAATTGCCAGATGGTGGCCGCCGGATTTCATCGCTGCATTGGCGTAGTTTAATGTAACCACCTGATTATTTGGTCTTAACAGATATTGCTGCTCAAGCATCTCAAGACAAAGCTGGTACTCTTTTTGCTCGAGTAAAATGTCAGTATAAACATCAATGTAGTACAAGTTATGCTCGTCTTTTTCCAGCAGCTGTTCGATCAGTTTACGGGCTTGATCCGATTTGCCGGTATCAAGCAAGGTGATAGCCAGGCCGTATTGGTTTGCCTTGGTATTGCCACCGGGTTCGCTAAGCTTTTTTCGAAACACCTGCTCTGCATCTTTTTTATTGTACTGATAACGTGCCAGTACCCTGGCTTTGCTCAGGGTGAAATCCTGGCTGTCAGGAATAAAGCGTTGTGGGAATTGTTCTGCGCGCATCCGCGTGTCACTTACCCGGTTTTGCGATAATGGGTGGGTTTGTAAAAAAGACAGCTGCTGACTGATAAAACGGTTTTGCTCTGTCAGCTTACGGAAGAAATTAGGCACCGCATAAGGGTCAAAGCCGGCATCTGCCATAACCTGCATACCAATGCGGTCGGCTTCCTGCTCGTTGCTGCGGGTAAAGTTTATTGCACTTTGCTGCGCGGCGCCCTGGGTTGCCATCATCGCGGCCATACCTGCTTCGGGGTTAACGGTGGCCAGCACAATAGCGCCTAACACACCGGCCAGAGTTAGCGGTGCTTTCTGGCTTTGTGCTTCAACAAACCGGGCGATATGGCGCTGGGTTACGTGGGCAATTTCGTGCGCCATAACTGAGGCAAACTCACTTTCGCTATCCGCGATAGCCAGGGTGCCGGTATGCGACGCGATATTGCCACCTAAGGTGGCAAAAGCGTTGATATTTCGGTCTTGCACCCAGTAAAATTTAAACGGAAAACGTACGTCGTTTGCCCGGGCTACCAGACGGTTACCCAAAGAGTTTATATATTCGTCAAGCAGCGGATCGTACACCATAGGCAAACTGCCACGGGTTTGGCGCATCATCACATCGCCAAGCTGTTTTTCCTTATCAGGTGTAATGACGCTAAAGCCATTGCCACCCAAATCCGGCAAGCTACTGGCAGCGCACACTGAGCTAATCAGGCTGGCTGCAAACAGGCAGGATGTTAAAGAGTTGGTTACTGCTGAAAATTTCATGATAACAACGCCCGGGCTCTTCTGTGTGTCAGATCAACAATGCAGACTTTGTCTGCTATTTTGCTGATTAGTTCCAGTGTTTCTGTTGTGCTAATTTACCATATATTTTGTCAGCTCAGAGTGTTAACTGCCAAATTATCTGTGATCTCCGGTATACTCAAAACACTACAGCAATCGTTTAACCCCCTGTAACACGGAGTAATAATATGCTGGACTGGCTGAAGAAATGGTACGCCAATAAGTTTTCTGATCCTCAGGTTGTTACGTTGTTCCTGTTATTACTGATAGGTTTTTTGGCTATTTACTGGCTAAGCGGCATTCTGGCGCCGGTATTAGTGGCCATCGCGTTTGCCTATTTGCTGGAATGGCCGGTTGTGCGGCTTAGCAGGTTAGGCTTATCACGTGGTGTCAGTACAATAGCGGTGGTGGCGGGTTTTGTCGGCCTGGCTACGCTGACCCTGATGTGGATTATTCCAATTTTCTGGTATCAGGGGCGTAATTTACTGCGCGATTTACCCCAGATGATAGAGCAGGGCCGGGCTTATATGCTTGAACTGCCTGAAAACTTCCCCGGTATTGTCAGTGTTGAACAAGTTAATATTTTAATGCACTCGGTTGACGAGCGGGTGATGGCATTTGGCCGTAATATGCTGGAGTTATCGCTGGCATCGATAGTTGATTTAGTGGCGCTGCTGATTTATCTGGTATTGGTGCCGCTAATGGTATTTTTTATGCTTAAAGATAAGGCTCAGTTAACTGCCAGTTTTGCTCAGTGGCTGCCAACAGAGCGCAAGCTTATTACCCAGGTATGGCGTGAAATGAATACCCAAATCATGAACTATATCCGCGGCAAAATTCTTGAACTATTAATTGTCGGTACCGTTAGCTATGCCGTGTTTGCCCTGTTTGGGCTGAACTATCCGTTGTTACTGGGTGTGTTGGTGGGTTTGTCAGTGTTAATTCCCTATGTCGGTGCAGCGGTAGTGACCTTGCCGGTAGCATTGGTGGCGTTTTTTCAGTGGGGGCCAACGGCAGAATTTGGTTATCTGATGCTGGCATATGGCATTATTCAGGCGCTGGATGGCAATTTGCTGGTGCCGTTGCTGTTTTCTGAAGCGGTAGATTTAAACCCGGTATTTATTATTATTGCCGTGCTGTTTTTCGGCGGCCTGTTTGGCTTTTGGGGTATTTTCTTTGCCATTCCGCTGGCCTCTCTGGTTAAAGCTACTGTTAATGCCTGGTCGACCAGAGTGCATCCATACTCTGAGCCGACCGATTAGGAGCCGCCCGATTAGGTACCGCCCTTAGCATAAGGTTACCAGTTATAGCCGACGCTGATACCTGCACTGAGCTGACGGCCCGGTGCCGGTTCAATGGCGCGGCCATTGCTCTGGTTTACAATAACTGAGCCAACGTAATCTTTATCACTAATGTTATCCAGCACCAGCCAGTAAGCCAGATTAAGCTGTTGCCATTGCTGGCTATGGCGGGCACTAAGTGAAAATGTCAGCGCTGATGGCGCACTGTTACTGTTGGTATCATCAATATACACTTTGCTGCGATACTGGCTGTGCAGGGCAAATTCCGTATTGTCTTGCCAGGGCTGGACGGCCAGTTGCCAATGGAGCTGGCTGTCGGCTATGCCTGGTAAGCGTTTGCCTTCAAGCCCGGCATCAGCAAACTTTGCCGACAGATAACTGGCAGTCAGTTGCTGGCGCAAATAAGCATTGGTTTGCCAGTTAAGTTGCAACTCAGCGCCATGGCGCTCGGTTTTGGCGGCATTACGGTAACTGGTTCTGCCGCCAGTGTTGCTGTCAACTAACAGCTCATTTTTACTGTCAACGTTAAAATAGCTCAGGCTGGCGCTTAAGCCGTCACTTAGCCATTTAAAGCCGCTTTCCCATTGCCGGTTTGTGCTGGCGTTTAGCGCCAGATTCACGCCGGTATCGTCTGTCTGGTAGGCAATTTCTGCCAGAGTGGGGCTTTCAAAGCCGGTGCCTGCACTGACAAACCAGCTAAAACCCGGTGCAATGCGGTAGCTTAACCCCAGTGCAAAGGCATCGTTGTAAAATTGTTTAACGCCGCTGTCATCAGGGTTTTGTGGCAAAATAAAGCGATCGGCAATACTGAGTTTTAATTCACTGTAACGCCAGCCCCCCTGAACCTGCCACAATGCTGCCGGTTGCCAGTTAAAGCGGACAAATGCATCGGTATTATCAGCACTGTCGGTCTGATCGCGGCGTAAGTCGCCACGCTGGCCAAAGTCATTAACAAAACCCAGCCGCTCGTCGTCACTTTGTACCAGGCTGCCACCGGCGCGTATGCTGTAGTTATCACCGGCTAATAACCGATAACTGCCGTTGATACCTTTAAACTGACGCTGCAACACCACTTCGCCACCGGCAGAAGATAACGCGCTGCCGGTAAAGGCCAGACGTTGGTTTACATGCCGGTCACCAAGCCAGCTACCCAACTGCCAGCGATCCGGATCATCATAGGCTGATAAACTCAGGCTAAGCTGGCGGTGGCGGCTGGTTTTTTCTGTATCGAACTGCTCAGCTGCGCTATCTGTTTGCTGAGGGTCCTGCTGCCAGGCGCTAAGTGTGATACCCAGTGGGTCCTGCAGGGTAGGATCTCTGGCGTAATCAAGCCGGACGCTAAGGTTGACACTGTTAGCCAGCAGCGTTTTGTACAGTAGCTGTGCTTGCTGTTTTTCTGCGCCAGAGTGCGGCCGGTAGCCATCGGTGCGAAACTGTTTTACTGCCGTGCTTAAGCTGTGATCACCGCTGACCCAGTCAGCCTGCAGCTGATACTGCCGGTGCTGCTCACTGCCTGCCACACTGGCAGTAACAGCGTTTTGCACCGGTGTGCGGCTGTACAGCGAGATAACGCCACCAGAGGCGTTGCCATACAGTGCCGCCAGAGGGCCTTTTAGCACTTCTACCTGGGCTACGCTGTCTAGCAAAACACTGGATAGCTGGCCCTGGCCATCAGGTGTAGACAGCGGTATACCGTCCTGTTGCAGGTGCAGGCCGCGAATGCCAAAAGCGCTACGACTACCAAAACCACGGATACTGACACGGGTGTCCTGGGCAAAATTAGCTCTGCTGTCTGCCTGCACTCCGCTGATAGCGCCAAATATCTGCGCGCTGTCGATAATAATGCCTTGCGCAGGCAGCGGGCTAAGTTCTATCGAGGCAGCACTGTTTAACCAGGATTCTGGCTGTGCTGAGGCACTGATCACAATAACTTCGGTTTCTTCAGCGCGTACACTGTGGCTGAACAGGTATGGCAAAGCCAGCGCCAGCGCCGACAATGCCGGCAGGCTGGCTGTAGATTTTACTTTTTTCACCGGATTATTTCGCTGGCGTTAAACGTAATAACTGGCCGTCAGAGCTGTCAGTCAGTAAGTAAACAGCTCCATCTGGCCCTTGCGCAACATCACGGATGCGGTGGCCAATCATAATGCGCTCTTCATGGCTTACTTTATCGCCATTAAGTTCCAGACGTACCAGTTGGCCAAATTTTAATGAGCCCACCAGCATATTGTTTTTCCACTCACTGAACATATCGGCGCTGTAAAATATCAGGCCACTTGGTGCTATAGAAGGTACCCAGTAGTGTAACGGTTGCTCAAGGCCATCCTGCTCTGTTTTGCCAATTACGCCGCCGCCATATTCTTCGCCGTAAGTGATCAGCGGCCAACCATAATTTTTAGTGGGCTGGGCAATATTAATTTCATCGCCGCCCTGCGGGCCGTGCTCGTGTGTCCACAGTGCGCCGGTTTGCGGGTGCAGTGCTGCGCCCTGAATATTACGGTGGCCATAAGACCAGACTTCCGGCTTTGCCTTGCTGTCTTTAATATAAGGGTTGTCTTTTGCCGGTGTACCATCGGTATTAATGCGGATCACTTTACCTATGTGATTGTCCAGCTTTTGTGCCTGATCACGCTGGCTGCCGCGATCACCGGTGGTAATAAACAGCTCGCCGTTTTTATCAAATACCAGGCGGCTGCCAAAGTGGTGGTTGCTTTTATACTTGGGCTGCTGGCTAAAAATCACTTTCACGTCTGTCAGTTTGTCGGCGCCTAATGTGGCGCGGGCCACTGCTGTGCTATTGCCATCAGCACCAGGCTCACTGAAACTAAAGTATACCGTGTTGTCGGTAGCAAAATCGGGCGACAGTGCTACATCCAGTAAACCGCCCTGACCACGTGCATCAACTTCAGGTAAACCCGTCAGCGGCGCGCTTTTGTTACCTTCTGCATCAACAATTAGCATGCCGCCATTACGCTCTGTAACCAGTACTTTGCCATCAGGCAAAAAAGCCATACCCCAGGGGTGTTTTAGCCCGGAGGTCACACTGCTTACGGTCAGAGGCGTTTTTTCTGTTGCCAGATCAGCCGCCTGTGCAGCCGGAACTATTGCCAGAGCAATAAGCACTGCCATTAAATGTTTTTGCATGTGGTACTCCTGTAAAGATCGGATAATCAGCGATTAAAACAAATTAACTGTAAAAACCATAGCAGGTTACGCCATGCACGACGGCAAAATTAAGACCAAATACAGTGCAGGCACGGCGTATTGTTAACAGGGTCAGCCTAAATAATTTAACACCACCTGATGGTGATCTTTGGTTTTAAAGTTGTCAAAAACTTTTTCTACTTTACCATCCTGGGCAATTAAGAAACTGATGCGGTGTAAACCGTCATACACTTTGCCCATAAATTTTTTCTCGCCCCATACGCCAAAGGCGTCAGCAACTTTATGATCTTCATCCGAAAGCAGGGTAAAATTTAATTTGTCACGCTCAGCAAACTTCGCCAGTTTGGCCGGTGCATCTGTGCTGATCCCCACCACGGTTACGCCTTTGGCTGCCAGCTCTGCTTTACTGTCGCGCAAAGCACAGGCTTGTACCGTGCAACCCGGAGTCATCGCTTTGGGGTAAAAATACACTAATACCCGTTGTTGTTTTAGCAATGCAGATAACTGTACCGGATTATTCTGTTGGTCTTGCAGGGTGAAGTCAGGCGCGTTGGCGCCGGCGCTTAAATAAGTCATTAGGCACTCCATTTCAGGTTTGGGCATGAAAACTGCCGGTTAAATTCATTGTTTGCATTAACGCTGTAATGTCTGCTTTTATCTGTTCTGGCTGTTCGCCTTCAGGTAACTCCAGCGTCATCAGCGTGTGCATTACGGTTTGATTATTATCGGTACCGGGCCGGCTTTCTGACTGCAGGGCTCCAATGTATACCTGTCGACTTGCCAGCAGGCCGGTAATGGCGCCAAGGGTACCAACCCGGTCTGGCCCGGTATATTCGAGCACATAGTGTGCAGCTACCGGCTTGCGCTGATGGGCACTGGTACGTTTTGTCATAGTGGTCAGATCAAGTTCCAGCCCCAGGCTGGGTAATAAATATTCAATCCGGCTAATAGCCGCAGGATCACCGGACAACAGCATGATAAAGGTAAATTCGCCGCCGAAAATCGCCATACGGCTATCAATAATATTGCAATTGCAATCAGTAACGAGACGCGCCAGTTTACTGACAATACCGGTACGATCGGTTCCGATGGCGGTGACAACAAGTTGTTGCGACATAATAAAATCCCGGCAGAAACATAAAACAGACTAAGTAAAACGATGCGCGGCAGTGTAGCACAAGGCTGGAATATTTCATCCTTGGCCGCCAAGTTGTAATAAGCATGGATCCATTCTTGTGTTTGCAGCCTGCTGTCTTTAACATAGGCGCCCTTAACGTAAAAAGGGTTGTGCTTTACATGTTTACAGGAAGCTGGGTTGCACTGATAACGCCGATGACGGCTCAGGGCGAAATTGATTACACGGGCTTAAGTGCACTGGTTGATTTTCATTTGAGAAATGGCACTCAGGGCCTGGTAATAATGGGCACTACCGGTGAGGCTGCCACTATTGCTTTTAATGACCAGTTACAGGTTATTGCTGCAGTATGCCAACAGGTAAATGGTGCTATTGCTGTTATTGCCGGCAATGGCGCTAACGCCACCGCAGAAGCAGTAGAGCGCACTAAAGCGTTATCAAAATTGCCCATCGCTGGTTTTTTAACGGTAACGCCGTTTTACAACAAACCGATGCAAAAAGGCATGGTATTGCATTTTAATGCGGTAGCAGAGGCGACTGATAAACCGGTATTACTGTACAACGTACCTGGCCGTACCGGGGTAGATTTATTACCTGAAACTGTAGCCGAGCTGGCAAAAACAAAAAATATTGTTGGTATTAAAGAAGCCACGGGTTCAATGCAGCGTTTGGCGCAACTACAGCAACACTGTCCTGAAGATTTTGTGTTGCTAAGTGGCGATGATGCTTCGGCGGCTGAATTTATGCTGCAAGGTGGCCATGGTGTTATTTCTGTTACTACCAATATAGCGCCGCGTTTGATGGCAGACTTGTGTAAGGCCGCTATGCAGGGCAACCGCACAGAAGCTGAGGCTATTGACAAAAAACTGCAGGCACTGCACCACGATTTATTTATTGAAGCTAACCCCATTCCAGCCAAGTGGGCTTTGCACAGAATGGGCTTGATAGGTTCTGATATGATGCGGTTACCCTTAACGCAACTGGAACCAATTCATGCGGCGGTAATCGAACAGGCATTAAAGCAGGCTGATATTGAGCTGCCATAATGCATAGCGTTATTTATTAGGAGTAGTTAAGTGCAATATTGGGCCAAAAGTAGTATTGCTGTCAGCGTGTTGCTGGCAGGTTGTTCCATGTTTGACAGCAGTCAGGTTGATACCAGCGCAGAGCAACGCAGCCTTGAGAGCATTAAAGTACCGGCCGGATTACAACAACCCGCCAGGCCAGGCCAGTTCGATATCCCACCTACAGACGCTGCAGCGGTTGATGTTGAAATAAAAGCGCCATCGCTGGTGCTGGCAACAGCATCCAGTAGCAGGGTAGAAGAGGGCGAACGCCTGGCGCGTGTCTGGTTTGATCGTAATGACTTTACCGGCGATCTGATCCCTTTTTTACAGCAGGCCTTAACCGCCCAATTTGCTGAAAAAGGTGTAACCCTGCAGCAAACTGACGAAAAAGGGCTGGAATATACTACCGGCTGGATAACGCGTTCAGATGAAACCGGCTTTTGGTTTTGGAAATCAGCCAAAGCAACCGAGCAGGCGCGCTTTAAATTATTATTTGAGCCACGCCCGCATGGCCGCTCTGCCAGTTTAACGGTAACTATGCTTGAGCATGAACATTTTGTTGCCGAAAACAAACTGGCTGGCCGCGAAGCGCATCGTCAGGAAGTTGCCTTGCTAAACCAGATTATTGACCGGGTTGGCAAAGAGGAAATTGCGGTTGCGCTGGCAAACAGAGCCAAAGCACCTGACGTTTCTGTTGAGCCGGGGTTAGATAAGGACGGTAACGCTGCCTTATTAAGTAGCCAGTCAGTTGATGTGGTGTGGTCGCAACTTGAAGCGGTATTCACGGCATTAAATTTAACAGTAACCGATATGAACCGCTCGGCGTTTACCTATTATCTGACTTACGAAAAACCGACTCAGAGCTTCTGGAGTAGTATTTGGGGTAAAGATGCGCCCATCCAGTTGCCGTTACAGGACGGTGAATATCAGCTGGTGCTGAAACGTAATGACACCGGTACAGCCATTATTATGCAAAACAGCAATGGCGAAGCGCTAAGCGCTGAAACGGTGCTGACATTACATGAGCCGTTCGTACAGGCTGTACGGCAGGCAAGGGTTGAGCTTTAATTACAAAGCAAACAGAAAACGCAGTTGAATAAAGAGCAAAGATCTTTATACTCTGCGGCTGAATTTTTCGCTGCGCGGCTGGAGTTTTAGAATGGTTCAGAAGACAACCGAGTTATACCGTGGTAAGGCTAAGACGGTATACAACACAACAGATGACAACTTGCTGGTGTTACACTTTCGTAATGATACTTCAGCTTTTGATGGTGAGCGTATTGAACAGCTTGACCGCAAAGGGATAATCAATAACAAGTTTAACTATTTTATTATGCAAAAATTGCAGGCGGCGGGTATTCCTACCCAGGTAGAACAGCTGCTGTCTGACGATGAAGTGCTGGTAAAAAAGCTTAAGATGATCCCGGTTGAATGCGTAGTGCGTAACTTTGCTGCCGGCTCTTTAGTGCGTCGTCTGGGCGTAACTGAAGGTATGGCGTTAACGCCGCCAACGTTTGAACTGTTCCTGAAAAACGATGCGCTGCATGATCCTATGGTAAACGAGTCATTAGCGGTGTCCTTTAACTGGGCAACTGAAGCACAACTGGCAAAAATGAAACAACTTACTTTTAAAGCCAATGAAGTATTAGCTGCGCTGTTTGATGCAGCCGGTATGATGCTGGTGGATTTTAAACTGGAGTTTGGTGTTTTTAACGGTGAAATCGTGCTTGGCGATGAGTTTTCACCGGATGGCTGCCGTTTATGGGATAAAGCTACCCGCAAAAAGCTGGATAAAGACCGCTTCCGTCAGGGGTTAGGTGGTGTGGTAGAAGCCTATGAAGAAGTGGCTAACCGCCTCGGTGTTAAGCTGGATTAAAGATTAAGTTGCTGATAAAGCCACCGTAAGGTGGCTTTATTTTTTATAACGCATTGAAACCGGTTAGCTTTTGTCATTACACTGCAGCTATTGCAGGCATAAATAACGGAGTTTGGTTATGCTGCAAATACAAAACTACCTGAAAATATTGATTGGATTACCTTGGTAATGGGGCTGATACTGGCTGCCATTGCGGTTAAATTTATCAGTGCCGGTTTAAAAGGTATTTTCCCGGTATTGGCCTGAGGTTGCACCTGATGAAACACTATTTTTCGCTTATTGGATTTTTACTGGGCATCTTTGCTGCACAGGCAGTTTTTGCTACCCAAATCGCTGATTTGTATCAAGCGGATGTGGACTCCACCACATCTGGCAATGAATGGCAGCGTCAGGCGCTGGCGCAAGTGCTGGTGCGTGTCAGTGGTAAAGCCGGGGTAACAGAGTTACCACAGGTAAAGGCTGAACTGGCCAAAGCTGCCGGCTATGTTAAACAATTTGAAAATGTGCGCCAGGCCGGTGGTAACCGGATGCGGGTATTGCTGGATGCCGATAAAGTAAACCAGCTGCTACAACAGCAGGGCGTGCCGGTGTGGGGGGCGTTACGCCCGGATACATTAGTCTGGCTGGTTGAGCAAAACGGTGCTGAGCGTCAGTTTGTGCGCCAGGGCAGCCATCAACTGAATGTGGCAATGCAGCAGGCGTTTCGCCAGGCGGCTTTGCCATTAATGCTGCCACTGTACGATATGGACGATTTGCTTAATTTAGCCGAAACCGATGTCTGGGCTGGATTCTGGCAACCTGTTGTTGATGCCAGCAGCCGCTATGCTGCAGACATCGTGATCATAGGTACCATTGAGCGCCAGAGTGTGGATGGCAAAGAACAGCTGCGGCTAAACTGGCAGCGCCAGGATGATGGCCGGACCTTACGCGATGAAATTACCGCTGCAGATGAAGCCTCACTGATGCAACAGTTTACGACGGTGCTGGCAGCCCAACTGTCTGAGCGCTATGCCAGTGTGCTATCGGGTGAAAGTGGCGCGCAGTTTGTACTGCAAGTGCAACAGCTCAGTGATCTGGCTGATATTGTGCAGGTGCAGCGCTTGTTGCAACAGGTAGTCGGGGTGTCGCAGGTTACTGTCAGCAGTTATCACGCCGGCGTGGCGCGCTTTACCGTGCGCTCGGGTATTTCTGCCGACGGCTTACTTAACGCGTTACGGTTTAACAAGCAGTTACAGCCGCAACCCGCTAACGACGCTATAGCAGCCAATGAACCAGCGCAGCCAACGTTGGCGACATACCGCTATCTGAGGCCCTGATGCAGCCGTTGCAATACACGCTGGCAGTAACCTTGCCGGAAGATGAAACTCTCGACAGTTTTTATGCTGCCGGGCAAACCGCTGCGGTAGCGTTTTTAAAAAATTATCTGCAAAAACCGGCCAATCAAAGTCCGGTTTATCTGTTCGGTGCCAGTGGCAGTGGTAAGTCGCACTTGTTATATGCCGCCTGCGTACAGGCGCAAGAGCAGGGCCTGACCAGCCAATTGCTGACACTGGATGACTGGCGGCTGCTAAGCCCGCGTTTGCTCGATGATTTAGAGCAGCTTGATCTGGTGTGTCTGGATAACATTCAGGCCATTGCCGGTGAGTTAAGCTGGCAAACGGCGGTATTTGATTTATACAACCGGATGGCCGAGCAGGGTAAAGCCCTGATTATTGTTGGCAACGAAGCGCCGCAGCAACTTGGCCTGCAACTGGCCGATTTAGTCTCCAGGCTGCAGGCTTGCACCGGGTTTCAGCTACGTTTGCTTACCGATGATGACAAACATAAGCTATTGCAACAAAAAGCCCGTTTGCGCGGCATGGAGCTGCCGGATGAAGTGGCGCGATATTTATTAAACCACCAGGATCGTGATATCCGCGCTCTGGTGTCTATTTTGGATAAACTGGATAAAGCTACCATAGTGCACCAGCGCAAGCTGACTATTCCTTTTGTCAAAGAAATCCTCAGTTAATCTGTAACATTATTTCAGCCTGCTTTTTAGAAAAAATGCCTTAACGGCCTGCGTTTAGCAGCAATTCTGGTGTATCATTGGCGGCTTTGACACGATTTAACCCCCTAGCTGCTTTGAGGACACGCATGAACCTAACAGCAATATTGGAAAACGCCTTGCAGGCCGTTGCCGGTGCCGCAGATATTCCGGCGCTGGAAACTATCCGGGTCGAGTTTCTTGGTAAAAAAGGCAGTATTACTGAATTATTGAAATCCCTCGGTGCGATGGATCCTGAGCAGCGCAAACAAGCCGGTGCTGAGATCAATGAGTTAAAACAGCAGGTACAGGATGCCTTAAATGCACGGCGCGACTTGCTGCAAAATGCCCAGCTTGCGGCCAAACTGGCACAAGAGCAAATTGATGTGACCTTGCCAGGCCGTATGCTGGAAACCGGTGGCTTACACCCGGTAACCCGCACTATTGAGCGTATCTCTGCGTTTTTCGCTGAACTTGGCTTTGAAGTAAAGCACGGCCCGGAAATTGAAGATGACTTTCATAACTTCGATGCGCTGAATATTCCGGAGCATCACCCGGCTCGGGCTGATCACGATACTTTTTATTTCAACCCGAAACTGATGCTGCGTACGCAAACCTCTGGTGTGCAAATCCGTACTATGGAGCAGCAACAGCCGCCACTGCGCATTATTTCGCCAGGCCGGGTATACCGCAACGACTACGACCAAACCCACACACCGATGTTTCATCAGGTTGAAGGTTTAATGGTCGACACCAAAGTCAGCTTTACGGAGCTAAAAGGTATACTGCACGATTTTTTACATAACTTCTTTGAAGAAGACTTACAAATCCGTTTTCGGCCATCATTTTTCCCGTTCACTGAGCCTTCGGCTGAAGTGGATGTAATGGGCAAAAACGGCAAATGGTTAGAAGTGTTGGGCTGCGGTATGGTGCACCCTAATGTATTGCGCTCTGTGGGTATTGATCCAGAAGTGTACAGCGGTTTTGCTTTTGGCATGGGCGTAGAGCGCCTGACTATGCTGCGCTACGGTGTTACCGATCTGCGCGCCTTCTTCGAAAACGATTTACGTTTTTTAAAACAGTTCAGATAAGCGGAGTTAATTTAGATGAAATTCAGTGAAGCCTGGTTACGCGAGTGGGTAAATCCAGCCATTGACACCAACACCTTATCTGAACAGCTGTCTATGGCTGGCCTGGAAGTTGACGGCATTGAAACCGTCGCCGGACAATTTAATGGCGTGGTGGTTGGCGAAGTGGTTGAGTGCGGCCCGCACCCGGATGCCGACAAATTGCAGGTAACCAAAGTGAATGTTGGCGGCAACGAGCTGCTGGATATTGTTTGTGGCGCAAAAAATTGCCGTAAAGGCTTAAAAGTAGCAGTGGCGACCGTGGGCGCTGTACTGCCGGGTGATTTTACTATTAAAGCTGCCAAGTTACGCGGCCAGCCTTCAAACGGCATGCTGTGTTCATTATCTGAGCTGGGTATGGCTGATGACTCTGACGGCATTATCGAACTGCCACAGGATGCGCCGGTAGGACAGGATATCCGCCAGTATTTACAGCTGGACGACCGTATTATTGAAGTAGATTTAACACCAAACCGGGCTGATTGCTTAGGTATTAAAGGCCTGGCGCGTGAAGTAGGCGTGTTAAATAAGCAAGCCGTAAGCGAGCCGGAGATTACGCCGGTTGCTGCTGCCATCAGTGATAAAAAAGGTATTACATTAAGTGCCCCTGATGCTTGCCCGCGTTACTTAGGCCGTATTGTGCGTAATGTAAATGTGCAGGCAGTAAGCCCATTGTGGCTGACTGAAAAACTGCGCCGCTGCGGAGTACGCAGCATTGATGCGGTGGTTGATATTACTAACTTCGTATTGCTTGAGTTAGGTCATCCGATGCATGCTTTTGATTTGGCCAATATTGATGGTGACATTAACGTACGTTTGGCAACCGAGGGCGAAAAGCTGGTATTGCTGGATGAAAGTGAAGTCACGCTAAAAGCCAATACCCTGCTGATTGCCGATAACAGTAAAGCGCTGGCGATGGCCGGTGTGTTTGGTGGTTTGCACAGCGGCGTTACCGCACAAACTAAAGACGTGTTTTTAGAAAGCGCCTTTTTTGCCCCGCTTGCCATTGCCGGTAAAGCCCGCCAATACGGCCTACACACTGATGCGTCACACCGCTACGAGCGCGGCGTTGACCCGCAGTTACAGCATACTGCAATGGAGCGGGCAACAGCGTTATTGCTGCAAATTTGCGGTGGCGAAGCCGGGCCTGTTGTTGAGGCTGTGTCTGAGGCTCATTTACCCAAAGTGGCTAATATCAGCCTGACTGAAGTCAAGCTGGCGCGTATTCTGGGTATCAGCATTGCGAAAGCTGAGGTAACGGCTATTTTTAGCCGGTTGGGGCTGAGTGTAAGCGAAACAGCCGATGGCTGGCAGGTTAGCGTGCCGGGTTACCGCTTTGATATCAGCATTGCTGAAGATTTAATTGAAGAAGTCGCCCGGGTATACGGTTACAACAGTATTCCGAATGTTGCGCCGCAGGCTGCACTGAAAATGCGCAGCTTTAATGAGGCTGAACTGAATGTTCAACGCTTGCGCACGGTACTGGTAGATCGCGGCTATCAGGAAGCCATTACCTATAGTTTTGTTGATCCTAAAGTACAGCAGCAGCTGTTTCCACAGCAAACTGCGCTGGTGTTGCCTAACCCGATTTCAGCCGACATGTCGGCAATGCGGTTGAATCTGTGGCCGGGCTTGTTACAAACTGTGCAATATAACCAGAACCGCCAGCAAAGCCGTATTCGTTTATTTGAGTATGGTCTTAAGTTTATACCTGATGCCAAAGCAGAAGGCGGTGTGCGCCAGGAAGCGGTGCTTGGTGGCGTTATCGTCGGCTCAATGCATAACGAGCACTGGAACATGGACAGCCGTGCCGCGGATTTCTACGATATTAAAGGCGATGTTGAAGCGCTGTTAGCGCAAACGTCAGCAACCGGGCAGTTCCGTTTTGTTACCGCTGAGCACAGTGCTTTGCATCCCGGGCAAACGGCAGCAATTTATCGTGGCGATGTGTTAGCTGGTTATGTAGGGGCATTGCACCCTGAAGCTGAGCGTAAACTGGGCATTAAAGGTAAAGCTTATCTGTTTGAACTTAATGTCGCTGCGCTTGGTCTGCGTGATATAGTGCAGGCACGTGAGCTGTCTAAGTACCCTGCCAACCGGCGCGATTTAGCGCTGGTAGTAAAATCAGAGGTGCGTTTTGCTGATATTGCTGCTACTATAAAAAAAGTTGGCGGAAATCAATTAGTTGACCTAAAATTGTTTGACGTGTACACAGGACCGGGTGTGGCAGAGGGTTTTAAATCGCTGGCCATTGCTCTGACCCTGCAGGATATAGCGCGTACCCTGGAAGATAAAGATATCCAACAGTTGGTAAATCAAGTAGTTAACGCGCTTGGTGAAGAGTTCAACGCAACGTTGAGGGATTAAGAATGGCGCTTACCAAAGCCGATTTAGCAGAACGTCTGTTTACAAAGTTTGGTGTTAGCAAACGCGATGCCAAATTAATAGTGGAAGCTTTTTTTGAAGAGATCCGCGCAGCTCTGGAAGCGGGGGATCAGGTTAAGTTATCAGGCTTTGGCAATTTTGACCTGCGGGTTAAAAATCAGCGCCCTGGCCGTAATCCAAAAACGGGTGAGGATATTCCTATCTCTGCCCGTTGTGTCGTGACTTTCCGGCCGGGACAAAAGCTAAAATCCCGTGTTGAGGTTGGCACCAGCAAAAAATAAGCTATTGTTATTGTGAATAACAAAGCGGCAAGTTGCGCAGGCAACTTGCCGTTTTTTTATGCATGTAACACTGTGTTGCTAAAAATTTCCGATCCAAACTGATTCGCCTGCTGTAACTAAGGTCAGCTCGAATTAAACGGTAATATTATGACGATAAAAGTAGGGATCAGCGCCTGCGTGCTGGGCGAAAAAGTACGCTACGATGGCGGACATAAAGCATCGGCTTTTTGTTTGCAGCAACTGGCTCCCTGGGTTGAATATGTAGCAGTATGCCCGGAAATGGCTATTGGCATGAGCTCGCCGCGCCCGGCAATCAGGCTGCAATTAGATGCCGGCCACAATGTTCATCTGGTGCAAAGTAATAATAGTATCATTGATCATACCGCAGCCATGCTGGACTTTACCGCGAAAAAGCTGCCTCAGCTAGCAGATCTTTGTGGTTACATTGTCTGTGCAAAATCACCCAGCTGTGGCATGGAACGGGTAAGGTTATTTGATACTGCCGGCCAGCAGCTTGGCAAGCTGGGTGTAGGCCTTTATACCCGCCAGCTGATGCAGCACTATCCCTGGTTGCCGGTAGAAGAAGATGGCCGTTTGTTTGATCCGGCACTAAAAGAAAACTTTATCTGCCGCGTATTTAGTTGCTACGACTATCAGCAAAGTATGCAAGACGGTTTTTCCGTCGGCAAACTGGTCGCGTTTCACAGCCGCTATAAGTTTCTGGTTATGGCACACAGCCCGGTGGCATACCGCGAATTGGGCCGATTGGTTGCTCAGGCCAAACTGTTCTCAGCGCAGGAATTACAGCAACGTTATCTGCATGATTTAATGCAGGCACTGAAAAATATCGCTACCCGTAGCCAACATACCAATGTGCTGCAGCATTTGCAGGGTTTTTTAAAACATGGTTTAACGGCAGCAGCAAAGCAAGAGCTGTCTGAGCTTATCCATCGTTACCGCCAGGGCTTTGTGCCGCTAATGGCACCACTGACGTTGCTGCAGCACCATTTAAAGCAATACCCTAATGCTTATATCAGTGCCCAGCGCTACTTCTCACCTTATCCGGAAAACCTTGGATTGAGGGCCTGATATGCAGCGGCTGAATGTGGTGTGGTTACGCAACGATTTACGTAGTTTTGATAATGCAGTGCTTAGTAGTGCAACAGAAGATGCTGCCAGAACTGGTGCAGCAGTTATTGCTGTGTATATTGCCACGCCGAAAACCTGGCAATTACATGATATGGCGCCCATTAAGCAGGATCTTATCCGCCGGCGGGTAAAGCAATTACAACAAGAACTGGCAACGCTTAATATCCCTTTATTAGCGATAGAAGGTAGCAGTTACCAGCAAATACCCGCTGTGTTTAACCAGCTGGGGCAGCATTTTTTATTAACAGTATTTGTGCAAAGTGAATATGAACTGCGCGAGCAGCAGCGCGATAACGCGGTTGAGCAAACGGTGCTGGCACTACATGGCCAGTTTATCCGCTTTGATACCCAGTGCATTATGCCACCGGGCTCTGTGCGCACTCAGCAGGGGGAGATCTACAAAGTATTTACCCCGTTTAAGCGCAGCTGGCTGGCGCAGTTAAAGCAGCAGGGCGTCAGCTGTTATGCCAGACCCAAACCATTAGCGCCGGCTGAGCTTAAGTTGCCGGATTGGCCAGTATTAAAAGCTGGCGATAACAGCTCTGCAGAGTGGCCGGTAGCAGAGCATGACGTATTGCAGCTAATGCGTGCTTTTTGCCGCGAAAAAGTACAGGACTATCAAACAGCCCGTGATTTTCCGGCCATAGAAGGCACCTCAAAACTGTCGGCTTATCTGGCTATCGGTGTTGTTTCTGCAGCGCAGTGTATTGCACGTTTGCAATTGGAGGCCGCCGATAGCTGGCAGCAAGATAAAAGCGGTGCGCAAGTCTGGTTGTCTGAGCTTATCTGGCGTGAGTTTTATAAACACATTTTGCTGGCTTACCCTGATTTAATTAAGCATCAGCCATTTCAGGCTGAAACTGCCGCTATTCGCTGGAGTAACAACCCTTCGCTGTTTAAAGCCTGGTGCGATGGTGCAACCGGGTATCCGATTGTTGATGCGGCGATGCGCCAGTTAAACCAAACCGGCTGGATGCACAACCGGCTGCGCATGATCACCGCCAGCTTTCTGGTAAAAGATCTGCATATCGACTGGCGCTGGGGCGAGCGATACTTTATGTCAAAGCTGATTGACGGCGACTTTGCGGCCAATAATGGCGGCTGGCAATGGGCCGCATCTACCGGCACCGATGCTGCACCTTATTTTCGTATTTTTAATCCGGTCAGCCAGAGTGAAAAGTTTGATCCAAACGGTGACTTTATCCGTTTCTATGTGCCACAGCTAAGTAAGCTGCAGGGTAAAGCGATACATTGGCCACACGGGCCTGGTATTGCTAATGGTTATCCTGCACCGGTTGTCGATCACGGTGAGGCACGTAAACACACATTAGCGCTTTTTGCAGAGGTAAAGAAAAAAGCATGAATACTGCAGCAGCTCCACGTATTGAGCAATTTTTGGCGTTTTACAATAGTTTGTCCAGCCAGAATATGCAGGCATTGCCACAGTTGTATCATGCGGATGTCAGCTTTATTGACCCGGTACACGAGCTACATGGCCGCAACGCGCTGACAGAGTATTTTGATCATGCGTACGCCCGTTTACAGCACTGCGAATTTACCGGCGTGCAGCAAATGGAGCAGGGGGACCAGGGGTTTATCAGCTGGCAGATGCAGTTTAGTCATCCGGCAATTGGTAAAGGTAAAACCATAATAGTGCACGGTTGCAGTGTATTGCGCTGGCAGGACGGGTTGATTATTTATCACCGTGATTACTATGACTTAAACGAAATGGTGTACCGGCATTTGCCTGTTATTGGCTGGTTAACCGGTAAGGTAAAACAACGCATGGCCAACGGGCAGTAATTTAGCCAAAAGATAGAGTGGTATAAGGGAGCAGTATGCGCATAGCGGTGGTGGGTGGTGGTATTTCGGGCATGATGGCATGGTACCTGTTGCAGCAAAAGCATGATGTAACGGTACTGGAAGCGAACGACTACCTTGGTGGGCATACAGCAACAACAGACGTTGAAGTTGCGGGTAAGTCGTATGCTATTGATACTGGTTTTATAGTGTTTAACAACTGGACTTATCCTATTTTTAACCGTTTTATTGCTGAGCTCGGTGTTGCGTTTGAGCACACTACAATGAGTTTTTCAGTAAAAAACAGTGCGCAGGATCTGGAATACAACGGTAATACCCTGGCCAGTTTATTTGCTCAGCGCCGTAATATATTGCGGCCGTCGTTCTGGTTAATGCTTAGCGACATTATGCGCTTTAATAAGCTGGGCAAGCGCTTGCTGGCGGCGAATGACCCTGATTTGGATCTGGCACTGGGTGATTTTTTACTGAAACATGATTTTGGTAATGGCATTCGTGATAACTATTTAATGCCAATGGGAGCAGCAATCTGGTCGGCAGGCCTGGCGGATATGCCGGCTTTCCCGGTGCGTTTTTTCCTGCGGTTTTTTCATAACCATGGTTTGCTAAATATTACGGACAGGCCGCAGTGGTCGGTAATAAAAGGTGGTTCAAGAAGCTATGTCCAGGCTTTACTGGCAAAACTGGGCCATGACAAAGTAAAACTACAGCAGCAGATTTGTGCTGTTTCGCGCGATGAACACGGCGTAACACTGAGCTTTGCTGATGGGCGCACCGAACAGTACGATAAGCTGATCCTGGCTTGCCATAGCGACCAGGCACTGCGTTTGCTTGGCAATAACGCCACAGAGCAAGAGCGTGCAGTATTAGGCGGTATTGCTTACCAGCAGAACGAAGTGGTGCTGCATACCGATACCCGTTTATTACCCAAACGCGAACGCGCCTGGGCTGCCTGGAATTATAACCTGGATGCCAATGTAAACGATCGGGCTACACTTACTTACAATATGAATTTGCTGCAAGGTATCAGTGCTCCGGTAACGTTTTGTGTCACGCTGAATAACACTCAGGCTATTGATCCGGCTAAAATTATCCGGGTTTTCCAGTACGATCATCCGGTGTACAACCACTATACTTTGGCTGCACAGCAGCAACGGCATAAAATTAATGGCCATAATCATACCTATTATTGCGGTGCATATTGGCATAACGGTTTTCATGAGGACGGTGCCAGAAGCGCGGTAGAGGTTGCTGCATTATTAGGAGTGGATTACTAATGCACTCTGGTCATGCGGTATATCAGGGCGAGGTAGGGCATTTACGCCTGGCCCCGCGCGAGTACGGCTTTAGTTATCCACTGGCACTTTACTGGCTTGATTGCAGCAAGCTGGAGCAAACCGCACTGCAAGCCTGTGGTATTAAGTTTGAACGCTTTGGCGCACTGAGCTTTCGGCGCAAAGATTATCTGCCAGGCAGCGGCAGTGTCTACAGTGCTGTGTGCCATAAAGTCGCTGAACTTGGCGGGACTCACCCGGTGGCAAAAGTATTTGTATTAACGCCGCTGGCCAACTGGGGCCTGTATTTCAGCCCGTTGACACTGTACTACTGCTATGATGAACAGGATTGTTTTTGCTATTTGTTAGCTGAAGTCACCAACACGCCCTGGAATGAGCGGCATTATTATTTGCAGACCATGCCGCTGCACACCACCGACGCCGGTTTACATCACTTTGTACACGATAAAGCGTTTCATGTTTCGCCATTTCATCCAATGAACATGCAATACCATTGGCAAATCAGCACTCCGGATCAGCATTTACATTGCAGTATTCGCAATACTGAGGCAGATAAGCAAATTTTCAGCGCCTGGATCAGCTTAACCCGGCATGAGCTCAGTGCTTTATGGCGGCGAAAATGGCTGATCCGCCAGCCATGGCAAAACGTACAGGTAGTACTGCGAATATACTGGCATGCAGTGAAGCTTTATGTAAAAGGCATCCCTGTGCATGCCCACCCCAAGACGAAGGATACAAATGCATGACCATGAGCCTTACTGAAGTTTCAGTTTTTGACAATCTGAGCTGGTTTGACCGCTTATGCCGTAAATTTGCGCTGGATTTTATCAGCCAGCTAAAACATGGCGATATCACCGTGGTAGAAGGTAACCAACGCCTGCGCTTTGGTGATGAGCACGCTGAATTGAAAACCGTTATTACCGTAGTTGATCCTGGCTTTTACCAGAAAATGGTGATGGCCGGCTCAGTAGGCGGAGGCGAGGCTTATATTTATGGCTGGTGGCGCTGTGACAACTTAACGGCGCTGGTGCGTATTTTTGCCCTTAACCTTGCCACTTTGGACAAGCTGGATTCGGCAATAACCCGTTTAGGCCGGCCGCTGTTAAAACTACTGAATTGGCGCAACCGTAATTCAAAACAGCAAGCCAGAAAGAACATTGCAGCACACTACGATCTTGGCAATGATATGTACCGGCTGTTTCTCGACAACAGCATGATGTATTCCAGTGCTGTTTACCCTGATGCTACTGCTAATCTGGCACAGGCACAGCAGCATAAGCTGCAAATGATCTGTGAAAAACTGCAGTTAAAACCTGACGATCAGCTGATTGAGATAGGTACAGGTTGGGGCAGTATGGCGATATTTGCCGCTCAGCACTACGGCTGCAAAGTCACCACCACCACTATTTCACAGCAGCAGTACGATTACACTAAGGCCCGTATTGAGGCGTTAGGGCTGCAGCAGCAAATTACCCTGTTGCTGCAAGACTACCGCGATCTGACAGGCCAGTATGACAAGTTAGTGTCGATAGAAATGATAGAAGCAGTGGGCGAAGATTATCTGGATACCTATTTTGAAAAGTGTGCCAGCCTGTTAAAACCCGACGGTTTAATGGTATTGCAGGCTATTACCATCGTTGATCAGCGTTACAGCCAATACGTGCGTGAGGTGGATTTCATCAAGCGTTATGTGTTCCCCGGTGGTTGTCTGCCGTCGGTCAGCCGGATGACCGATGCCATTAGCCGTAAAACTGATTTTGCTGTACGCCATCTGCAGGATATTGGTTTTGATTACGCCAGGACACTAAAAGACTGGTGCGATAACTTTATGCATGCCCGCGATAAAGTACATCAGTTGGGGTATGACGATAACTTTGTCCGGCTATGGCACTTTTATCTTTGCTACTGTGAGGGCGGTTTTAGAGAGCGCGCTACCAGTGCTGTACATTTGGTGTTGTCTAAGCCGCAAAACCGCAGTGCTTAGCAGTTTATATTCCGGAAAAAGTTGCAATGGTACCGGTAAAAGCTACTTACGTTTATTAAATATAATTTAACAATCTGATTTTGTGTGAATCTAACGCTCTGAAAAATATAGTATTATTCTGAATTCTGTTTTTGGTATGCGCTTTGCTTTATTAATACTGCTGCTGCACTACGCGGGGGAGTGACCAAACGTATTGCAGTGTTTAGTAGCTAACTAACAGTGGAGCAAATTATGAATAGTGATATTGCAGAAGGCAAATGGCGTCAGGTTAAAGGCTCTGTTAAAGAGAAATGGGGCAAGTTAACCGACGATGATCTGACAGAAGTAAATGGCCGTTTTGAAAAGTTCTGCGGCAAAATGCAGGAACATTACGGCATGACCCGCGAAGAAGCAGAAGATGAGTTTAGGCGCTTCAAAGAGTAATGCCACCAAGGTTAAAAGGGCCGTACGGCCCTTTTAACTGTTTACCAGAATGATACCGGCTTCCAGAATAACGATTTTCTTATCTTTGTATAAAGTACCAATAGCTTGCTTATAAGCCTTTTTGCTAACACCAAAGGTTGCATAAATCAGCTCCGGAGAACTCTTATCGGTTAGCGCCAGCTTGCCGCCGTTTTGTTGCAGTTTTTTCAGTACCTGCTCAGTAAGTTCCAGTGCTTGCTTATAAGTGGTGGCGTTTAAGCGCAGGTCAATTTTGCCGTCGTCGCGCACTTTAACAATAAAGGCGTGCATTTTTTCACCACGGCGCAGAGGTTTAAACACCTCATTTTTGTACAATACGCCCCAGTGTTGATGATTTACGATAGCTTTATAGCCAATGTCAGTTTGTTCACTGACAATAATATCTACCTTGTCACCGGGGTTATATTCTGGTGTGGTTTTGTGTAAGTGGCGGTCGAGTTTGCTGGAGGCCACAATGCGGTTACTGTTGTCGACATAACAATATAGCAAGTACTTATTGCCTTCTTTCAGTGGAATTTGTTGCTCACTAAAAGGTACCAGTAAATCTTTTTTCAGGCCCCAGTTAACAAAAGCGCCTACTTTAGTGGTAGCAATAACCTGTAACTGGGCCACTTCACCCACTTTAATTTTCGGTTGTTCAGTGGTAGCGATAAGCTGATCTTCTGAATCCAGATATAAAAATACATCCAGCTGTTGGCCAATATCCAGCCCTGCCGGTGCGACATTGTTGGGCAGCAAAATTTCGCCCCAACTTAAACCATCCAGATAAAAGCCAAATTTAACCTGTTTTTTTACCGTTAAACGGTTAACTTTTCCAAGAGCCAGCATGCAGTATCCAAAAGTGCGCCCCAAGCGGGCAGATTACAATGGCGGCTATTGTAGCGGTTTTTTTGCGGTACTGCTTCATATTAGCCATAGCATGATAAACTTAGCGCAATTTTTCCTGATACAGGCTCTGTCATAAAGTGTCTTCACAACAGTTACTCCATCCGCGTAATCTTCATCAGGGCCGTTACGACTTTGCTGCGCTGATTGCAGCCTTACCGCAACTTGAAGCTTATGTGCGGTTGAATCCGTCGGCGGAGCCCACCATCGATTTCACCGATAATCAGGCCGTGGTGCTGCTTAATCAGGCTTTGCTGGCAAAATATTATCAGGTGAAATACTGGCAGTTACCACCTGGCTATTTGTGCCCGCCGATCCCTGGCCGGGCCGATTATGTGCATTATCTGGCAGATTTACTGGCGCGCAGCTATAGCGATTTGCCAACGGGCAAGCAAATTAAATTGCTCGATATTGGTACCGGCGCTAATGTTATTTACCCGGTTATTGCCAGCCAGAGCTACGGTTGGCAGGTATATGGCACCGATATTGATGCCGTAGCAGTAAAGGCCGCAGCGCTTATTGTTGCGGCTAACCCGGCGCTTAAATCGCATATTAATATTGTGCAGCAGCACGATGTAAAGGCAATTTTCACCGGAGTAATTAACAGCGGGCAGCGCTTTCATCTGACAATGTGTAATCCGCCGTTTTTTGCATCTTCGGCAGAAGCCGAAGCGGCCAGTAGCAGAAAATGGGCTAACCTTGGTAAAGCCGGACAGGGGCATCAGCGCAATTTTGCCGGGCAACAACATGAGCTGTGGTGCGAAGGCGGAGAGCTTAAATTTATCAGCCAGATGATTACTGAAAGCCAGCTGTTCAAACAACAGGTATCCTGGTTCAGTACTTTGGTGTCACAGCAAAAGCATGTGAGCATACTGAAAAAACTATTGCGCAGTGTTGGCGCAGTACAATCTGAGGTGATAGAGATGCGCCAGGGGCAAAAAGTCAGCCGTATTCTTGCCTGGAGCTTTCTGACACCACAGCAGCAAATACAATGGTAAAGTGTTGTTTAACATATTGCTGCTAACAGCTAGCCAGTTAATTTATACAACCTATTTTTTTGCCGGCCGGGCCGGTATTGCCAAGGTTTTGCCAGATTTTTTCGTGGAAAAAGTAACCGACAGTATTTACTGCAGGTTCTACCACCGCGATCAGGCCGCCTAGCACAAAGCTGCCGGTGATCAGGTAAGTAACGGCAAAAGCAATGGTGAAATGCATAACAGCAAAAGTGATGGTCTTTGTCATGGTGGTATCCTCTGTAATCGCTATAGACCAAATGATAACGGTTCTTAATATTGTTTAAAGTGAATAAACTAGCTTAAGTTAATCGTTTTTATGAATGATGTCGTAACAAGCTATCGGAGATAGGTATGGATTGGCGGCAGTGGTTAGAGGTAAAACAGTTTGAGTTTTTATTGCATTGGTTTATGCAGCGCCAGCGCGAGCTTAAACTGGCAGAGTTGAACGAGCCGTTGGCATATGATGGCTTTAGTCTGTACGATCAATTATGTCAGCAGATGTTAAAAGAGGCTGAGATAGCTTATCTGGAGCGGTTTTCTCAGCCGGTAGTGCCTATCGCATTAACCAATATATTGCATCTGGCAGAGTTAGAACTGGCGGGCAGGCCACCCAGGCGGCCTACGCAAACAGTGCATTGAGGCTAATGGCCGGGTGTTTCGATCCGTTTTAAAGCATCAATCAACATCGGCAAATCAAGTTTATCGTTTAGCGGCAGTAGTGTACCGGCAGACCACACACCGTAACTGCCATCAGCACGTAGTATGACCATCTTATCTTTTTTAAAGCTGATAATTTCCTGGCCACTGATATTGAGTTTGGGTAATGAGCGGGGTTTCAGCAGGTTGTCACCAAGCCAGCTGGCATGAGAGCTGCAGCCAGCCTGTGCCAGTAATGTAGGCAGCCAGTCCAGATGCTGGGTTACCTGGTGCGGTTGTAACCGGCGTAACGCGGCCCAGTTTGACCAAACCTGAACCGGTGCCAGATTAAACTGATTGTGGCTGCCGGTGATGTTCATCAACACGATATTATTGTATTGCTGGTACTGTGCCCAGTGTTGCTCTGGCGAGTCATCAAATACAATAGCGAACTGACCGGAAACGCCGGTTTGTAGCCAGGGCAAGCTTGCCACTTCAGTCTCTGCGCTGCGGCTGATACTGATATTGGCCGTGGAAAGCAGGGCTAACCAGCCAGGCTCAGCTAGTAGTTGCTGCTCGGTTTGGTTATCTATCATAAACTTACCATAAAGTAAGTTCAGCAAAGCCTCATTAACAGCGCGTGGCGCAAAATGTTGCTCCAGTGGCCTTAAGCCTTTACCGGCAACAGCGTTTTTCAACTGCTCACTAAAGTTGCTGGTAACCAGCAGCAGGGTGGGCGCACCGGCATGATCAGCATTACACTCCAGCGCCTGATGAATAAACTGGTTTGGCAGGCTGAGTTTATCCAGCTGAACCAGAGCCCGGTTGTTTAAATCTACCAGCTGATAACGGGCCAGAAAGGTTTTTGCAGTGGCCGGATAAGATAAGGGCAACACATTGTCTTGTTTGGTGACGTCGTACTTCAGATTAGCGTCGGCATAAACGTGCAGCAGATGGCTTAGCATAAAACTGCTGATAAACAGCGCAAATAAAGGCGTTGCGATACCTGATTGCTTTAAACGTTCTACTTTTTTCCAGCAGTAGTTACTTAGGGTCAACTCAATGGCCAGCAACAAAGAGCCAACGGCCAGTACAATCAGCACAAAATTACGTAAGTTAGTGACTATTTGCTGGCGCAGCAGATCGGTGGCCTGATCAATTGAGGCACTGCCGATGTGATAACCCAGGCTGGCATAGACATAAGCATCAAAAATCAGCACCACCAACGCCGTGGTTGCCAGTATAGCGGCCAAGCCACGTACATGGCGCTGGTACGGAAATACCAACGACACCGGGAAAATAGTCAGGATAAAAAACATAAAACACAAAAAAGCGGTGTGGCCTATCCAGTTTAACAGCAGATACAGCCAGCCCAGCACAGACACCGGCGAGGGCTCTGCTAACCAGTAAGCTGATGTAACAGCCAGCGCCAGCAGAATATTAAAAAAACTGAACCAATGGCCCCAGTTAAGCAGGCGGTTTACTTTTTTTACCAGTGACAGATTATTTTCCAGCACCATACGCGCTTAGTTCACTTTGGTATTTACGGCATCGGTTAATGCCTGATTAAAGTGGGCAACAACGGTTTGACGCTGTGCTACCGGCACGCTGCTGTTAACAACATGGCTAATGGCATTACCCAGACACATCAGGCTGAGTTCTGTGGTGGCTTTTTCGTTGTGCAGTACGTCCAGTAACTGATTTACCAGTTTTTCAATCTGGATGGTGGAATACTTTGATACAATTGGCATGAATTATCCGCAAGTCATGTGGTTTAAACAGTTAGAATAGTAACAGAATTCATTTTAAACAGGAAAAGTTATGTCAGTAGATGTGCAGCAGTTGGCGATAAATTACCTTGAGCTGGATGAACAAACGCAGAGTAAAGCGCACTACCGGCCGTCTTTGGTTGCACCTACGGCGGCAGTGGCGCATTTGGTAGAGCAGTTGCACCTGGCTTATAACGGTAAGCCCGCCAAAGGCTATGCTGCATTTAATGCCGATAAAGATCCGCAGGTTATGACAGTGCTAAATGACTGGCAAAAGCAAACCTCGGATTTTCTTGTGCTGGCCAATACCTCTACCGCTGCGCTGGAGCAGCAACTTCAGGCGCATCAGTTACCGGAAAGCGGCTATTTGCTGATCTGCCATTATCGCTATCTGGCCAGTGATTACCTGCTGTTTTGTCTGTTAGGCAGCAAGGACCATTTTTCTTTGAGCGAAGATCTGGAGTTGGCTACTTCACGCCACCTGGATATTGCCAGAATGCAACTGGCCGCCCGTATTGATTTAACCGAGTACGGCAGTTCGCCAGAGCAGGGAAAATACATTAGTTTTATCCGTGGCCGTGCCGGGCGTAAAGTGGCCGATTTCTTTCTTGATTTTTTAGGCTGTGAAGAAGGTACCGATGCGCGGGTAAACAGTAAAGTGGTGCTGGCGTCGGTGGAAGAATATTTTAGTGCTGCCGAGTTTGACAGCAATGAAAAAACGGATGCCCGCAAACAAGTGTTCAGCTACTGTGAAGAGCGGGCCAAAGCCGGGCAGGATGTGGTGTTAACAGAGCTGTCGGCTGTTATTGATGAACAGGAGCAACAGGGTTTTTTACGCTATTGCCAGGAGCAACAGCTTGAGGTGGCGGAGCAGTTTCCGGTAGAAGTAAAGGAGCTGAAAAAACTGATTAAATTTGCCGGGCAGGGAGCAGGCCTGTCGTTAAGTTTTGAGCAAAAATTACTTGGCGACAGAGTGCAGTATGATCCACACAGCGATACCATTTTGATTAAAGGGACACCACCCAATCTGCGCGATCAGTTACAACGCTTTATTCAGGGCTATTCTGCGTTTGATCGTGAACAGGGCTCTGCTGAGTAGTGTTATGTGGTGTGGCAGCGTTATCTTTATTGCCCTCTGCCTGCTTTGGTGATGGGGGCATTTTTAACTTTGCCGCGTGTTTTATCAGCAAAAGATTACTGATCACCAGGCCAAAGGCCAGGGTTAATGCGCAAAACAGTGGCCAGTTCATGGCGTTGCCAGACAAATATTCGCAACATAGCGGTTAAAAATAGCATCGAGGTGGGTTAAAACTAATTGCTGCTCGGCCAGAGGATGCTGTGTCAGGCATTGACGCAATATTCCGGTATTAAAGCTGGCCAGATAAGCGCTGGCCAGCGGTTGGTAACTTATATGCCAGGGTTCAGCGGCAACCCCTCCCTGAAACTCGCGGTAGGGTAAAAAAAAGCCAAAGTCAGAGGCATATGCACTTAACCACTGTTGTAGCCGGTAAAATGGGCCATCCGGGCCATATTCTGCCGGCTCAAGTTGCGGTTTGTAGTCTGGTGGCACTGCGCCAGCATCGTACACATCAAGCTCTGTGCCCCAGTGATGGCGGCTGGCACCGGGCAACGCAGAGTACAATAGTACGGCGTCAAGTTTAGCTTTGCCGGTTAAGCTGCTGATATCAATTATTTGCCCATCCTGATCGTAAACAGGCCTTTTCCCCGCTAATTTTGCCTGCCAGATTGCCGCCTGGCGCTGGTAAGAGCGAAAGGCTGAAACAATTTTTATCTCGATACCTGCTGTTTTTGCTGCAGTGCATAATGCGCTAAAGGGTTGCGCGACAGCTTTATGCAGCATAAAACCGTCCGGGCGTGTTAGCAGGTGCTGCTCGCTCAGGCCGGTCAGAATGTCATCGCTGCGGTCAATCATAGGCTTAGTTCAAGCTGTTCCAGTACGGCTTCGTACATTTTAGCCAGTTGCTCCAAATCGGTTACTGACACACATTCATTAATTTTATGAATAGTAGCATTGCAGGGACCAAGCTCAACCACCTGGGCGCCTGTGGGGGCAATAAAGCGGCCGTCTGAGGTGCCGCCGGTAGTTTCCAGCCGTGTTTCAAAGCCCTGAACCTGATAAATTGCTTTCACGGTTGCTGCGACCAGACTACCGCTGTCGGTTAAAAATGGCAGGCCGTTTAGGGTCCAATCCAGCTCATAACTCAAACCATGTTTGTCCAGCAGGGCGATAACACGCTGTTGGAGTTGCTCTGCGCTGCTTTGAGTGCTGTAGCGAAAGTTAAACATGACTTTTAATTCACCGGGGATCACGTTTGATGCGCCGGTACCGGCATTAATATTGGCAATTTGAAAGCTGGTAGCCGGGAAATAAGCATTGCCGTTGTCCCATTGTTCTGCTGCTAACTCGGCTAAGGCCGGGGCGGCTTTATGCACCGGGTTATCTGCCAGCTGCGGGTAGGCAACATGGCCCTGAATGCCTTTTACTGTAAGATGGCCGGTTAAAGAGCCGCGCCGGCCATTTTTAACCACATCACCGGCTTTTTGGCTGCTGGAGGGCTCGCCAACAATGCACCAGCTGATCTTTTCGTTGCGTGCTTCCAGAGTTTCAATTACCCGTTTGGTGCCGTTGATAAAGGGGCCTTCTTCATCACTGGTGATCAGGTAAGCCAGGTCGAATTTGGGAGTCGGGAAGCGTTGCAAAAAGCGCTCTGTTGCCACTACCATTGCTGCCAGGCTGCCTTTCATATCAGCTGCACCGCGGCCGTAAAGCGTATCACCAATAATGGTTGGCTCAAACGGTGGCGTGTGCCATTGTTCTACCGGCCCTGTGGGCACTACATCCGTGTGGCCGGCAAAACAAAATACCGGTTTGCCGTTACCACGGCGAGCCCACATGTTTAACGTATCGTCAAAATGCATAACCTCAATATTAAAGCCTACTGCAGCCAGGCGTGCAGCCATCAGTTGCTGGCAACCGGCGTCTTCTGGTGTGACAGACGGGCGGGAAATTAAATCTTGGGTTAATGCCACTACGGCACTTCGGCTACTCATGTATTTAGTCCAAAAATCTGTTGATAGTCGTCTGGTTTAAAGCCTAAATGGTGTTCACCATTATGCACCAGTAACGGCCGTTTAATCATGGCAGGTTGTGCCAGCATCAGTGCCAGTGCTTTTTGCTCGGTCAGCTGTGCTTTATCGCTCTGCGGTAACTGCCGGTAGGTTGTGCCCCGGGTATTAAGCAGGTTTTGCCAACCGCACTGAGCTGCAAAGCTTTGCAGCTGCCCGGCTGTTAAACCATCAACACGGTAGTCAATAAACTGATAGGGTATTTGCTGTTGTTCCAGCCAGCTGCGGGCTTTTTTCATGGTGTCACAATTTTTAATGCCGTATAGCGTAGTCATATTTTACTTGTTCTTTAACTGAATAATTATAGCGGTATCTGTCGCAGCAGCTACATAGCGCTGCATACAAAATATCGCCTCGATAGCAGGATGGGGCAAAATCATCAATGCTGCATAACAGCCCTGACCAGAGTGCAGATAATGAGGGTCTAGCCTCAATACCGGTTGACCCGCTCTAAGCTGCTGATTTGAACCAGCCAAATACTCAATACCCTGACCGCAGTCGGCTATTAGGTTTGAGGATAAATCCAGCTGCAAAGTCAGGCCGCTGCTATGTTTAAACCGCAACCTGCGCCTGCCATTAAGGCTGCACTGGTACAGGCTGTTAAACGGCGCTACAACGGTGCCTTGCTGTAATTTAATACATAAAGCCTGCTGCACAATGCCGCTGTTATACAACAGCTCCGGGTGTGAACTTATTGGCAACAAGGTGCCGCAGGCCGGGCTTTTTACAGCAACACCTTCTATTTCGTTTAGTTGCGCTAGCCAATTTAGCAACAGGGCAGGTCCTAATCCAGAGCATTGGCCTTATCCTAATCCAAACCGACATGACTACTCAATAAATTCGTGTCATTGCAGGCACAGTTAAACAAAATATCAGCAGTGTCGCTCAGGTTAAATATGACATTTTGACGAACTTAGTATTATTTTTTCATGAAATCATTATTTTTGCTGGCAAATAACCTGACAGCAACCGTGGTTTTATTGCGCTATATAGGGTTGTGTTGTCCACAGATTTTGTGGATAACTTTGTGCGTAACGCTGTTTAACTTACTTAAGTTTATGTAATTTATAGACTAAATATTGTGGCATATTTTTTGTTAGTTTGTGTTTAAGCTAAAGGTGGGGCTAATGCTGGTAAAAAGTGAGTTTCACCATACAACAATGGCTCAGTCCGGTTGAAATATCAGTTTCCACTAATTGAACCGCTGCTTTTTGCTTAGGTAAAGTGTAATTTTATTTGCCGTAATATCATGCACATTCGGCCGTCCGAGCGAAGTGCTAATAATGCCAGCGGTAAAGTTGCTGGTTTTATGCTATCGTTCAGACATAGTTTTCAGTAGGAGGTGGTAATGCAGTATCCGCTTTATGCAACCCTACGCGCCGGGCGCGAGTACAGTAAGTTGTGGCCTGCCAAGGCAGAGCTTAATAGCCTGTTTATTGAAAATAAGGTTATTTTGCTGACGTCGGTAACGGGTCGTTATTTACCTGGCCTGGCACTGCTGTGTGCTGCTGTACAATACAGTTATTTAGGTGCCGCATTCTTACCACAAATTCTGGCGATGATGCTGTTTTTAGTATCGCTACCGTTACAAGGTTGGTATTGGCTTGGGGTGCGTGCTGAAACAAAGCTGCCTCCGTCGATTGCATCCTGGTATCAGCAAATAAGACAGCAAATGCAGCAGCATGGGGTAGAGCTGGCTCCCGTGTCACAACCGGGGCGCTACAAGGACCTTGCGGCTTTACTGAAGAAAGCCTATCAGCAGCTGGATAAAACGTTTGTCAGGCAGTGGCTGTAGCCACTGCCTGTTAGTGTGCAGTGTTAGGGCTTAGTTAAATACTGACCACACCGGAGCGTGATCTGAAGGGCGCTCGATACCACGCAATTCATAGTCAATACTGCTCTCTATGCAACGCTCCGCCAGGGGCGCTGTAGCCATAACCACATCGATACGTAAGCCACGGTTGTCATCAAAACCTTTAGAACGATAATCAAACCAGCTGTACTGGGCGCCGGTTTCAGGGTGTAGGGCGCGGAAAGTATCAATTAATCCCCAATCTTTAAGTTGCTGCAGCCAGGCCCGCTCTTCAGGTAAAAATGAGGTTTTGCCTTCGCGTAACCAGCGCTTGGCATTAGCTTCACCTATACCAATGTCCAGATCAACTGGCGATATATTGATGTCGCCAATAATGGCCAGATGCTCGTCTGGAGTATGATGCTCAGTAAGATAACGTTGCAGATCGGCATAAAATTTGGTTTTTGCCGGAAACTTAACCGGATGATCGCGATTTTCTCCCTGAGGGAAGTAACCATTGAGCACGGTTAACGGTGTGCCGTCGGCCAGGGTAAAGCTGCCAATCAGCATACGGCGCTGAGCATCCGCATCGTCTGTAGGAAAGCCATACTGCATTTTGCTGGCAGGCTGTTTACTGAGAATGGCTACGCCATAATGGCCTTTCTGGCCAAAATGATAAACGTGATAGCCCATCGCCTGTACATCTGCCAACGGAAACTCGTCATCATGAACTTTAATTTCCTGCAAACCAATAATATCGGGTTGATGCTTATCGATCAGTGCTTGTAGTTGATGTAATCTCGCCCGTATTCCATTGATATTAAATGAAATAATTTTCATGTTGTTGTTGGCCCTTAATCTGTTTAATGCAGCGAAGTAGCTGGATAATAACACTTTATCCGCTGCTGTGGCACAATGGTGGCAGGATAAACCTAAGTCAGAAACCCGGTATGGAGTAGAAATTGTCAGCGTTAATGATGGAAACCGAGCAATTTAGCTACACCGTGCATTACAGCTCAAGAAGACGTAGTGTGGCGTTACAGGTTAAGCAGGGCCAGCTGACAGTGCGCGCGCCACTGGGGTATAGCCTGGCAGACATTAACGCGCTGGTGCAGCAAAAGCAGCAGTGGGTATTGAAACATCTGCAGCAAGTTAAACTACAAACCAGGCCACAATGGCTGGCAGAGCAGCAATTACCGCTACTTGACAACACCATCGCACTAACCCGGTTGCGGGGAGCGAAATCAGCAGTACTGTACGATGAGCATAACATTACGGTTATTGTGTCATCCCGTGTGCAACCGCAACGCTATGAAAAGGTGTTGCTAACATTGTTGCAAAAATGGTATCAGCAACAAGCACTTAGCTGGTTTACACAGCGGGTGCATTATTGGCAAAACAAGATGAACGTACGCTCTGGTACTATACTTGTTGGCAATTGGCGAACAAAATGGGGTTATTGTAAAAGCACCTCAGAGTTGGGGTTTAACTGGCGTTTAATGATGGCGCCCGCCTGGGTAACAGATTATGTGGTGGTGCATGAGTTGGCTCATCTTAAACACCTGAACCATTCACCACGTTTCTGGCAATTGGTGGCGGCGCATTATCCGCAAGCAGAGCAGGCTAAAACCTGGCTAAAACACAATCAATATTTATTAGAGCTATAAAAAAAGCGCCGGTACAAGACCGGCGCAAACACTAGGACATCGAAACAGGAGAGAAAAAGGTATTACTTAGCTACTACTGGTAAATAGGACCGGACTCCTGGCAAAAGATTCAAAATTATTTTCAATTATTTTTCGTGACAGCATTTTGCATTTTTATAGGCATTTGGTTTAAGCTCCGCGGCATCAACAGTGTGGTGTTACTACAACGAACAGACAGCTAATATTGCTGTTTTGCGACGGGACTTTAACTATGACAAACCTGCTACGCCTGCAACAACTGGCAAAATTATTAGACATTACCCGTTTACAGGATGATGAAACAGAGCAGAACTTTAGCCAGTGGCTGGGAAGTGTTCCTGCTCTGACACCTGCAGCTTACTGTGTTTATCCCCAATTTTTGGCAACTTTACGGCAATGGCCGCAACGGGCACTGCAGGCTAACATTGCAACGGTGGTTAACTTTCCCGGTGCAGATTTAGCTGCCGATATCGTATGCGAGCAAATTCAGCAAGCCAAAATGGCAGGCGCAACAGAAATTGATTGTGTATTGCCCTATAAAGCCCTGTTGCGTGGTGAGCATGGTTTAGTTAAAAGTTTTTTATACGATATACGTCAGGCCTGTAACAACAGCTGTCTAAAAGTGATTATTGAATCTGGTGAGCTGGTTACCGCTCAACAAGTCACCAAAGCGACCGAACTGGTAATAGAGGGGGGCGCTGATTTTGTCAAGACATCCACCGGTAAAGTAGCCACCGGGGTTACTATTGAAGCGGCCCGTATTATCCTCACGGTAATAGCGGCAGCAAACCGGCCTGTTGGTTTTAAAGCCTCAGGCGGTGTACGTAGTATTGCTCAGGCGCTTGAGCTGGTGCAGTTGTATGAGGATATTACCGGGCGAATTGCCACCAATGCAGGCATGCGTATTGGTGCCAGTGCGCTGGCTAACGACGTGGCACAACAAGTGCTATTGCAGTAATCAGCGTCTGAATTCATCGCGTAGTTTATCAAATTGCTGCAGAAGCTCTTTATAACGTACGCGATGATGCTCGGGTAACGGCATATTGTCGACAACCCGGAATGTTTTTTTACAGCGTTCAAACAACTCTCTTGATTTATTTCTTTGCTGACTGTTTAACAGCTGAATGGAGGCCTGGATAAGATTTAAAGCACTGCCGGTATTCATTGGCGCCACCTCCAGTGCGGCTTCAAATTGCCTGACGGCAGCGGTAAAATTACCTTCTTTGTAGCTTTTGATACCGGCTCTATTTAACTCACCAAACTGCAGCTGTTTTTGATCAACAAAATGTTGTTGATCACCGAACAGTGAATTCAGCACCGGGTTGGCCATCAGCTCTGCTGGTAATAGTTTTTGGAGTGTTGCGGCTTGCTCATATTCGCCAATCTGATTCAGCAAAAAGATAGCGTCAGGTAAAATTTGATGTTGGTCATGTAGTTCTTCAGATACCGCCGCATAGGTTTTTTTTGCCTGGTACTGGGCACCGTTTAATGATTCCAACCGGGCCTGGCATAGGGCTTCAAATAAATCGAAGTTGATTTCCCTGGTCATCATTTCGTCACGCTTCACTCTTTGCAGAGCAAGCGACACCTCTTGCAGGTAGCGGTTGCGACTTGCCGGTTCGTCGGCCCTGACCGCCGCTTCGATAACGGTGCGGATATAGTTAAGTAAGTGAATAATATCCTGTTTTATTGAGCGGCGGGTGATCTCATAGAGCTGCTTACTGGCGAGAACCTGCTGGGGGATGTTATTTAGATCGCGGGCTATCTCCATTACAAGGTACTGACGCTGCATACTGTAAGGTGCTATTTCTGCTGCAGCCTGAATGCTGCTAAAGGCTTTATCAATCTCGCCCATGGCGCGATAATTCTGCGCCTGAATATCATAAGCTTCGGCAAAATAACGATTATTCTCTATCGCTTCCTGACACAGCAGCATACTGTCTTCAAAACGGTTTTGCCGGTAATACACTTTTGCTTGCAGCAGCAATGCCCAGCCACTGCGTCGTTGTGACAGTGTGTCCTGTAATATATGTTCAGCTTCGGCAAGGTGGTTGAGCTTAATCAGATTTTCTACCAGCACACGTTTGCAAAATTGCTGATAACGGCCTTCAGTGCCTATTTCCTGCTGACACAACGTAACTACCTGCTCAGCTTGCTCGTCGAATAACGCCTGATACACAGCCGCCAGTTGAGATTTTTTTCTTTTTATCCGTAGAATTCTGCTGCGCAGTACGTTTTGTGAAAAGGGTTTTACCAGATAGTCGTCAGGCTCTAACTCTACTGCGCTCATCACCATGGGGACAGTGTTTTCGCCGGTAACCAACATAAAAATACTATGCGGCCCAAGCAGCTTTTTTTCCCGTAGGTCTTCAAGTAACTGCTTGCCGTTTTTCCCCACACCCAAATGGTAATCAACAAACAGGATGTCATAATTTACATTGGCACACTTGGCCAGTGCCTGCTCACCGGTGGGAGCAAAAGCAACATTGGTTGCTCCCATAGAGTACAGGATGCCTTTAAACATCAATTGAAAAGCCCGTTGATCGTCAACGATTAATATCCGCTGATTCTCAAGCGTCTTGTTATTCATTAACACCACTTCGCTTAAAACTAAATTCAGTTAAGTGTCGGAAATAACAAGGTGATTAGCAAGAGAATTAATACAGGAGTGTAGTGCAGTGTGAAGTTTTGGCTTAATAAAGCAGGAAAATGGTGGAGGGGGAAGGATTCGAACCTTCGAAGGCAGTGCCGGCAGATTTACAGTCTGATCCCTTTGGCCACTCGGGAACCCCTCCACGAGTGGACGGCATATTATCAAACTGACTTTTGATGTAAAGGCATTTACTAAACTTTTTTGTCTGACTGCCGATAAATGCAGCAAGAGTAAAACAAAACCGGTATAACTGCGCAAAATGTCGATGGTAATTAACGAATGGCAACTTGATGTAAAACTAAACCGCGCTCTGCAAAATGCCCAGCGCACAGATTTTGCTTTGTACCTTGCGTTGTTATCACCGGCAGTGGAAGAGTCTGCACAGTTTTATACTCCGGATGCAATTGAGCAAAGTACACAACTCAATTTATATCAGCAACTCGGTGTTGCATTGCCGCGTAGCCTGGCACAAACAGACGCTGATACGATGACAATGCTCAAACATAGCGAGGCTCTCGGCAGTACTGGTTTAGCTCAGCTAAAACTAGCGACTTACCTTAATCCGCCGCCTTTAGCCCGGCATGATGACAAACAGCGAATAGCTGATGAGGTCTGGCAAAGCTTAAGTTTACATAGTCGCAGAAGACTGCAACACACCACGCCTGAAAAACCACAGGCTAACCCGGCAGATCTTTATGAAGTATTACAGCAACTACATGGTATTGAGGCAGCCTGATTATTAAACAAAGCTGTTAGTTACCCGATATACGGTGTACCACGCAATGCTTAAATTTTTTAGCGCTACCACAAGGGCAAAGCTCATTGCGGCCAATTTTTACCGGCGCTTTATCATTTAATATACCGTCAATGTAGTACCAGGCTTTGTCGTATACAAAGCGGGATCGCTCGGCAAACTCGTACAGTGTACTTTGCTGCATATAGCGCACACTGAAACTAACATAGCCCTCGCTATCTGTCTGCTCTGAGGAAAGAATGCTCAGTTTGATAAAGTGACTGTTATTGGCAAAAGCTGCCAGTGATGCAACAGAATTAGCGGCCTGTTTTGATTGATGGTAAGTCTGATACAAGTATTGGATATTACGCTGACAATAAGCACTGTAGCGTGATCGCATTAACTGTTCACAATGTTCTGCCCGTGCCTGCCCGGATATCAATGGCAGGCAACACAAACTGAATTCTTTGGCTGAGCCACAGTAACATTGCATGTTAATTCACTTTACCTGTTCGTTAAAAAGGCCTGATCTTAGCATCTTTGCTGTGCGAATTTAAAATGCATTAATGGGTAATGTGCTCTTGTTGCAGCTGTTCGCATTGATAAAACCAGGTGTTATGCGTTACCGCCAGTTTACGGCAGATGTCGAGCTGCTGCGGGTCCAGCATCCGGGCAAAGTTGATAACGACTTTACAGCTTGCTGATACTAATGCCTGCTGAATAGTTGCACTGAGATCCCTGATTTGCTTCTGATGTACAATCAAAACGTTATGAAAAGATATCTGGTGCTGCTCAGCCCAGGCTTTATGCGGTATATGCGATGGCGCTATTAACAGAATCCATCCTTGCTGATGCTGATGTTGCTGAATCAGCTGCAGTAAAGTGTGATGTGAGGCATTAGCTGTAGCGGCTTCACTATCAGTTACGGAATGTATCTTCAACAGACGGCTATCGGAGTAAGCAGTTGCTGCATTAGCATAAAATTGTTGATTGACCGGGCGGTTATACATATCGACCTCTACATGTTTATTTATACAGTGTATGTATATACAGTATTTGCTTGCTGTGTAAAAAGCAAGCGTTTTAGCCGTTTTTTTACTGTCATAAAACCAAAGCAGTGTCATGCAGTTGTCATACTGAGGTATTAACCTTTTGCCGCAGTTGCTTACATCGGTTGTAGTTATGACGGTTAACCCGAATTATTGTACTGAGTTGTCGCACCTTATCCGGCAGCGCGCACTGACTCCGCTTTTTCAACCTATTTTCAATCTGTCATCTACAGAAATACTGGGTTATGAAGCATTGATCCGAGGGCCATCTAACAGCCCGTTACATTCTCCTTTACTGTTATTTAAAGCGGCACTGATGTGTGGAATGCTAGAGCCGCTTGAGATGCTGTGCCGACAGATAAGTATTCAGGCTTTTGCCAAAGCAAAGATGCCTGGCTTGCTGTTTCTGAACGTCAATCCGTTGTTATTACTAACATCAGATCATCCCTCCGGGCTGACAAACAGGCTATTGCAGCAAGCCGAACTAGATCCGTCCCGGGTTGTTATTGAAATTTCAGAGCAATATCAGGTTGAAGATCCAAGCGTATTAATAAAGGCAGTAAACCATTACCGTGAGCTTGGGTTTTCTATCGCGATTGATGATTTAGGCAGCGGTTTTTCCGGCCTGAAGCTGTGGTCTGAATTAAAACCAGATATTGTTAAAATTGACCGCTATTTTATCAGCCAACTGCATACCGACCCGACAAAAAGAGCTTTTGTGCAAAATATAGTGGCACTGGCAAACGCAACCGGCTCGAAAATTGTTGCAGAAGGCATCGAAACCCAGGAAGAGCTATTACTGTGTCAGGAGCTGGGCGCTGATTATGGTCAGGGCTTTTTGCTCGGACGGCCAGCTGCAAAAATAGAATCCTCACCGCCTGGGCGATATTTACTGGTTAAACAAAAGCAGCCCTATACTGCAGCTTCAGAAAAAGTGTCTGCGATTGTTCAGTTTTTGCCTGCTATAGAAAGTGGGGTATTGGCGGGCGAAGTCATGCAGTTATTTAGCAACAATCCGGATTGGGCTGGTCTGGCTGTCGTTGAATCGGGTATTCCGGTAGGAATGATAAACCGGGCACAGCTGCTGGCAATGTTTGCGATGCCGTATGGCCGGGCGTTGTACGAAAAAAAACCAATAAAGCGCCTTATGGCAATAAGCCCGGTAGTGGTAGATGAACACACAAGCCTGGACGACGTCAGTCAGTTAGTCACAAGTAATGAAGACGGTGATAATAACTGGTTTTTTATTGTTACCTCAGCACAGCGTTATGCTGGTATTGGCTCCGTGCGGCTACTACTGAAAAAAATAACCGAGCGAAAGCTACAACATGCCCGCTATGCTAATCCGCTAACATTATTACCAGGAAATGTACCGATTTATCAGGAAGTAGATCGCTTACTAAGCCAACAGCTGCACTTCACCCTGGCCTATGCAGATTTAAATCACTTTAAACCATACAACGACATATATGGCTACAGCAGAGGGGATTTAGTGTTGCAACTGCTGGGTGAAATCATTAGTCAGGCCGTGGCCGACTCGGGTAATTTTGTTGGCCATGTTGGTGGTGATGACTTTATTATTATTTTTACCAGTGACGATTGGCAAACTGCGTGCCAGCAGATCGTACAGGATTTTAATCAGCGTATTGTGCATTATTATGATGCAGTGCATGTCGAAGCGGGTGGGCTTAGTGCCGTTAACCGCTCTGGTGATATCTGCTTTTATCCTTTGCTGACCTTATCTATAGGAGTAGTATTACCCGATCCGGTGCTATGTGTGTGTCATCATGATGTTGCTGCAATAGCGGCATCAGCAAAAGCAGAGGCGAAAAAATTGCCGGCTGGAGGCGTATTTGTTTCGCGCCGTAGAGGTCCCGCCACAGCTGTTTCAGTACTGGCTGGACCATTAACCCGTTAAATTTGAGTAGAATAGCCTGCTTATATTGTAAGAGAGTCAGCAATCGATGTTGTTAGAAAAGTATGTTAACCAGAGTAGCGCAGGTTTTAGTTTCAGCCGTAAACAGGCCAGTGAGTTTGCCAAACAAGTGGCGACAGACTTTAATCCCATTCATGATGAAGAGGCTAAACGGTTTTGCGTACCAGGTGATTTGCTGTTTTCGTACTTGCTAAACCGGTACGGTATTACTGAGCAACTCAGCTGCCAGTTTTCTGGCATGGTGGGGGCTGACGTGCTGCTGCAATGTAAGGAGCAGGATAACCTGATCACGATTTGTGATAATCAGGATAAAACCTACTTGTCTTTGCAACATAACGGCGCTTGCCAGCATGACTTAGCTGTTATTGAGCCACTGATCCGTGACTACGTAAAATTCTCCGGTCAGAACTTCCCGCATATCCTGTTACCGCTGATGCAAAAGCATCAGGTGATGATTAATCCGCAGCGCCCGCTGGTGATCTACGAAAGTATGGCACTAAGCTTTGCCCGCCTGCCCAGACAAAAAGTGGATTTATGCCTTACCGCATCTTCGCTGTCAGTAGATGGTAAACGTGGTAATGCTCTACTGGAGTTCTCGTTAAGCGAGCAGGGCGAACTGATAGGTAAAGGCGAAAAACGCATGATCCTGAGTAACCTTATGCCTTACAACGATGCACAAATGCAGCAAATGGTGGCTGAGTATAATAGTCGTAAAGTTGCTGCTTAATATAAAGACGGGAAAAGCGTGTTTTGGCTAAATTATCAGCAGTCACGCTTTTTCGATAAATAACCGCTTGCAGGTATTCCAAAAGGCCCTATAATGCGCGCCATGCCACGGGGTAGCGCTGATGCGGTGCTTCAGGTGAGTTAAAACGGTTCGCAAAAATCTTTCCAAAAGACGCTTGACAGACCCGCTTAAATCACTAAAATGGCGCCCTCGCTTCACGGTGGTGTTTAACACGGTGAAATGAGTAAAGAAGTCTGGTGTGACG
>PGZF01000010.1 GCA_002840125.1 Gammaproteobacteria bacterium HGW-Gammaproteobacteria-15
TATCCGTGAAGGCGGCCGTACAGTAGGTGCGGGTGTAGTATCAAAAATCCTGGCGTAATAGCTAAGATGTGAAAAGGCCCCGTAAGGGGCTTTTTTTATTCCATTGTGTATTTAAAAATAACGCAATAAGAGACACTAAGCTTGTTTTAGCACGCTAAGACAGTATAATGAGCGGCTATTTGAAAACCCGGCGATATGTCTGGTTTACAACCTTGTAGGGGCATAGTTCCAATTGGTAGAACAGCGGTCTCCAAAACCGATGGTTGGGGGTTCGAATCCCTCTGCCCCTGCCAATATTTTTCGGCACAGCATAAGCTCTGCCGGTAGTGTGTTGCTATAAGCAAGTCAAGGTGAAGTGAGTCAAAGCATGAACGCAGCAAGTGAAACCCCAAAAAGCGGATTTGATGTAATCAAGTGGTTGCTGGTCTTTGTTATTTTGTCACTGGCAGTGGTAGGTAACTACATATACGAGCTGTCTGCATTAGAGCGTGCAATTACTGTTGTAGTGTTAGTAATTATTGCCGGCGTAGTCGCAGGGCAGACGCAAAAAGGCAAAACCTTTATAAACTTCGCTAAAGAAGCACGTACCGAAGTACGTAAAGTGGTTTGGCCAACCCGGCAGGAAACAATGCAAACTACTCTGGTAGTGTTAGTGGCTACTGTGATCATGGGTTTAATCCTGTGGGGTTTAGACGCCATTTTATTGCGCGTTGTGTCTTTTTTAACAGGATTGGGGATCTAAACCATGGCTGGAAAAATGCGTTGGTATGTGGTGCAGGCATTCTCAGGTTTCGAGCAACGGGTTGCTACCTCACTGCGTGAACATATCAAAATTCATCAGATGGAAGATAAATTTGGTGAAGTGTTGGTGCCTACCGAAGAAGTGATTGAAATGCGTGCCGGTCAGAAGCGTAAGTCTGAGCGCAAGTTCTTTCCTGGCTATGTGCTGGTGCAGATGGAAATGTGCGAAGAAGCCTGGCACTTAGTTAAAAGCGTGCCGCGTGTATTAGGTTTTATTGGCGGTACTTCAGATCGCCCAGCGCCAATTTCTGAAAAAGAAGCCATGACTATCCTGAATCGTTTACAGGATAATATTGACAAACCGAAGCCGAAAACCCTGTTTGAAACCGGCGAAGTGGTGCGCGTTACCGAAGGCCCGTTTGCTGATTTCAATGGCGTGGTAGAAGAAGTAGATTACGAAAAAAGCCGCGTAAAAGTATCAGTATTGATCTTCGGCCGTTCTACTCCGGTAGATTTGGAATTCGCCCAGGTCGAAAAAGCGTAAAGATAAACATTGTAACCGGGCGCTGATTAAAATATAATCTGCGCCCTTTTTAACATTGGGAAGCCGTTTGAGTAAGTGTCCTCGCATTTACAAGGCTACGACCCAGAACAGAGGTGAAACATGGCAAAGAAAGTCACTGCACTTATTAAACTGCAGGTTAAAGCCGGTATGGCTAACCCGTCGCCACCGGTAGGTCCGGCGCTGGGTCAACATGGTGTAAATATCATGGAATTCTGTAAAGGCTTTAACGCCCGTACAGAAAGCCTTGAGAAAGGTATGCCAATCCCGGTAGTAATTACTGTATATAGCGATCGTTCTTTCACGTTCGAAACCCGCACTCCTCCGGCATCTTTCCTGTTACTGAAAGCAGCTGGTTTAAAAGGTGGTTCAGGTCGTCCTAACACCCAAAAAGTTGGCAAAATCACAGCAGCTCAGGTTGATGAGATTGTTAAGGTCAAGCAGCCAGATTTAACTGCTGCAGATCATGCCGCTGCGGTGCGTACTATTGAAGGTACTGCCCGTTCAATGGGTTTAGTGGTGGAGGGCTAACAGATGGCTAAATTAACTAAACGCGCTAAGTTAATCCGCTCTAAAGTGGATGCAACCCGCGAATACGATATCAACGAAGCAGTTGCTCTGTTAAAAGAATTAACAGCTGGCAAATTTCTGGAAAGCGTTGATGTTGCTGTAAACCTGGGCATTGACGCCCGTAAATCTGATCAGAACGTGCGTGGTGCTACTGTACTGCCTCACGGTACTGGCCGTACTGTTCGCGTTGCCGTGTTTACTCAGGGCGCTAACGCTGAAGCTGCTAAAGCTGCCGGTGCTGACATCGTTGGTATGGAAGACTTAGCTGAACAGGTTAAGAAAGGCGTAATGGATTTTGACGTGGTTATCGCATCACCAGACGCCATGCGCGTTGTGGGTATGTTAGGTCAGATCTTAGGCCCACGTGGTTTAATGCCTAACCCGAAAACCGGTACTGTTACCCCTAACGTAGCAGAAGCGGTTAAGAATGCCAAAGCGGGTCAGGTGCGTTACCGCAACGACAAGAATGGTATTATCCATTCTACTATCGGCAAAATCGATTTTGATGCTGACAAGTTAAAAGAAAACTTAGAAGCCTTACTGATCGCGTTAAAGCGTGCCAAGCCTTCAGTGGCAAAAGGTATTTTCATCAAGAAAGTGACTATTTCTTCTACCCATGGCGCAGGTTTAACTCTGAGCCAGGCGTCACTGAGCGCAGTGGTTTAAGGCGTAGTGCTTTACAGAGCAGCGTGATTATTTTATAATCGCGCGCTCATTTTTAGGGTAGGAGCCGTATTTTTTCGAAAATAACGGCTTCCGTCCAAGACCGTAGGTGTCAGGATTTTCTTTTGAAATGAATGACTTAAAATGAACAACCTACGCAGACGGTGCAGGCCCCAGAAGAATTGATTCTTTCTGGTCTCACCGTAAATCGCGCGCTTTATGGCAACATAAAGCGATGTGTAGGCAAACGGGCAATAATGCCCGGATGAACCAGGAGTTAAAAGCCAATGGCTATTAAGCTTGAAGACAAAAAAGCACTTGTTGCTGAAGTCCAGGAAGCTGCCAAAGGTGCTTTATCTGCGGTAGTCGCAGACGCTCGTGGTGTCACTGTAGGCAAAATCACTGCGCTGCGTAAGCAAGCGCGTGAAGCCGGTGTGTGGATGAAAGTTGTCCGCAACACGCTGGTTCGCCGTGCAGTAGAAGGCACCGAGTTTGAGTGTCTGAACGATGTATTCGTAGGCCCGACGTTAATTGCGTTCTCTAAAGAGCACCCAGGTGCTGCAGCGCGTATCTTCAAAGATTTCGCCAAAGAGAACAAAGACTTCGAGCTGAAAGGTGCAGCGTTTAATGGCGCCACGGTAAACATTGAGGTGTTAGCATCGTTACCAACTTACGACGAAGCTATTGCACGCTTAATGAGCACTATGAAAGAGGCAGCAGCCGGCAAACTTGTACGTACAATTGCCGCGGTTCGCGACCAAAAACAAGAGCAAGCCGCGTAATTTTACGCTTGGTTTGATACAGAGTTTAATTCGGGCCAAGGCCCCTAATTTAGGAATCTGAGCAATGTCAGTGACTAAAGATCAAATCTTAGATGCTATCGCAGCAATGTCTGTAATGGATGTAGTTGAGTTAGTAACTGCAATGGAAGAAAAATTCGGTGTGTCTGCAGCTGCTGCTGTAGCTGTTGCTGCAGGTCCTGCTGCTGCTGCTGAAGAGCAAACTGAATTCAACGTAATTCTGGCTGGTATTGGTGCGAACAAAGTTGCTGTTATTAAAGCAGTACGTGGCGCAACCGGTTTAGGTCTGAAAGAAGCGAAAGACCTGGTTGAGAGCGCTCCAGCTCCAATCAAAGAAGGCGTTTCAAAAGCAGAAGCAGAAGCTCTGAAGAAAGAACTTGAAGAAGCTGGTGCATCTGTTGAAGTTAAATAATCCGGCTTATACCGGGTTATTCGCCTGAAATTCAGGCTGGGCTGGTGATGAATTAATCACCGGCCTTTTTGCGCTGTGGGACAATGATTTCCCCACCCCTGTTGATACTATGGCTGGTATCAAAGCAACCTGTAACGGGTTGTTGGGAAAAAAATCAGCAAGCTGAGGAACCCCATGACTTACTCTTATTCTGAGAAGAAACGTATCCGTAAGGACTTCGGCAAACGTCCGGAAGTATTGGATGTGCCATACCTGTTGTCGATTCAAATCGAGTCGTTCAGCAAATTTATCGAGCCTGATCCGGAAGGAGATTACGGTTTAGAAGCCGCATTCCGCTCTGTATTCCCTATTAAAAGCTATTCAGGCAGTGCGGAATTGCAGTACGTCAGCTACCGCATCGGGGAACCCGTATTTGACGTAAAAGAATGTCAAATCCGCGGTGTTACTTACTCAGCGCCATTACGTGTAAAACTGCGCATGGTGTTATTCGATAAAGAAGCACCAGGCACGATCAAAGATATCCGTGAACAAGAAGTCTACATGGGCGAAATCCCGTTGATGACCGAAAACGGTACCTTTGTTATTAACGGTACTGAGCGCGTTATCGTATCTCAGTTACACCGCAGCCCTGGTGTGTTCTTCGATCACGACCGTGGTAAAACGCACTCATCAGGCAAGGTACTGTATAACGCCCGCGTTATTCCTTACCGTGGTTCCTGGTTAGATTTCGAATTCGATGCCAAAGATAACCTGTTTGTGCGGATTGACCGTCGCCGTAAATTACCGGCTACCATTTTGCTGCGCGCCCTGGAATTTAGCACTGAAGATATCCTGAGCACTTTCTTTGAAAGCACTCAATTTGAAATTAAAGACGGCAAGTTAATGATGGCTGTAGTGGCCAACCGCTTACGTGGTGAAACCGCCGGTTTTGATATCAAAGACAACGATGGCGAAGTCATAGTAGAACAAGGCCGTCGTATTACTGCACGCCACGTGCGTCAGCTGGAAAAAACCGGCATGACCATGATGGAAGTACCACATGAGTATGTGGTAGGCCGTGTGCTGGCAAAAAATTATGCTGACCGTTCAACCGGAGAGATTATTGCCGAGGCGAACGCAGAGCTCACACTGGAGCTGTTGGCAAAACTGGCTAAAGCCGGTTATGAGAGTTTTGAAACTCTGTATATCAACGACTTGGATCAGGGCTCTTATGTTTCTGAAACCATTCGTATTGACCCAAGCAGCAACCGTATGGAAGCGCTGGTAGAAATTTATCGTATGATGCGCCCTGGTGAACCACCAACGCGTGATGCGGCTGAAACCTTATTTGAAAATCTGTTCTTCTCGGAAGACCGTTATGATTTATCCACGGTTGGTCGGATGAAGTTTAACCGTCGGGTTAACTTTGAAGAAGGCGTCGGCACCGGCGTACTGAGCAAAGAAGACATTCTGGCGGTAATGAAAGTATTAATCGACATCCGTAACGGTAAAGGCGAAGTGGACGATATCGACCACTTAGGTAACCGCCGTATCCGTTCTGTTGGCGAAATGGCGGAAAACCAATTCCGTGTTGGCTTAGTACGTGTTGAACGTGCGGTTAAAGAGCGTCTGTCACTGGGTGATTTAGATGCGGTAATGCCACAGGATCTGATCAACGCCAAGCCAATTTCAGCTGCGGTGAAAGAGTTCTTTGGTTCAAGCCAGCTGTCACAGTTTATGGATCAGAACAACCCGTTATCAGAAGTTACGCACAAGCGTCGTATTTCTGCTTTAGGCCCGGGCGGTTTGACGCGTGAGCGTGCCGGCTTCGAAGTACGTGACGTACATCCGACACACTATGGTCGCGTATGTCCAATCGAAACGCCTGAAGGTCCGAACATCGGTCTGATTAACTCACTGTCTATGTTTGCCCAGACTAACGAGTATGGCTTCCTTGAAACGCCGTACCGTCGTTTGGAAGACGGTGTGGTTACCGACGAAGTCGATTTCCTGTCAGCCATTGAGGAAGGCAACTTTGTTATCGCTCAGGCCAACGCTGAACTGAACGCAGAAAACCGTTTATCAGAAGAATTAGTACCTTGTCGTTACAAGAACGAATTCACTCTGATGCCGGCCGACAAAGTACAGTATATGGATGTTGCACCACAGCAGATCGTATCGGTTGCTGCGGCGTTAATTCCATTCCTGGAACACGATGATGCTAACCGGGCACTGATGGGCTCGAACATGCAACGTCAGGCCGTACCAACGCTGCGTGCTGATAAGCCGCTGGTAGGTACCGGTATTGAGCGCGTGGTAGCAAAAGACTCTGGTGTTACTGTTGTTGCCAAACGTGGTGGTGTGATTGACTACGTTGATGCCAGCCGTATCGTGATCAAGGTAAATGAAGATGAAATGGTGGCCGGTGAAGCCGGTATCGACATCTACAACCTGACTAAATACACCCGTTCTAACCAGAACACCTGTATTAACCAGCGTCCTTGCGTTAACCATGGCGAGCCGATTGAACGTGGCGACGTACTGGCTGACGGCCCGTCTACCGATTTAGGTGAACTGGCATTAGGTCAAAACCTGCGTGTGGCATTTATGCCTTGGAACGGTTACAACTTCGAAGATTCGATTTTGTTATCAGAGCGCTTGGTACAGGAAGATCGTTTAACCACTATTCACATTCAGGAATTAAGCTGTATCGCCCGCGATACCAAGCTTGGGCCTGAAGAAATCACCGGCGATATTCCAAACGTGGGCGAGTCTGCGCTTTCCAAGCTGGACGAAGCCGGTATCGTTTATATCGGTGCTGAAGTGAAAGGCGGCGACATTCTGGTAGGTAAGGTTACGCCTAAAGGCGAAAGCCAGTTAACGCCGGAAGAAAAACTGTTACGTGCGATCTTCGGTGAAAAAGCGTCTGATGTAAAAGATACCTCGCTGCGGGTACCAAACTCAGTAACAGGTACTGTTATTGACGTACAGGTATTTACCCGTGATGGCGTAGAGAAAGACAAACGCGCCCGTGAAATCGAGGAAATGGAAGTCAAACAGGCTAAGAAAGACCTGAATGAAGAATTCCGTATCCTGGAGGCCGGTATTTTCGACCGCGCCCGTAACCTGCTGGAGCAAAGCGGTGTTGACCGTGCCAAGCTGGATACGATGAAAGGTGATGCGCTGTTTAATCAGAGCTTAAGCGACGAAGACAAGCAAAACGACCTGGAGCAATTGGCCACCCAGTACGAAGAAATTCGTATTGAGTACGATAAGAAGTTCGAAGCCAAGCGTCGCAAAATCATCCAGGGTGATGATTTGGCACCAGGCGTACTGAAGATTGTTAAAGTGTATCTGGCGGTAAAACGCCGCATCCAGCCGGGTGATAAAATGGCCGGCCGTCACGGTAACAAGGGTGTTATCTCTACTATAGTTCCGGTAGAAGATATGCCATACGACGAACACGGCAAGCCGGTTGATATCGTGCTGAACCCACTGGGCGTACCGTCACGGATGAACATTGGTCAGATTTTGGAAACGCACTTAGGCTTAGCGGCCCGTGGTATCGGCGACAAAATTGATGCGATGATCAAAGAGCACAAAGAAACGGCAGAAATCCGTGACTTCCTGACCAAGGTGTACGCACTGGGTGAATCACGCCAGAACGTGGATATCGAAAGCTTTACCGATGATGAAATTCGTCGTTTAGCGCAAAATCTGCGTAAAGGTTTACCTGTGGCAACACCGGTATTCGACGGCGCCAAAGAAAGCGAAATCAAGCAATTGCTTGAGCTGGGTGACTTACCGTCAAGCGGTCAAATCACGCTGTATGATGGCCGTACCGGTAATACCTTCGAGCGTAAGGTTACCGTAGGTTACATGTACATGCTGAAACTGAACCACTTAGTAGACGATAAGATGCACGCGCGTTCTACCGGTTCTTACAGCTTAGTAACGCAACAGCCGCTGGGTGGTAAAGCTCAGTTTGGTGGTCAGCGTTTCGGTGAGATGGAAGTGTGGGCACTGGAAGCATACGGCGCAGCGTACACGCTGCAGGAAATGCTTACCGTTAAGTCGGACGACGTTAACGGCCGTACCAAGATGTATAAAAACATCGTTGACGGTGACCACAGAATGGAACCTGGCATGCCAGAATCTTTCAACGTACTGATGAAAGAGATCCGTTCGCTCGGTATTAACATCGAATTGGAAGAGGAATAAACCGACGTTAAGTTGGGGGGCAGTTTTCTGCCCCATTCCGGTTTACCTCTTACAGGAGAGCTAAGGTGAAAGACTTATTAAAGTTTCTGAAACAACAAACTAAAACCGAAGAGTTTGATGTTATCCGTATCGGTTTATCTTCGCCGGACATGATCCGTTCATGGTCCTTTGGTGAAGTGAAAAAGCCAGAAACGATCAACTACCGTACCTTTAAACCCGAGCGTGATGGTTTATTCTGCGCTCGTATTTTTGGCCCGGTAAAAGATTACGAGTGTTTGTGCGGTAAGTACAAGCGCTTAAAGCACCGTGGTGTGATCTGTGAAAAATGTGGCGTTGAAGTAACCTTAACCAAGGTACGCCGCGAGCGCATGGGCCATATTGAACTGGCCAGCCCGACAGCACACATTTGGTTCTTAAAATCACTGCCAAGCCGTATTGGTTTGCTGCTGGATATGACACTGCGTGATATCGAGCGCGTGCTGTATTTCGAAAGCTATGTGGTAACCGAGCCAGGTATGACGTCGTTAGAGCGCCGTCAGATGCTGACTGAAGAAGAATACCTCGACGTGCTGGAAGAGCATGGTGATGAGTTTGAAGCCAAAATGGGTGCCGAAGCAATTCTGGACATCTTGAAAGGCATTGAGCTGGCAACAGAAATCAAGCAAATGCGTGAAGAGCTGCCAACTATAAACTCAGAGACCAAGCGCAAGAAAATCAGCAAGCGTCTGAAACTGATGGAAGCCTTCCACACTTCTGGCAACAAGCCAGAGTGGATGATTATGACAGTACTGCCAGTATTGCCGCCGGATTTACGTCCGCTGGTACCACTGGACGGTGGCCGTTTTGCAACCTCAGACTTGAACGACTTATACCGTCGCGTTATCAACCGTAACAACCGTCTGAAGCGTCTTCTGGACCTGTCAGCTCCTGATATCATCGTACGTAACGAAAAGCGTATGTTACAGGAAGCAGTAGATGCCTTATTAGATAACGGCCGTCGTGGTCGTGCTATTACCGGTTCTAACAAGCGCCCACTGAAATCTTTGGCCGATATGATCAAAGGTAAACAAGGTCGTTTCCGTCAGAACCTGTTAGGTAAGCGTGTTGACTACTCAGGCCGTTCTGTTATTACCGTAGGTCCTACTTTACGTCTGCATCAGTGCGGTTTACCAAAGAAAATGGCGTTAGAGTTATTCAAGCCATTTATCTACGGCAAGTTAGAAGCCCGCGGTTTAGCCACTACTATTAAAGCGGCTAAAAAGATGGTTGAGCGCGAAGAAGGCGCAGTATGGGACGTGCTGGACGAAGTGATCCGCGAACACCCTGTACTGTTAAACCGTGCACCAACCCTTCACCGTTTAGGTATTCAGGCGTTTGAACCGGTACTGATCGAAGGTAAAGCCATTCAGTTACACCCACTGGTGTGTGCTGCTTATAACGCCGACTTCGACGGTGACCAAATGGCCGTTCACGTACCGTTGACGATTGAAGCGCAGTTAGAAGCCCGTGCGCTGATGATGTCAACTAACAACGTACTGTCACCTGCTAACGGCGAGCCTATCATCGTTCCTTCACAGGACGTTGTGTTAGGTTTGTATTACATGACGCGTGAGGCGATTAACGCCAAAGGCGAAGGCATGATGTTTAAGAGTGCGAAAGAAGCTGAAAAAGCCTTCCGTGCCGACTGTGCCAGCCTGCATGCCAAAGTAAAAGTGCGTATTACCGAAGTGGAATTTGCCGAAGATGGCAGCCGTACTGAAACAACAGCAGTACGTGACACCACTGTTGGCCGTGCCATTTTGTATTCTATCCTGCCGGAAGGCTTAGCCTTTGATTCAATCAACCAGGCTATGGGTAAGAAACAGATTTCACGCTTATTAAACGGTGCTTACCGTCGTATCGGTCTGAAAAAGACCGTTATTCTGGCCGACCAAATCATGTATACCGGTTTCCACTACGCCATGTTATCGGGCGTATCGGTTGGTATTAACGATATGGTTATTCCGGATGCAAAAACTGAAATCATCGACGCGGCAGAAGCTGAAGTTGCTGAAATTCAGGACCAGTTCCAACAAGGTCTGGTTACTGCCGGTGAAAAGTACAACAAAGTTATCGATATCTGGTCAACCGCCAATGAAGTGTTGTCCAAAGCGATGATGGACAACCTGTCAAAAGAAAACGTGGTTGACCGCGACGGTAATACTGTACAGCAACAGTCATTCAACTCGGTATATATGATGGCTGACTCCGGCGCCCGGGGTTCACCGGCGCAGATCCGTCAGCTGGCAGCAATGCGTGGTCTGATGGCAAAACCGGACGGCTCTATCATTGAAACGCCGATTACGGCGAACTTCCGTGAAGGCTTAAGCGTACTGCAATACTTCATCTCTACTCACGGTGCGCGTAAAGGTTTGGCCGATACGGCATTGAAAACAGCTAACTCCGGTTACCTGACCCGCCGTCTGGTAGACGTAGCGCAAGACTTAGTAGTGACTGAGCGCGACTGTGGTTCAGATCAAGGCATTATCATGAAACCGCTGATTGAAGGTGGTGACGTGGTAGAAGGTCTGCGTGAGCGCGTACTGGGCCGTGTAGTTATTGGTGATGTGGTATCGCCAACGACAGGTGCAGTACTGGTAGCTGATGGCACCATGTTAGATGAGCAATTGTGTGATGCCTTAGAGCAAAACTCGATTGACGAAGTGCACGTACGTTCAGTAATTACCTGTAAGACAGACTTTGGTGTGTGTGCCAAATGTTATGGCCGTGATTTAGCACGTGGTCACCTGATCAACGCCGGTGAGGCTGTGGGTGTTATCGCTGCTCAGTCAATCGGTGAACCGGGTACTCAGTTAACGATGCGTACTTTCCACATCGGTGGTGCGGCATCACGGGCATCAGCAGAGAACAGTGTACAGGTTAAAACAGCCGGTACCTTAAAACTGCAAAATGCCAAGTTTGTGCGTAATGCGGATAACAAAATTGTTATCACCTCACGTTCTGCTGAAGTGACAGTGTTTGACGAATTAGGTCGTGAGAAAGAGCGTTATAAGCTGCCGTATGGTTCAATCCTGACGACAGACGACAATGCCAAGATCACTGCCGGCCAAATCGTAGCAAACTGGGATCCGCATTCACACCCAATTATTGTTGAGCGCGGTGCCAAGGTTAACCACAGCGATGTGGATGATACCAACACTGAAGTACAACAGGATGAGTTGACCGGCTTAACCCGTACCGTGGTGAAAGATTTGGCCAAGGCGAATGCCAAAGAGCCAAAACTTATTCTGACCATGGACGACGGCGCACTGCAGGAAATCCGTTTACCAAGCTTTACCACTATCGAAGTAACCGATGGTGCTACGGTGAAAGCCGGTGAAGTATTGGCACGTATTCCGCAGGAAAGCTCGAAAACACGCGACATCACCGGTGGTCTGCCACGCGTTGCTGACTTGTTCGAAGCGCGTAAACCAAAAGATCCTGCCATTCTGGCCGAGATCTCTGGTGTTATCAGCTTCGGTAAAGAAACGAAAGGCAAACGTCGCTTGTTAATCACGCCTGAGCAGGGTGATGTGCATGAAGAGATGATCCAGAAATGGCGTCAAGTTAATGTGTTCGAAGGTGAGCGCATTGAAAAAGGCGAAGTTATCTCTGAAGGGCCTGAGTCTGCACACGATATCCTGCGTTTACGTGGTGTCCATCATGTGGCCAGCTATATTGTGAACGAAGTACAGGACGTTTACCGTCTGCAGGGCGTTAAGATCAACGATAAACACATCGAGACTATTATCCGTCAGATGCTGCGTAAGTGCTTAATTACCAGCCCGGGTGACAGTGAGTTCCTCGAAGGCGAAATGGCTGAAGTGGCCCGCGTCAATATCGCTAACCGCGAATTGGAAGCGGCCGGTAAAATGCCAGCGCAGTACGAGCGCTCATTACTGGGTATTACCAAGGCGTCACTGTCGACTGACTCGTTCATTTCGGCGGCGTCGTTCCAGGAGACCACCCGCGTTCTGACTGAAGCCGCTGTAGGCGGTAAGATCGATGAACTGCGTGGTCTGAAAGAAAACGTAATTGTTGGCCGATTGATCCCGGCAGGTACTGGTTTTGCGTATCACCAAAACCGTGCCCGTCTGCGTCAACGCGCCGGCAGTGGCGAAGTTGTTGAACCGGCAATGAGTGCAGAGACGGCAGAGCAAGCCTTGTCTGACGCGCTTAACATGGATTTGTCTGGCAACGACAACTAAAAGCAGGGAAACAGGGCTGATTGCTGGCTAAATTAGCAGCAATTGGCTTTGTTCCTTGACAGGTCAAAGCTTGACCATTAGAATTCCGCGACCCTGATTTTGGGGTGCGGAATTTTCACGTTTATTGGGTATATATTAACCAGGAGTATTTAATGGCAACAATCAACCAGCTAGTGCGTAAGCCGCGCAGCCAGAAGGTAGCCAAGAGCACCGTTCCGGCGCTTGAAGCTTGCCCGCAGAAGCGTGGTGTTTGTACCCGTGTATACACCACTACACCTAAGAAGCCAAACTCAGCATTACGTAAAGTATGCCGTGTTCGTTTAACTAACGGATTCGAAGTTTCTTCTTACATTGGTGGTGAAGGCCATAACCTGCAAGAGCACAGTGTTGTGCTTATTCGCGGTGGCCGGGTAAAAGACCTGCCAGGTGTGCGTTACCACACCGTACGCGGCACATTAGACTGTGCTGGCGTTAAAGATCGTAAACAAGCCCGTTCTAAGTACGGTGCAAAACGGCCTAAGAAATAACGGTACTCCGTTAGTAAGGCCAAACTAAACAACTTTTTTTCTTTAATGTATTAAAAGTTTTGGAATCACCTGAAGCAATCGGAGTTACGAATGCCAAGAAGACGCGTCATAGGTCAACGTAAAATTCTTCCAGATCCTAAGTTCGGAAGTGAATTACTTGCCAAGTTTGTAAACGTCGTTATGGTCGACGGTAAAAAATCTACAGCCGAATCAATTGTATACGGCGCATTAGAGTTAGCTGCTACCAAGTCTAAGAAAGAACATTTAGACATATTTGAAGTAGCTCTGGACAACATTCGTCCAACGGTCGAAGTTAAATCACGCCGCGTAGGTGGTTCTACCTACCAGGTACCATGTGAAGTTCGTCCGGTACGTCGTAATGCTCTGGCAATGCGTTGGTTGGTTGAAGCTGCCCGTAAACGTGGTGAAAAATCAATGGCTCAGCGTTTAGCTGGTGAAATGCTGGATGCCGTTGACAATAAAGGTTCTGCAGTGAAAAAACGTGAAGACGTGCACCGTATGGCCGAAGCTAACAAAGCGTTCGCCCATTTCCGTTGGTAAGCCCGTCTTAACAAGAGGATATTATTGTGGCACGTACAACCCCAATAGAACGCTACCGTAACATTGGTATCTGTGCTCACGTAGATGCGGGTAAAACCACAACTACTGAGCGGGTGCTGTTCTATACTGGTCTGTCGCATAAGATCGGTGAAGTCCATGATGGCGCAGCCACCATGGACTGGATGGAGCAGGAGCAGGAGCGTGGTATTACTATCACCTCAGCTGCGACTACTACGTTTTGGGCAGGTATGAACGCTCAGTTTGAGCAGCATCGTGTAAACATCATCGATACACCGGGCCACGTTGACTTCACGATTGAAGTGGAACGTTCGCTTCGGGTATTAGATGGTGCTGTAGTTGTGCTGTGTGGTTCCTCTGGGGTTCAACCGCAAACGGAAACCGTTTGGCGTCAGGCCAATAAGTATGAAGTGCCGCGGTTGATCTTCGTTAATAAAATGGACCGCACCGGTGCCAACTTTTTACGCGTTGTTAAGCAGGCACAGACACGTCTGAACAGTACTATCGTACCAATTCAGCTACCTATTGGGGCTGAAGACGATTTCGCGGGTGTTGTCGACCTGATTAAGATGAAAGCTATAAACTGGAATATGGAAGACCAGGGTATGACGTTCACTTATGAAGAGATCCCTGCCGACATGTTAGAAGAGTGTCAGCAATGGCGTCTTAACCTGATTGAGGCCGCGGCAGAAGCCAGCGAAGACATGATGGAGCGCTATTTAGAGGGTGGCGAGTTCACTGAAGATGAAATTAAAGCTGCACTGCGCACATTAACATTGCGTAATGATGCAGTTTTAGTTCTGTGCGGCTCTGCTTTTAAAAATAAAGGTGTTCAGGCTGTTCTGGATGCGGTAATTGAGTACTTGCCTTCTCCTACCGAAGTTAAGGCTATTACCGGTATCAATGAAGACGAGTCTGAAGGTGAGCGTCATTCAAGTGACGACGAACCCTTCGCAGCACTGGCGTTTAAAATTGCTACTGATCCCTTCGTGGGTACGCTGACATTTTTCCGTGTGTATTCCGGTGTGATCAATACAGGTGACACTGTATACAACCCGGTAAAAATGAAGAAAGAGCGTATTGGTCGTGTCGTGCAAATGCACGCCAACAACCGTCAGGAAATTAAAGAAGTACGTGCCGGCGACATCGCTGCCGGTATCGGTTTCAAAGACGTAACAACAGGTGATACCTTGTGTTCACCAGACCATATTATCACTCTGGAGCGTATGGAGTTCCCAGAGCCGGTAATATCTGTTGCGGTGGAACCGAAAACCAAAGCTGATCAGGAAAAGATGGGTATCGCGCTGGGTAAGCTGGCGGCTGAAGATCCGTCTTTCCGTGTACATACTGACGAAGAAACCGGCCAGACGATTATTTCTGGTATGGGTGAATTGCACCTAGACATCATTGTTGACCGTATGCGTCGTGAGTTCAAAGTAGAAGCCAATGTGGGTAAACCCCAGGTTTCTTACCGCGAAACACTGCGTGGTGCCACTGAAGTTGAAGGTAAGTTCGTGCGTCAGTCTGGTGGTCGTGGTCAGTTTGGTCACTGTTGGCTGAAAATTGAGCCGCAGGAAGAAGGTGCCGGTTATACGTTCGTGAATGCTGTAGTGGGTGGTGTTATTCCAAAAGAGTACATTCCTGCTATTGATAAAGGTATTCAGGAACAGATGAAAAACGGCGTTCTTGCTGGCTACCCGGTAATTGACGTTAAAGTTACTGTGTTTGACGGTTCGTACCACGATGTTGACTCAAACGAAATGGCGTTTAAAATCGCTGCTTCAATGGGCTTCAAAAAGGGTGCACTGCAAGCCAAGCCGGTTATCCTTGAGCCAATTATGAAAGTTGAGGTGGTAACGCCGGAAGACTTCATGGGTGATATTGTTGGTGACTTAAACCGTCGCCGCGGTATTATCAACGGCATGGAAGATGCACCTGGTGGTATCAAAATCGTTGATGCGCATGTGCCGCTATCTGAAATGTTTGGTTATGCAACCAACATGCGTTCGTTAAGTCAGGGTCGCGCTTCATACTCAATGGAACCATTGAAGTATGCGGAAGCTCCTAACAACGTGACAGAAGCTATTATCGCTGCGCGTAAAGCATATTAATAACTTAGTTTGGCCTGCAAAAGCAGGCCGCAATTAAATAAAGAAGGGTCTATTCATGGCTAAGGCTAAATTTGAACGTAATAAACCGCACGTAAACGTAGGCACAATTGGTCACGTTGACCACGGTAAAACTACTTTAACT
>PGZF01000008.1 GCA_002840125.1 Gammaproteobacteria bacterium HGW-Gammaproteobacteria-15
ACCTGATCCCATTCCGAACTCAGAAGTGAAACGCAGCTGCGACGATGGTAGTGTAGCATTCGCTATGCGAGAGTAGTTCACCGCCAGGCTCCCAATTAAGCAAAGCCCGTCTCGAAAGAGCCGGGCTTTTTGCTTTGTTAAGATTATTTTTCTATATTAATCGGCAACTCAGCTGCTAAGCTATAGCATTGTGACAAGGTTCAAAAGGAGTTGCCCTTGGCCCGCACACCTAAATTACATTCTTCTTCCTTCTGGTTGCAGCTTAGTGCGCTTTTGCTTGGTGCTTTGCTGATCAATGCTGTCATGCTGGCAATTCAGCCAATGGCGTCTGCTATTTTGTTTTATGTCAGCGTTAATATTATATTGCTCTGTTCTGGCACTGTCGCACTGTGGTTTAGTGTTTATGCACAGAACACCTCTACGGCTGATGCCGATAAGCTACGCTCGGCTATTGCGCTGTTAGAAGATAAACTGGAGCTTAAAGCGTCGCGGGATGATTCGCCCTCAGTGGCGTTGGCTAAAGTTACCAGCCAGGTTACGCATTTACTGAAACGGGATCAGGAAGTTCGGCATCTGGTGCGGGTCCAAGGCCTGATCGATCACGAGCTGGCAGTTGGCAACCGGGTATTTTTTGAAAGCAAGCTGCAGCATTATCTTAGTGATCAGTCTGAAGTGGGCTCTGGCGCGGTGTATATTATTCAGTTATCGCATCCTGAAGTCAGCCGGGCAGGTATTAAGCAGGTGAGCCGGCTTAAAGGTTGTGTAGATGTGCTCAATGGTATTGCCGCCAGCTATACGGATACCGTTATTGCGCGTTTATCCGATACTGATTTGGTGATGCTTATTGTCGGCCTGAACGGTAAAGAAATGGAAAAACTGGGCGATCGGATGGCAGTGCTGTTGAGCCGGGCCAGTTGCTTTGCCGATTGTGCCGAGCAGGATGTACTGCATATTGGTTATGCTGAATATCAGCGCGAGCAAACTTCATATCAGATTTTATCTGAAGCAGACATGGCGTTAAAAACAGCACAGCTGCATGGCCCGAACGCAGCTTTTGGTTTTATTCTGCAAAGTGACAAGCCGCAGGCTAAAGGCTCTGTCTGGTGGCGGTCTGAACTTAATAAAGCTTTGCAGGAACAGCGCTTTGCTTTAAGTTTTCAGCCGGTTTTTTCCTGGCACGACGGTGAAATTATCCAGCATGAAGTGCTGGTAAGGCTGCAAAGTAGTGATAATGGCCAGATCCCGGCGGCGATATTCCTGCCTATGGCGCATAACTGCGGTTTATCAAGCCAGATAGATCAGCATGTACTGATTAAAACCGCTAAGCTGTGTGCCGCGGACATGGGTAATTACAGCCGTTGTAGCGTCAATATCAGTATTCAGGCGTTACTTGAACCGCAATGGTGGCAGTGGCTGGATCATATGGTACTTTCTGGCCAGTTAGAACCCGATACCCTGGCACTGGAGATAAGCGAACATCATCTGCTAAAACACTATAAACAGCTGCGTAAGAGTTTAACTAAATTACATACTTTGGGTTTTGCCTTGATTATTGATCAGGTCGGGCTGGTGATTGATAATGCGGTTTACCTGGATGAGCTGCCGCTGGAATCGGTAAAGCTACATCCTTCAGTGGTACGAAATATCGATCAGCACCTGGAGCAGCAGTTATTTGTCCGTGGTTTAATAGCCAGTTATGCCGGTAAAAGTATCCGGGTATTAGCGACCGGTGTTGAGCTTGAGGCTGAATGGCAGGTATTACAAAAACTGGGTATAGCAGGTGGGCAGGGATTTTATTTCAGTCAGCCGCTAAACCAGATAATAACGCAAAGTCAGCATTAGTAATGAGTTTACGGTAGTGCAAACCGGCTAAGCCTTGCAAGCCCCCGGTATGGAAGAAACTGAGGCGGCTGCCGGGTGGAAAATAACCCTGCTTAATCAGCGCAAATACACCCGCCAGCGCCTTGCCGGTGTAAATGGGTTCCAGATACAACTGTTGTTGCGCCATCTCCCGGCAAAACTGCAAGACACTATCATCAAATCTGGCATAGCCAGCGCCGCAAAAGTCAGTGTTTAATGACCAGTTTTGTTGGTTGTTACTGCTATGCAGCAATTGGCTAATACGTGCAGGCAGAGACGGATCTTTTACCACAGCGATACCCAGTACCTTGCAGCCAGCGCCATTAATTATACCTGCCAAAGTGCCGCCACTGGCGGTTGCACAAATAATATGGCTGGCCTTGCCGTTAGGCGTTAAATCCAGCTCCAGTTCGGCAACGCCGCTGGCACCTGCTACTGAAGAACCGCCTTCGGGTACTATTAGAAAATGCTGATGCTGTTGTTGCAATTGCTGCAGAAAGCCAGCATCGTTACGCAGACGGTATTGCTCACGGCTGAGTAATTGAATTTGCATGCCTTGTTGCAGACAAAATGCGAGAGTAGGGTTGTGGTTGTCGAGCTGATCGGCACGGACATAAGCCAGACTTTTCAGGCCATGATAACGACACATAGCAGCTACTGCGGCTAAATGATTAGAAAAAGCGCCGCCGAAGGTCAGAAAACCGGCTTTCTGCGCTTGTTGCGCCTGGGCAATATGATATTTTAGTTTTAACCATTTATTGCCCGACAACTGTGGTATTGCAGTATTTAGCTGATAAACCCATAGCTCAACCTGACGCTGCAGCAGCAGAGGCTGATGAATTTGTTGCCAACGCGCTACAACAGGTAAAGCGGTAATTTCTGCTGATTGCATAACAGTATGAAATAATGACAGTTAACGGAATAGCCGCTAGTATAGCTGCATATAACGAGATCATGGCATTGCTATGCTGAGAAAAATAATAAAGCGGCTTAGCCCGGTAGCGGGCAATTCAGACACGGCTGTTGCAATTCATTTGGCAACTGCCAGCATCCGGCTGGTAATATTACAAGGCGCTAAGCTTAAACAAAGCCAAACGTTCAGTTATAAAGCGGATAACTGGCAGGATAGCCTGCAGGTTGCACTGCGGTCAGTGCCCGCAGGCTGTGCTTTGCATCTGGTGCTGTCTGCCGAGCGTTATCAACTGGTGCAGTTAGATAAACCGGCACTGGCCGAACATGAATTACTGCAGGCACTGCCCTGGCAGATAAAAGACCTGGTCACCATAGCGCCGGAAGATATGGTGCTGGACTACATTGACCTGCCTGGCAGCACTCTGCAGCCCAAAATCAATGTAGTAGTGTGTAGCTATGCCTGGTTAACACAATTAACTGCAGTTATTGATGCGGCAGGCCTTAGCGTTAGCTCTATCCAACCCGAAGAATGGCTTCTCAGCTATATTTTGCCGGTATCGGCGCAGGCTACCATGTTGGTGGTGCATCAGCCTGAGCAGGAAATGTTAATTCAGATCATCCGCGATGGGCAGTTGTATTTTTCCCGCCGTACCCGCGGCTTTAGCCACTTACATCTTAATTCAGAAGCAGAGCTGCGCGAAGGCACGTTGGAACGCTTATCACTTGAGCTGCAGCGCTCAATGGACTATTTCGAAAGCCAGCTAAAACAACCGCCAGTGCGCGATATCCGTGTATTGATGACACAAACCGAGCTGATGTGTGAGTTGTTTGTCCAAAGCGGATTTAGCCGGGTAGAGCCGTTAAATCCGGCCCTGTCTGGCGCGACGGTAAACCGGGATGATTTGCTGCACAACTGGCCAGCGCTGGCCGCTGCCAGTGCCGGTGTCAGAACCAGCCATATTAAGCAACAGGTAAACTTATATCAACCAAGGCTGTATCCGGTACGTGATCGGCTAAGCCTGCAACGCCTGGTTGGCAGTGCTGCTGCATTAACTGCGGTAGTAGTGCTGGGATGGCTGCTATTGTCGCAACAACAACAACAGGCTGGTGCAGCGCTGGCAGAGTCAGAGTTACAGCTGCAGCGACAACTGCAGCAAACCGATTTGTATCAGCAGGCATTAGCACAGCGTAAGCCAGACGATGCCCTGGTAAAACAGCATCAGCAGGCTGAATACGCCGTGGCACAAAAGCAGCAACTGCTAAGTTATCTGGCTGAACAACAGCAGCAGGCCAGCCAGTTTTATAGCCCGGTGTTGCAGCACTTACAGCAGGTTGATCTGGCCGAGTTATGGTTAACCAATTTCACCCTGCAGCAGGCTAGTAGCAGCTTTAGCGGTGTTACGTTACAACCTGCCAGCATTACGCTGTGGCTCGAAGGGTTGCAGCAACTCGGCTATTTTAAGGGCCAGCGTTTTAGCCAGGTCAGTATGGCGCAGGTACCGGATACTACTGCCGTCAGTTTTGTCTTAATGGCACAAAAAGGAGAAACGCTGTGAGCCAGTGGCAACTGCTGTCAGATCGTTTCAGCCAGCTACAGCGGCGCGAAAAGGTGCTGTTGTTCTTTGGCAGCTTATTATTATTGCTGTGGCTTAGTGTAATTTATGTACTGGAACCGTTGTGGCATAAAACTGTGCAGACACGTGCACTGCAACTTAAAACCAGCCAGCAATTGCAGGATGCACAACAACAGGCTGAGGTACTTCTTGCCCAGCTCAGCACCGATTTAAACCAGGACTACCGTGAGCGTATAAGCACCCTCGAACAGCAGCAACAGCAGCTGAATGAACGTATCCGCCAGAGTGCCAGCTACTTTATCGGCGCAGAGCAAATGGTAACGCTGCTGCGTAACATCTTGCAAAGCAGCAAAGGTGTGCAGGTAAAAAGCCTGTTGACGTCGGCACCTAAAGCCGTGCGCCTGCAGGGGCAACAACCTGACGATCCTGCTATGTTATTCCAACACACTACAACACTGGTAGTTGCCGGGGGCTACACTGATTTATTCAGGGCCTTGCAACGCATGGAACAATTGCCCTGGTTGCTGAACTGGTCTGCACTGAATTATCAGGTTGTTGAGTATCCGCAGGCCGAGCTGACCCTGACACTTATTACAGTGAGTGAGTATGAAGACTTTATTCGTTTGTAGCCTGCTGTTGCTGAGCGCCCAGGTAATGGCTGATCCTACCCGGCCAGCACCATCCTGGCTGGCAGCTAAGGCAACGGCAGATACGGCAGTACCACCGCAAGCGTTATCTTTGCAATTGATAAAACAAACCGCAAACGGCCGCATTGCCGTAATTAACGGCAGCCTGCTGCGTAAAGGCGAAAAAATAAGACAGTATCAGCTGCATGATATCGCAGCTGATCATGTTGTACTGGATTTAAATGGTGAACGGCAGATACTGCGTTTAGTTAATACGGCGATCAAACAAGATGAAGAATAAGCCAGTGAATAAATTAGGGTGGTTGTGCGGCAGTATTTTATTAACCGGATGTCAGGCTTTTCAGCAAAGTGATGTGCCACAGGGCGCAGAGCGTGAATTACAGCAAGCCGCTGCCCAGCAGACACCAGCCCGCGCCTTAGCTGCACCGGTGCCGCTGGCAGTAACGCAGGATTTGCTTAGCAGTAGTTATACGCCGGTACAACCGGAGTTGCCACGTTTTGATGTGGCAGCCGTGAATGCCGGGCTAAATGACTTTTTCCAGTCATTGGTTGCTGATACGCCCTACAGTGTGGTGATGCACCCTGGGGTCAGTGGCGAAATTAACCTGCAGCTAAAACAGGTAACCCTGCCTGAAACTATGGCAATAGTGCAGCAACTGTATGGTTTTGAAGTTCGCCAGCAAGGGTTGATCTATAAGATATATCCGGCTGGCCTGCGTACAGAAAGCATCCCGGTTAACTATTTAATGATGCAGCGCCAGGGGTTTTCGTCTGTGGCAGTAAATTCTGGTGGCGTATCACAGGACAACCAGAACAATCAGAATGGCCAGAACAACAGAAACAGTCGCTCGTCACAGGGCAATTTCAATCAGGGCGACTACAGCAATCAGAGCCAGTCACAATCCGGGCAGCAGCAATTTAACGGCAGCACTATTCAAAGTGAAAGTAAAACCGACTTCTGGAAAGATCTGGAAAAAGCGGTCAGCACAGTGCTGGGCGCCGGGCCAGAGCGTATGGTGGTGGTAACACCACAAGCCGGCCTGGTTACCGTGCGCGGTATGCCGGATGAAATTGCTGCGGTAAAGGCTTATCTTGGCCAGTCAGAGCAGCATTTGCAGCGCCAGGTAGTGCTGGAAGCGAAAATTATCGAAGTTACGCTGAATGACGAATATCAACAGGGCATTAACTGGCAAAATGCCATAATGAACCTGCGCAGCACCGGCTTTAATTTTACTACCAGCGCCGGTGTTGCCAGCAATGCTATTACCAGCTCACTGGGTGGTGTAACAGCAATCAGCTTTAACAATGCCGACTTTAACGGCGTTATTAACCTGCTGGAAACTCAGGGCAATACCCAGGTATTGTCCAGCCCGCGGGTTACCGCTATGAATAACCAGAAAGCGGTTATTAAAGTGGGGCAGGACGAATACTTTGTTACCAATGTCAGTAGCGAAACTACCGCGACAGTGGGCGGCACTATCAGCTCGCCGTCTATTGATTTACAACCTTTTTTCTCTGGTATAGCGCTGGATGTTACGCCGCAGATTGATCAAAACGGCAGTGTTATTCTGCATGTGCACCCTTCCGTTACAGAAACGGCCGAGCAAAATAAAACTATCCGCTTTAGCAACGAGCAAATAGTGCTGCCGCTGGCCCAAAGTAATATCCGTGAGTCTGACACTATTATCCGTGCCCGTAGTGGTGAAATAGTGGTAATAGGCGGCTTAATGCAAACTGTTACCACCGACAACGAGTCGCGTACGCCGGTATTAAGCGCCATTCCGCTGTTGGGTAAATTATTTACCAGCATTAACAAAGTGGAAAAAAAGAAAGAGCTGGTAATACTGCTAAAGCCAACCGTTGTTACCGAAGGCGTATGGCAGCAGCAAATTCAGCAGTCTTCACAGCTGGTGTCTGAATGGGCGCAGGGTAACTAATTATGTACCTGCAGCATTTTCAGCTTAGCCAGATGCCGTTCGGTTTAACACCAGACACCACATTTTTTGTGCCGCTTGAGCAGCACCAGGATGTGCTGGCTGTGCTGAAAACGGCACTGTGTGCCGGTGAAGGTTTTATTAAAGTATGTGGTGAAGTCGGCAGTGGCAAAACGTTGCTATGCCGCAAACTGTTACAACAAACTGAGCCTGACTGGCAACTGGCCTATATACCCGACCCTTGCCTTACCCCGCTGGAATTACGCTGGGCACTGGCATTAGAGCTGGGCCTGAAACATTCTGCCAATATAGAGCCACCCCAACTGCTGCAGTTGCTGCAACGTCAATTACTGTTACTGGCTGCACAAGGCAAAAAAGCCATAGTGCTGATTGATGAAGCCCAGGCACTGCCCGATGAAACGCTGGAGGCGCTGCGCCTGTTAACCAATCTGGAAACTGAAACCCGTAAGCTGCTGCAAGTGGTGTTGTTTGCCCAGCCTGAGCTAAATAAAAAGCTGGCCGGTTATCGTTTTCGGCAGCTGCGTCAGCGTATTACTTTTTCCAGTAATCTGGCCTTAATGAGCAAAAGCCAGATCAACGCTTATATTGGCCTGCGTTTACAGCAGGCTGGTTGCAGCCGTGCCCTTTTCAGCCGTTTTGCCTTAAATGCACTGGCCCGTTACAGCCGGGGTGTACCCAGGCTGGTAAATATTCTGGCGCATAAAGCACTGCTGCTGGCCTTTGGTGAAGGCAAACCTTACGCCGCACTGCGCCATGTAAAGCTGGCCGCAACGGATACCGAAGATGTTACCGCCAAACCCAAAGCCTGGTGGTGGTATGCCGGTAGTACAGGCTTACTGGCACTGGCGTGTGTGGCTGCAGCATCACAAACCGGGCTGCTACGGCTGGCAGGTGGCGCATGAGCGTAATTAATAAAATGCTGCGTGACTTAGATCAGCGTAACAACAACGCCGTCAGTGCAAATCAGATCATTGCACGCCAGCACGGCCAGCCACTGTGGTTAACCGTGCTACTGCTGCTGACCTTTGGTTTACTGTGCTTTGCTATTTACGCGGTATTAAGCCGCAGTACTGTTATGCCAGCGGCCGATTTGGCCATAGCTGTGCCGGAACCGGCAGCACAACAGCTGCCAGCAGAGCCGGCACCACCGGCTGAAATAGCTATATCAGCCAGCCTTGAGCCAACAAACAGCCCTGAGCCTTCACAAAGCTTAGCGCCAGAGCAAAGCACAACAGCAGAAAACGCAGCCACAACCATTATTGCGCCACCACAGCTGTCCGTTAAGGCAGTGGCAGAGATGGCCGAGATTGCAGCACAACCAGAGCAACAGCTCGCAGAGCCGGCTGACATAGCTGCGCCTATGCCGCAGGCCACTAAAGTTGCACAGGTACCAGTACCACCAGCGGCTAAAACAGACAGCAGTTTAAGCGTAACCAGCCGTGAGCCTACAGCGGCGCAGAGTCAGGCCAAACTACGCCAGCAGGCACTGGCAGCAGCGCAGGCCGGACAGCCCCAGCAGGCGTTACGTTACTGGCAGCAGTTACAACAGTTAGCACCGCAAGATGCGTTGGTTTATCTGGCGCAGGCCCGGCTTTGGTTGCAACTGGGTCAGCCGCAACAGGCTGAAGTCAGCTTATTACAGGCAAAAGCTCAGGGTATTGTTGATGCCGATATTCAGCTGATGCTGGCTCAGGCTGCGGCCAGCCGCCAGCAATGGTTGCAGGCAGAAGCATTGTTACCTGCCGGTTTTGCCGTGGCGTTACACCCCGATTATTACGGCCTTAAAGCTACAGCGCTACAACAGCTGCAGCGGCATCAGCAGGCATTTGAATGGTTTGCCGAGCTAAGCCGCCTGCAGCCGCAACTGGGCAAGTGGTGGCTTGGTGGCGCGGTGTCGCTGGAGGCATTAGAACGCCCGGCAGAAGCGCATCAGTACTATCTTAACGCGTTGCAATGGGGTGACAGCTTGTCAGTGCAGAGCAAAACTTATATTCAACAACGTTTAGTGGCAACAGAGTAGCCTTATGCAAAGACCTCGTTTAAAAATGCGCTTAGGGGATTTACTGGTCGACGAAGGTATTATTTCGCCAGCGCAGTTACAGCAGGCGCTGGCCCGGCAACAGGAAACCGGCCGTAAGCTGGGTTCTACGCTTACCGAGCTGAAATTTTTGACAGAGGTTCAGTTACTGCAGTTTCTGGCGCAGCAGCTGAATGTGCCCTTTCTTGATATTGCGCAAAAGCAGATAAATCCTAAAGCAGTACAGTTATTACCAGAGGTTCAGGCACGGCGTTTCAGAGCGTTGGTGCTGGAAGATAACGGCGATACCGTGCTGCTGGGCATGAGTGACCCGGCAGATTTAGCTGCACTGGACCAGATTTTACGACTGCTGTCACCTAAAGAGGTGGCGCTTGCAGTAGTGCGGGAAAGCCAGCTGATTGAAGCTTTCGATACTCTGTACCGGCGTACCAAAGAGATTGAAAGTTTTGCTACCCAGCTTAAAGCTGAGCACGGTGCCGACACCAACCTTGAGCTGAACGTACTGGATGAGCAAGCCGATGCCGACAACACCATCGCCAAGCTGTTGCAGTCAGTGTTTGAAGATGCCGTGCAGGTAAAGGCGTCGGATATTCATATAGAGCCAGACGAAAAGGTACTGCGTATTCGTCAGCGCGTCGATGGTGTGCTGCAGGAAAACATCCTCAATGAGGTCAGTATTGCATCGGCGCTGGTGCTGCGGCTTAAATTGATGGCAAATCTGGATATCTCAGAAAAACGTATGCCGCAAGATGGCCGTTTTCAGATCAATGTAAAAAAACACCAGATAGATGTGCGTATTTCTACCATGCCGGTGCAGTATGGCGAATCGGTGGTAATGCGCTTGCTGGATCAATCTGCCGGTTTGCTGCAACTGGAAGAAACCGGCATGCCGGCGCCATTGCTAAGTAAGTTGCGGCGTATTATTAAAAGCCCGCATGGCATGATCCTGGTTACCGGCCCCACCGGCTCTGGCAAAACCACCACCTTGTACGGGCTGTTAAGTGAACTTAACCAGGCCGGCAGCAAAATTATTACTGTGGAAGATCCGGTTGAATACCGCTTACCGCGGATTAATCAGGTGCAGGTTAACCATAAAATTGGCCTCAGTTTCAGTAACGTGCTGCGCACCACCTTACGGCAAGACCCCGATATTATTATGGTGGGTGAAATGCGCGATCAGGAAACCGCAGAAATGGGCCTGCGCGGCGCATTAACCGGCCATTTAGTGCTATCTACCTTACACACCAACGACGCTGTAACCAGTACCTTGCGTTTAATTGATATGGGCGCGGCGCCTTATCTGGTGGCGTCGGCACTGCGCGCCATAGTGGCACAGCGCCTGGTGCGGCGTTTATGTGATTACTGCAAACAGCCCTATCAGCCGGACGAGCTGGAAAGCAGCTGGTTACGTCATCATAAAGCAGATACCACCGCGTCTTACTGGTATGCCAAAGGTTGCCAGTCGTGCAATCACAGTGGCTACAAAGGCCGCTTAGGCGTATTTGAACTGCTGTTAATCACCAAGCCACTGGCCGATGCGCTGCGGCGCAATGATACGGCCGGTTTTGCCCATCTGGCGCATCACAGTGAAGGTTTTGTCAGCCTGGGTACTATGGCATTACATTATGCGCAGCAAGGCATTACCAGCCTGGACGAGGTAATAAGGGTGTCGGAATACCTTGATACCGAAAGCTTAGTGACAGTGGAGCCCTAAGCATAATGGCTAACTTTGTTTACACCGCACGCGATACCAACGGCAATGCTGTTAGCGGCCAGATAGAGGCCGGCAGCGAAGGCGCCGCCGCCGATTTACTGCGCCGGCGCAGTTTTATCCCGTTAACTATTCAGCGCCAGGCGGAGCAAAGTAAAACCCCGATTGGCCAGTTAGAGTTATGGCAGGCTAAAGTATCGCTAACCGATTTAATTCTGTTTTCCCGCCAGATGTATTCCCTGATGAAAGCCGGCATTCCAATAGTGCGTGCTATTGAAGGCCTGGCGCAAAGCACCAGCTCTAAACGTTTGCAAAAGGTGCTGGGCGAACTGGTTGGCCAACTGGAAAATGGCCGCAGTTTGTCGGTAGCGCTGGCCGAGCACCCCAAGGTATTTAGCCGCTTAATGGTTAGCATAGTGCATGTTGGTGAAAATACCGGCCGCTTAGACGAAGCCTTTTTACAGCTGAATTATTATTTTGAGCAAGAGCTGGAAACCCGCAAACAAATTAAGCAGGCTACCCGTTATCCGTTTTTTGTACTGATAGCATTGGTAGTGGCCATGTTTATTCTTAACCTGGCGGTTATTCCACAATTTGCCAATATGTTTGCCCGCTTTAATGCCGAATTACCCTGGTCTACCAAAGCATTACTGGCCAGTTCGGCATTTTTTGTTACCTACTGGCCGTTAATTATTATTGTTGCAATTGGTGCTACGCTTGGCTTTCGCAGTTATATCAAAACCGACAAAGGCCGGGTTGTCTGGGGCCGCTGGCGGTTGGTATTCCCGATTATCGGCAATGTTATTTACCGCGCCACGTTGGGCCGTTTTGCCCGTAGTTTTGGCATGATGTTAAAAGCCGGTGTACCGATGACCAGCGCACTAACTCTGGTGGCCGATGCGGTAGACAATGAATATATGGGCGAAAAAATCCGTGATATGCGGCGTAATATTGAACGCGGCGAGAGCTTATTGCGGGTAAGCCAGCAAAGCGGGATGTTTACCCCTCTGGTACTACAAATGATCGCCGTAGGCGAAGAAACCGGTGCCATGGACGATATGCTTGGTGAAGTAGCCGGTTTTTACGAGCGTGAAGTAGCTTTTGATTTAAAAAGCCTGACCGCAAAAATTGAACCCATTCTTATCGCTATAGTAGCGGTGATGGTACTGATTCTGGCATTGGGTATCTTTACGCCAATGTGGGATATGCTCAATGCTTATAAGGGTAATACCGGTTAATGTTTTTACCATTGTGGGCGACTTTGGGATGTAATTACTAATATTAGCGATATACTAACGACAATAAGCAACTTGGAGGCACAGGTATGAAAAAACAAACAGGTTTTACCCTGATAGAACTGGTTATAGTAATTATTATTCTGGGATTACTGGCCGCAACCGCCTTACCGCGGTTTTTAAATGTTACCGCACAAGCCGAAGATGCGTCCGTTGAAGGAGTTGCCGGAGGTTTTGCCGCAGCTGTCGGTTTAGTAAGAGCGCAATGGGAAGTGGCAGGCCGTCCCGTAGGTAACAACGCTACACCAGCCGACAATGGTACCTTTGTGTTGATAGATGGTATTGAGGTTGGTGTAAATGGTGATCCTGGCAGTACGGTTCGTGGATACCCTACAGGAGCTCGTTCTGCCGATACTAGACTTGCAAGTGTTGATGCTAACGCTTGTATTGAAGTACTGACACGTATTCTGCAGAATGCTCCTACTGCAAACGCTACTTTCGGTACTAATAATTACTTTTTTGTACGTTATGCTGCGCCAACTTGCGTTTATCATCAAACTGCAGGGTTAGCCGCAGCGCCCACAGATAATCTGACCAGTAATGGTTTTTCTTATAACCCATCTACTGGTGCAGTGACAGTATTTCTCAATAAACCATAAAATTTAAGGGCACTTATGAAACGCAACCAAGGTTTTACATTAATTGAATTAATTATTGTTATCGTTATTCTGGGTATTTTGGCTGTAACAGCGGCACCAAAGTTTTTGGATTTCTCCAAAGACGCCAGAACGTCTACATTAACCGCGGTTAAAGGCGCACTTGGTTCTGCCGGTGCTTTAACCTATGGCAAAGCCATTATTGCAGGTTTGCAAAATGGTGCATCGTGCTTAACTGCCGCGGGTGCAGTAGAGGCAAGGCCAAACACTGGGGCTTGTGCTACTACTGCTGCGGAGCTACTAAATGGATATCCTGTTGCTACTGAAGCGGCGCTAGTAATAGCGGCCGAGCTTAGCAGTGCTGAATGGGCATTTGATGATGATACTGCCGGTACTGTTATTATTACACCGTTAAACTACACGCCATCAAATGGCACATGTCAGGTGAGTTATGTTCAGTCCGCAGGTCCAGGCCAAAAGCCGACAATTACCACTACTGTTACTGGTTGCTAAAATACGGCTTGCGTTATGAAAGCCATTAAACAGCACCGCGGCTTTACCTTAATTGAGCTTATTGTGGTGCTGGTATTAATCGGGGTACTCGCAGTTAGCGTAGTGCCCCGTTTTTTTGATGCCTCCGGTACGTCGGAATATTTATACCGTGATCAGGCTCTGAATATACTGCGCCGGGTGCAAATACAAGCAATGCAATGTACCGACTGTGTAGCGCAGGGCATTATAGTACAGAGCGACAGAATATTTTCAGGCACTAATGCCTGTTTAAATGATGCCACACACTTATGTATAGCGCCGCGCGATAGCAGCACTATTACGGTAACCAAAACAGGCTTTAATATTCAGCTGAATTTTGACAGCAATGGCCGTCCGCTAAGTAATTGCGCAACAGGTAGTTGCAGGATAACCATTCAGGGCGCAGTGGCACTGCCCATTTGTATAGAAGCCGAAGGCTATATTCACCCATGCTAAAACTTAGCCTGAAACATAGCCGCGGCGTTACCTTAATAGAGCTGATTGTCGGCATAGTGGTACTGGCCATTAGTTTAAGTATTATTACCTCGGTATTAGGCCCGTTATTTATTAAAAGCGCTGATCCCTGGCATCAGGTGCGTGCTGCTGAGCTGGGGCAAAGTTTTATCAATGAAATACTGGGCCGCTCTTATGATCAAAACAGCAGCCGCAGCGGTAGTTTGTTACGCTGTAATGAAACGGGCGCTCAAAGCTGCACTGCTGAGGGAAACTTTGGCCCGGATGGCAGCGAAACCAGGCTGAGTTTTAACGACGTAGATGATTTTCATAATTTTACCGGCACGGGTGAAATTTTTAGCAATATTTTAGATCTTCAGCCAGAACTGTCTGATTATTATCGTAGTTACAAACTTAATGTTACCGTCACCTATGCTGGCGCGGAATTTGGTTTAAATAACCAGCAGGTTAAAAGAATTACTGTCTTGGTTACTACACCCACCGGTGCGCAAATAGATTTTGCCGCCTACAAAGGAAACTGGTAATGCGCAGCGCCGGTTTTACCCTGATTGAGCTGGTTATTACCATGGTAGTGCTGGCTATACTGGCTCTGGGTATTACCAGCTATATTGGCCTGGGCGCCCGTATGTATACCGACGCCGCCGAGCGCGAGCAGGTGTTGGGGCAAAGCCGCTTTGTTGCAGAGCGGATGGTACGCGAGCTGCGTAATGCCGTGCCCAATAGCGTAGTGTTTTCCAGCACCAGCAATTGCCTGCAGTTTCGGCCAATTTTATATAGTGGTATCTACACTGCTGCGCCTTTTGAGCAAAACGGCACCAGCATGACAGTGATAAGCCCCGATTTACGGGCGGTAAGCCCGCGTACCTATGCTGCAGCAAGCAGGCCGCAGCTGATGGTTTACCCTACCAGCGCAGCAAATTCCGGGGGCAGTGTACCGCTGAATAGTATCAGCACAGTAGATTCTGCCACTGCGCGCTTTACCCTGAATTTTGCTAACTTTCGCTTTACCCGCCAATCGCCCGAGCAGCGTTTTTATATCGCCGATGCAATAGTGCAGTATTGCCTTGTTGGTGCAGGCAGTGGCCGTTTTAATATCATGCGTAATAATGTGCTTATGGCTGAGGGGTTAAGAGAGTCTCAGCTGTTTCGCGTAACTGACGCCGTACTAACGCGCAACTCGGTGGTGAATATCTTTTTGCAGTTTGGCTATGGTGGCAACGCCGATATGTTTTTTAATTACGAGGTGCATATTCCTAATGTACCCTAACTATCAAAAGCAGCGCGGCAGTGCGCTGGTTATCGCCGTTTTTGTTATCGTTGTTATGCTGGCGCTGGCAGTGGGTTTGTCGCGCCTGCTAATTAGCAGCAGTGAAACTGTAGTATATGAAGTACAGGGCACCAGAGCACTGTTTGCGGCGCAAAGCGGGCTTGATATTGCGTTAACACAACTATTTCCGCTAAATGGCAGTGCAGCTGGTTGTCATGCTGTTACAGCGTCGCGCAGTTTTAATGCTGACAGTTTGCAAAGTTGCAATGTCAGTATCAGTTGCACCCCTTTTACTACTGCTGCGCCAGACAGCATTACTCTGTTTCAGCTTAGCAGCACAGCCGAGTGCACGGCAGGAGGTTTTCAAACCCGCCGCACAGTGCAAATAGAGGTGCGTTGATGTTGGCAATATACCGCTTCGCGATGTTGTGCATAATACTGTTACCTGTTGGTGCTTATGCCGCCACTTACACTATGGCTTCAAACAGCAGACCGCCTTGTTCCACCAGTTGGAGTGTCAGTAGCAACACCTATACCTGTACCGGAGATGGCCGGGTAACGCTGAACAACAATGATATTATCAGCGCTTCAGCTGGCAGCATTACACTGGTTGCTGCGAATGGTTTTCAATTGGGCACTAACGTTACTCTCGGTCGCAATAGCAACAGAGTCAACCTGCAGGCAACCTATGGTAGCGTGGTGGTAGCTACTAACAGCGTGATCTGGGGAAACGTACAAACTACCAGTGGTGCTATTACACTTACCTCCTCAACGATACATGGCAATGTACAAACCGATGCGGCATACAACCATAACGGCGGGGCTGTAAATGGCAACATCAATGCCACTAATGGGGTTGTGCTGACCAGTGTAACGGTATCGGGTACTGTTACAGCAAACAGTGACGTGAGCCTAACCGGTAGCAGCATAGCGGGTAGGGTAACAAGCAGTTCAAATAAAGTAACGGCTACCAACAGTACCTTGCAAAATGGTGTATACGGCAGTAGCGGTATTCAAATTTCTGGCGGTACCCTAAGTGGTGGCCTTGAATCGGTGTGTAATAACATTGTGTTGACCAATACCACCATGCTGGCCGGTGATATTAAAACTTCACCTCAACTGGGGTCAGGGTGCGCCGCAGAGCGGGTTGAAATTATCGGCGGCAATATAACCGCCAATATTGTTGGCGGCGCCAATAATGTGATCGTTAGAGACGGTGCTGAGTTTCATGGAAATATCCAGGCCAGATTTAACGTTTTGATCGATGGCAGCACCGTGTTTGGCAATATCAGTGGTGAGAGCGGTTATGCTTTGCAGGAAACCAAGCTTGTAAACTCAGCGGTTTATGGCTCGGTTACCGTTGGTACTTCCTGGGAAAGAATAGTGGGAGAAGGAAATAGCGCAATTTATGGTCAATGTACATATGGCGCAATAACTCCGGCAACACTTTGCTCTCAGCAGGCAGTGCAGTGTTTGGCAGATAACTTTGACAATCCCTTGTCAACTGAAAGCTGGATTACTGCCCGCAGCAGCGGTACTTTTACCCCGTCGGTGGTTAACGGGCGTTTGCGTATGACGCAAAATGTCGGCAACCAGTCAACCTCGGTGACCTATCAGCGTTTATACCCGGCAGCAAATAACCTGGTAGTAGTTGAGTTTGATTATTTAGCCTATGGCGGCAACGGCGCTGATGGTATGGCACTGGTATTGTCAGACGCGACTGTTACGCCGCAGCCCGGTGCTTTTGGCGGGCCTTTGGGCTATGGTTTTAAACCGGGTATTCCGGGTTTTTCCGGTGGTTGGCTGGGTTTTGGCCTGGATGAGTATGGTAACTATTCTGCTGAGGGCGGTAGCACCAATGTCGGCAGACGGCAGCAGTCTGTGGTGGTGCGTGGCTCAGGCTCCGGTACCACGGGTTATCGCTATTTACGTGGTACCTGCAACAACGGTACTACTAACACTAATGGTAATTGCCTCACTCCTGCCGTAGATGGCAACCAGAACAACCCGCACCGTTACCGTTTTACTATTGACTCCCGTCAGGCTGGCTCAACCCTGGTGTCTGTGGATCGCAACACAGGCAACGGTTTTGTTAATTTAATTGCGCCTTTTAATGTGCAAGGCCAAACCGGACAGGCACCAGTGCCAGAGAACTTCTTCGTTTCCATTACCGGTTCTACCGGTGGTTCTAATAATATTCACGAACTGGATAACCTGAGTATTTGCGCGCAAAGGTCTATGCCAGTTGGCCAGCAAATTAATCATATTGAATTAACACACCAGGCAGCGGGTATCGCTTGTGTGGCGTCTGCTGTGCAGGTAAAAGCTTGCCTGAATGCAGATTGCAGTACTTTGTTCACCAGCCCGGTCTCGGTAGATCTTTCTAATTCAGCCGGTAACTGGCAAACAGATCCAATAACCCTAACCAATGGCGTGGGCACGGCTTATTTAAGGCACCCGGCCGGTGGGGTGGCCACCATAGGGGTAACAGAAACAGTACCGCCAAGAAAAGCCTTTAGCCAAACAGTATGCAAGGTGGGTAACAACAGCAGTAATTGTCAGATCAATTTTGCCAATGCCGGTTTATTGTTTGCGCAGGCCGATGGTGTTACCCCCCTTAGCCATCAGATCGCCGGTGTTGCTTTTAATGGTGTACTAAGAGCCATTCGCACCAATACCACTACCGGAGCCTGTGAAGCCAGAACCAGTGGCAGCCAGACAGTACGTTTAGGCTTTAGTTGTGAAAATCCGTCCAGCTGTATTGCCGGCCAGCAATTTAGTATTAACAACACCCAGATTGCTGCCAATGGTGCCGCCAGCAGCACTAACCGTAGTAATGTTAATCTGACATTTAATGCCAGCGGCAGTGCTCCGCTTACCATGCGCTATACCGATGTGGGCCAGTTAGCCCTGCACGCCAGCCTGGCGTTGGCAGAGCAATCTCCTGATCCTGCAATAACGCTAAACGGCAGCAGCAATGCCTTTGTGGTGCGGCCGCATACGCTGGCAGTGGTGCAGGCCCTGCGGCAAAACGGTAGCGCTAACCCGGCTACTCAAACCGGTGGTAATGGTTTTGTCGCGGCAGGAGAGCCCTTTAATGTGGTAGTTGAAGCCCGTAACGCTGATGGCCAGGCAACACCAAATTTTGGTAAAGAACTAAACCGGCAAAGAGTAGAGGCGGTATTTAATCAGCTGGTTTATCCATCGTCAGGTAGCAACGGTACTCTTAGTGGCGGGGTTGTTGATGCTGCCACTGCTGCACTTAATGGGCGGCAGACAGTAACAGGCGTCAGCTGGAATGAAGCCGGTAGCATTACACTGCGGGCAAAACTGTTAAATGATACCTATCTTGGCGTTGCCGACATTTCGGCTAAACCGGTAAGTGAAACCGTAGGCCGGTTTTATCCGGATAATTTTGCCCTTGCCAGCAGTGAAGTCAGAAACAGCTGCACCAATTTCAGTTATATGTCGCAACCGGCTCTGACCGTGAATTACCAGTTGGAAGCTAAAGGCCGCGGTGGTAATACGTTGCAAAACTACCACAGTGGTCATTATCCTGCCGGTGCTGCAACTATGCTAACGGTAGCGCAGGACAATAGCACACGGCTGGCGGCAGAGCGTTTAGCCGTGCAGGCAGCACAATGGCAGCATGGTGTGTACCGGGTACAGCAGAATAACGTCAGTTTTAACCGGGCAGCAGTGCCTGACGGGCCTTACACCACTATGCAACTGGGGTTGCAGATAGTGTCAGAGCAGGATAGCCGTAATTTTCCGGCCTTTACGCTGGGTACTGATGCACTGGCATTAAGCGGTACGCTAAATATGCGCTATGGCCGGCTGGTACTGCAAAACAGCGGCGGCCCGGAGGATGAGCCTGTACCACTGGCTTTTAATACCGAGCACTGGCAGGGCGGGCGTTTTATCAATAACATTGACGATAATTGCAGCTTAATCAGCAACAGTTCAGCTTTACTGAGCACAATAAGCGGCACTCCGGCGCTAAGCATGACAGGTGTGGGCGGTGTGGTACAAACTGGCCGTTTCCCTGCACAGTCTTTAACGCTGGCGCCACCTGGTATTCCCGGTGTCTGGCAGGTTGAATATATGGCAGAACCCTGGTTGCAATATTACTGGCGTGGCGCTTCGGCGAATTATCAGCAAAACCCGCAGGCAGAGATTATGTTTGGCCGTTTTCGCGGTAATCCAAGGCAAATTTTCTGGCGTGAACTATTCCGTTAAACGCCAGCCTAATGCAGGCTGAGCGCTGGTAAGTGGTTGCTGACAGATAAATGCAGGCAATACTTGGTTTAATTGCATAAAAATGTAAGATAAGGCTATTCACACGCTGGCGAGTTACTTAGAATAAACGCCGCTATATTTACCATTGCTGCGACCTTAGTGCGGTGCAGTGCTGACCTGCCTTTGGCGGCTCAGGTTTATAAGGATCCGGTTTCTTCATGTTTAATAAATTGCGTGGCCTCTTTTCAAACGATTTATCCATCGACTTAGGTACTGCCAATACGCTGATTTACGTTAAAGATCAGGGCATAGTACTGAATGAACCCTCAGTTGTTGCAATTCGTCAGGAGCGTGCTGGCGGGCCAAAAAGTGTTGCGGCGGTAGGCCATGCAGCAAAACGTATGCTTGGGCGCACCCCCGGCAACATTAAAGCGATACGCCCGATGAAAGATGGCGTTATTGCCGACTTTTACGTCACAGAAAAAATGCTGCAGCATTTTATCCGTCAGGCGCACAGCAATAGTTTTCTGCGCCCCAGCCCGCGTGTGCTGGTGTGTGTGCCTTGTGGCTCTACCCAGGTAGAGCGCCGGGCGATCCGTGAATCGGCCCAGGGGGCCGGTGCACGTGAAGTGTATTTAATTGACGAACCTATGGCCGCCGCTATCGGTGCCGGCTTGCCGGTATCAGAAGCTACCGGTTCTATGGTGGTTGATATTGGTGGTGGTACTACTGAAGTGGCCATTATCTCGTTAAACGGTGTGGTGTATTCGTCTTCGGTACGCATTGGTGGCGACAAGTTTGACGATGCCATCGTTAACTATATCCGCCGTAACTACGGCATTCTGATCGGCGAAGCCACTGCCGAGCGCATTAAAACCGAAATAGGCTCAGCCTATCCCAGCGATGACGTACTGGAAATTGAAGTGCGTGGCCGTAACCTGGCCGAAGGTGTGCCGCGCAGCTTTACCATGACCAGCAATGAAATTTTAGAAGCCCTGCAAGAGCCGTTAGCCGGTATTGTCAGTGCCGTTATGGTTGCGCTGGAGCAATCACCACCTGAGCTGGCATCTGATATTTCTGAGCGTGGTATGGTACTAACCGGTGGTGGTGCTTTACTGCGCGATCTGGACCGTTTACTGATGGAAGAAACCGGTATTCCGGTAGTAGTAGCTGACGATCCGCTAACGTGCGTGGCACGTGGTGGCGGTAAGGCACTGGAGATGATCGATATGCATGGTGGTGATGTGTTCAGTTATGACTAACTGAGCCATCGCCGGTGCAGGCAGCGTTATGAATCAAAGTTATAGTCGGGGCTCGTCACTGCCACTGCGGCTTTTTCTGGCCGTAGTGTGCAGTGCTGGGCTGATGTTTCTGGACCGTTACACCGACAGTTCAACCCAGCTTCGCAGTTATCTTACTACCGCAGTAAGCCCGTTGTTTTATGTTGCCAGCTTGCCGGAAACCCTGTTTTCCGGCGCGTCGGAACAGTTTATGTCGCAGCAGGCCGTGCTGGACGAAAATGCCCGTTTAAAAGAAACCCTGCTGCAACAAAGTGGCCAGCTACAGCTATTGCGCTATTTACAGCAAGAGAATGAAAAGCTGCGTGCTTTGCTTGGATCTTCTGCGGTAATTGAAGATAAACGGCTGGTGGCAGAAGTGCTGGCGGTGTACAGCCATCCGTTCAGCCATCAGGTAGTGCTGAATAAAGGCACTAAAGATGGTGTAACTGAACATCAGGCGGTCATTGATGATCAGGGCATCGTGGGCCAGATTGTCAGTGCAGGCCCCACCAGCAGCCGGGCGCTGCTGATTTCTGATAATACCCATGCCATAGCGGTACGGGCAGAGCGTACCGGTGTGCGTGCTATTGTTGAAGGCCTGGGCCAGTGGGATGTACTGCGCGTAATGCACCTGCCACACAGTACTGATATCCGCGAAGGTGACAGGTTGTTAACGTCCGGGCTGGATGGCCGTTTCCCTGAAGGCTACCCGGTGGCAAGGGTAGCGAAAATAAGCCAGGACGCCAGCCAACCTTTCATGGTGGTGTATGCTGAGCCTTACGCCTTACTCGATCGCATCCGCCATGTACTATTGTTATCCAATACGCCGCGCATGCCTGAGCAGCCAGAAGAGCCCGCTGCTGGCGCTGTACCACAGGAGCAACCCTGATGCGAAAAGCTGGCCGTATTGGCTTTATTTATCTGTCATTATTTGTGGCGCTGATCCTGACAGTCATGCCCATGCCGCAGCTGGTAAAGCTGGCCCGGCCCGATTGGGTACTGCTGGTGCTGATGTACTGGGCCATGGCCTTGCCGCAGCGGATCAGTGTTGGTACGGCGTTTTTCAGTGGTTTTATTGTTGATGTGTTGGTGGGCACTGTACTTGGTGTTAATGCGCTGGCGTTTTCGGTGGTGATTTTTATTGTTGCCCAGCACCATCTTAAGATCCGTAATTTCTCCGTGGTGCAGCAGTCTTTACTGCTGGGGTTATTGCTGGCGCTATATCAGTTACTGCTATTCTGGCTTAGCCATTTTCTCACCGGCGTATACTTTATGCCGCAGTATCTGTGGCCGGTTGTTACCGGTATGCTGGTGTGGCCCTGGTTGTTCTGGTTACTGCGGCGCTATCGCCGACAGTTGAAAATTCAATGAGTTATCCACGTATTGCCTTAGCTTCTTCTTCTCCTCGCCGGCGTGAATTGCTGGCGCAACTCGGTGTAGATTTTCAGCTGGTGAAAGCTGATATTGACGAAACGCCTTACCCAAATGAAGCCCCCAGGCTGTATGTTACCCGCTTAGCGCGGCAAAAAGCGCTGGCCGGGCTGGCATGTTTAACCACAGCAATGCCTGTGCTGGGCGCCGATACTATAGTGGTAGCCAATAATGAAATTTTGGGTAAACCAGCCGATTTTGCCGAGTTTAACCGCACTATGCAGTTATTGTCTGGCCGCAGCCATAAAGTGATGACAGCCGTGGCGCTGGTAAGCAGTGAGCGCACTTTGCAGCAATTGGTTAGCACTGAAGTGTATTTCAGGACATTAACGGCGCAAGATATTGACAGCTACTGGCAAAGTGGCGAGCCGCACGATAAAGCCGGCGGTTATGGTATTCAGGGGCTGGCGGCAAAGTTTGTCCAACGCATTAATGGCAGCTATACCGCCGTAGTGGGCCTGCCATTATGTGAAACCGAACAATTATTACAGCAGTGGCAGGAGCCGGTATGAGCGCAGAACTACTACTGAATGTGACACCCAGTGAAACCCGGGTTGCTTTAATAGAAAACGGCGTACTGCAGGAGCTGCATATAGAGCGTCAGGCCAAACTAGGTTTGGTTGGCAATATGTATGTCGGTAAAGTCAGCCGGGTGCTGCCAGGCATGCAGGCTGCTTTTGTTGATATTGGCCTGGATAAAGCCGCGTTTTTACATGCATCAGATATAGTACAGCACGATAGCCTGGCCGAGCTGGAAACCAAACCGGCAGTCAGCAAGGATATTCGTGTGCTGGTGCGCGAAGGGCAGTACTTATTGGTGCAGGTGGTGAAAGATCCGCTGGGCACCAAGGGCGCGCGTTTAACAACCGACATTACCTTACCGTCGCGTTATCTGGTGTTTATGCCTGGTTCGCCGCATGTTGGCGTATCGCAGCGGCTGGAAAGCGAAGGCGAGCGTCAGCGTTTAAAAGATATTGTCAGCCAGAATCTGGATGACAGCGGTGGTTTTATCGTGCGAACTGCTGCCGAAGGCGCCAGCGCTGAAGAGTTAGCGCAGGACGCCAGATTTCTGAAAAAACTGTGGGCCAAAATAGTTAAACGTAAACAGAAAACCCGTAAAGAAGGCGTGGTATACGAAGATTTAACCCTGACGTACCGTATTTTGCGTGACTTTGTTGGCGCCGATCTGGAGCGGGTACGGGTAGATTCCAAGCTGACCTTCCAGCAACTAACCGCGTTTTGCGAAGAGTTTATTCCGCATTTATCGCCATTGCTGGAGTACTACCCCGGTGAGCGGCCGATTTTTGATATGTTTGATGTTGAAAATGAAATTCAGCGCGCGCTGGAGCGCAAGGTACCACTGAAAAGCGGTGGTTATCTGATTATCGACCAAACCGAAGCAATGACCACCATCGATGTGAACACCGGTGCTTTTGTTGGCCATCGCAATTTAGAAGAAACCATTTTTAACACCAATACTGAAGCTACCCAGGCTATTGCGCGCCAGTTACGGCTGCGTAATCTGGGCGGCATTATTATTATCGACTTTATTGATATGCAAAGCGCAGAGCATAAACGCCGGGTATACCACAGTTTAGAGCTGGCGTTGGCACGTGACAGAGCCAAAACCAATATTCACGGCTTCTCGGCACTGGGTCTGATAGAGATGACCCGCAAAAGAACCCGCGAAAGTCTGGAACATATCCTCTGTTCAGAGTGTCATGTATGTAAGGGACGTGGCAGTTTAAAAACCGTTGAAACGGTGTGTTTTGAAGTGCTGCGCGAAATCGTCAGGGTAAACCGGGCTTATGCCGCCGACAAATTTGTCGTGTATGTGTCGCCGGCAGTAAAAGATGCCTTAACTAACGACGAGTTTCACAGCCTGGCCGAAGTGCAGGTGTTTATTGGTAAACAAATCAGTATTCACACTGAACCTTTATACACGCAGGAACAATTTGATGTGGTGATGATGTAGTGCAACGCACAAAACTGGTATGTTTTTATTGTTTACATAAGTTCTGGCTGGCACTGGCTGTTACGCTGGTGCTGCTGGCTGTGTTGATCTCCGTTTTGCGTTACACCCTGCCTCATGCCGACAGTTACAAGCACCATATTGAACAACTGATTAGCAGCCGTTACGGCGCCGATGTCAGCATTGGTGAGCTCAGTGCCGGCTGGCAAAAGTATGGCCCGGCGCTGTTGCTGCGCGATGTTAAGCTGTTGGATAGCAGCGGCCAATTACAACTGAGTATCAGTGAAACCCGGGTACGGCTGGATTTTTGGCGCAGCCTGAGTAACTGGCAACTGACAGCGCAACATTTTGAACTCAGTGGCCTGCAGTACTATATTGACGCCGACAGTCTGCTAAGCAGCGAGGGCGCGACAGCACTGGACAGCGCCCCAGTTTTTGCTGCGCTGGAGCAATTGTTTTTTCAGCAGCTGACCTATTTCTCTGTAGTAGACAGCCAACTGATACTGCAAAATGATCACAACCCGGATCTGGTTGTAGATATTAAACAGCTGGACTGGGCTAACCGCGGCAACCGGCATCAGGGCTATGGCGATTTAGCACTGGCTGGTGTTACAGCCAATACGGTGTCATTTATTCTCGATTTACACGGCGATACGCTGGAAGATGTCAGCGGCCAGCTGTATCTGGAAAGCGACAAGCTGGACGTTTTGCCATGGTTTCGTACCCTGTTACCCCCCAGCCAGAAACTGCAGCAGGCCAGCATCAATTTTAAAGCCTGGGGCAAGGTAGACAACGGTTTGCTGCAACGGATACAGGTAGAGCTGGCTGATAACAGCGTAAGCTGGCACCGCGGCGACACAGCTCATAGCCTGCAACTGGGGCCGGGGCAGTTGTTATGGCAGCCCGCAGCAGATGGCTGGGTATTGCATTCCGGCCCGTTAACCTTGTCGGATCAACAACAGCAATGGCAGGGGCTGCAGTTTCAGCTGCAGCGCAGCGAACAACAGTGGCTGGGGCAGGTAAATAACTTTTCGCTTAATGCCATTACGCCGCTGGCGAACCTGCTGGCAGACGATATCAGTATTTTGCAACAACTGGTAGCGTATCAGCCTGCCGGTGACATACAGCAGTTGCAATGGCGCTTTGCCGATCAACAGTGGCAGCTGCAGGGCCGGTTAGATAATGTCAGTTCGCTGGCACAGGGCGATATTCCCGGTGTCAGTAATATGCGCGGCGATTTTATTGCCACACCAACGCTGGCCAGAATACAGCTTGAAAGTTTAGGCGGTGAGCTAAGCTGGGATGGCCTGTTCAGTGAGGCCACCGCTTACGATGTATTGTCGGCCCGGGTGTATTTACACAACGTAGCCGGTAACTGGCAGCTGAGTATACCGCAGCTGAGTATGCACAACGCCGATTTGCAGTTAGACGCCAGTATCAAACTAGCCGACGAGCTAAGCATTCTGGCCCGGCTGCAGCAGCTTGATGCCAGCCGGGCAGCGCATTACTTTCCACAGCGCTATATGCCGCAAAGTGTGCGCGACTATCTGAGCGATGCGATTATCAGTGGCCGGGTAAACAACGCCACTATGCTATGGCAGGGTAAACCGGCGGAGTTTCCTTACACCGAACAACAAGGCGTGTTTCAGGTACTGACACAACTGGACCAAGGCCGTTTTGCCTTCGCCCCCGATTGGCCGCAAATAGAAAATTTAAGCGCGCAGCTGTGGTTTGAAAATGCCGCCATGACTATTCAGTCTGCTGCGGGCAGCTTAAACGGTATTGAACTTGAACAGGGCGTTAGCGCCGTGATCCCGGATTTGTTTGATGCGCAAACCCTGGATATCCATATTCAGCGCCAGGTACAAGCCAGTGCTGTTACTGAGTTAATGCTGCAATCGCCGTTACACGATAGCCTGGGTAAAACACTGCAGCACCTTGGTGTGCAAGGGCTGGCCGACGGTGATGTCACGCTGGCTGTCGGCCTGAAGCAAACTGCAGTGCAGGCCAGCGGTACGGTCAGTTTTACTGACGCCAGCCTTAACCTGCAGGCACCGGCAATGCAGGTGCAACAGCTTACCGGCAGCCTGAGTTTTGCAAATGAAAAAATCCGCGCCGATCAACTGCAGTTAAGCTGGCGCGGCCTGCCGGTTACGGCCGCCCTGCAGGGCGAAAATACCGCTGATGGTTACCAGCTGGCGCTGCAGTTAAATGGTGGCCAGAACAGCCAGCAATTATTGCAGGCGCTACATGCCCCGGCTGCTAGCCTAGTGGCCGGTACAACCGACTGGCAATTGCAGCTGGCGCTGAATCTGGCAGCGGATGACATAAATTATCAGGCCCAGCTGCGCAGCAATTTGCACAACACCGCTTTGTTGCTGCCTGCGCCCTACACCAAAGCTGAAGATGAAACAGCAGAGCTAACGCTAACCGTAACCGGTAACAGCGCGCAATCGGCCATAGCGCTTGGATACATTCAACAAAATGATGCCCAACAGCTGCACTTTAATGCTTTATTGCAACACGATACCCAGCAACTACGCCGGGCCCACCTTAGTCTGGGCCAGCAAGAGCCCGTGCCTGCGGCGGATGAGTTTACGATCAGCATTAACTTACCTGAGCTGGATTTTCTGGCCTGGTTTGATTTGATAAAGCAGCAGCTGGATGCCAGTGCCAGCGATACCGAGCAGCACTTTTTTCCACGCTTAGCTCAGGTGCGCGGTAAGGTAGCGCAACTGGACGTAGCGCCGGGGGTTAGGCTGCACAATACGGTGTTTGACGCTGAGCAGCTGCCACAGCACTGGCAATTGCAGTTAAATGGTACTGAGCTGGCCAGCCGCTGGCAATTTAATAAAGACTGGCAGCAGCAGGGTATAGTGGCTGCTTTTGATTACCTGCATTTGCCACTGAGTGAAACGGTCAGTGCCAGTGAGCAGGCTGCCAAAGTAACCGAAAAACTGGCACTGACAGCCCAGCGCTGGCTGTTAGAGTTGCCACCGCTAACAGTAAGTTGCGCCGATTGCAGTATTGGTAACTATCGTTTTGGCCAGGTTGAAGCCCAGGCGCACAGTAGCGCAGAGCGCTGGGAGCTCACCAAACTGAATGCGCGCTATAAAAGACACCAGCTAAATGTTCAGGGTTTCTGGCAAGACGACGGCAGTGCCGGTTACAGTGAGTTCACCGGCCAGCTGCAAAGCCCGAATATTGGCGCCATGCTGGCAGAGTTTCAGCTGACATCCGCCATTGCCGGCAGCAATGCCGACATTAAGTTTGCGCTGAACTGGCCCGGTGCGCCTAACCAGTATGCCGTGGCCGATTTATCCGGCAATGTTAGTTATACGCTGGGTGAGGGCTCGCTAACTGAAGTCAGCGATCAGGGTTCACGGCTGTTTTCTATCTTCAGCCTTGACTCACTGGTGCGCAAACTGCGGCTGGATTTTCGTGACGTATTCGCCAAAGGCTTTTTTTACAACAAAATGAGCGGTAATCTGGCTATTGCAAAAGGCGTGGCGCAAACCAGCGATGCCAGTATTGATGGCGTGCCGGGCAACTTACAAATTCAGGGCTATGCCGACTTGGTAAGCAAACAACTGGATTATCAGATGGCGTTTTCACCTAAAGTGACCTCCAGTTTGCCGGTGATTATTGCCTGGATGGTAAACCCGGCTACCGGGCTGGCGGCACTGGCGCTGGATGAAGTGTTTCAAAGTGCAGAAGTGATTTCGAAAATTAATTTTACCGTTACCGGTAGCTTCGAGCAGCCAGTGGTTACTGAAGTAAACCGCCATAGTACAGAAATACCGGTGCCGGTGCGGATTGCCCAGCCCGAGGCTATTATTCAGCTGCCGGCGGCAACACAACCTGATCCCGAAAGGAACAAACCCCATGGCTAACTGGCGTGTATCGGCCATTCAGCTAACCAGTACACCTGATCCTGCACAAAACCTGGCGCAGGTAGCACTGTACCTGCAACAGCTGGCAGATACTTATACCGACGGGCTGCCGCATTTAGTGGCACTGCCCGAATGCTTTGCCGTGTTTGGCGCTCGTGAAGGCCTGCAATTGCAGTATCAGGCACCGCTGGGGCAGGGTGTTATTCAGCAAGGCTGTGCTGCACTGGCCAAACAGTTTGGCGTGTATTTACTGGCAGGCTCTTTACCCACCAGCAGCCCGCAGCCACAGCGTTTTAGTGCCAGCAGTATTTTATTTGCGCCGGATGGCAGCATAGTGGCCGATTACCAGAAAATGCATTTATTTGATGTTGAAGTAAGCGACAGCACCGGCAGTTACCGCGAATCGGCCAGCACCTATCCGGGGCAGAAAATCACGCTGGTGGAACTGGCTGAGTTAAAGCTTGGCCTGACTATATGCTATGATGTGCGTTTTGCAGGCCTGGCGCAGGCGTTAGCCAGTAAAGGCATGAACCTGCTGACAGTGCCGTCGGCTTTTACTAAAGTTACCGGCGAGGCGCACTGGCATACGTTACTAAGAGCGCGGGCGATAGAAAACCAGTGCTTTGTGCTGGCACCCAACCAAACCGGCGTGCATGCCAATGGCCGCGAAACTTACGGCCACAGCCTGATTATCGACCCCTGGGGCCGGGTACTGGCTGATGCCGGTATTGCAACGGGCTGGGTATCAGCAAAAATAGATTTAACTGACGTTGTGCAGCTGCGGCAAAGCATGCCGCTGGCGCAACATAACCGATTTAACAGTGAGCTCAAACCATGACTGCACCAGAGCAGAACCTGATCACCGCTTCCGAGCTGACCGCGGCTGATTTACAGCAAACGCTGGGCTATTTATTTGACCATAAGCTCGATTTTGCTGATTTGTATTTTCAATCCAGTGTGCATGAATCCTGGGTACTGGAAGACGGTTTGGTTAAAGACGGTTCTTTTAATATTGAACGTGGTGTGGGCGTGCGCGCTATCAGCGGTGAAAAAACCGGTTTTGCCTATGCCGACACCATCAGTGCTGCGGCATTAAAGCAGGCAGCAACAGCGGCACGCGGTATCGCCGCGCAGGGCCAGAATGGCAGCGTAAAAGCTTTTAGCAAAAGCAGTAACAGCAATATCTATTTACCGTGCGAGCCGCTGCAGAGTTTAACCAATACCGACAAAGTTGCCCTGCTGCACCAGATAGAAGCCTATATCCGCACGCTGGATAACCGCGCCGAACAGGTGATGGTAAGTATCTCCGGCGTGTATGAAGAAATACTGGTGGCGGCTACCGATGGCACCTACGCCAGTGATATCCGCCCGCTGGTGCGGTTAAACTGTTCGGTGTTGCTGCAACAGGGCGACCGGCGCGAGCGTGGCAATGCCGGTGGCGGTGGCCGCACCGATTACAGTTATTTCTACGAGCTTGTTGATGGCACACCGCGCTGGCAGCACTATGCCCGCGAAGCCATACGCCAGGCCCAGGTTAATTTAACCGCCATCGATGCACCGGCCGGTACTATGCCGGTAGTACTGGGCAGCGGCTGGCCGGGGGTGTTACTGCACGAGGCCGTAGGCCATGGCCTGGAAGGCGATTTTAACCGTAAAGGCTCATCGACATTTTCTGGCCGCATTGGCGAGCAGGTGGCGTCGAAGCTGTGTACTATTGTTGATGACGGTACTCTGGCGCACCGCCGTGGCTCGCTGAATATCGACGATGAAGGCGTACCCAGCCAGCACAATGTGCTGATCGAAAACGGTATTTTAAAAGGCTATATTCAGGACAAACACAACGCCATGCTAATGGGCGTGGCGCCAACCGGTAATGGCCGGCGTGAGTCGTTCGCCAATCTGCCGATGCCACGTATGACGAACACCTATATGCTGGCCGGCCAGAGCGATCCGGCTGAGATTATCGCCAGCGTGAAAAAGGGCATTTATGCGCCTAACTTTGGTGGTGGCCAGGTAGATATTACCTCGGGTAAGTTTGTGTTTTCGGCCTCTGAAGCCTACTTAATTGAAAACGGCAAAATTACCGCGCCGATTAAAGGCGCAACGCTAATTGGTATGGGGCCGGAGGCGATGCAGCAGGTATCAATGGTGGGTAACGACTTAGCACTGGACGCCGGCGTAGGTGTGTGTGGTAAGCAGGGCCAGAGCGTACCGGTAGGTGTGGGCCAGCCGACATTAAAACTTGATGCCATTACCGTAGGTGGCACCCAGCACTAAATTACAGGCAAAACCGCGTTAAGGCGGCATTTAAACCAAAACAACAGCAGGAAATAAAACAAGATGGCAGCGTTTGGCACTGTGTTTGTCCCAGAGATGGTGATCTCCCGTTATGAGCAATCCGGCTGGAGCCAGCCAAAAATGGTTCCGGTTGACAGCATCCGCCTGCACCCGGGCGCGCATGTGCTGCATTATTCCAGCACCTGCTTTGAAGGCTTAAAAGCGTTTCGCCATGCTGATGGCGGCATTTATGTGTTCCGTATGGACCGCAACGTCAACCGTTTGCAGCAAAGCAGCGAGCTGCTGTCTCTGCCCAAAGTAGACGGCGCCATGTTAAGCCGGATGATTCTGGATATTGTGAAACACTACGCCGCAGACGTACCAACACCACCGGGTTCTATGTATATCCGCCCGACGCATATCGGTACTGAGGCGTCTATCGGCAAAGCCGCGGCACCGAGCCTGGAATCCATGCTGTATGTATTGTTATCACCGGTAGGTGATTATTTTGCCGGTGGTGCCAAGCCGCTGCGTTTGCTGCTGGAAGATAACGCCCGCTGTGCCGCCCATATGGGTATGGTAAAAAGCGGTGGTAACTATGCCAGTGCGCTACAGCCCATTATGAAAGCCCGCGCGGCAGTGCAGGCCGATCAGGTGCTGTTTTGCCCTAATGGCGACGTACAGGAAACCGGCGCAGCTAACTTTTTGCTGATCGACGGCAATGAAATTATTACCAAAGCACTGGATAGCTCGTTCTTACACGGCGTAACGCGTGATTCTATTTTAACGCTGGCACGCGACCGCGGTATGAAAGTATCCGAGCGTGAGCTAACGGTAGATGAGCTGCTGGAGCGCGCAGCAAAACCGGGCACAGAAGCTGCTTTATCGGGGACCGCTGCGGTATTAACGCCGGTGGGTACGCTGATCCATAACGGTAAAGAATATCAGGTGGGCTCAGGTGAAGCTGGCAGTACTACTAATGCGCTGCGCCAGGCACTAAATGATATTCAGTGGGGCAAAGCTGAAGATAAACATGGCTGGTTAACGAAAGTTTGTTAAGCAGCTCTTGTTAAACAAGGCTTGCTTGCTCAGATTGGGTTACCGCTGTGCTCGCTCAGGTTAAATCTTGCACCTGTTTGTTATTGCAGCGGTTACAATTCCGTTAGCGCAGCCACAGATATTTTCGCGTTTAGCGAAGGCGGGTAAGAAATTCGTCGGGAACGAATTTCGTCAGCGTAGCTGGCCCGCCGGATGAGGGGCTGGATTGCCCCGAATTTCGCTGTGGCGAGCACAACGGAGTTGTAACACCAGCTAGCTCTAGCTATTCTTGAATAATCAATGGCTTAATTAGCTGGAATAACTCGCGGAACGCTTTAGGCGGCTGCTGTTTTTCCTGCTCTTTTTTCGCATTGCGAATAAGCTGGCGCAACTGCTGTACGTCAACATCAGGGTAGGCGGCAATAAAGTCGGTTACGGTGTCATTGTCGGCCAGCAGCTTATCGCGCCATTGCTCTACTTTATGAAACTGCCGTGTGGCCGCCTGGTTGGTGTTACGCAATACCGCTAAGGCCTGTTCTATCGGCTCCAGCTCACGGGTACGCATTAAACGGCCAATAAACTGAATATGGCGGCGCAGTGCTTCGCGCTTATTGCTTAGCTTGTCGGCCAACTGCAGCGCATCTTTTAACTCGTCATCCAGTGGTACTTTGGCGCGGGCCGCCGCACTTAACGACACCAGCTCTTCGCCCAGCTTTTGTAACTCGTGCATCTCACGCTTTACCTGTGATTTACTCTTACCCTCTTCTTCATCCCAGGTATCGCCGTTAATAAAATCGGTCATGCTTGCTTCACTCTTAACAATAATGCCGCTAAGTATACATGATAGTGCAGCGCAGCAGCAGCCAGCTTACGCAGACTATGATAAGCTTGTGGCAAATAATTTAGCTGAACAGACATTATGCAAGTAACTCAACCAACTATCTGGCAGGAAATTGACGAAGTAAAGCAGGCTGTAGCTGAAGTGCTGGCCCACGCCAAACAACTGGGTGCCAGCACGGCTGAAGCCTCAATGAGCCGTACCAAAGGTTTAAGTGTAGAAACACGCCATGGCGAAGTAGAAACGGTAGAATTTAACCAGGATGGCGGCTTAGGTATCAGCCTGTATTTTGGCCAGCGTAAAGGCTCGGCGTCTACTGCCGATTTAAGCCCGCAGGCACTGCGCCGCGCGGTTGAAGCCGCTGCCGATATTGCCCGTTATACTTCTGAAGATCCGCATACTGGCTTGGCTGACGCCAGCTGGCTGGAAATGTCACCGCCGGATCTGGATTTATATTACCCCGACAGCATCAGCACTTACGAAGCCATAGCGCTGTGTGCATCCTCTGAAGAGGCGGCTTTTGCTACCGACAAACGTATTACCAACTCTGAGGGCGCATCGTTCTCAACGCATCAGGGGTTAAAGGTGTACGGCAACAGCCATGGCCAGTTAGTGGGTTATCCCAGCTCACGCCACAGCTTTAGCTGTGTGGTAATAGGCGAAGATGGCGACGACATGCAGCGTGACTACAGCTTTACCGTAGCACGCCAGTACAGCCAGTTACTGGACCCAAAACAAATTGGCCGTGAAGCCGCGCTGGAAACTATCGCCCGTTTAAATGCCCGTAAAATTGCCACCCAAAAAGTACCGGTAATTTTTCGCGCAGATATTGCCAGCAGCTTGTTTGGCCATTTGGTGTCGGCTATTGGCGGTGGCGCCATTTACCGTAACTCCAGCTTTTTAGTGGATAAGGTCGGCCAGCAAATTATGGCGCCGGGCATAACTATTGTTGAACAACCACATTTAAAACAGGCGCTGGCGTCCAGCCCGTTTGATGGCGAAGGCGTAAAAACCCGCGACTTAGCGGTAATTGAGCAGGGCGTACTGACTACCTACCTTACCAGCACTTACTCTGCCCGTAAGCTGGGTATGGCCAGCACCGGCCATGCCGGTGGCATTCATAACTGGCTGGTAAGCCACGGTGATGAAGATTTATTGCAACTGTGCCGCACTATGGGCAAAGGTTTGCTGGTTACCGAGCTGATGGGCCAGGGTGTAAATACCGTAACCGGCGATTACTCGCGTGGTGCGGCCGGTTTTTGGGTAGAAAATGGCGAAATTCAGTTTCCGGTATCAGAAGTGACTATTGCCGGTAACTTAAAAGATATGTTGATGAATATCAGTGCAGTAGGTAACGACGTTGACCGCCGTGGCGGGGTATTAACCGGCTCGGTACTGATCAACCAGATGCAGGTCGCCGGCAGTTAAGATTGCCCAGGCCAGCAAAATAAAGCCCGGTTATGTTAACCGGGCTTTTTTGTACGAGCTGATGCGAGAATCGACTTGCTTTAAGTCAACCGTTGCAGGCCCGGACGGCCGAATCGAGCCCCCAGGGATGGGTTAACGGCGTGTTGACGTAAGCAAATCGGTTCGTCAAGTTGCATGATTAATCTACTTTGGTTTTCAGGCCACGGCGGATTAACAGTGCATCGGTAGTAGGCTCCTGACCACGGAAGGCTTTGTAAGACTCCATTGGTGGGCGCGAGTTACCGACAGACAGAATGTTTTTCCGGTAGTTCTGGCCGTTTTCCAGCTTTAAACCGCCTTGTTGCTGCACATAAGCGTAAGCATCAGCCGCTAAAATTTCACTCCACATATAGGCATAGTAACCGGCAGAATAGCCGCCGCCCATAGAGTGTGAGAAGAAGGTAGATTTATACCGCGGTGGTACTGCAGCTAAATTTACACCGTGTTTTTTCAGTGCTGCCGCTTCAAAAGCGTTAACATCCTGCAGTGGCTCATCTGCCGACAGTGAATGCCATTCCATATCCAACAGCGCAGCAGACAGATATTCCAGCGTGTCAAAACCCTGGTTGAAACTGCGTGAATTCATTACTTTTTGCAGCAGTTCAGCCGGAATTGGCTCGCCGGTTTCATGGTGCTTAGCGTAGTTAGCGATCACTTCAGGGTGTGCTGCCCAGTCTTCTTCAAACGTAGACGGAAACTCAACAAAGTCCCGTGATACTGAAGTGCCGGCCAGAGTCGGGTATTTCACGTCTGAGAACATGCCGTGTAAACCGTGGCCCAGTTCGTGGAACATCGTCGTGACGTTGTCATAACTTACCAGGGTAGGCTGACCTTCAGGTGCTTTTGGAATGTTCATTACGTTAACCACTACCGGTTTTTGGCCGGTTAGATGTGACTGGCCAACGAATGAGCTCATCCAGGCGCCACCACGTTTGCCTTCACGGGCAAAGTAATCGGCGTAGAAAATTGCCAGGCTGGTGCCGTCGGCATCAAATAGCTCGTAGGCGTCAACATCCGGGTGGTAAGTCGGTAAATCCGGCCGTGGTTTAAAGGTAATACCGTATAAACGGTTAAAGGTGAAAAACACGCCGTCTTTTAATACGCGGTTAAACTCAAAGTATTGTTTAACTTCGTTTTCGTCCAGATCAAACTTAGCCTGGCGCACAAACTCGGCGTAGTATTCCCAGTCCCACGGTTGCAGCTCAAAATCACCGCCTTTTTGCTTAATCATTTCCTGAATGGCAGCCGCTTCCTGGTTGGTATTGGCCACTACTGCAGGCACCATGCTGCCTAACATATCAAACACCGCTTGTGGTGTTTTTGCCATTTGTGCTTCCAGGCCATAGCTGGCCCAGTTGTCATAGCCTAACAGTTTGGCACGCTCAGCACGTAGCTGGGCTAAACGGGCTACCAGTGGGCGGTTGTCGGTTTCGCCGCTTTGCGCGCGGTTGGCAGACGCTTCCCATACACGTTTACGCAGATCGCGGTTACTCAGCTGCGACAGCACAGGCTGGCGCGTGGTGTTGGTAATGCTCAGCAGGTATTTACCTTCGTGGCCGGCATCTGTAGCAGCTTTGGCGGCAGCGGTAACATCTGAATCTGACAAACCTTCCAGCTCTTCTTTAGTATCAACGACAACGGCGATCTTTTTGGTTTCAGCCAGCAGGTTTTGCGAGAACTGGTTAGTGAGCTTAGAGTGCTCTTCATTCAGCGCGCGAATAGCAGTTTTTTGCTCTTCAGTCAGTTGAGCACCGGCACGTACGAAACGCTCGTAATACACTTCAATTAAACGCACTGACTCGCTGTCCAGCTTGAACTCGTTACGTTGCTGGTACAGGTTTTTAATGCGGGCAAATAACTGTGGGTTTAAGTTAATGTTGTCTGAGTGCGCGGCCATTTTTGGGGCCAACTCTGACTGAATGCTACGCCGCTCTGGGTTAGAATCTGAACCCGCCAGGTTATAAAATACACGAGAAACCCGGGTTAATAACTCGCCGCTTTTTTCCAGCGCTACCAGCGTGTTTTCAAAGGTGGCTGGCTCCGGGTTGCTGGCAATGGCCTGCACTTCGGTCATGTGCAGCTTCATGCCTTCTTCAAAGGCGGGCAGGAAATGCTCATCTTTTATTTCAGTAAAGTTTGGTGCTTCGTACTGCAGCATACTTTTTGCAAATAACGGGTTAGTTGAAGTCACATCGGCCACCGGTGCAGCATCTTGCTGCGTCTGAGTTTGAGTGGTGTCGGTTTGCTGTGGCGCCGTGTTGTCTGAGCAGGCGGTAAGCGCCAGTACAGTGCCAACGGCCGTGGCAATAAGCGTTTTACGCATGAGTATCTCCCTGGAAGATGTAAAGCTTTGTTGTAATAATTGCGCCTTAGCGCAGGCTGCCTGACCGAGTATGCCAAAAATACTCAGCGATAAACCAAGTTTGCAGCCAGACGCCAACAAATTAAGACAAAAACCGGCTCAGGGCAACTGTCCTGGCTGAATTGATGCATCAAATGGCAGTTCTATATAAAAACAGCTGCCCTGCGGCGTATTGGGCATATAACCAATGCTGCCATGCATATGGCTAATCAGGCTTTTACTCACGGCCAAACCCAGGCCGCTGCCACCATGCATGCGGCTGTCAGAACTATCGGCCTGGCTAAAGCGGCTAAATAATTTAGGCACAAATTGCTCACTGATACCCACCCCCTGATCGGCAATGATTACCCTTAGCTGGTGCTGGCGCAGCTGTACACTTACCTGCACTGTGCTGTTTGGCGGTGAAAACTTTACTGCGTTACCCAATAAATGCAGTAACACCTGCTTTAAACGCAGGCTATCGGCCTGCACCTGTGCCTGTTGCAGCTCGGGGGGGCAAAGCAGCACTAACCCAATACGCTGTGGCTGGGCCAGCACCTTGTTGTCGTCAATACATTGCTGCAGTAGGGGCAGCAGCGGCAGCCTAGTTAACTGAAACTGCATATTGCCGCTGGCCAGCTTTTCTACATCCAGCAGCGTATTTACCAGCGTCGTGAGTTGCTGGCAGTTTGTTTGGGCCAATTGCAGCATACGTAGCTGAGAGGAGTTCAGTTCGCCAAGGGCGCCGCCTGTTGCCAACCCCAGCGCAGCTGAAACAGAGGTTAGCGGGGTGCGCAGTTCATGGCTGACGGTAGCAATAAACTCTTGTTTTAACTGTTCGGTTCTTTGTTGCTCAGACAAATCCCGCAGCACCAGCAACTGGCGGGCCTGGCGCTGCAGCCGGATATGGCTGCGCCTTATCGCCAGCGGAAATAAGCTGTTGTCGCGTCGCCGGCCCAGCGTTTCATATTCTGCTTTGTTGGAGGAGGTGGCCGTATACAACTCGTCCAGCCGCTGCGGATCCGCCAGCAGTGCAGTCCAGTGCATACCCGGCAAGGTTGCTGCGGTATAGCCAAACATCGGGTAGCACGACAAGTTTACCTGTTCTATGGTGCCATCCGGCATGGTGGTAATAATTGCATCGGCTACGTTATCCATAATACTGCGCAGTTGCAGTTTGTTGCGCTGTTGCTCCGCGACACTACTACGTAAATGCTGGCGCGACATAAACAACCAGCACAGCAGGGCCAGCAGCAATACTGTTACGCTGTATGCAGTGGCCCGAATAGGCAGCGCCCGGTCTGGCGGTGCTGTAAGCGAGCGCACTGCCATTTGCCATAAAGCACCCCGCAGGCTAATAGCAAGCAGCATACTGTCGTCATGAAACAGCCGCTCATCACCATAAAACGCTGCACTGGGGTGGCCCTGGGCCGACAGGCTGCGAATAGCAACCTGCACCTCTTGCTCAGAGGTTTGCTGCTCCAGCAGCTTCCAAACTGAATCGATATTCACCACTGTGCTGATAATGCCCCAGTAGTTATTGGCATTTATATACACCGGCAGGCGGTAAATAAAAGCCGTGCCACCCTGCAGCAGGGTAATAGGCCCCACCAGCCGGGCTTCGCGCTGGGCAATAATGGCTGCAATATCCGGCCACTGTTCTTTTATATCGGGGTAATACAGGCCAAGGGCTTGCTCATTGCCGATAAGGGGATACAAATAACGCAGAGTATTGCCAGGCGCGATACCAATATTGCGGATATGCCGGGCCTGGTGCACTAATTCGGGCAGTAATAAATGCATTTCGGCCGGCGAAATTTCGCCGTTACGGGCCTGCACATGCGCAGTAAGGCCAATGGTGAGATACAACGGTATATTCAATTCAGACTCAATCAACGCCCGCAATTGCCCGGCACTTGCAATTTCATGGCGCAACTGCTGGCTGCGGGCATGTTGTTGCTCATGCTTTACTAACGTTTCGGTAGCAAATATCGCAATAATCAGTAGTGTGATGAGTAACAGCCATTGCCAAAAAGAGGGCAGAAATTTATTGCGCATGAGTTAAAGCGTTATGCCAAAAGAAGGTCGGATACCACTGTAGCGCTAAGGCGCCGAACTTGTAAATACGCCAGCGCAAACTGAGTGCCGAAAAAACGCTCAGCTAAGCGATAGACACACAAGGCAAGGCTGTCTATAATGCGCAGCTTCTGCATAACTGCAGATTGTGCACCCGTAGCTCAGCTGGATAGAGCGTCGCCCTCCGGAGGCGAAGGTCCCGCGTTCGAATCGCGGCGGGTGCACCAAAACAAACAACCGCCATTTCGGCGGTTTTTTGTTTTTGACACCTTGCCCGATGAGAGCGCGTCGTTCGACAAAAACGTCAGGAACGTTTTTGAACAGCTTTAGCTGGCCCGAAGGGCGAGGGCAGGATAGCCCGAGTAATCGCGGGGGTTACTCTCACACCACTAACAGCCTTAAACCCGCCGTTTGTCTTACGCTTAGATGACAGGCTGCTGCCTTATGCTAGTATCTTCCCCGGTATCATACTAATAACAACCAGGGAGTTTCACCGATGAGAAAACTGCACCTTATGCTGGTGCTGTGCCTGCTGCCATTTATGGCGTTGGCACAGGACGACAACAGCCTGAGCGTAGAGCGCCTGTGGCAACTGCAGCGCATAGGCTCGCCCGTAGCATCAAACGATGGCACTTATATTGTTGCGCCGGTAACCAAATATGATGTTAAAGCCGATAAAGGCCAAACCCAGCTGTGGCTGTTTAGTGCCGATGGCAAGCAGCAAACACCGCTTACCGCCGAAGGCCTGCGTGCCAGCGAAGCCACTTTTTCGCCTGACGGCAAAACCTTAGCCTTTATCAGCCAGCGTGACAAAGACGACGCCGGGCAAATTTACCTGCTGCCAATGGGTAAACCCGGCGAAGCGCAGCGCTTAACGCAAGTTCCAACGGGTGTACATGGTATTAAATGGGTGGGTAAACACCTGTATTTTATCAGCCGTGTCTGGCCGGGTAAAAACTGGGACGAAATGAGCGAACAGCTAAAAGCCGATAAAGATAAAAAAATGTCGGCCCGGCAGTGGAATGCACTGCCTTACTCGCAGTTTGACCACTGGATAGATGAAAACCGCCAGGCGCATGTATTTCGTATTGCTGCCAGTGGTGGTGAGGTGCACGCGGTTACCCAGCCACTGGGTTATGAACTGCCGCGGGCCAGCCAGAGTGCATCCAGCTACGATATTGACAGCAAAGAACAATATATAGCCTTTACTGCCAACGGCTGGGATAACCAGGTAGATGCCAAAATTGATATTTTTCTGGCCCGTATTGGTGGCGACAGCGCACAAAACCTGACTACCGATAACCAGGCGCCGGATGCTAACCCCAGTTTCAGCCCGGACGGTAAAAGCCTGGCCTTTACCCGCCAGCGTATTCATGGCTTTTATGCCGATACCGCCAAACTGACTATTTATGATCTGGCCAACAAAACCAGCCGTGAGTTAGCCGGCAACTGGGACCGTTCAGTCAGTAATTTTGTCTGGACAGCCGACAGCCGCGGTTTTTACAGCAGTATCGACGATGCTGCTACCCAGCGCCTGTACCATATAGACGCTAAAAGCGGTAAAACCCGCGCCATTACCCAGGCTACCAGCTTTGGCCAGCCGGTTTTAGCGGGTGGCAATACTCTGGTTACTACCAACGACAGCTTTATGTACCCGGCACGGCTGGTAACGGTAGATGCCCGTAACGGCAAAACCACCCGGCTGGACAGCTTTAACGACGATATTCTGAGTAACACCGAACTGGGGAGTTATGAGTCGGTAACCTATAAAGGCGCCGAAGGTAAAGACATTCAAATGTGGGTGCATTACCCGGCTGGCTTTGATAAAAGCAAAAAATACCCGCTATTTCTACTTATTCACGGCGGGCCACACAACGCTACCGGCGACAACTTCAGCTACCGCTGGAATGCGCAGACCTTTGCTTCCTGGGGTTATGTTACTGCCTGGCCGAATTTTCATGGTTCAAGCGGTTTTGGCCAGGACTTTGCCGATGCGATAAACCCCGATTGGCGCACCAAGCCATTGGCTGATATTCAGGCGGCGACCAAGTGGTTTGAAAACCAAAGCTGGATTGATACCGATCGCATGGTGGCCGGTGGTGCCAGCTACGGCGGTTACTTAACCTCAGTGCTGCTGGGTACCAAACACCCGTTTAAAGCCTTGCTTATCCATGCTGCGGTATACAATATGTACTCGCAGATGGCGGCCGATTTTGCGGTGCACTCCACCCGTTTTGGCGGTTACTGGGAAAACCCTGACATCTACAAAAACATATCGCCGCATTACCATGCCGATAAATTTAACACGCCAACCTTAGTGATCCACGGCCAGCTAGATTACCGTGTACCGGTAGGCCAGGGTTTTGAGTTGTTCCGCACGCTGCAAAGCCGTGGCGTAGAATCGCGGATGATTTACTTCCCCGACGAAAACCACTGGATCTTAAAACCAAACAATTCTATTTATTGGTATAACCAGGTAAAAGACTGGATGACCAAATTCGCCGAACCCGGCGCACGTTAAGGCTTAATATCACGGCGCCTGCGGGCGCCGTTTTACTTAAGTGCGGTTAATTTTGCAGGTTTTAATCCCCAGCAGGCTATACAGCGGGCAAAAGTTAAACAGCCCGGTAAGCAGTGGCACTATACCCAGCCAGCCCCACACACCTATGGTGCCGGTTGCGGCCAGCGTCATTAATGTCACGCCGGCAATAATGCGCAGCCCCTTGTCAATGCCACCTACGTTTGCTTGCATAACTCACCTCATAAATTAGTATATTCTTATTTATGTTAGCCTGTTTTGGCGGCACAGAGGCAGCTTTATCAGGCTAAAACCTGCGCTGCGTCAATATATGGTGCAATTGGTCAATAGCCTCTGTAGCAAGACAGCAAAACCGGCTTGTGTTACTTTCTGCTCAGGCTTTTTTGTGGAGAACCGCAATGTCGTCATCCCCTTACCATTATTTTGATAACCAGCGTTTAACGCTGCAAAGCGGCAACTGTTTGCCGGCGGCGCAATCCTTGCTGCAACTGGCGGGTAATACCCCGCTGCTGGCGCAACTGGCTGCAGAGCCTGGCGCGCAGCAATTACTGGATGCCACAGAGCAAGCCTATCAAGCCGGTTATGAGCAGCAGGCCTCTACCGAATTTGAATTACAGGGGCTGGGTTTTGCCGGTATTGGCGATCCACTGTTGCACATGGATCTGTTGGCGGAGTTTTTACCGGCCTTTAAAGCCAAACGCCATGGCGTGCCGGTAACCATAGTCAGCTATGGCCTGGTGGCACCAAACGAGGCGCCGGCGTTATGTCAGCAGCTAATTGAGCTGGAAATAGAAAAGTTAGAAATTTACCTGCCAGCCACTAATCCGCCGGCCTATCAGCAAGCGGTTAAGCCAAGCCAATTGGGTTTTAGTGAAGTGTGCCAGTTTATTCACACTGCCAGTGAAGCCGGCCTGCAGGTTAGCTGCTTTGCTTATGCCCCGCTAGCGCAACAAAGCGAACTGCGCGCCCTGGCGCTGGATTTAGGCGCACGCCAGTTTGTGGTTAAACAACCTTAAGCAGTAAACCGTTGCGCTTCGGTTAGCGCCTGTCGGCAGCCGGTTTCACTCTGGTGTCGTACAACTGCTGCAGTGCTTCGGTTATGGTCATATCGGCGTTTTCACTCAGGTAACGCTCTACCTGCTTGTGCACAAAAATCACCGCTTGTTTATGCTGCTTGGCAAAGGCGGCGCACTGCTGCTTAAGTTGCTGGTTAAATTCTTTCTCAGCCGCTTGTTGGTGTATGGTGTTAATCGCTTGCTCAAAGCTGTTGCCGTTATCAGCAAAGGCTTCTTTTAACGCGTTTTTCGGTATGCGGTAGGCTTTACTGGCAAAATCCAGCGCGTCGCGAAAGCTATCAAAGCTTTCGCCAAACACGTCAAAGTGCAGCGGGGCGCTATCGGCTACCAGCTGGTTAATACCACCGGCTTCATAGTCAAAACCAAAAAAGCTAAGCCGCTCAGTGGTTTCCGCGCCCAGTTTTAAGCCCGCTTCAATACTGTGGCGCAGGCTAAAATCCAGCCCGGCTAACTCATCCACCGTCCACATCTCATAAATGCTCAGCGCTTTGGCATACTTTTTAGCCAGTTTGGTTTTGGCAAATTTATGCCGCTCATCCAAAGTGCCGGCCTTGCAGGTTTTTAGCAATTCATGGCATTCATTGCAGCTGGGTATTTTTAGAAACTCACTGGCCTCGCGCGTGGCCAGGTAAAACTCCAGATACTGCTGCGGCGGCGCGTAGTCATGCGTAGCGGCAATACAGCCGCAGTAAAAGCAGGTGTTAAAGTGGTTGCTACGGGTGGGTACCAGCAGGTTGTAATCGGTATCGTTGGCCATAGTAGCGTCCAAAGCTGAGCATTATAACCAAATCGCTATTTTGTGCCTGGCTTTCGCTGTCTGATGATGGGGAGTCAACTGGCAGTGGCAGATAATCGGGGGTTTTAGCCATTACAGGTGCTTTGATTATTGCCAGTGATATCCCGGCCCTCTATCGCAACAGTGCAGTTTTGCAAAGAGCCCGCACTGGCGTGCGTGATATTCACAATACCGCTGTTTCCATCTGTATTGTTTTTTAGCGGTAGCAACGCTGCAGGGTAGGAAAAAAATCCAGTGTTTTTGTAAAAGCTACAGCAGCAAAATAAGGAGATTTTAAATATCTTAATAAAAACAATATTGTATGGTTGGTTTGTTTTTTGCTGACATAAAGTTGAATTGTGTTGCAGTTAACAACTAACTCTTAACGACAGGAGCTCACAGCATGTACAGGTATATGAAATCTACATTTATGTTGGTTGCACCAGTGTTGGTGTATCTGAGCATTTATACCATTGGTGTTGTTGTCGGTAATAATGTTTTTAATTATGTCGCAGTTTACATGGCAGCCTGTTGTGCCATGTTGATGTTGTTTTTTATTACCCGCCACAACGATGATTATAAAAATGCCTTAGCGGCAGTTGGTTTGGGCGCTTGTGTATTTTTTGCGTCATCTTATATGGTGCAGGCTCTGGACCAGAAATCTTACCCGCGGCCGGTATACTCTGAGGCAACAGCGGTGTTAGCAAATGCCACTATTCAGCCCTGGTTGGCCAGCCGGCTATCAGATACCAAGTTATCGGACAGTAAGCCGGCGGTAGCACCCGCCCCGGACGACAGCGAACCGCTTACGCACTAATAAGCGCATTAAAGCAGGCGCAACAGTAGCCGGTGCCAAGCCAGCCCGGCGCCACTGCTGCTTTGCTCTGACGAGACTATACTGGACATTACTATCCTGAACATTTTTGCTGTTGGTCAGCGTTTTTGCACCGTTGGTCGCGCAGCCATTAGTTCACGCTTGATTACATACAAGCCTGTATGTATATTGCCAGTCTTATTCTGCCTATGCTGTGCACAGCGTGTTGGGGGCAGTGTCTCACAGGAGTTTGTATGCGTGTAAATATGAAGCTGTTAAGTGCATCAGTGCTGGCGTTGTTATTGGTTGCCTGTAGTGAGCCGGAGCAAGCTGGGGCCCAGGGTGCTGCGACACCGGAAGTTGAAGTGGTAACACTGCAGCAGTCGTCTGTAGCGTTAATTACCGAATTGCCGGGCCGTACTACGGATTACCGGCAGGCCGAAATCCGCCCGCAAGTAAATGGGATTTTAAAACAGCGTTTATTTACCGAAGGCCAGCTGGTTGAGGCAGGCCAGGTACTGTATAAAATTGATGCCGCGCCATACCAGGCGGCACTGGCCAATGCCAAAGCTAACCTTACCAGCAGCAAAGCGGTGCAGCACAATGCCAAGCTTAAAGCCGACCGTTTTAAAGGTTTGCTCGGTGGCAAAGCGGTAAGCCAGCAGGATTTTGATGATGCCCAGGCCACATTGATGCAAGCTGATGCTGCGGTTGCCAGCAGTGAAGCTGCAGTGCAAACGGCGCAGATTAACCTGAATTACACCGAAATTACCGCACCGATTGCCGGCCAGATTGGCCGCTCTGCGGTTACTGAAGGCGCGCTGTTAACGGCAAACCAAACTCAGGTAATGGCGACCATTCGCCAGCTAGACCCGATTTATGTTGATTTAACCCAATCCAGCAGCGAGTTGTTGCGATTAAAGCGGCAACACAGTGGCGACAATAGCGAAAAAGTCAGCGTAGATTTATTGCTGGATGATGGCAGTAAATATGCGCATAAAGGCAGCCTGCAGTTTTCTGAAGTGAATGTTGACCCCAGCACCGGCATGGTAACGCTGCGGGCGGTGTTTCCGAATGAAAGTGGCGACTTACTGCCAGGCATGTTTGTGCGGGCGCGCCTGCACCATGGTAATGACGACAATGCGTTGTTAGTGCCGCAAGCGGCGGTTAGCCGCACGCCAAAAGGCCAGGCTTCAGTAATGCTGGTAAACAGTGAAAACAAAGTGGAAGCCCGGGTGATTGAAACCGGCCGTACTATTGAGCAAAGCTGGCAGGTGCTGTCGGGCCTTAAAGCCGGTGAGAAAGTGATTGTGGCAGGCCTGCAAAAAGTGCAGCCGGGCGCCACGGTTAAAGTGGTTACAGCGCAAGCTGCTGCTAAAAAAGACGCCGCTAATATTGCTGCGCAGTAAACCCAGGAGTAGCAGATGGCAAATTTCTTTATTAACAGGCCTATTTTTGCCTGGGTAATTGCAATAGTAATAATGTTGGCCGGATTGTTGTCGATTAAACAACTGCCGGTAGAACAATACCCGCGTGTAGCGCCACCAGCGATCAGCATTAGTGCTTCATACCGTGGTGCTGCGGCGCAAACGGCAGAAGATGCGGTAACCCAGGTCATTGAGCAGGCGATGAATGGCCTGGACAACCTGATGTATATGTCGGCCAATACCGATTCATCCGGTAATGTCAGCCTGACCCTAACTTTTGAAACCGGTACCGATCCGGATATTGCTCAGGTGCAGGTGCAGAATAAACTGCAGCAGGCGTTACCGTTATTACCGCAGGAAGTACAGCAAAACGGCGTGCGCGTAGCCAAGTCTAACGGCGGCTTTTTGATGGTGGTGGGCTTTATCTCTGAAGATGGCAGCATGGCGCGCGATGATATTGCCGACTATGTGGTAGCCAATGTCAGGGATCCGTTAAGCCGCACACTGGGTGTAGGTAACGTACAGGTGTTTGGTAGCCAGTATGCCATGCGGGTATGGCTGGATGCTGACAAGCTAAACCAGTATCAGTTAACACCTGCCGATGTCACCTCAGCTATTCAGGTGCAGAATAACCAGGTTACTGCCGGCCAGTTAGGCGGCGCACCGGCGTTACCGGGCCAGCAGTTTAATGCTGCTATTCTGGCCCAAACCCGGCTGACGTCGGCCGAAGAGTTCGGCCAGATTTTACTGCGTGTTAATGCCGATGGTTCAATGGTGAAACTGTCGGACGTAGCCCGTATTGAACTGGGCGGGGAGGATTACTCGGTTATTGCCCGTTATAACGGCATGATGGCTACCGGTTTAGCTATTGAACTGGCCACCGGTGCTAATGCACTGGACACCGCCAGTGCTGTAAAAGCCAAGCTAGCTGAGCTGGAGCCTTACTTCCCGGCTGGCTTATCCACCGTGATCCCTTACGACACCACGCCTTTTGTTGAAGTATCTATCAGCTCGGTTGTGCAAACGCTGATTGAAGCCATTATTCTGGTGTTTTTGGTGATGTATCTGTTTTTACAGAACTTCCGCGCTACGTTAATTCCTACGCTGGCGGTACCAGTGGTACTGCTGGGTACCTTTGGTGTGATGTCAGCTTTTGGTTTTACCATTAATACCTTAACCATGTTCGGTATGGTGCTGGCCATCGGCCTGCTGGTAGATGATGCCATTGTGGTGGTGGAAAACGTTGAACGGGTAATGAGCGAAGAAGGCTTGGGCCCGGTAGAAGCCACACGTAAATCTATGGGCCAAATCACCGGCGCGCTGGTAGGTATCGGCCTGGTGTTGTCGGCAGTATTTGTACCTATGGCATTCTTTGGTGGTGCAACCGGTGCTATTTATCAGCAGTTCTCCATTACTATCGTTACGGCTATGGCCTTGTCGGTACTGGTGGCATTAATTTTCACCCCGGCGCTGTGTGCCACTATGTTAAAGCCGATTAAGGGCGACCATCATGCCAAAGGCGGTTTCTTTGGCTGGTTTAACCGTGGTTTTGACAGCACCAACCGTAATTATCAGCGTGGTGTCGCCGGTATGCTGGCGCGGCCGAAGCGGTCGATGCTGGTATATGGCGCTATTGTTGCTGTTATGGCGCTAATGTTTGTGCGTTTACCCACCTCGTTTTTGCCGGAAGAAGATCAGGGCGTGTTTTTAACCATGATCCAACTGCCTACCGGCGCCAGCCAGGAACGTACCGAAGCCATTATGGATAAAGTGGCTGAACACTACGGCACTGAAGCCGCGGTGAAATCGGTGTTTACGGTATCGGGTTTCAGCTTTGCCGGCCGGGGCCAGAATATGGGCCTGGCGTTTGTGCGGTTGGCTGACTGGGGCGATCGTGGCCCGCAAGACAGTGTACAGGCTGTGATCGGCCGCGCCTGGGGCTTTTTTGGCACGGTGAAAGAGGCGCAGATATTTGCCTTTAACCTGCCACCTATTGCAGAGCTGGGCAGGGCAACGGGTTTCTCGCTGTTTTTGCAAGACCGTGGTGGTGTGGGGCATCAGGCATTATTAAATGCGCGTAATCAGTTACTGGGTATGGCGGCACAGCAACAAAACCTGGTAGGTGTGCGGCCAAACGGTATGGAAGACGCGCCGCAGTTACAAATCGCTGTCGATCAGTTAAAAGCACAGGCACTTGGTGTGTCGCTTAGTGATATCAACCAAACGCTGTCAATTGGTTGGGGTTCAACCTACGTGAACGACTTTGTTGACCGCGGCCGGGTGAAAAAGGTGTATGTGCAGGCCGAACCGGAGTTTCGTATGACACCGGAAGATATCAAACGCTGGCATGTGCGTAACAGCAGCGGCGATATGGTGAGCTTTGCTTCTTTTGCCAGCAGCGACTGGGTCTATGGCCCACAACGCTTAGAGCGCTATAACGGTGTGTCGGCAATGGAAATTCAGGGTGAACCGGCACCGGGCTCCAGCTCGGGTGATGCGATGGCCACGATGGAGCAGCTTATCGGCCAGTTACCTGCCGGTATAGGTTTTGAGTGGACAGCAACCTCGTATCAGGAAAAGCTGTCTGGCTCACAGGCCCCGGCGTTGTACGCCTTATCTATTCTGGTGGTGTTTTTGTGTCTGGCGGCGCTGTATGAAAGCTGGAGTGTACCTTTTGCGGTAATACTGGTTGTGCCGCTGGGTATTGTCGGTGCGCTAACCGCCGCTTATATGCGCGGCCTGGGTAACGACGTGTACTTCCAGGTAGGCTTACTGACCACTATGGGGCTGGCATCGAAAAACGCCATCTTAATTGTTGAATTTGCCCGCGAACTGCAACAGCAGGGCAAAGAGCTGGTTGACGCCATATTAGAAGCGGTGCGCTTACGTTTGCGGCCAATTATTATGACGTCAATGGCATTTTCATTAGGCGTACTGCCGTTGGTGATCAGCAGTGGTGCAGGGTCTGCCAGCCGTAATGCCATTGGTACCGGTGTACTGGGCGGCATGATCTCGGCCACAGTACTGGCCGTGTTTCTGGTGCCGGTGTTTTATCTGGTGATTATGCGTCTGTTTGCAGCAAAGGCTAAAACCACGCTGCGAGATGATGCCGAACAAGATAATGCTGAAGTTGTGAAGCAGTCTTAAGTGAATACAGGGCAGCAACGCTGCCCTGCTAAGTTTGTACCTTTACCGGCTTTTCGGTCCCACGCTGAACTGCCGGTTTTTTTATGGCCTTCTTTAAGGTGGCCACCCTCATAGTCAACACTGGCGCGACGTTAACAGTATTTGCCGCAATGTTACCTGCAAGAGGCTTAAGGTTTTTTCAGGCCCTGCAGCATGGCATCTACCAGCGCACTGGCATGTTGTTGTAAATCACACTGCTGCGGGCGCAGTAAGAAGTTACTGATAATGCCACCCATATACATATGTAAAGCTGTTGCCGCCAGATAGGGGCAGATACCATCACGTAGTAAATCTGCCTGTGCGGCGCGTTCAAAAGCCCGTTGCAATATAGCAATGGTTTGCTCATCCAGTTCATCCTGCTTATTTACCGCCGGGTTTAGCTCATCAATATATTCACAGCGGTGAAAAACAATAGTTAGCACGCGATGGTGTTGATCACTGGAGGCAATAAGCTGCAAACCGTTAATCATTAAATTACGGATTTGGTCAAAAGGGTTGTCGGTGGGGTTATTGTCTATTTCAGTTAACAGCGTTTGAAATGGTAAACGTACCCGTTCCAGCATGGCATTGAATAAATCAGCTTTATTCTGGAAGTGCCAGTAAATAGCGCCACGGGTTACATTGGCGGCCACGGCGATTTTCTCCAACGTTGTACGCGATACACCGTGCTGAAAAAATAACACTTCTGCAGCATCTAAAATTGCTGCTCTGGTGCTTTCGGCTTCGGCCTTGGTACGTCTTGCCATTTGTTGTCTTTTAACCCTGTTATCTGCTTAATACGGCTGCAATTTTACCATATTTTCCCGGTTTCGGCCTAACCTAATGTGGTTATTAAACACCTGGCTATCCTGCACTTGGCTGTGAAATGAGCATATTTAACAGCATGTTCATCTTTGTCGGTTATTTGAATTTTATGGGGCGGATTGTTTTATAAAGTAATGATTATTATATTTTATGGGTAATGTTTGTGATTTTTGTTGCCAATTTATTTGTTGACATAGTGTTATCTTGTATTAATAATTAGCCGATTATTTAGCCGTATTATGATCAGGGATGTTTATGTTAGTCGCCGCGAGGGATGCCGCAACGCGTAGTCGTGTATTTGTTTTTTTACTGTTGTTTATAAATTTTTGTATCGCTGTTTATGCAGATAATACAGAGTTGCCTGCATCAAATGCCGAGCTAAACAATTGTATTCCGCTATATATTCAAGAAAGCCCTGCCCAAGAAGGTGAGCAGAGTGTCGCGAATAATAATGTACAATCATCAGGTTGCCAGCAAACGCCGCCTTATATGTCTGATGCACCCGTTGTCAGTGTCAGTGGTACGACCATCACGGTAAGCTGGAGCTATGCTATTAATGCTTACTCTTATCTGATACAGCAAAGAATTAATGGCGGTACCTGGCAGACGATGCCAGCTGTGTGGGGGGGATTAAGCCAGCAGTTTAGCGGCACGATAGGTAATAGCTACCAGTACCAGGTCGCGGCTTGCAATGACTGGGGTTGCTCCGGGTATTGGGTGAGCAATAGTGTTAGCATTGTGCCGGTGCCAGCGGTGCCCGCCAAGCCGACCGCCAGTGTCAATATCAATGAGGTGACATTGGGTTGGAGTGTTGTAAGTGGCGCTACCGGCTACCGTATCCGACAGAATATCAACGGTACCTGGGAACTAACGGAGGTGAATGTCGGGGCTGTCAGCAGCCGGGGGTTCCCAAACTCGGTAGCGGGCAGTTACCAGTACCAGATACGCGCCTGTAATGTTAATGGCCAGTGTTCTGGTTATAGCCCGGTAAGTAATAGCGTAACCGTGCTGCCGGTACCGGCTGTACCGGCTAAACCGGGAATTGGCTTTACCGCGGCCAATGCGCTGAATGTCACCTGGAACTCTGTCAGCGGGGCGGTAACTTACCGTCTGCGGCAGAGTACCAACGGCACCTGGTCAACAACTGAAACCAATACGGGGAGCGCGACCAGCCGGAACTTCCCTGGTCTGGGGGTAGGCAGCTACCAGTATCAGGTCAAGGCCTGCAATGTCAATGGCCAGTGCTCGGGCTGGTCGGCGGCCAGTGATGCCCGCAGTGTGCTGGTGGTACCGGCCATACCGGCCAAGCCGGGTGCGGGCTTCACTGCGGCCAATGCGCTGAATGTCACCTGGAACCCTGTCAGCGGTGCGGTAACTTACCGCCTGCGGCAGAGTACCAACGGCACCTGGCAGACAACTGAAACCAATGCAGGGAACGCAACCAGCCGGGGCTTTCCCAGTTTGGGGGTAGGTAGCTACCAGTACCAGGTCAAAGCCTGTAATGCTAATAACTACTGCTCGGACTGGTCGGCTGCCAGCGATGCTCGCAGCGTGCTGGCGGTGCCGGCCGTACCGGCCAAGCCGGGCACCACTATCAGCGGTAACAGCATTACGGCCAGTTGGGTCAAGGTCAACGGCGCCACCAGTTACACCATCCGGCAGAGCCGCAACGGCAGTTGGCAAGCCGACACCAATGTAGGCGACGTGCTCAGCAAGCCATTCCCCAGCCTGGCGGTAGGCAGCTATCAGTACCAGGTAAGGGCTTGTAATGCCAATGGCCAGTGCTCGGGCTACAGCACGGCAAGCGACATGGCCAGCATCCTGCCGGTGCCTCCGCTGCCGCCGACCCCGGTAGCGTCACTGATCTCGGCGAACGGGATTACCGTCAGTTGGATTGGCAGTGGCGACTGCCAGATCATCGGCTCCTGCCATTGTCAGGAAGGGCTACCGTGTATCCCGCTGGGTGGGCCGGGACCGGAGGTCCTGCAAAAAGAAAGTGATAGCGGAGCGCTCCAGACGGCAGACGTTGGTATCCAAAGTAGCGAAGCGGTTATCTACTACATCCGGCAGAGCCTGAACGGCAGCTGGCAAACGGAAATCAGTGCTGGTACAGCCATCAGTAAGGCATTCTCCGGTCTGGGGGAGGGCAGTTATCAGTACCAGGTGCGTGCCTGTAACGCCAATGGTCAGTGTTCGGCCCATACCCCGGTCAGTAACAGCATCAGCGTGCAGGCGGTGCCTGTGGTGCCGACTACCCCAACGGCAAGCGTTAGCGGTACGGAACTGAGAGTCAACTGGTTGCCGACCAGCGGTGCCACCTCCTATCGTGTTCAGCAGCGAACCAATGGCGGCAACTGGAACGGCGATTTTTATGCCAGTACCAACAGCTATAGCATGGGCGGGGTCGCAGGCAGCAGTTACCAGTATCAGGTCAAGGCCTGTAATGCCAGTAACTACTGCTCCGATTTTTCGGCGGCCAGCAATCAGGTGAGTCTGCCGCCGGTGCCAGCTATTCCAACCGGGTTAGCTGCCGAACTGGATGGCACCAGCATCAACACCAGTTGGCATGCGGCCACCCATGCAACGGTTTACCGTGTCCGCCAGAGTGTCAACGGCACCTGGCAGGACGAAATCAACAAAGGTACGACGCGAGCCCACTCCTTTGCTATTACACCGGGCGCTAATCACCAGTACCAGGCCAGAGCCTGCAACAGCAGTGGCTGTTCCAACTGGTCAGCGGCTACCGCCACCGTGACACCGCCGCCGCTGCCTGCGGTGCCGTCAACGCCCACTGCCAACCTGAGCGGCAGCAATATCATGGTCAGTTGGGGCAGCAACAACCCGCCGATAGACCCGTGCCATATTACTGGCACCTGTTACTGTGATGAGTTCGGCCCCTGTACTCAGCGGGGTGAACCCGCCCCCGTTGAAACGCTGCAACTGAAGGAAGAGACAGGGCAGGCTGCCACACAAAGCAGTGGTGCAACATACTGGCTACAGGGCTATAAAGACGGTGCAGTTTGGGGAGAAGAAGTTGTCAATATCAGCGGCACCTCCAGTAGCAGGCCCTGGACACAGGTCGGCAGTTACACCTTTAAAGTCCGGGCCTGTAACAGCAGCGGTTGTTCAAATTACACGGCCCTAAGCAATGCAGTCACTATCAGCCAGGTGGCTACCCCGGTAACCACGCCTAATGGCGGCAGCCACAGCAGTCAGGTAAATGTTACGCTCAGTACAACCACCAGTGGGGCGACGATACGCTATACGCTAAATAACTCTGCTGTAACGGCAAGCTCAGCACAATATACTGCCGCCATACCGTTAAGCCAGAGCACGACAATAAGGGCGAAAGCGTTTAAGGCCGGTATGGCAGAGAGTAGCGAGTTGGTGAAGAGTTTTACGGTGCTGCAACCAGTAGCTACGCCGACTATTAGCCCTAATGGCGGCACTCATTCTAATTTGGTAAATGTCAGCCTTGCTACTACTACCAGTGATGCTACGTTACGTTATACTATTGATAACTCTCCAGTGAATACCGCATCCACAATTTATACCGGCTCATTTATTTTACCCAACAGTGCTACTGTGCGTGTGAAAGCATTCAAATCTGGTATGGCTGAGAGTTCTGAGACAGCCGCGACCTTTACGGTCTTGCAACAGGTTGCTACGCCATCAATTACTCCCGATGGTGGCAGTCATGCGAGTTCAGTAACTGTTAGTCTGCAAAGTGCTACAACCGGCGCAGTACTACGCTATACAGCAAATAATACCGCTGTAACTGCAAGCTCAACGGCATATACAGGCCCACTAACGTTTACTGCAAATGCAACGCTAAGAGTTAAAGCTTTTAAAAATGGCATGGCGGATAGCATTGAGCGTTCAGCGAATTTTACTATATTGCAACCTGCTAAGGCGCCGACTATCACTCCAGATGGAGGAAAACATGCTGGTTCTGTCAGTGTTAGTCTAACAACAGCAACGCAAGGCGCATCTATTCGGTATACTACAGATAACTCTTCGGTTAGTGAAAATTCAGCCTTATATAGCGCTTCTATTCAATTGAATGCAACTGCAACAATTAGAGCCAAATCGTTTAAATCAGGTATGGCTGCAAGTCCCGAGAGCTCTGCTACTTTTACTATTACTGAATTTCCTGAAGCCAATACTCCGCCTGTGCCCGTGCTGAAGCAACCTTCAACTCCTGGCAGTAATATTGATAAAGCTCTCACTTTACCGGGGCAGTTCTCTGTTAATCAGACCGGGCAGGCAAATTATACTATTCCAATATTGGCGGCAAAAGGCTCCACAAATATGTCGCCGGCGTTAAATTTAAACTATTCAAGTGGTGGAGCGAATGGCTTACTAGGTCTTGGATGGAGTTTATCCGGTGCCGGTAGCATAACCCGCTGCAGGCAAACTGAAGCTGCTGATCGCAATCCACTGCCAATAAGCTGGTCTTCAACAGATCGCTTCTGCCTAAATGGTCAGAGGCTGCTTGTCGTAACTGGAAACTATGGGGCAGTAGGCAGTGTATATAAAACAGAAATTGATACTTATAGTAAAGTTACTGCGTCAGGTGGTAGTAATGGGCACCCTGACTATTTCAAAGTTGAGTATAAAGATGGTACTTGGGAAACCTATGGCAACACGACAGATTCAGCAAATGCCAAAAATAAGCTGGCGGATGGCAATACGAGAATCTTGTCTTGGGCGTTAAGTAAACGCAGTGATAGTGCAGGCAATAAGATTATTTACAAATACCATTTAGATAGTGCAGGTCATAGATTAGATACTATCGATTTTGCTTTCGGAAATGGTAGTTCGCGAAATGCTTATATCAAGTTTGATTATGAGCAACGGGCCGATCCGATTAGTGGTTATGTCACAGGCCATCAGTATCGTACAGCTGTCAGGTTAAATAAAATTACGTCATATAACGGTACTCAGGAGCTTCGCCAATACCGTCTCAGTTACAATTTAGGTACAGCTAATACAAGCTATGACAACCTTAGCCGGTTGAGCCGTATTCAGGAGTGTGTTGGCAGTAACTGTACTGAAGCAACTAATTTCGATTGGTCGGTACCGGTAGCTGCAATATCACAAACAGCATCTTCGATGTCCTTTAATGGCGGGGTAAGTCAGTTCAGGTTGGGAGATATAAATGGTGACGGCCTGATGGATATTGCCTGGTATGAGCAGGCCGAAACAAAAGATCTACATAACAATTTGAAACCAAGGGCCTATAGGTATGCTTTAGCAAGTATGAATAATGGCAGTTTTAGCTGGAGCCCAAGTTTCAGAAGCCCACTTATATATGACGATATGCAACTGAATATTATCGATTTAAATAATGATGGAAGGGCGGAAGTGGTTGCTGGGCAAGGCGACCGGTTAACAACAGTTATGTATCTTGATATTAATAGTGATGGCCTGATTGACCGGCTGTCGTCGCAATACCAGCGACCTTGGGTCAACTATCATACCCAAGGTGCTGCCGCTCTAAGGTTAGGTAGTGCAGATGCTTCTTTAAGCACTTCTGCAGAAAATTATTATGCTCAACGAGCTTATACGCCTTTAAAACAGTTATTTACCAGCACAGCTCATATTCCTGCCAATTTTGGAGATATATCTGTTCCAGAAACCTGGTATTTAAGACGTAATGCAAATGGACAGATTATTCTTAACAACCTGCATTTATCGCCAATTCATTCATTAACCGGTTTAACCGGAGATGTAGATGGTGATGGCCGGATGGATATTGTGGCATATACCTGGGCAAACCATGGGCAGTGTTATCAGGACAATGATTACGATCATTGTGAATGGGAGAACTCTGTACCAGTACTTTACTCTATGCAGCAGGCTGCTTTCGGGCAGTTTGAACTGGTATATAAGGATGGATTTCATATTGTTCCGGATCCAGCCTATGCTTTCATGATTGATTTAAATGGTGATGGTTTGTCTGATATGGTTTATGCACGTGGGCATGACGATTGGGCCTTCCGGTTAAGTAATGGCGTATCTTTTGAAGAGCCAGTGGCAATTAATATTCCCGGCAGAGCGTTTTATACATATAACCGGGATAATACAGATGTGACATTAGCTGATTTTAATGGTGACGGTTATCCTGACATTATTTGGCATAGCCCTAACGCGCCATTTAGCAGTACCACTACTGGTACAGGTTCGGGAACTATAAAAGTTAAGTATTGGGAACCTGCTGCCAATCGCTTTTCTGATGATGAAGTTACTATCAGATCCCAAGGTTATAATATTCTGACCAATTATAGTGACCCACGTTTTGGCTGGGACTACAGAACAGGCAGGTTTAAAGCATCAGCTATTCAAATGGTCGATGTTAATGCTGATGGCAAACCTGATCTATTAATTACTCCTACAACACAGGGCGGTTCTGCAACAGTATACTTGGGCCTTACACCAGAGCAGCCAGAAAATACGATTATTGCTATTCATAAAGGTCTGGGCGACAGTATTGAAGTTGAATATGAAACTCTCACAGAGTCTGCGCATTATGCCAGAGGTGATGTCATTCAAAGCCCGGGTGAAGTACAACACTGCACCAATATTGCCGATACTTTTGGTAGTTATAGCCGCCATACTTGCTGGAATGTTTCTGTTGGAGAGACTACCCCTGGTAACTTTTATCGTAACCTTAATGATCCCTGGTACAAGCTTTCTTCACAGCAACAGTCACTTAAACCAAAAGAGCCGGCTTTTGCCAAAGCTGGTGCTATGTATGTTGTTACCGGAGTTTCTACATCTGCCCCAACTAACAATAATGAAAGCGCACGGTATCATACGGCTTATTTTTACGAACAGGCTCGTTTGCAGGCATCTGGCCGGGGTTTTCTTGGTTTTGAGTATTTTACGACGGTGGATCGCGAGACCGGTATAAGAACCAGACAACAGTACCGGCAAGACTGGCCTTACACCGGAAAGCTTTGGCGCACTGAGGTATATACTGCTGAAGGTCACAAGCTTGGAGCTAATGAAACAACTTACGGTTTGGTGCAGTGCTACTCTAACGGTGTTGCACTTAATAGTTGTGTCACTAGCTTAAGCAATACTCTTGCGGCGAGAGGCTCTTCCGCGTTAGGACCTTTGCAACTGTTTGCAGCAAAGCAAGCTGAGCAAAACTGGGCGCTGAGTGATAATGGGAACGTACAAGGCATATTGTTAAAAGATGCTTTGACGCTGCACCAGTTTGATGGGCATGGTAATAGCGTTGTTGAAGAGCTAACGATAAAAGACGGATATGGTGCTATACAGCAGTCGGTATTAACCACCAGGATATTTGATAAAAATGGCTCAACCTGGAGTATGCAGCAAGGGCGGTTAAAACAGTTACAGGTTACCAGTACAAATGAACATGGCAGTATTAGTCGTGTATCAGAGTTTGATTATTACAGTAGCGGTTCTGACATCGGTTTGCTGAAAACAGAAACTATTGAGCCGGATAATTCAGAATACAAAGTAGTAACGACCCATGCTTACAGTAATGGCAATTTAGTATTGTCCACTATGGTGGCAGATGGGCAAACCCGCGTTAAAGATATACGTTATGACAGTATTGGACGCTATATCAATGAAACGTATGAGTTGTTCTCAAACGATAGCACCCCGGATTCTGGTATCAGTCGGCGAGCTTACAGTGTGGTGTCGCGAGACAGGTATGGTATGCCAAGTGAGGAACGCTTTTACACAGGGGCCAGTACCTATACTACTAAATTAACCGGAACCACCGTTTTTGGCACTACCTATTTTAATTCAGACAGTAGTGGTAGCTACTCGGTGATGGATGGTGGACTGGGGGTTGGGCCTGGTAACGTCTGTCCGGCAGGCACTGTTAGCTGGCGCAGACAGCAAGAGGCTGGCGGTGGTGTAAGCCTCGCTTGCTTAGACACGTTGCAGCGTATTACCAGAGAAGCAATGAGTGGCTTTAGCGCAAATACCTGGCGGGTGACAGATACCGAGCGGGATAAGCGTGGTTTAGTTAGCCGCAGCAGTGCGCCTTATCTGTATTCACAGGAGTCACCTTTATGGAGCAGCTATCAGTATGATGTGCTGGGAAGGGTAACGCAAACAGAAAGCTCTGTTAACAATGGTACTTCTGTAATCACTGAAATTAATTATGATGGCTATGATACGACTACGGTTAACGGCTTATCGCAGCAACGTACTGATACGTTTAATGCGCTTGGCCAACTGCAGCAGGTGACCGATCCAAACAATGGCGTTACCAGCTACCGTTATGATGCCAGAGGCAATCTGGTGCATATGACTGACCCTGCCGGGAATGCAACTCAGATCCAGTATGATTTGCGCGATCGTAAAATCAGCATGGTAGATCCGAATAAAGGCAGTTGGAGTTACAAATATAACCGTTTTAGTGAGCTGGTTTGTCAACAGGATGCCAAGGGGCAAATTACTCAACAGAAATATGATTTACAAGGCCGGTTATTTAGCCGTACTGAGTATAAATCGGGCGGAAGCTGTGATATTCCAAGCGGTAGTGTGGAAAAATTCAGTCGCTGGGAATATGACACTGCTGCGAACGGCTTAGGCAAATTACAGCGTGTTTATGACAGTACTGCAATTAATGGTAGTGCACAGTACCAGCAAAGCTACAGCTATGATGCCCTGGGTCGATTAAGTATTACCACAACCCGTATGCCGGGCCATCTTAATCAGATGGGGGAGCACTATGAAAAAACAACCTATGATCAGTACGGCCGTATATTCCAGCAATTTGATGCGGCCCGCAGTAGTAGTGATTTTAACGTTAATGGTGTGGAATATCGCTACAGCGAAACTGGCTATTTACAACAATTAGTCGATTCAGTTAATCGCAATGGCCGCCAGCAAGCATTTTATGCTGTTCAGCAAATGGATGCCCGTGGCAACGTAACTAATGCAGAATACGCCAACGGCGTAACCATGCAGCATGAATACTATCGTGATTCAGGCTTAGCGAAAGAGTTACGTAGTTATGCCATTACTGGTGGCAGTACCGCTTTACAACAGTTGGAGCTAGTCTGGGATGAAATAGGTAATTTGCAATCAAGGCATGAAACAGGCTCTGCCGGGGCATTAAACCGCCGGAATGTGCATGAGGCTTTCCAGTATGACAGCCTGAACCAACTCACCCGCTGGCAAACAACAGGTGAGCTTGCTTTAACAGAAACGGCGTCAATAAGTGGTATTGGCAATATTCTGAGTAAATCGGGTGTGGGCACGTACAAATATGGCAGCAGTTGCAGCCATAGTAGCAATGCTGGCCCCAATGCTGTATGTCAGGCAGGAAGCACAACCTATGTTTACGACAACAATGGCGCACTGATAAGCGATAGCAGTGGCCGTAGTATGCAGTACACAGTAAGCAATTTGCTGAGCGAAGTGAGCAAAGGCGGACATACCACACGTTTTAACTATAACCCGATGGGCCAACGTTATAAACGTACTGATATAGTAAACAGCCAAACGACGACAACGCTATACTTGGGATCGGTAGAAAAAGTGCACTACCCGGACAACACTATCGAGTGGAAACGTGATATAGCCGGGGTGGGGTTATTCAGCCAGAAAATGAATAGCAGTGGCACGGTGTTAGAAGAGCGGCAGCGCTATCAGGTAAAAGAC